>JAWLHJ010000003.1:0-225000 GCA_041690395.1 Longimicrobiales bacterium | reverse complement strand
CCCGGTAAACGGCGGCCGTAACTATAACGGTCCTAAGGTAGCGAAATTCCTTGTCGGGTAAGTTCCGACCTGCACGAATGGCGTAACGATCTGGGCGCTGTCTCCTCCAGAAGCTCGGCGAAATTGGAGTATCGGTGAGGATACCGATTACCCGCGACAGGACAAAAAGACCCCGTGCACCTTTACTACAACCTGCCATTGGGTCTCGGCACCATATGTGTAGCATAGGTGGGAGGCTTTGAAGCGTTGCCGCTAGGTGACGTGGAGCCATCAGTGAAATACCACCCTTGTGATGTTGAGGCTCTAACCCAGGAGAGTGAATCCTCTCCGGGGACCGTGGCAGGCGGGTAGTTTGACTGGGGCGGTCGCCTCCCAAAGAGTAACGGAGGCGCGCAAAGGTTCCCTCAGTGCGGTCGGTAATCGCACGAAGAGCGTAAACGTAGAAGGGAGCTTGACTGCGAGATCGACGGATCGAGCAGGTACGAAAGTAGGCGTTAGTGATCCGGCGGTTCCGAATGGAAGGGCCGTCGCTCAACGGATAAAAGGTACGCCGGGGATAACAGGCTTATCGCCCCCGAGAGTTCATATCGACGGGGCGGTTTGGCACCTCGATGTCGGCTTATCGCATCCTGGGGCTGGAGAAGGTCCCAAGGGTCGGGCTGTTCGCCCGTTAAAGCGGTACATGAGCTGGGTTCAGAACGTCGTGAGACAGTTCGGTCTGTATCCGTCGTGGGCGTTGGAGTGTTGAGGGAAGCCATCCCTAGTACGAGAGGACCGGGATGGACCGACCACTAGTGTACCGGTTGTCGCGCCAGCGGCATCGCCGGGTAGCTACGTCGGGCAGGGATAACCGCTGAAAGCATCTAAGTGGGAAGCCCCTCCCAAGATGAACACTCCCAGAGTCTTCGGACTCTCTAAAGGGCCGTACGAGACGAGTACGTTGATAGGCGGTAGGTGGAAGCGTGGCAACACGTGAAGCCGAGCCGTACTAATCGCCCGTGAGGCTTGACTAGCTTCTCCTCCCGCCTGCCATCTCATCAATGGTCGCATCTCTTCGGAGATGGACGGCCGTTACGGCAAGGCTCTCACACTCTCGACCTCAAGTTCTATCGCGGTGCCGTCTCGAACGGCTCGCTAGAATTTGTCGGTGACTATTGCGCAGAGGTCACACTCGTTCCCATCTCGAACACGACCGTTAAGCTCTGCAGCGCGGATGGTACTGCCGGGGCCGCCCGGTGGGAGAGTACGTCGTCGCCGGCATTCTTATGAAGGGCCCGTCTGGTTCAGCCAGGCGGGCCCTTTTTTTGTGGGTGCGGCGTTGAAATCGGCGCGGGGGCGTCGTCGCGGCTGCGGACTCGCTCACTGCGACGTAGCGTGTGCTACGTCTCGTTCGATCGCCTTGCGCTCCTAGCCTCGCAGCCGATTTGAACGCCGCCAGGGGGGCTGCGACGTTTCGCGACATCGCAACTCGTTCGATCTTCGAACGAGTTCATCCGGCACGGCTCGAATGACCTTGGCGTCGGAAGAGCAGGTGTGGCGCCGATGTACGCGCGGAGGGTCACCCCGGGAGCGCCTCTCGAAGTCGTTCGACTTTCGAACGACTTTCGAATGCAGTGCGGAAGGCACCGGGCCCCGTCCGGGAAGGCGTCGGGCAGGGTGGGCTACGGGTCGCGACGCGCTTCTGGCGCGGCTGGCTACGGCTCCGTGAACAACGACAGGCTCTCGAGCCGCTCCCGATCGAAGTCGCGCTCGGGGCCGATCGCGACCAGGTCATCGTCGCCGCCCCACGTCTCGACTGCACCTGAGAGGCGGAGGGCTATCTCCCAGCTGGGAAACAGGTTGAAGCCACGGTCCGTGAGTAGCGCGGCGCAGGCATCGTAGAGCTCGCGGCTGTGCACGCTGATGATCAGCGCGACCGTGGGGGAGAGAGCATGGCCGGCGCCCTCGAGCGCGGCGAGCTCCTGGCCTTCGATGTCCATCTTGATCAGGCTCGGAAGCGGCGCATCGGCTTGCCGCAGGATGTCGGGGATCGCCATGAGGGGGACCTCCTCGTCGCCGACCCCCACTTGATACGCCAGCGAGTCCCCGCGACCGCCGAACGAGACGGTGCCTGCCTCGGATCCGACCGCCGCGCGGACGATGCGCACGTTGTCGGCTCGGTTCCAGGAGATGTGCTTGCGGAGGAACCAGAGGTTGGTGGCCCCGGGCTCGACGGCGACGACGACCCCGTCGGGACCTACGAGGCGTGAGGCGGCGAGGCTCATGAATCCCTTGTGAGCGCCGAGATCGAGGACGCAGTCGCCGGGGGCGAGGAGTGCCTCGGCGACCTCGAGCCGTGCCCTGCCGAACGCCCCCGACCCGTACCCACGCCCGGTGCTCACGAGGCTCCATCGGAGCCCCTGGTTGATTCCGGAGCGGACCCGGACCCGGACGTTCCCCAGGATGCGCTGACCGGCGGTCCTCACGGAGTAGGGAAGCTGCATGGCGAGAGGGGGCTCCGGTCGGGGATGGATGAGGCGTTGGCACCGTGCATGCCGGAGGGTAACTTGACCCGCCCCGACGTCGGCGCCAAGCGACGGGCCTCCGGGCCCGCCCGGCCCGGGGCACCAACTCCCTGCGACCAGCTGTGAACGTGACCGAGCCAGACGCCCCGACCCGAGCGGGTTACGTGACCCTCGTGGGCCGCCCGAACGCAGGTAAGTCGACCCTGATGAACGCATTCATCGGGGAGCACCTGTCGATCGTCACGCCGAAGGCCCAGACGACCTGGGAGCGCGTGACGGGCATCCTGACGACCGAAAGCACCCAGATGGTGTTTCTCGATACGCCCGGGCTGCTCGAAGCACGCGACCTCCTGCAGAAGTCCATGCTGGGGGCCGCGATGACCGCGCTTGCCGAGGCCGACGTCGTCCTGGTGGTGATCGACGCGACCCACTCCCCATCAGAGAAGGACGAGCGGAAGCTCCTGGGGGCCCTCGAAGGGATTCGCGCTCCGCTGCACGTCGCGCTCAACAAAGTCGACGAGGCCGACTCGGGACCGGTGGAAGCCTGGAGTCGGTGGATCGACGCCCACTGGGCGACAGCGCGGGTGCACCGGGTGTCTGCGCTCACGGGCGACGGCGTCGACGAGCTCGTATCCGCGCTCGAGCAGGACGTGCCGGAGAGCCCGTTCCTTTATCCCGAGGACGACATCGCGTCGCAACCGGTGCGCTTCTTCGTCGAGGAGCTCATTCGGGAGACGATCTTCGAGCTCTACCACGAGGAGATCCCTTATTCGGCAGTGTGCCGCGTGGGCGAGTTCAGGGAAGGACAGGAGCCCGTCTACATCCAAGTGGACATCCATGTCGAGCGGAAGTCACAGAAGGGAATCCTGATCGGGAAGGCGGGCGCCGCGATCCGTGAGCTCGGCGCTCGGTCACGGGCAAAGATCGAGCACTTTCTCGGGCGGAGCGTGTACCTGGATCTGTGGGTGAAGCCCCTCAAGTCGTGGCGAAAGGATCGCTCGGTCCTCGGCGCTCTCGGCTTCAAGGTTCCCGACGAGGAGGATGGACCATGACGATGAGGCAGGTCTTCACGGTCTGTGCCCTCGTGCTCCTGACCGTCGGCTACGTCGCGCCGGCTCCGGCCATCGCCCAGTCCTCGCCCGGGAGCAGCGGCGCGGAAGGGGCGCTCTTCCTCCTCCTGCCGGTTGGCGCGAGAGCCGTGTCGCTCGGGCGCGTGGTCACGGCCCACGAGGGCGCCGAGGCGGCGTTCTGGAATCCCGCCGGGCTCGCTGGCGTCGACGACAACCAGCTGGTCCTCTTCCGGGGCGACCACGTGGCGGGGACGGCCACGGCGGTCTCGGGTGTCTGGGGCGGCCCCTCGCTGGGCGCACTCGGAGTCTCCTACTTCCTCCTCGACGCCGGGGAGCTCGACCAACGGGACGAGAACGGGAACTACACGGGGACGATCACGATCCGGAACCATCTGGGCGTCGTCTCGGCGGCGTCGCGGCTCTCCGATCGGGTGAGCGCGGGCGTGAGCCTCAAGCTGATCCAGTTCCGTCTCTCCTGCCGAGGCATCTGCCCGGACGCGGGGACCGCGGCCACCACCTGGGCGGTCGACGCCGGCTTTCAGGCACGTCCGATCGAGCGTCTCCGGGTAGGTGCCATGGTCGCGCACGTCGGGCCGGACCTCCAGGTTCGCAACGCGGAACAGGCCGATCCGCTTCCGGCCCGGATGCGCGTGGCCGCGGCCTACGACATCCTCGGGTCCGTCACCGAAGGTGAGGCGATATCGGGGTGGCTCGGCCTCGAGCTCGAAGACCGGCTCCGCGATCCCGGGTCGCCTTCCGTATACGTCGGGTCGGAGTTCACGGCCGGGCGCACCGACGCCATCGCGCTGCGCGCCGGATACGTGATATCCGAGATCGACCAGGAAGACGGCACGCGTGTGGGCCTCGGGCTCCGTTACGAGCGTTTCGAGCTCTCGATCGCGAAGTCCCTCGCCGTCTCGAGCCTCACAGGTGAGACCGAGCCGGTGCACGTGACGTTCTCGATCGTCTTTTGACGGACCGCCCGGTCGCCGGGTCGTCGCTCACGACGGTGATGCTCGTCCTGCTCGTTCTGTTCGTGGAGGTCGCAGGCGGGCCGGCGCCGACCGCGGCGCAGTCGATCTCCAATGGCGGGCTCGAGCAGGGCGCTCCTTCGGCCTTCGGGTCCGGCAATCCACTCGGTCCCGCGGCCCTGTCGGCGCTCGTCCCCGGGGCTGGCCAGCTGGCTCTCGACCAGCGCCGCGGCTGGGCCTATCTGGCGATCGAAGCCCTCGCGTGGGTCGTTTACGCCGACCGGAGGGCCGCCGGCGGACGGTCCCGGGACCGCTACCGGGATCTGGCCTGGGAAGTGGCCCGGCTCCGCGACGGACCCCGGGTGGACGGCGACTTCGAGTTCTACGAGCGTATGGCGTCCTGGGGGCGATCGGGCCGGTTCGATGCGGATCCGGGAGCTCCGGGGCTGCAGCCGGAACCGGACCCTACGACCTTCAACGGCTCCGTGTGGCAGCGTGCTCGAGGCATCTATTCGGTGATGTCGGGGCAGGGACCGTCCGATCCGGCGTACCAGGCCGCCGTCGACTACTATTCGGCGAACGCCTACGGCGACGCCTTCCGGTGGGATTGGTCCGGCGATGCCGAGGCACTCGAGCAGTACGACGGGCTCATCCGTGAGAGTGACGAGCGTTTCCGGCAGGCCACCGTGGTGTTCGGCGCAGTGATCGCGAACCATCTGGTATCGGCCGTCGACGCGTACGTCGCCGCCAGAGGACTCGCGGTCGAGGTCGCGCCCGCCCCGGAGATGGGCGCGGGCGGCCTGCGATTCACCGTCCGCTGGACACCCCTCCGCTGAGGGACAACCACAACAGGGAAAGGGCGAGCGTGAGCAAGAAAGACAAGGACGGGCGGGAGAAGCCCGACGTGCTCGATGCCCTGTCGCGGTTCGGGCGACCGGCCAAGCCGAAGGAGCTCGCGAAGCGCCTCGGAGTCCCGACGCACGACTACCGTGGCTTCAAGCGCATGCTCGCGGGACTCGAACGAGCGGGGAAGGTGATCCGCACGCGCGGGAATCGGTACGCGCTTCCGTCCCACATCGACGTCGTGTCCGGCACGCTGTCACTGACCCGGAAGGGCGACGGCTTCGTGCGTCCGGGCGACGGCGGTGAGGACGTGTTCGTTCCCGGATCCTGGCTCGACACCGCGATGGACGGCGACCGCGTCGCCGTCAGGATCGAGCGTAAGCCGCGCGGTCGGAACCGTGAGGGCCGGGTGATCCGCGTGCTCGAGCGGGCGCGGGAGACCGTCGTGGGCACGCTGCATCGAGGGAAGAAGCTCACGTACGTGACGCCGCTCGATATCAGGTTGAACAAGGACATCGTGATCGCGCCCGACGAGGACGCGCGCGCGGCGGAGGGCGACGTCGTGGTGGTCCGCATCCTCACCTACGGCGAGGGGCGGGTCGGGCCGACCGGTGCGGTGGAAGAGGTGTTGGGTCCACTCTCCGATCCCGGCGTGGACGTGCTGGCGGTGGCACACGGGTTCGGCGTGAGCCTGGACTTCCCGAAGGCCGTCCTCGAGGCCGCCGAGGCGGCCGCGCGCGAAGGCCTGGCCGATCCGGGTCCGGGCCGTGTGGACCGGACCGACCTGCTCTGCTTCACGATCGACCCGGCGGACGCCAAGGACCACGACGACGCCCTGTCGGTCACGCGCACGGACCGCGGATGGGTCGAGGTCGGCGTGCACATCGCCGACGTGGCGCACTTCGTCAGGCGCGACTCGACCGTGGACGCAGAGGCCTACGAACGGGCCACGAGCGTGTACCTCGTCGACCGCACCGTACCGATGCTCCCTCCGCAGCTCTCGAACGACGTCTGTTCCCTCAACCCGGGCGTGGACCGCTTCGCGATGTCGGTCTACATCACGCTCACGCCCGATGGCGGGATCCAGGATCGGCGATACGAGCGGACGACCATCCGCTGCCGCAGCGGTCTCTCCTACGAGGAAGCGCAGGCCGTGCTCGACGGGGGAGCCTCGATCGACCCGGAGGTCGATGATGCGCTGCGCCTGTTGGATGATCACGCCCGGGCGGTCAGGGCGCGCCGTTCGGACCGGGGAAGCCTGGACCTCGACCTTCCCGAGGCCAAGGTGATCCTCGACGACGATGGCGTCCCGACCGACATCAAGATGCGCGAGCGTACCGCCAGCCATCGACTGGTGGAGGACTTCATGATCCTGGCCAACGAGGTCGTGGCCACCGACATGGAGGTCCGCTCGGCGCCGGCTCTCTTCCGCGTGCACGAGCCGCCGAGCCGTGAGAAGGTCGAGGAGCTGAGCGAGCTCCTCGAGCGGTTCGGGCTCAACGTGCCCAAGCGGAAGAAGCTGCGTCCGCGGGACGCCCAGCGCCTCCTGGAGGCGGTGCGCGGACGGCCCGAAGAGACGCTCGTCTCCATGTCGGTCCTGCGCAGCCTGACCAAAGCCCGCTACGATCCGGAGAACCTCGGCCATTTCGGCTTGGCGTCGGAGGCGTACCTGCACTTCACCTCGCCGATTCGACGATATCCCGATCTCGTCGTGCATCGCGCGGTCGCCCAGACGTTCCTGGACGGCCCGTCCGCGGGCATGGACGCGGATCGCCTGGAGGCGGCGGCGGAGCGTTCGAGCGCTCGGGAGCGAGCGGCGGAGGAAGCCGAGCGCGCTTCGGTCGCCATGAAGAAGGTGGAGTTCATGGAGCGGCACCTGGGCGAGACGTTCGCGGGACGCATCTCCGGGGTCACCGCCTTCGGATTTTTCGTGACGTTGGAGGAGTACTTCGTCGACGGTCTCGTGCATGTCAGCGGGCTCTCCGACGACTACTATCGCTTCGACGAGAAGGCGTACGCGCTCGTGGGCGAGAAGAAGGGCCGCAGGTACCGTATCGGCGACCGACTCGAGGTGCAGGTGTCGCGCGTGGACAAGGAAGCGCGTCATATCGACTTCGTTCCCGTCAAGGCGCTCCCGCGGAGCGATTGACACCGGGCTCCGGGGCGCGGTAACCTCGTGCTCCGATCGCCGGCCCTACCCGAGGTTTCATGGCTTCCGACAAGACGATCCTTCATTTCGGACCCGAGCATGCCGAGCCGACCGAGCTCGTGCGTGACTTCGCCCGGGATTTCGGGCTGGAGATCCTGCGGGTCCACCGGCCGGACGACCTGCGCGCGGTGCTGAACCGGACGTATCCGGGCTGCGTGATCTTCGAAGAAGGCGGGGCGAGCCCCGAGGTCGTGGGCCTGGCGCAGGCCATCAAGGAAGACCCGTTCACGGCGATCGTGCCGGTGATCGTCCTGCTCGACGCCGATGCCGAGGATCGCTCCTCCGATCTCCTCGAAGCCGGCGTGGACGAGGTGGTTCGCCACGGTCTGCCGGGACGGGAGAAGCGCCTCCGGCTCGAGCAGGTCCTGCACCGGGCCGACCGGGACGTATCCGTCCACCCGACCACGCGCCTCCCCGGCACCAACCATATCGCGCGCGACATGCAGGCCCGCCTGGAGCTGAATCAGGACTTCGCGGTGTGCTACGCGGACCTCGACCACTTCAAGGAATTCAACGACCGGTACGGCTACGCCAACGGCGACCGCGTGATTCGTCTGCTGTCCAAGATGCTGCGCGACTGTGTCCGAGGCCTCGCGCCCGGCGGCTTCGTTGGGCACATTGGCGGCGACGACTTCATCTTCAACCTCCGGGTCGAGCACCTGGAGGCCACCTGCGACGAGATCGTGCGCGTCTTCGATGAGTTGATCCCGTACCAGTACACGGAGGACGACCGGAGGGCCGGATACTTCCTCGGCAAGGACCGCAGGGGCAATGTCCACCGGATACCTTTGATGGCGCTTTCGATCGGCGTGGTCACGAACCAGTTCCAGCGGTTCGAGCACACCGGGCAGATCAGCGAGCTCGCGGCCGAGATGAAGGCCTACGCGAAGTCCCTCCCGGGGTCGAAGTACGTGGTCGACCGCCGGCACCAGTCGCCGTCACTTCGGACGGCTTCCGCCGAGGATCCGAGCGCTCTGAGCGGCCCGGACCTGCGGGACGCGAAGCCGTTCAAGCCATAGCAACCCGAGCCAGACATCATGGTCATCACCGTCTCCTGTCCGTCCTGCGCCACCTCGTTCCCGGTGGATCCCGCGAAGATTCCCGAGACCGGCGTGAAAGTTCGCTGCAGCGCGTGCGCGCACGTCTTTCGTGTCGAGCGTCCGGAGCCCGAGCCCCAGGCGCCCGTCGGGGTGCCCGAACTCCCGGACCCGACCACGCCGTCCGCGGAGTCGGGCGACGACTCGCTGACGATCGAGCGCGACGCTTTCGAGGAAGTCTCGGCGGCCGAGGAGCCCGCGGGCGAGCCGGCCCCTGAGGAGGTTCCCGACGGCAGCTCCGAGATGCCCGCTTGGGCTGCCGGGGGAGCCGAGGAGTGGGCCGAGCCGGCCGCGGAAGCGGAGCCGCTTCCCGAGCCGGAGCCGGAGGCGCCGGCCGTCGACCCCGCGGTCGCGGCCTGGGCCGCGGAGCCGCAGCCGGCTCCTCCGTCCGACGAGGCCACGGAGCAGGCTCTGTCGGAGTTCGAGCCGGAGCTGACCGAGTCCGTGCCGGAGCCGGAGCTGACCGAGCCGCTTCCCGAACCGGAACCGCTCGCCGAGCCCGAGCCCGCCGGTCCCGTGGAGCCGACCGCCGCCGAGGTGCAGGCGGATGCCCCGGTACAGGGCTTCACGTTCGGCAAGCGCGACCCCATGGACAAAGCCCGCCGTCTCGCGCGGGTGCTCGTCTCAGACATGGTCATGTACAACGCCGAGCGTCATCAGGAGGCGCTCGCGCGGGGCACGCTGACCGAGGACTTCGAGGAGGAGATCGAGAAGTCCTGGAAGGAGTTCGTCGACCAGGTCGGCGGCGAGATCGCCGACGGCGAGGGCCGCGAGTTCTGGAGGCTGGCCCTCAACGACATCCTGGCCAAGGGCCAGTCGGTGTTCTGAGCGTGGGCCGACAGCTCGCGGGACGTTGAATCACCTGCTGGCCGCCGGTATATTTCCGCGCCCGGGACCACGTCGAGGGGCCGTCCGATTCGGGGCGGCCCTTCGTGCTTTCGGGTCCCGCCGCCTCGCCCGTCGACGAGGGTCGGCACCATCTCGAGCAACGAGACCGTAGCACCATGAACAAAGAGCAGATGCAGCGCCTGGTTTCCGCACGCCGGAAGGTCCAGGAGCTCAGGGGGTATCTTTGACCTGGATTCACGCGAAGGACGCCTGACCACGCTCGAGGAACAGATGGCGCAGCCGGGATTCTGGGACAATCCCGAGTCCGCCCGGGACACCATCGCCGAGTCGAACAAGATCAAGGGCTGGGTCGATCCCTGGAACGACCTCTCCGCCAAGGTGAAGGAGCTCGACGCGCTCGCCGAGTTGTTGGCCGAGGAGAACGACGAGGAGCTCCAGGGTGAGTTCGAGCGGGGTCTCGCCGCCGTCGATCGGGGCCTGGAGTCGCTCGAAGTCCGGACGATGCTCCAGGGCGAGGACGACCATCGCGACGCGATCGTCACGGTCCACCCCGGTGCGGGCGGGCTCGAGTCGCAGGACTGGGCCGAGATGCTCCTGCGGATGTACACCCGCTGGGCGGAGCGACAGGGCTACGAGGTCGAGGTGCTGGACCTCCAGCCGGCCGAGGAGGCGGGTATCAAGAGTGCCACGCTCGAGATTCGCGGCGACAGCGCCTATGGCTACCTGAAGGCCGAGGGAGGCGTGCACCGCCTCGTCCGCATCTCCCCGTTCGACGCTCAGGCCCGGCGGCATACGTCGTTCGCCAGCGTGTTCGTGTATCCGTCGGTCGACGACGACATCGAGATCGAGATCGACGAGGGTGATCTCCGTGTCGACACGTACCGGGCCTCGGGCGCCGGTGGGCAGCACATCAACAAGACCGATTCGGCCGTGCGCATCACGCACGAGCCGACGGGCATTGTGGTGTCCTGCCAGCAGGAGCGCTCACAGCACAAGAACCGCGCGACCGCCATGAAGATGCTGAAGGCGGCGCTCTACCAGCGTGCGCTCGAAGAGAAGGAGCGGGAGCGCGCCGAGCGCGAGTCGACGAAGACCGAGATCGGGTGGGGCAACCAGATCCGCTCGTACGTCTTCCAACCGTACACCATGGTCAACGACCACCGCACCGAGCTGAAGGACAGCGACGTCCACTCCGTCATGGACGGAGAGCTGGACCCGTTCATCGAGGCGTATCTCAAGATGATCGGCTCGGCCTCCGCGGCCTGATTCGAGCGCGCGATCTTCGCGCCACCTCGTCCTCCCTAAGACAGAGTCCATGGAAGATCTGAACCAGGTGCTGCGCGTCCGGCGCGAGAAGCTCGAAGCGCTGCGAGCCGCGGGCATCGAGCCGTTCGCGTACGCCTTCGACGCCACCCATACGTCCACTCAGGCCGCCGAGGCTTTCGAGGCCGCGGAGAAGGGTGGTGAGCTCGACGAATCCGGCGACGGCCAATCCGTTCGCGTCGCGGGCCGGATCGTGAGCTGGCGTGGACACGGGAAGAGCGCGTTCGCACACGTCGAGGACGCCGGCGGCCGCATCCAGGTCTACCTGCGGAAGGACGTGCTCGGCGACGAGCGGTTCGAGCAGCTCGACTTCCTGGACCTCGGCGACTGGGTCGGCATCGAGGGGCGCACCTTCCGCACCAGGACCGGTGAGGTCACGGTGCGCGCCGACAGCTGGACGCTCCTGACCAAGTCCCTCCGGCCCCTCCCGTTCGGGAAGGTCGAAACCGATCCCGAGACCGGCGAGCGCATCACGCACTCCGGCTTCGCGGACCAGGAGTCCCGGTATCGGCAGCGATACGCCGACCTGGCCGTCCATCCGGAGGTGCGGGAGCAGTTCCGCGTCCGAGCGCGCATCGTCTCGGCGCTTCGGAGCTTCCTCGACGGGGAGGGATTCCTCGAGGTCGAGACGCCCGTCCTGCAGCCGCTCTACGGTGGCGCCTCGGCCAAGCCGTTCGTCACGCATCACCATGCGCTCGACCAGAAGATGTACCTCCGGATCGCCGACGAGCTCTATCTGAAGCGGCTGATCGTGGGCGGGCTGGACCGGGTGTACGAGATCAGCAAGGACTTCCGGAACGAGGGGCTCTCGAGGGTGCACAACCCCGAGTTCACCATGCTCGAGTGGTATCAGGCATTCACCGACTACCACGACCAGATGGATCTAGTGGAGCGCATGGTGCTCCACGTGCTCGACACGGTGTTCGGCCGCCGCTCGGTCCGCTTCGGTGAGCACGAGATCGATTTCAAACCGCCGTTTCGGCGACTTCCCCTCATCGGCGGCCTGTCCGAGGCCCTGGGGACGAACGTCCACGACCTCAGCGAGGAAGATCTGCGAGCCCGTGCCAAGGAGCTCAAGATTCCGGATCTCGACGGGGCGGGGCGGGGCAAGCTGATCGACAAGCTGTTCGGCGAGCTCGTGGAGCCGGGCCTCATCCAGCCCACGTTCGTGACGGATCATCCGCGCGAGCTCAGCCCGCTGGCCAAGGTGCACAGGGACGACCCGCGCCTCACCGAGCGCTTCGAGCTCTACATCGGCGGCGCCGAGATCTTCAACGCCTTCTCCGAGCTCAACGACCCGATCGACCAGCGCGCCCGCTTCGAAGCGCAGACAGCGCTCCGGGCGGCCGGGGACGAGGAGGCGCAGCAGGTCGACGAGGACTTCATCCGCGCGCTCGAGTACGGGATGCCCCCGACCGGCGGAGTCGGTATGGGCGTGGACCGCTTCGTCATGATGCTGACCGACCAGGCGTCGATTCGGGACGTCATCCTGTTTCCGACGCTCAGGAACGAAGATTGAGGATCGGCGGTGGGAAGGGGCGGCGGACATGACGGGCCTGCACTGGTACATCGCGCGGCGCTATCTGCGCGCGGGCCGGGGCCGGGGGCTGCTCTCGCTGATCACCTGGATCGCGCTGGGGGGCGTCACGGTCGGCGTGTGGGCGCTCGTGGTCGTCATTGCCGTCATGACCGGCATGCAGGAGGACCTGCGCAACAAGATTCTGGAGTCGAGTCCCCACGCGATCGTCCTCCAGCGGGGGACGACCCTCCGGCTCGACGACTGGTCGACCGTGCTCGAGTCGGTGGCGGATCACCCGGACGTGATCGGCGCCGCTCCGTTCGCGCTGTCCCAGGTGTCGGTGGTCCACCGTGCGGAGGACGGCTCCTACTCCCAGCCGGCCCTCCTCTACGGCGTCTCGATGGACACCACGCGCGTGGCGCCTCCGACCGAGATGGAGCGGCGCATCGTGGAGGGCTCCCTGAACCTCTCGACCACCGAGTCCGGCCTACCCCCGATCCTGATGGGCGGTCGGCTCGCCGACCAGATGCAGGTGTTCGAGGGCGACCGGCTCGTGATCGTCGCCCTGGAGAATCTGCGGCAGGACGTCTTCGGGGGGCTGACGCCGACGATCCGCGAGTTCGAGGTGACCGGGACATTCACTACCGGGATGTGGGATTACGATACCCGGAACATCTACACCACCTTCGAGGCCGCGGCCGAGCTCCTCGGCATGCCCGAGGGGAGCGCGGGTGGGATCGGCGTCCGCACGCGCGATCCCGAGCGGGCGGGCGAAGTGGCGGCGGATCTCTCGGAGGAGCTGGGTTATCCTTATCACGTCGAGTCGTGGATGACCACGAACCGCGCCCTGTTCAGCGCGCTGCGCCTCGAGAAGCTCGCCATGGGGCTGATCCTCTTCCTGGTGGTGCTCGTGGCGGCGTTCAACATCGTCAGCACGTTGGTCATGGTCGTGGCCGACCGGACCCGGGAGATCGGGATCCTGAAGGCGATGGGAATGACCCGCTCGGGCATCCTCCGGGTGTTCATGATGCAGGGCGCGTGGATCGGCATCGTAGGAACGACCCTCGGAACCGTGCTCGGGGTCGTGTCGGCCTGGGCGCTCGGCCGCTACGAGATCATCAAGATTCCCCCCGACGTGTACTTCATCGACCATCTCCCGGTGTCCCTGCAGGCCACCGACGTGGTCCTCATCGTGGGGGCGAGCATCCTGGTCGCCTTCCTCGCGACCATCTATCCGGCGCTGCAGGCTTCGCGGCTGGAGCCCGTCGAGGCGATCCGTCATGAGTGACGTCCGCATGACGGGGTCCGCGCTGCCGCCGCTCGAAGCGAGCGACGTGACGAAGGTCTTCGTCGGCGGCGACGGGACGCCACTCGAGATCCTCGACGGCCTCGACCTCACGGTCGGATCGGGAGAGGCGATCGCGATCACCGGCGCCAGCGGGGCGGGGAAGTCGACCTTCCTCCACATTCTGGGCGCTCTCGACCGGCCGACGGCGGGCCGGGTCCTCCTGGGCGGACAGGACGTCTCCAAGCTCTCCGACGAGGCGCTGGCCGCGGTGCGTAACAGGCACGTCGGCTTCGTCTTCCAGTTCCACCACCTGCTCCGGGAGTTCACCGCGCTCGAGAACGTGATGATGCCCGCGCTCGTGGGCGGCGGCGCGCACGCCACCGCTCGCGACCGGGCGCGCGAGCTGCTCCACGAGGTCGGGTTGGGTGAGCGCGAAACGCACCGGCCGCGTCAGCTCTCGGGCGGCGAGCAGCAACGGGTAGCCGTGGCGCGTGCGCTGGTCAACGAGCCCCTGGTCCTGCTCGCCGACGAGCCCTCCGGCAATCTGGACAAGCGCACGAGCGAGCGTCTGCACGACCTTCTTTTCGCCTTGCGCGAGCGACGGAACCTTTCGCTCGTCGTGGTGACCCATAACGCCGATCTCGCCGGCAGAGCGGACCGCGTGCTCCAGCTCGACGGCGGGCGGCTCCATCCGCACGCTGGGGTGTAGCCGATGGGAACGAGATCGCGACCTCCGGAATCGTCCGGCGGCGACGCGTGCTCGAGGCTCTGGAGGCTCGATGTCCGACATGGTGTGTGACAACTGCGGCTCGACGGACGCCGTCGTTCACCTCACCCAGATCGTGAACAACGAGATGTCGACACATCACCTCTGCGAGCGGTGCGCCGCGGAGAAGGGGCTCGAGAGCGCCCCGGAGCCGGCGAGCGTTCCGCTCACCGACTTCCTCGCGCAGATGGGGCACGATCAGGTCGAGGAGGTCGAGTCGGGCGGCGACACCTGTTCGTACTGCGGCCTGACCTTCAAGCAGTTCCGGGACACCGGACGGCTCGGCTGCCCACACTGCTACGAGACGTTCTCGAGTTCCCTGCGTCGCCTGCTCCGTCGGGTGCACGGTGGGACGCAGCACGTGGGCAAGGTGTACCTCCCGCCGGACCCGACCGCCTCCGAGATGGAGAAGCGGCTCGAGGGGTTGCGGCGGCGACTGCACCGGGCCATCGAGTCCGAGGACTTCGAGCGCGCGGCCGAGCTGCGTGACCAGATCCGCTCCCTGGAGCCCGCCTAGTGTCCCGAGTCAGAAGTTCGTCGGCAGTCGAGCGCCGCTGCATCCACTGCGGCAGCGTTGCTCCTCCTCGACGTAGCGGTGCTATGCCTCGTCGTCGCGCCTCGCCGCAGTGGCGCCGCCGCACTCTCGGTGCTCAACGAACTTCTGACGCGGGACACTAGATGGACGAGTTCGCCTCCATTCCCGATTACGGCCTGAGCTGGCTCGAAGCGAGTGGCGATCACGCCGACATCGTGCTGTCCACGAGAGTACGACTGGCGCGTAACCTGCAGGGTCACGCGTTTGGGCCACGCGCCCGGGTGAATGATCGCGAAGCGGTGCTCGAGCAGTTCCGTGCCTCTGCGGCGCGGTGCGAGTCGCTGCGCGGAGGCACGCTCATGGAGATGCCCGAGGCCAACCTCCGGACCCGGCGCATCCTACTCGAGCGGAGGCTCGTCTCGAAGGATCTGCTGGGCGAGGAGGACGGAGAACCGTCGCGCGGCGCCGCCGTCCACCTCTCGGGTGCCGATCCGCTCAGCGTGATGGTGAACGAGGAGGACCACCTGCGGGTGCAGAGCCTCGTGTCGGGGCTCCGCATCGAAGAGGCGTGGCGCATCGTCGACCGCCTGGACGAGGAGCTCGGGCGGGAGCTTCCGTTCGCGTACCACACCGAGTTCGGCTTCCTGACGAGCTGCCCCACGAACGTGGGAACGGGACTCAGGGCGTCGGTGTTCATGCACCTGCCGGGACTCGTGCTCACCAAGGAGATCGGGAAGGTCCTCCAGGGCCTCGGACAGGTCGGGCTGACATTCCGCGGCCTCTACGGCGAAGGCTCCGAAGTGGTCGGAAACTTCTTCCAGGTCTCGAACCAGACCACGCTCGGGAAGACCGAGGAGGACCTCGTCGACCATCTCGACAAGGTGGTCCGCCAGGTCATCCAGTACGAGATGCACGCCCGCCAGGTGCTCATGCGGGATGCGCTCGGGGTGACCGAGGACAAGATCTGGCGCGCCTACGGCCTCCTGCGATACGCCCGGTCGCTCTCGTTCGAGGAGCTCATGAATCTCCTCTCGGGCGTACGACTCGGCGTGAGCCTGAAACTACTCCCAGGCCTCCGTGTATACACGCTCAACAAGATGATGATCTTCACACAGCCGGCGCACCTCGAGCAGGCCGCCGGTCGTGATCTTCCCCAAACGGAGAGCGACGCGCATCGAGCGGCCTACGTGCGGCGCGTTCTCGCTACCGAAGGATACGTTTCGGCGGACGACACCTCGTCCGACGAAGACGCGTCCCCTGACCGGTCCTGACGGATGAACTACAACTTCACCGACCGAGTGCGAAAAGTGCTGGCGATGGCGCGCGAGGAGGCCATTCGCCTGCAGCACGACTACGTCGGTACGGAGCACATCCTCCTTGGACTCATCCGTGAGGGCGAAGGCGTCGCCGCGGCGGTACTCACGAATCTGAGCGTGGATCTGGATCAGATCCACGAGCGGGTCGAGGAGTCCGTGCGCAAAGGCAAGGCCACGATCGCCCTGGGTGAGTTGCCCTACACGAGCCGAGCGAAGAAGGTGCTCGAGTTCGCCATGGCCGAAGCCCGTGACTTCAACCACTCCTACGTCGGCACCGAGCATCTGCTGCTCGGGCTGCTGCGGGAGGAGAAGGGGATCGCGGCCCAGGTCCTGAACTCCCTTGGGGTGACCCTCGAGGAGGCCCGCGCCGAGACGCTCAAGGTCCTCGGCTCCGACGTCAGTCCGTCCGAGCCGGCCGGGATCGGTGGTGGCTCACAGTCGCAGGGGTCGAGCAAGAGCGGCGACAAGAAGTCCAAGACGCCCGCGCTCGATCATTTCTGCCGCGACCTCACGGAGCTGGCGCGTCAGGATAAGCTCGATCCCACCATCGGGCGCGCGTCCGAGATCGAGCGCGTGGTCGAGATCCTGTGCCGCCGGAAGAAGAACAATCCGGTGCTCATCGGAGAGCCGGGTGTCGGCAAGACCGCCATCGTGGAGGGGTTGGCCCAGATCATCGCTCAGGGCGAGATCACCGACGCGTTGAAGGACCACCGCGTCCTGGCGCTCGACATGGCCGCGGTCATCGCGGGCACGAAGTACCGGGGTCAGTTCGAGGAGCGCCTGAAGGCGGTCATGAACGAGATCCAGCAGAGCCAGACGGTCATCCTGTTCATCGACGAGCTGCACACGCTCGTCGGAGCGGGGGCGGCCGAGGGCGCCATCGACGCGTCGAACATGCTCAAGCCGGCGCTCGCCCGTGGAGAGCTCCAGTGCATCGGTGCGTCCACGCTCAACGAGTACCGGAAGTACATCGAGAAGGACGGCGCGCTCGAGCGTCGCTTCCAGCCCGTGATCGTTGATCCGCCCGCCGTGGACGAGACCGTCGAGATCCTGAAGGGGCTTCGCACGCACTACGAGGACCATCACCGGGTCATCATCCCGGACGAGGCCCTCGAGCAGGCCGCCAAGCTCTCCGACCGCTACATCACCGACCGGTTCCTGCCGGACAAGGCCATCGACGTGATCGACGAGGCCGGAGCCCGGGCGCGCATCGCGAGTCAGGTTCCGCCGCCGGAGGTCGAGGAGCTCAAGGAAGAGCTGTCCGAGATCGCGAAGCGGAAGGAAGCCGCCATCGGCGACCAGGACTTCGAGCGCGCGGCCGAGCTGCGCGACGAGGAGCGGGAGTTGGGGCAGGCCATCCGCGAGCGGCAGACCGCGTGGGAGGAGGAGCGGAAGAAGTTCCGCCCCGAGATCTCAAACGAGGAGATCGGCTTCATCGTGAGCCGCTGGACGGGCATTCCGGTGACCCGTATCCGGCAGACCGAGTCCGATAGGCTCGTCAACATGGAGGAGGAGCTCCACAAGAGGATCGTGGGGCAGCACGACGCGATCGAGGCGATCAGCCGGGCCATCCGGCGCAGCCGCGCGGGACTCAAGGACCCGCGCCGGCCCATCGGCTCGTTCATCTTCTCCGGACCGACGGGCGTGGGTAAGACCGAGCTGGCGCGAGCGCTGGCCGAGTTCCTGTTCGCGGACCGCGAGGCCCTCATCCGCGTGGACATGAGCGAGTACATGGAGAAGTTCTCCGTGTCCCGCCTCATCGGCGCGCCTCCCGGCTACGTCGGGTACGAGGATTCCGGCACGCTCACGAAGGCCGTGCGGCGTCGCCCTTACTCCGTCGTGCTTCTCGACGAGATCGAGAAGGCACATCCGGACGTGTTCAATATCCTCCTGCAGGTGCTCGACGAAGGGCACCTCACGGACAACTACGGTCGTGTGATCGACTTCAAGAACACCGTCCTGATCATGACGTCCAACCTCGGTGCCCGGGACATCACGAAGGGCGGTGGGGTCGGCTTCCAGGCGGCGGACGCGCAGTCGAGCTACGACCTGATGAAGGACAGGGTGGGTCAGGAGATCGAGAGGGCGTTCAACCCCGAGTTCCTGAACCGCGTGGACGACACGATCGTCTTCCATCCGCTCACGAAGGAAGAGATCGGCCAGATCGTCCACATCCTCATGGAGGACGTGCGGAAGCGGCTCGAGGACGAGGGCATCACGCTCCGACTCACCGACGCGGCCATCACCTTCCTCGTCGAGGAAGGTTACAACGAGAAGTTCGGGGCGCGCCCGCTCAAGCGCGCGATCCAGCGTTACCTCGAAGACCCGCTGTCGGAGAAGATCCTCCAGGCGGAGTTCAGCGAGGGCGACGAGATCGAAGTGAGCGTCGACCCGGACGGCAAGCGACTCAATCTTCAGGCGAAATCGGCGACCAAGACGTGAGATTCCAGATCAACCGCGCGGTAAGGCGGTCGAGGAAGGTCGCCGCGCTGTCGGCGGCCTTCCTCGTCGTGTGTGCGCTCGCTCCCCGACTGACGGAAGCCCAACAGCAGCCCCAGCCCGAGGAGACCGTCGTCGACTCGGTCGTGGTCGAGGGGAACCTCCGCGTCCAACCCGGCGCGATCGTCGCCTTGTTCGGTGTCCAGCCCGGGCAGTCCATCACCTACCGGGACATCCAGCGAGGTATCAAGTCGCTGGTCGGGACGGGACAGTTCCGGGATGTCGTGGTCCGTGCGCGCGGGGCCGATCCGTCCGCGCCCGTGACGCTGGTGATCGAGGTGGACGAGCAGGAGTTGATCCGGTCCGTCCTCATGGACGGGCTCGAGTCGATCTCGGCGAGCCAGGTGCGGGATACGACCGGTCTGCGGCCCGGGGCACCGCTCAATCAGCAGAGCATCCTCGACGCCAAGCGCTTCATCCGGACGGAACTGGCGGAGCGTGGGATCCCCTTCGCCCAGATCCAGGAGCGCGTGGATCCGGCTCCCGGCTCTCCGGGCGAGGTGAACGTCGTTCTCGAGGTCACCGAAGGGCACCGGGTGACGGTGGCCGATGTGGAGTTCGTCCGGAATCAGAACGTGTCGGCCGCCGACCTGCGCGGAGCCATGGCGACCAGGCCCGAGGGTTTCTGGTGGTTCCGGTCGGGACGCTTCGACGAGTTCCAGTTCGAGGCGGACCTCGAGGAACGGCTGCCTCAGCTCTATCGATCCAGGGGCTTCCTCGACTTCACGGTCGTGCGTGACACCCTCATCGTCGATGCGGAGACCGGGAAGGCTCGCGTCGAGGTCGAAGTCGACGAAGGCCCTCAGTACCGCTTGGGCGAGTTCACGGTCGAAGGCAACTCGCGCTTCCCCACCGACGACATCCTCGCCTATTTCCGCACCGAGGAAGGCGGGCTTCTCAGGAGCCTGGGTATCGGCGGGAGCCGTACCTCGAACATCGAGGGGGAGGTTTTCGACGCGGAGGCCTTCAACGCCGCGATGGAGCGGGTCATGGAGGCGTACAGGAACGAAGGGTACCTGTACATCCAGGTGAATCCGGTGCTCCAGCGGAATCCGAGTGAGGGAGACGAGCCGCCCACGGTCGACGCCAGCTGGCAGATCATCGAGGGCGAGCCGGCCATCGTGAACCGCGTGGCGATCGCCGGGAACGAGTACACGTACGAGTGGGTCATCCGGAATCAGCTCTTCATCCTGCCTGGCGACGTCTACAGCCAGGACCGCCTGATCCGGAGCTACCAGAACATCTCGTCGCTGGGCTTCTTCGAGGCGCCGTTGCCGTTCCCCGACATCCAGCCGCTCGACAACGGCGACGTGGATATCACGTTCGTCGTCGAGGAGAAGCAGACCGGGTCGGTGAACTTCGGCACGTCCGTCGGGGGTGGGGTCGGGCTCTCCGGCTTCATCGGGTACGAGCAGCCGAACCTCTTCGGACAGGCCAAGTCGGGGACGCTGCGGTGGGACTTCGGCCGGTATCTGAACAGCTTCGAGATGACCTATTCGGACCCGGCCATCTTCCAGAGCATGATCTCGGGCTCGCTGTCGCTGTTCAACTCGCGTGACCGGTTCTTCTCGTTCTCGAGCGGGCGCCGTAAGCGGATCGGCGCGAACACTCGCTTCGGTATGCCCTGGCCCAACTCGAGACTGTCCCGGGTGTTCGTCGGCTACGGGTTGTCGAGGACGACGTACGAGCTCTTCAACGACGTGGACGACCAGTCCCTCTTCGGCCGCCCGCCCGGGCTCCAGAGTCAGCTGACCCTGGGCGTGACCCGCCAGACGCTGGACCACCCGTTGTTCCCCACCACGGGCTCCCGACAGAACGTGAACGTCGAAGTCAACGGCGGCCTCCTGGGCGGTGACGGTGACTTCACCCGAGTGCTGGCGGACGGAACCTGGTGGGTCCCGGCGGGCCGCCTCGGTGGCGATCCGGGGAACCCGACCAGCGGCATCCGCCTCGCGCTCGGCCTCACCCTGCGGGGTGGGACCGTGTTCGGCAACGCCGAGGCCTTCCCGTTCGACCGATTCTGGATGGGTGGCGTGCAGTTCGGCCAGAACCTGCGCGGCTATGACGAAACGTCCATCACCCCGGTCGGATACTTCGCCGACAACGCCCGCGGCATCTCCGACATCGATCGGCTGGGGAACGCGTTCTTCAGCCTCACGGCGGAGTACGCCATTCGACTGAGCGGGCAGCTCGGTCTCGGGGCGTTCTTCGACGCGGGTAACGTGTGGCGGAACCCGGGCGACATCGACCCGACACGCCTCTATCGGGGCGCCGGATTCGGATTGCAACTCGTGACGCCGTTCGGGCCCATCGGGCTCGACTACGCCTACGGATTCGACAAGACCACGCCGGGCTGGCAGTTCCACTTCCGAATGGGCCCGGGTTTCTAGACATTCTACGGCTGTTCGTCCGGCGTCGCGGGAATCCGCGCGACGCGCCGTGGAACACGGGAACATGCCGACGACTGCGGATTACGAACCACGCACATGGGCCACCCCGGCTCTCGGAGCAGGCCGCATGTGGCGGCCAGGGGCGGCGGCAGACTACAGAGGGAGTAACCAACATGCGACGTATCCCGTTCGCACTCATCGCGCTGGCGTTCCTGCTCGTCACGGGCGCTGCCCAGGCCGAGGCGCAGGCGCTTCGGATCGCGTATCTCAATTCTCAGGAAGTCATGAGCGCGGCTCCCGGTGCCGCGGAGGCTCAGGCTCAGTTCGACCGTGAGATGCAGGGCTTCCAGCAGGAGATCCAGGAGCTCGAGGCGGAGCTGCAGAGCATGGAGGAGCAGTATCAGCAGCAGCAGCTGACGCTCTCTCCGGAGGCCCGGCAGAACCGCGAGGCTCAGATCCAGGCCAAGGTGAACGAGTACCAGCAGCGCGGTACCGCGCTCCAGGAGCGCGCCGCCCGGCGCCGCGCCGAACTGGTCCAGCCCGTCATGGACGAGATCACGGAGATCATCGAAGCCCTGCGTGAAGAGCGCGGCTACGCGCTGATCCTGGACGTGGCGGCCGGGTCGATCGTGTCGGCGGATCCGGCGCTCGATGTGACGGAGGAAGTCATCCAGCGGCTCGGCTCTACCACCCCCGGGGGGCGTTGACCGGCAGTCGCGACCCGGTACGGGGCAGGATCGAGGTGAAGGGCCCATCGCGCAGCAGCCGGCGCGGGGGCCCTTCGCGCATGTCGACCCGAGGGGACGGGACGTCCAGGACGGAGCCGAACGTCCGTGGGCGGATCCGGGAGGAGTGCAGGCGATGACCGAACGCGACAACGATCGGGACGCGAACGGTGTGACCGTCGGGGTCCTCGCGGAACTGGTCGGCGGACGCGTCGAGGGAGATGCGACCGTCGAGGTACGCGCCCTGCGCCCGCTGGACGAAGCGGGACCCGGAGAGCTGGGGTTGCTCACCACCAAGCGCTACGCGCGCTTCGCGGATACGACGCGGGCCGGCGCCGTCCTCGTCGACGAGAGCCTGGCCGACGACCTGCCTGCCGCCCTGACCAAGGTCGTGGTGCCGGACGCGCACGCCGCGGTCACGACGGTGCTGGAGCGTCTGCATCCGCCGGATCCGGAACGGGAGCCCGGAATC
The DNA here is from genome assembly GCA_041690395.1 of Longimicrobiales bacterium. Lineage (GTDB taxonomy): Bacteria > Gemmatimonadota > Gemmatimonadetes > Longimicrobiales > Gaopeijiaceae > JAWLHJ01. The sequence continues at coordinate 202,624 of JAWLHJ010000003.1, read as the reverse complement.
CATCCCACTGCGATCCTCGGCCGCGGCGTGCGCCTCGGCCAGGGGGTGTCGGTGGGGCCGTACGCGGTCCTGGGTGACGACGTGCATGTCGGCGACGGCACACACATCGACGCGCACGTCGTGATCGGATCACGGGTGCGCATCGGCGACAGGTGTCACATCCATCCGCAGGTGGTCGTATATCCCGGGAGCGAGCTCGGAGACCGCGTCACGCTACACGCGGGCGCGCGCATCGGCCCGGACGGATTCGGCTACACCTTCCGTGACGGCGTGCAACGTAAGGTGCCGCAGGTCGGACGATGCGTGATCGGCGACGACGTGGAGATCGGCGCGAACACGACCGTCGATCGCGGCTCCATCGGCGACACGATCATCGGCAACGGAGTGAAGGTGGACAACCTGGTCCAGATCGCGCACAACGTGAAGGTCGGTGACCACAGCCTCATGGCCGCGCTCGTCGGCATCGCAGGATCGACCCGCCTCGGCCGGGGAGTTTGGGTCGGCGGGCAAGCGGGCCTCGTCGGCCACCTCGAGGTCGGTGACGGCGCGAGGGTCGCCGTTGCGTCCAAGGTCTACCGGGACATCCCGGCCGGGGAGACCGTGTCCGGACACCCGGCCCGCCCGCATCGCGAGGAGCTCCGGAAGCAGGCCCACCTGGCGCGCCTCCCGAAGCTTCTCGAACGGATCGAGGCGCTCGAGGAGGAGGTGGCGCGCTTGCGGGCGGAGCTGTCCTCGGACGCATGAGACGGGTCCCCCCGGCTCGACCGGTGCGGATTCACTACTCCGTCGTCACGATCCTGTTAACTTCCCGGGCGGAGTCGTACTGTGACGAAGCCTTTCGCACAGGCCCGACGAACTCGATTGGATCCGCATGAGCGCTGCCTCCCAGAGAACCATCGCGCGACCCGTGACGCTACGAGGCTGTGGCGTCCACTCCGGGGCGTCCGCGAGCCTCACGTTCCACCCCTCCGATCCCGACACCGGGATCCGGTTTCGTCGCGTCGATCTCGATGGCCAGCCTGTCGTGCCGGCCGATCTCGACCACGTGGTCGATACGGATCTGGGTACGACGCTCGCCGCCGGGGAAGCCAAGGTCCATACGGTCGAGCACGTGATGGCGAGCGTGTCGGCCCTCGGGCTCACCAACGTTCTCATCGACCTGGACGGCCCCGAAGCGCCGATTCGTGACGGGTCGTTCAAGGACTACGTGGCCGCCCTCGACGAGGCCGGGCCGACGGACCAGGACGCGCCCATGCGCGTGCTCGAGGTCACCGAGCCGGTGACGGCCCGAGGGGCCGACGGCCAGTCGTATGTGGCGGTCCCGGCCGAGGGGCTCCGTATCTCGGCCACGATCGATTTCGACCACGACGCCATAGGGCGTCAGTACGGCTGCTTCGATATCTCCGAGCACACCTTCAGGAGGCAGCTGGCGGCCGCTCGGACCTTCGGCTTCATGGCTGACGCGGAAGCGCTCCGGGCTCGCGGTCTCGCTCGCGGCTCTTCGCTCGAGAACTCGGTCGTGCTCGACGACGACGGGGTCATGAACGAGGGAGGACTCCGCTATCCGGACGAGTTCCTACGCCACAAGGTCGGAGACATGGTGGGCGACCTCGCGCTGCTCGGTGGGGGGCTCGCCGCCCAGGTCGTCGCGGACCGGCCCAGCCACGCCGGAAACGTCGCCCTGGCCAGAGCGATCCGGGCCCAAACGAGGACCCGGGGAAGGCAGCCCGTGGTCGACGTGGCAAAGATCATGCAGTACCTCCCGCACCGGTACCCCATGCTCCTGGTGGATCGCATCACGGAGTACGAGGGAGGGAAGCGGATCGTCGGGATCAAGAACGTCACGATCAACGAGCCGTTCTTTCAGGGGCACTACCCGGGTCACCCGATCATGCCGGGCGTCCTCATCATCGAGGCCATGGCTCAGGTCGGGGGCTTGCTCCTCATGGAAGAGGTCGAAGACCCGGAGCAGAAGGTCGTGTATTTCATGACCATGGACAAAGTGAAGTGGCGTCGTCCGGTCACCCCCGGCGACACCCTGGTCTTCGAGCTGGAGATTCTCCAGTACCGCAGACACACCTGTAAAATGAAAGGGCTCGGATTCGTCGACGGCCACGTCGTCGCAGAGGCCGAGTTCATGGCAAGGATCGTGGACAAATGACCAACACCACCGTCGGCACCCGTGGCGAGACGCGCATCCATCCCACGGCGATCGTGGACTCCGAGGCAGAGCTCGGCGAGGGCGTCGTCGTGGGCCCATGGGCCATTCTCGGCCCCCGCGTCCGCGTCGGGGACGGCACGCAGATCGGCCCCCGGGTCACCATCGAGCGTGACACTACGCTCGGCGAGGACTGCCGGATCGCGAACGGCGCGGTTCTGGGCACCGACCCGCAGGACCTCAAGTTCCAGGGGGAGCGAACGGTCCTCGAGATCGGCGACCGGACGGTCATCCGCGAGTTCGCGACGCTCAATCGCGGGACGTCTGCCTCCGGTCGAACGGTGGTGGGAAGCGACTGCCTGCTCATGGCCTACGCGCACGTCGCGCACGACTGTGAGCTGGGGAGCCACGTGGTCATCGCGAACTCCGTGAACATGGCGGGGCACGTGATGATCGAGGACTGGGTGATCGTCGGCGGCCTCACGCCGATTCACCAGTTCGTGCGGATCGGCGCCCACGCGTTCGTGGGTGGCGGCTCCCGCATCTCGCAGGACGTCCCGCCCTACTGCAGGGCCGCCGGCAACCCGCCCAAGCTGTTCGGCTTGAACTCGGTCGGGCTCGAGCGTCGGGGCTTCACCGACGAGGTCCGTAAGGCGCTGAAGCAGACGTACCGCACGCTCTTCCAGTCGAGCCTCGGGCTCACGCGGGCCCTTACGAAGGCGGAGGAAGAGGTGGACGGGATTCCCGAGGTGCGGCACCTGCTGTCGTTCATTCGGGCAAGTGAGCGGGGCGTCACGCTCTGACCGCCCCGGGAAGCCGCGCACCCTTGCAGACCGCTCCGCGGATCGGGGTGGCGGGGGTCGGATCGCTGGGATACCACCACGCTCGCCTCTTGGCCGGGATGTCCGGCGTCGATGCGTCGGGGGTGTTCGATACCGACGCGGAGCGCGCGGCGCAGGTGGCCGGCGAGTTCGACGTTGCGGTCCACCCGTCGCTCGAGGCGTTGATCGAGGCCTCCGACGCGATCGTCGTCGCCGTACCGACGTCCGCCCACGAATCGGTGGCCCGGGCTGCGCTCGAGCGCGGGGTACACGCGTTCGTGGAGAAGCCGCTCGCGGCGACCCTCGAGGAGGCGGACGGCATCCTGGAGGCCGCCCGGAGCGCAGGCGTCCTTCTCCAGGTGGGTCACGTCGAGCGCTTCAACCCGGTGGTCGTGGCTGCCGCGCAGTACATCGATGCGCCGATCTTCATCGAATCGCACCGCATGGCGCCGTTCTCGCCACGCAGCACCGACGTGGCGGTCGTCCTCGACCTGATGATCCATGACGTGGACCTGGTCATGCGCCTTGTGGGTAAGCCCATCGTGGAGATCGCCGCCGTGGGTGTTCCGGTGCTCTCGGGCAACGTGGACATCGCCAACGCCCGCCTCACGTTCGAGGGCGGGGCCGTGGCCAACCTCACGGCGAGCCGCGTCTCGCTGGAGCGGATGCGGAAGCTCCGGATCTTCCAGCGATCCGGATACGTCAGCCTGGACCTCGCGAACGGGTCCGGGGAGTTCCTGCGACTCCGGGATTCGCTGCCGGGGCTCTCTCCGGCCGGGGTGACCACGGGCATCCGGGCCGAGAACCTGGGCGAGATCGTGGAGCGGATCCCGCTGGTCGGCGACGACCGCGAGCCGCTGGCGCGGGAACTCGAAAGCTTCCGCGACGCCGTCGGCGGACGCAGAGCGCCCGCGGTATCCGGCCAGGAAGGCCGGGACGCCCTGGCGGTGACCCTGACCATTCAGGAAAGGATCGAGGCTCATGTCGTTGTTGCGCGCACGCCGTAAACGGAAGAAGGAGTGGATCGAGGCCCGCAAGGGGATGCCGCCCGGACGGCTCCTGATGCTCCTGTTCGTCACCGGGCTCGTGATCTGGTTCCTGAGCACGCGCTTCTGAGCGAGCGCGGCCGTGGAGGGCCGCACATCGCGCTGCTGGCCGGCGAGCCCTCCGGAGATCATCATGGCGCGGCCCTGGCGGGGGCCCTGAAGGATCGCCTCCCCGGAGTCCGTCTCAGTGGTCTCGGGGGGCCGCTCATGGCGGCCGAAGGCGTCGAGCTGCTGGCCGGCCTGGACGATCTGGCCGTCATGGGATTCGCCGAGGTCGTCCGGCGGCTGGGATTCTTCCGCCGGCTCGAGCGCCGGGTCAGGGATCATCTCGAGCGTGAGGCGATCGATCTCGTCATCCCGATCGACTACCCGGGCTTCAACATGCGGATGGCCCGGCACGCCCACGGCCGCGGCATTCCGGTGCTCTATTACATCGCCCCCCAGGTCTGGGCGTGGCGTGCGGGCAGGGCGCGCAAGCTCGCCGAGACCACGCGTCACGTCGCGGTGATCCTCCCGTTCGAGGAGGAGATGCTGAGGGCGGCCGGCGCGCGCGCGACGTTCGTCGGCCACCCGCTGCTGGAACGCCCGGACGACGTCGCGGACGCCGCCACCTTCAGGCGCCGGTGGAGTGTCGGCGACCGCCCGCTGCTGGCCCTGCTGCCCGGCTCGAGGGCGCAGGAGGTGGAGCGCCATCTGGATGCGTTCCTGGGTGCGGCGCGGCTGATCCGCGAACGGGGGCACGACGTGCAGCCCGTCGTCGCGCGCGGATCGAGCGTGCCCGCGAGCCTGTACGACGCGAGCGACCTGCCCATGGTCGACGACTCCCGCGCCTTGCTGCGTCACAGCCGGGCCGCGGTCGTGAAGTCCGGCACATCGACGCTGGAGGCCGCCCTGGAGGGGACTCCGTTCGTCATGGCGTACCGAACCAGCCGCGTCACCTGGGAGATCGCGAAGCGCGTGATCCAGGTTGATCACGTGGCCCTGGCCAACCTCGTGGCGGGGAAGAGGGTCGTGCCCGAGCTCCTGCAGGACCAGGTGACCCCCGAGGCGCTCGCGGACGCGCTCGCTCCCCTCCTCGACGAGGCGGGCCCTGCTCGCACTCGTCAGCTGGAGGGGCTGGCCGGCGTGCGCGAGGCCCTGGGCTCGCCGGGAGCGGCCGGCCGGGTCGCCGACCTGGCGGTCGATCTTCTGGAAGAGCGGCGATGAGCGAGCTGAAGTACGACGCCGCGGGCGTGCTCGGGAGCGGCCTCGTCGGCGGGTTGTTCCTGACCACACGGGAGCGACGCGTCGGCCACGAGCATCTCCAGGGGTTCCGGTCGCAGGGTCGCCCCGTCGTGTTCGCGTGCTGGCATGGGCAGCTGCTGCCACTCATCCACGCCCATCGCGGCGAGGGCGTCGTGGTGCTCGTCAGCGAGCACGGAGACGGCGAATACGTGACCCGCCTCCTCCACCGCAACGGGTTCGGCACCGTGCGCGGGTCGAGCACGCGGGGCGGCACCAAGGGCCTGAAGGGACTGGTGCGTGCGGGCAGGGAAGGTCGGGACCTCGCGATCACGCCCGACGGGCCGAGAGGCCCCCACGGGGTGTTCAAGCCCGGCGCGCTCGCGGTCGCCCAGATGACCGGGGCGCCCGTCATCCCGGTCGCGGCCGGCGCATCGTCAGGCTGGCACTTCGACAGCTGGGACGGCTTTCTGGTGCCCAGGCCGCTGTCCCGGATCACCGTCGAATACCTGGCGCCGCGATTCGTCCCCCGGGACGCGGACCGGGGGACGCTCGAGCAGATGGCCGGGGAGATCGGCGCGGACCTCAACGCGTGCACCGAGCGGCTCAACCCGAGCGGATGGCCCAGGCGGGAACGGCCCCGGTGACGCTCGAGTCGGTGGTCCGCTCGTCCTGGGACGGGAAAGGGGGGCTCGGACCCGCCCTGGTCACGCTCGTCACGACGCCGCTCTCCTGGATCTGGGCTGGGGTGACCGCCGCCCGCAACCTTCGGCACGACCGGCGCCCACCCGACCCGGTGCCCGGACTGGGCGTGATCTCCGTGGGAAACCTCGCGGTGGGCGGGACCGGCAAGACGCCCATGGCGCGCTGGGTCGTCGACGTGCTCGGCGAAGCATCCGTCCCCTGCGCGGTCGTGCTGAGCGGATACGGTGAGGACGAGGTTCTCATGCACCGCAGGTGGCACCCCGAAGTGCCCGTCCTCGCGGGCCGGGACCGGAGAGCGCTGCTGCGCGAGGCACGTGCCGGGGGCGCGGTCGTGGCGGTCCTGGACGACGGGTTCCAGCACCGACGGGCCCCCCGAGACCTGGACGTGGTCCTTCTCGCGGCCGAGCACCCTTTCCCGGGTCGTCTCATGCCGCGCGGACGTTACCGTGAGCCGCCGGCGTCTCTGTCGAGGGCGGACGTCGTGGTGATCACACGTCGCACCGCGGACGACGAGTGGGTGCGGGCCCACCAGAATGAGGTGGCCCGCCTCGCACCCACCTGCGTGACCGCGTGCGCGACGCTCTGCCCCGACCGATGGCTCGACGTGTATGGGCTCCAAGCGTCACCGCCCGAAGGACCGCTCCTGGCGCTCGCTTCGGTCGCGCGCCCGGACGGCTTCCTGGAGGCCGTGCGCGAGGCGCTCCCGGGAACCGACGTCGTCCTCCATGCGTTCCCGGACCACCATGTTTACTCCGAGCAGGATGTTCGCCGCGCCGTCCGCGCGGCGCCCGGACGAACCGTCGTCGCGACCGAGAAGGACGCCGTGAAGCTCGAGCGGCTGTCCGCCACTCCGTCGGATACGCGCATCCTCTCGTCCCGGGTCCTTTGGGACAGGGGCGAGGTGGAGGTTCGCGCCGCCATCGCGGCCGTGGCCCGTCGCGTCACGAGCTCCTCACGATGAGGATCCTGGTGATCGCCGTGGGACGGAGCCGCGGTGCGCTGACCGGCGCCATCGTGGACTACGAGGAGCGGGCCGCGCGCTACTGGAAGCTCGAGGTCGCCGAGGTGGCCGAGGGCGTGAAGGGGGGGGACCCCGACCCGGAACGGGTGAAGGAGGCCGAGGGGGAGCGGATCCTCGCCCGGGTTCCCGACGGTCTCGATCTGGTCGCGCTCACCCGCGAAGGGAAGGGCATGCGATCGGCCACGCTGAGCCGGTACCTGCAGCAGCGGGCGGTGAGCGCCCATCCCGGGGTCGCCTTCGTGATCGGGGGCGCGTTCGGCCTCGCCCCGGCGGTCCTCGATCGGGCCGATCGTCGTCTCTCGCTCTCGCCCATGACTTTCCCCCACGACATGGCGAGACTCTTCCTTGCCGAACAACTCTACCGGGCGGGGACCATTGCCCGGGGAGAGCCCTACCACAAAGGCTGAAGTCATGGACCAGCGCCGGCGCCCCGACGCGCCCGTACCGGATCTCGAGATCCACGTGACCCGACCCCAGGGAGCCCCCCTGGTACGCGCTTACCTCGAGGGAGACCCCGAGGCCGAAGCGCTCTACGGGGGCGGCTTCCGCACCCTCGCCCGGTTCGAGGAGAAGGCCGCCGAGGTCGACGGCCGTTTCGACCGGGAGGCCCGTGAGAAGGCCGCCCGCGCGATGGTCGCGCCGGAGGGGGCCGACCCGGATCGGCTCTCGCGCTGGGTCGAGCAGGGGGGACTGCTGGTGACGACCGGGCAGCAGCCAGGGCTCTTCGGGGGCCCGCTGTACGGGATCCACAAGGCGCTGACGGCGGTTCGCTTGGCCGAGGAGCTCGAGAGACGTCTGGAGCGGCCCGTCCTTCCGCTCTTCTGGATCGCTTCGGACGACCATGACTGGGCCGAGGCGAACCATGCCGACATCGTGGGCGTGGACAACGAGCTCCACCGCTTCGAGCTCCCACACCCCGAACCGGACCGGTCTCCGCCGCTGCACAGAATCCCGCTGGACCACGCGGTGGGCGATGCGGTCGACGACTTCGTAGGGTCCCTTCCCGAGACGGACTTCACCCCCGACCTCGTCGCCCTCCTGCGCACGAGCTTCGCGGAGGGATCTACGCTGCCCCGGGGATACCACGCGGTCATGCGGGCCCTCCTGGGCCGCTTCGGTCTGTATCTCACCGACGCGGCCGATCCGACGGTAAAGGAGGCTTCCGCGTCGCTGATGTTGGAAGAGCTCGGCCGCGCGGAGGAGCTCGAGGGCGTGCTGCGAGAGACCGCCGCGACGCTGGAAGGGCTCGGTCACGGGCTCCAGGTCCCTATCATGGAAGGTGGGGTCAATCTCTTCCTCGAGGGTTCGGCGGGAAGGGAGCGCCTGTACCGCGAGGACGGTGGCTTCCGGCTCCGGACGTCGGGTGAATCGGTCGACGAGGCGGCGATCCGGGACCGCTTCGAGGCCGATCCCAGGGTGCTGAGCCCCAACGTGCTGCTGCGCCCGGTCGTCGAGAGCGCCGTCTTCCCGACGCTCGCCTACGTGGGCGGCCCCGGGGAGATGGCCTACTTCGGGCAGCTCGGCGCGTACTTCGCGGCGCACGGCATCGGCATGCCGGTCGTCTTCCCCCGTTGGGCCGCGACCACGGTGGAGTCGAAGGTGCGTAAGGTGCTCGACAAGTTCGACCTGGACATGTCGCGTCTCCAGCAGCCGTTCCACGAGCTCGCATCGGAGATCGCCCAGGAGGAGACCCCCAAGGAAGTGCGCTCGGCGCTCGGCAAGCTGCGGGGAACCATCGCGCAGGGTGTCTCCGAGTTGCAGTCGGTCACAGCGACCGTCGATCCGACGCTGAAGGGACCGGTCCAGCACGTGCGGAGCCAGGCTTTCGCCGCGCTCGACGACCTCGAACGAAAGATCGCGCAGGCCGTCAAGCGCGAGTCCGAGATCGCCCTGTCCCAGCTCGAGAAGGCGCGCATCCACCTCTATCCGGACGGGAAGCCCGCCGAGCGCGTGCACAACGTGTTCTACTTCCTCGCCCGCTACGGCGAAGGCTACCTCGACGCGCTGTACGAGCGCTTCGACGTGGAGCTGTAGTTGTCTTCGCCACGCCACGTCGTCAACTTCGGCGCATGTTCCTGCAGCTGATCCTCGTCCTCGTCGTCCTGATCCCGCTCCTCGCGATCGTGCTCGATTCGCAGGTGGGGCGGGCGCTCGCCTCCCGGTTGGAAGGGAAGGGCCTCACGGGTGGCCAGGACGTGAACGTCGAGCGGCTGGCGTTCCTGGAGTCGGAGGTCGAGCGGCTGGCGGCGGAGGTGGAGCGGCTGGACGAGGAAGGCCGCTTCCTGCAGAAGCTTATCGAGGAGCGTGATCCCGACGAGGGCAAGCGTCTCCCCGCCGGTGACCAGGGAGCGTAGCCACCAGGAGGGCGACCCCAGCGTGAGCGGGCGTGGCGCCACGAGGGTCGGCGGTGGCATCCTGGTGAGCCGGGTACTCGGTCTCGTGAGGGACCGGGTGTTCGCTTACTTCTTCGGCTCGAGCGACTACGCGGACGCGTGGCGCGCGGCGCTGCGCACCCCGAACGTCGTGCAGAACCTGCTCGGCGAAGGCACGCTCTCGGCGTCGCTGGTGCCCGTCTACGCCGAGCTCCTCGAGCAGGGGCGCGAGGAAGAGGCGGGTCGGTTCGCCGGGGCCGCGCTCGGCATCCTGACCGTGGTGGCCGCGACGGTGGTGCTCATCGGCTGGGCCGTGGCGCCATGGCTCGTCGACCTCTTCTTCCCCACGTGGGATCCCGGAAAGCAGGCCCTCACGGTCACGCTCATCCGGATCCTCTTCCCGATGACGGGCATCCTGGTCCTCTCGGCGTGGGCGCTCGGCATACTGAACAGCCATCGGCGCTTCTTCGTGTCGTATGTCGCGCCGGCCTTCTGGAACGTGGCCATGATCGCGGCCATGGCGGGCGGGGCGTTCTGGCTGGGCCTCGAGGACGGGAGGCTGGTGGTCGCGCTGGCGTGGGGCGCCCTGGTCGGGGGAGTGTTGCAGCTCGCCTGGCAGGTGCCCTTCCTCCTGCGCCACGTGCGTGGGCTGGCGATCTCGGTCGACCCGTCGGTACCGGGGGTGCGCGAAGCCGTGACCAACTTCGTGCCTGTCGTGGCGGCGCGAGGCGTCGTCAACCTGAGCGGTTGGATCGACCTGATCCTGGCGGGCCGCCTGGCGTCCGGGGCGGTCGCTGTCCTCGGGTACGCGCAGACGTTCTACGTGCTCCCCATCTCGCTCTTCGGGATGAGCGTGGCGGCCTCGGAGCTCCCCGAGCTGTCGCGCATGCGGGGTGAGGCGGAGCAGGTGCTGGGCGGCCGGGTGGCGGGTGCGCTCAGGCGCGTCTCGTACTTCCTGATTCCGTCGGCCATCCTCTATGTGTTCATGGGCGACGTGGTCATCGCCGCGCTCTACCAGACCGGTGCTTTCGGAACGCCCGAGACGCTCGTGACCTGGGCCGTGCTCGCGGCCTACGCGCTCGGGTTGCCGGCATCGGCGGCGTCGCGGGTCCTGTCTTCCGCCTTCTACGCGTTGCGGGACGCCCGTACCCCCGCCCGGGTGGCCTACGCCCGGGTCGGGGTTTCGACGCTCGCCGGAGTGGCGCTCATGCTGCCACTCGACCGGCTGGGCTTTTCCGGGCTCAGGCTCGGAGCCGCCGGCCTCGCGCTGGGGGCGAGCCTGGGCGCTTGGCTCGAGCTCGGCCTGCTGCGGCGCTCCCTGGGGCGGCGTCTCGGTCCCCATGGCCCCGGCATGGCGCCCATGCTCCGGTTCACGGCCGGAGCGGCGGCCGCCGCCGGAGTGGCGGTATTCCTCCAGGGCGTCGCGCCGGACGTGCATCCGATCCTGACCGCGGTGATCACCCTGGTACCGGGAGGGCTGGTGTACCTGGCCGTGGCCGGCGTTCGCCGCCCACGTGCGGTTCCCGGCTCCGCCGCAGCGGGGAGCGGGGGGAGGGACTGAGCATGCCGGTCGACAAGGACGCGCTGCCCCGGCTCTCCACGAAGCCCGGCGTCTATCTCTTCAAGGACGATCGGGGGCGGGTGCTCTACGTCGGGAAGGCCAAGTCGCTGCGGCCGAGGGTCCGAAGCTACTTCCAGCGCTCCGCCGACCTGAGCGCGAAGAATCGTGAGTTGATGCGGCACGTGGACGGACTCGACACGATCGTGGTCGGGTCCGAGGCCGAGGCGCTCATCCTCGAAGCCAACCTGATCAAGGAGCACCGACCTCGCTTCAACATTCTGCTGCGTGACGACAAGCGATATCCGTACATCAAGGTGACGGTCCAGGAGCCTTTCCCACGGGTGTTCGTCACGCGCAGGGTCGTCAACGACGGCGGCCGCTACTTCGGGCCGTACACCTCGGTCGGGCCGATGCGGCAAGCGCTGGAGGTGATCAAGCGGCTGCACACGGTCCGTTCTTGCCGCTACGACCTGCCGCGCGAGGCGCCCGATCGGCCCTGCCTGGACTACCACATCGGACGCTGCGCGGCGCCCTGCGTCGGCCTCCAGTCGGAGGGAGACTATCGGGGCATGATCGACGAGATCGTGCGGATTCTGGAAGGCGATACGGAAGGACTCCGCGAGCATGTCGAAGCCCGCATGCGGAAGGCATCGCGTGAGCTGGAGTTCGAGCGTGCGGCGAACTTACGCGACGTGCTCGGCGGCCTGGACGCCATCGCCAGCGAGCAGCGCGTCCAACGCGCCAGGGGAGGCGATTTCGACGTCGTCGGGGTGGCTCGTGACGGCGCGCTGGGCGCCGGCGCGGTCATGCGGGTGCGGGCCGGGCTTTTGCTGGGTCGGGAGGCTCAACGCTTCACCGGCCTCGAGGACGCTCCGGACGGGGAGCTCCTCGGCTCGCTCCTCTCCCGCTACTACCTCGGCGGCGGCGACGCGGGCATGGCCGATCTCCCGCGCGAGGTGCTGCTCCCCGGGGACTTCGAGGATCGCGAGGTCCTGGCGGGCGTTCTCTCGGAACGGGCCGGCCGGGCGGTGGCGATGAAGATTCCGAAACAGGGCGAGAAGCTCAGGCTCGTCGAGCTGGCGGAGCAGAACGCCCGTCAGCTGCTCGAGGACCGTGTGACCGCGTTGGCGTATGCGGCGGACCGCGCCGACGACGCTCTGTTCAGCCTGCAGGACGAGCTGGACCTCAAGGTCGTTCCCCGCCTTATGGTGTGCTTCGACGTCTCGCATATCCAGGGGACCGACACCGTGGCCAGCGCCGTCGTGTTCGAGAACGGTGAGCCGAAGCGCTCGATGTACCGGCACATGAAGATCCGCGGGGAATGGGGCAACGACGACTATCGGTCGATGCACGAGGCGGTCCAGCGATACTTCGCACGGTGTGTCGAGCGCGAGACGCCCGTTCCCGACCTGGCGGTCATCGACGGAGGCAAGGGTCAGCTCGGCTCGGCCGTCTCCGCGCTTCGCGACATGGGCCTCGACGACGTGGCGGTCGTCGCCCTCGCCAAGCGGGAGGAGGAGGTCTTCCTTCCCGGGCGCGCGGAGCCCGTCGTGCTCGATCGCCGTGACAGGGCGCTGCATCTGCTGCAACGGATCCGGAACGAGGCCCACCGATTCGCGGTACGATACAATCGGAAGCTCCGTAGCCGGCGCACCATTCGGAGCGAGTTGGCCGACATTCCCGGCGTCGGGCCGAAGCGGCAGGAGACCCTGCTCCGACGGTTCGGATCGCTCAGGGGCGTGAAGGAGGCGACCAGGGAGGAGATCGCCCGGGTTCCGGGTTTCTCCGAAGCGCTGGCCAGCCGGATCCTCACCTACCTGGGGCGCTGATACGGCAGGGTCCTTGCATCATGATTCCACGGCAGGAACTCCTGAGACCTTGGCGTCTTTCCGAGGGCCTCCTAAGTTACCCAGTCTTCCCCCAATACATGACCCAATGGAGGTTCCAAGGATGAAGATCCGCTATGGACTCGTCCTGGCAGCAGCGTTCGGACTCGGTCTTACCGGTTGCGCGTCAGGCGGTGGCGGTGGTGGCGGTGGCGGCGGCGTCGCCGGAATGATCGCCGAGGCGTCGGGCGCCGACGAAGGCGTGCCGCCCAGCGAGACGGACAACACGGACCAGGCCCGCGAGCTCATCGAGTCCGCCGAGGACGCCGGTAGCCCGGCCGCGGCGGAACCGCTCTACACGCAGGCTCTGGCCGCCGCTGAAGCCGAGATCGCCGCGAATCCGCGGAACCCGCTGGGTCACCGGCTCGCGGCCCTGGCCAGCATGGGGCTCGGCAACTACCAGGAAGCCGGTGCGTTCTTCGACCGCGCCGGTGAGCTCTATCCGCTCTACGACTTCCAGGACGCACAGTTGCGGGAGCAGACCTGGATCGACCTCTACAACGAGGCCATGCCGCTCATCGGCGAGGCGGAGTACGAGGCGGCGGTCGTGTACCTCGACGACGCCAACGCGATCTTCACGGGCCGGCCGGAAGCGTTCATCACGGCGGCTCAGATCTACGCGCAGCTCCGGCAGCACGATCAGGCCCTCGAGAACCTCGATGCGGCGGAAGAGATCATCGAGGGCGCGAGCGAGGAGGACCTGGACGCCGAGACGCTGGCGGCGTGGCGCGAGCAGGGGGAGGAGCTGCCGCTGCTGCGTGCGCAGGTCCTGTCCGACGCCGGCCGCTTCGAGGAAGCGTCCGCGGTGTTCACCGAGATCCTCGCGGAGAACCCGGGCGACATCCAGATGGCCATGAACCTCGCGGCCACCCAGATGCAGACCGGGGACGAGGCCGGGGCGATGGAGATCTACGGGCGGCTCCTCGACGATCCGGCCGTCGGACCCACGGATCTCTACCGGATCGGCATCGGCTTCTACCAGGGCGGTGATTACGAGCGCGCGGCCGAGGCCTTCGGCCGGGCGGCCGAGGCGAACCGGATGGACCGCGACGCCCTCGAGATGTGGGCGCGCTCCCTCCAGATCGACTCGGTCTACGCCGACGTCCCGGATGTCGCGGAGCGCTGGATCGAGCTGGACCCGAACAGCCAGAACGCGCTGCTCATCTACGCGCAGTCGGCGAACCAGATGGGCGACGGCCAGACGGCCGGCGAGCTCGTGCAGCGGATCGAAGCCCTGGAGGTGACGGTCGACGAGCTGCAGATGCGGCGTTACCCCTCGGGCGGCGCCCAGGTGACGGGCACGGTGTCGAACCAGGACCTTTCGGCCGGCACGTCGGTGACCCTGACGTTCACGTTCTATTCGATCGACGGCGGCCAGCTCGGCACCGTCGACCACACGATGTCCGTGGGCGAGCAGGGCATGAGCGAGCTTTTCCAGATCGAGTTCGACTCCACGCAGCAGGTCGGCGGCTACGGCTACACGCTGTCGGTGGGCTGAACCACGGAGCTTCGGCTCGATGAAGTGAGCGGGCGGTCCGGACGATCCGGGCCGCCCGCTTTCGTTTGTGCCCTCGGCCCATGTGGCGGCGGGGGCGCCGCGTGGCGGGGCGGGGTTGTTGACCGGTTCCGGGGCGCTGCTAGATTTGCGCCGTGTGCGGGAGTAGCTCAGTTGGTAGAGCATCAGCTTCCCAAGCTGAGGGTCGCCGGTTCGAGCCCGGTCTCCCGCTCTGAAGACGAAAGCGCCGAGGACCTTCGGGTACTCGGCGCTTTCGTGTATCGATGCGCGACGAACAGCACCCCGTAATCGGAAGGCTTCTCAACAAAACGGTCACGAACGCTGTCCTTGTTCATGAGTGGGCGACGCAACCCTGGAACAGGGCCGATCGTCCTTGCGAGGAACAGCGCCTACGGCCTACACTTCGAATGCTCTACCAACCCCTCAAGAAGTCGAGCTAGATGAAGACCATCGCCGCCACTTCCGTCGTCCTCGGAGCATCCCTCGTGATGTGGGGGACGACCGCCACGTCGACCGATGTCCAGCCGGATATCGACGTCGCCGCGGTCCATACCGTCGAGGCCGCTTCGGCGAACCTTTCTTCGACCGACCTGAACGAAGTCGTACAGGCCAACTGCGTCCGGTGCCACAGTGAGCGTCGGATGACCGGAAACCTCTCGCTCGAAGACTTCGACGTCGCCTCGGCGGCGGACCAGGCGCAGATTGCCGAGCGCATGATCCGGAAGCTCCGTGCCGGCATGATGCCCCCGCCCGGAGCACGTACACCGGCCGGCGACACGCTGGCGGTTCTGGTCGAGACGCTCGAGACCACCATCGACGAGGCCGCCGAGCGGGATCCCGCGCCGGGCACCCGGACGTTCCAGCGCCTCAATCAGCCCGAGTACGAGCAGGCTATTGAGTCCCTGCTCGGCCTGTCGATCGACGCCAGCCAGTGGCTGCCGGCCGACCAGATCAGCGCGGGCTTCGACAACATCGCGGACGTGCAGGCGATCTCCCCGATGCTGCTCGAGTCGTATCTGAACGCCGCGTCGGACATCAGCCGGATGGCCCTCGGCGACCGGAACGCGGGAAGCGTGGAGCATGCCTACAAGAACTCCGAGTACGTCTCCCAGCACCCCTGGGACCGCGTGCCCGGGGCGCCGTACGGGACCCGTGGCGGCATCGTGGTCGACCACACCTTCCCGGCGGACGGTGAGTACTTCTTCCAGGTGACGTTCGCGTCCGGCGACAACTCGCCGTTCGAGGACCTCGACATCTCCATCGATGGCGAGCAGGTGGCGAAGCTCGCCTACACGAGCATGGGTCGTGGCGCGGACGGTCGTGGCGCCATTCCGCAGCGGACCGAGCCCGTGTTCATCCGCGCCGGTCAGCATGCGGTGTCGGCCGCGTTCATCCGCTCGACCGAGGGGCCCTACGAGGATCTCATGCGGCCGCACGACTGGTCGATGGCGGGCGGCGGTGCCGGTGGATCGGGCATCACCACGCTGCCGCACCTTCGCGACATGGTCATCGTGGGCCCGATCCGTACGACGGGCGTGTCCGAGACGGAGGCGCGTCAGCGCATCTTCTCCTGCCGTCCCGTGGGTGAGGACGAGATGGAGCCCTGCGCCCGCGAGATCCTCGGGCGGCTGGCCAGCCAGGCATACCGCCGGCCCGTCGCAGAGGACGAGCTCGAGGGCCTGATGGGCTTCTATCATGGCGGCGTGGAGAAGGGAGGGTTCGAGCGAGGCATCCGCGACGCCCTCGAGGCGATCCTGGCCAGCCCGTTCTTCACGCTTCGGCTCGAGCGGACTCCGGAGAACGTCGGCCCGGGTGAGATCTACGAGTTGAACGACATGGACCTCGCGTCCCGCCTTTCCTTCTTCTTGTGGGGCACGCCGCCCGACGAGGAGCTCCGGGCCGTGGCGCGTGAGGGCGACCTGTCCGACGTGGACGAGCTCGAGCGGCAGGCGCAGAGGATGCTCGCGGATCCGAGGGCCGACGCCCTGGCGCACAGGTTCGCGTCGCAGTGGCTCCGGCTCCAGGATCTGTTCAAGGTCCGGCCGGACCCGAACTACTATCCGAATTTCGACGAGAACCTCGCGGACGCGATGCAGCTCGAGACGGAGATGCTCTTCAACCATCTCGTCGACGAGAACGGCGACGTGCTCGACCTGTTCACTGCGGACTACACGTTCGTCAACGATCGGTTGGCCGCGCATTACGGCTTTCCCGGGGTGGCCGGCAACGACTTCCAGATGGTTCAGTATCCGGAAGGGTCGGGCCGGAGCGGCATCCTCGGGCACGGCAGCATTCTGGTACTCACGTCTTTGGCGAACCGCACTTCTCCGGTACTTCGCGGGAAGTGGGTGATGGAGGTGCTCATGGGCACGCCGCCGCCGCCGCCGCCGCCGAACGTGCCGACGCTCGACGAGTCGTCGGACGCCGCCAGCGATGGTCGGGTGCTCACGACGCGTGAGCGGATGGAGCAGCACCGCGCCAACCCGACGTGCAACTCGTGTCACAGCTTGATCGACCCGATCGGCCTGGCCCTCGACAACTTCGACGTTACGGGCAAATGGCGGGTACGCGAGAACGGCACGTCCCTCGACACCCGCGGTGATTTCTACGACGGCACGCCGATCAACACTCCGAGCGACCTGACGGATGCGCTGCTCAAGCGGCCTCTTCCGCTGGTCCGGACCTTCACGGAGAACCTCTTGGCCTACGCCATCGGTCGCCGGATGGAGTACTACGACAATCCGACGATTCGCAGCATCGTGAACGAAGCGGAGCGTGACGGTGAGTATCCGGTCGCTTCGCTGATCATGGGAGTAGTCAAGAGCGATGCCTTCCGTCTCAAGCAGGCATCGACAATCACCGCGGAAGCGGGTCAGTAGCAGTCAGTAGCAGTAGCGTCCCTAGCGCACTCAGTTCAGGAGAACCGACATGCAATTCATCACCGGAAGCCACCTCGACCGCAGAACCTTCCTTCAAGGAATGGGCGCGTCGGTAGCGCTGCCGTTCCTCGATGCGATGGTCCCTGCGGGCCGCCTGCGCGGTGAGAAGGCTGCCGCTGCTGCTGCCGCCGACCGTATCCCCTTCATCGCCATCGAAGAGGTTCACGGACTCGCGGGCTGCAACGTGTGGGCCGAGAAGCAGTACATCTGGGCCCCGGAGACCACGGGCAAGGACTTCGAGATCATCCCGGACAGCGCGCTCGCGTCCCTCCGTCCGTACCAGGACTACCTCACGATCGTGAGCAACACGGACTGCCGCATGGCGGAGGCGTTCGCTCCGCCAGAGATCGGCGGAGACCACTTCCGGTCCAGCGCCGTCTTCCTCACGCAGTCGCATCCCAAGCAGACTCAGGGCTCCGATCTGTTCGTCGGCACCTCGCTCGACCAGATCTACGCCCAGCGCTTCGGGCAGGACACGCCGCTCCCGTCCATGCAGTTCTGCATCGAGCAGCTCGATGCGGCCGGCGGTTGCACGTACAACTATTCCTGCTCCTACACGGACGCGATCAGCTGGGCGTCGCCCAGCGAGCCGCTCCCGATGATCCGGGACCCGCGGGTCGCGTTCGACATGCTCTTCGGCACCGGGACCTCGATGGAGGACCGCGCCGCCCGCCGGGCGACCCGTCGTAGCATCCTGGACTGGATCGCCGGCGAGGTCGCCGCGGTCCAGCGTCAGCTGGGGGCCGAGGACCGTCAGCGCATGGACAAGTACCTCACGGACGTCCGTGAGCTCGAGCGGCGCATCGGGATGATCGAGGCGCAGAACACCTCCGGTGAAGAGCGTGAGATGCCCGAGGCTCCGGCCGGCGTGCCGGATTCCTTCAAGGAGCACATGGAGGTCATGTTCGACCTGCAGGTGCTGGCGCTCCAGTCCGACATGACGCGGGTGATCTCGTTCAAGACCGGACGTGACGCCGACAACCGTGTCTTCTCGGAGAGCGGATCGGACCGCCCGTTCCACCCGTCCTCGCACCATGGCGGACGGGAGGAGGCGATCCTGGAGTTCAACAAGATCAACCAGTACCGCGTCGGGATGCTTCCGTACTTCATCGAGAAGCTCAAGAACACCGACGACGGTGGCACGAACCTCCTCGACAAGTCCGTGGTCATGTGGGGCTCGCCGATGTCCGACGCGAACATCCACAACCACCGTCGTTGCCCGCTGTTCTTCCTCGGACACGGCGGCGGCGTTCTCGACGGGAACCTGCACCTGCGCGCCGGTGACGGCACGCCGATGGCCAACGCCATGCTGAGCGTGGCCCAGCGGATGGGTCTCGACGACCTCGAGAGCTTCGGTGACAGCACGGGTGAGCTGCCCCTGAGCATGCCCCGGAGCGCCACGCAGCAGTTCTGAGGAACGGGGGGTCGGTCGCCGTCCGGCGGCCGACCCCGTCCGCGTACACGTACTGATCGGTAACGGAGGAAGAATGAGATTCGGCCTACGCCTCGGCACACTCACGGCGCTGTTTGCCATGGTGCTCGCCGCCGCCGGTCCGCTGGAGTCCCCGGTCGCCGACGCGGCCATGCGGGGCGACGCGGAAGCCATCGTGGCGCTCCTGCGCCAGGGGGCTGACGTCAACGCGGCCCAGGGCGACGGAATGACGGCGATGCACTGGGCGGCAGAACTGGACGACGTCGAGATGGCCCGGGTGCTTCGCGCAGCAGGGGCCGATCTCGAAGCCATGACCCGGATCGGCGGTTATGTGCCGCTGCACGTCGCCGCCAGGGAAGGGAACGAGGACATGGTCCGCTGGCTCCTGTCGGCCGGCGCCGATGCCGAGCGCAAGACCACCGAAACGCGCGCTACCGCGCTACACATGGCGTCCAGCGCCGGAGACGTGGCCGTCGTGGAGGCGCTCCTCGATCACGGCGCGGATCCCAACAGTGTCGAGGATCAGTGGCAGCAGACGCCGCTGATCTTCGCGGCCGCGGAGAACCGGGCGCCGGTGATCCGACTCCTGCTTTCGCGGGGGGCGGACCCGAACGTCACGACCTTCGTGCGCGACCTGGTCGAGTGGGAAGCCCTCATGCGGGCCGCCGATCAGCGTCGTGACGAGGTACTCGCGGCGTTCACGAACGGTGGTGCACGCGAGCCCACGCCGAGCGAGATGCAGGCCGCCGTCCGCGCCGGGCGGGAGATCTTCGAAACCGGTGTGCCGGAAGATGCGGAGGAAGAAGACGACAATCCGTTCCGTCGTGGACCTCCGACCATCACGGCCAAGGGCGGCTTGTCCCCGCTGCTGCATGCTGCGCGGCAGGGCCACCACGAGGCCGCGGTGGCGTTGCTGGAGGGTGGCGCGGATCCGAACCTCGTCAGCCCGGCCGATGGAACGAGCCCGCTTCTGATCTCCGTTCTGAACGGTCAGTTCGACATGGCGCTGCTCTTCCTCGAGCACGGCGCCGACCCGAACGTCGCGTCGACGCTCAACGCGGTGACGCCCCTCTGGGCCACTGTGAATGCCGAGTGGCAGCCCCGCACGCGTTACCCGCAGCCGCAGCAGCGTGAGCGACAGGACGCGAGCTACCTCGACGTCATGAAGGCGCTGCTGGACGCCGGTGCCGACGTCAACCATCGCATTTCCCTGCACCCCTGGTACATGGTCTACACCGGGTGCGGCAACGGGAACTGCGGCCTGATCGACACCGACGGGTCGACGGCCTTCCTGAGGGCCGCCTACGCCACCGACCTCGCGGCGATGCGGATGCTGGTGGAGTACGGCGCCGACCCGGCGATCGCCACCAGGGCTCCGGCCCCCCGGGAGCGTCGTACGCCGGACGAGTTCCTCCGGCAGCAGAACGTGCAGGCGCTTCAGGACGACGACTTCGAGACCATGACCGATTCGGCAAAGTTCGTGCTGCTCCGGTCCGTGCGTGACGACTTCCCGGACGAGATCCGCTACCGGTTCGACGACGAGATCTTCGCGATGAGCTCCCCCGACGTGCTGCGCCAGCAGGTGCTGGACGCCGTCGAGGAAGCGAACGAGGTGCTCGCGAACCAGCTCGATCCGTCCGGACTGCCTCCCGTCGAGGAGGACGGCCCGGCGGTGTATCCGATCCACGCCGCGAGCGGCGTCGGGTACGGTGAGGGCTTCGCCGGAAACGCCCACCGCCATGCCGTGAACGGTTGGTTGCCGGCCGTGAAGTTCCTCGTCGAGGAAATGGGTGTCGACATCAACGTGCGTGACCACAACGGCTACAACGCGGTGCACCATGCCGCGGCCCGAGGGGACAACGAGATGATCCTCTACCTCGTGGAGCATGGGGCCGACATCATGGCCGTGAGCCGCAGAGGGCAGACCACGGTCGACATGGCCAACGGTCCCGTGCAGCGTGTGTCGCCCTTCCCGGCGACCGTCGCGCTGCTCGAGAGCCTCGGCGCCATCAACAACAACAACTGCCTCACCTGCTGATGAACTGAGGGCGGGAAGCGCGGTCTTCGACGTGCCTTCGGGCACGTCAGGTCCGCGGCCGAGCGGGAGCTAGGGCCGGCTCGGTCGCAAGAGGAAGCCCCGGGGTCTTCGGACCGCCGGGGCTTTTTCGTGCCCTTCGCCGAGAGGTGCTCGGGACTTCCTACGCTACACTAGCGGAGCCTGACCGTCACCGCCTCGGCGAAGTGCTCCGGCATGACCGTCTGCGTGTCCGGATCGACGAACGCGAGCCAGGTCGCGGCGTTCAGGTCGAGAAGGATCTCGACGACGGAGCCGTCCAGCACGGTGAGGTCGAGCGGTAGCAGGATCTCGAGGTCCTCGAACTCGATGTCGACGAGCCCCGTCACCGGCTGGCCGTCGATGATGACGCCGTCCTGGACGTTGATCTCGATCTCGCTGAACGCGATCCGGAGCCCCGAGTAGCTGTTCGCCGGCACACGCGCCGTGATCACGTCGGCCTCGATGCTTCCATCGAGCTCCAGCTCGACCTGGAGCTCTCGGTCGGACAGCTCGAGGGACGCGCCGGTGGGCGACTCGAGGTAGAGCCTGAAGTCGAGCTCGATCTCACCGTCGGGGTCGATGTCCTCTTCGCCCTCATCACCCTCGTGATCCGTCCGGGCGGGGGCACGCAGCGCTTCGGCGGTCTGGACCGCCGTGTCGGGTGCGTCTCCGTTGGCCACGACCTTGGCTTCACCGAAGCCTCCGGCGGTGAGATTCCCGCACCCGGACAGGAAGCCTGTCAGTGCGACGGCCAGAACGGCGGCGCCGAGCCCGGAGCGGGCGTGTCGGGCGTCTCTCGTGGTATCGATCATTCGTCTTGGTTCCTGGGATCTGGGGTTCGGGAGGTCGGGTCGAAGTCGTGCGGTGGAGCGTCGAAGCAGTCCGCCCACGGGCGGCGCACCCCGGTGATGCCGAGCGACCGATAGGCGTCGATCGCTCGAATCCACAGGTCCTCGCCCGACTCCGTGTGGTCGAGCGCCTGTTCGGCCATGGCGTACGCCTGGAGCGTCTGAGCGCGCTCGAACGTGAGGCCGGGGGTGGGCGCGGACAGCGCGAGGGAGCGCTCGAAGAGCACGAAGCCGTCGGGGTTCCCGTTCGCTGCGGCGATCCGACCGAGCATGCGGTAGACCTCGGGTAGCTTGGCGGTCAGGCTACCGACGATGGCATCGCGCTCCGCGTCCCGCGCGTGCTCGGCCGCGTCGAGAAGCCGGTCACGGGCCAGATGGGCCTCGGCAAGATTGAGTCGGATCGTCGCTCGGGCCCAGAGTCCGTCTGCCGCCTGCAGTGCGTCAACGAAGTGCTGTTCCGCTCGCCCAGGCGCTTCCTCGGCCATCGCGAGCTGACCGCGCGCGTTCTCCAGCAGTGGAACCGCGGCGGGGTCGGGCAGGGCCTCGGCGAGAGCGGACGCCCGGTCGAGCCATTCGACGCTCCGCTCCACGTGACCGCGAGAGCGGTGCACGATGTGCAGGTTGAGAAGGACGTGCCAATGCGCCGGCGTGGGCGGGCTCAACGTCTCGAGGGCCGAGCGGGCGTGCTCGTAACGGGCCTCGGCTTCGTCCCAGCGCCCCTGCTGCTCGTGCACGTTCCCGGCGCCGATGGCGGCCTCCGCGAGGGCCTCGGCGTCTCCGAGGCCCTCGGCGCCCGTGAGCGCCTCCTCGTACATCCGCGAGGCCGTCTCGAGGTCGCCGACGGCCCGCCGGGCCCGCGCGTGGCGTCGGAGGGCGAGCATAGTCAGCGCCGGCTCGCCATGCGAGCGTGCCGCATCCACCGCCGCCGTGGCGAACGCCACGGTCGCGTCCGTGCGTCCCGCGGCTTCCTCCAGCGCGGCGCCTCGAAGCAGGGCTCGCACGACGCTCCCTCCGTCTCCGGCCGCCTTCCCGGAAAGCGCTTCCGCCACCACGTCGTAGACGGCGTCGAGGTGCCGCCGATGGCGCGAGGCGATGCGAGCGGACTCGCGGGCGATCGCGGCCGGATCCACCCGGCGCGCGCCCACCGTCGACACCTCGCCCGCGGATGTCCATGCGTCGTCGGGGTCCGGGACCGAGGCCCGGAGTGCCGCGTCGAGCAACGGGCGTAGCTCGGGTACGTCCGGGAGAAGCCGTCGAAGGCTGTCGATGTCGATGCTGTCGCTCATGTCACGGATATCGGTTGCACGTTTCGTGCACGAGCGCGAGCGTCGGGGTGCGCAGCCCTAAGGCAATGAGGCGATTGCAGAAAGACTCTGTAGTATGAAGTGATGCGTGAATGACGGCGCGCGCACCCGGTCCGGGCGGTGCACCGTTCTGGTGCAGCAGCGCGCGATTCCAGGGCCCCGGGCCCGACGGGCGGCTAGGGCGGGCCATCGGATTCGGTGTCGTCGTCGACGGCGATCCCGTACTCCCGCACCTTCCGCGTCAGCGTGTTGCGGTGGATGCCGAGGATGTCGGCGGCGCGACCGATATGGCTCTGGGTGGAAGCAAGCACGCGCTCGATGTGGTGTGCCTCGACTTCCGCGAGCGAGAGCTCCGGCGGATATCCGACGGGGCCTGGCGCCGTGGGACGGGAGGTGGCGCGTGGAGACGCCTCGCCCACCCGTAGGTGCCCCGAGCGCAGGACGGTGCCGGAGGCCAGGAGCACGGCGCGGTCCATCACGTTCCGGAGCTCCCGCACGTTCCCGGGCCACGCGTGGGTCTCGAGGCGCTCGAGCGCTCTCTCGGTGATCGCCGAGACCTCACTCCCGTGCCGTCGCGCGAAGCGGGCGGCGAAGTGGAGCGCGAGCGCGCGCACGTCCGGTCCGCGCTCACGGAGCGGAGGAAGGTGGATGTCCACGACCGCGAGCCGGTAGTAGAGGTCCTCTCGGAACGACCCGTCGAGGATCCTGTCCCGCAGGTCCCGGTGCGTGGCGGCGACGACGCGAACGTCGATGGGGCGGGGGGCGTCGCCCCCGACCGGCTCGACCGTGCGCTCCTCCAGGGCCCGTAGGAGCTTGGCCTGGAGGACCGGGCTCATGTCGCCCACCTCGTCGAGCAGGAGCGTGCCTCCGTCGGCGCGCTCGAAGCGGCCCGAGCGCGTCGCTACCGCTCCGGTGAAGGCCCCCTTCTGGTGGCCGAACAGCTCGGACTCGAGCAGCTGTTCCGGGATCGCCGCGCAGTTCACCGCGACGAAGGGGCCTCGTGCCCGAGGCCCAGCGGCATGGAGGGCGCGGGCCACGAGCTCTTTTCCGGTACCTGACTCGCCGGTGAGCAGGACCGTGCTGTCGGACCGGGCCACCCGGGCGATCCGCTCGAACACGTGGGCCATGGCCGGACCCTCCCCGACGATCGGATCCGCGGAAGCCGCGCCGTCGGACTCGGACCCTCCCCCGGGACCGGGTTGGATGGGGAGGGGGATCTCGTCCCCCTCGTCCAGAAGCAGCGAGGCGCGCTCGGTCAGGTCCGCGACCTGGAAGGGCTCGCGGACGAGGCCCACTGCGCCGACGCGCTCGGCCAGCAGCGCGCGGTCGAGCGAAGCGCCAGGAGCGGAGAGAAGCAGCGCGCCACACCCGGGTGTGCGAGCGACCCGTTCCACGACCCGTTCGTCGACGTTGTCGGCGGAGAGCGAGATCAGCGTTCCGAGCCAATCCTCGTCCGACAGCCGCTTCAGATAGGGAGAAAGCCCGTGCAGGACGACGACGTCGATGCCGACATCGCCAAGCGCGGTGAAGGCGGACCTGTCAGCACCTTCCGGCACCAGAACCAGGAGCCGGGAACGTGCGCCCCTCACGTTCCGGCGTCCGACGACAGCGGAGCCGTGTGCGTCACCCGTCGACGTCCACCCCGACCCAACCGCCCCGCCCGGTCGGCGCGCGAACGTAGAGGTACTGACCATACCGGCCGAGCACCGTCATCTCGTCACCGGGTCCCAACGTGCCGATGATCGGCGCGTCCTCACCGGGAGCGGTGCGCACGGCACGCGACGAGGTCGACGCTTCGGCCGTGAGCGGTTCGTCGAGGGGTTCGGTCAGCCGGGCCGCGACATACCCCTGGGCGCCGTCCGGCAGCCGGACCCGGAAGTAGGCTCCGGAGCCGCCGAGGACGCGCACGGGCGTGTACTGCTCGAGCTCGTCGAGGATCGCTCCTCCGAGCCCAGGATCGGAGCGTAGGCGGATGCCGCCGTTCTGAAGGCGGACCCACGTCCCGAGGCGGGACACGTCGGCGGTCAGCTCGGGGATGTCGGTCGGCGGAGGATCGAGGAACGGGAAGGGATCGACGGGCCCTTCGCCGCGTCGGTACACACCGAAGTGAAGATGGGGCGGCGTGGTGCGCGCGTTGCCCGTGTTGCCCACGAACCCGATGGTGTCGCCGGGCCGGACCCGCTGCCCCGAACGGACGTACTGGCTGTCGAGGTGGGCGTAGTAGAGGTTGGCGTTACGAACCGGATCGCGGAGCCAGACCACCTTGCCGCCGATATTCGTGTTCTGGACTCGATTGACCACCCCTTCGGCCGACGCGAGCACCGGTGTGCCGCGGGGTGCGAAGATGTCGACGCCGTGATGGCTTCGCCGGCCGCCATCGCGAGGCACGCCGAAGCGGCTCTGGACCGCGCGGACGCCGTGTCCCTCCACCGGGAACGCCAGCTGTGCCTCGAGGCGCAGCGTCACGGTGTACTGGCCACCCCGCAGGAGCTCGGGCTGGAGCCTGAGCAGGAACTCACCACCCCTCCATGGCTCGTGCACGAAGGTGCCCGGCACGGAGTCGGTGGAGATCAGCGGTCTCACCGGGTCCTCGTCGTCGGTGGGCACGCGAAAGAGGTCGACGAACACCCGGGTGCCGTCCTCGGTGTCGAGCGTGACCTCCGCGGTCAACCTTCGACCTCGGGGAACCGAGACGCGGTACCCCATCGCGCCGGGATCCTCCGGGGAGATGTAGCCGCGCTCCTCGAAGGGGAGCGAGACCTCGACCGGGGCCGCGATGGCCTGCGCGGCAGCCTCCTGCCAGGCGACGGCCAACGCGGTTCCGTCCAGCCCCGCCTGCCTGAGCGACTCCAGATAGGCTTCGTGCGGGGTCAGGTCCCGAAAATGGTCCTGGACCTGTTCGACCTGCTCGCATGCCGCGATGGCGGAGAGCGCGAGGACGGCCACGGCCGTCCGGAACCGTGCGATATCCTGGGAAAACGTCTTTCTCAAGAGATGTTCCAGCCTTCCGGAGGTGACGGCGATACGCCTCTACAAGTCGGCTTCGGCGAAAAGGTTCCCGACTGGAAAGCTGCGCTCCACAGGAGGCCGGGGTCAATGGAAGCCAGACCCGCCGGTGAATTGAAGGCTGGGGTGGCGGCCGTTAACTTTCCTGGTCTCTCCATCCCCCGCAGGCCCAGGCACCCCAAGTGGTTCGTATTGCCGAGATCGAGTCGGGCAGCATCGCCGAGGAGCTCAGCCTCGAGATCGGGACCCGTGTGGTCCGGATCAACGGCTCCCGCGTGCGCGACGGTATCGATCTGACGTTTCTTCTCGCCGACACCGAGCTCGAGCTCGAGACGCTGAGCCCCGGGGGCGAGACCGTCGTCTACGAGATCGAGCGCGACCCGGGCACCCCCGTAGGTATCCAGCCGGCTCCCGACACGATCCGGGAATGCGCCAACAAGTGCGTATTCTGCTTCATCGACGGGAATCCGGAGGGCGCGCGTCAGACGCTCTGGCTGAGGGACGACGACTTCCGGCTGTCGTTCACCTACGGCAGCTACGTGACGCTGACCAACCTCGGGCCCAAGGGACTCCAGCGCCTGGTCGATCAGCGGCTCTCCCCGCTGTACGTCAGCGTGCACACCACCGATCCCGAGCTTCGGGTGAAGCTGCTGGTGAACGAGCGGGCCGGTCTCATCATGGACCAGCTCCGGTTCCTGATCGACGGCGGGCTCGACGTGCACACCCAGATCGTCCTGTGCCCCGAGTGGAACGACGGCGACGCGCTCGATCGCACCATCGAGGATCTCTGGGCGCTCGGGCCGGCCATCCGGTCGCTCTCGGTCGTGCCCGTGGGGCTCACGAAGTACAACCTCGGGCGTCCGGTGCGCTTGCTCATGGAGGACGAGGCCGGGCGCGCGATCGACCAGGTCGACCGTGCCCGCCAACGGGCGCTCGCCGACCGCTCCGAGGGGTGGTGCTACGCGGCCGACGAGATGTACCTGATCGCCGGGCGCGAGCTGCCGGGGACCGTGTACTACGACGACGGCGCGCTCTACGAGAACGGCGTGGGGGCGGTCCGCAGGTTCATCGACCTGTTCGACGACGAGGCCGACCGGATTCCTCGCATGGATGGAAGCCGGATCCGCCTGGTGACGGGGCGCTCCATGACCCCGTTCCTGACCGAGCGCGCGCCCCGACTCGGGCGGATCACGGGGGCGGACGTCGAGGTCGTCACGGTCCGGAACGACTATTTCGGGGAAACGGTGACCATCGCCGGGCTCCTCGGTGGGCGTGACATCCTGGCCGCCCTCGGACCCTCGTCTCCGAACGACGTCGTGGTCCTGCCGGCGGAAGCCCTGAATCAGGACGACGCCTTCATCGACGACCTGACCATGAAGGATTTCCGCGCGGCCCTCGGCGGGGCAGAGATCCGGACCGGGCATGATCTGATCGACGCGCTGGCACACGCGTGAGCGCGCGCTTGCCGGTGGTGGCGGTCGTCGGCCGCCCGAATGTCGGGAAATCGACCTTCTTCAATCGGGTCCTCGGTCGCCGCCAGGCCATCGTGGACGACCGCCCGGGCGTGACTCGCGACCGCAACTTCGCGCGCGCGGATTGGGCCGGACGCCACTTCTTCGTCGTCGACACCGGGGGTGTGGTCGAGGGAAGTGACGACGAGATGGACCGGGCCATCCGCGGTCAGGCGATGGCGGCGATCGAGGAGGCCGACGCCATCCTGTTCCTGGTCGACGGGAAGGAAGGGATCTCGGCGCTCGACGAGCGACTCGCCGCGGTGCTCCGCAAGGCCGACAAGCCGGTCGTGCTCGCCGTGAACAAGGTCGACAACCTGCCGCACGATAACCGGTACCTGGACTTCTGGACTCTGGGCATCGGTGAGCCACTTCCCGTAAGCGCCATTTCAGGAAAGGGTTCCGGTGATCTGCTCGACCGACTTCTCGAGGCCCTCCCGGGTGCGCCGGAGCGGTCGGAGTCGCCCGACGAGATCCGCGTGGCGGTGGTCGGCAAGCCGAACGTCGGGAAGTCGAGCTTCGTCAACCGACTGCTGCAACAGGACCGCGTGGTCGTGTCCGAGGTGGCGGGCACGACCCGCGATCCGGTCGACACGCTGCTCCAGTATCACGGCCGCTCGCTCGTCCTGGTCGACACCGCGGGGCTCCGGCGACAGGCGCGCATCAGCGACAGCCTGGAGTACTACAGCGCGCTCCGTACCGAGCGCGTGGTGCTCGACTCGGACGTCTGTGTCGTGCTGGTGGACGCGAGCGAGGAGGAGATCCACGCCCAGGACATCCGGATCATCCAGACGGCGTGGGATGCGGGCAAGGCGGTCATCGTGCTCGCCAACAAGTGGGATCTGGTGGAGAAGGAGACCCAGACGGCGGTGGAGTGGACCCGCGCGGCGAGGGCTCGCGTACCGTTCCTGAACTGGGTGCCCATCGTCTTCATCTCGGCGCTCACGGGGCAGCGGGTGCGGAAGTGCCTGGACCTCATCCTCGAGGTCCAGGAAGAGCGGTTCCGGCGCATCGAGACGCACGAGGTCAACGAGGTGCTCGAGCGCCTGGTGGGACGGCAGCCGCCACCGCATCATCGGGGCCGCGCGGTGAAGATCAAGTACGGGACCCAGGTCGACGTGAAGCCGCCGACGTTTGCGCTCTTCTCGAACTTTCCGAAGTCGATCCCGGCCCACTACGTTCGCTATCTGCACAACGGCTTCCGGGACGCCTGGTCGTTCATGGGCACGCCCATCCGCCTGAAGATGCGCAGCAGCAAGGAACCTTCGTGACCTTCCTCTTCCTGGCCCTCTCCTACGTCGTCGGCGCCACCCCGACCAGCTTCTGGATCGGGCGGGGGGTCTACGGCGTGGATCTACGGGAGAAGGGATCGGGAAATCTGGGGGCCACCAACGTCTACCGCGTGCTGGGCTGGAAGGCTGCCGTCCCGGTCGTGCTCGTCGACGTGGTGAAGGGATGGATTCCAGTCGGCGTCTTCGCGGCGGTGTTGGACGCCAGCCTGCTCTGGACGCTGGCCTTCGGGGCCGCCGCGATCGCGGGGCACATCTTCAGCTTCTGGGTCGGCTTCAGAGGAGGGAAGGGGGTGGCGACGAGCGCCGGGGTCTTCCTCGCGCTCGCGCCGTGGGCGGTACTTGGAGCGTTCCTTGTATGGACGGCGCTGACCTTCGGATCGGGATACGTCTCCCTGGGCTCCATCGGGGCCGCCGTCGTGCTCCCCGTGCTCGTGCTGCTCACGCCGCACCGCGGCGGGTCGGCGCTCACCGTCTTCGCGTTCACGCTGGCCGCTTTCGTG
This sequence comes from Longimicrobiales bacterium, assembly GCA_041690395.1. Taxonomy (GTDB): domain Bacteria; phylum Gemmatimonadota; class Gemmatimonadetes; order Longimicrobiales; family Gaopeijiaceae; genus JAWLHJ01. Next base: position 173,429 of record JAWLHJ010000003.1, on the reverse strand, counting down.
GTCTGGGCGCACCGCGCCAACATCGGCCGTCTGGCGCGCGGCGAGGAGAACCGCTTCGGACGACGGTCCGGCAGCGCGGGGGCATCGTGATCGGCGGGGGTGCCAGGGTCGGTGTGGTCGGCGCCGGGGCCTGGGGAACGGCGCTCGGCGTCCTCCTGGCACGCAAGGGACACGAGGTGACCCTGTGGTCCCATGACGCCGACGTCGCCGCCCGGGTGGCGCGGGAGGGCCGGAGCTCCTATCTCCCCGGCGTCGACATCCCGAGCGGGCTGAGAGTGGTCGCGGATCTTCCCGCGGCGGTGCGTGAGGCCGAGCTCGTGCTCTCCGTCACCCCATCGCAGTTCGTGCGGGAGGTCATGGAGCGCGCGGGCCCCACGATCCCGCAGGACGCGCTCATCGTCAGCGCCTCCAAAGGAATCGAGCTCGGGTCGCTGAAGCGGATGGACGAGGTGCTGACCGACGTCCTGCCCGGACGGCTGATGGAGCGGTTCGCCGTGCTGTCCGGACCCAGCTTCGCCGACGAGGTCGCCGCCGAGATGCCCACAGCCGTCGTGGTCGCCGGTCGGTCGGTCGAGGTGGCGACCGCGGTGCGGGACGTCTTCCAGACGCGGTACTTCCGGGTGTACACGAACACCGACGTCACGGGCGTCGAGCTCGCCGGCGCCGTGAAGAACGTGATCGCCCTCGCGTCCGGGGTGGCCGCCGGACTCGGCTTCGGGCACAATACCACGGCGGCCCTCATCACCCGGGGCTTGGCGGAGATCACGCGTCTCGGAGTCGCGCTCGGGGCCCGGCGCGAGACGTTCTACGGCCTCGCCGGGATGGGCGATCTCGTCCTGACGTGTACGGGCTCGCTGAGCCGGAACCGCACCGTCGGATATCGACTGGGGCAGGGCGAAGCCCTCGACGACATTCTCGCCGACATGAGCTCCGTGGCGGAAGGCGTGCGGAACTCGGAAGCGGTCCGGGCGCTGGCCGCGCAGCACGACGTGGAGATGCCCATCACCGAGGAGGTGTACGCCATCGTGCACCGGGGACGGGACCCCGCTGAGGCGCTCGCTTCGCTGATGGAGCGCGACCCCAAACCGGAGGACTGGTCATGAGCCACGAGCCCATCGCGAAGAAGGTCTACTACTCGATCGGCGAGGTGTGCGACCTGACCAACCTGAAGCCGCACGTGCTCCGCTACTGGGAGACCCAGTTCGACGTCCTGAACCCGACCAAGAATCGGGCCGGGAACCGCGTGTATCGCGCGAAGGAGATCGAGCTCGTCCTGCTGGTGAAGCATCTCCTCTACGAAGAGAAATACACGATCGAGGGCGCGAAGCAGCGCCTCACCGACCTTCGTGCCGAGGGGTCGTTGAAGGAAGAGCGTCAGGAGCTCGTGTCGCCGGAGTTCCTCGCGGGCATCAAGGACGAGCTGGAGACGCTGCGCAAGGTCCTGACTCCCGGCACGCCTCTCGAGCGTGACTGACGGAACCCGCCCGAGCCCTCCCGGTACCCCGAGGCCATGAACATTCTCTGTACGAACGACGACGGGTACCTCGCGACCGGGATTCGCGTGTTGGCTTCGGCTGCCAGCTCGCTGGGATCGGTGACGGTGGTGGCCCCGGACCGGGAGCAGAGCGCGACCAGCCACTCGCTCACGCTCCACCATCCCCTACGCGCGCGGCGCAGCTCCGACGGGGCATGGTTCGTCGACGGGACACCGACCGACTGCGTCATCCTCGCCGTCAGCGAGCTCCTGGACGGGAAGCCCGACCTCTGCGTCTCGGGCATCAACCACGGCCCGAACATGGGCGAGGACGTGCTCTACTCCGGGACGGTCGCGGCGGCCATGGAGGCGACCGTGATCGGCATTCCCTCGGTCGCCATCTCGTACACCGGTGACAAGTACGAGGAGCTCGAAGGGTGGCAGGACGTCGTCTCGGTGATCCTGTCGAACATCCTCGGGAAGCGGAGCTTTCCGGACGACACGCTGTTCAACGTGAACCTGCCGTCCGGGGCGCCCGGTGACGTGAAGGGGATCCGCGTGACATCCCTGGGGAGGCGCCGGTACTCGGAGAGCATCACGCGCGCCCTGGACCCGCAGGGCAAGGAGTACTTCTGGATCGGCGGCGGCGTGGCGAAGTGGCGCGGCTCGAGCGACTCCGACTTCCAGGCCGTCGAGGACGGATACGTGTCGGTCACGCCGCTCCACCTCGATCTGACGAACTACAAGCTCCTCGAGGAGGTCCGTTCTTGGGACATGAGTCTCTAGACGACACCCGATTCGTCGGGTATCGGCGCAAGCTGATCGAGGAGATCCGGGAGCGGGGCATCGACGACCTCGAGATCCTCGAGATCTTCGACCGCGTGCCCCGGCACCTCTTCCTCCCGGAAGGAGTCTGGCCGCGGGCGTACGAGGACGCGCCGATTCCCATCGGGTTCGGACAGACCGCGTCCCAGCCCTCGCTGCAGGCGTACTACCTGTCGCTCGTACGCCCGACCCGGGACGACAAGGTCCTCGAGATCGGGACGGGGAGCGGATATCTTACGGCGCTGCTCGCCCTCTCGGCCGACCGGGTCTACTCGGTCGAACGGGTACGTGACCTGTCGCGGCGCGCGCGCAAGGCGCTCGACGACATGCACCTGAAGAACGTCGCGCTCCTGGTGGGCGACGGCACGATCGGGTGGCGGAAGTACCAACCGTTCGACGTGATCGTGGTGTCGGCCTCGGCGCCCTCGGTCCCTTCGACCCTGGTGGACCAGCTCGCAGACGGAGGTCGGATGCTCGTTCCGGTGGGCTCGCGTGATTCGCAGGATCTCGTGATGGTGAAGAGGGAAGGGGGCGAGGTGAGCGAAGAGATCGTGCGTGGAGACTGCTCGTTCGTCCCGCTCCTCGGACGGTTCGCGTGGAAGGGTGAGGGAGCCGAGTGAACACCAAGCCGAACGTGGTGCGGCGCCTCTACGACTGGGTGCTGCACTGGGCGCAGACGCCCTACGGGCCGACCGCCCTCTTCCTGCTCGCGCTCGCGGAGTCATCGTTCTTCCCGATCCCTCCGGATCCGCTGCTGATCGCGCTCTGCCTCGGGGCCGCGGGCATGTCGTTCCGGTTCGCGGCGGTGGCCACATTCGCGTCGGTCATCGGCGGGATCATCGGATATGCGCTGGGGGCCGGCTTCTGGCACATCGCCGAGGGCTGGTTCTTCGCGTACGTCCCGGGGGTGACACCGGAGGCGTTCCTGCGGGTTCAGGGTCTCTACGACCGCTTCGACTTCTGGGCCATCTTCCTCGCCGGCCTGACACCGATCCCTTACAAGGTGTTCACGCTCTCGGCAGGCGTGTTCTCGGTCAACTTCTTCGTGTTCGTCGTCGCGTCGGTGCTGAGCCGCGGCCTGCGCTTCTTCGTGCTCGCCGCGCTGATCTACCGGTTCGGCCCGCCCATCGCGCGCTTCATCGACCGGTATTTCAACGCGCTCGCATGGGCGTTCGGCATTCTCGTGGTGGCCGGCTTCTTGCTCATCGAGTTCGTCCTGTGAGCACGCCGCGCCATATATTGCGTGTTGGACGCGACCAGCCCAGGGAGCCGAGATGACCGAGGACCAGGACCGCAAGTCGACCCGCCTGCCGCCACCGGCGTTTCCTCCCGGGAAACGTCGGCATTCGTCCGCGAGCTCCGACTCCGGCCGGGCCGAGGGTGGGGCCGGGGACCAGGGCGATGCGTCGCGCCACGAGGCCTTCTTCTATCCGGACGAAGTGTCGGCGGAAGATTTCTCGTTCATTTCCCCGGACGATCCGTTCCCCGATCGGGACGGCGACGGGGAGCAGGGGACCGCGACCGGGATCGGCGACGATGAGCACCTCACCCCCGAGGAGCTCGCGGCCGGCGGTGATCCGCACGTGGTGGCGCTCACCACCTCGGTGATGAAGCTGGCCGAGGCGCTGCGCCGCCGTGGTGAGGCGGGCCTGCACGCGTCGCCCGACATGAGCCGCTTCGAAGCGACGCTGCGGGCGTACTGCGTGGGGTATCTGGCCGGGCGCAGGGCAGACGTGGAGACGAGCGGGCACGAGGTGGGGCGGACGGGGGAGTAGCGGGAGGCCGGCCGACCTTCTGCACGCAGGTTGCGCGAGGGTCTGCGCGGCCCGCAGCTTCAGGAAGCTGAAGGAGCGGTGACCATGACCTGCTTTCTGAGAACGAGCATCCTGACCGCGACCCTCGCCCTCGCGGGTCTCTGGTCTGCTACCGTTGCGCCCGCACAGGAAGTGAGGGGGCGCCTCCTCGGCGACGGAACACGTCCACTGGCGGCAGCTTACGTCAGCCTCGAGGACTCGGGTGGCTCGGCGATCGCCAGCACCCTCACCGATCCGTCCGGATGGTTCATCCTGACGGCTTCCTCGTTCGGCTCCTACACCGTCCGCGCCGAGTACATCGGCCACGAGTCGATCGTGCGTGACGTCGTGCTGACGCCCGGCGCGTCGGAGTTGCTGGAACTGCGCCTCCAACCCCGCGCCCTCGAGCTCGAAGGCCTCAGGGTCGAATCGGGTCGAGAGTGCGCGGTGTCGCCGGACGTCGCCTCGAGGGTCGCGGCCGTCTGGGAAGAGCTACGCAAGGCGCTGAGGGTCACGGTGCTGGTGGAGGAGGCCGGGCTCTTCCAGTTCTCCATCGACCGGTGGACGCGCACGCTCGATCCGGCGACGCTGCGCGTGCGGGACGAGCGCCGACGGCCGCGCAGCGGCTTCCATGCCGGGAGCCCGTTCGCTTCGCTTCCGGCGGAGCGCCTCGCCGAGGAGGGCTACGTCCAGGGGGAGCGCGGAGAGGCCGAGCTTCGGTACTACGCTCCCGACGCATCGGTGCTGATGTCACGCACGTTCCAGAGCACCCATTGTTTCGGGTTCACGGACGACGGACCCGAGCCTGGCTGGGCGGGACTGCGGTTTCGGCCACACGACGTGGCCGGACGCGACATCGTGGGGACCCTCTGGTTCGACCGTGAGACCTTCGCCCCCGAGCGCCTGGATTTCGATTTCACCCGACTTCCCTGGGATCTCGAGGGGGCCGGAGCGATCGGCGGGCGCGTGGAGTTCGCCCAGCTCCCGGAGGGGCCCTGGATCGTGAGTCGATGGTGGCTGCGCATGCCCGTGGTGGAGGAGCGCCGGTTTCGGTTCAGCCGTGCCGGGGAGCCCGAGGTCCGGTACGGGCTGAATGCCATCATCGAGGAGGGCGGAGTCGTCCGTGAGGTCAGAACGGACGAAGAGCGTTTCGTGGTGGTCGGGTTGGGCACCGTCCAGGGGCGGGTCGTCGAGGAGCCGGGCGACGTCCCGGTGGGGGGTGCTCGGGTAGCGCTGCGGGGAGGGCTCATCGAGACCGAAAGCGGGGCGGATGGATCGTTCGTTCTCGACGAGGTGCCCGCGGGCCACTACGAGGTCACGGTCACGACTCCGTCGCTGGAGACGATCGGTGCCCCGCCACCGACACGGACCGTCCGGGTCGAGGAGGAACGCGTAACCGAAGCCGTACTGCGTATTCCTTCCCCCGCGCGCGCCATCGGGGACCTCTGCTCCGAGCCCTTCTCCGAAGAAGGCGAGTCCGTGTTGGTCGGAGCAGTGAGCTGGCCCGACGGCGATCCTCGGCAAGACACGCGCCTGACGGTCGAGTGGGAAGGGATCCGGTGGCTGAGTCCGGGAGTAGATGCGACGTTCGAGCAGAGCGATCGGTCGGCTTCCGTTCCGGCGCGCCCGGACGGTCGTTTCTTCCTGTGCGGTCTGGAGGAAGACCAGTCGTATCACCTGAGCGCGGCTTCGCGAGGCTTCGTCAGCGACACGATTGCGGTGCGAGCCGGGGAGACGGTGGAGCGGATCACGCTTCCGTTGCGGCCGGTCCCGACCGCACAGGCCCTCATCATACGCGTGGTGACCTCCGACGGGCCGCTACCGGGAGCGCGGGTCGTGCTCCCGGCGGTCGAGCGATCCGCGACGAGCGACGCGGAGGGCCGGGCCGTCTTTCCGACGGTTGCGTTCGGTGCCGTGCCGGTCGAAGTCGAGCATGCGGGCTTCGCCCCGCGGGCCGAGACGGTGCAGGTCGCGGATTCCGCGGTCACGGTAGTGACGGTTCCGATGGCCCGGCCCAGGTACGAGTTGGAGCCGGTCGTGGTCGAGGTACGGTCCCCGGAGGCGTCGGCCAATCGACGTAGCGGGTCCAGTGGCACGTTCGCGCTGTCCCGAACCGACATCGATGCAGCCATCACCGAGCGGGCGGTCACCGACCTGGGCCAGCTTCTGCAGGCGGCCGCCCCGGGCCTGATCTACCTGAGCACGCTCGCCACGGGCACGCAGTACATCGGGTCCTGCATCGTCTACTCCCGCGCGATGGGTCGCGGCATCGGCGGCGGGGCCCGCTGCGCGCAAGTGGTGCTCGACGGCGCTTGGCTTTCGACGGAGGAAGCGGCCCGGCTCCTGGACGCTTTCCCGCTCTCGGAGCTCAGGTCGGTGGAGTTCGTCTCGCCTCAGGAGGCGACGTTCAGATTCGGGACCGCGGGTGCACTCACGGATCACGCCAATGGTGTCGTGTTGATCCGCACGGGTGGCGAGTAGTCCGGGCGCGGCTCACTCCGGCACGCGCAGATCGACCCTCGTCATCGCTTCCAGCGCCCTCACGCTCATGACGGGCGACCCCTGGATGTCCGGAGTCTCCAACTCGAGGAGTGCGCCGAGAGGGGCACAGATGACGAAACGTCCGAGTTCGTCGGTGACGGATTCGATGATCTGCCGGTCCTCGGTGACCGTTACGAGCTGTCCCTGGGTCAACCGTTGAACACGCGCGAGGCCGGGTATCGACTTCGCGATCATCTCCCTTCGCTCGAATCCCTCGGGTATCCCCGGTCGGCCGGCGGCCACCCCGACGTTCCACCGCGAGAGCGAGGCGCGGACGACCGCATGGCCTGCGGGGTGTTCATCCGCACCAAAGACTCGCCCGAATACCACGGCTACTTCCGCCGCTTCATCCAACTGCTCCAGGACCGCCTTCCACGGCCCGCTCTCCTGGCAGGCGACCATGGCCGCCTCCGGCGCATCCGGAGTAACGACATGGACCGTGTCCGGGGTGCCCTCCCTGATTTCTACCGGCTCTTCCCAGCGTTCGAGCCACAGGAGGGAGTCGAGCGAGGGATGAGTGAGACTCAGCACATAGCGGCCTTCGGGGACTCCGGAGAAGGCGAAGCTCCCGTCTGCCTCGGTTCGCGTCGAGAACGTGGTTCCGAGAATCGACACGTGGGCGTCGGTCAGAGGCGTGTCGGCCGTTCGCACGACCCCTTCCAGGTGGGTGTCTTGTCGGAGGTCCTGTGTGCGTCCCGCCGCCTGGATCGAGAGAATGCGCCCTCCTTCTTCCAGGATTCCCGTGACGCGTGCGGGGGCCGTACGGCGATTCCGCCACACGGTCTCGTTGACCTCGACGATGGGCATCCGAATGGCCCAATCGCTGACGACCCTCCGACCGTTCGGTGCGGTGGTGAACCGCACTTCCCCTCCGGCCACGGCCTCTCCCTCCGGCGGGATCGCGAGATTCACGTATCGGAACCGTAGCTGTCCGAGTTGCGTCGTCTCGGCGTCGAGGAAGAACGCGCCGGCGAGCTCAGGCACGTCACGGACACGGTTGGGCTCGAAGTGGAGCACATACTGATCGCCTGAACGCTCCGCCCAGAAGCAGTGGTGATCCGAGAACTCCGGGGAGAGCAGGGCTTCCGCATCGGGCGCGTAGTATACGAGATCCCCGGCGTCCTCATGCGCCCAGCCGCGTACCTCGAACGTGTCCGCCTCGACCGACACGAAGGGCCGATCGGAAAAAATGCTCCGGAGCTGTGTCGTCCCGTCGAGCACGCGCATACCCTGCGGGTGCAGGTCTCGCCGATATCGCTCCACCTCGAACGCTGCCACTTCGCTCTCGGTGACCGTCGACATGACCAACGCCTTCTCGGCCTCCGCCCAGAGCGCCGCGGCCAACGGGCCTCCATCGCGTCCGACCTCGCAGTGACTGTCGCCCACCACGCCGAGGCCGGGCAACTCGATGGGCGCTCGGGAGACCTCGATGCGTAGCCGACGCTCCATGGAAGCGACGCGGATACGCTCCGTCTCGTAGCCGATCCGCACGACCGTGATGTGGGCGACGCCACGCCCCTCGATCCCTCGCAACAGGAAACGCCCGTCTCCATCGGTCAACGCCCTGGAGAGGATCCGGTCGTCGGCGTCCAGAGCTTCGATGAGCGCACCGCCGATGGGAAGGCCGCTATTGCCGTCGAAGACGGCACCTCCGCGGTCCTGGGCGAGAGCGGCGCTCGCAGGTGCCCACAGGGTGAGGGCGATGATCATCAACGATACACGACGAGCCATCGGGGCACCCTACTGCAGTGGTGAGCTGCCGAACCTACCTACGCAGCCTGGGCGCGGCGGGGTGGCACGTCAAGCTACCAAGGAAGATTCCGCGCCAGGGCCGGCCGGGCTGGGGCGGGTCGACGTCTGGGAGCTCCCCCGATCCCATGCGTCACCGCGCGAGCCAAACCGCTTGAAAGCCTCGGCGCGCCGTCCGGCGGCCTTGTCGGGTGGGGAGCCCGGATCCGCCGCAGTGGCAGGGCCGCCTCCCTCCTCCACGTGGATGCCCCGGATACCGCTCCAGAACCCTTCTTGTTCGCTCAGAACGCCTCTCCTACGTTGGCCGTCGCGCCACAGACGTGGTTTGAGGCACCTACCGTTGAGGGGGAGGTTGGGGATGATCGGTGTGCAGAGCGGAGACGTGAGGGTCTGGGGGGCCTGGAGGGTCGGGCCGGTGGCCTTGGCGTTCGCGTTCGGGGCCGCGGCCCTGCCGGCCGCCCCGGCTCGAGCGTCCGCCCAGGACGGCCCGACCGGGTACGACGCGGTGAGCACGGGCACCCGCGCGTTCAACATTGGACGGATCGCGGTGGAGGTCCTGGTGGAAGAGGCCAACCTCGGGGGCCAGGAGGTCGAGATCGTCGAGATGACCTTCCCGCCTGGTGGACCGCGCAGCGGAGGTGAGCACCGACACGGTCGGGTGGAGATCTTCTACGTGCTCTCCGGCGTGCTCGAGCACGAGGTGAACGGGGTCCCCCACCGCCTCGATCCGGGCATGGTCGGGATCGTCCGGCCGGAGGACACGGTCGCCCACCGGGTGCTCTCCGACGAGCCGGTCCGCACCCTCGTGATCTGGGCGCCGGGCGGTGAGCTCCAGCGCTTCTCACCCGGGGATCCCGGAGGGACCTGATTGGTCGCATCGGGACTGTCCGGCTCACAGCGATTCCTACCGCTCCCGTATCGCCTCCACTGGGTCCACGCGTGAGGCACGTCGAGCGGGCCACCAGAGGGCCGCGCCGGCGACCACCGCGAGAATACCGGTGATGGCCGCGTAGGTCACCGGGTCGGTGGTGGGGACGCCGTGCAGCATCCCCTCGAGGAAACGGGAGAGCCCGAGGGCCGCCGCGAGTCCGATGATCACCCCGGCGGCGACCGCGGTGCCGCCCTGACGCAGTACCATCGTACGCACCTCGCGTCCGCCCGCCCCGAGGGCCATGCGGATCCCGATCTCCGCCGTCCGCCGGCTGACAGCGTAGGATGTGACGGCGTAGACCCCCACCGCCCCGAGAAGAAGCGCGATGAGCGCGGCGACGCCGATGACGGCGAAGGAGAAGGTCGTGGGAGCCATGGCCCGGGCGATGTGCTCGCGAACGGTCGCCACGTCGGCCACGGGCACACCCGGGTCCAGCGCCCTAACCGCCTCTCGGACGGCGGGGGCGAGGGAGGCCGGCGGAATCGAGGTGGCCACGACGTACGCCATCGTGTGGGGCGGAGGGCCATCGGTGCCGGCAGGGCGCGCCGGAAGGTAGATGAGCGTCGTGAGGCTCGTATCCTCGATCCGGGCCCGCACGTCGTCGGCGACGCCGACCACGGTGTACCACGTCGGCTCAGGTCCGCGAAGACTCACCCGCCGGCCGATGGGATCTTCTCCGGGGAAGTGCCGCGCGGCCGCCGTCTCACTGAGCACGGCGATCGCCTCGCCGTCGACCAGGTCACGCTCCTCGATCGCCCGCCCGCGGACGGCGATCCCCATCGACTCGAAGTAGCCGGGGGTCACGGCACGCGTCCCCGTCACGATGGGTGATGCACCGGGCTCGGCGGGGCGGCCTTCGATCTGAAGTACCTCGCCCCAGCAGAGATCACCGGAGAGGGGGAGGCAGGGCGCCACCGCGCCCATGCGGCGCACGCCCGGGATGGCCGCGATCCGGTCCTCGAGCTCCTCGTGGAAGGCGAGGGCAGCCGCGCGTCCGCCATAGCGTGCCGCCGGTAGCCCGACCCGGAAGGTGAGAGCCTGTCGCTCGTGGAAGCCGGGATCCGCGGAGCGGAGCTCACTGAAGGTGCGCAGCAGCAGCCCCGAGCCCACGAGGAGGACGAGGGCCAGGGCCATCTGTGCGGCCACCAGAACGTTACGACCCCGCAGTCGCCCGCCACCGGCCGTCGAGCGACCGTCGTCGCGGAAGGGCAGCATGGCCTCGCCGCTTCCGCGCAGCGCGGGAATCGCCGCCAGGGCCAGACCGATGAGCGCGCACAGGCCGGCGGCGGCCAGGGCGAGCACGGGATCGAGGCCGACCTCGTGCAACCGCGGGATAGCCACGGGCGTCCCGCTGCGAACGGTGTCGACGGCGAGCCAGGCGAGGGCGGTCCCGACGAGCCCCGCCGTCCCTGTCAGGAGGAGGGCCTCCAGCAGGTGGCCGGTGGCAAGGCGGCCCGCGGATGCTCCCAGAGCGCGCCGCAGCGCCGTCCGATGACGCCCCTCTTCGGCGCGCACGAGGAACAGGTTGCCGACGTTGGCCAGCGCCACGAGGAGGACGAACCCGACCGTCCCCAGGAGCACGAGGAGGGTACCGCGGACCGGGCCCGTCACGCGCTCGTGCAGCGACACCACATAGGGCACGACCCCGGCGTTCTCCACGTAGTCGCGCGCCTGGCCCGTGCCGTCGGTCTCCACCAGCCGGGGTAGGAGATCGGTCATCTCCCGGGTCACCGACTCGATCTCCGTCCCGTCCGCCAGGCGGGCCACGGAGCGGAGGTTCCACCCCCCGATCCCCGTGGTGGGCGGTTGCCACGGGATCCAGATATCGATGGATCGCTCGGGGAAGGCGAAGCGGTCGGGCATCACGCCCACGACACGGTGGGGGGCGCCCTCCAGCTCGACGGTCCGGTCCACGATGCCTGGATCGGATCCGAAGGCGTCACGCCAGAGCCGGTGCGAGAGGACGATGGTCGGCTGCCCTTCGCCCCGGCCCTCATCGGCCGTGAACCACCGACCCAGAGCCGGCATCACCTCGAGGAGCGGAGCCAGGGAGGGCGTCGTCCGTGCACCGGTGATGCGCACCGCTTGGTCAGGACCCGTGAGGGTCAGGGTCGCGGTGGAGTAGAGCGCGAGCTCCTCCACCGTGCTCATCCGCTCCGCGTAGAAGCGGAAGAAGCCGTACGTCATCCCCAGGCCGCCGTCCACGTCGAGACGCGTCGCTCGGTGGTCGAGCTCGACCAGCCGGTCCGGCTCGCCGTAGGGCAGGGGCTTCAAGAGGACCCCGTAGACCAGCGTGAAGACGGAGAGCGCAGCCGCGAGCCCGAGGCCCAGCGTGAGGACGGAGGCCGCGCTGAAGCCGGGTGCCCGGAGGAGCGAGCGGAACGCGTAGCGGAGTTCGGAGAAAGCCGTGCCCGCCGCCCCGTTGCGAACGTGCTCGCGGGGTAGGCGCAGCATGAGGTCCCCCGTCGATTGCAGCAGCACTGCGCCGACGCTCAGGGCGCCTTTACGTTCGTGAGCCGCACGGGCGAATTCGATGAAGCATGCCGTCTGCTCGTCTCCCCATCGCGCCCGGGCGTCGTAGGGGAGGAGCCTGGCCAGGGTACCGTAGACCGCGATGGCCGCGCGCACCGACCATGGGTCATGCCGCGCGCTCACGAGCCCGCCTCGCCGAGGGCCAGTCGCTCACGGGCCAATCCCGCCAACGCCTCCAGGTGCGCCGCTTCGTCGGCCAGGGCCTGGCGGCCCTCCCGGGTGAGGGCGTAGTAGCGTCGGCGCGGGTCGTCGTCGTCACCCATCGGGCTGGCCACCTCGCCGATCCATCCGCGCTCGTCCAGCTCGGCGAGGGTGCCGTAGAGGGTCGCCGGCCAGAGACGGACCTCGCCGTTCGTGCGGCTCTCCACGTCCTGCCGAATGGCGTAGCCGTGGCTCGGCTCGGCCGCCAACGCTGCCAGGATCTGAAAGCTCTTCCCGTCCATCGTCCCCTCCTCACCCCGTCGTGGCTCACCGGTCGATCAGTCAGTGTCCATATAGATATAAAATGATATCGATAGTGTCCATGACTGTTCACCTGACAAGCGAGGGTTGGGGCCCGATCGGATGGTCCGAGGTACGGATGACGATCCTGGTCGGGCCCACGGACCGACCCGACGTCCAGGCGCTCGCCGCGGTCACTCAGTTCATCGAAGGGTCGTACGGCATCTTCGAAAGCCCCTCGTACTCCGGTCCCTTCCGGCGGAGCACCCGACTCCAGAGGAGCTCCGGAGCATTCGTGAAGACATCGTCTTCCCGAGCCGGATCCACGATCCAGGACCCCTCGGCGATCTCGGCCTCTAATTGGCCGGGGCCCCACCCCGAGTACCCTGCGAAGACCCGGGCCCGCTGGATGTCCTCGGTGGCATCCAGCGGGACATCCCCGATCAGGAATCCGACATTCCCGAACACCGGCAGGTGCGCCTCGCCGGTCCTGATGAATTCAGCCAGGAGGACCGGGTTCTCGGGCTGAACCGGGCCGCCCTGGAAGACGGGGGTGCCTGATTCGACGAAGCGCTGGAGCTCCGGAATCGCCTCTTCGACCGTCAGATCGAGCGGGCGATTGAGCACGACTCCGAGTGCCCCCTCCGGCCCATGCTCCCCGACCAGCACCACCGTGTGGCGAAAGTCCGGGTCCACGAGCCCACCGGCAGAGATCAGGAGCTTGCCTCGGAGACTGTCCATGGAGGATTTCAGGCCTCCTCGAACGTCGCCCGCTTGCCCAGCGCCGTCTCCACCGCATCTCGGACGCGGTCCCATCCGTCCATACCGTACCAGAACACGGTCCACCTGTCGCTCTTCCACGCTCCATCGGCGTTGGCGAAGTAGAACTCGTTGATCTGGTTGCCACGGCGGGAGCGCCAACAGAGCGACGGGTTGTCGCTGCGCACAACGTCCCAGAGCGCCCCCCCGAGACCCTCGCCCTGCGCGTCCTCGACCACGGCCAGCTTGTCCATGTAGGTGAGGTCGTGCTCGCGCGTGAGGACGACGGCGGCCCGGTAGTGCTCGCTCCGGTAGACGCGCCACGGGATCGTCGTCTCGAAGTAGTCGGCGGCCAGCCGTCGCCCGAAGCTCGACTCCAGCAGGGTCCGCAGCCGCCCCGTGTCCACGTCGTCCCAGGAGTCGTGGACGTGGATGGCCTCGCCACGGCGCACCAGGGTGCCGGAGCCCCGGTGGGTGAACAGCTCCTTGGCCATCTCGTCCGGCGTCGTGATGGACAGCGACGTGGAGGGAGGGAGGTCCATCAGCAGGTCGTGGATCTGCTCGAGCTTGACCCGCATGCCCGAATGGAGCCACGGCTGCGCCATGAGGTGCTCGTACTGGCTCGAGAGGCTGACCGACTCGATGAGCCGGCCGCGCTCGTCGAGGATGCCCCCGGTGCTGGTGAGGAAGATGATCTTGTACGGCCGGATCCGCTTCACGAGCTCGTTGGCGGACCAATCGGCGTTCACGTTCAGGATCTGCCCGCCCGCCGTCTCACCGAGCGAAACGATGACCGGGATCGAGTTCGCCTGTATGGCCGCCTCGAGTCCCTCCGTATGCACGGTCACCACCTTTCCGACGAGCCCGAACTTCTCCCGGTCCAGCTCCTCCGCCTCGAAGACCCCGGCGTGGATCGACGTGGCCCGCACGCCGGCCGCCTGGAGGGCCTCGACCAGGCGGAGGTTCTCCCGCATGAACACCCGCCGGACCACGGCCAGCCCTTCCGGCGACGTGTATCGCAGGCCGTCGACGACCCGCTTCTCGATACCCGCCGCCGCCATGTCCTCGTCGAGCTGAGGACCCGCACCGTGGATGACGATGGGGGTCAGCCCGACCTGCTGGAGGAAGGCCAGCGACGAGACGAGCGCGTCCAGGTCGTCGCGCAGGATGGCGCCCCCGACCTTGACCACCGCGAAGCGGTCGGCGTCGAGCTGGCTGAACCGCTTGAGGTACAGCTGGATCTCCCGGGCGCTGGCCAGCCCGGAGAGGAGCCGGATGATGGTGGGGCGGACGTCCGCCGCCTGCGGCCGTCCATCGGCGTACCGGACGTCGCTCAATGCACCGTCGCGGGCTCGACCCGCGCGGGGAGGTGGAATCGGAACAGGGGGTTCATGGCTCGTGGGTTGAGCGGAAAGGCGCGACGAGGTCGACGTCGGGAGAGAGACACGATGTGCGTCCCGACGGCTCGTGTCGAGTAGTTGGGGTCATCGCCCTCGTAGCTCAGGTGGATGGAGCGACTGCCTCCCAAGCGCATGCCAGGTCCTCACGGAGGAGGGGCCTCGGGGTAACGGCCGATCAGGTGGAGCTCCGAGGCCATCGATCGGAGGATCTCCAGAGCACGACGCCACCGGTCTCCCTCTGCCCCACGGACATCTGCGAAGAACCGGTACTGCCACGGACGCCCCGGGATCGGCCTCGACTCCAGTCGGGTCAGGTCGAGCTCCTGCGCAGCGAGCGCTCCGAGCGCACTGTGCAGGGCGCCCGGCCGGTGCGGAAGGGTCATCGCAAAGGAAGCCTTCAAGGCGCGTCCACCCGAGGCCGGTGTCATCTCTCGGCTGCCCTCGCCGAGTTTCGTGCGCCGGTCCCCCTGCCGCGTTACGACAAGAAAGCGCGTAAAGTTGCGGGGATGATCCTCGACACCGCGGATGAGGACTTCGGCGCCGTACAACTCCGCCGCGAGGGCCGGGCCGATGGCGCCATTCCACCGCACCGCAGGATCGTGTATGAGGTCTCGGATGCTGCCGGCGGTGTCGTGGGCGACCACCTCTTCCAGCAGCGGCGTCGATTCGAGGAACCTGCGGCACTGGCGAAGGGCCACCGGATGGGAGCCGACGGCGGTCAGCTCTTCGAGGCGGGTCCCCGGTCGGACCGTGAGGCACATCTCCACCCGCACGTAGGTCTCCGCGATGGCGACCACGGGATGTCGTACAAGGAGCTCCTGCGTCTCCATCACGGCACCCGCCAGAGCGTTCTCCACCGGCACGCAGGCGCGGTCCGCCCGCCCGTCCAGTAGCGCGGCAAATTGGTCTCCGAAGCTTCGGCAAGTCACGAGGTCGAGTGTGCCGAAGTGGTGGAGCGCGGCTGCGTGGCTGAAGCACCCTGCCTCCCCTTGGACGGCCACCCGGAGTCGCTCACCCATTCTCCGACTCCCGATCCCCACCGTCCGACTCGACGGTGGCATGGGACAGGTCGATCAAGCGCCAGAAGATGTCTCGCACCCGCTCGTCGTCCACGCCGAGCTCGCGGGCGCGCTGCGCAGCGCGGCGAATGACCTCAGCCTCCCGTCGAGGGTCGCGGGCGAGTCGGCCGGAGGTCCGCTTGAAGTCACCGGCCAGTCGTGCCAGTTGCAGGCGTTCTTCGATGAGAGACACGACAGCGTCGTCCAGCCGGTCGATGGCCAGGCGCACATCGTCCAGATCACGGGGCGGTGCGGTGGATTGAGGTGGAGGGCTCATGGGTCGGGATTCCCGGGTGGTCGGGGCCGAGCGGCGCGATGAGGACCCCGAAGAAACGAAAAAAGCGCTCCGGCGGAGTGCCGGAACGCTTTGCGTCGCTCGTGGGGTCGAACCTGGTGGTTCGGTTACATAGCTGTGCGCGCGTCCGACGCCGGGTGGCGGGACACGGTAAATCGAACCGAGGGGAAGGCAGACCTGTTCATAGGGAGAACAGTAGGGTCCTCGAGGATGCTCCGCAATGACGTGCCGTCGTCAGACCATACCATCCGTTCTGACCCTTCCGATATGCCCCCTTGGGCGAACGACGTGGTCGCGCATCAGCCGAGGTGTCGCGATACCAGGCACGGATGCGTCGGGTCAGAGGGCCCTACAGCCGCTCCAGCTCATCGAAGGTCTGCACGCCCGTGCGGTACCACTCCTCGCGGAAGGGGACGGGGTCGACCTGGGCGCTGTCCAGCCCTGCGAGCATCGGATGAGCGTGCAGCGTGAGGCGTCCCCGCTCGGCCTCGTGCTCCGAATGAGGGGCATCCATGAAGATGTTGACCTTGAAGCGTGTTCCGGAATCGTCGGCGACGGTGAACGCGTGGTAGGGATTCATCGCCTTCTTGAACTCGTGCGCGGAGACCTCGAGCTCGAGGACGGAACGGGCACTATCCCGGACCTCGAGCTCGATCTTCTCGTCCTCTTCCCGGAACTGGAATGACAGGTCTTCGGGGTAGTGCGGCAGATGCCATCGTTCGATGGCGTGACGCCGTGACGCTGCCGTATTCGTCGCCACCACGAAGGGGTAGAAGGCCGCCTTGGGTAGGGCCTTTCGGGGCTCGACCCGGGGCGGCGTGATGATGGCCATCACGAGCTCGTCGTAGGCGCCGACCTCGCTCTGCGTGAACTGGAACGCGAGGATGGCGAGCACGCTACGACCGTGTTGAGCCTCGATGGGCTGCAGATGATCGGGCAGGAGGGCTCGAGCGTTCCTGGTATCCATCTGGTGGAACGCGCCCATGCAATTTCGGAAGCCGTATCGGGTCAGGACCGTGGACATCGTGGATCTCGGTGTCTATGGGAGGAGGCGGGCGCGAGCTCGGGCCCCGGGACAGTGAATGGTCTGGCGAGGCCCCGGTGGCGTTACACGGAGCACGAGGGTGGCCCCTTGCGGTAGTGACGAGGGGTGCGGCGCCCGCTCATACGGCGACCCGCGCTCGGAGCTGCGCGCGTCCACGGTGGAGAAGGACGCGTTGGTTCCCCTGAGACACCTTGAGATGAGTGCTCACGGCGCTCGGAGTCCACCCTTCGAGGTCCCGCAAACGAACGACCTGCTGCTGCCGTTGCGGTAGCTGAGCCAAAGCGTCCTCGACGCGTTCCCGAAGGTCCTGTGCGATGACGACCTCTTCAGGGTCCGGCGTCGGGGATACGAAAAGCGGTGTTCCCTCGGCTGTCTCAGGAAAGCTCGAGGACGGTCCGGCCAGCTGCGAGAGGGGCAGCGTGCGGGCGTCGCGTCGTCCGGCGCTACGAGCACGATACGTGAGGATCCTCAACAACCAGGTCTTGAGGGACGCGCGTCCTTCGAAGCGTTCGATGGCGCCGAGCGCGGCGATCCATGTGTCCTGAACGACGTCTTCGGCGTCGTCCCCCGAGCGGACGTAGCTCGCGGCGAGCCGCAACATCTCGGGCCGAAGGGCCCGTACGACGGTCCGCAGCGCGCAGTCATCCCCGCCGACCAGAGCCTGGCGGAGCATGGCTTCGATAGAACGGGGCCGACTGTCCGGGGGAGGGAGGGCGGTGTTTCCGAGTGTGCCGACACGCTCGGAGGGACGTCTCAACTCTCTCTGCGTCATGATCCATCTTCCTTTTTGGCGGATGTCCGCCCGTTGTAACGGTTGTCTTCCGAGCGAGACTGAAGGGGAGAACCCACTCCCCTCGACTCGCCATGACCATCTACTTGTCGCGCCGTACATCGTCCTCCCGTATCACGAAGTGGAACCTCGACGCTTCGGCCTCACGCTTGTTCGTGGAACGCCCTGTCCGTCGTATCCGAGGCCTGGTGCTCACCGGGGCGGAGGGTCGGGTGGAGTTGAGGGAGGACGGACTCGTCGGAACCCGCTTCTCGATCCGAATTCCTGCTGGAGATCCCCAGGCGGTAGCCGGCGCCTCCGAGGGGTGCGTCTTCCAGGGCTCGGCGGTCCGACGGGGTGCCGAGGGCGAGATGGTGGTCGAAGGTCAGATCAGGGTGGGTGATCATCTCGATCCCCTGACCCTGGCTGTCATTCCGACCCGGTATCACCGTCGCGGCGACACCGAGTATCTCGATCTGGATGTCAGCGGGCCCCTGCCCTCAGGCAGGTGGGTAGCTAGCCGGGTGGAGGGCCGGCTTCGGATCTTCCGACGCAGCCAGGCGGCATGACGACGAGGTGCATCACTCGAACCTCTCCGGCCGGAATGGGGCCGGATCGAAGATCGGCTCCCGATCCAGGAGAAGGTCGGCCATGAGCCGACCCGTGGCGGGGGCCGTCTGGACGCCGAGCATCTGATGCCCCGTGGCGACGTAAACGTTCTCCAGGCCCGGAGCTCGTCCAATCATGGGCAGGCCGTCCGGCGTACAGGGTCTGAGACCGCGCCAGACGTGGTCCACCGGAGCTGATTCGGGAATCCCCAGAACGGCCGCGGCGCCTCGCCGGATGGACTCCACGCGCCGAGGGGAGATCGACAGGTCGCCGTCTACGAGCTCCAAGGTCCCGGCGAGCCGCAGCTCCTGGCCGTAGGGCGTAATCGCCACCTTCCGCTCCAGAATCATCATTGGAATGAGAGGGGCCGGGGCCGGAGCCGCGACCATCATGGAATATCCCTTGCCGCCCAGCACCGGGAGACGGAGCCCGAGTCGCCGCGCCACGGCCTTGGACCAGGCGCCGGTGGCGAGCACGACGTGGTCCGCTGCGACCTTCCCCCTCGTCGTCATGATTTCCGTGACGCGCCCCGAGGACACCCGGAAATCGAAGACCTCCGTACCCGTCTCGAAGCTTACCCCCGATGCACGGGCCCGGTCCGCGATCGCCTCCACGGTTGCCGACGGCTCGAGATGGGCTTCATCTGGATAGAGGACGGCTCCCGCGAGATCCCCCGCGATGGCAGGCTCCAGGAGCCGTGCCTCGTCGGGGTCGAGGACTGCGCTGACGACACCATAGCTCCGCAGCATGGCCGCGTCCGATTCGGCCGCCACCAGCCCCTCGGTCGTGAGGGCGACCATCAGGAGGCCACGTCGTTCGAGCCCGATTCGGCCCGGACACGCTGCGTAGAGCTCGGCGTAGGCGTCGAGGCTATAGCGGGACAGTTCGACCAGGGCAGCGGTGCCGCACTCGAACGATCTCTGGCCCATGGATCGCGCGAACTGCAACAGCCAGCGCAGCCGGGCGGGGGTCGGCCGCGGTTGCACGTAGAACGGGCTGTCAGGGTCCGCCATCCATTTCAGCGCGGTTCCCAGCAGACCCGGCCGAGGTAGAGGCATCGCGAAACAGGGTGTCACCCAGCCCGCGTTGGCTTTCGAGCATCCCTCACCGATGCGGCCCTTGTCCACAACCAGGACCTTGGCGCCGTCACGGGCCAGTGCGTCCGCGATCGACACGCCCACGATACCGGCACCGACGACGAGGTGGTCCACTATTCGTGTCATTGCCTTGCGCCGGCCAGCAGGCCGCCCTCCTGCGGATCGAGGGTCTCGAGAAGGTCGAGGAGGGACCGCACCGCAAGAATCTCGAGACGGCGGAGCCCCACCGGGGTGCGGACATCGACCATGTCTCCCACGGTCCTCCCGAGGAGGGAAGCACCAAGGGGAGACTCGAGGCTCACGTGGTCCTGATCCAGGTCCATGGCCTGACTCGCCATGAGGTGATACGTATCCATCTCACCGGTCCCAAGATCCTTGACCCGTACATGGGACCCGAAGCCGGCAACCGCCGGGTGGACGGTGGCAAGATTGGGTGCGGTTGCGCCCGCCAGGAGCAGTCCCAGATGACCTGTGAGGGACGCGATCCCTGTCCCATAGGGATTTTTCACGATACCCGCGCCGTCCCGATGGACCTCGTCCGCCAAGCGTGTCACGAGGTCGCCCAGGCGACGTCGGATCTCCTTCGGGGAAGCCGTTGACATAGTCCAGGCCCAATGTGGAGCCGGGCCCCCCGTCGCCAGATTTGGTGGCGGGGGGCCCGACGTGCGACCGAATTCAGCGGGACCCTTCGTCCGAGTCCCATTCTTCGGTCTCCTGAAGTACGGAGAGCGTTACACGTGCCCGACGCCGACGAGCTTGCCTCGATCAGGGAGGGCTCTCCCCTAAGGGCGTCCAGGAAGTCACCGTAGCTACGTCCGTTCCGCCAAGCAACGAGCCGCGTATCCGCTTTCTCCTCGGGTTCGCCAAGTCCGCCGCCTCAGCGTTGACCCGAGATGGCGGTCGTCTCTACCTTGCTGGGCAACCGGCCTTCTGTTGGTCCTGCAGGGCGGTCTCCGTCATCCGTAGCGTGGTCGCGGAGCCCGCCCTGTTCGCATGCCAGCGTGACGCAGTTTTCTGGCACATCGCCTGATCGGACCTCGTCAGGGCATGCGTACGTAACACGATGACAACAACTTGCCCTCGTAGCTCAGGTGGATAGAGCGACTGCCTCCTAAGCAGTAGGTCCCGCGTTCGAGTCGCGGCGAGGGCACTCTTCAGCACGAGAGCCCCGCAACGGTGTAGCAGTGCCGTTGCGGGGCTCTCACTTTCTCTCGCCACGGACCATGCGACGAACCCTCCGGAGGACTCGATGGGAAAGCTGATCCTCTGGCTGATGGGCTTGTTGGTGGCCATCGTCACCATGAACATCACGGTCTATCTGGGCCTCACGGCGGTCTTCGGCGCCGTGGCCGGTGCTAGGAGGCTATGGAAGAGGTTCGACAAGGTGAAGGAACTGGTGGCCGGCGAAGATGACCGGCCGCCCGACGCCTGACCATCCCGAAAACCCACTTCATTCGAAGCTGGAGCGACCATGCCGTACGTCGACGCCGATGCCCGAGACCACCTCGACGGGGGCGGGAGCCCCAGGAACGCCGGTGAGCTGAACTACGCCGTGACGCGCCTCGTCGACGCCTACCTGGCCGGACTCTCGGCCTCCGACGGGCGTCTACGCTACGCGCATCTCAACGAGGCGATGGGCGTGCTCGAATGCGCGAAGCTCGAGTTGTACCGCCGCGTCGCCGCTCCCTACGAAGACCGAAAGATCGAAGAGAGCGGCGACGTCTACACGGTAGGGTAGGGGGCCTTCCGCGCTACCGCGCTACCAGCGCGCCACGTTGAGCAGCTTGCTGTACTTGATGACGAACGAGCGGTTGAGCGGCGTGTCGCGGGACAGCGCCTCGATGCCGTTCGCCTGGTTGAAGACGACGAACAGGCCGGAGCCGGCGTCGTCGATCCAGCCGAAGCGCACGTTCGTCGACCAGATGTCGGCCCGGTCCGAGTACTGCGTCAGCGACTGGACGCTGATGCTCGGGGTGATGAAGTACGAGAGGCGGAGCCCGTAGAGGTTCGTCTTGAACGCGCCCTCGGGCAGGTCGACGTCGTTGTGGTCCACCCGGATCGATCCGCTGAACGACGAGCTCGGCCGCACGATGACGGTGGCGTAGGGGTTCACGCGGTCGCCGGACAGGAAGCTCCCGAGGTTCACGCCGCCGTTGAACGAGAACATCGAGCTCTCGTTCGTGAAGAAGACCCACTGGGCTTCCCAGCCGGAGTAGGTGCCCACCGGCACCACGACGCCAGGGGAGATCTCGTAGGGAGCCTCGAGCCCCTCCTTCACCCAGTTGAAGCCGGGGTGGAACTCCGCTCCGCCACCCCACTCGAAATGGCTGTCGACGTGCAACCTCGCCGACTGGACGAAGTCCGTGTCGATGTTCCGGTACTCGAAGTACGAGATGTGCGGGCGGATCTCGCGTAGCGACAGGAAGTTCTCGGGTCGGTGGTACGTCATGGCGAACGCCTGACCGTACCGGTATCCGTCACGCGGCAGGAAGCCGAGCTCCGGGTTGAAGTCCTCGCCGACCTCGCGGTAGCTCAACGTGCCGTTGAAGGCCCGTGTCGTGTAGCCGCCCTGGAGGTTGAACGCATAGTCGCGTCCGGTCAGCCCGGGGGTCTCGGTCTTCGCGAGGAACGAGCTGATGGAGACCGCCTCGCCGAGGCCCACCTGACCATCGACGGCGTACGTGCGGTTCCAGTCGTTCGTCTCGTCCGAGGCGCGCCGCATGAACGCTCCTCCGATTCGCGAGCGATTCGGGAGCTCCTTGGCGAGCCGAATCACCGAGTAGTGGTTCTCGGGCTGTAGCCCCTCGAGCTCGTCGGTGACGATGTGGAGCATCCCGACGTTCAGCCCCGCCGCGCGCCCGGACAGGCGCCCGCCGCCCAGGATCGGCACCTGCCCGTCCGGGGAGATGCCGATCCGGCGGCTGAAGAAGAGGTCCGCGCCGCCCGCGCCCACCGCGAAGCGTCCCGAGTTCTCGAGGAAGAACGGGCGCTTCTCGGGAAACGAGATGTTGAAGCGGGTGAGGTTGGTCTGGACCTCGTCGACTTCGACCTGGGCGAAGTCCGTATTGACGGTCAGGTCGAGAGTCAGCCCCTGCGTGACCTGCACCTTGGCGTCGCCGCCGAACTCCGTCGTATGCTCGAAAGAGTCCATGCCGCCGACGTAGTCCCGCTCCGCCCGCTGGAGCCCGTACGGCGTCACCTGGACCAGCCGCTGGACGGGAGGTTCGAGTCCCTCGAGCGCGCCGGCGTAGTTGAGCCGGTACTGGTCGAATTCGCGCGGCACCGGCGACCAGAACGACTGCTCGTTGAGCCGGCGAATACGGCGCGCCACGTTGAGCCCCCAGACCTGCTCCTCACCCGCGGCGTAGCGCAGGGTGGTGAAGGGGATCCGGAACTCGGCGTACCAGCCGCGCGCGTCACGCGAAGTCGCCACGTCCCAACTCGAGTCCCAGTTCAGGTTGAAGCCACCGCCGGACCCGCTCTGCTGCCGCTGGTTGCCGCCACCGCCGCCCCCGAAGAACCGGCCTCCGCCCTCGCCTGAGTTCGCGACCTGCCCGTCGTACTCGATGCCGGCCGGATTCGTCCCGAAGACGAAGGCGTTCTGCTGGTCCCGGAACGTGTCGAGGATGAGGAGGATCGCGTCGCTCTGCTC
This sequence comes from Longimicrobiales bacterium, assembly GCA_041690395.1. Lineage (GTDB taxonomy): Bacteria > Gemmatimonadota > Gemmatimonadetes > Longimicrobiales > Gaopeijiaceae > JAWLHJ01. The sequence goes on along the minus strand of JAWLHJ010000003.1, from coordinate 150,459 downwards.
GAGGTTGTAGTCCCGCACGCTCTCCCCGGCGATGATGCCGTCGGGTGAGGAGTCGTAAAGCCAGACACCGACGTAAAGGGCCGACTCGTCCTGGAGAATCCGGAGCTCGGTGGGCTCGCTCGCCGGGCTGCCGTCCCGGGGGACCCGCTGGATGAAGCCGCTCATCACCGGCGCCTCCGCCCAAGCGGCCTCGTCGAGCACGCCGTCGACAATCGGAGGGGTCTCCACGGTCACGGCCCGGGCCGAGCGTTCCTGGGCCGAGCCAGGGACCGCGAGAGCGAGGAGGAGAAGCCAGACAGGCGCACAGGATCGGACGAATATCGACATCGAGAGGCTCGGGTTTGGTCTCGGGACGTGGGTTCGCGGATGGATCAGCCAGAAAAGATATCCCGCGCGATGCCTTGGAGGTACCTGTGCGCCATTGTGGCGAGCGCTTCCGCAGCGCAGCTTGCCGGGATCCGTTCATCGCTCCACCCACGTTGAGGCACCCATGGCGTTTCGAATCCGGCGACTTCTGACGGCTCCCGCGCTTCTGATCCTGAGTGCCTGCGGGGGCGACGCCCCTGACGACGGCGGGGCTCCCGGCGCTTCGGAGACGTCCGCAACGGTGGCGTCGGGCCTTCAGGAGACATCGAGCGTTCCGGCGGGGGCGGAGGCGATCTCTTTCCTCGGCGACACGCTGACGGCGCCGGAGCTCCCCGAATCCGTCCGTGAGACCTACCTGGCGCGCTACGCGGAGGCCGAGGCCGACCTCGCCGCCGATCCGAACGATGTCGACGCGTTGATCTGGATGGGACGGCGGACCGCGTATCTCGGGCAGTACCGGGAAGCGATCGACATCTTCACGCACGCCATGTCGCTGCACCCCGAGGACGCTCGTCTCTACCGGCATCGGGGCCACCGGTACCTGAGCGTGCGGGAGCCCAGCAAGGCGATCGCCGACTTCGAGCGCGCCGTCGAGCTCATCGAGGGCACCGAGGACGAAGTGGAGCCGGACGGGCTTCCGAACGCGATGAACACGCCCACGAGCACGCTCCACTTCAACATCTGGTACCACCTCGGCCTCGCGCATTACTTGCGTGGTGACTTCGAGGCGGCCGAGGAGGCGTATCGGGCGTGTCTGGACGTCTCCGTCCACCCCGATTCCGTGGTGGCGACCTCGTATTGGCTGTACCTGACGCTCCGGAGGCTCGGCCAGGACCAGGAGGCCGCGGCGCTACTCGAGACCATCGACGAGGATATGGAGATCATCGAGAGCACGGCCTATCTCGACCTGCTCCTTCTCTTCAAGGGTGAGCGCACCCTCGAGGACCTGACCGGGCCCGATGGCGGGCAGGCGACGCTGCAGGGTACGACCATGGCGTACGGAATCGGCGCCTGGCACCTGGTGGAGGGGCGGCTCGAGGACGCGGAAGCGACGTTCCGGAACATCCTCGAGGGGCGGAGCCAGTGGTCTGCCTTCGGATACCAGGCGGCCGAGGCCGAGCTCGCACGTGGCGCGACCGAGCGCTGAGGCGAGACGAGTGGGGTGGGGCGCGCCGACGGCGGCTGATGCCCCCCCGGCGCGCCGTCAGGTCGCGAGCAACTCGGGTAGGATGCGCCCCGCGGGCCCGTTGAGCGTGTAGGTCGCGTGCGGGGTGAGCGGGGTGGTCTCCATATTCACCTCGATCACCGGCCGGTCCGCCCCGAGCGCGGCCCGCGGGATCCCGGCTGCGGGATAGACGAGCGAGCTCGTGCCGACCACGAGGCAGACGTCCGCCGTGCCGGCGGCCGTGAATGCATCCTCCAGAGCCGAGGCGTCGAGCGCCTCCCCGAACCAGACGACGTCCGGACGGAGCAGGGCGTCGCACTCCGAGCAGTGGACGACGGGCACGCGCTCGTCGGGACCGACCTCGGGCCCGTCCGGCGGCGCCCCGTCGCTTCGCAGACCGCATCCGGAGCAGCGGTCGCGCATGAGGGCGCCGTGGAGCTCGGTGGGGAAAGCGGGCAGGGGGTCCTTCGGGGGTGACGTCTCCAGGGCGGCCGCGAGAGCCGCCCGGTGGTGCAGCCCGTCGACGTTCTGGGTGACCAGGTCCACGTTGCCGTGCGCGAGGGCGAAACGGGCGATGGCCAGGTGCCCGGCGTTCGGCTCGCACCGGCCGACCAGCCGGCGCCGCCACTGGTACCAGGACCAGACGAGCTCCGGATCGCGACGGAACGCCTCCGGTGTCGCGAGGTCTTCAGGCCGATGGGAGCGCCAGAGCCCGGTCGTGGCGTCCCGGAAGGTCGGCACCCCGGACTCGGCGGAAACGCCCGCGCCGGTCAGCACGACGACCCGTTCGGCATTGGCCAGGAGCTCACGGGCCTCGGCCCGCCGACCCGTCATGCTCGGAACGTGGACCAGAGAAGGAGCAGCCAGCCCACGAGGAACGCCACGCCACCGAGCGGCGTCACCGCGCCTAGCCACCGCTGGCCGGCCAACACCAGCACGTAAAGGCTGCCCGAGAAGACGAGGATACCCACGACGAACGACCAGCCCGCCGCGGTGATCGAGGTCACGCCGGGCCAGCGTCCGACGGCCCAAGCCACCGCGATCAATGCGAGCGCGTGATACATCTGATAGCGCGCCCCGGTCTCGAAGGTCGCGAGGTCCTGCTCACTCAGCGTCGCCCGCAGGGCGTGCGCGCCGAATGCGCCGAGCGCGACGGCCAGCCCCGCGAACGCGGCGCCCAGTCCCAGGAAGACCCGTTCCATTGAGCTTGCTCCTTTGATGGTATGGTTTCGGAACCTCGTGACCGCGCGCCGCCATGCCAATCCCTCGTTGACCGGGATCGGCCCCACACCTAGCTTTTCAGCCGCTTCACCAACCCGGTGGCGCCCCCTCACGAACCCTCAGCGGACCTCGTCCATGTCCAAGCGGCAACCCGGTCAGAGCCGGAACAAGCAGAGCGAAGGTGAGCCCGACGATCTCTTCATCGCGCGGGTCCTGGAGCTCGGCAAGTGGGCCCAGGCCAACCAGCAGGTCATGACCGTCCTGGGGGTGCTCGCGGTGATCGCCGTAGCGGGGGTGATCTACTACGGCAACTATCGGCGATCGATGGACCAACAGGCGGCCCAGTCGCTCGAAGCCGTCCATCAGTCGATCGCGATCCAGGACGAACAGGGCGCGCGCGACCAGCTGGTGACGTTCCTCGAGCGCTACGGAAGCACGGCGTACGAAGGCGAAGCCCGCCTGCTACTCGGCGACCTCTATCTGCGGCAAGGTCAGGCACAGCAGGCCGAGGCCGTGCTCGAGCCCATCGGCTCCCGCCCGCGCGATCCGATCGAGCTCCAGGCCGCCATGCTGCTCGCGAAGGCGTACGAGCAGGAGGAAGCGTGGGCCGACGCCGAGGCGACCTACCTCAGGATCGCGGATCGGTCGGAGCTCTCGTTCCAGGTCGGTGAGGCACTCTCATCGGCGGCCCGGATTCGCGCCGACCAAGGCAACGTCACGGGTGCCATCGAGCTCTACGAGCGTGCGCGGGACCGCCTCGAAGAGGGCGATCCGCTGCGCGGACACTTCGAGATGCGGATCGCGGAGCTGGAAGCGCGCCAGAACACCTGAGCCTCTTCGCAGCGATGCGGTAGAGATCGCAGCAGCCCGTTCAGGACCCGCGAGGCCTCCTGGGCGGGCGTTTTTATGCCCAACGTACCTTCGCATAATACATATTATGTTGCATTCGGAGTTGGAGGGGTGAGTATCCGACGGCCGCTCCGGCCCGATACCCCACCTCCGCCGGCATCACGCTCACGCCGTGCAGGACGACGAGTCCCCCTTCCCGAACGGTGCCTTCGTCCGCTGATCATGGGACCCGTGTCTGCCACGGCTCCAGCGCCCGGACCCGTACGGGCGTCGTCCCGGACCCCACCATACCCAGCTTGACGGCTGCCGCGTACGACACGTCGATGATTCGGCTGTCCGGGTCGTGGAACGGCCCGCGATCGTTCACCCGGACGATCGCGGTCCTCCCGTTCGCGAGGTTCGTGACCTCCACGTAGGTCGGTAACGGAAGCGTCCGGTGCGCGGCGGTCATCAGGTTCATGTCGTAGGCTTCGCCGCTGCTCGTGGGACGCCCGTGGAAGTCGTTCCCGTACCACGACGCCACGCCGCGCTCGTCGTACAGGTACGAGCTGTCCATGACGTGGTATTGCCTCCCGCTCTGCTCGTACTGGGCCATGTTGCCCTGGCGGGCGGGTGGCTCCACGCGCGGGACCGCGTTCGCGATATCGGACGGCGCGGGCGGCGGCGACACGAGCTCCGGAGACCCGACCATCGTACAGCCCGCGCCGGCGAGCACGACGACCATGGCCGCACCGATGCGGCTCATCCTTCCGCTTCCCTGTACACGTCGTTCACCCATCGCTCCTGTTTCTCTTCGGTCAAAGATGCCAAGCCACTGCTAGTGAATCGGTTATCGGTCGTCACCTCACGTAATACCGAGACGGCGTCCGGCCACTCTGGCAGCAAGGCGTCGGGGTCGTCGAGCTCGATCTCCAGGAGCGCCAACCCCGTGAGCGGGCCCGTGAAGCGATCGACCTCCCAGGCCCCCGACCGATGCCGGACCTTCTCAATGACCCGCCCGCCGGCGACCTCGAAGAGCGCCGCGGCCATCTCCTCCGTCACCGTTTGCTCCACCTCGCGCCGGCGCACCCCCGAGCCGCTCTTGCACGTGAGGACGGGTCCACGCTCCTCTCCGACCCGAATCCGCACCGTGCGCGGCCCCGCGACGACGTATCCCTGGCGTAAGGGACGCCCAGGTCCCAGGGCCTCCCATCCGTCCGGGGACACGCGCACCAGGAAGCGACGCTCGATCTCCCAGCTCATGCGGCGGGTCGTCGGGTTCCGTCGCCGGTCGTCGCGGACTCCAGCGGCTTGCGCCCGAGCACCGCGATCCGCCGTCTCAGCATGGGCACCCACCCCTGCAACAGTCGTTCCGCGGTCCGAAGGCCTGGAACGTGCGACTCCGCGAAATACGCCTTCTCGATCTGGAAGCCCGCGTCCTCCAGCAGGCTCCGCATCCGGCCCATCGACTTGTAATCGACGTGGGTGACGTCGCGCGAGAGGAAAATCTCGTTGTTCTTGAGGATCTCGAGGATGTGGCCACGATGCGGCGTCCAGGTGCTGAAGCATCCGCCCGGCTTCAGGAGGCGGAACGCTTCACGCGCCACCCTCGCCGAGTCGTCCGGATACAGGTGCTCGAAGAGATCCGCAGCGATGACCACGTCCCAAGCTCCGCCGGCGAGCCCCGTATCTCCCGCGTCCGCGCACAAGAAAGACAGCCCGGGCACGTCGCCCGCCTCCTGGCGGGCTTCGCAGAAGTCGATGGAGCGTCGGCTGAAGTCGACTCCCACGACTTCGAGGCCCCGCTCGGCGAGCGCGAACGAGAAGGTTCCCCACCCGCATCCGAGGTCCACGACTCGGGCGCCGGTCCGGGGCTCGTGGATCTCGAGGACCTTCTGGAGGCGGTAGCGCTGGAACGGCGAGTCGACGTCGACGATGTGCTCGGCTCCCTTGCCCTCGAAGTAGTCGCTCGAGTCGTAGTACTCCCGATCGATCTCCTTGCCGCTCACGCTCGACCTCCAGACATCACGATGCTCACAGCCGCCCGAAGATCGCCTGGAGGCGCAGCCACCAGACCCGCCAGATGGCCTCCCGAACGATCTTCTTCGACATCTTGGACTCACCGAAGTCCCGCTCGGTGAACAGGATGGGCGTCTCGACGAGCTTGAAGCCCTTCCGGAACGCGCGGTACTTGAGCTCGATCTGGAAGGCGTAGCCGTTCGACTGGACACGATCGAGGTCGACGGCCTCGAGGACCCGCCGCCGCCAGCCGTTGAAGCCGCCCGTGGCGTCACGCACCGGCATGCCCGTGATCGTGCGGGCGTACCATGACCCGAAGTAGCTCACGAGCAGCCGGCTCATGGGCCAGTTCGATACGGTCACGCGCCCATCGACGTAGCGTGAGCCTACGACGACGTCGAACGCCCCGGACAGATCGATCATGCGCGGGAGCGCTTCGGGCGGGTGCGAGATGTCGGCGTCCATCTCGAAGAGGAGATCGTACGATCGTTCGAGGCCCCAACGGAAGCCGGCGAGGTAGGCCGGGCCCAACCCTTCCTTGCCCGCCCGGTGCAGCACGTGCACGCGTGGATTCTGTCGCGCCAGGTCGTCGGCCAGCACGCCAGTGCCGTCCGGTGAGGCGTCGTCGACCACCAGCACCTCGACGCGCGGGTCCTGCTCGAGAATCAACGGCACCTTCCTCGGAAGGCTGTCGATCTCGTTGTACGTCGGGACGATCACCAGGAAGCGTTCCTCAGCCATCACTCCTCCTCGCTCCCCTCACGCCCGCGGCCCCCGCGACCCAGAAGGCTCCCGCCGGGACGACCTCCACGAGCGTGGTCCACACCCGAGCAGCGACGGCGACCATGCCCGCCGGACCGGCGCCCACCTGCGGCGCCAGGAAGAGGATCAGGAACCCTTCTCGCGGCCCGAGGCCGGCGGGCGCGAACACCATCAGATATCCCAGCACGTATGCAGCAGCGAACGAAGATCCGGCCGTCACCGGAGAGAGGTCCAGGCCGAGCCCTACCGCGAGCAGCCAGAACGACCCCGCGTAGACGACCCAGCTGCCCAGGGTGAGAAGGAGCCAGACGAGGCCCTGTGTCGGCGTCATGACATCGGGCCGCTCCGCGCGAGCGAGGCGGAACCAGGCTCCCAGCACTCGTGCGTAGACCGCGGGAACAGACGCCAATGCGAGTGCCGTGACGACGAGTCCGAGCGCGACCAGCCCCCACATCGGGTAGGGCGCAGGGCTCCGCAGCAGGGCCACGGTGCCGAGCGCCGTCGCGGCGAGAAGCGCGGCCCCCTGCCCCGCGACCGCGGCCGCCGTCGCGGTCGCCACGGCGACGCCCCTGCGGCTGGCGAGCGCTGCGAGCCCCGCAATCTGCCAGACCTTCCCGGGCAGGTACCGGCCCAGGTTGGCCACCATGAAGAGCGGAACCGAGACACGGGGGGCGAGCGTCGGCCCTCCGAGGTCGGACACGATGCGACCCCAGATCGCGGCGGACATGAAATACGCGGCGGACAGGGCGACCACGGACGCCGCGAGCGGGAGGGCCCGGAGCTGCCAGCTCCCGGGACCCAGGGCGCGCAGCTCCGAGATCCCGGGACCCATGCGCGCCACGATGAACCACGTGACGAGCGCCGTGAGCGCGAGCTGGCCCGCGCGAAGCGCCCAGGTCTTCAGGGCTCACCGGTCCGCGCGCTCGGGCGCAGGCCCAGGCCGAGGGCGACCAGGAGGCCGGCCGTGAGCAGAACGCTCATCCAGAGGCTCCACGTGACGATACCCGAACGGTAGACGAGCTCGACCGACGAAGCGCCTTCGGGGACCGGCACGGCGCGAAGCGTGTGGTAGGCCCGTAGGACCGGGGCCTCCGCCTCGTTCACGGTGGCGCGCCAGGCCGGATACCAGTTGTCTGCGATCACGAGCAGCGCGGGGCCGTCGGACTCGACGGCGAGCCGCATCCGGTTCGGGCTGCGTTCCAGCCAGGTGACGCTCCCTTCGACGGGCCGGCCGGCGGGAGCGCGCGGCGGCGCCTCGGTGAGAACCACCTCGGCTGCCGGGTCGAACGCCGGGGACATCAGATAATCCACTGCCTCATCGTCCTCGCGGACGACGAACTGACCGACCAGGCGCGCGCGCGGCAGGCCGTCGTCCGCCAGCATGGTCTCCAACACGCGCCCGTCCGCCAGTGTGGTCCGGGACACGACCGGTCCCTCGACCGACTGCCCGATCTCGAGATCGGGCCAGAGGATGTAGCGGACGTTCAGGATCCGGCGGATGTTCGGATTCAGGAGGTTCTCCGGGAACGACGATCCGACCATGCCGATGAGCTCGCGGTAGCGCGCCAGGTCGTTCGGGTGATGGCCCGCGGCGAGCTCGATTCCGTGTAGCGCCGGACGAACGTCCTGGCCCTGACGGCGGAACGACAGGAGGCGGTAGGGCTCGTCGCTCCCGCGCTCCCGGTCGAGCACGGCCTGGATGTTCCGGTCAGGGGCGGCCCACTCGTCGAAGTCCAGCGTCTCGACGAAGGCCGAGTCGACACGGACGGCATCCACTGCCGCCAGGGTGACGAGGCCGACCAGGAGGGCCGAGCCCGAAAGCGCACCCCGTCGCGCCGCCCACGCCAGGCCCGTGGTGAGGCCTGCGAGGAGCACGGCGACCCAGGCTCCCCGCGTCATGTACGGCAGGAGGCCTCGCATGACTTCGAGACGCTGCGGGTGCACCTGATCGTAGATGGTCGACGTCCACACCGTGGTGAAGCTGCCCGAGCTGACGAGCAGCGCGAGCAGGAAGAGCCCGCCGGTGATCCCACCGAGGATCTTGAGCGCCTTTCCCCAGGCGGGGTCGTCGCGCCGTCGCGCCAGCTCGAGAAGGCGATCCGTCCCGAGTGCCGCGAGCGTGACGGCCGCGAAGCCGAAGAGGAAGAGCGCCTGGGAGGGCGCCCGGAAGAGCCGGATCCCCGGGACGATCTCGTAGAAGACGCGCCAGACGGGGGTGTTGGCGCCGAGAGCGAAAAGCAGCGCGAGCGCGCCGAGCCCGAGGAAGAAGCGACGGACCCCCGGTCTGGCCCCGCCGGCGAACGAGACCGCAGCCAGCAGGAGGACGATGAGGCCCGCGTACTCGTGGTTGTCCTTGAACGGGTTGCGGCCCCAGTACGTGTTGTCCGCCCAGGCGGCGCCACCGGCGTTGTTGCCCGCGAACTCGGGCACGACCAGCGACAGCGCCTCCTCCGGGTGGATGGACCAGGAGCTCGACCAGTCGACGCCGGTCTCGCCGGACGCCGTCCGCGTGGTCTGGACGCGCCGCGAGTGCTCCGTCACGTAGTCGACGGCCGGGAGGAGCTGGACCCCGCCCACACCGGCGCCGACCAACGACGCTCCGAGGAAGAGCGCGAACCGCGAGGCGGCCGGTGAGCGGACCCAGCCGCTGGAGTTACTGGATCCGGTGGATTCCGTCGTCTCACGGGCCGTCCGGGCTACCTGAACCGTCCGGAAGATCGCGAACAGCCCGACGCCCCCGAACAGGAAGTAGGCCATCTGGAAGTGTGTCGTCAGCAGGATGAGCCCCACGACCAGCGCGATGGACGCGAAGCTCTTCAGGCTCGCCCGCACGAAGTGCCGCTCCACGGCCCAGAAGAGGAGCGGCGCGAGGGCCGTGACGAACATCTTGCCGTCGTGGCCGGGGTGGACCAGGCTCACGAAGAACGGCGCGAGCATGTACGCCGTTCCGCCGAGCAGCGCGGCGCCCCGCGAGGCTCCGAGCGCGCGCACCCAGCCAAACATGAAGAAGCCGGCAGCAATGACGTGGATGACGAGCTTCCAGCCGAGTGCCCGGTACGGCTCCAACAGCATGAGCAGCGCGAGCGACGGGGGATAGAGCGAGTCGCCGCCCGAGAGCGCCTCCAGGAATGGTGTGCCCCCGAGAATGAGCGGCGCCCACCGCGGGAACGTGCCCAGCTCCGTCAGCGCCTCCGCGTAGAAGGCACGGGCGACGTAACCGAGGCCGAGCGTGTCGCTGCCGAAGAGCATCCGGTCGCTGAACACGAAGTCGCGGAAGACGAAGAGCCCGAGCGCGACGAAAAGCCCGGCGGGGAGCCAGAGCGGGAGCCGCCCGGACGTGTCGCGCGGACCATCCCCCGCGGACGCGCCGTTCGCGGAGCCATTCGACCCCGTGCCGCCTGACGCGTTGCGTCCCCTTCCCTTTCGTGATCGCTCAGCCAACGTCCGCTCCCTCTCCAGTTCGATGCCCTGAACCCTCTAGAACCGCCCGGTAGACCTCGATGTGCCTGTCGACCAGACGCTCGTTGCTCCACCGCTCGACCACGCGACGGCGGGCGGTGGCGCCGAGGGTGGAAAGCTGTCCACCTTCGAGCAGTTCCACCACCGTTCGAGCCAGCGCGTCGGGATCGGCCGGCGCGAAGAGAGCGCCCACGGAATCGTCGACGATCTCGGGGAGGCCCCCCACGCGGGACGCGGCGACCGGCAGCTCGCACGCCATCGCCTCCAGGGCAGCGACGGACGTCGCCTCCATGAGGGACGGGAAGACCGCGAGGTCACCGCTGGACAGGATGCCCGGCATGTCCTCGTTGGGGCGCGCTCCGAGAAACGCGACCCGGTCGGCGACTCCGAGCTCGGCGGCCAGCCTCTCGAGGCCCCGACGCTCCGGCCCGTCGCCGATCAGCACGGCCTCCGCGTCGACGTTTTCGACGATCCGGGGCATCGCCCGAACCAGGAACGCGACGCCGTTCTTCTCGAAGAGCCGGCGCGGCACGATCAGGCGCTTCCGCCCCGCCGGAGGCGCAGGCAGCGTGGGCGGGACCTTCGTGAACGTGTCGGTGTCGACGCCGTTCGTCAGCGGCTCGACCTCGCTCTCCGGGGCGATGGCCCGCGCCACCTCGGCGATCTCCGTGCTCGCGGCCAGGTTGTAGGCCGCCGCACGGATGAAGCGTCGGAACACGGGGCGCCAGAAGGGCGAGCCGGCCCGCTTGAGAAAGTGGCTCGTGTGATACGTGGTCACGAAGGGCACCCCTCCGGCCGCCCGTCGCGCGACCATGCACGGGAGGACGGCCGCGATGTCCTGCGCGTGCAGGATGTCGGCTCCGCGGGCGAGGGCACCGAAGCGCGGCATCGACCCGAGCGCATGGGCGGCCCACCCCACGGTATTCCGCGCGGGCAGCGGGGTCCGCCACACTCGGACTCCGGACATGACCTCGCTTTCCGGAAGCTCCGGGCGGGATCGTGACGTCACCACATCGACCCGGTGGCCCCGCGCCGCCAGTCCACGGCACAGGTAGTACACGTGACTCTCCAGGCCGCCTACCTCGGGGGGGAAGTAGACGCTGTGCATCAGGATGTTCACGGCGTCCAGTCCCGGGTCCGGCGGGCTCGACCGGTGAGCCGGGTCGCGACGATGTCCGCGATACGCTCCGCTGCGTGTCCGTCTCCATAGGGCTGTCTCGGTTGGGCCGTACCGCGCTTCCTCCGCAGGAGCGCCCGGGCCCGGGCCAGGATCCGGCCGCGATCCGTGCCGACGAGCTCGGCGACACCGGCCTCCACGCCCTCCGGGCGCTCCGTGCGGTCGCGCAGCACGAGGACGGGCGCACCGAAGGTCGGCGCTTCTTCCTGGATACCCCCCGAGTCCGTCAGCACGACGTCGGCCCGCTGGAGCGCGGCCACGAGGTCGAAGTAGTCGAGTGGCGGGGTGAGCGCGATTCGCGGATGCCCCGACAGGATCTCGCGTGCCGGGGCCGAGACGTTCGGGTTGGGATGGACCGGGTAGACGATGCGTACCGTCGGGTCGAGATCGGCCAGGACCCTCACGGCCTGGAACACGCCACGCAGCGGCTCCCCGAAGGATTCCCGGCGGTGGGCGGTGAGGAGGACGAAGCGCACGTCCGGGTCCTCGACCACGCTCCGCAGGTCCGGGTCCTGGACGGGGCGCCGCTGTGAAGCGGCCTGGTGGAGCGCGTCGACGACGGTGTTCCCGGTCACGAATACCTGGTCCACCGGCACGTTCTCGGCGAGGAGGGCGTCCCGGGCGACCGGGGTCGGCGCGAAGTACACATCGGCCATGACGTCCGTGAGGCGCCGGAACATCTCCTCGGGGAACGGCTGCTTCCTGTCGGTTCCGCTCCTGAGCCCCGCCTCTACGTGCCCCACCGCGACGTGCTCGAAGAACCCGACCAATGAGGCGGCGAAGACCGTGGCGGTGTCTCCCTGCACGAGCAGCAGGTCGGGTCGGTATCCACGGACCACGTCCTGCAGGCCGTCCAGCACTCCGTGCACGACGTCGTAGAGGCTCTGGTCCGGCTTCATGATGCCCAGGTCGTACCCCGGCTCGATGCCGAACGCGCGGAGCGCCTGGTCGACGAGATCGCCGTGCTGCCCGGTCAGCGCGACCCGGGTCTCGATGCCCGCCTCACGACCGAGCGCGTCGACGACCGGAGCCATCTTGATGGCCTCGGGGCGTGTTCCGACCACGACCAACACCTTGCCGGCCAAGGGTCAGCGCCCCTGCCTTCGAATCGCCTCGAGCTCGTCGCGCACCTGTGCCACCTGCTCCGACACGAGCCCGAAGCCCACGAGCACGAAGCCGACGGTCTCCAGGAGCATCACGAGGTAGAGCAGCGGGCGGTATCCCATCGGGGGGATGTAGGCCTCGAACCCCAACATGGGATGGAGGAAGCGCAGATACGTCGTCACGGCCGCGACCACGACGCCCAGAGCGGCCAGCGTCAGCCCGGTCCCGCCGAACAGAAGGAGCGGCTTGCGCGAGAAGAGCAGCAGGAACCAGACCGACACCAGGTCGAAGATCCCCACCAGGATCCGGAACGGCCCCTGGAACTTCGAGGTGCCCGCTCGCCTGGGATGCAGGTCGATGTCGATCTCGGTCACGGACGCGCCGCGCGCGTGCGCCAGCACCACGAAGAATCGGTGCCAGTCGTGACGGAGCTGGATGCCCTCGAGGATGCTCCGGCGGAACGCCTTCATCGAGTTCAGGTCGGAGACGGGCACGCGGAAGATCCTCCGCGACAGCCGGTTGTAGGCGGACGAGACCGCCCGCTTGTCGTACTGACCGATCTTCCGGCCGGTGACGATGTCCCATCCCTCTTCGAGCTTCTCGAGGAAGCGCGGAATCTCGTCCGGAAGGTGCTGGAGATCGGCGTCGAAGAGGACCAGATAGGGCTTGTCCGTGGCTTCCGAGGCGGTCAGCAGCGCTTCGGTCTTGCCAAGATTCACGCCGTGGCGGAGCACCCGGAACTCCGGCCAATCCGCGGCTTCACGCTCGGCCAGCTCCGCCGTGCCATCGGTCGACCCGTCGTCGACGAACAGCACTTCGCCGTGCAGGTCGTGACGCCGGAACGCCTCCCTGAGCTCCCGCACGAGATCGGGCACGACCGGAGCTTCGTCGAAAGCGGGCACGACGACCGCGAAGTCCCGGCGCATGGTCGCGCCGAGCGCATGGCCCGTCGGCTCAGACACGCTTTCTCATGCGGGCCGGGAGGATCCCCATCTGATCCCGGTACTTGGCGACCGTGCGTCGGGCGATCTTCACGCCCTCGTTCTTCAGGAGCTTGACGATGGCCTGGTCGGTCAGCGGCTTCTTGGGATCCTCGTCGGTGACCATACCCTTGATCATGTCCTTCACGCCGCGGGCCGAGATGTCCTCGCCGCTCATCGTGGAGAGCCCGCTCGAGAAGAAGTACTTCAGCGAGAACACCCCCCGCGGGGTCTGGACGTACTTCTTGTTCGTCACCCGGGAGACCGTGGACTCGTGCATCTCGATGTAGTCCGCGACCTCGCGGAGCGTGAGCGGACGGAGGTGCTGCACGCCGCGCTCGAAGAACTCCCGCTGCCGGTCGACGATGAAGTTCATCACCTTCAGCATCGTCTGACGCCGCTGCTCGATGGCCTGGATCATCCAGTTGGCCGAGTTCAGCTTGGCCGCGATGAACTCCTTGTTCTCGCCGGTGAACTTGTTCTTGTCCTTGGCCACCTCGCGGTAGGACCGGGAGATCCGTAGCCGGGGAAGGCTCGTATCGTTCGCGAAGACCAGGTACTCACCGTCGATCTTCTCGACGATGAGGTCCGGGACGATGTACTCGTCCGAGGCCGCCGAGTGCTTGAGGCCGGGCTTCGGGTCGAGACCGCTGATCCTGTCGGCGGCGTCCTGGGCCTCCTTGGCTGAGATCCCGAGCTCCTTCGCGATGTCGCCCCAACGATGGTGGATGAGGGCGTCGAAGTGCTCCTGGACGATGGTGCGCGCCAGTCCGTCTTCCTCATCGCCCTGATCCAGCTGGATCAGGATGCACTCGCGGATGTCGCGGGCCGCCACACCGGGGGGATCCATGGCCTGGACCACCACGAGCATGCGCTCGGCCTCTTCGACTTCGTACGGACGGAAGAGCCGGTCGATCTCCGCGAGCTCCTCGGCCCGCTCGTCCTCGTCCTCGATCTCCCGGGCCTTCTCGATGGCCACCGGTCGGACGTCTTCGAGCCAGACATTCGCGCCCGCCACGACCTCTTCCAGCGGGCAGGAGAGCATGCCGGTGTCGTCGACGTTGCCGATGATCTCCTCGCCCAGGCGCAGCTCGCGATCGTCGATCGGGAGCATGTGGAGCTGGTCGTTGAGGTAGTCGTGGAGGTCCGGGGTCTCGACCGGTGTCGGCTCGATGTACTCCTTGTGCTCGTACTGTTGCCTACGCCCGCCGACGTCGAAGCCGTCGAGCAGGATCTCCTCCCAGTCCACCTCGTCGCCGAGCGGCTCGTCCTTCGTGTCCTCCTTGAGCTCGACCTCCTGCTGGACGTCCGCCTCCGACATCTCCAGGAAGGGATTCTCGGCCAGCTCCTCCTTGAGGTGCTGCTGCAGGTCCAGCAGGGGCATGTAGAGCAACTCCATCGCCTGGTACAGGCGAGGGTTGATGCGCATCTCCTGCCGCATCTGCTGGCTCTGGAAGAGCTTCGTATTCATCTGGCTCATGGCGTGAGCCTCGTTTCCTGACGCGGCTCGGCCGGCCGCTCGTAGCGGCTACGCATGCGTGCCGTCAGGGTCGGCCCGAGGTAGATCTCCGCCACCTCGTCGTTCCAGACGAGCTCGGACACCGTACCCGTCACGCGGATACGGCCCTCGTACATGATGTAGGCTCGATCGACGATATCCAGAGTCTGTTCCACGTTGTGATCGGAGATGATGACGCCGATGCCCCGCTCCCGGAGGCCGCGCACGATCACCTGGATGTCGTTCACGGCGATCGGGTCGATCCCGGCGAATGGCTCGTCGAGCAGCATGAACTTCGGGCGCTGAACCAACGCCCGCGTGATCTCGAGCCTGCGGCGCTCTCCGCCGGACAGCGCGTACGCCTTGCTTCTGCGCAAGCCGGTGAGGCCGAGCTCACCCAGGAGCCCCTCGAGGCGGGCCTTTTCCTCCGCGCGCGGCAGCCCCAGCGTCTGGAGGATGGCCAATACGTTGTCCTCGACGGACAACTTGCGAAAGATGGACGGCTCCTGGGCAAGATAGCCGATCCCCTTGCGCGCACGCTGATACATCGGGACGCGGGTGAGGTCCTCGCCGTCGAGGCGCACGGTCCCCGTGTCGGGCGAAATGAGCCCCACCAGCATGTAGAACGTGGTGGTCTTCCCCGCCCCGTTCGGGCCGAGCAGACCCACGATCTCGGACTGCGAGACCCGGATGTCGACCTCGTTGACGACCTTGCGCCGCTGGTAGGCCTTGGTGAGCCCCACGCCTTGGAGAACGCTGTTTCCCGGGATGATCGGGGGGCGCGCCGTGGTGCCCGTGCCGGCTTCGACGGTCATCGTCCGCCTCCCGTGGGCCTGATGGGCTCGAGATGCACGCCGGTGGTCGACCCCACGACCTCCATGCGCTCCACCTCGCCGTCACGCATCACGATGGTGATGCGGTCGCCCACGACGTAGTGCACCGCGGGCGGATCGACGCCCGCGACCGCCGACCGGTCGGACGGCGGCAGTCGGTAGAGGCTGCGGGCGGAGGCGATAGCCACGATCCGGTCCACGTCGACGCCCGCGTCGGCGGTGTCGCCCGCCTCGAGCGCGCCTCCTCCGACGCTGTCCGCGACGAGCTCCGGGTCCGGCGTGGAGACCGGTGCGGCCCCGGCGACCGAGTCTGCGGCAGCCGCCATGACCGCCCGGGCCCTGGGCACGAAGGTCACGACGATGGTGTCGCCCTCGAGCCAATCGGTCCGCGCGACGTCCGGGAGCGACTCGACCGTGAGTGAGTCCCGGCCTGTGGAGACGCTCCGCGCCCGGCCCGCGGCGAACACCCGCTCCAGGCGCTCTTCCGGTGCGAGGATCTCGAGCGAGTCCGCGGTGATCTCGAACGACTGGGCGACGGCGACCGGGCGCTGCCCGGTCGCGGCCATTGGAGTCGGCCCGGAGGGCACGGGCTCCACCGCGGGACGGCCGGCCGCCGCGGAGGCGGAGTCGGTGGCCGCCGGCAGGGCGACCAGGCGTTCCATCCGGTCGTCCCGGGCGAACAGGAAGATCCGCTCCGCGGTGAGCGAGAAGTCTTCGCCGGTCAGCTGGGCGTCGCGGGTGGCGCGGACATCGCGCCGGCCCGCCTCCGGCGACGTGAGCTCGATGCGGGCGCCGCGCAGATCGTATTCGGGGGCGTCGACGACGGCGTTGCCCCGCAGATCCACCCGGTCCACGGTCTCCTCGTACTCCAGCGTGTCGGCGTATGCGACGACCGAGTCGAACAGGAGTTCGACGGCCCCGGTCGAGCGGAGGAGGTCCGCCCCGCGAGACTCGATACGGTCACCGACGACGACGTAGACGCGCTCCTCACCGGGTGCTGCGGCGTCCCCCGCGTCGGACAGGGTGGCCCGGGGCCGGCTCTCGTCGTCGAGCATCGTGACCGTCATGGACTCCACGTCGCGGAAGTCCGTCCGGCGCAGATACACCAGGGCGCCATTCTCGATCGTGGACCCCTCGTCCCGGTCCACGACCCGCATGCCGCCCTGGGCCTGAAGCCGTCCTACCTGGGAGAAGTAACGCGCCTCGTCGGCCACGAGTGTCCGGGTCGGGTCCTCGTACCGTACCGACCCGATCAGATGAGCCAGGTTGGTCGCCGTGAACGCTTCCGCGGAGTCGGCCCAGATCTGGATGCCGCCCTCGCAGACGAGGTGGGGCCTCGTGACGTAGAAGATCGCTTCCCCGCCGGTCATCGTGACCTGCCGCAGCACGTCGTTGCCCTCCTCGCCGAACTCGCACCCGTCCTGGGCCGAGACGGGCGACGCCGCGACGACGACTCCGAGGAGCATCGTGACGAGACAGGCGATCCTGGAGGCGCTAGGGCGTGCCACGAGCGCCTCCACGGATGTTCTCGATCCGGATGTTGGTGAACGTGAGGTCGGACTCGAACGACGAGCCCCGCGTCACGGTACCGTCGGGGAGGGTCTGGACGGTGGTCGAATCGCTCCAGATACGCTCGTTGAAGGCGTCGTAGTGGAGCTCCTCGGTCCGGATCTCCCGGCCGTCCTGGTGCACCAGCAGGAGAACGTCGCCGCGAGCCACCATGATGTCCCGGCGCTGGTCCCACTCGCCGGTCGTCCCGGTGACCGTCGCACGGGGCCGCCCGTCCTCGTTGTGGAAGACGATGCGCATTCCCCGAAGATCGACATGCGCCGAGTCCACGAACATGAACGCGGTGTCGGCCTGGATCTCGCCCTCGCGGACGCCATTCGTGGTGAGATAGCTGGTCATGCCGAAGATGACGTTGTCGGCGGCGAGCTCGAGGAGCTCGCTGTCGGCCACCGGGGTCTCGGTCGTGTCGGCGCATGCGGCGGCGACACCCAACAGGGCGGCTGCAGACAATCGCAACATCCAGGGCCGGCACATCATACGGCTCCCGACCTCAATAGGTCGTGGAGATGCACGATCCCGACGAGCCTGCCGTCCTCGACGACGGGGAGTGCCATGATGCCGTGCTCCTCCATGCGCTGGACGGCCAGGGCCCCGAGCTCTTCCGCGACGGCCGTCTTCGGTGACGTCGTCATGACGTCGTCGACCCGGCGGTCGAGGAAGGCCTCGTCCCGCTCCATGAGCCGGGTGAGGTCTCCGGTGGTCACGATGCCCGCGATGCGACGGTCGTCCTCGACGATGGGCACGGTTCCGCGGAGCTCCGCGAGGGGCACGATGGCCTCGCGCATCGTCGCACCCCGCGGGAGCCAGGGATACCCCTCCGAGATCATGACGTCGGCGACCCGGACCGTGAGCTTCAGACCGAGGGACCCGCCGGGGTGGAGCGCCGCGAAATCACTCGCCTGGAAGCCCTTGAGCTGGAGCACGACCATGGCCAGGGCGTCGCCCATCGCCAACGCCGCGGTGGTCGACGACGTGGGGGTGAGGTCGAGCGGACACGCTTCGGTGTCGACCGAGCAGTCCAGGACGACGTCCGCATTTCGCGCGAGGTCGCTGTCGCGGTCGCCCGTGAGCGCGATGATCGGCGTGCTCATGCGGCCGAGGTAGCCCAGGAGCCCTCCGATCTCGGAGCCCCGGCCGGAACGTGACACCAGGATGGCGACGTCACCGCCGCCCACGATACCGAGGTCTCCGTGCAGCGCTTCCACCGCGTGCATGAAGGTGGCGGGCGTACCCGTCGAAGTGAGCGTGCCGGCGATCTTCCGCGCGATGTGGCCGCTCTTGCCGATGCCGCTCAGGACCACGCGGCCCGGGGCGTCGGCCACCATCCGACAGGCTCGCGCGAACGGAGCCCCCAGGCGAGGCGCCAGCGCTCCGACCGCGGCCGCTTCCGCGTTGAGGACCCGACGGCCCTCCTCGACGAGATCGTTCTCGGTGACCGACGTCACGCGGTCCCCCTCCGGGCCTCGACGTACTCCTCTACGACCGCGTCGAGGACGCCGCGGGCCTCGAGCAACGCGTCGCAGAACTCCCTGACCGCGCCGTGTCCACCACGCTTCGTGGCCTGCCAGTCGGCGATCCGCACGACCGGCGGGGTGGCGTTGCCCACGGCCGCCTTGAGTCCCACGCGCTCCAGTACGGCGAGGTCCGGGATGTCGTCGGCGATCATCGCCACCTCGTTCCAGGCCACGCCCTTCCGCTTCAGCAGGTCCTGAACCACGCCGAGCTTGTACGCGTTCGGCTCCTGGTGACACTCGGTGACGTCGAGCTCCTTCGCCCGGATGCTGGTCGCCTCGGACACGCGCCCGGATACCCATGCGACCTCGATTCCGGCCCACGTCAGCATCTTCACGCCGACCCCGTCCTGGATGTCGAAACGCTTGAGCTCGATGCGCCCACCTCCTTCGGGCACACCGAGATACACCCCGGCGTCGGTGAGGACGCCGTCCACGTCGAAGATCACGAGCCGGACCCGCTCCGCGAGCTCCGGAGGCATCGGACGAGGCGTCACGCGTCCTCCGCGGCCGCCGCGTCCAGCGCGGTGCGAATCGCCATCACGTCCGCCAGCAGCCGCGGCATGCGGTCGAGCGGAATCATGTTCGGACCGTCCGACGGCGCGTGGGCCGGGTCCGGATGAGTCTCGAGGAAGAGCCCGCCGCACCCGGCCGCCACCGCGGCGCGCACGAGCGCGGGGATGTGCACCGGGTCGCCTCCGCTGGAGCCGTTCGCCTGGCCCGGACGCTGGACCGAATGGGTCCCGTCGAACACCGGGGTCGCCCCGGTCGCCGCGGCGAGACGCCCGAAGGAGCGCATGTCCACCACGAGGTTCCCGTAGCCGAAGAAGGTGCCGCGCTCCGTCACCGCCACGGCGGGAGCTCCCGCCGTACGTAGCTTGTCCACCGCGCCGGCCATCTCCTCGGGCGCCATCCACTGACCCTTCTTCACGTTCACCGGAAGGCCCGTGCGCCCGGCGGCGACCAGCAGATCCGTCTGCCGACACAGGAACGCGGGAATCTGGAGGACGTCGACGACCTCCGCGGCGACCTCGGCCTGCCCCGCCTCGTGGATGTCCGTCAGCACCCGCAGGCCCGTCTCGCGCTTGACCGTGGCCAGCCGCTCGAGTCCCTCCGCGAGGCCGGGGCCGCGCGGCGAGTCGATCTTCGAGCGGTTCGCCTTGTCGAACGAGGCCTTGAAGATGACCGGCAGCGAGAACGCGCGCCCCCATTCCGCGACGGCGGTGGCCACCTCGAGGTTCAGCGCGTCGTCCTCGAGGGCGCACGGCCCCGCGATGAGGAAGAAGCGCCCGAACGGGTTCCGCGGCGCATCAGACACCGGCGGTCTCCGCGCTCGCGGTGGTGCCGAGCCGTCCCTGGCGATGCCGTGTCGCGGCCTCCACGAACGACGCGAACAGTGGGTGCGGCCGGGTCGGGCGGCTCTTGAGCTCCGGGTGGAACTGACCGGCGATGAACCACGGGTGGTCCGAGATCTCGATGATCTCGACCAGCCCACCCTCGGGAGACGTCCCGCTGATGGTCAGTCCATGCTCCGTCAGCAGATCCCGGTAGTGGTTGTTCACCTCGAAGCGATGCCGATGCCGCTCGGAAATCTCGTCGACCCCGTAGATCTCACGGGCCCGGCTCCCTTCGGAGAGCACGCACGGATAAGCCCCGAGGCGCATCGTTCCGCCCTTCGTCGTGACCTGGAGCTGCGAGTCGAGCAGGCAGATCACGGCGTCGGACGCGTCCTGGGCGAACTCCGAGGAGTGCGACTCCTGCAGGCCGCAGACGTTCCGCGCGAACTCGATCACGGCGCATTGCAGCCCGAGGCAGATGCCGAAGAACGGCAGATCGTGCTCACGCGCCCACCGTATCGCCGCGAGCATCCCTTCCACGCCTCGGGGTCCGAAGCCGCCGGGGATGAGGAGCCCGTCGTAGCCGGCGAGCACTTCGCCCACGTCGTCCCCTTCGCCGAAGCGCTCGGAGGAGAGCCACTCGATGTTCACCTTCACGTCGTTGGCGATCCCGCCGTGGATCAGCGATTCCTGGATCGACTTGTACGAGTCCACGAGCGCGGTGTACTTCCCGACCACCGCGATGCGGGCCTCCCCGGACTTAGGGTGCTTGATGGTCTCGACGATCCGCTCCCACTCCGAGAGGTCGGGCTGCGGCATCTCGAGGCCGAGACGCTGCAGGATGACGTCGTCGAGCTTCTGGCTCTTGAGAGAGAGCGGAACCTCGTAGATGGTCTCCAGGTCGCGGGCCTCGATCACGCCGTCCGACTCGACGTTGGTGAAGAGCGCGATCTTCCTGCGGAGATCGTCGGATAGCGGGTGCTCCGTCCGGCAGATGAGGATCTGCGGCTGGATCCCGATCTCCATGAGCTCACGCACCGAATGCTGGGTGGGCTTTGTCTTGAGCTCGCCCGCGGCGGCGATGTACGGGATCAGCGTCAGATGGACGAAGATGGCGTTCTTCGATCCCACGTCCTGACGGAACTGCCGGATCGCCTCGAGGAACGGGAGCGACTCGATGTCGCCGACCGTGCCGCCGATCTCCGTGATGACGACGTCGTTCTCGGGCGCGAGCCGACGGATGGCGGCCTTGATCTCGTCGGTGATGTGCGGGATGACCTGAACGGTCGAGCCCAGGTAGTCCCCACGCCGCTCCTTCGAGATGACCGTCTGGTAGATGCGGCCCGTGGTGATGTTGTTCGCCTGTGAGAGCGACTGGTCGATGAAGCGCTCGTAGTGGCCGAGGTCGAGATCGGTCTCGGCGCCGTCGTCGGTGACGAACACCTCTCCGTGCTGGAACGGTGACAGCGTTCCCGGATCGACGTTGATGTACGGATCGAACTTCTGGAGGGTCACCCTCAGGCCCCGCTCCTTGAGAAGTCGCCCGATCGACGCCGCGGCGATCCCCTTCCCCAGCGACGACACCACTCCGCCGGTCACGAAGATGTACTTGGTCGGTCTCTCTACCGAATCGGTCATGGCTTCCGTCATGAGAAGGTGGTGGCTACTGGTGACTTGCTGCCGCAATTGATTCTTCCAGCTCCCGCTCGATCCGGACGACGTCGTCCGGCGTGTCCACGCCCGGAGAGACCCGGTCGACCAGGGCGACCCCGATGCGAATCCCGTCCTCGAGTGCCCGCAGCTGCTCGAGACGCTCGATGCGCTCCAGAGGCGACGGCTCCAACGCAACCCAGCGCGCGAGCGCTTCGCGCGTGTACGTGTAGAGGCCGACATGGCGAAGATAGTCCCGTCCCCGGAGATCCTGGTCCGACGGGAATCCGTCTCGCCGGTGAGGCACGGGCGACCGGGAGAAGTAGAGTGCGCGACCGTCGCGGGTCCGCACGACCTTCACCACGTCGGGCCGCTCGAAGGCCTCGCGCGTCGAGATCGGCGCCGCGCACGTGCCCACGTCCCATGCGGCGTCCGTGACGAGCTCCACGGCGCGTGCGACGTCGGAGCCCGCCATGAGCGGCTCGTCCCCCTGGATGTTCACGATACACGTGAAGTCCCGGTACTCCGGCCGGTCGGCGACTTCCGCCACGCGGTCCGTACCCGAAGGGTGCGTGTCCGACGTGAGGACCACCGGGGCGCCGAGCGACCTGCAGACGTCGGCGATCCGCTCCGAGTCCGTCGCGATCACGGCGGCATCCAACACCCGGATCGTGGAGACTCGTCGCCATACCCACTCGATGAGCGGGCGCCCCAGAATGGGGTGAAGAGGCTTCTCTGGGAGCCGCGAAGACGCGAGCCGAGCCGGGACGACACCCAGGACTCGACCGCTCACCGGACTGCCCCGAAGCCGAAGGCGCGGGACGTGTCTGCAAAATCCACGCCAAAAGCTACGGGCCCGCGGGGGCGAGGGTCAAGCCGGCGGCCGTCACAGCTTCAGGAAGTTCCCGAGAAGTGTCGACCCGTGTTCGCTGAACAGCGACTCCGGATGGAACTGAACACCCCACACCGGCAGCTCCCGGTGACGCATCGCCTGGATCTCTCCCTCGTCCTCCGCGGCGGTGCTCCACGCGACCGGGACGAGAACGGCGGGGAGGGCGGCCGTGTCGGTGACCAGGGAGTGGTACCGGGCGACGTCGAAACGCTCGGGAAGGCCCTCGAAGATGCCCCGGCCGTCGTGTCGGATCGGACCGGTCTTCCCGTGCATGGTGCGGCGTGCTCGTATGGTCCGGCCGCCGAAGGCCTCCCCGATGCTCTGGTGCCCGAGGCATACGCCCAGCACGGGGACCCCCTGCTCGCCCAACGTCCGGATGAGCTCCACGCTCACGCCGGCCTCCGCCGGAGTGCATGGGCCCGGCGACACCACGACGCGCTCGGGCTCCATTGCCGTCAGCTCGGCCACCGTCCGCTCGTCGTTTCGGAAGACCACGGGGTCCTCGCCGAGATCGCCGAGCAGCTGGACGAGGTTGAACGTGAACGAGTCGTAGTTGTCGATGACGAGGAGCATGTGCGTCGATAACGGGGGGATGTGCCGCTGGAATGTAGTCGGTCGACGTCAGTAGTCGACGGGCCGCAGGTAGAACGCGCCGATGGCGCTCGACGAGAGGACCGCGACCGTCGGCAGCTCCCGCTTCCAGTGGGTCGAGCTGAGACGACGCCACACCACCTCGACATCCGCCGGGTCGAAGCCGAGCGCGGGAAGGTCGTCCTTCCGGTGCCCGCTCAGGAGCGCCATCAGGATCGGGTCCGCCGTATGGTAGGCGACCCCGAGCTCGTCCTCGTCGTTCACCCCCTGCACCAGGTCGGCCGTCGCCGGCTTGTCGACGATGGCGTCGGGAACCCCGAGGTGGCGGGCGAGGGCCCATACCTGGGTCTTGAAGAGGTCCCCGATCGGGTTGATGGGCGGGGAGTCGTCGGCGTGCCAGGTGAAGTAGCCGAGCAGTCGCTCGCTCTTGTTTCCCGTGCCGAGGGGAAGCGCGTGGAGCTTCGCGGACTGGTCGAAGAGCACCACGGCGCGCAGTCGGGCCATCAGGTTGCCCTTGCGAGTCGGGGACAGGTCGGGCTCGTAGCGCTCCACGTACCGGTCGATGGGCTCCGAGATGTCGATGGTGCTCGAAGGCGCGCCCACGGCCTCGAGCGCCAGGGCGGCGTGATCGAGGCTCTCCTGGCTCGACGTCCTGTACGGCAAGCGAAAGCCCTGGACGTTCTCCGGTCCCAGGGCGCGGCAGGCGAGAAAGAGCGAGACGGCCGAATCGACCCCGCCCGAGACGCCCACCACGACGCGCTCGAAGCCACGCCGGCGGCGTACTTCCTCCCGGATGAACTCGACCAGCGTGCGCTCCACGAGCTCGAGATCCAACTCCATCGACAGCTCGGGCGTCCGTTCCGCGACCGACCGTGCGGCGTCGGATATCCTTCCGACGAAGGGCATCGTGGCCACTTCCGCCACGTCGCCCCGGTGCTTGGTCTCGGCCTGGGCGTGCGCCCGCTGGAGCGAGCGCTCCAGCCTGGGAAGCATCCGCTCGAGATCCGACAGGAGCGGGGCGGCAGAACGGGCCCGCTGGAGCGCACCCGCGTCCATGGGCACCACGGTGACGCCCTCTTCGTACATGGGACCACGCCCCAGGACCTCCCCATGGGGATCCACGGCGACGGATCCACCCGGAAAAACCTTTCCGCCCTCGGAACCGGCGAGCTGCGCGACCGCCACGAAGACGCCGTGTTCCGTCGCCATGCCCGGCGCGAGTTGGTCCCACCGGGCGAGGTTGGACGGCCTCCCACCACTTGCGGGTCGGAAGTCGCGGGACGGCGACGCGCTCGGGACCAGGATGAGCTCTGCACCGCCCACCGCCAGGACCGTCCCTGCGAGCGAGTGCCAGGCATCTTCGCATACGAGCATGCCGAAGCGCCCGAAGCGCGTGTCGAACGCCTCCACCGACGCCCCCGCCTCCACGAAGCGCCCTTCGTCGAAGACGCCGTACGTGGGCAGGAACAGCTTCCGGTGGACGTGCCGGACCTTCCATCCGTCCCCGGCCGGCTCCACGTAGGCGGCGCTGTTGTAGACGCGCCGGTTCCATGTCTCGTAGAAGCCGAGCGCCACGTCGGGAGCGTCGGGGCCCGGCGCGCCGAGTCCCTCCACGAGCTCGGTGACCGACAGCGCCGCCTCGGACACGCCTCCCTCCAGGAAGTATCCCGAGAGACAGGTCTCCGGGAAGAGCAGCACGTCGACGTCCGCGGCGTGGGCGTCGATCAGTGCCCCCACCCTGGCGAGATTGGCCGCGACATCGGCCTTGGTCGGTTTGATCTGGGCGAGTCCGACACGAAGCGGCGTCGCGGGATTGCCTGAGCGCATGGGTTCGTCGAGCAGTCTGGTGTTGGTCGGTCGGAGCGGGATGGCCGTCCGTCGCGAGCGAAGACGGAAAGGTATCTGTTTGGCGCGAGGGTTGCAGCGTACACGTGCGATCGCTTTCGTTCGAGGAACGAGCCGGTTTTCCGGGTGTCTAACGACTCCGGTGTGAATCGCACGACCCAAAGGGCGCCCCATGAAGAACCGAACCACCCCCGCCGTCTTCCTGTCCATGGCCTTCGGCATCATGGCCTTCAGCGCGACGGGGCTGTCGGCCCAGCAGGCCGACCGCCCCAACCGAGGGGAGAACGGAAATCAGGCTCCGGCCGTCGACGTCCTCGCGGGCGCCGTGGATGCCATCTCCCGGATGCACATGGACGAGTTCAACGACTCGCTCCTCTGGGAGGCTGCCATCGACGGGCTCATCGCGTCCCTCGACGATCCGTACGCCGAGCTGTTCACGCCGGCGGAAGCGGACGAGTGGGAGGAGGCGACGACCGGAAACTACTCGGGCATCGGGCTCCAGATCACGCTGCTCAACGAGGAAGTGACGGTCACGGGCGTCTTCCGTGGCTTCCCCGCGAGCGAGATGGGAATCCTGGTGGGTGACGTGATCGTCGGCGTGGACGGGCACGACGCCTCGGACTGGAGCACCGGCATGACGGCCGATTCCATCCGCGGGCCCGCCGGGAGCTCCGTGAACGTCGACGTTCGCCGGGCCGGCTACGACGAGCCGTTCTCCTTCGACATCACCCGGGCGGAAGTGCACGTGCCGGCGGTGAGCTACGGCGTTCTCGAAGAAGGCATCGGCTACGTCGCCATGGACCGTGTGGCCCGCAACGCGGCCCGGGAGATGAACGAGGCCCTCCAGGAGTTGCAGGGACATCGGGGCCTGATCATCGACCTCCGTAGGAACCCCGGCGGATTCCTGGACGAGTCGTTGATGCTCGCGGACCTCTTCCTCGAGCCCGGATCGACGCTCGCCAGCACCGTGCAGCGCGCACCGGGCGGCTCGGCGGAGGAGCCCGACACCGACTCCTTCACCGATCGCTGGCCGCAGATGGTGCCGGATCTTCCCATCGTGATCCTCGTGGACCAGTACACGGCCTCCGGCGCCGAAATCCTCGCCGGAGCGCTGCAGGACTACGACCGGGCCCTGGTGCTCGGCGAGCGCACCTTCGGCAAGGGCGTGGTACAGACGGTCATGCCGCTTCCGCACGGTCGCCGTCTCCGCTTCACGACCGGGTCCTGGATGACGCCCCTCGGTCGCTCGCTGCAGCGCGATCGTGACAACGAGATGCGGCCGCTCGACGAGGACCCGGACACGCTGCGTCGGGTGACGACGCCGGGTGGCCGGACGCTCGTGGACGGTGGCGGCATCTTCCCCGACATGGCCCTGCAGGACGACACCCTCACGACCAACGAGCAGGAATTCCTCCGAGCCACCATCGAAGCGGACTTCCCCCTCGCGCAGCGCATCGTGGAGCACGGCTTCCAGATCGCGGCCGAACGGCTCGCGTCCGAAGGCGGACCGGAGCTGGCCCCCGGCGAGTTCGAGGCGTTCACCGACGGGCTCGTCACGGAAGGCCTCGATCCCGCGCTCATCGAGGACCAGGAGATCCTGGACTATCTGAGATGGCGGGTGCGTGTGGCCATCGCGCAGCGCATGGACGACATCGGGGCCGAGGCCAGCGTCCGCCAGGAGCGGGACCCCGTGCTCTCGGAAGCGATCCGCCTGCTCACGACGTCGAGCACCCAGGCGGAGTTGTTCCTGGAAGCGGACCGGGCCCGAGCGGATTCGACCACGACGCGAGGCGAGAGCCCGAGCTAGCGCGCCGCTCCACCCCACATCTCGGGTCGCGTCCCCGCCCGCCCAACGGGGGCCGGCGCTCCCGCCCCGGCATCCATTAGCGCCGGGGGTGGAAGCGCCTGTGGACCTCGCGCAGGTAGGCGCGGTCCACATGCGTGTAGATCTCCGTCGTGCTGATGTCCACGTGTCCGAGGAGCTCCTGGACGGCCGCCAGATCGGCGCCGCCCTCCACGAGGTGGGTCGCGAACGTATGGCGGAGCGTATGGGGGGAGACATCCCGCTCGAGGCCCGCCCGACGGGCGGCGTCGCGGACGACACGCCACACCGACTCCCTCCGGATCGGACGCCCTCTGGCGGTCAGGAACACGATCCTCTTCCCCGACCCGCGGTCCAGACGAGGACGCACCTCGCCCAGGTAGCGCCGTAGCGCCCTCAAGGCGGGGGCACCAATGGGCACGAGCCGCTCCTTGGAGCCCTTCCCGAAGACCGTGGCGAAGCCCTCGTCCAGGTCCAGGAGGCCGAGCGTGAGCCCGGTGAGCTCCGACACGCGCATACCGGTCGCATAGAGGACCTCGAGCATCGCCCGGTCGCGCCAGTAGAGCTCACGATCGGGATCCGGCGCCTCCAGCAAGCGCATCGTTTCGTCCACCGTGAGGTAGTCGGGAAGCTTCCGGTCGACCTTCGGCGCCTGCAGGTGCTCCGTCGGGTCGGTGTCGATGACCCCCTCGGCCAACAGGAACCCGAAGTAAGTCCGCGCCGACGACCGCGCGCGTCGTACCGAGGCCGGCGCCAAGCCCCCGCTCCTCAGCCCGCCCACCCACCCGCGGACGTGCTCGGGTCGAACCGCTTCGGGGCGCTCCACGCCCTCTGCCATGAGGTGCGTGAAAAGCTTCCGCAGGTCGCCGAGGTAGGCGTCGACCGTTCGCTCGGAGAGCCCCCGCTCGAAGACCATGTACTCCCGGAACATGTCGGTCCGGAAGGCCCTGTCCGCGTCAGCCATCGGGGGGATGCCTCGTCCGCCACCACCAGACGCCGATGAGGAGGGCGAGGACGAGCGCCACCATGCCCAGGGTGCTGTTGAGGCGCTCCAGGAGGCTCGTGAGGAGGTGGAGGTTTCGACCCGCGAAGGCGCCCAGCCAGACGAGCCCGCCGTACCAGATGGCCGAAGCCGTCGCCAGGGGAATGGCGACCGGCACGAAGCCGTGGTGCGTCACCCCGGCGAACACCGGCACGATGGCCCGCAGTCCGGGGAGGAATCGGGTGAAGAAGATCGCGAAGAGCCCCCAGCGTGCGTAGAACGCATCCATGCGCTCCACCTGGTGCATGGCGAGCAGGCGCCGCCCGAACCCGTGCTCGAAGAAGCTCCGGCCGTACACGTATCCCAGGCGATAGGTCACGAGCGCCGACGCCACGTTCGCCGCCCAGGTCACCAGGAAGATGACGCGGGCGTCCAGGTCACCGAGCGACGAGAGGAGTCCGCCGAGGGCTACGAAGGTGTCGGCCGGCACCGCGGGAACGATGTTCTCCAGCGCGGCGCCGATGCCGAGCAGGAGGTACGCCAGGCCGGGCGGGATACCGAGCATCCAGTCGAGGAGTGCGCTCACGCGCCATCCTCCGGCCCATCGGGCGAAGACGGGCGGGCCCGGTGATGCACGGCCCCTCCCGGCTCAGCCGCGAGCCGTCGCGACCGGCTCGACGAGTGCCACCGCGTGGACGGCGACGCCTTCGCCCCGACCGATCCACCCCATGCCTTCGTTGGTCTTGCCCTTCACCGACACGGCGTCGGAGGGAACTCCGAGGGCATCGGACAAACGTCCGCACATGGCCACGGCGTGAGGACCGATCTTGGGCGTCTCGCAAACGACCGTCACGTCGACGTTGACGACCCGGAACCCCCGCTCCCCCAGGACGTCCGACGCGCGCCGGAGCAGGTCGATCGAGTCCGCGCCCTTCCACCGGTCGTCGGTAGGTGGGAAATGCCGACCGACGTCGCCGGCCCCCGCGGCGCCGAGCACCGCGTCGATGACGGCGTGGGCCACGGCGTCGCCGTCGGAATGTCCGGTCAGCCCGGGGTGGTCGGGAATGGAAACACCCCCGATGACGAGGGGCCGATCGGGATCGAAGCGGTGCGAGTCGTACCCGGTGCCGACCCTCATGAAGAGGGGCTCAGACCCACTTCCGAACCGCCAGGCAGACGTTGTGTCCGCCGAAGCCGAACGAGTTCGACAGCGCGAGCTCGACCGACCGCTCGATGGGGCCTCCGTGGGCGTACTCGAGATCGCACGCCGGGTCCGGACCCTGGAAGTTGATGGTGGGCGGGATCACGCCCGTGCGCGTGACCATGATCGAGACGATCGTCTCGAGCGCGCCGGCGGCACCGAGCAGATGCCCCGTGGCCGACTTCGTCGACCCCACCACGATCTCGCGGGCGCGGTCGCCCAGGACCTGCTTGATGGCATGCGTCTCGATGGCGTCCGCCATGGTCGACGTGCCGTGCGCGTTGACGTAGTCGACGTCGCCGGCGCTCGCGCCCGAGTGCTTCAGCGCCATGCGCATGGCGGCCTGCGCCCCTTCGCCCTCGGGAGGTGGAGCGGTGATGTGATACGCGTCTCCCGAAAGGCCGTATCCGACCACCTCGGCCAGTATCGCGGCGCCCCTGGCCTCGGCGTGCTCGAGCGCCTCGAGCACCACCGCACCGGCTCCCTCACCCATCACGAAGCCGTCCCGGTCGGACGAAAACGGACGACTCGCGGTGGCGGGGTCGTCGTTACGCGTGGACATCGCCTTCATCGCCGAGAAGCCCGCGAACGTCATCGGCGTGATGGTCGCTTCGGCACCGCCCGCCACCATGACGTCGGCGTCACCGTAGCGGATGTGCCGGGAGGCGTCTCCGATCGCGTGCGCCGACGACGCACAGGCGGAGACTGTGGCGTAGTTCGGACCCCGCAGGCCCCACTTCATGGAAATGAGGCCCGCGGAGATGTCCGGGATGAACATCGGAATGAAGAACGGGCTGACGCGGTTGGGGCCCTGCTCGAGAAGCTTCCGATGCTGCTCCTCGAAGGTGGAGATTCCTCCGATGCCGCTGCCGAAGACCACACCGACACGGTCTCCGTTCACGGAATCCGGCAACGTCTCCAGACCCGCGCCCCGCAACGCCTCCTGGGAGGCGGCGATCGCGAACTGCGACACGCGATCGTGCCGTCGCGCCTCGCGCTTGTCCAGGTAGTCGAGAGGATCGAAACCCTTCACCTCACAGGCGATCCGGCAGGCGAAATCCTCCGTCGCCTCCCAGTGGGTCACAGGCCCTCCGCCGCTGACTCCCGCGACGAGATTCTCCCACATCGTAGGAACGTCGTTCCCGACGGGCGAAATCACGCCCATGCCGGTGACGACCACTCTGCGGGGTTTCACACTCGTATCGTTGCCCATCTTCCTTCGCGTTCGGCGTTGACGTCGCGATCAGCCCTCGGAGTGCTTCTTGAGGTAGTCGATGGCGTCTCCGACGGTCCGCATCTGCTCGGCATCCTCGTCCGGGATGTCGACACCGAACTCCTCCTCGAACGCCATGACGAGCTCGACCGTGTCCAGCGAGTCCGCTCCGAGATCCTCCACGAATGAGGCGTCGTTGGTCACCTTCTCGGGCTCGACGCCCAGCTCGTTGATGATGATCTCCCGGACCCGCGCCTCGGTGGGCTCACTCATGTCTCCTCCTTGGTATGATGCTGCTAGGGTTCGTGTAAGGTACGGCCCTGCTACATGGCCATGCCGCCGTCGACGGCGATGACCTGGCCGGTAATGTAGCGCGCTCCCGGTCCTACGAGAAACCGCGCCACTTCCGACACGTCTTCGGTCTCTCCGAGGCCTCCCAGGGGGATCGCGGAGCTCAGCTTCTCGACCTGGGCCTCCGTCAACGCGTCGGTCATGTCGGTGCGGATGAAGCCGGGCGCGAGCAGGTTGCATCGCACCCCCCTCGAGCCCAGCTCCTTGGCCACGCTCTTCGTGAGGCCGGCCAACCCGGCCTTGGACGCGGCGTAATTCGCCTGGCCCGCGTTCCCCATGATCCCGACGACCGACCCGATGTTCAGGATCGCACCGTCCCGCCGCTTCATCATGCCACGGGCGACCGCTCGCGTGAAGAGGAAGGGGCCCTTGAGGTTGGCCGCGATCACTTCATCGAATTCCTCATCCTTCATCCGGAGGAGGATGTTGTCCCGGGTGATCCCCGCGTTGTTGACCAGGATGTCGACCGGGCCGAGGTCGGACTCGATCGCCTTCACCGTTTCGGCGACCTGCTCGGCGACCGCCACGTCGCAGGCGTACCCCGCGTGACCGTCGCCCGGCAGCTCCGACGCCGCCTCGCGGGCGCGTTCCCCACCCCGCCCGATCACCGCGACCCGGGAGCCTGCCTCCGCCAGCGCCCGGGCGATGGCGAGACCGATACCGCGCGATCCTCCCGTCACGATGGAGATCTTCCCGTCGAGCTCTTTCCGGCTCATGCCGATGCCTCCTGAAACTGCTGGATGTCTTCCGGCTCGCCGACGCTCGTCGACGACACTCCCTTGGCGTTTCTACGATTGAGGCCGTTCAAGACCTTGCCCGGGCCCAGCTCGATGAATCGGTCGACGCCGCCTTCGAGCATGGTGCGGACCGATGCGGACCAGCGGACCGGAGCGGTCAGCTGACGGACCAGGAGCTCGCGAGCCTCGGCACCCGAGGTGACCGGCTCGGCCGTTACGTTGGAGACGACCGGAATCTCGGGATCCCGGAATTCGATGCCCTTCAGGTGCTCGCTCAACCCCTTCGCCGCGGGCTCCATGAGCGGGGAGTGGAACGCCCCGGACACGTTGAGCATCACGACCTTCTTCGCCCCGGCCTCGGGAGCGATCTCCGCCAGCTGCTCGACCCCCGCAACGTCGCCACTCACGACGATCTGTCCGTCCGCGTTGAAGTTGGCCGGCACGCAGATGCCACGGTCGACGCGGGCGCAGACCTCGGTGATCGTGTCGTCGTCCAGGCCGAGCACGGCGGCCATGGTGCCCGGGCGCTGGAGGCCGGCCTCGTACATCAGCTCGCCCCTCAGCCGCACCGCCCGGAGCGCGTCCTCGAACGACATGGTTCCGGCTGCGACGTGGGCGCTGAACTCGCCGAGCGAGTGTCCGGCCGCGTACGCGACGGGGCCGACGCGGTCGCGGACCAGACGCAGCACCGCCACGGAGTGCGCGAGAATCGCCGGCTGGGCGTTCCTGGTCGCGGTCAACTCGTCTTCGGGACCCTCGAACATGAGGGTCGAAAGCGGAGCGCCGAGGATCTCGTCCGCGCTACGGAGGAGGTCGGCCGCGACGGGCTCGGCGTTCGCTAGAGCCCGGGCCATGCCGACCGCCTGGGACCCCTGTCCGGGGAACAGAAGAGCTAGAGACATGCTGGAAGGGTGTTGAGGAAGTGGGGCGGGCCGCGCGTCGGTAGTGTTACCAGCGCATGGCCAGCGCGCCCCAGGTCAGGCCCGCGCCGAACGCGACCGCAAGGATGTTGTCGCCGCTCTGGATGCGTCCTTCCTCCTGCGCTTCGTCCAGTGCGACGGGCAGCGACGCCGAGCTCATGTTCCCGTAGCGGTCGACGTTGACGTAGACGCGCTCCATGGGAATGCCGGCGTACTTGGCCGTCGACTGGATGATGCGGATGTTCGCCTGGTGCGGCACGAGGAGCTTCACGTCGTCCGCCGTCAGTCCCGCCTTCTGGAGGGCGATGTCGCACCCCTCGGCCATGGACCGGACGGCGTTCTTGAAGATCTCACGGCCCTCCATGCGCATCAGGTGCCGCCGACCGGCGAGCACGTCCTCGCTCATGGGCTCCATCGCGCCGCCCGCCGGACGGTAGAGGAGTTCGGCCAGATTCCCGTCCGAGCGGAGGTGGCTCGCAAGGATCCCGCGCTCGCCGTTACTCCGACGCAGCACCGCCGCCGCGGCCCCGTCCCCGAAGAGGACCGCGGTCGAGCGGTCTTCCCAGTCGAGGATGGCGCTCATCTTCTCGGTCGACACGACGAGGGCCACGTCGCCGCGGTTCGCGGCGAGATACCCCTCGGCCATGCTGACACCGTAGATGAAGCCGGTGCACGCGGCGCTGATGTCGAAGGCCACGGCGTTGTTGCAGCCCAGGATCGCCTGGACGTCGCAGGCCGTGGACGGCAGGAGCCGGTCCGGCGTGGCGGTCGAGAGAATGAGAATGTCGATCTCGCCCGGCTCGACCCCGGCCTTCGCCATCGCTTTCCTCGCGGCCTCCGAGCCCATGTGCGCAGCGGCCATCTCCTTCGGAGCGATGCGCCGCTCGCTGATGCCCGTACGGGTCCGGATCCACTCGTCCGAGGTGTCGAAGAGCTTGGTCAGATCGTCGTTGGTGACCCTCTGCTCCGGCAGGAAGCGGCCGGTCGCGGCGATCTCGACCATCGGGGTTGGCTTCTTCATGTCGTCACTCCTTCGCGTCGACGGCCTCTGAGAGGTTGCGGGCGCTGTGTCGCACCATTCCCGACCGCACCGCGCGCGCGGCGACCGCCAGGGCATTCCGGATCGCCTTCGGAGGCGATCCGCCGTGACAGATGATCGAGACTCCACCCACACCGAGCAACGGGGCACCCCCGTACTCGGCGTAGTCGAGGACGCGGAAGACGTGCTCGAGGTCCTGTCCCCGGTCGCCGAGCTCCTTCAGCTCCTTCTTGAGGAGCCCCACGATGAAGGCGGCGACCGACTCGTAGAACTTGAGCAGCACGTTCCCGACGAAGCCGTCGCAGACCACGACGTCGCACGCGCCACGGATGATGTCCCGCCCCTCGATGTTGCCGATGAAGTTCATGCCCTTCTGCTCGCTCAGGAGACGGTGCGTCTCGACGGTCAGCTCGTCGCCTTTCCCCGGCTCTTCACCGATGTTGAGCAGCCCGATGCGCGGGTTCTCCCGGCCCATGAGATCCTGCGAATAGGTGTGCCCGAGGCGGGCGAACTGCACCAGGTGCTGGGGCTTGCAGTCGACGTTCGCTCCGGCGTCGACGAGCAGGCAGGGCTGGTCGGACGTCGGGAGGATCGTGCCGATCGCCGGTCTCGCCACCCCGGGAAGGGGGCGCAGGATGAAGAGGGAGGACGCCATCACGGCGCCGGTCGACCCGGCGCTGACGAAGGCGTCACCCTCCCCGGATTGGTGCAGGCGCAAGCCGACCGCGATGGACGAGTCGGGCTTGCGGCGGAGCACCGATGCCGGTGGGTCCTCGGCTGTAACACGCTCTGGCGCGTGATGGACGAGCAGTCGCTCGGGCCGCTCGCCATGCCGGGCGATCTCGGCCTCGATCACGGCCTGGTCGCCGACGAGGACCACTTCGACGTCTTCCTCGAAGGTACGCAGGGCTTCGAGCGCACCGGCGACCTCGGCCTTCGGAGCGTCGTCGGTGCCCATCGCGTCGAGTACGATTCGCACGGATCCGTCCCGGTTATCGAGTGGAGGCGATCATGAAGACACCCTCACCGGCCTGGGCCAGGAGGGTTTCCGCGCATGCGTCGGCGACGGGCCGAACGGCCTCGACGCCTCGCCTTCCCGGCCCGCGGCGGAGCCGAGCGCGCGGTGCCGTTATCAGTCGATCTCGACGTCGAGGACCTGGGTGTCCCTGTAGTGCCCGCAGCTCGGGCAGACCCGATGGGGTAGCTTCGGGTCGGAGCACTTCGGGCACGAATGGACGGTGACGCCCTCGGCCTTGTAGTGGGTCCGACGCTTACGCTTGCGCTGCTTCGACGTACGCTTCTTTGGAACGGCCATGGCTTCTTGTCACTTCTCCTTGAGCTTCCTGAGCGCATCCCAGCGCGGGTCGACTTCCTCCCGCACGCACGAGCAAGAACCCTCGTTCAGGTTCGTACCGCACTCCGGGCAAAGTCCCTTGCACTCCGGGTCACACACAACGTAAGGCTCGATCGCGAGGAACACCTCCTCGCGCACCGCGCCACTCAGATCCAGCTTCGAGTCCGTGGGACGGATGATGTGGGTCTCCCCGACGTCGTCCCCATCCTCGATATCCTCTTCATCGACGAACACGAGCGTCAGCTCTTCGTCGAACTCTCGCTCCAACGGCTCGAGACAGCGCCGGCACGCCTGCGCCAGCGTTCCGTGCACACGCCCCCGGGCGATGACCTCTCCCGACCCCGCGGACGAGACCTTGAAGTAGGCCTCCACGGTATCGGCCCACGCCGGCTGCATCCCGTCCCACATGGGATCGTCAGGCGGCACCCGCGCATCGACTTCGACGCTGCCTTCGCGGTGCAGCTGACCCAGTGAGACCTCGAGCATAGTCCTGAAAGCTAGCGATACGAGCGCAAATGTCTACCGCTCAGCGCGCAAGGCGAATACGCTCGGCCTCGCTGAAGAAAAACGCGATCTCGTTCCTGGCGTTTTCGTCCGAGTCGGAGGCGTGAATGGCGTTCCGCCCCTTGGACTCGGCGTAGAGCTTGCGTACGGTGCCCTCGGCGGCCTCGGCCGGATCGGTGGCGCCGATGGTCTCCCTTAGACGCGGCACGGCGTCGCTCGCCTCCAGGACCATGGGAATCACGGGGCCGGATGTCATGAACTCGACGAGCTCGTCGTAGAACGGCCGTCCCTCGTGAACAGCGTAGAACGCCCGCGCCTGCTCGATGTCGAGACGGGCGAGCCGCATCGCACGCACGGCGAAGCCCGCGCCCTCGAGGTGGGCCAGGATCTTGCCGGCCTTGCCGGCCTCGACCGCGTCCGGCTTGATGATGGCCAGGGTGTGGCTCATGGTTCCCCTTCTTCTGTTGAATCGGATTCGGTTGACGTGCGGTCCCCCCCGTGGAGGGCCTGAAGCACGGAATCTCTGGTAAGGAAGCCGACGAGCGAGCCGTCCCGGACGACCGGAAGCTGCTCGACGTCGCGGTTGGCCATCATCTGGGCCGCCTCGGTGAGGAGCTGATCCTCGGAGACGCACAGGACGGTCCGCGTCATGACGTCCCGCGCCACCAAACCTTCGCCGGGCTTCCCCTGCCCCGGAGCGGCGCCCCGCGACCGGCGGAGCACCGTCTGGAGAGCGTCCCCGGTCGTGATGATGCCGAGGACCTCGTAGTCCTCCCCCACCACGGGCACCGCATGCAGCTGCCGCCGCACCATGAGGTCCAGGATCTCCGCGAACGGAGTGTCCGGATACACCCGGTAGCTGATGCTGGTCAGCGCGTGCTCTACGCGAACGTCTTCGTTCATGTTGGCAGGCCACCGCCCCCGGACC
Source organism: Longimicrobiales bacterium (assembly GCA_041690395.1). Lineage (GTDB taxonomy): Bacteria > Gemmatimonadota > Gemmatimonadetes > Longimicrobiales > Gaopeijiaceae > JAWLHJ01. The sequence continues at coordinate 114,601 of JAWLHJ010000003.1, read as the reverse complement.
GTGAGGCCCGGGGGCGGCGCTCCCTAAATTGCCCGGTCAGGCCAGGGCGTCCTGAATGAGACCCACGATGTCCTTGGGACGCTTGGCGACCGCGATCCCGTTGTCCTCGAACGCCTTCATCTTCTCCTCGGCCGTGCCCGCGGCGCCACTGATGATCGCCCCCGCGTGTCCCATCTGGCGGCCGGGAGGCGCCGTCTGGCCGGCGATGAAGCCGACTACCGGCTTCGACATGTTCGCCTTCACGTACTCGGCGGCCTCCTGCTCGTCCGTCCCGCCGATCTCGCCGATCATGACGACGGCCTTCGTGTCCGGATCGGCCTCGAACGCCTCGAGGCAGTCGATGAAGTTCGTGCCGATGAGCGGGTCGCCGCCGATGCCCACGCACGTGGTCTGTCCGAGGCCCACGCTGGTGAGCTGGAAAACCGCCTCGTACGTCAGCGTACCCGACCGCGACACGACCCCGATCGGACCCTCGGTCACGATCTGAGCGGGTAGAATGCCCACCTTGGACTTCCCGGGCGAGAGGAGCCCCGGGCAGTTCGGCCCGAGGATCCGGACTCCGCGGTCGTGCGCGAAGGCGTGCGCCCGAGCCATGTCGAGCACGGGCACGCCCTCGGTGATCGCGACCACCAGGTCCACGCCGCTGTCCACGGCCTCCATGATCGCGCTGGCCGCGAAGGCCGGCGGCACGTAGATGACGGAGGTGTTGGCTCCGGTCGCCTCGACGGCTTCGTCCATGCAGTCGAAGATCGGAACGTCCTTGCCACCCGGCCCGTCGAACGTCTGACCGCCCTTGCCGGGCGTCACGCCCGCGACGACCTGTGTCCCGTACTCGATCATCTGGGTGGTGTGGAAGGATCCGTCGCGGCCGGTGATGCCCTGGACGACGAGCTTTGTGTCTTTATCGATGAAGATGGCCATCGGTTACGCCTCCCCCGCCAGCTCGACGGCCTTCTCGACGACCTCGTCCATGGACGTGTACGCGGAGAAGCCGGCGTCGGCGAGGATCTCGAGTGCTTTCTCTTCGTTCGTGCCCGTCAGACGGATCACGATCGGGATCTGGATGTCGATACGCTTCGTGGCCTCGACGATCCCGTTCGCGACGTCGTCGCAGCGGGTGATGCCGCCGAAGATGTTGAAGAGGATGACCTTCACGTTCGGATCGGACGTGATGATCTCGAGTGCCGAGACCACCTTGTCCGGATTGGACGAGCCACCGATGTCCAGGAAGTTGGCCGGCTCTCCGCCGTAATACTTCACGAGATCCATGGTCGCCATGGCGAGCCCGGCACCGTTCACGCAGCAGCCGACGTTGCCGTCGAGCTTCACGTACGAGAGCCCGGCCTCGCGCGCCTTCGTCTCCGAGGGCGGCTCGGCGGAGCTGTCGCGCATCTCGGCGACCTTCGGACGGCGGAAGAGCTCGTTGCCGTCGATGGTGACCTTGGCGTCGATCGCCTTCACCTCACCCGTGGGCGTGGTGATGAGCGGGTTGATCTCGGCCATGGAGCAGCCCCCGTCGACGAACGCCGTGTAGAGCTGGCCGATGATCTTGCTGGCCTGCTTCATCAGCTTCGGATCGTCGTAGAGCGTGTTGGCCAGCCAGAGCGCCTGGTGCGGGAGGAGTCCGTAGCGCGGATCCACCGTGAACGTCCGGATGGCGTCCGGGTTCGAATGCGCGACTTCCTCGATGTCCACCCCGCCCTCGGCCGAGACCATGAAGGTCGCGGCCTGCTTCTTCCGGTCCACGAGCACGCCGACGTAGGCCTCGGTCTCGATGTCCTCGGCCGGCGTCACGAGCACCTTCTCGACGGTGAGACCGCTGATCTCCATCCCCAGGATGTTCTCCGCGTGCTCCCGCGCCTCGGCGGCAGTCTTGGCCAGCTTCACGCCTCCGGCCTTCCCGCGGCCGCCGGAGTGGACCTGTGCCTTCACGACGACCATGCCACCGTACTTCTTGGCGATGGCCTCGGCGTCCGCCGGTGACGTGGCGATCTCGCCCGGGGGGACCGGGATCCCGGCCGCCCGGAAGAGCTCTTTCGCCTGATACTCGTGGATGTTCATGCGCGCTTGGATCGGTGGATCGAGGAGGTGCGCCCTCATGCGCCGGACCGGCCCACGAGACGCGGAAAAAGACGGTAGAACCTACCAGAGCCCCGGAGGTCGATCAACGGCGGGCGCCGATCCCGGCGACACCCGGATCCCTTCGAGGAAGTCACGGAGCGCCGAAAGCGCGGCGCCGTAGCCTTCCCAATCACCGGCACGCGCCCGGGCGTCTGCCTGCTCCAGGAGGCGGAGCGCCTCTTCCGGCCACGTTTCCCGCCCCGCCGGCCCAGGGTCGACGGCGCCGCGCGGATCGCCTCCGGGAATCTCCGTGACCTCCCCCGTCAGGAACTGCACGCCCTCGGCGAGCTGCTCGGTCATGACGATCCGTCGGCCATCGCTGACCAGGAAGCGCCTGAGCTCGGGAATGGCGTTGGACTCGGCGGCGAGGAAGACCGGCTCGAGGTAGAACATCCGCCCATCGATCGGGATCAGGTGAAGGTGCCCGGTCCAGACCTCGCTCCCTCCGCTCCGCCAGAGCGCGAACTGCTGCGAGATCATGGGGTCCTGCTCCGCGAGCGCCTCGATCTGGCGGGGCCCGGGCACCTGGTCGGCCACGGCCACGTCCAGGAGATCGAGCTCCGGGACGCCGCGCTCGTCGGTGCGGCCCGCCAGCACCCCCGTGAGGTTCTGACGCCCCGCCGGGACGAAGACCGTCGTCAGGTTGAAGCGAGGGGCTTCGTCACCCGGGAAAGCGTAGAGTCCGTACTCCGGCGCGTAGATGATCGGATTCGTGCTCTCGGCCTGCTGCTGCGCGGTCGCCCAGACGTCCTGCTGGCCGTGGAAGTCCGCGGCGGTTTCCTGGTGGTACTGGAGGAGGACACGGGCCTGCACATCGAGCAGGGCCGAGGGGTAGTGCACGTGGTCACGTATGTCGGCGGGCATGTCGTCGATGGGCCTCAGGAGGCCCGGGAAGGCCGCCTCGTACGCGTCCGCCAGCGGGTCTTCGACCGGAACGCGGTAGAACGACATGGCACCAGTGACCGCGTCGACCGTGACCTTCACGGAGCTGCGAACCCAGCTCACCTGCGAGCGGAACGTTCCGAGCTCCTGCACGGCCGACAAGGGGAACGCCCGGGTGCCCGTGAATCCCTCGAGCAGCCAGACCACGCGGCCGCCCGCGAGGACCGCTCGCGGCCGTTCCGGAAACCGGAGGAACGGCGCGACCGCTTGAGCCCGCTCCGCGACACTCCTCCTGTAGACGAAGCGCGTCGCGGGGGCCAGATCGGAAGCGAAGAACAGGTTCGCGTCCTGGAAGCGCCAGGCGAGCAGCGCGGTACGCGCCCGGGAGCTCAGCTCGATCCCGATCGGCGCGTCGCGGGCGGGGAGAGGCTCGAGCGTGCCCTCCGGAGTCTCCGGCTGGTGCACGGCGGGATCGACGAGGGCATAGCGCTGTGGTTGCGACCCGAAATACGTCTCGGGCCTCTCCATCCGGATTTGCGGCAGCCCGGCCGCCGCTTCCGTGCGCTCCGCCGGTATACCGGTCAGGAGCATCTCGGGGCGCGCCTCCGGGGACCGCGAGGCGGCCCGACTCACCACGGTCCCCAGGCCTCGGATGTACAGATCTCGCAGGTGGAGGTTCTGCCAGTTGGGATCCTGGATGCCGGACGGGTCGATCTCGCGCACGGAGACCGCGACCACCGTAGGCTCGTCGGGGTCGCCGTACCGGTCGATCGTCACGTCCTCGAAGTCGTAGTACGGGAAGCGTGCCTCGATGGCGCGGAAGCTCTGCATCAGCGTGCTGCGGCTCCAGACCGGCAGTCCCGTGAAGCCCTCCAACACGCTCGACGCCGCGACCCTCGCGCCCGGGCGGTAGGCGAACCGGGTCCGGCCCAGGTCGTCCAGGCCGAAGGCGATACGCGTGAAGCGGAGATTGTGCTCGATGAAGGGAGTCTCTCTCGCGAGCTCGTTGGGCACGACCTGGAAGCGCTGGACGACGGCCGGATAGATGCGCGAGATGATGGTTCCGCCGACCATCACCGAAACGAGCGCGACGACGATCGGGACACCTCGGTTCTTCCATGCGCCCCACATGACCGTTCCCGCCGCCGCGACGAGGATGACGACCAGCGTCTGGAGCGCCGGCAAGCGCGCCTCGGCATCGGCGAAGCCGAAGATGCCCTGCACCCCCGAGTTTCCGTCGAGGAGCAGGAGCGAGCGGCCGAGCCACACCCGGAAGGCGAGGAGCACCAGGAAGACGGCCAGGAGCGCGCCGAGGTGGATGCGGGCGAGATCCTGGGCGTCCACGCGACCCCGGATCCACCGGATGGCGCCGGTCGTCGCGTACGCGGCGGTGACGAGCGTGAACAGGAGGAAGGTGACCACCAGCGCGAACGTCACCGCGCTCGCGAGCACCGGAAGCTGGAAGACGTAGAAGCCCACGTCCCGGCCCAGGATCGGCTCGGTGAGCCCCCACGGGCCGGCCCCGAACATGGCCGCGATCTGGACGCCGAGGTTGGCCGGGATGGCCGCGCCGAACCAGAGGCCGAGGAGGGAAGCCGCCAGGAGGATGGCCCCCGACACGTAGCTCCCCGGGAGCTGCTCGGAGATCTCGATATTGCCGAAGCGGCGCCGGATGCTGATGCCGCCGAGGCTCACGGCGGCCAGCCGGAGGTTCCCGTAGACGACGGCGACGACGACGAGGCCGGCCACGAGCCTCGTGCCCCAGCTCCACGCGACCCGGCGCCAGAAGACACCCTCGTATCCGGCCGACTGGTGCCAGAGGATCTCCACGTACGCGGCGGTCGCGACGCGCGCGAGAAGAAGCGTTACGCCGAACGCCACGAGGAGCGCGACGACCAATCGCCCACCCTTCAGCGTGCCGAGAAGCGTCCGCAACGCGCCCACGTCAGCAGATCGTCCGCTGCGAGGGGCCGGCCGCGTCACGCTTCATGCCCATCACTCCGGTAGCGAGACCCCCTTCGTCTCGAGCCAGCTTCCGATCTCGTCACGGATCTCCGACAGGCGCTCGGCCGTGCGCGCCTCGAAGCGCGCGACGATCACCGGCTGGGTGTTGGAGGTCCTCAGCAGGGCCCAGCCGTCGCCGAAGAGCACGCGCACGCCGTCCACGTCGATGACGTCGTACAGTGCACGGAAGTGCTCGACCGCCGCCTCGACGATGCTCCACTTCTCCTCCTCGGTCACGTCGATCCGGATCTCCGCGGTAGAGACGTAGGCGGGGAAGTCGGACACCATCTCCGCGATGGTCCGATCGGAGCGCGCGAGGATGTCGATCAGCCGACAGGCGTCGTAGAGCGCGTCGTCGAAGCCGAGGTAGTCGTCGGAGATCATGATGTGACCCGAAAGCTCGCCTGCGATGAGTGCTCCGGTCTCCTTCATCTTCCGCTTGATGAGGGAGTGGCCGGTCTTCCACATGATCGGCTCGCCTCCCGCCGCCTCGAACACCTCAGGCAGCGCCTGGGAGCACTTCACGTCGAAGACGAGCTTCTGGCCGGGGCCCCTCTTGGCGAGGAGGTCGAGCCCATAGACGAGCAGGAGCATGTCGCCGCGGATGATCCGTCCATCGCCGTCGACCACCCCGATCCGGTCCGCGTCGCCGTCGAAAGCGACGCCCAGGTCGAGCTTCTTCTCGCGCACCACGCGGATCAGGTCCTGGAGGTTCTCGTCGACCGTGGGGTCCGGGTGGTGGTTCGGGAAGGTCGGGTCGGAGTCGCAGAAGAGCGGCGTGACCTCGGCGCCCAGCGTGGTGAGGAGCCGCTCGGCGACGATCGAGCCCGTGCCGTTGCCGCAGTCGACCGCCACGCGGATCGGGCGGGCGAGGTCGAAGCGTCCGACCACGTCGTCGACGTAGCGGTCCAGGACCTCGACCTTCTCGTGCGCGCCGGAGCCGTCGAGGAGGCGACCCTGCTCAATGCGGTCGTGCAGCCCCGTGATCTGATCTCCGAAGAGCGCCGCCGCCTGAACGGTCATCTTGATCCCGTTCCACTCGGGCGGGTTGTGCGAGCCCGTGATCTGGATGCCCGCGTCCGTGCCCAGCGTCTGCTCGGCCCAGTAGAGGACGGGCGTCGGCACGGTGCCGATCTCGACCACGTCGGCTCCGGAAGCGCGGAGTCCCGCGATGAGCGCCGCGGCCAGCTCGGGCGAGGAGTCCCGGTTGTCGTACCCCACCGCCACCTTCGGCGACGGCAGCCCGGTGTCCTCGCGCAGGCTCGACGCGAAGGCGCGTCCCACCGCCTCGGTCACATCGGTGTCGAGGTCTTCACCGACGATGCCCCGGATGTCGTACTGCCTGAAGATGTGTCCGTTCATGTCAGCGTCCCGTCATGCCGAGCATCGTGTCACCGAGGTTACCCAACCCGGCCACGCTCTCCCGAGCGAAGTCGAGCGCGGCGCCCGGGAAGAGGCCGGTGTACATGATGAGCGCGACGCATGTGAGCAGCGCGAGCTGCATGGGAAGCGGGGTCACCACGTCCGTATGGTCCGCCTCGGAGGTCGCGGGGCGCATCCACATGAACCACGCCACCCGCAGGTAGTACCAGTACGACGCGATGGTCGTCAGCACCAGAATCACCGCGAGCGTCCAGAGCTCGGCGTCGGCCGCGCCCTGGAGCAGATAGATCTTCCCCATGAAGCCGCCCGTGCCCGGGAAGCCCGCGAGCGACAGGAGGAAGATCGTCAGGAACACCCCCAGCACCGGCTGCGCCCAGCCGAATCCGGCGTAATCCTCGACGTGCTGACGCTGCTCCGAATGGTGTGACACACCGATGACGATGGCGAAGGCGCCGATGTTCATCAGGGTGTAGACCAGGAGGTAGAACAGCAGCCCGGCCGCCGCCGTCTGGTTGGCGGCCGTGATGGCGACCAGGAGGTATCCCGCATGGGCGATGCTCGAGTAGGCGAGCATCCGCTTCACGTTGGACTGGACGAGCGCGATCAGGTTCGCGACGACCATCGTGATGGCGGCGAGCCACCAGACGATGCCCGACCACGAGTCGTGGACGCCCTCGAAGGCCACAACGAAGATCCTCAGGAACGCCACGAACGCAGCGGCCTTCACCGCGGCGGCCATGAAGGCCGTGACCGGCGCGGGAGCACCCTCGTAGACGTCGGGGGTCCACATGTGGAACGGGACGGCCGACACCTTGAACGCGAAGCCGATGATGAGCATCGCCACGCCAGCGACGAGCAGGCGTTCCGACGCGGCGCCGGCTTCGATGGCCGCGGCCACGGCCGCGATGTTGGTGCTGCCCGCGGCGCCGTAGACGAGCGCGATCCCGTAGAGGAGGAAGCCCGTGGCGAACGCGCCGAGCAGGAAGTACTTGAGTCCCGCCTCGGCCGACTTCCGGTCACGCCGGTTGAACGCGGTCAGTGCGTACACCGCGATCGACATGAGCTCGAGCCCGAGGAAGACGACGATCAGGTCGCGCGCGGCGGCCATGAACATCATGCCGGCCGTCGCGAACAGGATCAGTGCGTAGAATTCGCCCACCTGGAGCTTCTGGCGGTGGACGTAGCCGAACGAGATGAGGATCGAGAGGGCGGCGCCGAGCAGGAACACCCAGTTGGCGAACAGTCGGAATCCGTCGACGGCGATCATGGAGGCGCTGCCGACCTCGGTGACACCGTACAGCCATCCGTTCACCGCCGCGGTGGCCAGCAGGCCCATGAGGGCGATCCATCCGAGGTCGTTCCCCTGCCCCGACGAGGTCGCGCCGCCGTCGCCGCGTGCGGCCGCGGCATGCTTGCCGGACACGCCCGCGATGAGCACCACCATGCCGGCGATGCAGAGCACGATCTCCGGGAGGAGGGCCCACCAGTAGTGGAGCGATCTGCTGAAATCAAGCGTCATCGTTGGTCTTCGCTATTCGCCGGAGACGAGCGCCTGGGCGGCGTCGGATTCTTGTGAGCGTGCGGCGGCGGGCTGCGCACCTTCCGCCGACTCCTCGGAGAGTACGGGCACCGGGGTCGAGGTCCCGTCGGCCATCCCCGTGGACGCGTCCTCGACCCGCTCGAGCACGGCACGAACGCTGGGCTCCATCCGGTCGAGGATCGGCGTGGGATGCCACCCGATGACGATCATCAGGGCGACGAGCGGCGCGAGCACCGCGACCTCGCGGCCCGAGAGGTCCTTCACCTCGCGGTTCTCGGGCTTGTCGAGCTTGTTGAAGAAGATCTTCTGGACCATCGGCAGCATGTAGTACGCCGCGAAGATCACGCCGAGCGTGGCGATGACGGCGATGGTCGGATGGGTCTCGAACGCGCCCATGAGCGCGAGGAACTCACCCACGAAGCCGCTCGTGCCCGGAAGCCCGATCGAGGCCAGCGCGGTGATCACGAAGGCCGTGGCCAGCAGCGGAGCCACGCGTCCCAGCCCGCCGAAGTCCTCGATGACCCGCGTGTGCCGCCGCTCGTACAGCATCCCGAGCAGGAGGAACAGCGCCCCCGTGCTGATGCCGTGCGAGATCATGACGACCAGGCCGCCCTGGATGCCGTTCACAGTGAGCGCGAAGATGCCGAGCACCACGAAGCCCATGTGGGCCACCGACGTATATGCGACCAACTTCTTCGCGTCGGGCTGCACGGCCGCCACCCAGGCCGTGTAGAGGATTCCGATCACCGCGAGTACGAGCATCGTGGTCACGACCGTGGGGTGCTGGGCGGCGACCGGGAAGAGCGGCAGGAGGAACCGGAGAAATCCGTAGGTACCCATCTTGAGGAGCACCGCGGCCAGGATGACCGAGCCCGGCGTGGGCGCCTCGACGTGCGCGTCCGGAAGCCACGTGTGCAGCGGAAAGACAGGGACCTTCACGCTGAAGGCGAGCGCGAAGGCGCTGAACAGCCAGAGCTGCTCCGTCCCCGTGAGCGGGATCTGCAGCAGGTCGGCCCAGGCGAACGTCGGCACGCCCAGGAAGGTCTTCGCCTTGAAGTACAGGTACATGATGCCGACCAGCATGAGCAGCGAGCCGAACGCCGTGTACAGGAAGAACTTGATGGCCGCGTAGATGCGGCGCTCGCCGCCCCAGATGCCCACGATGAAGTACATCGGCACCAGGGTGAGCTCGAAGAAGACGTAGAAGAGGAGCAGGTCGGTCGCGACGAACACGCCGATCACCCCCGCCTCGAGCAGCAGCATGAGCGCGTAGAAGGCACGCTGCCGGGTCTTGATGTAGTTGAACGAGCCGAGGATGGCGATCGAGGTGCTGAACGTCGTCAGCATCACCATGAACAGGCTGATGCCGTCGACGCCGAGCGAGTAGCTCACGCCCCAGGACTCGATCCACGGCGTCACGCTCTCCATCTGCATGCCGCCGTAGCCGGCGTCGAACGCCCACCACAGGCCCAGGCTGAGCACGAACACGCCCATGGACCACCAGAAGGCCACGGTCTTGGCCTGCTCCTCCTCGGCCCAGAGGACGAGGCCCATACCGAGCACGGGGAGCCAGATGAGGGCGTGGAGCGCCCAGTTCGCGTAACCGATCGATTCGAGCAAAGCAGTCATCGTCGGACTCCTAGAGCATCGAGACGCCGAGGATCACCAGGACGCCGACGGTTAAGATGAACGCGTAGGTATTCACGGAGCCCGTCTGGAACATGCTGATTCCCCACCCGAAGCCGCGGGAGCCCCAACCCACGGCGTTCACCACGCCGTCGATGATCGTCGCGTCGATGACCTTCCAGCAGAACCGGGAGGCCCGGATGATGGGCTGCACGATGAAGCGGTCGTAGAACTCGTCCACGTACCACTTGTTGTAGAGGACCTTGGCGAAGCCCGTGGGCTCGACGTCGTCCTTCGCGGGCACGACGGTCTTGCCGCCGACCACCCGCATGGAGACGACGACCACGATCGCGGCCGCGACGGTCGAGATCAGCGCCCAGGCCAGCTCGCCGCCGCCGAAGGGGGACGAATGGGCGACCTCACCCAGGTGCAGCTCCTGGACGTGGTGCGCCTGCGCGGTGATGGGCTCGAGCCAATGGTGCAGCCACTCGCTCATGGGGAGCGCCCCGAAGCCACCCAGGAACGACATCCGGATCGGCTCCGGGACGTTGATCCAGCCACCGAAGATCGAGAGCACGGCGAGGACCGCGAGCGGCACCCACATGACCGGTGACACTTCGTGGAGGTGCTTCTCCTCCTCGGCGCCGGTCCGGTTCTTCCCGTGGAAGGTGAGCACCATCATCCGGGTCATGTAGAAGGCCGTGAGCATGGCCGCGGCCAGCGCGATGATCCAGTAGACCGTGTAGAGCGCGGGGAACGGAGCGTTCTCCGCCCCGCCGAACGCCGCGGTGTACCAGATGATCTCGTCCTTCGAGAAGAATCCGGCGAACGGCCAGATGCCCGCGATGGCGAGGGTCGCGATCCACATGGTGATCCACGTGATGGGCATGTGGGCCTTCAGTCCGCCCATGTTGCGCATGTCCTGCGCGTCTTCGTGGTTGTGCGTCGCGTGGTAGGCGTGGTGCATCGCGTGGATGACCGCGCCGGACCCCAGGAAGAGCAGCGCCTTGAAGAAGGCGTGCGTCATGAGGTGGAAGACGCCCGCGGCGTAGGCGCCGACGCCCACGCCGACGAACATGTAGCCGAGCTGGGAGACCGTCGAGTACGCGAGCACCTTCTTGATGTCGTTCTGCTTCAGCGCGATGGTCGCTGCGAAGAGCGCCGTCAGCACGCCGACACCGGCCACAGTGGCGCTGCCGACGGGCGACAGCGCGAACAGGACGGAGGAGCGGGCGACGAGGTACACACCGGCCGTCACCATCGTGGCCGCGTGGATCAGCGCGGAGACCGGCGTCGGGCCGGCCATCGCGTCCGGAAGCCACACGTAGAGCGGAATCTGGGCGCTCTTCCCCGCCGCGCCCAGCAGGAAGAAGAGCGTGATCGCGGTGACCAGGCCACCGCCGTAGACCAGCCCGGCCTCGGCTTCGCCGAAGACGCCCACGAAGTCGAGGGTGCCGAACGTCGTGTACAGCAGGAAGAGCGCGATCAGAAAGCCGAAGTCACCGATCCGGTTGACGATGAACGCCTTCTTGCCGGCGTCGGCCTTCTCGCGGTCCTGGAACCAGAATCCGATCAGCAGATACGAGCAGAGCCCGACGCCTTCCCACCCGACGAACATCAGCGGGTAGCTCGAGCCCATGACGAGAACGAGCATGAAGAAGACGAACAGGTTCAGGTACGCGAAGTAACGCGGGTACCCGGGGTCGTCCTTCATGTAGCCCACGCTGAACACGTGGATCAGGAAGCCCACGCCCGTGACGACCATCATCATGATCATCGAGAGCTGGTCGAGCTGGAGCGCCGCGCTCACCGTGAAGGTGCCGGTCGCGATCCAGGTCCAGTACTCGACGATCACGGGCTCGTGGAGCTCCGCGCCGAGCATGCTCGTGAAGTTGACGAGCGTGATCAGGAACGCCCCGAGCATGACGCCGGGCCCGACCCACGTCGGTAGCGTGTGCGTGGCAGGCCGCCCGCCGGGTCCGTCGAGGTCGAGCTCGCCACCGGCGCGTACCGCGTCCGCGGAGGCCCTGGCGTGCTTCAGCGCGAGGAACCCGTTGATCAGGAATCCGATCAACGGCAGGAGGACGACGAGACCCGGGAGGAAGGGCTCGAAGTTGCCGGCGGCCGCTTGCGCGCCCCCGCCCTGGAACATGAGTGCTGCTAGGGAAGCGTGCATGCCGCTACCACTTGAGCAGGTTGAAGTTGTTGACGTTCACGGTCTCGTAGTGCCGGAAGATCGAGATGATGATCGCGAGCCCGACCGCCGCCTCGGCGGCCGCCACGGTCATCACGAAGAAGACGAAGATCTGCCCCTCGATCCCGACCATCCGCGAAAACGCCACGAAAGCCAGGTTCACCGCGTTGAGCTGAAGCTCGATGCAGAGGAACATGATGATGGCGTTACGGCGGACCAGGACGCCGAAGGTGCCGAGCACGAAGAGGATCGCGCTCAGGACGAGTGCCTCGGTGATCATCTAGTTGACCCTTCTCTTCGCCAGGACGATCGCGCCCACGATCGCCACCAGAAGCAGGATGCCCGTGATCTCGAACGGGACGACGTAGGTCGTGTAGAGCGGCTGCGCGATGGCCCCGACCACTCCGTGCTCCCGGATCGCCGCGTCGATGGCCACGCCTCCGGGACCTTCGGCGAATCCGCCCCCGCCGCCGACCTGCCTGGCGAGCAAGCCCGCCATGAGGCCGATCATCACGAAGGAGAGGATGGCGAACACGCCGCCCTTGATGTCCTTCTGGTAATCGTGCCCGAGGTTCAGGAGCATGATGACGAACAGGAAGAGCACCATGATGGCGCCGGCGTACACGATGATCTGGATCGCCGCCAGGAAATGCGCCTCGAGCAAAACGAACGTGCCGGCCAGGCTGCCCAGCGTCGTCACCATGAAGAGCAGGCTCCCCACGGGGCTCTTGGCGAGCACCACGCCGAGCGCTCCACCGATCGCCACGGCGGAGAACACGTAGAACAGGATGTCGATCATGTCACTCGGATCTCGGATCGGCGGGGTCCCAGAGGAGCGTCACCGGGTGCTCCTGCTCCATGAGCCGGTCCAGGTCGTAGACGAAGCGGTCGCGGGTGTACTCCGCGTTCTCGAAGTGCTGCCCGACGTGGATCGCCTCGACCGGGCAGACTTCCTGGCACATGCCGCAGAAGATGCACCGGAACTCGTCGATCTCGTACACGATCGGATAGCGGTTCCCCTGGTCGTCCTCGCCGCCCACCAGGCGGATGCAGTTCGCCGGGCAGACCGTCGGGCACAGGCCGCAGGCGACGCACTTCGGCCGGCCGTCGGCATGCACCTCCATGCGGTGCGTCCCGCGCCACCGAGGGCTGAGATCGGTCTGCTCCTCGGGATACTGCTGCGTGACCTTGTTCGGGTTCACCATGTGCTTGAACGTGAGCGCCATACCGCTGAGCGCAGCACGGAGATAGGAGGTGGTCTCCGGCTCCGGGCGCTCCATGACTCTTACAGAGATCGGCATCGAACTACTCTCCCACCGGGGTAGGCTGAGGAAGGCTGGTCTTCACTTCGACACGCTGGCTGCTGTGGGCCGCCGCCCCGGTGATGGTCCGGCCGCGGTCCAGGAAGAAGACGAACCCGAAGGTCGCCGCTCCGCTCACCGCCGTGAGGGCCAGACCGTAGCCGAAGCCCCACGCCATGCCGATCTCGTCGAGGAACAGGATCGTGCCCCCGATGAGCATCACGTACGCGAGGGCGGTCGGAAGCATGACCTTCCAGCCGAGCGCCATGACCTGGTCGTAGCGGAACCGCGGCAGCGTCCAGCGGATCCAGATGTAGAGCAGCAGGAAGAAGCCGGTCTTGGCCGCGAACGCCGCGAAGGTGAGCAGCGTCTTCCACCAGGTCGGGTTCGCCAGGATGACGCTGCCGTCGGCGGCGAAGCCCGAGATCAGCTGGCCCTGGTGCCAGAAGGCGTTGTCGCCCTGCCAGATCGGGATATCCCATCCGCCGAGGAAGAGCGTGGCCATGAGCGCGGATGCGGTCACCATGTGCCCGAACTCCGAGATCATGAAGGCGCTGAACTTCATGGCGGAGTACTCGGTGTGGTACCCGGTCACCAGCTCGGACTCGGCCTCCGGCATGTCGAACGGGAGCCGGTTCGTCTCCGCGAACGCCGAGATCACGAACAGGATGAACGCGAGCGAAAGCGGGAACGCGAACCAGATCCCGAGCTGTTGCTGCTGCGCGATGACCTCGGGGAGCGTCACGTTGCCCACCACCATGAGCACCGTGATGAGCGACAGCCCCAGCGCGACCTCGTAGCTCACCATCTGCGCGGAGGCCCGCAGCCCGCCGAGGAAGGCGTACTTGTTGTTCGAGGCCCACCCGCCGAGCACCACGCCGTACACCGCGAGCGAGCTGAACGCGAGTACGTACAGGATCCCGATGGGCAGGTCGGCGATGATCATGTCGACCACACCGGCCGGGGTGGGCAGCGGGGCGGCGATCGGAATCACCGCGAACGTCACCAGCGACGGCACCAGCACCATGATGGGTGCCAGGATGAAGAAGAGCCGCGACGCCGTGGCCGGGAGGGTCTCCTCCTTCAGGATGTTCTTGATGCCGTCGGCGATGGGCTGTAGAAGGCCGAACGGGCCGACCCGGTTGGGCCCGCGCCGGTCCTGGATGAACGCCGACACGCGACGCTCGGCCAGGGTCGCGTACGCGACCACGATCATCACCATCGTGAAGATCAGCGTGACCTTCAGCGACATGGCGACGAGCGCCCAGATGCCGGAAATGGGTTGCAAGGACTCCATCTAAGCGCGGTCTCCGGTGAGCGACACGGTCTCGTTGACGACCGCGCCGCGGGTGCCGATGTCTTCGTAGGTGAGGCCTTCGAAGGCCGATACACGGGCCACGTAGGCCTGGAAGGCGTCCGCGGCGGTTCGTACCGCTCCGGACGCGTCGCCGAGCTCCGCCGCCAGGGCTCCGAGCACGAGCCAGGCCGGCCGCGCCATGCCCGGCGGCTGCAGCCCCGCCCAGAAGCGCTGGACCCGCCCGTCGATGTTCGTGAACGTGCCCTCCTGCTCGGCGAAGGTGGTCGTCGGGAGCACGAAATGGGCTCCCGAGGAGGCCGGGGCGGCCGTCTGCCCCGCGTAGATGAACAGCGAGGCGTTCGCCGCGAAGCCCTCGTCCTGATCGAGCAGCGCGTCGCCGAGCACGATCACGACGCCGTCGTGCGACGCGACGGCGTCCAGCCCCCCCGCCCCGTCGTCCGACCCGACGCGCTCCGCGCCGATCAGCCGGGCGCCCTTCGAGTTCGGCGTCAGGTCACGGCGCCGAGCGAGCGACGGGAACCCCTTCAGCACGACCTCGTCCTCGGCGCGCCGTCCGCGGAACACGATCTCCCCACCACCGAGCGCGTCGACCAGCGCCTTCAGCGCCGCGAGATCCTCGTTCGAGGCGAGCGGCGACGCCACGGCCTTCACATTGCCGGTGCTGGCGCTCCGGGCCCGGTCGAGCAGCTCGGAGAGCGCGTCCTTCCACGCGACCGCGGTGGTCGCGTCGTTCCGGCGTACGAGCGGCGCCTCGATGCGGCCCCCGGTGTTCATCCACTCGTAGTCCATGCGGCCGTAGTCGCACATCCACCAGCCGTTGACGTCGAGATTCTCGCGGGGCTTGAGGCGCTGCACGAGGTTGTCACGGGTGTGGAGCTCGATGTTGCACCCCTGCGAGCAGCCCGGGCAGATGCTCGGCGTGTGCTCGAGGTCCCAGGCGCGCGCCTTGTGCAGGAAGTCCTTCGAAACGAGCGCGCCCACCGGGCAGACGTCGACGATGTTGCCGTGCCAGTACGTGCCCTCGAGACCCTCCTCGAAGAACGTGTCGATCACGGACTTGCTGCCACGCTCGACGACCGTGAGGCGCGCGTCCTGCTCGACTTCGTTCATGAAGCGCACGCACCGCGTGCACATCACGCAGCGATCGCCGTAGAAGAGGACGTCGCCCCCGAAGTCGTCGCGCCCGAAGATCCGCTTGGGCTCCCTGCCGCGACCGTGGTCGCGCCCTTCCTCGTGGACGTAGTCCTGGAGGTGGCATTCGCCCGACATGTCGCAGATGGGGCAGTCGAGCGGATGGTTCACGAGGTAGAACTCGAGAACCCCCCGGCGATGGCCCAACGCGTTGTCGGACTGCGTGTTGACGACCTGCCCCTCGGCCACCGTCGTCACGCAGGACGGCATCGGCTTGGGCGCGCCTTCGACTTCCACCAGGCACAGCCGACACATGGCCGGCGACGACATCCCCGGGTGGTAGCAGTAGTGCGGAACCTCGGTCCCGACCCGCTTGGCGGCCTCCAGGATCGTCGTCCCCTTGGGGACTTCGACCTCGTGGCCATCGATCGTGAGCTTCACCATGTCGGACATCAGGCCGCTCCCACGCGCTCACCCCGACGAATCAGGGCGAGGTACTCGTCTCTGAATTTCTTGATGGAAGACTGCACCGGCGCCGCGACCGAGTCGGAGAGCACGCAGATCGTCGTTCCGACCATCTGCTGCGTGACCTCCATCAGGGTGTCGAGATCCTCCTCGGTCCCCCGTCCGTCCTCGATGCGCTTCATCATCTTTCCGGTCCAGGCGGAGCCTTCGCGGCACGGCGTGCACTGCCCGCACGACTCGTGGGCGTAGAAGTCGACCATGCGCCGGACCTGCTTCACGATGTCCGTGGTCTCGTCCATGACGATGACGGAGGCGCACCCCAGCATCGTGCCCACGGCCACGCACCCTTCGTAGTCGAGCATGCAGGCACGTGTCTCCTCGGCATTGATGATCGGCACGGAGGATCCGCCGGGGATCACCGCTTTCAGGGCGTTCCCGTCACGCATGCCGCCGCAGACGTCCTCGATCAGCTCGATGAGCGGAAAGCCGAGGGGCAGCTCGTAGTTGCCCGGCTTGTTCACGTGGCCGCTCACGCAGAAGAGCTTGGTGCCCGGGCTCTTCTCGCTGCCCCACTGCCGGTACCAGTCCCCGCCGTTCGTCACGATGTGCGGAATGGCGGAGAGTGTCTCGACGTTGTTGATGGTCGACGGCATGCCGAACGCCCCCACAGCGGCCGGGAACGGAGGC
Organism: Longimicrobiales bacterium; assembly: GCA_041690395.1. Taxonomy (GTDB): domain Bacteria; phylum Gemmatimonadota; class Gemmatimonadetes; order Longimicrobiales; family Gaopeijiaceae; genus JAWLHJ01. The sequence goes on along the minus strand of JAWLHJ010000003.1, from coordinate 97,949 downwards.
TTCACGCGCGGCTGGCCACGACGACCCTCCAGCGAGTTCATGAGCCCCGTCTCCTCGCCGCAGATGTAGGCACCCGCGCCCAGGTGGACGGTGACGTCTATGTCCTTGCCGGAGCCGAGGACGTCCTTCCCGACATAACCCTTCGCGTAAGCGTCCTCGAGCGCCTTCGCCAGAACCTGCGTGGTCTCGAAGAACTCGCCCCGGCAGTAGATGTAGACGTGCTGCGCGCCGATGGCGTGGGCCCCGATCAGGCACCCCTCGATGAGCTGGTGCGGGTCCCAGCGGATGAGCTCGCGGTCCTTGAAGGTTCCGGGCTCGGACTCGTCCGCGTTGCAGATGAGATAGTGGGGCTTGCCTGTGTCCTTCGGCATGAAAGACCACTTCACGCCCGTGGGGAAGCCCGCGCCACCCCGGCCACGGAGTCCCGACGCCTTCACGACGTCGACCACTTCGCCCGGCGCCATGCCGAGCGCCTTCTTCAGCGCGCCGTAGCCGCCCCGCTCGACATAGGTGTCGATACGGCGCTGCATGGGATCGCCGAAGTGCTTGCTGAGAACGCGGACCTCGCGGTCCGACACGTAGGGATAGGCCATGTCAACCGGTTTTCCGGCTCTTGAGGTGCTCCAGGATCTTCGGAACCTCGTCGGGCGTGACGTTCTCGAAGTACTCGGAGTTGATCTGCACGCAGGTGGGGAAGCCGCACCCGGCGAGGCACTCGGCCTCGATGACGGTGAAGTTCCCGTCCGACGACGTCTCTCCCGCCTCCGTGTCCGTCTGGGACAGGAACGCGTCGAAGACCTCGTCGGCGCCGCACAGGTTGCAGGAGATGTTGGTGCAGACCTGCACGAGATAGCGGCCGACGGGCCGCTTGTTGTACATGGTGTAGAAGGTGGCCACACCACGGACGTATGCGGGCGAGAGGTCGAGCAGCTCCGCCACGCGATCCATCGACTCCGGACTCACGTAACCCCTGAGCTCCTGGGCGAGCCCGAGCGCCGGAAGCAGCGCAGCGCGCTTGTCCGGATAGCGGGTCAGGATCTTCTCGAAGCGCTCCTGATACTCACCCTCGAAGAGCGGCGCGTCCGGATTCTTCTCCGGAAGCATGTAGGGCATGGTGGCGGAGCCGGACGCGTGTCCCGCGTGCTTCGGCCGCTCGCCCACGAAGTCCTTGCCGCGAACCTGGTCCTCGCTGAGCTCGAACTCGCCGGTGTTGCCGGCCCAGCCCGGGTTCTTGAAGGGAACGTCGCTCATCGGTCGATCTCCCCCAGGACGATGTCGAGGCTCGCGTTGATCATGATCAGGTCGGCCACGAGATGTCCTTCGGCCAGCTTGGGAATCACGGAGAGGTTCACGAACGAGGGCGGACGCACGCGCCAGCGGACGGGCTTGGTGCCGCCTTCCTCGGCAACGACGTACATGCCGAGCTCGCCCTTCGAGCCCTCGACGGCCATGTAGCAGTCGCCCTCGGGCGCCGGAATCCCCTCGGTGATCAGCTTGAAGTGGTGGATCATGCTCTCCATGTCGGACATGCAGTCCGTCTTGGAGGGCAACGATATGTTCGGGTCTTCCACGTTGATCGGGCCGCCGGGCAGGCGATCCATCGCCTGATGCAGGATGCGTACGCTCTGGCGCATCTCCTCCATGCGGCACAGGTACCGGTCGTAACAGTCGCCGTGCTGCCCCACCGGGACCTCGAAGTCGTACGTCTCGTAGTCGTAGTACGGCCGGTCCTTGCGTACGTCGTAGTCGACGCCCGTGGCACGCAGATTCGGTCCGGTGAAGCCGTAGTTGATGGCGTCGGCGGCGCTGATGGCGCCCACGCCCTGGGTACGGCCGATATGGATCTGGTTCCGGGTCAGGAGCCGGTCGATCTCGCCGAGCGTGTTCGGGAAGTTGCGCAGGAAGGCGCGCAGCTGGTCGGTCCATCCCTCGGGGAGGTCGGCCATCATGCCGCCCACCCGGGTCGCGGACGTCGTGATGCGCGCGCCCGTCAGCGTCTCGTGGAGCTGGTAGATCTTCTCCCGCTCCTGGAACGCGTAGAGGAACGGCGTGAACGCGCCCACGTCGATGGCCGTCGTGCCGAGCCAGAGGAGGTGGCCGAAGATCCGGTCCATCTCCATGAGGATGACCCGCACGACCTTGCACCGCTCGGTCACCTCGATGCCCATCAGCTTCTCGACCGACATGACGTACGCGCAGTTGTAGATCAGCGGCGCGAGGTAGTCCATGCGGTCGGTCAGCGGGACGATCTGGTTCCAGGTCCGGTACTCGCCGAGCTTCTCGAACGACGAGTGCAGGTACCCGATGTCGGGCACCACGCGCGTCACGGTCTCACCGTCGAGCTCGCAGACCAACCGGAGCACGCCGTGCGTGGCCGGATGCTGAGGCCCGATGTTGATGAGCATGCGCTCCGTGCCGAGCTGCGGCTCCGGGATGTCGAACGGCTGGAGCGGGCTCCGCACGGGACGGCCGTCGACGCCCATCTCGGGGCTCCGGCCGACGGGGATCTCCACGGTCTTCTGGGCCATCAGACGTCTCCCTCGGGCGCGCCCCGGGTTCCGATCTCGGCCTCGGCCTCCTGCGGCTCTCGGCCCTGGGCGAGCACCTCTTCCGAGTAGAAGCGGTCCACGTCCTGGTTGAGCGCGCGCCGGGTCTGCTCCGCGCGCGAGTACCGTCCACGCAGCGGGAAGTCCTTGCGCAGCGGATGCCCCTCGTCGTAGTCGAGCGGCATGAGGATCCGAATGAGGTTCGGGTGTCCCTCGAACGTGACGCCGAACATGTCGTACACCTCTCGCTCGAGCCAATCCGCGGCCTGCCAGAGCGGCGCCACCGAGTGGATCCGGAGCGCGTCGACCGGCAGCGGGGCGCGTACGCGAAGCGCCCGCTTGTGCCGGGTCGAGTACATCTGGTAGACGACCTCGACGGGGCGACCGTTCCCGTAATCCACCCCGGTCACGTCGGACATCATGTCGTACGCCTGGTCCGGGTCGTCCTTGAGCCAGCCCAGCACGTCGAGGTTCCGGGCCGGATCGATCCAGACCACGTGCTGGTCACCCGCGGTCTCACGCTGTCCGAGGATGGCGTCACCGAACTCGCGTCCGAGCGCCACGATCGACGGATGGTCGCTCTCGGCCGCCGGGAAGCGCGGAGCTGGCGCGCGGACCGGATCGGACGGCGCGGGGCCGTCTTCGATCGCGTCGAACGCGCTGATCTTCTGCTCAGTCATAGATGGGGTTCCGGCGAGGCTTGCCCTCGGGCGTCTCTCCGCGCGGCACCTGCCCGCTGGACAGGCGCTCCTGACGCGTCGAGTTCCCGAACGGTCCGGTGAGCCCGACGATCTCTTCCTGGTTCGCCCTGGGCTGAGCGACCCGGAGCGCGTCCTCGGCACGATGCTCGAAGTGCTTCGAGAGCGACTCCTGCCGGATCTTCTCCTGGACCATCATGAGTCCGTAGATGAGTCCCTCGGGACGCGGGGGACATCCCGGGATGTAGACGTCCACCGGGACGATGGTGTCGATGCCCTGCACCATCGAGTAGACGTCGAAGACGCCGCCGGAGCTCGCGCAGGCGCCCATCGAGATGCACCACTTGGGCTGGGGCATCTGGTCCCAGATCCGGCGAAGCACCGGAGCCAGCTTGTACGGCACCCGGCCTGCGCAGATCAGCACGTCGGCCTGGCGCGGGCTGAACGACATGCGCTCCATGCCGAAGCGAGCGATGTCGTAGTTGGACGCCGCGGACGCCATCATCTCGATGGCGCAGCACGCGGTCCCGAACGGCATGGGCCACAGAGAGTTGAGACGCCCCCAGTTCACGATCGCGTCGATCTTGCTGGTCAGGAACGTCGGGCTGCCATCACCGAATATTCCGCCGGAGGTCGGAGCCGGCCCGACCCCGGGCAGCTTGTCTTTCAGTCCCATTCGAGACCTCCCTTCTTCCATTCATAGAGAAGTCCCACGGCGAGTACCGTCACGAAGAGGCTCATCGCGACGAACGGACCCCAACCGAGCTCCCTCATCTGCACCGCCCAGGGGATCAGGAAGATCGTCTCCAGGTCGAAAACGATGAAGCTGATCGCCACCATGTAGAACTTGACGGAGAAGCGGGCCCGCGTGGTCCCGAGCGGGATCATGCCGGACTCGTACGGCATGAGCTTCTGGGGCGTATCGCGGCGCGGATTCAGGAGGTGCGAAGTGACGACCATCCCGATGGCGTTCAGCACCGAGACGCCGAACAGAAGCAAGAGAGGGAGATATGCTCCCGACATGGGGTCGCGTGGGTTTGTGAAATCGTTCACGAAGCCGTGTGACGGGAGGAAGGTACCCGTCGCCGCGATGGGGTGTCAACCGCACGAGAGGCGGATTTTTCCCGTTTTTGGCCGGGTTTGCCCCTGGTTCGCGATCGAGGATATCTTGGGCGGCCCGACCTGACGCCGGAGCGCTCGCTGAAGAGCCTCCGACGCACCCATACGAGACACCGGAGCGCCCCGTCCCATGCCCATCAAGAGTGACAAGTGGATTCGCCGCATGTGCGAGACGGCGGGGATGATCGAGCCCTTCGAGTCCGGCCAGGTTCGCGACGGGGTGATCTCCTACGGCCTCTCGTCCTACGGCTACGACATTCGCGTGGCGCCGGAGTTCAAGGTCTTCACGAACGTGCACAACGCCATCGTCGACCCGAAGAACTTCGACGACCGGTCGTTCGTGGACGTGCACGGCCCGGAGTGCATCATTCCGCCGAACTCATTCGCGCTGGCCCGCACCGAGGAGTACTTCCGGATTCCGCGCGACGTCCTGGTGGTGTGCGTCGGCAAGTCGACCTACGCCCGTTGCGGCCTGATCGTGAACGTCACGCCGCTGGAGCCGACGTGGGAGGGATACCTGACGCTGGAGATCTCGAACACGACGCCCCTGCCCGCCAAGGTGTACGGGGGTGAGGGCATCGCACAGCTGCTCTTCTTCGAGGGCGACGAGGAGCCGGAGATCGCGTACGTGGACCGCAAGGGCAAGTACATGAAGCAGGTCGGAGTGACGCTCCCCAAGATGTAGGGGCGGCTGAAGAGCCGCGGTCGGGCCCTCGGGCAGGACTTGCCCTCGAGCGCCGGGTCAGCGCGACGAAGGCTCCACCGGAGCGGCCAACAGCAACGCGAACGTGCCGTCGGCGTCTTCAGCCCATCGCTCGACCTCCATATCCGCGGCCTCGAGCATGGAGTCCACCGACTCCCGGTCGTGCTTGCAGCTCAGCTCCGTGCGGAGGGATTCGCCCGCCTCGAAGGTTACGCGCGCCTCCCCGATCGCGACCTCCTGGGGACGCTGTGCGACGAGGTGCATCTCGATCCGGTGATGGGTGGGCTCGTAGACCGCGCGATGCTCGAAGGCGTCGAGGTCGAAGTCGGCGCCGAGCTCGCGGTTCAGCACCCGCAGAACGTTCAGGTTGAACGCGGCGGTCACCCCGGACTCGTCGTTGTACGCCCGTTCGAGGCGCTCCACGCTCTTCCCGGGCCCCGGCCGCCGGTCGACGCCCAGGAGGAAACGGTCGTCCGGGCCGAGGTGGCCCCGCACCCGCTTCAGGAGCCTCACGGCGTCGGTCGGCTGGAAGTTCCCGATGGTGCTCCCCAGCAGCGCGATCCAGGTGGGTCCCGGCAGGTCGCTCGGCAGATCGAACGGCTCGGAGATGTCGACCACCGCCGGCTCGACACGGAAGTCCTCGTACTCGGCGCGCAGCTTCCGCGCGGTCTCGTGCAGGAACTCGCCGCTGACGTCCACGGGCACGTACACATTCCCGGTGGCGGCGTCCTCCATCGCGGAAAGGACCACGCGCGACTTCTCCGCGCTTCCGGCACCCAGCTCCACCAGGGAGCCGGGGCGAAGCTCCCGCACCCACTCCGTGGCGCGTCCCTCGAGGAGCGCGCGTTCCGCGCGGGTGGGATAGTACTCCTCGAGCTCCGTGATCCGCTCGAAGAGCGCCGATCCGGTGGCGTCGTAGAAGTACTTCGGAGAAAGCTCCTTCTGCGGCTGTTCCAGGCCTTCGAGGACGTCCTGGAGCATGACGGGGTCGATCAAGGCGGGTCCGCGGGATGGAAGTGCGTGGGGCGACAGGATAACCTAAGAGGCCGCTCGCTCGAGCGTCGAGCGGGCGCTCGGCGACAGGGCGAATCCGCCCGCCGTCTCCCCGGTTCCCGGAGTCTCCGCTTGGACCGTAGCCCCCGACCGCACGACGACCGCGCTCCGGCACTCCGGGCGGCGGGCGTCGTCAAGACGTACGGGACCGCGGTCCGCGCGCTGGACGAGGCGTCCCTCGAGGTTCCCGCGGGTGCCATCGTGGCGTTGGTCGGTGAGAGTGGTTCGGGCAAGACCACCCTGCTCCGCTGCTTCAACCGCATGGTGGAGCCCGACTCCGGCACCGTCTCGGTCGGAGGACGTGACGTGGCGACCCTGGACGCCGTGGCGCTCCGGCGGTCGCTCGGATACGTCCAACAGGACGGCGGGCTCCTCCCGCACTGGACGATCCTCAGGAACGTCACGCTGGTTCCCTGGCTGCGCGACCAGTCCGACGCAATGGAACGGGCGCGGGCCCGCCTCGAGCTCGTCGGGCTCCCGCCGGACGATTTCGCGGGGCGGTACCCGCGCCAGCTCTCCGGCGGACAGCGTCAGCGCGCCGCTCTGGCCAGGGCGCTCGCCGCGGACCCGGACGTCCTCCTCCTCGACGAGCCGTTCGGCGCCCTGGACGCACTCACCCGGGCCGATGTGCAGGACACGTTCGCGGCGCTTCGGACCGAGCTCGACCTGACCGCGCTGCTCGTCACGCACGATCTGCACGAGGCGTTCCGGCTCGCCGACCGGGTGGCCGTGATGCGCGCGGGGCGCGTGGAGCAGGTCGGCCCTCCTGAGGCGCTCCTCGCCAGCCCGGAGACGCCCTACGTCGACGAGCTCCTCACGCGGGCCCGGGTCCGATGAGGCGCACATGGGCGGGACGGCCCGCATCCCTCCCCTCGGCGGGGCTCCGACTCGGAGGGCTGAGTGTCGCGCTCGTGGCCCTGTCCGGATGGGGGAGCGGCCTCGCGGCCCAGGGTGCCGACGCCCCGGGGGGACAAGTCGCGAGCGAGGACGTCGGGCGCGCCGTCGTGGTCGCGACCAAGCCGTTCGCGGAGTCGTACCTCCTCGGAGAGATCTTCGCGCAGCTCCTGGAGGCCCGCGGCGTGCCGGTCACGCGCAGGCCGGGTCTGGGCGCCACCGAGATCGCGTTCGGCGCCCTCCGGAGCGGGGAGATCGACGTCTACCCCGAGTACACCGGCACGGGGCTCACTGCGATCCTCGGCGCGGAGCCGCCCACCGACGGAGGCGAGGCCTACCGCACCGTGGCGAGAGCCTTCGCGGAGCGCTGGGGCGTGCGATGGCTTCCCCCGCTCGGCTTCGAGAACACGTACGCCATCGCCGTGCGACCCGAGACGGCCGACTCGCTCGGGCTGCGGACGCTCTCCGACCTCGCGGAGGTGTCTTCGACGATGGTGGCCGGGCTCAGCCCCGACTTCATCGGCCGGCCGGACGGACTGGAAGGTCTCGGCGAGGCCTACGGACTGTCGTTCGGCTCGGTCCGTCCGCTCCTCCAGGCCGTGAAGTACCAGGCCCTCGTCGGGGGCGAGGTGGACGTGATCGACGGGTACTCCACCGATGGGGGCATCGCGCGGTACGGTCTCACGGTGCTCGAGGACGACCGGGACTTCTTCCCGCCCTACGACGCCGCCCCGCTGGTCGGTCCCGAGCTCGCGCGTGAGCGCCCCGAGGCCATCGCCGCCCTCACGGAGCTCTCCGGTCGGATCGAGGTCACCGACATGCGTGCGGCCAACCGCCGCGTCGAGCTCGACGGAGTCCCGGTCGCGACCGTCGCCGCCGACCTGCTGCGAGACATCGGGCTGGTGGACGGGGTTGCGTCGGGCGCCACGTCTGGGCCCTCGGTCGGGCGCGACCGATCGTTCGTGGGCTACCTGTGGGCCCGGAGGGGGAGCACCCTCGCCGAGACCCGTCGGCACTTCCTGCTCGTCGGGCTCTCGCTGTTCGCCGGCCTCGTGGTGGCGGTACCCACCGGCCTGTTCCTGGAGCGCCACCGGGACGTGGCGGAGGGCGTCATCCGCGGGGTGGGCACGCTGCAGACGATCCCCAGCATCGCGCTGCTGGCGTTCATGATCCCCTGGCTCGGCATCGGGGTCCTGCCGGCCGTCACGGCGCTGTTCCTGTACTCCCTCTTCCCCATGGTGCGAAACACCTACACCGGCGTGCGCGACGCCGACCCGGCCGCGGTGGGCTCGGCGCGTGCGCTCGGGATGACGGAAGGGCAGCTTCTGCGCCACGTCCGCCTGCCACTGGCCGCCCCGGTCATCATGGCCGGCGTGCGCACGGCCGCCGTCATCAACGTCGGCACGGCGACCCTCGCAGCGTTCATCGGCGCCGGGGGTCTCGGGGATCCCATCGTCGCCGGGCTGGCCCTGTCCGACACCTGGATGATCCTGTCCGGCGCCATACCGGCGGCCATCATGGCCCTTCTGGTGGACGCGATCCTCGGGTCGCTGGAGCGTCGCGTCTCTCCCGCGGGGCTCAGCCCGGAGGAGGGGTCCTCACGAGGAGCGCGGTAATCAACAGAACGAGCTGCGCGACCGCCAGCTCGAACCATGCCGAGCGTCTCAGGTCCGCAGAGCCTCCGGGCTCCGCGAGCTTCGGCGTCCGGCGCCGCCAGTTGAGCCATCCGAGCGCCAGGACGAGGGCGACCAGACCGAGCTTCAAGGCCAACCTCCTCCCGTAGGGTTCGGTCCAGAGCGCCGAGATGGTGGGAAGGTGCACCCACGAGGCGAAAAGCCCGGTGCCCACCAACACGGTGACCGACACGATGGCCACGGGAGAGAACGCACGCACCAGCGCCTCGAGCGGGTCGGCCCCGCTCCGTGCGACGGCCCGGTCCACGAAGAGCACCGCGGCCAATCCCCCCATCCATGCGCCCGCGGCCCAGACGTGCAGGGTATCCGCGGCGAGCGTGGAGAAGCGCATCAAGCCTTCACCCGCGGCCGCGTGCCCCGTCAGTGCGGGGAACGCGCCCAGCGCGAGCACCCCTGCGGTCGCGACCGGCCACGCGGCCTCTCGCCCGGTCCGCGCGAGCCAGAGCACGATGGGAAGCAGCAACGAGAGCGCCGCCCCGACCATGAACGTGCGTCCCCACGTCGTCCCGGTCAGCAGCAGGAGGGCGTCGTCTTGCCAGGGGACGAACGGATCGCGGAACTCGAGCAGCTGCCGAAGGAAGACCAGCGCCATGGCCGACGGGAGGAGCAGCGCGCACCAGCTGCCGAAGCGGGCAGCGGCGCGTCGAAGCCGCGGTCCTGGAAGCGCCGCGTTGGCCACGACCGTGGGGATGATCACCCAGCGCAGCATCACCGCGCCGGTGACCCCCAGGATGGCTGCGAAGAGGAGCCAGCCCGTGATCGCGTCGAGAGCGGGGCCGGTGGCGGAGCCCGTTATCGCCCGACCACCGTGAAGCCGAAGTCACCCCGCACGGTGTGGCCGTCCTGGCCGATGCCCCGCCAGGCTACCGTATAGCCTCCGGGCTCGAGCGAGCCGCTGGGCCGGATCTGGAACTGCCTGCCGTCCTCCGCGTCCTGGCGCGGCTCGGACGAGGGCACGAGGCCGCCGCGCGCGTCGACGAGGCGAATGGATATCGAGTTGTCCTGAGGCACCTCGGTGAACCACAGCGTCACGCCGGCGGGCGACTCGACGGACTGCCCGGCGGCCGGAACGGAGCGGTCCAGCCCGAAGTGCAGGGTCGCGGCGGGGGCGGCGGCGCCGAGGAGCGCGACCGCTGCCATGGTCAACAACACCTTCACCTTCATGGTCATCTGCTGGGTCCTCGACTACGGGTTCAATCCGACGGCTCCCGGTGGATCCGACCTCGTCATACCACCGTGCCCCCGCTCGGGTTGCAGTCGCCGCATCGCCACGATGCCGCACACGGGCCCGAGGGCGAGCAGGGAAAAGGCGGGACCCCAACCCAGGCGATCCGCCATTGCGCTGGTAAGCTGGATCGACACGGCCGTGAGCGCAAAGCCCGCCATGGTCTGGAGCGTGAGCGCCGTACCTACGGAGTCCTCGGGCGCTCGCTCCGTCACGATGGCGCTGAACTGCGCCGAATCGGCCACGATGCTCGCCCCCCACACCACGGCGACCGCGAAGACGAGCCAACTCGGGCTCGCCCCCATCCAACCCACGGTCAGGGCGCACAGCCCGCTCAGCGCCATCGACGCGATCGTGACCCGCGGCCGCCCGAACCTGTCGGCCCAGCGGCCGGCGACCACGGCGCCCAGTCCCCCGGCGGCGATGACCGCGAAGGTCGCCAGCGACGCGATCAGCTGCGCGTTCCAGAGACCGCGGGCCGTGAAGTGATCGAGGAAGTAGAGGCCGATGAGCGACCACATCGCGTACAGCTCCCACATGTGCCCGAGATACCCGCCGGTGGCGAGCATCGTCGGTCGGTGGCGCACGATCCGGCCGACGCGGCTCCACGCGAACGGACGCCGCACGAAGCGGAACGGCCCGTCCCTGTACCCCACACCCACGACCAGGCCGGCGACGCCGCCCGCGAGCGACGCGCCGAGGATGACCGTGGTCGCCTCCGGGCCACCGAACGCCTTCATCAGGTAGGGCATGGCCTTTCCGACGGTGAGGGCCCCCACGACCGTTCCGATGGCGAGACCTCGCGACGCGCGGAACCACGTCGCCACCATCTTCATGCTCGGCGGGTAGACGCCCGCGAGGAAGAACCCCGTCAGGAAGCGGGTGACCAACGCGGCTTCGTAGCTCGGCACCAGGAGCAGGAGCGCGTTGGCGACCGCCGCCAGGACGGCCGACGCCGAGAAGTATACGCGCGACGGCAGAACGTCGGCGAGATTGAGCAGTGCCGAGGCGGCCGTCCCCACCACGAAGCCGACCTGCACGACCGTCGTGAGCCACCCGACCTGGCTCGCCGACAGCGTCCAGCGCTCCCTGAGCTCCGGTGCGAGGGCCGTCGCCGTGAGCCACGCCGACAGCGACAGCAGCACCGCCGCCGAGATCAACCCGAGCTGGAGCCACCGCCCCGGCGGGTCGACCGGTCCGTCAGACCCGGTCGGTCCCCGGACCGCCCGGTCGGTCACGGGGTGACGAAACGGTACATCAGTCGGATCAGGCGATACGCCTCGTCGGCGTCGACCGCCGTGTAGGCGACCGTGAACCCGTCGACCTTGGACATGCCCGGGATCGACTGCAGCACCTCGACGTGCGTCGTGCTCGCGAATCTCATGCGAATGCGGACGGGCGTTCCGACGTCCCACGGCGAGTAGGCGCCGCGCTCGATGCCATCCAGGGCCCGGCCGGCCGCCTCCCGCAGCGCCTCGTGTACCCGGTCCGGGTGGATGAGTCGCGCGGACGAAGGTGTCTCGGCCGTCTTGGTCGTGACCATCTCCCCGTCCACCAGAGCGCCGAGCTCGCGCGTCGCCGCCTCGTCGCCCGCCACGAGCACGACCGGAACGCCGACACTCCCCGCGAACGCCGCGTTCATCCCCCCTTCCCCGACTTCCACGTCGTTGAGCCAGAGGCCCTTCACGGCGCCCGATCCGGTGTGGGCCAGGAAGCCCTCCGGGTCGCCGGCCATGGCGTGGTATCCGAGGAAGATGGCGCCGTCGAAGCCCGCCTCGAGCCCCTGGACCATGCCGAGTGGCTTGATGGAGCCCTGGATGTAGGTCGCGCGCGGATCGAGCTCGGTGTGGAGCACGTTCTGGTGGTCTCCGTGCGAGTCGTTCACGAGGATGATCGCGTCCGGATGGCGCTCGTAGATCGCCGCCGTCACGGCGGTGACCTCGTCCGTCGCGAGCCGCCGCCCGGTCGCGTAGTCCTTGCCGCTCGAGGACGTCATGGCGGGCGTCCCGACGCCGCCGAGCCCCTCCATGTCGACCGAGATGAAGATCCGGGGCGCCTCGGTCTGGGCCACGAGAGGAGACGCGCTCAGCGCGGCCGTGCCGACCGCGGCCATGGTGACGAGGGTGCGCAGCGCTGCGTGCATGGATTCCTGCCTTGGAAGGGTTGGGTGCGGAGCATGGTATCGCAGGTCGCGCGCTCCGGCCACGGCCCACCGGTCCGGCGGTTGCCTCCGCGCCCATCCTGAGTCATCGTTGCCTCCCCGCCGCGGCACGTCCCCCGACGCGCCGTTCCACCGACCGACCGCGCACGCCATGACCAAGTCCTTCCAGAAGATCGCGCTCCGTACCCGTACGCTCGGCGAGTCCGTCATCCGCGAGCTGAACGACGAGGCGGAACGCCACGGAGCGCTCAACCTCGCCCAGGGGATGCCCGACTTCCCCGCCCCCGACGTCCTGAAGGAAGCCGCCTGCGCCGCCATCCGCGGGGACGTGAACCAGTACGCGATCACCAGCGGCGCGCCCAAGCTGCGCGAGGTGCTCGCGAAGAAGTACCGCGACTGGTACGGTCTCGACTTCGATCCGGAGAGCGAGATCACCGTGACCTGCGGCGCGACCGAGGCCATGGCGTGCGTCGCGCTCGGGCTCTTCGACCCGGGCGACGAGGTCATCGTCTTCGAGCCGTTCTACGAGAACTACGGGCCGGACACGCTCCTCGCCCAGGCGAAGCCGGTCTTCCTGCGGCTCGACCCGCCCACCTACGACCTCGACGCCGACGCCCTGCGCGCGCTGGTCACGCCGAAGACGCGCGCCATCGTCGTGAACACGCCCAACAACCCCACCGGGCGGGTGTTCGGGCGCGAGGACCTGCAGATCGTTGCGGACGTCTGCCTCGAACACGACCTCATCGCGATCACCGACGAGATCTACGAGCACATCCTCTACGAGGGCGAGCACGTGCCGCTGGCGACGCTTCCGGGGATGGCGGAGCGGACCGTCACCATCAGCGGGATGTCGAAGACGTACAGCGTGACGGGGTGGCGGATCGGCACGATCGTGGCCCCCGCCCCGCTCACCGAGGGGATCCAGAAGATCCACGACTTCGTCACGGTCGGGACCGCCGCGCCGCTCCAGGAGGCGTGCGCCGTCGGCATCGAGCAGCTCGGGCGCGACTACTACACGGACATGATCGAGGAGTACCGGGCCCGCCGCGACGTGACCATCGCCGGCCTCCGCGAGGCCGGGTTCCAGTGCGCGATGCCACAGGGCGCGTACTACGTCATGGCCGACTTCAGCGCCATCAGCGACGAAGACGACTTCACCTTCGCGCGCCGCCTGATCCGCGAGGCCGGCGTGGGCACCGTGCCGGGCTCGAGCTTCTACCATTCGGAGGGCGCGGGCCGTTCTCTGGTGCGCTTCGTGTTCTGCAAGCGGGAGGACACCCTCCGAGAGGCCGGCGAGCGGCTCCGCGACTTCGCCGCGCGCGGGCGCTGAGGGGCGGCGGGTGACGAGCGTGGAGGCCCGGGCGGTGCTGTTCGGCTTCGATCCCAGCCCCGTCGCGCTCGAGGTACTCCCACGGACGCGCCAATGGCGCCTCGTGGGAGCCGCCCGGGCCCTCGCCCTCTCGCTGGTGGTCGCGCCGGTGGTCGCGGTGGTGCCTCCGCACGCCCCATGGGCGATCGGGGCGCTGGCCGCGGGCGCGTACTTCGCGCGCCGTCGCTGGACGGAGACGCACACCCTGGCGGCCGTCGAGGGTGTGTGCCCGAAATGCGGCGGTACGTTCGAGGTCAAGCCGAGCCGGCTGCGGCGTCCCCACCCGCTCGAGTGCGAGCAGTGCCATCACGTGAGCGAGCTGCGAATCCCCGAGGGAGCGTTGCCGGCCGCCTCCTGAGGCGGCGCGGGCGCTCGCGGGCCGTCGAAGGCCTCGGACCGCCCCTTCCCTACGCCTCCCCGCCGGCCTCCCTGAGCACCGGAAGCGGCGGACGGTCGAGCAGCTTCCTCGTTCCCGCGAGCCCGACCAGGACCGTGAGGCCGGTCACTCCGAGCCAGACCAGCCCGAGCAACCCGATGGACGGCACGTAGCGCACGTCGAACACCGACGGCAGCAGAACCCCCGCCGCGGCGCCCGCGAGTAGCACGCCGGCCAGCGTGGCGATGGTGCCGAGCGCCACGTACTCCGAGAGGAAGACGGCCCGCACCTGGCCCCTCCTCGCGCCCAGCGTGCGAAGGAGGGCGCCTTCGTTCGCGCGCTGGTGCCGCGACGTCGCCATGGTGCCCACGAGCACGACCACACCAGCCAGGGCGGCGAAGCCGCCGAGGAAGGCGAGAGCCTGCCGCACCAGGTCGAGGACCGACTCGATCGCCGCCTGGACCCTGGAAACGTCCAGGGCGGACACGTTCGGGAAGGCCCTCACCAGATCCCGCTGCACCGCCGACCGTGCGGATTCGTCGGGCACGCGGGCAAGCATGATCACCGTCTGCGGTGCGTCGTCGAGGCTCCCGGGCTCCAGGATCGCGAAGAAGTTCGGCTCCAGCCGCTCCCAATCGACCCGCCGGAGGCTGGTGACCACCGAAGGGATCTCCACGCCGGACACGTTCCAGGTGAGCGTGTCACCCAGCCCCACGCCAAGGCTCTCCGCGACGCCCTCCTCGAGGGACAGCCCGGGCAGGGCGCCCGGATCCACCCGGGTGTCGTCCTCGGTGCCGGGCGTGTCGTCCCACCACCGCCCGGCGACGAGCTCCTCTCCACCGCCGAGGTCCGTCCTGTAGCTGTTGCGGTACTCGCGCCTCAGCGCCCATCCCTCCGGGCGCTCGGGCCCCCGCTCGCGGTTCCTCAGCTCGTCGGGGGTCTCGCCGTTGATGCCTGCGATACGCGCCGACACCAGGGGAGAGACCTGAGCACCCGCTCTCGCCGCCTCCGGCAGGAGCGCCCGCACGCCCTCTACCTGGTCCGGCTGGATGTCGAACAGGAGGAGGTTCGGCTGCCCGTCGCCGAAGGACAGCGTGAGGTCGCGGCGCACGGATCCCTCCACCTCGAGCAACAGGGCGATCACGAAGGTCCCGAGCCCGAGCGCCAGCGTGACCGCGACGGTCTGGTTCCGTGGCCGGAAGAGGTTCGAGATCCCCTGGCGCACGGGGTATGGACCGCGGCGCGGAATCAGGCGCCGCGTGAGCCCGACCAGGCCGCGCGCGACGAGCCAGAGGGCTCCGATCACGACCGCGAGGCCCCCGGCGAAACCGAGGCCGATGTCGGGTTCCGGGGCTTCCAGCACGCAGAGGGCGGTCACACTGCCGGCGAGCACCAGCACGACGAAGCCGCCCAGCCATGGCTGCGTCGTGGCCGGCTCCACGTCCGCGCGGAGTGCCTGGAGCGGGGTGACGTCGCGAATCCGGAGGAGCGGTAGCAGCGCGAAGACGAACGCGACCCAGACGCCGATTCCGAGCCCCGTTGCCGCCGATGTGAGCGAGAGCTCGGGGGTCACGGGCACCGGGAGAATCCCGGCCAGCACGACCGGAAGCAATCGCTGCAGCGACATCCCCGCGACCACTCCGGCCGCCGACCCCAGCACGCCGAGCCCGACGGCCTGGAGCAGGTAGATCAGGAACGTGGTGCGCTGAGGCGCGCCCAGGCACCGGAGCACGGCGACCGCGGAGCGCTTCTCCTGGACGTACACATGGATCGCGCTCGCGACGCCCACACCCCCGAGCAGCAGCGCGCCGAGCCCCACGAGGGCCAGGAATCGACCCAGGAAGTCGACCCCGCGCGACAGGCGCCGAGCCTGTTGCTCGGCGAGGGTGAACCCCACCCCCACCTCGGAGAGGGCATCGTCGTAGCGCTCGTCCAACGTGATGCGGTCGGCCGAGCTCGGCACCTCGAAGAAGAGCTCGTACCGGGCCAGGCTCCCGAATCCGAGGAGTCGGGCCTGTTCGAGCGCTTGGTGCGAGACGTGGATGCGGGGTCCGACGGCGGTCTGGAAGCCGAGATCCGTGGGCAAGCCGTCGACCGTCCCGGCGATCACCAACGTCGCGGCACCGACCACGATCGAGTCCCCGATGCCGACTTCGAGCTGCGGCAGGATCGCGGGGTCCACGAGGGCCCGCCCCGGCTCGAGGTGAGCCCCCCAGACGCCTTCCGGCGTGGTGCGAACGGTCCCGTAGAACGGGTACCCGTCGTCGAGCGCCCGAACCTGAACCAAACGCACCACGTCCGACGACGGCGCCAGAACCATCGACGCCACGCTCGTGACCCTGGCGCCACGCGCCCCCTCCCGCTCCAGAGAATCCCGCAGGGCCAGGACGGTGTCGGACCAGGGGGTGTCGGCACTCAAACGGACGTTCGCGCCCATGAGCACCTCCGCCTCACGCTCGATGGAGCGGGCCACGTCCGCCCGGAACGACTGGATCGCCACCAAGGCGGTCACGCCGAGCGTGATCGAGACCATGTACGGCCCGACGCGCCTCACCGAGTGACGGCCCTCCCGGAGCGCCAGCCGGAACGCGCCCCGCACCCAGGCGGGTATCACCCTCCGGCCTCGGGCGATGCCTGCGCCGCCGGCTCTCGACCGGCGGGCGCCTGCGACCCCGCGCCGCGCGCGTCGCTGCCCCGGCCCGGCCGATCCGACGAGAGGCGACCGCCGGCCAGCGCCACGACCCGGTCCGCCCGCTCGGCGAGGGACAGGTCGTGCGTCACGAGCACGAGCGTGGTGCTTTCCTCACGGTTCAGCGTCTCGAGCATCTCGACGATACCGGCGCCTGTGGCCTGGTCGAGGTTGCCGGTCGGCTCGTCGGCGAACAGGATGGCCGGGCGGTTCGAGAACGCCCGCGCGAGCGCCACCCGCTGCTGCTCCCCGCCGGACAGCTGGGCCGGATAGTGATCGGTGCGGTCCGACAGGCCCACACGGTCGAGCAGCTCGGCGGCCCGTTCCCTGGCGCCGTGGAACGAGCCCTGGAGCTCGAGCGGTACCATGACGTTCTCCAGCGCGGTCATGGTGGGGAGCAGATGGAACGTCTGGAAGACGAAGCCGATCCGTCGCGCACGAAACTCGGCCCGGCCATCTTCGGTAAGACCGGCGAGGTCCTGTCCGTCGATCACCACGCGTCCCGATGAGGGCGCGTCTAGCCCGGCGAGCAGCCCGAGGAGCGTCGTCTTCCCGCTCCCGGACGGCCCGACGATCGCCACCACGGACTCGCGGGCGATCTCGAGGTCGACCGAGTCGAGCACTCTGAGGGGGCGCCCGCCGCTCGTGTACGTCTTCCCCAGCCCTTCCGCCACGATCAGCATGCGCATCCTCGGTTCTCTATGCTTCGTTCTCGTCGTCGCGGCCTGCGGCCCCGGCGACGCTCCACCTCCGGTCGGCGGCGACGGCGATGCGTCCGCCGGCGATCCCACCCCCGTTCTGAACACGGAGGTGCCGGAGGATGACCTTCCGACCGTCGTGTTCTTCGGCACCAGCCTGACCGCCGGGCTCGGCCTCCCGAGCGAGGACGATACCTACGCCACGCACGCCGCGGAACTCGCCGCCGCCGCAGGGCTCCCGTTCCGACTCGTGAACGCCGGCGTCTCCGGTGAAACCAGCGCGGCCGGCGTACGGCGCATCGATTGGGTGCTCCGGAGCCCGCTCGACGTGCTCGTCCTCGAGCTCGGCGCCAACGACGGGCTCCGTGGCCTCGACGTCGACGAGCTCCGGGCCAATCTGGACGACATCGTACTCCGAACCCGGGCGAATTACCCGGACGCGCGTATCGTGCTCCTCGGCATGGAGGCGCCCCCCAACCTCGGGGAGCGCTACACGGTCGCGTTCAGGGAGGTCTTCGCCCGGGTTGCCGAGGAACGGGACACGCATTTCGTTCCCTTCCTGCTCGAGGGCGTCGCCGGCGTTCCCGAGCTGAACCAGTCCGACGGCATCCACCCCACTCCTGAAGGACACCGCCGCATGGCACGCAACATCATGCCCGCGCTCACGAGCGCCCTCGAAGCCGTCCATGGCGAGCGGGCCGACACCGCCGCCGCCCCGGGCGGAGCTCGGTGACGGTGTCCCCCTTCAGCCTGGGTACCAAGATCCTGGGCGGAGCGGCAATGCTTCTCCTGGGCGTCCTCGCCCTGGGGGTCGTGCTGCCCACCGACTGGGAGGCGAGCGCGTCCCGGGTCGTCCCCGCGGAGCCGGATGCGGTCTACGGCCTGCTCGACTCACCGGAAGGCTGGCGAGCGTGGACGGCATGGCCCGATTCGGGGCTCGTCCGCTCGGGTCCCGAGCGGGGGGCGGGCGCGTCCATCACCTGGAACGATCCCGAGCTGGGCGAGGGGTCGTTCAGGATCGTCGAGGCCGTGCAGCCCGAGCGCGTCCGTTACGAGGTCGAGGTCAGCGGCGGAGCGATGCGGACCGCCGGCACGCTCACGCTGACGGCGGTCCAGGACAGCGTTCGCGTCGACTGGCACGAGGAGGGCAACCTCGGCCGGAACCCACTCATGGGTTACTGGGGGTTCTTCATGGAAGACGCCCAGACGGCCGAGCTCGAGCGGAGCCTCGGCCGTCTGGACGAAGCGGTCAGCGGCCGCGGGCGAAGTCGATGAGCTCGCGGTTGCTCTTGGTCCTCCGCATGGCGCCGAGTAGCTCGAGCATCGCGTCGGTCTGGCTCATGCCCGCGAGCTGACGTCGCATGGCGTGCGAGATGCGGAGGGCGTCGTCGTCGAGGAGCAACTCTTCCTTCCGCGTGGCGGAGGCCGAGAGGTCGATCGCGGGATAGATCCGCTTGTCGGCCAGCTCGCGGGACAGCACCAGCTCGCTGTTACCGGTCCCCTTGAACTCCTCGAAGATCACCTGGTCCATGCGTGATCCCGTGTCGACCAGCGCGGTCGCGATGATCGTCAGCGAACCTCCGGTCTGCGTCTCGGAGATCTTCCGGGCGCTCCCGAGGAATCGCTTCGGCTTCTCGAGCGAGTTGGCGTCGAGCCCGCCGGACAGCGTCTTGCCGCTCCCGTTCTCGGTCGTGTTGTAGGCGCGGGCCATCCGGGTGATGGAGTCGAGGATGATCACGACGTCCTCGCCCTGCTCCACCCTGCGGCGCGCCCGCTCGAGCGTCATTTCCGCCACCTGGACGTGCCGCTCGGCCGGTCGGTCGAACGTCGACGCGATGACCTCGCCGAAGCCGCACTGCTCCATCTCGGTGACTTCCTCGGGCCGCTCGTCGACCAGGAGGAACATCAGGTGACACTCGGGATTGTTCGTCACGATCCCCTGGGCGACCGACTGCATGACCATCGTCTTACCGGCCTTGGCCGGAGCGACGATCATGGCGCGCTGCCCTTTTCCGAACGGGCAGAAGAGGTCGATCACGCGGTTCGTGTAGTCCGGCTCGCCGAGAAGCTGCCGGCCGCACTCCAGGACGAGCTGCTCGTCCGGATGGACCGCGGCCAGACGCTGGAAGTCGGGGCGCTTCTTGGCTTGCTCCGGCGGATGGTCGTTGACCAGCGAGAGGTGGGCCAGCGGAGCGCTCTTGTTGGGCCTCGGCGCGTTTCCGACGATGCCCATGAGCTCGTCGCCCGTCCGCAATCCGAACTTCTGGATGATGCGTGACGCGACGTAGATGTCGTCGTTGCTCGGCGTGTATCCAGCTTCCCGCCGTCTGATGAATCCGGATCCGCTCCCGAGCACCTCGAGGAGACCGAGTGGCCGGGACATGGCCATCAACTCTTCCGGATCATCCGGAAGGTCGATCTGCCCCTCGTTGTCGTTGCGGTTGTCCTGATCCTGGTTGTTGCGGGGGCCTTTGTTGCGCCGTCCGCGACGGCGGCGGTTGCCGCGTCGGGGCTTGCGCGAGCCGCCGCCCTGCTGATTGTCTGGCGAGTCGGACACTGTCGAAACCGGGTTGCCGGATGCGGTACCGGCGCGGAAGGTCGCGCACGGGCATCCGTCGGAAGGTACTCCGCGCGCCAAGAGGGCGCGGTACGGGCCCATCCGACCGGCCAGGGGGCCGGGTCGGCGCCAACATGCTACGTCGGCTGGACGGATGGAATCTTGGACGAAACGCTCCGCGGAGCAAGGTCGGGCGTTCTCGTGGCGTCGACGACCGCCGCCGGACGGACGCTCCGGAGCGGCTCGGAGGGAGCTCGGCGCGCGGCGCGCGCGCCCGCAGGAGACGCGTGTCCTCTCTGGGACGGCGCGTGTCCGCCCCGTGGGACAGGACGCGTCCCCAGGCGTCGGAACGATACACACAAATTCTTGCGTGACAAGCGCTTACGAACGCACGGTCGCCTGGCACGACCCCTGCATTGATCGGGGGCGGACTCATCGAAGGAGGACAAAGTGGGCACCCTGACAAGATCCATCGCGTTCCTGGCCATGAGCGTCGTCCTGACGCCGGCCGGTGCATCGGGCCAGAGTCACGTCTCAGTGGCGTTCGAGACCGGTCCGCTCTTCACCGGGGTCGGGATCAGCACCGGATCGTACTACGATGGCGGATCCGTTTTCGTCGACGCGTCGCTGGGTACCTATTACGGTACCCACTATTCGTCGGGGTACGGGATCTACTCTTCCGGCTACCACTATTCGCCGGTCGTCCGCACGTACGTCGCCAGCTCCAGCTGCTGGGACTCGTATTGGGACAGCTACTGGGATCCGTACGGGGGTTGGTACGTGGACTGCGTGGCCTTCGGTCCGTATCGCCGTGACTCCTACCGGGCGCGCAGCTGGCGGCACCGCTGGGGCGTCTGGGGGAGCTACTCGGTTTACCGGCCGTACCGCTACGCCTACGTGCGCGACCCCTACGTGGCCCCCTGGGGTCCGTACTGGGCCTACGATCCGTGGGCGAACTACTGGGACGGGTATCGTGACGGCTACTTCGACGGCCGTTGGGACCGTTGGTATTCGCCGCGCCCCGTCCGCAGCGTCTACGCCTACGGCGGCCGTCGCGGCGTGGCCGCGTACCGTCCGTCCCCACTCGCCTGGGGCTCCACTCGCTACAAGGAGAATCCCGGTTACGCGTCGTCGACCAGGACGGCCGTGCGTCGCGTCGGGACCTCGGGAGCCCAGCCCAGCAGCACGCGCATCGCGCAGGATCGTACGGCGGGCGTCGCCGGCCGGACGTCCGGTCGGATCGCTCCGACCACCCGCGCCGGTGCCTCGAGAGTCGGTAGCGCCGACCGCGCGCCGAGCTCGGCCAGGGCGAGACCCGCGAGCAGCGTCGGTACGGCACGGGCCGGCGGATCGGCCCGCCCCTCGGGGCGGATCGTGACGCCGTCCGAGCGAGACGCCGGGTCGGCTCGCGTGGCTCCGGGGCGGACCGATCGTTCGTCCGCCCGGGCGACGCCGAGCAGCCAGGAGCGCCCGTCGGCCAGGGTCGCGCCGTCTCGTCAGGAGCGGCCGTCCGCGCGGGCCACGCCCAGCGCGGGGAACGACCGGCGACCGAGCGTGACTCCGCGCTCGGCGCCCTCGGCCGGGCAGCCGGGATCGGCTCGCCCGCAGCCGAGCGTTCGGACGGAGCCGCGTCCGTCGGCACGGACGCGCTCCGAGCCCCAGACGCGTCCGAGCGCCCGGGCGACGCCGAGCCGTCCGCAGCGGGCGGCCCCGTCGACCGGGCCGGTCCGGACCGACCGGAGCGCACGACCCAGCGTCACGCGCCGCGCGCCCGAGCCCCAGGCCAGACCGTCGGGCGGGTCCAGCACGCGACCGCCTGCGGCACGCTCGAGGCCGGCGCCGTCTTCGCGCACGCCGTCGGCGCGTCCGGCTCCGTCCGGACGGCCGTCGGGAGGCGGATCGCCCAGCGCACGTCCGGCGCCTTCGTCGGGCCGGTCGCCCAGCGCACGTCCGGCGCCTTCGTCGAGCCGGTCGCCCAGCGCACGTCCGAGCCCGTCTCGCGGGTCGGGCGGAAGCGCCCCGGCCCCGCGGAGCCCGAGTCGTAGGCCCGGAGGCGGCGGGTCCATCTGAGGCTCATCGTCCGCCTATCCTTCGAGCGCGAGGCCCGACCATCGTCATCCTTTGACGGCGGTCGGGCCTCGTCGCATGTTGGGGCGTCAGTCCGCCCGACCCCATCGATCCAGCCAGCCCGGAGACGTCGATCCGATGTTCGTGAAGAGAGCCGGTGAACGCCGCAGCGACGGAGACCGCAGAGTGAACGGCGAGCGTCGGCGCCGCGGAGAGCGACGCCGTGGGCCGATGGGCACGCGGGGAGACCGGAGAGTCCTCTCCGATCGGCGTACCGGGGACCGCCGCTCCTCGGGCGATCGCAGGAAGAGGGCGCAGGCGTCGGAGAGCTGACGCTACGAGCTGACGGTCCCTACATCAGGCCGAGCGCTCTCAGTACGGCCCAGACCAGCACCGATCCGAGCGCGGTCGCGGTCGCCGTTGCCGTGACGGGTTGATTCTCGAACAGGCGCCGTAGCAGGGTCTCGTCCTCGGAGAAGATCTTCCGGACGCTGTCCATGACGAACAGGCCCACGAAGAAGCCGGGAATGACGATCCACAGCACTCCGGCGATCGCGCCGAATCCCTGATCGTCCACGTCCGGCTCCTCAGAATCAGAAGATGTTCGCTTCGCGCGCGACCCCTGCGCCGAACCGATCGTGCCGGTACGGCTCCATCTCGAGCGTGTGCGCGCGCCCATCCGCGACGAGCTCGGACACCGCGAGCCCCGCGGCCGGCGCGTGCATGATGCCGTGCCCGGAGAAGCCGCACGCGTCGATCCACGTCGAGGTGTCGGGGTGAACGCCGATGATCGGGTTGTGATCCGGAGACACCTCGTAGTACCCCCACCAGCTCTTCTTCCGGTCGATCCCGAGGTCCTCCCACCACGGAAAGCGCTCGACGCCGGTCATGAGGACCTGCTCCATCCAGTCCCAGTCCATCCCCTCGGAGAACCCGGGCTCCTGGTCGAGCTTGTCCAGTCCGAGGAGAACGCGGTCGCCTTCCGAGCGGAAGTGCGCGCCCGACGCGAGATCCACGGTCAACGGATAGGTCCGGGTATCCTCGATGGGCGCGCTCACGAACATCTGGACCCGCTTCGGTCCGACCGGCACGTGGAGCCCCGCCAGGCCGGCGATCTGACCCGACCAGGCGCCAGCGGCGTTCACCACGTGTCCGCACGCGATCGCGCCTCCGGCGGTCTCGACGCGCCAACCGCCCAGCCCCGACGCCTCGATCGCCGTCACGCGCGACTGGAACCGGAACTGCGCCCCCTTCTCGCGCGCCATCGAGACGAGCGCCTGGGTCGCCATGTGCGGATCGATGACGCCGTCCCACGGCCCGTAGGTGGCGCCCGCGAGCCCCTCGACCTCGTACGGGACGTACCGAAGGCCTTCCTCGGGCGAGAGCACCTCGACGGGGGCCCCCAGCGAGCGCTGCAACTCGACCGAGGCCATGTGCCGCGCCCACCGGTCCTCCGTCGCCAGGAGGAGGTACCCGATCGGCCGATAGCCGATGTCGGTCCCGAAGCGCTCCTCGAAGCCACGGTAGAAGGGGACCGAGAACATCGACAGACGGACGTTCGGCTCCGTCGTGAACTGGACGCGGACGCCAGCCGCGCTCTTCCCCGTGGATCCCATGGCGGGACTCCCCTCGGACTCGAGGACGACGACGCGCACCCCCCGCGACGCCAGATGCCACGCGCAGGACGCTCCGATGATGCCGGATCCGATGACGACGACGTCCGTAGTCTCCGCTGCCAAGTGCCGCCTCGTGGAAAGAGCCGAAGGAACCGCCGAAGGGAGGAAGCTAGGGGGAGGCGAGCGACCCGTCACGGGCCACGCCGCAGACCGTTGCGCCGAATCCCTCGCCGGGTCATCGTGCGCGGCGGACTCCGATGACGGATCCGCCCGCAGATCCCCGACCCGAACCCACTGGAACCGCCATGACCGACCCCTCGCGACGCACGGACCCCGAAGGACTCCTCGAGTATTCCGTGGTCTACACGGACCGTGCGTTGAACCACATGTCCGCCACGTTCCAGGACGTCATGCGGGACATCTCGGGGACGCTTGCGGACGTCTACCACGCGGATGCCGTGGTGGTCGTGCCCGGCAGCGGGACCTACGGGATGGAGGCGGTGGCGCGCCAGTTCGCGACGGGAGGGCGCTGTCTCGTCATCCGGAATGGCTGGTTCAGCTTCCGCTGGAGCCAGATCTTCGAGATGGGCGGGATCCCGGCGAGTGAGACGGTGCTGAAGGCGGCCCCGGTCGGGGATGCGCGGCAGGCGCCGTTCGCCCCGGCGGACCTGGAGCGCGTCGTCGCCCGCATCCGGGAGGAGAAGCCGGACGTCGTCTTCGCCCCGCACGTGGAGACATCCTCGGGAATGATCCTCCCCGACGATTACATCCGCGGGGTGGCCGACGCGGTGCGAGAGGTGGGCGGCCTGTTCGTCCTGGACTGCATCGCGTCCGGGACGATCTGGGTCGACATGGCCGACCTCGGCGTCGACGTGCTCATCAGCGCCCCGCAGAAGGGATGGAGCGGGCCTCCGTGCGCCGCGCTCGTCATGCTCGGTGAGCGGGCGGTGGAGCGCATGGCCGAAACCACGAGCACGAGCTTCGCCTGCGACCTCCGGCGGTGGCACGAGATCATGAAGGCGTACGAGGACGGTGGACACGCCTATCACGCCACCATGCCCACCGAGGCGCTCCGGTCGTTCCGAGACGTCATGCGGGAGACCGTCGATCACGGGCTGGACGTGGTGCGGGACCGGCAGTGGGAGCTGGGGCGCAAGGTGCGCGCGCTTCTGGCCGAGCACGGCTTTCCCAGCGTGGCGGCCCCAGGGTTCGAGGCGCCGGGCGTGGTCGTGAGCTACACCGACGATCCGGACATCCGGACCGGGCGGGCGTTCGCGGCGGAGGGAATGCAGATCGCCGGCGGGGTGCCCCTGCGTTGTGGGGAGCCCGACGACTTCAGCACGTTCCGGATCGGCCTGTTCGGGTTGGACAAGCTGATGGACGTCGACGGGACGGTGGAGCGGCTGGCGGCGGTGTTGGAACGGGTCGGCCGCTAGGGCCTTCGGGCCGCGGCGACCGGCTAGCGTCGGTCGCCGCGGAGGAAGTCTTCCGTCGCCTTCAGGGCCGCCGACCAGGCCTCAGCCACATCGGTCTTGGGCGGCACCGGCTCCAGCGCCGCCACGGGAAAGTCGTCCGCAAGCGGCTCACGCCCCTTCGGATGTGGCCACCGGCAGGTGGCCGTCTCGCCGGTGATCTCGACGACCACCATCGGGTCGCCACCGCATTTCATGCGGACCACGTCTCCTACCTGCATGATGGTGCTCCTCTAGTTCTGCGGAAGAACGGCGCGGATAGACAGAGCCCCGCCGTTTTCGGTACCCGGAAGGCCATCGAGCTCTCCGTTGCTGGCCTCGGCGATGACTTCTCCGTTCACTCGGATCTCGATGCGCTCGACCGGACCCCAATCGCCCACCGGTGCGACATTCATGACCACGACGGCCCCCGGCATCGCCGGTATCCGGTGTCGACGAACGATCAGGGTCGTGTCCACGTACACGTCGCGCCGGCCCGCAACATCCAGACTCACGTTGCAGATGCCACACTTTCCCCCGAAGGACACCTGGTACATGGGGGTGCCCGGTCGCTCGGCCCCCGGCGGAGGACCGGCGAAGGGGTCGGCGGCTGGGTAGCTGGCCATGCAGGACCCGGCGACCACGGCGACAGCCAGAACAACGGCGACTCGCTTCCTCAGCACGGCGCAACCTCCCCGTGAATTCCGACTCCGGCGCCGACAAGATCCGAGCGGTCCTGGGAGCTTTCGGCGCAAATCTCGGCTCTGTCAGGTATGACGAGATCCGAGGCCAGAGTTGCACAGCTCGCGCGCCTCGTTGACCGGGACTCGGCGACACTTGGCCAACGTAGGCGCAGGACTCGGATTCAGCAACGACTTTGGGCGGGCCCGTCTGGCGCGTCCGGCACAGGGCCAATCCTACGCGTCGGTCTCTTTCCCACAGGTTCGAAAGTCGTTCGAAAGTCGAACGACTTGTAGTCGACCTCTTGAGGTGCTCTTCGCATGATTCTCCTCGTCACACGGGGCCTCTGAAGCCTAACTGTTCGTCTGCGTGACCGAAGAGATCGTTCGAAAGTCGAACGAGTTGCGAGGACGCGAGAAAGCGAGCCAGACGGAGGAACCGTAGTACGCCTCCCCTTCGTCGCTGTGCGACTCACCCACTGCCCTGCGGACTATCCCAGAGAACGGACACCCCTGGGAGCGCGGCGCCGCCCGGATTGAACTCCGGTCGCCTGCGGCGATCCTCGCTCCCCACGCGGGGAGGCCCCTCGGGTCTACCGAGAACCCGCTTGGCCGCGAGGGTCGAACCTGCGGTTCGAGCGCCGGTGAAGCCGGCGCGGCGCGCTACAGCGCGCCATCCGGGCGGCGCTCGCAGCCTCTCGATACAAAGAACGGCCAGGCCCTTGGGAGCCTGACCGTTCTTCGAGTCTTTTGAGAGGCGCCGCCCGGATTGAGCTGCGGTCGCCTGCGGCGATCCTCGCTCCCCACGCGGGGAGGCCCCTCGGGTCTACCGAGAACCCGCTTGGCCGCGAGGGTCGAACCTGCGGTTCGAGCGCCGGTGAAGCCGGCGCGGCGCGCTACAGCGCGCCATCCGGGCGGCGCTCGCAGCCTCTCGATACAAAGAACGGCCAGGCCCTTGGGAGCCTGACCGTTCTTCGAGTCTTTTGAGAGGCGCCGCCCGGATTCGAACCGGGGATAAAGGATTTGCAGTCCTCTGCCTTACCACTTGGCCACGGCGCCAAACGCGAAGGGAGCGAACAGCTTGAGCTGCCGCCCCCTTCGCCGACAGAGCGGGAAACCGGACTCGAACCGGCGACCCCAACCTTGGCAAGGTTGTGCTCTACCAACTGAGCTATTCCCGCAATGTTTACAGCGGTATCAACCTAGAAAAAGGGTGCGGCCCGGTCAACGACCCTTCTCGGCGTGAGTTGGCGTTCCGGCCCGGACGGGTCGATCTCGGGAGGGTGCGAAGGGGTCCGGTGGCAGCGCGTTCGGGCTGTACGTGCTCGCGGCGCTCGCCTTATGTTCTGCGATGCCTGATACCCTGCCATACGCGCCCACCCCACGGCCTCTCACGCGCTTTCCGGGCAGCGGTCGCTCGCGCAGGGGCTCCCCTGCTCTCCTGTTCTCGATCGGCCTGGCCGGCCTCCTGTGGGCCTCGACGAGCGTGTCGCCGGTTGGCTTGGGGGCCCAGCTCCTGGACGACCGGCTGGTGCCGGCGGGAACGCTGCGGCTTTCCGGATGGCCCTCGTTCACGGCCTGGGAGGAGCGCTTCGCTGATGACGGGCGCGTACCGCTGGGGGCGGGCCTCTCCTCGCCGTCGGCTCTGGATCTCTTTGGGGGGAGCTCCGACTTCGTGGCCGAGATGCGCGGGCTTCTCGGCGATCCGGAGTACACTCCGGCCATAGGCGCCGTGGACGGGCGCGTGTCGCACGACGTGACGCGGATCGACTTCGGCATCCACCTCGGGATCACCGACTGGTGGACCATCGGCGCGATGATCCCTCGGATCAAGAACCGGACGGCGATCGACCTCGTGTTCACCCCCGACACCCTCGCCGGCGATCTGGGCGTGTCGCCGGGGATCAGCGACCCCGGTGCGGTGGACGCCTTCCTTCTCGACCTCGCCGACGCCCGGGCAACCGCAAGTGCCAGTGCCGACGACCTTTGCGCGGCCGGCGACCCGAGCTGCGCTTCCGCGCAGGCGTTGGCGGAGAACGCTGCTCGCATGAGCAGCGGCCTGACGACCGCGTACGCGGCGGCGCCTTTCTTCCTCCTCGACGCCTCGCCGGCCGGCACGGTTCTCGCCTCGGAGGTCGCGACCCTCGACGCGGAGTTGCGGGCCGCTGGTCTGGACGGCCTCGACGCGCCGCTCGTGCTGGCCACTGAGCGCCCGTCCGAGAGTGATCTCGAGACGCTCCCGGCCCGGTACGCCCCCCTCGGCTACGATGAGCCCCTGCGGACCCGCACGAGCCTCTGGGGCCTGGGCGATGTCGAGCTGTCCACGCTCGTTCGTGTGCTCCAGCTCGGCGACCGGGGAGCCGACATCCCACCCTGGAGCGTCGACGTCCTGGCCGGAGTCTTGGTGCGCCTCGGCACGGGTCGCGCGCCGGATCCGGACGTTCCGCTGTCGCTCGGCACGGGAGACGGCCAGACCGACGTCGAGGTCCGCGCGAGCGCGCACGGCACCGCCGGCCGGACCCTCTCGCTTCGCGCGGGCGCCCTGTACGGCATGCAGGGCTCGCGGCTGCTCGCGATGCGAGTCGGGGTGGCGGACGAACCACTGGTCCCGGTCGACCGGCGAGCCGTGTTCGAGTGGTCCCCCGGGCGCTACCTGGGCCTCGAGGTCGAGCCCGGGCTCAAGCTCGTTCCCGAGCTTACCCTGAGCGCGAGCTATCGCTTCTTACAGCAAGACGCGCCTGCGTTTACGCCGACCGATGGGGCTGCACCGGTGCCGCTCGGACGGGGATCGTCCCTGCACCGTGTCGGCGGCGCCCTGACCTACGACACGACCACGCCGCGCCTCGAAACCCGCCCGCTCCGGTTCCGCCTGCGGCTCCTGCGCGCCATCGGGGGCGCGCGGTCGCCAGCGGCCACACGGATCGAGCTTTCGGGCGCGCTGTTCGCCCGGATCTGGGGCGGCTGAAGACGCCATCCCGCCGCGGGCCTCTACCCCGTGAGCAGCTCCCTGGCATGCTCACGCGAGGTGGCGGACCCCGGATCGCCGCCGAGCATGCGCGCGATCTCCTCGACCCGCGCGTCGTCCGAAAGGGCGCGCACCCTGGTTGCGGTCGGCGCCTCGCCGTCGACCTTCTTCTCGACCAGCAGGTGGTGGTTGGCCCTGGACGCGACCTGTGCGAGATGGGTGACGACGAACACCTGGTGGCGCGCCGCGACGTCCCGAAGCTTCTCTCCGACGGCCGCCCCGACCGCGCCTCCGATCCCGGCGTCGATCTCGTCGAAGATGAGGACCGGAACGTGGTCCACCTCCGCGAGGATCGCCTTGAGGGCCAGCATTACGCGTGACAGCTCACCGCCACTGGCGATGCGAGCTAGCGGCATGGGATCGAAGCCCGGGTTCGGCGAGACCAGGAACTCGACGCCCTCGGCGCCTCCGGCCGACACGGAGTCGTACGGGGTCAGGCGCACCTCGAACGACGCGCCTTTCAGCCCGAGGTCGGGAAGCTGCGCCTCGACCTCGCGTCGGAGTCGGAGCGCGGCCTCACGCCGCTTCTCGCTCAGGCGTTCGGCGACCACTCCGAGCCCCTTTTCCGCCTCGCCGATCCTGCGCTCCAGCTCGCTCATGTCGTGCTCCGCGGCGTCGAGCTCGGCGAGCTCCGTGCGGACCCGCTGCGCCGTGGCGAGCACGTCCGCGAGTTCGGGGCCGTACTTGCGCTTGAGCCTGAAGATCCGGTCGAGGCGTCGGCGTACCTCCTCGAGGCGCGCGGGGTCGTGATCGATCGACGTGGCGTAGTCGCCGAGGGCGCGGCCGACCTCGGCAATGAGGTGGTAGGCCTCGTCCAACGCGTCGGCGTGTCCGGCCAGGCTCGTATCGAACCGGGCCAGATCCCGTAACGTATGCCGGACGTCGGCGACCCGGTCCGAGACGGACTCGTCCCCGGCGTACAGCACGTCGCTCGCACCGGTCGTGCCCTGGACCAGCTCTTCGGCGTGCTCGTGCCGGCCGGCTTCCTCCTCGAGCTGCTCGTCCTCGCCCGGGGCGAGGTCCGCCTCGTCGATCTCCGAGAGCTGGAACCTCAGGAAGTCGGCCCGGCTCTCCACGTCGCGACGCCGCTCCTCCTTGGCGTCGCGCTCGGCCTCCAGCGCCTGGAGCTGCCGGTAGGCCTCGGCGACCGCCTCGGCGTCGCCCGTCGAGCCGGCGAACGCGTCGAGGATGTCCCGTTGCTCACGTTGCCTCAGAAGCGTCTGATGCTCGTGCTGCCCGTGCAGGTCCACCAACGCCGTCCCGAGCTCGCCGACCACGCCCGCGGTCGCGGGGGATCCGTTGACCCAGGCACGGTTCCGACCCTCCGCGGCGACTTCGCGTCGCAGGATCAGCATGTCGTCGTCCGCACGGAAGCCGAGCTCGTCGAGCCGGTCGCGAACGGCCGGGAGGTCGGCGATGTCGAAGACCGCCTCCACGGTGGCGCGGTCCGCGCCGGTCCGCACCACCGAGGACGATGCACGCTCGCCGAGCAGGAGGGACAGCGCCCCGACGATGATCGACTTACCCGCGCCCGTCTCACCGGTCAGCACGTTCAGCCCCGGGGCGAGCGTCAGCGTCAGGTCGTCGACGACCGCGTAGTCGCGGATGCGGAGTTCGGAAAGCATGGTCGCTCAAAGGTGAGCGGTCCGGGCGGGTCCTACAATGGCTCGATCGGACGGAGTCGTCGCTCAGGCACGCTCGGGTGGCTTGGCGGCCCAGTTCAGCTTGCGCCGCAGGGTGTCCAGGAAGGACTGTCCGGGGAACCGGACCAGGGGCACGGGCTCGCGTTCCCGGCCGACCAAGACCGCGTCGTCCGTGTCCAGTGCGCGGACCACCTGCCCGTCCACCGTGAGCTGGTGTCCGACCTGCTTGCCGAGCAAGCTGATGCGGATCTCACGCGAGGCCGGTACGACCAGGGGGCGCACGGCGAGCGAGTGCGGGCAGATCGGCGTGATCACAATGCACTCGACTTCGGGGGCCACGATGGGGCCACCGGCCGACATCGAATAGGCCGTCGAGCCCGTCGGTGTCGCCAGGATGACCCCATCGGCCGAAAAGCTGCCCGCCTGCTCGAACACGCCCGAGTGACCCACCTCGATGTTCATGGGCGTGACGCGTGCCGCCCCTCGGGTGTGGATCACGACGTCGTTCAGGGCGAAGTACGGCCCCGCGTCGTCGTCGCCGCCTTCGATGGTCGTCCGCAGCGTGAAACGGACGTCGAGGTAGGCGTTGCCGCTCAACACGTGCTCGAGGCCCCACTCCAGTTCGTCCGCCGGGAGCGAGGTGAGGAAGCCGAGTCGGCCTAGGTTCACGCCCAGCACGGGGATGCCCGTGCCGATGACCGAGCGCGCGGCCCGCAGCAGCGTTCCGTCACCGCCGAGTGCGACCACCAGGTCGAGGCCGCCGTTGCCCATCTCCTGGACGTCGGCACCTTCGGGGACCACCTCCGAGCGGCGCTCGAAGACCACGCGGATGTCGTGCCGGTCGCAGAACGCGCCCAGGCGGTCGAGGACCGCGCTCACCTCGGGGCTCTCGCTGCGGAGCACCACACCGATGCTCTTCAGCGGACCCTCGAACCGGGCCCGACCCGACACCGTCACCCGGTGCGTACCGACGCCGTCCGGCCGAGGGCCCGCTGCGCGGACGCGGCGACGCCAGCGGCATCGAGACCGATCTCGGCCAGGAGCTCGCCCCGCCCCCCGTGCTCGATGAAGCGGTCGGGAATGCCGAGCGTGACCACCTTCGGCCGGGTCTCGAGGTCCAGAGCATCGATCTCGCGGCTCATGAACGCTCCGAACCCGTTGGTGACCTGACCCTCCTCGACGGTCATGACGACCGGGTGGCTCCGCACCATCTCCTCGAAAACCTGCCGGTCGTACGGCTTGAGGAAGCGGCAGTTGACCACACTGGCCCGGATCCCCTGCTCCGCCAGGACGTCCGCCGCTTCGAGCGACGTCCCGACCATGGTGCCGGTGGCGAGGAACACCACGTCACCCCCGTTTCTGAGGATCTCCCAGGTGAAGGGCTCGACCGCCTCGATCTCGGACAGGTGCGGCACCTCGGCCGGCACGGCGTCACGGGGCCAGCGCACGGACCACGGGCCCTCGTCCTGCTCGGTGCCGAGCCGGAGGAGCGCGAGCATCTCGGCTCCGTCCTTGGGCGCGGTCACGGTCATCCCCGGAATCGACAGCATGTAGGCGATGTCGAGCGTCCCGTGGTGGGTAGGCCCGTCCTCGCCGGCGATACCGGCCCGGTCCATGCCGAACACGACCGGCAGCCCCTGAAGGGCGACGTCGTGCACGATGTTGTCGTACGCGCGCTGCAGGAACGTCGAGTAGATGGCGACGATCGGCTTCACGCCCTGTGTGGCGAGGCCGGCCGCGAACGTCACGCCGTGCCCCTCGGCGATCCCGACATCGAAGTACCGGTCGGGATGGGCTTCCTGGAACATGTCCGTCGACGTGCCGTCCGGCATGGCGGCCGTGATGGCGCAGACCTTCGGGTCGGCGTCGGCGAGTTGGATGAGCCCTCTACCGAACACGTTCTGGTAGCGGGGCAGCCCTTTGGACGACTTGGTCCCCTTCCCCGTGACCTTGTCGAACGGCCCGGAAGCGTGCCAGGTCCATGGGTCGTCCTCGGCCTGTGCGAAGCCCCGCCCCTTCTGTGTGATCGCGTGCACGAGAATGGGGCCCTTCATGTCCTTCACGCGCCGGAACGTGTCGACGAGCTGCTGGACGTCGTGTCCGTCGATCGGCCCGACGTAGGTGAACCCGAGCTCCTCGAAGATGAGCCCCGGCGTGAGCATGTGCTTGACGCTCTCCTCGAGCCGGCCCGCGACCTCCTCCATCACCTCGCCGAGCGCCGAGGGGGTCCGGTGGAGGATCTCCTTCACCAGCTTCCGCGCCTTGTTGTAGGCCGGGTTGGTGATCATCCCGGTCAGGTACTTGTTCATGGCCCCGACCGCGGGCGCGATGGACATGTCGTTGTCGTTGAGGACGACCACGAAGTCCCGGTCCGTATGGCCGGCGTTGTTCAGCGCCTCGTAGGCCAAGCCGCATCCCATGGCACCGTCGCCGATGATGGCGACGACGTCGAAGTCCTGACTGGTTAGATCACGTCCCACGGCCATGCCCCAGGCCGCCGAGATCGACGTGGAGGCGTGCCCCGCCCCGAATGCGTCGTACTCGGACTCGTCGCGCCGCAAGAACGGGGCGAGCCCGTGCCGCGTGCGAATGGTCGGCAGCTGCTCGTTCCGTCCGGTCAGGATCTTGTGGATGTAGGCCTGGTGGCCCGTGTCCCACACGAGTTGATCACGCGGCGTGTCGTAGACGTAGTGGAGGGCCACGGTCAGCTCGACCACACCGAGGCTGGCCCCGAAATGGCCACCCTTCTGGGACACCACGTCGATGTGTCGCTCTCTTACCGCCTGAACGACCTGATCGAGCTGTTCGCGCTCGAGTCGTCTCAGGTCCCGGGGATACTGGATGCGGTCCAGAAGGGACACCGCGTCACTCCTTCGTCTCGTCGTTGTCGATCGGGGACAGGAAAGATACTACCGGTCCCGCTCGATCACGTAATGCGCCAGCGCACGGAGCGCCAGAGCGTCCAGGCCGGCGGCGTCGAGCGAGGCCAGCGCCGACGCCACCACGTCCCGGGCCTTGGCCCGCGCGGCGTCCAGCCCGTGCAGGGACACGTAGGTCGACTTGTCGAGCGTGGCGTCGCTCGGGTTCTTCCCGAGCACCTCGGCCGAAGCGGTCGCGTCGAGCACGTCGTCCGCGATCTGGAACGCGAGACCGATGGCCTTGCCGTACGCCTCCAGCGCGCCGACGGTCTTCTCGTCGGCCGCCGCGGCCGACGCGCCCATGACGAGCGATGCCGCCAGGAGCGCCCCGGTCTTGCGGCCGTGGAGGGTATCGAGCTCCGGTCCGGTCAGCCGGGCCCCTTCTCCCTCGAGATCGAGCCACTGCCCTCCGACCATCCCGCCGGGTCCCGCCGCCTCGAGCAGGGCGCGTACGACCGCGCGGGCGGCGCCCTCGTCACGGCCGAGCGCGCGGGCGGCGCGGAGGGCCTGCAGCGCGGCCGCCGGGATCAGCGCCGCACCGGCGAGGACCGCGTTCGTCTCGCCGTGCGCGCGATGCGTGGTGGGGGTCCCGCGCCGGAGCTCGGCGTCGTCCATGCACGGGAGGTCGTCGTGCACCAGGGAGTAGGCGTGGATCAGCTCGAGCGTGACGGCGAGGTCGTAGATGTCCGCGGGGGCCCCGTCGCCTCCGCAGGCCCGGTAGGCTGTCGCGCACAGGATGGGGCGCAGCCGCTTGCCTCCGGTCATCACGCCGTGCCGGATGGCGGCACCCACCTCGGCGTCGACGTGGGGCTCCACGGCCGCCACGGCACGGTCGAGGGCCTCCTCCACGACGCCGCGCTCCTGGTCCAGATAGCCCGCGAGATCGAAGGCCGCCACCTCGGTCACGAGTCCTCGAGCTCCATGGCCTCGGTCTTCCCCTTCGAGAGCAGCTCCTCCACGCGCAACTCGGTCTCGGACAGGATCGTCTCGGCCCGCCGGACGTGCCCGACGCCTTCCTCGAACAGCTCGAGCGCCTCCTCGAGCGATACATCGTCCGATTCCATACGGGTCAGGATCTCCTCCAGCCGGCGGATGCGCTGCTCGAGACCGAGCTCCTCGTCGCCGGCGGCCTCGTCCTTCCCGCGTCCGTCTTCACTCATGTTCTGCTGTCCTCGTGATGTCCAGGGTCTCCGCCCTCACCGTCCCATCGGTTACGCGCACCAGGAACGGCCGGCCGGCCTCGAAGTCGTCCACGGAGCGCAGCACGCCCCCGTCCGGTGCGCGGGCCACGGCGTACCCCCGCTGGAGCGTCGCGAGCGGCGAAAGCGCCTGCAGCCGGCCCGCGCTCCCCCGCAGGGCGCGCCGCCGCCCTTCGATGCACGAGCGCATCGCGCGCTCGAGTCGGGCCGTGGCCAGGTCCACGGATTGCCGGGCCGGGGCCAACCGCCGCTCGACGGCGCGTCCGAGGCGCTCGAGGCGGTGCTCGATCCTCTCACGGCGGCGGGTCGCCACGCCCCGGAGGCCCCGCGCGAGCCGCTCCGGCGTGGTCCGCAGCGTATCGAGCACGACGGCCGCGTCCGGCACCACCGCTTCGGCGCCCGCGGACGGCGTGGGAGCCCTCAGGTCGGCCACGAGATCGCAGATGGTGACGTCGACCTCGTGGCCCACGGCCGACACCACGGGCACAGGGCACGCGGCCACGGCCCGCGCCACGGGCTCCTCGTTGAAGGCCCACAGGTCTTCGATCGAGCCGCCGCCTCGCGAGACCAGGATCACGTCGCAGAGCCCGCTGGCCACCAGCTTGTCGAGGGCCTCGGCGATCTCCACGGAAGCACCGTCCCCCTGCACCCGTGTCCCGCTCACCACGACCCGCGTCCAGGGCGCCCGCCTCCTGAGGACCGACACGATGTCGCGCAGCGCGGCACCCGTCGGCGACGTCACTACGCCGACGCACGCCGGATACGCCGGAAGGCGCCGCTTGCGGGCCGGATCGAGGAGCCCTTCCGACTCGAGGCGACCCCGTAGCTTCTCGAAGGCGAGCCGCCAGAGCCCCTCCGTGCCCTCCGCCTCCAGCCGGCGAACGACGAGCTGGTACTCGCCGCGGGCCTCGTAGAGCGTGAGCTGCCCGAGGGCCCGCACCTGCATCCCCTCGTCGGGGTCGGTCGGAAGGGTCTGCGCCTCGCGCTGGAACATGACCGAGCGGATCTGGGCGCGATCGTCCTTCAGCGTGAAGTAACAATGTCCGGCGCGCGAGCGTGTCCAGCTCCCGATCTCGCCGCCGACCCAGAGCGGCTCGACGTTCCCTTCCAGCAGGCCGCGCACCGCACGATTCACCTGGGAGACGGACCAGACGCGCGGCCCTTCCGGCTCCGCTGAGGGCTCGGCCGCGGGTTCGGACGGGGATGGGGGCGCGGGTGCACCCGTCCCCGCTCGCTGGCCCGCTGGCTCGTCGGACCCGGGAGCCGGAGCCGGCGCCGGCGCAGCCGGCTCCGGATCGCTCCCGGCGTCGTCGAAAAGGTCCAGGCTGAGGTCGTCCGACACCCTTCTAGCCCCGGGGCTTCGCCGCCCGCGCCGCCGACTCGACGGTGTTGGACAGGAGCATCGTGATGGTCATCGGACCGACCCCGCCGGGCACCGGCGAAATGGCGCCCGCGACCTCTTTCACCTCGTCGAAGACGACGTCGCCGCACACCCGGTAGCCTCGCTCCGACTCCGGGTCGTCCACGCGGTTTGTGCCCACGTCGATGACGACGGCGCCGGGACGCACCATGTCGGCGGTGATCATCTCGGGCCGTCCCATGGCCACGACGAGGATGTCCGCGCGGCGCGTCTCGGCCGCCAGGTCGGCGGTCCGGGAGTGGCAGACGGTCACGGTCGCGTTGCCCCCGCGCGCCTTCCGGAGCAGCAGCGACGCCAACGGGCGCCCGACGATGTTGGAGCGACCCACGACGACCACGTGCTTCCCCGACGGGTCGTGCCCGCTGCGGAGCAGCATTTCCACGACACCGGCCGGCGTGCACGGCGGGAAGAACGTGCCCGAATCGGTCGCGAGGCGCCCGACGCTCATCGGATGGAAGCCGTCGACGTCCTTGGCGGGGTCGATCGTCTCGATCACCGCGCCCTCGTCGATGTGACCGGGGAGCGGGAGCTGGACGAGGATCCCGTGGATCTGCGGATCCGCGTTCAGGCCCGTGACGAGGCCGAGCAGCTCTTCCTGCGACGTGCCGGCGGGAAGCGTGTGCTGCCGGGAGTGGATTCCCATCTCCCCGGCGACGCGGTTCTTCATCCCGACGTACATCTGCGACGCGGGATCGTCGCCGACGAGCACGGTGGCCAGTCCGGGGGTGACGCCGTGCTCCGCGACGAGCGCGGCCACGCGTTCCTTCAGCTCACCGCGGATCTCCTTCGCGATCTCGGTGCCGGAAATGATCTGAGCGCTCATTCGCCTGCCTCGGGCAAGGGGATTCCGCTCGCCCGGGTACCCTGGCGGCCCCGAGCGCGGACGCCCGACAATGTCGCGACGCTAGCGCGCGAAGTCGACCGCCCTCGTCTCCCGGACCACCACGACCTTGATCTGGCCGGGGTACTGGAGCTCGCTCTCGATCCGCCGCGCGACCGCTTCCGAGATCTGCGCGATCTGTCCGTCGCTCACCTGGCCGGGCTCGACCATGACCCGGAGCTCCCGTCCGGCCTGGATGGCGAAGCACCGCTCGACTCCGGGCTCCTCCATGGCCAGCTCCTCGAGCTTCTCCAGCCGCTTCACGTATCCCTCGAACATCTCGCGGCGGGCGCCGGGGCGGGATCCGCTGATCGCGTCCGCGGCGGTCACGAGGAAGGTCTCGGCGAAGAAGTGCGGCTCCTCGTCGTGATGGGCCTTGATGGCGTTGAGCACCAGCTCGGTCTCGCCGTGCTTCTTGCACAGGCGGTAGCCGAGCTCCACGTGCGTCCCCTCGTGCTCGTGGGTCATCCCCTTGCCGACGTCGTGCAGGATCGCGGCGCGCTTGGTGCCCTGTACGTCGAGGCCCATCTCGGCGGCCATGTTCGCGGCCAGGAGGGCCACCTCGCGGGCGTGCTGGAGCTGGTTCTGTCCATAGGATGTCCGGAATCGCAGGCGCCCGAGCGTCTTCACGATCTCCGGATGGATGTTGTGGACGCCGAGCTCGTACAGGACCTCCTCGGCGGCCTCGACCATCCCGCTCTCGACCTCCTTCTGCGCCTTCTCGACCATCTCCTCGATGCGGCCCGGGTGGATGCGCCCGTCCTCGACCAGTCGGTCGAGGGCGATGCGGGCGACCTCGCGCCGGACCGGATCGAAGGCGGAGAGAACGACGGCTTCGGGGGTGTCGTCGATGATGACGTCCACCCCCGTCGCTTGCTCGAAGGCCCTGATGTTCCGGCCCTCGCGGCCGATGATCCGGCCCTTCATCTCGTCGGACGGGAGCTGGACGACGGAGACGGTGGTCTCGGCCGTGAGGTCGGCGGCCATCCGCTGGATGGCGAGCGCGACGATCTTGCGGCCCTCGCGCTCGGCTTCGCGTTGGGCCCGTTCCTTGATCTCCCGGATCGTGTTGGCGGCCTCGGCCTTGGCGGCCTCGGTCAGATCCTCCAGGAGCTCCTTGCGGGCCTCCGCCTCCGTGAGTCCGGCCACGTGCTGGAGCTTCGCCTCGGCGTCGCGCTCACGGGCCTCGACGAGCGTGACGCGTTCCGCGAGTGCCTTCTCGCGTCCTTCGAGCGCCTCGGCGCGCTCGTCGATCTGGCTCTCCCGGTCGGTGAGCCGCTCCAGCTGGCGATCGAGTCCTTGCGCACGCTCGTCGACGCGGCGCTCTGCACGCTCAATGTCCTCACGGCGACGGGCCTCCTCCTGCTCCCACGCCTCGCGGAGGCGGATACTCGTCTCCCTGCCTTCGAGCTCCCCGTCCTTCCGGGCTTTGGTCGCGTCGTCACGGGCTTGGGAAAGGATGCGGGAGGCTTCGTCCTGGGCGTTGCGCTTCTCGAGCGCACGGAGGTTCCGCTCGCGACCGCTCGCGATGACGAACCCCACGACAAGACCAAGAACGATCCCCACCGCCGCCGCCACCATCACGGGCGGGGTGATCATATATCGACTCCGAAATCGACGGCACGAAGCACATCGAAGGTGAGCGACTCGGGGACGACGCTTCTTTCCCGGAGGAAGGGCGCATCATCCCAGGTAACGGTTTGACAATAGGTTCCGGTCGATCCGACGCGCAAGCTGGCGACCGGGTTCGGCCGCCGATTGGGGCGGATCGGAGCATTCCCGGCGCCGGGACACGAGAAACGCCGACCCGCGTCGGGATCCGGTCAGGACCCGGTGGGCTCTCCCGCGAGCTCGCGCTCGAGACGCTCGGTCATGCGACGCGTCCGCTCCGAGAGTTCCGTTCTCAGCCGCTCGAGCTCGTCCTGGGCCTGGAAACACTCATCCGCTATGGAGAGGGCCGCCAGAATCGCGGCCTTGTGTCCCTCGATGAGGCCGGCCTGGCGCCGGATCTCGTGGATACGCTCGTCGACGTGCTTCGCGCAGCGACGCGTGTAGCCGGGCTCGGCCGTCGCGCGGATCGTGTGCTCCTCTCCCGCGATGCGGACGGTGACCGATCGCTTTTCTACGTTCATCGCTGGTCCTCCATGAAGCGAATGCGGGCGAGGATGCGGTCGACTCCGGCCCGGCCCTCCTCGAGGCGGGCTTTCAGGTCGGCGTTCTCTTCGTCGAGCCGCCCGAGCCTCGTCAGGAGCTGCCCGGCCTCGTCGGCGTTCCCGGTGAAACGCCCGACCAACTCCTGGAGCTGACGGCTCCGTGCCTCCGCCTCCTCGACGCGGCGCGAAAGCTCACCCAGGCGGTCCGCGGCCTTGGCGACCGACCGCTCCAGCTCCTGGAGGCCGGCGAGCTCGGGCCGGCCCGGGCTACCCCCGGAACTGGACATCGAACGTTTCCTTCAGCGTCTTCAGGACGGCTTCGACCGCTTCGTCGACCTGCTCGTCGGTGAGCGTCCGTGCCGGATCCCGGAAGCGGAAGCGGAACGCGATCGACCGCTTACCCTCGGGGACGCCCTCACCTTCGTAGATGTCGAACATGGACGCTTCCTCCAGATGCGATCCGGCCGCGGCCCGAGCGGCCTCGAGGACGTCGCCGGCGGGCACCGCGTGGGGCACCAGAACGGCGAGGTCGCGCTCCACGGCCGGGAACTGCGGGAGCGGAACATGTGTCCGAACGGGCACGGGGTCCGGCTCGGCCGGCAGCGTCAGCTCGAATCCCCAGATGTCGCCCGCCCACGCCGGGACGTCGACGGCGTCGTCCCGGACCCGCCCGCTTCGGCCGAGAACCCGCCCGTCGCCGTGCCGCACCACGAATCCCGATAACGGATCGTACGGTGCCCCGCCCTCGTCGTCGACCGAGACCACGGCGTCGGGGCCGTAGGCCTGGCGCGCGGCCTCCTGGACGAGCCCCTTCAGGTCGAACACGTCGAGCGGCTCGGCCTCGTACGACCAGTGCACCGGACGGCGGCGGCCGGTGAGCGCCACGGCCAGGTGCGTCTCCTCGACGGGCGGCTCACCGGGTCCGGCCTTCCGGAACGACGTCCCGAGCTCGAAGAACCGTACGTCGCGGTTGCCGCGCGCCAGGTTGTACGAGACGCGCCGCAGGAGGGACGGCAGGAGCGCGCTCCGCATGAAGGGCTCGGTCGTTGCGAGCGGGTTCGACACTTCGACGTCCCCCTCTCCCGCGGGCACGAAGGCCGGGGTCTGCGTCTCGAACAGACCTCGCGCTACGAGGGCCCCCCTCAGTCGCTCTTCGAGCTCGAAAAGTGGGTGGTCGGGCACGGTTCCCGGGCGATAGGGCCCGAGCTCGGCCGGGAACGCGTCGTAGCCATGGGTACGGGCGACCTCCTCGATGAGGTCGATCTCGCGGGTGACATCGAGCGCCCGGAAGCCGGGAATCCGCCAGCGCAGGATCTCTTCGTCCTCTCCGACCAGCAGGAACCCGAGCGGATCGAGGAGCTCTCGCACGCGGGCGGCCGTGAACGGAACGCCGAGTACGTGCTCGATGCGCGCGAGACGGAGCGGAACCACCGCCGGCTCGTGCTCGCGCGCCGCGCAGTCCAGCACCGGCTCGGCGATCTCTCCCCCGGCGATCGCGACGATGAGGCGGGCGCAGCGTTCGAGCGCGAACTCCAGACCTTCTGGATCGACGCCCCGCTCGAAGCGGTAGGACGCGTCCGTCGACATGACGAGCGCCCGACGCGTGGCTCGCACCGACTTCGGGTCGAACCAGGCGCACTCGAGCAGCACGTCGGTGGTCGCGTCGTCCACCTCGGAGTGGAGGCCGCCCATGACCCCGGCGATCGCCACGGGTCGCTCGGCGTCACAGATCATGAGCATGTCGGACGTGATGGTCCGCTCCTCGTCATCGAGCGTGACGAAGGCGGTCTCGTCCTTCCGGGCCCGACGGACCACGATCCGGTCCCCTCGGAGCTTCCCGAGATCGAAGGCGTGCAGCGGCTGGCCCAGCTCGAGCATGATGTAGTTGGTCGCGTCGACCACGTTGTTGATCGGCCGCGCTCCGGCGCCGCGCAGGCGCCGCTGGAGCCACTCGGGGGACGGACCGACCTTCACGCCCCGGATGACCGCGCCCAGATAGCGCGGGCAGAGGTCCGGATCCTCGATCGAGACCGAGACTCCTCCCGACTCGGCCACCTCGGCATCTCTCAGATACTCGAGCGCTCCCGCTTCCACCGAAGGAAGCCCCGGCAGCTCCACGCGTCCGTCTCCGGCCGAGGCCAGCTCCCGCGCCAATCCGACGTGCGAGAGCAGATCTCCGCGGTTGGCCGTGATCTCGACGTCGAACGTGACGTCGTCGAGCCCGAGCGCGGTGACGAACGCTTCCCCCGGCTCGAAATCGCCGTGCAGCTCCATGATACCGGCGTGGTCGGCTCCCAGCCGCAACTCCTTGGCGGAACAGAGCATGCCCTCCGACACCTCACCCCGGATCTTGGCCTTCTTGATCTTGAAGTCACCGGGCAACACGGACCCGACCGGCGCGAACGGATACCAGGCGCCCGCCTTCACGTTGGGCGCGCCGCACACGACCTGCACGGAGCCTGCGCCAC
Organism: Longimicrobiales bacterium; assembly: GCA_041690395.1. Lineage (GTDB taxonomy): Bacteria > Gemmatimonadota > Gemmatimonadetes > Longimicrobiales > Gaopeijiaceae > JAWLHJ01. Next base: position 56,647 of record JAWLHJ010000003.1, on the reverse strand, counting down.
CGTCCACGGTGCAAAGCGACAGCCGGTCGGCGTTGGGGTGCGGCCCGGCTTCCAGGACCTTCCCGATCACGACGTCGCCGAGCGACGCCCCCGGCGAGACCGTGTCCTCCACGGGTGCCCCGCGGAGCGCCAGGTGCTCCGTGAGCGCCGCGGGCGCCATGGAGAGTCCCGGGACGAGATCGAGCAACCAACGGTATGAAGCCTTCATGACGCGAACTGGGAGAGGAAACGGACGTCGTTCTCGAAGAACGTGCGGAGATCCTTGACCCCATGCTTGAGCATGGCGATCCGCCCCGGCCCCATGCCGAAGGCCCATCCGGTGTAGCGCTCCGGGTCGTGCCCGGCGTTCTCGATCACTGCGGGATCGACCATCCCGGCCCCCATGATCTCGAGCCAGTCGGTCTCCTCACGGCTGCCGTCGGGGTGGGTGATGACGCGCTTGACGTCGACCTCCGCGCTCGGCTCGGTGAACGGGAAGAAGGACGGACGGAAGCGCACCTGCGTGTCGGGGCCCCAATACCGGCGGGCGAACTCGGCCAGCGTCGCCTTGAAGTCGACGAACGAGACGCCCTCGTCGATGACCAACCCCTCGATCTGCATGAAGGCGGGGGTATGGGTGGCGTCGTATGTGTCGCGGCGGTACACCCACCCCGGAGCGAGGATGCGGATCGGGGGCTCGTGCCGCTCCATGGTGCGCATCTGCACCGGGGACGTATGGCTCCGCAGGAGTACCGAGTCGACCAGGTAGAGCGTGTCCTGCTCGTCCGCGGCCGGGTGGTCGAGGGGCGTGTTGAGCGCCTCGAAGTTGTACCACTCGCTGTCCGCCTCGGGGCCTCGTGCCCGCGTGAAGCCGAGCCCCCGGAAGATCCGCCAGATCTCGTCCACGGCCTGCGTGATGGGGTGCAGGCCGCCGCGCCACGGCTCGCGCGCCGGGAGCGACAGGTCGCCGAGGCCGCCCCCTTCGGCGACGGCGACCTCGGCCTCACGGCGCTCGAGCGCCTCGGCCAGGGCGTCCTTGACGCGATTCGCCTCCTGACCGACCTGGGGCCTCTTTTCGGGCGGCATCGAGCCGAGCCCGCGGAGGATCTCCGAGACGCGTCCCTCCTTCCGTCCGAGATAGGCGACACGGACCTGCTCGAGGCCGTCCGAGTCGTCCGCGACCGAAATCCGTTCCAGGGCTTCGCGCTCGAGGGCGCGTAGGGCGTCGATCAGGTCTGGCTGCGTCATGGTCTCGGAGGATGTCGGAAGGGTCCCCTTTCGCGGGGCGGTCCGTAAGCTATCAAGCGCGGGTCCGGATGCAATCGGACGGTCCTGAAACGGACGGAGGGTCCCGCGGCCGTAGCCACGAGACCCTCCATCGATCCTGCCGCGATTCCGGGATGCTCGCGCATCCTCGGTCGGTCGGCCCGGGTCAGCTGCTCTTGGCGGCCAGGCTGTCCTTCGCGTGACCCACGAGGGTACCGAACGCCTCGGGGTTGCGGACGGCCAGGTCGGCGAGCGCCTTCCTGTCGAGCTCGATCCCGGCCTCCTTCAGGCCGTTGATGAAGCGCGAGTAGGAGAGGTCGTGCTCACGGGCCGCGGCGTTGATGCGCGCGATCCAGAGCCGCCGGAAGTTCCGCTTCTTCTTCTTGCGGTCCCGATACGCGTGCTGCCACCCCTTCTCGACCGCGTCCTTCGCGGTGCGATACAGGTTCTTCCGGCCGCCGAAGTAACCTTTGGCGGCCTTGAAGATCTTTTTCTTACGCTTGTTCCGCGCGGATGCGGAGGTTGCTCTTGGCATCTCTCGGCCTCCTTACGCGCCGTAGGGGAGAATCTTGTTCAACTTCTTGGCGTCGGACTTGGACACCATATCCGGCTTACGAAGACGGCGCTTACGCTTCCGCGTCTTCTTCGTGAGGATGTGGCTCTTGTTCGCCCGCATGCGCTTGAACTTGCCGGAGCCCGTCTTCTTGACGCGCTTCGCCGCACCGCGGTGGGTCTTCATCTTGGGCATCTAATTTCTCCGTTCTTCCTGTGGGCCGAGCCCTCAGGACCCGGTGATTACTTCGGTACCTTGAGCGGGCCGACCATCATCGACATGACCCGGCCCTCCATGCTCGGCTGCGATTCCGCTTTGCCGAGATCCTGAATGTCCTCCATCACCCGGGCGAGGACTTCGAGCCCCAACTCCGGATGGGTCACCTGCCGACCCCTGAACATCATGGTCAGCTTGACCTTGTTCCCCTCGTCGAGGAAACGACGTGCGTGGCGGACCTTGAACTCGTAGTCATGGTCCTCGATCCCGGGCCGGAACTTCACTTCCTTGACCTGGATCGTGTGCTGCTTCTTCCGCGCATCTCGGGCAGCCCGTTGGGCTTCGTACTTGAACTTCCCGTAGTCCATCATCTTGACCACGGGCGGGCGGGCCTCTGCCGCGACTTCGACCAGGTCCATGCCTCGCTCGGCCGCCCGCTCGCGGGCCTCGTCGAGGGACACGATGCCGATCTGCTCGCCATCGTCCTGGATCAGCCGGACGGGGCTGATCCGGATCTGCTCGTTCACGCGGACTCGCTTGTCGTTGATTTCCTCTATACCTCCGAACGTGGCCTGTGTCGGTCGTCCCAGCGACGACCGATCACGAAACGAAAAAGACCCGAGCTCAGAGAGACCCGGGTCGCGAACGCCGTCAAGGGGTGAGCCTCCGGCTTTCCCCTGACGAAGCGACCCTCGAGTCGGCTCTCGTGGAGCCCGAGGGTGGGACCGGCGTCGTCTCCGGCCCACTTCCTGATTGTCGTGCGGACAAGATGAGGCAATGAGGGCGCGCGGTCAACGGCGATGGCGCGTCTCGGAGCCCTGGTCAGTCGAGCTCCTTGTCGCGCGTCTCCCGGGCCACCCGTTCCACGAAGTCCGCCCGCGGCATCACTTCCTGCTTCTTCCCCGTTCCGCGCTTGCGCACGGCCACGGTGCCGGCCTCGGCCTCGCGCTCGCCCACGACGCCCATATACGGGATCTTCATCTTCTCGGCCTCGCGGATCCGGTACGGGAGCGTCTCTCGGTCCGCGAGCTCGGCGCGCACGCCCGCCACACGCAGATCGTGCACCAGCTCGCGCGCGCTCTCGGTCCACTGCTCCGACACCGGCAGCACCCGCACCTGCTCGGGCGAGAGCCACGTCGGGAGCGCCCCGGCGTAGTGCTCGATCAGGATCGCGATGAAGCGCTCGAACGATCCGAAGATGGCCCGGTGGATGATCACCGGACGGTGCTCGCTGTTGTCCTCGCCCACGTACGTGAGGTCGAATCGCTCCGGGTTCGCGTAGTCGAGCTGGATCGTGCCGAGCTGCCACTCACGACCGATCGCGTCGACCACGTCGAAGTCGATCTTCGGGCCGTAGAAGGCTCCGTCGCCCTCCTTCAACTCGTACGGACGATCGAGCGCCTCGAGCGCGTCCCGGAGCGCACCCTCCGCGCGGTCCCACATGGCGTCCTCACCGATCCGCTGCTCCGGACGGGTGGCGAACTTCGTCGTGTACTCCAGGCCGAGCGTCCGATAGAAGTAGTCGATGAGCTCGACCAGCCGTCGGACCTCGTCCTCGATCTGGTCTTCCTTGAGGAAGATGTGGGCGTCGTCCTGCTGGAACTGCCGCACCCGCGTGAGACCGCTGAGCGCTCCGGTGATCTCGTTCCGGTGGAGGACGTCCTGTGTCGCGAAGCGGACGGGGAGCTCACGGTACGAGCGATTGCGGGACGCGTACAGGAGGTAGTGGGACGGGCAGTTCATCGGCTTGAGCGAGAAGTCGTGCTCTCCCGATTCCTTGTCCATCACCATGAACATGTTCTCGCGGTACTTCCCCCAGTGCCCCGACTGCTCCCACAGCGCCTTGTTGTAGAGCAGCGGCGTCTTCACCTGCTCGTATCCGTTCTCGCTCAACACGCCGGACATCCAGTCGCTCAGCGTCCGGAAGACCCGGGTGCCGCGGTCGGTCCAGAATGGCGCGCCCGGCGCCCAGGGGTGGAACAGGAACAGGTCGAGGTCCTTCCCGACCCGGCGGTGATCGCGCTTCCTCGCTTCCTCGATGCGCGTCAGGTGCTGCTCGAGATCCTCCTTCCTCGGGAAAGCGGTCCCGTAGATCCGCTGCAGCATCTGACGCTTCTCGTCACCCCGCCAGTACGCCCCGGCTCCGGAGAGGAGCTTGAAATGCTTGAGCCGGCCGGTGCTCGGCACGTGCGGTCCCTTGCACAGGTCGAGAAAGGGCCCGTTCTCGTATACCGTGATCACCTCGTCGTCGTCGAACTCCTCGAGCCGCTCCAGCTTGAGCGGGTCGTCCGCGAAGAGCCGGCGCGCCTCCGCCTTGTCCACCTTCCGGCGCTCGAACGGCTGATCCGCAGCGACCACGTCGGCCATCTGCTTCTCGAACGCCTCGAGGTCGTCGGGGGTGAACGGCTCGTCCACGTCGAAGTCGTAGTAGAACCCTTCATCGATGGCGGGACCGAAGCCGATCCCCGCGCCGGGACGGAGCTCCCGCACGGCGGTGGCGAGCACGTGCGCCGCGGAGTGCCTCAGGACCGGAAGCGCTTCCGGGTCCTTCTCCGTCAGGATCCGGATGCTCGCGTCCTGCTCGATGGGCTCCATGAGACCGATGGTGGTGCCGTCCACGACTGCCGCCAGGGCGGCCCGCGCGAGACCGGGCCCGATCGCGGCCGCGACCTCACCGGCCGTCGATCCCTTGGGCAGCTCGAGGATGTCCCCGTTCGGAAGGGTGATGCGGATCTGTTCGCTCGACATGGCTCAGGGTTGAAAAAGCGCGGCGCCCGGGACTATCGGGGCCGCGCCTGGCGTGGGATGTGGGCGGTCTCCGGAACCTGCTCGTGCGAGCCCGAGGGGTCAATGGCCCTTCCAGACGCGCCATCCGAGCACCGGGAGCAGCACCAGCCACGCTACGACGAGCACCAGGCGCGCTGCGGGACCGGAGCCGAGCGCACGAAGCCCGACGTCGAGCCCGACCAGGATGACGACGGCGGACGTCAAGAAGACCGTCATCCGCATGAGGCGGTCCGAGGAGACGAATCTGCTGGGAGGCATGGGCGGCCGATGTCGTCAAGGGAGCTCGATCACGAACGGGTTCGAGACGCGCCACGGCAGTGCGGTGGCGACCGAGTCCGAGTCGGAAAGGCGCGCCTGGAACCAATACAAACGATACACGCCTTCCACGTCTTCGAACACGAAGGCCGGCGTGACGTTCGATCCCGGCGGGGCCCCGATCACGCGTAACGTGTCGGAGTAGACCTCGCCGGGGGCGATACGGAGGGGTGGGCTCGAGCAGCCGTCCATGAACGGGTGCCACTGGTCGACCCACCGGTCGCCGCGGCGGATCTGGAGGAGCGGGCGGACGTCGCCGTCACAGTGGTCCACGAGCACGTCGACGTCGGTCTCGTTCCTGTAGGTGAACGGAATCGTCGTCGAATAGCCGAAGTCGTGCCGCTCGAACGTGTACCGCACCGCCGAGGTCTGCAGGAGCGGAGCGGGATCGCGCTCGACCTCAGGCGGACCGGAGCAGGCGGCCATCGCCAGGGCCGCCACAGCCAGGAACCGCCTCAGGTCAACTACTTCCGTTCCCCGACACGCCGGAGAGCATGTCGCCCAGCCAGTGGCCGGCGCGCTGCACCTTCGCCTTCACGTACGGGAGATTGTACCGGTTGAGCGTCCCGTGGAGGGGCATGCGATCCATGACCTGGATCCCGCCCCGCTCCACGGCCCTCAGCTTGTCCGGGTTGTTCGTGAGCAGCTGCACGCGCTCGATCCCGAGTTGGTGGAGCATGTCGAGAGCGGCGTCGTAGGTCCGCTCGTCCGGTCCGAAGCCGAGCGTGCAGTCCGCGTCCACCGTGTCGAGTCCTCCGTCCTGGAGCGAGTAGGCCCGCAGCTTGTTTCCGAGCCCGATGCCCCTCCCTTCCTGCTGGAGATAGAGCAGCACGCCGCCCCCCTGCTCCTGGAAGTGCCGAAGGCTCCCGCGAAGCTGCTCGCCGCAGTCGCATTTCAGGCTCCCGAACAGGTCGCCCGTGAGGCACGCCGAGTGCAGCCGCACCGGCACCGGGTCCGGCCACGCTTCGCGACGCCCGATCATGATCGCGACGTGCTCCAGGAGAGCATGATCCTCCCGGAACAGGACGAAGCGGGCGTCCTCGGCATCCTGCAGCGGAACCGGGGCTTCACTGACCTGCGAGACGGAGATCCTCGGCGCTTCGAGCGCGGCACGGATGCGCTTCGAGTCGACCTGCAGGATCCGGCGGGCGGCCAGTACCTCCGTCAGCTCCGCACGCGGGGTCGACGAGACACTTCCCGCCACCACAGCCGGGAGGAGCTGGGCGAGCCGGGCCAACGCCAGACCCTGCGCCTCGGCCGCCGTGGCCGGTCGAACGGTCATACCGCGTGGCGGAGTCGATCCGCGCTCGCTGCACAGGTGGAGCACGTCACCCGGACCGGCGTCGGCCGGGAGCCGCAACGCCAGCGGGCCGGGGCTGAGTTGGATGCCGAGGGCACGGGCCCGGTGCGGCGTGACGACCAGGTGGAGCGGCCCATCGGCGAGGCGGCGCAGGGACGCCAAGGTCTCGTCACCCAATCCTTCGGCGGACGCGACCAGCGCGTCGCCCCCCGCCGTACCGTCGCCGTTCGCCGCGTGCGTGACGAGCAGCGCCCGACGCCGTCTCAGCTCGAAGAGCCCACGCTCTGCCTCGTACATATCGTTCACCGAACCTCCCCGCTCTACGGCGGTCCCGGATACCGGAGAAAATGGAACCCGGTCTTGCATCGGACCGGAGTCGAAAACACCGACCGACGGACGAGAGGTCCATCGGACGAGAGGAATCGCGGCGAGCAGCCCGATGAAAATCGGGGCCATCCACGCGAAGAACAGAGGACTCAGGGACCACGTTCCCGCGGCCCAGAGGAGTCCCCCGGCGCCGATCCATCCGACCGCCCGGGTCGCATCGCCCCACGGCACCGACGTGCCGTCACGGAGCTGCGTCGTCCAGGCAACCGAATGTCCTACCATGACTTCCAACACGAACTTCGCGTGGAACATCATCATGATCGGCGCCACCACGACCGCGAAGCCTGCTTCCGCGACACCGGCACCGATCAACCGCGCCGCCCCCCCGTACCGCTCCCGCTGCCGGAGCGCGAGCAGCAACCCGAGTCCCTTGGGCAGAAAGAGGATCGCCGCCGTCACCGCCAGCAGCGAGGGTAAAGGCTGGAGGAGGGTCCACGAGCCCATGCCCGCGACCCCGTCCAGCACGGGATCCGCGAGCGGCGCGACGCCGGCCACGTACGCCGTGCTCGCCAACAGAAGCAGGAGCCACAGGAGGGACGACACATATCCCATGGCGCCCAGCAGGAAGTGCAGCCGGCTGATGGGGTGAAGGCCCCCGAGCGCGAGCAGCTTCAGGTGTTGCAGGCTTCCCTGGGACCAACGGCGGTCCCGCCGCGCGTAGTCGATCAGGTTCGCGGGGACGTCCTCCCAGCTCCCTCCGGCCCCGGCCAGGAGGTATACCCCCCAACCGGCCCGACGCAGCAATGCGGCCTCCACGAAGTCGTGCGACAGGATCTCACCGCCGAGGGGCGGCGAGCCGGACAGCACCGGCAGCCGACAGTGCCGCACGAAGGGCTCGACACGCACGATCGCGTTGTGCCCCCAGTAGTTGGCGGCGTCGCCTTGCCAGAAGCTCTGCCCGGCCGCGAGCATCGGTCCGTACAGGCCGGCGGCAAGCTCGACGAAGCGCCCGAAGCGCGTCGTCTGCGGGCCCGGAAGCGGAACCGTCTGCACCAGGCCGGCCGTCGGGTTCGCGTCCATCGTACGCACGAGCCGGACGAGGGTGTCGGCCGACATGACGGAGTCGGCGTCCAACACCACCATGTACTCGTACCCCGCGCCCGCGCGGCCGAGGAACTCCGCGATGTTGCCGGCTTTCCGACCTTCGTTGTGCGCTCGGCGTCGGTAATGGAGCCCGGCCGCGCCCGAGTAGCGCCCGGCCAGACCCGCCCACGCCCCATCTTCCGCCGGGATCCGCTCCGGATCGTCGGTGTCGCTCAGGAGGTGCACGTCGAAGGCGCCGGCATGACCTGCCCTCTCGAGGGACCCCAACATCGCCTCGATTCGCCGAACGACCGCGTAGGCGTCTTCGTTCCGGGCCGGCACGACCAGCGCCGTTCTCGAACTGAGCGGCGCCAACCGGGCCGGGCCACCCGGGGCGTCGATGCGCTCGAGCGTCAGCGGGTCGCGTCCGAACGCCCGGAGGATGAACCCCACCACGGCATTCCAGAATGCGACGGAGATCCACGCGAACGTGGGCGCGAACAAAACGAGGATCAGCAGCTCGAGCCGGGTCGTGCCTCCACCCGACACCAACGCGGCCATCATCGACACGCCGTACACCGTGGTGGCGAGGACGAGAGCGAAAAACAGGGCACGGCGCAGCCCGAGCCACGGCGTATCGAGCCGCGCGGCAGGGGGCGAGCTTCGGATAGGTAATTGAGCCGTAGCGATCAAGTCAGTCGATTCTTCCTGGGTACCACACGTAGCTCCACGTCTCGCTCACGGGCTCATCGCCCGCGACGAGGTTGAGGCGCATGTCGGCCGGTGCATCTCCCTGGGGATCGAGGGCGAACGTCACCCTCCGGCCACTGTTACCCGGGAGAGGCACGATCATGACCTCCTCCACGGCTCCGCGTGACACCGAAAGATCCACCCGAAGGTCGTCTACCACCTCGGGATCGGAAAGCCGCCCTCCCCGGAAGTCGACGACGAAACGGCGCCGGCTTCGTGGCGGCGGATTCGCCTCACCGGGGAGCGCATCCCAAGACACCACCGTACGCACGACGCGTGCCACGTCCATCTCGGGCGGTACGCCCCCCACCGTCACCAGGCGATAACGGAAGCGCCGCTCGTCACCTGCGCGGAACGGCCGGTCGGGCACCCAGTACGCAGCGACGTTGTCGTTGAACTCCGACGCGGAGGGAATCTCCAGCAGCTCGACGCCTCCCGCCCCCCAATCGCCGCCTAGCACCTCGATCCAGTATCCCGGGCGGCGATGGTACCGCGCCTCGAGGTCGAGGTAGTCCTCGAAGTCCCGTGCGCGCTGGAGGAGTCCGAAGCCTGCCGGGGCCTCGTCCCTGAGCGACGTGACGTGGAGCCCGGGTCCATTGCCGAGCGGACGCCAGATCCACTCCCCCTTCCCCGTCTTGGTCTGGAGGCCGTCGGAGTCGTGGACGCGGGGACGGAAGTCGTCGTGCGACGGGCCGTGCCCGGGAGCGTGCAGGAACATGCTGCTCAGCGGCGCCACCCCGAGCTTCCGGACGTCGCGTCGAGCGAACAGGCGCGCGTCGACGAGCACCTCGGTCGGGTCCCCGGGACCGAGCTCGAAGCGGAACGCCCCCGAAACGGACGGACCGTCGAGGAGCGCGTGGATCACGATTGGACTCCCCGCCGCGTCGGGCCGCTCGATCCAGAACGCGCGGAAGTCGGGAAACTCCTCCGGACCCTCGACCGCGGGGTCGACCGCCAGGCCGCGGGCCGAAAGCCCGTACTCCTGCCCCGAGCCGAGCACTCGGAAATACGAGGCGCCCAGGAACGCCGCGACCTCGTCGTGGGTGTCGGGATCGTTGAGCGGGTAGTGGACGCGGAAGCCGGCGAAGCCGGGCACGGCGCCGGGGGCCAGGTCGGCCAGCGACGTCGCGGCCCCCTCGAAGGCGAACAGGGCCGGGTCGTACTCGAGGCGCCGGACGGAGTCGTCCTCCACCAGGTGCACGCTCACCGGCTGGTCGTACAGAGAAGTGCCCAGGTGAAAGAGCTGCAGCTCGTAGTCCGTGACGCCCCGCCAGATCGCCTGCTCGGGTCGGAAGCGGATCCGGCGGTAGCCGTCGAAGTCCAGACCCAGGAGCGCCGGGGGAACGGCGGCGTCCGGCGGGCGGTACTCGGAGCGGGCGAGGTCCCGGGCGATCCGGGTGAGATCGTCTTCGATCGACCCGGGTGCGACCTCCCAGGTCGGCAGTTCCGCGGAGCCGGTGGCGGGTCCCGCGGGAGCCGGGGGCGCCGAGGAGCCGGGTGCGGTGGCGCCGGGAGTTCCCTCTGTGACCTCGGGGTTGGCCCCGCGGTCTCCGGGCGGTAGCGTCGGGGCCCGCGATATCCACAGCGCGACGAGGATTCCCGTGACGAGGGCGATCAGTGCGGCGGGCAGACGAAACGACATGATGACCTCGAACTCCGTGGACCGGCACGAACGACCATGAGCTCCGATTCGGCGACCGTCGGGAGACCGGCCTCCGTCGCGAAGGCGCTGGCCTCGTGGCCGTCGACCGCGTCCGGAAGACTCCTGAGCCTCGTCCTGGCGTTTCTGGTTGTCAATGCCGTGCTGCTCGCCCCGCAATGGGGCGCCCCCGGCATGGTTCCGTTCCATTGGATCGCGGTCGAGGCCTGGCTCCTCGCCCTCGTGTTCGCCGCGCTTCCCCGTGCCTGGTGGAGCCTGGCGGCCGCCCTGCTCGCCGCCACGCTGGTCGTTGCGACCGGGCTGATCGGTCTCGGCGACGCCTCGACCCGCATGAGCCTGTCCCGCCCGCTCAACCTGTATCTCGACGTCCAGCTCCTGAGCGCCGTCTTCAACCTCCTGACGGGAACGTTGGGAGGGGTGGCGGCGGCTCTCGCCGGGGTGCTCGCAGTGAGCGCCGTCCTCGCCACCGTGGCGGTCCTCGGCCACCTGCTGGCCCCGCCGCGCGGCGTCCGCCCCATTCTATGGAGCCGGCGGAATGCCGTGATCGCGGTCGTGGTGACCGGTATGATGATGTTCGGAGCGCGTGCCGCGGGCGGAGCGGGCGGCCTCGGGTTCCCGGGGGTCCGTCTCGTGCTGGAGCAATCCCGCTTCCTGTCGGCGCTCAATGAGGAGCGAGAGGCCTTCGAGGCCGAGCTCTCGGCGACGACCGACAGCTACGCGGAGCTCCCGGGCCTGTTCGACCGACTCGGCGGCCGGGACGTCGTGCTCGCGTTCGTCGAGTCGTACGGGAGCGTGGTGTTGGACGATCCCCGCTACGCATCCGTCCTGCGGCCGCGACTCGAGGAGATGGAGCGTCGCATGGCCGAAGCGGGACTGACGCTCGCGAGCGGCAGCATGGTGGCGCCGAGCCAGGGCGGGCAGTCCTGGCTCGGCCACGGCTCCGTGCTGAGCGGCCTCTGGCTCCACAACCAGATGCGCTACGACCTCCTGCTCGCGAGCCGCCGCCAGACGCTCGTCGACGACTTCCGCGCCGCGGGATACCGCACGGCGGCATTGATGCCGGCCATCACGCTCGCCTGGCCCGAGGGTGAGCGGTTCGGCTACGACGAGATCTACGACTTCGAGGCCATCGGGTATGCCGGCCCCCCGCTGAACTGGGTGACCATGCCGGACCAGTTCACCTGGTCGTTCCTCGAGCACACCATCCGCGGGCGCGACGACGAGCGTCCGCTCTTCGCGGAGCTGGGGCTGATCAGCAGCCACGCGCCGTGGACCCCCATCCTGCCGGTGCTCGAAGACTGGGAAGGCATCGGAAACGGCGCCGTGTTCGAGCCCTGGCGCGATGCCGGTGAGCGCCCCGAGGACCTCTGGCGGAACGCCGACCGCGTGCGGGAGCACTTCGCGCTGTCCATCGACTACGCCGTGCACTCGGCGACGTCCTACGCCGAGCGCTACGTCGGCGAGGACATGCTGCTGATCATTCTCGGCGATCACCAGCCCGCGCCGCTGGTGACCGGGGACGGCGCGCCACGGACCGTCCCCGTGCACGTCGTCAGCGGTGACCCGGACCTCGTGGCGCCGTTCCTCGAGTGGGGCTTCGTGCCCGGGGCGTTCCCGGACCCAGAGGGAGATGCCCCTCGCATGGACCGCTTCCGGCCCTGGTTCGTGCCGACCTTCAGCGGACCCAAGGACCTCGCGCAGGCCGGTCCCGGTGGGTGAGATCTTCGGGCTCCTGCGCTCCCTCCTCGTCTACTGGCGCCCGGGGAGACAGCCGGCCCTCCGCCGCCTGTACCGGCCGTTCGTCGGCCGGGGCTCCCTCGTGTTCGACGTCGGCGCCCACCTGGGCGACCGAACCGCGGCGTTCTCGGCCCTCGGAGCCCGGGTGATCGCGCTCGAGCCGCAGCCGCGGGTCGCCACGTGGCTCCGCCGGCTGGTGGGGCGCCGCTCGGGCGTCGAGATCGTCGAGGAGGCCGTCGGCCCGAAGGAGGGGACCGCCCGCCTGGCGGTGAGTCGGCGCACCCCCACCGTATCGACGGTCTCACGGCTGTGGCGCGACCGGATGCCCGAGCGCAATCCGGGGTTCGAGGGCGTGCGCTGGGAGGACGAGATCGAGGTCCCCATGACGACGCTGGACGCGCTCGTGGACCGTTTCGGCCTCCCGGATTTCTGCAAGCTGGACATCGAGGGCTACGAGGCCGAAGCGCTCGAGGGCCTCAGCCGGGCCGTGTCGGCGCTCTCGGTGGAGTTCGTCCGGGGAGGGCTCGAGGTGGCCGAGGCGTGCGTCGCACGGCTGGAGACGCTGGGGCGTTACGAGTACAATGCCGTGGCCGGAGAGGACCGCAACTTCGTCTTCGACGGATGGCTCACCGCCGGTGAGGCGCGCGCGTGGCTCCAAGGAGGCGCGGACGATCTCCCGTTCGGCGACCTGTACGCCCGCTTGATCGAGGAGTCCGTCCCATGACCCGAGCGCCCGCCCCCGTCTTCCCGCTCTCCTGGGAGACCGCGACCCGCCCGGAGCTCGCGGCCGCCGCCGGACACGATCCGGTCGCCGTCCTGCCCCTCGGCGCGATCGAGCAGCACGGGCCGCACCTCCCGGTGTCGACCGACCTCCTGATCGCGGCAGGCATCCTGGAGCGGGCCCTGGAGTCCACGGCGGCCAAGGTGCCCGTCGTCGTCCTGCCGCACCTCTCCCTCGGCTCGAGCGAGGAGCACGTGGGGCTCGGGGGCACCCTGTCGCTGGACGCGGAGACCCTCGGGCGCGTACTCGGCTCGCTGGCCGCCGCGGTCGCGGCCGAGGGGATCCACCGGCTGGTGATCCTGAACGCGCACGGGGGCAACAAGCATGTCGTCGACGGGGCCGCGCTCCGGGCGCGGACGGATCACGGGCTCCTGGTGGTGAAGGCCCACGTCTTCCGGTTTCCCCGGCCGGACGGCGTCGAGCTGCCGGAAGCCGAATGGCGTCACGGGCTCCACGGCGGTGCGGTCGAGACGGCCATGATGATGCACCTCCGTCCCGATCTGGTGCGGAAGGAGACCGTTCGGGACTTCCCGTCGCTCGGCGCGAAGCTCGAGGAGACCCTCGACGTCCTGCTGCCCGAGGGAGCCGCCGCGTTCGCTTGGACCGCGCAGGATCTCAACCCCGACGGCGTGACCGGCAACGCGCACCTGGCCACGAAGGAGATGGGCGCCCGCCTCGTCGAAGGATACGGCGCGTACCTCGCGCGCGTGCTCGCCGACGCGGCCCGTTTCCCGCTGGATCGCCTGACGGACCGGTCGTGAACGCCTCACTCGACGCGGCCGCGGCCTGGTCGCTGGTGCGCGCGGTGGCCGGCGCCGTGTCGGACGGGTCGGCGCCGCCCGCGCGCGTGCGCGACGCCTCCGGCCACCTCCTCGTGCTCGACGACGAAGGGGGGTGGCACACCCAGCCTCCTCCTGGCCCGGAGGCCCGAGCGATCCTGGACCTCTATCTGCCGCTGGCGGCGCGCCCGGACTACGTCGTGGGCCAGATCGGGCAGAGCCTCGACGGACGGGTGGCCACGGAGTCCGGTCGGTCCCACTACGTGACCGGCCCGGAGGACATCGTGAGACTCCACCGCCTGCGCGCCCTCGTCGACGCCGTGATCGTCGGCGCGGGGACTGCCGTCTCCGACGCCCCGCGCCTGACGGTGCGCCTCGTCGAAGGAGAGCATCCGACCAGGATCGTGCTCGATCCGAACGGGCGCGTCCCGCCGGAAGGGCCGCTCTTCACCGACGCCGACGCGCCCACGCTCTGGATCCGGGACGGTACGCCGGAGGCGGGTCTACCCGGCCACGTGGAGGTCATCGCGCCGCCAGAGCGTGGGCGCGCCGGGTCCGTACCTCCTGGAGCCCTCATTGCGCTGCTGCGCGGGCGTGGCTACCGGCGGATCCTTGTCGAAGGCGGTGGCATCACCGTATCCCGCTTCCTGGAGGCCGGCGCGCTCGATCGGCTGCACGTCACGGTCGCGCCCATGATCATCGGATCCGGGCGCCAGGGGCTGAGCCTGCCGGTCATCGACGAGCTCGACGCCGCGCTCCGGCCCGCTTGCCGTCACTTCGCGCTGGGCGCCGACATCCTCTTCGACCTGGACCTACGGGCGGGCTCCGGCAGCCCCTCGACCGCTTCGGCCGCGACGGGTGTTCCACCGAACAGGAGCGCGTAGCCTCCCGGCACCGTGCCGACGAGCACAATCAGGCCGTACGCGACGGAGATCGCCACGCCGTCCGAGGCGCCCAGGCCCGCGACGCTCCAGATCGCGGCCGCGGCGGACTCACGCACGCCCCACCCCCCGACCGAGACGGGAAGCAGCATCGCCAGCAGGACCGGTGCGACCAGAGGCGCCACCGCGACGAGGGGCGTCTCGACGCCCACCGCCCGCGCCGCGAGCAGGTAGGCCGCGACGTACGATGCGATGATGACCGTCGAGGTCGCGAGTTGGACGTACACGGCCTCACCGGAGAAGAGCGCGGCCCGGGCGTCACGTCTGAGGGCGGCCGTCACCGAAGCGGGCGAGGAGCTGCGCGGCGCTCGGACCGATACCGCCACGGCGACGCCGGCAACGGCGGCCACGCCCAGCGACGCGACCCACCAACCGAGGGCCCCGGTTCCGGCGCGCAGCGCGATGAAGCCGAAGGAGATCGACGCCACCGCGGCCATCACCACCTGGCCCGAGAGCCGCTCCAGGACCACCGCTCGAACCGCCGGCCCGCGCGCCTCGGGAGCTCGTCCCGAATGGCGCCAGGCGCGGTCGGCGTCGCCCAGGACGCCGCCGGGCAGCACCTGATTCAGGAAGATCGCGCGGTAGTACTCGCGGAGCGCCAGCGCAAATGGGATCGTGAGTCCGAGGCGGCCGGCGGTGTACCTCCAGCGCCAGGCGGAGAGGAGCGTCTGCCCGACGCCGACCGCAAGCGCGGCTAGCACCCAGGGCGCCTCGAGGGCGGCGAGGCGCTCCGACACCGCTCGGACGTCGACCGTCAGGGCGACACCCAGGAGAATGATGGGTCCCGCGAGGCCCCGGAGCCAGCGGCGCGCCCGGCGCTTCACCGGTCCTCGTGCTCCGCCGGAGGGAGGGCGAGCAGGTCCAGATGTCCCACGACGACCCGGGCGACTCCACCGTCCACGTCCGCGCACCTCGCACGGCCCCACGCCCTGAGTCGATCCGCGTCGGCGGGGCTCTGCTCGACCGCCGCATCGACCCAACCTTCGACTAGCAGGCGCGCCAACTGTGCGTCGCCCGTACCGAGGCTCCACGGGCTCGGCGTCAGCCAGGTCCGGTAGCCCGCGACCTCGAACCGGTCACGAGCCGCGCGAGCCGCCCTCGGGCCGAGTGCGCCACCGAGGCCCTTGTCTCGGGCCTGATGAGCGTTCACCAACTCCTTCACCCGTGCGTCGTCCGGGCGCTCGTCGCTCCAATGCACCGTGCCGTCGTAGATGGTGGTGAACAGCGCACCCGCCCCCGCGGACAGGCAGGCGTCGACAAGCTGCTCCAGCCACGCCCCGGACACGAGATCCAGGAGAGCGGAACCGGTGACCAGATCGGCTTCATGGACGGCCTCGAGCCCCTCCGCGGCGAGATCGCCCACGATCCGCCGCACGTCGTCGACCGACGACGGAACGGTGGCCCCCTCGAGCAGGTCCGCGTCGTGGTCGACGAGCACCCACCGCTGGGGACCCGGCAGGCGTGGCGCCAGGTAGCGGGCGTTCGATCCGGTCCCGGAGCCCAGGTCGACTACGCGTCTCCACCCCCGCCTCCGCCACTCCGTCGCCAGAGGCGCGAGCAACGCTTCCGCGCGCGTCCGGTGGTCGACGGGCTCCCGCAGCGCGAGCCAGCCGGCGGAAAACGCGTCTCGGCGTTCGGGAGCGTCGCTCATGACGGCGTGCCCGTCCCGGAAACGGCGAGAGGGACTCCGTGGCCGGCCTCCTCGACCGCCGAGAGGAATGTAGCCCCGGCGGCCAGCCAGTCGGGGAGGTCGGCCGCCACACGGAGGGCCCCCTCCCGAAGCGTGGCTAGCGTGCCATCCGGCTCGACCAGAAGGCCGCGGAGCGCTCGGGCGAGTGCCCCCGGGTCGCCAGGCTCGACGAGCACGCCCGCCTCCGCGGGCACCGTGTACGGGATCGCTCCGCCCGTAGTGCTGAGCACCGGCAGCCCCCGTGCGATCGCTTCAGTGAGGGCCATGCCGTACCCCTCGTAGTACGACGCCAGGACGAACAGACTCGCCCCCGCGTAGGCGTCGTCGAGGGAGGGCTCGTCGAGCTCTCCGAGGAAGGACACCCGGTCCTCCAACCCGTGTTCGGTGACGGCGCGATGCACCTCACGCGCATGATCCGGGTCGAGCGTCTCGCTGCCCGCCAGCGAGCAGTTCCAATCCAGCTCCGCGACCGTGGCCAGCGCCTCGACCAGGACCAGATGTCCCTTCCTCCGCGTCAGGGAGCCCACGCACAGAAGCCGCGGCGGGGCTCCGGCCTCGGGGCCCGACGCGGGCGCAGCGGGACGGGTCCCCGGGACGGCCACCCGGATGCGCCGCGCCGCCACCCCGTAGGCGCCGAGTCTCCGGGCGGTGAAGCGGCTGGTGACCACGACCCCGCGGCACACCGCCAGGGCCGACCGCTCGGACGCCGCCAGGCGGGCCGCCTCCGCCTCGGACAGCCCCGTTTCGTCGGCGAGCGGGTGGTGGACGAGCCCCACCAGCCGGACGCGGCGAGCGTGGCGGCCCAGCTCCTCCGGGAGTCCGCCGCCGGCGAGGCCGTCCACGACGACCAGCTCGTCGTCGCCGACCCGCTCCAGCGCCGCCCCCATGCTTCCACGCGCCACCTCGTCCGCGGCCGGAAAGGCTCCGTCGAGCTCGTGCACGACGACATCCCGACCGACGGCCCTCATCTCGGCCACCATGCGGGCGTCGTAGAGATACCCGCCGGTCCGCTGGTCGAGGGCTCCGGGGACCACGAAGTGGATACGCCGTGAGGTCACACCGCGCCCTCGTAGCTCGCCCAGGCGATGTGCGACTCCTTGAGGGTCACCTCCACGGTCTGGACGCCACGCCCACCCGGGCCCATCGCTCCATCCCGCAGGGCTCTCGCGATCCGGTCGAAGACCTCGCGAGCCAGGAACTCGGTGGTCGTGTTCTCGCCCTCGAACGCTTCGACCTCGTCGAGGTTGCGGTAATCGAGCTCGCTGAGGATTTCGCGCAGCACCTCCCGGGCCCTCCCGATGTCGACCACGAGGCCGTCCGCGTCGAGATCGCCGCGTCGGAAGGACGCGTCCACGACATAGGTGGCGCCGTGGAGGCGCTGGGCCGGGCCGAAGATCTCGCCCGCGAAGCTGTGGGCGATCATGAAGTGGTCTCGGACTGTCAGGCTATACACTGGTCTTCCTCGAGTGGGGAGGGTAAACAGGTCCCGGACACTCAGCCCGGGCGATATCGGATGCGGTGGCAGAGGGCTCCCGCCGGGTCGTCGCTGAGCCGACGGAGGGTGTCTGGAAGCTCGTCGAACGGGCTCTCTCCGGTCACGAGCCGGTCGAGCACCGGAGCGCGCAGCAGCTCCAATGCCTTCTCGATCCGGCGGCGGTGGGTCCAGCGCGGCGCCCGCTCCGGCGGAATCCGCCCGACCTGGCTGCTCCGAAGCGTGATCCTGCGGGCGTGGAACGCCTCGCCGAGCGGCAGGCCCACGCTCCGGTCGCCGAACCAGCTCGCCTCGACGACCCGCCCCTCGACACCCGCCCCGCCAAGAGCCGCGGCGGCTCCTTCCGGCGAGCCGCTGGCGTGCACGACCACGTCGGCGTCGAAGCCCGCGGGCACGGAGCCGGCGAAGGAGACGCCCAGCGCCTCGGCCACCTCCGCCCGCGACGGATCCACGTCGACGATCAGGACATCGCTCCCCGGGATCCCCCGGGCGATCCAGGCGACGAGCAGGCCGACCACGCCGCCGCCGACGACCAGCGCACGGTCGCCCGGTCCGACCCCCGCGTCCCATACCACGTTGAGCGCCGTCTCCATGTTCGCGCCGAGCACCGCGCGCCCCTCCGGGAGTCCCTCGGGCAACGGCACGACGGCGTCCACCGGGACGACGTAGCGGTCCTGGTGCGGAAACAGGCAGAAGACGGAGCGTCCCTCGAGCTCGGGGGCGTCGGCCGCGCGCGCGACCCTCCCGACGCTGCTGTAGCCGTATTTCACGGGCCCGGGGAACGAGCCCTCCTGGAAGGGCGCACGCATGGCATCGTGTTGGGACTCGGGCACGGCCCCGTTGAACACGAGGGCCTCCGTGCCGCGGCTGATGCCGGAGTAGGAGGCTTCCACGAGGAGCTCCCCCGCACCCGGCGGCGCGATGGCTCGGTCCTCGACCGCGCCCTGCCCGGGCGACCGTATCCAGAATTGCCGGGTATGGATCGTTTCCGTCATCGTCCTCGAATCATCGTCGCAGGCCTTGAGTACCCCGCCCCCATCCGCTCACTCCGCTCCCACGCGTCCCGACGGGCCATTCCGCTTCCGTGACCTCGCCGTCGCGGCCGTCCCTGCGGCCGCCGCCGCCGTGGCCATCGCCCGCTGGCACGACCTCCCGGACGTGTACGTGTGGACGGTGCTTCTCGGATACGCAGCGCTGAGCGCCCTCGTCGTTGCCGGCGCTCCCCGACGCTTGCCGCCACCCGGGCTCGGCTGGGCGAATCGCGTCACCTTGTTGCGCGCCACGCTGGTGCTACCCGTCGCCGCTCTGCTGGTGACCCCCGGAAGCGCGCTAGGGTCCCTCGCATGGCTCGCGGTGGCGCTCGCACTCGTGGCGCTCGCACTCGATGGTGTGGACGGCGCGGTGGCGCGGCGGACGGCCTCGGAGACCCGTTTCGGCGCCCGCTTCGACATGGAGCTCGACGCGTTCCTGATCCTCGTGCTCGCCGCGCTCGTGTGGACCAGCACCCCGCTCGGCTTCTGGGTCGTCTGGATCGGACTCGTTCGCTACCTGTTCGTCCTGGCCGGGTGGCTCTGGACGCCGCTGACGGGAGATCTGCCTCCGAGCTTCCGCCGCAAGGCGATCTGCGTCGTGCAGGTGGCGGCCCTTCTCGTGGCCCTCGCGCCGGTGGTCCCCCCGTCGCTGGTGGCCGGCGCATGCGGTCTCGCGCTCACGCTGCTCGCGTACTCCTTCGCCGTCGACGTCCTCTGGCTCGTCCGGACGGCGTATCGGCCCGCACCCTCAACCGGTCGCTGAAGAACCCAGTGCGCTGACTCCCAGCCACAGCCCGACGTGGAGCGGGAGGAAGAGGGCGATCTCGAACGCGTTCCGCTGGACGGCGAAGGGCAGCAGGCCGATCACCAGGCCGATCACCGCGAGCGCCACCACGGCTCCCGCCACGCGCACGGCCCACGTCCGCACCGAGGGACGCATCGCGGCCAGGGGCACGAGGGGAGCCAGAGCGAGCGACAGGGGCGAGAGCAGGAAGAGGTTCTCGTTCCACGTCATGAACTGGTGGTCCGTGAAGAGGACCGCGACCAGGATGAGACCGGCGATGCCCGCCAGGGCGCCCCAGAGTCCCCCGAATCCGGCGAACGCCCAGCGGGCCCGTGCCGAGCCGCCCGCGGCCCGACGCCCGAGGAACGCGAACGCCCCCCCGCCGAGCAGCCCGGCGAGCAGATACCAGTACCACCAGGTCGGCGCCCGTTCGGGCTCGTCGGCGACCCGCGCCTCGGCCAGGAGCTCTTCGGACAGCACGAGGGGTCGGGTGCCGCCCTCGCCGTCGTCCACGCTGAAGTCGCGGATGGCGTCACGGACCGTCATGGGCAGGAACATCTCGGCCCACACGGTGATCGGCTGATCACCGGG
Source organism: Longimicrobiales bacterium (assembly GCA_041690395.1). Taxonomy (GTDB): domain Bacteria; phylum Gemmatimonadota; class Gemmatimonadetes; order Longimicrobiales; family Gaopeijiaceae; genus JAWLHJ01. Next base: position 36,585 of record JAWLHJ010000003.1, on the reverse strand, counting down.
GCTGCCCAGCAGGATGTCCATACCCGTGTACAGTGGCCGGTCGGGCTGGGTGAGGCGGCGCGTATGATAGCGGTAAGACGTCCCCGTCGGCTCCGTGCCGAAGCGCGCGAAAAGGGCGCCACCCAGTACCCGGTCCAGCAGGTCGCGAACCCGCGTCGAGCAGTTGTCCAGGAAGTAGTCGTAGAAGTACTCACGGTTTCCGGGCAGCGCGTTCCGCTCCGCGAAGTCGCGCAACTCGAGCTTCTGTGCGGGCGTCAGCGCCAGCTCCTGGGCGATCACCTCCCGTCCCGCCGCCCGGTACATGTCGATCATGGGCTCGCTGGCGAAGGGCGCCATCATGTACAGCATCTCGCCGCGCAGGAAACGCGGAATGAAATCCTCCTGCTGGAAATCGAAGATGCCCCAGTTGTACGACGCGTCGTAGCCGGTACTCGTGTCGAGCAGACGGATCGCGTTGTGCCCGAAGCGCTCCCAGATGGCGTCGCCGGGTCCGATCGTGATCAGCCAGACGCGGAGCTCCGACCCTGGCTCACCGCCGGCCGAGGGAGGCGCGGGGGTCTGACCCGGAGCGGGGGCGGCCCGGGCGCCGCCCAGGAGAGCGAGCCCGGCCAGGAGCACGGCGAAACGCCCAGCCCGTGTCAAGCGACCACGCCTTCCATGACCTTCCGGGCGGCCTCGACGATCTGCGCCGGCTGCACGAGCACCGTATCCGCCGAAGGGCCCAGCGGAACGAACGAGTCCGGCGCACGCACCGACCGCAGCACGCCCCCGTATCCACTCTCCGCCAGGTCCGCGATCACCGCTTCGGCGATCCCTCCCCCGGTTCGGCGACATTCGTCGACCACGAGCACGGACCGGGCCGACGCGGCGGCACGCCGGATCGCCTCGAACGGGAGCGGGCTCAGCCAGCGGAGGTCCATCACCCGCGCATCGATGCCATGCTCGCGCTCGAGCGTCGCCCGGGCGCGCAGGCTCATGTGAAGCCCGTTGGCGTACGAGACGATGAGCAGCGGCCCCTCTCCATACGTCTCCACGTCGCCCGGCAGCAGCGCCTCGCCGGGAGCGGGATAGTCGAACAGCCACGCCTCGTCTCCCTCTTCCAGCAGATCCCGCTGGTGATAGAGAGCGATGGGCTCGAGGAACGCGACGACCCGCCCGCACTCCCGCGCCGCGGCCAGGCATCCGCGCAGCATGCGCACGGCGTCGTCTCCCCGGCTCGGGACCGCCAGGATCAGCCCCGGAATGTCCCGGAGCGCGCCGATCGAGTTGTCGTTGTGGAAATGACCGCCGAAGCCACGCTGGTACGCCAGCCCCGCGATCCGCACGACCATGGGGTTCTGGAACTGCCCGTTGCTGAAGAACTGGAGCGAGGCCGCCTCACCCCTGAGCTGGTCGAGCGCGTTGTGGACGTACGCCAGGTACTGGATCTCGGGCACGGGCAGAAGCCCTAGGAGACCGGCGCCCTGAGCAAGACCCAGGATCGACGTCTCGTCGAGGTGGGTGTCGAACACTCGGGTCTGCCCGAACCGCTTCTGCAGCCCGGCCGTGACGTAGTACACCCCACCCTTCCGACCCACGTCCTCCCCGAAGACCAGCACCTCGGGCCGCTTGAGCATCTCGTCGGCGAGCGCCGAGGAGATGTGCGCGGCCATGGTTCGCTTCACCGGCGCGTTCAGCTCCTCCGGGAGCTCATTGTCCCAGAAGGCGCGACGTCTCGCCTCGGGCACTTGCACCTCGGCCGAGCGCCGCACACGCGCCTCGTCGTACGGTGCGAGCGGAGCCATCACCCGCTCCGCGCTATCGAGGTGTCCCCTTCCGGCCGCCTCCTCGGCGGCCGCACGCATGCGGGTCACCGCCGCCGCGACGCGAACTCTCAGATCCCCGGGCGTCGCGGCCCCCAGCTCGATGAGGCGCCGGGCGTTCCGGAGCAGCGGGTCGAGCGCCTCGGTCGCCTCGATGGCGTCCCGTGACCGGTAGGCCGACTCGATGTCGCTCCCCGCGTGCCCCCACAGGCGCACGGTGACCAACCTGAGGAACGTGGGAGTCCGGGTCTCCCGGCAGACGTCGATCGCCTCCTCGACGGCGCGCCACACGTCGTCGACCTCCCCGTCGGCCTCCAGGTACCGCATGTGGGAGCGCCCCTCGAAGCTCTCCCGGATCCAGCGGCGGGGCGTGTCGGTGCTGATCCCGAGCCCGTTGTCCTCGCACACGAAGAGGATCGGCATCGGGTTGCCGCGTCGGCTCCCGTACCGCGCCGCCTGGAAACCGGTGAGCGCCGTGGCGTGGTTCGCCGACGCGTCTCCAAACGTGCAGCACACGATCGAGTCCTCGGGCACGCCTGGATCCACGCCCAGTCGGCGCGCCCGCCCCACCGTGAACGCCGCGCCGACGGCCTTGGGCAGGTGCGAGGCGATGGTGCTGGTCTGCGGCGGGACCCAGAGCGCGCGGCTCCCCCACACCTTGTGCCGCCCCTGCCCGACCGGGTCGTCCTCGCTCGCGCACACCGACAGCATGGTGTCGAACGCCATGTCGACTTCCGGCAGCTTTCGCCCACGGGCCATCATCAGCCCTCCCGAGCGGTAGTGCAGGAAGCACGGGTCGGTCGTGCGGAGCAAAGCGCCGAGGACGGCGTTCTGCTCGTGTCCCGCCGACGAAATCGTGTAGAAGCTGCGACCGGAGGCTTTCAGCCGTCTGGCCTCGACGTCGGCCATGCGGCTCAGCAGCTGGTCCTCGTAGAGCGCCAGCGCCTTGCGGGCGGTCAGCGTCACACCATCCCGAAGGGGTTCCTCCGGTCCCAGCCGCCGCGCGGGCTCGGGAGCGGTCGCCAGAAAGCGGTCGAGGTTCGCCTGAACCACCGCCACACGGTCGGAGCTCACGCGTCCCCGAAGCCCTCTAGGTGCGCGACCGTGCGCTCACCGGCGGCGCGGATCGCCCGGGCGACGGCCAGCGCGTAGGTCTCGGACAGCCACTGGCCCTCCTCCGACGCGAACTCGGCGGTGGCCCGTCGGATCAGTTGATCGGGAGCCGGCGCGTAGCCGTGCAGCAGTCGTATGACGGCGGCCCCGTGGCTGTTGATCTGGGCGACCTGGAGCTCGTCACCCGAGAGGGGCTCGAAGTCCGGGCCTCCGGGGCGGAAGGCGGCGTGCACGCGGTACGCGGCCTCGCGGATCGCCTCCTGCATGAGCACGAAAAACGGCCCTTCGCCGCGGGCTTCGGCCCAGGCGCCGATGAGCTGGATCCTCGCCTCCGACGGAGGCTCGTCGGTCATCTCGTTGGCGTACTCCTGCAGCGTCTGCTCCGGCTGATACTCCTCGCCGATGCGCCGCACCGCGGCCGTCGCACCGCCCTCCATCCACTGGAGCGCGCGCGCTACGGCCTCGGGGCTTCCCTCGGAGACCATGTACTCGGCCACGTCGGCACGCAGCGAGTCGTACGTGAACGACGTCAGCACGGCGTCGACCAGCCGCTCGAGCTCGGGGTCGGAAGGGTCGCCGATCATGATGGCCACCTGTCGCGTGAACGCCCTGTCCCGGGCGGCCAGCACGCCCTCCACGTCCAGGAGGTCGAGCAGTCGGTCGACGTCCTGTGTGAGCGCGTCGGCCTCGGAGCGAGGCTCGGGCACCGGCAACGAGCTCCCGCCGCCGCATGCGACGGCCAGGAACAGCCCGAGGGCGGCCGGCGCGAGCTTCCATCGATTCATACGTACTCTGTCCTATGGCTGGGCCCGGAATCGTGTCGGACAACCTTACAGAAGGTGCACCTGCTTCGACAGTCCGTGACGCGCCCGGGGTGGTCCGAGGGTAGCCCGCGCCGGGGGCGTAGCCTTAAGATGCCCCCGTCGTGAATTCCATTCACCATGACGGGATGTGTCCCTCATGAAGAAGCTCGCCATCATCTTCGCCATCGCGCTCGCAGCGTGCACCTCTCCCGGTCTGGAAGAGGCCCGCTGGGAGGCCCGCGCCGACAACGTGACGATTACGCGGGACGAATGGGGGATCGCGCACGTTCGAGGAAGGACGGACGCCGACGCCGTCTTCGGCATGATCTACGCCCAGGCCGAGGACGACTTCAACCGGATCGAGGTGAACTTCCTCAATTCCATGGGCCGTCTCGCGGAGGCCGAAGGCGAGGACGAGATCTGGCGTGACCTCCGCATGCGGCTGTTCATCGATCCGGCCGAGATGCAGGAGCTCTACCGGACGAGCCCGGACTGGCTGCGCGAGCTGATGGACGCCTGGGCCGACGGCCTCAACTACTATCTACATACCCATCCCGAGGTGACGCCGCGGGTCCTGACCCGCTTCGAGCCCTGGATGGCGCTCACGTTCAGCGAGGGAAGCATCGGAGGCGACATCGAGCGTGTGAGCCTCTCCGACCTGGCCGACTTCTACGCGACCGACCCGGTGGAACGCATGACCGCGTCGGCGACCGCGGCGGTCGACGGTTCCGGAGCAGCCGCCCGGCCGTCCATGGCCTCCGCCCCTGCCCCGGACGAGTCCCCTGATGCGCCTGCCGCGACGCCCGGGCCGGTCATGGCCATGGCGGGCACGGCCGCCGACGGAGGCGTGACCGAGGCATCATGGACGCCGTCTCGCGAGGACGACCCCAGGGTCGAGCCGTCGGGCTCCAACGGATTCGCGATCGCCCCGTCGAACACGGTCGACGGGAACGCGCTCCTGCTCATCAACCCGCACACGTCGTTCTACTTCCGCTCCGAGCTGCACATGACGAGCGACGAGGGACTGAACACGTACGGGGCCGTCACCTGGGGGCAGTTCTTCGTCTACCAGGGCTTCAACGAGACGGCGGGGTGGATGCACACTTCGAGCGGCGTGGACAACATCGACGAATTCATGGAGCGCGTCGTGCCGGACGGGGACTCGCTCCTGTACGTCTACGGCGACGAGCGACGGCCGGTCGAGCAGCGCGAGGTCACCGTACGCTACCGTACCGGCGGAGACATGGCCGAGCGCACGTTTACGGTCTACCGGACACACCACGGGCCCATCGTCCGCGAGGAGGACGGCCGCTGGATCTCCGTCGGGCTCATGGAGAAGCCGCTGGAGGCCCTCCAGCAGTCGTATCTCCGCACCAAGGCCGCGGGTCTCGACGAGTACCTGGAGGTGATGGAGCTCTACGCGAACTCCTCGAACAACACCGTGTTCGCGGACTCCGAGGGCAACATCGCCTACTTCCACAGCAACTTCATCCCGACGCGGGATACCGCCTTCGATTGGTCCGAGCCCGTCGACGGGTCCGATCCCGCAGCGGACTGGGGTGCGCCGCTCGCCTTCGACGAGAGCCCGAACGTCATCAACCCGCCGAACGGGTGGATCCAGAACACGAACAACTGGCCGTACTCGGCCGCCGGGCCCTACAGCCCGAACCGTGACGACTTCGCGCCCTACGTCGACCGGTACGGGGAGAACGCCCGCGGCCTGAACGCGCTTCGGGTCCTCCCGGGCCGGACGGACTTCACGCTGGAGGGGCTGCGCGACGCCGCCTACGACTCGTATCTCACCGCCTTCGCGGCTCTGGTGCCGCCGCTGGTGAGCTCCTACGACGCGCTCCCGACGTCGAGCCCGCTCGTCGAGGCCCTCGCCGAGCCGATCGCCGAGCTCCGGGGCTGGGACTTCCGCTGGGGCGTCGAATCGGTGCCCACGGCCCTGGCGATCTACTGGGCGGAGGAGTTGCTCGACCGCGTCGGAGAAGACGCCGAGGCCGCCGGGATGGGCACGACGGAGTACGCGGAGACCCGCGCGTCCGCCGAGCAGCGCCTCGGCGCGCTCCAGGCCGCGATGGAGACCCTGGAGGATGACTTCGGCTCCTGGCGCACCCCCTGGGGCGAGATCAACCGTTTCCAGAGGCTGACCGGCGACATCGTACAGCCCTTCGACGACGAGGGGCCCAGCATTCCCGTCGGCTTCACTTCGTCGCGCTGGGGATCCCTCGCTTCGTTCGGCGCGCGGACGTATCCAGGCACGGTGCGCCGCTACGGAACGAGCGGGAACAGCTTCGTCGCCGTCGTCGAGTTCGGCGACCGCGTCGAGGCGCTGGCCGTGACGGCGGGTGGCGAGAGTGGAGACCCCGATTCGCCCCACTTCGACGATCAGGAGCAGCTCTACGCGGACGGCGATCTGCGGCCGGTGCACTTCTATCCCGAGGACATCGAGGAGCACGCCGAGCAGGTGTACCGCCCGGGCGGCTGAGGCGCCACCCAGAGATCGGGCGCGTCCCCGTCGAACCAGAGGAGACATCCATGATCCAGCGAATCCATCCGATCCGGACGCTCGCCGCCTTTCTTCTGCCCCCTGCCCTCGCCGTGTGCGGCGGTGGAGGCGACGCGCCACCCGAGGACAGCACCGAGACCGAGGCTTTCAGCGTCTCGGGCGTGGGCTTCGCCACACCGGAGTCCGTCTTGCACGACCCTGAAGCCGACGTCTACCTGGTGTCCAACATCGACGGCGGGCCCCTCGACGAGGACGACAACGGCTTCATCTCCCGGCTCTCGCCGGAGGGCGACGTCCTCGAGCTGCGCTGGATCGACGGCGCGTCGGACGACGTCACGCTCCACGCCCCCAAGGGGATGGCGGTCCAGGGGGGGATACTCTACGTCGCCGACATCGACTGTATCAGGATGTTCGACCGCGCCACCGGTGCGCCTGCGGGCGAAGCGTGCCCGTCCACGGCGTCGTTCCTGAACGATGTCGCCGCGGCGCCCGACGGGAGCTCCGTCTTCTTCACCGACAGCGGCCTCGACGCGTCGTTCGCCTCCACCGGATCGGACGCGGTGTATCGGCTGGCCGACGACGGGCGGATCACCGTGCTCATTCGCGAGGAAGGCCTCGGCGCGCCGAACGGGGTGGCCGTCGGCAGCCGCGGAATCTTCGTCGTGACCTTCATGTCGGGCGAGGTGTTCAGGCTCGACGCGGAGGGGAATCGCACGGACGTCATGCCGGCATCCGAGCGCCAGATCGACGGCATCGAGATGATGGACGACGGCGGCTTCCTCATGTCGAGCTGGGGTGACCAGGCCGTCTACAGGGTGCGCGGCGACGGCTCCGTATCACAGGTCGTCAACGACGTCGATGCCCCAGCGGACATCGGATACGACCGCATGCGGAATCGTGTTCTCGTGCCCCTGTTCAACGCGAACGAGGTGCACGTGGTGCCGCTGGGTTGAGTCTCGCCGCCCGGGCCGCGGCGCCCCCGCGGGTCAGCGTTTCCTGAGCACCTCGCCGGCCAGGACGCCGGTGAACGCCTCGTCGGCGATGGCCGCCTGGCCGTTCACCAGGACGTGCACCATGCCTTCCGAGAGATGGTGTGGGTCCGTGAAGGTGGCGGGCGTGTGGACGCGGGCCAGGTCGAAGACGACCACGTCCGCGACGGCCCCTTCGCGGATCTCGCCGCGGTCCGGCATGCGGTACACGCGCGCCGGCAGCGACGTCATGCTCCGGATCGCGGCTTCGAGCGTCACGGTGCCCTGCTCCACGGCATACGTCTCGAGCTTACGCGTGAACGCGCCGTAGGAGCGCGGGTGCGGCACGCCTTCATCCATCGGCACCAGATCGCCGTCCGAAGCCGTCATGCTCATCGGGTGGGCCATGATGAGGGCCACGTCGCGCTCGTCCATGTTGTGGGAGACGATGCTCGGGGAGCCCCGGCGGAAGAGCGCGATGGCCGCCTCGATCGCATCCGTGCCGTCCTCCCGGGCCACATCGGCGAGCGTGCGCCCTTCGATGGAGGGGTCGGCCGCGAAGCGCCGGAACTGGATCCGGTCCGCACCGCCCCGTCGCGCCAGGTTCTCCACCATCGCGACGCGAATGCGCGCCAGGTCCGCCGGCCGGTCGAGGCGAGCCCGCAGCGAATCCGAGCCGCCGGCCTGGGCCCAACGTGGCAGCAAAGCCGCGGTGAGGCCGGTGGCGGAGGCCGTGTACGGGTACTGGTCCATGTAGACCTCGATGCCCTCTTCCCGGGCCCGCTCGAGGCGGCGGACGAGCGCCAGCGAATAGCCCCAGACGTCGGGCCCGAGGGCCTTCGCGTGCGACCACACGCCGGGCATGCCGGCCTCCCGCGCGACGGTGACCACCTCCTCGACCGCAGCCATCACGCCGACCGTGTAGGTCGACTCGTCCCGCACGTGGCTCTGGTACGCGCCGCCATGTTCGGCGGCGACGCGACCCAGCTCGACCAGCTCCCGGGTGTCGGAGTAGCTGCCGGGCGCGTAGAACGGGCCGCTCGAGAGTCCCCAGGCACCCTCTTCCATTCCGCGCCGGACCAGCGCCTTCATCCGCTCGAGCTCGTCGGCCGACGCGAGCCGGTCGTCCATGCCGAGGACCGCGCTCCGCACCGAGCCGTGGGGCACGAACTGGGCGACGTTCACGCCGAGTCCGTCGGCCAGCAGCTCCGTACGCTGCTCGGCGATGTCGACGGAGCCGCCCCCGTCGGGGTTCACGAACACGGTGGTGATGCCCTGAGCCAGCAACGGACGGGCGTGACTCAGCTCCGGCCGGGCGAGGCCGCCACCGGAATGGGAATGCGTATCGATGAAGCCCGGCGCCACATACAGGCCGGTGGCATCGATCACCTGGCCCGCCGAGGCTCCGGTCAGGTCGCCGACCGCCACGATGCGATCTCCCACGATGCCGACGTCCGCCCTGAACCACGGATTCCCGCTCCCGTCGAGGACACGCCCCCCGCGGATCAAGGTGTCATAGGGACCCATGGCGGAAGCCGCCGGCTCCTGGGCCTGGACAGCCGCTCCGCTCGACCCGGCCGCCACGATCACGGCGAGCGCGACCGCGAACGCACGCGCGACCGCCCTCGGGGTTGCGGACGCCATCACTGGCCGCCTCCCGGCACCGCCGCGGCCCCTTCCCAGTCCGGATCGGCGACGGCCTCCCACACGCCCGTGTCCTCGTGCCAACGCGCCGCGTGGATGCGCCCGAACGCTCCCTCGCGGTCGGTGGCGTCGACTTCGTACCCCATCGCCCTCAGCCTCTCGATGACGGCGTCGTCGAAGCCCAGTCCCGTTCCGATCTCCACGTCGATCTCACGGGGAGCCTCGGGGTCGCCCTCGTCCGCCTGACTGCCGAACGCCGGCACGACGCGAGGGGCGGCCAGAGCGTCGGGGAGCGACATCCCCTGGTCGATCACACGGCTCACCGCCGCGATGATCGCCGTCGGAATGCGTCCGCCGCCCGCCGCGCCCATCGCCAGGAAGGGTCGGCCGTCGCGCTCCACCATGAACGGCGAGATATGGGAACGAGCTCGCTCGCCCGGCTCCATTCGGCCCAGGTAGCCGCCCAGGGTCGCGGCATACAGGAAGCCCAGCCCCGGAGAGGCGACCCGCGACCCCATGCTGGGGCCATTGGTCTGTGTGAGGGCCACGACCATACCATCGGCATCGGCGGTGGTGAGGTGCGTCGTGTGTCCGACCTCCTCGAGCCACGCCGGGGGCAGCGCGGCCTGCCCGGCCGAGGCCTCCACGGTGAGCGCGTGGCGGGCGACGTCGTTGCTCGGAGACCGCCGGTGGGCCGTGGCCCCACCCACGATGTCCTCGGGCAAACGCATCAGCGACGCCCGCTCAGAGGCGTACTCGTCCGAAACCAGACGGTCCGCGTCCTCGAGCGTGCTCTGGTTCGGGCGTTCCAGGTACGCCACGTGGATGGCCTCCGCGACGGCGGCCGTCCATTCAGCCTCGTCCAGCTCCGCGACCGGAAGCGTCTCGAGCAGGTTGAGAGCGTGGATGGTGATCGCGCCGAACGACGGAATCCAGAGGCCGACCAGGTCGTGGCCGCGATAGTCGTCCCTGACGATCTCGGACGGCTCCGCCCTGTACTCCGCGAGCGACTCGAGCGTGACCGCCGCCCCGTTGGCCTGCAGGTCCGCCGCCATGGCCTCGGCGATGGTGCCGCGATAGAAAGCGTCCAGGCCCCCGTCGGAGATGGCGCGCAACGTGGCCGCGAGGTCCTCCTGGACCCAGTGCTCACCAGCCTGTCGCGGCGTGCCGTCCGACTTCAGGAAGTATCGGCTGGAACCCTCGAATTCCCGCAGCATGTCCGCCGACCCGGCCTGCCGTTCCGCCTCGCCCGGCAGCAACTCGAAGCCCTCCGACGCGTACCGGATGGCCGGTGCCATGACCGTGGCGCGCGGCAGGCTCCCGTACTCCTCGAGCGCACCCAGAAGCCCCGCGGGAACACCCGGCACGCCCACCGTCGGATACCCGTAGGACGCCTGGGGCGCCGTGTCCGGATCGTACGTGGAGGGAGCCTGCGTCGTGGCGTCGATCCCGTGATGGTTGCCGTCGGGCGTGCGGATGAGGATCTGTGCGCGCCCACCGAGCCCACTCATGCTCGGCTCGACCACCGCCAGCGCGAACCCCGCCGCGACCGCCGCGTCCACCGCGTTGCCACCCTGCGCCAGCATCTCCGCCCCGGCTGCCGCCGCCAGAGGATGCGCCACCGCCACCACCCCCGCATCGCACCGCGCCACCTGGCCACGATCGTCGGTAACGCCGCACACGACGTCGCCCGGACCCCCCTGGGGGCCGCAGGCGGAGAGCGCGGTGATCAGAGCGAGCGACAGGACGGAGCGTGGGCTCGCCGAGCCTGACGCGCCGCGCGTGGTGCTTCCCCTCATATGGTCCTCCACGTATGGATCTCGGGCCGAAGGGAGGGAACGTGCGGCTCTCCGGGACGATGGGCAACTGTGGGCGTGCGGTTGTGCGGGGGCGTAGACGGGCGCTCCCTCGGGCGCTGCGCCACGTCCGGTCGCTCGTTGGGCTGCGTTCGTCGTGTTCTGGGCGCTCGTCGGGTCTTCGGCTCGCGGTCGTCGGGAGGCCCGGGGCCCGTCTCTCGGGCCCTCGCGTTCGACGGCGCTGGCTCCGCTACTCCGGGAGCACCCGTCTACGCCCCCTCCCACCTACCCGCTCCCCTGAACCCTCGTCCCTCCAAATCAAGGCGCCCACCAGGCCCGCGTCCCTCCAAATCAAGGCGCCGACCAGGCCCGCGTCCCGCCGAATCAAGGCGCCCCCCGCGAGCGTCGCCGGCGAAGCTCGGCGCGCGAGCGACCCAGATGCAGCAAAGAACCACCACCCGCCCCCCCGCGACCGCACGGGTCGGACAACCACCCGCCCCCCGCGGCCCACCAAGGGAGGCACGAACGCCCCTGCTCCCCGCGGCGGACCAAACGACCCGGCCGAACGACGGTGGACCCCACCCGAGCGGTGATCCGACCGTCACGGTGGAGCCCGGCGGCCCCCCGCGCGCTCCCGGAGAAGCGAAGCCAGCGCCCCCGAACGCGAGGGCCCGCCCGACCGACTTCGAGCCTCTCGACGACCCCGAGCCGAAGAAGCGACGAACATGCAGATCACGACGACCCCAGCCCAACCAGCGACCAGACGTGGCGCAGCGCACGAGGGAGCGCGCGGGGGGCCGCCGGGCCCCACCCCAACGCCCGGAATGCACGAACGGGCCCGGCCGCCAAGCGACCGAGCCCGTTCGAGTTTGCTCCGGAAGGGGAGCGTGGGCGCTTAGTACATCCCGCCCATTCCACCGCCCGGCATCCCACCACCGCCGGCCGGCTCGTCCTCCGGAATGTCCACCACCACCGCTTCGGTGGTGAGGAGCAGCCCGGCGATCGACGAGGCGTTCTGGAGCGCGATGCGCACGACCTTGGTCGGGTCGATGACACCGGCCTTCACCAGATCCTCGTACTTGTCGTCCTGGGCGTTGTAGCCGAAGCCACCCTTACCCTCGCGGACCTTGGCGACCACGATGCTGCCCTCGACGCCGGCGTTCTCGGCGATCTGGCGGATCGGGTGCTCGAGCGCCCGGCGCAGGATCTGCACGCCGATGTTCTCGTCCTCGCGCTCCAGCTCGAACTTCGCGAGCGAAGCCTGAGCGCGCAGAAGCGCGACACCACCACCGGGGACGATGCCCTCTTCGACCGCGGCGCGCGTCGCGTGGAGCGCGTCCTCGACCAGGGCCTTCTTCTCCTTCATCTCCGACTCGGTCGCCGCACCCACATGGATGACGGCCACGCCACCGGCGAGCTTCGCGAGCCGCTCCTGGAGCTTCTCACGGTCGTAGTCCGACGTGCTCTTGTCGATCTGGTTGCGGATCTCGTCGATCCGGCCCTTGATCTTGTCGGCCTCGCCACCGCCGTCGATGACGGTCGTGTTGTCCTTGTCGATCACCACACGCTTGGCCTCACCGAGATCGGAGAGAACCGCGTTCTCGAGCTTGAAGCCGACGTCCTCGGAGATCACCTGTCCGCCCGTGAGCGTGGCGATGTCCTGGAGCATGGCCTTGCGGCGATCGCCGAAGCCCGGCGCCTTCACGGCCGCGACCTTCAGCGTGCCGCGGAGCTTGTTGACCACGAGCGTGGCCAGCGCCTCGCCCTCGACCTCTTCGGAGACGATCAGGAGCGGACGGCCGGACTGCGCCACCTTCTCCAGCACCGGGAGGAGATCCTTCATGGAGCTGATCTTCTTGTCGTAGATCAGGATCATGGGATCATCGAGGACCGCTTCCATCCGCTCCGGATCCGTCACGAAGTACGGGGAGAGGTAGCCGCGGTCGAACTGCATGCCCTCGACCGTCTCGAGCGTGGTCTCGAGGCCGCGGGCCTCCTCGACCGTGATCACGCCGTCCTTGCCGACCTTGTCCATCGCGTCCGCGATCAGCTCACCGATCTCCTTGGTGTTGTTCGCGGAGATGGCGCCGACCTGGGCGATCTCCTTCTTGCCCTTCGTGGGGGTCGAGAGCTTCTTCAGCTCCTTGACCACCTCATCGACGGCCTTGTCGATGCCGCGGCGGATGCCCATCGGGTTCGTCCCGGCGGTGACGTTCTTCAAGCCCTCGCTGAAGATCGCCTGCGCCAGCACGGTCGCCGTGGTGGTTCCGTCACCCGCGACGTCGGAGGTCTTCGTCGCGACCTCCTTGACCATCTGGGCGCCCATGTTCTCGATGGGGTCTTCAAGCTCGATCTCCTTCGCCACCGACACACCGTCCTTCGTGACGGTCGGGGCTCCGAATTTCCGATCCAGGACCACGTTCCGGCCTTTGGGGCCGAGGGTCACCTTCACGGCACGAGCGAGCTGATCGACACCCGACTTGAGGCGCGCACGCGCCTCGACGTCGAACTCTAGCTCTTTAGCTGCCATGAGTCGTTATCTCCTATTCGTCGATTTGCGCTTACGAAATGACCGCGAGGACGTCCGATTCACGAAGAATCAGATACTCCTCACCGTCCAGCGTCACGTCCGTGCCGCTGTACTTCCCGTACAGAACCTTGTCTCCGACCTTCACGTCGAGCTCGAGCCGGGTGCCGTCGTCCGACAGCCGTCCGGGCCCGACCGCGACGATCTCACCCTGGGAGGGCTTCTCCTTCGCGGTGTCGGGGATGTAGATCCCGCCGCGCATCTCCTCGCCTTCCTTGGCGGGAGCCACAACGACTCGGTCCGCCAACGGCTTGACCTTGGGTGCGCCTTTCTTTTTAGCCATCAGGCCTCCTTACGCTTGCTAGGGCCGTGACCATGAGAGTGATCACCAGGTGTTAGCACTCGCATGAGGTGAGTGCTAACGTCCCGGTTAATCTGGCGGCTCACCGTGGGATGTCAAGCGCCGGAAGGACTTCCGGCTGCAGTTACACGCGGGCGCGCGAACGGAGAACCAACGGAGCTACCGCGGAAGCGTCAGCGGCTCTCCGAGATCGCTTCCATCCTGGCGACCCCTTCGAGGCCGACGATCGCGTGCACGACCTCGTCGGCGAGCGCCGGGGGGAACCAGTGCCCGAGCTCGTCGAGCGTGGCGAAGGAGGCGCGTGCCTCGGCATAGGCACGCTCCAGGACGGCGCGGGCCGAGCCACGGAAGACGGACTCGACGGCCTCCGGCTCGAGCACGCCCGTGTCGAGCGCGGCCTTCAGGGCGGCCCGCTCCCCCTCGCTGCCTTCGTGGTGGATCTGCGACGTGAGCAGGTTGTGGCTCCGACGACCGATGTCGAACTCGAAGTCGGTCAGGTCGTCCACGATCTGGAATGCGGTGCCGAGCTGGGCGACGGCTCGCTCGGCCGCCCGCAACCGCTCCTGGCTTCCCCCCTGCTCCAGTACGTCAGGGGCGGCGAACGCGAGGGCGAAGAGCGCGCCTCCTCGCACACGATGCACCTTCTCGACCATCACATCGGGCTCCGGGATCTCGGACACGCCGCCTTCCTCGGATCCTTCGAGCGCACCGATCGCCGCCATCCGGTCGATCAGCGCCTGCTGGATGGCGACCGTGTGCTCGCGCCGCACCGTTCCCGCGGCTTCGGCCCGGTCGAGGGTGCGCCGTTGGAGCCGCTCGAAGGCCATGAGCTGCAGGATCGACATGAAGCGCGGCCCGGCGTGCGGCCTGAGCGGAAGGAGGCTCTTCTCCTGCCCGTCGAAGATGTTGTCCGCCGCGGTAATGGTCCCCTTGATGCAGAAGTTGAGCTCGGTGTAGAGGCCGAGCCTGTCCTCCGGGACCTCGAGCGCGCGAAAGATCGAGCGGAAGAGGATCAGGAAGAAGTATTCCTGGAGGAAGCGCAGCCCGTCGGGCGTCGACACCTCCTCGGCAGAGGGGACATGGGGCGGATCGGTACGGAAATCCGGCCCCAGCACGGAACGGAGGTCGTCGTAGACCACGCGAACGGCCGAGGCCTGGGCCTCCATGTCGGGCGCGAGTCGCGTCCATACGCCTTCGTCCGCCAAGAGGCGCACTGCCTCGGACGATCGGAATACCGGGGAGAGGGTCATGCGTCGCTGCTCGGATGTTGACTCGTAGGATCGTTGCGCCGAGTTCCGGACGGCCGCGTTCGTCTCGCCGCCGAAGGATGCGGGAATGTAGCCCCGGTCACGGGGACGAGGACAGGTTGCGGTCCAGATACGCGCCCGCCATGGCGAGCCCGAACAGCGTGAGGAACGGCTCGACGGAGTCGAGCGTCTCGAGGTGCGGGCCGATGGGCGTCGCGAAGCCTCCCGTCGCGACCACGCGGGCGTCGGGCTTGCCCCACTCCCGCTTGATCCCGCGCACGATGCCGTCCACGCCCCCGACTGCCTGGTAGAACACACCGCTCTGGATGCACGTCTCGGTCCGGCGCCCGATCACACGCTCGGGCGGCTTGAGCTCGACCCGGGGCAGCTTCGCCGTCCGGGCCGAGAGCCAATCCAGCCCGGCGGCCAGACCCGGTGAGATGACGCCGCCGATGAAGACCCCGTCGGCGGTGATACAGTCGAAGGTGGTCGCCGTGCCGAGATCCACCACGATCGTGTCGTGGTGGTAGAGCTCCATGGCCGCCAGCGTGTTCACGATGCGGTCCGCGCCCACCGTGAGCGGCTCCTCGACGTCGAGGCGGATCGGGAGCCCGGACGAGGGACCGACCTCGTGCACGGCACCCTGGACGATGCGCGCCAGGGTTCCGGCCCACACCTGGTTGACCGACGGCACGACCGAGCCGATCACCCCGCTCTCGATGCCGCTCTCGTCGATGCCGTCGCCGGCCAGGAAGGCCCGCACGAGTGCCCGCATCTCGTCGGAGGTCCGCGGCACGCCGGAGCTGACCCGCCAGTGGGCGACCAGGTCGGTCGTCCCCGAGATCAGCCCTACGACGGTTTCGGTGTTGCCTACGTCGACGACGAGTCTCACGTGCGTTCTCCAGATCCTGTGGTTCGCCCGATCATCCGGCCGGCCTCACGTGCCCGGCCCGGACGTGTACCCGCGTTCCGTCGGGGCGCTCCAGGACGAGAGCGCCGTCCTCCGCGATGCCGACGGCGCGCCCCCGCCCGTGCTGCGCGGTCTCGACCTCCCGCCCTTCCAGGGCGTCGCGCTCGGAGAGCGCCAAGCGCTCGTCGAGACTCAGGCGGGGGCCCGTGCCCGCCAGCCGTCCGCGGAGCGCGGCCAGGAGCGCGCCGGCGAGGGTAGCGCGGTCGGGCCGTCCGCGCGCGGCCCGCTCGAGCGAGGTGGCCCGCTCGGCCAGCTCCGCCGGGAAGCCGCCCACGGGCTCGCGCGTGTTGATGCCGAGCCCCGCGACCACCAGCCGCCCCGCCCCTTCGCAGAGGATCCCGGCGACCTTCCGGTCCGAGAGCGTGACGTCGTTCGGCCACTCGATGCGTGGCCGGAGTCCCGGGCAGACCCGCTCGATGGCCTCGGCCGCGGCCAACCCCACCAGGAGCGACAGGTGGGTCGCCGGCGCGGCCGGGAGCAGGACGGAGATCAGGAGCCCGGCGCCGGGCTCGGACAGCCACGGCGCTCCGCTCCGTCCGCGGCCACTCGTCTGTTCGTCCGCGATGACCGTGGTATAGGCGCCCCATCCGTCGTCGGCCAGCTCGCGGGCGCGGTCGTTGGTGGAGCCGATACGGTCGTGCACCTCGAGCGCCGGCACGCTCCAGAGATCCCGCCAGAACGGGACCGGCTGTCCCTCCCACTCGGCGACCAGCGAGGTGCTCACCCTCGCGCTCACGTGAGCCAGAGGAAGACCAGGAAGCCCGAACCCACGGCCCAGCAGTACGGGGCGAAGTAGTGGAACGACTCCCTGGCCAGGACCGCGACGAAGGTCCGGATCGCCAGCACGCCGGTGACGGCCGCCGCCACCGCGCCGACGATGAGCGGAGCCACGCCGATGCCGAGCCCACCCTGGAGCTCGGGGACCTGGAGCACTGCCGCTCCGGCGATCACGGGGATCGACATGAGGAAGGAGAACGCCGCGGCCTCCCGGGCCTGCGTTCCGAGCCAGAGCGCCGCGACGACCGTGGCGCCCGCCCGGGAGATCCCCGGAACCAGCGCGCACGCCTGGGCCATCCCGATCAGCAGGGCGACGCCCCAGCCGAAGCGGTCGTTCGTAGCCCTCGGGAGCGCCCAACGGCTCGTCCAGAGAAACGCCCCTGTCACGAGAAGCGCGATGCCCGGCGCGGCCGGCACGTCGAAGAGCGCCTCGATCGGATCCTTGGCGAACACCCCCAGAAGCCCGGCAGGCACCGTCGCGACGGCGATCAGGAGCACATAGCGCACGGCGTCCCGGTCCCCCGCCACGACGCCGGTCGCGAGCCCGGTCACACGCCTCCGGTACACGACCAGCACCGAGATCAGGGTGGCGACGTGCACCGCGATCTCGAAGAACACGCCCGGAATGCGAACGCCCAGGAGCGCCTGGACGATGACGAGATGCCCGGAGCTGGACACGGGCAGGAACTCCGTAGCGCCCTGGACGACGCCGAGCACCAACGCCTCCCAGGGACTCAACGAGATCCTCCCTCGATGACCCGCCGATAGAGGTCCTCGTACCGCGACACGACGCGGTCGGCCGAGAAACGGTCGATGGCACGGTCACGGGCCGCCGTCGTGACCCGCTCACGGAGACCCGTGTCCGTGAGGAGGCGAGTCCCCGCCTCGGCCATCTCCTCGACCGCTCCGACCGGGAAGAGGTACCCGCTGACCCCGTGCTCGATCACCTCCGTCAAGCCGCCCGCGTTCGACGCGACGACCGGAGCCCCGGACGCCATCGCCTCCAGCGCCGCGAGACCGAAGGACTCGCTCTCGGACGGAAGCAGGAAGAGATCGGCACAGGGCAGCAGCTCGTCCACGGAAGCGTGCTTCCCGAGGAACAGCACATGGTCACGCACGCCGAGATCGTCCGCGCGCTGGGCCGCCCTCGGCCGCTCGGGCCCGTCACCCACGAACACCAACCGAGTCGGGACCTTCGCGCGGATCCGGCTGAAGACCTCGACGACGTCCTCGACGCGCTTCACGGCCCGGAAGTTCGAGACGTGCATGACGATCTGCTCGCCCCCCGGCGCGAGGCTCGCCCTGTGGCAGGGCTCACGCCCGGGCCTGAACAGGTCCGTGTCGACGAAGTTCGGGATGACCTCGATGCGCTCGGCGGGCACGGCGAAGTCGCGAACGGTCTCGCGCTTGAGGTAATCCGATACCGCCGAAAGACCGTCGGACTGCAGGATCGAGAACTGCGTGATGGCCTGGAACGACGGGTGGAGCCCCACGAGCGTGATGTCCGTGCCGTGCAGCGTCGTGACGATGCGGAGGTCCCGCTCCCCTTTGAGCATCTCGCGAGCGAGGAACGCGGACGCGGCGTGGGGGATCGCGTAGTGCATGTGCACGAGGTCCAGCTCGTACTTGCGGGCGGCGTCATGGAGCGCGACGGCCAACGCGAGAGAGTACGGGGGGTGCTCGAAGAGCGGATAACCCGCCATTTCGACTTCGTGGAAGTACACGCGCTCCCGGTAGCCACCGAGGCGGAACGGCTGGTCGTACGTCACGAAGTGGACCTCGTGACCCCGCTCCGCGAGAAGGAGGCCCAACTCGGTCGCCACCGCGCCCGAACCTCCGTATGTGGGATAGCAGGTGATTCCGACCTTCATGCTCCCTCTCCCTTGTCGGTCGGCTCGGCGGAAGCTCCCGTCGAGCGGGCCGACCATATCTCGAGTGTGCGCCGTACCCGCTCGGCCAGGGGCACGGTCGCGTCGATGCGCACCGCGTCCTCGGGGAGCTGATGGCGGAACCACGTGATCTGTCTGCGGGCGTAGCGGCGCGTTGAAACCCGGATCGCCTCGGCCGCCTCCTCCAACGACGCCTCACCGGAGAGATGATCGATGATCTCCCGGTACCCGGTGGCACTCATTCCCGGCGCATCCGCGCCGTAGCCGGCGTCGAGCAGCCCCCTTACCTCGCTCACCAGGCCGCGTTCCAACATCCGTTCGACCCGCTCGGCGATTCGAGTGTCGAGCTCCTCGCGCGGTACGCGGAGGAGGACGACCACCCCCGGCACAGGCTCGGCCTCCATCGGGGCCTCCACGTGCCACCAGGAGAGCGGCCGGCCGGTGAGGAGCGGCACCTCCAGGCTGCGGCTCATCCGCTGCGGTCCGCCCTCGATCGCCAGGTCGGCCCGCTCCGGGTCGAGGAGCCGAACCCATGCCTCGAGTCGCTCCCGCGGTCGCTCTCCGAGCCAGCGCCTGAGACGGCCGAGGCGGTCTTCGTCCAGCACCGGCTCCTGGAAGATCGGCTCGGTGAGGGCCTTCAGGAAGAAGCCCGTCCCGCCCACCAGCAGCGGAACGCGTCCCCGCCCCTCGATCTCCCCGATCCACCGTCGCGCGTCGCGCGCGAACCGACCGGCCGAGTACCGCTCGTCGGGATCGATCAGGTCAAGGCCGTGGTGGGGAATCCGGCGGCGGGCTTCTGCCGAGACCTTGTCGGTGCCGATGTCCATCCCCCGGTACACCTGACGCGAGTCCACCGAGACGATCTCGACGTCGAGATGGCGGGCCAGCGCCTCCGAGAGCTCGGTCTTGCCCGACGTCGTGGCCCCCACGAGCGCGAGGAAGCGCGGCGCGGGCGCCCCGCCGCCGCTCACGACCGTCCGAACTTGCGGGCGAGCTCCGATCCGGACAGGCGGACCACGGTCGGGCGACCGTGCACGTCGTGGTGGGGCATCCGGGTCGCGAACAGCTGGTCGAACAGCTCCTGCATCTCGGAGTCGCTCAGACGCTGTCCGGCCTTGATCGCGCTCTTGCACGCGAAGGTCATGGCGATGCGCTCGTGCTGGTTCCGCGCGGAGCGCACGAGCTCGGAGCCGTTGGTCAGCTCGTCCACCATCTCCCGGAAGGCCCGCTCCGCGTCGAAGTAGCGATGCGGATTCGGCACCGCGTGCACGATGACGGTGTCGCCGCCGAAGCTCTCGACCTCGAAGCCGGCGCGCTCCAGCAGGCCGGACAGGTCCTCGACGCACCTGAGCTCGGGCGGCGTGAGGCGGAGCGTGAGCGGGAAGAGCAAACGCTGTCCCTCCTGCCCTCCGCGCTCGTAGGCGTCCATGAGGCGCTCGAACAGGATCCGCTCGTGCGCCGCGTGCTGGTCCACGATCATGACGCCGTCGCGGGTCTCGGCGAACACGTACGTGTCCAGCACCTGCCAGAGACGCGGCCGGGCGCCACGCAGTGCGTCGGCGTCCATGGCGGGCCCGGCGTGCCGCGCGGTCGCTCCGGTCGCGCTCCCCGCGGCGTCGCCACCGGGCGTTCCTTGCGCGCCCGCGGATCCCGTGGCCTCCGGCGCGTCGGGTGCCCGCGGGCCGGACGCGAAGAGCGCCATCTGCTGCTCGCCCCCACGGCCGTCCCTCCGGGGAGCGGAACGGCCACGGTCACCGGGCTCACGCACTTCGAGCGGCGGCACCACGATGTCCGACTGGAAGCGCGCACCGCTCTCCTCGCCCTCCATGGCGGCACGGACGGCTCCCTCGACCAGCGCCTCGACCCGCGCCTCTTCGCGGAAGCGCACCTCGGCCTTGGCGGGGTGAACGTTCACGTCGACCTCACCGTCGGGCACGGTCAGATACAGGTAGGTCCAAGGGCGGATTCCCTCACCGATCGTGGTCCGGTAGCCGCGCATGGCCGCCTGACCGAGGCCCGACGCCCGGAAGGGTCGGCCGTTCACCGCGAGGAAGCTGCGACGGACCCCGGCGCGTGCCTCGTCCGGACGTTGCACCAGGCCGCGGATCTCGTAGCCGTCGTCGTCCGCGTAGACCCCGATGAGCGTCCCTGCGGCCTCCTCCCCCCACACCTGGGCGATGCGCACTCCGGCGTCGGCCGCGGCCTCGAGCTCGAGGAGCGTCCGGTCGTCGGAGGTGAGCATGAACGCCACGTGGGGGTTCGCCAGCGCGAGCTGCGTCACGGCGTCGCTCACGGCCCGCGTCTCGGCGGCCACCGCCTTCAAGAACTTGGAGCGCGCGGGCGCGTTGTAGAACAGGTTCCGCACTTCGACGGTCGTCCCGCGGCGCCGGGCGACGTCGCCCACGTTGTTGATCTGACCGCCGGAGCACGACACGACGGTACCCGTATCGTCGTCGTCGGAGAACGTCTCGAGCGTCAGGCGGCTCACGGCCGCGATCGACGGCAGCGCCTCGCCACGGAAGCCGAAGGTCCGCACGCCCTTGAGGTCGTCGGCCTGCACGATCTTGCTGGTGGCATGCCGGTCGAGGCAGAGCACCGCGTCCTCGCGGACCATGCCCAAGCCGTCGTCGCTCACCCGGATGCGGCGCTTGCCGCCCCGCTCCACCGCGATCTCCACGCGACGCGCCTTCGCGTCGAGCGCGTTCTCGACGAGCTCCTTCACGACCGAGGCCGGGCGCTCGACCACCTCGCCGGCCGCGATCTGGTTGGCGACGGCGTCGGCGAGGATCCGAATCCGGCGGCTCATGCGCCCGCCTCGCCCGTGTCCGGAAGTCCGTAGAACCGACAGGCGTTGCGCCAGGTCGTATCCGCCACCTCCTCCGGGTCACGCCCGAGATGCTCGGCGACGGCCCGGGCCACGTGCGGCACGTGGGCCGGCTCGTTGCGCCTGCCCCGGAGCGGCACGGGCGAGAGATACGGCGCGTCGGTCTCGATCAGGAGACGGTCCGAGGGAACCTCGCGCAGCAGGTCGGCCGCCCCGAAGCTCTTGAACGAGGCGATGCCGGAAAACGACACGTACCAGCCGGCCCGCATCGCCTGCTCGAAGGCGCGGTCGCCGCCGGTGAAGCAGTGGAGGACACCCACGGTGCCCGCCGGCATGTCCCGGAGCGCGGCGGCCACGTCGTCGTCGGCCTCGCGGGCGTGGACGACGACCGGCAAGCCCAGCTCCGCGCCCAGCGCGAGATGGTCGGCGAACAGCCGCCGCTGGACGTCCCGCGGCGCGTTGTCGTAGTGATAGTCCAGCCCGGTCTCCCCGATCGCCACCACGACGTCCGGAGCGCTCGAGGCGACCGCGTGGACACGGTCGACGGCGTCCGACGCCGCCCCTCCGGCTTCGTGCGGGTGGACGCCCGCCGTGCTCCAGAGCCCTTCGCGCCCCGTTGCCAGCGCGACGGCCGCCTCGGCGTCGGCCACGTTCGAGGCGATGGTCACCATGCGCTGAACGCCGGCTTCCGCGGCCCTACGAAACACCGCCTCCCGGTCTTCCCGGAAGGCGGCGTCGGTCAAATGACAGTGGGTGTCGAAGTAACGGGTCACACCGTCGCGGGCTGGGGTCGTTTCTTCTCGCTGGCCGCCTTGCCCATCCCCCACCGCTGCTGGATCTCGATGAGCGCAGGGGACGCCACGAAGACCGAGGAGTACGTCCCGACGACCACACCCAGGATCAGCACCAGGGTGAAGTCCCGGATGACCGGCCCGCCGAGCAGCAGCAGGCAGAAGAGCACGGCCAGGGTGGTTCCCGAGGTGAGGAACGTCCGGGGCAGCGTCTCGTTGATCGACTCGTTCACGACGTCGATCGGGTCGCGTTTCCGCGCACCCTTCTTGCCGAGGTTCTCGCGGATCCGGTCGAACACCACGATGGTGTCGTTCAGGGAGTAACCCACGATGGTGAGTAGCGCGGCCACCGTCGTCAGGGAGATCTCGACGCGGAAGAGCGCCAGGAAGCCCAGCGTCACGAGGATGTCGTGCATGGTCGCGATCACGGCCGCCGAGCCGAAGCGGAGCTCGAAGCGGAACGCCAGGTAGATCAGCGTCGTCACGAAGGAGAACAGGATGGCGAGCGCGGCCTTCTGCTGCAGCTCGTTCCCGACCTTGGCACCGACCAGCTCGGTGCGCACGACCTCGAACGGCTCGTTCGGCAGCGCGGCGCGCACCTGGGTCTCGATGTCACCGGCCACCTCCTCGATCGACGCATCCTCGGCGATGGGCGCCCGGATCACGAATTCGTGATCCTCACCGAAGCGGGTGATCGGTGGTGCCTCGGCGCCGCCCAGGGCCGCCCGCAGGTCGCCGGCCGTCACTTCACCGTCGAAGCGCAGCTGCACCAGCGAGCCGCCGGTGAAGTCGACCCCGTAGTTCTGCCAGCTCCCGATGCTCGCGAAGTTGACGACCATGCCGGCCACTCCGGCCAGCACCACGATCGCCGAGAAGACGTAAGCCTTCTTACGGATCTCGATGAACTTGAAAGACGCGTCGGCGAAGATTCTCATGGGTGTCTCGTCAGATGCTGATCGGATCCGACGCCTTCTTGCCGGACAGATACAGCAGGAACAGGGTGCGCGTCACGTAGAGCGCGGAGAAGAACGACGCCACGATACCGATCGAGAGCGTCACGGCGAATCCGCGCACCGGTCCCGTGCCGAACTGGAACAGGATCAGCGCCGTGATGAGCGTGGTGATGTTTGCGTCGACGATGGCCGACAGGGCGTGCCCGAAGCCCTCGTCCACGGCTGTGCGGGTCGCGCGTCCGGCGTCGAGCTCCTCGCGGATGCGCTCGAAGATCAGGACGTTCGCGTCCACGGCCATACCGATGGACAGGATCAGGCCCGCGATCCCGGGAAGTGTGAGCGTTGCCCCCATCCCTGCCAGCCCGCCGAGCACCAGCACGACGTAGACGGACAGCGCGCCGACCGCGAGCACCCCGGCGACCCTGTAGTAGACCATCATGATCCCGATCACGAACAGGATGCCGACGATCCCGGCCAGCTGTCCCTGGTCGATGGAGTCCTGGCCGAGCGACGGACCGACCGTGCGCTCCTCGATGATGTTCACCTGCGCGGGCAACGCGCCGGCCCGCAGCACGAGCGCGAGGTCGCGCGCCTCCTCCATCGGCGTGTTGGCGCCCATGTCGATCTGGCCCCGCGCGCCGATGCGGTCGCGGATGACGGGGGCGCTCATCACCTGCCCGTCGAGCACGATCGCGAGGTAGTTCCCGACGTTCGCGCCGCTGAAGCGCTGGAACTGACGGCCACCCGCCCGTGAAAGCTCGAACTGCACCTGCGACTGGTTGAACTGCGGGTCGCGTCCGGCGGTGGCGTTCTCGAGCTCGGCCCCGGTCAGGAAGGCCTCGGACTCCAGCACGTAGAGCCGCTGGTAGGTGCGGGCGCCCCTCGCGACGATGTCCGATCCCCACTGGAGGGACTGGTTGCGCGGAAGCGCTCGCTCGACCTCGGGCAGCGCCAGGAAGTGATCGACGACCGGGATGTCCTCCGACGCGACCAGGAAGGTCCCCTCGATGTCACCGAAGCTCAGCAATGACGAGAATGGTCGGAGCGCGTCCGCTTCCGCCTGGGCCGAGTCGGCGGCCTGCGCGGCCGCGGTCGCCTGAGCCGTGTCCGCGGCCTGCGCCGAATCGCCGGCCTGGGCGGTGTCTCCACCGAAGAGGAGCTGCTCGATGTCGGGGCCCTCCTGCCGGACGTCCCGCCCCATGGCGCGGATCGAATCGACACCGAGCGCCGTCACGATGGCCCGGTCGATGCGCGGCAGGGCCTGCTCCATCTCCGCGGCGGGGAGCACCAGCTTGAACTCGAGGAAGGCGTTCCGCCGGACGATGTCCTTGGCGCGCTCCTCGTCGCTCATGCCGGCGAGCTCGACGATGAGCCGGTCGTTCCCGACCTTCTGGATGAGCGGCTCCTCGACTCCCAGCTCGTCGATCCGCGTGCGAATGATGCGGTCGATCCGGTCGATCATGTCGGACTTGGCCTCGTCCGTCATGGTCTCGTCCGGATCGTCCACCTCGAGCACGAGGTGCATGCCGCCCTGGAGATCGAGGCCGAGCTTGAGCCCCCTGGAGTACAGCTGCCATCCCGATACCGCCAGAATGACGAGGATGGCGATGATTCGACCCCTGACCGTCTTGAACATGGGAACCGTGGGTTCGACGAAGAAGCGGGCCCTCTGAGGGCCGTCGTGGGCGGCGTACACCGCCCCGGAGATCACAGCCCGTAAAGCTGCCCCGGGCGGGTGGGCGTGTCAATCGCGGCGGGTGCCCGTGCGGGCACCCACCACGACCGGCTCGACGGTACTACGCCACGCCACCCGACGGGGGTTCCACCGGGCGACACGTATCGTCAGAAGTACAGGTAGGTCTGCAGCTTCAGGGAGTATTCCGAGCTGCCGGCTTCGGGGCTGTAGACATCGACGTTGGCGCCGAACTTGTTGCGGCCGCCGAAGTAGAACATGAGCCCGGGCGTGAAGAGGAGTCCGGCGTCGTCGACGCCGTCGGTGTTCGCGTCGGCATATCCGATCCGGAACAGCGGCTCCACTCCGACGACCCTGGCCCCGTCGAGCGGCTGATAGAAGGACGCCCACCCCTCGAAAGCATGGAACGTCGCCGGGTCGCCGAGGCCGTCGAGCGAACGCCAGTTCTCACCGGAGACGAGGGAGAGCTGGGCATGGAAGCCGTCACGCCAGGTGCCCCACTCCGCGTCCACACCGAAAGCCATCGCCTGGCTCGTCTCGGTCGGGGTCTCGAGGTAGTCGTGCACCGCCAGCTTACCGGCGATCGTGAGATCCTCGGAGGCCATCACCGATACCCGGCTCGAGAACGACTTGGAGTCGTTGATGTCGCTCGTGTTGGGGCCCTCACCGTTGGCGAGCATGGCCGAATAACCGATGCGGCCGGCTTCGCCCTCGAGCATCACGCCCTGGTCCCTTCCGGCGAAGAGGAGCGACTCCATCAGCCGCTGATGTGTGCATACACTTCCCACGCCCGGGCACCCGCCGAGTCCCTCGATCCGCCCGTCCCGCTCGATGATCGAGAGATCGGTGGAGCTCGCGAGGTCGAAGAGGTCGAACGGCCGCTTGAACTGCCCGATCGTCAGGCGCAGTCCCTCGGAGAAGGCGAGCTCGACGTACGCGTCCTGCAAGGCGGCGCCACCACCCGCGAAGTCCGGCTGGACCCGCCCGGTGATCCACTCGTTGACGGCCACGTCGGCCCGTAGTCGGACCCGTCGCGCGAAGAAGTCGTTCTCCGCGCCGTCGATCGACGAGTGGGCATACTGCACCTGGGCGCGGCCGCCGAGATCCACCTGCGGGTACTGGCCCTGCTGGGCCTCGGCCGCTGGCGGAAGCAGGAAGAAGAGCGTGGAGAGAACGAGGGGCGCCGAGCGCGCCAGGAGGGCGTGGGTGTGTCGCGAGGCCATGGGTCGTCCGCGTGTGGGGGCTGGACCGCCGGGTGAATGTCACGATACGCAGACGCTAAGGTCACGAAGACGCGACGCGCGATCAACCTCCCGGCGCCACCCGCTATGGGGCGGTCCCGCACCCCTCAGATGGCGCGTCGCAACACCGCCTGGACGCGCGCCAGGAAGCGGTCCGCATCCACGGACTTGTCGACGTAGTCGTCGGCCCCCGCATTGAGGAGCTCGGCCTCGAGCTGGTCGCTCCCCTTCCCGGTACGGATCAGGACCGGGAGGGCGGCGGTCTCGACCGAGCCCCGGATGTGATCGAGAACCTGCCGACCGTCCATCCCCGGCATCTGGAGATCCAGCACCACGAGCCGGAAGTCCTGGTCGTTCTTGAGGATGTCGAGCGCCTTGTAGCCGTCCTCGGCGTCGTACACCTCGTACCCCTCCTTTTCGAGCAGCGTGCGGACGAGCAACCGCGCCTGCTCGTCGTCGTCGACGAGGAGCATGCGTGGCGGCCCGGCCTCCGCCTCCTCCGGCACGTCGTCGAGCCCCTGCCCCAGGACACGCTCGATCTCGACGAGCGTCGTGCGGGACTTCGTGACCCACTCGAGCCCCACCTCGTGCAGTGTCCGCATGCCGCCCTGGATCGCCACGCGCTGAAGCGTGGACCACCCCTTCCGCTGCTCGATCGCCTGCTGGAAGCGGGGGCCGACGATCAGCACCTCGTTCACGGGCAACCGTCCCCGGTATCCGGTGAAGCCGCACTCCGGACACCCCACGGCGCGCACGACGGGCTCGATGCCGTGCCGCTCCGTGAGACGCTTCTCGTCGGGCGTGAGCTGGCCGCGGACGGGCTCGGCGCACGCCGGGCAGACACGCCGGATGAGACGCTGGGCTACGGTGCCGCGCAGCGTCTGCGAGATCGTGCTGTACTGGAGGCCCAGGTCGGCCAGCCGTGCCACGGTGCTCACCGCGTCGTTCGCGTGCACCGTCGTGAGGACCAGGTGGCCGGTCATGGCGGCCTGGGCCGCGGTGACGGCGGTCTCCTTGTCCCGGATCTCGCCGACGAGGATCACGTCCGGATCCTGTCGCAGCATCGCCCTGAGGGCGCCGGCGAACGTCATGCCCTGCTTCGTCTGGACCTGGGTCTGCGTAACCCCGGGCAACTCGTACTCGATGGGGTCCTCGACGGTCATGATGTTCACCTTGCCGTCGGCGAGCTCACGGAGGGCCCCGTAAAGCGTCGTGGTCTTGCCGGAGCCCGTGGGCCCCGTGACGACCATGATGCCGTCCCGGTAAGCGAGCAGGCTGCGGAGCCGCTCGAGCTCCTTGCTCGGGATCTCGAGATCCTCCAACGAGAGCGAGGCGCTCGAGTCGAGAACCCGTATCACGCACTTCTCGGCCCCTCCGGCCGGAATGGTCGACACGCGCAGATCGTACGCCCGACCCCGTACCTGCACCCGGGCCTTCCCGTCCTGCGGGCGTAGCCGGTCCGCGATGTCGAGCTTCGAGAGCACCTTGATCCGGGAGATGACGCGGTTCAGCGCGGCCATCGGCAAGTCCATGTGCTTCCTGAGCACCCCGTCCACGCGGTAGCGGACGGAGCCGAGCCTGCGCCCGGGCTCGATGTGGATGTCGCTGGCGCCCTGAGCGATGCCGTCGCGGATGATCAGGTTGGTGAGCTTCACGACCGGCGTCGCGGTCACCTCGTCCTGGCTGATCGACTCCGGGCCGAGCTCTTCCACGAGGCGCACAGCGTCCTCGCTCACGTCCTCGCCCAGACCTCCGAGGAGCGCGTCCACCGCCTTCTCCGGAGAGAAGCGCTGGTCCAGCGCGTCCTGGATGACGCCGGGGGAGGCGACCTCGAAGAGCGGCGTCCGCCCCGTGCTGAAACCGAGTGCGCGCTCAGCCTCCACGTCCGTCGGGTCGCAGGTGGCGACCACGAAGTGCCGCTCGTCCTCCACGATCGGGTAGATGTGGTGCTTACGCGCCATGGTCTCGGGGATGAGCAACGCGGCGTTCGGATCGGCGCGGTCGAGCTGCGCGACGTTCAGCCGGAAATACTCAGCGACCAGCTCCGCCAGCTCGCGGTCCGTGAGGCCGTAGGCCCTTACCACGTCGCTCCAGGCGTCGGAGGCCTTGTTCCCGGCCGGAACGTCGGGCCGCTCCCGGTCGCCGTAGCCCGCACGCTCCGCGATGCGCACGAGCCAGTGCACGGCCGCCCCCGGCGTCCCGGTCTTCTTCTTCATGTCCGCGCCGCGATCGCTCATCGTCCTCTCAACGTCGCCGCGCGCTTATCGTGCTTCTCTCGGTACATGGCGCTGTCCGCGGCGGCCACCAGGTCGTCGAGCCTCACGCTCGGCTCGTCCTCCTGGCGGGCCATGCCCACGCTGATCGCGAGCTGGTAGGGCTCGGGACTGGCACTGTTGAACTCCTTCACACGCTCCCTCAATCGATCCACCAGGGATTCCGAGCTCTCGTCCGATGCCTCGAGCGCGAGCACGCCGAACTCGTCCCCGCCGAGACGGGCGATGATGTCCGAGCGGCGGAACGTCGCCCGGAGAATGTCGGCCACCTTCACGAGTGCCCGGTCGCCGACGTGGTGGCCGAGCGAATCGTTGATCGTCTTGAACCGATCGAGGTCCACGAAGACCATCGTCACGCCCCGTCCCGACCGCCGAGCCAGCTTCAGGTACTGCTCCCCCAGGTCGGAGAATCCCCGCCGATTGTACAGGCCCGTGAGGTCGTCGATGAGCGAGAGGCTACGCAGCGCCGAAAAGAGCCGATGCCGCTCGACCGCGTGCCGCAACGAGCGGACGAGAAGGCCCGTCGTGATCTCGCTCTTCACGAGATAGTCCTGCGCTCCGGCCTGGACGGTGGCCGTGGCGGTGGCCTCGTCCGGCTCGTCCGTGAGCACGACGATCGGCACGTCCGGGCTGAACGCGTAGGCCCGGTCGAAGGTCACCATCCCGTCGCTGTCCGGAAGATCGAGCGACAGGAGGATCGCGTCGAGGCCACCGCGCGTGAGACGCGCTAGCGCCTGGCTCAACTCCCCGGCCCACTCCAGCTTCACCCCGGCGTTCTCGACCTCGGCGAGCTCGGACGCGAGCTCGTCGTGATAGGACTGGTCGCCTTCGACCAGCAACACTTTGATGGGCCGCTGCAGCAAGGAGATCGTCCCCGGGAGGCGGTTCAGGAGCCGACGTCTGTGGGTGCCACCGCAGAAGGTAACGTGCGAACGCCCGCGATGTCACGGCGAACGCGGTGCCCCGCTCCCTACCATGCGGCGCTAGAGGTCTCCCGGACCACCTCTCAGGATCTCGCCGAAGAACGCGGGCACCCGTGGGTCGTCGGACTGGGCCAGCCAGAAGAGCGCCGAGCGCCGGGTGTCCGCCGCCGGCGCCTCGCGCGCGAGCGTCATCAGGGCCGGAACGCTCTCCGCGGGATCACCCTGCGAGATGGCGAACACGGCGGCTTCCCGGATATCCGCGGCCTCCGAGTCGTCCCCGGCCGTGGCCACGAGCTCTTCGGTCACCACGTCGGCGGCCTCCTGCCCGAGCCAGAAGATCGCGCTCTTCCTCGTCCTTGCAGGGGCGTCACGGTCCCGCGCGATCTCGAGGAGGTCCGGCCACACGACGACCGAGTCCGCGATCACCGCCGCCACCAACGCTCCCTCGACGGCCTCCCGGTCCAGGGGCGGGTCCGCGCGGACGACCTCGTCGAGTAGCCAGCGGACCGCCACCTCCGCCGCGACGCGGCCCAGCTCACGGCTCCCCGGAGCCGACGATCGCCCAGGCGCCAGCAGCGAGACATCGGTCGGAAGCCCTCCCGTGAGCGTGACCTCGAGGAGCGCCGAGCCTTCACGACAGTCCCGCTCGCCCCGCTCGCCGACTTCATCACGTGAGATCCGGACGCCGTCGGTCACGGAGATCCCGCCCCTCGTCCCGCCGCAGATCCGGGTTCCCGGCCGAACCGGGTACGAGAAGGTGAGGCTCCCGTCCCCGACCGACCGCGCGGCCTCGACGATCTGCCCCGCGACCGGGCCCGAGCCGAGAGCCAGGGCGGCGAGCGCCAGCGCGCCCGCCACCCCGCCCTTCCCCCACGGCCGCCTCATCCGCGGAGCAGTGACATCAGGAACTCGGGCACCCGCGGATCGTCACTCTGGCCGAGCCAGAAGATCGCGTTCTGGCGCAGCTCGGCGTCTTCGGCGCTCCGGGCCACGTCCATGAGGAAGTCGATATCCGACTCCGATCCCCTCTGGGCCGCGACGAAGACCACCTGGGCGCGCATCTCGCTGTCCTCGAAGCTGTCGAACAGGGAGCGGAGATCGATCTCGGACTCGGGTAGCGTTCCGGACTGGCCCGCCCAGAAGAGGGCGTTCATGCGCACGTCCATGTCCTCCGACGGATCACGTGCGCGCTCCAGCAGCCAGGTCCGCGCCGCGTCCGACCCGCTCTGTGCGATGGCGAACAGGGCGTTCTCCTTCAGCTCCGGATCGTCGAGCGC
Organism: Longimicrobiales bacterium; assembly: GCA_041690395.1. Lineage (GTDB taxonomy): Bacteria > Gemmatimonadota > Gemmatimonadetes > Longimicrobiales > Gaopeijiaceae > JAWLHJ01. Next base: position 6,201 of record JAWLHJ010000003.1, on the reverse strand, counting down.
CGGGTACAGACCGATGAGGTAGTCGGCGCCCCCCGCGCTCGTGTTCTGCCCGATCCAGAAGATCGCGTTACCTCGCAGCTCTTCCGGCACGTCCGAGCGCGACGCATATCCGCGCAGCGCCTCCATGGCCCGCGCGTCGCCGGTCCGCTGCGCGATACCGAAGAGGGCCTGCTCCTGGATCTCCGGGTCGTCGCTCTCCGCGAGGATCGCTTCGAGCGCCGCGAGCGCTTCCGGCGTCCTGACCTGGTGGAGCCAGAAGACGGCCTGGCCGCGGACCTCCGGATCAGGGTCGGGATCACGGTGCGCGAGGTCGAGCAGGATGTCGACCGATTCTCCGGTGGGCTTCTGCGCGATGAGGAACACCGCCCTGGCGCGGAGCTCGGCGCTGCAGGCGTCGCGCTGCCGCAGGACGTCCTGCAGGATGGGCAGCGCCTGGTCCTCGTTCATGTTCATGAGCGCCGACAACGCGGCCAGCCGGGTCTCGTGTCCCGGGCCGCACGGAACCTGCGCCTCCTGGGCGATGACCGCAGCGGCTCGCGCGTCGCCCCGGCGGGCCAGCTCTCCCTCGATCCTCACCCGCAGCGCGCTGGCGTCCTCGAGCGTGGCCGCGCCGGGATGACGCTCGGCCTGGAGCGCAAGAAGATCCACCGCCCTCCGCAGCTGCGCGGGGCCACCGTCCCGGGACCGCGCGAAGGCCTCCCAGTAGAAGGAGTCGGGCACGTACCCGGACTGCGGGTGCTCCTCGCGGAGCTCCGCGAACGCTCGAGCCGCCGCGTCGTACCGGCCGCGCGCCAGCAGGTCGCGAGCCTGTTGATAGCTCCGGGCTCCCGGGTCTTCCTGAAGCCAAGGTGCGGGCGCGAGCGCGTCCTCCCGGCCGGCCATCCTCGCGGCCGACCGCGCCTCGCCGAGCCCCGACTCGGGTCCCACCCACCTGGGCCCGGAATCCTGACCCGCGATCTCACCCGCACCGAAGCCACCGGCGATCACGACCATCGCGACCGCCACGCTCCGAACGCTCGTCCTCACCCGTCCACCCATCGCTCGACCTCCCTTTGTGTCTCTCATATTCGATTCACGCTCCAGCCATCGTGCTCGGCGCCGCCGAGCGGATGCGTGGCAGGATCTCCCCTCGCTCCAGGCTCCGGATCATCAGGTCCAACTCCTCGCGCGCCCGTTCTTCGTCCATCCCGCTGGCCTCGGTCGCGCCCAGTACCTGCACCAGCACGAGCTCCAGATCCGACAGGAGCTGCTGCACGTCGTCGTGCGCCTCACCCCGCGCGTCCATGAGGAGCCGGGTCTGCGACAGGAGCGTCCGGGCCCACGGCCCCACCGACTCATCGACCCGTCCCGTCCGCGCGTCCGAGCGGACCGTCGCGAGGAGGGACTCCGTGCGGCCGAAGTGCATGCGGGCCGCGAGCTCGAGACCCGACGCATCGCGCGCCGGGGCCTCGGCGACGGTCCCTCCGGCCGGCCCGCTCGTCGTGCCGGTCGGCGGCACGAGGCCTGTCGTGGCCGACCACCGACCGATGCCGATACCGAGCACCAGGAGCGCGGCAGCCGCCACGGCCCACCTGGCCGGCGAGCTGAGCAGCCGGGGCCACGTCGATCCGCCCCCAGCCTCCCTACGGGCACGCTCGCGGGCGAGGTCCACGACCTCGTCCGTGGCCCTTCCCGGGCCGTCCGACGCGGCCATGCCCGCCCGGATGGCCGCCCACATGTCCTCCCGCGGGGCCTCCGGAGGGGCGTGGTACGTGTCGCGCACCGCATCCACCCATTCCGGGGCGGGTCCTGGCTCAGCCGGATCCCGTCCGTCCTCGTGCCGATCGTTCGTCATACGTACTCCTGCATGGCATCGCCCAACGCTTCGCGCAGCTTGGCCCTGGCGCGTGACAGACGTGCCTTCGAAGTTCCCTCGGCCACGCCCAGCGATGTCGCGATCTCACCGTGGCCGTACCCCTCCAGATCGTGCATCAGGAAGACCGTGCGGTAGATGTCCGGAAGCTCGTCGACGGCCGCCTCGATCCGTTCCCGCACCCCCGGCTCCGCGCGCTTCGATGGAGCGGCCGCCAGGCTTCCGGACACGTCGTCCAGCGCGTGCTCGCGCTTGCGGTGCCGATCGGCCTTGCGGATGCCGTTCAGGGCCACGGACACGGCAATCGAATGAAGCCAGGTGGAGAACTTCGCGTCCCCCCTGAACTGGTCGAGCTTCCGGTACGCACGGAGGAACGCCTCCTGCGTGAAGTCCTTCGCCAGATGCTCCTCGCCCGCCATCCGATACATGAGTCGGTAGATCCGGTCCACGTTGGCATCGTAGAGACGTCGGAACGCGCGCTCGTCACCGTTGCGGGCCTGCTCGGCCCATTCGAGTTCTGTCAACGGAAGCGGAGTCCTCGCGAATCGACGTGTTCTCTCTTCTCACCCCGTGGGACACAGGGTTCGGAGGAACGGTTGCGTGAGGGGCGGGGCGGGCGGCCCGCCGTGCGCGACCGACCGCCCACCGAGCTCACTCCGTCGGATCGACGGGCAGCACGAGTCGGGCCTGGGCCCCCGCGTGCCGGCCGCGGCCCTCGAGCACCAGCGTTCCGCCGTGGGCCTCCACGATCTGGCGGGACAGCACGAGGCCGATGCCGGATCCCCCGGGCTTCGTCGTGTAGAACGGGACGAAGAGATTGCCCGTGTCCGCGAGCCCCGGGCCCTCGTCTTCGACGACCACGTGGACCTTCCCGTTACGGCTCAGCCAACGGATCGAGACACCACCGCCGGTGCCGGACTCCAACGTCGCATCGACCGCGTTCCGGACCAGGTTGATCAGCGCTTGCTCGAGCTGGTCCGGGTCGGCGTGGATCGTGAGGTCGGGTCCGGAGACCACCTCGACCAGGAGGCGCGTCTCCAGATCGGCCACCCCGCGCACGAGCTCGGCGACCCGGACGGGGGCGAGCTCGGGCTTCGGGAGCCGGGCGAGTCGCGTGTACGAGGCCATGAAGCGCCCGAGAGATTCGGCCCGGTTCGAGATGATGGAGAGCCCGCGCTCGGCGTCGTCACCCAGCTCCGGCGGGAGGTCGCTCTTGGCGAGCAGCGACCTGAGGCTGCCCGAGATCGACTTGATGGGTGTGAGGGAGTTGTTGATCTCGTGGGACAGCACACGGATGATGCGCTTCCACGCCTGCCGCTCTTCCTCGCGCAGCGCACGGCTCAGATCGGACAGGGCGATCAGTTGGAGGCGGGAGCCCTCCTGGCGGACGACGCTGCGCCGGAGCTCCCACCGCCCCGTGCCCCCCGGGAAGGAGACCTCGAGCGTCCGCGGTGCGATGCCCTGGAGTGTGTCGTCGAGCCGCAGGTCGACGGCCGCACGCCCGATGAGCCGGTCCGCGGGTTGGGCGAGGAGGCGCTCTCCCGCCCGGTTGACGATGCGCAGCGTACCCTCGGGGTCGAAGGCGAAGACCGCGACGTCGATCTCCTCGAGCACCTTGCGGAGCGTCTCGGTGGCCTCGACGGCGCCGAGCCGTTGGTTCCTGAGGAGCTCCTCGAGGGCGTTGACCTCGTGGTACACGAGGGAGAGCGGGTCGGTGGCGTCCACCACGCGGGCGCGGATCGAGAAGTCGCCCTCGCGGAGGGCCGCGAGCATGTTGGCGAGCGTGCCCAGCGGCCGGACCACGTGCTCCCGGAGCGCGAGCGCGAGCCCCGTCCAGGCCCCGACCACGACCGTGGTGAGCGTCCACCGGAGTTCCACGGCGAGCTCTCCGGACCAGAGCAGGATCAGCGACAGGGCGACGCCCGGCAGCCCGGTGAGCAGCGCGAGCAGCGTCACGCGGGTGTCATGCCCGAGCCGACGCCAGATGCCGCTCATGTCGCCGCTACCCCGCGTCGATGTCGTGGCGTTGGAGCCTCCGGTACAGCGCGCTGCGGCTCAGCCCCAGCGCTTCGGCGGCCTTGCTCACGTTTCCCTGATACCGCTCGAGCGCCTTCTCGATGAGCACTCGCTCGGCCTCGTCCAGGGTGAGCTCGTCCATCGGCGCCGACCCTTCGTCACGACGCCGCAGCCCGAGGTCCGACGCCTCGATGCGGGACCCACGGGCCATGAGCACCGACCGCTCCACCGAGTGCTGGAGCTCCCGGACGTTGCCGGGCCACGAGTGCCTCATGAGCGATTCCTCCGCGGACGGAGAAAACCCGTCGAGGTCGCGGTCGTACCGCTTGGCCTGTTTGCCCAGGAAATGCCGAGCCAGCGGGAGGATGTCCTCGCGCCGGTCACGGAGCGGCGGAATCCTGATCTCCACCGTGTTGAGTCGATAGAGAAGGTCCTCCCGGAAATCGCCCGACGCGACGGCCTCTCCGAGGTTGGCGTTCGTGGCCGACAGGACCCGCACGTCGACCTTCCGCACCTTCGACGACCCGACCCGCTGGATCTCGCCCGTCTCGAGCACACGGAGCAGCTTCGCCTGCTGTTGGAGCGGCACGTTCGCGATCTCGTCGAGGAAGAGTGTGCCGCCCTCCGCGAGCTCGAAGCACCCCACCCGGTCGCCCTTCGCGTCGGTGAACGCCCCACGTACGTGGCCGAACAGCTCGCTCTCGAACACGCCCTCGCTGAAGCCTCCGGCGTTCACCGCGATCATCGGCTTCCTGGCTCGCTCGGACACCGCATGCAGCCAACGCGCCACCACTTCCTTGCCGGTGCCGTGCTCGCCGACGATCAGGACGTTCGCGTCGGACGGGCCAACCCGGTCGATGACGTCGAGCACGGGCTGCATCGCCTTGGACGTCGCGATGAGCTCCGGGGCCCCCTCCCCCTTGAGGCGGATGTTCTCGCCCTCGAGCAGCTGGCTCCGGCGCAGCGCCCGGCCCAGCTCGACATGGGTCCGGAGCGTAGTGAGGATCCGCTCGTTGTCCCACGGCTTCTCGATGTAATCGCGTGCCCCCCGGCGCATGGCCTCGACGGCGCCCTCCACGCTCCCCCACGCGGTCATGACGACGATGGGCACGGTCGGGTCCAACTCGCGCACCGAGGTGATGAGGTCGAGGCCCTCCCTACCGGACGTCGTGTCGCGGGTATAGTTCAGGTCGATCAGCACGAGGTCGAAGTCTCCCCGTTGGACGGCCTTCACCACGCCCGCCGGCGACGAAGCCGCCGTCATCTCGAAGCCCTCCGCCTTGAGCAGCATGCGGAGCGCCTCGAGCACGTCCTGCTGGTCGTCCGCGACCAGTATGCGGGGAGCAGGAGTCACGATTCGTCCACGATCCACCCGTCTTTGAGCTCCACGATCCGGTTCCCGTACTTCGCGTACTCCTCGTTGTGCGTCACCTGGATCACCGTGGTGCCCTCCTCATTGAGCTCCTTCAGGAGATCCATGATCATACGCCCCTGGCTCGAGTGCAGGCTGCCGGTGGGCTCGTCCGCGAGGATGACGGTCGGCTCGGCGATCACGGCGCGAGCCACGGCCACGAGCTGTTGCTGGCCACCCGAGAGCTGGCTCGGATAGAGGTCCTTCTTGCCCACGATCTGGAAGCGGTCGAGCGTGTCCGCGACGATCGCCTGTCGGTCCTTGCGCTTCACGTTCCTGTAGGAGAGCGGGATCTCGAGATTCTCGTACACCGTCAGGTCGTCCAGAAGGTGGTACTGCTGGAAGACGAAGCCGACGTAGCGCTTCCCGAGCTCGATCCGGGAGCGCGGCTTCATGGCGTGCACCGGCTCGCCGAACAGGTAATACTCCCCGCGCCAGTCGGCGTCGAGCATGCCCAGAATGGAGAGCAGCGTCGACTTCCCGGCGCCCGACGGCCCCATGATCGTCACGAACTCCCCGGTCTCGATGTCGGCCGAGATCCTGCGGAGGACGAACGTCTCGCCCGCTCCCGTCTTGTACGACTTCTCGACGTTCTTGATCCTGATCACGCGCTCGACCTCCCTTCACGTTCGTGGATGATGCGGGGACGGGCCCCCCGCGAAAGTACCCGGCAGCCACCCGAAAGGAAGAGAGGCCGACCCCCTCGCGGACGAGGAAGCCGGCCTCCGCTGCCCGGGGAACCGCCGGTGCTCAGGCGTTCGACGAGTCCGATGGGCGGTGCATGTCGAACCCCGCCTCCTCGAGCTCGTGCGCCCGCCGCACGTCGTCCTCGCTGACGACCTGGCCGTCGAAGAGGTGGATGGCCCGGTCGGCCACCTCGGCGTAGCGCGGATCGTGCGTCACCATGCAGATCGTCGCTCCC
>JAWLHJ010000002.1:721198-775842 GCA_041690395.1 Longimicrobiales bacterium | reverse complement strand
CGCCGCGACCGTGCAAGTCCTCCGAAAGAGGGAGCCGACGCAACAAACCGAACCGTTCGGGCCAATGTCCTATAACGTTCAGATGTTTCCGACGTGGCCCACCACCGGACGGTCCACGCGGACCTGATCGAGAATACGCTGCACTTCGTTCTCGAGCCACACCCGTTCCGGGCCATGTAGGGGGAGCGACCGCAGGGAGCGGACCCGGAAACATTCTTGTTATACGACGAAGCGCAGGCCCGCGACGCCCGGCCCAACCGGCGGTTGACCCCAAAACAAGTGCCAGCCGGTTCCAGTCCAAGATCCACGCGCATCCGGAATCTGCCCGCCACCTCCCTAAGTACCGCTCTCGAAGAGCAGCGGAAGTCGGAAGTAGCCCCAGGTGATGTGCCAAACGAGATAGTACCCGACTCTGAACCCATAGAGCGCAACGAACCCAGAGCGTCGGAAGATCTCGAGCGCGACCACATTGAAGACCAAGAGATGGATGCCGACGTAGGCATTCGCCCAACTCGGTAACATCTCACTCCCCCAGGCCACCTGGAGAACCGGCTCGATTACCGCAGCAATCCCGATCGCAAAGAGCCGAGCGCGCGAGAACTCCAGGGAAGTCCACCTCCACACCATCGCCATCAGGGCCAGGGGCACCAGATGAAAGGCCGACTCCGCAACCACGGCGATGGACGGATAGAAGAGTAAGGACTCCGGAAACCGAACATTCAGCTCGGCCGGAAAGCCACCGAAGAGATCGATGACGATGACCGGAACGGTCAGGGCTGCACCGAGCACCGAGGCGAGCGCGACGCTACGAGTACTGGCGCCCCCAGCCTGGAACCACCCGAGAAGGGCAAGGCGTTGAAGCGCAGCGACTCCAAAAAGGGCGGCGGCTGCAGTCACCAGGAGGGGGTTGAGCCCGCCGAATAGGAAGCTATACACGCTTCCGTTGGACCAGGTCAGCACAGCGGAGGCCCCTACTGCGAACAGGAAGATGGCCGCGGCGGCCACGCCGGCTCGGGCGCTCTCGGATCTTCCTACCTGGCCGGCGTGAGCGTTCTCCAAGCTGGGGTTCCCATTCGTGAGATCGAGCGGATCAGGCGGCCTCTCGTATCTGTACGTCCGTGCCCGACGGAACCGACCCAGGTCCTTGGTCCGGGCCTACCGACCTGCTCCCTACAACCTGCGCTTTGTCGTATAACGTTCAGATGTTTCCGACGTGGCCACCGCCGAACTGCTCACATGCGAACAGAAGCGAAGCCAAAGTCACTGCACCCAGCATACGGACCTGAGACGCTTGAGGCCATGTAGGACGGAGCGAACGCAGTGAGCGGAGCCGGAAACATTCTTGTTATACGCCGTTGGCCGTCGCTTCCCTACAGTCCTTGGCCCTCACCCTTGAGCCGAAGCGCTCTCAGCCTCCGAGTCCCGAGAAAGCTACTTGTCGCTCGCTGCGTCCTCAGCCACTTCCAGGGAACGGTACTTGAGGGGCAGTCGGAGCTTCCTCGGTAGGACAATCAACCAGGTGGGCCTCAACCTCACCGAGAACCTCGATCTCCGGTCTCCTGAGAGTGACGATCCCCGTGAGCGCTCCATCTTGCCGGATCTGGAATCGCTGGACTACCCCGTCCCAGACGACCAGCAGCGAGTCAGGGCGTATGCTCCTCGCCTCTCCGATGCGATTGAAAGGGCGGTAGCGCTCGGGTACGCTCAAGAACTCGACGGCATAACTGAAGATGTGCCCGTCGGCGACCGACTGCCGGGGCGGCCGCAACCGAAAGGCCTCGGGGAGATACAGATCGAAAATTCCTTCGGGGAAGCCAGTGGTGCCAGATACCTCGTAACATCCAGGGTTGGCCGAGACGGGTTCAGCTAACTGCTCTACCAGGTGCTGCTGAGCATCCGGGGCACAGGCTGCGAGTCCGATGAGGAAAAGGCATAGGGAAGCTGTAGGCGATGCGGAAGCTCCCGTTCGTCCCATCTGTTCGCCTCCCCACCCGGAAGTGAAACCGAACCCTTAGGCCAATGGCGTATAACGTTCAGATGTTTCCGACGTGGCCACCGCCGCGTGGCTTACATGCGAACAGAAGCGGAACCCACGTCACTGCACCCAGCATACGGACCCGAAGCGCTCGAGGCCATGTAGGTGGAGCGGGCGAAGCCCGCGTAACCGGAAACATTCTTGTTAGCCGGCGTCGCGGAGCCAACGAACGTAGCTGGGGGTGAAACTAGACCCTGGACCTCCAAACTCTTGGCGCTCCCCCGCGATCTGTGGGCCATGTCAGGTCCGAAACGGGGTGGAGGAGTGGGGTGACCCCTGATCTCAGTCCGTTCGCTGAGCCGCTCAGCGACCCCGCAGGGAGCCGCCCGAAATACCGACCTCAGTTGTTCGTCGCGGGCACTCCGCTTCCCGCGTCTGCTCCGCGATGTCGGCTAACGTTCAGATGTTTCCGACGTGGCCACCGCCGCACGGCTCACATGCGAACAGAAGCGGAACCCACGTCACTCCACCCAGTCTACGGACCCGAAGCGCTCGAGGCCATGTAGGTGGAGCGGGCGAAGCCCGCGCAACCGGAAACATTCTTGTTAGGCGGCGTCACTGAGCCATTGAACGTTCCAGCCGGTGAAAGCTAGACCCAAGACTTCGAACTCTTGGCGCTGGTTGCGATGCGACGAGGTTCGATGGAACCTCAGTTCTCGGGCGGGGAAGGGGGACCTCAGTGGAGATCCCGCTCGCTGAGCCGGCCGGTTACCCTGAAGGAGCCGCCCGAGATACCGAAACCTTAGAAGCTGATAGCGGGCACCTCGCCTACCGCACCTGCTCAGTGATGTCGCCTAACGTTCAGATGTTTCCGACGTGGCCACCGCATATGCGCTCATCTTACCTGAAACCTTCGAGTTCACCTGCCAGCATACGATGCCTGCACGTTCGAGGCCATGTAGGTCGGAGCGAACGAAGTGAGCGGAGCCGGAAACATTCTTGTTATCGGTCGTTGAATCATCACCTACACGATCGGCCCCATCTTCAGTCACTCTGCCTTGGTAGCCGAGGTTCGACAGGTATCCAGACCTCTTCGGATGCATCGGAATCGTCCGGACGATAGTCTGGACCAAGAATCTCGAAGAACTCCCGGGGTGCTAGCTGATACGGAGACTGCGGCAACCAATCTCGAAAAATGAACTGGGCCGTTCGGCCGAAGCTCTCCGCTGTACCGTGATGGACAAAGACTGCATAGAGACCCTCCGGCACCACGCACGTGTCGAGGCCTTCGGGAACGTGATCGAAGTCGTGGACCTCAACGGCCGCCCACTGCACGAACGGGGAATCCAGCCGGGGCATGGTCTTCAGCGGAGGAACGAACACGCGCATGGAGACGAAGTCCTGGCTCCTCCGATTCCCGATCTGCCGGGCTCTCGGACGAAAAGTCCGCCACAGCTCTGACATGGCTGGCTCGCCAAAGGACATCCGCGCACTGAGTCCAACCAACCTCATGTGGTGAGATCGTTCGATCCTGGGCTCGGTTAGCTTCATCTTTCACTGTGGGCCATCGTACTCTTTCTCTAACGCAAGAAATGGACGGACAAACCCGATGACTCTGAGGCTCTCAGACGAGCGACGCGAGCAGCTGATTCTCCGTATCCAGGGGTTCTATCTGGAGGAGTTCGACGAGACCTTGAGCTCGTTCCGCGCGTCCCAGTTACTTGACTTCTGCCTCGATGAGGTCGGGCCCCACGTTTACAACCAAGCAGTGCAAGATGCCCGAGCCTTCATGCAGCGGAAGCTCGACGAGCTAGACGGAGAAGTCTCTGCACCATGGTCGTGATTCAATGACCGATAACGTTCAGATGTTTCCGACGTGGCCACCACCGCGCTGCTTACAATCGAACAGAAGCGGAACCCACGTCACTGCACCCAGCATACGGACCCGAAGCGCTCGAGGCCATGTAGGTGGAGCGGGCGCAGCCCGCGTAACCGGAAACATTCTTGTTATGTGATGCAGCTCCCCGCCGTACCCCGTCGATCACGCTCCCCGTTCTGTCCGAAGCAAAGAGAAGTACGCTTCGTCGAACGCCTCTCCGTTGTACACCCGACTCAGACGCAGAACGCCTTCCTTCGTCATTCCCACCTTCTCGAGCACCCGCTGGGAAGCCACGTTGTCCGGATCCGTCCTCGCCCACACCCGGTTGAGATCTTCATGTGTGGAGAATGCCGCATCGATGACGGCGCGGACGGCTTCCGTAGCCAACCCCTTATTCCATTGCTTGCGGCCCACGGAGTAGCCGACCTCGGCGGACCTGTTCGAGAAATCCAACAATAGGATCACGCCTCCGATGACTTGGCCTTCAAAGACCAAGGCCCAGTTCGGCTCTCGAACCCGGTCCATCAGGAGCTGCTTGGCGACAGCCTGCTCAGCCTCGGCCCGTCCATAGGGCTGAGGGAGGTCCCTCAAGAAGCGGGCCCATTCAGGATCCTGAGCATAGGCCAGGACATCTTCCACGTCACCGAGTTGGAACGGTCGAAGGACGAGTCGTTCCGTCTCGATAACCTCGGGCAGGGTGTCCCTGTTCAATTCTCCTGCTTCCGATGCCACCGCGTTCCCTCAGGCGGGGAGCTGTTTCACATAACGTTCAGATGTTTCCGACGTGGCCCCAGCATATGCGCTTTTCTCTGCTGAAACGCACCGAGTTCAACTGACAGCTTACGATGTCCGACAGCTCGAGGCCATGTAGGGGGAGCGAGCGCAGCGAGCGGACCCGGAAACATTCTTGTTATGTGTAGTTGCCCGGCTCAACCTAAACCGATGCGGTTACCGGCGGTGCCGCCGAGAGGAGAACCCAAAGATCTTCTTCGCGCGCGATCCGCATCTAGTCGGAGCCCTCCAGCGAGTACGCGACAACATACTCCACCCCCAACTGGTCTCGCTCGACTCCGACCACGAAATCGGAGCCCACCTGCATGACTTCAAGTCCCGGCGGAGTTGCGACTCGCCCTAAGACGTGGCCGAGCGAATCATGCACCGTCCAATACTGAGCTCCCCCGGCATTCCAATCGAACAGATAGTCACGGACCCAGATCCTTCCCGAGACAGGGTCTGTCAGCATGCGGTCGAAGGGCGACACTCTATGTCCTTCCGGGATCACCGCGAGGAGACCTTCGGCCGCAGCTCGAGCGGGCTGTTCCGGAACGTCTCTCTCTCTCGCCGACTGCACGGCGTTCCTCACGTACTCTTGGCGCAGAACAGCTGAAAGAGCAGGGGAATCCACGTCCGTACGGTGTGCCATCCGAACCACCTGGCCCTCATCATCCAGGAAAGCCAGTTCAGACCGTCCGCTCTCCAGGAGCACGATCCCTTCTGCTGCGGCTCCGACGAGTGTCGGATGACTGAAGGGCAGACCGAGCTGTCGAGTGCCGATTGGTCTTCCGTCCGCGTACTCGACCCAGGTCGCCGCCTCTCGACCGGCACGGTGCACCAAGGTGTCGAGAGGCTGTGTCGTGCTGCCGGTTAACATGATCAGGACCGAGTCCCGGGCGTAGTTGTACTCAGCACCGCCTAGATTCAACGCCGGCCGTTCCTCCGCAATGACGATGCGCTCGTCTTGGCGGGAAACGAGCCTCATGGAAGGATGTAGCTCGGCCCGCAGGGTGCGACCGAGAACTCCGTCCGGTCCGTGCCAGGTCAGCCGCTGATTCCTGAAGTCATACAGAACGACCGAGTCCTGTGGAGTCACGGCTGCGCTGACCACGCTCCGGAACTCGCCTGGACCCTCGCCGGGACCTCCCGCTCGCGCCTGGAATCCTCCGTCGGGACCAAACCAACGCAGCTCAGACGAGCCGTTATCGAACACGACGATCCTTCCGTCGGTTAGACGTCCGGCAAGTCCGATGCGGGTAAGCTGGTACTCCGGCGGCCCGTCCACCGCCCCGATGCGGACGTCAGGCTCGGAGCTCAGTGACCACTCCGGGTACGGTGGAGACGACGTCGTAGTCGGAATCCCACTGGCCTCAGGTGGGTCCGCACGATCACATGCGAACATGCCCAGGATTAGAAGAACTCCGAGTCCCTTCATTCGCTCATCACCGCCTGGGTCAACGCGAACGCATCAGCCTCGCGACATCCATCTGAACCCAATCCCCCGGCACCAGGGCAATTACACATAACGTTCAGATGTTTCCGACGTGGCCACCGCCGCGCGGCTTACAGACGAACAGAAGCGGAACCCACGTCACTGCACCCAGTCTACGGACCTGAGACGCTCGAGGCCATGTAGGTCGGAGCGGGCGAAGCCCGCGGAGCCGGAAACATTCTTGTTAGCCGATGCCCTCAGACCAAGGAACGTTTCAGCGCGCGACCCTAGACCCGAGACTTTGAACTCTTGGCGCTTGTCGCGTTGCGTTGTGGGTTGCTGGGGCCTGAGCTCCTGGGCGGGGAAGGGGAGAATTTCAGAGAGACGGTTCGCTGAGCCACCCGGCGACCCCGCAGGAGCCGCCCAAGAGACCGAAACCCAAGAAGCTCGTTGCGGCCACCCCGCCTACCGCACCTGTCTGAGGGTGTCGGCTAACGTTCAGATGTTTCCGACGTGGCCCACCACGAACTGTGGTCGGACCTTCACTTCGAGAATACGCTGCACTTGGTTCCCGGACCACATTCGCTCGAGGCCATGTAGGTCGGAGCGAACGAAGTGAGCGAAGCCGGAAACATACTTGTTATGTGATGCTGGCCTGGTCGGCCAAATCAGACCGCCTCAGCAATGGCTCTTAGCTGACCCAAGCGACCCTTCCTCGGCCGGTCGAAAACATCTTCCTTCATTGCGATCACGGCCCCTCTCACCAGCTCACTCCGAGAGACCCCCTCTCTCTCTTCGACCTGCTTGACCCGTTCAAGAAGATCCGAGTCGGACCGGAGGGTGAGCTTGGTCTTCGAGGACTTCGCGGCTAGGTCGGAAGTCGAGAGCCTCTTCAACCTCCGGGCCATGGTCCGGCTGTCGGTCGCTTCATGTAGATAAAACCGGATCAACGCAGAGTTGAACTTCGTCGGATTCGCTCCGAGCTCGTGAGACACACCCCACAGGATATCGTTCAGCTCGAATGGGATGCGGACCGAGAACGTCTCATCTTTCGCCGCCAGCCTGGCCAGCTTGATCCGAGGCGTGGACTGGGCCGGAACGGTGAGGACCTCTCCCGTGTCCTCAGCCACCCCAACGAGGACGTCCTTGACCACGACTCCAGAGTCCAGGGTCAGGTCACGGTATTCGAATACCACGGGGACCTTCCCGCGCTCCGGAGCTAGAGCAACACCCCTCGTACCTTCTTCGATGATCTTCATGTCGTCCTACCGGTGAATGCTGATGAAGACCGCAGTTCCTTCGGGTTCTTCAAGGAAGTAGGCCTTCACATACCATCGGGTCCCTTCGACCGTCGGCCGGAACACGTGTACCTCGGTGCCCGGATCCCAGTGATGAGGCGACGCCGAATAGTCCGGGCCGCGAGCCCGCTTCACGATGCCGATGACCTCGTCCACGGAGATGTCCCCGACGGCCAGCAGGTTCTTCTCGCTGAGAACCTCCCGGGCCTCGTGCTGGAAGTTGCCAACCTCGAGGGCGGCCAGGAGCGCTCGCTTCGCGGAGGAGAAACCCATGGGCACATAGTACCACAAACGTGGTACAGTAGCAAGCTCGGGAGGGTCCACACGATCGGCCTCAATCCGAGGCCAGTTTCACATAACGTTCAGATGTTTCCGACGTGGCCACCACCGGACCGTCTGAACCATCTGCCCGAGAATACGCTGCGATCTGCTCCAGCGCCACGACAGCCTGAAGGCCATGTAGGGGGAGCGAGCGCAGCGAGCGGACCCGGAAACATTCTTGTTATATGACGTCGCCCCACCGAACCGTCTGGAGCAACCCATCAATCGCCGTAAATAGTGTTCAGGATCGGGCCGGAGAAGTAAGTCAGCTGTGGCGCTCCTTTCAGGAGCCGGACGATTCCGGCTCGCTCAAGCTTTTGGAGATCACTGCGGGCCGTGGGGTAGGTTACACTGAGGCGATCTCGCGCGTCCGTCACGCGTACCATGGGATTCAAGAAGAGGTCGTCGACCAGAGCCGAGAGCCTGATGCTGGCACCCATTTGGTTGACCCGCTCGTGGAAGTCCCTATTCAATTGAATCAGTGCTCCGCAACGTGCGGCAGTGTCCTTGGCTTGAATCACGACTCCCTCGAGGCAGAAACGGATCCAACTCTCCCAGTCTCCGCGGGAACTCACGGCAAACATGAGGTCGATGTAGTCGTCTTTGTTCCTATCGAAGAAGTCGCTCATGTAGAGCCAAGGTGCCGATAGTCCGCACCACTCCTCAATCGATATCGCGAGGAGCAGTCTTCCGACGCGGCCATTTCCGTCCATGAACGGATGGATGGTTTCGAATTGATAGTGCGCTACAAAAGCACGTACGAGAGGGTCCAACCCGTCGTCAGCATGCAAGTACTTCTCGAAGTTGTCGAGTAGGTCTGGGACGAGATGTGCTGGCGGGGGGACAAATCTGGGCGGCCGACCGATTTGATTCTGGAGCCGCCGAAATTCCCCCGGGGCGCGATCCGACCCACGGACCCCATCCATCAAGACCTCGTGAAGCGTCTTGGTCAGCCTCCAGGAGAGGGGTAGTTCATCCTTCTCGCGCCGGATCCGCAGAGCCCGAGCGTAGTTTGAGACCTCCCTGCGAGCATTTCGGGGATCTGCCACGTCTCGGGGCAACTCGGGCTCGAGCTCAAACAGCATCTGCTCTTCGGGCTCCGTGTACGTCCCCTCAAGACTCGAGGATTTTTGTGCCTCTCGATTCTGGAGCGGGCGCAGTAACAGGTCGGGATTAGGCAGATATCGACCAACCCCGTTCAGGTCCGCCAAAGCGACTCGGGCGTCCGTGAGGAGCGGCCATAAGGCCGCCGGAAACGTCCAGTTCGGAGGCAGAGGCTCCGGGCAAAAGGCGTGCGTAACGTCCCGAACACCCGATACGGGAACCAGCTTGCCAGGGGACTTCGGGCCAAAAGCCGAAGTGTCCATTCGAGTGGGGGAAGGAGGCTTTAATGGGGCGTGAGGACATTAAAATCGTGCGCCAAAATTTTTAACGCAAGGGCTCCGTTAAATCCTATTCAACTCCCCTCAAAGGGTCGCCTCGACCCCTCAGAACCCCTCAGGCGATGTCATATAACGTTCAGATGTTTCCGACGTGGCCACCGCCGCACAGCTTACATGCGAACAGAAGCGGAACCCACGTCACTGCACCCAGCATACGGACCCGAAGCGCTCGAGGCCATGTAGGTGGAGCGGGCGCAGCCCGCGTAACCGGAAACATTCCTGTTATCGGTCGTTGCAGGCTTGCCGGGCAACACCAGTCCGGGTGGTGAAACCGACCTTCGTCCCCTCGCGAGCTAGAGTTGAAGGACGCGTCGCCTAGTCAGACCACGAGGCACTACCAAGACGGGATGTCGGCTGACTCACGCTGGCAGTGCTCTTCGGACCCTAAGCTCGAAACCTCAGCGCACCACTAATGCGGCGTTACTCCTGTTGACTTGTAGTCCCACAGCAAGACAGCGTAGGCGAATCCCATCGCCATCCCGACCGAGGCCACAAGCGGGAATCCCATCTCTTGGCCCCAGAGTTGAGTCGCGATCCCGTGGCCGACTGACCAAGCAACGGCCACGACTACTCCAGCCAGCACCCTCGACCGGAACAATGGCAGGGCAGACCCAATAACGAGACCTGCCGCCGCGCAGCCGGCGGTGTATCCGCCGAACAGAGTGCCACCATCTGCTCCACCGACGACAGCCAGAACGCCGAACAGGATCCCCACGGAACCACCATGGATTGTTCCACGAATGGGGCGATGCTCCAGTGGCTCCCTAATCTCAAGTCCCGGAATATGCACGCTCACTCCAGTGGAGGCCCGTTCGCGACCCGCCTGACCCTCATGCCCGGCCTGCAATGACCGATAACGTTCAGATGTTTCCGACGTGGCCACCGCCGCACTGCTTACATGCGAACAGAAGCGGAACCTACGTCACTGCACCCAGTCTACGGACCTGAAACGCTCGAGGCCATGTAGGTCGGAGCGAACGCAGTGAGCGGAGCCGGAAACATTCTTGTTATCGGTCGTTGCAGGCTTGCCGGACAACACCAGTCCGGGCGGTGAAACCGACCTTCGTCCCCTCGCGAGCTAGAGTTGAAGGACGCGTCGCCTAGTCACAGGCCACGAGGCACTACCAAGACGGCATGTCGGCTGACTCACGCTGGCAGTGCCCCTAAGGTCGAAACCTTAGCGCACCACTAATGCGGCGCTACTCCTGTTGACTTGTAGTCCCACAGCAAGACGGCGTAGGCGAATCCCATCGCCATCCCGACCGAGGCCACAAGCGGGAATCCCATCTCTTGGCCCCAGAGTTGAGTCGCAATCCCGTGGCCGACTGACCAAGCAACGGCCACGACTACTCCAGCCAGCACCCTCGACCGGAACAATGGCAGGGCAGACCCAATAACGAGACCTGCCGCCGCGCAGCCGGCGGTGTATCCGCCGAACAGAGTGCCACCATCTGCTCCACCGACGACAGCCAGAACGCCGAACAGGATCCCCACGGAACCACCATGGATTGTTCCACGAATGGGGCGATGCTCCAGTGGCTCCCTAATCTCAAGTCCCGGAATATGCACGCTCACTCCAGTGGAGGCCCGTTCGCGACCCGCCTGCCCTCATGCCCGGCCTGCAATGACCGATAACGTTCAGATGTTTCTGACGTGGCCCCCATCAGCCGGCCCACGCTTACCTGCCGGAGAATACACTGCGATCCGCTCCCGGGCCACGTTCGATCGTAAGGCCATGTAGGGGGAGCGAACGAAGTGAGCGGACCCAGAAACATACTTGTTATGGGACGTTGGCTTCCACGATGTCCACGTGAGCCCGCCCGATGAGACCAAGCACTCCGCCTGGCGTCGGCGGGCCTACCCCCGGAGAAAGCGCGGCTCCGAGAGAACTTCACTTCAAGAACCTGAGCTCAGTTACAGCGCTGGTCTCTCGGGATCGCGACGAAGGGAGCCGCGCCTCCTTCGAGGCACTCGCCCCGCCGACGCAGGGAGCCACTGGCGATCGGGTAGCCGGGTCCTCTGAGCAAGGAAGATGACGATGAAGCTGCGGGTCTAGCGTCGGCTCCAGCTCAGGCGCGGACGGGAAACTACAGAGCCCCCAAAGGGGGCAGAGGGGAGCCCCGCGCCGCGACCGTGCAAGCCCTCCGTCATAGGGAGCCGACGCAAGAAACCGAACCGCTCGGCCAATGTTCCATAACTGGTTATTGCCGAAGCAAAGTGTCGCTTTACGCTCTTTCTCGGGGGGATTTCCGACGTCGAGAGTCCCGATATTAGAGGCGCCTGACGGCTTGGCTCCGACCCTGGCATTGTTCACCGGCTGTCGATAAGGCGCAAGGTAATCGCGTCGGGGGCCCGGCCTCCGGTCGCCCCGCCTGTGGCCCACCGCCCATCGACCCGATCTGGCCCGAAGATCCGGTCCGCTTCACTCCAGGTTGTCCAGCGGGCTCCTCACGGTTTCCAGGGTGGACCGGGCCACGTGGGTGTACACCTGGGTCGTCCTCGCGCTCTGGTGGCCGAGGAGCTCCTGGATGACGCGGAGGTTCGTGCCGCCCTCCAGGAGATGGGTGGCGAAGCTGTGACGGAGGGTGTGGGCCGTGACGTGCTTCTCGATGCCGGCGGCTTCGGCAGCTTCCTGGACGATGCGTTGGACAGATCGCGTCGTCAGGTGGGTCTCCTTCATACCACCGGGAAACAGCCACGGGCGTGCGGGATAGGCGTCCCGGTAGAGACGCACGGCTTCGATGGCTCGTTGGGCCAGCAATGTGTACCGATCCTTTCCGCCTTTGCCGCCGCGCACACGCACGAGCCCGCGATCCATGTCGAGATCGGCGGGTGTGAGCCGGACCACCTCGCCCACCCTGAGGCCGGCGCTGTAGAGGAGCATGAGCAGCGCTCGGTGCTTGAGGTTCCGGGTCTTGCCGAGTATGCGGGCGACTTCGCCGGGGCTTAGCACCGCGGGGAGCTTCCGCTCCTTCCGGGGCCTCGGGATCCGGAGCGCGAGCCGGGGCTGCCCGAGCACGGTCTCGCACAGGAACCGGAGGGCGCTCACGATCTGGTTATGGTAGCTCTTCGAGATACCGGGCCCACGTACGAGCTCGAGGAGGTACGCTTGCGCACTCCGCGCGGGATCTTCCGGCAGCTTCGGGGTGCCGCCCCCGCACCACTCGAAGAATCGGCGGAGGTGGCCTAGATAGACCTTCCGCGTGCGCGGACTGTATCCCCTGAGGTCGAGTGCAGCGTGGACGCGCGCCAGGAGCTCGTCGCCCGTCGGGTCGAGCCGCGAGGGGGCTGGGGCGTCGGATGGCTCGAGACGCGCCGGGTCTCGGGCATCGGCGCGGGTGGGGCGTGCCGGGTGCGCTTCCGTGGGGCGTTCCGGTCGGGTCGCCTGCGCCGTGGTGCGCCGATGTCGACCCTCCGGCCGGTTCCGATCGTCCGGCTTGGTCCACCCCGCCGGCAGCTCGGGCCCGAGCAACGGACGGTCGTCGATGATCCACACTTCATCCCTCCCCAACGCCTGCTGGAGAGATCGGATGGCGGCATCGGGGGCGGGGGCGCTCCAGAGCGCCCGCTCCGGGAGGTAGCGGCGCCCGGCGAGTGCCTTCACGGCGTCGAGCACGGCGGCGAAGCGACGCCATCCGAATCGGATGAGGATGCGGTCCTCCTGGGGGTGGACGCGAACAGTCACGGCGGGCTCTCTGCGCATGGTGCAAGGAGCACGGAGACGCGGGGCGAGGGAATGCCGGAACGGGACGGCCGTGGGCACCTCGTTGTGGGTCGTGGCTGGGGAAGGCGATGTCTCGGGGGCTGGGTCTGCGGACGTCGCGGCGTGGGAAGGGGATGCCTCGGGGGCTGGGGCCTACGGACCCCACGGCGCGGGAAGACGATGCGTTCGGGGCTCCGCCGGGGCTCCGCGGCTCACGGACCTGTTGGGCCGGAAGGACGGACACGCGGGGCGCTGCGGCCTCCGGCGCGAAGCCTACGTCCCCGAGCCGGTCGGCCCCGTCCCCTCCGGGCCCGTGGGCCCGCTCCGCTCCATGGCCTCGATGACCTCCTCCTCGTCGACCGTCGCGGGCGCGGGGACCTCGGGCGTGATCAAGGACACGACGATCTGTCCGGGCGAGGGCGTGAGCGACGAGTCCGCGCTGAAGACCCCGACGAGGCGCTTCCGCTCCACGAGGAAGGTGGGGATCGCCCGGTCCCCATAGCGCTTCCGGTAATCATGGAAGGTGAACTGCTCGGTGAGCGCGGTGCCGCGGAAGGTGCCCCCCGCGAGCATCGCTTCCGAGGCCATGATGAAGGTGAGCTCGGGGGACACGAAGAGGCGGGCGCGCGGCCGGGCGGCCGCGGTGTCGCTCCCGCCCGACGGCGCGAGCTGATAGACGTGGGCCCGGTCCCGCGACTCGACGGCGCGGATGGCGGCGAGGGTGTTGAACTCGTCGTTGGGCGTGGCGATCAGCAGGATGCCGCTGGTCTCCTCGGAGACCTGGTCCAGCACGCTGGCCCGCACGGCGTCTAGACCTTCGATCCGGGCCTTGGTGAGCTCCGAATGGTTCGTGGCGATGAGCTGGACTTCGACCCCGGCATCGGCCAGGGACTTGGCGAGCTCACGCGCGACGGGGTTGGCGCCCACGATGGTGAGCCCGCCGGGGCGCTCGTCGACGACGCCGAGCAGGCGTCCCACGACCTTGGCGGTCAGCGAGTAGAGCGCGACGGTTCCGACGATGACGAAGAAGGTGAGCGGCACGAGCCGGTCGGCGTCGACGATCTCCTGCGCCTCCAGCGGGATCGCGAAGACGGAGGCCACGGCGGCGGCGACGATGCCGCGTGGGGCGACCCATGCCAGGAACAGTCGCTCGCGCTGGCTGAGATCGGAGCCGAGGGTGGAGATGAACACGGTGAGCGGCCGTGCCAGAAGCACCATCACCGAAAGGAAGAGAACCTCTGCGAAGCCGACGGACAGCACGTCCTCCATCTCGAGCCGGGCGGCGAGCACGATGAAGAGCGCGGCGATGAGGAGGTCCCGGAGGGTCTCCTTGAAGGCCACGATACGACCGACGGGCACGAAGGGCTGGTTCGCGAGGGCGATCCCCATGAGGGTGACGGCGAGCAGCCCGGATTCGGGCCGTATGAGATCGGAGACGACGAACGCGGTCACGATGGCCGCCAGCGTGACCGAAGCCTGCATGCGATCGGGGATCAGGTATCCCTTGAGAAGCAGGACCATCGCGCCGGCCCCGATCAGGCCGACGATCGCGCCCGCCGCCAGGGTCGAAAGGACGCCGCCGAGCCCGCCGGTGAGCGAGCCGCCGCCGGCGATCAGGATGCCGAACACGATCACGGCGAGGGTCGCGCCGATGGGATCGATGAGGATCCCCTCCCAGTTCAGGATCGTGCGCATGCGCGGGCGCGGGCGGACGGAGCGGAGCAGCGGGCCGACGACCGTGGGGCCGGACACGACGATCACGGCGCCGAACAGGACCGCGATCCCCGAAGAGAGGTTCAGGATGACGATGGCCGCGCCGGCGGCGATGCCCCACGTGACGAGCATGCCGGTGGTGATGAGGCGGCGCACGACGCCGTGATGGCTCCGGATCTCGGAGATGGACAGCGTCATGCCTCCCTCGAAGAGCACGACGCCGACGGCCAGGGGCACGATCACGAAGAGGAGATCCCCGAACATCTCGTCCGGCCGCACGAGCCCGGTGACGGGGCCGGCGATGAAGCCGAGGATCAGGAGCGGCAGGATGGACGGAGTGTTGAGCTTGGCGGCGATCCACTGCGCGCCGATGCCGAGGACGAAGATGGCGGCGATGCCGATGAGGAGCTCGGAGTGGGTCAAGCGGGACGGCTCCGGAGGCGAGGGCGGGATGCGAACCGCTGGAGGGCGCATCCCGTGGTGAAGCCTAAGGGAGCGCCGCCGCGTCCCGCCACCCGTCAGCCGATCTGCGCCACCGGTCGGCCGACCCGCGCGCCACCCTTCAGCCGATCCGTATCGCGCCCGGCCTGCCCGCTTCCACCCGCCAACGCGACTCCGTCCGGATCGGCGCTCCGGGGCGGCTGACGTAGTCGATCGTCCGGTAGTCGGTCGTCCACGCGTCCGGGCCGACGCTGCAGCGGACGTACCCGCGGCGGCTGTTGTGCCACTTCAGGTGCGGGTTGTGGCGGAGCGCGCCCTGGACGGCGTCGTTCGTGTCCGCTCCGTCGCCGCTCGAGCTGATGGAGGTGCCGACGAACTCGGTGCCCACCACCGGTCGGTCGGGGCGGTCGGAGCCGGCCCGGAGGTCGTTGACCCAGTTGGAGTGGATGTCTCCCGTGAGCACCACGGTCCGGTTCGGAGTCCGCTCGGCGATCGCCTGGAGGAGACGATCTCGTGCCGCTGGGTATCCGCTCCACTGGTCCATGGAGGTGCGGATGCCCTGCCCGGCATCCCAGTCGAGCGGGGCCATCATGACCTGCTGCGCGAGGACCTGCCAGCGCGCCTCGTCACGCCCGAGCCGGTCCAGGAGCCAACGCTCCTGCGCGTCGCCGAGCATGGTGCGCTCGGGATCGTCCCAGTCTCCGCAGGGGACGTCGCGGGTGCCGTCGCCGCATGCCTGGTCGCTCCTGTACTGACGGGTGTCGAGCACGTTCATGGCGGCGGTGCGACCCCAGGCGAACGATCTCCGGATGTCGAGGTCGGCCCAGGACCGGGCGCGGGGTATGCGCACGGGCTGGTTCTCCCACCAGGCCTGGTAGGCGGCGGCGCGGCGCTGGCGCATCTGCTCCTCGCTCTCCCGGTCGTTCTCGCCCACGAGGCCGGCGTAGTTGTTGTCCACCTCGTGATCGTCCCAGGTGACGATCCACGGGCAACGGGCGTGGGCGGCCTGGAGGGCGGGGTCCCACTTGTACTGCGCGTATCGTGTGCGGTATTCGTCGACGGTCTGGATCTCGCGTCCGTGGTGGGCGCGGACCCGGTCGGCGTTGGAAGCGGTCTCGTAGATGTAGTCGCCGAGGTGCGCGACGAGGTCGATCTCTTCTCGGGCCATATGCTCGTACGCGGTGAAGAGGCCCTGCTCGTAGTGCTGGCACGAGGCGACGGCCATCTCGAGTGGCGTATCCGCGCCCGGCGCGGGGGCGGTGCGGAGCCGTCCCACGGGGCTGGTGCCGTTGGCGAGGTGGAAGCGATAGAAGTACCACCGGTCGGGCTCGAGGCCGTCGACGTCGACGTGCACGGAGTAGCCGAGCTCCGGCGCGGCGGTGTGGCGCCCTTCGCGGACGACGCGTCCGAAGCCTTCGTCCTGAGCCACCTCCCAGTCGACGACCACGCGCGCGCCGTCCATGCCTCCGAGCGGCTCGAGGGGCTGGGGGGCGAGGCGGGTCCAGACGACGCAACGGTCCGGAAGGGGATCGCCCGATGCGACGCCGAGGGCGAAGGGGTCATCGACCAGGCGCGGCCGCGAGGTCACCCGCCAGCCGATGGGGACGCCGGCGCACAGGAAGGCCCAGCGCGGCAGGTCGGCGAGGAAGGTGCGGCGGTCCATGGGCGTCGGTCCTGGAGGGGGCTCGAAGCGGGGCGACAGCGGTCCGGGTAGCGGGTTCCTGACGGTGCGGCGGCTTCCAATGCATGACGTTCGGGCGCCGCCGAGCCCCGGGCAACCGGCCCGGGCCCGCTGCGACGCAGCCGTTACCGCTTCGTGGCTGCAGCGCGCTGGTAGTAGCCGCCGTTGGTGGAATGCCGCTCCATGCGCGATGAGCTCCGGCACGGGAGGCCCGAAGAAGGGCACGGCCGGCCCCTTGGGTCGGGGCCGCGAACGAGCGAACGTGATCGGGGTGGCCGGGTGGAGGGGGTCGTGGAGTGACGAATGGGAATCGAGCCGAGGAAGCGTGCGTCGATGACTGAATCCGAGAGCGGGACGGCCCGCACGCCCTACGAGCTGATCGGCGGCGAGAGTGCCGTCCGGCAGCTGGTCGACCGATTCTACGATCTGATGGACACGCAGCCGGAGGCCGCTGGTATCCGGGCCCTGCATCCCCCGACCCTGGACTCGTCGCGGGAGAAGCTCCGTCTCTTCCTGACGGGATGGCTGGGCGGGCCGCAGCTCTACGTGGAGAAGTACGGGCACCCGCGGCTGCGGGCGCGTCACCTTCCGTTCCCGATCGGGGAGGAGGAGCGCGATGCTTGGGTTCGGTGCATGGACCAGGCGCTCGAGGAGCAGGAGATGCCGGAGATGGTGCGCGAGTTCCTGAGCCACCGCTTCCGTGGCGTCGCGGATCATATGCGCAACCAGGCGCCGAGGGGTTCGGGCGGGCCGGAGGGCGCGGGTGGGCCGGAGCAGCCCGGGTCGTGAGCGGCTCGGTCACGCGCGCGGCCTACGAGATCCTGGCGGACGAGGACGAGGGGCGGGTCTGCCGGGACATCCCCGAGGCGGCCTGCCGGGAGCAGCCGGGCAACTTCGTGAAGCACGTGGCGAGCCTGTCGGCGACCAAGACGGGCGACGGCCTGGCCGATCCCAAGCTGGTCCTGTCGTGGCTCCTCGAGACATTGGGTGCTCCAGCATGGCAGGTCGGCCTGCTGGTACCGATCCGGGAGGCGGGATCGCTTCTGCCGCAGTTGGCGACCTCCGCCTGGATCCGGGGACGGCCGAGGCGAAAGTGGGTCTGGGCGGCGGCGTCGGTAGGGCAGGGGGTTTCGGTTCTGGGGATGGCTTGGGCGGCCTGGGCGCTGGATGGGGTGGTGGCCGGCGGGGCGATCCTCGCTTTCCTCGCGAGCTTCGCGCTCTTCCGGAGCGGGGCGTCGGTGAGCTACAAGGACGTGCTGGGCAAGACGGTCTCGAAGTCCACGCGGGGCACGGCGACGGGGGCGGCGGGCTCGATCGCGTCGACCCTCGTGCTGCTGTTCGGCGCGGCGATCAGCTTCGGGCTTCTTCCACTCACGGCGTCGATGGTGACGGTTGCGCTGGTGGTGGCCGGGATGCTCTGGCTCGTGGCGGCAGGCGTGTTCGCGACGCTCGCCGAGGAAGCGGGGGCCACGGAGGGAGGGGGCGATCCCCTGAAGGTGGCGATACGCCAGATCGGACTCCTGAAGCGCCGGCCGCAGCTCGCGCGCTTCATCGGCGCGCGGGGACTCCTGCTCGCGACCGCGCTGGCTCCGCCCTACTACCTGCTCCTCTCGGGCCGTGACGGGGGCCGCGACCTCGGTGACCTGGGCGCGTTCGTGATCGCCAGCTCCGGGGCAGCGGTGGTGAGCGCGTACGTCTGGGGACGGTTGGCCGACACTTCGAGCCGACGGGTGCTCCGGTCCGCGGCGCTGGTGGCGGCCGGCGCCATCGGGACGACGGCGGTGGCGGCCTGGACGGTCCCCGAGCTGGTGAGGGCTCCGGTGGTGCTCCCGGTCCTCCTCTTCGTAACGATGGTGGCCTACCAGGGCGTCCGGATCGGTCGCTCGACGCACGTCGTCGACATGGCGACCGCGGAAGATCGCGCGGCCTACGTGGCGATCTCGAACACGGCGGTGGGCGTGCTCCTGCTGGCGGGCAGCGTGTTCGGCGTGCTCGCGCAGGCAGCGGGGGAGGCGGCGGTGCTGGCGCTGTTCGCGGTGATGTGCGTGGGGGCCGCAGTGCTCGCGCACGGCCTCGAAGAGGTCCAGGCGCGCGCCGAGGCGGATTAACTGCTCTATGTCGGGCTATGCTACCGGTGCCCCGGGCTTCGACCAGATGAAGACGAGCCCCCAGAGGACGAGCGCGAGCGTGACGACCTTGGCCCATCCGGGCGCGTCGGTGGCGAGCACCATCCAGCCGACCAGGGGCACGATCATCGTGGTGGCGAGCACTTTCGCCCGTGTGCGGATGACGCGGTGTCGCTCCCAGTCGTGGATGAGCGGACCGAAGCGGCGATCCTCCAGGAGCGATCGATGCAGGCGCTCCGACCCCTTCGAGAAGCACCAGGCTGCGACGAGCACGAGGGGCGTGGTGGGGATGACGGGGAGGAACGCGCCGACCGCGCCGAGGCCGAGGGCCAGCCAACCGCAGGCGATCCACAACCATCGGGTCGTGCGACGGGGCGGTGGGGCCGAAGGGCCGGGGTCGGACGAATGGACGGAGGTGCGCGGCAAGGGTCTCTGGGTGGACGGGCTCTGACCGTGACGTCCATGGCGACGGGTCGGTCGTGGGTACGGCGCGTCGGGTGGGGCGCGCCGACGGACACAGAGTAGAAGCCTGGTCCGCGGGACGCGACCCGCCCGGCGCACGGATCCTTCTCGGAGCTACCCGCCGATGATCCACCCGATCAGCGTCGTGATCCTCGGTCCGCCCCTGGCCCACGCGACCGCGAGGTTGGCTGGGACGTAGATGTCGCCGAAGGGCATGGTGGCGCCCACGGCGGTCACCATGGACGTGGTGGTCCCCCCGTCGGAGCTGAGCTGGACGCCGAAGTTGGGACCCACACCGAGCTCGAAGCCGTTGGGAAGGCGATATCCGGCGAGCCACGACAGCGACAGGTTGCGCATCTCCTGCTCGAAGCCGCCGAACAGGAGCACGAATTCCATGAGCGCCTGATTGCCGGTCTCGGTCGAGACGATCTGGTTCTCGAACTGCCAGCCGAACTGGCTCATGAAGGGGCCGTGGCCGGCCTGGTCCCGAAGCTCCGCGATCTGACCGGTGAACGCGGTCATCCCGAAGCGGGGTCCGGAAAGCGTCTGCCGCGGAGGCGTGCGGGCCCTCATCGATTCGGGGATCTCGTGGATCTGGGCTTCGACGGGACGGTCGATGCCCTCCGTGAGGAGCGCGCTCGTGGCCACCACGGTGGCGAGCACGAGGGATGGAACGGTGGGGAGGGTGCGGACGGCGCGAACGAAGGCGTGGACGGCGGTCGGAGACATGGTGCTCATGGGATCCTCCGTGATCGGGAAGGGCGTGTGGTGTCACGGGCGAACGATGCCGTCCGGGCGCCCTCCGATCCGTCGGAGGTCCTACGTACGAGGGCGGGCACGATCTCGTAGGGGAGCCCCTCGGCCGCTACGCATGCCTGGGCGAAGGAGGAGCGGCCGGGGGGCGTGCGCCGAAGTACCGGCGTGGACGGCGCTTGGTGGCGCCCCGAACGCGTGTGCGTAGCCGCGGAACACGGCGTACGTAGGGTCACGTAAGGATCGTGGGAGAAGCGGGGCGCATCGTGGTCGTGAGGTTCATCCCCACGACCAGGAGGCATGATGTCGAACGCTACGGACCCGCACCTCGGCGGCAGCTGCCGCGCTGCCGGGAGTGCCCCGACCAGACCGGTGATCCGGATGCGCATTCTGTCCTGGATCCTCCCGGCCACGATGCTCCTCTCGAGCGTGACTCCGGCCGCGCTCCAGGCACAGGTACGCTCCGACCCGTCGGCCGAGCCGGCCCAGGGTGCCCCGGAGCGGGATCCCCGTGAATCAGGCCCAGGCTCCGAACCGGATCGGTGGGTCGAGTTCATGATCGTGGGGGGACTCCTCGGCGGCGCGACCGGCGCGCTGATCGGACACCTGTCGGGCGACGACAGCCCGGACCTCTTCTCACTCGACCGAGGCGAGAAGATTGCCGTCATGGGTGTCGTCGGCGCTGCCGCGGGTGCCGTGCTCGGGGTCGCGGCGGCACGATGGGGGGGCGTTCGAGGTCCTCGTCCCGCCGGCGGAGCGACCCTGTTCGTGAGGCCACTCACCGATGTGGATGGTGGGGGGCTCCGCCTCGGCGCCTCGGTGCCGGTGGGCGGGAGGTGACGGGCTCGTGCCGGACGTCGACGGCGTCACTGGCTTCGTCCTGATCCTGATCGTGCCGGCGACATGCGGGTGGATCGCGGGCACGATCGCGGGTCGAGTGCTGGGGGACGACGGCGTGGACTTCTTCCGCCTCACCCGGGAGGAGCAGGGGGCGGCCTACGGCATCATCTTCGCGGGGCTCGGCGTGTTGGCCGGAATCGGAGTGCTGGTGGCGGGCTCGGCGCCGCTAGGCCCTGAAACCCGAGAGGATATGCGCGGAGGACGGGAAGACCATGCGACCCTGAGCGTCGACGAACCTCCCGAGGGCGTGCTCGGCCTCGGCCAGGATCTCCTCGATGCGCTCGTCTTCGAGCACTACGCCGAGCACGGGCAGCCATCCACGGAGGTCCGCCTCGACCATGGTGCGCACGTCGGGGAAGCGGGCGGTCCCGGAGCGGGTGACGAGCTTCAGCCCCTCCACCCCGGCTCGCCGAAACGGTAGCGCGAACTCGTGAGCGTCCCCGAGGGCGAAGGGCGCCCGCAGCGCGTCGGCGGCGTCGGAGCCGGCGAGGTCTTCCAGGAGGGCGACGAGTGTGGAATACGCTGGCGACCGCTCGAGGGCATCCCAGACGGCGACGGCCACGTGACCACCTTCGGCCAGCACGCGCAGCATCTCCGCCGCGGCGCGGTCTGGGTCCCTGAAGAACATCATGCCGAACTGGCTGACGACGGCGTCCTGGGATCCGTCGTCGAGGGGAAGGGCCTCCGCCGTGCCGATGCGCCACTCGACGTCGGGGGCCTCGCGCGCCGCTACGGCGAGCATGCCCGCATCCGGGTCCACGCCCACGACCGACCCGTCCTCCCCCACGCGTTCCCGCGCACTCCGCGCGAGGATGCCCGTGCCGCAGGCGACGTCGGCGACGCGCTGGCCGCCGGCGACCTTCGCGGCGTCGAGCACGGGACCGACCCACTCTCCGAAGAGCGCGGGCACGTGCAGCGACTCGTATGCGGCGGCTGCGGCGACGGCGGCCGCTGACGCTCGGTCGGACATGGGTCCTCCTTTGCCGATCCCTCCTCAGGTTGAGGGGTGGCTCGGCCGGTCGCAAGGAGGCGGACTACCGCGCCCGGTCCTCCAGCACCGCAGTGATGGCGTCGAGGCCGACGCCCGCCGCGCGGGCCGCGACGAGCACGTGGTACACGAGGTCGGCCGCTTCCTCGGGGATGCGGTCGGCCTCGCCCTTCGCGAGGGCGGTGACGAGCTCGGCGCACTCCTCTCCCAGCTTCTTGAGCCGGAGGTTCTCGTCGGCCAGGAGCTTGGTGGTGTAGCTGCCCTCCGGGCGCTCGGCGGCGCGGGCGGCGAGGACGGCGTCGAGACGGTCGAGAACGGATCCGTGGCGCTCGACGCCCTCCCCGAAGCAGGTCGCCTCACCCGTATGGCACGCGGCGCCCTCCTGCCGCACGATGGCCAGCACGGTATCCGCGTCGCAGTCGGCGTGCAGACTCACCACGTGCTGGACGTGGCCGGACGTGTCACCTTTCCGCCAGAGCTCGCCGCGGGACCGCGACCAGTAGTGCATGCGGCCGGACTCGAGCGAACGCTCGAGGGCGTCGCGGTTGGCGAACGCGACCATCAGGACGACGCCGCTATCGGCTTCCTGCGCGACCACGGGCATGAGGCCGTCGAGCTTCTCGAAGTCGAGGGCGTCCAGATCGGCGGGGGTGCGGAGGGTGCGGTCGGTCATCATCGCACCGCCGGCCGCACGTTGACCTTCCATTGCGTCAGCGAGGCCTTGAGCTCGCCGACGGTGGTGAGCCCGTCGTGCAGGATCCCGGCGACGAGCGCCGCGGAGGCATGACCCTCGGTGAAGGCGTCGCGCAGGTGCTCGGCCTTTCCGGCTCCGCCCGACGCGATGACCGGCACGGGCACGCTGTCGGCCACGGCCCGGGTGAGCTCGAGCGCGTAGCCCGTGCGCGCGCCGTCCTGGTCGATGGAGGTCAGCAGGATCTCGCCGGCACCCCGCTCCTCCAACTCCGCGGCCCACGCCACCGCCTCCAGCTCGGTGGGCTTCGACCCGCCATGCGTGTAGCACCGCCACCCGCCATCGTCTTCCTTGGCGGCGTCGATGCTCGCCACGACGCATTGGCTGCCGAAGCGCTCGGCCCCGACGCTGACGAGGTCCGGGTCGCGCACGGCGGCGCTGTTCACGCTGATCTTGTCCGCGCCGGCCCTGAGCAGCGGCCCGATGTCGTCGGCGGAGCGTACGCCGCCCCCGACCGTGAGCGGAATGAAGAGGCGCTCGGCGGTCCGGCGCACGACGTCGAGTAGGGTGCCCCGGTCCTCCTTGGAGGCACTGACGTCGAGGAAGACGATCTCGTCGGCCCCCTCCATCTCGTACCGCTGCGCCAGCTCGACGGGGTCGCCGACGTCGCGTAGGTTCTTGAACTTCGTGCCCTTCACGACGCGGCCGTCCTTCACGTCGAGGCACACGATGACGCGGGGTCGGAGCATCAGTCCATCCTCTCCACGGCGACGGCGCCTTTGGTGCTGAACACCCGGTCGCCCTCGATCAGCGCCTGCCGGAGCGCGAGGCCGGTCGCCTTGATGGCGGCCTCGACCATGTGGTGCTTGTCCTTCCCGCGGATGACGCGCACGTGGAGCGTGGCGCCGAGGTTCACCGCCAGCGACTGGAGGAAGTGCTCGTAGAGGCGCGACGGGAGCGGGCCGACGTAGTAGGGGCGTCCGCCGACGTCGATGGCGGCCTCCACGAGGGCCTCGTCCATGGGCACCTGGGCCCATCCGTAGCGGGTCGCGCGCTCGGGCACCTCGTCCCGGAGCGCCTGCCCGAGCGTGATGGCGACGTCCTCCACGAGGTGGTGCCGCATGTCGCCCGTGGCCTCGAGGTCGATGTCGACGCCGGAGTAGCGGGCGAGCGTCTCCACCATGTGGCCGAGGAAGCGGTCCTCGACGCGCACGCGGGCCTCGCCGGTGCCGCGCTTCACGTCGATGAGGATGTGGGTCTCGCGGGTCTCCCGCTTCAGCTTGCTCATCGGATCTCCTTGGGGGATGCGGAGGCGCTCGGCGCGCGCTCCGGGGCGGCGCGTCCGCCCCAGCGCGGCGCGACTTCCTGCGGGTCGAGCGTCTCGGTGTAGAGCGCCATGCCGAGCACGGCTCCGGCCGCGCCCTGCTCGTCGAGGAACGCCAGCTCGTCCGGTGTCGTGAGGCCACCGGAGATCCAGGCGGGATGCGGACACGCGGCGACGACGCGGGCCACCGAGTCACGGTCGATGCCCTCCATCTTCCCCTCCCGGCCGACGTCCGTCGAGAGAACGCCCGCGAGCGGGAGCTCGGCGATGTCCGAGAGGAGCTGCTCCACGGCGATGCCCGTGTCTTCCGTCCATCCCTTCCGGAGCACCCGACCTTCGCGGGTATCCAACGCGAGCATGAGGCGGCCGGGGTTGCGCCCGGCCTGGAGGGCCAGCCAGTCGGGGTCGTCGATGCCCTTGGTGCCGACGATGATCCGGTCGGCGCCCGCTGCGAGGAGGGCGTCGATGCGCTCGCCGTCCCGCACGCCCCCACCGACCTGGGTCTGGGCGGGCGTCGCGCCCAGCAGCTTCTCGAGCACGGCCAGGTTGTCACCATGGCCGAGCGCGGCGTCGAGATCGACGAGGTGGAGCGTGCCGAAGCCCAGCGCCCACCAGCGTTCGGCGACCGCGACGGGGTCGGGGAGCGAGACGCGCTCGTCCTCGGGCCGGCCGCCCACGAGTTGCACGCAGCGGCCGCCCCGTAGGTCGACCGCGGGGGCGGCGATCATGAGCCTGCTCCGGCGCCGGCGACGCGCAGCTCGACCTGCGCGACGAAGTTCCAGATGATACGCCGTCCGGCGTGCGAGCTCTTCTCGGGGTGGAACTGCAGCCCCCACGTGTTCCCTTTCCGCACGCCGGCCGCGAAGCGGGCACCGCCGTACTCCGACCAGGCGATGGCGTCGCCCGGATCGCGCGGGACGCACACGTACGAGTTCGCGTAGTAGGCGACGAGCGGACCGACGCCCTGGAAGATCGGGTCGCGCGAGGTCTCGACGTCGTTCCACCCCATCTGCGGGACGATCGGCGCCTGGAGGCGGGCGACCCGGCCGGGGATGAGCCCGATGCCGTCACCCTCGGATTCGTCGGAGGACTCGAACAGGAGCTGCATGCCGAGGCAGATGCCGAGGCAGGGGAGCCCGTCTTCGAGCGCCTTGCGGATGGGCTCCCGGTCGTCGGGAAGCGCGGCGGCGGCGTGCCCGAACGCGCCCACGCCGGGCATCACGAGCGCGTCGAGCGCGAGCGCCTCGTCCCAGTCGGCGGTGACGACGACTTCGGCGTTCGCACCCTCGAGGGCCTTGCCGAGCGAGTGCATGTTCCCCGCGCCGTAGTCGAACAGAGCGATCTTCATGAAGTGGTGTCCGTCGATGATGTGTTGCTCGCGCGTAGCTCCTCGAGCGTCCCGTCGAGGGCGTCGAGGAAGCGCTCCATGGCATCCATGGGGCCGACCGTCACGCGCAGCCCCTCGCCCATGCCGGCGATCCCCTTGAACGGGCGGACGCCGACGCCGCGCGCACGCAGGGCCCGCATGTCCTCGTGGGCCGATCCGCTGGGCGTCCGGAACAGGATGAAGTTCGCCTGAGAGGGGATCGGGTCCAGTCCTCGCTGGTCGAGCGCGTCGAACAGCCAGGCGCGGTTGCGGCGCACTTCGTCGACGATGTCGGCCAGCCAGGCCTCTTCGTCGCGGACCGCCGCGGCGACCGCCTCGGCGGTGAGTCGCGCGACCTTGTAGGGCCCGCGCGACTTCTCGATCTCGAGCGCGGTCTCGGGGGTCGCGACTCCGAAGCCGCACCGGAGCCCGGCCAGGCCGTACGCCTTGGAGGCGGTGCGCGCCACGAGGAGCCCGGGGACTTCCGCTCCGAGGGTGATCCACGTGTCTTCGGCGAAGTCGGCGTAGGCCTCGTCGAGGATCACGAGCGGGCGCGAGGTGGAAGGCCCGCGGCCCGCCCGTTCCAGCAGTTCCTCGAACCAGGCCCGCGATGCGGCCTCCCCCGTCGGGTTGTTCGGCCGGCAGACGTAGACCAGCGCAGGGCCACCCTCGAGCAGCGCGCCGGGGTCGGCGAACGCGTCCGCCCATGGCACCGCCCGTGCGTCCATTCCGTTCATGCGGGCGAGCGGCTCGACCATGGAGAACGTCGGGCTGGCGTACGCGACGAACGCGCCGGGGCCCGACGCCGCGCGGAACGCCGAGTCGAGGACGTCGTCGGAGCCCGCCCCGGTGGTGACGCAGCCGACGGGCACCCCGAACCGCTCGGCCACCGCTTCGCGGAGGACATCGGCGTACAACTCAGGGTAGCGGGCCAGATCGTCGGTGGCGGCGGCCCGGATGCGGGCCAGCGCCCCGGGGTGCGTGCCCCAGAGGTTGGTGTTGTCGCTCAGGTCGAGCGCGACCGGCTCGCGGTCGGGGTCGTAGCGCTTCAGCGCGCGATAGTCGTCACGCGGGAACGGGGTCATGCGTCGGCCCTCCCGGTGTCGCCCGACGCCCGAGCGGCCCGCGCCTCCGGGGTGCGCGCCAGCGCGGCCGCCGCATGCGCCGGCAGCCCCTCGGCCTCGGCGAGTACGGCGACGTCGCCGGCGAGCGAGGCGGCGCCTCTCTCGTCGATCTCCTGGATCGTGTACGAGCGCAGGAAGTGCGCGGTCGACAGGCCGGAGAAGCTACGCGCGCGGCCCGCGGTGGGGAGGACGTGGTTGCCGCCCGTCAGGTAGTCGCCATAGGCCACCGAGGCCCAGCCGCCCACGAACGTGGTGCCGGCGGTCGGAACACGGCGGGCGACCGCGGCGGCGTCGGCGGTCATCACGGACAGGTGCTCGGGAGCCCAGCGCACGGTGAAGTCGATGGCCTCGTCGAGCGAGTCCGCGGTCAGGATGGCGCCGGCCGCGGCGAGCGCCTGCCGGCAGATCCCGGCGCGCGGGGCGTCAGCGAGCTGACGGGCGAGGGCCGCCTCGGTCTCCCGGGCGATCCGCTCTGACGTGGTGACCAGGACGCAGGCGGCGTCCGGGTCGTGCTCGGCCTGGGCCATCATCTCGGTGGCGACGAGCCACGGATCGGCGCCGTCGTCGGCGAGCACCAGGACCTCTGAGGGTCCGGCCGGACTGTCGATGACCACGTCGCCAGCCACCTGCGCCTTGGCTTCGGTCACCCAGCGGTTGCCGGGCCCGACGATCGCGTCGACCCTCGGGACGCTTCCGGTCCCGAAGGCGAGCGCAGCCACGGCTCCCGCGCCTCCGATGGCGAAGAGTCGGTCTGCGCCGCCGATGGCGCATGCGGCCAGCACCTCGGCGGGCGGGCGGGCGTCGGGTCCCGGCGGGGAGCAGACGATGACCTCACGGACCCCCGCGGCCCGGGCGGGCACCACGCCCATGAGCACCGAGCTCGGATAGGCGGCACGGCCGCCGGGCGCGTACACGCCGGCCCGCTCGACCGGCACCGACACGCGGGTGACCCGCACGCCCGGCTCGACCTCGACGCTCACCTCGCCGGGCACCTGCGCCTCGTGGAACACGCGGATGTTGCGTGCGGCCCGCTCGAGCGCGGCCCGTACCGGGTCGGCGAGGCCGGCGAGCGCCTCGTCCCACGCCTCGCGCGGCACCTCGAGGGCGTCGAGCTTCACGCCGTCGAAGCGCTCGGCCATGTCCAGGAGCGCATCGTCGCCACGGGCGCGCACCTCGTCGATGAGCCCGGCGACGAGGTTGCCCACCCGTCCCTCGTCACCAAGGTCACGCTCCAGGAGGTGCGTTACCGCGGTGGGCCCAAGACCGGAGAGGGGGCCGCGGGCGAAGAGGTCGACCGAGCCGGTCGGGTGGGCGGCGGTCGAGCGGTCGGGCCCCGCGCCCGCCGCGCTGCCGCCGGCCGCGGAGGTCGTCCTGTCGCTCACGGCATCAGCCTCTCGATCCGCGTGACCAGGATCCCCTCCGCGCCCAGCTCCTTCAGCTTGGCGATGGTCTGGTAGACCTGGTCGGCGTCCACAACGGCGTGCGCCGCGACCCACGCTCCGTCGTCCGCGATCTCGACGATGGTCGGGCCGGAGATCCCCGGAAGAACCTCGCGGACCTCGTCGATCTTCGACCGGGGCACGTTGGTCATGAGGTACCGCTTGGCCTCGGCCCGCAGCACCGACTCCAGCGCGGTGGACAGGATCTCGATCTCGCCGCGCACGTCGTCGTCCGCGAGCGCGTCCGGGCTCGCGATCAGGGTGGCCGAGGAGTTCAGGATGGTGTCGACCTCCCGGAGACCGTTCACCCGCAGCGTGGAGCCCGTCGAGGTGAGGTCGACGATGACGTCGGCCACGCCGAGGTGCGGTGCGATCTCGGCGGCTCCGCTCACCGGCGCGATCTGGATGGGAATCCCGAGAGACTCGAAGTACGCCTTGGCCGAGCGCGGAAACGACGTCGCCACGCGCGTTCCCGGGGGGAGGTCCTTCGCCGAGCGCACGGGCGACTCGTCCTTCACGGCCACGATCAGCCGGCACTTGCCGAAGCCGAGGTGCAGGATCTCCTCGACGTCACGGCCGCTCTCGGCCACGAGGTCGGAGCCGGTCACCCCGAGCTCGGCCGCGCCGTCGGCCACGTATTCGGGGATGTCCTGGGCGCGCACGAAGATGGCCTGAAACTGCTCGCCCAACGACGCGACCAGCGCGCGGTCGGCGCGGAAGGCGGCTTTCAGGCCGGCCTGCTCGAAGAGCTCGAGGGTTTGCTCGCTCAGCCGTCCCTTGTTGGGGATCGCGATCCGGATCCGTCTCTCTCTCATGTCGTCGCCTCTCGGGGCTCTCCGCGTCCGCCGCTCAGCGGACCCTGGGATGATGTTGTGTCGGTCAGGGCGCCCGGACGTCGGCCCGGTATCGCCCGAAAACAAAAAACGCGACCCGTCTCTCTGACGGATCGCGGTGGGGTGTCTCGCTGGAACGCACGTTCTAGGCGCGCACCGACCTCCCGCCGCCCGTCCGGGCCGCGCGATGGTGATGATGGTGCGGAGTATGGAGCATGTCGTTCATGGGGCGGAAGCTGATGCGGCGCCCGGGAGGCGTCAACCCCGTAGCGGCGGGAAACGAGGGCGGGTCCGTCTCCGGCCCCGGGCGTTGTATCATGATGTCATGTCCGAGACGCTCCCCCCGATCCGCATCCGCGGCGCCCGCCAGCACAACCTCAAGAACATCGACGTCGACCTGCCCCGGCGCGCGTTCACCGTGATCACCGGCCCGTCGGGGTCGGGGAAGAGCTCGCTGGCGCTCGACACGCTGTTCGCCGAGGGGCAGCGCCGTTACGTCGAGTCGCTCTCCACCTACGCGAAGCAGTTCCTGGAGCGCATGGAGAAGCCGCTCGTCGACTCCATCGAGGGGATCAGCCCGGCGGTCGCGATCGAGCAGAAGAACCCGACCAAGACGAGCCGCTCGACGGTGGGAACGGCCACCGAGGTGTACGACTACCTGCGGCTCCTGTGGGCGCGGGTGGGCCGGACGCATTGCCCCGAGTGCGACCGGCGGGTCGTGCCCGACACGGTGGGGTCGGCCACGGACGACGTCCTGGCGCTCGACCCGGGGACGAAGATCCAGGTGACCTTCCCCCTCCCGCGGGGCGAGAAGCTCACGCACGAGGCGATCGTCGAGAACCTCCGCGCCATGGGCTTCGTGCGGGTGCTGGCCGACGGCGAGCTGGCCGACCTGGGCGGGCCGGATGCCACGACCGTGGAGGGGCTCGGGCACGACCTGACGGACGCCGAGGAGCTGCTGGTGCTCGTGGACCGGTTGAAGGTCGATCCGGACGACCGGGAGCGGCTGGCCGACTCGCTCGGGACGTGCTTCGTGGAAGGGGAAGGGGAGGCCGTCGTGCTCGTGTCGGGGCAGGGAGCGACGTCGGGGGCGGACGGCGCGGGTGGGCGGTCCGGCGAAGCCCGTCTCCTCTTCACCGAGCGATTCCGCTGCCCGGACCACCCGGAGATCGCCTTCAAGCGCCCCTCGCCCCAGCTCTTCAGCTTCAACAACCCCTACGGCACCTGCCCGACGTGCACGGGGTTCGGCGCGACGCTGGAGTACGACGACGGGCTCATCGTCCCGGACGCGGACCGCACGCTCGCGGACGGCGCGGTCGACCCCTGGTCGAAGCCCCGCTACAAGAAGGAGCGGGCCAAGCTCGAGGCGTTCGCGAAGGACCGTGGGGTATCGACCAAGAAGCCCTGGAAGGAGCTGCCCGAGGAATTTCGCGAGGACGTGCTGCGGGGGACGAAGGGTTTCAAGGGGGCGGTGCCCTTCCTCGTGTCGCGCGAAAAGAAGAAGTACAAGCAGTACATCCGCGTCTTCCTCCGGCAGTACCAGACGCCGCGCACCTGCCGGGAGTGCGGAGGCGGCCGGATCCGGAAGGAGGCGCGTCGGGTGCGGGTCGGCGGGCGTGACATCGCGGAGGTGAGCGCGCTGCCGATGGAGGAGCTGGCGCCGTGGGTCGCGGCGCTGGGGGGAGAGTCGGACGCGGCGCCCACCGCCCTCACCGAGATGGAGGCCCGCATCGCCGAGACCATCCTCCGGGAGCTCCGCGCCCGCGTCGGCTTCCTGGTCGAGGTCGGGCTCGGCTACCTGACTCTCGACCGCCAGACCCGTACGCTCTCGGGCGGCGAGGCGCAGCGCATCAACCTGGCGAACTCCCTGGGGTCGTCCCTGGTCGACACGCTCTACGTGCTCGACGAGCCGACGGTGGGGCTCCATCCGCGGGACACCGGCGCGCTCCTGGGCCTCCTCCGCAAGCTGAGCGCGGCGGGCAACACCGTGGTGGTGGTCGAGCACGATCCGCAGGCCATCCGCACCGCGGACCACGTGCTCGAGCTGGGTCCGGCCTCGGGCGAGCAGGGCGGGCAGGTGATGTACGAGGGTCCTCCGGAAGGGATCGAGGACCAGGACACGGCCACGGGCCGGTATCTGTCCGGACGTTCGGGCGTGCCGCTTCCCGAGCGCAAGCGTGACACGCGCGGCCGCTCGCTCGTCCTCCGGGGCGCCCGCCTCCACAACGTGCGCGACGCCGACATCGAGATCCCCCTCGGGACGCTCACGGTAGTCACCGGCGTGTCCGGCTCCGGCAAGTCGACGCTGGTGCACGACATCCTCTACCACGCGCTGGAGCGCGCGCTGAGCGGCGAGACGTCCGCCAAGGAGTACCTCGGCGAGGCGGTGGGCGCGTACGACGCGCTTGAGGGGGCGAGCGCCATCGACGAGGTGGTGCTGGTCGACCAGTCGCCGATCGGCCGGACGCCGCGCTCCAACCCGGTGACCTACGTGAAGGCGTGGGACCACATCCGGAAGATCTTCGCCGACCAGCAGATCGCCCGGGAACGTGGCTACGAGCCGGGTCACTTCAGCTTCAATACCGCGGGTGGGCGCTGCGAGGAGTGCAAGGGGGCCGGCTACGTGGAGATCGAGATGATCTTCATGGCCGACGTCTACGTCCCCTGCGACGCCTGCGGCGGGAAGCGGTACGGCCGCGAGATCCTCGACGTGAAGGTGAAGGGGAAGAACATCTCCGACGTGCTCGAGCTCACCGTCGACGAGGCGATCCGCTTCTTCATCCGCGAGCGCAGGCTCGGCAAGGCGCTCTGGCACCTGCAGCAGGTGGGACTCGGGTACCTGAGGCTGGGCCAGCCGGCGCCCACGCTGTCCGGGGGTGAGGCGCAGCGCCTGAAAATCGCCCGGGAGCTCTCGGGGGCGGCCGGCAAGCAGGGCCGGAAGCTCTACATCCTGGACGAGCCCACCACGGGTCTCTCGGGCGAGGACGTCGGCAAGCTGGTGGGGGTGCTGGAGCGGCTGGTGGACGCCGGAAACACCGTCCTGGTCATCGAGCACGACATGGAGGTGGCCAAGGTCGCGGACTGGATCATCGACATGGGGCCCGGGGCCGGCGCGCGCGGCGGCGAGGTCGTCGCGATGGGTCCGCCGGCGACGGTGGCGGGGGTCCCCGGGAGCGCCACGGCGCGGTATCTGGCCGAGGCGCTCGAGGCCGCTGTGGAAAAAGTCTGAAACGCCTTGTGAGATAGGCGTTTCCGGGCCGCTTTCGGGGTTGCCGCGACGGCGTCCGGAAGGTTATTTTTCCAGGTCTTCGGAACCGTTTCCGCCCCGCCTCCGCGAGGGCGTCCCGACCCGCTCGGGATGCTCCCATCCGCGACCGTCCCCCAGTCGATCGAGATCGGCCGGTGACGAGCGCGTCGCACAGGCCCGCGGGCGTGGGTTCCGTGGCTTCGCATGCCCGGCGCGGGCCGCGTGAAGGTGCGGCCCGGCGCGTATCTCAGATCAGGAAGAATCCGGTATGGCTGACGAGCCCGAGCTCGTAGTGGGTGGAGGGGGCGGGGAGACCGTCCTGTCGCGGCTTCTAGAAGACGAGATGCGGGAGTCGTTCATCGACTACTCGATGAGCGTCATCGTGCAGCGGGCCCTTCCCGACGTCCGGGACGGCCTGAAGCCCGTGCACCGGCGCATTCTGTACGCCATGAGCGAGCTCGGCCTGGGGCCGGGGCGCGCGTACAAGAAGAGCGCGACCGTCGTCGGTGACGTGCTCGGTAAGTACCACCCGCACGGCGACTCGGCGGTCTACGACTCCATGGTGCGCATGGTGCAGCCGTTCTCGCTGCGCTATCCGCTGGTCGACGGCCAGGGCAACTTCGGCTCGGTCGACGGCGACTCCGCCGCGGCGTACCGGTACACCGAGGCCCGCCTCCAGCGGCTCGCGCTCGAGCTCGTGGAGGACATCGACAAGGACACCGTCGCCTTCGCGGACAACTTCGACGGGAGCATCCAGGAGCCCACGGTCCTCCCCGCGAAGTTCCCGAATCTGCTGGTCAACGGATCGTCCGGTATCGCGGTCGGCATGGCGACCAACATCCCGCCGCACAACCTGCGGGAGATCAACGACGCCGTCATGGCGCTCATCGACAACCCGGACCTGCCGCAGGAGCACCTCGAGCACATCGTGAAGGGGCCGGACTTCCCCACGGGCGGCTTCGTGTGCGGACGCGAGGGCATCCGCGACGCGTACCGCACCGGCCGGGGCCGTGTGATCATGCGCGCCAGGGCCGAGATCGAGGAGATCGACGCGAACAGCGAGCGCATCGTCGTCCGCGAGATCCCGTTCATGGTGAACAAGTCGCGCCTCATCGAGCAGATCGCGAATCTGGTGCGCGACAAGAAGATCACCGAGATCCGCGACATGCGCGACGAGTCCGACCGCGACGGCATGCGGATCGTCATCGAGCTCAAGCGCGACGCCGTCCCGCACATCGTGCTGAACAAGCTGTACAAGCACACCCAGATGCAGTCGACGTTCGGCACGATCCTCCTGGCCCTCGTCGACGGCCAGCCGAAGATCATGCCGCTGCGCGAGATGCTGCAGCACTTCATCACCCACCGGATGCGGGTCATCGTCCGGCGGAGCGAGTTCGATCTCGCCAAGGCGCTCGACCGGGAGCACATCCTCGAGGGCCTGAAGATCGCCGTCGACCACATCGACGAGGTCATCAAGATCATCCGGGCGGCGGACGACACCGATCAGGCGTCGACCCAGCTGCAGGAGACCTTCGAGCTCAGCGAGCGGCAGGCCAAGGCCATCCTCGACATGCGGCTCGCGCGCCTCACCGGCCTCGAGATCGAGAAGCTCGAAGAGGAGCTCGGCGAAGTCCGGGCGCAGATCGAGGCGCTCCGCGAGATCCTGGGCTCCGAGGAGCGGCGCTCCGAGATCCTGAAGGGCGAGCTCGAGGAGATCAGCGAGAAGTACGGGGACGAGCGCAGGACCGACATCATCGGCGCGGTCGGCGACTTCAACGTCGAGGACCTGATCGTCGAGGAGGACATGGTCATCACGGTATCCCACAAGGGATACGTGAAGCGCCTGCCGGTCGACACGTACCGGGCCCAGCGGAGGGGCGGCCGCGGCCTCAGGGGCATGGACACGAAGGAAGAGGACTGGGTGGAGCACCTCTTCGTCGCGTCCACGCACGACTACATCATGATCTTCACGCGCGCGGGCCAGTGTTACTGGCTCAAGGTGTGGGAGATCCCCGTGGGCGGGCGCACGTCGCGCGGCAAGCCGATCGTGAACCTCCTGAACCTCGGCTCCGACGAGAGCATCGCCTCGGTCGTGCCGGTGCGGGAGTTCTCGGAGGACCGCTACCTGCTCTTCTGCACCCGCAACGGCGTGGTGAAGAAGACCGAGCTGTCGGCGTACGGGAACGTGCGGGCCGTGGGACTCAACGCGATCAACATCCGTGAGGGCGACGAGCTCATCGACGTGCGCATCACGGAGGGCAAGGACGAGATCATCCTCGCCAGCCGCGAGGGGATGGCGATCCGCTTCAAGGAAAGCGATGTCCGGAAGACCGGGCGCGCCACCGAAGGCGTGCGCGGCCTCGACCTGGCCGAAGGCGACGTGGTCGTCGGCATGGTGGTCGTGCGCGAGGACTCGACGCTCCTGGTCGTGTCCGAGAAGGGGATGGGCAAGCGCACCGCGGTCGACGCCTACCGCATGCAGCGACGGGGCGGCAAGGGGGTCATCAACCTCCGGATCTCGAAGAAGACCGGTAAGGTCGTCTCCATCAAGTCGGTCCGCGACGAAGAGCAGCTCATGCTGATCACCAAGAAGGGCGTGGTGAACCGGCAGGGGGTGGGCGAGATCAACGTGATCGGCCGCGCCACGCAGGGCGTGAAGCTGATGAACCTGGACGAAGGCGACGAGGTGGTCGATGTCGCATGGGTCATCATCGGCGACGAGGAGGAAGAGGACGAGGCCGTGGAGGCCGCGGTCCAGATCGCCGAGGAGCAGGCGGCCGCGGAGCGGGCCGGTGCCAAGACGCCCAGGGCCGTAGCCTCGGACGAGGACGATGACGACTTCGAGGGCGATGACCTCGACGACGACTTCGAGGACGACGACTTCGAGGATGACGACTTCGAGGACGACGACGACCTCGAGGACGACGACGGGGTCGACGACGAGGACGACGCGTGAGGGCCCGCACGTGACGCCCGACGTGGTGCAGGGGGAGGGCCTGGTCGGCCTCCCGGAGATCGAGGCGGCGGCGCGTAGGCTGCAGGGCGTCGCCGTGCCGACCCCGCTGCTGCCGTCGGAGTCCGTCTCCGAGGCGGTGGGCGCCACGGTTCGGCTCAAGTGTGAGAGCCTGCAGCGCGCCGGGTCGTTCAAGCTGCGGGGTGCGTTCAACTTCGTCTCACAGCTCTCGGACGATCAGGTGCGTGGCGGCATCATCACGTACTCGTCCGGTAACCACGCGCAGGCGGTGGCGTTGGCGGGCAAGCTGCGCGGCGTGCGCGCGGTCGTGGTCATGCCGACCACGGCGCCGAAGGTGAAGGTGCGGGGTGCGGAAGCGCTCGGCGCCGAGGTGCACTTCGAGGGGACCACGTCCGTGGAGCGGAAGGCGCGCGCGGAAGAGATCGCGGCGGAGGAAGGACTCGTGATCGTGCCGCCGTTCGACCACCGGCACATCATCGCCGGCCAGGGAACGGTCGGGTACGAGATCGCACGGGCTTGGTCCGACGTCGACCTGGTGCTCGCGCCCATCGGCGGTGGCGGCCTGGCGAGCGGGGTGGCCGCGTCGGTGAAGCGCATGATCCCCAAAGCCCGCGTGATCGGGGTCGAGCCCGAGGGGGCGGCGTCCATGCGGGCGGCGCTCGACGCGGGCAGGCCGGTGAAGCTCGACCGGATCGACACGATCGCGGACGGGTTGGCGCCGGTCATCGCCGGGCAGCTCACCTTCGAGCACGCCCGGGACCTCATGGACGACGTGGTGACCGTCACGGACGACGCGATCCGCGAGGCGACGAGCCTGCTGGTCGGCCGCCAGAAGCTGATCGTGGAGTACAGCGGCGCGGCCACGACCGCGGCGCTCCTGTCGGGGAAGGTGGACGCGGAAGGCCTCTCCGTCGCCGTGGTGATCAGCGGGGGCAACCTCGATCCGTCCCTCCTGTCCGAGCTGTTCTGAGCTCGCCGCTGCCCGCACGCCCATGTCCATTCGCCGACTGATCCTCTTCGACATCGACGGAACGCTGGTCCAGGGCGGGCCCGCCAAGGGCGCCTTCGAGCTGGCCATGGTCGAGACCTTCGGCACCGCGGGTAACACGGTGGGCGTGAGCTTCGCCGGCAAGACCGACCCGCAGATCGCGAGGGAGCTCCTCGCGGGCGCGGGATTCGACCCGGCCGAGATCGAAGCGGGCTTCGAGGCACTCTGGGGCCGCTACCTCGGGCACCTGGAGGAGCGACTGGTCGAGCGGCCGATGGAGGTCCTGCCGGGCGTCCCCGAGCTGCTCGACGCCCTCGATCCGCACGAGGCGGAGGTCGGTGTCGGCCTGCTCACCGGCAACATCGAGGGCGGGGCACGGCTGAAGCTCGGCTCCGCCCGCCTGTGGGGCCGCTTCCGGGTCGGCAGCTACGGCTCGGACCACGAGGAGCGCGACGCCCTGCCCGCCATCGCGCTGCGGCGCGCCCG
Source organism: Longimicrobiales bacterium (assembly GCA_041690395.1). Taxonomy (GTDB): domain Bacteria; phylum Gemmatimonadota; class Gemmatimonadetes; order Longimicrobiales; family Gaopeijiaceae; genus JAWLHJ01. Next base: position 739,482 of record JAWLHJ010000002.1, on the reverse strand, counting down.
CGACGTATGGGGGCGGGACGTGCCGCCCACCGAGGCGGTCGTGATCGGCGACACGCCGCGGGACGTCGTCTGCGGCCAGAAGGGGGGCGCCCGCACGCTCGCCGTCGCGACGGGAAGCTACGCCGTGGACGCGCTCGAGGAGACCGGCGCCGACCGGGTCCTTGCCGACCTGACCGACACCGACGGCGTGCTCGACTGGCTGCTCGGCTGATCGCCGCCGCGCGGGTTGCTTGATCGGCGCCTCGACGGGCGGCATCTTCCAGGCTCGATCGAATCCAGAGGCGCCCGGTCCGTCGGGCGTGTCGCTCACCGGCTCGGTTCCGGGTCGGACCGCAACAGGGGATGACCGTGTCCAGAAGCGAACAGCGCAGGCAGGCCCGTGACCAGGGTAGTGATTCGGGGATGAAGAAGCTCTACTTCGTGCTCGGTGCAGTCGCCGTCATCGGCGTCGGCGTGGCCGTCTACTCGGTAGGGAGCAGCGCGCTGAGCGACGCGGTCACCGCGCCGGTCGAGGTCGAGGGGCTCGAGAACAGCGAGCGGCTCGTGGAGCTCGCCCAGGGGGTCACGCTCGGCGACGAGAACGCGCCGGTGACCATCGTCGAGTTCGGCGACTATCAGTGCCCGGGGTGCGGCAGCTTCGCGGCGAGCGTGAAGCCGCAGATCCAGCTCCAGCTCGTCGAGCAGGGACGTGCGAAGTTCGTCTTCTACGACTTCCCGCTGGTGCAGATCCACCCGCACGCCTTCCTGGCGGCGAGGGCCGCGCGTTGCGCTGGTGAGCAGGACCGCTACTGGGACTATCACGACCTCCTCTTCCGGATGCAGCCCCGTTGGTCGGGCCAGGCGAACGCGATCGGGTCGTTCATGGACTATGCGGCCTCGGTGGAGCTCGACGAGGGCGCCTTCGAGGCGTGCCTGCAGAGCGACCGTTACGCGGACGTCGTCACGGCGAACATGGAGCTCGGCGCGCAGCTCGGCGTGAGCGGAACCCCGACCGTGATGGTGAACGCCGGCGGTCAGGTGCGGCGCGTCAACGGCGATTTCGGGTCGATCGTGGAGGCCGTCGAGGACCTCACGCCCGGAGCGGGGAGCTGATGGCCGGAAAGGCGAAGGCCGCGTCCGTGAAGCTTCGTCTCCTGTTCGTGGACGACGGCGACTATCACGACGAGAACGTGGTGGTGCCGGCCGGGGGTATCGACGACTACGAGCGGCTGCTGGACTTCATCCGTGAGGATCCGGCGGTGTTGAAGCACCTGCACGTCGACATGGACCGGCTCTGCGCGGCGTACCGCGTCGAGGACTGACCCTCAGCCGCGACCGTCCACCTCGGCGAGGCGGTCGCGGCAGGCTTCCAGCGTCCAGCGGCGAACCGGATCGGGGGGCCACGAGCCGTCCCGGGCCGCGGCGATGAGGCTCTCGGCTTCGGCGCGGGCACGGTCGGCCGTCGGGGCGTCCAGGAGCCCCCGGGCGCGCGCCTCCTCGAACTCGTCCTCGTCGAGGAGCGCCGGTGGGCCGGCGACCGGCTGCCAGACGTCGAGAAACAGGTCCGTCGTGCGCCAGACCCCCGCGGCCATCTCGGGCGGCGTGAGAATGTTGGCGTAGAAGCCGGTCATGGTGCCGTCGGCGCGGTGGAACCGGCCAATGTCGTGCCAGCCGCCCGGGAAGGTCAGCCAGACCGCGGGGGCGCCGGGATCGAGGATGACCTCGCCGTTCGCCCGGACCGGGCGGGGGAGAGGCGCGGCTTCGGCGAGCGTGACCACCGCGCCGTCGGGCTCCACGGCCACGACCCGCTGGTCGAAGATCTGCTCGCGGTCGGGAATGCGGCGGTAGTGGATACGGACGCGCCCGCCGGGCTCGGTCAAGACGAACCGGCCCGTTCCGCGGCGTCGGTCGTCGCGGGCGCTCCGCCGGTGCCCTCGCCTCCGCGTTCGGACTCCTCACGGCGTTCCGCAAGTACAGCCTCGACGAAGACGTCCATGATGCCGCCGCAGACGGCGGGACTCCACGAGAGCAGGTCGTCCGTCAGGTCGACCCGGACACGCTCCGGAACACCCGACGTGAGGACGCGGCCCGCGGCTTCGATGACCTCGGCCTCCCCGCATCCGCCGCCGACCGTGCCGACCAGCCCCCGGTCGGGGTCCACCAACATGCGGGCGCCGACCTTCCTCGGCGTGGAGCCGCGCGTCGCCACGATCGTGGCCAGCGCGCACGGCCGTCTTTCGGCGCTGGCCGAGGCGAGCGCGTCCGCGAGGGCCCGGTCGTCCTGATGGGTCATGCGTGCCGCTCCGCGTGGTGTCTCCGCTCCGTCATTCCCGCTCCTCCTTGAAGAAGCGCTCGTCGATGCGCTCCACGTCCTTCAGGGGCCGGCCGGAGCCGCGCCGTCGCACGAGCACGAGCTCCGCGGCCACGGCGACGGCGATCTCCTCCGGGGTCTCGGCACCGATGTCGAGGCCCACGGGGGCATGGATACGCCCCAGCAGCGACCGGTCGACGCCGTCGTCGAGTAGCTGCACGTAGGTCGCGCGCACCCGTCGCCGACTCCCGATCATACCGATGTAGGCGGGGGGGGGGTCCATGCGTAACGCGCGCACCAGGCACGCGTAGTCGTACTTATGGCCCCGCGTGACGAGCACGATGTGGGTACGCTCGTGCATGGGCACGTCCCGGAACGGGTCGTCGAAGTCGGCGCGCAGCAGCCGCTCCGCCTCGGGGAAGCGTTCGCGAGTGGCGAAGTCCGGACGGTCGTCGAGCACCGAGACCCGGAAGCCGAGCGAAGCGGCGGTCCGGGCGAGCGGCCGCGCGATGTGGCCGGCCCCGACGATGACCAGCTCGAGCACGGGGCGCCGGAGCTCCAGGTAGACCTCGAGCGTGACCGGCGAGCGGCGGGCGTCCGGCCCGGACGCCGGCTCGGCCGGCAGCTCCAGCGCGTGGAGCCCGTCCCCGGCCCGCGGATCGTCGAGCGCCCCCCGAAGGAGGCCGATCAGCGCCTTAGCGGCCCCGGTCTCCGTGTCGGACGCGCCGTGCGTCTTCTCCTCGCCACCGATGCGGGTCAGCCCCACGCGCCGCCCCAGCATCGGGTGACCGTCGGGTGCGCCCACCACGAGGGCCACCGCCGCGCTGCCGCCGGCCTCGGAGGTGTCGATCAGGAGTCGGGCTGCCTCTGCCGCGTCGAGCCGACCCGCCCGGCTGGCCCCGCCCGCACCGCCCGCGTCGCTCATCGGGTCGGCCCCACTCGTCCGGTCCGCGCCGCTCACCTGGCACCTTCGCGGACGAGCGCGTCGTACTCTTCGGGGGTGTCGACGTCCACGAGCACCCCCGGGTCGTCGGTCGCCAGGAGGAGCGCGGTGCCGGCCTCGAGATGGCGGTGCACGACCGTGCGGGCGCCCCCGGCGACGCTCGGGTCGAGCAGCTCGGCGAAGACGGCCCGCCCGAACACCGCCGGATGACCCCGCTCGCCCCGGTGTATGGGCAGCGCGAGCACGGGAGCTTCCGCCGCGTCGCCCACCTTCCCGGCCGGCTGGCCCGCAGCTTCCCGCGTCCCGCTCCCCGTGCCCCCCCGCGTGGCGGCCCCCGCTCCCTGCCCGCGCATCGCGTCGACCAGCGCCCGCACGGTTCCGGCCCGCACCTTGGGGTGATCCAGCGGAAGCCAGACGACCCAACGCGCGCTGCCCGAAAGGTGGGCCAGGGCGAGCCGCAGCGAAGAGATCGGTCCGTCGCCCGGGTCCGGGTTCTCGAGGACCTCGGCACCGGCCGCCCGACCCTCCTCGGCCGTGGCGTCGTCGCCGGCCCGTACCACGACCAGCACACGCCCACACCCTCCGTCCACGAGCGTCTCGACGACACGGCGTGTGAACGTCCGCCCGTCCAGGCTGAGCAGCCCCTTCGGCGTGCCCATGCGGGACGAGGATCCGGACGCGGGTACGACGCCCACGACGCCGGATGCGCCCGTGGGGTCCGACGCTCGCTCGCTCGGGGTCATGCGTTCGCGCGGTCCGGTCCCGGGAACGCCTCGTAGAACGTGCGGTCCTGGTCCGCGAGCCGCACGAGGAGGGGTGCCGGCTCGAAACGGCTTCCGTGCCGTGCCTCGAGCGTGCGGAGCCGGTCCAGCACCGAGCGTGGGTGAACGGTGTCCGCGAAGCGGAGGAGGCCACCCCGGAACGGGGGGAAGCCCGTCCCCATGATCATGGCGAGGTCGACGGACGCGGCGTCCGGTGCGATCCCCTCGTCGAGAATCCGCGCCGCCTCGTTGATCATCGGGAGCACCAGGCGCCACCGGATCGCGGTCTCGTCGAGCGTCGAAGCCGCCCTGTCGGTCGGGGGCGCGTGGGCGGGCGGGTTCTCGGCGGAGGGGGCAGGGACGGACGCGGGCGTGGCCAGCCCGATCTCCGCGTAGACCGAGTCGTCGACCCCCTTCTCCTTGCCGCCCTCGTACAGGTAGAACCCACGCCCGCCCTTCTTGCCGAGCCGCTCGGTCTCGCCGATGCGCGCGAGCACGGGCGACGGGGCCATGCGGTCGCCGAGCGCCTCGTGGAGCGCGGCACCGGCGTGCCGTGACACGTCGATCCCCACCTCGTCGATGAGCCGGACCGGGCCCATCGGCATGCCGAACTCGGTGGCCGCCTCGTCGATCGCCTCGATCGCGGCTCCCTCGGCCATCAGGAACCCCCCTTCGTTCAGGTACGGGCCCAGGATACGGTTGACCAGGAACCCCGGCCCGTCCCGCACCACGACCGGCACCTTTCCGAGGTCGACGGCCAGCCGGTGGACGGTGGCGACGGTGCCGTCCGACGTTTCGCGTCCCCGTACGACCTCCACGAGCGGCATCTTGTGGACGGGGTTGAAGAAGTGCATGCCGCAGAACCGATCCGGGCGCTCGAGTGCCGAAGCCATCTCATCCACCGAGAGCGACGACGTGTTGGTCGCGAGGACGCAGCGGGCGTCGACCTCGCGCTCCGCGGCCGCGAGCACCTCGCGCTTCACGTCCATCCGCTCCACCACCGCCTCGACCACGAGTCCGGAGCCACGCAGGCCGTGATCGTCGAGACCGCCGGCGATGCGCTCCATGGCGCGGTCGGCGTCCCGCCGGCTCATCTTCCGGCGCTTCACCGACTTGTCGAAGAGCTGCCGCGCGTGGCGGAGCCCACTACCGACGGCGTCGTGGCGGATGTCCTTCATGTAGACGTCGATGCCGTTGTAGGCCGCCAGCTGGGCGATGCCTCCGCCCATCACCCCCGCGCCGAGCACGCCGATGCGCTCGATCTTCCGTCCCATGTCCTCGCCGTCGGCGACGCCGGCCCCTTTGCGGGCGGCCTCGCGCATCCGGAAGACGTGGATGAGGTTCTTGCACTCCGGGGAGACGATCAGCTCGCCCGCCGCGCGGGCTTCCGCGGCGAGGCTCTCCTCGACGCTGCCGCCGAGGCGCTCCTCCAGGAGCTCGAGCATCCGGAGCGGCGCCGGGTAGTGTCCGCCCGTGGAGTCCATGACCTTCTTGCGTGCCTGGCGCAGCACGATGCGCCGCCCGATCCCGGTGTCGTCGAGGACCCGCTGCAGGAGCTTCCGCGAGGGAGCCTTCCGGCGACGGCCGCCACGGGCCACGTCGATCGCGAAGTCCCGCACGAGATCCGGGAAAAGCTCTACCGGGAAGACCTCGTCCACGAGCCCGATCCGGCGCGCCTTCGCGGCGTCGATCTGCTTGCCGGTCAGGAGGAGGTCGAGCGCGGCCTGGAGCCCGACGAGGCGCGGGAGCCGGGTGGTGCCCCCCCAGGCCGGAAGGATCCCCAGCATGACTTCGGGAAGCCCCAGCTTGGTGCGCGGGGCGTCGGAGGCGACCCGGTGGGTGCAGGCGAGCGACAACTCGAGCCCGCCGCCGAGGCACACACCGTGGATCGCCGAGACCGACGGCACGGGTAGGGTGGTGACGTCCGAGAATACCGCCTGCCCCATCTTGACCTTCGTCTCGGCGTCGCCGGGGTCTTCGATGCCGGCGATGGCCTCCACGTCCGCCCCCGCGATGAAGCCGGCCTCCTTCCCGCTCCGGATCACGACGACCCGGACGCGCCCCTCACGGCCCGCGGCGCGGGCCTCGTCGAGCGCGCCGCCGAGCCGTCGCATGACGGCTTCGGTCAGGACATTCTGTGAGCGCTCCGCGTCGTCGAAGGTGATCCAGCCGATGCCGTCGCCGTCGATCTCGAACGCGGGACTCGTGGCCGTCCGGGCCCCGGCCGGATCCGTGGGCTCGTCGCTCGTCGGGTCGTGGGGCATGGCTCGCGGGGTGTTGAAGCGGGTCGATGGGGTCCTCACACAATACCGTGGTCCCCGCAAAAGGAAAGCCGCCGGGGCTCCACGATCAGGGAGCCCCGGCGGCTTTCACGCTCCGTCGGGTCGTCGACCCGAGCCGGCGTCAGAGCTTCGGCCGCTCCTGGGCGTTCTGGCGGGTCAGCTCGACGACCACGGGCTCGCCGCGCTCGACCGTCACCGGGACGTTCCAGTAGAGCTCCGTGTACACGAGGTCGTACCGCGCGTGGACCCAGTACTGGCCCGGTGCTACGCGCAGGTTGCCCCGAGCGACGCCGTTCGCGTCGGTCGTGTCGACCGCGAGGTCGAGTCCCGACTCACGCTGCTTGGCGAGGAAGATCTGGCCGACGCCCTCGAAAGCCTCGTCCGCCCAGTTGTTCTGCAGGATCCGGATCGAGTCCGATGCGCGGATGGTCCCGCGCTGAAGCGAGTCGAAGCGCTCGAACGCGGCGTTCATCTCGCGCTCGACCTGGCCGAGCTCGGTGTCGAAGTCCTGCCACTCCCGGAAGAGCGCCACGTAGCGCGCTTCGCCCCGCGAGAACTGCTCCATCTCGCTGGTCAGCGTCTGCAGGGTGTCGCGGAGGGTGTTCCAGCGGCGCTGGTGCTCATCCCACTCCTGCTGCGCCTCCTGAACCTCCTCGCGGGCGGCCTCCAGATCGGCCGGAATCTCGGGCTCCGGCGTGCCGAACGCCTGAGTGAGCGAGTCGAAGATCTGGTCGCGGTCGTACGGGAGCAGTTGCACCTCGATGTCGGAGAGAGCGCGCGTGGTGGTGCCCTCCCCCTCGGGGTCCGGGGTCTCGATCTCCATCGTCACCACCACCTCGGCGGGGCCACAGGCCGTCGCTGCGAGGAGGAGGCCCATGGCGAACGGGAGTGTCCTACGCCTCATGTTGATCTCCGTCCGTCGGTTGCTTGGGGGAATGAAAAGCGAAGCTAGTGCGGGGTCGGACCCACATCAAGCCGGGGCAATCTACAGCCTGGGAGGCGACACGCCAGGGTCGGGGCTCTGTCCGGCCGGTCGCCGACGCCTCAATAACGAAGCGTCTCGGGCAGGATGTAACGCGCCGGATCCTCTGCGCGCCCGTCCACCCGCACCTCGTAGTGGAGGTTGGGGGCGGTGGCGATCCCGGTGCTGCCGACCTGCGCGATCATCTCGCCGCGCTGCACTTCCTGGCCTACCTGCGCGATGAGCTTGGAGGCGTGGGCGTACAGGGTGGAGTACCCGTAGCCGTGGTCGATCTCGACGGTCAGACCGTAGCCGACCACGAAGCCCGCCCGCGTTACCCGGCCCTTGGCGGCCGCGTAGATCGGCGTACCGGTGGGAGCCGAGATGTCCAGGCCGGTGTGGGCCATCGGACGGTTGTGGATCGGGTGCATGCGGGACCGCGAGTAGCGGCTCGACAGCCACCCCGACGTCGGGAGGATGGACGGCGTGGACTCGAGGAGGTCGCGATGCGCGCGTACCGAGTCCGTCACCGTCTCCAGGCTCTCGGAGAGCAGCCGGGCGCGGCGCTCGAGAGCGCTCAGGTCGTAGGAGACCGCGAAGAGGGACCTGGCGAGGTCCGGGTCGGTCGGGTGGAGGGACGAAGACTCGGGCGTGCCGAGCCCCGGACCACCTACTCCGGCCTGCAGCACCTCGGGCTCGATGGCCTCGAGCCCGGCGATGGTCCGGAACTGGGCGTCGTTCGCGGCCACCCGGTCGAGCGTCGACTCGAGCCCCGCGATCCGCTGCTGGAACTCCTGCAGCTCGGTCTCGAGAGCATCGTTCCGGGCTTCGAGCACCGCCGCCTTGATCTGACCCGCGCCGTCCAAACCGATCCCGAAGCTGAACGCCAGGACGGCCAGGAGCACGAATCCACCGACCCATGCGCTCGCATGGACGGCCCGCGCCGAGACGGAGTATTGGCGAACCGGTCCGTCCTCACCTCGCAGGACGAGAAAGGTCCATCTGTCTCCCTTCATAAATCAGCCTCGGTGCTGGTGAGCCCCTTTCCACACGTCCCCGCCCAACCCACCGTCCGGCCGGCAGAGCCGGAGTCTGGACCTTCGCGGCAGCCGGAAAGCTAGGCCGCCTCGGAACCATGTGTCAACCAAGCACGACGGGCCGGATCGAGAGGACCGGCTCCGCCTGCGGGCAAGTCGGGTGCAAGGGACGTACCGAGTTCGGGCGCGGATCAGCTCTCGCGGGCCCAGGATGGCTCCACCTTGGGAAAAAGCCCGTCTCCCTTGGTCGTTTCGCGTCCGGCGAGGGTGATCTCGCGGGCTTCGCGGAGGGTGGGGACTGCGTCGAGACCGAGGCGTTCTGCAAGGATTGCCATCTTCTCGGGCGTAACCGGCTCGAAGAGCGAGCACAGGACCGTGAGCACCCTGGCCAGCGTGGCGAGGGTCTCGTCGAGGGCTTCGGGGGCACCTTCGTCCTTGGCCTGGGCCCAGGGCTGGCGCTCCTCGACGTAGCCGTTCGCGACCCGGGCGAGGTCCATGGCGGCCGCGAGCGCCTCGTGCACGCGGTACTCGGCCATGGCGGCGCGGGCGTCCTCGAGGGCCGTCGCGACCGGCTCGGCGAGCCCGTCGTCCGGTCCGGCCGGCACCACGCCGCCCCGGTACTTGCCGATCATCGACAGGGCCCGGCTCGCCAGGTTGCCCAGGATGTTCGCGAGCTCGTCGTAGCGCGTCAGGAAGCGCTCGGGGGTATACGACGCATCGCCGCCCGTCGGCATCTCGCGGAGCAGGTACCACCGCACCGCGTCCGTCCCGAATTCCTCGCGGAGCGCCAGCGGGTCGACGACGTTGCCGAGCGACTTGCTCATCTTGGTCTCGCCGACCACCCACCAGCCGTGCGCGAGGATGCGCCGCGGCACGGGGAGCCCGACCGCCATCAACAGCGTCGGCCAGTAGACCGCGTGCGTGGTGATGATGTCCTTGCCCACGATGTGCAGGTCGGCGGGCCACCAGGAGCCGGAGACGTCGTCGAAACCCTGGGCGCCGGGCTCGGCCTCCGGCGTGATCGCGCCCGACGCGGTCAGGTAGTTGATGAGCGCGTCGACCCAGACGTAGGCCACGTGCTCGTCGTCGAACGGGAGCTCGATCCCCCAGGTGAGCCGGCTCTTCGGCCGCGAGATCGACAGGTCGCCGAGCGGTTGCCGGAGGAAGCCGAGGATCTCGTTGCGACGCTCCTCGGGGACGATCCACTCGGGATGCTCCTCGATGTGCCGGACGAGCCGCTCCTGGTAGGCGCTCATGCGGAAGAAGTAGTTCTTCTCCTCCACGCGCTGGACGGGGCGGCCGCAGTCGGGGCAGGTCTGGTCGGGTCCGAGGTCCTTGTCGGTCCAGTAGCGCTCCTCGTGGACGCAGTACCACCCCGAGTAGCTCCCCTCGTAGATCTCCCCACGATCCCAGAGGCGCTCGAGGAAGGCCCGGACGACGTCGACATGCTCCTTCTCGGTCGTGCGGATGAAGCGGTCGTGGGAGATGCCGAGGGTGTCCCAGGCGGCGCGGAAGCGCTCGGCCATGAGGTCGCACAGCTCGAGGGGCTCCATGCCGCGCTTCTTCGCCTCGTCCTGGATCTTCTGGCCGTGTTCGTCCGTGCCCGTCAGGAAAAAGACGTCGGCGCCGTCCTGGCGGTCGAAGCGCGCGAGCACGTCGGCCAGGATCGTGGTGTAGGCGTGGCCGAGGTGCGGCTCGCCGGAGGCGTAGTAGATCGGCGTGGTGAGGTAGGTGCGGCGCTGCACGATCGCGTGTCTCGGTTCCGGGCTTCGACGGATGGGCTCGTGGGCGCCGGGGGGCGGGTCTCAGTCCCGCTCCGGCGCCTTGCTCACTTCCACTTTCAGATCGGCGAGCGGCACGGTCCTGCGCTCGCCCTCGGCGTCCCGCAAGCTGACGGTATCCGCCCAGATGTCCACCGCCACCACCCTCTCCTCGCCGCGGGCGGTCCTGATCTTCCGCCCCTCGCGGGGGAAGCGGCGGCGCGCTTCGACGTAGGTGCGGTGTTCGTACATGAGGCAGCACATGAGGCGGCCGCAGCACCCGCTGATCTGGGCGGGGTTGAGCGACAGGCGCTGGTCCTTGGCGAGCTGGAGCGAGACCGGCTTGAGCTCCGGCAGCCAGGTCGAGCAGCAGAGCTCGCGGCCGCAGCGGCCCACCCCGCCGAGCAGCGCGGCCTCGTCGCGAACGCCGATCTGCTTCAGCTCGATGCGGGTGCGGAACGTCCTCGCCAGGTCCCGGACGAGCTCACGGAAGTCCACCCGCTTCTCGGCCGTGAAGTAGATGATCAGCTTGTTGCGGTCGAACTGCCACTCGGCCTCGGTGACCTTCATGCGGAGGCCGTGCTTTGCGACCAGCTTCTTCGTCTCGGCCCGGACCCGGTCCTCGTCGGACCGGAGCGACTCGATGCGTTCCACCTCGGTCGCCTCGGCGGCCCGGACGATGCGGTTCTCGGGTGTGGGCGTGGAGCAGCCGCCCGACGAGGAGCACTTCCGCTCCGCCACGACGCCGATCGCGGAGACGAGACCGAGGTCCTGGCCCCGGTCGGCTTCGACGATCACGTGCTGGCCGGTGCGCACGTCGAGCCCGGAGTACGAGTAGTACTCCTTGCGGGTGCCCTTGAACCGAACTTCTGCGAAACCGGCCATGGCCCGGGGCTACGCTTCTTGCCAGGCGCCGATGGCTTCGTACTTCTCCCACCGGCGCTCGCGGAGATCGTCCACCGGGAGCTTCTCCAGCTCACCGATCACCCGCTCGAGGCTGCTTGCGAGCCGGTCGGCGGCGCCGTCCCAGTCGGTATGGGCTCCGCCTTCGGGCTCGGGCACGATCTCGTCGCAGACGCCCAGACGCTTCAGGTCGCGGGCGGTCAGCTTGAGCGCCGTGGCGGCCTTTTCCTTGTGCTCGGCCGAGCGCCACAGGATCGCGGCGCACCCCTCGGGCGAGATGACCGAGTAGATCGCGTGCTCGAGCATGAGGATCTTGTCGGTCACCCCGATACCGAGCGCCCCGCCCGACATCCCCTCGCCGATCACCGCCGACACCACGGGGACGCGCAGCCGCGCCATCTCCCGGAGATTGAAGGCGATGGCCTCGCCGATGCCGCGCTCCTCCGAGCCGATGCCGGGGTACGCACCGGGGGTGTCGATGAACGTGATGACCGGGCGTCCGAACTTCTCGGCCTGGCGCATGAGGCGGAGGGCCTTCCGGTATCCCTCGGGATGCGGCATGCCGAAGTTGCGGCGCAGGTTCTCCTTCATGTCGCGGCCCTTCTGCTGGCCCACGATCATGACCGAGCGCCCGTTGAGGCGGCCCCAGCCCGCCACGATCGCTTCGTCGTCCCGGTAGTTGCGGTCCCCGGCCAACTCCACCCAGTCGGTGAAGATCCGCTCGATGTAGTCGAGCGTGTACGGCCGCTGCGGATGGCGGGCCACCTGCACCTGCTCGATCGGGGCCAGATTGTCGTAGGTGTCGCGCTTGAGGTCGTTCAACTTGCTCCTCAGCACGGAGACCTCGTCCGAGACGTCGATGCCTTTACGGTCCGCGAGGTCGAGCAGCTTGTCGATCTGCGTCTGGATCTCGACGATGTCTCGCTCGAAGTCTAGGTGCACGGTCCTGTGGGGGTCGGGGAGCGACTTTGGGAACCCTCAAACTCGCCGGACGCGCCCCGGGTCCGCAACCGGCGCGGGCCGCCGGCGGCGCGGGTCACGTCTCGCGGTCGGCGGGCGATTCCCGTCAGGGGCGCAACTCCTTGAGGACCCATCCGTCCGGGTCGAGCGCGACCGGACTGCTCGGCTCGGCGCCCATCTCGAAGCGGAAGACGTCGCTCGCGGAGCCCGACACCGCCTCGCGGCAGACCCGCTCAGCGCCCTCGCCCCAGCAGAGCTCCAGCGGCACGCGGAACCGTGGCCAGGCCTCCTTCTGGACCTGGCGCACGACGACTTCCGCGACCCCCCTCCCGGCGTCGCCTGGGATCCAGCGTTCCTCCACCTCGAACACCGGGTGTCCGGGCCGGTAGAGCCACTGCGTGAAGAACCAGTCGAGGTCGCGGCGCGAGACCTCCTCCATGACCGCCTGGAAGTCCTCGGTGAGAACCGCGCTGTGCAGGTGGCGCCGGTAGTACGCCCGGATCCCCTCGAAGAACACCTCGTCGCCGAGCAGACCGCGCAGCATGTGCAGAACCCACCCGCCCTTCGGGTAGTTGTTGTCGTTCAGGAGCGCGAACAGGTCCGTCTCGTCGGGATCGATGACCGGCTTGTCCGAATCCGCGGAGGCGACGACCCGGGCCCGGCTCCCCTCCATCCGCTCACGGAAGTCCTCTACGCCGTCGGCGGCCTCGAAGAAGAGCGCTCCGAAGTAGGTCGCGAAGCCCTCCGAGAGCCAGAGGTGGCTCCAGCTCGACTCGGTCACGGCGTCGCCGAACCACTGGTGCGCGATCTCGTGGGAGACGGTGCCCTCGATGTCGCGTCCGGCGGCGATCGCCTGCTCCGAGTAGAAGATGGCCGAGGCGTTCTCCATGCCGCCGAAGCGGGTGGCCGACTGGACGTTGGCGAGCTTCTCGAAGGGGAAGTCGCCGACCAGCTCGGTGAAGTAGTCGGTCATCTGGGCGGCGCGCCGGAACGACGGCTCGGCGTTGGCGACGTCCTGGGGGAAGATCCAGGTGGTGACCTCCACGCAGCCGTCGTCGCGCCGGCTCGCCGGAGCCCGGCCGCACGCCGCGAGCCCCACGGTGGTGATCTCCATGTCCGCGGCGCCGATGACCATGTTGTAGGTCGAGATCGGCACACCGACCTCCCACACCCAGGTGCGGCGGTCGGCGCCCGACCCGAGCGCGTCGGCCGGTGTCGGGCCCGCCTCGGTGACCAGGTGCCCGTTGGCGATCACCTTCCAGGCCGCGGGCGCGTGCACCGTGTAGCGCACGGTCGCCTTGTCGGCGGGATGATCGACAGTGGGGAGCCAGAAGCGGGTCCGGTTGGGCCAGTTGTCCACGAAGGCGGCGGGGTCGCCGTGCACGTTGTCGCGCAGGATGAGGCCGTCGTCGGGGACGCCCCGGTAGTCGATCGCGACCGTCACGACGTCACCGGGCACTGCCCCTCCGAGCGGGATCCGGACGACACCCTCCTCGTGCAGGTACGGGACCGTGGCGCCGTCCACCGTGAGGCCCGTGATCTCGAGGCCCGTGAAGTCGAGCGGCAGCGTCGCCCGGTGGGCTTCCACCGCGACCTGGAGCTCGGCACGCGCCTCGATCCGGTCGGAACCGGCCGTGAGCGCGATCTCGACCTCGTAGTGGCGCACGTCCACGCCGGGGGCGTAGGGCCCGGGCGCGGGGGCCACGCCGGCCTGGATGGGGACCGGCTCCTGGGCGTGCAGCGACGCGGTCCCGGTGGCGAGCAGGGCCCACGCGGTCACGACGACGAGCGGTATACGGAACGGCATCATGCGTCCTTCTCCTGGATGATCTCGAAGACCTCGACCTCGCCGAAGTCCTTCAGTCTGCCCCAGTAGCGAGCGTACGCGCGCGCCAGGCCGGGGTCGAGGTCCCTGCGTGTGGTGCCGACCTCACCGAACTCCGCCAGCGCGGCGGTCTTCGCCTCCATGTGTCCGGAGACATCGAGCACCTTCTGCGGCGAGAACGATGAGGGCGACGTGGCGGTCTGGTACCCGTAGACCGGAACCCGTCCCCCCGCGGCCGCCGCCGCGATGCGCGATGCGGCCGCCCTCGATGGATGCCGGTCGCCCCGGGCGGGAGCGTACACCACCGACGGGCGCAGCTCGCCGACGGCGCGCTCGAGCATCATCGCCATCGCGTCGGAGTCGCCGACCAGCGACTCGGCGAGCCGGAGCGTCAAGCCGAGGGTGCGCGCCGCGGCCTTGGCGGCCGCGTACTCCCCCGGATCCACCCGCGGTGGGTCGACGGGAATCGGAAGCACCACCACCTGGGCGCCCGCCGCGATGGCCGTCGCGCAGGCACCGGCGCACCCCATGATCCCGTCGCCGAGCAGCCCCTCGACCACGAGCACCGTGCTCCGGCCGGTCGCCGCCATCGCCCGGGTCCGGGTGCGCGACCCCATCATCGACCGGACCCGGCCGACGAAGTCGTCCCGGTCGAGCGGCTTCACCATCACCTGGTCCGCCCCGGCCCGGAACGCCTGGTCCCAGTAGTGCTCCTGCGTATAGCCCGTCGTCGCCAGGATGGGGACGTGCCGGTTCTTCCTCTTGGCCTCGCGGATGACCTGGAAGCCGTCCGCCCCCGGCAGGTTGAGGTCTGCGACGATCAGGTCCCACTCCCGCTCGGCGAGAAGTCGGAGGGCGTGGTCTCCGTCCTGCGAGTGCGTCACCGCGAAGTCGGGGAGCCCCGCGAAGAACGTCTGCACGAGGAGCGCGTGATCGACCTCGTCCTCCACGAAGAGGACCTTGAGCTTGTCGGTCGTGGAGGGGGTCAACACGGCTCCTCTGCGGGGGGTGGGCGCCCGGCGCCGACACCGGACACGCCACGAATATACAGGCCCGGCGGTCCCGGCCCACCCGTCCCGCCGGCCGGGCCGCCCGGCACGTAGCGGCTCGCCTCAGCCGTCGCGCGTCGGCTCCGGGATCAGGAACCAGACGATGAGCCCCATGCCGAGCACCATCACCGCACCGAGAATCGTGTTCGATCGGTATCCGACCCCGGCGAACAGCGGACCGGCGACGGCGCCTCCCAGCGCGAAGCCCACCTGGCCCAGCGCGACGGTCAGGCTCATGAGCGAACCCCGGCGGTCGTCCTTCACCAACGCGGTGAGCAGGGCCGAGAACGGGCTGATGCGCATGGCCACCAGGATCATGGTCAGGAAGAACATGACGTAGGCCCACACGAGGTTCGTCACCAGCGGGACCGTGAGGAGCATGACGATGGAGAGTCCCACGCACGCCATCAGGATGATGCCTTTGCGGCCGATGCGGTCGGACAGCTTCCCGACCTGCGGGCCCGTGACGACGTTGGCGATGCCCCCGATGAAGAACATCGCCGCGATCTGGTCGCCGGTCGCGCCCAGGTCCCGCTCGAGCCACGTCGGGAGGTAGACGACGAACACGGAGACGCCCAGGAACATCATGAAGAACGCCGTCGCGGCCCAGGCGATCTCCGGGCGCTTGAGCATGGCCACGTAGTCCTCGATGGCCTTGCCGATGGAGAGACGGTGCTGGCTCCGCACGACGTCGGGCTGGGGAACCCGGAGGAAGAGCAGCAGCCAGGTCGCCGACATGGTCACCGCGAACACGTAGAACGGGGCGCGGAAGCCGAGACGCTCGGCGATGACGATCCCCAGGGGGATCCCGATGATCTGGCCGAACGCCGCGCCGCTCATGACCCATCCGGTCGCCCAGCCCCGGCGCTCGTAGGGGAAATAGTCGCCGATGTACGACACCGCCGCGCCGCTCAGCACCCCGCCGCCCATCCCCGCGAACACCCGGACGGCGAGGAACGACACGTACCCGGTCACGAAGCCGTGCAGCGAAAGCGCCACCGTCATGGTGCCTGCGCCGATCATGAGGATGCGCCGTCGTCCGATCTTGTCGGAGATCGGCCCCGAGATGATCGCGAAGATGCCGACCATGATGGAGTAGGCCGACACGAGGGTGCCGAGGGCGGCGTCGCGGATGCCCAGCTCGTCGCCGATCATGGGGAGGATCGGCGAGATGATCATGATCTGGCTGGCGGACGAGAAGACCAGCAGCCAGAGCGTGAAGACGATGAGGACAGGGGAGGCCCCCTCGCGTGGGTCCGTCCGGCTCAACCCCCGTTCCGGTCCACCAACCCGGCCGAGCGCTGCGCCGTGGGCATGAGCACGAGCTGGAAGACGTCCACGTGCTCGGGGACGTTCGCCACGTAGATGACCGCGTCGGCCACATCGTCACCGGTGAGCGGCTTCGTGTCGGCGTAGACGCTCTTCGCCCGCTCGGTGTCGCCGTGGAAGCGGACCTCGCTGAACTCGGTCTCGGTCAGGCCGGGGTCCACGCTGGAGACACGCACCTTCGTGCCGAGCAGGTCCATGTTCATGCCTTCGGCGATGGCCCGCAGCCCGAACTTCGTCGCGTTGTAGACCGCGCCCTTCGGGTAGGCCCAGCGGCCGGCGATGCTCCCGATGTGGATGACGTGTCCCGCGTTCCGCTCGACCATGTGCGGAAGGAAGGCGCGGGACATGTGGAGGACACCCTTGAGGTTGGTGTCGATCATGTCGTCCCAGTCGTCCAGCGATCCCTCGTGGAGCTTGTCGAGGCCGACCGCCTTGCCGGCGTTGTTCACGAGGATGTCCGGCAGGAGGTCGAGCCGCTCCAGCGTCTTCCGGTACTCGGCGACCCGGTCGCGGTCCGTGACGTCGACCGCGTGGGCATGGGCCTCGATGCCGTGCTCCTCGCGGAGCTCTTCTGCGAGCGCCTGCACCCGCTCGAGGCGCCGCGCGGACAGGAGGAGATGCGCTCCCTGCTCGGCGAAGCGGCGGGCGCATGCCTCGCCGATGCCGGCGCTCGCGCCGGTGATCAGGACGCGTTTTCCGATCAGTCGATTCATCGTCGTGTCGGGGGTTCGGTCGGGGATGGGGGAGGGAGTCGAGATTCGCGAGGGTCCCGGCCGGGCGCAACCGCGGGGACCCGGACGCCGGGGCCCACGCGACGCCCGGGGCGTGCCCGCGGGCCATGCCGTACGTATCCCGGGGCGGTGGCCGTCGGCGCCCGGAGCCGCTACCGTGCCGCGGTTCACGATACCGAGCCCGCACGAGACCGCGCAGAGGAGACGAGGTGGACAGGAAGCAGGTCGGAGCCTGGGCGCTCTACGATTTCGCCAATTCCGTCTTTCCGGCCGTCATGACGACGGCGGTGTTTCCGATCTTCTACGCCGACGTCGTAGTCGGCGGGACGGGTGGCGCCGGCGCCTCGTGGTGGGGGAACGCCCTGTCCCTCTCGGCGCTGATCGTCGCGACGACGTCGCCGCTGCTCGGGGCGATCGCGGACCGGAGCGGGGCGCGCAAGCGCTTCATGTTCGGCTACGTGGCCGCGTGCGTCGGGGCGGTCGCGCTCATGACGACGCTTCAGTCCGGGATGGCGCTCTGGGGCTTCATCCTCTTCGTCGTCGCGAACGTCGGCTTCGAGGGCGCCAACGTCTTCTACAACTCGTACCTGCCGGACATCGCGCCGCCGGACCGCAGGGGCTCGGTCTCGGGGCTGGGCTTCGGCGTCGGGTACCTCGGCTCGGCGGTGGGCCTCATCATGGTGCTGCCGTTCGTCGACCAGCCGCCCGTCATGTGGCTGCTCGTGGCGGGCTTCTTCCTGCTCTTCTCGCTGCCGGCGTTCTTCTTCCTGCCGAAGGACGAGCCGACGGGTGTCGGACTGGGTGAAGCGGCGCGGTGGGGGTTCACCAACTTTCGCGTGATCCTGTCCGAGGTGTGGGAGAACAAGGAGCTACGGAAGTTCCTCTTCGCCTTCTTCTTCTATATCGACGGAGTGCTCACCATCATCGCCATGGCGGGCCTCGTGGCGTCGCGGACGTTCGGCTTCGAACGCGACGCTGTCATCGTGCTCTTCCTGGTGGTCCAGTTCTCGGCCCTCGTCGGGGCGTTCGCGCTCTCCCGCCCCACCGATCTGCTCGGGCCGAAGAAGGTGCTCCTCGGGGTCATCGTCCTCTGGATCACGGTCGGGATCTCGGCCTACTTCGTCGAGGACCCGAACGTGTTCTGGGCGCTGGCCGTTGTCGCCGGTCTGGGGCTCGGATCGCTCCAATCGGCGAGCCGCGCCTTCATGGCGTCCCTCGTGCCCGACGGGAAGGAGGCCGAGATGTTCGGCTTCTACGCGCTCTGCGGCCGGGCCTCGTCGATCGTCGGGCCCGCCATGTTCGGCTACGTGACGTTGGCGGCGGGCGGCAATCAGCGACCGGGCTTCCTGGCGCTCACCGCGCTGTTCGTCATCGGGCTGGTGCTGCTCACCCGCGTGACCGACCCGGTGGCGGTGCGGCGGGCCGAGGCGTCGGGGCGGGGTTGAGGCGGCGG
>JAWLHJ010000002.1:500750-721098 GCA_041690395.1 Longimicrobiales bacterium | reverse complement strand
GGCGGACCGGCGGCGCGCGACGCTCCGCCCCGCACCCAGCGATCCGTCCGTGACCAAGGAGCGAACACCATGACGTGGCCCTTCCGGAACGTTGCCCGAGCCGGAGTGATCCTCGCCCTCACGTGGACCACGGCCGCGTGCTCGTTCGAGCCGCGCGTCGATCGTAACGGCGCCCAGGCCGCGGCCGAGGCGCCTCACAAGGAGGTCGTCGAGGTTCCGGGCGTCGCCCGGCTGCCGGTGTTCTCTTCCGCGATCCGGAGCGGCGACTTCATCTTCCTTTCCGGTGCCATCGGCGCCGAGCCGGGAGACGAGATCCGGCTGGTCGAGGGCGGCATCGGACCGGAGACCCGCCAGACCCTCGAGAATCTGCGGAACGTCATCGAGGCCGCGGGCGGCTCCATGGCGGATATGGTGAAGTGCACGGTCTTCCTCGCTGACATGGCGGACTACGCGGCGATGAACGAGGTGTACCTCGAGTTCTTCCCGTCCGACCCGCCCGCACGGTCGGCGCTCGCCTCCGGGGGGCTCGCCTTCGACGCCCGCGTCGAGATCGAGTGCATCGCGGCGGCCCGGTGACGCCGAGCGGGCGGGGACCGCGGGGCCCGCACCGAGGGTAGGAACAGGACGCGGCACCCGGTCGCCGAGGCGCGGCCGCGGGTCGCGGACCACGGGAACGAGCCCGCCGCCGGGGTGGCTGGGCCAGGGACGACGATGATGACGACGACGGATGAAGGGATCACGGCCAACGACACGGTGCTGACGCGCTGCCTGTTCTGCCACGTGTCGCTGCCGCGGAACCGGCACCTGGCCCATCTGCCGCTCGGGTGGCGCTTCGCCTACGACCCGGTGGCCGGACGGCTGTGGGTCGTGTGCGCCTCCTGCGGCCGCTGGAATCTGTGGCCCATCGAGGCCCGGGACGCCGCGCTGTACGACCTGGAGCGGCTCGTCCACGATCGCGGACGCCCATTGGCGAAGACCGCCAACGTCGCGCTCTTCGAGGCCGACGGGCTGACGATCGTCCGGGTCGGTGCGGCCCGGCTCGTCGAGCGGGCCTGGTGGCGCTACGGACGAGAGCTCCGGAAGCGCCGGGCAGCCATGGCGAGCCCGCGCGCCACGGTGTCCGCGTACGCACTCGGCGGGCTCTCCTACGTCGGCTCCCTGCTCGGCCTGAGCGATCCCGACTTCTGCATCGACTGGGAGGACACGCCCGTCGAGGACATCGTGCGGTGGCGGCGCTTCGGATGGGCCGCGTGGCACGGGCGCGAGACGTGCCCGTACTGCCACAGCACCCTGCGCGCGCTGCGCTACGACCTCGGGTGGTGGGTGTATCCGCTGCGCGGCCCCGACGGGCGGCTGTCGGTGGGCGTCCCCTGTCAGCGATGTGATCCCTGGACACCCGAGAAGGTCTACGAGCTCCATGGAGACGTGGCCGAGAACGTCCTGAGGCGGCTACTCGCGTATCAGAACATCGCGGGAGCGTCGGAGGGCCGCATCACGGACGCGGCGCGGGAGATCGAGCGGGCGGGGTCCGCCGGCGCGTTCACCGAGGCGCTGACGGACCGGCGGGCCTCGCTCTGGAAGCTCGGGCCGGTCGGCACCATCGGCCTCGAGATCGCCCTGAACGAGTCCGCGGAGCGGCGCATGCTGGAGATGGAGCTCCGCGCCGTGGCGTTCCTCTGGAAGCGGGAAGAGGAGTTGGCGCGCATCATCGACGAGGAGCTCACGCCGCGGCGGCTACTGGAAGCGCACCTGCGTCGCCTGCCGGTCAGGCTGACGCGTCGGGCCCCTCCGCGTGGCGCGGAAGGCGAGCCGGGTCCCGCGTAGAGGGGCCCTCCAGCAGCTTGTCCGTGAAGTCCTGGCGCTCCTCGACGAGCCGCATCCGGGCGTCGAGAGTCTCGACGACCTCGCGGAGGCGACGAATCTCGGATTGCTGACCCGTATCCTTGTCGCGGGCGTAGACCTCCAGGAGCTCCGCGATGCGCTTCGAGATCGGGCGGAGGAGGATCACTCCGCCCACGGTCAGAGTGGCCACGACCAGCACGATCATGGGCGCGAGGTTGTCCCAGTCCACGGAAGCCTCCTGTGCGGGAAGGGAAGGCCGGCGTGGCCCTCCCGCTCTGCCCTACGACGCCGCAACCTCCGGTGTTTCGGGCGGGTCCTTCGGGACGCCCACCCGCCGGCTCGGCTCCCCGAACCCGACCCGCCACACGCGGAGCCGCTCCTCGAGGCCGCGCACGCTCACGTCGAGCGACTGGAGCTCCGCGCCGGTGTCGAGCAGCAGCTCGTCCACGCCCGGATCGACACGGACGGCGTCGGACACCACCACGTCGTCTCCGGCGGAGACGGCGCCGAGCCGGGCCGCGATGTTGACCGTCGAGCCGAAGTAGTCGAGTCGCTCGTCGAGGTTCACCGCGATGCACGGACCGTAGTGTAGGCCCGCTTTGAGGACGAGGCGCTCGTGCGGGTCGGGACCGTCCCGGTCGCGAGACCCGAGCGGCCCATCGCCCCCGGCGCCCTCCTCCGCGTCCCGGGTGAGCCCGTCCTGGGCCTCGCGCACCGCGCGCAGCGCGTCCTGTGGCTCCCGAAAGACCGCCATCACGGCGTCCCCGATCGTCTTGACCACGGCTCCGTCGTGCGCACGCACCGCGGCTTCGAGCATGTCGAAGTGCCGCATGACCCGGCCGAACGCGGGTGCGTCGCCGACCTTGCGGTACAGCTGGGTGGAGCCCTTCAGGTCGGTGAACAGAATGGTCAGGTTGCCCACGCTGACGAAGGCGCCGGCCCGCAGCACCTCGTCGCTGAACAGGTCGCGGAAGTCCGCCAGGGCCGTGACCTCGGCGGCGGTCGCGGCCGAGTCGGCCCACGTGATCCGCTCCACGTCGAAGAGCACCTCGGATCCGGTGCCGTTCCGGATCTCCAGCGCCGCGTCGGGAGCCACCGGGCCCGGTGGCGGTGACCACCCGCCGGGACCGAGCACGAAGCCCGCCCGGTCCTCGCCGTCCTCCACCACGTCGAAGGTCGGGCCGTCGGGGACACCCCACGCGCGGATACGGTGCCGGCCCGCCTCGAGCACCCCCTCGACGGTGCGCTCCTCCCCGGCGCCGAGGAGTTGCTGCACCTCTATGTGGGGCGTGATCTGGGGGCCGGCCACGCAGAACGGCGGCGCCTCGATGGCTCGTACCGCCGGCGTCGGGGTGAAGGCCACCTCCACCGAGCGCGCGAAGTCACGGGAGAAGGTGACGTCGCAGCTGTCGCAGTGCACGGCGCCCTCACGCATGTTCCGCAGAGAATCCGCGCGGTCCTTGGCGCCCAGGCAGCGCGGGCAGATCACGTCCCACGACAGATCGAGCAGCCCCGTGCGGGTCGCGTGCAGGCAGGCGCCCAGTACGGCCCGGCGCGGGAGCCCCCACGTGTCCGCGCGCTCGTAAGGGCGGATGCGGGCCAGGCTGAGGTCGTCGGCCGTGGCGACATGCTCGAGCAGGCGGTCGGCCAGTTCGGGCGCCACACCGGCGTCGGCGAGGCGGCGTCCGGCCCGCTCAAGACGGGGTACGCTGCGGTGAGCGACGACCGTTTCGGCCCG
Source organism: Longimicrobiales bacterium (assembly GCA_041690395.1). Classification (GTDB taxonomy): domain Bacteria; phylum Gemmatimonadota; class Gemmatimonadetes; order Longimicrobiales; family Gaopeijiaceae; genus JAWLHJ01. Next base: position 717,518 of record JAWLHJ010000002.1, on the reverse strand, counting down.
CATCCCCTCGCCGTCCGAGCCGACCTTCTCGGCGTACCGCTTGAACGCCCGCCCGAACGTGATGCGGCTGATCACGCCGATCTGGAGCGGGGCGGTAAGGCGCCCGAACAGTCCCCGGGGGCGTGCGTGGACGTGGTACGAGAGTCGGGTGCGGCCCTCCCCCTCCTCCTCGAGCGTGGCCAGGACCCGCATCTCGCGGAGCGGGCCCCGGCTGTAGCGCCTGACGACGCCGAAACGGTGGGGCCGGACCCACTCGAACGGAAGCTCCTCCCATTCCAGAGTGACCCCCTTCACACGCAGCCGGAGTCGGCGGCGCGCATTGGGGGAGGGGCCGTCTTCGGGCACGATCTCCTCCACGGGAGGAAGTCCCACATCGCGGTTGAAGCGGTTCGTGTCGGAGGCGAGCGGCCAGAGCGCTTCGGGGGACGCCGGGAGGGACCAGCTCCAGTGGTACTCGTACTCCCGGCTCAGCGTCTCACTCCGTGGTGTCGGCGGGCGCGAGGCCAGCGCTCTCCATCACTCCCCGCAGCGTGTCGCGGAGCGCGTTGTGCCGCTCGATGGTGGCGCGGCAGGAAGCCTCGGCCGTCCGCAGTCGTTGGGCGCGGTCTTCCCACGCGGCCACGGAGTCGTTGTAGCTCTCGAACGACTCCATGTAGGCTTCGTACTCCTCTTCCGGCACGCCACGCGCGTCGAGCGCCTCGAAGCTGTCCACGCGAGCGCGCAGCGAGCCGATCACGTCGTCGAAGTCCCGCAGGCGGGCCTCCGAGTTGGCCAGGCCGCCCTGGCACCGCTGCGCGGCCGCCCGGGCCTGGAAGAGCTCGCCCCGGAGCCGGGTGACCTCCTCGGAGATCCGTTGCCGCTCGAGGAGCCGGTCGACGCCGACGAAGAGCAGGGCCGCCGCGGAGATGGAGAGCAGGATCGGGATGGCCGCGCGGAGCTTCGAACTCACGGCTCGACCGTGAAGCCGAACATCATCCCCGCGGAGAGGTGCTCGGCGATGTGGCAGTGGATCATCCACTCGCCCGGGTTCGACATCTCGACCAGCAGGTCCATGGTCGACCCGACCGGAGCGATGGCCGTGTCCTTCCAGACGAGGTTCTCGCTCTCGACCCCGTCCATGGAGAGCACGAGGAAGCGCTGTCCGTGCACGTGGATCGGGTGGTTCATGGGGTGGAACGAGTCCGGGCTGTTGAAGATGCGGATCTTCACCACGTCTCCGACCCGGAAGCTCCAGTCGATGTCGTCGTTCTCGGCGCCCGTCGCGCGGTCCCTGAGGATCCACGTCACCTGCTCACCGGTGGACAGCCAGTTCATCATCGGCATGCCGTCGTTCCACTCGATGGGCGGATAGTACAGTGTATCCGCCTCCATCGAGAGCATGATCGAGTTGTGCAGATCCTGCACGCGGACCGTCGCCTCGAGCTCATGGTCGGGCGCGCGACCGAACCACTGCCTGAAGCCGTCGATCTCGGTCTGCACGGCCTCGTGCTCGCGGAGCGTGTCGAACGCCTCGGAGACGCTCGCCTCGGCCCGCTCCTCCGTCACGGTCACCATCGACAGGGTGTCCACGTGCGGGTAGAACACGCCCCGGAAGTGGTTGATGGCCTGGATGGTGTTGGCGATGGCGACTTCGCCCGGCTCGTCGAAGCGGACGTCGACCACGTAGCGCTCCGCGGGCGCGATGACCACCGAAGGCACCCACTGCTCCCGCTCGTATCGGCCGATGTCCGAAGCCACCACCTTCGCCCGGGCGCCTCCGAACGTGACGTTGAAGGTGCGCGTGTTCGCCACGTTGGTGAGGAAGAAGCGCACGACCTCGCCCCGGCGCACCGTGAGCCGGTGGTCGGTCTCGCCGTTGACCATCATGACGTTGCCGAAGCGGCCCATGAGGGCGTGCGTCGGCGCGCTGTCCCCCCAGGGCAGGGGACCCTGCTCGTCCATGAGGATGTCGTCGAGGACGAAGACCTCCTCGCGGTGCGCCGGGCCGTAATACTCCGGGTCGGGCGACGTGACGTGCAGGTTGCCGAAGAGCCCGAGGTCCTGCTGGACGTCCTCCCGCACGTGCGGGTGGTACCAGAACATGCCAGCGTCCGGCACGTGCACCTCGTAGGTGAAGCTCTCCCCCTGCTCGATGGCGTCCTGAGTCACGCCGGGGACGCCGTCGAAGCGGTTCTCGAGCCGGATACCGTGCCAATGGATGGTCGTGGGCGTCTGGATGTCGTTCGTGACGTGCACGATCAGCGTGGCGTCCTTCGGGGCCTGGATGAGCGGTCCGGGATACTGTCCGTTGTATCCGTACATGACCATCTCGTGGCCGTCGATCGTGCGCCGAACCATCGAGACCGAGATGGCGAGGGTGTCGCCGTCGGCCATCTCGACGACCTCGGACGGGCGGGCCGCGGGTAGCATCGACGGGTCCATCCCCATCCCCGGCAGGAACGCGCCCACCACCGGGACCGCCTCGGCGAGGCCCGGCAGCATGGGCATGTTCGGATCCATGGGGACCATGCGCCATCCGCCCTCCATGGTCATGCCGTGCATCTCGTGCATGTCGTGGCCCTCGTGCTGCGCGAGGACGGGCGCCGCCGCGACGGCGAGAAGCAGGGCGGCGAAGAGCGCCGGTGCCGTGGGTCGCACGTCAGCCACCGTAGCCGTACGAGGTGCAGTTCTCCTGCTGCAGCGCGCCGTGCCCGACCATCGTGTGCATGGCGCCGCTCCGGGACATCCCCCTGAAGACGATGGGGCCGGACCACGTCGCGGCCTCGGGATCGTCGGCGGGCTCCAGCGTCACCACCACGATGAACTTGTTCCACGACACGGGACCCGAGGCGCGCAGCGTCTCGCCGAGCGATCCGATGCGTTCCACCCGGTCGAGGTCCGGTGTCGTCACCCATGCGACGAGCGTGCCGGAGCGGGGCGCGCGCATGTTGTCGATCGCCACCTGCACGTCGTAGACGTAGCTCCCGTCCGCGGCGAGGGCGACGGGGAAGGGGGAGGTGGCCGGTACGGCGATCTCGGCGCGGCCCCGGGCGTACCCCGTGCCGGGCAGGTTGCCCGTGGCGGCGAGCGGGAAGGCGTAGTACTCGGGCCCGGCTGGGAGCGGGCAGATCGGGACGGCCGACGGATGAGCGGGGACCGACGCCCGAGCGGGGGTCGACGGAGCGAGGCCCGCCGCGAACGCCGGGGTGGGCGTCACGGTCAGGGCGAGGAGCAAGAAGGCGCGGGATGTCACGTAGGTCCTCCACGATCGGTTCCGTGGCGCGGCCGGGGGACGGTCCCCGGACACCGGCCAACGGCGTCGCTCACGCGTACCCGTGAGCCGCCGAAAGGAGCCTACCCGAGCGGGCCGGAAGGGACAAGCGGCTCGGCGGCGGACGCAGTGTGTCGCGTCTCCGCCATGAGCGCCTCGTGGAGGCTCACCGCCGCTTCGTCCTCCGCGGGGGTACGTCGCGTGTAGACGCCGTCGGAACCGAGCTCCCACGAGAGCTGGTTGTCTTCGAGCGCGAGCTCGAGGATGTGCGTCAGCCGTCGACGGAGGTCGGGATCGAGAATAGGCACCACTGCCTCGACCCGGCCGTCCATGTTCCGTCTGCGCCAGTCGGCGCTCCCCGTGAGGACCACCGGGTCGCCGTCGTTTCCGAACAGGAAGATCCGGTCGTGCTCGAGGAACCGACCGATGATGCTGACCACCCGGATGTTCTCGCTGAATCCGGGAACCCCGGGGCGTAGGCTGCAATGCCCGCGCACGATGAGGTCCACCCGGACGCCGGCTCGCGACGCCTCGTAGAGTTGCCGGATGATCTCTTCGTCGTCGAGCGCGTTCATCTTCGCGACGATCAGCCCCGGGCGACCCTTCTCGGCCAGGTCGATCTCCCGCTGGATGAGCTCGCCGAACTGCTCCCTCATGGCCGACGGCGCCACGAGGAGCCGGTCGTACGCCTGAGCCGGGGCGAGACCCGTCACCGAGTGGAAGAGGGCGACGAGGTCCGCGCCGATCTGCGGGTCGCAGGTGAGCAGGCCGAGGTCGGTGTAGGTGCGCGCGTTCCCGGCGTGGTAGTTCCCGGTCCCGATGTGGCAATACGTACGCGGATGGCCGTCCTCCTCGCGGATGATGAGCATGGCCTTCGCGTGGGTCTTCAGCCCCATGACCCCGTAGGTCACGTGCACACCCGCCGTCTCCAGGATGCGTGCCCACTCGATGTTGTTCTGCTCGTCGAAGCGGGCCTTCACCTCGACCATGACCGCCACCTGCTTGCCCCGCGCCGCGGCGCGCAGAAGGGCTTCGACGATCGTCGAGTGCTCGGAGGTCCGGTACAGCGTCTGCTTGATGGCCAGCACCGCCGGATCGTCCGCCGCCTCCCAGACGAGCCGCTGCACGCTCGCGGCGAACGACTCGTAGGGGTGATGCACCAGCAGGTCTCCCTCTCGCAGGATGGAGAAGATGTCCCGGCCGTCTTCCTCCCCGTCCTCGGCGTCCCCGCCGGCGAGGCGCGCCGGCACCACGGGCTCCCACGCGGGAAACCTGTGCTGGGGGAGCTCGAGATCGGCCAGCTGGTGGAGCGCTTCGAGCGCGAGGTCTCCCTGGATCTCGACGAGGTCTTCGGCCTCGAGCTCCAGCTCGTCCAGGAGGATATGCCGCATGTCGGCCGGCATCGCGCGTTCCACCTCCAGGCGCACCACGGGAGCGAGCCGGCGTTCCCGGAGCTCTTCGGCGATCATCTCGATGAGGTCCTCGGCCTCCTCCTCCTCGCGCTCCACGTCCGCGTTCCTCGTTACCCGGAACGAGTGGACCTCGAGCACTTCGAGTCCGGGGAAGAGCGCGCCGACGTTGTGCCGCACGACCTCCTCGACCGCGACGAAGTCGAAGGGGCCGTGGGCGCCGGGTACGGGAAGGAACCGACCGACCCGGACCGGGACCTTCAGTCGCGCGAAGTAATGCACGCTCGAGCGGCTGTCGCGCAGCTCGATCGCCAGGGACAGGCTGAGGTTCGAGATGAACGGGAACGGGTGCCCGGGATCCACCACCATCGGGGTGAGGATCGGGTATAGATGCTCGTGGAAATGCGCCGCGAGGGCTTCGCGCTGGGCGGCCGTGAGCTCGTTCCAGCGGAGCACCCTGACGCCCGCCCGCTCCGCGAGGAGGGGCTTCAGCTCGTGGACCCAGGCCTGGTCGATGACCTCCTGCATGGCCCGGACGGATTGCCGCACGAAGACCAGCAGTTCCGAGGGAAGTCTTCCGTCCGAGAAGGACCTGGTGACGTGGGCGGCCTGCTGCCGACGGAGCCCCCCGACCCTCTTCTGGACGAACTCGTCCAGGTTGCTGTCGGTGATCGCCAGGAAGCGGATCCGCTCGAGCACCGGGAGCGCCGGGTCGAGCGCCTGCATGAGGACCCGCCGGTTGAAGTCCAGCCAGCTCAGCTCGCGGCTGAAATAGAGCGCCGGATGGTCCAGCGCCGCGTCGGGGGGAACCGGCTGCGGGCGCACCGCGTGGGGGAGTCGGGACGTCATGGCTCGAAGACTACTCCGTCGGGGACGGCTCGTTCAGGCTGTTGCGAGATCGTTTCATGGCCGTGACATCAGGCCGGCACGAGCTGCGATTCCACCCGCACGGGCTTTCCGAACACGGAGGCGAAGAGCTGCCCCTTCGAGCGGAGCGCCCACTCCTCCAAGGTCAGGCTTCCCCGGGTCTCCAGCTCGAGCACGAGCGCGTCGTCCTCCAGACGGCTCGTGAGCGACGCCACGCGGTCGACGTGCTCCCGGTCGAGCGCGTCGGCCACGCGCAGGAGGGCGGCCAGCTTGCAGATCGCATCACGGTCCTTCGTGCCGAGCGCGCGGAACTCGGCGTGCCCGGTCTTCGGCTCCGATCTCCGATGATACCGGGCGAGCACCGCCACCAGCTGGACGTCTTCCGGGGAGATGCCCGGCAGGTCCGCGTTGGCGATCAGGTACATGGAGTGCTTGTGATGCCTGCGATAGGAGACGAACTGCCCGATGTCGTGAAGGAGCGCGCTCGCCATGAGCACGTTCCGCTCCCGTGACCCCAGGCCGTGGAGATCCCGGAGCTGGTCGAACAGGTCGAGCGCCAGGCGGGCCACCTGTTTCCCGTGGGCTTCGTCGAACTGCATCCGGCGCCCGAGCGCGACGGCCGCCGAGCGTATGACGTGCTCGCGCCGCCCCGAGTGGGCCACTTCGTTGGTGAGCTCGTCCACGAGGTCGAGCACGAGCCCTTCCTTCACCCCGACGCGGGGGACCACGATCTCGTCGGCCCCCGCGAGCTCGGTCACCCGCTCGTAGACGACCGAGGCGGGAAGGATGACGTCGGCCCGGTCCTCTCGGAGCCCGAGCTCCGAGATACGCTCCTCGGCCGTGAAGGCCCCCAGCTTCGAGATAAGCCCGTGCAGGGCGGCCGTGGGGAGTCGACTCACGCCCCGCTCGTCCTTCGTGGCCCCGGCGAGATCCGCGAGGGCCTCGATGTTGCCACCGGTGGCGATGGTGCCCGTGGGCTTCCACTCGCCCACGGCGCGCGGGACCTTCAGGACGTGGGCGTATCGCTCGAGGAGTTCCTGGTAGGCCGCACCAGAAGGGCTCCGGCCCTCTTCCTGGAAGGCCTGGAGGAGCCGCACCGAGCCGAGGGTGTGGGACTCGCTCCAGAGGATCCCGCCGCGGTCCGCGACCGAGATCTCCAGACTGCCGCCCCCCAGGTCCATCATGAGCCAACGGTCGTCACCGAAGTCCACGCGATCGGTCACCGCGATCCAGACCAGGCGGGCCTCTTCGCTTCCGGAGATCGTCTCCAGGTGGATGCCCGACTCGCGTCGGATCCGGTCGACCAGCTCGCCCCCGTTGCGCGCTTCGCGGACGGCGCTGGTCGCCACGGCCCGGTAGTGGGAGATCCCCAGGTCGTCGAGGCGCCGCCGGATGCGGAGGAGCGCGGCGACCGCGGCCTCCATGGTCTCGGGCCGGAACGTCCGGGCGCGTGTGAAGACGTCGGTCCCGAGCCGCACCGCCACCCGGTGGTCCTCGATCTCGGTATAGGCTCCCGAGGCGGGCACCTCCGCCACGACGTAGCGGATGGCGTTCGAGCCTACATCGATGGCGGCGACGCGGGTCGGGTTCATCGGGTCCTGTGCGGTAGGTCGGAGACCGAGGGGCGAGGGGCCCCGAAATCTACCACGGGTACCGGGTGGCTCCTACGTGGCCGGGCGGTGCGCCGCGTCGGGTGCGGCGGCCTTGCATCGACGCGGGTCCGGGCGTATTCACCAGGCTCCCGAGGAGTCCCGACCCGGCGTGGAGAAGACGATGTGGCGCAACGTGCTGGCGATCCCCGCGGGGATCGTCGTGACCGCGGTAGTCGTGATGGGCCTCCAATGGGTCGGCTCGTCCATCAGCCCGCTGCCGCCCGGCGTCGACCCCATGGACCCGGCCGACGCCGAGGCCTTCGCCGAGCACGTGGCCGGCCTCCCCCTGATCACGTGGGTGATCGCCTTCCTTTCGGAGCTCGTCGGCGCCCTGCTCGGCGGTCTGGTCGCGGGGTGGGTGGCGATCAGCCGCAGGCGCTGGTTCTCGGCCGCCATCGTCGGGCTGGCGCTCCTGGGGAGCCTCCTCAACTGGACATCCTTCACGCATCCCGCTTGGTTCGTCGCCGGACAGCTCCTCCTCTATCCGTTGGTGCTGTTCCTCGTCTGGTTCGCCGTCGAACCCCGTGCCGGAGCACATACACATGACTGATACTCCCGGAAGCCGTCCCGCCCACGAGCCCGTCTTCGCGGAAGGGCTCCCGAAGCCCATCGGGCCATACGTGCCCGGCATCACCCTGGACCGTCTGGTGATCGTCTCCGGTCAGGGGGCGACCGACCCCGCGACCGGGGAACTGGCCGGTGACGACGTGGAGCGCCAGACGGAGCAGGTGTTCCGGAACATCGAGGCGATCCTGAAGGCGGCCGGCACCGACCTCTCGCATGTGCTCCGCTGCGGTGTCTTCCTCGTGGATCTCCGCGACTTCGATGCGATGAACGCGGTCTACGCCCGCGTGTTCGGGGATCACCGTCCGGCGCGTACGACCGTCCAGGTCGCATCGCTTCCCGACAAGGGGCTCAGGGTGGAGATCGACGCGATCGCGTATCGGCCCTGACATCGGGCGGAAGCCCACGGGCGTTAGTAGGTCAGCCCGCAGCGTCCAGCCGTACGTCGGGCGCGTCCGGCGACACCTCGGTGACACGTCCTTCCCACTGTCGCATCATCCGGACGAAGGCGCGGGCGATGTCGGGGTCGAACTCCGGTCCCGCGCCCTCCTCGATGATCGAGAGAGCGCGCTCGGTGGGCCACGCCTCCCGGTAGGGCCGGTTCGTGCGGAGCGCGTCGAAGACGTCGCAGACGTGCACGAGGTCGCTCGCTTGGTGACAGGGGCGCTTGTAGCGGAGCGAGGGGTAGCCGCCACCGTCGATGCGGATGTGATGCTCGTACGCCACGACCGCCGCCATGTCGAGATCCTGCTCGGCCTCGAGAATGAGTCGCGCCCCCTCGACCGTGTGGCCGTTCATCACGGCCCGCTCCTGGTCCGTGAGCTTGCCCGGCTTGTTCAGGATGTCCACCGGCACGCGGACCTTGCCCAGGTCGTGGAGCAGCCCCGCGATGCCGAACGCGCGCACCTCGCGCGGGCCGAGCCCGATGAACTCGGTCAGCGCCATAGTGAGGACGGCCACGTTCAGGGTATGGGTGACCGTGTACTGGTCGAACTCCTTCAGGCGGACGAGGGGGATGAGGAACGCCTGATCGGCGCGCATCGCGACCGACAGCGAGCGCACGATGCCCTCCGCTTCCAGCATCTGGAGGCGACGCCCCTCGCGCAGCTCGTCCTGGAGCCAGTCCACGGTCTCCAGCTCCTCGCGCAGCGAATAGAGCGTCGGTGGGGGCGCCTCGGTCGGTTCCTTCTCCACCGCGGCTTCGAGCGAGACCTCTCCGTAGAGGATCGCGGACGGCCGGCCCTGGCGGACCTCCGCCGAGCGGACCGGGCCGCCTCCGAGCCGAGCGACCAGCTCCTCGAGGAACGCCTCGAAGTCGTCGTAGCCCACGCGCTCGACGAGCTCCAGCCGTTGCACGCCGGCGGCGGCGAGCCGGGCTCCCCAGTCCCAGCCGCGTAGCTCGCGGAGCGGCCGGCTGCCGAACACGATCTCATGGCCCACGAAGGTGAAGCGCGGCGTGTCGTGCTCGTCCTGGAGGTCCGAGAGCGCCTGGTAGGCCCTGTCGATGGCGCGGGCGGACGCCGGGTGCTCGCTCCGGTAGAGCGACATGGCCGAGAGCGCCTGGGCCAGCGACGTCAGGAAGCGGACCGCGGAGCTCACCCGGCGCGCCCCCCGGCGTCTGGAGCCTCCCGGGCCGCGACGTCCTCGCGGAGCGCACCCTCGACCGCCGCCCGCACCACCGGGTCACGTGAGGCGAGCGCCGCTTCGACGACCTCCTGGGCCTCCCCGTCGTCCCGCCAGACCGTGGCCAGGACCCGGAGCGCTTCCAGCACCGGCGGGGTGGGCGCGGCCAGCCGGATCCGTCCCAGTATCGTTCGGCCGTCGGCTACGATTCGGATGAGCGCGTCCGCGGCTTCGAACGAGATCGATTCCGCCAACGCCTTCACCGCCGCCGTGCGGAGCTCGTCCGAGCGCGCCGGGTCGAGGAGCACCTCGTCGACGACGGCGCGCAGCACGGGCTCCGGCACGTCGCCCCGAATCGCGTTCAGCGCCAGGCGCACCACGCGCTCGTCGTCTTCCGCGAGCGCCATCAGGATGCCGGCGTCCCGGCGGTCGGGTCGCGAGATCATGAGGGCGAGAGCCTCACGCCGGACTCGCGGGTCCTCGTGCGTGGCATAGGGGGTGAGGCGGAGGCCTTCGATGGGCGCCCCCACCTGGAGCAGGAGGAGCAACATGTTACGCTGGACGAACCAGCGCGGATCGTCCAGCCGCCGGGTCGCCCGGTCGGCGATCCAAGCCACGGGGAGCCCCTTGAGCACGTCGAAGGCCCGTCGGCGGTGCGTCCGCTCGTCCGCCTCGCAAAGGATCTCGATGAGCGCCTCGACGGCCGGCTCGCCCAGCCTCCGCGCGAGCGCGGCCACGGCGTCGGTGTCCACTCCCGGGTTCTCGGCGAGGCGATTGAGCTCGTCGAGTGTCGCGACGTGTGCCCAGGCCCGCTCGGCGACCCCGTTCTGGGGCGGCGCCGCTTCGAGCAGCTGGACGAGGCGGACGGTCGTATCCCCTTCCGCGAGCTCCTCGAGCGCGCGTCGAACGATCGGCCCCCAAGCGTCGATCTCGATGGCCATCTCGACCAGCCGCTCGGCGCCGGCCAGCGATCCTCCGGAATCGTCGTCGGACTCGAACATGGGTGCGGCCCGAGCCATCGCGTCCAACGACACGGTGTAGGCGCCCGGGTTCGGGTCGTCGAGCGACCAGTTCGCCATGAGCTCTTCGATCTGGCCGCGGAAGGCCGAGTCCGCCTCTTCGCGGACCCGTCCGTTCCCGCTCCGGGTGTGGGCCGCCAGCTTCGTCAGAAGCCGGGTCATGGAGTGCGAGATCGTCTGCTGCGAGGTCGAGGCCGCGGAGCGCATCACCTTCAGCACCGATTCCGCCGCCAGCGTCCGGTTCGCGTCTATGACGAAGCGGCGGCGCCGCTCGACGTCGCCACCGAGGTCGACCAGCCGCGATAGCGTGGGCTCGTCCAGCTCACGGATGAGCTTCGACACGCGGCCACGAACCCCGTCGAACTCCTCCGCGGGTCGTGCCTTGAGCTCTTCGGTGAGCTGGAGCAGGTAGCCCACGACGGCCTGGTCGTACGCCGGCTCCCGCTCGTGGCCGCGGATGCTCTCGGCGACGATGCTGGCGTCAGGCAGCTCGGTCAGCGGTTGGTCCGAAGCGATCGAAACCTGGGCCAGCCCCAGCCAGAGCTGGTCGCCCCGGTCCATCGGACCGCCGCCGCTGCCACCTTCCTTGATGCGGAGGTGGTCGTACCCGACCGGGTGGAGACGTGCGCTCGGCCAGGCGGGCATGTCGTCCGCCGGGAGGACGCCGAGCGGCGGATCGTCGGGACCCGGCTCCCGCCCGAGTACCGAGAGCAGGCTGGCGACCACCTCCTCGGTGATGCCGGGCTCGAACGAGACGGCGCCGAGCTGGTGGTCGTGGAGCCGGCGCGCGAGATCCGAGATGACCGGATGGCGTGGATCGGTGGCGATCCCGCCCACGACCAGCTGTTGGTAGGCGACGCCCACGGCGAGGGTGCCGCGCTCCGAGAGGACCTCGGCGAGGTGCCGGGTCAGATCCCCGACGATGCCGTCGAGGGACGGGTGACCCGGCGGGTACATGGCGAACCGGTGCACCCCGATCGAAAGCCCGATGAGGAGGTCGACGAGCTCTCCCGCTGTCCTCGACACGACGCCCTCCGTCTTCGAGCCGCCTCGCTCCCCGTGTCACAACATGGGAGGCCAGGCGTCGGGGCGCGAGCGCTGCGGCGGGGCCCCGCCGCAGCGCCTCTCGCCCCGACGACCTGCTAACGCTGCTGGCTCACCGGCCTCCGCACCACCGGCTCGTCCCACTTCTGCGCGGACGAGATGTCCGGAACGCCCCACTGCTCCCCGTTCCATCCCTGGAAGCCGTCCATGCGGAAGGTCCAGAGTCCGGTCGACATGTCGCTCACCACGATGAGGCCGTCCTCGTTGCGCACGTCCACGCCGAAAGCGCCGTTGAACATGCTGTACCGGTCGGTGTTGGGCGGTCCGACGTAGGTGTCGTAGTAGCCGACCGTCACCGGGTTGGCCGGGTCCTGCAGGTTGAAGATCTGCAGGCCGTCGAGGTATCCGGAGACGAACACGTACGGCCAGCGCACCTCGTGGTTGTGCACCAGGTTGCGCCAATCGGCGGTCCAGGCCGAGATCGGCGAGCTGATGTTCGTGCGCTCGCCTTCCAGCGCGGGCTGCAGATCGAAGATCCGGAGCGGCGCGTACTGGTACTCGGTCTCGGCGATCACGTAGCGCCCGTCGGGACTCGGCGTGAAGGTGTGGCCGTAGTTGACGCCCGACACGCCGGTCAGGGTGATGCGCAGCTCGGGCGCGGTCACGTCGCTGACGTCGTAGATGTAGTACCCGCCCGTGCCGCCGCCGTAGAAGCGGTCCTCACCCGTGTCCGGGTGGTATCCGACGTAGAAGTCGTGGTAGCCCCGCCCACTACCGCTTCCGAGCGCCGACTCGGGCACGGGGACCAGGCCCACCCGCGCGTTCTCGAGGTCGCCCTCGACGAGCCTCCCGAGGTCGTAGACGAGCGCACCCGGCGCGTTGGCCGTCGTGAAGAGATACACGCGGTCGTTCGAGTGCTTGTAGATGAAGATGTTGTGGAACCCGCCGGGCATCTCCGGCTCGCGGATGCGCGCGACCTCTTCCACCGTGCTCGGGTCCGGCAGCCCCGTCACGTCGAGGACGACCGCGCCGAGGTCGGAGTTCGGCCCGCCCTGCCCGAACTGGAGCGACTGGACCGCGTAGTAGCGGTCGTTCCACTTGAAGTGCTTGGTGTCCATCCCGCCGGTGGGGAGGTGGAGATCCTGGTTCTCGATCCGCCACTCGTAGATGAGCTCGGGGTTCTCGGGGTCCTCGAGGTTGATGATGTCGAGGCCCTTCGGGCCCACCGGGCCGTACTGCATGCGCGCCACGTAGGCGAACGGGCGGTGCATCTCCTGCTCGAGCTCCATGTCGGCCACCGAGAGTCGGGGGCCGAGCGGCAGGTGCCCGAGCACCTCGACGTTGTCGCTGCTGCGGTTCAGCGGCGACCAGGGGACGTCCTGGGCGGCGAGCGGAGCGGTCGTGGCCGCGAGGAGCACGGCGGCGGCGAATGCGCGGAAGGTCTTCATCGGCGATGGTCTCATGGGTCGCGTGATCGAGAAGATGCCAAGGTGCGTCGGGAGCGCCCGGCCGGCAACCGTCGGTGGAGGGAGCGCAGGTCAGGCCAGGGAGAGCAGGGCCTCGGCCAGGAGGTCGTCGTCGTAAAGCGGGGCGCTCGTGTCCGTGGACAGCGGCACCCTCACGATCTCCACGCCGTGCTTCGCCGCATCGGCGATGAGGCGGCGCGGTGGCGTGGCCGCGGCTCGATCGACCAGCACGTATCCGATCAGCGACGACGGTGGCACCTTCGTCGTCGCGGACGACTCCATACACGACAGGAGTCGTCGCAGCTTACCCGGGAGGTCGAGGCCCAGCTCTTCGGGATCGGTGCCGTCCGGGTTGGGCACGAAGACCTTGGGCGCCTCCGAGCGGGCGATCGCGTCCGCCACGCCCTCCGGCAGCAGGGTCGCGACCAGGCTGGTGTAGAAGCTCCCGACCGGATAGCAGATGAGCTCCGCCCGTTCGATGAGGTCGTCGACCAGCGGGTCGATGTGCGGGCGGACGGGAGTCGGGTCGGACGCGGAGCGACTCAGGAAGATGCGCCCGACCGGCGCTTCGAGTGCGGGCGTGCTCCGCCCCGTGATGCGGTGCTGACCCACCAGGCGGCGGCCGTTCTCCAGCTCGGCGACGAGGTGCAGGTTGGCGTCGACGACCGGGCGCACGATACCGCGCGCCTCCACCAGCTGGGAGAAGAGGTACAGGACCGAGTCGAGGCTCCGCCCCTGGTTCAGGTACCCGCCGGCGAGCACGAGATTGCCGATCGCGGCGCCGCGCAGGTCGAACGAGTCGGGCATCGCGTCGCGAAAGAAGCCCAGGTGGTGACGCACGATGCCCCGGAGCGGCTCGGGTACGGCGCGCACGAGCCCATCCGACCCGCGGACCATGCGGTCGAGTCGGGCTCGGAGGGTGGCGGGCTCCTCGTCGTCCGGGAAACGGAAGGCGAAGAGCGTGTAGATCTCCGGGTTCCCGCGGACCGTCTGGTCCGCGAGCGCCATGAGTCGATTCCGCAGATCACCGACCGCCGGCATGCGGAACGCCCTCCGAAGCGCCGCGCTGCTGCCCCCTGAATCGAACGGGGTGATCAGGTGGATGGAGTTGTGCGTGTATTCCACGAGCCGCCGACTGAACGTCCGCAGCGCGCTGCCGCCGCTGAAGAAGAGGAGGCGCGGCCCCAGCTCCGGCGCGTGCCGATACCGCTCGAGGCGGACGGGGTCGGGAATCCGGGCCAGCCTCCGGACGTGCACCGGAACGGGTGGGGTGGCCTCCGCGGTCACCGCTCAGCCTCCGCCCGGCCGCCTCGGCCTCAGGGGCTCGACCGGCTTCACCGAAGGCGGCGCGATGGCGTGCCAGGCGCGCTCCAGCCACCCGAGCACCCCGCCCCGGCACTGGTCGATCGGCACGCTACCCGCTTCCACCCAGGCTTCTTCGGGCTTCGCGCCGGAAAGGGTCGGGCAGCCGCTTCCGAGGGCCCGTCCGGTCACGGGATCGTAGCGCACGCGCTCCACTCCGACCGGTGGGACCCAGACGGCCCGCGACCGCGCCCCCGCGCTCTCGAGGCCACGCATCCAGCGGCCCCATGCCGGGGCAGCCAACGCGCCGCCGCCCGCGTCCTCGACGATCCGGCCGGGTTGGTCCAGGCCGACCCAGACACCCGAAACGAGGTCGGGAGTGAGTCCCACGAACCAGGCGTCACGCCCGTCGTTCGTGGTGCCCGTCTTGCCCGCCGCGGGTCCCCAGTAACCCGACGCGCGGATCGAGAACGCCGTGCCCCGGTCGACAACGTCGCGCATGGCGTCGAGCACGACGAAGCTGGTGACACGATCGAGCGCGACCGGTTCGCGCTCGGGGATCTCGAGCTCCCAGAGCACCTCTCCGTGCTTCCCCTCGATACGCTCGACGAGGTGCGGTGTGACGACGCGGCCGCCGTTCCCGAACACGGCGTAGGCTCCGGTCATCTCGAGAAGCGTCGCGTCGAAGGCGCCGATGGCCGTCGCGGGCACGGCCGGGATGGGGCTCACGATGCCGACCTCGCGGCCGACGGTCCTCAGGACGTCGATGCCGATGTCCTGTGCGAGGTGGGCCGCTGCCCGGTTCGACGACCGCACCAACGCCTCCCTGAGCGGGAGGACGGTCTCTTCGACGTGGTCGGCCGGGAGCCAAGGACCGGTCGCGCTCTGGATCGGGACGGTGTCGGCGGACACGGGCGACAGGATGTTCAGCCCCCGCTCGAGCGCCGAGGCTACGAGGAAGGGCTTCACGAGCGAGCCCACCTGGCGGCGTGCCTGGTCGACGCGGTCGAACTCGGAGCCGACGAAGTCACGTCCGCCCACCCAGGCGCGGACTCCCCCGGAGTAGGGGTCGACCGCCACGATCGCCCCCTGGAGCGTGACGGTCGTGTCGGTGACGGCGTACGGTCCGTAGGCGCCGTCCTCGATGGCTTCGAGCTGAGCCGCGAGGGCGAGCTCGCCTTCTTCCTGGACCACGGGGTCGAGCGTGGTGAAGACCCGGAGCCCGGGAGTGCCCGCGAGCTCGGGTGCGATGGATCGGACCTCTCGCGTCACCGCCGCGGTCACGTAGCTGCGCTCCCGCGCCAGCTCGTGTGCCGGCGTGGTTTCCACCGGCCGCCCCTTCGCCTCCTGAGCCGCTTCCTGCGAGACGAGTCCCTCCGCGGCGAGGATGGAAAGCACGACGTCGCGTCGGACTCGGGTCCGGTCGGGGTATCGCCGCGGCTCGTAGCGCTCGGGCCCCTGGGTCATGCCGACGAGGGTCGCGATCTCGGCCACGTCGAGTTCGGCCACGCCGTTCCCGAAGTAGTAGCGGGACGCCCGCTCGATCCCGTAGATGCCGTTCCCCAGGTAGATCGAATTGAGGTACAGCGTCAGCACCCGGTCGTGGCCGAGCTGGTCGATCATCCGGGGCGCCGTCGTGGCCTCGATCATCTTGCGGCGCCACGGGCCCACGTCGCGGAGCTGCTCGCTCCAGAGCGTCCGGACGAGCTGCATCGGAATGGTGCTCGCGCCCTCCTCGACCCCGCCCGCCCGGAGGTTCCGGAACGCCGCCCGGACCACGCCGCGTCCGTCCACGCCGCCGTGCTCGTAGAAGCGTCGGTCCTCGACCGCGACGAAGGCTCGGCGCACCAGCTCCGGGATCTCGTCGTCGGGGAGCGCGCGCCGGAGCGGCCCCGCGACCTCGGCGAAGGTCTCACCGTTCCGGTCCAGGATCTCGATCGCTTCCGGCAGCGGGGCGCCCGCGACCAGCTCACCGACTGTGACGCAGTCCGCGTCGGGCGCGCAGGTCACGGAGAAGGACCGGGCGACGGCGAAGAGCGAGACCGATGCCACGGCCACCACGAGGAGGATTTTCGCGGCGATCGGAAGTCGCCGCAGCCCCTCCGGCCACCCGGGCGACGGCAGCTTCGGCCACCTCGTGCGCGCACCACGGGGACGGCGCGCCTTCTTCCGCTTGCTGCGGGAGGGGGCGTCGGACAGGCGGGTGGACGGGCCGGGTGTGACTTCCCAGCCGTCGGAGGGGTACTCGGGGGGTGTCATGAGCTTGTTCTGCGGGGAATCGTGCGTGCCTTCCTCTAGATGAAGGAATCGTGCCACGACCGTAAGTGCCCTGAACGGCGCGAGATTTGCAACGGTTGGGAGCCCACGAATACCTCGAATTTACGACGAAATATAAGGAGATCCCATGAAGCGCCTGGCACTCGCGCTCCTCATCCTGACCATCGCTCCCGCGGCGTCCTCGGCCCAGGTGGCCTGGGACGCCCCGACCATGATCCGTCCCGGCGCCCCGTCCGGCCTGTCGATCCTCCTCCACGAGCCGTACCCGGGTGACGACCTCGGAGCCCTCGTGCTCTGGCGGCAGTCCCCGGCCCCGGTCGGTCTGGGTATCCGGGCGGGCATCACCGAAGACCCCGGCGGCGACCTGGCCGCGCTGTTCGGCCTCGACGTCTCGGGTCCGCTCGCCCGTCTCGAGGGTGCCGGGGACCCCGAAGTGCTGTGGTGGGCAGGGGCGGGGCTCGGCGTCGGCAACGATCTGATCGCCAGCTTCCCGGCGGGCATCGTGCTCGGGTGGAACATCGCCGGCGAGGGCGTCGTCTTCTCGCCGAGCATCGGTGGGCACCTCGCGCTCGACGTCATGAGCGGACCGGGTGACGATCTGGATCTCGACGGCAGCGTCGATCTCGGGGTCGACCTCGGCTTCAATTCGGGGCTGGCAGCACGTTTCGGCGCGTCCATCGGTGGGCGCGACGCCCTCGCGGTCGGCCTCAGGCTGCCCATGTAGCGGCGCCGGCGCCTCCGCAGGGCCCCGAGCCCGTCTCCCGTCTACATGGGGGGCGGGCTCGGGTCGTCTGCGGCTCTAACCGCCGAGCGGAGGAGCGGTGTGCGGTGGGCGGCGGTGCCGCGTCGCCCCCTCGTACGCCGAAGCGATGCCGATGAGCGTGTCTTCGTCCCACGCGTCGGCGAGCAGCTGCAGGCCGACGGGGAGCGTGCCGGCGCGGACCCACCCCATCGGGACGGTCACCGCGGGGAAGCCGGTCGGCGGCGAGAGCGCCTGGCTGTTGTTCCCGTGCGGAGAGTCGAGGTCGCCGATCAGACGGGGCGGGTTGTTCCAGGTCGGGTAGGCGAGCGCCTGCACGTCGTGCTCGGCCATGGCCGCCCTCACCCCCGCACGCAGCCGCTCCTCGTTCCGGCTCGCCTCCTGGCAGTCCGGGTCCTCGGACGGGTCGCCGCCGCCGTTCTCGAGGATCCCCCGGACACGGGGCATGACCGTGACGTGCACGTCGCCGCCCTCCTCGATCTCACGTAGCGTCCGGACCGGGGCGTCGGGCACCGTCGCCAGGTACGCCTCGATGTCGTACAGGAAGCGCGAGCAGCCGAGCCCCTCCCGGAGCGTCTCGAGGTCCGCGATCTCGAAGTCCTCCACGATGGTTGCCCCGAGTCCGCGCAGGGCGTCGAGGGACTCGGAGAAACGGAGGAGCACCTCCGGGTCGGCCGTACGTGTGTAGGCGAGCTGGCCGACCACGCCGATGCGCACGCCGTCCAGTCGTGTGCGGAGGGCGTCGAGATAGGACGCGGAGCGGCGCTCGTCCGCCTCGGCGGTGACGGGGTCCGCCGGATCGGTCCCGGCGATGACGTCCAGGACCCGTACGGCGTCTTCGATCGTTCGCGCCATCGGGCCTCCGACGTCCCGGGTGGCCGACAGTGGGATGATCCCGTCGCGGCTGGTCAGCCCCTGGGTGGACCGGATGCCCACGAGGGCGGTGTGGCTCGACGGTCCCCGGATGGAGTTCCCGGTGTCGGTTCCGAGGCCGATCAGCCCGAGGTTCGCGGCGACCGCGGCCGCCGTCCCGCCCGACGAGCCCGCGGGCACGCGGTTCAGCGCGTAGGGGTTGAACGTGTAGCCCGGCAGCGCCGAGCCGACAGTCTCGTACGGGGTGAACGCGAACTCGGCCAGGTTCGACTTCGCGAGCACGATCGCGCCGGCCTCGCGGATCCTCCGGACCTGGAACGCGTCGTCAGCCGGCTGGGACTCGGCCAGTGAGGCCGACCCGCCCGAGGTCGGCATGTCGTGCGTGTCGTAGTTGTCCTTCACGATGAAGGGGATCCCGTGCAGGGGCCCGGTGAGCTGCCCGGTGCGCGCGAGCTCGGCGTCCAGGGAGTCGGCGCGGGCGAGGGCGTCCGGGTTCTCGCGGATGATCGCGTTGAACGACGGTCCCCTCTTGTCGTAGGCCTCGATCCGGGCGAGGTAGGCGAGCACCAGGTCGCGGGCGGTGAGTGTGCCGGCCAACATGGCCTCGTGGGCCTCGGCGACGGTGAGCTCGATGAGATCGACGCCTCCGATGATCTGGGCGTGCGTGGGTTCCGGGCGGGTGAGGCAGAGGCCGGCGGAGATCATGAGCGTGACGAGCGTGCAGCGGATCATGGTCGTCTCAGTCCGTCGTTGGGTTCGGTGGAGCAGGGGCCCCCGCGAGCGCGCGGGCCCTGGTCCAGATGCGGTCGAACATCGGCTCGGTCAAGGTGCCGGTGAACGTGTTCTGCTGGCTCGGGTGGTACGACGCGACCACGGTGGGGTGGCCCTCGAGCGGCACCTCGGCCCCATGGCCGAACGCCGGACGCGGGCGCGGCACGGGCGCTCCGCGGTCGGCCAGGACCCGAAGCGTGTGTGCGTGCGCGAGGCCGCCGAGCGTGACGATGACCCGGACCTGGTCTGCGAGGAGGTCGAGCTCGGTCTCCAGCCAGTCCCGACATCGCTTGCGCTCCGCTGGGGTGGGCTTGTTCGCCGGGGGTGCGCAGCGGACCATGGCGGTGATCCACACGTCGTCGAGCTCCAGCCCGTCGTCCCGCGACACGGCGTCGGGCTGATTCGCTAGACCGGCCCGGTGGAGCGCGCCGAAGAGCCAGTCGCCGGAGCGGTCCCCGGTGAACATGCGTCCGGTCCGGTTGGCCCCGTGCGCCGCGGGCGCCAGCCCCACCACCAGGATACGCGCGCCTGGATCGCCGAACGACGGGACGGCTTTGCCCCAGTACGACTCGTCCTGGAAGGATGCCCGCTTCTCCCGGGCCACCTTTTCGCGCCACTTCACGAGCCGGGGACACCGCCTGCACGCCGCCACCGCCTGGTTGAGCGCCGTCAGGTCTGTCGGACCCAGGGTGACCTCCCTCCATGGAATGCGTTCGTGCGGCTCCCTGCCGCGAGGCCGCAATGTAAGCCGACAGGTGCGTCGCGCACGCTCCGGCTGGACCCACGCTCGGTCGGTGGGCATCTTGGCGCCGGGGTCCGGCGCCGGGGGCGCCACCCATCAGCCCGGGAGATCATGCATGTCCGAAGCGGAATCGTACGGCCGCTACCTGAAGCTCGACGAGCTGCTGTCGCTCCAGCAGCCGAGAGATCGGATGGAGCACGACGAGATGCTCTTCATCGTCATCCATCAGGTGTACGAGCTGTGGTTCAAGGAGGTGCTCCACGAGATGGATTACGCGCGGCGCCTCCTGGGCCACGACGGCGACGCGCCGAGGGCGCAGCACACACTCCACCGGGTGCTCAAGATCCTGAAGGTGCTGGTCGCGCAGCTCGACGTGCTCGAGACCATGACGCCGACCGAGTTCCTGACCTTCCGGGAGCATCTCGACCGGGCGAGCGGCTTCCAATCGGACCAGTTCCGGCAGCTCGAGTTCGTCCTCGGGCGGAAGAGCCGGAAGGCCGTGGAGCGATTCGACGAGGGCACCCGCGCCCGCCTGGCCCTGGAGGCTCGCTGGGACGCGCCCACGATCTGGGACGCGCTCGTGCGGTATCTGGCGGGGGAAGGCTATCCGGTCCCCCGGGAGTCGCTGGAGCGCGACCCCACCGCGCCGATCGAGCCGTCGTCGGGGCTCCAGGACGTCCTCGTCGACATCTACCGGAACGACCCGAAGAACGCCCAGCTCTGTGAGCACTTCGTCGATCTCGACGAGGGCGTGCAGGAGTGGCGCTACAGACACGTGAAGATGGTCGAGCGGACCATCGGCTCGAAGACGGGGACGGGCGGGTCCGCGGGCTCCGCCTATCTGCGCACGACGCTCGATCACGCGCTCTTTCCGGATCTCTGGGAGATCCGGTCCCGGCTGTGAGGGGCTCGCGGGCCGTCCGCGCCGCGGCGCTCGGCCGCTCCCCGAATCCGCTGGCCCGCCACTACACCCGTTTTCGGGTCTCCGAGCGTTTGCTGCTGACGGGCCACTCCCACCAGGCGTGGCCCGACGTGGCGCTCGAGGGTCACGAGCGCGCGTGGCTCGACGCGGCGGAGCACGTGGACGAGAAGTGGGCCAGGGTAGCAGAGCAGACGGCGTCTGTGGCGGAGGGGTATCGGCGCCTCATGGGCGGCATCTCCGGTGACATGGCCATCGACACGAACACGCACGCCCTGGTCGTCCGGTTCCTGTCCGCGCTTCCACTGCGGGATCGCCCGCGGATCGTCACCACCGACGGGGAGTTCCATACGATCCGCAGGCAGCTCGACCGGCTCGCCGAGGAGGGCGTGGAGGTGGTGAAGGTCGCCGCCTCGCCGGTCGCGACGCTGGCCGAGCGGGTCGCCGCCGCCGTCGACGACCGGACCGCCGCGGCCATGGTGTCGTCCGTGCTCTTCGAGTCCGGCCTCGTCGTGCCGGGACTTCCGGTGGTGGCCCAGGCGTGTGAGCGCCATGGCGCGGAGCTCCTCGTGGACGCGTACCATCATCTCAACGCGCTCCCTTTCGACCCGACCGACCTCGAGCGCGCGTTCGTCGTCGGGGGCGGATACAAGTATTGCCAGCTCGGGGAAGGGGTGTGCGTGCTGCGCGTGCCCGAGGGGTGCGCCCTCCGTCCGGTCGTGACGGGGTGGTTCGGCGAGTTCGGCGAGCTGGCGGAGGCGAAGATGCCCGGGGAGGTCCGTTACGGGGCCGGCGCGCTGCGCTTCGCGGGCTCCACCTTCGACCCGACTTCGCACTACCGGGCCGCGCGGGTGTTCCGGTTCTTCGAGGAAGAAGAGCTCGACGTGCCCTTCCTCCGGGCGGTCGGCCAGCGGCAGCTGGACGTGCTCATCGACGCTTTTCTCGCCCTCGACGCGGATCCCGGGGTCGTGTCGCTCGACGATTCGGTCGAGCGGGAGGCGCGGGGTGGGTTCCTCGCGTTGCGGGCGCCCGCCGCCGGTCGGCTCTCCGCGGCGCTGCGGGAGCGTGACGTGCGGACGGACTTTCGTGGGGGCTGGCTTCGGTTCGGGCCGGCGCCGTATCTGGACGACGGGCAGCTCCGGGACGCCATGGCGGCGCTCGGCGAGGTGCTTTAGGCGCTCGGCGCCCTGGGCCGAAGGCGTGGGTCGCAATCTTCGCCACTTCGAAAGTCGTTCGACTCTCGAACGGTTTTGCCGGCGCGCCCACGAGTCGATGTAGCCTTCGAAACCCAGGTATGGCGCGGAGATCCTCCCGGGGATTCACCGCAGAGGCTCCCCTGCTAGTCGTTCGACTTTCGAACGACTTTCGAACCCGCGATCGACGAGCCGCGCGAGCCGAAACTCCGCCCACCGGTTCGCGCCCGCCAGGAGGCAGGCCCGGTGGCAGGCCCGTCTCGGCGGCCGGTGGTCAGCCCCCCTCGAGGCCGCTGCTCAGCCCCCCTCGAGGCCGCTGGTCAACCCGCCTCGGGCCCGTCTTCGAGCGATACCGGGTCGCCCACCCGGATCTCTCCGTCGTCGAGCACCACCGCGTACACGCCGCCGCGCCAGTCGGGGTCGAGCGCCGCGGTGAGCCCGGGGCACTGGGCGTCCATCCGCTCGCAGGGGCGGGTCTCGCCGCGTATGTGCAGCCGCACACCACCGATCCGGAGCACCCGGGCGCGCGTCCGTGCCAGGGGAACACCGCTCACCATGACATTGGCCCTGCGCATGGCCGGATCCGCGTCGGGCAGCTCGTCCCGGATACGCTCGAAGACCTCCCGCTCGATCACGGTCACCTGTCGTCGTCCGCGGCCGAAGTTCGCGTCCGTCTCGATGCCCTTGCCCCCGACGAGGCGCGCGTCCTGGACCGCGTCCATGGGGCCGCGTCGCGCGCGCTTGATCCAGAGACGCTCGACGCGCCCTCCATCGCCACCGTCCGTCCGCTCACTCGTTCGATCCGTCATCGACTCCGTCTCCCGAAGGGCGGTGCCGCCGGCAAGGTCGCCAGCAGTACCCGCAGCGTGTTCTCACCGAGAATCGCCCGGATCTCCTCTGAGGAAAAGCCCGCGTCGAGGAGGGCGGCGGTGAGGTGCTCCGTCCCGGACGCGTCGACGATCGCCGGCACCGCACCGTCCCAGTCCGATCCGAGGGCCACGTGCTCCACACCGACCAGGTCGGCGGTGTAGCGGACCGCTCGGGCCCAGTCGGCCGGGGTCTCGCCGCAAACGGCTTCCGGCCAGAGGCCGATCCCCACCACGCCTCCCGTCTCCGCGATCCGTCTCAGCTGATCGTCGCTCAGGTTCCGGGGACCGGGACAGGTCCCGTCGACTCCCGTGTGGGAGACGACGACCGCCCGCCCTGTCCGGCTCGTCACGTCGTCGAGCAGCGCCTCGGAGGCGTGCGCCAGGTCGATCATCATCCCGAGCTCCGCCACGCGGTCTAGCACGCGCTCCCCCAGGGCACTCAGCCCTCCCTTCCGAATCCCGTGCGCCGAGCCGCCGACCGCATTGTCGAAGAAGTGCGTGAGGCCAATCATCCGGTATCCGGCCGCGAAGAGGGTGTCGACATTGGCCAGCTCCCCCTCGAGGGCGTGCGCGCCCTCGACGCCGAGGAGCGCCGCCACGGTCCCTTCGTCTCCGTCGCGCGCCCGGAGGAAGGCCGCGAGTTGGTCGCGGGTCGTCACCACCGTGAGGTGTCCGTCCGAGTCGGCCGCGAAACGATGCAGCTTGTCCGCTTGATGCAGCGCCCGGGAGAGCGGGCTCCGCCACGTGCCGGGTGGCCATAGCTGCACGAGCGCGAGTGGCGTGATGAGGTCCGAGTCCGCGTCGTTCGCTTCGAGGTTCATGCCGCGCGGGACTTTGGTGACGGCCGTGAACAGCTGGACCGCCACGCGTCCCTCGATGAGGCGGGGGAGGTCTACGTGGCCGACCCGGCCCCGGGCGAGGAGGTCCCGGTCCCAGAGGAGCGCGTCCGCATGGAGGTCGACGACGAGCAGGGAGTCGTGCAGCCTGGCCGCCGCCTCGGGGACGGAGGTCGGCGGCGATGCGAGCGTGGGATTGAGCCGCGCGGCGATGAGCGCCGGGGCGGCCCACAGGGCGGTCGCGACGGTCACCGCGAGCAACGAGCCGCCCCACGCCAGCCGACGCCATTTCATGCGGTCTCGCTCACGGTCGCAGCAACCCTCCCGAAATGCCTCCCGGTCGCATATCATTGCAAATTCGCAATCGCCGAGCCCCCACGGCAACCGGAGCCGCACCCCCATGCGCGTGATCGGAGTCATATCGGACACACACGGCCTCCTCCGGGAGGAGGCCATCGCCGAGCTTCAGGGCTCCGACCTCATCCTCCATGCCGGGGATGTCGGCGACATGTCGATCATCCGGAGCCTCGCCGAGATCGCGCCGGTGCGCGCCGTGCGCGGCAACACCGACGTCGGCGCCGTCGTGGAAGCCCTGCCGGAGACCGACGTCGTCGATCTCACGTCGCCGAACGGCGGTGTCTCGACCGAGGGACGCGGCCCGCTCGCGTATCTCATGCACGGGCATCAGGAGCTCGACCTGGATCCGGTCGCGGCCGGCTTCCGGGTGCTGATCAACGGGCACACCCACGAACCGTCCATCCTGGAGCGGAGGGGCGTCCTCTACTTCAATCCCGGGAGCGCGGGACCCCGCCGCTTCAACCTGCCGGTGACGGTCGGGCGTCTGCGGGTCGAAGGCGCGGAGGTGCGTGCGGAGGTCATCGACCTGATCGCCGACTGAGGCGCCCGGACGCGTCAGCTTCTCCCGCCGTCGCGATACTGGTCGAGGCCGACCGCGCACCGCACGCGCCCGGTCCGCCAGGTCTCCTCGAGGCGGGCCTGACTCTCCTCCAGGTGCGACCGGGACGGCATGGGGTGGTTCAAGTGGAAGACGACGGCGTGACCGTAGACGAGCTTCCGCTGGACGCCCAGGTGGTAGAGGCGCGATCCGAAGTCCGAGTCCTCTCCGATGCCCCATCCGGAGTAGGCCTCGTCGAAGCCGTTCACGACCTCCGCGTCGACGCGCCAGCACGCCAGGTTGCACCCGATGATCCCGCGCTGCTTCGTGTCGCGGAAGACGATCGGCCGCGTCAGCCGAACGCCCTTGCCGGCCCGCTTGATCCGTCCCCGGAGCGCCCACGAGACGAGCCGGATGTCCTCCGGATCGAACGCGGGCACGAACGGCTCCTGGACGAAGCAGCGCCGTCCCTGCACCCAGAAGCCCCGCTCGGCCAGTCGCCGATGGTCGGCGACGAATGCGGGGTGCGGGACGCAGTCTGCGTCGGTGAAGACGACGTAGTCGCTCCGGACGTCCGCGAGTGTCTTGTTCAGGATGACGGTCTTCCGGAAACCGTCGTCCGGGTGCCAGACATGGCGCACCGGAAAGGGGGCGTGCTCGGCCCACGCTTCGATGATCGCGCGCGTGGCCGGACCCGAGCCGTCGTCAGCCACGAGGACCTCGTCGGGGAACTGCGTCTGAAGCTCGATCCCGCGAAGGGTCTTGGCCAGCACGTCGGTCTGGTTGTACGCGCTCACGATCAGTGAGAGCGAAGGTGCCGAGGATCGGGCGTTCACCGGAGATCACCGGTGAGAGGTGGGCGCATGGTCAGAAGGTCGCGAAGAGCTCTTGGAGCGCGTCCGCGTCGGTCGTCTCGAGGAGCGCGAGCATGAGCAGGATGCGCGCCTTGTGCGGTGGAAGGTCCGCGGCGAGCACGGCTCCGAGCGGCTCTGCGGGCTGGCCGACGATCCGTCCGCCAGGGACGCGCGACGCGAGGACGACGGGTATGCCGGCCTCCACCGCCCTCCGCACGCCCTCGCGGGTACCGGGGCTCATCCGACCGCCCGCGAATGTGGTCACGATCAGCCCGTCCACTTCCGCCCGGACGGCGTCGAGGATCTGGCGGCTGTCGGCTCCCGTGTAGTCGCCCACGATGGTGACATCGGGAAGCGACTGGACGTCGTCGACCCGGAACGGGCTGTCCACCGTGTGCGGGCGGAGCGCCTTGCGGTGGAAGACCACGGCGTCGGGGTCGACATACCCGAGGAAGCCGAGCTCGGGAGACCGGAAGGTGTCGACCCGCTGGTTGTGCGTCTTCCAGACGTCCCGGGCGGCGGAGATATCCTCGTTCAGGACGACCAGCACGCCGTGCCCCGCCGAGGCGGGGGTCGCGGCCACCCGCACGGCGTTGAGCAGGTTCGCCGGGCCGTCCGCGGAGATCGCGTCGGCCGACCGCATGGAACCGACGACGACGACCGGACGGGTGTCGTGGACCGTGAGGTTGAGGAAGAATGCGGTCTCGTCGAGCGTGTCCGTGCCGTGCGTGACCACGATGCCCGCGAGTCCCGGATCGCGCCGGAAGAGCTCGTTGACGCGGCGAGACAGCGTCAGCCAATGGCCGGGCGTCATCTGCGACGAGCCGATCCTGTAGATCTCTTCCACCCGCACGTCGGCGTGCTCGAGCACCTCGGGGACGGCCGCGACAAGGCTGTCGCCGGCCAGCGAGCCGCCCGGCCGGCTCGCGATCGTGCCTCCGGTCGTGATCACGACCACGCGGGGTCTGGGTCGCGCTTCCTCCTGGGCCGAAAGGTCGCCGTGGCCGGTGAGCAGAGCGGCGAAGGTGAGTAGGGCCGCGCCGATTAGCCCGGCTACGAGGCGGGGTCGGAGGCGGGGCCGCGGGGCTCGGGAGCCAGGTAGGTGGGTCACAGCCGACCTAACGTGCCCCACCCGGCCCGTCCGCCACCGTTCCATCGGTGGCCGCCGTCGCCAGAGGCGCGGGCGTCTCCTGGAAGCGGGTGACCGCGGTCACGATGCCGCGGGCGGCGCGGTCCGGGTCGGACAGGATCACGGCGCGATCCCGCTCGCTCGTGATGAAGCCGGTCTCGAGAATGACGGCGATCGTCATGGGGTGAAGGGCGTGCTCGTACCGGCGGAAGTTGAACGCGTAGTAGTTGCTCATCCGGCGCGTCACGGTCGGAAGCCGACGCAGACCCGTCTCCTCCCCGTAGCTCTCCTCGAGCAAGGCGACGATGCCCGCCGCCCGCCCGGTGGCGTCGAGTCGGGGCGCGGCCACGCGGTAGCCGGACGCCCTCGGGTCCCCGGCGCCGTCGGCGTGGATCGCGATGAAGAGGTGGGCCCGGTATCCCGGGGGGACCACCGCTGGAAGGACCTCCGCTTCGTAGCCGAGCTCACGCAGCATCTCCGCTGAGCGCTCGGCGATCCGGAGGTTGGCCTCCCACTCGGCGACGTCACGCCAGCGTGTGCCGTTGTCCCGGAGCCCGCGGAGCTCGTCGGGCGCTTCGTGAGCGCGCCAGTGCCCCGCCTGGAGCGCGATCTTGACGGGGCCTTCGGGCGGCTGCCAGTCGGCGGGCGTAGGGATCGGGCCGGGGTAGCGGTTCCGCCAACGGCGACGGGATCGGCGTTCCGGCTCGGGCGCCGCCACGGTGGCCTCCGCGGCAACGTCGAGCGCGACCTGAGGCGTGTCGAGCGCCTCGACCACCGGCGCCGGGGTCGGCGCCACTTCGGCCATCGGAACCGTGGCTCCGGCGTCGGGAGCGCCGTCCAGGGTCGCTTCCGTGGCGCTCGGCGTCGCCGCCGGGCCGGTGCTCCCCTGCATGCCGATGGCGGCCAACAAGGCCGCGAACGTCCCGAGGTACGCCATTCTGGCACGAGTCACGGAGCACCTCCGGGGGGGATTCAGCGTCTGGGCGCGATTCGGTCCAACCCTCGTAGGCTACCGCGGCGTCGCGTCGTCGGCAACGGCGTCCCGGTCGTGGCAATCTGCGTGAGGGCGGGCGCTACCGGGCGGCCTGCATGGGCCGGCCGCGGTCATTCGTGCCGCGGTGTTACACGGTGGCAGCCGGTGGGTGCGGTGCATCGCGTAAGGGGCGTGACCACAGTGTCTTGCGGGGCTCGTACGCTGCGTCCCCCCTCCGGGCACGCGAGTGCTGAATGCCGATGCTCGCGTCCCACGGCACGCCGCTTGCTCTTCCGGCTCGGGCGCCGTCCAAGCCGGGGCGGCCGGACCGATCACGGAGCGCTCATGCGAAACTCGAGGAGCCCACGTTCGTCGAAGCTCGGGCACGTCCTCGCGGGCGTCTGCCTCGTGGCGGCGACCGCCGGGGCGCCGATCGATGCGGCGGCTCAGGCGGGTGACCGTGCGGCCGCGGTGGCCGGCACGGGCGCGGCCGGCTCTTCGGTCTGGTACGGTCTGACGGTCGGCGGCGCGGGCACGCGCCTCACCTGTGACCTCTGTCAGCCCACCCGCGACATCGGGCCGGCGCTGACGGTTGCGGCGGGGGCGTACGGGGCGGATCAGCTCCGCGTCGGTCTCGAGCTGTCCGCCTGGACGCACGAGCAGGCAGGCGTCCGTGATAAGCTCTACGGGCTGGGAATCGTGGCTCACCTGGTGCCGGATCCCTCGCGGGGTCTGTACCTGCTCGGCGGGTTCGGCTGGTCGGGGTACCGCGCCGGAGATCTGTCCTACGACGCGCCGCGGGTGACCGTGGGCCTCGGGTGGGACGTCCCGGCGTTCGGCTCGTGGGTCGTGGGGAACGTGGTTTCGCTGGATGGCTCGGCGTTCGTGCCCATCCGGAACGACGGCGAGACGGCGGTGCGCGACGTGGGGCTCAGCTCGCTCCGCTTCGCGGTCCAGCTCAGGAAGCGTTAGCGGGACTCGTTGTGGTGTTGCGGGCCGCCGGGTCGGCCCGGAGACAGGAACGAGGAGCGTGTCAGGCCCGATGGGTCACCGGCTCCCGATTCGGTCGCCAGAGAGCGACGGAGGAGTTCGGGATGGTTCGTTGGATGACGCGCGCGCGGCTCGTCATGGTCGTGGTCTGGGCGGGTGCCTCGTGCGACCCCGCCGACGCGACGGCGCCGCGCTTCGAGGAGCCGGAGGCCGTGGGTGACGCCATGGCGCTCGGCCTGTGGGCACCTTCGGGCCCCGATACCTGCTCGGCCGAGATCCACGACGGCTACCACGTCGTCGGACCGGACGGGCTCCGTTACCCGACCTGGCATCCTGCGGTCGACCCCGGAACGGGATGCACCTTCGGTCATGAGCACGGACGCGATCCCTCGGGCTCGGCCCTGTTCGCCGAAGTCGGTCCGATTCCCTTCGGGTACGCCAACGAGCACCTGGAGCGGAGCGGCTTCGGTGCGCACCGGCACGAAGACCACGTCGGGCACAAAATCGAATGGGAGAACGACATGCCCATGCGAATCGGGGACAGCGGCACGGCCACGCTCGACGTGAGGTGCGACGTGCTCACCAAGCTGCACCAGGGGACGCACTCGCCCGACGCGTTCACGAACAACCTGCACGAGGTGGTCTACCACGTCCGTTGCACGGACGGGACGGGCTTCAGCGCGACGCTCCTGACGCCCATCGGCACGCCCGGCGAGCTGGTCGCGTCGTGCGACCGGGAGCGCCACATCACGGCCGGGACCGCCGTGCCCCCCATCTCGCCGAACGGCGGAGGGAAGCGAGCGGTACCGGACGCGGCCTGCGTCGGCACCCACGTGCTGGGGTCCGACGGCGAGCGCCCCCGCTTCGACTCGGCGCTGAAGGAGAGCTGGGAGATCAGCGCCTCCCTTCGCCGGGAGAACGGGCGCACGCTGGCGTCGTTCAACCCGTACTACCAGGTCATCGATCCGAGCCGTTACTACGATGCCGCGCTCGAGCGGGCGCTCGGCCGACCGATCGACCTCTGCTACGAGCCGGACCTGGTGGGGCGCGACCGCTGCGAAGGGCTTCCCGACGAAGTCGTCTCCTGGGACGATCCGCGCTCACCGTTCAAGGGCGTGCGGCGCTTCGTGGACGTCAACGGCAACAACGTCCGCAACGCGGATGGTCCGGAGATCTGGTATACGGACCCCCTGGGCCGGAACGGGCGCACCGAGCCGTTCCCCGGATCGATCCGGCAGTGGGTGGCCGTCCACGACAACTCCGGCCTCGACCTCCACGGTGCGGTGATGGGGCGAGACCGGGACTACGACGCTCCCGGCGTGAGGGCGCCCAACTGATGCGCGCTCGCGGTGGTGCCGCCCTCGCGCGGCGGAGCTGGGTAGCAGGCTTGGCCCGGCCGACGCAGCGCCGCCTGGTCAGGTGGGGGATCGTGACCTGGGGCATCGTGACCTGGAGCCTGCTCGGGCTGGCCGCGCCGACGGCCGCGCATGCCCAGCTCGCGCCCGATACGCCGAGGCTCGTCTCGCCGCATGCGTCGGGCGGCCTCGGCGTCCATTGGGTGCGCGCGGAGACGCTCCCCGGCGACGACGAGGCCGTGCTGGTCACCTGGGCCTTTCCCGGGCTGCCGGATGGCGTCCGTCTGCGCGGTGGAGCGGGGACCGGCGCGGGTGGGACCACGGCCGGATTCGGGGGCGTGGACGTGCAGGCACCTCTGCTGCGCGGCCGCTCCGACGTGCCGTTCGACCTCGACTGGCAGAGCGGCCTGGGCGTGAGCGTGGGCGAATACGCCCTCGTCACGGTCCCGGTCGGGCTCACCGGAGCGGTTTCGTGGACGTCCGGCTCGGTCTGGCTGTCGCCGTACGTGAACGCCGGGCTCGCCGCCGACCTGCGGCTCGGCGACGAGGCGCCGTCCGACGAGTTCGACGTCGGGCCGGCGCTCGATATCGGTCTCGACCTCTCGCTCGACGCGGCGCGGCGGTTCGTCCTACGCGCGTCGGCTGCGCTGGGAGATCGCCAGGCGCTGTCCGTGGGGCTGGCGGTCGGCTCGGGAGGGTAGGGAGCGGGGGCCCGGAGGCCGGCCCTTTCCGCCACGCGCGGTGCGGACGAGGTTGTCCGCGTGAACGATCCCTCTGCCCCCCGGACGCCCGACCACGCTCCGCCGCCCGAGCGGCCGGACGCCGCCGACCCCACGGGCTCGGTCCCGCCGCCCGCCGTCTCGCCGTGGCTCGCGCTCGTCGTCGCGGTCGCCGCGATCTCGTGGGCGGGTCCGCTCGTGCGGCTCGCGACGGCGCCCGCGCTGTCGGTGGCCGCGTGGCGGATGGTCTTCTCGATGGCCTTCATCGGCGTCGTTCTCGCGGCGCGCGGGTCGGTCCTGAAGGGAGCCCGGCTGACCGGGCGCGAGTGGGCATGGGCCGTCACGGGCGGGCTCCTTCTGGCGGGCCACTTCTGGAGCTGGATCGCGTCGCTGCGCTACACGACCGTGGCGAGCTCGGTCGTGCTCGTGTCCCTGCAGCCGTTCATCGTCGCGGTGCTTTCGGCCGTGCTCCTGTCCGAGCGCCCGACGCGCCGCCAGTGGCTCGGCATCGCGGTGGCCATGGCCGGGGCGATGACGGTGGGGTGGGGCGACTTCGCGCTCGGACCGAGGGCGCTCTTCGGTGACGCGCTCGCCTTCCTCGCGGCGTGGCTCGTTGCGGGCTACTACCTCATCGGGCGGGTGCTCCGGCGCAAGCTCGACCTGTGGGCCTACGTCGCGGTGGTGTACGGGGTGGCGGCCGTCGCCCTCCTCGCCGCCGTCGCGGTCACGCCGGGGAGCCCGATGGTCGGCTTTCCGCTCGGTGACTGGCTGGTCTTCCTCGCCCTCGCCGCGGGTCCGATGATGCTCGGACACACGGGCGTGAATTACGCCATCCGCTACGTGCCGGCCTACGTCGCTAACCTGTTCCTGCTCGGAGAGCCCATCGGCGCCACCCTGATCGCCTGGCTGCTACCGGCCATCGCCGAGATCCCGCCGCCGCAGACCCTCGCGGGCGGCGCTTTGATCCTCCTGGGGATCGCCCTCGGAACGGGCGTTCGGGCCCGCTCCGTCCCACGCTGGCCCCCACGCGGCGGTTCCGCGAAAGTGTCATGAGCCCCGCCAGGACCTGCCGGAAACGCGCCCCTCAAAGGAGCACCCCATGAGCGACAGCCCGACCGACGACAGGACCTCTGCCCCCGCGACCACGGTGCGCGCCGTCGAGCGTGCCGCACTCCGCACGGCCGAGCGCGCCGCCCCCCGCGAGGAGGTCGCCCCGCCGGTGGATCTCACGCCGTTCGAGGCCGTCAACTTCCAGTTCGACAAGGCGGCGCGGGTGCTCGACCTGCCGGAATATCTGCAGGTCGCGCTGAAGACGCCGTACCGGGAGGTCCGGGTGGAGATCCCGCTACTCGAGGAAGACGGCCGGATCCGCACCTTCCACGGCTTCCGCGTGCAGCACAACAACGCCCGCGGCCCGATGAAGGGCGGGCTTCGGTATCACCCCGACGTCGACCTCGACGAGGCCCGCGCGCTGGCGTCGCTGATGACGTGGAAGACCGCCGTCGTCGACATCCCGTACGGCGGTGCGAAAGGCGGGATCGACCTGGATCCACACCAGCTCCGCAAGGATCAGGTGGAGCGGGTGACCCGCACGTTCATCGAGCGGATCCATCATCTCATCGGGCCCAACGAGGACATCCCGGCGCCGGACGTCAACACGAATCCGCAGGTGATGGCATGGATCGTCGACGAGTACTCGAAGTTCAACGGGTACTCGCCCGCGGTGGTGACCGGAAAGCCGCTCGAGGTGGGGGGGTCGCCCGGACGCCACTCCGCGACCGGACGGGGCGTGGCGGCCATCACGGGAAGGGCCGCGGCCGACCTCGGGCTCGAGCTCGGGGGGGCGACCATCGCGGTTCAGGGCTTCGGCAACGTGGGGAGCTGGAGTGCGCATTTCCTGCAGGAGATGGGCGCGAAGGTGGTCGCCGTGAGTGACGTGAACGGCGGGGTGTTCATGGGCGACGGCCTCGACGTGGCGCGGCTGAAGACCATCGTCGAGGCAGGGGGCAGCGTGGTGGAGTACGAGGGCGCCGAGCGCATCGACAACGAGACGCTCATCACGTCGGACGTCGACGTGCTCGTGCCCGCGGCGCTCGGCGAGGTGATCCACGGTGGCAACGCGGCCGACGTCCGGGCCCGACTCGTCGTCGAGGGCGCCAACGCGCCGACCACGCCAGTTGCCGACGAGGTGCTGCGGGACCGTGGCGTCACGGTCGTGCCGGACATCCTCGCGAACGCCGGGGGCGTCACGGTCAGCTACTTCGAGTGGGTCCAGAACCTGCAGCAGTTCCGCTGGACGGCGGAGCGCGTAGATACCGAGCTCACCCGCATCATGGGTGCCGCGTACGACCACGTGTCGCGCACGGCGGCCGAGCGCCGCATCTCCCTGCGCACGGCGGCCTTCGTGGTCGCGATCGAGCGGGTGGCGGCCGCGGTCCAACTCCGAGGCGTCTGATGGAACGGATCGGCTGGGACGATTTCGAACGGGTCGAGCTCAGGGTCGGTCGCGTTGTCGGCGCCGAGCGTTTCCCCGAGGCACGGCGCCCTGCGTACAAGCTGCGCGTCGACTTCGGCCCCGAGATCGGGGAGCTCCGGTCGAGCGCGCAGATCACCGACCTGTACGAGCCCGAAGAGCTCGAGGGCCGGTTGGTCGTGGGCGTGGTCAACTTCCCGCCGAAGCAGATCGGTCCGATGATGTCCGAGTGCCTGGTGACGGGCTTCCACGACGCCGAGGGAAGGGTGGTGCTGTGCGTGCCCGACCGCGAGGTGCCGCTCGGCGCCAAGCTGCTCTGACGCACGGCCGTGGACAGGCGCCGGCCGCGCCCCGCCACGACATCGTTACCTTGACGTGCCGGCTCCTCCCGCGAGGGTGGGTCCGCGCGACTACATGGACCCCGGGGCGGCACCGACTCCGAGTCGGCGGCGCCCCGCATCGACCGGACGGGAGAAGGCGGAAATGTCGATAGGATCAGCTACGGAACTGGACGGCCTCGCGGCGGCGGGCGCCGTCGCCGCGCACGTCCTCGACCTGATGCTGGGAGCCGTCGAGATCGGCGTGTCCCCCGTCGACCTGAACCGGATCGGGGCGGCCGAGATCCGCGCCCTCGGGGCCCGCTCGGCCCCGATGCTCTCCGTCGGCTTTCCGGCGGAGACGTGCATCAGCGTCAACGACGCTATCGCGCACGGCGTTCCGGGCCGCGAGCCACTCGCAGCCGGAGACCTCGTGAACATCGACGTGAGCGTCGAGCTCGACGGCTACTTCGCCGACACGGGAGCTTCGCGTCCGGTCGCTCCCGGCGGCTCGGCGACGGAGAGGCTGTGCGACACCGGACGGCTCGCCCTCCAGGCCTCGCTCGCGGAGGTCCGGTCCGGCGCCCGCCTCAATCGTCTGGGGTGGGCCGCCGAGCGGACGGCCCGCGACGCCGGCTACGAGATCGTGCGGGACCTCTGCGGTCACGGGGTGGGCCGCGCGCTCCACGAGGCGCCGACCGAGGTGCCCGGCTTCTTCGATCCCGGCGACCGCCGCCGCCTCGACGAGGGCACGGTTCTGGCCGTCGAGCCGTTCGTCTCGACGGGCGCCAGGCACGTCCGGGTCCGGCGCGACGGCTGGACGCTGGAGACGGAGGACGGCGGCCTCGCCGTTCAGTTCGAACACACCGTCGTCGTGACGGGTGACGGCCCGCTGGTGGTCACCGCCGCGCGGCCCTATCTGCTTCGTGCCCGGACGACGCCAGCCCAAGCTTGATGTCCGATTCGGCTGCGCATCGCACGTTCGTTCGCCGCTGGTGCGGGTCATGGGGCGTCGGGCTCCTGCTCGTCACGGTTGGGTGCGGCGGGCCCGAGTCGGCCGGCGGCCCCGGCTCCGAGGCCGGCGCAGAAGCGTCCGGGACGGCGGCGCCGTCCACGCGCTTCGTCGAGCAGCTCGTGCGCGACCACGCGCGCGCCTGGATGACGGGAGACACCGCCCTCGTCCGGAGTATCCTGCACGAGGACGCGCTCCTGGCGTACCCGCGACGGCGCGTCGACCGGGACACCTGGGTGGCGGAGCTCGCGGCCCTCCACGAGCGGAACGTGGACACCCGCGTCTACGTGCACCGGATCATCGTCGACGGCGAGACCTTCGCGGTAGAGTGGCAGTTCGCCACGACCGACCGCGCGACCGGGGAGCGAACCGCCGTCGGCGACGCGATCATCGGGGAGGTGCGTGACGGCCGCATCTCCCTGTGGAAGGAATACCTCGACGGACGCGTGTTCGCGCTGCAGCGCTCCGGAGCACTCCTCCTCGACGAAGGGCTCGAACCGTTCCCCTGGCCGGAGACACCATGACGCTCGCCGTGCTGCTCACCTCCCTCGGCATCGTTCTCGCGCGCATCATCGACGTCTCGCTCGCCACCGTCCGCACCATCTACCTGGTGCGGGGGCTCCGCGGCCGCGCGGCCCTCCTGGGCTTCTTCGAAGTCCTCATCTGGATCGCGGTCGTGTCCGGAGTCATCCAGAACCTCGAGCACCCGATCTACATGGTGAGCTACGCCTTCGGATTCGCGCTCGGCACCTACATCGGGATCGGGCTCGAGGCGCGCTTCAGCAGCGCCCAGCAGGTGATCCGGATCTTCTCGCGCAGCGGCGACCGCGTCACCGCCCACCTCCGCGATCTGGGCTTCGTCGTCACCCAATTCGAGGGGGTGGGGAAGGAGGGGCCCATCAGCCTGATCTTCCTGGAAGTGTCGAGACGGCGCATCCAGCAGGTGATGGACGCGGCCATCGAAGCGGACCCGACCTGCTTCTGCATCGTCGACGACGTCCGGCAGACGTCGGGCGCGGTCGTGCGGTCCGCTTCGTCCCGCCGACCCCGCGTGTTCGGCATCCGCAAGTAGGCGGAGTCGGGGGACGCGGAGGGCGGCGGTCCGAACGTGCGGCTCACCGATCGAAGTATGCCTGCAGCGCCTCCGTGTCCGTCGTGCGCGTCATCGCCAGCATGAGGAGCACCCGCGCCTTCTGCGGGCTCAGGTTGTCCGAGAGCACCACGCCGGCATCCAGGAGCTCGATGTTGTTCGAGTAGAGCGGCACGACTCGCCCCGTGAGCACCCGGGTGCTGGTCACGACCGGGATGCCGCGGGCCCGGACCTCGCGGATCGCCTCCACCGACCCGCTGCTGACGTGCCCCAGGCCGACGCCCGCCACCACCAGCCCCTCCATGGTCCCCTGCTCGAGGAGCGCCCGGATGACACGGCCGTCCGAGCCGGCGTACTCCGTCACGACCTCGACCGTCGGTAGCCTGTCGTCCACACGGAGCGGGATGGTCTGGCGGCGCATCGGACTCCGGTAGAACCGCACCTCCTCCACGTCGGCGACGCCGAGGAGCCCGAAGGAGAGCGTCTGGAAGGTCTCGACGTCGAGGGTGTTCGTCTTCGTGACTTCACGGGCCGCGTTGATCTGGCCGTTCATGATCACCAGGGTGCCCATGCCGACGGCCTCGGGCGACACCGCGACCCGGACGGCGTTCAGCATGTTGCGCGGGCCGTCGCTGTCGGACTCCATCGCCGAGCGCTGCGCCCCGACCAGAATGACGGGCTTGTCGCTCGTGACCGTGAGGTCGAGGAAGTAGGCCGTCTCCTCGAGCGTGTCCGTGCCATGGGTCACGATGACGCCGGCGACGTCCGGCTCGGCCAACAGCGCGTTGGCTCGATTCTCGAGCTGTCGCCAGATCTCCGGCGTCATGTCCCAGCTGTTGACGTTGGCGATCTGCTCGACGCTCATGCGCGCGAGCTCCGCCAGCTCGGGCACGGCCTGTACGATCTCATCACCCGTGAGCGCGGCTCTCAGCGCTCCGGCCTCCGGATCGAACCGGCTGGCAATGGTCCCGCCGGTGGCCAGGACGATCACGCGCGGCAAGTCGTCGCCGGGAGGCGCGGCCTGGCCCGCGGACGGAGAAGGCAGGGCGCTCGCCGTCAGCAGCGCGAGCAGCGCGAGGGTGACGCCGCGGAGGTGTCGTGGGGACGAGGTTCGGGGATGACGCATGCGTGTCGCTCCAGGTTCGGTCGATGTCGTGCAGCCATCGATAAGCGCTCGGAGCGCTTCTCGCGAATCCGACGGGGGTTGATCGCCGTGTGAGCCTCGCGCGAAGATCACCGACACCCTTCCACACGAGGACACGACATGACCGACGCACTGGACTGGCGGTATCACCGCCCTGGCTGACAGAGCTGCAACAAGACGCGGGAGTTTCTCGCGACGCACGGGATCGAGGACGGACCGCTCCAGAGCGCGAACGCCGATCCCATCGAAGGGGACGACGCCCTGGCCCTGCTCGACGGCATCGACGAGCTGTGGATCGCCAAGGGCCGCAAGATCGTCCGGTACGACCTGACCGATGCCCGTCCCTCCGACGACGAGCTGCTCGGACATATGCTCGGGCGCTCGGGGAAGCTGCGCGCTCCGACGAGCCGCGTGGGTCGGCGTTTGATCGTGGGGTACAACGCCGACCTGCTCGAGGAGGCGCTGCTCTGAGGGCGAACGCACTGCTCGGACGGCGGTAGCGGACT
This sequence comes from Longimicrobiales bacterium, assembly GCA_041690395.1. Lineage (GTDB taxonomy): Bacteria > Gemmatimonadota > Gemmatimonadetes > Longimicrobiales > Gaopeijiaceae > JAWLHJ01. The sequence goes on along the minus strand of JAWLHJ010000002.1, from coordinate 680,625 downwards.
CGAGCCGGTGTCGCACCGGCCCGCCGATTCCCGCATGAGCCGTCATGAAGATCAGCGACGCGCAGCGGGACGTGCGCACGACCTTCGTCGGCGGTTACTTCGGCCAGCTCGTCTCGGCCGCGGTCTGGCTCGCTTCGTCCGCGACGTGGACGTGGCACTCGCCCCGGGGCGGGATTCTCGTGCTGCTCGTCGGGGGAACCCTCATCTTTCCCCTGACGCTGGCGGCGCTCCGCCTGTCCGGACGCCGCTCCGGGCTCCCGCGCGGGCACCCCATGAACGCCCTCGGTACACAGGTGGCGCTGGCCCTTCCGCTGGGCCTCCCTGTGGCCCTCGGCGCCGCGGTCGGCCGCCCCGAGTGGCTGTATCCCACCGTCACCATCCTGCTCGGGGCGCACTATCTGCCGTTCGCCTTTCTCTACGGAATGCGCATGTTCGTTGCGCTTTCGGGCATACTGGTCGGCGGCGGCTTCTGGATGGCCATGACGGCGGACCCCGAGCGGCCGGTCCTCTCGGGGTGGGCGACCGGTGTCGTCCTGGTGGTGTTCGCTGTGCTCGGTCGCGCCTTCACCCGGGGTGAGGCCGACCCGGTTCCGCGACCGGGCGGTGACGGTCGCATGTCCCGCCGTTCTTGACTTCCGGGCCTTCAGGAGCGAGCCTTGTCCCCAACCGGACCAGGTCCGGTAAAATACGAAGTGAAGGCGGTGGCTCCTCGGGAGTCTTGATCGCCTAGAGCATGTGGCCGAGGTGGCCACGCCCCGCGCGGGGTGACCGCGCAAATATGGTGTCGGGAAGTACGGATCATCCGAAACTCCGACCATCGATTTCCAAGGGAGCGCGATGATGCGTACCAGAGGAACTGTGAAGTGGTTCAATGACCAGAAGGGCTTCGGCTTCATCAGCCCGGAGGACGGAAGCAAGGACTGCTTCGTCCACCACAGCGCGATTCAGGCCGAGGGCTTCAAGAGCCTGACGGAAGGCGCCACGGTCGAGTTCGACATCGTGGAGGGCCAGAAGGGTCCGGCCGCCGAGAACGTGGTTCAGATCTCGTAAGGTCAAGGTACCACGGTACCTCTGCGGGCCGTCCCGGATTCGTCCGGGGCGGCCCGTTTTTTTGTGCCCGTCGGACCCGCCCCGACCCGGGCAGATTCAACACTCGAGCGTCCACCTGTGTCTTTATTGTGGTATGTTAAATACCACGTTGACGACCACCCAATAGGACGGCCTCAGTGAGACTCTCGAGGTACACGGACATCGGTCTGCGGGCCCTCATGTACATCGCGGCGCACGGGCGTAACGTTTCGGCGCGCGAGGTGGCCGAGGCCTTCGGGGTGTCGCGAGACCACGTGACCAAGAGCATGCAGGGGCTGGTGGCGCTCGGAGCTCTTTCGTCCACGCCCGGTCGCTACGGCGGCTTCGAGATGGACACGGATCCGCGGAGTGTGCTTCTGGGCGACCTCGTCCGGCGGCTCGAGCCCAACCTCGCCATCGCGGAGTGCTTCGCCGAGGAGTCGACGTGCCCGCTGACCGACGCGTGCGAGCTGTCGTCCGCCCTCTACGAAGCGCGCGAGGCGTTCTTCACGTCGTTGGACAAGTACACCCTCGCGGACCTGGTGACGGGCACCTATCAGGGCTTGGTGCAGATCGCACCCCGGGAGTCGGCTCATGCGTGACGTTCGCGACTACGTCGACGAGACGGCCATTCGCGAGATGGTCGAACGGTTCTACGCCCGCGTTCAGGAGGACGACCTGCTGGGGCCCGTCTTCGCGCGTCACATGTCCGCCGACTGGCCCGAGCACCTCGACCGCATGGTCGATTTCTGGTCGAGCGTGCTGCTCGCGAGCGGCCGTTTCCGCGGGAACCCACGTGCCAGGCACGACGCCATTCCCGGACTCACCGCGGGCCACTTCGACCGGTGGCTCGAGCTGTTCGAGGAGGAGGTCATGCACCTCTTCCCGGAGCACGTCGGGCAGGACATCCTGGGCCGCGCCCGTAGGATGCGCGTGGTGCTCGATCCGACTTCCAACAACGTTCACGACCCAACCGTGATTTCCACGAACAGGACGACACGATGATGAAGATTTCGTTGCGCGCGGCCGGAATCGCCCTCGCCGCGCTGGCGCTCTCGACGGGTGTGGCGCTCGCGCAGAGCGCTCCGGTCCTGGATGATGCCGGGTCGCCCCTGGACCCGATCGCGGCCCTTCAGCGTCAAATCGACGCAGGTCAGACCGTCCTGGAGTACGAGGAGCAGCACGGCTATCTGATCAGCTTGCTCGAGGCGCTCGATATCCCGGTCTCGTCACAGGGGCTCATCTTCTCCCGCACGAGCCTCCAGACGAATCTGATCACGCCCTGGACGCCGCGCGCCGTCTATTACAACGACGACGTCTATGTGGGATGGGTGCAGGACAGCCCGATCCTGGAGATCGCGTCCATCGATCCGGACGACGGGGGCGTGTTCTACACGCTCGAGCAGAATCCCGAGGGGGAACTCCGCTTCATGGAGGAAGGCACGACCTGCCTCATGTGTCACGAGTCCCGTTCCGTCACCGAGGGAATTCCGGGGGTCATGGTTCGCTCGGTGGTCGTGGACCGCTTCGGCTATCCCATCGCCCCGCTGCACGAGGGCTCCACGAGCGACCGCACGGACTTCGACCGGCGGTTCGCGGGGTGGTACGTCACCGGCACGCACGAAGGGGGCTCGCACGCCGGCAACACGTACGCGCCGGTGCTCAGCCATGAAGTCTCGGACGTTCGCCGCTACCTGTCGGAATTCGACGTGAACGCCGACGGGAACGTCGTCGACCTGGAGGGCCGGTTCGACGTCGAGCCGTACCTGACGGGTCACAGCGACATCGTAAGCCTCATGGTGCTGACCCATCAGACCAAGGTGCACAACCTGATCGTCGTGGCCCACGAGGCCGCCAAGGAGGCGGTCGGTGGACAGGCCATGCTGCTCCGAATCGAGGCCGGCGGGATTCCGACGCCCGAGATCCAGTCGGTGGCCCAGGTCCGGATCGACGGGGCGGTGGAGCGGCTCGTGCGGGCCATGATGTTCTCACGGGAGGCGCCGCTCCCCGGCACGGTGCGCGGCACCTCGGGCTTCACCGAGGAGTTCGAGGCGCGAGGACCGTTCGATGCCGAGGGACGCTCGCTCCGTGCATTCGATCTGGAGCGGCGGCTCTTGGCCTACCCGATGAGCTTCCTCGTCTACTCCGAGGCGTTCGAGCGGCTCCCGCGGCTGGTGAAGGAGCCGTTCTACCGGCGCGTCACGGAGATCCTGGATGGGCGGGACGCCACCGGCGAGTTCGACCATCTGAGTCCGGAGGACCGCGACGCGGTTCGGGCGATCCTCCTCGAGACCAAGCCCGAGTTCGCGACCTACCTGGAAGAGCAGACGGCGCGCTGAGGGGGGCGCGGCCGGGGTGTCACCACCCCGGCCGACCGCCCCTCGCTCAGACCTCAGAGCGGCCAGTCCTTCAGGATCCGCTCGGTCTCCTCGGCGTGCCCGCTCTCGTCGCGCACCATGTCCTCGAGCTGCACCGAGAGTCCCTTGTCGCCGTAGGCATCGGCCTGCTCGGCGCGCGCGGTGTAGTCCGCCACCGCGCGTCGTTCCGCCTCGAGGACGGCCTGGAGCATCTCGCGGTTCGTGCCCGCCTTGGCGACCGGCCTCGGCGTGGTGGTCGGCTCGCCGCCCAGCGCCACGATCTTGTTGGCCAGGAACTGCGCGTGCATCTGCTCGTCGGCGACTTCCGCCAGGAAGAACTCGGAGAGCTGCGGGCGGTAAGGGCCGGTGGCCTTGGCGGCGTACGTCGTGTACTGGATGACCGCGGACAGCTCACCTGCGAGGTCCTCGTTCAGCTTGTCGATCAGGGCCTTCTTGTCCATGGATCGCTCCTGTCGGTGAATCAATGTCGCGCCGCCCTCGTGACGGCGCGTCTGTAGAGTACGCCGGGCTCGCCGCCCGACGTGACGGGTCACTCGGTCGGCTCGGAGGCTCCGTCCGCCTCGCCGAACAGGTCGGTGGTCAGATAGCGCGAGGCCGAGTCCGGCGCGATGCACACGACCCGGTGCCCCGGTCCGAGCTCCCGGGCGACCTCGAGGGCCGACCAGACGATCGCGCCGCTGCTCATCCCGACGAACAGCCCCTCCTCACGGGCGAGCCGGCGTGCGACGGGGAACGAGTCTTCTTCCCACGCCTTCTGAACCCGGTCGATCACGGTTCGGTCCAGATTCGGCGGGATGAAGCCGGGGCCCATCCCCTGGAACTTGTGCTGACCGCGCTCCTCTCCGGAAAGGACCGCGCTCCGTGCCGGCTCGACCGCGACCACCAGGACGTCGCCGAGGCGCTCCTTCAGGTAACGGCCGACCCCAGAAATGGTACCCCCGGTGCCGCTTCCATACACGAACGCGTCGATGCGTCCGTCCATCTGCGACCACAGCTCGGGCGCGGTGCCCTCGTAGTGGGCCCGCGGGTTGGCCGGATTCTCGAACTGGTTGGGAAGGAACGCCCCGGTCTCGTCGCGGATACGCTCGGCGACCTCGATCGCCTCGAGCATGCGCCGCTCCGGATCGGTGAGCACCAGCTCGGCACCGTACGCGATGAGGGTCTGCTTTCGCTCCACGCTCATGGTCGAGGGCAGGCAGAGCGTCAGCCGGTACCCGCGAGCGGCCGCCACCTGGGCGAGCCCGACGCCGGTGTTGCCCGAGGTCGGCTCGACGATGCGTCCGCCCGGCCTCAACAGCCCGCGCTCTTCCGCGTCGACGATCATCCCGAGCGCCGGCCGGTCCTTGATCGACCCACCGGGGTTCATCCCCTCGACCTTGACCCACACCTCCGCATGCTCCGGTCCGACCAGGCGTCGCAGCCGGACCATCGGCGTCTCGCCGATGAACTGGTCGATGGTCGTCCCGGACGGTTCACGCGGTTGATCCATCGGTTCTCCTGTGGGTGCCGCTGGGTGCCGCGCGTCACGTGGCCCCGCTATCATGGATCGAGCCGCAGCTCGAGGAAGTTCTGTGTCCTTCAGGCCGGAGCCAGTCTAAACGTGACACGCTCGTCAACCGTTCCCAAGGTCGCCTCGTGGCTCCTGGCCGGAGTCGTGTTCGCGGTGGCGTGCGGTGGCGAGGCGCCCGGCGAGGCCATGACGGACACCGATCAGGCGCCCGACTCCTTCGACTTGGCGTTCCATACGAGCGGCGGCGAGATCGTGACGCGCTTCCACCGCGCATGGTCGCCGTTGGCGGTCGACCGCGTCTGGGAGCTCGTGCAGGCGGAGTTCTACGAGGGCGCCCGCTTCTACCGGGTGAACGACCAGTACGTGCAGTTCGGCTACAGCGGCCGCCCGGAGCTCGACACCCTCTGGTATGGACGCAGGCTTCCCGACGAGCCGGTACGCGCCTCCAACGTGCGTGGGGCCGTCGCGTTCGGGCGCGCGGGGCCCGAGTCGCGCAACTTCGTGCTCTTCGTGAATCTCGTCGACAACACCTTCCTCGACAGCTGGAGCGGAGATGGAGTGGCGGGTTTCCCGCCGATCGGCCGCGTGGTCTCCGGCCTCGAGGTCGCCGAGGGGTTCAACGCGGAATACGGCGACGTGATCGTCCCCATGGAGGACTCGATCCTCGCGTCCGGAAATGATTTCCTGGATCGCCGATATCCGGGCCTCGACTCGATCTCGCGAACCGAGATCCGGAACGCCTGGTAGGGCGCGGCGCATGGGAAAGACATCGGGACACCTGACGTCGGAGCAACTCGACGCCCTGCGCGCGGAGCTGGACCGTGAGCTCGCGCGCCTCGAGCGCAGCATGATGGTGACCGACGAGGCGCTCCGCCCCGTCAAGCTCGATCAGACCGCGGTGGGGCGGCTTTCCCGCATCGACTCCCTGCAGAACCAGGGACTCACGAAGAACCTCCGCCAGCGCGAGCAGGCGAAGTTGGGGCTGCTGGTCGAGGCGCTGAAGCGGATGGAGGCAGGCACCTACGGGGTGTGCACCCGGTGCGGTGGCGAGATCGCGTTCGAGCGGCTCTTCGTCATGCCCGAAGCGCCGGCCTGCACGGGGTGTCCCTGAGCGGAGGCGATCTCACGGCTCGATGGTCGCGCGCTCGATGCGGGTGAGCTCCGGGAACTCGGCGTCCAGATAGACGTTGCCGCGCGCCTCGACCATCGCCTGATACGGTCCCTCGCCGCGCGGCGGACCGTCACCGTAGGCCGCGTGGAGGCGCTCCACCACGTCCATCCCCTCCACGACCTCCCCGATGGGCGCGAAGCCGTTGTCGTCGAGCTGCGGGTTGTCACGGAGGTTGATGAAGATCTCCGTGGTGCGGGAGTGGCGCCCCCCTTTCGCGAACGTCACGCGACCCCGGGTGTTCGAGTGCGTGACCGGATCGTCGACCAGGTACTCGGTCTTCCAGGCCTGGTTCACGTAGGGGTCGGCGTTCAGACCGAACTGCGCGACGAAGCCGTCGACCACCCGGTAGACCCGGGAGTCGTCGAAGAACCCTGCGCCAGCCAGGTTGTAGAACCTGTCGACACCCAGCGGAGCCCAGTCGCGGTCGGCCTGCACGACGAAGTCGCCCTCGCTGGTCTCGAACCGGACGCGGAACGTGGACGGCGCGGTCGCCGTGAAGCGGTCGGGCCGCAGCAGCGGGTTCGGCGCGGCTCTTGCAGCCGTATCATCCTGGGACGAACAGGCCGCCGCCAGTGGAAGCAGCAGGAGCACGAGGGCACGGGCGGGCTGCGTGATGGACACTTCCGGCTCCGGGAGCGAGGGTAGGGTGGACGCGTTCGCACGGATGGAGAGAACAAGATGATCAGGCTCGGACATCGGCGCATGGCGGGGGCTGCATCGTGACCGGCTGGGTCCTGCTGGCCGCGCTCGCGCCGCTCGTCGCGCCCGCTCAGGTGTCGCCACCGCCCCAGGACGTCCTGGTGGAGGAGCTGCGCCTCGAGGTGGCGGGGGGAAGCGTCCGGGCGCTGTGCACCGGCGCGGCGCCGCAGGTCGTGCTCCTGCACGACGCCGGCCGGAGCGCGGACGACTGGCGCACCGTGTTGGAGTGGCTCGCCCCCGGCGTGTCCGCTTGCGCCTACGACCGGGGGAATCTACCGGGAGGTGACGGCGAGCCCGCGGAGCGGGGGTGGCTCGAGCTGCTCGAGGATCTTCTGGACGTGCACGCCGCGCTCGGCACGCAGTCGCGGTACGTCCTCGTGGGTCAGGGCGAGGGCGCGATGTACGCGCGCCTGCTCGCTGCGTCCAGGCGGACAACGCCCGGTGGTCTCGTGCTTCTCGAGCCCACCCACGAGGATCTGCCGAGGCTCATGCGTCCCGCGATGCCCCACGGGGACTGGGAGGCGTGGATGGCGCGCCGGACATCGCCCAACGCCGACGGGGTACGTCCGTTGTCGCTGGCGGCGCGCGCGAGGAGTTCGCGGTTGCCGGCGATGCCCGTCACGGTCGTCACCGCCACCACACGCGACGCCCAGGACGACTGGGACGTCCGCTTCCTGGACGAGGCGGCCAGGCGAGCGCACGAGGAGCTGGTCCGCGGCCGGCCGTTCGGGCGCCATGTTCCCGCGCCGGGCTCCGGCCCGAACGTCTCTTCCGACGCTCCCGCGCTGGTCGCCGACGAGATCTTCCGTATCCTCCGGATCGTGGAGGGTCGCTGATGGAGCCCTTCCGTCCCCCGTGCGGACCGATGATCGTTGGGCACCGAACCGATCACGCATCCAAGGAGTGACTCCATGACCAGCAGCGGCATCCAGACGGCGACCTTCGGCGGCGGCTGCTTCTGGTGCGTGGAAGCCGTCTTCCAGATGACCGAAGGCGTGAGCCGGGTGAAGTCGGGGTACATGGGCGGACACACCGCGCACCCGACGTACGAGCAGGTCTGCACCGGGACGACGGGCCACGCCGAGGTCGTGCAGGTCGACTTCGATCCGGAGGTGATCGCGTTCCGGGATCTCCTCGAGATCTTCTTCGGGACCCACGACCCGACGACGCTGAACCGCCAGGGGAACGACGTCGGCACGCAGTACCGTTCGGTGGTCTTCTGCCACACGCCCGAGCAGGCTCGTGAGGCACGCGCGTTCATCGAGGAGCTCGACGCGGAGGGCGTCTGGGACGATCCGATCGTTACCGAGGTGGCGGAGGTCGGCGCCTTCTATCCGGCCGAGGCGTACCACGACGACTACTTCAGTCAGAACGGCCAGCAGCCGTATTGCCGCGCCGTGATCGCACCCAAGGTGGCGAAGTACCGGAAGCGTTTCGCGCACAGATTGCGGCGAGACGGTCCCACGTAGCATATGTTGGGGAGCGATGGGCTTCCCGGGGGGACGGTGGGAACATCCGCTTATCCGCCGGTTAGAGCCGATCGTGTACCCCCCCAATAGCACAGGAGAAGGCGTATGTCCAAGCCAGACGGCGCGCTGGTCGTCAAATGGCGGCAGATGGCCGAGGAAGGCTATCTGTACGCTGAGATCGCGCGGATGTACCCGCAGCACACGGTGGATCAGGTTCGCCACTACTGTCTCGGCCACACCGGACGTAACATCGCTGGGCCCATCCAGCGGGTCGACCGCTGGTACGGCTCGAACGTGTGGCTGCGAGGTGAGAACTCGCCCCACAGCGAGCTGAACGAGAAGCAGGCCCTCAGGGTGCTCGACGACTGGGACGAGAAGAAGGACCGGTGGAAGTCTTCCGGGGCAGAGTGGGCACGTAAGCTGGGCGTGTCGCCCAGCACGATCTACATGCTCCGGCGTGGCGAGACCTGGAAGCACCTGAAGCACCCGAATCAGGGGCGCAAGCCGAAGAAGCGGAAGAAGCGCTCCTAGCGCGCGATGATGTAGGCGGAAAGAGCCGACCGCTCGGGACGGCTCGGGGCACGGTCGAGCCGCGCCCCCGATGGACGGGTGCGCACCGGAGAGGCTGATGGAGTGGTTGGTGGGAACCAGCGGCTACAGCTACGCGGCGTGGAAGGGCAGCTTCTACCCGGAGGACCTTCCGGCCGCCCGCATGCTCGAGCACTACGGGCAGAAGCTGAGCGCCGTGGAGATCAACAACACGTTCTACCGCTTGCCGAAGCCGGAGGTCGTCCGGACCTGGGGGGAGCAGGTCCCGGACGACTTCCGCTTCGTCATCAAGGCGTCGCGTCGCATCACGCACTTCACCCGGCTCGGCTCCGAGTCGGTCGAGCCGACCGACTTCCTCTTCCGCTCTCTCGCCGAGATGGGTCCGCGGCTGGGAGCCGTCCTCTTCCAGCTTCCGCCCAACATGAAGGCCGATCCCGAGCGGCTCGAGACGTTCCTGGGCACGCTACCCGCCGACGCGTCGGCCGCGTTCGAGTTCCGGCACGCCTCATGGGACGATCCGGACGTGCGCGGCCTTCTCGGGTCGCACGGAGCGGCGCTCGTGCACGCCGACACGGACGAGGCCGAGGAGCCGGAGGAGCTGACGTCCACCGCCCCGTGGGGGTACGTGCGCTTGAGGCGCACGGCCTATTCGGACGAGGACCTCGACCGCTGGGCGGAGCGACTGGCCGCGACCGGATGGAGCCGGGCGTTCGTCTTCTTCAAGCACGAGGACGAAGGTGTCGGACCACGGCTCGCGCGGAAGTTCCTGGAGCGGGTGGCTGGGGCCTGAGCGAGCGGCCCACCTTCCCGCACGCCGCCCGGTCGCCCTCTCAGCCGAACGAGATCCCCTGGGCGAGCGGAAGCTCGGTGCTCCAGTTGACCGTGTTGGTCTGCCGCCGCATGTAGGCCTTCCACGCGTCGGAGCCGGACTCGCGCCCGCCGCCGGTATCCTTCTCGCCTCCGAAGGCCCCGCCGATCTCGGCACCGGACGTCCCGATGTTCACGTTCGCGATGCCGCAGTCGCTGCCGCGGTGCGAGAGGAAATACTCGGCCTCGCGCACGTTGTCCGTGAAGATCGCCGACGAGAGCCCCTGCGGCACGTCGTTGTGGAGGCGGACGGCCTCCTCGATCTCCTCGACGGCGTCGGCGGCCGACGCGCCTTCGGTTCCGTAGGGGATGACGTACAGGATCGGCGCGAACGTCTCCTCCTGGACGATCCGGTAGTGGTTCTCGGCCGAAGCGATGCAGGGCGTGACGTAGCGCCCGCCCGGGTAGGCGTCGCCCGAGAGCCGCTCGCCTCCGTAGAGGATCTCGCCGCCCTCCTCGACCACGGCCGCCTTGGCCTCCATGAGGGCGTCGACGGAGTCCGGGCTCAGGACCGGTCCCATGAGCGTGCCGTCCTCGAGCGGGTCGCCGATGGGCACGTCCTGGTAGGCACGCACCAGCCGCCGCACGAACTCGTCCCGCACCGACCGGTGCACGATGATGCGCCGGGTGCTCGTGCAGCGCTGGCCGGCGGTGCCGACCGAGCCGAACAGCACGGCCGGGAGCACCAGCTCCAGGTTGGCGCTCGGGGTCACGATGATCGCGTTGTTGCCGCCGAGCTCCAGGATCGTCTTGCCGAGTCGCGTCCCGACCACCTCCGCCACGCGACGGCCCATGCGCGTGGAGCCGGTCGCGGACACGAGCGGCACGCGCCGGTCGTGGAGCATCCGGTCGCCGATGGTACCGCCCTTGCCGACCACGAGCGAGAAGACGGCCGGGTCGACGTCGTGCGCCCGGCACACGTCCGCGGCGATGCGCGTCACGGCTACCGCCGTGAGCGGCGTCCGCTCGGATGGCTTCCAGAGCGTGCTGTCGCCGCACACCGCGGCCAGGGCGGCATTCCAGCTCCACACCGCTACCGGGAAGTTGAACGCGCTGATCACGCCGACCACGCCCAGCGGGTGCCACTGCTCCCGCATGTGGTGGTCCGGCCGCTCGCTCTGCATCGTGAGGCCGTAGAGCTGCCTGGAGAGCCCGGTGGCGAAGTCGCAGATGTCGATCATCTCCTGCACTTCGCCTTCACCTTCGGCGCGGATCTTCCCCATCTCCAGCGTCACCAGTGCGCCGAGCGCGGCTTTCTTCCGACGCAGCTCGTCTCCGATGGCGCGCACGACCTGGCCCCGCAGGGGGGCGGGCACGCGACGCCACGCCAGGAAGGCTTCGTGGGCGCGGTCGACGATGGCGTCGTATTCGTCTTCGGTGACTTCACGCACCGATGCGATGCGTGAGCCGTCGACGGGGCTGTGGATCTCGAGCTCCGGGCCGGATCCCGACCAGGTACCGGCGAATCCGCCGAGGTTGACGTCTTCGAGGCCGAGCTCGTCGAGGATGGTGGATCGGTCCATGGGCGTTTCGCGGGGGAAGGGGGACAGGAGCGGAAGATGGCACACCTGAAGCGCCTTCGGAACTTGGCAGCTTATACGCGCTATAACAGTTCGCGGTGCATCAGCCCCCGAAACAAAGGAACGGTAATGGCCCACGACTGGCTCGAACGCGACGATCTGTCGGTGTTCGTGGTTGCCGGCGTCCCGAAGGGATTCAACCGGAAGCTCCAGGAGACGATCACCAAGGAACACGGCGAGAAAGCCGTCTCCATGCGGGTCAACGACGAGTTGGCGGATTGGGTTCTGACGAAGGTCCGCGGTGAGTACCGCCCTTCGTCCAAGCGGAGCACTGCGTCCAAGGCGCTCTGGCGGGCGTTCAGGGCGCTCGCGGCCGCGCGCTACCACCTGCGCGACGACCCGGAGGTCAGCGAAGAGGTGCGGAGCCTCCGCGACCAGGTCGAGGCCCATTGGATGAAGATCACGCCCTTGAATCGCGACAAGGACGACTAGCGAGGCTGCTTCCTCGCCTGAACCGGGTGCGCCCACGGGGGCTCCTTCGGGGGCTCCCGCGGGCGGCCGCTCGCGCCACCATGGAAGCTCCCGGAGCTCTCCCGGTCAGACGCCCAGCAGCTCCCGGATCACCCGGTTGCGGTGCGCGAAGATCGCGGCCACCTGCCGTCGCACCACCGGAAGCGCGACCTCGCCGAGGGGCCAGGCCGGCAGGCGGTATCGTACCTCGTCGGTCATCCGCGTGCGGCGGTCACCGAGCGCCTCGAAGACGTGCCGGTGCACCCAGGTGTGGTACGGTCCGCGTAGCTGCGTGTCCGTGAACGCGTGCGGCGGATCCCACTCGGTGATCTCGGTCCGCCACCCGAACGGGATGCCGTTCAGCCGCAGCCGGTAGTCGATCAGGGTGCCGCGCCGCATCTCCACCGGAGTGGGCGTGACGATCCGGAAGCGGAGTGCCGGCGGGGTGATGCGCTCCAGATTCTCGGCGGCCGCGAAGAACGGGAAGAGCTCTTCCCGCGGCAGGTCGAGGACCGTGACGGCGCGCAGGAGATGATATCCGGGCGGTTGGCCGCCCACATCGGGGTCGACCCGGCTCTCGCGGTCGGCGCCGTGCGGCGGGTGGGATGGCCGGGTCCGGTGGTCGGCGTCGTGCGCCGGGCCGTCCGGCCGGTCCTTGAGCTGGCGTGCGTTCGTCATGCCGGTGTTACACGCGCGGCCGGCCAGGGGACTAGTCCTGTCGCTCCCGCCTCTTCCAGAACGGCTCCTCGTCGTTGAACACCGGCTTCACCCGCCGGATCAGCCGCACGTTCCCTCGACCGAAGAGCTTCTGGAGGGCGTCCATGGCCTCGGCGTCCGGCGTCACGCCGAGCGACTTCGACCGGAGCCTCGGCGCACGGTCGCCGTTGTCCTCTCCGACCTGGAGCCACACCTGGGACTGGCCGGGGTGTTCGGTCAGCACCTTCCTCGCCTTCGCGAACGCCTCCTCGGGGACATTCGAGCCGAGCTCGAGCTCGATCTGGACCGCGAGCTCGCCGGCTTCCGCCACGTCCTCCAACGCCCGGGCCGAGTCGAGGAAGATGGGTGGGTCCTCCTCGTCGCGCTCCCGGTTGCTCACCTTGCCCGTGATGAGCACGACCGCGTCCTGCTGGAGGATCTCCTTGTGGTCCTGCCATGCGTCGCGGAACGCCAGGACCGTGGCCGTGCCGTTGAAGTCCTCGACGGTGATCTTCCCCCACTCGGAGCTGTCCTTGCGGGAGATCTGGCGGGCCACCGACGTCACCACGCAAGGGAGCTCCACCGTCGTGCCGGCCTTCTCGATGAGCGTGTCCGACGCGACGCCGTCGAACGCGCGCACGACCTCACGGAACCGGTCGAGCGGGTGGCCCGAGATGAAGAAGCCGAGCGCGGCCTTCTCGCGGGCGAGGCGCTCGGGCTCGGGCCACTCGGGGATCTTCGGGAGCGAGGGCGCGCCGCGGGGAAGGGCCGACGCGTCGCCGAACAGCGAAGCCTGACCCGCCTCGATCTCCGCGGCGCGCGCCTGGACCTCGCCGTAGGCGGCGTCGAGTCCGGCGAGGAGCTGGGCCCGGTGGCCGAAGGCGTCGAGGGCGCCGGCCGCGATGAGCGCCTCGCAGGCCCGCTTGTTGAGCGCCCGCGTGTCGATGCGCTCCAGGAAGTCGAAGAGCGAGGTGAACGGCCCACCGTTCTCTCTCGCGTCGAGGATCGAGCGGACCGCACCGTGTCCGACCCCGCGCACGGCTCCCATGCCGAAACGGATCTTGCTGCCGGCCGTGACCGTGAACTTCCACCCCGACTCGTTCACGTCCGGCGGGAGGACCTCGACCGAGTCCTCGAGCTTCGGAATGAAGCGCGGCAGGTCGCGGCAGGCGCCGATGTACTTCACCACGCTGTCCGTGCTGTCGAGCACGGACGAGAGGAGCGCGGCCATGAACTCGGCTGGGTAGTGCGCCTTCAGCCACGCGGTCTGGTACGAGATGAGCGAGTACGCCGCCGAGTGGCTCCGGTTGAAGCCGTAGCGGCCGAACGTCTCGATCTGGTCGGCCAGGTCGACGGCGGTCTGCTTCTCGACGCCGCGCTCCACCGCCCGGTCGACGAACCGGCCGAGCTCCTTCTTGATGAGCGCTGCGTCCTTCTTGCCCACCGCCTTCCGCAGCACGTCCGCCTCGCCGAGCGTGAAGCCCGCGAGCTCGGACGCGATCCGCATCACCTGCTCCTGGTAGACGATGACCCCGTGCGTCGGCTCGAGGATCTTCTCGAGGCTCGGGTGCGGGTAGGTCACCGCCTCCTTCCCCAGCTTCCGCCGGATGAAGACGTCGGTCATCCCGGAGTCGAGCGGGCCCGGACGAATGAGCGCGTTGGTCGCGACCAGGTCCTCGAAGCGGTCGCAGCGCATGGCGCGCAGCTTGTCGTTCGCGAGGTTCGACTCGAACTGGAAGATGCCCGAGGTGCCGCCGCGGGCCATCATCTTGTAGACGGCCGGGTCGTCGAGCGGCACGTCGTCGATGGTCGCGTACTCTTCCCCGGTGTCCGGGTTCTTCAGGACGCCGTGGCGGGTCCGCACCATCTGCACGGCGTCGTACACGACCGTGAGGGTCTTCAGGCCCAGGAAGTCCATCTTGAGCATGCCGGCCTCTTCGAGGCTGGTCATGTCGTACTGCGTCACGGCCATGGCGTCGTCGCCGTTGCCGTTCTTGCCGGTCTGGATGCTGACCGGCACGTACTCGTCGAGCGGTCCGGGCGCGATGACCACGCCGGCCGCGTGGACCGACGCGTGGCGCGCGAGCCCCTCGAGGGTGATCGAGTAGTCGAACAGCTGGCGGTGACGCTCGTCGGACTCGTAGAGGACCTTGACCTCCTTGAGCTTGTCGACCGCCTCCTGGACGGTGAACGCCTGGCCGGGCGCGTTCGGGATGAGCTTGGCGATCTTGTCGGTCTCGCCGGGCTCGAAGCCCAGCGCGCGCCCCACGTCGCGGATGACCGCGCGGCTCTTCATCGTCCCGAAGGTGATGATCTGGCCGACGGCGTCCTTGCCGTACTTCTGGCGGGTGTATTCGATCACCTCGCCGCGGCGCTCGTAGCAGAAGTCGATGTCGATATCCGGCATCGAGATCCGCTCGGGGTTCAGGAAGCGCTCGAACAGCAGGTCGAACTCGAGCGGGTCCAGGTTGGTGATCCCCAGCGCGTAGGCCACCAGCGAGCCCGCCGCCGAGCCGCGCCCGGGTCCGACCGGGATGTCGTTGTCCCGCGCCCAGCGGATGAAGTCCTGGGTGATGAGGAAGTAGCCGGCGTACCCGGTCCCCTTGATGACCCCCATCTCGTAGTCGAAGCGCTCCTGCACCTCGGGGGGGAGCGGATCGCCGTACCGCTCCTTCGCGCCTACGAGCGACAGGTGCTCGAGGAACGCCGTCTCGTCGGCGTGCTCCTCGGGGACCGGGAACTCGGGCAGGAAGTACTTCTTCTCGAAGACGAGGTCGACCTCGTCGGCGATCTTGAGCGTGTTCTCGACGACGTCGGGCCGGTCGGGGAATGCGGCGGCCATCTCCTCGGCGCTCTTGAAGTAGAGCCCCTCGTCGTAGTGCATCCGGTTCGGGTCGTTCCGGTCCTTGCCGAGCCCGATGCAGAGCAGGATGTCGTGTGCTTCGTGGTCGTCGGGCTGCAGGAAGTGCGCGTCGTTCGTGAGCACGGACGGGAGCCCGAGCTCGTCGGCGAGCTGCAGCACCTTCTTGTTCAGCTCGGCCTGACCCTCGGTGTCGTGGGCCTGCACCTCCATGTAGTAGCGACCGTCGAACAGGTTCGCGTACCACTCGGCGGCTTCCTTCGCCGCCTTCCAGTCGTCGGCCTGGAGGTGGCGCGCGACCTCGCCCGCCATGCACGCGGACGAGACGATGAGCCCCTCGTGGTACCTGGCCAGGACCTCCCGGTCGATACGCGGCTTGTGGTAGAAGCCTTCCGTGTATCCGATGGAGGACAGCTTGACGAGGTTCCGGTACCCCTGGAGGTCACGTGCGAGGAGCACGAGGTGATAGTACGCGCGCTCGCCCTGGCCGGAGCGGGACTTGTCCCGGCGGTCGCCCGGCGCGACGTAGGCCTCCATCCCGACGATGGGCTTCAGGCCCTCCTTCCGTGCCGTCTTGTGGAAGTTCCACGCCCCGAACATGCACCCGTGGTCGGTGAGCGCGAGCCCCGGCATCTCGTGCTCCTTGGCCTTGCGCACGAGGTCCGTCAGGCGGTTCGCGCCGTCGAGGAGCGAGAACTCGGAGTGGGTGTGGAGGTGGACGAAGCTCACGTCGGGGATCGGTCGGCGGGTCCATGGTCGGGCGGGTCGCCCTGAACCTACTCGGGCCCTCCGGGCGGGCCAACCGACGCATGTTTCCGGTCACGGAACGGCGCGGATTCCGGCCGGGTGTCAGCGCCGGGGGGCGGACTCCATGGCCGGCATGCACATGGCCAGCACGTAGTAGCGGTCGAGCTCCGTCGTGGGCACCCGCGCGTCCGAGACGATCCCCTCGGCCTCGGTCCCGAGCATGCCGAGCTCGTAGAAGTTGAAGAGGCAATCCGAGCCGTCCTTGCGGTACCGGAGGGAGGACTCGTTGGGCGCGTCCTGTGGGTCGGGCGTCCTCGTCCAGCCGGCGGCCTCGACCTTCTCGTAGAAGAGGCCCGACTCGGTGCCCATCGTGTTGGGGGTGAGGCCGGCGGCCGTCACGCGGCATCCGGGGACCTGCTGGTCGGTCCGCCAGTCGTCCCAGACGTCGGGGTCGGTCACCGCGGCCATCCCGACGTCCTCCACCAGGAAACGGTGCGCCTCCCGGCAGTGGATCTCTTCCTGCGCGCCGGCCTGGTCGGGATTCGAGGCCCCGCATCCGGCGAGAACGGCCACGAGGATGGGAACGAGCGAGAGAGCGGTGCGTTGGGGCATGGATCCGTCTGTCGAAGTCATGGATTCGGGGGTCTTCTTACCCCTGGTCGGGCTCGCAGGTGTCCTCGGGTGCCTCGTTCGGGCGGGCGAGCCCGACCCACAGGAAGAGCGTCGTGTCACGAGGTTCGCTCCAGGCGAAGTCGATCTCGAGCTTGGAGCGCATCCCGGCGGCGTAGGTGAACGGCACCGACTCACCGGGTCCCGCGCTCATGGTCAGCCGACCGGTGCCGAGCGCGTCGTTTGCGTCGATGTCCCAACGTCCCGAGTGGCCGGCCCACACGTGCACGCAGCCGGACAGCCTGACGCCCATGGTCGGGACGGCGGCGGTCGAGACGTGGCCGACTCCGTTCTGGATCGGCACGCTCACCCAGCCACCGCCGTTCTGGACGCTCGCGAGGAGGTCGCCCACGGTCTGGCCCGAGGCCGCCGCGGGCGACCCGCCGAGGGCGGTGACGATCAGGAGGGTGGCTCCTCCGAGGAGGGGCGCGCGCGAGGAACGCATGTCGGGGCTCGGGGCTCGGGACCGTGGATCGATGTCACCGTGTCCTACCGGCGGCGGCGGCCCAAGGGTCCCGGCGAGGGTGTCGAAGAGGCGGTCTTCAACACCCTCGGCCGGGTCGTCAGCCGATCGCCACTTCCGCGTCCAGCGTGGGATAGTCCGTGTACCCTTCCGGGCCCGCGGCGTAGAACGTGTCCGGGTCGGGCTCGTTCAGCTCGGCTCCGGCCTCGAAGCGCTCGGGCAGGTCGGGGTTCGCCAGGAACGCTCTGGCGAATGCGATCAGGTCCGCGTCGCCGCGCTCCAGCTCGCGCTCGGCGGACTCCCGGTCGTAGTTGCCGGCGAAGATCACGGTGCCCGGAAAGCGCTTCGCGATCCGCACGTGGGCGTCGCCCGGGACGTCGTCTCCC
The DNA here is from genome assembly GCA_041690395.1 of Longimicrobiales bacterium. GTDB lineage: Bacteria > Gemmatimonadota > Gemmatimonadetes > Longimicrobiales > Gaopeijiaceae > JAWLHJ01. The sequence continues at coordinate 663,063 of JAWLHJ010000002.1, read as the reverse complement.
TTGGGCGGACGGATGACGTGCAGGTACGCGAGGCCGAGCTCGGACATCGCGTCGGCGACGTGGTCGTAGCTCTCCGCGATCTCGGGATAGTGGGGCATCTCGTTGAACGTCCCCCAGGGTGACAGGCGAAGCCCCACCTTCTCGGGCCCGATCGCGGCCGCCACCCGGGTCGCCACCTCGACGAGGAAGCGCGCGCGCGCCTCCACCGATCCGCCCCAGGCGTCGTCCCGCTGGTTCGTGTGCGGATTCAGGAACTGCTCGATGAGATAGCCGTTGGCTCCATGCAGCTCGACGCCGTCGAAGCCGGCGGCCACAGCGTTTCGAGCCGCCTGGACGTACGCGGCGATCGTCTCCTCGATCTCGGCCCCGGTCATCGCCCGAGGCGCGGGGATCTCCAGATTGCCCTCTCCGTCGACCCACATGCGCGTCTCTTCGAGAGGGACGGCGCTGGGTGCCCGGACGTCCGCTCCGTCGGGGAGGTTGAGGGGATGGGCCACGCGGCCCGTGTCCATGAGCTGCAGGAAGATCAGACCCCCGCCTTCGTGCACACGGTCGGTGACGCCGCGCCAGCCCTCCACCTGCTCGTCCGAGAAGATGCCCGGAATGCGTGGATACCCGAGCCCGTCGGGGGTCGGCGACGTGCCCTCCGTGACGATCAGGCCTGCGCTGGTACGCTGGCCGTAGTATTCGGCCATGAGCTCGTTCGGGACGTTACCCAGGGCACGGGAGCGGGTCATCGGAGCCATGACGACGCGGTTGGCGAGGGGGCGCCCCGCGAGCGTGGTCGGGCTCAGCAGCGGTCGATCGGATGGAGTAGATGGAGAGGACATGGCGTAGCTCCGTTTGAAGGGCGCATAGAGATCAAATTTCAAGTCTTCAAGTTTGAAATATCGTGCTCATCCAGGACCGGGTCAAGGCCGCGAGGAAACCGGGATTCAGGAAACCGGGGATTCAAGAGGCCGGGGACTCAGGAGGCCCACGTGACCACGACTTCCGAGATGGGCGGGGGTGGGCAGGGGCGCGGGAGTGGTGCGGCAGGGGTGGGGCGGTGTCCCGATGGCGTAAACTTGACACCGGTGCGCCCGGCGATGGTCGTGTGGCGACTCGACCGCCGTATGCGGCAGGAACATGACTCGCCAGTGAGCGGCGCCCACGCGTCTGGGCGATTTGACGCCGCATACGGCGGAAAGTCGACATGGCCCCCGAGGGCTGCGCACGAATGCAGGATTCTCGCCACGGTCGGGGGGGGCGAGCCGCGGGAGCGGGGCATGGCCGAGCCCGCTGCGGGTGGGGTGGCCGAGCTCGCCGTGGCGATCCCGGCCCCACGGTGCGGGCGGCGCGCCGGGGCTGCGGGACCGCAGCCCCGCCAGACCTGTGCAGCGCTTCCCTGATCGCCCGGAGTCAGACGCCGCAGTCGAACGTGTCCAGAATCGTCTCGAGCTGGATCATGTACTCGTACTTCTCGCGCCCCGGCGCATAGAGCCAGGCGTCGAGCAGGTACGTCCGGTCCTGCTCGTCACAGGTGAGGGTGCGCACCACCACGGGGCCGCCTGCGGGCCACCCCCTGTCCGGGGGATTGCGCCACTGGGTCTGGACGAGGGTGCCGTCGCGACCGTCGAACGTGGTGTCCGCGACGATCATGCCCTCGGTGACCAGCTCCTGGGGCTCGTTGTAGTGGGCGTCTGCCATGCGCTGACGCCACGCGATGATCTCGTCCACCGAGAGGTCTCCGGGCGCCGGCGTCATCCAGGTCACGGTCACCTGGCGGATGAGCTCCGAGGGATCGGGCTGGTCGTTCCGGAACACCAGCACCGAGTCGCTACGCTGCCAGCGGTAGACCTCGGGCACGGTGAGTCGGAAGCCCGCTTCGGCCGCCAGTGTGTCGGCGAGGGCCTCGGCCACGCCGGAGAAATACATGCGGTTGCGCGCGTAATTCCTGAACTGCTGGTCGAGCGTGGTCTGCACTTCGTCGAGCATCGCCGGGACCCGGTCGAGCGAGCCGTCGTCCGGAAGCACGATCAGGGTCGCGGTCTGATCGCGGGACCAGACGTCCCGCACCTGATAGACACCCGGCCCCCCGATGTCGATCTCGGTCGGCGTCTCGTCCAACGCCTCCACCATCCACGGATCGTCGAGCGTTCCGATGAGGAGCATCTGACGGAAGCGGCGCAGGTCGTTCCAGAACTCCGCGTACGGCTCCTGGTACGTGACCGTGAACGTCTTCTCGTCGCGGACGGTCTGGATGGTCTGCTCGATCGCGCCGAAGACGTCGTCCTCGATCTCGGACCAGCGCTCGGCGTCGGTGACGGCGATCACGGAGTTGGCGTCGCCGTACGTCATCCCCTTCTCGCCGCACGCCGCGAGTCCCGTGGCGAGCAGGAGCGCGAGGAGCCCTCGGACCTTCGATGCATTCATCATGTGCCTTCTCCGCTGGATGCTCATACGGTCTCTAATAGGGCTTCGGGGTCGTTACCGTTCCGTGGGCCGAGATTCCGGGCGAGGAGCGCCTCCGGGTCCGGGTCCCGGCCCATGAACGCACGGAAGAGCGCTTCGGGGTCGTCGGAATCGCCCCGCGAGAGGATCGAGGTCACGTAGCTCCGGCCCGTCTCGGCGTTGAAGATGCCTTCGGACTTGAACCGTGTGAACACGTCGGCGTCCAGCACCTCCGACCAGAGATAGCTGTAGTACCCGGCCGCGTATCCCCCGGAGAACAGGTGCCCGAACGACGTCAGGCCATGGAGCCGGGCGAACGCCTCGGACGGCACGAAGTCGCGGAAGCGGCGTTCGGCGAAGGCCATGACCTCGTCCGCCTGGGCCTCGTCGACCTCCTCGGGCGCCGACGCGGTGCCGCCCGCCTCCGCTCTCAGCCGGGGGGCCATCTCGGCGTGCAGCGCCAGGTCCACCGTGCCGAGGGAGAGCTGACGCATCTGGCCCCATCCGCCCATGAAGCGCCGGGCGGCGATCATGCGGTCGTAGAGCTCGTCCGGGAGCGGCTCGCCCGTCTCGTGGTGCCTGGCGAAGAGGTCGAGGGCTTCCCGCTCCCACGTCCAGTTCTCCATGAGCTGGCTCGGGAGCTCGACGAAGTCCCACGCCACGTGGATGCCGGCGCGGGACGGGATCTCGACGCGGGACGTGCAGTGGTGCAGGAGGTGCCCGAACTCGTGGAACGTGGTCTGGACCTCGCGGTGGGTCAGGAGCGCCGGCGCGTCGTCGTCAGGAGGCGTGAAGTTGCCGCAGATGACGCCGACGTGGGGGCGGAACGACCCGTTCTCGGGTCCACCCGTCACGAAGTTGTTCATCCAGGCGCCCTGCCGCTTCTCCTTCCTCGGGAACCAGTCCGTATAGAAGGCGCCCACCCGCATGTCGTCGGATTCGTCGATGATCTCGAAGTAGCGGACGTCGGGGTGCCACACCTTGTCGTTCGGCTGCTCTTCGATCCGGAATCCGAAGGTGCGACGGACGATCTCGAAGAGTCCGGCGAGTACGCGGGGCAGGGGGAAGTAGGGGCGGAGGTCTTCGTCGTCGATGTCGTAGCGGGCCTTGCGGAGTTGCTCCATCACGTAGGAGACGTCCCAGGGCTCGAGGTCGTCGATGCCCAGCTCGCGGGCGTGGTCCTCGAGCTCCCGCACGTCGCGCTCGTGGTAGGGGCCGGTCCGCTCCACCAGGTCGCGCTCGAACTCGATCGCCCGTGCCCCGGTGCGGGCCATGCGCTCTTCCAGCACGTAATCCGGAAAGCTCCCGTACCCCAGGATGTCCGCGATCTCGTCCCGAATCCGGAGGATACGCGCGATGAGCGGCCGGTTGTCGTGCTCGCCCTCGCGGCACCGGGTCGCGTACGCCGTCTGGATCTCCCGGCGGAGCGCGCGGTCACGGCAGTGCTTGAGGATGGGCTCAACCGACGGGTAGTCGAGGGTCAGCAGCCATCCCTCCTGGTCCCGCTCCTTCGCCTTGGCCCGGAAGCGGCGCTTGGGGGCCTCGGGCACGCCGTCCAGGCGCGACTCGTCCTCGACGAGGAGCTCGTACGCCGCGGTCGCGTCGAGGAGGTGCTCGCCGAAGCGCTGCTCGAGCTGGGCGATCTCCACGCGGAGCTCCCGGAGCCTCGCCTTGTCGTCGTCGCCGAGGTCGGCGCCGGCCCGCCTGAACTCGGCCACGGTCTTGTCGAGGTGCCTGCGGCGGATGCCGGTCAGCGCCTTCGCCTCGTCCGTGGCGGCGTAGGCGGCGATGCGCGCCCAGAGGCGGGGGTCCAGCGGCAGGCTCGACCAGAAGGCGGAGATCTCGGGGAGGACCGCGTTGTACGCTGCGCGCAGCTCTGGAGTCTCCGCGACCGACATCAGATGCGACGGCGGCGCGATACGCTCCGAGAGACGCTCCAGGGCGCGATCGAGCGGCGCCATCGTGTTCGCCCAGGTCGGCGGATCGTCCGAAGTCGACACGCGTTCGACGTCGGTGCGAGCCTCCTCGAGGGCCCGCCGAACGCCTGGTTCGACGTGCTCCGCCCGGATCCTGTCGAACGGGATGCGGGCGTTGTCCTCCAGCAGCGGATTCTCTTCTCTGGCCATGACCCCTCACGAAAGAACGATGCGCGTTCCGGAATGTATCGTCCTGCGCGTTGACATCCACCTGGCCTCTTGTACTTTCGCGCCATGTGCCCGGCGGAGTTCGAAACGGGTCGACTCCGAATAGCGCCGTCCGCCATGGAGGTTGAGCAAGATGAGCCGTTCCGGCTGGTTCGAAGGTGAAGGCATTACCGATGAGGTGTTCGCGTTGGCGGACGACGGTGATGAAGAGGATTGGGACGACGAGGATCTCGAAGACGACGACTGGGACGACGACGACGACGACTGGGACGACGACGAGGACCTCGAAGACGACGACGATTGGGAGGAAGAGGAAGAGGACGAAGAGTCCTGGGACTGACCTCCGTTCCCAGGTCGTGACTGTCGCCCCGGATCGGCCGAGCGCCGGTCCGGGGCGACGTCGTTCGGGAGCCGGCCGGCCCCCGGCCTCGGGTCAGTCCGACCGGAGCGCCAGCACCGGGTCGACCGCCGACGCGCGACGGGCGGGCAGCCACGCAGCCGCCAGGGCGACCGCCAGGAGCGTGAGCGCGGCGCCGAGGTACACCCAAGGGTCGAGGGGCGTCACGCCGTAGAGGATGCTCCCCATCAGCCCGGAACCCACCCATGCGAGGGGTGCGCCGACCAGGAGCCCCGCCGCGGCCAGCGCGAGCGTCCCGCGCACGATCATCCACACGACCTCGCCCGGTCGCGCCCCGATGGCCAGGCGCATGCCGATCTCCCGTGTCCTCTGGGTGACCAGGTAGGAGACGACGCCGAACAGACCCACGGCGGCCAGGAGCACCGCCACGGCGGCCGCGATCGCGAGGAGCAGCGACAGGAACGAGACCGTCGCCGCCGCTTCCGCCACCACCGCCTCCATCGTCCGTGCGTTCGCGATCGGCACCTCGGGATCGACTTCGGCTACGATGTCGCGCACCGCAGGGAGAAGCGACGTCGGGTCGTCCGTGCCGGCGTGGACGACGAGCGTCATCGACCCCGGCCACCAGTACCAGTTGCCCTCCACCTCCGGGTTGTCGACCACCGGGTAGTAGACCGCGATGGCCGTCTCGGAGAGCGGCGCGCCACCCCGGGCCCGTGCCGGGACGTCGCCCGCGACACCCACGACGCGGAAGAACGGCCCGCGCGTGCGCCCCGAGGGCCCGACCCCCTTGCCGACCGCGGTCTCTCCGGGCCAGAAGCGGTCCGCGAACGCGCGGCTGACCACCACCGCGGCCCGGGCCGGGTCTTCGAAGTCGCCGGGCTCGAGCCCCCGGCCCTCCTCGATGGGGATACCGAGCGCCTCGAAGTACCCCGGCGTGACCCGCACCTGTCCGGCGCACGTCGTCATGCCGGCCTCCGTCATGCGATCGTAGACCGAGGTGTCCTCGAAGCCCTGGACCGTGCAGCCGTAGCCGCCCGAGACGGGCACTTCCTCGCCCATACCCGCCGCCGTCACGCCGGGGAGCGCCGCCACCCGCTCGAGCACCGCCCGGTGGAACGCCCACAGGTCGACGTCGTCCGGATATCGGTCGCTCGGCAGATGCACGTCGACGGCCAGGGTGCCGGCGGGATCCATGCCCACGTCGGTGGCGTGCAGGGCCCGGACGCTCCGGACCAGGAGCCCGGCGCCGACCAGGAGCGCGAAGGCCAGCGTCATCTGTCCGGCGACCATGGCCGAGCGGAAGTGCCGTCCCTCGAGGCCGCGGGACCCCCGCCGCCCGGCCTCGCTCAGCCCGAGCACGTTGCGCGTGCGGAGGTGGCTCAGTGCGGGGAACGAGGCGAGCGCGAGCCCCACGACCACTGCGAGCGCGCAGGTGACGAGCACGCTCGAGGCGTCGAGCGCCACGGTGTCCAACCGGGGGAGCCCCTCGGGAACGACCGACACCAGGGCCGGCACGAGCCAACGCGCCACCACGACGGCCAGGGCCCCGCTGAGCAGAGCGAGCAGCATGCCCTCGGCGAACATCGACCGGGCCACGGCGCCCCGGCCCGCCCCGAGGGCGGTGCGGATCGCGACGTCGGTACGTCGGCCTTCGATGCGCACGGCGAACAGATTCGCCACGTTCGCCACCGCGATCAGCAGGACGATCACCACGCCGCCGAAGAGCATCCAGAGGTTCCGGTCCAGGTCGCCCAGGACCTGCTCCTTGAGCGGGACCGCGGAGGTGGCGAAGCCGTACCGCTCGAAGAACGCAGCCGAGTAGGCGTCCGGAAACCGGGTCGGGAGCTCGGGCGTCAGACGCGCGAGCTCGGCGTCGACGGCGTCGGGCTCGGCGCCCGGGGCCATACGCCCGAGGCCGGGGAAGACGTGGTTGTTGCCGAAGTATCCGCCGGGATCGATCCGGAGGGGGAGCCACACCTCGGGTGAGAGGGATACGGGCTGCCCCGGGAGCGTGAGGCCGGGCTCGAGCACGCCGATGACCTCCGCCGTCTCGCCGTTGAGGGAGAGCGACGTGCTCACGACCCCCGGGTCGCTCCCGAGCGCCCGTGTCCAGAACTCGTGCGACACCATGACCCGGGCCGGCGCTCCCGGCGCATCGTCCGCCGGCTGGAGCACCCGCCCGTGCAGCGCCCGGGCCCCGAGGAGGTCGACCATGCTGTGCGTCACCATGACCATGCGCGCCCGGACCGGCCCGGTGGCCGCCATCACGTTGGTGCCCGTCTCGCGGTAGAGTCCCACGTCCTCCAGGGTCCGGGACCGCTCGGAGAAGAAGAGCCACTGCGCCGTGGACAGGCTCCAGCGCTCGTCGGGACCGACCCCCGGGACCCGGTTCTCCAGGTGCACGAGCCGTTCGGACTCGGGGTAGGGGAGCGGGTCGAGGACCGCGTGATCGACGAGCGCCCAGATCGCCGCCGACCCGCCCAGCCCGATGGCGAGGGTCGCCACCGCCACCACCGTGAACCCCGGCGCCCGTCTGAAGCGCCGGGCCGCCAACCGCGTGTCCGTCAGCCACGCCCTCATCCAATCTCCCATCGCCCCCCCCTCCCGTTCCCGTATGGTCCTCAGCGCGCCCGCGTCCGCGAACGCACCCAACGACGCCACCACCACCCGCCAGCCACCGGCGTCCGCGAACGCCTCCGCCAGCTCCGCCTGCCACTCCCGCCGCATCCGGTCGCGGTCCGGCGCCGGTGCCAGAAGGGCGGCGACGCGGACCACCAGCTCCGCGACCGCCCGCGCCATGCTCCGACCCGCTCCGCCGCTCAGCGGTCGCCTCCTCCGCCTTCCGCGGCCGGTCGGGCGGACAGGCCGAAGTGCGTCTGCTGGCGGGCCAACCGCTCTCGCGCCTCGGCGAGCTCGGAGGCGCCTTCCGGGGTCGGGCGGTAGTAGCAGCGCGGCGGGCGCCCCTTCTCATGCGCGCGGCCCGGGTCCTCCCAGCTCGACTCCACCAGCCCGCCGGCCTCGAGGCGGCGCAGGATCGGATACACGGTGCCGCTCGGCAGGTCGGTGGCGCGCATGATCTCGAAGCCGTAGCCGTGCCCGTTCGCGATGGTCTGGAGCACCAGGGCTGCGTTGTAGCTCAGGGTCTTCGTCATGGGATGTCGGGTTCGTGACTGCGATGATCTACATGGGTGCGAATCTACATAGGGTCCCCCGCAGGAGCCAGTCCGCCGTGACGCTCGTCCGGTCAGCCCGCCAGCGCCCGCTCCGCCGCCGCCTCGCCCGCGGTGCGTCCGGTGCTCCAGGCCCACATGAAGTTGTGCCCACCGATGGGGCCGAACGCGTCGAGCACTTCGCCGCACAGGAAGAGCCCCGGATGCTTCTTCGTCTCCATGGTGAGCGGCACGACCTCGGCGAGCGACACGCCGCCCCCCGTGACCTCGGCCTTCTTGTATCCCTCGTCGCCCGTCCACGGGAGCCGGTATGCCGTGACGGCTTCGACCAGGGCGAGCCGCTGCTCGCGGCGGAGCTGGGCGAGCGGGGTGTCCTCGGGCACACCTGTCTCTGCCAGCAGCAGGTCGCCGAGCCTCCGCGGCAGGTGGTCCGAGAGCGCCGTGCGGACCGTGCCGCTCCCGGGCCCGAGCCGCTCGTCCCAGGCCCCGGCCGTGGCGCCGTCCCACGCGACCAGGAGCTCCTGCCGCGACCCGTCCGCGCGACCGCGGATGGCCAGGTGCGATGCGTCGAGCACGGTCGGTCCGCTCCACCCGCGGTGCGTGAACAGGAAACCGCCCGTTGTCTCGAACGGCGGCTCCGCGTCCGGTGCCCGGATGGTCACCTCGAGCGAGACGCCCGAGAGCGCGGCGTGCGGGTGCGGATCGGCGGTCAGGGGGGTGAGCGCCGGGTAGGTGTCGTGGACCGTCAGCCCGAGTCGCCGGGCGAGGTCCAGCCCGAACCCGTCGCTGCCGGTGGCCGGCACGGAGAGTCCCCCGGTCGCGATCACGACCGCCGCGGCCTCGATCGGCGGAGCGCCGGCCAGCGCGACGCGCCAGCGGACCCCACCGCTCCCGCCGGAATCCCTGGCGGCGCGGTCGCCGTCACCTGAGGACCCCTCACCCACGGGGGCCTCGGCCGCGGGCGTCACGTCGAGCACGCGCGTCCCGAACCACGTCCTGGCGCCTGCCTCGCGCACCCGCCGCACCAGCCCGTCCCGCACGTCGCGGGCCTTGTGGCTCGACGGGAAGAGCTTCCCCGTCTCCGGCTCGAGCTCGAGCGGCATCGCGAGCTCCCGCTCGAAGAATGCCCGCTGCTCCCGGAGCGGCCACCGCATCAGCAGGTTGCGCAGCGTATTCGGTGACGAGTCGGTCACGTAGCGCCGGGGCGTGGGCACGGACGGCAGGATGTTGCAGCGACCGCCGCCGCTGATGAGGATCTTCCGCCCGCCGTCCTTCGTGCCTTCCACCAGGACCACCGGGGCTCCGGCCCGGGCGGCGAACAGCGCCGCCATGAGCCCCGCGGCACCGGCGCCCACGATGACGACGGGCGGGCGTTCAGCGGACATGGTGGGCAGGACGGGGCAGGGAGGTGATCGGGTCGGGTCCGGCGGCGGCGCGCATCATGCGGGTACGATCGCCCGGCGCCGAAGGGCGGCACAAGGGAGGCCCGCGCCGGGAAACCGTGCGGCCTCCGGTGCAGCGCCCCGGTGCGACCCGCGACCCCGCCCCCTGGCAACGCCGCACGCATCGGGCGAGTTTCCGGGCCCTGACGCGGGGCCCGACGCCCGAGCGATCCGTGGGGCTCGAACCATCCCAGGAACCGACCGACGACAGCAGGCAGCGCCACCATGTTTCCGATGACCATGTGGGTCCGCAGGCTCCTTCTCGCCAACGTGGTGATGTTCTTCATCGCGCAGCCGGGAAGCCCGGTCTATCGGCTGTTGTGGCTCTATCCGCCGGCCGTGCTCGTGCAGCCGTGGACGGTCTTCACGTACATGTTCCTGCACGCGGGCATCGGTCACCTGATCTTCAACATGATCGGGCTCTTCTTCTTCGGGCCCAGGCTCGAGGATCGACTCGGACCCAAGGGCTTCCTGGGTCTCTACTTCCTGTCCGGGCTCGGAGGCGCCGCGTTCAGCTTCATGTTCGCGCGCGAGTTTCCCGTGGTCGGTGCATCGGCGGCCGTGTACGGCGTGCTTCTCGGCTTTGCGATGCTCTGGCCGCACGAGCGCATCTACATCTGGGGCATCCTGCCGGTGCCGGCCTGGCTCCTGGCCGGCCTGCTCGTCTTCGGCTCGCTCTACGCCGGGATCAACCCCAGCAGCCAGTCGCGCACGGCCCACTTCGCGCACCTCGGCGGCCTCGCGTTCGGCTTCGTCTTCCTGAAGTGGTGGGACTGGAAGAAGGGGAAGGGGAAGCGCGACTTCCAGAGGAAGATGTCTCCGCCGGTCGCGTCCTCCGGGCTGGTCGGTGACCGCATGGCGGTGTCTCGCTGGAAGGGGATCCGCGTGGAGACCATGCACGAGCTGAACCGTGAGGAAGTGGAGCGGCTGCTCGAGAAGGTGCGGGCGTCCGGCGCCTCGAGTTTGACGACCGCGGAGCGGGAGTTTCTGGACCGGATGGCGAGGAGCTGATCCCGGGACGGTTCCGATGCTGTACTCCTCGTGACGGATCCACTCCACCCACGAGGCGAACATGAGCGTGCAGGCTCTTCAGGAACGACAGACCATGACCGAGCGCAAGACACCGCTGGACCTCGATCCCGAGGTGTTCGCCGAGGCGGGCCACCGTCTGGTGGACGACATCGCCGGCCTCCTCGCGTCGATGAGGACACGGCCGGTCGCGCCTGATGTCACCCCGGAAGCCGTCAGGAGCGCGCTCGACGCGGGCCGGCCGTTGCCCGAGCAAGGAACGGACACCGCGGAGTTGATGGGCGAGGCGCTTCGCACGCTCGTGCCGCACTCCACATTCAACGGCCACCCGCGTTTCTTCGGATACATCACCGGTGCCCCCGCGCCGTCCGGTATGCTCGCCGACTTTCTGGCCTCGGCGCTCAACCCCAACATGGGCGCCTGGGCCCTCTCGCCCATGGCGAGCGAGATCGAGGCGCAGGCCGTCCGCTGGGTGGCCGAGCTGGTCGGCTTCCCCTCCGGGGGTGACGGGATCTTCGTGAGCGGCGGCAACGTGGCCAACATGCTCGGGTTCTGGGCGGCCCGGGCGGCGAAGGCCGGATGGGACGTGCGGCGGGACGGGATGCGCGCCGAGCGGGGCGGTCCGCTCCGGGCGTACGTGCCGCACGGCACGCACACCTGGATCGAGAAGGCCGCCGACCTGTCCGGCATCGGGACCGACGGCGTGCGATGGGTGGAGACGGACGCCCATGGGCGGATCGACCTGGACGCCCTCGTGGAGCGCATCGAGGCCGACCGGCTCGCCGGTGACCGGCCCTTCCTCGTGGTGGGGACGGGCGGCTCCGTGTCGACCGGGGTGGTCGATCCACTCCCGCGCCTGCGCGAGATCGCCGACCGGTACGGGCTCTGGTTCCACGTGGACGGCGCATACGGCGCGTTCGCGGCCGCGGCACCCAACGCGCCGGACGACCTGCGCGGCCTCGCGCTGGCCGACTCGGTGGCGCTCGATCCGCACAAGTGGATGTACACGCCCGCCGAGGCCGGATGCACGCTGGTTCGCGATCCCCAGGCGCTGCTCCGGGCGTTCTCGTACCGTCCCGAGTACTACCACTTCGACGACGCCGGGGCGCACAACTACTTCGAGCGCGGCATCCAGAACTCGCGCGGGTTCCGGGCGCTGAAGGTGTGGGTTCAGCTGCGACAGGCGGGGGCCGCGGCGTATCGCGAGATGATCGCGGAGGACATCGACCTCGCCCGCGCGTTCCACGGCCTCGCCGACCGGCACGAGGAGCTCGAGGCGCTCACCCAGCAGCTCAGCATCACGACGTACCGCTACGTCCCCGTCGACCTGCGGGAGCGCCGGGCCGAGCCGGAGGTCCGCGACTACCTGAACGCCCTCAACCAGGAGGTCCAGGAGCGCATGGAGCGATCGGGTCGCGCGTTCGTCTCCCACGCGGTCATCGACGGCGTCCACGCGCTGCGCATGTGCATCGTCAACTTCCGTACCGGTCCGGAGGATATCCGGGCCCTCGCCGACCTCTCGGTGGAGCTGGGGCGGGAGGCGGACCGGGCTCTGAGGTCACGGTTGCCGGACGCCGCCGGGTGAGCGTGCCCGCAGCCACCCGCCCGTGAGCGATCCGGCCCGCTACCCCATCCCGGCACGCGTGCACCGCGTCGAGGAGACCATCCAGCGGAGCCGGTTCATAACGACGTTGGCGCACGCACCCGACGCCGAGGCGGCGCATGCGTTCGTGGAGCGGGTGCGGGAGGAGTTCCCGGATGCCACGCACCACTGCTGGGCGTTCGTGGCGGGACCGCCGGGGAGCACGACCCACATCGGCATGAGCGACGACGGCGAGCCGCACGGCACTGCGGGGCGCCCCATGCTGACCGCGCTCCTGCACGGCGGGGTGGGGGAGGTCGTGGCGGTATGCGCCCGGTACTACGGCGGGGTCAAGCTCGGGACCGGCGGGCTCGGGCGGGCGTATTCCGGGGGCGTGAAGGCCGCGCTCGACACGCTTCCGACCGAGGATCGCGTGGATCGGGTGGCACTCGAAGTGCGCGTCGGGTACGCGGAGGTCGACGCGCTCCAGCGACTCGTCACCGAGATGGACGTGGTGGTCGAGGACGAGACGTACGGTGCGGACGTGCGCTACGTGTGCGGGGTCCCGGCGCCCCGGGCGGACGCGTTCCGGCGTGCGGTCGCCGACCTCACGCGTGGGAGTGGTAGGGTCGAGGAGGCGTAGGTGACGGGTCGCCGCCGGCGGCACCGCTCAGCGCAACCGGCCCGACCCGCGCAGCGCGGTTTCCAGCACGTCCAGCTCGTCGCTCCAGAGGACCCGCCAACCTGCTGGCCCCCGGCGCATCTGCATCACCTTCACCTCAGGGAGCGCGCCGCTGAGGCGCGATTGCGTGCGGTAGACCACGTGCGCGGAGTCGGGCGCTTCCATCACGTGTCCGATGAACTCGTCGTCCCGGTCCTGGAGCGAGTAGGTGAGGCCCGGCATGTCGCCCGTAAGGGTCGTGAGGGCGCGGTCGAACACCTCGGGCGCGTCGAGGGCGCCGTACTCCGCTCGATCCGTGCCGGTCAGGTAGTCGAGCAGATCGCCGGACGCGTCGGGCTCCGTGATCATCGTCACGACGTCGTGGAAGAGGGCGAGGGGCTCCGGATCCATGAACTGGGCCGCCGCGCTCCACCGCATGGAGCGGACGGACCGGATGAAGAGCGCCGCCGCCGAATCGGGCGAGGCGGTGAGCTCCGGAAGCGTCTGGGCCGACGCGCGCTGCGCGGTCGCGAGCGAGAGCGGCGCGACGGACACGGCCAGGGCGAACGCCAGCAGGGAGGCTCGGGTGATGGTACGTGCGATCGATGACATGGAGCGTTCCCTACCCGTGGCGTGGGCTCGGGTTCTCGGGGACACCGATGAAAGTGCGGTGGGCGGTTGAACGTTGGGGTCGCCCTGAATACCTTAACCGGCCTGTCCCGCGACCCGTCGTGGGCAGGATCGTGCTGGGCCTGTAGCTCAGTTGGTTAGAGCGCACGCCTGATAAGCGTGAGGTCGGAAGTTCAAATCTTCCCAGGCCCACTCAACCCGTCCGGTTATGACAACCGGACGGGTTTTTTTATCCGAAGGCTTCCGACCTCACGACAGGCACTCAGCTCGTTACGGAAGTTCACCCGGAGCCGCGTTCAGCGGCGTAGGGGAGCGAGGGCCAGTCGGCGTCGCGCAGCGACGAACCAGCACCCAGGTGAGCCCGCAGCTCAAATCTTCCCAGGCCCACTGGAGCCCCTTCGGTTCTCGCGACCGGACGGATTCACGACGGCCACTCAGATCGTTACGGAACACCCGCAGCCGACGGAATCCTGGCTCCGTGGACCCAATAGGGGTAATAATGGGGTGCCCAGTACCTCCATGTGGAGGTTTGTTACCCTCTTTCATCCTCTCGCCATGCATTCCCTCACCGCGTCCTTCCTCGATGGACTGAGGCTCACGTCCGAGCATGGATCGACCCTACGGTCGTTGGGCGAGCATCGAGGCGAGGAGGAGCTGTACCGGCAGCAGGTGCCTGAGGCACTGGACGCTCTGCGAACCATCGCGATCGTCGAGTCGTCGGAATCCTCGAGCCGCTTGGAGGGTGTCGTGGCCCCTCCGGATCGCTTGCGGGCGGTGATCCTCCGTGACGCGCAACCCACCGACCGATCGGAACAGGAGATCGTACTTCTGGGGCACGCTGCTCAGGGGGTACGACGAGTTTCGCGATCGCGCGGGACGGGTGCTCGGAGGCCGCGGAGCAAAGACCGCCCTGGTCGAAGCCGCTGTGGCTCGGCGCTCGGCTCCATTCGCGATCTCCGAGATCGAGGAGGATTGTCCCGGTGTCAGCCGAGACATGATCCGGCACGTTCTGCGTAACCTCCGCGACGAGGGAGGGCTCAGGGTGGAAGGACGAGGACGAGGGGCCCGCTGGGTCAGGACAGGGGATCGCTGACTCCTCACCGCCCCACCGTCATCTCCCAGCCCAGCCGAAGGAACCAGGGCCTCGGACGACGCTCCACGACTTCGCTGCTCTGCAGCTCGTCGGCCGCGCTCTCACGGTAGATCCACGTCTCCCGGGTGACGTCGTATGCCAGGTTCCACCGCTCCACATCGAGGACCACGGCCTGGCGCCCGAAGCCGTAGCGAAGCCCGGCCCCGGCGGTCCACGTCCAGAGCCTCTTGCTCCAGAGACGGCCGCCGGTCACCCGCAGGAGCGGAGTGACGGGGCCGGTCGTCCACGGCGACACGACCGCTCCCAGCCTCGTCGCCCAGAAGGTCTCGCCGGGGATTTCCGGCGCCAGGGATGTACGACTGTACGTATCGCCGTCCATGGGAGCGGGGCGACTGAGCGCGTCGTTCGCCAGTACGCAGGACGTCGCGAGCGAGCCGGTCCATGCCACGCTGCCCTCGATCGCCACGACGCTCGACAGCGCCCGGCGCGCCCCGAGGTTGAATCCGACGTAGCTGCCCTCGCAGCCCCCGCCCTCGAACTCGTCCGGATACGCCTTGAACGGCCCGAAGCCGATGCCGAACGTGGTGCCGGAGGCCTGCGCCGACAGAGGATGGGCGGCCACCGCGGCCATAGCGAGAAGGGCCAGGGTGGCCCGAGCGGCGAGACGACGGCGATGTGGAGTCATGCCCCGTCAACGATCGGACGCCCGAAGAAGTGACGGCCCACGTGGGCCGTCACATGCCCACGGTTCGCGGGCGCGACGAAGTATCAGGCATGAAAGAAAAGCCCCGCCCGAGACAACTACCTCGGGCGGGGCTTCCGGCACTCGTTACCCGGTGGGGCTGCCGAGGTCGCTCACTCGGGCCGTCGGGTCGAAGGCGGCTCAGGTGCGAACGCGATCCTTGAGCCCCTTGCCGGCCTTGAAGGTCGGAACGGTCATCGCCGGAATCTGGATGGTCTCGCCGGTGCGGGGGTTGCGGCCCTCGCGTGCCTTGCGGCGCCGCGTGCCGAAGGTGCCGAAGCCGGACACGGTGAAGTCACGCCCAGCGTCGAGCTCGACGGCGATGATCCCTTCTCTCGGTTCCGTCGAGAAGATGCAGTCGATCACTTCGCGCGCCTTGGCTTTGCTCAGATCCGCCTGCTTCGCGAGCTTCGCCGAAAATTCGTCCTTGGTCATACCTGAACCTCCCTACGGTGATGGGTCACATAGCCGAATATCAATGTATCCAACTACGTACCGAGAGGCAGGCTGGCAAGGATCTACGTCATATTGCGGCGGTGGCGGTGAGGCTGGCCAGGCGTGGTCCTTGTCTCCCGATCGACCGTCCCCGAGCATCGCCCGCCCGTGCGAGGGAGGTTGCTCCATCGGCACCGGGGACGTCGAGATCCCGTCCTTCCTGGTGACCGCACGGCAGCGTATCTTCCTGCGGGATAGGATGTTGGAAGGGAACCAGCGGTCGCCCGACGGGTGGGAGGATGGACCGTCCCCACTTTCGCATCGTAGAGCCGTCATGTCTCCAAGCGTCCACGCACACTCCGTTTCGTCCGGAATCCTTGCCGTGATGCGGGTCGCCGTCTGGTTCGCCGTCGTCGCCGGCTCACTGGTCGCGGCTCCGTCAGCGGCCCAGACCGCGCCCCCGACCGAGCAGGTTCGCTACCTCAACCCGCGCGACGGTACGGAGCTCTCCGCGACGCTCGCCCTACCGGCTGGAGCGGGCCCGCACGCCGGCGTCGTGTTGCTGTCCGTGGCGGGCACGGACCCGGCCGTGGAGCGCCTCGTGGGCGAGGGCTACGCGGTGCTGGCGCCGGAGCTGCGCGGCTTCGTGACGGTCGAGCCGCTCCTGCGCGCCACCTTCGAGGATCTCGCTGGAGATGTCGCGGCGGCCATGGCTTACCTGCGGAGCCTCGCGTCCGTCGACGGCGACGCGGTCGCGCTGGTGGCGCAGGGCGACAACACGCCGCAGGCCATGCTGTTCGCCGCGGGGAGCGATCCCGCCGTCCCGCTCGTCCTCATTGCTCCGCCGGCGTTCCCGGGCGTCGAGGCGTTCCGCATGGAGCAGCGGTGGATCGCGGATAACCAGGGCGCCGGCCCGGACGAGCTCGAGGCGCTAGACGCCTACACCCGGGAAATCGCCGAGACGGTGCTCGGCACCCGGACACCGGGCGACCGGCTGTACCGGCTCGAGGCGCTGCGGGCACGCTCTCGCGCGGAGTTGCCGAGGAATGCGGCCTTCCCCGCCGACGAGCGGCAGATGCGCTTCTTCGCGAGTCGCCTCTGGCACGACCGGCTGGCGTTCGTGCCAGAGGCGGCGCTCGCGGCGCTGACGGGGCCCGTGCTGGTGCTCATCGGGACGGAGGACCCCAACACTCCCATGGACGACTACGTGGCGGCGCTGGAGCGCGGCATAGCCGCGGCGCCCACGGCGGACGCCACCGTCCGCGTGGTGCCCGGCAGGACCCGCCACACGTTCTCGCCCGCGGCGTTGGACGAAATCCTCGTGTGGCTGGCGAGGCAGCGGTAGGCCGTAGCCCGGCTACCTACCGATCGGGAACGAGAACAGCGGGATCCGGACGTTGTTCACATCCGGCGGCTTGTCCTCGTCGGGACCGTCGTTGTTCGTGCCGAACACCTCCCAGGCGCCGACGCCGACGGCAAGGACACCGGCCGCGATCACCGAAGCCGTGCGCCACTTCGACAGTTCCCGGCGCTCCAGGCCGGTGACCTCGCTCCGCGGTACCGACACCCGGTTGTTGACGGCCCTGGAGGACATCCCCGGCGTGGGGTTCAGGATAGGCACCTCGAAGAGCAGCTCGCCGTTGCTCTCGCCCATGTACGTGGCGTTGAAGGTACGCCGCGTGTCGCGTAGCGCTTCCTCGAGCTCCACGGCCTGGCGTGCCGACACGGTCAGCCTCACGCGGCTCTGAGGAACCACTTCGGAAAGCTCCGCAGCCCGGTACGTGTAACAGCCGGAGAGGAGCGACGCGGCCACGCTGACGGCCGCCATGGTGCGGATGGGTCTGTGTCTCATCGGCCCTCCTTTCGTCTGCGGTCGAGCGTTCAACCGGTTCCAAATCTAAGAAAAAGCAGGGGCGGCCGAAGCCGCCCCTGCCGTGTTTCTCTCAGATGTGACGGTGGTGTGCGTCAGCCTCTGAAGTTCACGTTCGCGTCCTTCTCCGACTCCGGAATGGGCCAGCAGAGGTCGCGTCCGTCCAGCTCGTTGTTCTGCGCCGGGCCCGTTTCCTGCGACCAGCGGCGGTAGTCCCACAGTCCTCGGCCCTCGATCCAGTTCGTAGCCAACCGCTCGAAGTGCAGGTCGGCCCACGCCTCCTCGAGGGTCGCCGTCGGGGTCAGCGGGTCCATCTCGTAGTAGTCGCGCGCCTCGTTCATGAGGTCGTACGCGGCCGGGATTCCCGACGCACCCTCACGCAACGCAGCTTCGGCGCGAAGCACCAGCATCTCCGTACCCTTGGCGAGCGGGATGTCATCCGCCCGATCCGTGTACTTCAGCTGCTTGTAGTGGGGTGTAGTGCCGTTGGCGCCGTTCGCCACCGTCATGTCGTTGTTCAACTCGATCTCCCACGGAGCCCTCGGGTCGTCGGGGTGATCCTCGAAGATCGTGCCCCACACCGAGTACTCGAAGCGGGTGTGGGTCTCGTAGGTGATCTCGTTGCGCATCTCCGTGTCGAGCTGCGCCCACCACGTGAAGCCGACCGGCACCTCCGCGGCGTCGGTCGCGGCACCGCTCCAGTTGCCCTGCCAGGCGCGCACCGTGGCACGTCCGGCATAAGCCGCGTGCTCGAGATCGGTGCGGCCCGCGGCCTGCGCGAGGGTGATCGCGTCGCTGAAGTAACCCTCCGCTCGGGTGAAGTGCTCGGCATGGTCGATCTCAGGCCCGCCGTCGATGACGCTCGAGCAGAAGACCTCGCCCAGGTACCGGTTGGCGAACCCGGCCCAGACGTTGGCCTCCGCTGCGTACGGGCTCTCGGCGAACTGGTCCGGCTCCAGGATCTCCCCCATGCGGAGGATACCCTGCTCCGCGACCCAACGCGCCTGCTGGGCGCTGTTCCACGGGCTGGAATCGTCGTCCTCGATCGTCCCTCTCGGGATCTCGGACCAGCCGTAGCTGCCGCCGTGGTAGAGCTCCATGCTGGCCATGGAGATGAGCTCGAGCCCACCGTCGACGGCCTGGCTCATGTCGTACTGCATCCCCACCACCATGCCGGGAATGGCGTCGGCGGAGCCCAGGTCGTCGTCCCCGATCCGTCCGGGGCTGTCCACGTCCAGGAGCCCGTCGCAAGCGGTGACCGCCATCACGGCGGCCGCCAGCGTCGCGAGTCTCGTCGTCTTGGTCCAATGCGTCATGGTTCGCCTCCTCACCAGCTGAGGCGGACGCTGAGCATATACGTCCGCGGGTTGGGGATCTGGTAGTAGTCGCGCCGGCCGAACTCGCCGCCTCCGACCGTGGTACCGGTCTGGTCCGCGAAGTCCTGCACCTCCGGGTCCGTGCCGGAGTAGTCGGTCCACATGAACAGGTTGCGGGCCGAGAGGTTCACCGTGGCGCTCCGGGCGAAGGCCAGGAGTCCTTCGGGCAGCCGGTAGCTCAAGGTGATCTGGCGGAGCTTCCAGAAGTCGGCCTTCTCCATCCAGTAGTCGGAGCTGTAGCCGTATCCCGGGTTGACGGTGCTGCTGATGGCGCAGCGGGCGCGCTCCTGTGCCGTGACGCCGTCGAGCGCCGACGCGTTGCCCTCATAGGCCTCGATCATCTGCCCCTGGATCTCGAAGCAGGGGAACCAGGCGCCCCGGCGGCCGTTCTGGTATCCGGTGTAGTTGGTCAGGTAGTGTCCACCCTGGTGCTCGAGCAGCGCGTCGACGGTCAGGTTGTTGCCGATGCTCAGCGTCGTCCCGATGCCGATCATGCGCGTCGGGTAGGTGGGTCCGATGGTCGTGTCCTCCACGATCACCGGGTCGGCGAACGCGTCCGGATTCGTGATCATGTCTCCGACCAGCACCGGGAACCGCGCACCCTCGCAGATCTCGGACAGAAGACCGACGTAGATGCAGGTGTCGAAGTCCGGGTCACCATCGAGGTCGATGGCCTCGGACCTGAGGAACGACATGTTCGTGCGGACGCGCCAGTCGAAGGTCTCGGTCCGCAGCAGCCCCGTCGTGATCTGGAACTCGAAGCCCGAGTTCTGCAGCTCGCCGACGTTCGTCGTGCGGTTGACGAGGAAGCCCTCGGAGGCCGGAAGGTCGACGTTGATCAGCGCGTCGGTGGTGCGGGCCGAGAAGTACGTGGCCTCCACACCGAGACGGCCCTGGATCGCCGAGGCGTCGAAGCCGACCTCGAGCTCACGTGTGCGCTCCGGACCGACATCGGGGTTGCCGGGGTCGTCGGGCGTGAAGCCCGCCTGACCCTCGATGTTCGCCGCGCCCCAGGTGCGCACGCGGGCGAACGGTGGCGGCGCCTTGCCGGACTCTCCGATCGCCGCACGGAGCTTGAAGGTCTCGAACGTCTCGGAAGGCCAGAAGTCGTAGTCGGACAGAATGTACGACACGCTCAGCTTCGGATAGACCTGAAGCCCGAAGTTCTCACCGAACGCGCTGTTGCCGTCCACGCGCATCCCGGCGGTGACGAAGAGGAGGTCCTTCCAACCGAGCATCTCCTGGAGGAAGAAGCCGGCGCTGGTCTGACTGACCTGGTTTTCGTTCCGGTACGTCACTTCCGCGCCGGAGTCGATGGTCGGACGTCCGGGGCCGGCGAAGTTGCCGACGTCCAGCTCCGTCCACCGGTGGTAGTCGCGGAAGATCTGACCACCCCAGGAGAAGGTGGAGGCCACGTCGTCACCGAAGCTGTTCTGGAACGAGCCGGCATAGTCCAGCGACAGCTTGGTGTTCGTCGTGTTCTCGTCCCAGAAATAGCCGTCGGGCGTGAACAGATTTCCGAACGGCCGCGTCGTCTCGTTCTTGAGGTCGAGATAGTCCCAGCCGACGGTGAACCGGTTGGACAGCCCTTCCATCGGGTTCCACTCGGCCGTGAAGCCCGTGATGAAGTGGTCGCCCTGCGTGAGCAGGTCCTGCTCGAACAGATACCCGTTCGTGATGCAGGTCCGGTCGGCGGGCACATCGGCGCAGTCGTCGCCCTTGCCGCCCTTCAAGTAGTTCTGCGCGCCCCGGCCCACGTTGAGCAGGAAGCCGACGGCGTTGTTCCCGTCCGCGACCCAGCGGGTGTCACGGCGGGTGTAGGAGCTGTTGAGCGAGAAGCTGAGCTCGTCGGTCGGCGCGAAGCCGAAGTTGCCGCGGAAGCCGCCGTCCTTGGAGCCCTGCGTCGGGAGGATGCCCTGCTGGTCGTTGAAGTTCCCCGACAGGTAGTACGTCACGTCACCCGCGCCGCCACGAACCGACACCGAGTACTGCTGGATGGGTCCGAGCTCCTGCCAGTTGCCGTCGGACGGACAGGTCGGGTCCTGCATGTAGACCCGGTCACCGAAATCGGGGTCCGAAGGACTCGCCTGGACGTTGAGCGAGTACAGGTTGTCCAGGTCGCCGCACTTCGTGTAGAGGTCGGTGGGGTCCCCGCTGGTGTCGGCCAGGAACTGGGGCATGTGGCTGGCGCCCAACCCGATCTCACCGGTCCAGATGGGAGCGCCGCTGACGCCCTGCTTGGTGAAGATCTGGATGACGCCCGCGGACGCCTCCGTTCCGTAGAGCGTGGTGGCGGCCGCGCCCTTCACGACCTCGACCCGCTCGATGTCCTCGGCGGCGATGTCCTGCAGCGGGTTGGTGGACTGACGACCACCCCATCCCGCGCGCGTGGGCTCGTTGTAGATGCGGACCCCGTCCACGTAGATGAGCGGGGACGCCGTCTGCGAGACCGTGTTGACGCCGCGGATCTTGATGCTGCCGCCGGCGCCGGCCTGTCCGCTGTTCGCCATGATGGTCACGCCGGGCGCGCGTCCGGAGAGAATATCCTGGGTGTTGCTCACCGGGAGGTTCTCGATGTCTCGCGATGTCACGGCGTCGAGGGAGTTGCCCACCTCTTTGGCGCGCACCTCGGCGGCCGTGCCCGTCACGACGATCTCGTCGAGCGCGAGCGCGGTTTCTTCGACCTGGAAGCTGACCTCGGCCGTGCCGCCGGCCTGCACCGTGGTGGTCTGCGAAATGGTGCTGTACCCCAGCGTCGTGACCTGAACGGTGTGCTGGCCCGCAGGCACGTTCAGAATGAGGTATCGGCCCTGGGCGTTGGTCAGGGCGCCCATGCCGGTGCCCTGGATCGTCACCTGAGCGCCGTCCAGAGGCCGCATCGTACCGGCCGCGGTTACGACGCCCGTGATGCGGCCCGTGTCCTGGGCGGCCAGTGTGTCCGACCAGGCCAGGGCACAGAGAGTCAGCGCAACGGTGAGACCGTTACGTACCAACTTTGGAGGGATCATGATCGCTCTCCTCGGGTTGGTGGAACAAAATGGAAAGGAGGGGTTCCTTGCCGCAGACTATGATTTCGACCGGCGAGCCGCAACCCGAAAAGGGCCACCGCGGGCCGCGCCCGACCGTTGCGGTCTAGCTCGTCCCGGCGATGCCCCCGTCGCAGACGGCGGTCCATCCCTGGTCGCATGCCCGGGCATGGAGGGCCTCGGCGGACCAGCCCGCGAGCGGCCGCTTGGTGCCCCGGAGCACGATCGGCAGATCCTCCAGCTCGGGCGGGGCCCGCCGCATGCGCTCCAGCGCGGACGGGCCCTCCGCCGCCAGGCGGGCGTTCTCGCAGCCGGCGGGAAAGCCCAGGTCGCAGGATCGGCGGAGCGCCGCCGTTGGGTCTCTCCCCGCCTCGGCCGCCATCATCCCGACCTCGTTGCAGGCCCAACCCGAGCCGTCCTCGCAGTAGAACCGGGTCATGGCTTCGGCGTAGTCACACGCACGGGCGTTGTTGCCCTCGCGGCAGACCTCCTGCCAGAAGGGAAGCGCCTGGCCCGGGTGCCGGTCGCCGACCCCCTGGACCACGCTTAGCCCGGCGAAGGCGAGCGCCCAGGCCGACGTGTAGGCCAGATTCCGGCGGCGGGCGGTCGCCGGGGCGGGGGGCTGACGGGCCGCGGGGGGTGGTGCCGCCGCCGGGCCGCTCACGAGCCGGTCGATCCGTCGCACCATGAGGTTCATGAACGGCACCGGCAGGAGCTTGTCGTAGAACGTCGAGATGCCGGCCGCCCCGAGAGCCACGTAGAGGATCGCGACCAGGGTCCCGTAGATCACCCCGAACAGAATCCTACCGGCATCGCTCCGGGGAGAAGTGGAGGGGTCCGTGAACAGGAGGTGCATCCCCAGGAACACGGGCACGGGGATGTGCGAGTCGAAGAAGAGATACGTGCCGTCGATCTGGAAGTGGACGACGCTGATGAGGTAAGCGGTGATCACCGCGGGCATCGTCATCCGGGCCACGCCGAACAGTAGCTGTCCCGGCAGCGCCGCCAGGAAGATCACCAGGTACATGTTCGGCGGGTAATACTGCGAGCTCGCGATGGCCTGGCCGAGCGTGATGTCCGTCGTTCCCGTCAGGATCAGCGCCACGGAGAAGACGGCGAGCGGGAAGGACGACGGGTTGAAGATGTGGGCCGATCGTCCGTCGCGCTGCCAGCGGATCAGGTCCTTGCCCAGGTAGCCCACGAGGATCATCGCGAACTG
This sequence comes from Longimicrobiales bacterium, assembly GCA_041690395.1. Lineage (GTDB taxonomy): Bacteria > Gemmatimonadota > Gemmatimonadetes > Longimicrobiales > Gaopeijiaceae > JAWLHJ01. The sequence goes on along the minus strand of JAWLHJ010000002.1, from coordinate 639,850 downwards.
CCAGTAGAACCACTCGGGCCGAACCCACAGGAAGAGGTTGATGCTCATGATGACCGGGAACGGTCCGAATCCGAGCGCATATTTCCCGCGCCGCGTCCACGCGAGAAGGCTGTCCACTCCGTAGGCGAAGACGATCTGCGCGACGATGAGGGGCAGGAACGCGTAGACGAACCGGACGTGCCATCCCCAGTAGAAGAGGACGGTGATCTGGGCCAGCGCCTGCACCCAGTGGTGCTTCCGCACGGCGACTTCGAGGGCGAGCCCGCGCCGCTCGGGGTGCCAGGCCAGCAGCGCCGCCCAGGCGAGAAGGAAGCCGCCCGCGCCCGCGAACGCTGGGAAGAGACCGGGGTGGCCACGGTAGAACACGAAGGCCGCGGCCAACAGCAGCGTGCCGCAGGCGACGGGGAGCGCGAGCGGGCGTAGCGCCGCGCCGCCGGGCCGCCGGCCGGGCTCGGGAGGTCCGCGCCGGTCGGCGGCGTATGTGGACGAGCTCGAGCTCACCGAAGCGTGTCGTGGATAGGGAGTCGTGGGATCCGGGCGGGCACACGGTAGCGGGCGTCGCGCCGCTTGACCAGCACGGAGGCAACCCTTGTGCGCGCGTCTCCGTCTGAATATCTGTAGAATGACAGTCAGTCACTCGACCGATAAGAGGCCATGGACATCCAGGAGCACCTTCCCCTCGCGCCCCGTGACCTGCTGATCCTCGCGGTGCTGGCCGAGGGGCCGTCACACGGTTACGGCCTCATCAAGTCGGTCGAGGAGCGCTCGGAGTCGGGCGTGCTCCTCGACCCGGCCAACCTGTACCGGGTGCTTCGGCGCATGCGGAACCTCGGATGGATCGCGGAGGCGGACGGCGAGGACGACCGACGGCGGGTGCACCGGATCACCGAGCGAGGGCGGGCCATCGTGACCGCGGAGGTCGGCCGGCTGGAGCGGCTCCTGGTCCAGGCGCGGCCGGCGCTGGCCCGGGGGCGGTCGGGCTGAGGCATGGGTGAGCGGGACAGGCACACCGGGCGGCGCGGCGACCGCCGCCGGAGGCGTCCGCTGGAGCGCGTCTACGCCCTCCTGCTCGCCGCGCTGCCGCCGGGCCCGCTCCGGGACCACGATCGTGGAGAGATGGAGCGGACGTTCGCGGACCTGGTCGCGGCAGCGCCGACGGCGTGGGCCCGGGTGAGGGTGACGACGCGTGCGCTGTGGCGACTGCCCGGCGTAGTCGCGGCGGAATGGCTGGACTGGCTGGGCATCACCGGCGCCATGGGGGCGCCGGGTCGACGGGGGATCAGGGAGGGGATGATGGGAGACGCGGTGAGGAGTCTGGGGTTCACGGTGCGCTCGCTCGGCAAGGCGCGGACCTTCACGACGGCGGCGGTCCTGCTGATCGCCCTCGGCGTCGGTGTGGTCACGACGGTCTTCACCGTCGTCGATCACGTGCTGCTGCGGCCGCTTCCCTATCCGGCGGCGGAGCGCCTGGTGTACCTGACCAACGGGTCGCACAACGGCCCCGTTCTGGAGCGTCTGGACGGCATCGAGGCATTCGAGCTGTGGACGGCGACCTCGACGGCGGACGTGAACCTCGTGCGCCCGGACGGCGATCCCCTCCGGCTGCGCCGCATGGAGACGACCCCCGAATTCTTCACCCTCTTCGCTGCGCGTCCGCTCCTCGGCCGGCTGATCGTGGACTCCGACCGCGACCAGGTGGGGATCGCGGTCTTGAGCCACGCCCTGTGGCGCGACGTGTTCGGCTCGGACCCGGACGTAGTGGGTTCGACGATGCTCATCGACGCGGAGCCCATCGAGGTCGTCGGCGTGCTGGGCGAAGACTTCGTCCACCCCACGCGAGTGGGTGACGCGCCCGACTTCTACCGGCCCATCGATTGGGCGAACCCGGGCTTCGAGAACCCGGGCTATCATGCGCACGGCATCTCCGCGCGGCTGGCCCCGGGGGTGTCGCTGGAGCAGGCCGACCAGCGGATCGACCAGCTCGAAGTCGACGTCGCCGCCGCCTATCCCGAGTACTACGCGGAAGGCCCACAGGACTGGCCGCTCGCCAACCTGCACGCGACGACGGTCGCGGACGTACGGGGAGGCCTGCTCCTTCTGCTCGGGGCCGTGGGGCTTCTGCTGCTCGTCGCCTGCGTGAACGTGGCGCACCTTTTCATGGCACGAGGGCTCGCGCGCACGCGGGAGATGGCAGTGCGGCGGGCGATGGGCGCGGGGACATGGAATCTGCTCGGACAGCTCTCCCTGGAGAGCCTCGTCGTCGGGATCGCCGGTGGGGCCGGTGGACTGATGCTGGCGCAGGGCGCCCTGGCGTTCTTCCGCCGCTGGACCCTCGAGCTCCCGCGCGGGGCCGATGCCACCCTGGACGTTCGGGTCTTCCTCGTCTGCTTCGCGCTCGCGGTGCTGGCGGCCATGCTGTTCGGCCTGGTGCCGGCGTTCCGCACGGCGGGCCGGGACGTGCACGACGACCTGAGGAGCGCCGGACGGGGCGTGAGCGGAGGACGGAAGCTGCGGGCGTTCCGGAGCGGGCTCGTCGTCTTCGAGGTGGCGGTCTCCCTGGTGCTCGTGGCCTCGGCCGGGCTCCTCATGAGGAGCTTCTTCTCCGTGACCTCCATCGATCCGGGTGTCGAGGCCGAAGACGTATGGGTGCTTCCGCTGACGCCCACCAACGTCGAGACGGCGGACGGTTATCGTGCCCGCATGGATGCCGTGCTGGCGGCTCTCCAGGGGATCCCCGGGGTGGCTTCGGCGACGTACGGGCTCGAGATGCCCTTCGAGCACGTCAACGGCGACCGGTGCTGTTGGGGCAACCGCTTCACGCCTCCGGATGAGCCGGACGCGACTCCGTTCCGCATCGACCTCCATGGCGTGAGCGCAGGCTTCTTCGAGACGCTCGGCACGGAGCTGGTGGCCGGGCGTGCCTGGGACGCGCTCGACGCGGGCGCTTCGCCGGTACCTATCGTCGTGTCCGAGGCGTTCGCCGTCCGGCTGTGGGGGGCGGCCGAAGCCGCGGTGGGGCGGGAGCTGACCGAGCTGCGGGGTGGGTCCGTGGTGGTGGGCGTCGCCGAGGACACGCGGCACTACGGCCTCGACCAACCCCACGACTACGCCGTGTACCTGCCCGTCGAGGCCGTCCCGTTCCCGATCGACCGGGCCACGTTCGCGCTGCGCGTCCAGGGTCCGGGAGAGGGGCTCGCGCGGACGGTGCGCGAGGCGGTCTGGTCCGCGGAGCCCACGCTGCCCGTCCCCGCCGTCGACCCGCTCGAGGACTGGGTGTCGAGCTCGTCCGCGGCGCGCCGCTTCGGGTCCGTCCTCTTCGGTGCGTTCGGCATCGTGGCCCTCCTGCTCGCGGCCGCGGGGCTGTACGGCACGCTGCTCTACGCGGTGGGGCAGAGGCGGCAGGAGCTCGGCATCCGCATCGCGCTCGGGGCCGGGCGGGCACGCATCCAGGGCGAGGTCCTGCGGAATGGAGTCACCCATGCCGCCCTCGGCGTGATCGTCGGGGGCGTAGCGGCCTACTCGGCGGGTAGCCTGCTCGAGAGCTGGCTCTACGGCGTGTCCGCCACGGATCCGCTGGCCCTCGCGTCGGCCGGGGTCGTGCTTTTCGTCACCGCGGTCGCCGCGTCCTGGTTCCCGGCGTATCGGGCGGGCCGAACGGATCCGCTCGAGACGCTCAACGCGGAGTAGGGCGGGCGGGCGGGTCGGAACAGCGAGCGACCTTCGCGCTTGACATTCCCGCGAAGGAACGGGATGGTCCGTCGGACCCCTATCTGGAGGCACCATGAAGGACGTCTTCGATCCGGCGGTGACGCAAGAGCTCGTCGGACGCCTGCGCTCGCTCGAGCCCACCACCCAGCCCGAATGGGGCAAGATGAGCGTCGGCCAGATGCTCGCCCACTGCTGTGTCCCGTATGAGATGGTGTACGAGGACAAGCACCCGCGCCCGGGGCCGGTCGCGCGCTTCCTGCTCCGCACGTTCGTGAAGCGAGGCGTGGTCGGCGAGAAGCCCTACCGGAAGAACACCCCGACCGCTCCCGCGTTCAGGATCACCGACGAACGGGACTTCGAGCGGGAGCGCGATCGCCTGATCGCGTACCTCGAGCGCACCGCGGAGCTCGGTGGTGCGCACTTCGACGGGAAGGAGTCGCTCTCGTTCGGCCCCCTCACGCGGACCGAGTGGAACAACCTCTTCTACAAGCACCTCGACCATCACCTGACCCAGTTCGGCGTGTGAACCCGGCCTGCTAGGCGCACGGCGACATGCGCCACTCGGGTCCTGCGCCATCGGCACCGAGCGCGCGGGCCACGAGCTCGTCGCCGACCCGCTCGTACTCGATCCGGGCCGGGAAGTCGTGCTCCGGATTCTCGAACGCGGCTCGCCCGTGCGCGGACTCGGTCAGGCGGAACGGGACGGCCGCTTGACCGGAGGGGGTGGGGGTGAGGACGATGCCCGTCGAGTCGGCCTCGATTCGCGTGATCTCGTGCCCGACCGTGGCGCCCTCCCTGAGATACCGGGTCGTGCCGAGGACGAGGTTGGCGCTCGGCGTCGTGTAGTGCTCCTCGATCATCGTGCCCGCGGGTGGGGGGCTGGAGCACCAGGTGCCGGCCAAGAAGGCCACGGCGTCGAGCGGGCCGGCCGGGGTGGCGGGCATCCCCGGCGCCGCACCGATGCGAGCGTACGAGGATGTTCCGAAGACGCGCCAGCCGTCGGCGGCCGCGACCTCGTCCACGACCTCGACGCGGTTCCGGTCGACAGGACGATAGGTCGTGCGGCCGGACTCCGCGCTGGCCCGCCAATCGACGACCAGGGCCCCGTCGGCGACGGTCCAGGTCAGCTCGATACGCTCACCGCGTGAATCCAGCCAGACGCCGTCCGCGGCGCCATCGATCCGGTACACGGCGGCCGCCGACATGACGGGTGACTCCGTGCCGTCGGCGTCGACCAGCGCGTTCGTGAAGTGGAGGGTCGCGAGCCCTCCCGCAACGTCCCAGCGCATGGAGAAGACGGCGCGTTTCGCCGTGCGTGTGCGCGCACGTTCATTAGAATGAAGCGGGGACCTATGACCGCACCGACCACGAACGGGCACCAACCCATGAGCCACGCCGGCACCCACCTGGACCACCTCATCGTCGCCGGACCCGACCTCGCCGAGGCGGTCGACTACGTCGAGGCGCTCCTCGGCGTGAGGGCCGTCGTCGGGGGGAGCCACCCCGGCGTCGGCACGCGCAACGCGCTCGTGCGGCTCGACCCTGGCGCCTACATCGAGATCATCGGGCCGGATCCCGAGCAGTCCGAGCCCGATCTGCCGCGATGGTTCGGTATCGACGTCATGGCCGGGCCCAGGCTCGCGACCTGGTCGGCCCGCACCCCCGACCTGGGCGCGGCGGCCGAGCGTGCCCGCACCCTCGGCGTGGAGCTCGGGCCCGTCTCGCGGGGTGGCCGGGTCCGCCCCGACGGCGTGCGGCTGGACTGGCACGTCACCGACCCGCGGGCGGACCGGATGGATGGCGTCCTGCCGTTCCTCATGGACTGGGGGGAGAGCCCGCACCCCTCGGAATCACTCGAGGCCGGATGCAGCCTGGTCGCGCTACGCGGCTACCACCCTCGCGCCGACGAAGCCCGGGCGGTCGCGGACGCGCTCGGCCTTCCGATCGTGTTCGAGCAGGCGCCCGAGCCGCGCCTGGAGGCAGAGATCAGCACCCCCTCGAGCGTGATCACGATCCGGTAGCGCGGGCCGAGCCGGTCGTGTCGGCGAACGCCCCGGCGACGAGCTCGTACGACCGCAGCCGCGCCTCCGGGTCGTGCACGATCGTCATGATCATGACCTCGTCCGCTTCGACCTCGGCCGCCCGCCGTTCGATACCGGCCCGGACATCGTCCGGCGTGCCGTGCACGAGAAGCTCGGCCATGGGCCCCCGCATGGGGGCGTCGGCCCGCCATCCGGAGGCGCGCGCCTCGTCGGGGCTCGGCAGGGGGCCGGCCTCGCCGCGTCCCATCCGCTCGAACTGGACTTCGATGGACGACGAGAGCGCACGGGCCTCCTCGCGGGTCGCCGCGCACACGACGGAGAGCGCGAGCATCACGCGCGGCTCGGGGAAGTCGGCCGAAGGCCTGAACGAGCTCCGGTAGGCCTCGACCGCGGGACCCGCCGGCACCTGGCTGAAGTGGGCCGCGAAGGCGTATCCGGCCCCGATCTCCCCGGCGAGCCGCGCGCTTCCGCCGCTCGACCCGAGCATCCAGACCGGTGGAAGCCGCACGTCGCCGGGCGTGACGTGGATCCGACCGAACGGGTGGTCCCCGGGGAAATCGCCGTGCGCGAACGCGAGGAGCTCGGCCATGAGATTGCCGACCTGGGCCCCCGACGCGGAGCGCAGCGCACGAGCCGTGAGGGGGTCGGTTCCGGGCGCGCGCCCGATCCCGAGGTCGATGCGGCCGGGGTGCAGCGACTCGAGGGTACGGAACCGCTCCACCACCTGGAGGGGCACGTGGTTCGGCAGCATGACGCCGCCGGCCCCGATGCGCACCCGCTCCGTGAGTGGCGCGATGTGGGCGATCATGAGCTCGGGCGAGGTCGCCGCGATCCCGCCCATGCCGTGGTGCTCGGCGTACCAGATCCTGTGGTAGCCGAGCCGGTCCGCCAGGCGGGCCAGCTCCGGCGCGCGCGCCAGGACCGCGCCGGCCTCGAAGCCGGAGGGAACGGGAAGCACGTCGAGAACGGATAGGCGAGTCATGGACGTGGAAGATGTCCGGGACCTCGCCGCGCAGGAAGCCCGCCCGCCCGGCGGAGGTCGCCGATTGACGTATCAACACTCGTTGATGTATCGTCCGGCATGGCTACTGAAACGCCCCTACCCGACGCGGTCGCCCTCCAACGCTTCCAGGCGGTCGCCGAGGAGACCCGGCTCCGTATCGTCCGCCTGCTATCCCCGGGTGAGATGTGCGTGTGTGAGCTGCAGGACGAGCTCGGCGCCGCGCAGTCCCGCCTCTCGTTCCACCTCCGCAAGCTGAAGGATGCCGGCGTGGTCGCGGACCGCCGCGAGGGACGCTGGGTCTACTACCGGCTCGTGCCCGAGGCGCTCGAGGAGATGCGGATGGTCCTGGCCGATGTGGAGTCGAGTGGGGCCTGGGAGCCGCACGCGCGCCGCGACGGGGTCTGCTGCGACTGATGCGCTACGCCCTCATCAGCGACATCCACGGAAACCTGCCGGCGCTCGAGGCCGTGCTCTCCGTCATCGACGACCGGTCGGACCTCGACGCCGTCTATCATCTCGGAGACCTCGTCGGGTACGCGCCGTGGCCGAACGAGGTAGTCGCCGTCCTTCGCGAGCGAGCGATCCCCGGGGTGGCCGGGAACTACGACTCCACGACGGCGACGGACTACAGGCACTGCGGGTGCAAGTACGAGGACCCGCGGCAGGAGGCCCTCAGCCACCTTAGCTACGAGTGGACGCGCGCGAACGTCTCCCGGGAGACGAAGCGGTGGCTCGGCGCCCTCCCGTTCCGCATCGACATCCGGCCGCGGGGTGGGCACGCGTCCGGTCCCCGGCTCATGCTCGTGCACGGCAATCCCGTGCTGAACACCGTCTACTGGACGGAGGACCGGTCCGATGACTTCTGCTCCAGGATGGCCGCGCAGATGGGCGCCAGGGCGGGTGACGTGATCGCGTTCGGGCATACGCACAAGCCCTGGCACCGCGACGTGGGTGGAATCCACTTCGTGAACACCGGGTCCGTCGGGCGTCCGAAGGACGGGGACTGGCGGGCGGGCTATGCCGTCGTCGACATGAGCGGGGACGAGGTGGACGTCGGCTTCCCTCGTGTCGAGTACGACGTCGCCCGGGCCGCCGCCGCCATCCGTGGCAGCGACCTCCCGGACGACTTCGCGGAGTACCTCGAGACGGGCGGTACGCCGGTGAGCGCGAAGGAGGCGTCGAAGTGAGCTGGCTGAGCGAAGCGCCTCGCCACCTCTTCTTCACCGGCAAGGGCGGCGTCGGCAAGACGTCGCTGGCCACCGCGGCCGCGGTAACGCTGGCCGATGGCGGTAGCCGCGTGCTGTTGGTGAGCACCGACCCCGCCTCGAATCTGGACGCGGTCCTCGGGGTGACCCTCGGCCGCACGCCGACCCCCGTACCGGGGGTGGAGCGATTGGCGGCGCTGAACATCGATCCCGAGGCCGCGGCGGAGGCCTACCGGGAGCGCGTGCTCGAGCCGTACCGAGGCGTGCTCCCCGACGACGCGGTCGACGGCATCGAAGAGCAGCTGTCGGGCGCCTGCACCGTGGAAGTCGCCGCGTTCGACGAGTTCACCATGCTTCTCGGCGACGACGGGCCGGCCGCGGAATACGATCACGTCGTCTTCGATACCGCGCCCACCGGCCACACCATTCGCCTGCTGCGCCTTCCGGCCGCCTGGAACGACTTCCTGGATGCGAACGAGCGCGGCGCGTCGTGCCTCGGACCCTCGTCGGGGCTCAAGATGCAGCACGAGCGGTATGCGGCCACGGTGCGCGCCCTGTCCGATCCGGCGTGTACGCTGCTGCTACTCGTCACGCGGCCGGAGCGGGGAGCGGTGGCGGAAGCGGCGCGGTCCAGCGGAGAGCTCCGCGGGGTCGGTCTCGGGAATCAGCATCTGCTGGTGAACGGCGTGTTCGAGGCCACGGACCACAGGGACGCCCTGGCGGTCGCCCTCGAGGGCGGCGCGCGCGAGATCCTGTCCACGCTTCCGGAGCCCCTCCGCGATCTCCCGAGGACACTCGTTCCGCTGAAGAGCCGGAATATCGTGGGACTGGAGGCGGCGCGGGCCCTCCTGTCCGACGAGCCGGATTCCGTCGGGGCATCCGGGGCCGGGGCCGTGGAGATCCCGGACGATGTGCAGCGCCTGGAACGGTTGGCGGACGAGCTGGCGGGCCAGGCGCATGGCCTGGTCATGGTCATGGGGAAGGGAGGCGTCGGGAAGACCTCGGTCGCCGCCGCCCTCGCCATGGAGATCGCCGCCCGCGGGTCCGACGTGCACCTCACCACCACGGATCCGGCCGCGCACGTCGCGGACGTCGTCGGCGAGGACGCGGGGCGTCTGCGGATCAGCCGCATCGATCCAGAGGCCGAGGTAGCGGCCTATCGGAAGAAGATCCTCGAGCGCTCCGGACGTAAGCTGGACGAGGAAGGTCGGGCGCTCCTGGAGGAGGATCTCCGGTCGCCCTGCACCGAGGAAGTGGCGGTCTTCCACGCCTTCTCGCGGATCGTGGCGGGCGCGCGCCGGGAGTTGGTCATCATGGACACGGCGCCGACGGGCCACACGCTCCTGCTCCTCGACTCGGCGGGCTCGTACCACCGCGAAGTCCTCCGCAACACCGAAGGCCTGGGCGGGGCGGTGACCACTCCGCTCATGCGGCTCCGGGACCCGGACTACACGCGGATCATCATCGTGACGCTTCCGGAGACCACCCCGGTGCTCGAAGCGTCCGCCCTCGCCGAGGACCTGCGCCGCGCCGGGATCGAGCCCTACGCGTGGGTCGTCAACAACAGCCTGGCGGCGGCTCACCCCACCGATCCGCTGTTGGTCCGCCGGGCCGAGGCGGAAGTGGAACAGATCGAAAAGGTCGTAGTGCAGCTGTCGGACCGCGTCTACCTGGTGCCACGCCTGGAACGAGAGCCCGTCGGGCGTGAGGGTCTGGAGCGCATGATGCGAGAACCGGACGCGGCGAGGACATGATGAGTCGGAACAGGGAGCGAGGCGCGGCGGAAGACCGGAGTGTGGCGGAGGGCCGGGGCGTAGGCGGGAGCCAGCGCGCGGCGGGGAGCCAGGGTGTGGCCCGCCGGATGTCCCTCCTCGACCGCTACCTGACGCTCTGGATCGGCGCTGCCATGGTGTTCGGTGTCGCGCTCGGCTTCGTGTGGCCCGAGCCGATCACGGCGCTGAACGAGGCGACGCACGTCGGGACCACGTCGATCCCCATCGCCATCGGGCTCATCCTCATGATGTACCCGCCGCTCGCCAAGGTGCGGTACGAGGAGTTGGGCGACGTCTTCCGCGACTGGAAGATCCTGGGCCTGTCGCTCGTCCAGAACTGGATCATCGGGCCGCTGCTCATGTTCGGTCTCGCGGTCGCGTTCCTGCGGGACCATCCCGAGCTCATGGTGGGACTCATCCTGATCGGACTCGCCCGCTGCATCGCGATGGTCATCGTCTGGAACGAGCTCGCGGACGGGGACAACGAGTACGCTGCGGGGCTCGTGGCCTTCAACTCGATCTTCCAGGTGTTCTTCTACTCCGTGTACGCCTGGCTCTTCATCACGGTCGTGCCGGGGTGGCTGGGGCTCGAGGGGACGGTGGTCGCCATCACCATGGGCCAGATCGCCGAGAGCGTGTTCATCTACCTCGGGATCCCGTTCCTGGCCGGGATGCTCACGCGGTTCGTCCTCGTGAAGGCGAAAGGGAAGGCCTGGTACCACGAGCGCTTCATTCCGAGGATCAGCCCGCTGACGCTCGTGGCGCTCCTGTTCACGATCGTCGTCATGTTCTCCATCCAGGGCGAGGCGATCGTCGCCCGACCGCTGGACGTGGTCCGTGTCGCCGTCCCGCTCCTGATCTACTTCCTGGCGATGTTCGCGATCACGTTCTTCATGAGCCGCTGGGCGGGCGCCGACTACCCGAAGACGGCCACGCTGTCCTTCACGGCCGCGTCGAACAACTTCGAGCTCGCCATCGCGGTGGCCGTGGGCACGTTCGGGATCGCGCACGGGGCGGCGTTCGCGGCCGTGATCGGCCCGCTCGTGGAGGTGCCCGTGCTCATCGGGCTCGTGAACGTCGCGCTCTGGTGGCGGCGGAAGTACTTCCCCGGCACCGAGGCCGAGATCGCGGCCGTCTCGAACTGTGCTGTGCCGTCCGGGGTCACGCCGGGCCGCTGACCGATAAGAGTACGAAGCCCGGGTTCTCCACGGCGCTTCGTCAAGGCCCTGAAATCGCGCATTGTTTGCCGGTGCCGGAAGCGTGTTGCCGGTTGCGCGGGTCGTCGGGCTCCCGGCTTCATGGCAGATCGCAACGCCGCCGTTCAATTCACGGGAGCGCGCGCCGCTCGGGCCGGCCGAAAGCAGCGCCGATCCGGACGGGGTGGTCCCCTCCGAAGCGGGGCACTGTGTCGTATATCCTTGCTTCACAATGATTTGAGTGATGTGTGTCTCATTTCTTGTCAGCCGGTGGAGCTCGGCCGGGGCACGCATCCTGCGATTCGAGGCGTACGAAAACGCACGTGCTCTGCCCTCGGGCCAGAGCTCGATGGCATGACCGAAGTCAAGGAGGAGGACCGTGTTTCAGAAGATCCTGATGGCTGCGCTCGTCGCCGCCCCGTTGATGCTCGCCCCCGCCCACGTCGACGCGCAGCAGCGCGGCTCCGACCGTGCGGCCGCCGCCCAGGAGAATCGTCCGTCCGAGGCTCCGGAAGGGCTTCGCAAGGCGATGGAGGGACGTACGCCCCCTGCCGCGCTCCAGCGTCGCTTCCCCGACCTGGCGCCCCAGCCTGAGCAGCCGGAGCCCGTACTCCAGCCCGAGCCGGCCCCCGCGCCGGAGCCGGCGCCTGAAGAGGACTGCCCGACGACCAACACCTTCACGCCCGACGGCCAGTACGTCACGATCGACTGCCACGGCAATGTGGTCGGCAACGAGTAGCAGTCCGCGGTAACGATTGCCGGTCGACCGGCGGGTAAGAGAGGCCGGCGCGGGAGCGATCCCGCGCCGGCCTCTTCGCATGGGGGCGAGGAGCCTCCTACGGAACGACCCGCCCGTCGACGCGGGTCGGAGTGCGCCGTGGCAGCGCCGGCACGAGCGTCGTTCCTGCCCGCCATCCCCGGACCTGGAAGCGTCGGACCGTGGTGGCGACCGCCCCGGACTCGTCGTCACGAACCGTGACGGTGAGCCTGTAGGCGCCGGCCTCCAGGGCAGAGGTCACGCGCCGGAGCTCCGAGACCGTCCCGTCGGGCCCGGCCCCGGAGCGACCCGAGAAGATCGTGCGGACGACCGGCGTCTGGAGCTCCGGTCCGTCGTCGGGTCCGTCGAGCGACGCGACGGAGATCTCGGTCGAGTACTCGTGATCGGCGGGTAGGTTGTAGATCTCGTAGTAGAGGTCGAACGCGCTCTCCGGGAACTGACTGGTCGGCAGCAAGGCCAGCGCCGCGCCACCGCGCTTCCACCCGTGCGCGCGGTCCGGGAGACCGAGCGCGACGTCGCTCAACATGAGCTCGGTCCCGCCGTAGTCCGGAATCGGATACGGGGACTGGTACATCTGGCCCACGCCCGGCGTCGAGGCGTCGGTCATGATCACGCGCTGATGCGTGCTGCGCGACGGGTCGGCGTCGAGCTCGACCCACGTGTGGAGCAGATGGTCGCCGTCGAGTGAGCTCGGCGAGCCGACGAAGACCGAATCGTCGCTTCGGTTCACCGTGTGCAGCACCGTATCGGTGAGCATGAAGGTCACGTCGAAGCGGTAGCGGGCCTCGCCGTCGACGGACTCGCGGTGGAGTTCCCGCACCGGCACGGCGAACGAAGCCACGACCGTAGTCATTCCGCCTTCACCGCGGAAGGTGTAGAGGTCGTAGGAGAAGGGGAGGGGGCCGAACGCATCAGGACGTGGGTAGACGGCGCCGATCGTGCCGACGACGAAGACCAGCGCGGTCCAGGCGATCCGCCGAAGCATGGTCTCAGCCGCCCATGCTGTCGTGTGCCGCCGCACGGGCCTGGGTCGCGTCCCGGGCGCGCATCGCCGCGCCCACCGCTCCCGCTCCGGGAATCGGCAGGCTGGCCGCGATGCTGTCCTTCTGGGCGCGCGTGAGGGTGTCCGCCGCGCTGACCGCGTCGCCCTCCGAGCCGCCGCAGGCGTGGAGCGCCACCGCCAGAATGGCGACCGCGAGGGTGCGTCCGAATGATCTTCCGACGGGTCTCATATCAGCTTCCCTGCCTGGCTTTCCAGGCGTCGTATCGCATGCGGAGCGTTCTCACGGGGTTCGCGTCCTCGTGCGGCTCGGTGTTGGCCGGCCAGACCGCGATCTGCAGGTAGTAGTCCCCGTTGTTGTACGGCGCCCTCAGGTCTTCGGGATGGTTCACGTGGAAGGTGCCCATCGGGTCCTCCGGGTCGGCCGCGACGATGTAGGCGACGTGCGAGGTCTTGCCGGTGCACTGGGCGCCCGGGAGCGGCTCCGTCTGGCAGGTGCAGCGTGCATCGCCGCCCAGCTCGTCGGCCTTCTCCATGGCGACCATGACCCGCTCGATCATATCGAGGTCGCTGTTCTGCATGATCTCGGCGGCCTCCGTCAGGGCCTCGGTCGTGGCGATGATGTTGCCCTGCACGGACCAGATGATCCCGTCGTCGGTCTCGCCCGACATGTGGAGCGCCACGTCGCGGTTCTCGGCGCCCGTCCGTCCGGCACTCCGGCCCAGGATGTCCACGATACCGAACTGCCGGTTCTCGACGGAGGGGTCCGACTCGAGCATGCGGATGATCTGCTCCGGGTGGGTCCTGCGGTTCATCTCGTCGAAGATGAGCCGGTGGTTGGCCTGCGTCCGGTCGACGCCCGCCTGGGCGGCCGCCACGCCGATACCCGGAATGACGATCGCCTGGAGCAGCTTGAGCTGGTTCGGACCCTGCGCGGCGCACGTGGCCGAGGAGATCACGACACGACCCGTGTTCCGGTCCATCGCGATGATGGACCACGTGGCGGACGCCGGCGCCGGGAGCGAGAGGGCCGCGAGGGCCAGGAGCCAGAGGAGCTTCTTCATCGGGGCCTCGTTCAGGGGCTTGCTGTGGGATCGTGGCCGCGGGAGCGTGAGGCTCCCACGAGGTCGCTCATGGTGCTCCGTCCGGCGCGCGTCTGTCAACGCGTCTGTCCATTGGACGAGCGCGCCGCCCGTGCTTGCACATGGGGGCGGAGCGGGCCCGCTCGGGCGGACGCCCGTGTCCGTCTCCTCCCTCCACGGGCCGGGCCCGCGCGACGGGCGTCAGCCCCCGGCCCGCAGCAACCGTGTCAGTGCGCGGTCGAACGCCGCCGCGAACGCCTGCTTCTCCTTCCTGCCCCAGGCGTTCGGGCCGCCGGTCTCGACGCCCGTGGAGCGGAGCCCGTCCATGAAGTCCCGGATGGAGAGCCGCTCGCCGATGTTCTCCCGGGTGTATTCCTCGCCCCGGGGGTCGAGCGTGACCACGCCCTTCTCGACCAGACGCGCGGCCAACGGGATATCGGCCGTGACGGCCAGGTCGCCCGGCGACGCCTCGTCGGCGATGTGGTCGTCGGCCACGTCGGGCCCGCCCGCCACGCGCACGGCGCTGACGAACGGGTTGTTCGCGGGGGTCTGGAGGCGCTGGTTGGCCACCAGGACGGCAGGCAGCTCGAGCCGGAGGGCCGCGCGGGCGACGATGTCCTTCACGTCGACCGGCGCCGCGTCGGCGTCGATCCAGAGGGTCGGCTTGGTCTCACTCATCCCCAACACTCACTGGACACGGCCTTTTCCGCTATACTTACAGCTTGTGGGAAACCCACCTGCGTCCGGGGCGTCGACAGAACGAACGACGACCGGCGCCGAGAGGGTCGCTTCCTGCGACCTTCTGGAGCCTCTCCCCCACCCGGGCGGCGCTCCGCCACCCGATCTCGCGCCAGCTTACCTGTGCCGGATGTTCCGGCCGGCCGCCGTGCGCTCATCCACCGGAATTTCCTTGGCTTTTTCAGCACTAGAATTGCACCCGACCCTCCTCCGAGGCGTCGAGGACATGGGCTTCACCAGCCCGACCCCCATCCAGTCCGAAGCGATCCCCCACGCCCTCGGCGGGCGTGACCTCCTGGCCTGCGCGGCCACGGGGAGCGGCAAGACAGCCGCGTTCCTGCTTCCGATCCTGAACCATCTGCTCGAGGCGCCGCGCGGTACGACCCGGGCCCTCGTCATGGCGCCGACCCGTGAGCTCGCGCTCCAGATCGTCGCCGACTTCGAGGACCTGGCACGGCACACGAAGCTCACCGCCGCGGCCGTCTACGGCGGCGTCGGTATGAAGCCCCAGGAGCGCGCCTTCCGCAACGGCGTCGACCTGATCGCCGCCACCCCCGGCCGTCTGCTCGACCACTTCCAGTACGGGTACGCGAAGCTCTCGGGCCTCGAGTTCCTCGTCCTGGACGAGGCGGACCGCATGCTCGACATGGGTTTCCTGCCGGATATCCGGAGGGTGCTGAAGCATGTGCCCAAGCCCAAACAGACGTTCTTCTTCAGCGCCACGATGCCACCGCCGATCGAAGCGCTCACGCGTGAGATCCTGCGGCAGCCGGCGACCATCGCGCTGCAGCGCACGGCCAAGCCGGCCGAGGGCGTGCAGCAGTCGGTCTACCCGGTGCCGGCGGACCTGAAGAGCGACCTGCTGGTCGCGCTCCTTCAGCAGCGGGTCATCGACGACGCCCTCGTCTTCACCCGCACCAAGCACCGCGCCAACCGGCTGACCAAGGTGCTCGAGCGGAACGGCATCCCCGCCGAGCGGATCCACGGGAACCGGTCGCAGGCGCAGCGCACCAAGGCGCTCGACGGCTTCAAGGCCGGCGACTTCCGCGTGCTGGTCGCCACCGACGTCGCCGCCCGCGGCATCGACGTGGAGGAGCTCGGGCACGTGGTCAACTTCGACCTGCCCGAGGTCCCGGAGGACTACATCCACCGGGTGGGCCGGACGGGCCGCGCATCGGCGACGGGTGCGGCGTTCAGCTTCGTGTGTCCCGCCGAAGAGGGCGATCTGGGCCGCATCGAGCGCCAGGTGGGCCAGAAGATCCCCAAGGTGAAGCTCGACGGCTTCGCCTACGGCGCCAGCGCCGACGAGCCCCTCGAGGTGCCGCGCGGCGAGCGGATCGCGGCGATCCGGGCCCGCAAGGCCGACGATCGTAAGCGTGCGGCCGCGAAACAGAAGAACAACGGCGGCGGCGGGCAGCCTTCGTCCGGTCAGCGCTCGGGTGGTGGTGGATCGTCGAACGGGCGTGGCCGTCGGCGGGGCGGGGGTGGTCGCGGGCGGCGGTAGGAGCTCGCTGGACGGGGGCGCGCACCGCGCGACCTCGCTTCTCAGGTCGAACGGCCGGCCCCATCCCAGGGGGTCGGCCGTTTTTCTTGCGTGGCGGTCACGGTGTGCTCTATGTGATTGTGACCTCGGCGGATAGCCAGGTCGCAAATGCGTCCTTCAACGTCTACGTCTACGACGGAGCGCCTCGCTGTGTGGCATGACCTCTCCGATCGCCCCCTACGGAGCACTCACCACCGGAGGGGCATGCAGCGCGGACTCGCAGGTGCCGCCCTGGTGGCTCTTCTGCTCACGGCGTGCTCTGACGGCTCACCCGTTGCGCCGCCAACGATCGCTCCGCTGGCCGTTGCCCCGGAGCCTCAGGTGGTCTTGCCCGAGAGCTTCGTGGTCGGGCAGGCGGAAGTGGTGGAAGTGGGTCTGTTGATCGACTCGTGTCACGCAGTAGATGCGCCCACCATCGACGAGTTGGGTGTCAGGACTCGGCTGATCACCGTCTGGCACGTGCAGCGGGGCGTCAACTCGGTGTGCCATGCGGGGGGGAGCGTCGTCGTGGAAGCTCCGATCACGTTCTACTCGGCGGGGACGGGTACGGTCGTGGTGCGCGGCGAGGGAGAGGACGGAGTGACTCGGGACCATGAGTTCGAGGTGCAGGTGCTGCCGTAGATCACTCCGGCTTGACATCCGGGGTGGGGCGGTGTCTTATCTCCGGCATGACGCACCACGCCATGGACATCGTGCTCTTGGGCCTTATCAGCGACCTCGATCTCGTACGGACGGAGCTCCCGGTAGTAGAGCTCACCCGTGAGGGGAGGGGTCGCGGCAGGGGAGCGCGCGCGTAGACGTCGCCTCCACACAGCTCGCGACACCGGGACCCCTCTTCCTCGAGGGGTCCCGTTTTTTTTCACCCACGGGAGACCAACATCATGAGTGCTGCCTGGACCTTCTTCGACGGCGAGTGGCAATCCGGCAACGTTCCCCTCATCGGATCCACGACCCAGGCCGTATGGCTCGCCTCGATCGTCTTCGACGGAGCGCGCGCCTTCGACGGCCTCGCGCCGGACCTCGACCTGCACGCCGCGCGCGCCATCGACTCGGCGCGGAAGATGGGGCTCGAGCCGAAGGAGCGGGTGGAGGAGATCGTGGCGCTGGCCCGGGAGGGCGTGAAGAAGTTTCCAGCCGGCACGGCGCTCTACATCCGGCCGATGTTCTTCGGGGAGGGCGGCTTCATCATTCCGGAGCCGGACAGCGCACGGTTCGCGCTGGTCGTCCACGAGCTCCCGATGCCCGACGACAGCGGCTTCAGCGCGTGCCGGTCGACGTTCCGCCGGCCATCCCCCGAGACGGCGGTCACCGACGCGAAGGCCTCCGCGCTTTATCCGAACGTGGCTCGTGCGCTCGCCGAGGCGCGGGACCGTGGCTTCGACAACGCCGTGAAGCTGGATCTGAACGGCAACGTGGCCGAGTTCGCGACGTCGAATCTGTTCATGGTGAAGGACGGCGTGGCCTACACGCCGTCGCCGAACGGAACGTTCCTGAACGGGATCACCAAGCAGCGCGTGCAGGGTCTGCTCAGGGAAGACGGCGTGGAGGTCGTGGAGACGCGCATCACCTGGCCGGAGCTCATGGCGGCCGACGAGATCTTCAGCACGGGGAACTACGGTAAGGTCGTGCCCTGCGTGAAGCTCGAGGACCGCGAGATCGGTCGGGGGCCAGTCGGGGACCGGGCCAAGGAGCTCTACTTCGAGTTCGCGAAGCAGCACCCGGTGGGATGACGTGACCGTCCGGTGCGGGCGGCCGGAGGGGTGAGGGCACGGCCGCGGGGGCAGGTGACGGACCGACCCGCCCTCCGGCCGCCAGCACCCCTGGTGCGGGGCCCGGTCTTCATGGAAGATTCCGGGGTGCCCCCGTCGGATCTCCGGCCGCTCGACGGGACGGGCAGCGTGCACGGCCGAGGGAGCGCGAGACGATGGGCCAGCTCGAAGCGGTGCGCCGGTGGGCGCTGGGGACCACCTTGATCGGGGTCGTGATGGCCGCGCTTTCCCCCGCCGCGGTCGAGGCGCAGCAGCGCATCGAGCCGGTCGACTCGCTCCTCCAGATCCAGTCGATCACGCCCAGGAGCGGTCCGGTCGGGACGCCGGTCGAGGTCTACTCGGACAACATGCCGCTCGAGGCGAAGTTCCATGTCGGCGTGGGCGCGACGCGCTCCGGCTTCGAGGCCCTCTTCGAGGCGACGCAGCTCGGGCTCGGGGAGATCGCGGTGACGCTTCCGGTGCCGGAAGCGGTCAGCTGGCAGCGTCCCATCGTCTTCGTCGCCTTCAACGCGATCTTCAGCCCGATCGCGATGTCGAGGCCGTTCCACGTCACCGACGAGCGCGGGCGGATCGAGCGGACGGGCCAGGTGCTGTCCAACTCCGGGGCGTGTGCGACGTTCGAGGACGTGGACGGCTACGCCTACGAGCTGGTGGGGTCGATCTCCCGGCTCCGCGCGGGCCAGCAGGTCGTCCTGGAGGCCGAGTACGTGGACGAGAGCGCTTGCGTGGACGGGGCCACGATCCGGGTCATGGGGGTGCGGCCGGCACCCTGAGGAGTGGTCGCCGGCCGGGCGCCCCGGGGCGCCTGTACCGCGCTCCGGTCTTCGTCCCGGGCGCTCCGGTCCAACCCCGGACGCGGCGGCGGGACGACCTCGCCCCGCCGCCGCACCGCTCAGTTGGTGGCGCCGATGCTCCGGCGGATGGCGTCGGACGTGACTCCCGCGCGGAAGTCGACGATCTCGCGGGCGAGGCGGAGCGCTTCCTCCCGGTCCGCGATCGAGAAGCCGTTGATATGCGCCTGGCGCGTCTTCAGCCGCTCCTCGTAGCGCACCGAGTAGGGATCCGTGATGAACATGTTGAGCGTGATCACCGGATCGTCGTGCATGTTGTCGCTCTCGCCCGGCACGAGCCCCTGGCCGCGCATGTGCTCGGCGACCGTCGCGTAGTCGTAGTACTCGGGGATGAAGTGCGCCGAGGCTGCTCCGCCCCAGGCCGCGTCGAGCCGCTCCGCGACGTTCCGCATGCCGCTCTGGTTGCCGCCGCTGTCGCCGATGAAGACGACGTTTTCGAAGCCGTGTACCTGCAGGCTCCTCGCCATGTCGGTGAGCATCGCCTCGAACGTCTCCTGCCGGAGGCTGATGGTGCCGGGGCTGGTCATGTGGCCGGTGGGCGGCTCGATACCGCCTTCGGGCACGAACGGAACCAGCGGCGCGCAGAGTGCATTGCCCAGCTCACGGGCGATCGCCTCACAGTTGGCGTGCAGCACGTACTGATGCTTTCCGGTCGCGAGCCACGGGCCGTTCGGCTCCACGCCGCCGGTGGCGATGATGGCCGTGGTCTTCCCGTCCGCCAGCGCGTCGCGGACGTCCATCCAGGTCATCTCCTCGATCCAGACGGTGCTCGCGGGCGGGAGCGGGTTCGGGGTGTCCGCGCAGTTGTACTCGTTCGCGTTGCAGTCTCCGCCCCCCATGGAGTTCGGGTGCGGCTCGGTGCGCTGGAAGCCGCCACCCCCGGCCGGCCGCTCACGCGGGGCCGGAGGAATCGTGCCGCGGTACGCGATGGCGTTCCGGATGTGGCGTGACGTCTCCCTGGCGCGGAAGTCGACGATCTCCCGGCCCCATTCGAGCGCCTGGACCCGGTCGGCGATGGAGACGCCGTTGATGCTCGCGTGACCGGCGGCGACCCGCTCGTCCCAGCGCACCGAAGCGGGGTCGTCCACGAGCATGTTGAGGGTGATGATCGGGTCGTCGTGAAGCCCGTCGCTCTCACCCTGCTCGAAGCCGCGGAAGGTCATGTACCGGTCGACGCTGGCGTAGTCGTAGTACTCCTGGACGTGCGCCACCACGGTGCCGTCCCACATGGCGTTCAGCCGCTCGGCGACGTTGCGCTGGCCGGCCTGGTTCCCGCCGCTGTCGCCGATGAAGACGATGTTGCGGAAGCCGTGCATCTTGAAGCTGTGCGCGATGTCGGTGAGGAGCGCCTCGTACGTCTCCTGCGTGGCGGACAGGGTGCCGGGGCTCGTCATGTGGCTGGACGGCGGGTCGATCGATCCCTCGGGGACCAGCTTCACGATCGGGGCGCACAGCGCGTCGCCGAGCTCGCGGGCGATGGCGTCGCAGTTGGCGCGCAGCACGTAGTTGTGCTTGCCGGTCACGAGCCACGGGCCGTTCGGCTCCACGCCGCCCGTCGGGATGATGACGGTCTCCGTGCCCGACGCCAGCGCGTCACGGACGTCCATCCAGGTCATCTCCTCGACCCAGACGGTATTGGCCGCCGGTAGCGGGTTCGGGGTGTCCGCGCAGTTGTAGACGTTCTCCTCGCAGTCGCCGCCGCCCATGGAGCGTGACGCCTGTTGGGACTGCGCGGCGAGAGGAGCGTGGGCGAGCAGGCTACCCGCGATCAGCAGGGCGCCGGAGATTCGGATCGTACGCATGGGGTTCTCCTGATGGGCGCTACGCGTTCGGAAGCCGCCCGGGTGTCCGGTCGGGCGGACCCGTTCCGGCCCACCCCTGTCGTGGGCAGAATGGCGGTGCGAAGCGCGGACCGCCAGGGCAGGGGGTGGTCGGGCCGGCGCAGCCACCCCCGTCCCGTCAGAACGCCCGCATGAAGGTCACCTTCACGACGCCGGTCCTGCGGAGCCAGCGGGAATCCCGCGGGTCGAGCAGATCTCCGGTCAGATAGCCGGTGTCCAGCACCAGGAAGAGGTCCGAGCCCGGCGTGTGGATCCAGTTGATGCGGATGCTGGCCTGCAGCGCTCGCGACACGTCGTCCCATTGGACCAGGGCGTTGGCGAACAGCGAGCGGGACACGGCGCCGAGCACGTCGAGACTCAGCAGATTCGTGCTGAAGGTCCCGTCGGGCACCGGCAGGTCGATATCATTGCGGGTGGCCGAGCCGGTGAGCGTGAGGTAGGGCCCGGTCTTCCACATCAGGCCGCCGCCGTACTCCGTGCGCGTGCCGTTCCAGAAGTCGCCGAGCCGGAGGGAGGCGTTGCCCGACAGCGTGCGGCTCTGATCGGTGCGGAACGACGCGTCGACCGAGGTGAAGGTGTAGTCCCCGGCGGCCAGCGTGCGGCCCTGGATGCTCGCCGCGTCCTCGAGCCGCTCGAACTGGCGCCGCACGTTGAGCGACGCGAAGCCTCCCGCCTGGAAGCTCAGCATGTTGTGCAGGAGCTGGCTCGACGACTGGCGCGCCCCGTCCTGCCCGTCGGTGACGTCGCCGCCGAGCGACATCACGAGCGAGCGCGCCCAGGTGCTCTGCTCGAACCGCGGGGTCCAGGCGACGTTGCCGCCGAGCTGGACCATGTCGCGACGCCGGACGAAGCCGAGGTCCGGCTGGAAGGCGGCGCCCACGCTCAGGAAATCCGCCCCCGCCGACCACGAGCGGCTCGGACGGATCTGGAGCGCCACGCTCCCGGCGCCCGCCACGTCGCGCTCGTCGTCCCACACGCCGGCCGCCCACGCGTCCAGCGAGCTGCTCCCCCAGAAGCGGAGCTGGGCGTCCGCGCCGGCCGAGCGGTTGTAGCCCCCGCCGCCCTGCAGGTTCGTGAAGATCCCTCCGATGGTGCTCCGCGGAAGGACGTCGGCCTTGAGCCGCACCACCGAGTGGTTGGCGCCGGCCGCCGTCACCTCGCCGAGGGTAGTTTCCTCGGTCTGGAGGCTGAGGGCGCCGATGGAGAGCTTGCCCATCTGCCCGGTCACGCGGCCGCCGCCGACGATCTCGCTCGTGAGCCCGATGCGGCGGCTGAAGAAGAGCTCGGTGTCGCGCGCGTTGCCGAACGCGAACAGCCCCGCGCGCTCCAGGAAGAACTCCCGCTTCTCGGGGAAGAAGAGGTTGAAGCGGGTGAGGTTGATCTGGACGTTGTCGGATTCCACCTGAGCGAAGTCGGTGTTCCAGGTCAGGTCCATGGTGAGATTGGACGTGATGCCGTACTTGAAGTCGAGCCCGACGTCCCGGAGCACGTCCGTCTCCGTGGAGGGCGCGTGCTTCTGCACGCCACCGATCACGAACGGCTTGAGCTCCATGTGCCGGCCCCGCCGGAGGTCCTGGAGGCCGTCCAGGGTCGCGAACTGCGACACCTGGGTGATGCCGCTCCGGTACCGCTGCGGGATGTGCGGCCAGAACACTTCCTCGTTCTTGCGCCTGATGGCGCGCCGGATGGCGATCCCCATCGTCGGCGCCTCGGCCTCGGAGAACCGGATGGTCGTGAACGGGATGGCGACCTCGGCCACCCAGCCCTCGTCGGTGATCCGGGCCTCGCTCTCGTAGACGCCTTCCCAGTTCCAGTCGTCGAGAGCCATGCTCTCGTCGCTGAAGAGCGCGTCGCCCTGCGTGCCGAACGGGTTGATCTCGAAGATGTAGCCGTTGCGCCGGTCGTGGTACGTGTCGAGCACGATCCAGAAGTGGTCGTCCTGGTCGATGCGGCCCTCCCGGTGGAGGATGCTCCGCCGGATGGCTTCCGGGTCGGAGTCGTGCAGCATCAGCCCGAAGTACAGGTGGGTCTCGTCGTATCCGATCCGGACCTCGGTGCGCTCCGTGGGATCGCCCCCGTCGACCGGCTCCCGCTGCCGGAAGTCGGTGATGGGCTCGATGAGGGCCCAGGCGTCGTCGTCGAGGACACCGTCGATGACGGGTGGGGTCGGAACCCGGACTGCCGTCGCCGTCCGGGCGGGGTCGGTCGCCTCCTGGGCCAGCGTGGCGGCCGGAGCCGTCACCAGCGCGACCACGGCCAGGGCGCATGCGAGGCGCGCGACCTCCGGGTGCTTCCCGAACCTCGTGGTGCCCGTCCGCGGCGCTTCCACCCTGTCCCCGTTCCCCATCGTCCCCTCTCCTTCGCTGTGGATCCCGCGGCCGACGCCGCGCGAGCCGTCACGATCACCGCTTGCGGGTCGTTCGTCCAGAGCCGGAACGGCCACGGACATCCCGGCAGGCGGGACTTCCGGCAACCGGAGCGGAGCCGCCGGGTACCAACCCGCTGCGGCGAATCCGCCACGGCCCTCGCGCGCCCCCACCACAGAGACCTTCCATGCCATCGCTTCATGGTCGACGCCCCTGCCAGCCCCTGGCCGCCGCGTTGGTCGCCGCGCTCCTCCTGCTCGCGCCGTGCGGGCTGTCCGCTCAGGTGCCCGCCGCGGCCGACTCCGCGGCCGTGCTTCTCGAGACGGCGCGCGACTTCGAGGCGAGGGGGCAGGGTGACGTCGCGGAGGCGCTCTACGCCTACATCGTGGAGCAGTTCGGAGTGACGCCCGCGGCGGCCGACGCCCGGGCCGCCCTCGTGAGATGGCGTGCCGCCGAGCCCGACCGGAGCGGGCGTGTGGAACTCCAGGTCTGGGGGACGTTGTACGGCCTGTGGCTTGGCGTTGCGGTGCCCACCGCCCTGAGCGCGGACGACACGGAAGCCTACGGCGCGGGCATCCTGCTCGGCGCACCGGCCGGGTTCCTGGCGGCGCGGGCGGTCACCCGCTCGCGCTCGCTCACCGAAGGTCAGACCCGGGCGATCACGTGGGGCGGCACCTGGGGGACCTACCAGGGGCTCGGGTGGGGGGAGGTGTTCGACGTGGGGACGGAGGAGTTCTGCTCGGGAGATGTCTGTTTCGACGGCGGCGACCGGACCGAGGAACAGTTCGCGTCGATGATCGCGGGCGGGCTGGTCGGCGTCGTCGTGGGCGGAATCCTGTCGCGCCGGGAGATCGACGCGGGCGTAGCCCAAGCCGCCCACTACGGGTCGATCTGGGGCAGCTGGGTGGGGCTGGCCGGCTCCACGCTGTCGGGGGTGGAGGAGGACGACAACGTATGGGCCCTCACCCTCCTCGCGGGAAACGCGGGCCTCGTCGGAGGTGCGTGGGCGGCCGATCGCTTCGGCCTGAGCCGCAATCGAGTGAGGCTCATCGGCCTGGGCGCCCTGCTCGGGGGGCTGGCCGGCGTTGGGCTCGACCTGATGATCCAACCGGACGACGATAAGGTCGCGGTGGGGATTCCGTTCTTGCTCAGCCTGGGTGGTCTCGGAACGGCCGCGCACCTGACCCGCGACTACGACCGAGCGTCCGGGGCGGGGGTGCCTGGAGGCGAGGCCGGGGCGGAGGCGCTCCTCCGGTTCGACGGGGACGACTGGTCCGCCGGGATCCCCACGCCCCAGCCGACCGTGGTCCGCGTGCCGGACGCGACCGGGCGTGAGCGACTCAGACCAGGCCTGCGCTTCACCTTGTTCAGCGGGCGGTTCTGAGGAGGCGCGTCAGCGACTCTCGAGGATCGCCTCGATGAACGGCGTATAGCCTTCGCGGAAGGTCGGGTACCGGAAGGCGAAGCCCGAGGCCACGAGGCGGTCGCTCGAGCACCGCTTGTTGGACCGCCGCCGGGTGCTTCCCGAGGAGCCGCCGTCGGGTGCCGCGGCCTCGGCCCCGGCGGGCGCGCACGGATCGGGCACGCGCAGCCGTCCTGCGATCCAGCGGTAGACGTCCCTGAGCGGGGCGGGGTCCCGGTCCACACCGACGTAGACTTCGTCCGGATGGTCGAGCGACAGGAGATGCCGTGCGGCGGCCGCGGCGTCGTCCCGGTGGATGCGGTTCCCGAAGCGGCCGGGCTCCGGGCAGCGGGCTTCGCCGTTCGCGACGGTCCGGACCGTGCGGTCGCGCCCCGGCCCGTAGATCCCCCCGAGCCTCAGCACGATGCCGGTTCCTCCGAACGTCCGGGCGAGCGTCTCCCCCTCGAGCAGGGCCACGCCGGTCTCGTCGGCGGGGTCGGGCGCCGTCTCCTCGTCGACCCATGCTCCCTCCGACTCTCCGTAGACGCCGGTGCTGGAGACGAGAACGAGGCGGCCCCGGAAGGGCTCGTCCGGGGTGGAGCATGCGCGCAGGACGTTCTCGAGCCCGTGCACGTAGGCGTTCCGGTACGCGGGTCCGCCACGCCCGGCAGGGGAGACGGCGTACACGACGGCATCGGGGTGCTTCGGGACGCCGGCGAGGCTGGCCGGCTCGAGCACGTCCGCGGCGAGCCGCTCGACGCCCGGCTCCAGCCCGCCGGGGCTCCGCTTCAGCCCCGTGACCCGGTCCCCGTCGTCGACGAGCATGCTCGCGAGAGCGCCCCCCACGTACCCGCAGCCCGCCACGAGCACGTGCCGCGTCCCTCCCGCGGCCCGGGTCACGGACGTGAGTCCGGCGGGACGACGAACACCGGACATTGCGACGCCTCGATGACCCTCCGCGAGACGCTTCCGACCATCAGGGCATGCCCGTGGGTGAAGCCCCGTGTTCCGAGGACGATCAGGTCCGCGCCCATCTCGCGGGCGACCGACACGATCTCCTCCTCCGGGCGCCCGTACCTGGCTTCCGCGGTGAAGCGGTCGAGGTCGACGCCTGCCGCTTCCATCTCCTGTGCGACGCGCTTCCGCGCGCGCTCCATGACATCACTCCGGGCACTCCGGTATTCCTCCTCGGACGCGAAGAGCGTCTGGTCCACGGGAATCCCAGGTGGCTCGACCGCGGTGGCGACCACGCCGCTCGCGTCGAAGCGTTCGGCGAGGGCGTCCGCCCACGCCAGGACCGATCGTGCGCCCTCGGGGTCGCCCACGGCGACGAGGATCCTGCGGGGCGCGTGGTCGGGAACGTCGTGGGCGATGAGCACCGGGACCGTCGCATGCCCGAGCAGCGTCGACACGATGCTGCCCAACAGGCCGCCCGCCATGCCCTCCCGCTCCGCGCCGATGGAGATCGCGTCGACATCCAGCTCTTCGGCGAGCTTCGCCAGCTCGATCCCGGGCGATCCGTCGGAGAAGCGTACCGCGACCCGGGCGGCCCCGAAGTCGGACCGGAGCTTCCCGAGGCGCTCGTCCACGTCGGCCCGGATCTGCTCCGTCTTGCGCTCCGCCTCGGACGGGGAGAAGAAGCTCAGGATCGGCCGGGTCTCGAGCACGTGCGCCAGGGTCAGGCGCGAGTTCGGGACGAACGTCCGGGCGGTCCAGGCCGCGCCGTCCAGGGACGCAGGTGTGAGGTCGATGCCGATGAGGATCTTGTCGAGCTTGCGGGTCATGGTCTTCTCATTGGGGGTCAAGCGGCGCCCAACGCCTCGGCGATCTGCGGGAGGACGGTGCCGGCACGGTCTTCCACCTTGCACAGGGCGGTTTCGTCGCCGCGGGTCGGGCCGACGTTCACGATGGCGACGGGCTTGCCTTCCTGCTCGGCGCGCAACACGAAGCGTCTCCCGGAGAATACGGTCAGTGAGGAGCCGACGACGAGGAGCGCGCTCGCCCGACGGAAGAGGGTCCAGGTGCGCTCGAGCCGCTCTCCGGGGACGTTCTCCCCGAAGAATACCACGTGCGGCTTCAGCAGGCCCCCGCAGGAGCGGCAGGACGCCACGCGGAAGCCGGCCTCCGATCCTTCCGGGAGTTGGGCGTCGCCGTCGGCGATGTAGTGGTCGGCCGTGGCCGCGAAGTCCGGGTTCAGTGCCCGCAGTCGCTCCTGCACGGAATCCCGGGACTCCACCGCTCCGCACGCCATGCAGACGACCTCCGACAGCCGTCCATGCAGATCCACCACGGACTCGCTGCCCGCGGCCTGGTGCAGCTCGTCCACGTTCTGCGTGATGATGCCCTCGACGAAGCCCGCGTTCTCCAGCGCCGCCAGGGCTCGATGCGCCTCGTTCGGCCGCGACTTCGAGAAGCGTGGCCAGCCGACCATGCTGCGCGCCCAGTAGCGCGTGCGGGAGGCCGGATTCCTCATGAACTCCTGGAACCGGATCGGCTGCCGGCCCTTGAGCGAGCCGTCGGGGCCCCGGTAGTCGGGGATGCCGGATTCCGTGCTGCACCCGGCGCCGGAGAGTACCACGCATGAGTGTCGCCGCAGCAGCTCCACGAGCGTGTCCAGCGACGGGTCCGTCTCGGTGATCATCGGTCGACTCCGGATCTCGACATCCATGCCAGGGCGAGCGTCAGGCGCCGGCCCCGCTCGGGCGCGCCCACACGCACCGGGAGGCCCGAGTCGAGCAGGTCGTCCAGGCGCATGCTCACCGTCATACCCTTCAGGGATCCGATGTCGGGAAGTGGACCCAGGAGGCCCAGCCCGAGCTCGGCGCCCGCCGGGTGCTCCAGCCCGGCGCGTACGCTCTTCAGCTCGGTGCGGGCCGCAACACGGGCGCTCAGCAGAGCAGGGCCGAGCGGCGTGTTGGTTTCGATCCAAGCCTCGGCGGTCGGGTGCTCCAGCCACCAGGCGCGGTCCGGCCCCCACTCGGCGACGCGTACCGCCAGCCTTCCTTCGATCCTGTCGCCTGCGAGCCGGTCCGTCCAGACCAGGCCCACCCTTCCACCGGCGCCTCGCTCGATGGAGTCGGGCGTCCAGACCGGGTCGCCGACCGTGCCGTCCAGGGCGAGCTGGATGGGGCCGCGGGTGGCGGTCAGGCCGTACGCCCATACGTCGCCGTCGGGGGTGGTGGGGCCCGACGGGTCGGGCGGGTCTGCGGGGTTTGTGGGGTCCGCTGGGCCCGGTCGTGCCCAGCCGCTGGCCACCAGTCGGTCGTAATGGAGCAGCTCCGGCTCGGAGCGGTAGGATCCCCACGCCTCCGCTCGCCATGCGCCGTGCTCGGTCGAGGCGCCCACCCGCACGGCGAGGTCGTCCCCGGCCAGGAGTCGGGCGGAGAGCCGGCCCGCCCGCTCGACGACGGCACGGCTCCGCCGCCACTCCCCGCCGCGCGTGTCCAACCGCTCGTGCTCGACCCCGACGCTCAGCGTGGGGCCCGCAGCGACAGCCACTCCGACCTGTAGGTGGTCGAGGTCGTCGACGGCTCGACCCTCGATCGGCTCGAGGCGGGTTCCGGTCACCGCGACCGAGGTGCGGCCGAACGCCCCTCCTGCCCGGGCGAACCCGACCTCTGCCGTCCGCTCCCGGCCCAGGTGCGGGAGCCAGATGAGAGCCTGCGGATCGTGTCGCGCCACGACGTCGAGGGCGCGTCCGTCGCCCGGGCTCCACCGAGCGCCGCCGGAGAACGAGATCGAGACGGGGAAGAAGAGGCCCTCGGTCGCCGCCCGGGTCCGTTCCGCGATCGAGGGGTCGGTGTGGAGGTCGGACCGCCAACGGGCCCAGCCGTTCCACGCGTCCGCGGACGTCCACGCCTCGCTGCCCAGGCCGAGGCGGTCGACGTTCGTTGCGCCGGGGGCGGCGCCGGTGCCGGAGCCAGTGCCGGGTGCGATGCCGGTGCGCGGATCGGGGTCGCCGCGCGGATTGGCTGCGATCATGACGATTCCCGAGCCGCTCCGCTCGACCGCGTCCACCGACAGGTCCAGGCGCCCGTCCCGCGTGGCGGAGGGGGGAACGCCAAGGTGCCGGAGGGCCGCGTGGACGGCGGCGGCCGCTCGGAGGGGGGAGGCCGGGGCGGGCGTGGGGTCCGGGGCGGGCGTGGGGTCGGTAGCGGCGCCCGGTGTACGGCCCGGGGCGGTGTCGGGGGTCACGGCAGACTCTGGCGACCGGGCGGGCCCCGGCGGCTCCGGCCGGGCGCCCGCGCCCCTCATCCTCAGCGGCACGGCGATCCGGACGTAGGCACGGGTCCGCCGGTTCCGGTAGTCCGTCCAACGCACTCCCGCCTCGGTGAGGAGCCGCTCCACCGGCCGCCAGCCGACGCCCACGTCCCACTGGAGCTCGGACTCTTCGTCGTTCCCCTCGCGGTCGAGGCGTGTCCACTCCAACCCGAGCCCGGCGCCGACCAGAACGCGTGGCACCAGGGTGCGTTGCAGGCGCACGTGCGGAGCGATCCGGAGCTGGATGTCCCCGGCGCCGGGTCCGGCCGTGGCCCCCGCGCCGAAGGTCCAGCCGTCTCGGTGCGTCTCCCACCGGAGCAGTCCCGCCGGGTCGTCTCCGATCTCGACGCCGAGCTGCCACTCCGACTCGGCCGTCCGCTCGGCCGAGGTCCCCGGGCTCGACGCGTCCCGCCGGTCCTGGGCCGCGGCTTCCGTGGGGGCGAGCCACTGGACGAATGAGACCACGGTGACCGCGACGAAGGCGGAGCGTGCGCGGGCCAGCCGGTGGGTCGGCCGCCGTGTTCCGCGGGGCACGGACGCCACTCGGGCCGACCGCAGCATGCGCCCCACCCGTTGAATTCGCCGGGGCGCCGGGTGAGCTTCATCGACCCTCCGAGCACCCACCCGGGGACCCACGAGAGCCAGAGCATGCGTCGCAATATCCTGCACGTCGGTGCAGCCAGCCTGAAATACGAGATTCGCGAGATCGTCACGGCGGCTCAGGAGATCGAGTCCCTGGGTCGCGAAGTGACCTGGGAGAACATCGGTGATCCGGTGCACAAGGGGGAGGTCCCTCCGGAGTGGATCCGCGACATCGTCTCCGGGCTCGTGCACGAGAACGAGTCGTGGGGCTACTGCGATACGCAGGGCGTCCCCGCGGTGCGCGCCTTCCTCGCGGACGAGGTGAACCGTCGCGGCGGCGTCCAGATCACCGCCCAGGACATCATGTTCTTCAACGGCCTCGGCGACGCGATCGCCAAGGTCTATGGGTTCATGCGCCGTGAGGCCCGGATTCTCGGACCGTCGCCCGCCTACAGCACGCACTCCTCGGCGGAGGCCGCGCACTCCGGATACAGCCACGTGACGTACGCGCTCGATCCGGCCACCGGCTGGATGCCGGATCTGGACGATATCCGCAACAAAGTGCGCTACAATGATTCCATCGCGGGGATCCTCCTCCTGTCGCCGGACAACCCGACCGGCGCGGTGTATCCGCGGGAGGTCCTCGAGGAGATCGCGGCCATCGCGCGTGCGAACGACATCTTCATCATCGCCGACGAGATCTACGCCAACATCGTCTACAACGGGCAGCCGCCCCTGCATTTGAGCGAGTGGATCGGCGACGTGCCGGGCATCGCCATGCGAGGGATCAGCAAGGAATACCCGTGGCCCGGTGCGCGATGCGGCTGGCTCGAGATCCTGAACAAGGGGCGTGACCCGATCTTCGCGCAGTACGTCGACAGCCTGCTCGCCGCGAAGCGCCTCGAGGTGTCGTCGACGACGCTGCCGCAGCTCTCGATCCCCAGGGTGATGGGGGACCCCCGGTACCCCGAGCACCTCGAGCGTCGACGGCGGATGTTCGCCGCGCGGGCCGACGAGATGATGGCGGCCTTCGAGGGATGCCGGCACGTCACCGTGAATCGGCCGGGGGGCGCGTTCTACTTCACCGTCCAGTTCGACGACGGGCTCCTCAACGGCTCACAGACGCTCCACATCGAGGATCGCCGGATCCGCGAGACGGTCGAGCGCCTGGTCGCGGGCGTCGAGCCGGACAAGCGGTTCGTCTACTACCTCATGGGAGCGACGGGCATCGTGGTCGTCCCGCTCACCGGCTTCCAGAGCACGCATCACGGCTTCCGGGCGACGCTGCTCGAGACCGACGACGAGAAGCGCGCATGGGTGTTCCGGTCGTTGCGGGAAGCGATCGACCGGTACGCCGAGAGCTGACTGGCGGGAGCTGACGGGCGGGAACGAAGGGGCGGCAACGACCGGCGGGAAGTCACACACTCGTGCGGGCGGACGGGAGCGATGTGGGCTTTCCGCCATTTATGGATGACAATCGCACAAGGGCGGAGGCGCGGAGGCGAGGCGTGGCATTTTTCTGCCGCTCAGCGGCGGAAACCTCACAAGCGTTGGCGGACGCTTCGCGACTGTGTATTTCTCTGCCACCGGCCCACCGGCCCACCGGCCCACCGGCCCACCGGCCCACCGGCCCACCGGCCCACCGGCCCACCGGCCCACCGCGGCCCACGCCCACGACGGCTAGCCACGGGCCCACCCCATCGCGTCAGCTGTCCGCCGCCACCGTGAGCTTGAAGCCGTCCGGGTCGACGATGGTGAAGGCGCGCGCGCCCCACGGCATGTCCGTCGGGCCCTCGTCGATCGTGCCGCCGCGCGACTCGACGTTCGAGGCGAGGCGGTCGACGTCCTGCGCGGTGCTGAGATGGAGACGGAAGCCCTGGCCCTTCACTCGGTCGGTCCCGGCCTTGCCGTCGTCGGCGCTGAGGAGGAGGGTGACGGATCCCGCGACCAGCGCGGCGCCGACCCTGCGGCCTTCGTGCTCCCAGATCTCGTCGACCACGAAGCCCATGACATCTCGATAGAAGTCGAGGCTCCGGCCGACGTCGTCGACCGTCAAGGAAGGGGTGACACGGCGGAGTCGCAGCGTCTCGGGGCTGCTTCTGCGAGCGTGGTCCGGGGCTGCGGCTTCGTCGGTATTCATCTAAGACCCTCCATCGTTGCATCCGGCTGGACCAGGAACCACTCCGATGAGGCGAAGATAGGCTTCCGCGCCCGATCGCGCCCCCCTCGTCTCGGAACCCCCTCGCTCCGGCCGCGGTCGGCGGCGCTGGCCGACGGCGGTCCGGCGTGTCCGTGACGACGGGGTGGCCCCTCCGTGACGGCGGGCTGGTGCCTCCATGGCGGCGGGCCGGCCGCTCCGTGTCGTCAGGAGTAGCTCGACCCGCCGCCCTCCCGATGCGCCCACTCCATGAACGCGATCATGCCGATCGCGGTCAGGAGATTACCCGCGGCGATCCACGGGAGGCCGATGACGGCGACGACCCCGGGAGCGAGAACGGCGCCGGCCGCCGCGAACCCTCCGGTGAGGACCGCGAAGGTCAGCGCAGCCATGAGCGTGGGGCGGCGTGCGTACGCTCCGAGTCGGCGGTACGCGATCGCGAGGCCGAAGCCGATGAGCAGAAACACGGCGAGGTGCACCACGCTGAAGTAGGCGACCATGTCCAGCCGGATCTCGACGTCGGCGGAGGCGGCCGCGTCCGTGAAAAACGCGGTGCCGAGCGCGGACGGGGTGAAGAGCGCTCGCCCCTGAACGACGTCCATCACGGCGAAGAAGAGCGCGAGGATGCTGCCGCCGATGGCGCCACCGTAGAACGTCTCGTAGAGGATGTCGGCCACGGTCGATGACGAACCTTGCCGTCCCTGGCCGGGCGATCCTTCCTGGGAACCTGTGGCGACCTCGGTCATGCGTGCCTCCGTGCTCGAGTGACGAACCGGAACCTATGAAACGGCGGGACGGCCGGCATGTTCCGCTGCCCGCGTGCCTTCCTGATACCCGCGGCGGCCGCGGCCGTGCACATGGTGACACTGACCCGCGACCCCGGCGCTCGCCCCGCCCCGCGTGTGCTTCGGCCCCGCCCTCCGCTCAGCCGCCCCCGAGCTCCTTCCGAACCACGGGCGCCACCTCCGTGCCGAACAGCTCGATGGCGCGCAGCACCTCGCGGTGCGGCAAGACCCCTACGGTGAGTTGAATCAGACACCGCTGGTGACCGAACAAACGGTGCTGGAACAGCATCTTCTCCACGATGCGCTCGGGCGCGCCGACGAAGTGGGCCCCCCTCAGCTCGGCCTCCGCGTCGAACTGCGCCCGTGTCGGCGGCGGCCAGCCCCGCTCGCGACCGATCCGGCCCATCGTGTCGTGGAATGCCGGGAAGGAGAGATCCGCCGCGTGGTCGTCGGAGTCCGCGATGAACCCGTGCGCGTTGATGCTCACGGGAAGCGCCTGGGCGTCGTGACCCGCCCGGTCCGCGGCCTCGCGGTAGAGCTCCACCATGGGGCGGAACCGCTCGGGTGGACCTCCGATGATCGCGAGCGCCATCGGAAGCCCCAGCGTGCCGGCCCGGATCACCGACTGGGGGTTCCCGCCCACCGCGATCCAGATCGGGAGCGGGTCCTGGGCTGGCCGCGGGTAGACAGGCCGGTCGGGGATGGACGGGCGGAGCCGCCCTTCCCACCGGATCCGCTCCTCGTCCCGGAGACGGAGCAGGAGTTCTAGCTTCTCGCTGAAGAGCGCGTCGTACTGGCCGAGATCGTATCCGAAGAGCGGGAACGACTCGGTGAACGAGCCGCGGCCGACCATGATCTCGGCCCGGCCGGCCGAGAGGTGGTCGAGTGTCGCGAACTGCTGGAAGACGCGCACCGGATCGTCCGAGCTCAACACGGAGACCGCGCTCGTGAGGCGGATCGACTCGGTCCGGGCCGCGGCGGCCGCGAGGACGATCGCCGGCGCGGAAACGGCGTAGTCCGCCCGGTGATGCTCGCCCACGCCGAAGACGTCCAGGCCGACCTGGTCCGCCAGCTCGATCTCCTCGACCAGGTTGCGGAGCCGCTCGCCCGGGTCGAGTTGGCGCCCGGTCTCGGGGTCGAAGGAGGTCTCGCCGAAGCTGTAGATGCCGATGTCCATGGATGCGTCGATGCGTGGGGGTCGGGTGGGCGGTGCGCGGGTTCAGCCGGACGTCCGCACGCTCGCTCCGTCGGTCAGATCGGACGGCGGAAAAACGACCACGAGGCTGCCGGGGTCGAGCCCATCGAGCAACTCCGCGCGCTCCGGGTTGCGGCGCCCGAGCGTGACCGGGCGGAGGCGGGCGCGTCCGTTTTCCACGGCGAAGACCGCCCACCCGTCGGCGTCCCGGAAGATCGCCGAGGTCGGCACCGTGAGCACGTCGCTTCCCCGCCAGACGACGATCGATCCGCCCACCCGGTACTCGGCGCCGAGCGAGGCGGGCGTGGCGTCGAGGTCCCCGATCACGTCCACTCGCTGTTCCTCGACGCCCAGCGCCGAGACCTTGGTGTACCCGGCCATGGTGACGGCCCGCACGCGGCCCTCCAGCACCTCGTCGCCACCCCAGTCGGACACCAGGATCTCCTGGCCCGGCTCGATCCGCACGGCATCCTCGGAGAGGACGTCGAAGACGAGCTCGAGACCACGCACGTCCGCGAGCTCGACGAGCGGCGTACCCGCGGTGACCGCCCGCTCGCTCCGGTCCGGGATGCGGAGGACCCGTCCACTCACGGGCGCGACGACGTCGAGCGCGGGGGCCGAATCCGATGTGCCGGACGCGCCCAACACCCGGGCACGCGCCGCGGCGAGCCTCGCCTCCGACGCGTCGAGCATGGCCCGCGCGGCTTCGAGCTCGCGAGCCGCCACGTCCGCGGCGGTGACCGCCTGCTCGACGGCCTCGCGGCTGAGCGACCCGGGCTCGGCCTCGGCCAGCGCCGTCCGGCGATCGGCTTCCCGGGCGGCCTGCTCCGCTCTGGTCTCGGCCTGGGCGACCGCGGCGCCGGCCTCGAGCTGTGCCGCCCGGGCTGCCTCCACGTCCGCCCTGAGCGTGGCCAGCGTGCGCGGATTCTCGAGGGAAGGGAGGATACGCGCTACGACGTCGCCGGCCTCGACCGGGTCGCCCTCCTCGAACTCGAGGCGGGCCAGCTGCCCGTGGACGGGCGCCGCGACGGTGAACAGCTCGCGGGCCCGCGTCCGCCCTTCGACCCCTAGGGAGACGCTCAGGGTATCGCGCGTCACGGCCTCCACGGAGACCTCGACGCCGCCGTTCCCGAGCAGCGCGTAACCCACGGCGATCACCGCCAGCGCCGCCCCCGCGATGAAGATGGATCGCTTTTTGAGCGTCATGTCGTCATTCCCTCGTCTTCAGGACGGAGATCAGGTCGATGCGGTCGAGTCGCCGACGAACGAGCCAGCCGCTCACGCCGGCGAACAGAAGGGTGGCGCCTCCGGCGAGCAGATAGGTGCGAGCGCTCACCACCAGAGGCACCCGGTACGTCTCCGACTCGAGTCCGGCGAGGACCAGCGCGGCGAGGGCGTACCCGATGGCGCACCCCACCGGGATGGCGATGACGGTCAGCGTCCCCTGCTCGCCGAGCAGCAGCCTCGCGACTTCCTTGCGGGTGAAGCCGAGCACGCGTAGCGACGCGAGCTCACGCCCCCGCTCCGAGAGCGCGATGCGCGTCCCGTTGTAGACGACCGCCACCGAGATGATCCCCGCGAAGCCGAGCATGAACGCCACGCTCACCAGGAGCGACCCTTCCAGCTGCTCACGGAAGGAGTCGAGCATGGTGCCCGGAGAGATCACGCTCGCGACCGCCGGGGTGCGCTTGAGCGTACGGTTGATCTCGTCCTCCCGCGCCTCGTCCACCAGCAGATACGCACCCGATCGGAGCGCCCCCTCTCCAGTGAGGGCGTCGAGCACGTCGAGCGTCACCCACGCGGACGCGCCCAGGAAGTCGTCCACCACGCTCGCCACCCGCAGCACGCCCGTCGCCCGCCGCCCCGTCAGCACTTCGACCGACACGTCGTCGCCCGGACGGACGGCCAGCGCCTCGGCGACGAAGGAGCTCAGCACCACGCCTTCGAGCGGAAGCGGTCGGGACCTGCCGTCCTCGCCCACGATCCGGCGCAGCTCGGCGCCGGGGACGAGGCCGGTGAGGGAGGTCTCGCGTTGACGGTGGCCCACCCGGAGACGGACCGGCACGGCGTGGTACGGCTCGACCCGGCCGACACCCTCCAGGCCGGCCAGCTCGAGGATCGCCGCGCGGCTCCGGGGCTGGTTGAAGGACACCGAGAGGTCCTCGCGCTGCGCGACCGAGAACTGGAGCTCCATGAGCCGGTTGACGCCGTCGAACATGAACGCGCCCACGACGAGGATCGCGACCGAGAACGCGATCCCCAGCATGGAGACCGCGTTCCTCAGGGGACGGCGTTCCAGGTTGCGCAGCACGAGTCGCCCTCCGGTGGGAAGCGCGTTCCCGAGCCCCGCACGCTCCAGCCACCCGGGCTCGAAGCGCGCCGGCGGCTCCGGACGCATCGCCTCGGCCGGTGTCAGGCGGGTTGCGCGCCGGACCGCGGTCCAACCGCCACCCAGCGCGGCCGCCAGGCTCACCATCCCCCCGATCAGGATCAGGGTCGGGGAGAGCCGGTACTCGAGGTCTGGGAACCGGAAGAAGTCGGCGTAGAGCTCGACCATCGCGGCGCCGGTCCAGGCACCGCCCACCGCCCCGAGCACGGTCCCGATTCCGACGGCGACCAGGGCGTAGCTGAGGTAGTGCCACCCGACCTCGCGCTGCGTGTACCCGAACGCCTTGAGCGTCCCGATCTCCGTGCGCTGCGTCGAGATGAGCCGACCGAGCACCAGGTTCAGAAGGAAGGCGGCGACACCGAGGAAGACCGCCGGCACGACGGTGCCGGTCGTGCGGTTCTGGGCGATCTCGTCGGCCACGATCTGAACCGACATCTGCCGGTCCCGCCCGTACGCGCCGAGCCCGCCGTACGGCTCCAGCACGCGATTCAGACTGCGGATGACCTGCGCCTCCCCAGCTCCCGGAGACAGCGTCAGCGCGACCTCGGTGAACGCCTCCTCGGCATCGAGCGTGGGCGCCAGCGCCGATTCGCTCATCCAGAAGACCGCATAGCGCTCGTCGTCGGGGTAGAGGGCCCCCGGGGGTACCGAGTACGAATGCTCGGGGGAGATGGCGGCACCCACGATGACGAGGTCCGTCGCCTGCCCGTTCAGGACGGCGGAGATGGTATCCCCCAGGGAAAGGTCGTTCGCCAGGAAGAACGCCTCGCCCACGATGGCTTCGGTCGACCGCCCGGGAGCGAGCTCGCGTCCGCGGGTCAGGTGGATCCGGTTGAGAGCCGGCGGCCCGTCGTCGGGCAGGGATACGAACAGCCCCATCCCCGGGGCGTCGAGCCAGGGAAGGTCGAGGGTCGCGTAGGCCGACACCCTCGTCGAAACGGCGCTCACGCCGGGGATCTCGAGAATCCGGTCGCGGGCGGACACCGGAGCCCGCTCCAGGCTCGACCAGACGTCGGCCAGGCGGGCGCTCCGGTAGTAGCCGTCCCGGGCCACCACCAGCGACTCGTACGTCCCGCGCATGGAGACGACGGTGACGACCCCGGTCGCGACGACCAGCCCGATGGACACGAGCTGCGCGCGGAGGCGCCAGATCTCGCGCATCATCTTGACGTCGAGGGTGCGTCCGAACCTCACCAGCTGATCTCCTCCAGGGACGCCCGCTCCGCGTTCTCGGTCGTCTCCGTGATCTCACCGCTGCTCATGTGGACGACGCGGTCTCCCATGGCCGCGATGGCCACGTTGTGGGTGATGATCGCGGTGGTCGTCCGGGTCTCGCGGTTCACCTGGTCGAGGACTCTCAGGACGAGCTTCCCGGTCTCCGCGTCGAGGGCTCCCGTCGGCTCGTCGCAGAGCAGCAGCTCCGGCTGCTTGGCCACGGCGCGGGCGATCGCCACGCGCTGCTGCTCGCCACCCGACAGCTGCGCGGGGAAGTGATCGAGCCGCTCCTCGAGGCCGACGAGAGCGAGCGCGTCGGCCGGGTTCATGGGACGCTCGGCGATCTCGCTGACCAGGGCGACGTTCTCCCGGGCGGTCAGGCTGGGGATCAGGTTGTAGAGCTGGAAGACGAAGCCGACGTAGCGCCGCCGATAGAGCGTGAGGTCCTCGTCGTCCGCGACGGAGAGGTCATGGTCACGATACCGCAGCGTTCCGGATGAGGGGCGGTCGAGCCCGCCGATGATGTTCAGGAGCGTGGACTTCCCACTTCCCGACGCCCCGAGCAGGACCAGGAGCTCTCCGCTCTTCAGCTCGAAGTCGACCGAGCGGAGGGCGTGTACCTGCACGGAGCCCATGTCGTAGATCTTGGAGAGGTCCCTGGCCTCCAGGATCGTCTCGGATGTCGCCATCGCTGCATCCCTCGCTCGGGGAACGCCGCGGCGAGCCGGGAGGGACTCGGCGGTTGTTCGGTGCCGTTCGAAGCGTGGAATCTCACGGGCCGAGCGCCGGGCGTCCACGCTGCGCCCCGCGACTGGAGCGCCCGGGCGGGGTCGGACGGTGGCCCTGGAACCCCCGATCCGGCCGGGAGTAGGCATATTCCCGAGCTTTCCGCGCCCCCGCGGGCTCAGGAGCGTGCCGAGAGTGTCGGCGCCCAGCGGACCCAAAACTCAGGACGATCGATCAATGCTCAGGACCTCTTTCGCGACGGGTGGATTCCTCGCCCTGGCTCTTCTCGCGGCGTGCTCCTCCGGATCGCAGCCTGCCGTGGAAGCGCCCGCGCCCGCCCCGGCACCGGCCGAGACGGCTCAGCCGGAGCCCGCCGCCGCCGAGACCTCGACCGAGGAGCCCTCGACCATGGACGCCATCTACACGGTCGCCCAGGCCCAGCGGGGCGAAGAGGTGTTCCAGGAGCTGTGCGCCGAGTGCCACGACACCGAGGACTGGACGGAGCCTGCGTTCCAGGGGCGCTGGACCGACCAGTCGACGTTCCAGCTCTGGTACTACATCAACGACCGGATGCCCTACGACAATCCGTGGAGCCTCTCGCGCCAGCAGGTCACCGACGTGATGACCTACATCTTCCAGCTGAACGATCTGCCGGCCGGCGACGAAGAGCTCGGAACGACGGACGACGACATCGACCAGTACTGGATCGTCTGGGATCGCTGACCGTGGGCCGGAGCGCCGCGGCTCGAGCGCCGCGCTTCCGGAAAGGTCGGACAAGGACAGAGCGAAGGGCCCCGGGGCGTCACGCCCCGGGGCCCTCTTCGCTTTCAGCCGGACCGGATCGCCGACCCGGTGAGCGCGGCCCGAGCGGCCCGCACGCGACGCTCGGCCTCCTCGGCGGTGTCGGCCGTGGCGGTGAGGTGCCCCATCTTCCGGCCCGGCCGCGCGTCGTCCTTCCCGTACAGGTGGAGCCGGACGGCCGGGTGGGCGAGCGCGGCCGCCCAGTCGGGCGCGCCGTCCAGCCAGAGGTCTCCGAGCAGGTTCACCATCGCCGCGCCTCCCGCGAGCCGCTCCGTGGCGCCCAGCGGAAGGCCGGCGAGCGCGCGGACCTGAGCCTCGAACTGGCTGGTCGCCGCCGCCTCGATGGTGAGGTGGCCGGAGTTGTGCGGGCGGGGCGCGATCTCGTTCACCAGGAGCGAGCCGTCCTCGAGCAGGAACATCTCGACGCACGCGACCCCGACGAGCTCGAGTCCCTCGAACACCGCGGCGGCCAGCTCGCGGGCGCGGGTGACGACCCCGTCGGTGAAGCCGCCGGGCACGACGCTGACATCCAGAATGTGGTCGACGTGGTCGTTGCGCGACGGCTCGTAGAGCGCGAGGGCTCCGTCGTGGCCCCGGGCGCCGACCACCGAGAGCTCGACCTCGAACGGCACGAACGCCTCGTAGAGGCACGGCTGGCGCCCCAGCTCGTCCCAGAGCGCGAGGGCGTCCTCCGCACGATCCACCTTCCGCTGACCCTTCCCGTCGTATCCCGTGGAGGCCGACTTCAGGACGGCCGGGACACCTACTCGCCGCACCGCCTCTTCGAGATCGGCCTCGGTCCGCACGGGCGCGTGGCGGGCGGACGGGAGGGCGAGCCGGTCGAGCAGCTCCCGCTCCCGGAGCCGGTTCTGGGTCGCGTGGAGGACCTGGCCCGACGGCCGGACCGGAGCGTGGCGCGCGGCCATCTCGGCCGCCGCGGTGG
Source organism: Longimicrobiales bacterium (assembly GCA_041690395.1). GTDB lineage: Bacteria > Gemmatimonadota > Gemmatimonadetes > Longimicrobiales > Gaopeijiaceae > JAWLHJ01. The sequence goes on along the minus strand of JAWLHJ010000002.1, from coordinate 600,500 downwards.
GGACGTTCTCGAACTCTAGCGTGACGGCGTCCGAGGCCCGCGCGAACCGCTCGACGGCGTCCAGATCATCGTAGGCCGCGGAGAAGACCAGGTCGGCGAGCTGCGCCGTGGGGCCGTCCTCACCGGGGGCCAGCACGGCCACCCGGTACCCCATGCGCTTCGCCGCGGCGGCGAACATGCGCCCGAGCTGTCCGCCGCCGAGCACGCCGAGCGTCGCACCCGGCAGGATGGGCTCGGTCACTTCAGCTCCGCGGTGACGGACGATTCCGCCTGCTCGGCATGGAAGCGGGTCAGTCGCTCGGCCAGCTCTGGGTCCGTCAGCGCCAGGATCCTGGCCGCGAGCAGCGCGGCGTTCTTGGCGCCCGACTCCCCGATCGCGAGCGTGCCGACGGGCACCCCTCCCGGCATCTGCACGATGGAATAGAGCGAGTCGATGCCCTTCATCTTCCGACTCTCGACCGGGACGCCCAGCACCGGAAGGATGGTCCAGGCGGCCAGCATGCCGGGCAGGTGGGCCGCCCCGCCCGCGCCGGCAATGATCACGCGGAGGCCGCGCCCGGCCGCGCCTTTGGCGTAGTCGCGCAGACGGTCGGGCGTGCGATGCGCCGAGACGACGCCGTACTCGGTCGGGATGCCGAACGAGTCGAGCACTTCGGTGGCGATCCGCATGGTGGGCCAGTCCGACGCGCTGCCGAACACGACGCCGACCCTGGGGTCCGCATCGCCGTGGAGGTTGGGGAACGCCGCGCCTGCCATCGTGCTCGTCCTTGTTGGGGGTTGTTCGCCCAGAAAGAATGTCAGCACGGAAGCCACGCGCCACCCCCGACCGGCCACGGCCACCCGCGAGGGGCGCTTTGCCACACCGGCAGAGGGACTAGCTTTCGAGCTTTCCGCTCATCCCGTACCGCAGCACTCGCGCGCGCTCCCGCACCGCGGGCACCATGGATCATGACCACAGCAGACCCATCCGATAAAGCCGGATCCCACAGAGTCCTCAAGTTCGGCGGCGGGGCCATCGCCGACGCGGCGCGTGTCCGGAGAGCCGTGGAGATCGTCCGCGAGGAACGAGCCTCCGCGCCCGACCTGCGCTTCGTCGTCGTGGTGTCCGCGTTCGCCGGCGTCACCGAGCTGCTCGACGAGGCGGCCCGCGCCGCGGAAAGGGGCTCGGGCGGTCGCGCGGTGCTCGACCGGGTCGCCGCGAAGCATCGCGAGATCCTGGGCGCCTGCGCGCCCGACGCCGAGCGGGGCGCGCTCGCCGCCACGATGACCCGGTGGACGAACGAGGTCCGGGACGTTCTCGGCGGGATCGAGCTGGTTCGGGAGTGCACGCCCCGCATGCTGGACCGGATTCTCGCGCTCGGGGAGCGGGTGTCGAGCCTGGTGGTCGCCGCGGCCCTCCGCGCGGCCGGAATGCCCGCCGAGGCGGTGCCCGCAGAGGACCTTCTGGTCACCGACGACACGTTCGGCTGCGCCCGCGTGGACCTGGCGCGCTCCACCCCCCGGGTCGTCGAGCGGCTGGCGCGGGTCGAGGGGCTGCCGGTCGTGCCGGGCTTCGTGGCCGCGACCCCGCGAGGCGAGACGACGACGCTCGGCCGCGGCGGCTCCGACTACACGGCTTCGCTCATCGGCTCGATGGTCGACGCCGACCGCATCGATCTCTGGACGGACGTGGACGGCGTCATGAGCGCCGACCCCCGCCTCGTGCCGGACGCCTTCTCCCTGCAGTCCCTCACGTACAAGGAGCTGCTCGAGCTCTCCCACTTCGGCGCGAAGGTCGTGCACGCGCCGTCGGTCCATCCGGCTCGCGAAGGGAGGATCCCGCTCCTCATTCGCAACGCGCTCGCCCCGGACTTCGGCGGCACCTGGGTCGGATTCGAAGGCGTGCCGGTCGACGACCGGCCGGTGCGGGGGATCTCCTCGATCTCAAGCGTCGCGCTCGTCCGGTTCGAGGGCGACGGCATGGTCGGGGTCCCGGGGATCGCGGCGCGGCTCTTCGAGGCGCTCGCGGCGCGGCGCGTGAACCTCATCCTGATCAGTCAGGCGTCGAGCGAGCACTCCATCTGCTTCGCCGTCGAGCCCTCGGCGCTCCCCCTCGTCCGGAGGGCGGTCCAGGAGGAGTTCGCGCTCGAGCGGCGCGTCGGCCTCGTCGAGGACCTCTTCGTGGACGAGGACCGGGCCGTCATCGCGGCCGTCGGGGAAGGGATGCGTAGCACTCCGGGGATCGCCGGCAGGCTCTTCTCGATCCTCGGGGACCTCGGGATCAACGTCCACGCCATCGCGCAGGGCTCCTCGGAGCTGAACATCTCCCTGGTCGTGGACCAGGCGGACGTGGGCCGGGCGCTCCGGGGGCTCCATACGACGTTCTTCCCGAGCCCGAAGACCGAGGCCCGCATCTACCTGGCGGGTGTGGGTGGGGTCGGCCGGGCGCTCCTGTCGCAGATCCGCGAGGCCTCGACGGACCTCGAAGCCGAGCGTGGCGTGGCGCTCTGCCTCGCGGGCGCGGCGAACTCGCGTCACAGCGTGACTTCGGCCGACGGGATTGCGGTCGAAGACGTGCTCGAGCGGCTCGATGCGTCGGAGGCACCGAGCCGAGCGCTGATCGACGCCGCACGCGACGACCGGGCGGCGCTCCGGATCTTCGTGGACGTGACGGCGGACGGGGCCCTTCCCGAGCGATATCGTGAGCTGCTGGACGCCGGTGTCTCGGTCGTGGCGGCCAACAAGCGCGGCTTCTCCGGCTCCTACGACCTGTACCGACGGGTGCGCGAGCCGAGGCCGGGTCAGGCGCGGGCGTTCCTCGAGACCACCGTCGGCGCGGGGCTTCCGATTCTGTCCACGCTCGAAGACCTGCGCGCCACCGGCGACCACATCGTCTCGATCGAGGGCGTCGTGTCGGGCACCCTGTCCTTCCTCTTCAACGAGGTCATGGAGGGCCGCCGCTTCAGCGAGGTCGTCGCGGAAGCACGGGCGCGAGGGTACACGGAGCCCGATCCGCGTGAGGACCTGTCGGGCCAGGACGTGCTGCGCAAGCTCGTGATCCTCGCTCGAGAGTCGGGATGGCCGCTGGATCCGGCCCAGGTGCGGTTGGATCCGGTCCTGCCCGGAGACGGCTGGGACGAAGGCACGGTCGAGACGTTCTTCGAGCGCCTGCCGGAGGTCGACGACCACTTCGAGGCGATGCGGGAGGCCGCCGTCGCCGAGGGGGCCAGGCTGTGCCATCTGGCGACCGTGACCCAGGACGACGCGCACGTGCGGGTCGCGGAGGTGGGGGCGGAGCACCCCTGCCACGGACTCCGGGGCGCGCATAACCTGGTGGCTTTCCGGACGCGCAGATACGACGATCCGCTCGTCGTGCGGGGCGCGGGCGCCGGATACGACGTCACGGCCGCGGGGGTTCTGGCCGACTGCGTGCGGGCCACGCTGCTACGTCCGGCCGGGTCGTGGACCCGATGGGCGGAAGGGGTCTGAGGCATGGGGTCGGGGCGCTTTTTTTCTTTGACAACCTGGCGGGAAGGCCCCTACATTCGGCCAGTACCCTAGAAACCCCCACCGTGTCGCCCCGTCGGCGCGCGGAGATCGGGCCGTGGGGTATGGCCTCATTAGATTAGGCTGATCCTTAGTTCCACCCTACGTGGCAAGCGCGGGGTCCTGTCACGAACCACGAGGAGTCGTGTTATGTCTCCACACCCGTTCGGAGTGTTCACCGCCGCGGTGATCGCCCTGGGAGCGTTGTTGCTCCCGGCCGATCATATCGCGGCACAGCAGCAGGCCACGGTCACCGGCCAGGTTGTCGGAGCCCGTGGCGGCAATCCGATTTCCGACGTCCAGGTGTACCTGGTCGAAAACCAGCGCGGCGTCCTGACCGGATCCAACGGACGCTTCCTGATCGTCAACGTCGCGCCCGGCACGTATACGGTGCGCGCGGAGCGGATCGGTTACGCCACCGCCGAGCAGACGGTCGACGTCCAGGGCGGATCGCCCGCGGTCGTCAACTTCAGGCTCGAAGACGAGGCGCTCGGACTCGACGAGATCGTCGTGACCGGTACCGCCGGCCAGGCGCGTCGCCGCGAGGTCGGTAACTCGATCAGCCAGCTCAACGTCAGCGAGATCCCCTCGCCGCCGTCGAACGTCGACCAGCTCCTGCAGGCGCGGGCTCCCGGCCTGACGGTCACGCAGGGCAACGGCTCGGTCGGTGGCGGTGCGCAGATCCGTCTGCGCGGCGCGGTCTCCGTGTCGCAGTCCAACCAGCCGATCATCTACATCGACGGCGTGCGGATGCGCAGCGGCTCCTATGCTCGTAACCAGCAGGCGTCGTCCGGCGCCGGGCGCGGCAACAACGTCACCGCGTCGCCGCTGAACGACATCAACCCGTCGGACATCGACCGGATCGAGGTCATCAAGGGGTCCGCGGCTTCGACGCTGTACGGCACCGAGGCAGCGGCCGGCGTGATCCAGATCTTCACGAAGCGTGGGTCGAGCGGCGCACCGCGCTGGACGGTCCAGATGGATCAGGGCTTCAGCCGCCTCCGCCCGTTCGCGCCGGACGTCGACGTGCGTCCGCCGAGCGAGTGGGAAGACCCGAACGCGGCCACCTACACGGGCCCGCTCGGTAGCTACAGCTACAAGTACCTGAACATGGAGCCGTACCTCCGGGACGGTTTCCGCCAGCGTTACTCCGCCTCGGTCACGGGCGGAAGCGAGAACCTCCAGTACTTCGTGTCCGGTCAGTTCGACGCGAACGACGGCGTGCTCCCGCTGGACGAAGAGGACAAGGCGGGTATCCGCGGTAACTTCACGTTCACGCCGCTGAACAACGTCACCCTGCAGGTGAACACGGCCTACAACCGGACCGACATCACCGGTACCCCGGCCGGCAACAACGCGCAGGGCCTGACGCTGAACGCCTTCCGCCGCGAGCGGAACTACTTCGGCGACCCGAACCCGGACTCGATCCGGAAGGTGCTCGACCAGGACATCACGACCCGGATCGACCGCTTCGTGCTCGGTGGTACGCTGACCTACCAGGCCAGCGACGCGTTCACGAACCGTCTCACGGTCGGGTACGACCAGGCGGTCCAGGACAACCGGAACATCCGGAAGTTCGGTTACTTCCAGTTCCCGGGCGGCGTGCTCTACACGGGCGCGCACTCCTTCGAGGTCCTGACCCTCGACTACGTGGGTAACTACGACCTCGAGTTGGCTGACGACTACAACCTCACGCTTTCCGTCGGCGGTCAGACGGTCACCAACAACGAGCGCGCGGTGCGTGGCGAGGCCCAGAACTTCCCGGGCCCCGGTAACCCGACGCTCGATGCCGGTACGACGCAGCTCACCTACGAGGACCGTGAGCGCACCATCAACGCCGGCTTCTTCGGCCAGGCGCTCTTCGGTATCATGGACCGGTACTTCATCACCGCCGGCCTCCGGATGGACGGAAACAGCGCCTTCGGTGAGAGCCTGGGTCTCCAGGCGTACCCGAAGGTGTCCGTCTCCTACGTCGTCTCGGACGAGAGCTTCTGGGGCGAGGGCATGGGCGACCTGAAGCTCCGCGCCGCGCTCGGCCAGTCCGGTCGTGCGCCCGGAACCTTCGACGCCGTGCGGACGTGGGAAGCGCTCGGTTACGGCGGCCTGCCGTACCTCGAGCCCGAGAACCTCGGTAACCCGGACCTCGGTCCGGAGCGGACCACCGAGATGGAAGTCGGCTTCGACTGGGCCGGGTTCGACAACCGCGTCACCGCGGACTTCACCTGGTACCGCCAGAAGACCACCGACGCGCTCTTCAACGTGCGTCAGGCGCCGTCGCAGGGTCTCCCGCTCTCGCAGCAGGAGAACGTCGGCGAGATGAAGAACGAGGGCATCGAGCTGAACCTCGGCTTCGCCCTTGTGGATCAGGAGAACTGGGGCTTCAACCTCGACGGTAACGTCTACACCAACTCTTCCGAGGTCCTCGACCTCGGTGGTGCCGCGCCGTTCTCGGCCGGTGGTGGTTGGGTCGAGGTGGGCTACCCCGTGATGGCCGCGCGCGGTACGACGTGGCAGAACCCGGATGTGACGGCCGATCCGGTTCAGTGCTCGGACACGACTCCGGCTGGCGATCCTTGCTACAACCTGGACCAGGTGCTCGGGCCGCAGCAGCCAACCTTCGTGCTCGGCGTCCGTCCTTCGCTCCGCATGCCGTACGGCCTCGAGCTGTCGGCCATGGGTGAGTACCAGGCGGGCCACTACATCCAGGACGGTCCGACCGACAACGCCGTCGGCCGCTCCATCCGTTGGCCGACCTGCTCGGACTACTACCTTCTCGCGGACGTGGGCAACCGCGACGCGACGACGGCCGAGCAGCGCTTCAACTGTGAAGCCTCGCTCCTCCGTGGCGACGTGATTCGTCCGGCCGACTTCTTCAAGCTGCGTGACGTCACCCTGCGGGTTCCGCTGGGCGACCTGATTCCGCGTAGCTCCAACGCAGTACTTACGCTGTCGGGCCAGAACTGGTACCGCTGGCGGAACGATGAATTCCCGGTCTTCGATCCGGAGATGGTCACGAACACTGGTTTCGACAACCAGAACCCGGGGATCACCGAGCACATTCCGCCGCCCGCGACGTTCACCGCGTCGCTGCGCATCAACTTCTGAGCCCGGAGGAATAGAGAATGATATTCGACTCGAATACCAACGGGTCCTGGCGTAGGCGCGCCGGCGGCATGGGGGCGGCTTTGATGCTCGCCCTCGCCCCGGCGGCCTGTGACTTCGAAGTCACGAACCCCGGACCGGTCGAGGACGACTTCCTCGACAACGCGACCGCGCACGAGGCCATGGCGAACGGTGTCATGGTCCAGTTGGCGGACGCACTGACCAACGCCGCGTACACCACCGGTGCCGTGACTCGGGAGATCTTCCCGGCCGGCTCGACGGGGTCCTTCGGGATCACGGGTGCGCAGCAGACCGGTATCATCCGGTACGACGACACGCACGTCGGGACCCCTTGGACGGCTGGCCAGCGCGCACGCCGCATGGCCGAGGACTTCCTGACGCGATTCGCGGAGAACGAGAACGTCACGCTCCAGGGATACGAGCCGGCGGTCGAGACGGCCCTCTGGGGAGCCTATACGTACAGGCTTCTCGGTGACGCGTTCTGCCAGGCGGTCATCGACGGCAGCGCCGCCCAGGATCGTTCCGTGTTCTGGGAGCGGTCCGAAGAGCTGTTCGGCGAGGTCATCAGCCTGGCGGGCGGCGACGCCGCGTTCGACGACGAGGTGACTGCGGCCTACGCCGGTCGCGCGGCGGTTCGCGCGAATCTGGGCGACTGGACGGGCGCGATGGCGGACGCCGGTCAGGTGCCGGACGATTTCTCGTTCAACATGAACTACACCACCCAGCAGCAGTCGCAGTACAACCGGATCTACATGGCCGGGGCGAACTCGCCGTACCGCGCGCACACGGTGTGGAACACGTTCTACGAGGACTACTACCTCGACACCGAGGATCCCCGCACGCCGTGGGACCTCAACCCCAACATTCCGCTGGGTGACGCGGGGCTGGCGCTGCTCGACAACGAGCGTGCGCTGTGGTACTTCCAGCTGAAGCACGACCAGCCGGATTCCCCGCACGAGTTGTCCTCGGGTTGGGAGATGCGGCTTCTGGAGGCCGAGAACCGTCTCATGGGCGGGGACTTCGGAGCCACGACCATGGAGCTGATCAACCGGCACCGGGTGGAACTCGGCCTGGACCCCTGGGCTGCTGGGTCGCTGGCCGAGGCGTGGACGGTCTACAAGCGTGAGCGCGGCATCGAGCTCTGGCTCAACGCCCGCCGCATGATCGACCTGACCCGGTGGGAGGAGAACAGCACCCCGGGCACGCTCTCGACGTACGAGACTGCAGGACATCCGGACTCGTACCTGGTCGCGAACCAGACGCTCTGCTATCCGATTCCGGAAGCGGAGTACGAGACGAACCAGAATCTCGGTAGCCCTCCGGGGACCTGAGGCTCGACGGGTGGTGTCGGGGGCTTGGCCGCCGGCACCGGATCCCGGATGAACGAAGGGGGTGGGGCCGCGAGCGGCCCCACCCCCGTTTTCGTTCCCCGCCGCGCGGCGGACCCGGCGAGAACGGCAGCGCGAACCGGACGAGGGAGAACGACGGGATTCGCGACTCCGGCGGAGGCGGAGGAGGCGGATTCGTGCCGGGCGCGACCGCGTCACCGGTGGATTCGATGATCGCCCAGACCAGCCCGGCAGCCAGCCCAGCGACCACGGCCCCGGTCTTCAGCCGATCGAAGGCCTTCTCCTCGACCTCCACCACCTGGCTCAGCGGCACGTCGATGGTCTGGATCAGCGCGCGCGTTCCCGCCATGGGATCGTTCCGTGACACCTGCGTGTTCACGGTCATTTCGAGCCCGGACGTCTCGAGATAGGTCCCTTCCATGAGACGGTCGTCCGTCCGGCGCATCTCCTCCAGCCTCATGGCCTCCTCCGGCGTGAGGCGCACACGCACGGTCTGCCCCGGAGTCAGGGATTCGACGCGCACGGGGGCGTAGGAATAACAGCCGCTGGCGAGGGCCAGGCCGGCGGCCAGCAGGACGGTTCGTTCGAGACCCATGACGATCCTTCTCCGAGCTCTGTGGGGCGCCGACGAGCGGTGCGTCGCTCCGGCGCATGGACTCGTTCCGAACTTAGACGGAACGAGTGGGCCGGGGAAGGCGACCGGAGGACCACTCAGGGCACCGGGCAGGCGCCGTCAGGAGCCCTCGGACATCACGACCTGGAGGCGGCCCCTGGCGCGGACCAGCGCGCGAGCCAGCTCCGGTGCGAAGGCCGTACCCTCGTCCGCGAGCAGGCGCGCCTCCGCCTCCGCGTAGCCCATGCTCGTCTTGTAGGGACGGGTGTGGGTGAGGGCGTCGAGGGCATCGACCACCGAGACGATCTGACCTTCGATCGGGATCTCGGACGCCGAGATGCCGTTGGGGTAGCCGCGCCCGTCCCAGCGCTCGTGATGCGTGAGGGCGATGACCCGGGCGCTCTCGATGATCTCGCTGGTGCTCTCGGTGAGCAGGTGGGCGCCGATGGTCGTGTGGCTCTCCATGACCTCGCGCTCCTCGGGCGTGAGTGGCCCACGCTTGAGGAGGATGGAGTCCGGGATGGCGATCTTCCCGACGTCGTGCAGGGGAGCCGCCCGACGCAGGATGTCGCACTGGGCCGGGCTGAGTCCGAGGACCTCGGCCAGGATCGCGGATGCGGCGCCCACGCGTTCGGCATGCTTCCCGGTGACGTCGTCCCGGTACTCCGCGGCCTGCGCCAATCGGAACAGGATCTCGTCCTTGGCCCGCTCGAGCTCCCGGGTCCGGGTCCAGACCCGACGCTCCAGGAGGTGGTTCAGCTCCCGCATCTGCAGGTGCAGCCGGCGCGTCTCGAGGAGGTTCAGCACCCGGGCGCCGAGCTCGGACACGTCGAAGGGCTTGTTGAGGAAATCCTTCGCGCCCATGCTGAGCGCTCGCTGCCGGAGCTCCCACTGCTTGTCCCCGGTCACGATGAGCACCGGCAGGAAGTCGTCGTCGGACAGTTGAGCCCGGAGCGAATCGAGCACGGCGAAGCCGTCCATGCCCGGCATGTGCAGGTCGAGGATCAGAAGGTCGGGGTGCTCCGAGACCACGGCCTCGAGGGCGCTCTCGCCGTCCTCCGCCGTGACGATCCGCTTGAACCCGATGTCCTCGAGCGTGCGCTGGAGCGCCACGCGGTTGGAGCGCTCGTCGTCGACGACGAGCACGAGTCCCTCCGTGAGCGGGGTGTCCTCTCCGCCGAGTCTCGAAGCCGAGCCGCCGGCCGAGAGATCCTGCTCGAGACCTCTCACGATCGGGCGCGTCAGGAGGCCCGCCAACACCGGGAGGAGCCTGTCTCCCGACGGAGGCCACCCGACCAGGGTCGCGTCCGCCTCGAGCGCGCGCGATGCGAGATCGGACTCCGGAGGCACGAAGAAGACGCGCGGCACGTCCTCTCCGACGACGGTCGCGAGGGTCGCCAGCTCGTGTTCGAAGCGCTCTGCGTTCTTGGACGCGGTGACCACCACGGCGACCGGGCCCTCTCCGCGGTTCACCTGGATGGGCACGTCCTCGGAGCTCTCGTACTCCTCGACCCTCAGACCGTTGAGCTCGAGGATGCGCCGCACCGACTTCCGGTCGGCGGGGTCCCGCAGGACGATCAGCCCGCGGCCGGAGACCGGCGAGAGGACGTCCGCGTCGCGGGCGTCGCTGTCGGTATCCCGACGTGCGAGCTTCTCGCCCGCCACGTGGACCCGGTCCCGCCCGAGCTCCTTCGCCTGATAGAGGGCGCCGTCCGCGGCCTCCAGGAGCTCTCGGGCGTGCCGGGCGTTGCCCAGCCCCGCGACACCGGCGCTCGCGGTGATCGGCTGCCAGCGGAGGTCGAGGCCGGCCAGTGCGGCCCGGGTCCCCTCGGCGAACTGCACGGCCTCCTCCACCGGTGTGTGGCCGAGGACCGCCAGGAACTCCTCTCCGCCCATGCGCGCGAAGAGCCAACTCGGGTTCTCGTGAGCTTTCAGGATGCCGGCGAACTCCCTCAGCACGTCGTCTCCTGCCGCGTGCCCGTGCGTGTCGTTCAGCCACTTGAAGTGGTCGAGGTCGAAGACCACGACCGAGAGCGGGCCCCTGGTCGAGCGGGCCGTGCCCATCGCCGCGTCGAGGAAGACCTCGGCGTGCCGGCGGTTCGGAAGGCCGGTGAGAGCGTCGGTGAGCGCCTGCTCCTGCGCCGCCCTCCGCTCCCGGTGCAGGAGCTCGGTCACGAGCCCGAGACCGAAGCTGACCGCGAGGTATCCCCCGACCAGCAACACGGTCATGCCCGGGCTGGGCAGGGGGAGCCCCCGGAGGTTCAGCACGACGTTGGACAGCGCGATGAGCGCCATGCCGCCGGCCAACGCCATGGCGCTGCCGGACCATCCCCGGTAGTAGGAGAGCAGGAAGCCCGGGATCAGCGCGGAGATCCAGACGAGTAGGCCGAGCTCCTCGCCCGTGACGTCCGGCACGACACCGACGCTCACGAGCGGCACCAGCAGCGTCGCGATCGAAAGGATCAGCGCCCGGGGTGGAACGGAGCGACGCCCTGACTCGGCGTTTCGCTCGTTGGTGATCATCTTCACCGGGCGCGGGCTCCGGGCGAGTACCCCACGTCACCCTCGGGCACGTCGCCCCCGGGGCGGGGGAGCGACAGCAGCGCCGCCCGGATCCGCGCCAGGTCGACAGGCTTGGCGAGCTCCACCACGCCGGGCGTGCCGGGCAGCGTCGCGCGCGGGCTCGCCCGGCGCCGAAGCAGGACGACCGGCACCTCGCCGGAGCGCTCGCGGATCGCCTGCACCAGTGCGGCGCCGGCCCCCGGCCTGTCCGGGACGTCGGCGATCACGGCGTCCAGGGGACCGTCGTCGCCACGGAGCGCCGAGATGTCCGCCCCACCGAACACCTGAAGGCCGTGCCGCTCGAGGCCGCGAGCCAGCCCGCTCCTGGCTTCGTCCCCCGGCTCGACGAGGCCCACCCGCGTGGGGCCACCCGACACACCGTGGACATCGGACGCTGCGCTCCGTCCTTCGGCTTCGTCCACGCCCCCCTCGGTAAGTCCCGGCAGCACCAGCGTGACACGAGTCCCGCCATCCTCCCGGGCCATCCGCACCGTGCCGCCGAGCTCCGTGGCGATCCCGTGCACCGTGCCGAGCCCCAGCCCCGAGCCGATGCCGTGGGGCTTCGACGAGAAGAACGGCTCCAGCGCGCGCTCGAGCGGAGGAATGGCGTCGTGCGGGCCGGTGTCGTGGACTTCGAGAACCGCCGCTCCCGCCGGCCCCTCGGACGGCGTCGACGGACGCACCCGCACGGTGAGCGTGCCGCCGTCCGCCATCGCGTCGCGCGCGTTGGCCACGAGCGCGATCAGCATCTCCTCGATCCGGATCGGCGGAGCCGCGACGCGCGGGCATGCCTCGTCCAACTCGGTCTCTAGGGTGATCTCCGACCCCAGGAAGCGGCGAATGAGCTTCTCGAAGCCCCGTACGACATCCGGGAGCGCGGCGTCGACCGCGCCGCCCGCGTGTCCTCCGGCGAAGAGGTCGAGCTTCCGCGTGATCGTCGCGCTGTCGAGACCGGCCTGCTTGATCTCCGCGAGATCCTCCGCGTCCTGGGAGTCCGGCTCGGCGTCGCCCAGCATCAGGTCCGAGAACGTCGTGACGGTCGAGAGCCGGTTGTTCAGGTCGTGCGCCACGCCGCTGGTCAGCTGCCCGACGATCTCCCAGCGCCGCGCCCGGATGATCCGGGCCTCGCGCTCGAGCTCTTCCGTGGCGGCCCTGCCCACGAGCGCGAAGGCTTCGTGCGAGAGCGGGAGCAGCGACACGAGGAGCGCGCCGTCCGGGCGCTCGGGGTCCGACCCGGAGCGCAGCAGATACGGGCCACCGTCGCCGGCCGGCTCGTCGATCGCCTCTCGCAGCCGCACCACGTCCTCGTCGCATACCGCGTCCCCGATCGGGGCTCCCGACCGGAGGGCGTCGCCCAGGGTGTTACTCGCTCCCGGGTTGGCGTCCCTGACGACGAGGGAAGCGTCGACGAGGATCACGGCCAGGGCGCTCGAGTTCGCGAGCGCTCCGGCGATCTCGGTGGCGAAGGCGTCGGACCCGAATCTCGCGGCGCCGTTGCTCACGGACGGTACCTCCTCTGGGGATTCGCCGGTACGGGCGGTATGCGCGTGCCCGGCACGTGGGGGGATGGTCGCATCGAAAGATGGTCACCGTCGCGCCGAATCGACACCCGCCGTGGCGCGCGCGCGGGAATCCGGTACGTTTGGGCGTACCCTTCGGACACGCTCAGCCCTCGGCAAACGATGGCGAAGATTCTCATCATCGACGACGAAGCCCCCGTGCGATCCGCGCTCGCCCGCATCCTCTCCCGGGACGGGCACGAGATCCTCGAAGCCGGCAACGGCGCGGAGGCGGTCGACATCGTCGAGGGCGAGCCGGTCGATCTCGTTTTCACGGACATCTTCATGCCGGAGATGGACGGGATCGAGTTCGTCCTGTGGGTCGTCGAGCGTTTCCCGGAGCGACCCGTCGTCGCGATGTCGGGGGGCGGTGCCATGCCGATGGACGCCGCCCTGGGTGACGCGAGAGCCCTGGGCGCCTTCGACGTCGTGGAGAAGCCGCTCGATCCGGAACGCGTGCGCTCGGTGGTCGCGGCGGCTCTGAGCGCCCCTTGAGCAGCTCAGCGGCCGAGGACCTCATCCGCTCGCCCTGTTTCTGAGCGCACCCCGCCCGTCGAGAGCCGAGCGCACCGCTCCCAGTAGCGTGTCACGGCTCCACGGCTTCGTCAGCATGGACACGTGGTCGTCCCGGAGCTCTTCCACGTACTCCACGCCGTAGCCGGTGACGAGGAGGAAGGGGATGTGGGCATCGCTGCGCCGAAGTCCCGCCAGCACCTCCCGTCCGCCCAGCTGCGGCATGACGAGGTCCGACACCACCATGTCGATCCGGTCCCGCTCGCGCTCGTAGATCTCGAGTCCCTCCCGGCCGTCGCCGGCGAGCAGCACGACGTAGCCCGCGGTGCCCAGGACCCGCTCCATCGCCCGGCGGAGGGCGGGCTCGTCCTCGATGACGAGCAAGGTCTCGTGGCCGCCGGCCGCCGCGTCTCCTGCCGGCTTCCGCTCGGGGATGGCACACGCGGGCTGCTCCCTGTCGTCGTCGTGGGCACTCGGGAAGAAGAGGTCCACCCGGGTTCCGCGGCCGAGCTCCGACTCCACGTGGACCAGTCCGCGGTGCTGCTTCATGAGACCGTAGACCATGGCCATGCCGAGCCCTGTGCCCTCGTCCGGCCCCTTGGTCGTGAAGAACGGCTCGAAGATCCGCCCGACGACTTCGCCGGTCATGCCGGTCCCTGTGTCCTGGATCGAGATCCGCTCGTAGGTGCCGGGGCGGACCCACGGATAGCGGCTCCGGTGGGACTCGTCGAGCGCCATGCGGGCGACCGCGATCGAGAGCGTGCCGCCCTCGGGCATGGCGTCGCGGGCGTTCGCGGCGACGTTGAGGAAGATCTGCTGTAACGCCGCGGGATCAGCCCGGATCTCCCCGATCCCGTCCTCGAAGGTATGCTCGAGCCTAACCCGGTCGTCGAGCATGCGTCGCACGAGGGAGAGGGCGTCGTTCGTGAAGCCGCGCACGTCCAGCGTCTCGAACCTCAGGTACTCCTTGCGGCTGAAGCCGAGCAGGCGGCGCACCATTCCGGCGGCGCGCCGGGCCGACACCTCGATCTCCCGAAGCTCCCGGTGGGCGTCGTTCAGCTCGACGGGAACGAGCTCGGCGAGCACGTCCGTCCCGCTCAGGATCACCGCCAGGACGTTGTTGAAGTCGTGCGCGATACCGCCGGTCAGCTTGCCCAGGGCTTCCATCTTATGGGACTGCCGTAGCCGCTCCTCGAGCTGGCGCTGTGTCGTGACGTCGCGGAGCACGACGAGCTGGGCCGGAGATCCTTCCCACTCGATCGGACGCGCCCGCAGCTCGAGGCGCACGGGGCCGTCTCCGCGGTCGGGGCCGTCCATTTCGACGGCATCCGTCTCGTTCGTGACCGGCAGCGCCAGCTCGACGCCGTTCAGGCTCCTGCCGGGCCGCCCGAAGAGCGCACGGGCGCTCTCGTTGGAGAAGCGGACCACACCGGCTCCGTCGACGATCAACATGCCGTCCGCGTTGGCCTCGACGACCGCCCGGAGCCGACGCTCCGCGCGCTCGATCTCCAACGTCTTCAGCCTGGCCTCGGTCCAGAGGCGGCGGCGCTCGCCCGCGTGGCGGACGGCACGGTCGAGGGCGCGCGCATCGAAGTCGCCCTTCACCAGGTAGTCGTCGGCGCCTTCCTGGAGGCTGCGGGCCGCCGCCACGGTGTCGGCTGCCCCGGAGATGACGATGAGCGGGAGGTCCGGCGCCCGGGCCCGGAGTTGACGCACGGTATCCGGCCCCTCGCTGTCGGGCAGGCCCAGGTCGACGATGGCCAGGGTGGGACGGGCGCTCGCGAGCCGGCTCAGCGCCTCGCCGAGACTCGATGCCCGGAAGATCGAAGCGTGCGGAATGCCGAGTCCGGCCAACGCATGCGTGAGCACGACCGCGTCGGACGCTTCGTCCTCGACGATGAGCACCCTCTGAGCGGGATGGCCCCCGTCGTGGTGCGTTCGCGACATGCGATCCCCCGGATATCCCATTCTTCGGACGGCGAGATGACCTTCCGGCATGGAGCGCCGGTGGGCCGTGATGCGCCAAAAGGGGGGGGTGCGCAGCGCAACAAGCTACAGGCAGAGCGTGAGACGCGACAGGTGAGATCCCCCCGGGGTGGCGGCCCGGCTGCATTCCGGGCATGTTTCGCCCATCACGGGGCGGCGCCATGCACGCTCCCTCTTGGACCGGCACGCGCGACCCGACACCGGGAGACCAGCTTGGCAAGAATCCTGATCATCGACGACGACAGCCAGGCCCGCACCGGTCTTCGCCGACTGCTCGAGTCCGAAGGACACGAAGTGGAGGAGGCCGCGGACGGTTCGCAGGCGCTGCGACGCTTCGCCGGCAGCCCGGCCGATCTGGTGTTCACGGATATCTTCATGCCGCACATGGACGGCCTCGAATTCGTCATGCGGGTTCGCGAGACGTTTCCCGAGGCACCCATCGTGGCCATGAGCGGGGGCGGCCAGATGGACGCGGGTCCCGTGCTTCAGGCGGCCGAGGCGCTCGGCGTGGTGCGGACCTTGACGAAGCCGCTCACCCGCGAAGCCGTGCAGGCCGCCGTCGCCGAAGCGCTCCAAGAGGACTGACGGGCCCCGCCCGCCATGGCCGCCATGCTGAGCATCCTCGTCGTCGACGACGACGAGCGGAGCCTCGCCACGGTTCGCCGGACGCTGTCGAACGTTCCCGCCGACGTGATCGGGACCAAGGGCGGGGAGGACGCGCTCGCGCTGGTGAAGACACGCGAGTTCGCGCTCGCCATCCTCGACGTCCAGATGGAGGGGATGGACGGGTACGAGCTCGCCGAGCGGCTCCGCCGCACCACCGACACCGATGGCCTCCCCATCATCTTCCTGTCGGGATCGCACGGTGAGCAGCGACACGTGTTCCGGGGATACGAGAGCGGTGCCGTCGACTATCTGTTCAAGCCGTTCGATCCCCGGGTGCTGACGTCGAAGGTCAACGTCTTCCTCGAGCTCGCGAGAAAGCGCCTGGAACTGGCCGAGTACGGCCTCCGGCTGGAGCGAATGGTCGAGGAACGGACGCGCGCCGTCGAGGACAAGGCCCGCGAGGTCGATGTCGTCATGGAGGGGGCGCCCGTGGCGCTCCTCGTGGCCGACCTGGCGGGACGGGTGCTCCGCGTGAATCGGGCGGCCGAAGCGTTGCTCGGCTACCGCCGGGAGGACCTGCTCGGGCGTCCGGTCGACGTCCTCGCGCCGGTGGATGCGCGGCCGACGCACGAGGTGTTCGGGCCCGCGCTGAGCCACTTCCATCTGGGCTCGCGCCGGGTCGAGGTCCGCGACGGTCGTGGCGAGACGTTTCCGGCGCGGTGCAGCGTCAATGTCGTGGACGGACCGGAGGGCTCCCGCCGGATCATCTCGCTCGAGGACGCCCGTCCGGTCGTGGAGCTCGAGCGTGCGCGGTCGGAGCTGCACGCCCTCGTCGAGGCGACCGACAGCGTCGTGCTTCACGCCGGACTCGACGGGCGGGTGCTCCACATGAACGAAGCGGCCCGGGAGCGGCTCGGGTTGGCGGGGCCGGCCGAGGCCGGGCAGCGTAGCGTGTTCGACCTGATCGATCCGGACACCGCGGGCGCGCTACGCGCGGAGGTCGACGCTCTCGAGGGGGAGGAGCGTGTCTGGCGGGGCCGGGGAGCGCTGCAGGGTCGGGATGACGCCGATCTCGAGGACCGTCGGCACGAGCTCCTGGCGGTGCTGAGGCCGCGTCAGCGCGGGGCCGAGGGATCGCTCACGTTGGTGTCGCGGCGCCTGGAATGACCCGCTACGGCCCGCGGACGATCGTGACCCGGGTGCCCCCTTCGAAGTCGTAGGCCAGCCCCTTGGCCGGCAGCTCGTGCCCGGGCTCGTGCTCCACGACGAGGACGCGAGCGAACGGGACGGCCAACCATCGCTCGACCACGCGGTCGAGCTTCTTCGACCCGTACGGAGGATCGACGTACGCGACATCGTACGCGCCGGCCTCGAGGCGCTCCACCCACGGGATCACGTCCTTCTTGTAGATGCGCGCGCGGTCCCGGACGCGGAGCGCCGCGACGTTCGCCTTCAGCGCGTGCAGGGCCGACGCTCCGTTCTCGACGAAGTCGACGTACCGGGCCCCGCGCGAGAGGGCTTCCAGGCCCACCGCCCCCGTGCCGGCGAAGAGGTCGAGGAACCGCCCTCCCTGGAAATCGTCCGCGACCAGCGCGAGGGCGCGGTCCCGGACGGTCTCGGCGGTGGGACGCACGCCGCGTCCGGGTGACGTGAGGTGGCGAGTCGCGTGCTCGCCCTTCAGAATTCGCATGGCGGACGGTCGCCGGATCCAAGCGTTCCGGCAACGATAGGGGTCTATTTCCGGCAGGCCGTCCTTCACCCGGGATGGCGCGCGGGGTCGCCGCGTGTTCGTTTTCGCTCTTCCATTCCCCCCCTGAGATTCGAGGTTTCATACGATGTCATCTTTCGTCCGTGCCTTAGCGCTCGCGGCCGTGGTCTCGATGCCGTTCGCGGTATCAGCCACGTCGGTCGACGCGCAGCAGCTTCCCCAGACCTGGCAGGAGCAGGAGAACTTCCGGTCCGGGCCCACGCCGTTCGAGCCCCTCATGGACTTCTGGTACGAGCTCGACCGGGTCAGCGACATCGTGAGCATGCAGCCGCTCACGAACACGCTCCTCGACCGTGAGTTCATGATGGTGACGATCGCCGAGCCGATGGTCGCGACGCCCCAGGACGCGCTCCGCTCCGGGAAGACGATCGTCCTCCTCGCTCCGTCGGTGCACGGCGGCGAGGTATCCCCGAAGGAAGCGGTGCAGCTCGTGGCGAAGGATCTCGTCGGCGGCGACCTCCGCGCCCTCCTCGAGGACGTGATCGTGCTCGCGATTCCGCTGATCAACCCCGATGGGGGCGAGGTGCAGCGGCGCACGAACGAGGCCGGCTACGACATGAACCGCGACTACGTGAAGCTCGAGTCCCAGGAGATCCATGCGCTCGTGACGCAGGTCATGAACGAGTGGACGCCGGACATCCACGTGGACGGACACCACGGCGGCTCCCCGCCCTACGTCATCACCTACCAGGGCACGCTGAACCCGGCGGCCGACGACGAGCTGCGGGCCTATCCGTACGACGTCATCTTCCCGCGCCTCCGCCAGGCGGTGGGCACGGAAGGGTACGAGGCGTTCGACTACTCGGGCGTGCGCACCGAGAACGGTGTGCGGGGCTGGGGCTCGACGTCGGTCGAGCCGCGGAAGCACCACGTGTACACGGGGCTGACCAACTCGATCGGCATCCTGCTCGAGACGCCGAACGCCCGTGTCCTCTCGCGGAACGGACAGCTCGAGGAGATCGCCGAGGAGGACCGGTACTTCCATCAGATCCGCGGCGGCGTGCTCGCCACGACGGCCATCCTCGAGGTCGCGGCCGAGCGCCGTGAGGAGATCCGGGCGCTCACCACGGCGTCGCGCCTGCGGGCCATCGAGGCCGGATCGACCGGTGGAGACCCGATCATCCTCGACTACGAGCTGACGTCGCGCGGCACGGAGTCCGTCTGGATGCCGAACGACGACGCGCCGATGGGCTATTCCCGTGAGGACGTTCCCGTCTTCCTCCGCTGGGAGCCCACGCGCACGACGCCTCGTCCCGTGGGATACCTGCTCCCGCCGTCGATGGCCTCGGTCGTGCCGATCCTCCAGGACCACGACATCGCGGTCTTCCGGTTCCGTGAGCCGACGACGCTCGATGCCGAGGTGTATTACGCCACCGACGTGAGCGTCGAGAGCTACTTCCAGGGGCACTATCTGATGGCCGTCGAGGCCGAGAAGGAGGTCGAGCGCGTCGACGTGGTGCCCGGATGGTTCTGGATTCCGTCGGCTCAGTCGCGGGCCAACCTGATCAACTACATCTTCGAGCCCGAGACGGACGACAACCTGATCACCTGGGGATGGGCGGACCACATCCTCCAGACCAACGAAACGGGTGGCGACGAGCGGCAGCAGGTGCCGATGATGCGCGTGATGACCCATCAGCCGATGTCGGTCGCCGGGGTACAGCCGTTCAATCTGTACCAGCGCAACCGCTACTTCCGCCCGAATTGACGGGCATGCATGAGGGGAGCCGGGGTGGCGCGCGCCACCCCGGCACTTCCTGGTGGAGGTCGCTCCTGTTCGTGCCGGGAAGCCGCACGGACAGGTACCCGAAGGCCCTGGCCTCGGGGGCGGACCTGGTCTGCGTCGATCTCGAGGACGCGGTCGCCCTCGGGGACAAGGACGCGGCCCGGCGCTCGGTATTGGATCTCATCCAGGGCGCGACGTGGCGGGCGGACCGGTCGGCCTTGCGGGTGAATCCGGCCCGGACGGAGGCGGGAGCGGACGACCTCGCGGCCCTCGCCTCGCTTCCCGCGGCCGAGCCGCTCACGGTCGTGGTGCCGAAGGTCGACGGGCCGGCCGACGTCGAGCGGGTGCGCGACGCGTTGGCCGCGGGCGGTCGCGACGTGAACCTCGTGGCGATGGTCGAGACGGCGCGGGGGCTGGAGAGCGCGGCGGACATCGCCGCGGTCCCCGGTGTGTCGGCCCTGTTCCTCGGCGCCGTAGACCTGGCGGCGGAGCTCGGCTGCTCCCTGGAGTGGGACGCGCTGCTGTACGCCCGCTCGCGGGTGGTCCATGCCGCGGCCCTCGGTGGCGTCGGCGTCATCGACGTTCCGTATCTCGAGCTGGACGACGTGGCGGGCGTCGCGGCTGAGGCCCGCGCCGTGGCCGGCCTGGGCTTCACGGCTAAAGCCGCCATCCATCCACGCCAGATCGAGCCGATCCACGATGCCTTCCGCCCTGATCCCGAGGCGGCGGACCGCGCGCGGCGGCTCCTCGACGCCTACCACCGAGCCGGTGGAGGGGTCATCTCCTTCGAGGGCGGCATGGTGGACCGGCCGGTGGTCGAGGCCGCGCGACGTACCCTTCAGCGTGCGGCGACACCACGATGAGCGACGTGACCCAGGAGCTGCGGGACCAGGTGCGGAAGCTGTGCGCCCGCTACGACGGTGAGTACTGGCGGAAGCTGGACCGCGAGCGCGCGTATCCGGAGGCGTTCGTCCGTGAGCTGACCGAGGCGGGATACCTCGGCGCGCTGATCCCGGAGGCCTACGGTGGCGCGGGGCTCGGGATGCGCGAGGCGGCGGTGATCCTCGAGGAGATCAACCGCTCGGGCGCGAACGGCGCCGCGTGCCACGCGCAGATGTACACGATGGGCACGCTGCTCCGGCACGGCTCGGAGGAGCAGAAGCGCAGGTGGCTACCGGGCATCGCCTCGGGCGACCTGCGGCTCCAGGCGTTCGCCGTGACCGAGCCCGACGCGGGATCGGACACGACGAGCATCTCGACGTTCGCCGAACGGAAGGGCGACCGGTACGTCGTACGCGGTCAGAAGATCTTCATCTCACGCGTGCAGCATTCCGACTTGATGATCCTGCTGGCCCGGACGACGCCGGCGGACGAGGTCGCGAAGCGCACCGACGGTCTGAGCGTCTTCGTGGTGGACCTGCGGGAGGCCGGCGACGCGCTGCGCGTCGTGCCGGTCGACACGATGATCAACCACGAGACGAACGAGGTCTTCTTCGACGAGCTCGAGGTGCCCGCGGACAACCTGCTCGGCGAGGAAGGGAAGGGGTTCCGCTACATCCTGAGCGGGATGAACGCGGAGCGGCTCCTGTTGGCGTCCGAGTCCGTGGGCGACGCGCTCTTCTTCGTGGATCGCGCCAGCGCCTACGCGGGCGAGAGGGTGGTCTTCCAGCGCCCCATCGGCCAGAACCAGGGCGTGCAGTTCCCCATCGCGGGAGCGTACATCCGCACCATGGGCGCCGCGGCGCTCCGGGACCGGGCCGTGGCGCTCTACGACGCCGGGGAGCCGTGCGGCGCGGAAGCGAACATGAGCAAGTACCTGGCCTCGGAAGCCGCGTGGGAGGCGGCCAACGCCGCCATGGACACCTTCGGCGGCTACGGGCTGGCCGAGGAGTACGGCATCGAGCGGAAGTTCCGCGAGGCGAGGCTGTACCTGGTGGCCCCGGTCGCGAACAACCTGGTCCTGTCCCACGTCGCCCAGCACGTGCTGGGCATGCCGCGCTCGTTCTGAGATCCCGATGAGCTCCGGCGAGCCGCCCCGTGCCATGAGCCCGTCCGAGGAGGAGGCGCTCGCTCGCGACTACGGTGCGTGGCTGGGTAGGCGGCGCGTGCGCGAGGAGGTCGTCCGCCCCTGGCCCGCCCGCGCGTTGGCAGCGACGCTCGACCGCGACCCTGAGGGGCTCGTCGAGGGGTCCCGGCTCCCTTGGGGGTGGCACTGGCTCCACTTCCACGATCCCGTGCGCGCCTCGGAGCTGGGGACGGACGGGCACGAGGCGCTGGGGCGCTTCCTGCCCGACGTACCGCTCGAGCGAAGGATGTGGGCCGGTGGCCGAATCCGTTTCCACGCGCCCCTGGTGTTGGGTGAGCCGGCGCGGCGCGTCTCGACGGTCGATCGGATCACGCCGAAGCGGGGCCGGACCGGGACGCTCGTGTTCGTCACGGTGAAGCACGAGATCCACGGTCCGGACGGGCTCGCCGTCGAGGAGGAGCAGGACATCGTGTACCGGTCGCCGCCGGAGCGGGGCGCCGCCGCCGAGCCGGCCCGGTATGTCGCGCCCGAGCGGGCCCGCGTGGTCGGTCGCTTCCGGGCCGACGCGGTGACGCTCTTCCGCTTCTCCGCGCTCACGTTCAACGCGCACCGCATCCACTACGACCACCCCTATGCGACGCACGCGGAGGGGTATCCCGGCTTGGTCGTCCACGGGCCGCTCCTCGCGCTCCTACTGCTGGACGCAGGTGCCGCCCTACGCTCGGGAGACGTCGCGGCCTTCGAGTACCGCGCGCTCGCCCCGCTCTTCTGCGACGAGGAGTTCGAGATCCTCACCGCCCCGTCCGACGACTCGCCCGATCAGGAGGTGCAGCTGTGGGCCGCTCATCCCGAACGTGGACCCGCCATGGAGGCACATCTCCGATGACGACTCGCCCGCTCTGGCTCGTCCTGGCCGCGTTCCTGGGGATGTCCGGCGGGCTCGCCGCCCAGGAGGCGCCGTTCGACCTGACCGGGGTGTTCGACCTGGGGGGCGTCGTGGTCGACACGAACGGGGACGGCTTCCCGGACCGGGTCGACGCGTCGCTCCTTCTCGGTCCGGCCCCGACGCCCGCGGAGACCGTGGCCGCGGCCGAGATCGCCGCGCGGTTGGGCTTCGAGACCATGGCGATGGACCTGCCCGTCGCGAGAGGACGGTCGACCGACGGGATCACGATCGTCGTGGGGCGCGGTGGGCTCGCCGAGGCGGGCCTGGCGTCACCTGGCGTGGATCCGGCCTCGCTCGACGCGGGGGAGGGGGTGGTTGCCACGCACGAGGAGTCGGGGCGTCGCTGGCTATTGGTGCTCGGGGGAGACGATGACGGGCTGCGCGCCGCCGCCCGCATGTTCGCGGGGGTTCTTCCCCACACACGCACCCTGTCCGCTCCGACGCTCGCTGATGTGCGTGACGACATCGAGACGATCGCTCGTGGAGACGCGACGGACTCGGAGGCGTATACGGTGCGTGTGGTGCAGGCCAGAGCGCGCGCCGGAGCCGACGGACTGGATCGCGCGGTCGTCGAAGTCGGCGGAGCGGGTCAGGCCCTGGCGGGGGCGGCCGACCGTCTCCGCGCGTTCGGCTCGGGTGGTCCGGACAGCCTCCTCGCCCAGGAGGGCCTCCGGTCCGTCGAGGTGCGGCTAGGCAGCGAGGCCGTGCGCCTCCTCGGGCGAGCCGAGCCCGAGGAGGCCGGCACCGTCTCCGGACGGCCGGGCGCCGGGGCCAAGGACGATCTCGACCTCTCCAACCTCTACACCCCCGACGGGCTGCTCGGCGACGGTGACAGCAACCTGATCCCCGACCGGATCGATGCCGTGCTGGCGCCGGGAGCCGCGCCGGATGCCGGTCTCGTGGAGCTCGCCGCCCGTCTCGGGCTCGAGTCGACCGGGCTGGTGGTTCCCCTCGTCGAGCCGGCCGCTTCGGTGGACGGCCCCGGCGGGTTGCCCACCCTCGTGCTGACCGGGTCCGACAACGAGCTCACCGTCGAGCTGGCCGACAGCGGCCGCGTGACCACGGCGAGCGTCGGCCCCGGAGAGGGGCTCCTGCGGGTCGTCCCGCGGGCGTTCGGCGAGAAGCCGGCCTTCGTGGTCACGGGGAGCGACCCGGCGGGCGCGGCCCGGGCGCTCGAGTACCTGTCGACCACCTACCCGAACCTCGCCGAGCGGGGCAAGGACCGCCCCACGCTCGACGACGTGGAGGCGCTGCTCTGGCACGCGCTAGCCGGGCACGCGCCGGAAGGACAGGCCGCGATCGGCCTCTACAAGCTCGACCGGATCCTGGCCGAGCTCGACACGATGACCCTCGATTCGGCGCACGTCCTGCTCTCCGTCGACCGTGCGGATCCCGCGCTGGAGACGTTCCTGCGTGGCCGCGTCGCCGGGCGGCTGGGCTCTGCGGTCGCAACGACCGCGGAGGTCGACGACCGCGATGTCCGCTTCGCGTCGCCCGTCTACGAGTCGGATCTCCGTCTGCCGTCGGAGGTCGATCGCTTCCGGGAGCTGATGGCGGACGCGGTGGTGCCCGCCGTCCGTTCGGGGGAGCCCGTGCGCGTCGAGGCGCGCCTCAGCGAGCCCCCCGAGCTTCGCGAGGAGCTCGAGCGCGAGGCACGGGAGGCGCTGCTGGCCGCGGGAGCCGATCCGGAGGGAACCGAGGTCCACGTCCTGTCGGCCTTCAAGCAGGGATACTCCTGGCTCCACGACATCGTGCGTCCCCGGCTGGACGGGATGGAGATCGGCGAGATCCGGATCCGGTTCCGTCGCAACGAGCCGCCGCCCGAGTGGACCCAGCAGGCGATGCACACGCCCGTGCGCTGGCTCCACGAGATCTTTCCGATCGACGAGGTGTTCGCCGACGAGCTCGACCTGGAGCTCGGGCAGATCGTCTTCGAGCAGGTCGAGGACGGTCCGACCTACGAGGTGCTCGTCTCCGACGACGCGGGCGCCGAGCTGCTTCGCGACACCTTCGATCCCCGCTGGGTGCTCCGCCCCTATTTCGACCGTTTCCGGGACTACGAGCAGGTGCGTGTGACGACGGGCTGGCTCACCGCCGTCAGCGGGGGCCGAACCCTCGTCGACGAGCGCATCCGGACCGACCCGGAGGCATTCTGGGACCATTTTCAGGCCGACGTGCTTCCGGCCCTCTACGACTACGTGATGGGCCGGCACGACGGGTTGCCGGAGGGAGGCGAGACCGACGCCCCCTACTTCGGCGAGCTCACCGTCGAGCTCGAGATGAGCGAGCCGGACTACCGGCTCGGGGTCGACAACGAGATCCATGCCCCCCTCGACGCGCTGCACGAGGAGATCTACTTCGGCACGCTGGAGTTCTTCGACCTCATCGGCCGCAACTCGCGTGGGCGCGGCCTCACCTTTCCGGGGCGGGTCATCCCCGTCATGCGCCCCCGCTCGGACGGGAGTGCCGCGTCGGTGCGCGTGCGAGCGACGGGCTTCGAAACGTCGCGGCCCGCGGTGGTGGTCCGGTATCGCGACCGATCCGGCATGGAAGGGGAGCGCCGCCTCGACATCCCCCGCACCACGCTCGAGCGGCCGTCGGCCCGGCTGGCCCGCGTGGCTGCCGACGGCTCGGGGCTGTCGCACGTCGCGCTCCGCGTTCGCGTGGACACCGACGCCGACATGAGGGACAGCCTGCTCAACCACGCGACGCCGCGTCAGGTCGACCGGACCATGGTGTCGGCCGAGCAGGTCACGGCCACGCTCCGCGAGCTCGAGGCGCTCCGGGCGGCGGGTCTCTACCAGTCCGGGCTCGCGCTGCCCGGGCTCGGGACCCTGGAGGTTTGGGCCGAGTGGACCCACCGGGAGGACGCGGAGTCACGGCGCACGGCGACGCTCGCGGCCAACGGGACGCCGAGGGCGCTCCCCGACCCGAGCACGCTCGTCCCCGAGGGATGGAGCTACGGAGGGGAGCGTCTGGTCCAGTGGGACACCCCGATCCCGCCGCCCGAAGGCCACGAGATCCTCGGCAAGATGGCAGCGGCCTTCGACGAGGCGAGCATCTACCGGGTGGGGGAGAGCTACCTCGGGAAGGACATCTGGGCGATGGACCTCATGTCTCCCGTCGAGGCGAGCCACTGGTCGCACGCGAAGGCGACGACGTACAAGCCCACCGTGATCTATTCGGCCAGAGAGCACGCCAACGAGGTGTCGTCCACGAGCCACGTGCTCCGGCACGCCGAGCTCCTGCTGACCGACTCGGCGACCCGCCGGAAGCTGGACCGCGTCAACGTGGTCGTGCACCCGTTCACGAATCCGGACGGCGCGCAGCTCGCCTACGACCTGTACCGCATCACGCCCGACTATCTGTTGCACGCGGGGTACCTGGGGTCGCTCGGCCAGGGCGCGACCTCGGGCGGTGACGACGACCATCCGATCTATCCCGAAGCCCCCGTCCGTCAGCGCCTCTGGAGCACCTGGCTGCCCGACGTCTTCCTGAATCCCCACGGATACCCGTCGCATCAGGTCGTCCAGCTTTTCTCCGAGTACTCGGGCCTCGTCCGCGGCGGACGGGTGACCGAGCGGAACTGGGGGATGAACAAGGGATGGTTCATGCCCGGCTTCGGCTACGTCGACAGCCCGCGCTTTCCCCGGCACCGGGACGCGGCGTTCCGCATCCGCGACTACATCACCGACGCCATCAACGGCGTGCCGGACGTCGTGGCGCTCAATCGTCGCATGTACGACCGCTACGACCGGTACGGCGCGAGCTTCGACCCGGACGTCTTCCGCATTCCGCTGACCGACGGCGTGCTCATCGAGATGCCCCTGAAGGGGTCGAGCGGGGAGGGGAACGGGTTCAACCCGCGCGTGACCATCTGGAGCGGGCTCACGGAGGCTCCCGACGAGACCGCGTACGGCCCCTACCTCGGGGTCGTCGCGAGTGCGGGGCTCGCCTGGGACCGCGCGATCCTGGATTACCTCGCCGACGGGGCGCACGAGGTGGAGCGGTCGGGCTCGACCTTCCTGGGAGGCGTCACCCTCGCGATCGACCGGCCGCGCCCTCCCAAAGAGAAGAATGGGGACGAGCCCGACGCGACGGCGCCGACCGACACCGGCCCTGGCGGATGAGCGGCGTGACCGTTCCCATTAACATTGAAGTGCATCGGAACCATCCGATCACTTGCGGCGGTCAGGGCTGTGCCCGAACCGCTCGACGCGAACCTCGGACCCTCGAAAGGACGCCATGAAGAACGCGCTCGGACTCACTCTGGCCTTAACGCTGACGCTCGCCGCCTGCGGCGGTGATACCTCCGAAACCGACTCGATGCCCGCTGGCGAGACCCCGGCCATGGCCTCGGAGCCCGTCGGCACCGTGACCATCCTGTCGCCCGCCGAGGGCTCCGAGATCGAAGGCTCGTCGGTCACGGTCGAGCTCTCCGTGAACGGCTTCCCGATCGTCGAGGCCGGGGACATGACCGCCGGAACCGGACATCACCACCTCTATCTCGACGCCGACCTGACGCCGGCGAGCCAGCCGGTCCCGACCGTGGAGGGCAGCATCATCCACATGGGCGACGCGTCGTCCACGTACACGTTCGAGAACGTGGCGCCCGGCGAGCATCGCATCATCGCCGTTGTGGCGGACGGTGCGCACTTCCCGCTCCAGCCGTGGGTCGTCGACACGGTCACGTTCCGGGTCCGCTGAGCCGGAGGCCCCCGGGGCGAGCTACCGCCCCGGGGGCCGGCCCACCCGTATGGTAACGATCGAGGCCCAACTCAAGCACCATTTGGTGCATGCAGCGCTCAACATTCGAGGCGCCGCACGTGTGTCTATGAGTGAAGCCAACACCTGATCACGCGTCGTCCGAGGAAGGCATGAACGCTGCAGCACCCACGATGCTCGTCGCCGGCCTGCTCCTTCTGGGAGTAGCCGTCGAGCCACGAGCCGACCGCGCAGGGAACGAGTCGCCTCCCGTGGCCGTGGACATGAGCGCTTCCGGCGCGAATGTCGACCAGGCCCTCAACGAGGTCGTCGACCAGTACTGCGTTCGCTGCCACAGTGACCGGCGCATGACCGGCAACCTGTCGCTCGAGGAGTTCGACGCCGCGGCGCCGCACGAGAGTGCGGAGATCGCCGAGCGTGTGATCCACAAGCTCCGGGCCGGCATGATGCCGCCCGCCGGGGCGCGCCGACCTCCCGAGGACTCCCTGACCTTCCTCGCCACGTCCCTCGAGAACAGCCTCGACGAGGTGGCCTCCCGTGATCCGAACCCGGGCCGCCGGACGTTCCAACGCCTGACCCGGAACGACTACGAGGCGTCGATCAGGGAGCTCTTCGGCCTCAGGGTCGACGCGTCCGCTTATCTCCCCACGGAGACCATCAGCGAAAGCTTCGACAACATCGCGGACGTGCAGATGCTGTCCGCCACCCTGATGGAGGGGTACCTGAAGGCGGCGGGCGCGGTGAGCCGCGCCGCGGTCGGTGATCCGAACGCTTCGGCGACGTCGGCCGTCTACAAGGTCGACAAGACCCTCTCGCAGATGAGGCACGTCGAGGGCACCCCCTTCGGCACCCGCGGAGGAACGGCGGTCTACCACACCTTCCCGGCCGACGGGGACTACATCTTCCAGATCGATCTCCATGCCATCCCGACGGGTCAGCTCTACGGTTCGACCTCTCCGGACGAGCAGCTCGAGATCTCGGTCAACGGCGAGCGCGTCGCCGTGCTGAACATCGACCGGTGGGGTTCGGAGTCCGATCCGAGCGGCCTGCGCATGGAGACCCCGCCGATCCACATCACGGCTGGACAGCACAGGGTCGCCGCGGCGTTCGTGCAGAAGATCGAGGGTCCGGTGGTCGACCTGATCACCCCCGTCGACTACACGCTCGCCGACTCCCAGATCGGTTCCGACTACGGCGTGACGACCGCGCCCCATCTGCGCGACCTCGTCATCACCGGGCCGTTCCGGGTGACCGGCGTGTCGAGCACCGAGAGCCGCGAGCGCATCTTCACCTGTCGGCCGACGCGGTCCGACGAGGAGCGTCCCTGCGCCCGGTCGATCATCGAGCGCCTCGCCGCACAGGCCTACCGGCGCCCGGTGAACGACGGCGACGTCCAGAGCCTGATGGGCTTCTATGACCAGGGTCGCGCCGAGGGCGGATTCGAGGGCGGTGTGCGCCTCGCCATCCAGGCGATGCTCGCGAGCCCGCACTTCGTCTTCCGTCTCGAGAACACCCTTGCCGAGGACGAAGGCCTCTACGATGTCGCGGACATGGATCTCGCTTCGCGCCTGTCCTTCTTCCTGTGGGCTTCGCCGCCCGACCAGGAGTTGATCCGGGTCGCGAGCGAGGGACGCCTGTCCGAGCCGGACGTGCTCGAGGCACAGGCGCGCCGCATGCTCCAGGATCCCCGCGCCGAAGCGCTGGCGACGCGGTTCGCGTCCCAGTGGCTCCGCCTGCAGGACCTCTACAAGATCCATCCGGACGCCCAGCACTTCCCGTACTTCGACCAGACGCTGACGGTAGCGATGGAGCGTGAGACCGAACTGCTCTTCGAGCATCTCGTCCGCGAGGATCGGAGCCTACTCGAGTTGCTCACCGCCGACTACACGTTCGTGAACGAGCGGCTGGCGAGGCATTACGGGGTGCCCGGTGTCTCCGGCTCGGACTTCCGGATGGTGCGGCACGAGAGTCCGCATCGCCGCGGCGTTCTCGGGCACGCGAGCATCCTCATGATGACGTCTCACGCGAACCACACTTCTCCGGTGCTCCGCGGAAAGTGGGTGATGGAGGTCCTCCTGGGATCGCCGCCGCCTCCCCCGCCGCCCGTCGTGCCCTCGCTCGACGAGGTCGAGACGGCGCAGAACGGTCGTGAGTTGACCACGAGGGAGCGCATGGAGCAGCACCGGGCGAACCCGTCCTGCAACTCCTGCCACAGCGTGATCGACCCGATCGGCCTCGCGCTCGAGAACTTCGACGTGACCGGCGCGTGGAGGATCAAGGAGAACGGCAATCCGATCGACGCTTCCGGTGAGCTCTACGACGGCACGCCGATCGAAAGCCCCACGGATCTGAGGCAGGCCATTCTGAAGCGCCCCTCGGTGTTCGTGCGGACCTTCACCAGGAACCTCATGGCCTACGCCATCGGCCGTCGCGTGGAGTACTTCGACATGCCGACCGTCCGGGACATCGAGGACGCGGCCGCCGAGAACGATTACGCGATGTCCTCCTTCATCCTCGGCGTGGTGAACAGCCCCGCCTTCCGGATGGCCCGCGCCGAGACGACCGTCGCGGACATGGACGCGCAGAACTGAACCGACCCTCTCGAAACTGACGACGACAGAACCCAAGCCAGGAGTTACACGAAGATGTTTCTGACACAAAAGCACCTCCCGCGTCGGACCTTCTTGAGGGGTATGGGCGCGACCGTGGCGCTGCCGCTCCTCGACGCGATGGAGCCCGCCGGTCGGGTCTGGTCGAACGCTCCCGCCGAAGCGGACCGCACCCGGTTCGTGGCCATCGAGATGGTGCACGGAGCCGCCGGGTCGAACGAATGGGGTGCGCAGCAGCATCTTTGGAATCCCGCCGAGGTGGGCCGGGACTTCGACCTGTCGCCGAG
Organism: Longimicrobiales bacterium; assembly: GCA_041690395.1. GTDB lineage: Bacteria > Gemmatimonadota > Gemmatimonadetes > Longimicrobiales > Gaopeijiaceae > JAWLHJ01. The sequence continues at coordinate 570,577 of JAWLHJ010000002.1, read as the reverse complement.
CAGCCTGAGCCCGCTCGAGCCGTTCCGTGACTACATGACGATCGTCAGCAACACCGACGTGCGGATGGCCGAGGCGTTCGAGCCCAAGGAGATCGGTGGCGACCACTTCCGGTCGAGCGCGGTCTTCCTGACGCAGTCGCATCCGAAGCAGACCGAAGGTTCGGACGTGTACGTCGGAACCTCGATGGACCAGATCTACGCCCAGCGCTTCGGAAACGACGCGCCGATTCCCTCGATGCAGCTCTGCATCGAGAACGTCGACCAGGCCGGTGGCTGTGCGTACGGCTACGCCTGCGTCTACACGGACTCGATCAGCTGGGCCACGCCGACGCAGCCGCTCCCGATGATCCGCGATCCGCGGGTAGCGTTCGACCAGCTCTTCGGAGCCGGTGCGACCGCTGAAGAGCGGGCCCAGCGGATGCAGACCGATCGCAGCATCCTCGACTGGGTCGCGAGCGAAGTGCAGGGTCTCAAGGCCACGCTCGGGCCGACGGACCGTCGGCGCATGGATCAGTACATGGAGAACGTCCGCGAGATCGAGCGTCGCATCCAGCGCGTCGAGGAGCGGAACCGGAGCGGCGAGATCCGCGAGCTGGCCGGCGCCCCCGCGGGTGTGCCGGACGACTTCGAGGAGCACGTCAAGCTCATGTTCGACCTCCAGGTCCTGGCCTTCCAGTCCGACATGACGCGGACCTTCTCGTTCAAGATGGGACGCGACGGGTCCGGACGCGTGTACCCGGGCAGCGGCGTCGAGGCCGGCTTCCACAACGCCTCGCACCACGGCGGGAATCCGGAGCGGGTCATGGACTTCGCGAAGATCAACGAGTACCACGTGAGCCTGCTCCCGTACTTCCTGGAGCGGCTCAAGGCGTCGACCGAGGGCGATTCGAACCTCCTCGACAAGACGATGATCGTGTACGGGTCGCCGATGGCGGACAGCAACATCCACAACCACCGGCGCTGCCCCCTCGTCTTCCTCGGTGGGGCCAACGGCGCTCTGCCGCGCGGCGGCGTGCACCTGAAGGCGCCGGACGGGACGCCCATGGCCAACGTGCTTCTGACGGCCATGCACGGGCTGGGGCTCGACGACATCGAGGAGTTCGGTGACAGCACCGGCGACTTCTCGCTGTCCGCGCCCACGATGTCCTCACTGTAAAGCGCGCCCTCCGGGAGGTACGATGAATACGAAGTTTCGGGTCAACGTTCTGGGTGCGCTCCTCGCGACGCTGCTTCTGACGGCCGGCACCAACGACTCGCCGGTGGCGGATGCGGCGGAGCGCGGGGACGTCGAGACGGTCGTCGCCCTGCTTCAGCAGGGTGCGGACGTCAACGCGGCTCAGGGCGACGGCATGACCGCGTTGCACTGGGCGGCCATGAACGGGAACGCCGAGCTGGTGGAGGTCCTGCTGTATGCCGGGGCCGCCTCCGAGGCGACGACCCGGCTGGGCGGATACACTGCGCTCCATCTGGCGAGCCGCGTGGGGCATGCCGAGGCGATCGGAGCCCTCGTGGCGCAGGGGGCGGACGTCTCCGCGCGCACGACTACCGGTGCCATGCCGCTGCACCTGGCGGCCGGTTCCGGAAACGTCGACGCGCTGTCCGTCCTCATCGAGGCGGGGGCGGAGGTCGACGGGCGTGAGAACGTCTACGAGCAGACACCGCTCATGTGGGCCACGGCGAAGAACCGCGTGCCTGCCATGGCGGTCCTGCTCGATGCCGGCGCAGACGTGAACGCCGCGACCAAGGTGATCGACTACGGGCAGATCGCCGAGTTGGACGGGCCTGATCGCCAGCGCAGGGAGCGCATCCTGCAGGCGCGCATCGCGGCGGACCGCGAGGAGCGGGCCGAGCGTGAAGCCCGGGAAGCCGAGGCCGCGGCTCCCGAGGAGGCGGAGGCTGAGGCCGCCGCTACTCCCGAGGAGCCGGAAGAGGCTGCAGAAGAGCCCGCCGAGGAAGAGGCGCCCGCGGAGGAGGGGGCTGAAGAGCCCCTCGAGGAAGATGAGGAGCGAGCCGCCGCTCGGCAGGCGCTCGAGGACGCGCGCCAGGAGGCGGCGAACGAGGACGAGGCTCCTGCCGAGGACGAAGACGAGACCGAGCAGCCGCAGGAGGAGGGCGAGGACGAGCAACCCGGCTCCGAGCCTGAGCCGCTCGGCTACGCGGACCTCGTGGGCAAGGAGGGAGGGCTGACCGCGCTCCACTACGCCTCGAGAGACGGCTATTTCGAGGCGGCAGAGCTCCTGATCGCACGGGGTGCCGACATCGATGGCCCCAGCGGAGACGGGACGTCGCCGCTCCTCATGGCCACGATCAACGGCCACTACGACCTCGCGATGCGCTATCTGGCTGAAGGCGCCGATCCGACGCTCGAGAGCGAGGACGGGGCGACGCCGCTCTTCGCGACGTTGAACAATCGTTGGGCGCCCAAGGCGCTCTTCCCGCAACCGACCGCGTTCAAGCAGCAGGAGACGGACTACCTCCAGATGATGGAGGCCTTGATCGAGGCCGGAGCGGATGTGAACCACCGCACCAAGCGGCACATCTGGTACACGTCGTTCAACTTCGACCTGCTCGGCGTCGACTTCATGGGTGCCACTCCGTTCTGGCGGGCCGCGTACGCTCTGGACGTTCCGGCGATGCGCCTCCTGATCGAGAACGGCGCGGATCCGAACATCCCGACTCAGAAGCCGGCCAGTCGGCGGTTCCGCCGTGGCGGTGATTCCGAGGACAAGTCAGGCCTCGAACCGGTACCGCCGGGCGGACCGGCGGTCTACCCGATCCACGCTGCAGCGGGCGTGGGGTACGGAGAGGGATTCGCGGCCAATGCGCATCGCCATGCGCCCGATGCGTGGCTTCCGGCGATGCGGTACCTGGTCGAGGAGCTCGGGGCCGACGTCAACGCCCGGGACCACAATGGTTACGCTCCGGCTCATCACGCGGCGGCGCGCGGCGACAACACGCTCATCGAGTACCTGGTTTCCCAGGGTGCCGACGTCACGCTGGTGAGCCGTCGTGGTCAGACCACGGTCGACATGGCGAACGGGCCGGTGCAGCGCATCTCTCCTTTCCCCCGGACCATTGAGTTGCTCGAGAGTCTGGGCGCGAAGAACAACAACAACTGCGTGGGGTGCTGATCAGCTGATCCTCCGATCCCGCGACGCGGGTCACGCTGGCGAGGGCGGCCGGGCCGAAGCGGTCCGGCCGCTCTTTGCGTAGCCTTGCACATCGAGCGCCTCACCCCTATTGCTACCGGTTCGCGAAATCGCCCCCGGGCCCGAACCCATCGACCACCCATGATGACATTCCGGCGCGCCTCGTTCGCGCGCACCCTCGCCGTGGCCGGCGTGGCCACGCTCACTGCCTGCGGACCGTCCGAAGGGCCCTCCGACGAGGCGGCGCGAGCCGCCGACACCGCCGATGCCGCGGAGTCGATCCGCACTGCTGATCCCTACGCACGCGGCTACACCGATGCGGACTTCCCACGCGTGCGGGAGCTCGCCGAAGGCGTCTACTCCTACGAGCAGCTGCGCTCGGCCGGCGACGAGCGGTTCACCACGGTGAGCCTGATCGTCGTGACCGATGAGGGCGTCCTTATCGGGGACGGTCAGGGAAGCGTCGAGGAGACCGAGCGGCTCGTCGACCACGTCGCGGAGCTGACGGACCAGCCGATCACCGACGTGGTCATCGGGTCGGACCACGGCGACCACACGGCCGGCAACTCGGCATTTCCGGAGGGCGTGCGGTACTACGCGCACCCGACATCGGCCGAGGCGCTTCGCCGCACCGCCGAGAGCCGGAGCGCGGACGACCCGCCCATGCCGCTTGCGACGGATCTCGTCGAGGATCGCGAGGTGCTCGAGCTCGGCGACAAGACCGTCGAGTTGCTCTTCCTCGGCCGTGCCCATACCGGTGGTGACCTCGTCGTGCACCTCCCCGAAGAGAAGATCCTCTTCATGAGCGAGGCGTACCTTCACAGGGTCTTCCCGGCGATGCGTTCGGCTTTCCCGAGCGAATGGGTCGAGATGATCGAGAGGGCGCAGGCCATGGACATCGACATCTACGTGCCTGGGCACGGCTTCGTGGACTCGCCCGAGATCCTGGAGGACGAGCTCGAGGTGTACCGCCAGGCGGTCATGCAGGTCATCGCGGAGGCGGAACGTCTCCACGAGGATGGGGTGCCGCTCGAGGCGGCCCAAGAACAAGCAAGCTTCGGGGACCTGGAGACGTGGTCGCTCCGCTCCAGCCAGGGTCCCGTGGCGATTCGACAAGTCTATGCGGAGCTGAACGGCGAACTGCCAGGTGGTGACCGGTGATCACGAGCACGCGCTGCACCCTGACCCCGACGTCCCGGGACCGTATCGGGATGGATCCGATCTTCAAGCTCCACGGCGAGGCGAATCGGCGCGCCTCCGAGGGTGAGGATATCCTCGACTGCACGATGGGCGTTCTCACCGACGAGGAAGGAAAGCTCTCGGTGATGCCCTCGGTGCTCGAAGCCATCGCCAATGTCGACGTCGCCAGCGTGTCCGGGTACGGCCCCATCGCGGGCGACCCGCGCTTCCGGGAGGCGGCGATTCAGGACCTGCTCGGTGGAAGCGAGCTCGAAGAGCACGCGCTGGCCCTCGCGACCCCGGGAGGCACGGGCGCGATCTACCACACCGTCGTGAACTTCCTGGAGCCGGGACAGGCGCTCCTCACCACCAACTACCGGTGGGGGCCGTACCGGGACATCGCGGCCCACGCCGGCCGCGGGTGCGAGACGTTCAACATGTTCCGCGCCGACGGCTCGTTCGACGTGGAAGCGATGGAGGAGGGCGTCCGGCGCCAGGCCGCGGGCCAGGGTCGAGTCGTGATCATCCTGAACTTCCCGAGCCACAACCCGACCGGCTACTCCCTGAACGAGGCCGAGTGGAGCGACGTCACAGACGTGCTCGTGCGAGCGAGCGAGCGGGTGCCCGTGACGGTGCTCATGGACTGCGCCTACCTGAAGTTCGGGGGCGACGCCATCGACGCGTGGGACGCGGCGCTGCCGCGCCTGCTCGAGGCTACCACCGTGCTCTTCGCCTGGACGGCCTCGAAGGCGTTCACCCAGTACGGGCTCCGGGTCGGCGCCCTCATCGCATGCCACCGGGACCCGGACGAGCGTGTCCAGCTCACCAACGCGTTCAACTACACGTCGCGCGCGACGTGGTCGAACTGCAACCGCCTCGGCATCCGGGCCATCACCGATCTCATCGTGGATCCGGACCTCAGGAAGCGTTCAGACGCGGAACGCCAGGAGCTCATCGACCTGCTGTCGTCGAGGACGAACGTCTTCAACGAGGCCGCCCGCAAGCACGGACTCGACTGGCCGCGCTTCGAGAGCGGGTTCTTCGTGTCCGTCTTCACGCCGGACCCGGAGGTCACGGCAGCGACGATGCGGGACGCGGGGGTGTTCGTGATCCCGATCAACGGAGCCGTCAGGGTCGGCCTGTGTGCGACGCCCACGCGTGCGCTGCCCCGTCTCGTGGACGCCCTGGCCGAAGGCGTGAAGGCGGCGAACGCGACGGCGGGCTGACGCCGGTCCCGCGGGTCGCGAAACGCAGAAGGCCGCGGGTCCCCTCGAGGGGCCCGCGGCCTTCCGTCGTTCCGGGGTGCTTCGGCCTCAACCGCCCGAAGCGGCGCGTCCGGTCGCGATGATCTCGTTCACCTGCTCGGTGGATCCCATGAGCAGGAGGCCCAGGTATCCCTGATCGATGCGGTGGACGATGTTCTCCGCGCCGGCCGTCATCATGCTGGGCATGCCGGCTTCGGCCCCGAGCCTCATGACCTCCTCGCAAGCGGCCTCCGCCGCCTCACGATCGCCATCGAGGTCTCCCGTGAGGCTCCCGATGCCGCAGGAGAGCATGCTGTAGCCCGGCACGGCCAGGATCTCCGCCGCGCTCTGGACCGCCTCTTCGTCTTCGACCATCAGCATGGCGACGAACGTGCCGTCGGGATTGGCCGGTGACCAGACGTCGGCTCCGGCCTCCTGGAAGAAGCTCACGGCGAGGCGTGCCTCATCCGGATTCCGGATGTGCGGGATGACGACGCCGTCCGCGCCCGCCGCCACGATCTCGGCCACCCTGGCGCGTGTCGCCTCGGCGCCCGCGTCGGCGATGGTCGGGACCCGGACCAGGAGCGTCGGAGGGGAATCGACGGGGGCTCCGTCGAGCCCCTCGACCATCGCGGTGACCGCCCCCGGGTCGTACGAGCCCTCGAGGTTCAGGAAGAGGTAGTCGAGCCTCTCGTTCTGGGCGAGGCGGTTCGCGCCATCTGCGGTGTAGAGCGGGGGCAGGCGGTTGCCGTCCGCGTCGGTCGCGCCGCGCTCCCGCTCGCTCGGCACGAACACCCCGAACGCCGGAGTACCCTCCTCCCAGAGCGCGATGAGGCGCGGGCGCTCGACCGACCCCGAGATCGACGGCTCGGACGATTCGCCCGAGTCCCCTCCGCAAGCGACGAGCAGGGCGACGACGCCGACGGCGAGTCTCCTGACCATCACTCGCTCCTCCCGGCCGCGGCCCGGCCGACGGCGACCGCCTCGGGCTCGGTGACGATGAAGAAGCGGAAGCCCTGCTCGATGCGCGTCGCGATATCGTCGACTCCGGCGGTGATCCCGCACGGTACGTCGAGCTCCAGGCATGCCGCGAGCACGGTCTGGATGGCGCCTTCCACGGCCTCCATGTCCCCTTCGTAGGCTCGACGGAGGTCGCCGGGCCCGGGGATCACGACGCCCGCCCCGGCCGCGCCGACGATCTCGCTCGCGCGCTCGATGCCGACCTGGTCCTCGATGAGGAGGACGCTGAGCACGTCGCCGTCGGCCCGGGTCGGCCAGAGCCGGTCTCCGATGGCCTCGACCGTCAGGGCCACGTCGTCCACCGACTCTACGTGAGGGTACACGATGGCCTGGGCGCCGGCAGCGAGGCCCTGGCGTGTACGCTCCACGGCAGCCTGCCGGTCGTCGCGAATGGGCGGGATGCGGAGCGCGATCGGCGCCGGTGTGCCCGCGGACGCCTCGGCGAGCCCGTCCATGTACGCGGCCATCGCATCGAGGTCGAAGGGACCCGACTCCAGGGAGTAGAAGACGAAGTCCACGTCGGGTCCGTCAGCCATCAAGCGTCCGCCCTCGGCCGACTGCTCGCCCGAGAAGATTCCGAACACCACCTGGCCGTCCGCGAGTAGATCGATCATCGGGTTCCCCTCACTCGTCACGGCCCCCATCGAAGCGCCCGCGTCGGTCGCGGGAGCGTCGGTATCGTCGGCCCCGCCGCACCCCAGAGCGAGCAGCGGGAGGAAGGTCGCGGTGAGGAAGAATCGGGTGCTCGTTGCGGTCATTGTAGGATCCCTGGAAGTTCATCGATATTCGAGACATCGATGTAACGTCCGGGCGCGTTTCGCGACAGGTCCAGAAGCCCGGCTCAGCCGAGAGTTCCTATGCCGTCCAGAAGGACGTTCGAGCGTGTCGCCGTGGTCGCCTTCGCGGCCGTCGTCTGGTCGGGGTGCGCAACGCTCCAGCAGGTCATGGCCCTCCGTGACGTCGACTTCTCCTTCGACCGCGTCGCCGACGTCCGGATGGCCGGTGTCGAGCTCGACCGGGTCCGCTCGTTTTCCGACCTGGGATTCGCCGACGTGGCGAGGCTGACGGCCGCCGTCGCGGACCGGGACCTCCCGCTCTCCATGAACGTCCACCTGACGGCGCTGAACCCCGAGGACAACTCCGTGGAGGCCCGACTGGTGCGGATGGACTGGACGCTCCTCATCGAGGGTCGGGAGACGCTGTCGGGGGTCTTCGACGACGAGGTGCTCCTTCCCCCCGGTGAGCCGCGTGACGTCCCGTTCCCCGTCTCGCTCAACCTCGTCGAGTTCTACGAGGGATCGGCCCGCGATCTCTTCGACCTGGCCCTGTCTCTGGCGGGAGCCGGTGGTGAGCCCGCCGAGCTCGCGGTTCGGGCGTCGCCGGTCGTGCAGACGGTGCTCGGCCCCATTCGCTATCCGCAGCCGATCACCCTGATACGGCGGACGGTCGGGCAGGACTGAGTGTCGTCGCGGACCGGGGACTCCATGGGCTGACCCCGGGATGGAGTCCGGGCGGGGCGCCATCGAGGCCACCCCGCCCGGAACCTGTTCGTTCTACTGGAGGTCGAGCTTGAACCCCGTCTGGATGCGGCGGTCGTAGAACTCTTCCTGCATGAGCCGCGAGCTCACCCCCTGGTAGTAGCGGAGCGGCTGGTCCGTGAGGTTGTTCACTTCGACGAAGAAGCGGGCCGACTGCGAGACGCGGATCGTACCGTTCATGTCCACCGTCACGGCACGGTCGTACCACCGATCGTAGAAAGCGGACTCTCCGATCTCACCGGGATCGATGAAGTCGTCCTGGAGGTTGACCGAGGTCCGGAAGGAGAACCGCTCGTCGTCGTAGGACAACGAGGCGTTGCCGCTGTGCTTCGCTGCGCCGGGAAGCGGTAGGTCTTCGTTCTCACGCCCCGGGATGGGAAGTCCGTCCACGCTCGACTCCGTGAACGTGTAGTTGGCGTACAACCCGAAGCCCGCCGGGAGATTGCGCTGGAACGCGATCTCGAAGCCGAAGAGGGTGGCTCCGGCGCCGTTCTGGGGCCGCGAAAGCTCGTCGAAGGTCTGTCCCGACACGGGGTCGACGGCGTCGTTGAGCGTGTACTCGAAGATGAAGTCGTCGATGTCCTTCACGAAGGCACCGGCGCTGACCAACCCAACGGACGTGAAGAACCGCTCGTACATGAGGTCGAAGTTCATCGACGTCGTCGGCTCCAGGTCGGGGTTGCCGACAGCGAGCTCGCTGTCGGCCTGGTTGACCACCCGGTACGGGACCAGGTCGTAGTAGTTGGGCCGGGCGATGGTGTTGGTCCATGCCGCGCGCAGGTTGCTACGCGAGTCCAGCTGATGACGGACGGTGAGGGAAGGGAAGACGTTCGTGTAGCTCGTTCCACCCGTCGTGGGCTGGAAGGTCTCGGTGTCGTCGATGAACTCGTTGCCGATGTAGTCGACGTCCGTGTGCTCCACCCGGGCACCCGCGATGATGGTGGTGCCCTGACCGAGACGACGCGTGAGCATGGCATACCCGCCGAAGATCCGCTCGTCCGCCTCGAAGTTGTCGGCGACGAACTCGCCGAGCGCGAGCTCGCGTTCGAACTGGCTGGCGTCGTTGAAATCCAATGCGCCCAGATAGCGGCGGTCGGCGAAGCGGCCGGCCTCGTAGTCGCCCGGCAGGAAGTCGGGGTTCGTGATGTCCTCCTGAGCGACGCCGGCGAGCGTGCTGATACCGTTCGCGTCGAACTCGAAGAAATCGTTGTCCCGCAACTTCGACTTGTCACGGAGGCGTCCACCGAGCTGAAGCTCGGTCCGGCTCTCGGACCAGGGGACCGTGATGTCGAGTCGGGCGTTCATGTCGCGGTCCCGGGTGTACTGGTTCTCCTCCGTCAGCTCGTCCAGCTCGAACGCCGACAGGTCGCTCGCGGCGGGACCCTGGGGGGTGAAGCGGGGCCTCGAAGGATCGGAGATGTCCGTCAGGACCGGCACGTCCTCGGCGAGGAACATGATGTACCGCTCGTTCGGCCGCTCCTCGGAGGCCTGGGCCCACTGGGTCTGCCAGTTGACCGAGACGCGTCCGAAGAGGTGGTCGCCGGACAGGCTGTGGCTCTGTGTACGCTGGTCCTCGAGGCGGCGGTTGTCGACACGGTCGTTCCCGATGCCCGCCTTGGTCTCACGCTCCAGCTCGGCGACGGTGTTACCCGACGGGTCGGGCTCGTCCATCTTGAAGACCAGACGGAAGCGGTTCTCCCAGTCGTCGCGGTGGTTGTACATGGACCGCCACGTGAGCGTGTTCGCATCGTTCAAGCGCCAGTCCAGGGATCCCGAGACGCTCCGGCGAATGCGCTGGAGTTGGTATTCCCGGATCTGGAACTCTTCGGCATACGCGCCGGCGCTACCTTCCGACCACTCCGCCTCGATGTTGTCCGAGCCGAGCTTGTGGTTGAAGTAGGAGCCGCTCACCACCAGACCGAATCGGTCCTCGGCGAAGCGCTGGGCGTAAACGCCGGAGAAGATCCCCATCGGCTCGTCCGCGAGGAAGTTGTATCCGCTTCCCACGGTCGCGGACAGCCTCCGACTCGCCGGCGCGCTTCGCGTCACGATGTTGACCGACCCGCCGATCGCGTCGGCGTCCATGTCCGGCGTGAGTGCTTTGGTCACTTCGACCGCCGACACCATGTCGGAGGGGATCAAGTCGAGCTGGACTTCACGGGCTTCCGCCTCGGCGGACGGGATCCGCTCACCGTTGATCGTGATCGAGTTGAGGCGCGGCTCGGTGCCGCGGATGAGCCCGAAACGGGCCTCGCCCTGGTCCTGCATGACGACGATACCGGGGATGCGCTTCATGGCGTCGCCGATGTTCGCGTCCGGGAAACGTCCGATCTGGTCGGCGGCCACCACGTTCGTGATGGTCGATGCGTTGAGCTGCTGGTTCAGCGCGGCGGCCTGTCCGCGCCGTTGCCCGACGATGGTGACCCCCTCGAGCTCGAGGGCGGCCGTGCGCATCTCGATCTCCACGGAGACCACCTCGCCCGCCGAGACGTCGACCGTGGTCGCGTCGGACGTGTATCCCAGGTAGTCCGTGGTGAGCGTGTGCCGACCCGGCGGTAGAGCCAGGAGGTTGAAGCGACCGGCGGAGTTGGAGTAGACGGCGCGGTCGAGCGATTCCACGCGCACCGCTACGCCCGCGAGCGTGAGGCCGGTGCCCCGGTCGATGACGACGCCCGTCACCGTACCGGTCTGCGCGGTGGCGCTCTGAGGCGATCCTACGACGGCGGCGGCGATGAGCACGAGCGTCATCGCCATCGCCCGGAAGGTCCTTGAGACCATGATCTGCTATCCCTTGTCTTGACGTTGATCCACGTCGGATGCGGCGCCGCGGCTTTCCACGACGCCGTAAGGGAAGCTGAGTCGGAGAGGGATCGGCCCGACGACGGAAGCGTCTCAGCCGGATCCCGAGAAGGTCACGAGCCTGTGACGGGGGCCCCGCACGGTGTCACCCGACGAAGTCGAGGGCCACGTCGAGGGAGGGAGCCGAGTGCGTCAGCCATCCCACGGAGATCCAGTCCACGCCGGTCTCCGCCACGGCTCGCACGGTGTCGAGCGTGATGCCACCCGACGCCTCCAGGAGGCACCGACCGCGCGCTTGCTCCACCGCCGTGCGCATGGTCTCGGGCGGCATGTTGTCGAGCATGACGATGTCCGCCCCGGCTTCGATGACCGCTTCGAGGTCGTCCAACGATTCGATCTCGACCTCGACCCGGAAGTCGGCGCCCACGTGCGCACGGGCCCGACGCACGGCTTCGGCCGGGGAGCCCACGGCTGCGATGTGGTTGTCCTTGATCAGGACGGCGTCGTGGAGGCCCATCCGGTGGTTCCCGCCTCCGCCCGCGCGAACCGCGGCCTTCTGCAGAGCGCGGAGGCCCGGAACGGTCTTGCGTGTGTCGACGATGCGGGCGGAGGTGCCCGAGACGGCGTCGACGAGCGCGGCCGTCGCGGTGGCGACACCTGAGAGTTGACCGAGGAGATTGAGAGCCACCCGCTCGGCAGAGAGCAGAGCGCGGGCCGGGCCGCTCACCTCGGCGAGGACTGCGCCCGCCCGGACCCGGTCTCCGTCGGCTGCCTGCGATCGGACGCGAACGGTTTCGTCGAGGAGCTGGAAGGTCCGGAGCGCCACCGCGAGCCCTGCGACACACCCCGGCTCCCGGGCCACCAGGTGGGCGGTCGCCAGCGCGTCGTCCGGAATGGTGGCTGCCGAGGTGACGTCGCCCGCCTCACCGAGATCCTCCTGGAGGGCCGCGCGGAGGAAGGCATCGATCTCCCCCGGCATCGGCCGGGCGCCCTTCAGACCCGCACCTCCAGCATCCGCTCGACGGCCACTCGGGCGCGGGCGGCGACGTCGGCGGGGACGATCACCTCGTTCTTCATGTCACGGAGGCTGTCACGGATGCCCTCGAGCGTGATGCGCTTCATGTGCGGACACATGTTGCACGGTCGGATGAACTCCGTCTCCGGCGACTCCGCGGCCACGTTGTCGCTCATGGAGCACTCGGTGACCATCACGACCTGGCGGGGGCGCTCGGTATGGACCCAATCGATCATGCGCGCGGTCGAGCCGACGAAGTCCGCCTCGTCCAGCACGTCGGGCGGGCATTCGGGGTGCGCGATGATCTGGATGCCGGGGTGCTGTGAGCGGTACGCCCGGAGCTCCTCGCCGGTGAAGCGCTCGTGGACCTCGCAGGAGCCGTTCCACAGCACGATCTCGACGTCCGTCTGGGTCGCCACCCACCGGCCGAGGTACTGGTCCGGGAGGAAGATCACCTTCGGTACCCCGAGGGACTCCACGACCTGGACCGCGTTGCCGGAGGTGCAACAGATGTCCGACTCGGCCTTCACCTCGGCCGACGTGTTCACGTACGTCACGACCGGCACGCCGGGGTAGCGCTCCCGCAACAGGCGCACGTCGGCGCCGGTGATCCCTTCGGCGAGCGAGCATCCCGCGCGCATGTCGGGGATCAGGACCGTCTTCTGCTCGTTGACGATCTTCGCCGTCTCGGCCATGAAGTGGACGCCGGCCATCACGATGACCTCGGCGTCCGTCTCTGTCGCCATACGGGCGAGCGCCAGGGAATCTCCCTTGAAGTCCGCGACTCCGTGGAAGATGTCCGGCGTCATGTAGTTGTGGGCCAGCACCACGGCGTTCCGCCGGCGCTTGAGCTCTTCGATCTCCGCGAGGAGCGGCTCCAGCGCGGCGATCTCCACGTCGGGAAGGATCCCGCTCAGGCGCTCCGCGGGGCTGAGTTGGGTCGAAGGTGCGCTCACGGCGACTCCGAAGTCGGTTACTGATCGGGCAGTAATACGGGTAGGGACACGGACGAATACACCGAAGTCGCCCGTCGGATTCAAGCGATCGTCGGGAGGAAGCTAGTATGGTGTGGCCGAATGCCCCAGGCAGTGGCATGCAGGGCCAGGCGCGCGATGCCGTTGGGTCCCGGCGCCCGACGCGTTAGCTTCGTGATTCCTCATCTTTCAGGACAAAGGACCTATGAACGCTCGTCTCCTCACGGGGCTGATGGCCCTGACCGTCACGGCTGCCGCCTGCTCGAACGGCTCGGCATCCTTCGAATCCGCCGCCCTCGATTCCGACGATCAGAAGGCCAGCTACGGCATCGGCCTGAACGTCGGAAGCCAGCTCGCCGATTCACGCGACCGTCTGGATCGGATGGCGTTCATGCGCGGCGTCGAAGACGCCCTGCAGGGAAGCGAGCCCGCGATCGACCGGGCCGAGATCCAGCCGGCGCTCGAGGCGTTCGCCCAGGAGATCCAGGCCGCCGCCGCCGCCGCGCGTGAGCAGGCCGCCACCGAGAACTCCGAGGCCGGCGTGGCGTTCCTCGCCGAGAACGCCGAGCGGGACGACGTCGTGACGACCGAGAGCGGTCTCCAATACGAGGTGCTGTCCGAGGGCGAGGGTCCGACTCCGGCCGCCGGCGACCAGGTCGAGGTCCACTACACCGGCACGCTCATCGACGGCACGGAGTTCGACAGCTCGAGGGGCGGCGATCCTGCCGTCTTCGGGGTCGGGGCGGTCATCCCCGGCTTCTCCGAGGCGCTGCAGCTCATGCCGGTCGGGAGCCAGTACCGAATCTGGATTCCGTCCGACCTCGCGTACGGGCCGCAGGGGTCCGGCCCGATCATCGGGCCGAACTCGGTGCTCGTCTTCGACATCGAGCTTCTGGGCATCGTCGAGTAGTCACGGCGCGACGAGTCTCGTAGTCTTCCCCCCATGTCGCTACTCTCACGCCTCTTCGGATCGAAGTCCGGCTCGAGCGATGGCCCGTCGGACCTCGAAGGCCGCCTTCGGGCCCTCGAGGAGGAAGCCGCGCGCGCCCGTCCCGGGTACCAGGGTACCCCGCTGAACAAAGCGGGGGACCTGGCGCTCAGGGCGGGTCGGCGGGCTCAGGCGGTCGAGTTCTACGGCCGCGCGATCGACGCCTTCCTGGAAGATCAGCAGCGGGAGGCCGCGCGTGGTGTGGCGAACAAGATCATCCGCGTGCACCCGAAGGCGGTACGCACGCTCTGCACGCTGACCTGGCTCGACCTCGCTGCGCGTCACAAGGCGACCGCGCTGCTGCACCTCCGGGACTACGTTGAGGCGGCGCACGAGATCGGCGAGGACGCGCGGGCCGCCGGGCAGATCCTGGAGATGGCCCGCTACTCTCCCCAGCTGGAGTTCGTGGACGCCGTGGCGGACGCGCTGGACGGACTGGGCTTCGACGAGCGAGCCGCGGAAGTCAGGGACTGGGTGCGTGAAGGTGGTTCCCCCGACGCGCTCTCCGATACCGAGAAGCTGGAAGAGCGGTGCCTGCGCGCGGCCGTCGACTCCTCCCGGCGGGCCGGCAGGGACAGATAGGCTGCTCCGGTCCGGAAAAAAGTCTGTGACTCGTGCCGCTCCCCGGCGTATTTTGGGAGGTCGGGGGGAAGATCACCGTTCGAGGGGTCGACATGGGTTTCAAGCGTAAGCTTTCGGTGTTCCTCGGTCTTGCGGCGCTTTCCGCGCTCGGCTGCGTGTCGGCCGAAGATCGACTCGAGGAGGGCGTCCAGCTCCAGAACCGGGGCCAGTACATGGATGCCGTCTATCGGTACGCCGACGCGGTCGAGCGTGACGGCTCGTTGACCGAGGCACGGGAGCGCCTCGTCGCGGCCGCCGACACGGCGATGGGGATGGCCCTGACCGAAGCCGACCGGCTCGAGGCACGTGGCGAGCCGGTGCAGGCCGCCCAGCGCTACCAGGACATCGACCGTATGCTCGCTCGGGTCCGGTCCGCGGGTGAGCGCTTGTCGCCCCATGTCGGTTACGAAGAGGAGCGCCGGGCGCTCTTCGACCGTGCCATCGAGTGGCGGATGAGGTACGGGTACGAAGCGCGGGACGACGGCCGCTGGGCCGAGGCGCGGCGGGCGTTCATCGATGCCCGCAGCGACTTCTCGCCGTCACGCAGCCAGACCGAGACGTCGCTCGACGCGGAGACCGATCTCCTGCTCTCGTGGGCCGAGGTCGAGTTGGAGGACGGGCGGCCCCGGACCGCGTTCGAGCTGGCCGACCAGGCCATGCAGGTGCGTCCGTCGACGGCCCGCGACGTCGTGCTGACGGCCCGTGACCTACAGGGTGTCGCGTTGGAGCGGGGAACGGTCGTGGTCGCGGTGCCTCCGGTCGTCGCGAGCGGCGGCGTCCGTGACTACCTGGGGCCCGAGTTCGAGATCGGGCTCGACGAAGACCTCGTGCTCGACCATTGGACGAACCCGCCACCGTTCGTGAGAATGGCCGATCATACGGCCATGCGGCGCGAGCTGCGGGGACTCCTCCGGGGCGTTCCCCAGACACCGCTCCTGGTGGGCCGGGTGCTTCAGCTCGTCGGGGCCGATCTGGCCGCCATGGTCGAGCTCACCGAGATCGAGGTCGTGGAGGAGGACGTGGAGCGCACGACTCGCGCCTCCCGCCTGAGGGACGGATCGACCGGACCGAGCCGGGAGCCGCGGCCCGCCCAGTACGACGTGGTGGAAGGGACGCTCGCGTATCGGCTGCTGGCCGACGTCGTCCTGGTCGACCACGACGGCCGCGAGGTCACGCGGTTCCGTGCGGAGGGACGGGCCGGCGGCCCGTTCCGGCGCGGCGAGTTCGATGGCAACCACGAGCGGCTCGAGCTGTCCGAGGAGGAGGCCGCGCTGTTCGACCCCCGTTTCCTCGGCGAGCAGACCGCTCGTATCGAGTCGGCCCTGATGGAGGAAGTCGCGGTCGCGATCGCCGCGGGAACCTACGACACCGTGCTCGAGCGCGTGCCCTGACAGGGCACCGCTACCGCAGCAGTACCGGTTCGTCCGGGTCGGGCCTGTAGAGCACCGCCGTCCGGCCGATCGTCTGCACGGTCTCCGCGTCGCCGAGGCCGGCCGCGATCGCGTTCGCGATCTCGCGGATGGGGGCCGGAGCCGATTCCAGCGCCTTCACCTTGAGGAGCTCACGGGTGTTGAACGCCTCACGGACCGACTGGACCACCGCGTCGGTCACACCGTCGTTCCCGACGATGACGACCGGTTTCAGAGGATGGGCGTGACGACGTAGCTCGGCGCGTTGCTTGGAGGTGAGGCGTGACATGACTCGCCGCTCAGGCTCGGGGGGCGCAGGCACAACCGGATCCGCACCCGCCGAAGCCCGCGGCGGTCCCGGAATCGGCGGCCAGGGGAACGGGCGCGCTCATCAGCCGCTCGACCGGGGTGTCCGCGGGTGCTCCGGACAGGTCGATCCCGGCGCGCTCGGCGAGCGTGCCCCAGTTCTCGATCCGTTCGCTCATGCCGTGGCGGATCTCGACGGTCCGGCCGTTCGCCGGGCAGTGGTACTCGTAGTAGGGCATCGGACGGTGCTCCTTCCTTCGTGTGGTTCGTGTCGAGCGTTCTAGCCCGCAGGGCGTCATCGGGTTCCATGGTCCGAGAGGTGTGGTGGCCACACCCCCGAAGTGTTGGATTGTTGCAACGATGCCACGGTCCCCAGGTGGTCGGCCGCTCGCGGAGAAGGCCCCGAAAGCCAGCAATGGCGGGGCCTAGGCAGTTGTCCACAGATGACCACCCGGCCGGCACGTCGGTTGCAACTGCTCTCTGCGGGGTCACAGACCATCTCGCAGATCGAGGGGAGTGCATGAAGCGGTTCACCAGACATATCGTCCTCTGGGCGGCGTTCGCGCTGTTTCCGGCGGCCGTGCAGGGGCAGTGGATCGATGATTACCAGGGCGTGCTGAATGACGGGGAGACCTACTTCCTCGACTACCAGAATGCCGGGTCCAACACCGCCTCCACCCGTACGTTCTCCAGCGATGAGTTCTCTGGCCGCGTGTACGTCGGGCCCTACGAAGGACGGTTCGGCGGTGTGACCGCACCCAGCTTCAGCATCATCTGCATCGATTTCGAAGCCTTCGCCGGCGACCAGAACGTGGTCGTGACCTCGCTCGGTGATGCGGGGGGCGACGGGGACCTCGGGAGCACCAGGCTCGGAACCGAGGCGGGCAGCCTGAACCGCTACCGGCAGGCCGCGTACTACGCGTCCCTTTTCGATTCCTGGGAGGATCTGGGTTCCAGTCGGCAGTCGGTCTGGACGGACATCCACGCGATGATCTGGTCCGGTATGTCGGACAGCTTCGTAGACAATGGAGGGAACGGGACGCCTAACCTGCTTGCGCACGCCGGCGCCGCGCAGGACTACTCGGCCGACGGCTGGTACGTGCTGACGGGAACCGGTCCCAACCCCGGCCAGGAGATGCTCGTCCGCACTCGCACCGCGACCGTACCCGAGCCGTCGACCTACCTCCTGATGGCGACTGGTCTGTTCTTCCTGGCCGTGCTGGGAAGAAAGAGAAGGGATCAGGTCGAAGCCTGACGGTTAGACCCCCCCGCCACCGGTGACCCCCCTTTAACCGGTGCCGGCGAGCGGAGCGTGCTCTTGCGCGCTCCGCTCTTTTCTTTTCCCATGTGCTCACCATGACAAAATCCTCCGTGCAGGTCTCCCCGTGGGCGACACGGGCGCTTTATCTGTTCGCGCTCGTTCTCGTCACCATGCCACTGCTCGACTTCCTGACGAGCGTCATGCCCGCGCGCGCGGGTGACTTCAACTGGCGGTACGGGGCGCTCGGGCTGTTCCCCGGATATCTCCACACACCGATGCTCGGGCTGGTCCTGGCCCTGTTCGTCGGGTACTGGGAGGAGCGCGCGTGGGTTCTCCGCGTGGGGGGGGCGCTCGCGATCCTGAGCGCGCTCGGGCTGCTCCTGCTTACGGGCGTCTTCGCCCTCGACGTCGCGCAGATGCGCGGCATGCGCCCGGAGGCCGAGATGGCGATTGTCGCGGGCGGCGCGCTCCAGTCCACGAAGTACCTGACCTCCGCCGTCGTGTTGGTGCTCCTGGGGTACGGGGCAATGAGCACCGGGGGAAAGCTCGGTCGCGTGGCGTCCTCGCGAGCGTCGGCCAATCCCGGGATCGTGTCGCGGGGCGGCGCCTCCTAGGCCGACCCGATCCGGGCGGCGTGGGGTAACGCCGCCCGCAGGATGGTCAGAACACCGGCGCCCAGATGTAGCTGTCGGACCGGGCCCACGCCTCCCTGAAGCGCTCCTGCACACGGTCGGCCTCGGCATCCTTGCCCTGCGCCCTCAACGCTTCCTCGAGGCCGAACAGCGACCAGCCGTTGTTCGGGTGGTCCACGAGCTCCGTCTCGAACACCTGCTCGGCCTCGGCGTGACGGCCGGCTTCGTTCAGGGCGTCTCCGAGCCAGTGCCGGATCGAGAAGTTGAGCGGCTCCGGCTCGTCGTAGCGGATGGTGTCCTCGAGGTCGGCGCCGGCCGAGAGCACGTCGATGGCGGCATCGAGCTGCCCGTTGGCGCGGAGGATCTCCCCTTCGAGAATGGCGGCGACCACCCCGAGGAGCTGGTCGGCCGAGTGACCACGGAAGTTCGTGCCCTCGGGCGCCTCGGCGATGGCGGTCTCGATCCGGTGCAGATACCAGCGGGCGGTGCCCTCGTCGCCGGTGCGGAGGTGGGCGTATCCCTTCGAGAAGTCCCAGAGCCCGCGGAACACGAGGTTCTGGGGCGGATCACGCAGCTCCAGGATCTCGTCGAAACGTCCGAACCGGAGCAGCGTGAGCCCATGGTAGAAGCTCCCGCCCTCCATGAGCTCGCCGTAGTCCTTGCCCGCCTGGATCGCCACGGCGCCCTGACCGTCGTTGGAAGCGGCGAACAGGAGCATGTGCAGGTTGTGCGACGGATAGATGGCGAATCCCTCCCCGCGCGCCGCCTTCAGGTCGGAATGCCAGGCGTCGATGTTCGCGCGCACCGCGTCGCCCCACCGCCCGACCCGGTTCCACGTGTGCGAGGGCATGTGCTGGATGTGGCTCGCCCCCGGGATCGAGCTTCCCAGGAAGGCCGCGCAGGCCTCCGCCTTCCCGGGGCGCTGCGTCGGCTCGGTGGCGTGGATGTAGAGATGGCATGCGCCGGGGTGCTCGATGTCCTGGTCGAGGACCGACTCGAGGACGCGGTGGATCTCCTGGACTTCGGGGTCTTCGATGTCCCAGAGCCCCCGCCTGGGCTGAAGGAGCATGAGCGCCTCGCCCGCCAGGAATCCGGCGTCGAGATCGCTCGGGAAGCGCTCGTAGACGTCCCGCGCGGCCTCCGCCCACCGCTCGTCCAACGCGCGCCGGCGATCGGGGTCGTGCTCGGGCTCGTACCGCACGGCCATCGCCGCGATGAGCGCCCGCTCGACTTCCGTGGCGTTGCCCGGCGCGAGCTCCAGCGCCTTCGAGATCGCGGCGTGCGCACGTGGCGCGTCCATGGCGGTCATCGGGCCGTTGAGGTAGGAGCCCCAAGACCATGCCTCGCCGAAGTAGCACATGGCGCAGTTCGGATCGAGTCTCCAGGCCTCGCGGAACGACCGTGCCGCACCGGTGACGTCGAAGGCGTACATCAGCTGGACACCCTGATCGAAGTAGCGCTGCGCCTCCACCGATGCGGTCGTGATCGGGCGGGTGAAGGGGCCGAGCCCCCTGCCGTCGTGGTGGAGCGGCATCGGTTCCGAGAAGCTCTCCGGTAACGAAGCCTCCATGCTCCCCCCTCCCATGCCATGATCCTGAGCGGTGAGCAGAGCGGGGGTCGCGAGCGCGAGGGCCGTATAGAGCATGAGCTTCGGGCGGGACATCGACGCCTCCTTCGGACGGCGGGTTGGTGCACGACTACGTGCCGCCAATGTGCCTCCGGATCCGGGCCACGTCCAGCGGACGGGGTACCCCTGGCAGGACGGAGGCCGGTGACCCAGGTTGTCCCCGCCAACCAACTGCTCCGGAGGAAGTAGGGAATGCCGCCGTTCGATGGATCGCCGCTCTCTCGCCGCGCCTGGTTGACCACCACTTCGGGGGTCATCGCAGCGGGGCTGCTCAAGACCCAGGCGGACGCGCTCCGTCTGGATGCCACCGAGGCGCCGCTCGGCACCGACCCGATGTCGGGGGCCACGCAGGCCGCCCAGGCCGCGTCGTCGACCGGACGGCCGGACCCGATGAAGGTTCCGGGCCGCATCGTCTCGGAGGTCGGGTCGCGCGCCCCGGGCGAGCAGCCCAAGCGCTTCCTGCGCGGCGAGGAGCTGTCGAGCTCGTCCCGGAGTCCGCTCCAGGACTTCCACGGCATCATCACGCCCTCGGACCTGCACTTCGAGCGGCACCATGCCGGAGTGCCGGACATCCGCATCGAGGAACACGAGCTCCTGATCCACGGCATGGTGGACCGCCCCATGGTCTTCCGCATGGCGGACATCATGCGCTATCCGTCCGTCTCGCGGATCTACTTCATCGAGTGCTCGGGGAACGGGGGCGGAATCTACAGCCGCGACCGGATGCCCACCGACATCACCGTGCAGCAGATCGACGGCCTCATCAGCACGAGCGAGTGGACGGGCGTGCCTCTGGCCTGGGTGCTCCGCGAAGTCGGTGTGCGGCCCGGTGCGAGTTGGCTGCTTGCGGAGGGCTCCGACGCTGCCGGGCTGAACCGCAGCATCCCGCTCGAGAAGGGAATGGACGACGCGATCCTCGCCTACGGACAGAACGGCGAGGCCATACGGCCGGAGCAGGGGTATCCGCTGCGGCTCATGCTCCCGGGGTGGGAGGGGAACACGCAGGTGAAGTGGTTGCGCCGGATCGAGGTGACCGACCGGCCGACCATGACGCGTGAGGAGACCTCCAAGTACACGGATCCGCTGGGAGACGGCACGGCCCGGCAGTTCAGCTTCGTCATGGACGCCAAGTCCGTGATCACCTTCCC
Organism: Longimicrobiales bacterium; assembly: GCA_041690395.1. Classification (GTDB taxonomy): domain Bacteria; phylum Gemmatimonadota; class Gemmatimonadetes; order Longimicrobiales; family Gaopeijiaceae; genus JAWLHJ01. Next base: position 549,667 of record JAWLHJ010000002.1, on the reverse strand, counting down.
GTCGTACCCCTACGTGCTGCCCGACCGCGGTTGGTGGGAGATCAAGGGGCTGGCCTGGACCGGCCGGGGCCGGATCACCCGCGTGGAGGTCAGCACGGACGGCGGGCGCCGGTGGGTGGATGCCGAGATGCAGCAGCCGGTCCTACCGGTGGCGACCGTCCGCTTCCGGCATCTATGGAACTGGGACGGGCGGGAGACCGTGATCCTGAGCCGGGCCACGGACGAGACGGGCTACGTGCAGCCGACCGTCCACGAGCTCTGGGAGGCGCGGGGCGAGCGCACGTCGTACCACCAGAACCATCAGCGTGCCTGGCGCGTCGCCGGAGACGGGGCGGTGACCTTCGGGTTGGGAGAGCTCGTATGACGCGGGCCTGGAGAGGGTTCGTCGCGGCGGGCCTGCTGGTGGGGCTCGTGGCCGGCTGCGCCGGTGGGTCCGATGCGTCGGGTGGCGGCCAGGGTGCGGACGGGGCGGCCGGCGCCGCCGGTGGTGGCTACGCTCTTCCGGAGGCCGCTCCGGAACGGTTCTCTTTCGGGAGCGAGGCGTCCGCGGCGCGGGTCGCGATGTGGGATATCGACGTCAAGCCCGACGGTGAAGGACTCCCCGAAGGGAGTGGGACGGTCCAGGAAGGTGAGCAGGTGTACATGACGCAGTGCATCGCGTGCCACGGACCCACCGGTGTCGAAGGGCCGTACGACCGCCTGGTCGCGACCGACCCCTGGGAGCAGTGGCCGGTCAACCGCGGTATCGGGAACTACTGGCCCTACGCGACGACCCTGTACGACTACATCCGACGCGCCATGCCGCAGCTCACGCCGGGAAGCCTGACGGCCGACGAGACCTACGCGGTGATCGCCTATCTGCTCTATCGAAACGAGATCGTCGCGGCGGACGCGGTCATGAGCCGGGAGACCCTTCCCGCCGTGCAGATGCCCGCGCACGGGCGCTTCATAGTGGACGACCGAACGGGCGGGCGCACGATCCGCTGATCGGCCGCGGTCGGATGGGTGACGAACGAACGTCGTCGCGATCGCTGCCGGCCGGGTGTGGGCGGACTCGGGATGCCGCCTCAGTCCACCGGGGGTGGGGCGGTCAGAGCGCGCCATACGACCTCGTCACGGCCGTAGATGTCTTCCCTGAAGTGGAGCGCGGTGTCGTCTTCCGTCCACGCCGTCCAGTACAGCAGATGAACGGGCACGGCCGCCCCGAGCGGGACGGTCCGCTCGACGCTTCCGCGCGCGACTTCCTCGATGCGTTGGCGGGTCCAACCCGGCCGGTCACGCAGGAGATACTCCGCCAGCTCGAATGCCCGGTCCACCCGTATGCACCCCGACGAGAAGTCACGCGCCGTGCGCTCGAAGAGGTCGCGGCTGGGGGTGTCATGCAGATAGACGTTGTGTCGGTTGGGAAACATGAACTTCACGTGCCCGAGCGCGTTGAACGGCCCGGGATCCTGTCGGAGCCGATACCGCCGGTTGAATTCGGCTCCGGTCATCGAGGCCCAGTCCACCGTCGCCGGGTCCACCGGCGCGTCGGTGCCGAGCTCCAGTAGGGTCATGCGGTCGCGCGCAATCTGGCCGGGGTCTTGCTTGATGAGCGGGAGCTTGTCGACGGCCGCGATGGTGGGCGGCACGTGCCAGTAGGGAGCGAGCACCAGATACGTCATCGAGCCGCTGAACATCGGGGTCGCCCGGTAGCGGCGACCGACCACCGCCCGATGCCGGGCCACGATTGCTCCCTGTTCCACCACGCGGACGTCGAAGCCGGGAATGTTGACCTCGATGTGACGATCTCCCAGCTCCGCGGGTAGCCACCGCCACCGCTCGAGATTGATCTCGATCTGGCGAAGTCGCGCTTCCGCCGGGACGTTGAGCGCAGCGAGGGTGGCTCGTCCCACGACTCCGTCGGCGTCGAGCCCGTGCCTCTCCTGGAAGCGGCGCACGGCCTCGAAGAGGCTTTGATCGAAGCGGAGGGGCTCGGCCCGACCGCCGTCCTCGTCGGGCGCGACATCGCCTCCGATCCCCAGCCGCCTCCGCAGCTCGAGAACCCGCGGACCCTCGCTGCCGACTTCCAGACGCTCGCCGTCCGAAACGACGGGCCACCCGCCCCGCGCCACGAGCGCACGCAGGGTTCGCGCGGCATCGAGCATGCGCCGGTAGCGCTCCTGTTGCGGGGCGAGTGCGTACAGTCCATCCGAGATTCGTGAGCGTTCGACGGCTCGGGCGAGGATCGTATCGAGCCTCGCGCTCCGGCGGTTGGCGAGCCATTCCGGGTTGATGGTCTCGGGATTCACCCGTCCGTGCAGGAGGTGCGAGCCGAGCACGAGGAACGCGTCGGTGGCCAGTATCTCCAGATCACTCGCGGCATCTTCGTCGAAGCGCTCCCCGACTCGGCGGGCGAGGGAGTCGATGGCCGCGAGGTGATAGGCTTCGGGGTCGAGCCCGTGATCCTCCGACGTCCGGATCGCGGACGTCAACTCACGCAACCGGGCGGCCGAGCCCGGGGCCACCCAGATCGGCTCGAACGCCCTCTCTTCGTAGAAGCGCGGGAGGGCGGTCTTAGCCAGGATGGACCTCCCGCCGGCCGACATGTCACCGACGGCTCGGAAGACCTCGATGCGCTCGCGGATCTGCTCGCGAATCGACGTCGCGGATGGATCCTGCGGGGCGGCCGGTGTCGCGAACGCGATGAGCGCTCCGAGCGCGAGCGGAACTACCCGGCAGGGGGGTCGGCCGAGGTGTCGGACGGGCCTCCGGGCGAAGTGTGGATGCACGTAGGTCATGGACGAAATATAGCGCCGGGCCGATCGACCCCCAGGTGCGAAGGCACGGGGGCGCGAGGACCATTGGCTTACCCTGGTTTGCAGCCGTGCGGCCGGTCGGGCAATATTACGCGATGCGTCCCCTCCCCCTGATCGCGGCCACGCTCCTCGTCGTCCTCTCGGCCCAAGCCTGCGATTGGCCGGGCGGCGGCGAGGCGTCGTCCGACCCGGCCGATACGCTGCCCACGACCGCCGACTCCACGGCCGTCGTCTCGGACAGCGCGCCTCCCGCGGACGCATTGGCGGATACGATCGGAGGAGCCTCGGCCGCCGCGGCGGACTCGGCGCTCGCGGGGGACACCGCCATTCCGGACGACTCGACGCCCGCCTCCGGACCACCCACTTTGCCACCCGCCGCGCAGGAGTTGGGCGTCGAAGACCGGATCGATCTTCTCATCGCGGCCCAGGTGCAGACGCAGGCCCAGCTCGACTCCCTCGCGTCGCTGTTGTCGTCCACGACCCAGGCCGTCGACTCCGTCGCGCGTGGCATGCAGACCGGCGAGGTGCTGGGAGAGGCCCGGGACCAGGTACGCAACTTCGGCGTCGGCGTACTCTGGTCGATCGTCGTCGTGTTCCTGTTCAACTATCTCGTCCGGCTGGTCGCGTGGGTCCTCGACCAGCTGAGCGAGCGGAGCGCGAAGCGACGGCTGTTCTTCAAGGGGCTCGTGCCGATCGTCCGTATCGTGCTCTGGCTATTCGCGGGCTACCTGATCGTCCGCGTCATCTTCCAGGTCGACGCCCAGGGCATCGTGGCCGGGGCGGCCGCCCTGGGCGTCGCGGTCGGCTTCGCCGCTCAGGACCTGCTGAAGAACCTGTTCGGCGGGATCATCCTCGTGTTCGACCAGCCCTTCCAGGTCGGTGACAAGATCAGGGTCGGCGAGACCTACGGCGAGGTGACCTCCATCGGCCTGAGATCCACCCGCATCGTGACTCCGGACGACAACCTGGTGAGCGTGCCCAACGCGCAGGTGGTCGACCAGCAGGTCGCGAACGCCAACGCGGGCGAGCTGAACTGTCAGGTCGTCACCGACCTCTATCTCCCCGGGGACGTGGACGAGGCAGAGGCGAAGCGGATCGCGTTCGAAGCGGCGGTCGGCTCCCGCTACGTCTACCTGAACAAGCCGATCGTGGTGCTCATCCGCGACGAGCTCCACCGGTCCGTGTTCACCCGGGTGCGCGTGAAAGCCTACGTCCTCGATCCGCGGCACGAGTTCCTCTTCGAGAGCGACGTGACGGAGCGGGCACGTGCCGGCTTCCGGGCCGCCGGGATGATGGGCGGCGAGCGGCAGCCACCGACGTGGAGTCCGCCCGAAGAGCCGGGTGCCTCGTTGTCCGCTCCTGAAACCGTGACCACGGGAGAAGCCTCCGTTGATCGAGACTGATCCGACCGTTCCGCCTTCGGCGCCCATGGAGCCGGAGCGAGCGCTGGAGGTTGTGGTCGCCGCGAGCCATCGCCCCTTGGTGGAGGCCCTGAGCGGGTTGTCGTCCAGGGCCGAAGCAACGATCCTGAGCGCCCTGAGCGAGGCGATCGAGCTGCACCGGTCCCTGAGGGACGAGGCGGGACTCGACGGCCCGCCACCCGAGGAGAGCGAAGCGCGTTCCGAGTCCGTCCGCCGGTATCGCCACGGCTGCGCCGACGGGATCCTGCCGACGCTCGAGATGGCGCTGGAGCATCACAAGCCCACGCAGCTGCCGGCGCGGGAGATCAGGGCCGCCTTCGCCGAGGCCGTCGAGGCGGCTCGCTCGCTCGAGTTCAGAGTCGACGTCCGCTGGGGAAGTGGGGCGCTCGAGCCTCTCCCCACCGATGGTCTCGGTCGGCGAACCCGGAAGGGCGTCGCACGGTTGATCAGTCCGGCGCGGCGAGCCGATGAATCACGGGACGCGCCGCTTCGCGCCGTCGCACTCAACCACCTGTACGCGCGGATGACCCCGGCCGCGAGCCGGTTCGCGTCCGACGCGGCGTGGGCGTGGGCTCGTTGGGTCGCGCGGCTCGAGCGAGCGTGCTCCGCATGGGCGGCCGACGCGCTTCCGGTGCTGACTCGCGTCGCGGATCCGGACCTCCCCCCGGACCCCATGGAGCCCGGCGTGCCCGCTGAGGCCGATGACGGCGAGCCCGACCCGTCTCGACAGCGGACGGACGAACCGTGGCGTCGGTTGACCGCGGCAGCGGAGGCGTTCGAGGCGGAGCTGGTAGCCCTTTCCGAGGACCTTCCCGGCGAGGAGGCCCGGGAGCAGGCGGTCGAGCGCATGGATCTCGCGGCCATGGAGCTCAACTCCGACCTCCGCGCGGTCGGTAGCCTCGTCTGGTCACCGCCCGATGTGGCCACCGACCCTCCCGAGCTGCGCGAGATGGAGGGCACCGCGGAGGCGCTGGGGGCCTGGGATCAGCAGGCGGCCCAGCGGCTCGCGATGTACCGGGCGTTCCTCGAGCTGCTGCTCGGCAGCACGGCGGTGTTGGAGCGCCTCGCGACCCGCACGCGGGAAATCGTTCTCGAGCCGCTCGGGGCCCTCGGCGCGATCGGCGATGCCCTCGACGAGCTCGCGGACGAGGCAAGGAGCCGGGTCGAAGACGCAGCGACCCCGGACGTCCTGTCCCAGCTCAGGCAGGCGGCCGACGAGGTGGTCGCCGGGGCCGTCGCCTCCCTGCCCGAGATCACCGCGGTGTCGGGCGAGCTTGAGCGGGTGGCCGGCGACGCGGTCGACGCACTCCAGAGCATCGTCCGTCAGGCGCCGGATTCGCTCGTGCTCCACCGGCTCGACGACCAGATGCCGACCGCCACCCGGCCCGAGGACACCCGCAGGGTGCCGTTCCTCGAGCGTGCGCGGGAGTCCCTGGACGCCATGCGCGTCGAGCGTATCCGGAAGGCCACGCTCGACCTCGTGCCGGCCGTGGGCGCGGCGAGAGCCGCGATCCTGGAGCTGCCCGACGTCGTCCAGTTCGCGTTCGAGGCCGCGAGGAGCGAGCTGGAGGTGGACTCCGCGAAGGCCTCCGGGGCCCCGAAGGGCTCGGGGACGACCGTTGGGGACGACGGGGGTACTCCAGGCCAGCGAGCGGGGCGTCTCGCCGTCGAGGCGCTGGAGCGGTCCGCGGGCGTCGTAAGGGATGTGCCCGGGCGGCTCGAAGTCGCTCTCGTGTCGGCGAAGAAGCGGATCGACGCCGAGATGGTGAGCGGAGCGAGCGGACTCCTCGAGCGCCTGGGCGCGGGACGCATGCAGAGTCAGCTGCTCCGTGCTCGGTTCAGGATTGTCGATGCCTGGCTGCGGGCGACGGACCGACTCGGGCCCACGGCGCGCCGAATCGGTCGCTACCTGCGCTACAGGCACCTGCGCGGTCGCCGTACCGCACGGCGACTCCAGAGTGCGGTGAATTCCCTTCTGGGCGACACCGCGACGGTATCGGGGCGTCAGGCCGCTCGTACCGTGCGGGCGTTCGCCAAGGGGGATTCGGGCCCGGGACACGTCCCGCTGGTCTACCAGCGGCTGTTCTCGCTGGAGCCCGTCCAGGACTCGACATTCCTCGTCGGACGAACCGCGGAGCTCGCCGAGGTCCTAAAGCGGTGGCGTCGTTGGCGGGAGGAAGACGAGGTGCCGCTCATCGTGAGAGGATACCCCGGCGCGGGTGTGACCAGCTTCCTCAACGCATGCGAGCGGATGTTCGCCGGGGAGGGTGCGTCCATCGCCCGGTTCGAGGTGCCCGACCGTATGCGGACCGAGGCGGGGCTCGCGAGCAGGCTGGCGGAGGTGCTCGGCGTGGACATGGCCGATAGCATGGACGGCCTGGCCTCCCGTATCCTCAAGGCGGTGGCCGGCGACGTTCCCGACGTGGTGATCCTCGATGGGCTCGAGCACCTCTATCTGCGCGTGCCGGGTGGAACGGATCCCCTCGAGCGGCTCCTCACGCTCATGTCGGAAACCGAGCCACGGACGTTCTGGCTCGCCGGGGTGGGGCAGCCGGCCTGGCAGCTCATGGCGAAGGCGGAGCCGGTCGCCGTCGCCCAGGTCGACGACCTGGTGCTGGGGGCGCTCTCCGTGGATCGCCTCAAGGAAACCGTTCTTCAGCGGCACCGCCGGAGCGGCCTCCGGCTACGCTTCGTGGAGCCGCGTGAGGGTCGGGCCCTCCTGCGCCGCCGCCTAAGGCGCCTGAGAGGCACCGAGGGTCACCAACGGCTCCTCGAGGACGACTTCTTCGAGCAGCTCCACCGGATCTCCGACGGCAACCTGAAGCTCGCCCTCTTCCACTGGCTGCTCGCGGCCGACTTCGAGGAAGAGGAAGGGGCGGTGTCCATGCGGCCGCTGATCCGCCCCGACTTCACGGTCCTCGACGCCCTGGACGCGAGTCAGAACTTCACGCTCAAGGCCCTCCTCGAGCACAGGACGCTCACGCTCGACGAGCACAGCGCGGTGTTCCGCCTTCCACGGCAGGAAAGCTACCAGATCTTCGAGGCGCTGCAGAACCGGCGGCTGATCGAAGAGCTCTCCTGGTCCGGGTCCGGAGAGGCGCGCGAGTCCGAGATCGAGCGTACGTCGCGCTACCAGATCAGACCGCTGCTGGTCGGCGCGGTCACGTCACATCTGCGGACCCGCAACATCGTCCACTGACGGGGCAGGTCCGGGTGTCGGTTCGCCACCGGGGGCAACGCCGGAGGCGATCCGATCCGGTGGGATGGCCCGCCGGCCGTCAGCGTCCTCCGACCGGCACGAGTTGCTGGACGTCCGCCGAGAGTTGTTCGGACATGTACCCCATGAGCGCCGAGGTCGCGGGCGACTGGTTCAGCGGTGTGAACTGGACGCTGTAGACGGCCTCGCCGCCCCCTGTGCCGGCCTCGTCTTCGGTGACCGCCGTGAAGCTGAGCGGATGACCCGCCGCGAGTCTTCCGAGATGTCTCGGCGCCACGGGGATGGTCGCCTCGACGGCTGTGCCCGTGCCCGCCTCACCCGTCCACAGGGGGTCGGCGCTGTCGGGGGTGTCGAAGTGGAGGACGTAGAGCGTCTCTCCGGCGAGCGGCTCCGGGACCGACGCTCGCAGCGCTAGGGCCGGCACGAACGCCACGGAAGGGTGCTCGAACGCGAAACCGGCCGAGTCGACGATCGCCTGGAAGCGCTCGAGCTGCTCGGGAGTGAAGTCGTCCCTGCTTCCGAGCAGCGGAGAGAACGCGAGCGTCAGCGTCACGTTCCCGTTGCGCGCGTATCCCACGGTGCGGGCGCCGCCGATCTGACCGTCGGGGGCCACGCCGAGCGGGGACGGGCTGGTCCAGGGCCGAACTTCCTCGACCTGCCAGAGATCGGCCGGGTCGTCGACGAACCGGTACGGGCTCTCGGCCCCGCCGCTCCTCGCCGGCTCGCACACCGGGCTTTCCACGCCCTCACAGGCCTCGATCACCGCGGGCCTCACGAGGATCGCGCCGTCGCACCCGCCGACCGAGGTCGTCAGGCTTCCCGCCGCTGCGATGATGGAGTCCGCTTCCGCCTGGACGTCGGCGAGCGCGCCCGCGACCGCGTCCTTGATGGCCTGTCTGGCCTGATCACGCTCCGCGACCAGCGCGTCGTCCTCGGTCTCGACGTACGCCGTCGCGAGCTCCATGTCGCGGTCGAACCAGGCGGCGACCTCGGCTTCCAGCGCGTTCGCCGTGTCGAACGGCTCGGCGGCGCTCCGGTCTTCGAGGGCGATGGCGTTCGCCAGCGCGATCAGACGCTGGGAGCGTACGGCCAGCGGCTCGAGCTGCCCCTCGAGGGCGTCCAGCCGTGCGAGCACCGGCACGCACTGCCGGGAACGCTCCATCTCGAGCCGGGCGAGTCCGGTCGGGATCTCGTCCTGGGCGGCCAGGGGGCTGACGGTCGGGCCGGCCGCCGCCGCGAGGACGAGGCCCAGAACGATGCGCGATTGCTGAGAGGCCAACGGAAGCTCCACGATCTGGATGGGTTCAGAAGCTGAACGGTAACACGTCGGTGTCGACGGGCTCTACACCGCGACGGCCGCTCGGGTTGCCGGTCGGGCTGCAACCTTTTCGGCCCGCCTCTCGTCGTACAGGGAGAAGGGATACGTGATGCGCCGTGGAGGAGGGGTTGTGTTTGGTGGAAGGCGCGGAGCGTGGCGTGCGCTTCGAGGCGATGTCTCGGCGCGCGTCGGCCCCGGATGGGTCACCATCCGGGGCCGCTCTTTTTCCGGCCGGGCGTGGCCTCCAGAAGCGCTACCGCGCAGGTGGCCGCCTCCGCGAGCGGGGCCTCGACCCCGTGTTCACGTCCGATGCGGGCGACAGCGCCCCCCAGGTCGTCCATCTCGGTCTTCCGGCCGCTCCTGAGGTCGTGCAGCACGCTCGGATAGAAGTCGTCCGGGAACGCGTCGAGCGTTGCGCCCACCCGTGCCTCGGCGTCGACGGGAAGTGGCACCCCCGTGGCCCGGCCGACCGAGAGCACCTCGGCGATGGAGCGCCTCTGGAGCGACGCTCCGAACGGATGCGCTCGTATGGGGCCGAGGGCCGATCCGGTCATCCCGCAGATCATGGCCAGCGAGCAGACGACGGCCATCTTCTGCCAGAGCGCCACCCCGATGTCGTCGGCGATCTCGATCTCGACCGGGGTCGCCTCGAAGAGTGCCCGCACCCGCTCGATGGCTCCTGGTCCGGCACCGGTCGACGATCCGATGACCAGACGCTGATGCTCGCCCTTACGCTCGATTCGCCCCGGGCCGCTCCGGAACGCCGTGAGGTAGGCCACCCCGTCGACCAGGGCTTCGGGGGTCACGCCGGACGCCACCAGCCGTGCCGACACGTCGACACCGTTGAGGAGCGGGACGACGACCGCCCCGTCGGCGGCGAGCCCCGCCAGCCTCTCGGAGACTTCCCCGAGGGAGTAGGACTTCACTGCCACGAACGCGACGTCGACGGCGCCGAAGTCCCCGCCCGGTTCGACGCAGCGGGGGTGGGCCACGAACGAACCGTCGGGAGCGTCGACGCGGATGCCCCCGTCGCGAACGGCCTCTCCGTGCTCTCCCCTCACCACGAGAGAGACGTCGTGGCCGGCCTGGACGAGAGTCGCCGCCACGTAGCTCCCGAGCCCGCCGGCTCCGATCACCGCTGCCCTCACGGGTGAATCACCCGCGGCCGGCTCGCCCCCCGGCGGGCTACGCGGCTCACGTGTCCGTCACGCAGCCGAGGGACGCCGACGAGACCGTACGGACGTAGCGCCTGAGCACACCGTGCGTCACCGGCAGCGGCGGCTCGGACCACGCGGCGCGACGTTCGGCTCGCACGTGCTCGTCCACGGCCCACTCGATGCGGTCCGCCTCGGCGTCGATGGTGAGCGTGTCGCCGTCCCGCACCAGTGCGATCGGGCCCCCCGACTGGGCTTCCGGGGTCACGTGCCCCACGACGAAGCCGTGGCTGCCTCCGGAGAACCGTCCGTCCGTCACCAGCGCGACGGAGCCGCCGAGGCCCGCGCCCACGATGGCCGACGTGATCGTGAGCATCTCCGGCATCCCCGGCCCTCCGCGCGGCCCCTCGTAGCGGATGACGACCACGTCGCCCGGCCGGACCTCGCCACGTTGAAGCCCCGACAGCGCGGCCTCCTCCCGGTCGTAGACACGAGCGGGGCCGGAGAAACGGAGCCCCTCCTTCCCAGTGATCTTCGCCACCGCTCCCTCGGGAGCGAGGCTCCCGCGCAGGATCCGGAGATGACCCGTCGGCTTGATGGGGTCGTCCACGGGGCGGACGATCTCCTGTCCTGCCGCCAGGCCGGGCAGGTCGGCGAGGTTCTCCTCCAGCGTGCGGCCGGTGGCCGTCAGGCAGCCGCCGTCGACGAGCCCGTGCTCGAGGAGGAGCTTGAGCACGGCGGGCACTCCGCCCACACGGTGAAGGTCTTCCATGACCCACCGGCCGCTCGGCTTCAGGTCCGCCAGGTAGGGGACCCGCGCGCTCACGGCCTGGAAGTCGTCCAGCCCCAGCTCGACGCCGGCAGCCCTGGCGATGGCGATGAGATGCAGCACCGCGTTGGTGGAGCCGCCCAGGGCGGTCACCAGCACCATCGCGTTCTCGAACGCGGCGCGCGTCATGATGGTCCGGGGCGTGATGCCTTCCTCGAGCAGCCGTCGGAGGGCCGCGCCCGCCGCCCGGCATTCCGCCTGCTTCGCGGGATCGGTGGCCGGCGTCGAGGCGCTGTAGGGAAGGGTCATGCCCATCGCCTCGGCCGCGCTCGCCATCGTGTTCGCCGTGTACATGCCGCCGCAGGCGCCGGCTCCAGGGCATGCGTGCGCCACCACGGCCTCGAAGCGGCTCTCGTCGATCCTGCCCGACAGGAGCGCGCCGTAGCTCTCGAACGCGCTGACGATGTCGAGCGCCTCACCGTCGAGCTTCCCGGCGCGGATCGTGCCTCCGTAGACCATGATGGCCGGCCGGTCCACCCGGGCCATCGCCATCAGCGTGCCCGGCATGTTCTTGTCACATCCGGGGATGCCGATGTTGCCGTCGTACCACTGGGCGCGCATGACGGTCTCGATCGAATCGGCGATCAGGTCGCGTGACGGGAGCGAGTAGCTCATGCCGTCCGTGCCCATGGAGATGCCGTCGCTCACCCCGATCGTGTTGAACCGCATGGGGAGGAGCCCCGCCTCCGTGACGCCCTCCGCCACGGCACCGGCCAGGTCGAGGAGGTGCATGTTGCACGGATTTCCCTGCCACCACATCGAGGCGATACCGATCTGGGCCTTCGACATGTCGGAGCGGGTCAGGCCGGTCGCGTACAGCATGGCCTGGGCGCTCGCGTGGGCAGGGTCCTGGGTGACCGTCGCGCTGTGACGGTTGAGCGTGGGGAGTTTCGTGCCGTCGGACATGGTGGAGCCGGGAGAAGAGGGCCGTCGCGGGAAGAGCCGTCAGTGCGGAAGGTAGGGCTTCAGCAGACCGTAGCCCCATGCGCCGGCCATCGCGGAGACCAGGCCGACGAGCATCACGGGGACCCCGCTCCCGACGAGGGCGAAGAGCGGACCGGGGCAGGCACCGATCAGCCCCCAGCCGAGCCCGAAGGCCAGTCCGCCGAACACGTGCTGCTTCGTGGGGACGATCTCCGCCCCGGACGGGAAGGCGATCTCCTCGCCGCGCACCGTGCGGGCGCGTCGCCTCTTCATCACGAACACGGACAGGGCGCCTACGCCCACCGCCGCGCCGATCACCCCGTACATGTGGAGCGCGTCGAAGTGGAACATCTCCTGGATCCTGAACCAGGACGCCACCTCCGACTTGATGAAGATCACGCCGAGGTAGAGGCCGAGCAGGAAGTAGACGAAGAGCGGCTCGGACGTCCCGGGCTCTTCGTGCGCCGCCGGGCGGTCCGGGGTCGAGGTCGAGGTGGCCATCGTCAGAAGATCCAGGGAAGCAGGACGTGGGCCGCGAACAGTCCGCCCGCGAAGAAGCCGAGGACGGCCACCAGCGACGAGCGCTGCAGGTTGGCGAGCCCGGAGATGGCGTGTCCGCTCGTGCAACCGTTGGCGTAGCGCGCCCCGAAGCCGACCAGGAATCCTCCGCCGACGATCAGCACGAGGCCCGGGAAGCTCCCGAGCGCCTGCAGGCTGAAGAGATCCGACGGAAGCATCCCCGAGAAGTCACGGACGCCGAGGTCCGTGAGGGTCGCCACGGTCGAGCTGGCGATGTCGACGGTATGGCCCGGCTCGGAGAGGACGCGCCATCCGACGAAGCCCCCGACGACCATGCCGCTCGCCATGGCCAGGTGCCACGCTCCGCGGCGCTTCCAGTCGTAGCGGAAGTACTCGATGCCGGCGGGCGCCATGGCGGCGCAAAGGTGCTGGAGCGACGAGGAGACGCCCCACTTCTTGCCGCCGAACCAGTAGACGAACGGGACGACGAGTCCGATGAGCGGGCCGGCGACGTACCACGGCCAGGGCCGTGTCAGGATGTCGATCATGCGGGCGCTTCCTCCAGATCCGGGGGGAGTCCCGAATCTGAGGGAGCGGGCGCCGGGGGTCCAGCGACGACGTCGCGGTCAGCCCTCGGCCCGCAGCGCCTCCAGCGGGTCGACGCTCGCGGCGCGACGGGCGGGTATCCAGCTCGCGAGCAGCGCCACTGCGCACAGCGCGAGCGCCACGCCACCGAATGTCAGGGGATCCATCGGGCTGACGCCGTAGAGGAGCGACGACATCAGGCGCGTCGACCCGGCCGCCGCGGCGAGTCCGATGCCCACGCCGCCCAGTGCGAGCAGAAGGGCCTGCTTCAGGACCATGCGGCTGACGTCGATCCGCTCCGCGCCGAGCGCCATGCGGACGCCGATCTCCCGGGTGCGCTGCGACACGATGTACGAGATGACGCCGTAGATGCCCACGATGCCGAGGAACAGCGCCACGCCGGCGGCGATCGCCAGCATGACGAGCGTGAACGAGGTACGTGCCATGCTCCGGCTCGCGAGCTCCTCGAGGGTGGAGACGCGCGCGAGCGGCAGGTTCGGGTTCACCGTCCAGACTGCCTCGCGGGCGGCCGGCAGTAGCGCCATCGGGTCTCCGCTCCGCACGCGGACCGCGAAGGCCATCGAGCGCTGGGCGTAGACGCCTTCGGTCCCGTAGAAGTCCTCGGTCACCTGGGGCCAGAACACGGTCGGCACGGGGTCCTGGGCCATGCCGTCGTCCCGTTCGTCGGCGGCGACACCGACGACCTCGTACCACTGGAAGTCCGCGCCCTCGCCGAACGACTGCCGGACCCGCTGGCCGAGAGCCGCGTCGGCGCTTCCGAACTCGGCCCGGGCGAGCGACTCGCTCAGGACGACCACGGGGTTCCGGTCCTCGATGTCGGCCCAGGTGAAGTCCCGGCCCGCCACCATGTGATTGCCGAGGGTCTGGAAGTAGCCGGGCGCGAGGAACTTGTACCGACGGATGGGCGGGATCTGGCCGGGCGGCACAGGGTTGGCCTCGGCCTCGAGCGCGTCGTTGCTGTCGGAGCCGTCCATGACCACGGACGTGCTCATGGAGGCGGCGGCGACCCCGGGAAGGGCCTCGAGCGCCCGGAGGATACGCTGGTGGGCCTGGGCGACCTCGAGGGGCGGCTCGATCTCGGCCGTGGGGATCGCCACGCGGAAGGTGAGCACCTCCTCGGGAGCGGTGAATCCGGGATCCACCGCCCGGAGCGCCTGGAAGCTGCGGATCATGAGCCCCGATCCGGCCAGCAGCACGAGGGCCAGCGCGATCTGCGCCACGACCAGCGTGTTGCGGGCGCGGTGCCGCTCCCGGCCGGCACTGCCGCCGCGGCCGCCCTCCTTGAGGCTTCCCGCCAGGTCCGTCGCTCTGACGCGAAGCGCCGGGAAGGCTCCGAAGAGCAGTCCCGCCGCCACGGACGTCGCGAGCGTGAAGGCGAGCACGACCGGATCGATGCCGATCTCGGCCAATCGGGGCAGCGTCGCGGGTCCCAGCGCCACGAGCAGCTTCAGCCCGCCGAACGCGAGGGCCAGCCCGAGCACGCCGCCGGATATCCCGAGCACGAGGCTCTCCAGCACGAGCTGGCCCGCGATGCCTCGACGCCCCGCGCCCATGGCGGCTCGCACGGCCATCTCGCGATGCCGGCCCTCGGTGCGCACGAGGAAGAGGTTCGCCACGTTGGCGCACGCGATGAGGAGCACGATCGCGACCGTGCCGAGCAGCACCCAGAGGACGCTGCCCACGTCGCCCACCACGTCTTCCTTCAGCGGGCGCACGGACGGCCCGAACTGCGCCTGTTCGAGGATCGTGCGGGTGATGCCGCCCGGATACGCCTCGGTGGCGAGCGGAGCCATCCGGGCGATGTCCTGGTTCGCCTGCTCGAGGGTGGTACCGTCGGCCAACCGGGCGATCCCCTGGTAGCTGAAGTTGCCGACGAAGACGTTCGATCGGTCGAAGCGGAAGGGGAGGTACAGCTCCGCGTCGTCGCTCATGAACGAGAAGCGCTCGGGGAGCACACCGACGACCTCGCGCGTGACGCCGTTGACGATGAGGGTTCGTCCGAGTGCGCCGGGATCCGCTCCGAACCGGCGCTCCCAGTAGCCATGGGAGAGGATGACCGCTTGCGGCCCGTCCGGTGTGTCCTCGAGCTCCGTGAACGTTCGCCCCAGGATGGGGGTGACGCCGAGCATCGGAAGCGTCTGGTGCGTGACGTTCATGGTCGGAACCATCTCGGGCTCCGAAAGCCCGGTCACGGTCGCGCTGCCGTTGTCCCACATGCCGATCGAAGCGAAGCTGCGCCCGTTGTCGGCGTAGTAGAAGTGGAGCGCGGGCGACTGGTTCACCTCGTCGAAGCCGAGCCCCGGGGCGGTGTGCCAGATACCGACCAGCCGCTCGGGGTCTTCGAACGGCAGAGGCCGCAAGAGCACGCCGTGGACGACGCTGAAGATCGCCGCCGTGCTGCCGATGCCGACGGCCAGCGTGAGGATGGCGACCGCGCTGAACAGCGGAGCGCGGGTCAGCTTCCGGAGCGTGTAGCGGAGATTCGTTGCGAGCGCGTCCATGGACCGATCCGTCGGAGGTTTTCGTTGGACCTCCCTACGGACCGGCTCCGGGGCCGGTTTCGGCCGCGGGCGGGGCCTGCGCTACCGGGCTGGCCCGCCGTCCGCTGGGCCGGCTGTCAGCGCTCCGACCCGCTCGCGGCGTCGGTCCCGACCCGGTAGTCGAGCGGTGGGTCGCGGTCGCCGAGGAGCGGCTCGTACGTCCACCCCCGGGGGATTCGCTCCCGATACTCGGCGTTCGCCCTCTGGATCAGCTCCGGGCTCGTCAGGAGGTCGACCGCCGTCATCGCGAGCGTCTTGGCGGCGACGACCATCCCCTTGTCGCCGATCGACGTCCCGCCGGCCGCGACCGCCTGCCACGAGTGCGTCGCGGTGCCCGGTACCCAGGTCGCCGCGCTGAGGCCGGCGGTCGGCACGACCCAGCTGACGTCGGCGACGTCCGTCGACCAGGAGCCGGCGCCGTCCATGATCGAGAACGGCTCGACGGCCGCCGCGGCCTCGACCGGTGGTGCGTCGACGGGGAGCGATCGGCGGAGGATCTCGGCGAAGGCCCGCTCCCGCTCGTCGTACCGGACGCCGCCCACGCGTTCGAGGTTGGCGTGCATCGCCTCCTGGAGCGCGACGTTGGGCAGCAGGTTGTAGATGCCGTGGAGGACTTCGACCTCGACGCTGGTCTCGGTGCCGAGCGCGGCGCCTTCGGCCGCCTGGACGATCCGATCGAAGACCGAGGCGACTTCGGCCGGGTCGGGATGCCGGACGTAGTAGTACGCCTCGGCCAGGTCCGGGACGACGTTGGGCGCGGCGCCGCCGTTCGTGATCACATAATGGATGCGCGTCTCCTGCTCGACGTGCTCGCGCATGAGGTTGACCATGTGGTTCATCGCCTCGACCCCGTCGAGCGCGGAGCGGCCCCGCTCCGGCGAGGCCGCCGCGTGCGCCGAGACGCCGCTGAACCGGAACGTCGCCGACTTGTTGGCGAGCGTGCTGTAGGCGCCCGCTTCGTTGCGGTCGCCGGCGTGCCAGTGGAGCACGATGTCGACATCGGAGAAGAGGCCGTCGCGGACCATGTAGACCTTGCCGGCGCCGCCCTCCTCGGCCGGCGTTCCGTAGACCCGGAGCTCGCCGGGCTGGCCGGAGCGCTCCATCCACGCCTTCGTCGCCGCGGCCGCCGCGACCGAGCCCGCGCCGAACAGGTGGTGCCCGCACGCATGCCCGGCCGCCTGGTGGTCGAGGGGTGCCCGCTCGGGCGAGCGGTCCTGCGTGATGCCCGGGAGCGCGTCGTATTCGGCGAGGATGCCGATCACCGGGCCGTCGCCCTGCCGCCAGCGCGCCACGAAGGCCGTCGGCATCCCACCGACTCCCATGTCGACCTCGAAGCCCGCCTCGGCGAGGGTAGCGGCGAGCCGGCCGGCGCTCTCCGTCTCCTGATAGCCCACCTCCGCGAGATCCCAGATCTCCTGGGCGAGCGCACCGTAGCGCGCGGAGTGGGTGTCGATGAAGTCGGCCACGACCGTCTTGGGGTCCTGGGCGTGCACGGTGGCGGGGCTCATCGGCCAGGGCAGGATCGCGCATGCGAGCGTGGCGACCATCGGGAATGACGGCGGGAGGGGGCGGGGCATTCCGGGCGAGCTCCTGTCGTGACGGCTTTCGGCGAATGAACGGGTGGCGGTCGGCGACGGCGGCGGACCCCCCTTTACCACGAGGACACGAGCGCGGGCGCGGGTGTTGGGATTCCGGACGCGATTCATGACATTATGTCCATGTCCAAACCCAGCAAGCGTCTGATCGTCGTCGGTGACCGCGTCCTGATCCAACCCGAGGAAGGGGAAGACCGGACGAAGGTCGGTCTCTACCTGCCCCAGACCGCCATGGACAATCAGGCGGTGCAGGGCGGGAAGGTCGTGGCGACCGGCCCCGGCAACGCCGTCTCGGCGCCGACCGAGCTCAGCGACGAGCCCTGGAAGATCGGTGGGGAGACGGGTCAGGCCCGCTACGTGCCGCTCCAGGCTCGGATCGGGGACTACGCGATCTTCTTCCGGCGAGCGGCCGTGGAGATCACCTTCGAGGGCGAGCGGTATCTGGTCGTGCCCCAGGCCGCGATCCTCACCCTCGTCCGGGACGACGACGAGGTCGAGGACGACGACGTCCTCCTCTTCTGATCGAGGGCGCGCCGTGAGCGCCCCCGCGGGCGGGGACAGCCCCGAGCGGCGGGATTCGAAGCGGGAGCGGACCATCGATCTGGGCCGGTACCGGTCCATCGTCGACGACTGGGACGCCTTCACCGCGGCGTCCGCCCGCCCCGAGCCCACCGTTTTCCGTGTCCGGACCGGGCGCGTGGACGAGGCCCGGCTGTTGGACGACCTCGGCGCGCAGGGCTTCCGTACGCGACCGGTCGAGGGGCTGGCCGGCTTCCACCAGGTCGTCGAAGAGCCGCATCCCGTATCCATGACGCTCGAGCACTGGAACGGGCTGATCTACGTGCAGCAGGCGTCGACCGGTGTCGCGGCGCCAGCCCTCGCGCCCCGACCCGGCGAGCGTGTGCTCGACCTCTGCTCCGCGCCGGGCGGCAAGACCGCGCACATGGCCGATCTCATGGAAGACAGCGGGTGTCTCGTGGCGTCGGAGATCAGCGAGAGTCGTATCCGCGGACTTCTCGGCAACATGTACCGCCTCGCGCACACGAACGTCCTCGCGGTCGCCGGCGACGGGCGCGCCTTTCCGGACGGAGCGCTCTTCGATCGCGTGCTGGTGGACGCGCCCTGTACCGGCGAGGGGACGCTCCGCCGGCGCGGCGGCAGGCCGCCGAGACAGTCCCGCTCCTTCCTCGGCTACGTCACGTCCGCCCAGCGGGCGCTGCTCGAGCGCGCGGTGCGCCTCACGCGACCCGGCGGCACGATCCTCTACGTGACGTGCACCTTCTCCCCGGAGGAGAACGAGGCCGTGGTCAGCGACATCCTCGGCACGATGCCCGTGGAGCTCGAGCCCCTCGACCTGCCGGTGCCGCACGTGCGTGGTGTCACCGAGTTCGAAGGTGCCCGCTTCGATCCGCGCGTGGAGGGTGCCGCGCGGATCTATCCGCACCACCTCGACTCGGGTGGACTCTTCCTGGCGCGCCTGCGGCGGGGCGACGGCCCGGTCGGGGATGAACCGACACCCGACGTGTCCGCAGGAGCGTGGACACCCGTTCCACACGCCTTCCCGGACGACGGCGAGGCGACCCACAGCGAGCCCGAGGAGGCGGACGCCCTCGTCGAGGCGGCGGTCGCCGAGCTCGCCGATCGCTTACGCGTGCCCCGGGCCCGGCTGGGCGAGCTCTCCTGGACCGTACGCGGGGGGCGGGTCTGGGTGCACTCCGTGGACGCCTGGCCGCTCGAAGCGTGGGAGAAAGGAGACGCCTGGCGAGCGATCTCCATCGGCATCCGGGCGGTGGAGTTCGACTCCCGCGGCAGGGCCCGCCCCACGAACGACATCCTGCGGCTCCTCTCCGACGATATACGGGAGCGGCGCGTGGATCTCGACGAGGATCGCCTCCGGGACTTCCTCTCGCGCAGGCCGGTGCCGTGCGACCTCGACCTTCGGGGTCCGGTCGCGGTCGGGTACCGCGGTCAGGTGGTGGGCCGGGGGGCCCGGACCGCCGAGGGGCTCAAGACCGAGATCCCCAAGGCCAGGGCAAGCGACCTGCTACGCGTGCTCGACAGGAGTCAGGACGTTTCCTGAGTGGCGGCCACGTCCCGGGCCAGGTGCGCCACGAAGCGCGCGTCGGCCGGGGCTAGGCTCATTTCGAGCATCTCCTCCACCGTGAACCACCCCAATTCGTCGTGCTCGAGGGGGCTCGGTGAGCCCATGGCCACGGTGTCCACGAAGTCGATCACGAAGGGGCTACGGCCGTCCGCCACGGACAGGACGAGCTCGCCGACGGACGTGACCTCGATCTCGAGCTCCTCGGCCAGCTCCCTGCGGGCCGCGTCGAGCGTGGATTCGCCCGGGTCCACCTTGCCCCCCGGAAACTCCCATAGCCCTCCGTGGCGCTTCCGCTCCGGTCGGAGGCCGAGCAGATAGCGTCCTTCGCGCCGGAGGACGGCGGCGACGACCCTCACCACCGTCCCCGGCGCGTGAGCGCCCGTGTTCTCCGGCTCGTTCGCGACGATGGTTCGCCTCAGCGGTCGCTGACGGGTCGCGAAGGCGGGAGCTTCGCCACACCGATGGTGTTCGTGTCCGCGCCGAACCAGATCGAGTTCGACTCCGCGTCGAAGTACATGTGACGAATCGTGCCGCCCCCGCTCCCGACGGGTGCGCTGGTGAACGTCTCGGTGCGCGGATCGAAGCCGACGAACTGGTTCGGCTGCACACCGGTCTCGACGACCCAGATGCGGTCGTTGTCGTCTACGGCGACCGCGTAGGGTCGGGAGTCCGAGCCGCTGGGCAGCGCCCACTCGCGGACCTCGCCGGTGCTCGGGTCCAGGCGGCCCAGGTATCCGCGCCGGTAATCGCCGTACCAGACCATGCCGTCCGAGGTGATGTCGAGACGGCGGGGGAGCGCGTTCGCCGGGAGCTCGAAGGTCTCCAGCTCGAACGTTTCCGGGTCCACGGTCGCGATCATGTTCGTGTTGAAGAGCGCGATCCAGGGCCGGTCGTCCGCGTCCATCACGATGCCGTAGGGACGGCTCGAAGTGCCGCGCTCCGAGCGGACCCGGGGCGCCTCGACGAGGCGGGTCTCACCGGTGTCGGGGTCGAACTTCCCGATGAAGTTCCCGCCCTGCACCGTGAACCAGATGTCCCCCTGGGAGTCGAAGATCAGCGTGTGCGGGTCCCTGGCCGCCGCGTCCGGCATGTCGAAGCGCTCGATCTCGCCGGTGGCCGGGTCCAGCCGGCCGATGTGCATGGCGCGGTTCCCCGCGTACCAGATGATCCCGTCGTCGTC
Source organism: Longimicrobiales bacterium (assembly GCA_041690395.1). Taxonomy (GTDB): domain Bacteria; phylum Gemmatimonadota; class Gemmatimonadetes; order Longimicrobiales; family Gaopeijiaceae; genus JAWLHJ01. The sequence continues at coordinate 529,462 of JAWLHJ010000002.1, read as the reverse complement.
GACGACCAGGTTGTGGGGGCCGGCGCCCTCGGGGAGAGGGAAGCGCTCGAACGTTCCGGTCTCCGGGTCGAGCGACGCGACGTAGTCGGAGACCTGGCCGACGAACCAGACCTTGCCGTCGGGTCCGAGCATCGGATCGCGCGGTCTGGACGACGCGTAGGGGACGGTCCACTCCTCGAGCTCGGGCTCGGACACCGACTGGGCGTCGAGCGAGTGGGGTGGTACGAGGAGGACCGCCGTGCCGATCATGAGACACAGCACGGGGGAAGGGGCAGGTGCGCGCATGGAGGCCTCCCGGGGTGCTTCGACTTTGTCGAACAGCAAGTGTACAGTATTGGATGTACCGGGGAAGGCGATCGTTAGATCCGTGAGGGATGGGCCGAGATGACGAGTTCGAGAGAGATGAGCCGCCGCGCGTTCCTCGAGCGGGGGGCCACTGGGCTGGTGGGTATGGGACTGCTTCCCTTCACGCCGCACCTCGCGGCCGCCCGGGGGCTGGGCGGGTGGCAGGAACGCTTTCCCGTCGTGGCCTCGGAGCCCTGGGGACGGCTGCTGCGTGTCGCCGAGGGCGTTTGGGCGCTCGAGTCACGTCCCCTCGAGGACCGAACCACGCTCTGCAACGGCGGCATCATCGCGGGTCGCGCCGGGGTCGTCGTCGTGGAAGCCTTCGGATCGGACGACGGTGCCCGCTGGATGGCCGAGCAGGCCGAGCGGCTGACCGGGCGCGCCCCGACGCATGTGGCCCTGACGCACCACCACGGAGACCATGTGAACGGGCTCAGGGGCGCCGCCGAGACGCCCGGGCTCGAAGTGCTCGCGACGGCCACCACACTCGAGAGCGTTCCCGGACGCCCCGACGACCCGGAGGGGGCGGCGCCTGCCGACTTCCGGGTGATCGGCGACGGACGGCCCACGGAGCTGGACCTGGGCGACCGGTCACTCCTGCTCGTGCCCCGTCGGGGGCACACCCGCTCCGACCTGACCATCGAGGTGCTCGACGCTTCCATCGTATTCGCGGGCGACCTCGTGTGGAACGGCATGTTCCCGAACTACGTCGACGCCCAGCCCGGTCGGCTGTCTCAGACCGTCCGCGTCCTGCGGGCGAGAGGCGCCGGCGTCTGGGTGAGCGGACACGGGGCGCTCGCCGACGCGACCGCGATGGACCTCTACATCGAGTTGTTGGATAGCGTGGAGATCGCGGCGCGAGACGGTCTGGAGCGAGGATGGAGCGCCGAGGAGGCGGCGGACCGTTACCGCATGCCCGACGCGGCCGCCGACTGGCTCCTCTTCAATCCGGGATACCACGCCCGGGCCATCGACGCCTGGATGCGGGAGCTGGCGGGCTGACAATTTTGTAGTACCGGCAGTTGGGGGCGACATTATTGTCGTCTTCGCCGGGCCCGTGGGGTCGCGGCTAGCCCCCCTGGGACCGGAACGCACCCTTGGACCGACGCGACGTACGCAAGCTCTCGACGCTCCTCGACGTCAGCCAGACGCTCGGCTCCACGCTCGACCTCCGGACGGCGCTCGTCCGGGTACTCGAGATCCTCGAGGAGCGGCACGGGACGGTGTCCGGGGCCGTCACGCTCTTCGACCGCGACTCGGGCGAGCTCGCCATCGAGGCCGCGACGGGCATCACCTGGCGGGTCCGCCGCCGCGCGTCTTACAAGCTCGGCGAGGGGATCACCGGGCGCGTGGTCCAGAGCGGGCGGCCGGTCACCGTCCCGCGCGTGAGCCGGGAGCCCCTGTTCCTCGACCGGACCGGCGTGTGGAAGGAGAGCGGGCGGGAGGAGCTGAGCTTCGTTTGCGTCCCCATCATCGTCGACGGCCGCACGGAGGGGAGCCTGGGCGTGACCCTCCCCTACGATGCCGACCGTGCGTTCGACCGGGAGGCCGAGTTCCTCGGCGTGGTCGCGTCGATGATCGGGCAGTCGGTACGCGTCCACCGGCTCGTCGAGACCGAGCGGCAGCGCCTGCTCGAGGAGAACAGCCAGCTCCGCCAGGAGCTCAAGGAGCGCTACGAGTTCCGGAACATCATCGGGAACAGCCGCGAGATGCGGGAGGTCTACGAGGAGGTCGCGCAGGTCGCCGGGAGCCCCACGACGGTGATGATCCGCGGGGAATCGGGCACCGGAAAGGAGATGATCGCGCAGGCGATCCACTACAACTCCCCCCGCTCCGAGCAGCCGTTCGTGAAGGTGAACTGCGGCGCCCTCCCGGACAGCCTCATCGAGTCGGAGCTCTTCGGCTACGAGCCGGGAGCGTTCACCGACGCCCGCGCCCGCAAGAAGGGACGGTTCGAGCTCGCCGACGGAGGTACCCTCTTCCTGGACGAGGTCGGCGAGCTCTCTCCGTCGACACAGGTCAAGCTGCTCCGCGTGCTGCAGGAGAAGGAGTTCGAGCGCCTCGGCGGGGTCCAGTCCATCAAGGTCGACGTCCGGGTCATCGCCGCGACCAACCGCGATCTCGAGGCGGCCATGCGGGAAGGGACGTTCCGTGAGGACCTGTACTACCGGCTCAACGTGTTCAGCATCTTCATGCCCGCGCTGCGTGACCGGAAGCCCGACATCCTTCTCCTCGCGGATCACTTCGTGGAGAAGTACGCGACGAAGCTCGGGAAGCAGGTGCGCCGCATCTCCACGCCGGCCATCGACATGCTCATGAGCCACCACTGGCCGGGGAACGTCCGGGAGCTCGAGAACTGCGTCGAGCGGGCGGTCCTGGTCTGCAACGGGGGCGTCATCCATGGTCACGACCTTCCGGCCACGCTCCAGACCGCCCAGGTCTCCGGCACCTTGCCCGGCGCCTCGCTCGAGGCCGCCGTCGGCAACTACGAGAAGAATCTGATCGCCGACGCGCTCAAGGCCGCGCGCGGGAATCAGGCCGAGGCCGCGCGACTCCTCGACACCACGCCCCGCGTGATCGGCTACAAGGCCCGGAAGCACGGCGTCGACCCGGACCGGTACCGGGCGTCGGGGCGCCCGAGCTCCTAGTGAGTGCGCGAGCCCACGACTCAGAGCTGCGCGGGGGTGGTGCGGCAGTCGTGGGGCGGTGTCCCGCTGGCGTCTACTCGCACAACCGTGCCCTTGACGACGATGGTCTGCCGCCTTGACCGCCACATGCGGCAGGAAAGCGGCTCGACGGTGAACGGCGCACACGCGCGTGGGCGGCTTGACGCCGCCTACGGCGGAAAAACCGACGTGGCCCCCGAAGGCCGCGCACGAATGCAGGGTTCTCGCCACGTTGGGGCTCGCCGAGCCCGCCGCGACGGTTTCTACCCCACGGTGCGGGCTGGGCGTTGGCAAAGGTGGTACCGCGGTCCATGGGCCGCGCCACACTCATGAAGCGCTGCGCTAGCGGCGCTCAACCCTTGTCGACGATCGGGGGCGCGACCGGCGATTCCATCGGCGCGCCCCTTCGCGACATCTGCGACAAAATTGTCGTCTCAGTAGTGTAGAACGACAATTTCGTAGCACGCCCGGGAGCCCGGAGAGCCGGTGATGATATGCCACAAGACGTTGTCGTGACATGACTTGAGCCGGAAGCACGCGCTCGCACACCCCGTGCTCGTTCGTGGTACGTGCCTTGCCTTCAGCGCCGTCGTCCAGAGTCGATGTCGGACCGCGCTCTCCCCCTTGCCTGATTTCCGGCCCGCGGGGGCCGACGCGAGCCGACGTCGCGTACCCGAGAGGAGGCGAGATGAAGAAGGTCGAGGCAATCATCCGGCCGCATCTGTTGGAGTCGGTGAAGTCCGCGCTCCAGGAGGCCGGCGTCGTCGGCATGACGGTCACCGAGGTGAAGGGGTTCGGGAGGCAAAAGGGTCAGTCGGAGACCTACCGGGGCACCGAGTACAAGGTGGAGTTCGTGCCCAAGCTGAAGGTCGAGGTCGTCGTGGCCGAGGCCCTCGTGGAGGCGGTCGTCAGCACGTTCCTGGTGTCCGCCAAGACCGGGAAGTTCGGGGACGGGAAGGTCTTCGTCTCACCGCTGGACGACGTCATCCGCATCCGCACGGAAGAGCGCGGCGAAAGCGCCATCTGACCCCCTTCCTCCGCCCGCCCCCACCCCTGAAGGTGACCCGAGTGAGCAGGTATACATCCATGCGCGCGTTCCGTGCGCCCGCCACCCTCCGCGCGTACGCTTCGTTCCGCGCGCTCCTTGCCCTGACCGCGGCCGCCCTGGCCGCCGTCGCGTCGCCCGACCCGCTCCTGGCCCAGGACGCGGCGACGGCCGAAGCGATCGCGTTGCTGCAGCGTCACGCGGATTTCGTCTGGACCATCCTCGCGGCGGTCCTCGTCCTCCTCATGCAGGCCGGCTTCTCGCTGATCGAGGTCGGTATGACGCGGGCGAAGAACGCGGTCAACATCTGCATGAAGAACATCATGGACCTCTCCATGGGGTCCCTCGCGTTCTGGCTCGTAGGCTTCGGCATCATGTTCGGACCGAGCGGCGGCTGGTTCGGCACCGGAAGCTTCATGCTCTCCGATTACGCGACGGAGCAGGACCCATGGCTCTATGCGTTCTGGATCTTCCAGACCGTGTTCGCGGCGACGGCGGCGACCATCGTGTCCGGCGCGGTCGCGGAGCGCACCAAGTTCTCCGTGTACATCATGTACTCGATCTTCCTGACGGCGATCGTGTACCCGGTCTTCGGAAGCTGGGCCTGGGGCAGCCTCTATAAGGGAGATGGCTGGCTGGAGGGGCTCGGCTTCATCGACTTCGCCGGATCGACGGTGGTGCACAGCGTCGGCGGCTGGGGTGCGCTGGCCGGCGCCATGGTGGTCGGGCCACGGCTCGGACGCTTCACGGTCGAGGGGAAGCCGCGCGCCATGCCGGGTCACAACCTGGTCTACGTGACGCTCGGCATGTTCATCCTCTGGTTCGGGTGGTTCGGCTTCAATGCGGGGAGCACCACGGCGGCGACGGTCGACATCGCGCTCATCGCGGTGAACACGAATCTGTCGGCGGCGGCGGGGGCCCTCGCCGCGATGATCACCGCCTGGCTCTTCCTGAAGAAGCCCGACGCGACCATGACTATCAACGGCGCTCTCGCGGGGCTCGTGGGGATCACCGCCGGATGCGCGAACGTCGTGCCGGGTGCGGCCATCCTGATCGGGCTCGCGGCGGGGGCGCTGGTCGTCTTCTCCGTGCTCTTCTTCGATCGCCGTCAGATCGACGATCCGGTCGGTGCGATCTCCGTGCACGGGGTTTGCGGCGCCTGGGGAACGCTCGCCGCGGGACTCTTCAACGCGGGGGGCGTGACGCTGGCCATCATCGGCACGCAGCTGCTCGGGATCGTCGCCGCCTTCGTCTGGGTGTTCGGGACGATGTTCGCGTTCTTCAAGATCGTCGACGCGACCGTGGGCATGCGCGTGTCGGCCGAGGAGGAGATCGCCGGGCTCGACGTCTTCGAGCACGGGAACGAGGCGTACGGCCCCGACACGTTCAGTGCCGATGTGGGCGGCGTGACCGCCTGATGCCCGCTCCGCCCCCCGGCGACCCCGTGCGGATCCAGGAGTCGCGACTCGCGCGCCACGCGGAGGAGCGGCTCGCATCCGTGCCACCCGAGACGGCCAAGCGCATCCGGTCGTTCCGTGCGTTTCTGGAAACGGAGTCCAACCATCTCCTGAAGCGCCATCGCTTCGGGTTGGGGGGGCGCGAGATCGCCCGAGGCCGGAGCGACGCGGTCGACATGGTCGTCGGCCGGGCGTGCCGCATGGTGGCCGACGACCTGGGTCCTTCGACGAGGAAGGAGCTGGCGCCGTGTGCGATCGTGGCGCTGGGCGGCTACGGGCGCCGCGAGCTGTCGCCCCACTCGGACGTCGATATCCTGTTTCTGCATCCGGGACGTCGCACGGGCGGCATGACGGAGTTCGTCGAGGCGGCCCTTCCTCTCCTCTGGGACGTGGGGCTGGAGGTGGGGCACAGCGTACGCTCGGTGGCCGAGTGCGTCCGGATGGGGCGGTCCGATCTCCATGCGCGCAACGCGATGTCCGAGGCACGGCTCCTGGCGGGGAGCGAGGAGCTCTTCTCGCGCTTCGTCGCCGATCTCCGTGAGGGTGTCTTCCGGCATCCGAAGGCGAACCGGTTCTTCCGTGAGGCCATGGCCGCCGAAGTTCTGGGCAGGCGAGCCAGGCACGGGCGGGTGGTGGGGATGCAGGAGCCGAACCTGAAGGAGGGCGCCGGCGGCCTGCGGGACATGCATCTCGTGACGTGGGTCGGGCTGGCGCGTCACGGCGTCGAGTCGCTCGAGGATCTTGCTCGGGCCGGCCTGGTCGAGCCATCGGAGCTGGCGCGGGCCCTCCGTGCGTACGACTTCGCCCTGCGCGTCAGGAACCAGGCGCACTTCTACACGGGCCGACGCACCGACCTGATCGTGCTCGATCTGCAGCCCCGGCTCGCCCGGGCTCTGGGGTACTCGGACCAGCACTCGGCCGCAGCGTCCGAGATCTTCATGCGGGACTTCTACCTCAGGGCGCAGGAGATCCAGCGTTTCTGCGATGCCTTTCTGGTCGACGCCGATTTCTGGGAGGAGGAGGACGGGCCGCTGCGCATCCGGCCCAGGCGCAGGTCCGTGGCGGTCGGTCCGGGACGGCGGTACCGGCTAAGCGACGGGCGTCTCGAGGCGCCTCCGGGCGGGGTCGACTTCGGTGGTGACGCGCTGCGGCTCTTCGAGGTGTTCGATGTCGCCCAGCAGCATGGCGCCGCCGTCGGCGACGCGCTGCTCGAGGCGGTGAGGGGAAGCCTGTCGCTGATCGACCGGAAGGTGCGTCAGTCCCCGGATGCCGCCGCGGCGTTCATGCGGCTTCTCGGGCGGACCGGGTACGTGGCGACGACGCTCCGGTCGATGCACGACGCCGGACTCCTGGCCGCGTATATGCCCGAGTTCAGGCGGGTCACTTTTCTGGTGCAGCACGACCACTACCACCGCTACACCATCGACGAGCACACGCTGCAGACGCTTGAGGCGCTGGATGCCCTGCACTCCGGGGACGAGCGAATCGACGCGCTGGTGCCGCTCGGCCGGGCGCTCGACGCGGTTTCCGATCCCGCGCGCCTGGCGCTGGCTCTCCTTCTGCACGACGTCGGCAAGGGGCAGGGTGAGGACCATGTCACCAGGGGCGCGGCCGTCGCGAAACGGGTATCTCGCCGGCTCCACCTTCCGGAGGATGTGCGGGCGGATGTCGCCTTCCTCGTGGCCAAACACCTGGTCATGTCCCGTGTCTCGCAGCGCCGCGACATCATGGACCCGGCGGTGGTCCGCGGATTCGCGGACACGGTCGGCACGGAGGACCGTCTGAACATGCTCTTCGTCCTCACCTATGCGGACATCAGTGGCGTCGGCCCGGGCGTCTGGAACGACTGGAAGGCGTCCCTTCTGTGTGAGCTGCACGCGCGTGCCTCGGTCGCGCTGCGCGGTGCCGACCCGGAGCATACCGGCACCGCGAGCGTGGTCGCGGACCGGGTGCTCGGCGCGCTCGGACATCCGGAGTTCCTGCGCAGCGACATCGAGGAGTTCCTCGAGCACCTCCCCAGGCGCTACCCGAGCCTCGTGCCCCCGGAGGTCATCGCGACGCACTTCGCGATGACGAGACACCTCGGCGCCCGTTCCGCCCTGACCGACTGGCGGACGTCGGACAAGGGCCCCTACTCGATCCTGTCCGTATGCGTGCACGATGCGAGGGGAGTGTTGGCTCGTCTCGCCGGCGCCATCAGCGGTGCCGGTCTCGACATCCTGAGCGTCGACGTCTTCACGCGTGACGACGGGTTGGTGCTCGACGTATTCCGGGTGAGTGACGCCATGGCCCATGGCGCCATCGCGCCGGTGCCCGAGGGTCGGTACGAGGAGATCTCCGCCCAGATCGAGGCCGTCATGGCCGGCGAGCGCGATCCGGCCGAGGCGGTGGAGCGCCAGCGCACCCGCCAGCTCAGGCGGCGTCGCCGGAGGCCTCCGGCCCCGCCCGCGGTGCGGTTCGTGCCTCCCGACGTATCCGGGCGCACGGTCATCGAGGTGCGGGCGGACGACGAGCCGGGGCTGGTCTACCGCATCGCCACGACCCTCGCCGGACTGGGCCTCAACATCACCCTCGCCAAGCTCTCGACGGAGAAGAACCAGGCGCTGGACGTCTTCTACGTGACCGATGGAGGTAAGCCGCTCGCGGAGAGGCGGCACCCGGCGATCGAGACGGCGCTGCTGGGCGCGCTCGGAGCGTAGCGGGGCGGCGGGAAGCGTCGCGGCCCGCCGGGAGCCGGGTCGAACCGCCCCGCGGAGCAGGACTCGACCGCGGGCGAGGCGACTTCAGCCGCCGGTCAGCGGGTCGGTCGTGCCGATCACGTGCACGGCGATGAGCCCCAGGATGCCCAGCACGAGCAGGTAGTAGATCGTGGGCAGCACGGTTCGGCGGAGGGTCGAGCCCTCGCGCCCGAGCAGCCCGACGGTCGCGGACGCGGCGACCACGTTGTGGATCGCGATCATGTTGCCCGCGGCGGCTCCGACCGCCTGGAGCGCGACGATCGTCACGGTCGACATGGCCAGGCGCTCGGCGATGCCGAACTGGAAGGCCGAGAACATCAGGTTGCTGACGGTGTTCGAGCCCGCGATGAACGCGCCCAACGCGCCCGTGACACCGGCGAAGAACGGCCACACCGACCCGACGTTGCCCGCCACCCACTCGGCCATCGCAAGAGGCATGGCGAGCTGGCCAGCACCGTTCACGTCGGAGTTGATGTAGACGCGGACCATCGGAACCGTGAAGACGAGGACGAACCCGGCTCCGACCAGCACCCTCGAGGACGAGCCGACCGCCGAGCGGAGCGCGCCCTTCGGCATCCCGTGCAGCACCGCGGTCAGCCCCACCACGACGATGAGAACGAAGCCCGGAAGGTACAGGGGCGTCGTCGACGCGCTGATCTCGGTGCCGAGGATCCCATTCCAGGACAGCGCGAGCGACCGCAACCAGCCGCCCACGGGAAGGGACGGGAGTCGGGTCAGCACGAGCAGGAGACCCAGGAGCGCGTAGGGTGCCCAGGCGCGCGGGCCCGACATGTCTTCGCCGTCCGGGGCGCCGGTGTCGCGCCCCTCGAGCCCGCTCACCCACTCCGGCAGCCAGTCGCCACGCGGCGGGAAGTCCCAGTGGTCACGGGGAAGCAGCCATCCGCGGCGCGCCACGGTGACCACGATCAGGAGGCCCACCGGCGCACCGAGAAGCGACGGGAACTCGGGGCCCAGGAACGTGCCGAACAGGACGTAGGGGACCGTGAACGCGAGGCCGCCGAAGAGGGCGAACGGGACGATGGACAGCCCTTCGGTCCACGAGCGCTTCGCGCCGAAGAAGCGGGTCAGCATCACGACCATCCAGGTGGGCATGAGCACACCGGCGATCGCGTGGAACACGACGACCTGCGCCGTCACGAGGCGGAGGTAGTCCATCATCCCGAGTCCGGCCGCCGCGAGGTAGCTGTCGAACTCGGCCCCGCCGAGCCCGCCCTGGACCCCCACCAGGACCGGGGTTCCCACCGCGCCGAACGTCACGGCGGTGCTCTGAACCATCATCCCGAGCATGACCGCCGCGGCCGCCGGGAAGCCCAGCGCCACCAGCAGGGGCGCGACCACCGCGGCCGGAGTCCCGAAGCCGGCCGCCCCTTCGATGAACGACCCGAAGAGCCAGGCGACGATCACGACCTGGACGCGACGGTCCGTGCTGACGCCGTCGAACGACCGCCGGATGGCGCCGACGCCCCCGGAGCGCTCGAGGGTGTGCAGGAGGAGGATCGCTCCGAAGATGATGAACAGCAGGTCGAACGTCAGGAAGAGTCCCTGGATCGACGCTGCCGCCACGCGGGCGGGTGACATGCGCCACGCACCGAACGCGACCAGGAGGGTCCCCAGGTACGCCGCCGGCATGGCGTGCTTCGCCGGTACGCGGAAGCCGACGAGGAGCACCGCGGCGAGCGCGATGGGGAAGAGCGCGAGGGCTGCGGCGACGCCCGGAGTCAACGTGACACCGGGACCGGAGGGTCGATCGCGCGTCCGTCGCGAGCTGGCGTGAACACCCGTTGGAATGCGAGCATGGCGCCAGCATACGGCGTGGAGGCCGCTTCGGCTACCCTACGGGTACAGCCGCACCGTGGTCCAGCCGTCGTCGGTTCGGTCGAAGGCGATCCGGTCGTGCAGTCGGTCGGAGCGTCCCTGCCAGAATTCGATACGGTCCGGTACCAGCCGGTAGCCGCCCCAGAAGGGAGGCAGTGGGATGTCGCCGTCCGCGAAACGCCGCCGCACGGCTTCGACCGCGCCCTCCAGCTCGGTTCGCGACGCGAGCGGGCGACTCTGCTTCGAGGCCCAGGCCCCGAGGCGGCTCCCTTCGGGTCGGGTGATGAAGTACTCGCGGCTCTCGTCCTCCGAGACGCGGCGCACCGCGCCCGTCACCCGGACCTGACGATCGAGCTCCTTCCAGTGGAAGCAGAGCGCGGCGCGCGGATTGGCGTCCAGCTCGCCCGCCTTACGGCTCTCGTAATTGGTGAAGAAGGTGAAGCCCCGGTCGTCGAAACCCTTCAACAGGACCATGCGCACCGAGGGAACGCCGTCCGGCGTGGACGTGCCGAGTGCGACCGCTTCGGGCAGCTCGATGCCCGCCGTCCGGGCCGCCTCGAACCAGCTCCCGAACAGCTCGATCGGGTCGGTGCCGGCCCGGGCGTCCAAAGACGCGCTGCCGGATCCAGTGAGCGGCTCCGCGGCGGTGTCGGTCGATTTCTCTGCCATGCTCGGGTCCTGTCTGCATCGGGTCGTGCCCGCACCCGCGCGGTGCGGCCTGCCGGTCTCCTACCACGTAGAGGGCGGCAGCTCGACGTCTGTGAACCCCGCAGCCGCGGGGCGGGTCCGCGATCCGGGGGCTCGGTGGGCCCCTTTACGCACGAGAGCCGAGCTTGTAGACTTTTGAGGCACCCCCCCCCAGGGGGGTAGGGGTAGTCATCCAGACGAGGAGCGGTACGGATGGACGGGAAGGCCACGGAAGACATCGTGCGTCGCCTGAAGAGCGTGGAGGGACACGTTCGGGGTGTGCAGCGCATGGTCGAGGACGGTGCGTACTGCATCGACGTGGTGAATCAGATCGTCGCGATCCAGCGGGCTCTGAAGAAGGTGAGCTCCAAGGTGCTGGACGGACATCTGCACTCGTGCGTCACCAGCGCCATCCAGGGTGACGACGTGAAAGAGCGTGAGCGCGTGCTGAGCGAGCTCATGGACGTCTTCGAGGCCTCCGGACGATCCTGAGGCGCCCCGGCCGCCCCTCACGGGCGGACGACGAGACCAACCAACAGAGGAGTATCGAGACATGTCCGAGCAACAGAGCAAGACCGTCAGCGTGCCGAACATCAGCTGCGGACACTGCGTTTCCACCATCCAGCGGGAAGTGTCGGAGGTTCCGGGCGTGCGGTCCGTCGAGGGGGACGCGACGACCCGCAAGGTGACCGTGAGCTGGGATCCCGAGACGTCCGACTGGGTCGTCATCGAGGAGAAGATGAAGGAGATCGCCTATCCGCCCGCAGGGGACGCCTGAGGGCAGGCGCACACCCATGAGTGAGATCCAGGCAAAGGGCGGTCCCGGGACCGCCGAGGCGTCGTCCGGGCTCGATGCACCGGGTGGTGACACCAGGGACCTCGTCCTCCCCATCACGGGGATGACGTGCGCGAATTGCGCGGGCACGGTGGAGCGTACGCTGCGCAAGACCGCGGGGGTCACCGACGCGTCCGTGTCGTACGCGTCCGAGCGGGCTACCGTCCGTTTCGATCCGCGCGCAGTCGACCCGGACGCCCTCGTCCGCGCGGTGGAGGGGGCCGGCTACGGCGCCATCCTGGTCGAGGAGGCAGGGCTCGAGGCCGCGGAGGCGAGTGCCCGGGCGGACGAGGTCACCGTCCAACGCCGGGCGTTCGCCGTGGGCGTGGCGTTCGCCCTCCCGCTCTTCGTGCTGAGCATGGCGCGCGACTTCGGACTCGTCGGCATGTGGGCCCACGAGCCGTGGGTCAACTGGCTCATGTTCGCGCTCGCGACCCCCGTCCAGTTCTATGTCGGATGGGGGTTCTACGAAGGGGCGTGGAAGTCCCTCCGGAACGGCGCGGCCAACATGGACGTGCTCGTGGCGCTGGGCTCGACCGTGGCGTACGTGTACTCGGTCGTCGTCACGGTCGCCCTGACCATGGGGAGCACCCAGCTCGGCACGCACGTCTACTTCGAGACCGCGGCGCTGATCATCACGCTCATCAAGCTCGGGAAGCTGCTCGAGGTAAGAGCCAAGGGCGAGACCAGCCGGGCGATCCGTGAGCTCATGGACCTGACCCCGGCCACCGCCCGGGTCGTCCGCGACGGCGAGGAGCGCGACGTACCGCTCGCGGAGGTCGTCGTCGGCGACGTGCTGGTGGTCCGGCCCGGCGAGCGGGTTCCGGTCGACGGAGTGGTGCTCGACGGTCGGTCGACGGTCGACGAGAGCATGCTGACCGGCGAGAGCATGCCGGTCGAGAAGGCCCCCGGCGACGAAGTGGTCGGAGCCACGATCAACAAGAGCGGTTCCTTCCGCTTCGAAGCACGGCGCGTGGGTGCGGACACGGCGCTGGCGCAGGTCATCCGCCTGGTCCGGCAGGCCCAGGCGAGCAAGGCGCCCATCCAGCAGCTCGCGGACAGGATCTCCGCGGTGTTCGTGCCGATCGTCATCGTCATCGCCGTGGGGACGTTCCTCGTCTGGTGGCTGTGGGTCGGCGCGGGCGCGACGCCGGCGCTCCTCCGGCTGGTCGCGGTTCTGGTCATCGCCTGTCCGTGCGCGCTGGGCCTGGCCACGCCCACGGCGGTCATGGTCGGGACGGGGCGGGCGGCGCGCATGGGGATCCTCTTCCGCAACTCGGAGGCTCTCCAGCGGGCGCGGGATGTCAGGGTGGTCGTGCTCGACAAGACCGGTACCATCACCACCGGCGAGCCGACCGTGCGCGAGGTCGTCGCCGAGGACCTCGAGTCGGTCCTCTCGCTCGCGGGCTCCGCGGAGCTCCGGAGCGAGCACCCGCTGGGAGAGTCGATCGTCCGGGCTGCCCGAGCGCGAGGCATCGCGCTCACCGAGCCGGCGGAGTTCGAGGCGATTCCCGGGCGGGGGGTCGAAGCCGTGGTGGACGGCCGGCGTGTGCTGGTCGGTACCCGCGCCTACCTCGCGGAGCATGAGGTCGCGTCGGACGCCCTGGCGACCGAGGCCGACCGCGTCGCGGCCGGCGCCGCGACGCCCATCTGGGTGGCGGTCGACGGCACCGCGGTCGGCCTGATCGCGGTGGCCGACGCGGTCAAAGAGGGTTCGGCGGAGGCGGTCGCCCAGCTGAAGGAGCGAGGCCTGCGGGTGATCATGTTGACGGGGGACCAGCGCGCCGTGGCAGCCCGTATCGCCGAAGAGGTGGGCATCGACGAGGTCATCGCGGAGGTGCTCCCCGACTGGAAGGCCGCGGAAGTGGCCAGGCTGAGCGACGAGTCCGAGGGAAGGGTGGCCATGGTCGGCGACGGGATCAACGACGCGCCGGCGCTCGCGAGGGCCGACGTCGGGATCGCGCTCGGGACGGGTACCGACGTGGCCATGGAGACGGCCGATCTCACGCTCATGCGTGGCGATCTCCGCTCGGTTCCGGAAGCGCTCGCGCTCAGCCGCGCGACGATGCGCTCCATCGAGCAGAACCTCTTCTGGGCGTTCTTCTACAACGTCGCGCTGATTCCGGTCGCCGCGGGGGCCCTGTACGGGCTCACCTTCATGCCGAGCATGCTACGCTCGCTCCATCCGATCCTGGCCGCGTTCGCGATGGCGCTCAGCTCGATCACGGTCGTGCTCAACAGCCTCCGGCTGCGGAACGCACGCATTTGACGGCGGGTGTGCGTTGGTGGTTCGGAGCGCCCACATGGCGGTGGTCCGTGGCACCATGGGCTGGTCTCGCGTCGTCGCGCGGCCCATCCTTGGTCCACCGGGTGAACCCTGGTCCGTCGTCCATTCCTCCAGCATGTCCATCTCCATGAGTCAGACGAGCAACCTGAAGCTCCCCTCGCCCGCGACGACCTCCGTGTGGACCACCGCCCGACGCCTCGCGGGGATCTCCGTGATCGGGCTCGCATCGGCCGCGTGCGGCCCCAACCAGGAGCAGGTCGCCGACCTCGTCCTCACGGGCGGTACGATCGTGACCGTCGACGAGGCCCTGCCGGAGGCCGAGGCCCTCGCGGTTCGCGACGGCCGGATCGCGGCGATCGGGTCCGCCGACGAGATCGAGGGGTGGATCGGCTCGGAGACGCGGGTCGTCGACCTCGAGGGACGTGCCGCCTACCCGGGCTTCATCGAGGGACACGCCCACTACATGCGGCTCGGCGCGGGCACGCTCGAGCTCGACCTGACCGAGGCGACGAGCTGGGACGAGATCGTCGGGCTCGTGGCCGACGCGGTGGCCGAAGCCCAGCCCGGCGAGCTCATCGCCGGCCGTGGGTGGCACCAGGAGAAATGGACGGCCAGGCCGCAGCCGAACGTGGATGGGCTCCCGTATCACGCTGCGCTCAGCAAGGTATCCCCCGACAACCCGGTCATTCTCGTGCACGCCAGCGGCCATGCGTCGTTCGCCAACGAGCACGCGATGAGGCTGGCCCGCATCGACCGCGCGACCGGGAACCCCGAAGGCGGGGAGATCTTGCGGGGACCGGACGGCGAGCCGACCGGCGCATTTCGGGAGACCGCCGCGGGGCTGCTCGCGCCGGCCCGGGAGGGGACGCCGCCGCCCGACCCCAGGCGCGTGGCGCTGCTCGCGCAGGACGAGGCGTTCCGGAACGGGATCACGTCGTTCCAGGACGCGGGCTCCGGCTTCGGGACGATCGATCTCTGGAAGTCGATGGTCGACGACGGCAGCCTGAAGATCCGGCTCTACGGCATGATCCGCGCGGACAACGAGGAGCTCGCCGAGAACATGGCCGACTACCGCGTGGTCGGGTACGGAGACGATCGGCTGACCGTCCGGTCGCTCAAGGTGTCCATCGACGGCGCGCTGGGGTCGCACGGCGCGTGGCTGCTCGAGCCGTACGACGACCTGCCGAGCAGCACGGGGCTGAACACCGCGCCTCCCGAGGAGATCCGCGAGAAGGCCCGCCTGGCGCTGGAGCACGATTACCAGCTGAACGTCCACGCCATCGGCGACCGGGGGAACCGGGAGACCCTCGACATCTTCGAGAGCGCGTATGACGCGGGCGACAGCGAGGACCTGCGCTGGCGCGTAGAGCACGCGCAGCATCTCCATCCGGCGGATATCCCACGCTTCGGTGCGCTCGGAGTCATCGCGTCCATGCAGGGCATCCATGCGACATCCGACGGACCGTGGGTGGAGCCGAAGCTCGGCGAGCAGCGGACCGAAGAGGGCGCCTATGTCTGGCGCTCGCTCTGGGATTCCGGGGCGGTCGTCATGAACGGCACGGATGCGCCGGTCGAGGACGTCAGCCCGATCGCGAGCTATTACTCGACGGTGTCGCGACGCATGGCGGACGGCGAACGCTTCACCCCGGACCAGCGGCTCGACCGCATGGAGGCGCTCGAGACGTACACGGTCAACGCCGCTTACGGCGCGTTCGAGGAAGGGATCAAGGGCTCGCTGACGCCCGGCAAGCTCGCCGACATCGTGATCCTGTCTCAGGACATCCTGTCGGTCGACGAGACGCGTATTCCCGAGACCGAGGTGGAGATGACCATCGTGGGCGGCGAGATCGTGTACGAGCGCGCGGCCGAAGGGAGCTGACGTGGCCGCCGACGAGCCGACCGGAGACCCGGAGGTGGACCTCGGTGGCGGGGCCGCCGAGGACGTGGCCGCCGTCATCCAGAGCGCGAAGGCGAGGGGTGGCGTCGACTCGCTTCGCGACTATGTCTCGAGGACGCTTCCGGGAGCCGAGGACGGAGATCCGGAGAAGGTCGCGGACGTGGCGTCGGTCGCGCTCGAGATCATCGACGCGATCCCGCTCATGCTGGCCAGCGCCCACCGGGAGGCCGAGGACCGGGGGATGGCCGAGGTGGTCCTGCCGCTCATCGAGCGGGCCGAGCGCTACTTCCTGGTGCCCATCGATCTCCTTCCGGAGATGACGCACGGCCTGCCCGGACTTCTCGACGACGCCTACCTGGTGCTGCGCACGCTCGAGAACCTCGAGTCCGGGCCGGAGCCGTTCCTTGACTGGGATCTCGACGCGTCCCTCGAGTTCCTGCAGGGGCTGCTCGGTCGGACCATGACGGGCCGGCTCGACGAGATCGCAGCCGACGCCGTGGCCGATCTCCAGGACCACCTCCAGGCCGCCTGGGACCGGGCCGAGCACAGGGCCTGAGCGCGGTGCGCATCCTGGTGGTGGAGGACGACCGGAAGGTCGCGAGCTTCCTCGAGCGGGGCCTCCGGGAGGAAGGGTACACCGTCGACGTCGCGCACGACGGCGAGGCGGGGCGCATCCAGGCCCACGTGCACGACTACGATCTGCTCCTGCTCGACGTCATGCTCCCGGGCGCCTCGGGGCTCGAGATCGTGCGGGACGTCAGAGCACGCGACAACGCGACGCCGGTCCTCATGCTTACCGCGCGAGACGCGGAGGACGATGTCGTCATGGGCCTCGACGCGGGCGCGGACGACTATCTCACGAAGCCGTTCGGCTTCGACGAGCTCCTGGCCCGCGTGCGGGCGCTGCTCCGGCGGGGCGGCGGGACCCGGCCCGATCGACTGATCTATGCCGACATCGAGTTCGATCGCGTGAAGCACGAGGCGTTTCGGGCCGGTGTGAAGCTCGATCTGACGCCCAAGGAGTTCCGGCTCCTCGAGTACTTCATGCTGAATCCGGAGCGCGTGGTCCGCCGAACCGAGCTGCTGGAGAAGGTCTGGGACCTCACGTTCGATCCGATGAGCAACGTGGTCGACGTACACGTCGGCCATCTGCGGAGGAAGCTCCGGAAGCCCGCGGCGGATCCGCTGCTCCACACGGTGCGGGGCGTCGGGTACATCCTCCGCGAGGAGGGAGAGTCGGAGTGACGCGCTCCTTCCGGTCGCAGCTCGCCATGCGCGCGACGCTCGTGATGGCCGGGGCGCTGGTCTCGATCTCCGTGGTGAGCGTGCTCACCCTCAAGGCGCTGCTCGACCGCAGAATCGACGCCTCGGTGCTGAATGTCGCATCGATCCAGGCCGCTTCCGTCACCGACGAGCCGTCCGGCGCCATGCACTTCCATGAATGGGAGTTGACGCCGGAAGAGGCCGGCGCGCTGAGCGACCTCATCCAGTACGCGCAGATCTGGCGCGCGGATGGCTTGAGCCTGCTTCGGAGTCGCTACATGACGAGCGATCTCCCCCTCGACACGGCGGCGCTCGGTCGGTCGGCCGACGGCGAGCTCGTATGGACGGACGGCGACTTCGAGGGGACGCACGTCCGCATCCTCTATTACCCGCTCGACCGGTTCGGGATGGCTCATGAGCGGCACGTCCTCCAGGTGGCGGCCCCGCTCGGCAACCGGGACCAGCTGGTGGTGCGCGCGTCCCTCTTCCTCGCCGCGCTGGCGCTTCTGGGGGCCGGGCTGACCTACGCGGGTGCGTGGTGGTTGGCGGGGCGGGCCATGCGTCCGGTCCACGAGGTGATCGACCAGGCCGAAGAGATCCGGGCAGGGTCGCTCGACCGCCGAATCCATGCGTATGCGGACCTGAAAGAGTACCGGCGTCTCGTGGACGTGCTCAACACGATGCTGACCCGGATCCAGGGCGCCTTCGAGGCCCAGCGGCGCTTCACCGCCGATGCCAGCCACGAGCTGAGGTCGCCCTTGACCGCCATGCGGGGTGAGCTCGAGATCGCGCTCCGCCGGGAGCGGGCGCCGGAGGAGTACCGGCGCGTTCTGGAGAGCACCCTCGAGGAGGCCGTGCGCCTGGGGAGGGTCGCGGAGGACCTGATGATCCTGGCCCGGTCGGACGCCGGCGTGCTCCGCGGTCGTCCCGAGGCCGTCGATCTCGGAGAGGCGACGCGCAGCGTGGTGACCAAGCTGGCGCGCAAGGCGGACGCCGCGCGCGTGGTCGTGGAGCTCGACATCGATGGCGACGTGACCGCCGAGGTCGATCCGGTCCTCTTCGGGCAGGTGGTGTGGAATCTCCTGGAGAACGCGCTGGACTACTCGTCGCGAGGGGCGCGCGTCCGGATCGGGGTCACCGGGGGGCCGTCGGAGGTACGGCTGACGGTGGAGGATGAGGGGCCGGGATTCCCCGACGGCGTGGACGACCGTGTGTTCGACCGTTTCTTTCGCGCGGACCCGGTGCGAGCGCATCAGGAGGGGACCGGGCTCGGACTCTCCATCGTGAAGGCGGTGGTCGACGCCCACGGAGGGGGGATCGAGGCCGAGAACAGACCGGAGGGCGGCGCCAGGTTGGTGGCCGTCTTTCCGCGCGTATCCGGCGAGTGAGGCGTGGGCGGCCGAGCCGCCGGACATGAAGGTCTTTTCATCTCCGTCTCACGAACGCTTCACGCTTCGACGGATAGGTTGATTCAGCACGAGGTACGCTGATCTCCCCTCGAATCGAGGAGGACCCATGACCCGCTACGAGAAGCTCGGAGTACTGGCCGTTCGGTGGCTGGGGGTCGTCTTCCTCTCCCTCGCGGTCACCGTCCTGCTCGTGGGCCTGGTCGGTCCCTGGACCATGGGCGGCATGATGGGCGGAGGGCAGACCATGGGCGGCGCGCAGATGATGTCGGAGGGATGGGGGCATATGGCCCAGGGCGGCTTCGGCCTCTGGTGGGCACCCACGGCCCTGTTCCTGGTCGTGGGCTTCGTCCTCGTCGCGATGGGGCGTCCTCTGGGCTCGATGCTCGGGTCCGGGCTCGGTGAGTGAGCGGGCCCGGCCGTGCCCCTGGAGTCCGATGCTGGGCTCGGGGTGCACGGCCCCCGCCTCCCTCGGCTCGTCTGGGCGGTAGCCCCCGGGGGGCGTCGGGGCGCCTCGGCGCCCGTCCATGCCGCCCACCGTCATCCGCATCCGGGCGTGTCGCGACGCCCGACGATCGATGATCGAGTCACGACCGAGAGGACTCCCAACATGATCCGCGTTGCCATCTTCGTTCTGCTCCTGGTGAGTGGGGCTGCCGCGCATGCGCACGACGCGCGGGCGCAGACGACCACCCTCCGGTCCGTCTTGACGGAAGCCGACTCGGCGAGCCCCCGAATCGCCGCAGCCCGGAGCGCTGCCGAGGGCGCCGCCGCACGCGTGCCTCAGGCGGGAGCGCTTCCCGATCCGATGTTGGGCATCGGCTTCATGAACGTCCCCGTGAGCGATCCGGGACTGGGCAACGACATGATGACGATGACCCAGCTGCAGCTGTCGACCCGCCTTCCATGGCCGGGCAAGCTCGGACTGCGGGAAGACGCGGCGGCGGTGCGGGCAGAGGCCGCCGAATGGGATGTCCGCCGCGCCCGGAACCAGGTTCGGGCCGACGTGAAGGCGGCCTACTTCGAGATCTACTTCGTGGATCGGGCCCTCGCCGTCACGACGCGGAACGGGACCCTCCTCGGGCGGCTCGCGGACCTCACGGCATCGCACTATGCGGTCGGATCAGGGCGACAGCCCGATGTGCTCAAGGCCCAGATCGAGCGGACGCGTCTCGCCGACCAGCGGGTGATCCTGCGCGAGCGGAGGGCGAGGGCCGCAGCGCGGCTGAACGCGCTGCTGGGGCGGGCCACGGACACGCCGGTGCTGAGTACGCAGCTGCCGGAAGGCGTGCGGGCCGCGGCGCTCGCGGGCGGGGGCGAGGCCCCGGCCTTCACCTCCGTGACTTTGGGCGATCCGTCGGCGGCCTCGCCTCCGGAGCCGGACGGGGCGGGGTCGCTGCCGGACGTCCGGGAGCTTCAGCGGCTCGCGCTCGAGCACAACCCCGACATCCGGGCCCAGGAGCTCGGGACGGTGGCCCAGCAGCGGGAGCGGGCTCTGGCGAGCGTGGCGAAGCGACCCGATGTGAGCGTGTCGGCGTCGTACAGCTTCCGCCAGGGGGGGCTCGGCGACTTCGTCAGCGTCATGGTGTCCGCCCCGCTCCCGATTTTCGCCGGACGTAAGCAGGACCAGGGCGTGGTGGAGGCGGAGGCGCGCGTGGAAGAGTCGCGCTCGTCCTTGAGCGCCCGGATCGACGCGGTGAACGGCGAGATCGCTTCGCTCGTGGCGGACCTCCGCCGCGCTCGCGACCAGCTCACGCTACTCGAGGAAGGGATTCTGCCGCAGGCGCGCACCGGACTCTCCTCGGCCACCGCGGCGTACCGGGTCGGCGGGGTCGATTTTCTCACACTGCTCGATGCGCAGGTCACGTTGTTCCGCCACGAGCTCGACTATCATCGGCTCCTGGCCGACTTCGCAACGAATCTGGCCGCGCTCGAGCGCGCCGTGGGCACGGAGGTGCTGCGATGAACAGGACGACGGGAATCAGGCTGGGACGAACCGGCGTCGTGGGCATGCTGGTGGGCCTTCTGCTACTCTCGGGCGCGTGTGGTGGTGATGACTCCGGTGCGGCCTCCGACCCCGGCGCCATGGACGCCGGTCACGACATGGAGGGCATGCAGGAGCCGGATTCGGGCGGGGATATGGCGGGCATGGACATGGATGGGACCATCCGGCTCAGCCCCGAGGACCTCCAGACGTTCGGCATCACGTTCGGAAGCGCGGAGGTGCGACCCCTCACCAGGACCGTGCGCGCCGTCGGCGTCGTGGAGTTCGACGAGACCCGGGTGGCCTATGTGGCGCCCAAGTTCGGAGGGTGGGCGGAGGCCTTGCACGCCGACTTCACCGGACAGGCCGTACGTGCCGGCGAGCCGCTGCTCGACGTCTACGCGCCCGAGCTGGTGACGGCCCAGGAAGAGCTCCTTCTCGCCGCCCGGATGGTCGACGACGTCGGAGACAGCGAGCTGGAGCAGGTCGGTACCGGCGCGGGCGACCTGTTCGCCTCGGCCAGGCGCCGGCTCGAGTACTGGGACATCTCCTCGGCGCAGATCGACGGGCTGTTGGAGACGGGAGAGGTCCGTAAGAGCCTGACCCTGCTCGCGCCGGCGACGGGCATCGTGATGGAGAAGCGTGTGTCCGAAGGACAGGCGTTCCAGCCGGGCACCACATTGTACGTGATCGCCGGGCTGTCCGAGGTGTGGGTCACCGCGGAGGTCTTCGAGTCCGACGTCGCCTGGGTTCGTGAGGGCATGCGCGCGGACGTCGAGGTGGCCGCGCTGCCGGACCGGACGTTCGAGGGCCGGGTCGAGTACGTCTACCCGACGCTGGAGGACCGTACCCGATCCATGCGGGCCCGTGTGGTGCTCCCCAACCAGGGTGGTGTGCTGAAGCCCGGGATGTACGCCACCGTCGGGATGGCCGCCGAGCTCGGCGGGATGCTCACCGTGCCGGCGTCCGCGGTGCTCCACACCGGAGAGCGGGCGGTCGTCTTCGTGGACATGGGCGGAGGCGAGCTCATGCCCCACGAGCTTCGGGTCGGAGCGCGAGGCGGTGACCTCGTCCAGGTCCTTTCCGGTGTCGAGCCCGGAGCACGGGTCGTCACCTCGGCCCAGTTCCTCCTCGATTCCGAGTCCAATCTCGCCGAGGTGATGCGTGCCATGATGGCCCAGATGGGGAGCTGACCGTGCTCAGGCGCATCATCGAGTGGTCGATGGCGAATCGGTTCCTCGTCGTGCTGGGTACGGTCGCGGCGACGGGCGCAGGGACCTGGGCGATGCTGACCACCCCGGTGGACGCGATTCCGGATCTGTCCGACGTCCAGGTCATCATCGAGACGGAGTGGCCGGGGCAGGCTCCCCAGGTGATCGAGGACCAGGTGACGTACCCGCTCTCGACGGAGATGCTCAAGGTCCCCGAGATGCGGTACGTGCGAGGCATCAGCCAGTTCGGCCGGTCCTTCGTGTACGTCGTGTTCGAGGACGATGTCGACATGTACTGGGCCCGGGCGCGGGTGCTCGAGTATCTGAGCGGGATCGGGGACCAGCTCCCCGAGGCCGTCCGGCCCCGGCTCGGCCCGGACGCCACCGGGGTGGGCTGGGTCATGCAGTACGTGCTCCTCGACCACAGCGGCACCCTCGACAACGCGGAGTTGAGAAGCCTCCAGGACTGGACCGTCCGCTACCAGCTCACGGCGGTCCCCGGGGTGAGCGAGGTGGCGACGCTGGGGGGGTTCGAGAAGCAGTACCAGGTCGAGCTGGAGCCCGAGCAGCTGCTCGCCTACGGGATCCCGCTTTCTCGCGTCGTCGGGGCGCTTCGTGAGTCGAATCTCGACGTGGGTGGCCGGGTGCTCGAGCTGGGCGGCAGCGAGTACATGGTCCGCGGCCTCGGGTACCTGGGCTCCGTCGAGGACGTTGCGTCGGTGTCCGTCGGCGTCGCGCCGGGCGGCACGCCCATCACCGTTGGCGATGTGGCCCGCGTCCGGATCGGCCCCGAGATCCGCCGGGGGATGGCCGACATGGCCTGGCGCGGCGAGGACGGGGAAGTGCGCCAGGGCGAGGTCACCGGTGGCATCGTCGTCATGCGCTTCGGCGAGAACCCTCTCGACGTCATCGAGCGGGTCAAGGAGCGTATGGTCGAGATCCAGGCCTCCCTGCCCGAAGGCGTCGAGATCGTGGTGGGATATGACCGGAGCGGCCTCATCCACCGGGCCATCGAGACCCTCCGGGAGAAGCTGCTCGAGGAGAGCCTGATCGTCGCCCTCGTGACGATGCTCTTCCTGCTGCACGCGCGGAGTGCTCTCGTCGCCATCGTCACGCTCCCCATCGGCGTGCTCATGGCCTTTCTCGTCATGCGCTGGCTCGGGGTCAACGCCAACATCATGAGCCTCGGCGGCATCGCCATCGCCCTCGGCACCATGGTCGACGCGGCGATCGTGATGATCGAGAACATGCACAAGCACATGGAGCGCGACGCGCGGGAGGGGGGCACCCGGGACCGGTGGACCCTCGCCGCCGACGCGTCGAAGGAGGTGGGCCCCGCCATCTTCGTGTCCCTCCTGATCATCACGCTGAGCTTCGTTCCCATCTTCTTTCTGGGAGCGCAGGAGGGCCGGCTGTTCACGCCTCTGGCCCTGACGAAGACCCTGGCCATGGGCGCCTCGGCGCTGCTGGCCATCACCTTCGTGCCGGTGGCGATGGGCATGTTCATCCGGGGCAAGGTGAGACCGGAGGGGAAGAACCCCATCAACCGCGTCGCGCTGGCCCTGTACCGGCCGGCCCTCCACTTCGTGCTCCGACACCGGATCCCGATGCTGGGCGGTGCTCTGGCGCTGCTGCTGGTGACCATCGTGCCGTTCGGCCGGCTCGGAAGCGAGTTCATGCCGCCCCTCGTCGAAGGGTCGATCATGGACATGCCCTCGGTGTTTCCCGGCATCGGGACCGGTCAGGTCGTACGGATACTCCGACAGCGGGACCGGGCGATGCTGAGCGTACCGGAAGTCGAGCTCGTGCTCGGCAAGGCCGGGCGCGCCGACACCGCGACCGACCCGGCTCCTCTGTCCATGTTCGAGTCCATCGCGATCCTGAAGCCGGAGGAGGACTGGCGTCCGGGCGTGGACTTCGATTCGCTGGTGTCCGAGATGGACGTCGCGGTGCGCACGCCAGGGGTGGCCAATATGTGGTCGATGCCCATCAAGAACCGGCTCGACATGCTCGCCACGGGCATCAAGACCCCCGTGGGCATCAAGATCTTCGGTTCGGACCTGGGAACGCTCGAGAGCATCGGACAGGACATCGAGGGCCTCCTGCCCGGTGTCGACGGCACAGCATCCGTGTTCGCCGAGCGCGCGATCGGCGGGCGGTACCTGGAGATCGACGTGGACCGCCGGGCGGCGTCGCGATACGGCCTCGGAATGGCCGACGTCCAGCATACGATCATGGCCGCCGTCGGAGGGGTGAACGTCACGCGCACCGTCGAGGGCCGGGAGCGATACAGCGTGAACGTCCGCTATGCGCGCGAGCTGCGGGACGACCCGGAGGCCATCGGGCGCGTATTGGTCGCCGCGCCGACGGGGGCGCAGGTCCCGCTGGCGCAGCTGGCCGACATCCGATTCGCCGGTGGGCCGCCCATGATCAAGAGCGAGAACGGTCTTCTCAACAGCATCGTCTACGTGGACGTGCGTGAGCGCGATATCGGGAGCTACGTGGCCGATGCCCGACGTCTTCTCGACCAGCGATTGACGCTGCCCGAGGGGTACCGCATCGAGTGGTCCGGTCAGTTCGAGGCGATGGAGCGTGCGAGCCGTACGCTGCGCGTCGTCGTGCCCATCACCCTCGCCATCATCTTCCTGCTCCTCTATCTCAACTTCCGGAGCGTGACCGAGAGTCTCATCGTGATGCTCTCCGTGCCCTTCGCGCTGGTGGGGAGCTTCTGGCTGCTCTGGGCCCTGGACTACAACATGTCGGTCGCAGTGTGGGTGGGGCTGATCGCCCTGGCCGGCGTCGCGGCCGAGATCGCGGTCGTGCTGCTCGTGTACCTGGACGAGGCGTACCACAGACATGACAGCGAAGGGCGGCTGAGAAGCCGGTCCGAGCTCTTCGACGCCGTCCGGGAGGGGGCGGGGGAGCGTGTCCGTCCGGTGCTCATGACCTCGATGTCCATCATCCTCGGGCTCCTGCCCATCATGTGGGGTGGCGGCACGGGGGCGGCGCTCATGAAGCGTATCGCCGCGCCCATGGTCGGCGGGATGCTCTCGGCGACGCTGCTCACCCTGCTCGTGGTACCGGTGCTGTACTCGCTTTGGAGAGAGCGGGGACTCCGGGCGCGGTGGTCCGACTCACGAAGTGCATGAACGTCCTTTCAGCGCTCTCGATATGGCCGAGGTGAGGCACGGAATCCATCCTTTCGGTGCCGCATTGCGGCGCCTTCGCACACGTGGGAGGAAGACCCCATGATCGTCGTCAGTGGATCCACCGGGACTATCGGCACCGAGCTCGTGCACCTCCTCCGTGAGAGCGGGCTGCCGTGCCGCGCGCTCACCCGCGATCCCCGGCGGGCTCGCCCTCGCTTCGGGCCGGGCGTCGAGGTCCGGGAAGCCGATCTGGCCCGACCCGACACCCTCGAGGGTCCCCTGGAGGGAGCCGATGCGGTCTTCGTCCTGACGGCGGTCGCCGACGATCTCAGCGTGCTCGAGGGGAACCTCGTGGACGCGGCCGCCCGGGCGGGAGCGCGGTATATCCTGAAGTCGTCCGCCCTCGGAGCCGACCTCGACTCACCCCTCACGCTCGGCCGGGAGCACGGGCGGTCGGAGGCCCACCTGCGAGCGTCGGGCGTCCCGTTCTCCGTGCTGCGGCCCGGGTCGTTCATGCAGAATCTCTTCATGCACGCCGCTACGATCCGTACGGCGGGGACCCTGTATGCGCCGTATGGTCGAGGTCGACTCCCCTTGATCGACGCGAGGGACGTCGCGAGTGCGGCGGCCTCGCTGCTCGCCGACCCCGGCGGTCACGAAGGGGCGGTCTACACGCTCACCGGCCCCGAACCCATCTCCCATGGACACGTTGCGAACGTCCTCGGGGCCGTCCTCGGCAAGCCCGTCACGTACGTCCCCATTCCCGGCACGGCCGCGCGCGAAGCGATGCTCGGACAGGGGCTTCCCTCGTGGCTGGTCGAGGACCTGCTCCTGATGGCCGAAGGCGTCGCGGACGGTCAGGCGGCACGGGTCACGGACGACGTCGAGCGACTGACCGGTCGCCGTGCACGGACCATCGAGGCGTTCGCCCGGGATCACCGTGCGCACTTCGCGGATTAAGAATCCTTCATCCGGCGTTCACGATGCCTTAAGCGTGAGTGTGTTTCCTTCAGGCAGTTGAAATCCCTGCCCGTGCGGGCCTGGCCCGCTCCGGTTTCGACACCCTGTGAGGAATCCCTTGAGCTCTTCGTTCGATTTCGATCTGAACCGCCGACACTTCCTGCGCGCCGGTGCCGCGTTGGGGGCGCTCGCCGGACTCGATGCCCTCTTGCCGAGGTACGCTCGGGCCGGAGGCGAC
Organism: Longimicrobiales bacterium; assembly: GCA_041690395.1. GTDB lineage: Bacteria > Gemmatimonadota > Gemmatimonadetes > Longimicrobiales > Gaopeijiaceae > JAWLHJ01. The sequence continues at coordinate 503,458 of JAWLHJ010000002.1, read as the reverse complement.
CTGGCAGCGCGCAGCCCGGAGGTGCTCGACGGAAGCGCCGGTCCGCTCGACCTGACCATCGGCCGGGTATCCGTGCCCATCGGCGATCGGATGGGCCACGCGACCACCATCAACGGGACGCTCCCCGGCCCCATCCTGCGCTTCAAGGAGGGTGACGAGGCCGTCATCCGGGTGACCAATACGCTCGACGAGGACACGTCCATCCACTGGCACGGGATCCTGCTCCCGTTCGACATGGACGGCGTGCCGCAGGTGAGCTTCCCGGGCATCCGTCCGGGGGAGACCTTCGAGTATCGATACCCCGTCGAGCAGTACGGAAGCTACTGGTACCACAGCCACTCGGGCTTCCAGGAGCAGCTCGGGCAGTACGGCGCGCTCGTCATCGACCCCGAGGAGCCCGAGCCCTTCGAGTACGACCGCGACTACGTGGTCATCCTGTCCGATTGGACGTTCGAAGACCCGCACCGGATAATGGCGCGCCTGAAGAAGCGGCCCGATTACTACAACCGCCAGAAGCGGACGCTCTTCGACTTCTTCCGTGACGCGGGGGAGCGAGGAGTGGGGGCGGCCGTCGAGGATCGGCTCATGTGGGGCGGCATGCGAATGAACCCCACGGACATCTCCGACATGACGGGCGCCACGTATACGTATCTGATGAACGGGATGGCTCCCGGGCAGAACTGGACGGGCCTCTTCCAGCCCGGCGAGAGGGTGCGGCTCCGCCTCATCAACGCGTCGGCGGCCTCGTTCTTCGACGTTCGAATCCCCGGGCTGCCCATGACCGTCGTGCAGGCCGATGGCCAGCACGTGAAGCCCGTGGAGACCGACGAGCTCAGGCTGTCCATCGCCGAGACGTTCGACGTCATCGTCGAGCCACGCGAGGATCGTGCGTACTCTTTGTTCGCCGAAGCCATGGACCGCAGCGGGTACGCGCTCGGTACGCTGGCACCCCGCGAGGGCATGCGTGCCGACGTTCCGCCCCGCCGCGAGCGCCCGCTCCTCACGATGGCCGACATGGGCATGGACCACGAGGGGCACGACATGGGCGGGGGCGCGGCCGACGAGCACGCCGCCCACGACATGCCCGCGGCCGACCCCGATCCTCACGCCGGCCACGACATGCCGGCGGCCGACCCCGATCCTCACGCCGGCCACGACATGCCGGCTCCCGTGCCGGACCCGCATGCCGGCCACGACATGCAGGGCATGGAAGCCGGGGCTGGCCTCCGCGCCCCCGGTACGGTGCCGCCCATGGTCGCGCACGGACCCGACAGCCACGGCCCCGCGAACGCCAGCGTGCCGGACCAGGTCATGAGCCGTCTCCACGAGCCGGGTGTCGGGCTGGGTAACGACGGTTGGCGCGTCCTCACCTACGCCGACCTCGAGTCGCCCCACCCCGCGCATCATCTGGCGCCGCCGGAGCGGGAGATCGAGCTCCATCTCACGGGCAACATGGAGCGCTTCATGTGGTCCATCGACGGGAAGACCTTCTCCGAGGTCGAGCCGATCCGCTTGCGGCTGGGGGAAAGGGTCCGCATCACCATGGTGAACGACACCATGATGAACCATCCCATGCACCTCCACGGGATGTGGATGGAGCTCGAGAACGGGAAGGGCACGGCGATTCCGCGCCAGCACACCATCAACGTCCAGCCGGCCGAGAAGCTCTCCGTCCTGGTCACGGCCGACGCGCCCGGACCGTGGGCGTTCCACTGCCACGTCCTCTATCACATGGACGCGGGTATGTTCAGGGTCGTGGAGGTCGGGGAGGATGGGCACGCACCGCATGGGGAAGGTGCTCATGAGCCGGGTGGAGCGGGCCATCACCGTGGCGGATCGGAGGGCACGCGATGAGATCCCCGACCCTTCGTTGGATACCCGCATTTCTGGCCTTCGCGCTGGCATGGGCCATGCCTATCCGCGCTCAGACCATGGACCAGATGAACTATCTGTTCCTCATGGTGAACGATCTCGAGCAGGCGCCCGGCTTCGGTGAGAAGCCGATCCTGCTCGATGCCGAGGGCTGGTACGGGGGCGACTTCAATCGACTCTGGGTGAAGGTGGGCGGTGAGGCGTCGACGCGTGAGTCGGAAGGTGACGTGGAGGCCCAGCTCCTCTTCAGCCGGCTGGTGTCGCCCTGGTGGGACCTCCAGATGGGCGTGAGGGTGGACCACGCGTGGGGCGGCGGCGGCCAGACCCGCCCACATCTGGCCCTCGGCATTCAGGGCCTGGCACCCTACTGGTTCGAGGTCGAGTCGTCGGTGTTCGTTGACTCGGACGGAAACGTGAGCGCCGAGCTCGGTGCCGCGTACGACGTCCTGCTGTCGCAGAGCCTGATCCTGGAGCCGGAGATCGAGGTCGGGCTCGCGGTCCAGGACGTGCCCGAGTGGGGCATCGGGTCCGGTGTGCACGACTTCGAGTTGGGTGCGAGGCTCCGGTACGAGATCAAGCGGGAGTTCGCCCCCTACGTCGGATACACCTGGCACCGGTCCTTCGGGGATACGGCCGACCTGATGCGCACCTTCGGTGCGCCGTACCGTGAAGGAAGCCTGGTCTTCGGGGTTCGGGCCTGGTATTGAAGGGTATGGACGCGCACGCTGACGACGGCCACGACGGCCACGACGGCCACGACGGCCACGACGGCCACGACGGCCACGACGGCCACGACGGCCACGACGGCCACGACGGCCACGACGGCCACGACGGCC
>JAWLHJ010000002.1:228706-500650 GCA_041690395.1 Longimicrobiales bacterium | reverse complement strand
GGCCACGACGGCCACGACGGCCACGACGGCCACGACGGCCACGACGGCCACGACGGCCACGACGGCCACGACGGCCACGACGGCCACGACGGCCACGACAAGCACGCGGGCCACAGCCCGGGCATGTTCCGCGACAAGTTCTGGCTCTCGCTGGCCCTCACCTTGCCGGTCGTCTTCTGGTCCGAGCACGTCGAGGGGCTGCTGGGCTACCAGGCGCCGGATTTTCCCGGCTCGACCTGGATTCCGCCGGTGCTGGGCACGGTCGTGTTCCTCTATGGCGGGCTCGTCTTTCTGCGGGGCGCGCTCCACGAGTTGAAAGATCGATTGCCCGGGATGATGACCCTCATCTCGCTGGCGATCCTGGTGGCGTTCTCCTTCTCCTGGGTGGTCCAGGTCGGGGTGCTGGACGCTTCCGCGCTCTGGTGGGAGCTGGCCACGCTGGTCACCATCATGCTTCTCGGTCACTGGATCGAGATGCGCTCCATCGCCCGGGCCCAGGGGGCCATGGAAGAGCTGGCCAAGCTCCTGCCCGATACCGCGACGCGCATCACGGACGACGGTGAGGAGGACGTACCCGTCGATGAGCTCCAGCGTGGCGACATGGTTCTGGTGCGCCCCGGGGAGAGCGTGCCCGTCGACGGCGAGGTGCGTAAGGGCCGGAGCGAGCTGAACGAGTCCATGATCACCGGCGAGTCCCGACCCGTGAAGAAGGGGGAGGGGGACGAGGTGATCGCCGGTACGATCAACGGTGAGGGTTCCCTCCGGGTCGAAGTCACGGGCACGGGTGCGGATACGAAGCTCTCCGGAATCATGCGTTTGGTCGCGGACGCGCAGAAGTCGAAGTCGCGGGCCCAGAACCTGGCCGACCGCGCGGCGCGTATGCTGACGGCCGTGGCCATCGGTGCCGCGATCGTGACGTTCGCCGCGTGGCAGCTCGTCGGCGCACCCATCGACTTCTCGATCGTCCGCGTGGTGACAGTGCTCGTGATCGCGTGTCCCCACGCCCTGGGACTGGCGGTACCGCTCGTCGTCGCGATCTCGACGACGTTGGGAGCCCAGAGTGGCTTGCTGGTCAGGGACCGTCGCGGCCTGGAAGAGGCTCGGGGTCTCGACACCGTCGTCTTCGACAAGACCGGGACTCTCACGCTCGGTGAGTTCCGGGTCGTCGAGATGGCCGTCGCCGAGGGGACCTCCGAGGACGAAGCGCTCCGGATCGCCGCCGGGGTGGAGTCGGAGTCCGAGCACCCCATCGCCCGGGGAATCGTGAAAACGGCAGAGGAGCGCGATCTGTCGATCCCGGGCTCGAGCGATTTTCGGTCGATCACCGGGAAGGGCGTGGCCGCCAGCGTCGACGGAGACGAGTACCACATGGGAGGGCCGGCGCTCCTCGAGGCCGAGGACGCGCGGATCCCCGACGGGCTCCGGGAGGCGGCGGACGCCGCGGCGGACCGCGGGCAGGCCGCGATCTATCTCCTCCGGTCCGGCGAAGCGCTCGCGGTCTTCGCGGTGGCCGACGCGATCCGCGAAGAGAGCCGGGAAGCCATCCACGCCCTCCACGAAAGAGGAATCGAGGTCGCCATGCTGACGGGCGACGCGAAGGCCGTGGCGCATGCCGTCGCCGAGGAGCTCGGGATCGACACGGTGTTCGCAGAGGTGCTCCCCGAGGACAAAGCGTCCAGGATCGAGGAGCTGCAGGCCCAGGGGAAGAAGGTCGCGATGGTCGGTGACGGAGTGAACGATGCTCCGGCGCTCGCCACGGCGGACATCGGCATCGCCATCGGGGCAGGGACGGACGTGGCCGTGGAGGCCGGCCACATCGTGCTCGTGCGCTCCGACCCGCGGGACATCCCCCGGATCGTGACCCTCTCGAGGGCCACCTACCGGAAGATGATCCAGAACCTCTGGTGGGCGGCCGGCTACAACGTCCTCGCGCTTCCCCTCGCCGCGGGTGCTCTCTACTCGTGGGGTATTCTCCTCACCCCGGCCGTCGGCGCGGTGCTGATGTCGGCCAGCACGGTCATCGTGGCGATCAACGCGCAACTCCTCAAACGGACGGAGCTCTAGCCATGGACGATACGGATCACGATTCAGACGACAGCCACAAAGAGAGCGACGGCGGACCCTACCTTCGATTCTTCGCGATGATCGCCACGGCGATGGTCGCCATGTACGCCCTGACGTACACGAATTCCATGGAGCTGGCCCACGTGCGTTGGAGCGAGACGCGGGTCTTCATGACGCTCGTCATGGGCGGATCGATGGGCCTCATCATGCTCGGCTTCATGCTGGGTCACTACAGGAGCAGGAAGCTCAACCTGGCCGTGGTGCTGATCAGCCTGTTCTCGGGGGCGCTGGGTCTCTACCTGGTCCGGAGCCAGACCACGGTGCAGGATCGCTCCTTCCTGAAGGCCATGATCCCCCACCATTCCATCGCCATTCTCACCAGCGAGCGCTCGGAGACCCGGGACGTGCGCGTCTGCGAGCTTCAGGTGGCCATCAGCGAGGCGCAGCGACGGGAGATCGCGGAGATGACCTGGCTCATCGACGACATCGAGCGCAACGGGCCGGCCGAATCGGTGGAGGAGGCGCGGGCGCGTCCGATGCCCGACTTCGAGGGGACGAGCTCCAGGGTGTGTCCGCCGAACTGATACGGCTGCGTATCGTCCTGCGCGTCGCTAAAGGTCGTCAGGCCGTGCTCAGGCGACGGTGACTTCCTCGCACAGGTACACGTCCTGGATCGCGTTCAGGAGCTCGACGCCGTCCTTTCGTGGCTTCTGGAACGCCTTCCGTCCCGAGATCAGGCCCATCCCGCCGGCGCGCTTGTTGATCACCGCGGTCCGGACGGCCTGCTGCAGGTCGCTCTCGCCCGACGCCCCGCCCGAGTTGATGAGTCCGACGCGGCCCATGTAGCCGTTGGCCACCTGATAGCGCGCCAGGTCGATCGGATGGTCCGAGCTGAGCTCCGAGTACACACGGTCGTCGGTCTTCCCGAACTTGAGCGCCCGGTATCCGCCGTTCCCCTCGGGCAGCTTCTGCTTGATGATGTCGGCCTGGAGGGTGACGCCGAGGTGGTTGGCCTGGCCCGTCAGATCGCCGGCCGCGTGGTAGTCGACGCCGTCCTTCTTGAAGGCCGAGTTGCGCAGGTAGCACCAGAGGATGGTGATCATCCCGAGCTCGTGCGCCACGTGGAAGGCTTCGGATACCTCCTGGAGCTGCCGCGTGGACTCCTCGGATCCCCAGTAGATGGTCGCGCCCACACCGACCGCGCCCATGTCGAACGCCTGCCGCACGTCCGCGAACATCACCTGGTCGTACTTGTTCGGATGGGTCAGCAGCTCGTTGTGGTTGAGCTTCAGAATGAAGGGAATGCGGTGCGCGTACTTGCGCGCCGTCATGCCGAGGACGCCCAGAGTCGAGGCCACCCCGTTGCAGCCACCCTCGATCGCGAGCTCGACGATGCTCTCGGGGTCGAAGTAGTCGGGGTTCGGAGCGAACGACGCTCCGGCGCTGTGCTCGATGCCCTGGTCCACCGGGAGGATCGAAACGTACCCGGTCCCGCCGAGGCGTCCCGCCCCCAGAAGCTGCTGGAAGCTGCGCAGCACGCGCACCGGGCGGTCGGAGGGGAGCCAGACCCGGTCGATGACGTCCGGGCCCGGCAGATGCAGCCGCTCCCGCGGGATCGTCCCGCACTCGTGGTCGAGAAGCGCAGCGTCCTCCGCTCCCAGGATCTCTCGGATTCTGTCGATCACGATGAGTGCGTCTCCTTCTTCGTGCGTGAGCGAGCCCGGGTGTGGCGGCCGGAGCGAGCGCCCCGGCCGCCATCCCTCAGATCCAGCCTTTGCGGCGGAAGTCCTTGAGCGTCGAGGCCCACCGGTCCATCTCGTTCGGGAGGCCGAACGAGAGACGGTTCCAATCGAGCATCGGTGGAAAGTGGCGCCCGACCAGCAGACCGGCCTCACGCATGCGCTGCTGGTATTCGGTCAGGTCACCGTTGATCCGGTGCATCAGGAAGTTGGCTTCCGTCGGGAGGTGGTCGAGCCCCAGCTCGTCGAGCGTCTGGTGCACGATGGCCTTGGACTCGTCGTTCACGGCGACGCTCCGCTCGATGAGTCCGGAGTCCTTGAGCGACGCGAGCCCGGCCGCGGCGGCCAGCTCGTTCGGGCTGTTCTGCGCCACGAACTGCCGCAGGTAGGCCGCCGTGTCCGGGTGGGAGATGCTGTAGCCGAGGCGCATCCCGGCCATGGCGAAGATTTTCGAGAACGTCCTGACGACCACGACGTTGGGCTTCTGGTCGACCCACTTCGCGGCCGATTCGAAGCGCGGGTCGGACACGTACTCGAAGTACGCCTCGTCCATGATGAACGTCGTCGTCTCGGGCGCCTCGGCGATCCACTCGTCGATGGCGGCCGTGTTCGTGATCGTCCCCGTCGGGTTGTTCGGGTTGCAGAAGTACACGACCGAAGGGCGTCCCGACGCTTCCTCGCGCATGCGCGCGACGTCGTGCTCGTGCTTCGACGTGAGCGGAATCGCGATCACCTGGTAGGACTCGGTCTGCTGATAGTCTCCGATGTCCTCGAAGGTCGGCTCGGCCAGCACCAGCGGCTTGTTCGGCCCCCGGTACGCCTGCGCCGCGACCTGGAGAAGCTCCGTCGAGCCGTTGCTCAGCACGAGGTTCTCCGTCCGTACGCCGGCGTAGGCCGCGAGCCGATCCATCAGCTCCCCGCGGTGGGACCCGGGATAGCGGTTGGCGATATCCAGCGAGTCCACGACCGCTTGGCGCGCCGCGGGAGACAGGCCGATCGCATTCTCGTTCGAGCTGAGGCGGATGGTCCCGTCCTGGAGCGTCTTTCCGGTCGCCCAGCCGGGCACCCTGCTGAAGAGCGAATGAACGGTGCCGCCGGCACCGGTAAGGCCCGCGATACCGGCCGCCATGCCGGCGGTGACGAATCCACGACGATCCATGGGTCCTCCTGGGTGTGACTGGTAGGAATGGCGCAATCTGGGCCGGGGCGGGCTGGATCGAAAGGGGCGGCCGACTGTAGGATCGACATCGATTCCATCCAGACCCCGGACCGGATCCGCATGAAACCCTTCGTTCCCGCACTCCTGGTCGCCCTCGGCGCCGCGGCGTTCCCACTCGTGACGACGCCGCTCGCAGCTCAGTCCCACGACGCGCCGGTCCGCTATGACGTCGACCACCTGCCGGCCTCGTTCCACGAGGGGCGGCGAGAGGCGCTGATGTCGCGGCTGCCCGACGACGCGCTCGCGATCCTGTTCGGGGCTCCGACCCGGAACCGGTCGAACGACGTGAGCTTCGAGTACCGGCAGGACAGCGACTTCCTGTACCTGACCGGAAGCCCGGAGCCGGGATCCGCCCTCGTGCTCGCCCCCGGCGGGGTCACGGTGGACGGCCGGACGGTCCGCGAGGTCCTCTTCGTGCCGCCCCGGAACCCGTCGGAAGAGGTGTGGCTAGGCCGCCGCTTCGGAGTCGAGCGCGCCATGGAGCAGCTCGGCGTGGAGCTGGCGGTCGACGCGACCCGCTTCGAAGAGCTGGTCGAGCCGTGGCTGACGTCGGGGTCGCACAAGACGTTCCACCTGCCGCTCCCGGACGGCGTACCCGCCGGCTCGGAGCTCGAAGGGCAGCTCGAGCTGTTCAGACGCCACGCGCAGCCGATCAGCATCGAGGAGGGTGGACTCACGGGCTTCATGTTGCACGGAGTGTTGTCGTCCCCGTCTCCCGAGCTCTTCGCTCGGCTTCGGGCCCTCGTGGACCGGGGGTTCGATCCCGACGAGGCGTCCGACCCGACGGCCCGGCAACTCGCGGAGGCGTTCGTGGGCGCTCGTGAGTACGACGACTGGACCCGGACACATGCCGAGCTCACCAGCGGCCATCCCGACGGAACGACGCTGCGCGCGCTTCTCGACGAGCTCCGGACCCACAAGACGGCCGATGAGCTCGCGATCATGCAGAAGGCCATCGACATGACGGTGGAGGCGCACCGGGAGGTCATGCGCTCGGTCGAGCCCGGCTGGCACGAGTACGAGATCGAAGCCCTCGTCGAGCACACTTTCAAGGCGTCGGGCGCCGAGTACCCTGCGTTCCCGAGCATCGTGGGGAGCGGCGAGAACTCGGTCATCCTCCACTACGAGACGAACCGTCGGAGGACCGAGTCCGGAGACCTGGTGGTCATCGACGTCGGAGCCGAGTACCACGGATACGCCGCGGACGTCACCCGCACGGTGCCGGTCTCGGGGACGTTCACCGACGAGCAGCGGGCCGTCTACGACGTGGTGCACCGTGCCCAGGAGGCCGGCATCCGCGCCACCCGCGCGGGCGCTTCGTACCTCGCGCCCCACCGCGCAGCCGAGGCCGTCATGGCCGAAGGCATGGCCGAACTCGGCCTGATCCGCGACGAGACGGACCTGAACGGGCTCCGCCGCTTCTTCATGCATGCGACCAGCCACTATCTGGGCCTCGACGTGCACGACGTCGGCGGAGGAGGTCCGCTCGAGCCCGGCACGGTCATCACCGTCGAGCCGGGTCTCTACATTCCGGCGGCGGACGACATCGATCCGAAGTGGTGGAACATCGGCGTCCGGATCGAGGACGACATCCTGGTCACCGAGGACGGTCCCGTGAACCTGTCGGCCGGCGCGCCGAGCTCGTCCGACGAGGTCGAGGCGCTCATGGGGGAGCGGCCCTAGCGCGGACTCGCGGACTCGCGGGCCGCCGCATGCGAAAGCGGAGTGGGGCCGGCCGGCCCCACTCCGCTCGTTTTCGTCCCTGTCCGCCGAAGCGGCGACCGGGTCGTCCCGGTTAGAGGATCTCCGTGTCCACGGTGTCCTCACCCTCCGAGCGGGCGATGATCGCGGTGCCGACCGAGTCGCTGAAGATGTTGACCGCCGTGCGGTACATGTCGAGCGGACGGTCGATCGCCAACATCGAGCCGACGATGACGTTCACGTCCGGACCCCTTAGGCCGATCGCCTCGAGCACGATGAAGATCACGACCAGCCCCGCGGACGGCACGGCGGCCGCGCCGATGGAGGCGAGCAGCGCCGTGAGCACGACGATCGCCTGCTGCATGATGCCCAGGTCGAAGCCGAGCACCTGCGCGATGAAGAGCGCCCCCACGCACTCGAAGATCGCGGTGCCGTCCATGTTGACCGTGGCCCCCATGGGCAGCACGAAGGACGTCACGCGGTTCGAGACGCCCACCTTGTTCTCGACCGCGTTCATCGTCACGGGGAGCGTGGCTCCGGACGAGCTCGTCGAGAAGGCCACCAGGAGCGGCTCCCGCATGTTGGCGAAGTGGATCTTCGGTGAGATCCGTCCGAGGAAGATCAGCAGCAGCGGAAGGGTCACGAAGAAGTGCACCGTCAGGCCCGAGAAGATCGTGAGCGCGTAGAGCGCGAGCGGGCGGAACCCTTCGAAGCCGGTCGTCGCGACCATCCTCGCGATGAGGGCGAATACGCCGATCGGGAGGAACTTGATGATCCCGGAGGTCAGCCTCATCATCGCCTCGAACAGCGCGTCGAAGAGCTCGGTGACGATGCGCTGGGGCTTGTCGGGCAGGGTGGTGACCGCCGCGCCGAAGACGATGCTGAAGAAGATCAGCGCCAGCATGTCCGCGGTGGCCGCCGCCTGGATGACGTTCTCCGGCACGATGTCCATGAGGAGCTGGACCGGCGAGGACGGCGTCTCCAGGTCCGGTAGATCCGCGGCCGTCGTCGTGGTCATGTCGGCGTTCGCGCCCGGCCGGATGAGGTTCACGAACAGGAGACCCACGGTGACCGCGAGCAGGCTCGAAAGGACGTAGTAGCCCATCGTCTTGCTGAAGAGCCGGCCCAGGGCCTTCCCGCCTCCGACGGACGCCACGCCCGAAACGATCGAGGTGAGCACCAGTGGCACGATGATCATGCGGAGGAGCTTCATGAACAGGTCGCCGAGCCAACCGACCGCGTTGGCGAGCGGTATCCCGAACAAGAGTCCCGCGATTCCGCCGAGCAGCATCGCGATCGCGACCTGCCAATGGAGCCGCATGTACCAGGGTGCGTCCGGATTGTGTTCCATCTCGCTCGACCTCGAAGGGTTTGTGTTTCGGGATTCGCGTAAGGGACATGGGCCCGTCGGGCCCGTTCGTCAATCCTTCGGGCGGATTTCGACCTGCTCGATCACGTCGCCCGCGAGCACTCCGTCCACTACGTCCATGCCCGTGCGGACCACGCCGAACACCGTGTAGTCGTGGTCGAGCCGGACGTTGTCGACGAGGTTCACGAAGATCTGCCCGTCACCGGTGTCCCGGCCGCGGGTCGACAGCCCGACCGTGCCCCGCCAGTGCGACATTCGGCCGATCTCGTCCCTCGTGTACGGCCCGTCACCGGCGTATTCGTTCGCGGCGGGCGAGCCCCCCTGGATGACGAAGTTGGGGACGACCCGGTGGAAGGTGAGACCGTCGAAGTGGCCGTCCCGAGCCAGACGCAAGAACCGGAAGGCGTTCGTCGGCGCGAGGAACGGAAACAGCTCGACGACGATCTCGCCACCTCGCGCCATGTGCAGCACCACGACGTTCCGCTCCATGTCCGCCACGTCGTCGATCGTGGGAAGCGGAAGCCGGGGGAGTGGCTCGGGGCTGGCCGTGGGCGCGGAGTCCGTCCAGTCGGCGAACATCGAGCGGGCCCTGGCCGCCACGACCGGGTCGAAATCGGCGAGGTACGGCTCGACGCGGGTTGCGAGCGACGGGTCACCGGTCGAGGCGACCACGTCGAGAAGCGCCGTGCGAGCGTCACGGGTCGTCTCGCGGCGCAGGTCGGAGACCCGGACGAACGCCGCCAGCGCGGCGTCGGCAGCGTCGGGATGCGCGCTCCCGTCCAGCAGCTCGGCGACGGTCATCAGGAGCTGCGGGTCGTCGGAGGAGAGCTGGCCGACCAGCTCCTCGTCGAGCGACCGACCCTCGATGCCGAAACGGGCGCGAAGCGCGGGCGTCCGGACGTTCGGGTCGGGATCGGCCGACAGGGCGCGGAGGGTGGACTCGTCCGCGAGCAGGCCTGCCACGAGCGCCGCCCCGGCCCGGACGAAGGGATTCGCGTGGCCCGCATGTGGCCCGATGGCTTCTCCCGCCGCCGCCGTGTCCAGCCGGGCCAACGACGCCAGCGCATGCAGGGCCGAGTGCCAGGCTCCGTCCGTCTCCGGGGGGAGGGCGGTGGCGACCGAGTCGAGGTAGGTGACCACCTCCAGCGCGACGTCGCCCGAACAGGGCGCGGCGAGCGCGTCCAGCGCCGCCCCCCGGACGATGGTCGCCTGGTCGTTCCGCGCCATGCGAAGGATCTCCCCGCACACTTCGGCCGTGCGGGGCGCCGCGGCCAGCGCGCGGACGGCCTCGACGCGTACGATCGTCGCGCCGTCGGCGGACGCCGTGCGCAGGAGTCCGGCTCGCTCGTCGGGCGGGGCGGCCCCGAGGAAGCGGGCGGCGGTCGCGCGCACGGTCGGCGCCGGGTCGGCGAGCGCTTCCCGGATCGTCCGAGAGGCCAGTCGGCCCCGCTGCCCCAGCCCGAGCAACGCGACGGCGCGGACGCGGACGGGGGCGACCGGATCGACGGCGCCCTCCCTCTGGAACCCGGTCAGCCGTTCGAGGGCCTCGTACAACCGCTCGTCGGACCCCGCCGCGCCCGAAGCCCGAGAGAGGGCCTCGAGGCCGAGGGCCACCCCCACGGCGGTTTCGGCGTCGAGACCGGGTTCCGCAGCCCAGGCGCCCAGGACGTCGAGTACGTCGTCCGCCCCGCCGTCCACCCGAACCCGTCCCAGCGAGCGAGCGATCTCCCCACGCACGACCGGATCGGACTCGGTGCGTGCCGCCGCCACGAGGGCGACCGCCGCCCGGCCCCCGTCCTCCCCGTGGACGGCCTGCGCCACGGCCCAGGCGGCCGTCGCGCGGACGGTCGGGTCCGGGTCGGTCAGCGACGGGCGAATCCGCTCCAGCAGCGAGGGGTCTTCCAGCCGTCCGAGCGCCCGGACGGCGAAGCGCCGCGTCGCCGCGTCTTCCGCGCCTGTCCGCGAGAGAAGCGCTTCCCGTTCTTCCGCGTCGGTCGGTCGGGCGTCCTCGAACGTGAGCACGTCGAGAAGCGCGGCGTCCGTGGTCGGCCCGTTCGGGCCGCACGCGGCCACGATGAGCCCGGCCAGAAAAAGGGGGGACCCGATCAGCCCCCGGGACCGCGAGGCAGCCGGCCGGCTCATGTGTGCGTCCCCGACGACGAGGCCACGGGGCCGGCCTCGAGAACACCGTCCACGTGCCGGTCGGCCGGGCCGACGAGCCGGTCGTGCAGGGCGTGGAAGAGCCGGGTGGCGTCTTCCCCCGCCCAGGACTCGGGGAGCAGCGCCCGTGGAAGGTAGGGGTCCTCCAGCGGGAAGGAGCGGAACTCGTGGATGAGGTCGAAGCGCAGCGTATAGCACTCCTCGTCGGTGATCGAGGCGGCGGCGTCCGCTTCCAGCCTCCGGAGCTCCGGATCCCAGCGGTCCATGAAGGCCCGGTAGTGCGCGTCCACCGCGCCGAGGTCCCAGCAGCGGGCGACGAGCTCGGCTACCGGGGCCCCGGCCACGCGCGTCGCGCGGAAGCACTCCAGGTGCTCCGCGATGCCGAGCTGCGCGGAGAGGTCCCCCACCTGGTCTTCCACGTCGTGCGGGGAGATCCAGAGGCCGTTGCCGAGCGACCCGAATCCCAGCCAGGCCAGCCGGTCCCGGAGGCGGTCTCGCAGCTTCCGGGCGTCCTCCGGAATGGAGTAGGCGAGAAGGAACCACTGCTCGTCCCACGGCACGTCCCAGGACGGATGGAAGATCCTGGCCTGCCCCTCTTCGAGCAGCTTTCGGCCGCGCGGCGTCAGGTCGTAGAACGCGTGGCGCCCGATACGGTGCGTCGTGAGCCACCCCTTCCCGGACATGCGCGACAGCACGGTACGTACGGCGCCCTCGGAGGGACCGAACGGCTGTAGGAGGGTGATGAGCGCGCCGACCCAGGGTGGATCGTCGCGGTCGAGCAGGTACTCACCGTACAGCGTGAAGACCAGGTCCTGGGGTCGGCGGGACGGCTGCGTCACCGGGCCGGAAGCGGGGCCGGAGCGAATCGGGACTCGGTCGGTGCGTCGGTTCGCACGAGCCGGTCAGAACGCCTCGAGCTTGTGAAACACCTCGGTGCCGTTCTTGAACCAGTGTTCGCGGAACGGCTCCGGAGATACCTCGTTCCGCAGGAGATCCGACGTCATCGGGTGCGGGAAGAGCGTCATGCGCCCGCTCTCGTTCTCGTGCACCGTGTAGTCGCCGCTGATCTGGAGCGTCGTCCGGAGGCGCTGCTCGCCGTTCATCATGAAGCCCTGGAGCAGGTGGGTGGTCGTCTCCCAGGCGCCGGGGGTGATGCTCATGTCCACGATCGGCGAGCCTTCCCCGAACACTCGGATCCGCAGCCGGTCGTCGGTCTCGATGAACTGCGCGTCGATGTCGTGGTCGTAGTACGGGAAGAAGAAGCGCTCGGATTTGATCCGACGTGCCTCCCTGGAACTCGTCGCCGCGATGAACGGGTAGAAGCCCGCCTTCGCGTGCTGACCCCATTCGGCCACTATCGGCGGCACGATGACCGAGAACATGAGCTCGGTGTAGGGGCCCACCACGCTGTCGTCGAAGAGGAACGCCGTGACCGACAGGACGCTCCTCTGGTGCCGGACCTCGATCGGCTCGAGGTGCTCGGGGAGGACCGCCCGGGCGTCCGCGGTCGCCATCTCGAAGAAGGCGCTGACCCCGGTGTTGAAGCGGTAGCTCCCTACGGACATACGCCGTACCTCTGGAGCACCTTCTGGATGATGGCGGCTCCCTCTTCGAGCTCCTCCTTCGAGTGGGCGGCCGAGATCGACATCCTGAAGCGCGACTTGTGCTTGCCCACGGCGGGGTACTTCACCGGGTTGATGAAGACGCCCTCGCGGAGCAACTCCTCGCCCATCATGAAGATGCGCGCGTCGTCGCGGACCATGATGGGGATCACGTGCGACGTCGAGTCGCCCATCGGGATCTCCGCCTCGGTGAGCAGCTTCTGCATGTAGGCGACGTTGTCCCACAGCTTCGTGCGCAGCTCGGGCTCGTTCGAGGCCAGCTCGAGCGCCTTCCGGATTCCGGCCACCACGACCGGGGAGAGCGCACAGGAGAAGAAGCGGGAGCGGGAGAAGCCGCGCAGGTAGTTGATGAGCTGCTCGGACCCGGCGATGAAGCCGCCCTGTCCTCCGAGACTCTTGGAGAAGGTGCCCAGGTGGATGTCGATGTCTTTGTCGAAGCCCTGGTCCTCGGCCACGCCCTTGCCGGTCTTTCCGAACACGAAGGTCGAGTGGGCTTCGTCGATCATCAGGCGTGCCTTGTGCTTCTTGCACACCTCCACGATCTCGGCCAGGGGCGGCGTGTCGCCGTCCATGGAGTAGACGCCCTCGACGATGACCAGCTTCTTGCCGTCGAAGCCGCTCAGCTTGCGGTCGAGGTCGTCCGCCCGGTTGTGCCGGAAGAAGCGCGACTTCGCCTTGGAGAGGATCATCCCGTCGACGATGCTCGCGTGCGAGTACTGGTCCGCCACGATCAGGTCACCGGAGCGCATGAGGCCGGCGATGGTGCCGACGTTGGCGCTGTAGCCCGTCGGGAAGATCATGGAGGCTTCCTGCCCCTTGAAGGCCGCGAGCTCCTCGGCCAGCTGCCGGTGGAGCGCCGTCGTGCCGGAGAGGATCGGAGACCCGGACGAGCCGCCGCCGTAGATGTCGGCGGCTTCCTTGATCGCCTGCTTGACCTCGGGGCGGTACGAGAGCCCCAGATAGTTGTAGGAGGCGAAGTTGACCAGGCCCCGCCGGATCTCGCCCGTCTTGGTGTCCTCGACGTCGACGCGGGTGCCCGGCTGGCTGTGGATCGGCAACTCGTAGAGGTAGTAGCCGGCGGGCTTCACCTCGGACCACCAGTCCTCGAACGGCTCGAGCAGCGCGAAGGCGTCGTCGCCCGCTCCGAAGTAGAAGTTCGTGTAGTCGTACTCCATCGCCCCCGGGACGGCCGGGGGGCCCACGACTTCATTCTGGTCCATGGGAATCCGACTGGTTGACGGTTTCGTCTCCACGTCGGCTTTCACCGCGGAGCCGTGCTGCTCGGGCTTGGACATATATCTTTACCGGTTGTGGACGGGTTGATCCAACCTCAATTTCCCCCATTCGCCGCGACACATCAATGGTGTCGTCCTCGCAAGCATCGGGGGCCCTTCAAATTGCATGTACCATGCCAGGCCCCTCGCTGGCCTCGCGAACACCCTCGGGCATCCATCTCCCCTCAATCCTCGGGCCGTACGGGCACGCGAGCGTCGAGGACCGTTCCCGTTTCTCGACCCTCGACGGCGCGCACGTAGTGGGCGGCCACGTCACGGACGCGGATGGCGCCCACGCCGTCTCGGCCGGCGGCCTCCAACGACTCGGCTACGGCGCCGGGGCTCACGACGTTGACCCGGTAGCGCCCCTCGAGGTCGAGCGCGGCGGCGCGGGCGAACGCCTCGACCGCGGCGCCGGTCATCACCACCGCGACCGTTCCGGGCTCGGGCGCCGTGGAGAGGTCGCCGGAGGTGAGGGTGAAGCTGCCTCCCTCGCGAACCACGCCCACGCCCCGCCGCACCAACTCCACCTGCCCCAGCAGCTTGTTGCCGACGCTCGCCTCGAAGTCCTCGGCGGTGAGCGCGTCCAGTGCGCCGAATCGCGCGACGCCGGCGGCGCACACGACCGCGTCCACCGGGGCGGTGCTCGCGTAGAGCCGATCGATGGACGCTGGGGCGGAGATATCGACGCGATGATCACCCGAAGTCGCTCCGGCCCCGACGACCTCGTGCCCACGCGCCCGGAGCGCGCCCGCGACGGCCGAACCGATGGTGCCGGTGGCACCGATGACGAGGATCTTCATGGCAGGGAAGGTCCGGACAAGCGTGCCCGGGGGCAACGCCCGACTCCGCTCGTACTCCTCCACGGCTTCACGGGGTCGTCGGAGTCGTGGGGTGACGAGCTCCTGTCCGGGCTCGCGACCGGGTGGCGGGACGTGATCCCGATCGACCTCCCCGGACACGGCGGTGCCCCGCCTCCGCCGACTGATCCGCGGATCGCCCTGGACGCGGCCATCGCACGCGTCTTGGAAGCCGTGTCCGGACCGTTCGACCTCCTCGGATACTCGATGGGCGGGCGGATCGCGCTCCATGTGGCCCTCCGGCACCCGGACCGCGTCCGACGGCTCGTCCTGGAGTCCGCTTCGCCCGGCCTGTCGTCCGCGTCGGAGCGCGCCGCGCGCCGCGCGGCCGACGAGGCCCTCGCCACCCGCATCGAAGAACGGGGAATCGAGCTGTTCGCGTCGGAGTGGGCGACCGTGGACGTGCTTCGACCCGGCCCGAGGCGGGCTCCCGAGGCCTCCGAGCGGGCGGATCGGGTGCGTCGGGCCAGCCGCGGCCCGGCGCTCGCCGCCGCGCTCCGCGGCCTAGGGACCGGCTCCCTGCCGTCGCTCTGGGACCGACTTGGCGAGATACGCCCCCCCACCCGGTTCGTCACGGGCGCGCTGGACGCCAAGTTCGGCGAGATCGCACGCCGCATGGCCGGGGCCATGGCGGGAGCGGTCGTCGCCGTGGCGCCCGACGCCGGGCATACGGTGCACCTGGACCGTCCGGACGCCTGGCTGTCCCTGGTGACGTCGTGGCTGGACGGTGGGCCCCGCTGACCCCGCCGGTGGGAGCGAGAGAGCCGTGATGGAGCACGTGGAGGCCTTCCGCTAGACTTCGGGCCGTTTTGCCGGCGTGAACTCCGTCCCCGTCCGATGAGCCGACCCCCAACCGAATCGTTCGACCCCCGCGTGTCGGACCGTGTCTCGGACACGGACCGCATGCTGGTCTACGCTTCGATGCTGGTCACGCTCTTCCTGGCCGCGCTGGACCAGACGATCGTCGCCACCGCGCTGCCCAGCATGGTCGAGGACCTGGAGGCGGTCGATCGCTACGCCTGGGTGGCCACGGCGTACCTGCTGGCGTCGACCGCGCTCGCCCTGGTCTACGGAAAGCTCGCCGACACCTACTCACGCAAACGCATCACCCTCGGCGCGGTCATCCTGTTCCTCATCGGCTCGGTGCTGTGCGGTGTGGCCGGCATGGGTGGGCGCCTCCCGCTGCTCGGGGACGGGATGAATCAGCTGATCTTCGCGCGGGGACTCCAGGGCCTCGGCGGGGGCGGCATCTTCGCCATGACGTTCACCGTGATCGCCGACCTGTTCACGCCGGCCGAGAGGGGGCGCTACCAGGGATACGTCGGAGCCGTCTTCGGCGTGGCCTCGGTGCTGGGCCCTCTGGTCGGTGGCCTCCTGACGGACCACGCCGGCGGCCTGATTCCCGGCGTGCAGGGGTGGCGCTGGGTCTTCTTCGTGAACGTCCCGTTCGGGGCGATCGCCCTCTGGCTGATCCTGAGGCGGATGCCGTCTCTCGATCCCATCGGCGAGACACGGCGCCCCGATTTTTTCGGCGCCGTCCTCCTGATGCTCGGGCTGGTGCCGCTCATCCTCTCGATCCAGCTCGACAAGCGCGCCTACCCGTGGTTCCCGGGAGCCGGGGGCGTCGCGCCGGACGGGCCCTGGTGGGCCGCCTGGGTCACGCCCGGGCTCTTCTTGCTCGGCGTGCTCGGGATCGCGGTGTTCCTCCTGCAGTCACGCGCCTCGGCGAGTCCGATCCTCGATCTGAGGCTCTTCCGGAACCGCGTCTTCCGCACCGCCAACACCGCCACGTTCTTCTTCGGCGCCGCGGTCATGTCCATCACCATCTTCCTCCCGCTCCTGTTGGTGAACGTACTCGGCGTGTCGGCCACCAGCGCCGGTGCGGCACTGATCCCCTTCTCGGCGGGTGTGGTCTTCGGCGCCACCATGGCGGGCCGTTACGTCGATCGCATCGGCTACCGGAGGCAGATCTTCGCGGGAGGCCTCCTCTTCGCGGCCTCGGTGCTGCTCCTCTCGAACCTGGACGCCTCGGTGAGCCTGGCGGAGGTCACGCTGTACACGGTGCTGTGCGGCCTGGGGGCGGGTCCGTCGATGCCGCTCTTCACGCTCGCCATCCAGAACGCGGTCGATGTCCGCATGGTCGGCCAGGCGACGAGCGCTTCACAGTTCTTCCGGCAGATCGGCGCGACGGTGGGTGCGGCAGTGATGGGAACGGTCCTGGTCACGACGCTGAGCGTCTCGTTCGCCACCCTGGAGCTGCCCTCCGGCCTCCTGGACGGCGTGGAGACGGACGCCGAGCAGCTCGTGTCCTCGGGCGGCTCCACGTTACCGGCTCTCATCCGCGAACGGTACGAGGTGTTCGCCGAGGGCGCGTCCACGCCGACGGAGGCGGCGGCGCTCCGAGCCGAGGGGAACGCCGTGGCGATCCGCGTGGCGGACCGCGTGGCGGAGGCGTTCTCGACAGCGACCTTCCGGATCTACTGGCTCACCGCGGTCATCATCGCGCTGGCGACCCTCCTCACGCTGCGTATCCCGGAGCTCGAGCTCCGCACGACGCACGACAGGGACGTGCTGAAGCCAGACGTGGCAGGAATCGGCTGAGTGGTGCAGCTTTGAGGAGCGAAGAACTCTCCTGGACGGACGACCCGAATGATCAAGAAGCTCTTCTACCTGGCGTTCATCGCGCTCGGCGTCACCATGGCCGTGCCCAGCCTCCGTGCGGAGCTGAACGCGTTCGTGACGCCGTACGTGGACGACGTGAAAGCCCGGTACGTCCCCCGGCAGCTGCGCTCGATGGCCGACCAGCTCGACGCACGCCTGAGGCGCGCGGAGGGGCTCCCCGCTTCGGACAACTTCTCGGGATGGCTGCGGCGCTCCTTCTCGGGTAAGGAGACCGACCCGTGGGACAACTTCTACTACATCCGGGCCACGAACCGGGACTACTACGTGGGCTCGATGGGTCCGGACGGGCAGCCCGGTACCGAGGACGACATCACCGAGCCCCCCCGGCCGCTGACCGGCGAGGCGTCGGCCCCCAGATAGGGCGCCCCCCCGGGGGCCGCTCGCGCGGTGGAGAGCCCCGGCCCACGGTTCGCCGGCTCAGTCGAGTGAGCTGACCTCGAGCCGCGAGATGTGGAGGTTCAGGCCGTGGTTGACGCGGAAGCCGTAGACCCCGTCGACCGGCAGGTCGTTCTTCGGGCCCGACCAGACCTCCTGGTCGTTGACCAGGAACCGGAGGGTGTCTCCGTCCACCTCCACCGCCAGCACGTTCAGCACCGAGGCGTCCTCGCCGCGGTCCGCGTACGACAGGATCGCCTCGTGGGACGTCCACGGCTCGATGGTCGGAGCCTCGGCGCCGGCGCGCTCCTTCACGATGAACTGGCCCCCGTTGCGGATCAGGAAGTAGGCGTAGGCCTGGTCCGGCCCGTCCAGGTCACGCCCCCCGATGAAGACGCCGAACGCCTCGCGCCGCTCTCCCGGGTCGAAAAGGAAGACCTCCATCTCGACCCTGTAGCGCCCGCGGGCCTCGCTGGCAGGATTCCAGTAGATGGCCGCCGGGCCCGACGTGACGTGCCATCCCGGCGGCATCGACACGAACATCTCGAGCTGGTCCTCGGAGGCGCCGGCCTGGTCGAAGCGAACCTGCCAATCGTCGGGGCGCTGGAAGTCCTGGGCCGAGACGGGAGCGGCGAGGACGGCGGCCAGGACGGCCGCGGACGCGAGGCGGAAGCGCATGGAGACTCCTGACGTTCGGGGGGGGATACTTCGCCGAAGGTCGATGCCTCCGCGACGCTTGTCAAACGGCGGCGAGGACCCCTGGCTCTGGCGCAGGGCCGTGACGCTCGGAACCCGGTGCGCTACCCTTTTTCACCGTCTCCGTCGGCGCGTCGTCGCCTCCGGCTCCACGTCTTCCGGGATCGTATCGCATGGTCATCAGGCTCTCCTCCTTCGTGACACTGCTCGCGCTCGCCGCGCCCCTGTATGCCCAGGATGCCGAGGAGCCGGCTCCGTCGTTGCCCGACGACCACTTCAGCGTCTACCGCGCGGACGGCACGGACGCATCCCTCGACGACGTGCTCGCCGCCCTCGATGACGCCGATGTGCTGTTGGTGGGGGAGGAGCACGGGAACCCCGTCGGCCACAGGCTGGAGGAGGCCGTCCTGAGGGGGGCCGTGGAGCGGGTGCGTGGGACCGCCCGTTGGGTCACGCTGTCGCTCGAGATGTTCGAGCGGGACGTGCAGTACGTCCTGGACGAGTACCTCGCCGGGCTGATCACCGAAGAGCACTTCCTGGACAGCGCGCGCCCGTGGCCGGACTACGAGAACCGGTACCGTCCCCTCGTGGAGACGGCCCGCGCGGAAGGGCTGCCGGTCGTGGCCTCGAACGCGCCGCGCCGCTACGTGAACCGGGTGACCCGGGAAGGCCGCGGCGCCCTGGACGTGCTCGGGCCGCTCGCGCGCTTCTACCTGCCGCCGCTCCCGTATCCGGGCCCCTCGCCCGAGTACCGCGCCCAGTGGAACGAGGTCATGGCCGAGGCGATGGCGGCGGCGGGCGCACACGATGACTCGACGGCCGCGCGCGACTACGCGGGGAGCGAGAACGCGCTCCAGGCCCAGGCTCTGTGGGATGCAGCCATGGGGCACGCCATCACGGAAGGGCTGGAGGTGGCGCCCGGCGCACTGGTCATCCACTTCGCCGGATCCTTCCACGTCGAGCGCGGCACGGGCATCGCCGAGCGCATCGAGGGCTACCGCCCCGGCACGCGCGTGCTGTCGGTCGTCATGACCCAGGTGGACGAGGACGTGGGCGCCTGGGACGATGCGTCCCACCGCGGCCTGGCCGACTTCGTGATCCTCACGCGCTGATCAGGACGTCCGCCTTCACCCTAGCAGCGAGGGGACGGCTCAGCGGCGGGAGTCGCGGCCCCAGAACGGAAAGTTGAGCCCGAGGGTGATCGCCCGGGGATCGTAGTCGACGTCGGGGAGGAAGCTCCACCGGAACTCGACCTGCGTCATGAGCCCGGCCGGGCCGCCTCCCTTCAAGCCCACGACCGCTCCGAAGCCGACCTCGGTCTCGCGGGGTCCCCCGATCTCGGCCGTGAAGATCGAGTTCCGCATCGCCAGTCCGCCTCCGAGATACAGCCCTCCTTGCCGGCCGCCGCTCACGAAGACCGCGTCCACGTTGAAGCCGTACTCGCGCAGGTTGTTCAGGAAGGTGATGTCCGCGTTCGGCACCAGCTCGAGCCGCCCGCTCGGAAGCACGGGAACCCTCAGCTGTGCGCCGAGCACCTCGCCACTCGCCGACTGGTCGAACCCGACACGCACCCCGATGGCGGGGGCGGGCCATCCCTCGTCGGCGCCCGGCTGCTGCGCCGCCACCGCGGCCGGAGCCGCGAGCAAGAGCAACGCCAGGGCTCCGGAGAGCCCTGGCGCCGGCCGCGACGTGCGTCGAGGGGAGCACCCGCTCCGCACCGTCAGCTTCCCACCTTCCCGGCCGCGACCGCTCGGAGGACGTCCGCCGATGTGACGATGCCGGCCAGGGCGCCGTCCTCGACCACGACCGCGCGGTGGATGCGACCCCGGACCAGGAACTCGCACAGCTCCGAGATGGTCGTGTCGGGCTCCACGGTGAACGATACGGGTGTCATGATCTCCTCGACGGTCGTGGTGTCCAGGCGGCTCTCGGGAAGCTCCGCCAGGAGTGCGCCGTCCGCCAGGGGCGAGTCCTCCGGCAGGAAGAAGCCGAAGGGGTCCTGGTCGGTCGGCTCGTCCGAGTCGTCGTCGCTCTCGACCTTGCCGCCCCCGTACCCGCCCGCCCGAATGGCGGTCGTCACCAGCCGCACGTGCGATTCTTCGGCGGCCAGCCGCACGACGTCGGTCGACGACACCACGCCGACGAGCCCTCCGGCGCCGTCGACGACCGGAACCCCGCTGATCTGCTCATCAGCGAGAAGCCTCGCGAGCTCACGGGCCGTGGCGTCGGTCGTCACGGTGACGACATCGCTCTGCATGATATCTCTGACGGAGGACATGGTCGCTCCCTATAAGGCGTTTCTGGTGGATGAGTCGGTATTCGGCCGGGGCGCTCAGTCCTTCTGAGCGACCGGGCGGTGGAGCAGGAGCGGGAGATGCGTGCCTCGCAGCACCTTGTCCGCCGTGCTCCCGAGCAGTGCCCGGGTGAACCCCTTCCGACCGTGGGTGGCCATGGCGATTCCGTCGCAATCGACCGCCTCGGCCTCCACGAGGATGCCGTGGCCGGCCTGTGCGTCGACGGTCACCGAAGTCGTCACCCGCAGCCCGCGCTTCCGCATGCGGTCGGCATGGGTCTCGAGATACTCGGCCGCGCGGTCTTTGGCCTCCTCCAGCACCTCCTGGTTCATCTGGGCCGTGTGGGGGAGGTACGGGGAGGCCAGGTCTACCGGATACGCGACGACGCGGGTGAGGTGGTAGGCCGAGTCGAACAACTCGCCGAACTCCGTCGCGTGTAGCAGGGCCGACTCGGACAACTCCGAGCCGTCGAGTGGCACCAGGAGGTTGTCGAAGGTGGCCGCTTCGTCGAGCGCCGGATGCTCGCCTTCTTCCGGCCGCACCAAGAGCACCGGCCGGTCCGTCTGCCGGACGAAGCGATCGGCGACGCTGCCCAGCCAGAGCCGGGATACGGCGCCCCTGCCGTGCGACGCCATCACCACGAGGTCGACCTTCTTCTGCGTCGCTTCCTTCTGGAGCATGTCGACGACGTGCCCCGACTGGACCGACGACGTAACCGCCCCGCCCGCGCGCCCGGCGACCTCCTCGGTGAGCTTCGCGAGGTACTCCTTCGTCCATTCCTCGGCCGCGGCCCCCCATTCCTCATAGGCGAAAGCCGGGACCGGCTCGATGACGGTCGCGAGGTGGATGGGCGCCTTGGTGGCTCGGCTCAGCGTCAGCGCGAGGGGCAGGGCCGACTCCGCGAACTTGGAGCCATCCAGGGGAACCATGATCTGAGTGTACACGTTGCCTCCTCGTCTTGGAATCTCGCCTCTGATGGGCCTTCACCTACCACCGAGGGCCGCCTCTCGGTCTGGCGACCCTGTCGTCGTTTCCTTCCTGCTTACATTCTGGGGTACCGGAGCGTCCCACGCTGTCGGGGAACGACCGGAAACAAAGTAGGGCTTTTCGCCACACGCCACCGAGAGGCAGAACATAGACCCTAGGCGCTTGATCACCCTCGAAGATTATCACGCGATGTTCCTGGCCTCACCCGACGGCTATCTGGTCGTCGATCGGGAGGGACTCATTCGGGACGCCAACCCGAAGGCCGAGCTCCTGTTCGGTTGGTCGAGGGAGGAGCTGATCGGGAGCCCCGTCGACGTCCTCGTGCCCGAGGCCTCGAGAAGTCACCACGGGGAGCATCGTGACTCGTTCATGAGCCAGCCACGGGACCGTCCGATGGGTGTCGGACTCGACTTGCGGGGAAGGCGGAAGGACGGCACCACCTTCCCGGTGGAGATCAGCCTCAGCCCCTGGGACCGCGGGCCGGATCGCGGCGGCGTCCGTGTCATCTGCGCGGTGCGCGACATGACCGAACACCGAAGGTTGCGGAGGTTCTCGGAAAGCGCGCTCCGCGCGACGGAAGACGAGCGGCGGCGGATCGCTCGGGAGCTGCACGACGATACCGCCCAGCGGCTCGCGACGCTCATCCTGCACGTCCGCCGTCTCGTCGACGCCGATGACCCCGAGGCCCGGCTCCAGCTCGTCGAGGAGATCCGGGCGGAGATCATCGAGACCGCCGAGGACGTCAAGCGGATCTCACGGGGGCTACGGCCGCCGGAGCTCGAGGAGGTCGGACTGGCGCTGGCGGTGAGGGCGCACGTCCGCACGCTTCGGGAGCGTCTCGGCTTCGATGTGGACGCGGAGCTGGATGACGTGGATGCGGGTCTCGATCTCACCGGCAAGCTCTCGCTCTACCGGATCATCCAGGAGGCGCTCTCGAACGCGCGCCGGCACGCCGACGCTCCGTCGACGCGACTGAGGCTCTACGAGTCCGACGGCTTCGCCGTGGCGGAGGTCGAAGACGACGGTCGGGGCTTCCATCCGGAGTACAGCATGGAGCTCGACCGCGGACTGGGCTTGGTCGGCATGCGGGAACGGGCGACGATGGTCGGAGGGCGTTTGACGGTCGAGAGCGCTCCGGGGGAGGGTACCGTTGTCCGCGCTTCGATTCCCTTGCGCATGGAGAATGAGAATGAGTGAGCCGCTGGAGATCCTTCTCGTCGACGACCACAGGATGTTCCGTGCGGGCATCAAGGCGCTCATCGAGGCGGAGGGCCGCATGCGCGTCGTCGGCGAGGCGGGGTCGGGCGACGAAGCCGTCGACCGGGTGCGGGAGCTCAAGCCGGACGTCGTGGTGATGGATCTCTCGATGCCTGGCTCGAACGGCCTGGAGGCCACGCGTCGCATCGCCGCGCTCGGGCTCGACACCAAGGTGCTCGTACTGACGGTGCACGCCGAGGAGGAGTATCTGGTTCCGGTCGTGGAGGCGGGGGCGAGCGGATATCTGACGAAGACGAGCGCCGACACGGACCTCCTCGAGGCCCTGCGTGTCGTGGCCCGCGGCCAGGTGTTCATGCCGCCCAAGGCGACGACGCTTCTGCTGCAGCGCTACAAGGAGCGGGACGACAGGGATTCGGACTCCGGAACCCTACAGGCCCTGAGCGCGCGGGAGCGTGAGGTGCTGGCGTTGACCGCGGAGGGATTCAGCTCGCGCGAGATCGGCGAGAAGCTCTTCATCAGCCCGAAGACGGTCGACACCTACCGCTCGCGCATCATGGAGAAGCTCGGACTCAGCCACCGGAGCGAGCTGGTCCGGTTCGCGCTGGAGGTGGGGCTGCTGAAGCGGGTCTAGCCGACTAGCCTCGACCGTCGCCGGACAGCACCTGGTCCGTGAGCGTCAGCATCTCCCCGAGCGTGAACGGCCGGCGGAGAAGCCGGCGTCGCGGCGCTCCTGACTGGGGGGGGCGGATCGCCTCCGGGTCGAACGCGCTCCCGGACACCAGGATCGTCGGGAGATCCGGGAACTCCTCCCGGATCGGCTCGAGGAGTGCCGCACTGGCCACCGCGCCCGGAGTCGGCGGATCGGCGATCAGGAGGTCGACGCGCGACCTCCTCAGCGTTGCGAGGGTCTCGTCTGCGTCCGCCGCGGACTTCACGGCATAACCGCGGTGGCGGAGGCTCTCCTCGAGCATCCGCCTCAGCTCGGGGGAGCCCTCCAGGATCAGGACGACCGCGGACAAGGCTCCCTCTTCGCCTTTTCCTCGGCTCGGGCGGTGCGCGCGCTCAGTCGCTCAGCGCGGATCCACATTCGCGAACACGCCGGCCGTACCGTCGTGGCCGAACGTCAGGACCTGATAGGGCTCGGGGTTCGGCCCCTCCATGCCCGGCGACCCGATGGGCATGCCCGGCACCGCGATGCCCGCGATCTCCGGGCGCTCCGCGACCATCCGCGCCACCTGCTCGGCCGGCACGTGCCCTTCCACGACGTACCCATCGACGATCGCCGTGTGGCATGAGGACATCTGGACCGGAACGCCCGCGTCCCGCTTCACGCTCATCAGGTCGCGCACGTCGCGCGCCTCGACGGTGAAGCCCGCTTCGCGCAGATGCTCCACCCAACCGTTGCAGCAGCCGCAGCTCGCGGTCTTGTAGACGACGATGGAGGGCATGTCCGCCGCGACCGTGAACGCCGCGGTCTCGCCGTCCGTGGCGACTTCGCCTGCTTCGCCAGTACCGCAGGCGGAAAGGACGATGACGAGCGGAATGAATCGGAGCGCGCGGATCATGATGTCGCCTCGGCTGACGGAGCGTGGACGCGGACTGTTCCAGTATACGTGATCGGCCGGAAAGATCCTACGCCGTCTCGGCCTCTTCCATGTCCCGGAGCGTCGCGGTCAGCCAGGTGGTGCCGTGGAGCGGCACGGCGACGGCGGCCGTCGCCAGAGGGAGCGCCACGGGATCGAAGAACGCATACGGGACGAACGTGAGCGTCCAGAACACCGTGCCGAAGAGCGCCATGGTCGAGAGGACACGTGCCTCCACGCGAAGCCACGCCAGGATGCAGGGCACGGAGCCCGCGAAGAGGTAGAAGAGGCCGAGCGACCCGCTCAGCATCCGGTGGCGGCGCCAGAGGCTCGGCTGGAGCGGCTCCAGGAAGAACGCCTGCTTCATCGCCTCCATGGCGAAGGCGCGCTGTCCCACCATGGCATGCTCCAGCGCCACGCCCCACACGTGGAGTCCGAGTTGGACCAGCCCCATGAGCACCAGCCAGCCCCCGGCGGCGAATGCCCAGACCCTCGGGTTACGGAGCATCGTCGGATCCGGCCGGAGTCGACGGCGCGGGGTCGCGCCACCGCACGATGTGCTCGGCCAGCCGTTCCAGCGTGCGCGGGGCCGATCCCTCGGCCTTGTTGTTGGCGACGACGAATACCTCCCGTTCCGCGATGAGCGCGTCGAGGGCGGCCACCGCGACCGCGTGCCGCGTGGCGGAGTCTTCGTCGACGATTCTGTCGAAGGGCTCGTAGCGGTCCTTCGCGGCCTCGTAGGCCAGTCCCCCACCGAGCATCCACCGGACGACCAGCGCCGGCTGGTAGTGCGGAGGGAGGAGCGCGGTCTGACGCTCGAGCGGCGCCATCGCCGGGTGCACGACGTAGCCGTGTGCGACCGCGTGGCTCTCGAGGACGTCCCGGTACGCCTCCGTGAGGAGTTCCGGTGTGCGCAGCTCGACGGCATAGAGCGGACCTTCGGGAAGGGCGCCGAGGAAGCGCGAGAGGCGCTCCAGGAATGCCCGCTCTCCCCCGAGCGCGGCCGGCGGGCCGGGGGAGAACTGGAAGAGGATCGGCCCCAGCTTGCCGCCGAGTCCCTCGACGGCCGGCTCGATGACTTCCCGGATGGCGTATGCCGGGTCGAGGAAGTCCGGGTTGGTGGCCCTGCGGCCGGGCGCGTCGGGGTCCGTGGGCGACGTCGTGCGGCGGTCGGCCTTCACCAGGAAGCGAAAGCCGGCCGGCACGTCGTCCGCGTAATCCCGGAAGGCATCCGCGGGAATGGGTCTGTAATAGGTCCGGTCGACCCCGACGGTGCGCAGGAGAGGGCTCTGCGCGTATGCCGCGAGCCCGGTCCTGGCGAGCGTGCTCGCGGACGCTTCCCTGTCGTAGACGATCCCGGCCCAGCCCGGGAAGCTCCAGGAAGAGGTGCCCAGGCGGAGTCCTTCGGGGAGCGCGGTCGCGACGCGTTCGAGCTCGGCCGAGACCGGCGCCGCGCCCACGCCGCCGGCCCGCCCCGGCCGGGGCTCGGCATCCGGAAAGAGTCCGAGCTGCTGCGACATGGATCGCCCCTGGCGGGTCGCCGAAGGGGTTCGGCGACGTGTTGAACGTTCGCGAAAGCGGGCTACCTTGGCCGCATGAACGTCCAGATCTTCGGCGTGAAGAACGACGCCACGGTACGCAAGGCTCTCCGCTTCTTCAAGGAGCGAAGGATCAATGTCCACTTCGTCGATTTCAAGGAGCGCGCCCCCTCGAAGGGGGAGCTGCGCCGCTTCTTCGACCGCTTCGGCGTCGACGCGATGATCGACCGCGACGGCAAGCGCTTCCAGGCGCTCGGCCTCCATGCGGCGCACTACGGCGCCGACCGCTGGATGGAGATCGCCGCCGACGAGCCCCTCATCCTACGCATGCCTCTCGTGCGCAGCGGGAAGGACATCACCGTCGGGCTGGCCGAGGACGAGTGGAAGGAGTGGGCGGCGCGCTGACCTCGCCCCCGCGGGCGCGTTCCCGCGGCGTCGCCGCCGGTGCGCGCGCTGCCCGCAGCTCAGGAGACCGGTCGCGTCCTCGGCACCAGCCGCACGGACCAGATGCCCGAGTTGGTATCGCTGAAGAAGATGTGACCCTTGTGGGGCATCGTGCCCCACACCATGGTCGCGTTCGGAGTGTATCCCGCGGGAGAGGCGGATTTGAACACGGCGATCTCCCGCCCCTGCGTGTACAGGTTGCCCATGAGCTCACCGCTCACGTCGACGACCCTCAGTCCGCCCTCGTAGTACGCCTGGTAGAGCTTGTCGTCCTCGACCCACATGTTGTGCGTCCCGAACTCCGGCACCTCGTAACGGGCGACCATCTCGGGATTCTCCGGGTCGGTGAAGTCGATGACCTGGATGTATCCGCGGGTGACCAGGGGGATGCCGCCCGTGCCCGTCTCGGGGTCGTACCGGTTCGAGTAGGACCCCATGGACGACGGATAGCCGGCCCAAGCGAGCCCCCGCCGCTGCATGATCTCGTCACCGAGGAAGAGGTACGTCTTCCCGGTCGATTCCTGGAAGTACGGGAACGCCGCGTGGGTCGCGCCCGATGGGGTGGCGTACGACGTCACGAAGACCGGATTCTCCGGTGACCCGCCCCAGCGTCCGTCGCCGACGTCCACGACCACGACGCCCGTCTGCCACTCCGACGAGTACGCGAGCCCGTCGTTCACCCACACGTCGTGGAGTCGCGAGTTCGGATGGTTGTACTCGGATACGAAGCGGGGCTCGTAGATGTCCGACATGTCGACGATCACGTACTTGTCGCCGTTCGACAGCGCGTAGAGGTAGTCGTCCTCGGCGAACATGTTGTGGACCCCGCCCGTGATCCCCTCGTCGAAGATCGAGGCCACCACCGGATTCCTCGGGTCGGCCATGTCGACGATGACCAGCCCGTCGCGGCGGTTGGTGGCGCCCTCGCGGGAGAGCACCGCGTAGCGGCCGTCGGGCGAGGCTTTCACGTCGTTCACCGTGCGCGCGTCGACCTGGAGCGAGTCGATCTTCTCGATGGCGCCAGGGTTCGTAACGTCGTAGAAGAACGCGTAGCCGCCGGAGACCTTCGAGCCGGTGATGGCGTAGTCGCGGCCGTCGACGCCCTCGAACACCCAGATGTCGGTGGTGCGGTACCAGCTCTCGAGCGCGTGGCCCGTGACCTCGACCTCCTGGACCACGTCGCGGGCGACGGCCCGGAACGAGTGACGCGCGGCGAGGGGGCCGGCCGTGGCGACCACCGTGTGGATGCCGGGAACGTCCGCGACGTACGCGCCGTCCCGGATCTGGCCGGTCGCCGGGACGCCGAGCATTCCGTCGGTGGGCGTGTACGCGTGGCTCCAGGTCACCGGCACGTCGTCCAGCACGGTGCCGCTTTCGTCGCGCAGCAGGGCGCGGAGGCGCACCACGTCGCCGGTGCGGGCCTCTTCGACGCCACCCTCCAGCGCGAGGGAGGCCGCCGGGAACGCGCGGACGGTGTGCGCGATCGACGCTTCGCCCCGCTCGAAGGCGGCGGTGATCTCCACGGTGCCCGCGGTCACCCCCGTGACGTTGCCGAAGCCGTCGACCGTGGCCACCGACGGATCCGAGGAGCGCCACTCGACCGGGGCGTCGGGCCGCTCGGTCCCGTCCGCGTGGCGAGCTTCCGCCGCGTGCGCCAGGGTGGTCCCGACGTAGAGCTCGCCGGACTCCGGCTCGACCTCGATGCGCGTGACCGCGGGCCACGTCACCGTGACGGGGACCGTAAGGCTCGGCGGCTCGCCCGCGCCGGCGGGGAGCACGGCGGTCACGAAGAGCTCGTGATCGCCCGGCGTCACCCCGGTGACCCATCCCTCCTCGATCTCCACGGCCGAGCGGGGACCGACGATGCGCAGGGGCAGGTCCACTTCTCCGCCCCGCCCGTCGAGCACCCGGGCGGAGAACGGTGCGCGCTGCCCGGTCTCGACGGCGATCCGGTCCACGCTCGCCTCGATGCGGAGCTCCGAAGCGGGCGGCGTCTGGGCGCGGAGGGGTGCGAGCGGCGCGGTGGCCGCCAGCGTGAGCGCGGCGATGAAGGTGGTGCGGAGCATGTGCGGTCCCGTGGTGGTTTCTGTTCCGGTGGCGGTCGGCGGGCTCGAGTGCTAGAGCGTCACGTCCCCGGGCTCGACCACCATGGCAATGTGGCGCCCGTCCGGGCTGACCGCGAGGCGCGTCAGGCGCACGTTGTGCTCGGAGAGGTCCGCGACCAGCGTCCAGCCCTCGTCACCCGGGCGCCACGCATGGATCTCGGCGCCTCGGGCCATCAGCACGGTCCCGTCGGGCGTCCAGGCGTGGAAGTCGCCGCCCCCGACGGTCGCGACGAGCGGGGTCAGCGTGCCGTCCGTGTCCCAGCGCGTCAGCATGGCCGGGCCGTCCCCCGGGGTCCGAACGAAGCTCACGGCATGCTCCCCCGGGATCGTGCGGATCGACCGTCCGATGCCTTCGGCGACGATGCGTGCCGAGCCGGTCTGCACGTCCGCCACCCGGAGCGTCGGCGGATCGCCGAGCACGAAGAGCGCGATCGTGTCCGGGCTCGCCCAGGCGTGGTAGCCCGCGGGCGCGACGTCGGGGAGGATGACCGTCGGCTCGGACCCGTCGAACGGAATCTTCCACAGCCGCTGGGTGGAGTCCGCCTCGACGCGGATCACGGAGAGCCCCGACCCGTCCGGGATCGGCGTGGCCGAGTACTCGCTCTCGGGCGCGCTGTTCGTGATCTGCTCGAAGGCTCCGTCGAAGCCCCAGCGGAAGATGTCGGTCTGGCCGGAGTGCTCGTCGAGTGCGGTGAACCAGAAGGCGGACCCGTCCGGCGTGAAGAACGGCTGGTTGTCGTATCCCTGACGGTGGATGGCCTCTCTCACGGCCCCGATCGACACGGTGCCGCCGGCCGATCCCAGCTCCGCCACCCAGATGTCCGCGTCGAGGGGGAACGTCGGCGCCTCCGCCGCTCCGCTCCCTCCGGGCGCGTCGGACTCGTCGCCGTCCCCGGCGCATCCCGCGGACAGGAGGATCATGAGCGCCGTGGCGACACTCGGGACATGACGGTTCATGGGCGTGGTGGGTTCGAGTGAACGTGCGCGATCGACCAAAGTTACGACGAGGGCTGATATATTGGCGACGCGCCACGCGCGCCACGCATGCGTTTCATAGCCAGGAGCTCGGGTGAGCCGAGATATGGACAGCCAGCGTCTCGCGACCGTCACGATTCCCGCACCCGATCTGCGCCCCGACGCGTTCCTCGGCCAGTTGCCCGCGGCGCGGCGAGGTTTCTGGGCTCGGGGTGACCGTTGGGTCGCCCACCGGGGCGTTGCCGCGGAGATCGTCGTCGACGGCGTGCCTTCCGGCGACGACCGCTTCGCCGACGTCGCGAGGCGCGCCCGTGCGCTCGCAGAGAACCCCGTCCTGGCGCCGGGCACCACACGAGCTCCCCGCGTCCGCTTCTACGGTGGCTTCTCCTTCCGGGACGGACACGTCGCGGACGGCGCGTGGGCGGGATTCTCCCGTGCCCGGTTCGTGGTTCCCGAGCTGGAGCTCGAGGGTGACGCGTCCGGCGACGCCTGGCTGAGAGCGCGAGCGAGGACCGAGCCCGGGCGTGAGGGCGATACGCTGGCGCGGCTGCGACATCTGGCCGAGGCCGCCCGTGCCGAGCTGACGTCGAGCGGGGAGGCTCCGTCGCGGGAAGGGCCGGCGGTGCCGGGCACGGTCGAAACCGGCGAGCGGGCGCGGTGGGAGGAAGCCGTCGAGGGTTGCCTGGCCGCCATCCGGGAAGGTCGGATCTCCAAGGCGGTACTCGCCCGCACGCTGTCGGTCACGCTCGACCGTCGCATCGACCCGGTCGACGTCGTGCTCCACCTCTGGTTGGCCAACCGTGGCAGCCATGTCTTCCTCTTCGAGCCCGAGATCGACGCGGCGCTGGTCGGGGCCGCTCCCGAGACCGTGGCCACGCTGCGCGACGGCGTCTTCCACGCGACCGCGGTGGCCGGATCGATCCGGCGGGGGCGGGGGCCGCGCGAGCAGGCGGAGCTCGCCGCGAAGCTCCTGGCCAGCGACAAGGACCGGGCGGAGCAACGGATCGCCCTGGACGACATGATCGCCCGACTGTCGACCGTGGCGCAGCAGATCCGCTCGGACCCCCAGCCGCACGTGCTGACCCTCGCCCGCATCCAACACCTCGAGACCGAGATCCGGGCCAGCGTGCCGGCCGGCGTCGGCGTGCTCGATCTCCTCCGCATCCTGCATCCCACGCCCGCGGTGTGCGGTCTCCCGCGCGACGCCGCCCTCGACGTCCTCGCCGCGGGTGAGCCATTCGAGCGCGGGTGGTACGCCGGCCCGGTCGGCTGGTTCGACGCCGAGGGGAACGGCGTGTTCGCACCTGCGCTGAGGACGGGCGTCGCGCGCGGAAGCCATTGGAGTCTGTTCGCCGGCGCCGGCATCGTGGAAGGCTCGGTGCCGGCCTCGGAGTGGGAGGAGACGGGGATCAAGTTCGAGCCGATGCTCGAGGCGCTCGTGGCGGGCGGCGCACGCCTTCCCGACGACGGGCTCCAGGGCGCGGGCGGTGGCGCGAGGGGCGATTCGGCCGAGAGGTCGTCGTCCGTCGGCGCCGAGGCCGGGCGGGAGCGGACGTGAGCGGGCCGGCCAACACCCTCTGGGCGCGTGCCTGGGTCGACGAGCTCGCGCGCTCGGGGGTGAGGGAGATCGCGGTCGCGCCGGGATCGCGATCGACGCCGCTGGTCATGGCCTTCGCGCGCGACGGACGGTTCCGTATGCGGGTGCACCTCGACGAGCGGTCGGCCGCGTTCTTCGCGCTCGGCGTGGGGAAGGCGACAGGCGTCCCGGCGGCGGTCGTGACGACCTCCGGCTCGGCGGTGGCGAACCTGTTCCCGGCCGTCGTCGAGGCGAACCAGGCGGAGACCCCGCTGCTCGTGCTGACGGCCGATCGGCCGCCTCGACTGAGGGGCTCCGACGCCAACCAGGCGATCGACCAGAGCCGCCTCTTCGGGACCTACGCGCGGGCGTTCTTCGAGGCCGGTCCTTCCGCCGCGACCGGGCCGGAGCTGCGGCATCTCCGCCAGATGGCGTGCCGGGCGGTCGACGTGGCGAGCGGGCCGCCGGCGGGGGCAGTCCACGTGAACTTCCCGTTCGACAAGCCGCTCGAACCCATCGAGGACGGCATCGATGCGCTCGCGGCCGAGCATCCGCTGGCCGTTCGGGGACGGCCCGACGGGCGCCCGTTCACCGCGGTGTCGCGGCAGGGTGCGGCCCCGGCCGCCGACCCGGTGGCGCGGCTGGCCGAGCTGTGCTCCGGGGGGCGAGGGCTGGTCGTTGCCGGCCCGTCCTCGGACCCCGATCGTATCGGGCCGGCCGTGCTGCGGTTCGCGGCGCGCGTGGGCTTCCCGGTCCTCGCGGACCCACTTTCGGGCGCCCGCTTCGGGCCGGACCACGGTGCGCTGCGGGTTGCCGCCTACGACTTCCTGCTCAGGGCCCCCGCGGCCCGGGCCGCCCTCGCGCCCGAGATGATCGTGCGGGTCGGCAGCTCGCCCACGTCGGCGGTGCTCCAGGACTGGCTCGTGGAGCAGAACGGCACGCCCTACGTGGTCGTCGACGGTGGAGCCCGATGGAAGGACCACGGCGCGACCGTGACCGAGTACCTGACCGGAGACCCGGTGGCGGCCCTCGAGCTCGTCGGGGACGCGCTCGGGATGGGCCGGGCGCGCGGCCGTGACTCCGGCCACGCCGGGTGGACGGGGCTCTGGCGCGCCGCGGACGGGGCAGCCCGCCGCGTGCTCGCCGAAGCCGACGAGGACCCCGCGCCCACCCATGAGGGCGCGCTGTGGCGCCGGCTGGCGGGGGCCCTTCCGGAGGCCGCCGTGTTCGTGTCGAGCTCCATGCCCGTGCGGGACCTGGACGTGTTCGGCGTGCCCGACGAGCGGAGCTGGGCGGTGCTCGGCAACCGGGGCGCGAGCGGCATCGACGGCATCGTGTCGACGGCATTCGGTGTGTCGGCGGGGCTGGGGCGCCCGGTCGTGTGCGTGTTGGGTGATCTCGCGCTCTTCCACGACCAGAACGGCCTGCTGTGGAGCCGTGAGGCCGACCTCGCCGTGGTCTTCGTCCTCGTCGACAACGACGGCGGGGGTATCTTCCACATGCTCCCGATCTCGGACCACGAGCCCGAGTTCACGACCTTCTTCGCGACGCCGCACGGCCTCGACTTCCGCCACGCGGCCGCTCTGCACGGCATCGAGTTCCGGGACGTGACGCCGACCACGCTCGAGGGCGAGGTCGCGAAGGCGGCCAGCCGCGGCGGTACCTCGGTGCTCCGGCTCCCTACGGACCGGGGCGCCGCCCGAGCCCGGCGCGCCGAGATCGCGTCGGCCGTGGCGGAGGCCGTGACCGACGCCGTGACCACCACCCTCTCATCAACCCTCGAGGAGAAACTGCCAGAATGAGCAAGCCCGACTGGAAGGAAGTCCGGTCCTACGAAGACATCACCTACCACAAGTGCGACGGCGTGGCACGGATCGCCTTCAACAGGCCCGAGGTGCGCAACGCCTTCCGTCCGGATACGCTGCTGGAGATGCAGGAGGCCTTCCGGGATGCCGGCGAGGACACCGACATCGGTGTGGTGCTGCTCACCGGGAACGGGCCCGCGAAGGACGGCAAGTGGGCGTTCTGCTCGGGCGGCGACCAGAAGGTCCGCGGCGAGGCCGGCTACGTGGGGAAGAGCGGAGTGCCCCGTCTGAACGTGCTGGAGCTGCAGCGCTACATCCGCTCGATGCCGAAGCCGGTGATCGCGCTCGTTCCGGGCTTCGCCATCGGGGGAGGGCACGTCCTCCATGTCATCTGCGATATGACGATCGCGGCGGCGGGAGCGAAGTTCGGCCAGACCGGCCCGGTCGTGGGGTCGTTCGATGGCGGCTTCGGCGCCTCGTACCTCGCGCGCCAGGTTGGACAGAAGCGCGCCCGCGAGATCTGGTACCTCTGTCGGCAGTACACTGCGGAGGAAGCCTACGAGATGGGGATGGTGAACAAGGTGGTTCCCATCGAGGAGCTCGAAGCCGAGGGGTGGCAGTGGGCCCAGGAGATCCTCGACAAGAGCCCGCTCGCGATCCGGCTCATGAAGAGCGCCTTCAATGCCGACGTGGACGGCCAGGCCGGTCTGCAGGAGCTCGCCGGCAACGCCACGCTCCTCTTCTATATGACCGAGCAGGGGCAGGAGGGACGGAACGCCTACGTCGAGAAGCGCAAGCCGGACTTCCGCAAGTTCAAGTGGCTTCCCTGGTGATGCACCGCCGGCCGGTCCCGGACCCTTCCCCGACGGGGCCGGCCGGCCGGTGAGCGGCGCGCCGATCTCCCGGGCGCGTGCATGGCTCCTCGCGGCGCGCCCGAAGACGCTCACCGCGGCCCTGGCGCCGGTGTTGGCCGGGACCGGCCTGGCCGCCCATCACGGGGTAGCCAACGTCGGTCCGGCGCTCGGGGCGCTGTTCGGCGCGGCCCTGATCCAGATCGGCACCAACTTCGCGAACGACTACTACGACTTCGTGCGGGGGACGGACACCGAGGAGCGCGTGGGACCCGTGCGGGTCACCCAGGCGGGTATCCTGCGGCCCGAGGCGGTGAGGCGCGGCATGATCGTCGTCCTGGGGCTCGCCGTGCTCGTGGGCGTGTATCTCGTCGCCGTCGGCGGATGGCCGATCTTCGCCATCGGCGTGGCTTCCGTGGCCTGCGCGGTGCTGTACACGGGCGGCCCGTACCCGCTGGCGTACCACGGTCTGGGCGACGTCTTCGTCTTCGTCTTTTTCGGTCTGGTCGCCGTGGGCGGGACGTACTGGGTGCAGGCGCTGGCGTGGCCGCCGGACGCCCTGCTCGCCGGGGTGGGGCTCGGGGCGTTGAGCACCGCCATCCTGGTCGTGAACAATCTGCGCGACCTTCCCACGGACGCCCGCGCGGGAAAGCGCACCCTCGCCGTGCGGATCGGGCCGGTGTGGAGCAGGGTCGAATACGCCCTGCTGCTCGCGGCGGCACTCGTGGTCCCGCCGGTCGGGGTCGTGCTCCTCGGCTGGCCGCCCGCCGCGTTCCTGGCGGTGCTCGCGATCGCCGCCGCCGCGCGGCCTGCCAGGACGGTCTTCACGTACCGGGAGCCCGCCGAGCTCCTCCCGACCCTGGGGCAGACGGCGCGGGTGGTAGCCCTGTACGGGGGGCTGCTCGCCATCGGCTTTGCCGCGGGATGAGCCCGCTCGACGTCGCGGCCGCCGCGCTGGAGGGCAGGGACCCGGACGGCCTCGCGGTGTCGGGCGGGGGCGCGTCGCTCGGGCGGGCCGAGCTCGACAGGGCCGTGACGGCGCGTGCGGAAGCGCTTCGGGCCGGCGGCGTGGCGGAGGCGAGCCTCCACCCGGTCGTGCTCGAAGCGGACCTCGACGGCGTCCTGACGCTCCTGGCGCTCTGGCGGCTCGGCGCAGTGCCGGCTCCGCTCAACGCCCGGCTCACCGAGCGCGAGCGCGCGGCCGCCGTTTCGCGGCTAGACCGCGCGCCCGGGGGCGCCCAGGCCGTGCTCTGGACGTCGGGCACGTCGGGGAGCCCCAGAGGGGTGGCGCTCGGCCGGGCCGGACTCGAGGCCCACGTGCGCGCCGTGAGCGAGCGCCTGGAGTTGGATGGCTCGGAGGTCTGGCTCGCGTCCCTCTCTCCGGCGCACGTGGGCGGGCTGGCGCTCGTCGCACGCGCCGTGCTGACCGGGGCGGCCCTGGTGGCCCACGGCCCCATCGACACGCACGGGCTGGTCCGTCTGCTCCGCAGGCGCGACACCGACGCGCACCGTCCGTCCGTCACGCACCTCTCGCTCGTGCCGACGCAGCTCGACCGCCTCCTGGCCGCGTGGGGCGCCGACCCGGCCCCACCGGCGCTCCGCTGTGTCCTCATCGGTGGCGCGCATGCCCCGGGCGACCTGGTCCACCGGGCCGTCGACGCAGGGTGGCCCGTGTCCCTCACGTACGGCATGACCGAGATGTGGTCACAGGTCGCCACGGCACCCCCCGCCCTGACCCGCTCGCGACCCGGCACGGTCGGGGCGCCGCTCCCGGGCGTCGAGGTGGAGTTCTCCGACGACGGCGAGCTACTCGTGCGCGGGCCGACCCGGGCGCTCGGGTACGTCGGATCCGACGGGGCGCCCGCCCTCGTGGACGAAGACGGATGGTATCACACCGGCGACCTGGGCTCGCTCGACGACGAAGGGCTACTCTGGATCACCGGACGCCGGTCCGAGCGGATCATCTCGGGAGGCGTGAACGTCGATCCCGCCGAGGTGGAAGACCTGCTGCGGGCGCACCCCGCCGTGAGGGACGCGGCCGTGGTGGGGCTTCCCAGCCGTGAGTGGGGCGAGACCGTGGCGGCCGCGCTCGTGCCGGTCTGGGACTCGTTCGACCTCGCCGAGGTGGAGGACTTCGTGCGCGCGCGCGTGGGCGGACCCAAGCGCCCCAAGATGTGGAAGGTGGCGGACAGCCTCCCCCGGAACGCCAACGGGAAGGTCGACCGCGCCGCGGTCGCTCGCCTGTTCGACGGAGGGTGAGCCTCGGGGGGTCGCCCCGCTCCTGGACGCCCCCGACCTTGCCCGCCCGCGCCCGCCTGGCCCATGTTCGCGCCCCATGAGCGCCCCCGGACCCGTACCTCGATCCCACTTCCTCCCGCGAACGGCCGCCGGCCGGCGCGCGACGGTAACGTTCCTCGTGCTGTTCGCGCTCTGCATGCCGCCGTTCACGCACACGCTCTGGAACCGGATCGAGCCGGTCGTCGGCGGCCTTCCGTTCCTCTGGGTCGTCCTGCTCGCGCTCTACACTCTGCTCGTCCTGGTCCTCGTTCGCGCCTACCGGAACGGGGTGTAGCCCAGCCATGGAAGCCTGGGTCGTCGCGACGGGGCTGATCTTCGTCTACCTGCTGGCGACGATCGTGCTCGGTGTGGTCGCCAACCGCCGCATGACCGTCGACATGGAGGACTTCCTCCTGTATGGCCGGCGCGCCGGCTTCGTGGTCCTCTACCTCACGGTCGTCGCCACCTTCCATTCGGCGTTCGCGTTCCTCGGCTCCGGCGGCTTCTTCTACACGCACGGCATCGGCTTCTGGATGGCCGGCACGTGGACCGTGCTGGTCGGCGCCATCACCTACGTGCTGGGCACGCGCATCTGGGCGCTCGGGAAGGCCTTCGGGTACATGACGCCGGCCGACATGCTGGCCGACTTCTACGAGTCCGAGGCGGTGCGGATCGCGGTCGCGGTCGTATCCGTTCTCTTCACCATCCTCTATATCCAGGTCCAGGCGCAGGGCCTCGGCTACATCATCAACGTGGCCTCCGGAGGCCGGATTTCGTTCGAGCTCGGCACGCTCGTGCTCCTGGTCGTGGCCGCGGCGTATCTGGTCGCGGGCGGCCTCCGCGCCGTCTACTGGACCGACGTTCTCCAGGGCGTGTGGATGTATCTCGCGGTCTGGATCGGCGCCGTATACCTGGCGTTCGAGCTCTTCGGCGGCCCGATCGAGCTGGTGCGCGCCGTCATGGCGGAGCGCCCGGACCTGCTCACGCTGCCGGGTCCCGAGGGCTTCTTCACCCCGGGGATGTGGCTCGGGATGACGCTGACGCTCTCGTTCGGGATCGTTTTCCAACCCCACATGATGATCCGCTACTACACGGCGATCGACGGCAAGACGCTCAAGCTTCTCGGCGCCACCACGCCCATCTACCTGATCACGCTCTACATACCCACCGCGCTGGTCGGGCTCGGGGGCGCGATCGTCATGCCGGGCCTCGACGTGCCCGACCGGATCTTCCCCGAGCTCCTGTTCGCCTATGCTCCCGCCTGGATGACGGGACTGATCCTGGCCGGCGCGACGGCAGCGGCGATGTCCACGCTCGACTCGATCCTGCACGCGAACGTCACCGTCCTCACGCGCGACGTGTACCAGCGGTACGTGGCCACCGACCGTACTCAGGCCCACTACGTGGCCGTCGGGCGGGTTCTCGTGGCCGTGCTGCTCGTGGTCGGATACGTGCTCTCGGTCCGCACCTTCGGATTCCTGGTCGTGCTGGTCACCCTTTCGGGGTCCGGGGCGCTGCAGCTCATGCCGGCTATCCTGGGCGTCTGCTTCCCGGGACGACGAACGCTCACCCGGGCGGGCGTGCTCACCGGTATCGGGGCGGGGATGGCCACGCTGTACGTCACGCTCGTGGTCGTGCCGCACCCCTGGGGCATGCACGGCGCCGTCTGGTCGCTCCTGGTGAACGGGGTGCTGGCGGTGACCGTGTCCGGCTTCACGCGCGGGCCCTCGACCGAGACCGTCGCCCGCATCCACGGTGAGGTGGAGCGATTCGTGTACGGGAGCGAGGACGCTTCCCCAGCCATCGAAGGCAAGCCATGAAGGAGATCAGCATCATCGGTTCGCTCCGTCGCGTTCGCCCTCCCCTCGCCGCAGCCCATCGCCGAGGTGCTCGCTGGCTGCGCCCCCTCACGCTCGCCGCCTGGGTGTGCGCCTTCGCTCCCGCCGCGGGCCAGGCGCAGGAGCAGAGACCGGCTCCCCCGGTCGTCGGCCCCGCGAACGGCACGCTCCTCATCGTGGGGGGCGCGATGCGGTCGCCCGAGATCTACGAGGCGTTCATCGAGCTGGCGGGCGGTCCCGACGCCCACATGGTCATGATCCCGACGGCCGGCGGACAGGCGGAGTACGACGAGCGGTACGGGGGGCTGAACGCGTGGCGTGAGCACGGCGCGCGCAATATGACCGTCCTGCACACGACCGACCCCGCGGTGGCCGACACGGAAGCCTTCGTCGAGCCGCTCCGGACGGCGGACGCCGTCTTCTTCTTCGGTGGGCGCCAGTGGCGGTTGGTCGACGCGTACGCCGGCACGCGGACCGAAGAGGAGATCCGGAAGGTGCTGGACCGCGGCGGCGTCATCGGTGGCACGTCGGCGGGCGCCTCCATCCAGGGATCGTTCCTCGTGCGCGGTGACACGCGGACCAATCAGGTCATGATGGGAGACCGCCAGGAGGGCTTCGGCTACCTTCGCGATGTCGGCATCGACCAGCACGTGCTGCAGCGGAACCGGCACTTCGACCTGCTCGAGGTCCTCGACGCCCACCCCGAGCTGCTCGGCATCGGGCTCGACGAGGACACCGGCATCGTGGTCCGCGGCGACCGATTCGAGGTCATCGGCCGCTCGTACGTCCTGATCTACGACCGGAACACCGCGACCAGCGGAGGGGGCTCGTTCTACTTCCTCGCCCCCGGAGACGCGTTCGACCTCGCCGAGCGGCGCGCGATGCGTCCGGCCCGGACCATGCAGTCCGTGCCCGGCGTCCAGCCCCGGGGTCCGGGCAACCGCTGACGGGGACCGGCGCGTCCATGGAGGGGAGAGCGGCGACGCGCCGAGGAGCGTGCACGCCGGAAGGTCATCACGCAGGAGGAGAGCGATGAGCGACGCGAGCACGAAGGGACCGGAGGCTGCGCGAGACCGCGCGGAGCGTCGGGACGCTCGGCGCCTCGTCTCGGGGGCGCTGATCGCGGGGGTGCTCGCGCTCACCTTCGCCCTTCCTCCGTCGGCGACCGCCCAGGTCGTCCTCGACACCCCGGCCGACCGGTTTCCCGAGGACTTCGGCTCCATCCAGACCGTGCGGGAGCTTCCGGACGGGCGGGTGCTCGTGGCCGACCCGCTGGGTCGCGCGCTCTACCTGGTCGATCTGGAGCGAGGCGCCCGGACCGTGGTCGGGCGCCAGGGCCAGGGCCCCGACGAGTACATGCAGCCCGATGCGGTCTGGCCCCTACCGGCGGATTCGACGCTCCTCGTCGACCTCGGCAACGGCCGTCTCGTGGTGCTGGGTCCGGAACTCGCGTTCGGTCCCACCATGCCCATCGCCCTCGGGGATCCGCGTCCCGGCGCGGGGGCCCCGTTCACGCTCGCGCTTCCCCAGGGCGTCGACGGTCGTGGGCGGATCTATGCTCGCGCGCTCGGGATGGGTGGGGGACCGGGGGGCGCGCTTCCCGACTCGGGGGCCGTCCTCAGGATCGACAGGTCCACGCGGGTCGCCGACACGGCCGCTACGGTGAAGCTCCAGGACCGCGTGCGACGGGAGAGCGGCGGCGCGGACGAGCGCAACGTCGCCATCGAGGCGGTTCCGCTGTCCCCGGAGGATGCCTGGGGGGTGGCCCCGGACGGCTCGGTCGTCGTCGCGCGCTCGGGTTCGGCACGGGTGGATTGGATCGCGCCCGACGGTGCGGTCACCCGCGGGCGCCCCGTCCCCCACGATCCGGTCCGCATCGGAGCGCCCGAGAAGGAGGAGTGGCTGGTCGAGCAGGGGAGGTCGGGCGGTGGGATCGGCGTGGCGGTGTCCGTCGAGAACGGGGCGGTGTCCACGCGGCTGAGCCGGGGCGGTGGGGGCGGGCGTGATCGGGCGATCGACCAGTACAGCTGGCCCGAGCGCATGGCGCCCTTCCGCTCCGGGCGCGTGCTCGTCGATCCGGGCGGCCGGGCCTGGGTGGGGCGGAGCGTCTCCGCCGGCGAGGCGTCGACCTACGATGTCTTCGACCGGGCGGGTGACCGCGTCGAGACCGTCCTCCTCCCTCCGGGTGCTCGTGCCGTCGGCTTCGGGCGTGAGCACCTCTACGTCGTGACGTTCGACGACTTCGATCTCGCCTATCTGGAGCGGCACCCGCTCCCGCGCTGAGCAGCCAACGGGGGCGGGTTCGGGCGACCGACCGGGCGTCCCGTCCCGCGATGGAATCGCCGCGCTCATCAAAATGAGCGCACAGCGTGTCTCTATGGTTACAACGGCCCTCATCCCCCGACGTGCGTCGGGCTCGGGCTTTCTGGCATCAGTATCGGGGAACCCCGTATACTGGGATATCCGAACGACCGGGCAGGCCCGGCTTCGAGCCGTGGAGTGAGCAACTCCACGACATCGGGCACGGGCGGGGCGAGGTCGGGCGGATCGATCGTTCGAGCGCGCGTACCCGAAGGAGACCGTCAGGTTGAAGACTCTGATCACAGCGATCGCGACCACCGGCACCCTGTTCACCTATGCCGCCGTCGCCTGGACGCCCGCCGAGGACGACTTCGCCCTCGCGGGTGAGCCCCGGGTCCACGAGGTCGCGTCCGCTCCCGCATCGGGTCTCGTGTTCGACGACCCCGCGGCCGAGGGCGAGCTCATCGAGCAGTACTGCGTCCGGTGCCACAGCGACCGGCGCCTCCAGGGCAACCTCTCGCTGGAGGACTTCGACCCGATCGCTCCCTCGAACGATCCGGTGCTGGCCGAGAAGGTCGTCGTGAAGCTCCGCGCGGAGATGATGCCGCCGCCCGGCGCCCGGCGTCCCGCGGGTGACTCACTCACCGCGCTGGTGGAGGCGCTCGAGTCCCGGCTCGACGCAGCAGCCGCCGCCGACCCCAACCCCGGCGGTCGGACG
This sequence comes from Longimicrobiales bacterium, assembly GCA_041690395.1. Classification (GTDB taxonomy): domain Bacteria; phylum Gemmatimonadota; class Gemmatimonadetes; order Longimicrobiales; family Gaopeijiaceae; genus JAWLHJ01. Next base: position 460,379 of record JAWLHJ010000002.1, on the reverse strand, counting down.
TTCCAACGACTGAACCGCGCCGAGTACCAACGCTCGATCAAGGATCTGCTCGGGCTGGACATCGACGCCGGCGACTACCTGCCGCTCGACACCAAGAGCAACAACTTCGACAACATCGCCGACGTGCAGATGGTGTCGCCCACCTTGCTCGACGCCTACCTCACCGCCGCCGCGGAGATCAGCCGCCTGGCCGTCGGTAACCCCACCGCCACGCCGCTCGAGCGGCAGTACCGCATCCCGCGGTGGGTGTCGCAGTCGGAGCGGGTCGAGGGCGCGCCGTTCGGAACGCGTGGCGGCACCTCGGTCGTGCACACCTTCCCGGCCGACGGGGAGTACGTCTTCCGCTTCTCCTTCCACCACGAGACCACCGGCACGGCCGTCGGCAACGGGCGCTCCTCGCTCGCGACGCCCGATGACCCGGAGCAGGTGGAGGTGTCCATCGACGGCGAGCGCGTGGCGCTCCTCGACATCGATCGCTGGATGCATGTCGAGAATCCCGAGGGCGTGGAGATGCGCACGGAGCCGATCCGTGTGACGGCCGGTCCGAAGCGCGTCACGGCGGCCTTCGTCAAGCGTATGGAGGGGCCGGTCCAGGACCTCGTCCGTCCGCACGACTGGTCGCTCGCCAGCACGGCGATCGCCGGAAGCTACGGTGTGCTCTCGCTCCCCCACATGCGCGATCTCGTGATCGCGGGGCCGTGGGACGTCACGGGCGTTTCCGACCACCCGATCCGCGACCGGATCTTCTCGTGCTACCCGGAGCGGCCCGAGCAGCGACCGGACGAAGCGCGTGCGTGCGCGGCCGAGATCATCGACCGACTCGGACCCGAGGCGTTCCGGCGTCCGTTGACGGACGAAAATCGTGAGGCCCTCATCGGCTTCTACGACATGGGTGTGGAGGAAGGCGGCTTCGAGATCGGCGTGCGCACGGCGCTCGAGGCGATGCTCGCCAGCCCGCACTTCGTGTTCCGCTTCGAGGAGGCACCGGCCGAGGTCGAGCTGGGCGAGACGTACCGGGTCAGCGACGAGGATCTGGCCTCTCGCCTCTCCTACTTCCTCTGGGGGCTTCCCCCGGACGAGGAGCTGATGAGGCTGGCGGCGGAGGATCGCCTGTCCGATCCGGAGACGCTGGAGGCTCAGGTGCTCCGCATGCTTCGTGACGAGCGGGCCGAGGCGCTGAGCACGCGCTTCGCTTCGCAGTGGCTCCGGCTCCAGGACCTCGAAAAGGTCCACCCGGACGTTCGCTTCGCACCCGACTACCATCAGCAGCTCGCGGACGCCATGCTCCGTGAGACACAGCTCTTCTTCACGCACCTGGTGCGTGAGGACGAGAGCATGTTCGAGCTCTACACGGCGGACTACACCTTCGTCAACGAGCGCCTCGCGCGGCACTACGACATCCCCGGTGTCAGCGGCGACCAGTTCCGCAGGGTCGACTACCCCTACGACTACCGTCGGGGGATCCTGGGGCACGGCAGCGTGCTCACGCTGACCTCGCACGCGGGCCGTACCTCGCCGGTGCTGCGCGGCAAGTGGATCATGGAGGTGGTGATGGGCACGCCGCCGCCGCCGCCGCCGCCGGGTGTGCCGCCGCTCGAGGAGACGTCGGACGAGGCGACCGAGGGCCGCATGCTCACGACCAAGGAGCGCATGGAGGTCCACCGCGCGAACCCGACCTGCAACGCCTGCCACCGCTTCATCGACCCGCTCGGGCTCGCGCTCGACAGCTACGACATGACCGGTAAGTGGCGGATCAAGGAGAACGGCGTGGCGCTCGAGACGAACGGGGAGCTGTACGACGGCACCCCCATCGACGGGCCGCTCGCGCTGCAGCAGGCGCTGCTGGACCGACCGGTCCTCCTGCTCAGGGCCTTCACGTCGAACCTGATGGCGTACGCGCTCGGACGGAGAGTCGAGTACTACGATCAGCCGGTCGTCCGGCGGATCGTGCGGGAAGCTGAAGAGGAAGACTACCGGATCTCGTCGTTCGTGCTCGGCGTGGTGAAGAGCGACGCGTTCCAGATGCAACGTGCGGGGGCGGTCTCGACCGCCGCCGCCAACCAACACTGACGGCGGGAGACCGAGGCACCATGCGATTCATCACCGGAAAGCAGATCGAGCGACGCACCTTCCTCAAGAGCGTGGGCGCCACCGTGTCGCTCCCGTTCCTCGACGCGATGATCCCGGCGGGGCGGGGAAGCGCCGCGGCGATGTCGGAATTCGACCGCACCAGGTTCGTCGCCATCGAGCTCGTGCACGGCTGCGCCGGGAGCAACGACTGGGGCGCGTCGCAGAACCTCTGGGCGCCGGCCGAGGTCGGACGGAACTTCGACCTGTCGCCGAGCTCCCTGAGCCCGCTCGATCCGTGGCGGGACTACCTGACGATCGTCAGCAACACCGACGTGCGCATGGCCGAGGCCTTCGAGCCCAACGAGATCGGCGGTGACCACTTCCGGTCGAGCGCGGTCTTCCTGACCCAGTCGCATCCGAAACAGACCGAGAGCTCCGACGTCTTCGTCGGCACCTCCATGGATCAGCTCTACGCGCAGCGGTTCGGGCAGGACACGCCGATTCCGTCCATGCAGCTCTGCATCGAGAACGTCGACCAGTCCGGCGGCTGCGCCTACGGGTACTCCTGCGTCTACACCGATTCGCTCAGCTGGGCCTCGCCGACCGAGCCCCTGCCGATGGTGCGTGACCCGCGCGTGGCGTTCGACATGCTGTTCGGCGCCGGCGGCACACCCGAGGAGCGGGCGGTCCGTCGTCGGACGAGCAGCAGCATCCTCGACTGGATCAACGACGACATGCGGAGCCTGCGTCGCCGGCTCGGCCCGAACGACCACCAGCGGCTCGACCGCTATCTCGACAACGTTCGCGAGATCGAGCGCCGCATCCAGGGCATCGAGGCGCAGAACACGAGCGGCGAGCAGCGCGAGCTTCCGGAGGCGCCGGCTGGTGTGCCCGACTCCTTCTCGGAGCACATGCGCCTCATGTTCGACCTGCAGGCGCTCGCGTTCGCGTCGGACATGACGCGCGTCTTCGCCTTCAAGACCGGGCGTGACGCGTCGGCCCGGGTGTACCCGGAAAGCGGCTCGGATACGCCGTTCCACCCGGCGTCGCACCACGGCGGCGTGGAGGAGCGGGTCCTCGACTTCGCGAAGATCAACCAGTATCACGTGAGCATGCTTCCGTACTTCCTGGAGAAGCTGAGTGAGATCCAGGAGGGGGACAGCACCATGCTCGACAAGTCGATGATCGTGTTCGGGTCGCCGATGGCCGACGGAAACCTGCACAACCACCGCCGCTGCCCGCTCGTCGTCCTCGGCAAGGGGAACGGCACGCTCGACGGCAACCTGCACGTGCGGGCGCCCGATGGAACGCCCATGTCCAACGCGATGCTGAGCCTCATGCACAAGCTCGGCATGGACGACATGGAGCACTTCGGTGACAGCACCGGTGAGATGGCGCTCACGATGCCACGCACTTCCACCGACGCCCGTTGAGGAGCCGTCGATGAGCATGTCCTCCATGATGGACCGGACGGGAGCCAGATGGCTCCGCTCGTTCGGAGTACTCCTGGTCACGACGTTGGCCCTGTCGGCGGCCACGCCTCCCGAGGCACCGGTGGCCGACGCGGCCATGCGCGGCGACGCCGAGGCCGTGCGCACGCTGCTCGAGCAGGGCGGAGACCCCGACGCGGCCCAGGGCGACGGCATGACCGCGCTGCACTGGGCGGCCGAGCGGGGTGACGAGGAGGTCGCGCTTCTGCTCATCGAAGCGGGCGCCGATCTCGACCCGGTGACCAGGCTCGGCGCCTACACGCCGACGCACCTGGCCGCCCGGGCAGGCAACACGGTCATCCTGCGGGCCCTGCTCGGGGGTGGTGCGGCTCCGTCGTCGGCGACCACGACCGGCTCGGTGACGCCGCTGCACTTCGCCGCCGCCGCGGCCGATCCGGCCGCCGCGCTCACGCTGTTGGAGCATGGCGGCGACCCGAACGCCCGCGAGTCACGCTGGGGACAGACCCCCCTGATGTTCGCGGCCGCCGCTGGCCGCGGCGATGTCGTACGCGCGCTCCTGGAGCACGGGGCCGACCCCGAACTGCGCGCGTTCGTGCTGGACATGCCGACGCGGGAGGCCGAGGACCGGGCCGACCAACGGGCGCGCGAGGAAGCCCGCCGCAGCGAGCGCCCCCGCGCCGCCGCCCGTGGCGCGTCGCTCACTCCGCCGCGTGCGGTCCAGCGAGGCGCGACCGACGACACCGCGCAGCCTGAGTCCCTCTCCTTCTCCGATGCCCAGCTGATCGGGGGATACGGCGGCCTCACCGCGCTGCTCATGGCCGTGAGGGAGGGGAGCGTCGAAGGGGCGCTCGCGCTCATCGAGGCAGGGGCCGACATCAACGGGGCGAGTGGCGGCGATGGAACGACCCCGCTCGTGATGGCCACGATCAACGGTCACTTCGATCTCGCGATGGAGTTGCTCCAGCGTGGCGCCGACCCGCACCTCGCGAACGACGCGGGGGCCACGGCGCTCTACACGGTGATCAACACGCAGTGGATCCCGAAGGCGCGGCATCCGCAGCCGACCCACTACATGCAGCAGCAGGCGAGCTACCTCGACGTCATGGAGGCGCTGCTGGCGGCGGGGGTCGATCCGAACGTCCGCTTGAAGAAGCAGCTCTGGTTCACCTCTTGGGGCGGGGACTATCTCGGCGTAGACCGCATGGGAGCCACCCCGTTCTGGCGCGCCGCCTACGCGCTCGATGTGGAGGCGATGAAGCTGCTCGTGGAGCACGGCGCCGATCCGGGCGTTCCCACCCGGAAGCCGGAACCGCGGCGGCGTGGCAGCGACCGGGGGCAGCTCGACGGCCCGGGATTGGAGGATGTCGCGGACCCGTCGGGGCTGCCGGAGATACCCGTGGGTGGACCGGGCGTATATCCGATCCACGCCGCGGCCGGTGTCGGATACGGCGAGGGCTTCGCCGCGAACATCCACAGGCACGTTCCCGGCGCCTGGATGCCGGCCATGCGGTATCTGGTGGAGGAGCTGGGCGCCGACGTGAACCAGCGCGACCACAACGGATACAACGCCGTGCACCATGCGGCCGCCCGGGGTGACAACGAGATGATCATGTATCTCGTCGAGAAGGGCGCCGACGTCATGGCCGTGAGCCGACGGGGTCAGACCACGGTCGACATGGCGAACGGCCCGGTCCAGCGAATCACGCCGTTCCCGGAGACCATCCGACTCCTCGAGAGCCTCGGGGCCGTGAACAACAACAACTGCGTCTCCTGCTGAGCTGAGCCGCGCGCCAGAAGGCAGAAAGGCGAAAGCCCCCGTCGACCACTGGTCGACGGGGGCTTTCGCTTTTCACGAGCGGCCTCGGAGGACGCCCTCGTCAGCGATCGTCGTCGGTCGCGTTCAAGGTGGCGATGATCTCCTCGAGGCGGCTCCGGACGTCGTTGTCGATGCTGACCAGGAAGGTGATGCCGTCGTACTCCTCCTTGGTCATTCCGTGCTCTTCGTAGAGCCCGTGGAGCCGTTCGTCCATCTCTTCACGGAGCCGCTCGCGGGCTTCGAAATCGTGAACGGAGGCCTTGGACGCCTGGAACTCGTCACGGGCCTCGTTGATGGCCAGGTGCAGAGTGGCGTACTGGGTCAGCCGCTCGTCCGTGAGGCTCGTGCTCTCCGCGGTCTGTTCCGCCTGGGCCTGGACCTCGGCCGCGGGTGCGGAAACGGCGAGCGATGCGGTGAGCAGCGCCGTTCCCAGGAAGCGGAAGCGGGCGGTACGGGTGTCCATTGTTGTGATTCCTCCGACGGTTCGGTCGCTCTTGATGGCGGCTGTGCTGTTTCTACCCGCGACGGGGTGCCAGTGTTGCGCGGCACTCCCTCGAATGAGCCGTGTACCTTTGGGGTGTGTAAGGCTCGGGTACCTTCGACGTGAGGATGACATCATACCTATCTACGAATACTCCTGCCAGGAGTGTGGAAACCGGTTCGAGATCTTCGTGCGCAAGGTCGGTGAGGACGCGGGCGCGTCCTGCCCGTCGTGCGACAGTTCCGCGGTGGAGCGGGTGCTCTCGACCCCAGCGGTGAAGTCCGACGCGACGCACGACCTGGCCATGAGAGCCGCGAAGAAGCGCGACGCGGCGCAGGGCCAGGAGCGCATGCACGCGCAGCTCCAGTACGAACAGAGCCACGACCGGCACGGACACGACTGAAGTCGTGAGGTCCCGCCGTGGGAGGAGACGCTCGGCATCGCCGGCCTTCGTCCGCGCGGTGCGACGGCCGGACCCGGGGCGCTTCGAGCTTCAACGCTCCGGGTCCCGGCCGTGTCTGTATTGGTACGGGATCGAAACGGCCCGGACCGGCTCGCGGGGAGCTTGGCGTGACCGAAGCCGGCCCCGTATAATCAGGTTTCGGACAGGACTCGGAATGTTTCGCGGTGGGGCATGCGATAAGGCATGCGTCGCCGCGTCCTCGATAGAGACTTCCCACCCCCAGGGTGCGCTCACCCGGTGGGAGGTCGCAGCAGGCCAATTGGAGGCCGGATGAAGACAGTCTCCGCGACCATCGCGGCACTAGGTATCCTGACCGTGTACGCGGGGAGCGTGAACGATGCTCCCGCCTCGGCGGACTTGCCGGCCGACCCGGCCAGCGAGCATTCCGCGTCGGTCGCGGCGCTCGCGTCCGACCTTTCCAACGACGAAGTCATCGAGCAGTACTGCGTCCGGTGCCACAGCGACCGTCGGCTCCAGGGCAACCTGTCGCTCGAGGGATACGATGCCGGTTCACCCGAGGCGGATGCGGCGCTGAGCGAGAAGGTCATCGTCAAGCTGCGTGCCGGCATGATGCCCCCGCCCGGAGCCCGCCGGCCCGCTGGTGACACCCTCCAGGCGCTCGCCATGTCGCTCGAGTCGCGCATCGACGAGGTCGCGAGCACGAACCCGAACCCCGGCTCGCGGACGTTCCAGCGGCTCAACCGGGCCGAGTATGAGCGTTCGGTACGCGACCTGCTGGCGCTCGACATCGACGCGTCCGACTACCTCCCGCTCGACACCAAGAGTGCCAACTTCGACAACATCGCCGATGTGCAGATGCTGTCGCCGACGCTGATCAACTCCTACATGAACGCCGCGGCGGAAGTGAGTCGCCTGGCCATGGGGAATCCCGACGCGACTCCGATTTCCGTCACGTTCACGAACCCCGGCTACGCGTCCCAGTGGGAGCGGGTCGAGGGGGCGCCGTACGGGACGCGGGGTGGCATCAGCGTCGTCCACAACTTCCCGGCCGACGGTGAGTACACCATCCGGATGACGTTCGAGCACACCACCACCGGTGGCGTCTTCGGCGGCACGTACAAGGACGAGGACATCGAGGTCTCCGTCGACGGTGAGCGCAAGGCGGTCATCGCGTTCGACCGGTGGATGGACGTGTCCGATCCGAACGGCGTCCAGATGGAGCTCGAGGAGCCGATCTTCCTGACGGCCGGGCCGCACCGCGTGACGGCCGCGTTCCTGAAGCAGAACGAGGGCCCGATCGAGGACGTCCTGTCGCCGCACGACTGGTCCCTGACGGACCGACAGATCGGCGTGAGTGGCTACGGCCTGACGACGCCGGCCCACATGAAGGACCTCATCGTCGGCGGGCCTTTCAACGTGCAGGGCGTGTCCGAGACGCCGAGCCGCCAGCGGGTTCTGAACTGCCGGCCGGAGACCGAGTCCGAGGAGCGCCCCTGTGCCGCCGAGATCGTCGAGCGGCTCGGACCGCAGGCGTTCCGTCGTCCGCTGACGGATCGGGACCGTGAGTCCCTCATGGGGTTCTACGATCTCGGCTACGATGAGGGTGGCTTCGAGGTGGGTGTCCGCACGGTCGTGGAGGCCCTGCTCGCCAGCCCGGACTTCATCTTCCGCTTCGAGGAGGCCCCGGCGGACGTCGAGGTCGGCGATCTGTACCGGATCAGCGACGTCGACCTGGCCGCGCGCCTTTCGTACTTCATGTGGGCGCTGCCCCCCGACGAGGAGCTCCTGCGGCTGGCCGCGGAGGAACGCCTGTCCGATCCCGCCACGCTCGAGGCGCAGGTCGACCGGCTTCTCGCCGACCCGAGGTCCGAGGCACTGGCGACCCGCTTCGCGGCGCAGTGGCTCCGACTCGACGACCTGGAGAAGGTGCATCCGGATCGTCTGATGTTCCCGGACTTCCATGAGCAGCTCAAGGACGCCATGCGGCGCGAGACCGAGCTGCTGTTCGACCACCTGGTCCGGGAAGACCGGAGCGTCTTCGAGCTCTACACGGCGGACTACAGCTTCATGAACGAGCGGTTGGCCCGGCACTACGGGATTCGCGGCGTGACCGGCGACCGGTTCCGTCTCGTCGAGTATCCCGAGGACTCCGCCCGCCGGGGAATCCTGGGCCACGGGAGCGTCCTGACGCTCACCTCCCACGCGGGACGGACATCGCCCGTGCTGCGAGGCAAGTGGGTCATGGAGGTCGTCATGGGCACGCCGCCGCCGCCGCCGCCGCCGGGCGTGCCGCCGCTCGAGGAGACGTCGGACGAGGCCACGGAAGGCCGGATGCTCACGACGAAGGAGCGCATGGAGGTTCACCGGGCGAACCCGACCTGCAACGCATGTCACCGGTTCATCGACCCGATTGGCCTCGCGCTCGACAACTTCGACGTGACCGGGCAGTGGCGGATCAAGGAGGGCGGCGTCCAGCTCGACACGAACGGTGAGCTGTACGACGGCACGCCGGTCACGAGCCCCTTGTCGCTGCAGCAGGCGCTGCTCGACCGGGAGGTGCTGCTGGTCCGCTCGTTCACGTCGAACCTCATGGCCTATGCCCTGGGGCGGCGCGTCGAGTACTACGACCAGCCCACGGTCCGGCAGATCGTCAGCGAGGCGAAGGACGAAGGCTACAGCATCTCGTCCTTCGTGAAGGGCGTCGTGGAAAGCGATGCCTTCCAGATGCAGAGGGCCGGCCAGGCCACGGACGTGGCCGCCAACGAAAGACAACAGTGACCGCAAGCGGTTTTTCAGCAGCGTTCTAGGAGAGCGACCATCATGGAGTTCATCACCGGAAAGCATCTTCCCCGCCGCACCTTCCTTCAGGGAATGGGTGCGTCCGTCGCGTTGCCGTTCCTCGACGCGATGGTTCCCGCGGGACGCGGGTGGTCCAGCGCGGCCGCCGAGCTCGACGCGACCCGGTTGGTCGCCATCGAGATGGTGCACGGAGCCGCGGGTTGCAACGAGTGGGGCGCGACGCAGAATCTGTGGGCGCCCGGCGAGGTCGGTCGGAACTTCGACCTCGCACCGACGTCGCTCCGGTCACTCGAGGAGTGGCGGAACTACCTGACGATCGTGAGCAACACCGACGTCCGCATGGCCGAGGCCTTCGAGCCGAAGGAGATCGGGGGCGATCACTTCCGCTCCAGCGCGGTCTTCCTGACCCAGTCGCATCCGAAGCAGACGGAAGGGTCCGACGTGTACGTCGGGACGTCGCTGGACCAGATGTACGCACAGCGGTTCGGGCAGAGCACGCCGATCCCCTCGATGCAGCTCTGCATCGAGAACATCGATCAGTCCGGCGGCTGTGCCTACGGCTACACCTGTGTCTACACCGACTCGATCAGCTGGGCGTCACCCACCGAGCCGCTCCCGGTCATCCGCGATCCGCGCGTGGCCTTCGAGCAGCTCTTCGGCGCGGGCGGCACCGCGGAGGAGCGGGCCCTGCGCCGCAGGACCGGGAGCAGCATCCTGGATTGGGTGTCGGGACGCGTGAGCGAGTTGCGCCGGGACCTCGGTCCGAACGACCGCGACCGGCTCGACCGGTACCTCGACAACGTTCGCGAGCTGGAGCGCCGTATCGAGTTGGTCGAAACCCAGAACACCAGCGGAGAGGCCCGCGAGCTTCCCGAGGCGCCGGCCGGCGTCCCGGATTCGTTCGAGGACCATGTCCGCCTCATGTTCGACGTGCAGGCGCTCGCGTTCGAATCGGACGTGACGCGCGTCTTCTCGTTCAAGATGGGTCGCGACTCGTCGGCGCGGGTCTACCCGGAGAGCGGCACCGACACGCCGTTCCACCCGGCGTCGCACCACGGTGGCGTCGAGGACCGCATCCTCGACTTCGCGAAGATCAACAGCTACCACGTGAGCATGCTGCCGTACTTCCTGGAGAGCCTCAGCAAGATCCAGGAAGGCGACAAGACCATGCTCGACAAGACGATGATCATGTACGGCTCGCCGATGGCGGACGGGAACCTGCACAACCATCGCAGGGCTCCGCTCATCGTGCTGGGCGGCGCGAACGGGCAGCTCGAGGGGAACATGCACCTTCGCGCTCCCGACGGCACGCCCATGGCGAACGCCATGCTCAGCCTGATGCACAAGCTCGGTATGGACGACTTCGAGAGCTTCGGCGACAGCACCGGCGAGTTCTCGTTCGGCGCCCCGTCGGTCTCGGCGGCGATGGGTCGCTGAACGTGAAGACGCTACACATCCACCCCCTGGGAGCGCTCCTCGTGACGCTCCTCCTCTGGGGGTCGGCGCCGCCCGAGGCCCCCGTCGCCGACGCGGCCATGCAGGGTGACCTGGCACGGGTCGAGGCGCTGATCCGTCAGGGCGCCGACCTGGACGCGGCCCAGGGCGACGGCATGACCGCGCTCCACTGGGCGGCCGAGCAGGGGCACGCCGAGATGGCCGCGCGGCTCATCGAGGCAGGCGCGAGCGTGTCGCCCAAGACGCGGCTCGGAGATTACACGCCGTTGCACATCGCGGCGCGCGGCGGCCACGCGACGGTGGTCGCAGAGCTGCTCGAAGCGGGAGCCGACCCTGCCGCCCGGACGTCGACCGGCGGCAGCACGCCCCTTCATTTCGCGGCCTCCACGTCCAGCGAGGAAGCCGTGGCGGCGTTGATCGCCTACGGGGCGGACGTCAACGCACGCGAAAGCCATTGGGGGCAGACGCCGCTCATGTTCGCGGCCTCGGCGGGACGCCTGGCCACGGTGGAGACGCTGCTGGCGGCGGGTGCCGACGTGAACGTCATGACCGGCGTGGTCGACATGCGCGAGCGCGCCGCGGAGGACAGGGCCGCCGGTCAGCTCCGGAACGAGGTGCTCGAGGAGTTCCGGGGTGACCGGGTCGCGGGGGGCGGGGAAGGCTGGTTGCCGAACCCCGCCGAGGTCCAGGCCGCATTGGCCAAGGCTCGCGAGCTGTCCGCCGAGGAAGTCGACGAGTCGCTACGGACCTTGCGGTCGGCGTTCACGCCGCCTCAGGTGCAGGCCGACAACCCGACGCAGGACGCCGCCGAGGCACAGGCGGCCGCCGAGGACGCCGCGCTCGACATGGACGACGACGACGAGTACGACAACTCGTATCCGGCCCTCGTCGGCGCGCAGGGCGGTCTTACCCCGCTGCTGCACGCGGTCCGTGAAGGTGAGGCCGAGATCGCGTTCCGGCTCATCGATGCCGGCGCGGACATCAACCAGCCGAGCGGTGGTGACCTCACGAGCCCGCTGCTGATGGCGGCCATGAACGGTCACTTCGACATGATGTTCGAGCTGATCGAACGCGGGGCGGACCCGAATCTGGCGAGCCACGCCGGTACCACGCCGCTCTTCGCGGTGATCAACACGCAGTGGGCACCGAAGGCCCGCTATCCCCAGCAGCAGGCGTACCTGCAGCAGGAGGCCACCCATCACGACGTGATGGCCCGACTCCTGGAGGCCGGGGCCGACCCGAACGTCCGCCTCACGAAGCATCTCTGGTTCATGGAATACACGTTCAGCCACCTCGGGGTGGACATGCGGGGCGCGACGCCGTTCTGGCGGGCCGCTCACGCGCTGGACGTGCCTGCCATGCAGATGCTCGTCGACGCCGGCGCCGACGCGCAGATCCCCACGCGCAAGCCCCCGGAGCGGAGGCGCCGCGGCGGAGGCGACGGCGGGACCGACCCGTCCGGGCTGCCTCCTGTCGAGGTGGGCGGGCCGGGAGTCTACCCGATCCATGCTGCGACGGGCCATGGCTACGGAACGGGGTACGCGGGCAACTCGCACCGCCACGTGCCGGACGCGTGGATGTCCGCGGTGCGGTATCTCGTCGATGAGCTCGGAGCGGACGTAAATGCGCGTGATCACGACGGCTACACGCCGCTGCACAACGCCGCGGCGCGCGGTGACGTCGAGATGCTCCAGTTCCTCGTCGAGCGTGGCGCCGATCCTCTCGCGGTGAGCCGGCGGGGTCAGACGACGGTCGACATGGCCAACGGACCGGTGCAGCGGGTGCAGCCTTTCCCGCGCGCGATCGCCTATCTGGAGGGCCTCGGAGCGAAGAACAACGACAACTGCCTCGGCTGTTGAATCGGGGCGGGGTCACGGTGGTGCGAGCGGGGCCCGACGTGTCAGCGTCGGGCCCCGGCTCGCTCTTGTGAAGTACGAAGACCTTTATCCAGCGAGGGAGGCGACATGAAGACGCACGAAATCGTGGTGGGCGGAGCGCTGCTGACGGCGGCGCTTCTCGTGGTGGCGATGCCGGTGGCCGCGCAACAGTCGGCCGCGCACGCCCACATGGGCCACGTGGCCGACGGGTTCGCGAACACGCCGGAAGGGGCGGGGCTCCTCCCCACAGCGATCGCGGAGGCCGCCGTGGCGCGGCAGCACGCCGAGCTGGCTCTCCGGAACACGACGGAGCTCGCGGCCATGCAGCGCCATGCGGGTCATGTGCTCCACGCCGTCGATCCTTCCAGGATCGAGCAGGGTCCCGGAGCCGGCTACGGCGTGGTGCGTGCCGCCGCGGGCGTCGTGCAGCACATCGAGATGGCCGGAAACCACGAGACGGCGTCGGAGAACGTCCAGACGCATGCCACCCATGTCGCTACGGCGGCGCGGACCGCTGCCGAGCGCGCCGAGCGCGTCGCGTCGCTGGCCGAGGAGATCATGGCCGCGACATCCGCCGACCATGCCGCGCACCTGCTACAGGAGCTCTCCGAGCTGACCGAGCAGATGGTGACCGGCGTCGACGCGAACGGGGACGGCCGGGTGGGCTGGCAGGAAGGTGAGGGTGGGCTGGCTCAGGCCGAGCAGCACATCACCCTGATGAAGCGCGGGGAGGGGGGACGCTGAGGCGTCCCCCTCACTCGGTACCTTCGTTGATCTGGATATCGACCGTGTCGGCCGTTTCCCCGATTCCGGTCAGGACCCGTCCGATCACTTCGTACGATCCGGCGGTCTCGTAGGCGTAGCCGACGGATTCGCGCCGCTCGACCTGGTTGGTGCTCCCGGTCCGGAGGGTGTCGATCACGCCGTCACCGTATGCCAGGATCACCGCGAAGATGCTGGTCCCCGTGGCATCGTAGGTGAAGACGACCGAGTCTCCCACCAGGGCGGAGGACCGATCCGCCTCGAGCGAGAACGTGAGCGGGCGCGTGCCCGTTATGGAGTCGTCGAGGCACGCGGTCGTGGACGCCGCGAGCAAGAGGCCGAGGACCGCTGCCGGTCTAATCATCTTGGATCGGGGGTGCTGGGTGGAACCGAGACGCACTCGTATGAATAACGCCCGGATCGATCTCTCGACAGCCTGACATCAATGGAACCCATGCATGGAGTCCAACCAGCATGAGCGACCCCAGGTATCCAATCGGCCCCTTCGCTTCGGTCGGTCGCCCATTGACCGAGGTGGAGCGTGAGGAACGCATCTCGACCCTCGAGGCCCACCCGCGACGGGTTCGGGAGATCGTGGAGGGGCTCCACGACGGGCGGCTCGACGTGCCGTACCGGGAGGGCGGCTGGACCCTCCGCCAGCTCACCCACCACCTCGCCGACTCCCACCTGAACGCATACGTGCGCTTCCGCCTCGCGCTGACCGAGGACCATCCGACGATCCGCCCGTACGACCAGGATGCTTGGGCCCGCCTGTCGGATGCCCGCGCGGCCCCGGTCTGGCCGTCCCTCCAACTGCTCGAAGCGATCCATGCCCGGTGGGTCATGCTGCTCCAGGCGATGACCCCTGCCGACTTCGAGCGCACGCTGCGGCATCCGGAGATCGGCGACGTGACGCTGGACTACATGCTCGAGCAGTACGCATGGCATGCGGTGCACCACGAGGCTCACCTTCGTGCGGCGTCGTGACTTGACCGGCCCCGGGCGCTCGCTACCGTTCGGACCCGAGTCGCGACCACCCCAGCCCCCGGCCCCATGACCCTCCTGTTCGAAGAGCTTCGTTGGCGCGGACTTCTCCAGGACGCCACCCACGGCGTCGAAGAGCACCTCGCGGAGGCTCCGAGGGTCGGTTACATCGGATTCGATCCGACGGCGCGCAGCCTCCACGTCGGATCCCTGCTCGTGATCATGGGGTTGGTGCACCTGCAGCGCGCGGGACATACCCCCATCGCGCTGGTCGGAGGGGGGACCGGACTCATCGGAGATCCATCCGGGAAGACCGCGGAGCGTCAGCTGCTCACCGCCGAGGCGACGGCGGAGAACGCCGCCGGTATACGCGCTCAGCTCGAGCACTTCCTCGACTTCGAGGGCGTCTCGAACGCGGCGCGCATGCGAAACAACCTGGACTGGCTGGGCGGGCTCAAGCTGGTCGAGTTCCTGCGGGACGTCGGCAAGCATTTCTCGGTGAACCAGATGATGGCCCGCGAGTCCGTGAAGCGCCGGCTCGAGAACGAAGAGACCGGCATCTCGTACACCGAGTTCAGCTACGCGCTGCTCCAGTCCTACGACTTCCTGGAGCTCCGCCGACGCGAGGGGTGCACGCTCCAGATGGGAGGGAGCGACCAGTGGGGGAACATCACCGCGGGCATCGACCTGGTTCGGCGCGCCGATGGGGAGCGCGTGTTCGGCGCGGTGATGCCGCTGGTGACGAACGCCTCGGGCGCGAAGTTCGGCAAGTCGGAGGGCGGCAACGTCTGGCTCGACCCGGAGCTGACGTCGCCCTACGCGTTCTACCAGTTCTGGGTGAATACCGAGGATGCCGACGTCGTCCGGTACCTGAAGTATTTCACGCTCATGGAGCGCGAAGAGATCGCGGCGCTCGAAGACGCGGTGGAGCGCGAGCCGCATCGTCGGGTCGCCCAGAAGGCGCTCGCCGACGAGGTGACGGAGCGCGTGCACGGGGCATCGGGGCTGGCCTCGGCCCGGCGTGCGACGGACGCGCTCTTCGGTGGGAGCCTCGAGGGGCTCGGATCGCGCGAGGTCGAGGAGATCTTCGCCGACGTTCCCTCGACCCGCATCGGTCGGGAGGCGTTCTCGGGTGGTATGCCCGTCGTCGACCTGTTGGTCGAGACCGGCGTGGCGACGTCCAGGGGGGATGCCCGACGGGCGATCGAGGGCGGGGGGATGTACCTCAACAACGACCGGATCGGCTCGGTCGACGACGTGGTAGCCGTCGAGCAGGCGCTCGACGGGCGCTACCTCGTGATCCGGAAGGGGAAGCGGAGCTACCACCTGGTCGAGATCCAGGGTTGAGCGACCCGGCCGCCGACGGCGACGCCTACGACCTGATCGTCGTCGGCTCGGGGATCGCCGGTCTCTACGCCGCGCTCGAGGCACCCGGGCGCGTCCTCGTGGTCACGAAGAGCGGGATCGCGGAGGCTTCCACGCGCTACGCTCAGGGCGGCATCGCCGCCGCCGTCGGCCCGGGAGACGATCCTGCGCTCCACCTACGGGACACCCTGGAGGCGGGAGCGGGCCTCGTGGATGAGGAAGCCGCCCGCATCCTGTGCTACGAGGCGTCCGACAGGGTGGCCGATCTCGTCCGCTACGGCGTCCGCTTCGACACCAGCGACGGCGAGGTGGCGCTCGGACGGGAGGCCGCCCACTCGAAGGCGCGCATCCTCCATGCGCGTGGAGACGCGACCGGTCTCGAGATCGAGATCTCCCTGTCGAGTCTCGCGCGCGACCGGGGCACCGTGCTGGAGCACGCTCTGGCCAGCCGGATCATGACGGAAGGAGGCCGCGTCACGGGCGTGGAGGTGTTCTTCCATCGGGAGGGTGTCCATCGGGTGTACCAGGCCCCGGTGGTCGTGCTCGCGACCGGTGGGGCGGGGCGTATGTACCGGACCACGACGAACCCCCCGGTCTCGACCGGTGACGGGGTCGCGCTCGCCTACGAGGCGGGGGCGGACGTGATGGATATGGAGTTCACCCAGTTCCACCCCACGGCGCTGGTCCTGCCGAACAAGCCGGTCTTCCTCATCTCGGAGGCCGTGCGGGGCGAGGGGGCGCTGCTCTACAACGTCCGGGGGGAGCGCTTCATGCCACGGTACGACGCCGAGCGGGCCGAGCTCGCAGGCCGGGACATCGTGGCGCGCGCCGCCCTGCGCGAGATGCTCGAGACGGACAGCGACCACGTGCTGCTCGACGCGACCTCCCGCGACGCGGCGTGGCTCGCCGCGCGCTTCCCGAAGATCTACGCCACGTGCCTCGAGGCCGGGCTCGATATGGCCAGGGACCGCATTCCGGTGTCACCGGCCGCGCACTACTCCATGGGCGGCGTGCGGACCAACACGTGGGGGGAGACGACGGTGCCGGGGCTTTTCGCCGTCGGTGAGGTCGCCTGCACAGGGGTCCACGGCGCCAATCGACTCGCGTCGAACTCGCTGCTCGAGACGGTCGTGTTCGCCCATCGGGCGGTGCAGCGGCTGGTCGATCCGCCGAGCCCGACGCCCGCACCCCCCGAGCCGCATCCGGACGCACGTGCGCTCCCGGTCGGAGAAGCTCCCGACGTTCCGCCGACCCGTCAGGGCGTGCGTGATCTCATGTGGCGCGACGTGGGGATCGTGAGGACCGGCGAGGGGCTCGAGCGGGCGTCGGCGAGGCTCCGGAGCTGGTCCGCGGGCACGGGAGACGCAAGGAGCCGTGAAGGATACGAAGTCGGCGCGCTCCTCACCTGCGCGCGACTGGCGACCGAGGCCGCGCTCCTGCGGGAGGAGTCCAGGGGCGCCCACTTCCGCGCCGATCATCCCGTTCCGGACGATCGGTGGCGGCGGCACATCTACTTCCGGAAGGGGTGAGGGCAGGACCCCTCGGGACTTCCGCCGAGCTCGCCGCGATCTCCCCGGCGCGCTCAGCCCGGGGGCCGCCCCATGCGACGCGCGGGCCGCACATCGAGGCCTTCCGCTTCCGCGACGCCCGCCAGGTACGACGCCTCGGCCGCGTCACGGTATCCGCCGGCGTAGATCCGGTACCGGACGGTCTGGTCGGTGAAACGGACCTCGGCGAGCTGGGCCGGGATCCCCTGGTCCCGGATCCGCTCCACTTCCCGCTCCGCCGCCGGTAGCTCCGCGTGCTCGCCGAAGTCGAGCACCCATCCGGTCGGCCGCGCGATCCACTGTCCGATCCCGCCTCGGCCCTCCCGGGCCAGCTCCGCGCCCAACGCCAGGGCGGCCGCGGAATCGGCCACGAGCCCGCCCATCACGCGGTGGTAGGCGACTCCGTCGATCTGGACCGGCGCGACGAACCACGGGAGCGCGGGCACGAGCCCGGCGAGCCGCGCGCGGCGCTCCTCGGCCCGGTCGGCGTCGGCGTACGAGGCCACGGCGACCGAGAAGTCGGCATTCGGCGGCACGGGCCGCGGCGGGACCGTGGCCGGGACGGCCGTCGCGCGCGCGGCACTCCCGGAAAAACCGGCCGCCTCGGCAGAGGACGGCGGCGTCCCGCTGCCGAGCCGGATCGCGGCCCAGGCGCCGAGCGCCAGAACCAGGATGAGGGCGACGACCGTGATGGCGGTGCGGGAACCCGTCTTGCCCTCCGCGCTCCCGGCACGCGAGAGGACGTCGTCCACCGAGACGTCGCCCACAGTGGCTCCACCGGCCGAGACGGTGCTCCGGTCGCTTCGCTCGTGCTTCTCGACGGAGAGCTCCTCGCCACCGTCCTCGCCGTCCTCCTCACCATTGTCCACGTCGAATCCGAGGAGAGGGGCGGAACCGGTCCGCTCCCTCCCGGTCGGGTCAGAGGGGGGGCGGACCAGGGGCATCGGTCCGAGCACCGCGCGAACCGGGGGAGCACCCTCCCGCGGCCAGTCGAGCGAGCGGTGCTGCTCTGTCAGCTCGATGACGTCGGTCGCGGTTTCGAGCACGTCCCCGATCCACGTCGCGTTCGCCGGGACGTAGGCCACCACGGTGACCCCGGCTTCCGAGAAGGCATCACAGAGCCTCGACCAGCGGGCGGGATCGAAGCCCTGGCCGGGGTCTTCCGGAGCGTTCCCGGCGGGAACGCAGAAGAGGCGGTCCTCGTCCACCACGCGGGTCGCGCTGGCCACCGGGGCCTCTCCCCTGAGCACCTCCGCCAGGCCCACGGCGTTGTCCACGCGCACCGCGTGGTGGAGGCGCGGCCTCGCGAGGTCGGTATCCACGAGGACGACGCCCGGTCGTCGCCCGGCCCAGACCCGGGCGAGCTCGGTAGCCACGGATACGGCCCAACCGACGCCCACCAACTCGACCGATGCGATGACCGCCACAACGCGTCCCGCCCCGTCCACGGAGGCCGGGAGCTCCGGCGCGTCGCCCGGATCGAACGGCGTCCAGGCGACGGAGTCGTCGTGGTTGCGCTTCGGGTCGTGGGGGAGGATCAAGGGGGGGCTCCATCGGTCACGGATCGATCACGGATGCAAAATGTATCCGTAAGGGCGGTCGCGGCCAGCGCCGCGTACGCCGGGGCAGCGCTTCCGTCCCGGCGTCCGCGTTCATATCCTTCAAGATCACCGCCGCCCCGGCCCCGAGTCCGGGACGGCGGCTTGCTTTCCGAGACACGAGGTGCTCCATGTTGGAACAGATCCGGGAAAAGATCGAACAAGAGATCACGCGTCTGACCCACGAGCTCCAGGTGGAGTTGCCGGAGCGGATCAAGATCGCGATGGAGCACGGGGATCTTCGGGAGAACTCGGAGTACAAGTCGGCCAAGGAGCGCCAGTCATTCGTGGAGGCGCGCCTGAACCACCTCACGTCGCGCATGTCCGAGCTCTCGAAGATCGACGTCTCGGACATGGCCTACGACAAGGTCGGATTCGGCTCCCGCGTGACGGTCCACGACCTCGACGGGGACGAAGAGTACGACTTCACCATCACGGCGGGTGACTTCATCGACCTCGACGCCGGCCAGGTGTCGCTCGCGTCGCCCATCGGCCAGGGGCTGCTGGGCGCCGGGGAGGGCGAGGAGGTCACCATCCGTCTGCCCGCGGGTAATCGGCAGTATCGAGTGAAGAAGCTTCTCACGCTGCCTCAGCAGCTGGAGGGCGGAGGGCGCTGACCGGCGGCCCGGCCCAGGGAAGCTCTCTCCATAGGAGATCCATGGCAGGGCCGGCCATCGAGCTGCGGGACGTTCGGAAGGGGTACCGGGAGGGGGACGTCGACCACGTCGTCCTCGACGGAGTCGATGTGTCCGTGCGGGAGGCCGAGCGCGTCGCCGTGCTGGGACCCTCGGGCTCCGGAAAGTCGACGCTCCTCAACCTCATCAGCGGAATCGACCTTCCCGACGCCGGCACCGTCCGGGTCGGGGGCACCGACCTCACGGCCCTGTCCGAACGGCGTAGGACGCTGTTCCGGCGTGAGCGCCTGGGCTTCGTGTTCCAGTTCTTCAACCTGATCCCGACGCTCACGGTCCTGGAGAACCTGCTGCTCCCCCTGGAGCTCACGGGCTCGGGAGACGCGGCCGGCCGGGACCGGGCCCTGGGGCTCCTCGACGCCGTGGGGCTCGCGGAGCGCGCCTCCGCCTATCCGGACCGGCTGTCGGGCGGGGAGCAACAGCGCGTCGCGGTCGCACGGGCCATCGTGCACCGGCCGCGGGTCGTGCTCGCCGACGAGCCGACGGGCAATCTGGACGAGGAGACGGGGGAGCGAGTCGTCGCCCTTCTCGACGAGCTCGTCGAGAAGGACGGGCTCACGTTGGTGGTGGTGACCCATTCGTCCGATCTGGCGGGACGCATGGACCGGATCCTCCGCGTCCGTCATGGACAGGTGACGCCGGACGCGTCGTGAGGCTCCTCACCCGCTCCAGCTTCCGCCACTTGGTGGGGCACCGCACCCAGCTCGTCCTCTCCGTGCTGGGGGTGGCGCTCGGCGTTGGTGTCGTCGTGGCCATCGACCTGTCCATCCAGAGCGCCCGGACGGGTTTCCGGGTGTCGTCGGAGACGGTCTCGGGACGCGCGACCCACCAGGTCGTCAGCGACGTCGGCACCGTGGACGAGATGCTCGTGGCCACCCTGAGGATCGAGCTGGGCGTTCGGGACGCGGCGCCCGTGGTGGAGGCGGTGGGCTCGTCTCCGCGGATGCCGGGGCGGGCCCTCACCGCGCTCGGTGTCGACCCCCTCTCGGAAGGCCCGTTCCGCCCCTACGTGGCCGGCTCCGCAGCCGACCTCGAGGTCTCGGACTTCATGACCACGCCCTACGCGGTCGTCCTCTCCTCGGAGACGGCGAGCCTGGCCGGCGTCGCCATCGGAGACACGCTCCCGTTCGAGCTCGACGGGCGGAGCTTCGCCCTCGTCGTCGCGGGCACGCTCGCCCCCGAGGACCGGCTCGCGCGCATCGGCCTCTCGGACGTCCTGCTCATGGACCTGGCGAGCGTCCAGGACATGACGGGCGAGGCCGGTCGTCTGAGCCGCATCGACCTGCGCCTCCCGGATGGCGACGCGGGAGCGGTGCTGGCGCGCCGGGTCGAGGCCGCGCTCCCCGACGGCTCGCGCCTCGAGCCGGCCGGGACCCGCACCGACACGATGAGCGGCATGATCGCCGCGTTCGACCTGAACCTCACGGCACTCAGCCTGCTCGCGCTGATCTTCGGGATGTTCCTGATCTACAATGCGATGACTTTCTCGGTGGTCCAGCGCCACGCCCTGCTCGGCCGTCTCCGGGCCCTCGGCGTGGGTCGGCGCGAGATCGTCCGGATGATCCTGCGCGAAGCCCTCTGGATCGGCTCCGTCGGCGCGGTGTTGGGGGTCGGCATCGGCGTGGTGCTGGGGCGTGGGTTGGTGCGCCTGGTGACCCGCACCATCAACGACCTCTACTTCACCGTGTCGGTGGAGGGGGTCGCCGTCGACCCGGTCGTGCTCGCGAAGGGCCTCGCGCTGGGCATCGGCGCCACGTTGCTCGCGTCCGCCGCACCGGCCCTCGAGGCGGCGTCCGTCTCGCCGCGCCTCGCCACGCTCCGGTCGAGCTCGGAGGAGCGCGCGCGGCGCACGGTTCCGCTCGCCGCTCGCTGGGGCGCCGCCATGCTCGCCACCGGGGCCGCGCTGATGGCGATCCCGTCGCGGAGCCTCGCGCTCAGCTTCGGTGCGCTCTTCCTCGTCATCCTGGGGATGGCCGCGCTGACTCCGGCGGCCACGGTGCTCATGGTGCGGGGGCTCGCCCCGGCCCTCCAGCGTGTCGCCGGCGTGCTCGGTGCCATGGCGGCGCGGGGCGTCGTGACCGCGCTCAGTCGGACGGCGCCCGCCGTGGCCGCGCTGGTGGTCGCGGTCTCGGTCACGGTCGGGCTCGGCGTGATGATCGACAGCTTCCGCGGCACCCTGATCCGGTGGCTCGACGGCACGCTTCAGGCCGACGTCTACGTGTCGCTCCCCGGACCCCAGAGCTCCCGGGCGTCGGGCACCCTCCCTCCCGGTCTGCTCGAGGCGTTCGTCGCGCACCCCGCGGTCGTCGGGCACAGCACGTACCGAGGAATCGACGTCGTGGCCGAGGACGGCCTGTACCGGCTGGTCGCCCTGGATCTCGATCCCCGGGGCGAGGAGGCGTTCGACTTCGTGTCCGGGTCCCCGGAAGAGGCCATGTCGGCGTTCGGGGCCGGTGAGGGGGTCATCGTGTCGGAGCCGTTCGCGTTCAGGAGGGGGCTGGAGATCGGCGATCCGGTGCGGCTCTCGACCCCGTCGGGGCCCCGTGAGCTCCCGGTCGCCGGCGTCTTCCACGACTACGGCTCGGAGCAGGGCACGGTCATGATGGCGCGCCCGGTCTACGACCGCTTCTACGACGATCCTGGGGTCACGTCGCTCGCGCTGTTCCTGCGGCCGGGCACGGACGAGGGCTCCGTCGTGGGCGAGCTTCTGCTCCGCGTTCCGGAGGGCCGATCGGTCGTGGCCCGCACCAACCGGGCGCTCCGCGAGGCTTCACTCGACGTGTTCGATCGGACGTTCCGGGTGACCGGCGTTCTTCGCCTGCTCGCGTTCATCGTCGCGTTCGTCGGTGTCCTCAGCGCGCTGATGGCCCTGGAGCTCGAGCGGGCCCGCGAGTTCGGCGTGCTCCGGGCCGTGGGGCTCACTCCAGGCCAGGTGCGGGGGCTCGTCGTGGGGCAGACCGGGATCCTGGGGCTGGTGTCCGGCGTCCTCGCGGTCCCGGTCGGACTGGTGCTCTCATGGGTGATGATCTTCGTGGTCAACAAGCGTTCGTTCGGCTGGACCCTCCGCATGGAGGTCGGGCCCGAGATCCTCGCCCAGGGCGTGGTGCTGGCTCTCGCCGGCGCGCTCGTCGCCGGTGTCTACCCGGCCTGGCGCATGGCGCGCTCGTCACCTGCGTTGGCGTTGAGGGGCGAATGATGCGCGCGCGCGAAGTCTTCCTGCTGGCTGCAGCCACTGGGCTCGCGGCGGTTGGTGCGGGGTGCGACGGCAGCTCCCCGGACGGGACGGCCCGTGCCCGTCTCTCCCTCTCGGAGACGCTGGCCGGCGCCGACACGGCGGGGTACGCGAGGGCCATGGCGGTGAGGCCGTTCTCGTTTCCGGAGGATCACGGCCCGCATCCGTCCTTCCGCACGGAGTGGTGGTACGTCACGGGCAACCTGGCGGCGCAGGACGGGCGGGCCTTCGGATTCCAGTTCACGATCTTCCGGAGCGCGCTGGCGCCCACGCCGCCCGAGCTCGCCTCCGCCTGGGCGACGAACCAGGCGTACATGGGGCACTTCACGCTCACCGACGTTTCGGACGGGCGCTTCCGGGACTTCGAGCGGTTCGCGCGCGGAGCGGGGGGGCTGGCCGGCGCGGTGGGGCCGGAGGCGGACTCCACCTTTCGGGTCTGGGTCGAAGACTGGGAGCTTCGCGGCGCCCCGTCCGGCGAGGGCTTCCCGCTCCGGCTCTCCGCGGCCGCGGGCGACGTCGCCCTCCGTTTGCGGCTGGACCAGGGGAAGCCCGTGGTGCTCCAGGGAGACCGGGGACTCAGCCAGAAGGGGCCCGAGCCCGGAAACGCGTCGTACTACTACGCGCACACCCGCCTGCCGGCATCGGGCACGGTCGTGGTCGGAGTCGACACGCTCGACGTGTCGGGCCTGGCCTGGATGGATCGCGAGTGGAGCACCTCGGCGCTCTCCGGGGACCAGGTCGGGTGGGACTGGTTCTCCCTCCAGTTGGACGACGACTGGGAGGTGATGGTCTACCAGCTCCGGCTCGCGGACGGCTCGGCCGATCCGCTGAGCGACGGGGTGCTCATCGACCCGGAGGGCCGCAAGGTGCCACTCGAGTGGGGGGAAGACCTCGAGCTGGAGGTCACCGACCAATGGACCTCGCCCATCGACGGGACGGTCTACCCGTCCGGGTGGCGACTGCGCGCTCCCGACCGTGGCGTGGATCTCCTGATCGAGCCCGTCCTGCGCGACCAGGAGCTCGATCTGGCGTTCCGCTATTGGGAGGGTTCGGTCCGCGTGCGGGGCACCGGGCCGGGAGGGGAAGACACCGCCGGGCTCGGATACGTCGAGCTCACCGGGTACGCGGGCGCTCCTCCGGAGCGGTAGGGCACCCGCCGCGGAAGGCGCCTACCGGGCCCCGGCGCTCGAGGCCTCCACCATCCGCACGGCTGCCTCGATCTCGTCCGGGACGATGCCATGCCCGATCGGGTGGTCGGTTGCGGTGACGCTCAAGCCGGCGGCCTCGAGCGTCGCCCGTCCGCGGATGGCGAGGGCGTGCGGAATCGCCGGGTCGTGGAGGCCGTGCCCCCAGAAGACGGGAGGTCCGTCGGACGCCGTGCTCGTGTCCACGCCGTCGGCCAGGAAGCCGGAGAAGTTGAGGGCCGCCACGATCGGCCGGTCCCTCGTGAGCGCGTAGGCCAGGCTCATGGTGCCCCCCTGCGAGAACCCTCCGAGCACGAGCCGCTCCACCGGCCCGCCGAGGTGATCCGGCAGGTCGTCCAGGAAGCGGTCGAGCGCGTCCAAGCTGTGCGACAGCGTCTCCTCGACCACGCGGTCGTCGGCGACGTAGCGGTACCAGGCCCAGCCGGGGCCGTATCCCCATGGCGCTCCGGGATACGTGGCCCGGGGCGTGACCAGCGTCCAGGAGTCGGGCAGGAGGCGACGGAGCCCCTGCAGGTCGTGCATGTCGCTGCCCCGTCCGTGCAGGAGCACCGCGACCGTGCCGTCCGACCTCGGCGGCTGCGGTCCGCTCACCTCGAAGTCGGCGAGGCTCGGCCCGCCGTTCCCGCCATCGTTCTTCTCGTCCCTCATATGTCCTCCGTGTACGCTCGCATGCGGGCTCACCCCAGCGGCGTGAGCTGCGTCTCGATCTTCTCCCGTCTCGGCTCCAGCCATGCCGGCAGCATGAGCCCCGATCCCAACTCCTCTTCCGGCTCGTCGATCGCGAAGCCCGGCCCGTCGGTCGCGATTTCCAGAAGCATGCCGTCGGGGGCCTGGAAGTAGATGCTCTCGAAGTACTGCCGGTCCTTCACCTCGGTGACCTGCACCCCCAGGGAGAGCAGATGCTCCCGCCATGCCGCCTGGTCCTCCGCGTCGCGAGCCCGGAATGCGATGTGGTGGGTCTGCCCGGCGCCCTGGCGGGCATGGTACGTCGACTCGCCCCACCCGAAGAGCGTGAGCGTCGAGTGCGGAGCCACCTGCTCGCCGTCGTAGTTGGCCCAGAAGTAGTGCAGCGTCTTCGCGTCGTCCTGGTTGAACGTCTTCTTCACGATCTCGAGGCCGAGCGCTTCCTGGTAGAATCGGTCGGCCTCCTCGAGGTCACCCGTGATCCCCGTGATGTGGTGGATCCCGCTGAGCGCCATGTCCGGGGTCACCTCGGGGACCGGCTCCGGATGGGTCTTCCGAGCGATGGCCGCCTCGTCGCGACCGTCGGGCAGCCGCTCGGACGGCGGCGTGACCAGCTCACGACCCAACGCGTCGGCCGGCTCATCGATGGCGTAGCCCGGACCCGCCGTGGCGATTTCCAGGATCTGCCCGTCGGGGTCGCTGAAGTACAGGCTGGTGAAGTATCCCCGGTCGACGGGGCCGCTGACCTGCACGCCGTGATCCATGAGGCGCCGCTTCCACTTGAGCTGCGCCTCGGGCGTCGCGACGCCGAGCGCCAGGTGATGCACGCCGCCGACCCCCCATCCGCCGCGGCGCGCGTGCGGCCACTCGAAGAAGGTGAGCAGCGTGCCCGGCCGGCCGCCGTCGTTCCCGAAGTACAGATGGTATGCGCCGGGATCGTCGAAGTTGACGGTCTTCTTCACCAGGCCGAGCCCGAGCAGGTTGCCGTAGAAGTCGAGGGTCCGCCGGGCATCGGCCGAGACCATGGTGATGTGATGGAAGCCTTCTGTCACCTTGGGCATGTCGCGGGCTCCTGAACCTTGGGTTGTTCTCCGTGTCGTCCCCGTGCCAGGCAATATGATTTAATCTTGAACTATGTGCAACCCGCCGACGCTACAGGGACCGCTGAAACCTGCGGGTCGCGTATGCGAGCCCGGCGACGGCCATGCCCGTGAGGACGGTGAACTGCGGCCAGAGGCTCTCGAGGCCGGCGCCTTTGAGGAAGATCCCGCGCACGATCTCGAGGAAGTGCCGGAGGGGGTTGGCGAGGGTGAGCGTCTGGAAGACGTCCGGCATCGTCTCGATGGGGTAGAGGAATCCCGAGAGGATGATGGCGGGGAGCATGAAGAGGAACATCGACAGGAAGGCCTCCTGCTGCGTGGCCGAGATCGTGGAGATCAGCAGGCCGAACGACAGCCCCGCGAGGATGAACAGCAAGGACGCCGCGAGCAGGAGAAGGGGCGAGCCGCGGAACGGGACGTCGAACCAGAGGAGCGCGACCGCGGTGACCGTCGCCAGCTGCACGAGGGCGATCCCCGCGACGGGGATGGTCTTGCCGAGCATGAGCTCGACCGGCCGGAGCGGAGACACGAGGAGCTGGTCCAGGGTGCCGACCTCCCGTTCGCGCACGACGGCCATGGCGGTCAGGAGCAGACACATGAGGAGGACGATGACCCCGATCACCGCCGGCACGTTGTAGGTGCGCGACTCCAGCGCCGGGTTGAACCACGCCCGGGCGCGCAGGTCCACGGGCGGGACGAACGATCCTGAGGCAGTCGCGGAGCGCGCGCCATGGTCGCGCACGATCTTGGCCGCGTAGCCCTGCGCCACGGTGGCGGTGTTGGAGTTCGTGCCGTCCACGATGAGCTGGACCCGCGGCGATCCGCCGGCAGAGAGGTCTCGCGCGTACCCGACGGGGATTTCCAGGGAGACCACCGCGTCGCCGCGGTCGAGCGCGGTCCCGAGGTCGGAGGGCCGGTCCGACGACAGCACCACGCGGAAGTATCCGGACGCCGTGAACGCCTGGACCAGCGCGCGCGACTCGGCCGTCCGGTCGTGGTCCACGAGCGCGGTGGGGACGTTCCTCACGTCCGTGTTCACAGCGTATCCGAACAGCAGGAGCTGGAGGATGGGCGAGATGAAGATCACCCGCTTTGTCCTCGGGTCCCGAAACAGCTGGCGCAACTCCTTGATGACCATCTTGCGCACGCGAAGGGCGGCCGAGTGCCACGTCGTGGGCCGGGCGCCGGACCGGGTCGTGGGTGCCGGGCTCATTCGGGGAGCTCCTTACGGAACGCGCGGGTCGCCAGGGCGAGTCCGAGCACGGCGTAGAGGGTCATGAGGAGGGCCTGTGGCCACAGCGCTTCGAGCCCGACGCCCTTGAGGAAGATGCCGCGCGTGACGGTCACGAAGTAGCGGGCCGGCACCAGGAACGTGAACGCCTGCAGGGGCCGGGGCATGCTGGCGATGTCGTACAGGAACCCGGAGAGCAGGATGGCCGGTAGATAGGTCGCGACCATGGCGACCTGGGTGGCGAGCACCTGCGACTTCACCGCCGCCGAGATGAAGATCCCCAGACCCAGCGCCCCCACCAGGAAGAGCGTGGTCATGAGCGCCAGCAGCAACACGCTTCCGTTCAGCGGCGTTCCGAAGATCACCCTGCCCGCGACGACGGTCACCGCGACGTCGAAGAGCCCGATGGCGAGGTAGGGGAGCAGCTTGCCGATCACGATCTCGAGGCGGCTCGCCGGAGTGGCCGCGAGCTGCTCCATGGTGCCACGCTCCCACTCACGCGCGATGGTGAGGGCGGTGAGCATGGCCGCGATCACCGACATAATGACCGCGATGAGCGCCGGCACGATCATGTGTCGGCTCTCGAGGTTCGGATTGTACCAGGCGCGGGTCTCGAGCGATGGGCCGCGGGGAAGGGTGCCTCCGGGCCCCGCGGCGGACATGGTGGCCGCGAGTTGCGCCCCCATCCGTGCGACGATGGCGTCGGCGTAGTTCAGGGCGATGGTCGCGGTGTTCGCGTCGCTTCCGTCCAGGAGGAGCTGTACCACGGCCGACCGCGACGGATCGGAGACGTCCAACGCGTATCCCGGAGGGATGACGAGAACCGCGCCGATCGACCCACGCGTGAGCACCTGCTCCACCTCCGCGGCCGAGGCCGGATGGTCCCGGATGTTGAACAGCCCGCTCGACGTGAACGCTTCGACCAGGGCACGGCTCTCGGCGCTCGCGTCCTCGTCGAGCACGGCCAGCGAGATGTCCTCGACGTCCCAGGTGATCGCGTACCCGAAGAAGAGGAGCAGAAGGAGCGGGAGCAGGAACGCCAGGATCATGCTGCGCTGGTCACGGCGGAGCTGGATCCACTCCTTGCGGGAGATCGCCGCCAGACGGCGAGGAGCGAGGACGGTCATAGGTCAGCCCTCCACCGCCCCGCCCTCCGCTCGCACCAGCGAGACGAAGACGTCTTCGAGGGAAGGGGAGATGCGCTCGATGGCGTCGACGTCGAGGCCGGCCGACGCCAGCGTGGCGCGGATCAGGTCGGGGCCGGCGGCGTCCGGCGTCGTCGTCACGTGCAGGGCGCGCCCGAACATGGCGGCCTCGAGGATGCCGGACGCGCCGTCCAGGGCACGGGCGGCGGTGGGCGTGTCCAGCGTTTCCACCCTGTAGACGGGCTCATCGAGCCCCGCGCGCAGAGCGGCAGGCGTGTCCAGCGCGATCAGCCGGCCTCGATTCAGGAGGGCGAGCCGGTGACAGTACTCGGCCTCCTCCATATAGTGCGTCGAGACGAAGATCGTGGTCCCCGAGTCGGAGAGGGCGTCGATCAGGTCCCAGAATCTCCTCCGTGCCACCGGATCGACCCCCGACGTGGGCTCGTCGAGGAACAGGATGGGCGGCTCGTGGACCATGGCGCAGCCGAGAGCGAGACGCTGCTTCCACCCGAGCGGGAGCGTCTCTGTGGGGCTGTCCCGGTGCTCGTCCAGCTCCGAGATCTCGAGGATCCAGCGGCGGCGGGCTTCGAGCCGCTCCCCCTCGACTCCGTACAGTCCCGCGAACAACTCGATGTTCTCGGCGACGGTGAGGTCGCCGTACAGCGAGAACTTCTGGGACATGTAGCCGATCCGGCTCCGGATCTCCGTGCGCTCGGTGAGAACGTTCCTGCCCGCGACCCACCCCTCTCCTTCGGACGGGGCGACCAGACCGGTCAGCATCTTGATGGTCGTCGTCTTTCCGGCGCCGTTCGGCCCCAGGAATCCGAAGATCTCACCCGCTCGCACATCGAAGGTGACGGCATCGACGGCGGTGAAGTCGCCGTATCGGCGGGTGAGGCCGCGGACCGAGACCGGGAAGCTCTCAGGCATGGGGCTCGCCCCCGCTCGCGCCCACGAGCTGGATGAAGACGTCTTCGAGGGACGGCTCGATGGGACGGACGTCCCGGGTCGGGAAGCCGTGTCCCCCAAGCAGGCCCGTTACGGCGTCGCCGTCGAGCCCCGATGGGACGAAGGCGTGGACGACGTCGCCGAACAGGACGGCGCTCCCGATGCGGGGATCCCGTCGGAGTGTGTCGCGTGCCGCCCGCGGATCGGCGGTCTCGATGGCCCAGACCGTGCCGTCGAGCGATCGCTGGAGCACGCGCGGATCGTCCAGGGCGAGCACTCGGCCCTCGTCGAGCAGGGCGACGCGGTCGCAGCGCTCCGCCTCGTCGAGGTAGGACGTGGTGATCAGCACGGTGATGCCGTCCGCCACCATCTCGTGGAGGATCATCCACAGGTCTCGCCGCGAGATCGGATCGACTCCGAACGTCGGCTCGTCCAGCAGCAGGACCTCGGGGCGGTGCACGAGACAGCACGAGAGGGAGAGCTTCTGCTTCATCCCGCCCGAGAGGGCGCCGGCCAGTCGATCCTGGAACGGCCCCAGCCCGCTGAACGCATGGAGCCGCTCCAGCCGGGCCGGACGCTCCGCCCGCGGCACGCCGTAGAGGTCGGCGTAGAACGCGAGGTTCTCCGCGACCGTGAGGTCCTCGTAGAGGCCGAACCTCTGCGCCATGTAGGCGATGTGCGGCTTCACCGCCTCCGGGTCCTCGGCGACGTCGAGGCCCAGGAGGTGGGCGGTCCCCGAAGAGGGCCGGAGCACACCCGAGAGCATCCGGAGCGTCGTGGTCTTGCCCGCGCCGTCGGGGCCCACGATCCCGAACAACCCGCCGCGCGGCACGTCGAAGGTGAGTCCGTCCACCGCCGTCGTGTCCCCGAACCGCCGGCTGAGCGCCTCGAGGGAGATGGCCGGCTCGCTCACGACCCGCCGAGCTCCAGCGTGACGTCCGCGGGAAGGCCGGGCTTGAGCACGAACTCCGGGTCTCCGGTGATGCGCACCTTCACCGGGTAGACCAGACGGATGCGCTCCTCGGCCGTCTGGACGTTGCGCGGCGTGAACTCCGCCTCGCTGCCGATGAAGACCACCTCTCCCTCGATGACGCGGTCGGGATAGGTGTCCGAGACGATGGAGGCCCGCGCGCCCATGCGGACGGCGCCGAGACGGTCCTCCCGCACGTAGATGCGGACCCATCGGTCCGACGGGTCGAGCAGCGTCAGCACGGGCGCGCCGGCGGGCACCGTCTCGCCGGGCTCCCGATGTCTGACCGTCACGATGCCCTCGAACGGAGCCACGATCACGGCGTTCGAGCGTGTCGCCTCGGCGCTCGCCAGCCGGGCCTCGGCCTGCGCGTGGCGGGCACGGGCGGCGCGCACGGTCTCCTCCCTCGCGCCTTCCCGGACGAGGTCGAGCCGCTCCCTCGCCTGGTCCGCGGCCGCCTGGGCGGCATCGCGCTCGGTCTCGGCCCGGTCGAGCGCCTGACGACTGATGGCACCGCCCTCGAAGAGGGTTCGGGCGCGATCGGCGTTCTGCTCCGTTTCTCGCGCCCGTGTCTCCGCGCTCCGGAGGGCGGCCTCCGCAGACGCGATGTCCTGGCCCCGCGCCCCTGCCTCGAGCTCCGCGAGCGCGGCTCTCGCCGCGTCCACGTCGGCCCGAGCCGCGGCCACCTGGGCGTCCACCTCGCGTGCGTCGAGGCTGGCGAGCTCGGTGCCCGCCCTCACGGTCGCCCCCTCCGCGGGGACGACCTCGGCGACCCGACCCGGCAGGAGGAAGCCGAGCTGGGCATCCGTGGCTTCGACCGTCCCGGAGGCGGTGAGCGCTCCGGCGGCCTCGCCGCCACCGCGGGTCACGAGCCAGACAACCGCGGCGCCCACCAGGACCGCGCCGAGCACCATCCCGATCTTCTTGTTCATCATTCCACCTCCAGGGTCCGCTGCAGCCAATCCAGGTCGAGTCGTCCCAGCGCCCTCGCGAGCCGGACTCGCGCGAGGAGCCTCGCATACGTGGCATCCGCCAACCCGGCTCTCGCACGGAAGAGGCTGGCTTCGGCCGTCAGCAGGTCGCTCTGGGTTCCGGCCCCTGTCTCGAGGGCGAGGGCCTCGATGCGCGCGACCTCGGTCCACTGGCTGACGGAGGCGTCGAGCGCTTCGGTCCGGGCATCCGCTTCGATGATGGCGGACCTCGCCGCGTCGATGGCGGCGTCGATGGAACGCGTGACGGCTTCCGTCTCCCGACGCGCGGCCGAGAGCTCGGCCTCGGTCCGTCGGATCAGCGCGGACCGGGCCCCTCCGGTGAAGAGCGGCCATGAGACGGCGACGCCGACCTGCCACTCCGCGGCGTGACCGCCGCTCCAGGTGCCGTAGTCCAGCATCGCGGCCGTCAGGTCCAGGCGCGGGAGCCGCGCGGCCCTCTCGCCGTCGAGCCGCTCACCCGCCGCGCGCTCGTACGCCGCGGCGGCTTCCAGGTCGGGATGGCCGACCGGCGCAGCAGGGGTCGCCCCCGTCTCGTCGGTGACCCGCTCCCCTGCGTCGATCTCCGCGAGGGGCGCTCCGACGACTTCGGACGGATCGACGCCCATGGCACGGGCGAGGGAGCGTTCCGCCAGCTCCGTGCGGGTCCGGGCGCTGATGGTGGCCGCGCGAGCCTCTTCCAGGGCCGCCGAGGCACGGAGCAACTCGACCTCCGCGGCGCTCCCGGTTTCGACACGCTGTCGGGCCCGGTCATGCTCGGCCTCGAGCGCCGCGATCTGCCGTGCCGCCGCGTCGCGGTGCGCCCTCGCGCCGAGGACCCCCAGGTAGGCATCGGTCACGCGCTCCAGGATGTCCATGCGCCTCGTCGCGGTGCGAGCCTCCGTCGCGTCTCGGGCCGATCGGGCCGCCCGGACGCTCGAGCCGATGCGCCCCCCGTCGAACGCCGTGTACCGTAGTCGGGCGGCGCCTTGCACCAGCCCCTGGTCGAAGCGCGGCGGGCTCGAAGGGTCGAAGCTGTGGAGGGGAGCGACCACCATCGGCTCCTGGAACCGGGTGACGGCGCCTTCCAGGGCGAGGCTCGGGAGGCGGGCCGCGCCGGCGCGTTGAACATCCGCTCCAGCGGCTTCCTCCCGGGCCAGGGCGGCCGCGAGGGTCGGGTCCGACTCGAGGGCGGCGACGGCGGCGTCGCTCAGCGTGAGCGGGGCGGCTTGGCCGGAGGCCGCGGCCGGAGTGCACAGGGCCGCGAGTCCCAGGGATATCGCGCCCGCCAGGCGCCATTCGGTGACGTTCATCGTTCCTTCTCCACGGTCTTGTCATCGGTGCGGGCGGTCGGCGAGAGCCCGCCCCGGACGAAGGCGATCGAGTGAGCCACGGCTGCCGCGCGGGTCGCCTGGTCTTCGAGGTCCAGACCCGCGAACGCGTTGAGCAGGGGCGAGACGAGGGTCATGTAGATCGGCTGCGCCACCACACTCAGCGCGGTGAGGATGGGGTGCCCGGGGCGCACGGTCCCGTCGGCGGCCCCTTCCTGTTGCAGGAGCGCGAGCGTCCCCATCACCCGCTTCAGGGTGTGCGCGACCACCGGAGGCGGAGGCTTTCCCGCGGCGATCTCCTGAAGCATCAAGCGGGGGAGGTGGGGGTGCTCCTCCAGGTGGCGGAAGTACGCCTCGACGACGGCGGCCATCCGGTCGATGGCCGGGCCGTCATCCGTTCCCGCGGCGACCACCCGGTCCGCGAGGGGACCGAGCTCCGACTCCAGGACGGCATGGTAAAGCTCGAGCTTCGACCCGAAGTGGTAGGTGATGGACCCGAGGTTCGCCCCCGCACGCTCGGTGATGGCACGCACCGAAGCACCGTCGAACCCCTTCGTCACGAACAGGTCTCGCCCGGCCTCGATGAGCACGCTGCGCGTGTCATCGGTTGCCCCGCCGTCGGGGCCACGTGAGTCGGTCGTTGATTCATTCATACGTTTGTATGATACAAAGACCCGAGGAGATCCGTCAACGGTCCCGCCCGGAAGGCCCGGATCGGTGCCCGTCCGGGAGGGCGCGACCTCAGTCCCGCGCCCGTAGCTCCCGGACGACCTCACGCATGCGGCGCACGCCCTCGACGAGACGGGGACCCGGGCGGCCGAGATAGGGCTCCCCGATGCAGAACACGCGCCCGTCCTTCACGAACGACAGGTCCCGCCACGCCTCGTTCCGGAGCACCACGTCCGGCCGATACTTGTCGGGATGCACACCGCACCAGGAGAGCACGACCGCGTCGGGCGCCCGCTCGGCCACCTCCTCGTCGGTCATCGGGCGGCTCTTGAGGTTCTCGCCGGCCAGGACCGCGCGCCCCCCGGCTGCCTCGATGACGTCGGTCGCCCAGCTCTGTTTCCCGGGAGTGATGACGGGCTTCGGCCACCACTGGATCAGGATCGTCGGCCGGTGCTGATCGTCGTCGGTCGCGGACGGACCGTTCCCGGCGCGGACCTCGGCGTCGCCCATCGCCCCGTCTCGGGCGCCCGTCCCGAGCTCGGCGCGCATCTCGCGGACGAGCGCTTCGGCACATTCCGGAACGCCGAGACGGCCTCCGATGTCCCGGATGTCGCGGTACACGTCCTCGAGGGACACGGGCTCGGGTGCGATGTAGGGCAGCCCCGCGGCTTCCAACCGTTCGACAACCTTCTCGTGACCGGGCACGGTCAGCGTGGCGAGCACCAGGTCGGGCTCGAGCGCCGCGACCTTGTCGACGTCGATCTCCAGGTCGGGGCCGACCT
The DNA here is from genome assembly GCA_041690395.1 of Longimicrobiales bacterium. GTDB lineage: Bacteria > Gemmatimonadota > Gemmatimonadetes > Longimicrobiales > Gaopeijiaceae > JAWLHJ01. The sequence continues at coordinate 426,793 of JAWLHJ010000002.1, read as the reverse complement.
TCGGGAGCGGACCCACGACCTCCGGGGGGTAGTCGGAGTGGTCGTCGACGCCCACGAGCAGATGCTCACATCCCAGGGCGCAGACGATCTCGGTGTTCGAGCAGGCGAGCGATACGATGCGCATGTGGAACCTTACCCGGTGGCCCGTTGTTGGGTTCGACGAGCCAGGATGAGCCGACCGTCGGTCGCCACGTCCTGGCGCACCCCACGTATAAACGAAAGACGCCGCCGGGCTTGCTGCCCCGACGGCGTCCGAACTGTCGCAACCCAGCGCGATGGCCAGGTACGGCGCGAACAGCGAACTACATGAATCTACGGTCCGACTTCAGAAGCCGATCCGGCGATCGCTTGCCCGTGCCAGGTTGGACAGGGTACTCGGACTAGACAAGGATCACCTCCTTTTTGCGGGTCGACATCGGGCTGAGCACCGGAGAGCGTGAGCTCTCGGTCCACCGGGTGCGCTCCTGTCGGAACCCACCGGGGCCCATCCGAAGACGTATCGGTCTCGGACAGAGCCATGATAAAAGCCTTCGGCCGACGAATGCAAGCCCCACGTGCGTCGGGCACGATGGGTAGTGTCTCGAGGCTCGGGCGGCACGACATCTCGTGGCCGCGGATCGCATCTTGCCCGCCGCTGTGGACCGACCGTCAGCGGTCAAGCGGTGCGGTACGCCCTCCAGAGCAGCCGCGCGCTGAACGCGATCGCCACGGTGATCCAGAGCACTCCCCACACGACGGTCGGCACCCCGGTGATCTCGGCGAGCATGGCGGCGTCGGAGCGGAGCCCCGGCCGGTCGAGCACGTCGCTCTTGATGTCGAGGATCGCGTACAGGCTGCTGGTGAGGCCCAGGGTGAGCAGGATGCCGCGGTTGACCCCGCTGCCGGCTCGTTGGGCGACCCATAACAGGACCAGCCCGAACAGCAGGCCGAATCCGACACCGAACGGGCTCCTCACGTACAGGAGCGTCGCCAGCACCACGACCACGGCGATCCCCGTGTTCACGAGGTCCGTCCGGACGCGCCGCGTCCGGGCGGCGGCGAACATCGCGCCGCCCCAGGCGAGGCTGCCGAGATAGCCCGCGCTCAGCACGAGGAAGGCATTGCCGCCCGGGCAGTAGCAGGCGCCGCCCTGATAGGGGTCGAGCTCGATCCGCTGGATGCTGCCGCCCGTCGCCAACGACGCGCCGGCGTGGCTGAGCTCGTGGAGGAGGACCACGAAGATCTTCAGCGGATACACGACCGGCGTGTTCCAGAGGAACCAGAGCGCGGTGAAGAACGCCCCGAACACCGCGAGGAACCGAAGCTTCCGCTTGCTGGAGCGATTCAAGGCGATTCGGGCTCCGGGGGCTGCTCATCGGTCGAGGTCAGGCGGATGTCGTGCCGGCGCTCGAACAGACGGGCGTGGCCCTGCAGCTCGGAGCGCGCGATGCCCGCGTTCTGGCCCGACTGGGCGAGCGCGGCCAGCGCGGCCTGGCCGACCTGCTCCGGCGTCACGCCGTAGCGGAAGCCGAACGTGGCCGTCCATCGGTAGACCAGGTCGTCCCAGCGCCGCTCGAGCTCGGCCCGCTCAGCGTCCGTCGCGGTGATCCCCCGTGCATCGGCCTCCGCCAGCGCGGCGGCGCGCCGCTCCTCGTCGCCCGTGAGCCCTCGTTCGTCGAGCCAGGCCTCGAGCGCTTCCATGGGGTCCGCGATCTGACGAGCAACCTCACGAGCGACGGTCGCACGCGCTTCCTCGAACGGGACCACCTCGCGGTCCTCCAGCCGGAGGATGTGGTATCCGTACTGGGTCTCGGTCACCGGGCTGATCTCGCCCGGCTCCAAGGCCAGCGCCGCGGCCCAGAACTCGGGGACCCAGGAGCCCTCGCGACCGGGGGTGAGCAGCCCCTCGCGCCCTTCGGCCCCGGGCTCCTCGGACAGCTCGGCGGCGGTCACGGCGAAGTCGGCACCGCCCTCGAGCCGCTCGATCGCCCGCTCGGCCTTGGCCTCCGCCTCGGCGCGGTGCTGGGCGGATCGCCAGCGCTCGCTGAAGAAGAGGATGTGCCGAACCGTCAGCTCCCACTCGGGGTCGGTGAGGTAGCGGGACCCGAGCATGTCGTCGCCCACGCCCCGGTCCTCCAGGACGAGCTCCGCCCCGAGTGTCTCGAGGCGGCGGTCGTCGGCCCACTCCTCGATGAGCGGTCGCCCCAGGTCGGCGGTCGACGAGTCGGCCACGGCGAGGCCGAACGCGGTGAGATAGGCGAGCGCCTCACGGCGATCGTCGGATACGCCGAGGAGCTGCTCCTCGGAGAAGGCGACGCCGTCGACGGAGACGGCCGGCGGGCTCTCCGGCCCGCATGCGACCGCCCCGAGCGTGGCGAGGGTCAGGGTCGTGCGTTGGAATCGAAGCATGCATCGAAAGTGAGGAAACGTCGGGCGAGCGCCAATACGGCAAGCTCCCCTACGGCGTCGGCCTGGGACCCGTTTCGCCCGTCCGGGGCAGGAGCACGCCCAGCGACATCACCATCTTGATGCCGTCCTCGACGGAGTAGCTCGTGCGGATGAGATCCTCCTCCCTCACGAGCTGGAGGAAGCCCGTCGTGGGGTTCGGCGTCGTCGGGATGAAGACGGTGCTCCAGAGCTGTCCGTCCTCGCGGCGCGTCGTCGACGTGACGAAGCCGATCGCGCGCATCCCCGGACGTGGATGCTCAACGAAGACCACGGACTGGAACGCCCTCGTCCCGCGCCCCTGGAACGCCGCCACGACCTGCTTGGAGGCCGAGTAGATGACCTTGACGAAGGGGACGCGCATCACGATCGCCTCGCCGACCCCCAGCACGCGCCGGCCCACCACGTGGTGCGCGATCTCGCCGAGGATGTAGATCGCGGCCAGAAGCACCGTGAGCGACAGGAGGGCCCGCCACATGGGCGGCCAGTCCCCCACCGCGGGGTCGATGATCGGCAGCAGGATCCCCGACGTGAATCCGAACAGGAAGCGGATGACCGCGACCGTCACCACGAGGGGGATCAGCACGACCAGGCCGGAGGCCATACGTGTGCGCAGCCTGCGTCCCCGGTGCGGGTGCGGAGTGTCGTGCGTGTCCATCGGAGATGGGGGAGAGGGATCGCGGACGAGGAGTGGAGAATATACCGCGGTGCTGGCGGCGGCGCGTGACCCGTGGGATGTTGCGCGGGAACCCGGCGCACCGGCCGGGTGTTTGCACGACCGACGATCCCACCGACCCGGAACCCGTGGAACTCTTCGCTTTTCTGCAGATCGAGCCGGCGGGCGGCCTCAGCCAGGCCCTCTCGTCCAGCCCTCTCCTCGCGCTCGGCGCGATGTTCGGCGCGGGGCTGCTGACGAGTCTCACGCCGTGCGTCTATCCGATGATCCCCATCACCGCCGCGGTGATCGCGGGGACGTCGCGGGAGGACCAGCCGAAGTCGCGCACCGTCGCGCTCACCCTGACCTACGCGGTCGGACTCGCCACGCTCTACGCGTTCCTCGGTGCGCTCGCCGGCTTGACCGGCCAGCTCTTCGGGACGGTCAGCGCGAGCCCCTGGGCCCTCCTCGCGATCGGCAACCTGCTGATCCTCTTCGCTCTGGCCATGCTCGACGTGCTGCCGGTACCGGTGCCGAGAAAGTGGCTGGAGAAGGCCTCGCAGACCGAAGGCGGCTCCTACGGCGCGGTCTTCGTCATGGGCGCGATGTCCGGTGTCGTGGCCGCACCCTGCGGCGCGCCCGCGTTCGCTGTCGTCCTCACCTGGGTGGCGGCCACGCAGGCCGGCCTCATGGGGTTCGTCTACCTCTTCGTGTTCTCGCTGGGGATGACGGCGCTGCTCGTCGCGGTGGGGCTCTTCTCGGGAACCGTGACGCTTCTCCCGAGTTCGGGGAAGTGGATGATCTGGGTCAAGCGGATCGCCGCGGTGATCATGATCGGCATGGCGGAGTATTACTTCGTGCTGGCCGGATACAACTTCTGATTCTGACCGCCCCGGGCGCTCACCCCTCCCGGCGCCACTGACCGGAGTCTCATATGCGAAGCCTGCTCTCCCTCCTCACCGTCCTGTCCGTGCTCCTCCCGACGGCCCGCGACGCCGCCGCGCAGTCGGTGTCGCTCCCCATCGGGACGCAGGCGCCGGCCGTGACGCTCGAGGACCTCGAGGGCAATGAGGTGGCGCTCCTCGACGTCATCGACGGCAAGCCCGCGCTCATCGAGTTCTGGGCGACCTGGTGCGAGCAGTGCGAGGCGCTCCAGCCCGAGATCGACCGGGTCCAGGCGATGCACGGAGACGACGTGACGGTCGTGGCTGTCGCGGTGGCCGTGGCGCAGAGCGTGCGCCGGGTGCAGCGACACATCGCGGATGCCGGGCACGATTATCCGTTCCTGTACGACGCGCGCGGCGCGGCGGTGCGGGCCTACCAGGCGCCGACCACCGCGGTGGTGGTGCTGCTCGACGCGGAAGGGAAGGTGGCCTACACCGGCGTCGGGGCCGATCAGGACCTCATGGGTGCCGTGGAGCGCGTGCTCGGCCGCTGAGCTCAGAAGATCCGCCACGCCGGGCTCGTCAGCCTGGGTGGCAGGTACTCGAACAGGAACGGCCCATACGCCACCAGGATCAGGATCACGGTGATGGCGATCCAGAGCCGGAAATGGTCCAGCCTTGTGGCCCACCCTTCCGTGGCTGGGGGCTCCACGGTCTCGGTGAACGGAATGTCCCCGTAGCCGTCCTTCTTCTTGCCGAAGAAGATCGTTCCCAGGAACACGATGAAGAAGAGCACGGCGCCCAGGAACATCAGCGATCCGCCGATGCCGGTGAGGATGCCCGCGAGCTCCCATTCCGGAACGAGGTCGCGATAGGGCGCGTCCACCATGGCCGTGCGCCGCGGCATGCCGTCGAGCCCGCCCTGGATCATGCCCCGGGCGAAGATCATCACGCCGACGAAGTACACCCATGCCTGGGCGAGGGCCAGCTTCCGGCCGAGTAGCTCGCGCCCCGTCAGGTAGGGGATCATCCAGAACGCGATCCCCATGAACGACATGGCCACTGCCGAGCCGACGGTCATGTGGAAGTGGCCGGGCACCCAGGCCGTGTTGTGGACGATGAGGTTCATGTTGAACGACGCGTTGATGAGCCCCGTGATGCCACCCAGCAGAAAGGTCATCATGGCCAGGATCTGGGTGACCAGCACGGGGTCACGCCAGTCCAGAGCGCCGAACCATCGGATGAGGCCCGTTCCGCCTCTTCGTCTGGCCCCGATCTCCAGCGCCCACATCACCGAGAATGCGGTCACCAGCGACGGGTAGAGCACGCCGAACGTGAGCACCGCGTGAACCGCCTTGAACCCACCTTGGATCCCCGGATCCGTGTACTGGTGATGGAAGCCCACGGGGATGGAGAGGGCCAGGAACATCACGAACACCGTGCGCGTGAGCGTGTCGCTGAACAGCGTGCCGCCGGCATGCTTCGGCACCATGCAGTACCACGACACGTACGCCGGAAGCAGCCAGAAGTACACGATGGGGTGACCGGTGAACCAGAACAGCGTGCGGCTCAGGAGTGGGTCGGTGCCGTCCAGCAGCCCGAGAGACCAAGGGAGGAGGAAGCCCACGACCTCCACCGCGATGCCCAGCGAAGCGATGTCCCACATCACGTAGGTCGCGACGGAGACGAATGCCAGCAGCGGGATGCGCGAGCCCGGGTGCTCCTTCCGCCACTTGGAGAGGCCGAGAAAGAGCGCCGCGGAGAGCACCCAGGTCCCGACGACCAGCAGGGCGAGCCCGAGGTAGTAGGTCCAGTGGGCCTGGAGGGGCGGGTAGAACGTGTACAGGACCGATGCTTGTCCGGTCACCATGGCGTAGCCGGCGAGCCCGGTGCCGAGGAGCGTGATCGCGAGCGTCGCCCAGAGCAGCTTTCCGTTCAAGGGCCGTCCCAGGGCGCGGGCGGTCGTCAGCGCCAGGAAGCCGTTGGCGAAGGAGAACGTGAACACGATCGCGTTCAGCACCCCATGGACGGTCAGGCCCTGATAGTACGACCGCATGCCGGGGAAGTACTGATAGATGTTGATGCCGGCGTAGCTGAGCGCCTGCCCGAGTCCGTTGAGGAAGCCGACGGACACCGCGGCGAAGCCGAGGTAGATCATGTACCGGATCGCCCGGCGCTGGCTGTCCGGCAGCTCGAACCCGGTCGGGTCGTGGACGACGGAAGTGCTCATTCGACGATCACCCTTCCGAACATGGCGTGGTGTCCGAAGCCGCAATACTCGTGGCACAGGATCAAGTGCTCACGTGGCTCGCGGAACGTGTAGCTGATGCGCGTGACCTGTCCGGGTAGGACCATGCCGTTCACCAGCGCGTCCTCGATGGAGAATCCGTGAAGCACGTCGATCGTGGCCACGAGGAAGTCGACGCGCGCGCCCACCGGCACGCGGATCTCAGACGGGTTGAAGGCCCACGCCTGCGCGACGATCACGGCTTCGTAGTGGTTCTCTCCGATCTGCCGGATGCCCGGCTGGTCGAAGGGGGGCGTCAGGGTCACCTCGGCGGGAATGATCTCGGCTTCCCTGTCCGGAAGCATGTGCCCCATCCCCCATGCAGCGTAGAAGAGGGCGCCGAGGAAGGTCAGGAGCATCGCCGCGGAAAGGATCAGGAACGCTTTCTCGAATCGCTCGACGTGCATGGTGGTCTACCTCTCGAGCATCAGGATGTAGATCGCTCCCCACATGCCGGCCATCACCATCAAGTAAATAGTGACGAAGAACAACGTGCCGATGGGCGGGGGGATCTCGTCGTCCGGTAGGGACGGGCCGTCGGGGCCGGGCTCACTCATCCGTCAGATCTCCTTTCGGTCCGCCATCCGGAGGATGGTGCTCCCGAAGAAACGGGCGAAGACGACGAACACGCCGACGAGCACGGCGGTGATCGCCAGGGCGGGGAGGTCCACGATGCCGCGCAGCAGGTCGCTCAACGTGTGCCAGATGAAGTAGGCCATCGGCACGCCGGCCAGGAAGAAGGCCAGAAGGGTCAATACGTCCCTTCCGGTGGACCCTCGGGTCGTCGGATCGCTCAAGCCGACCTCCACGGTTACGGATCGACGTTTCGGGCGTTCCGGGGGAGGGGCCGGGTGCGCCTGGCAGACTCAGTCGTCGAAATCGTTCCCAATGGACGGTGCCAGACGCGCCGCGTCAAATCCGCCGGGTGTCCGGAGCGTCACGACGACGTCACGGCTCCACATCCTCCGGCTCCGGGGTCACCCGGTCGATGATGGCGGCCAGCTCCTCGTAGGCGGTCGGGTCGACCTGCCTGAACTCGGGGATCACCGCCGCGACGTTCCCGTCCGGCCCCACCACCACGACGGTTCTCATGTCGATGTTCGTGGTGCCGTCCTCGTTCCGGAGCGGACCGCCGTAGAGCGCGTAGGTGCCGGCGTCGTTCACGCCGTCGCTGGCGAACACGAACGGGAAGTCCGTCTCGGCCAGCCAGTCGTGGAGGTCCTCCGCGGGGTCCTGGGTGATGCCCAGCACGACCACGTTCCGACCGTTGTTGAAGAGGCTCGCGTACTGATCACGGTACGCCGTCATCTGGACCGTTCAGCCACGCCCTCGCGCTCGGAAGAAGAAGGCGAGCACCACCGTCTTGCCGCTGTAGTCGCTCAGGCTGACGGGCTCGGCCAGCACGCCGAAGCGCGTGGCGCCGCGGAGTGCGAAGTCGGGGGCCGGCGAGCCGACCGCCACGAAGCCGTCGTCACCGTATACGACGTCGGCCGCCGGAGCTGCGGCGGTGGCCGGGTCGGCGGTTTCGGCGCCCTCCGGCGGCGCGTCCCCACCGCACGCGGCGAGGCCGGCGGCCAGCAACGTGATCAGGGAAGTCGTCCGTGCTCTGGCCATCGAAGCTCTCCATGACGCGATGTGGGGCGTGTCGGGCACGGTCCGTCCGTGCCCGACAGTCACGATAGGCGCTGGCGGACGCCTTCCGCCACCCGTGACACGCACTGAGGCCCGCGTTCGGCCCTCGTGGCGGGCCGGGCCTCACTCCGCCCTGAGGGCCGTGGCCGGCTGGACCCGTGCCGCCCGACGCGCGGGGAGGAAGGCCGCCAACGCCGCGACCGCGACGAACACCGCGACGCTCCCGGCCAGAACGACCGGGTCCGCGGGAGCGACGCCGTAGAGGAACGCCTCCACCACGCGGCCCACCCCGAGCGCCCCGGCCAGCCCGATCGCGATACCGATGGCGGCGAGCCGGAGCGACTCCCAGACGACGGACGCCCGCACCACGCCGCCGTCCGCTCCGAGCGACATCCGGATCGCCATCTCGCGCGTCCGCTGCGAGACGGTGTAGCTCACGACGCCGTAGATGCCGAGCGCGGCCAGAAGCAGCGCCACGAGGCCGAAGACCCCGAGCACGCCGGAGCTCACGCTCCACTGGAAGCTGTTCTCCGTGACGATGGCCGACATGGGCCGGAAGTCGACCGGCAGGTCGGGGTCTACGTCACGCATGGCCGTCCGGAGCGCGGGCACGAACGCCGTGGGCGCGCCGTCTCCCCGGACGACGAGGAAGCGACGCCGGTTCGCCGATCGCTCCATCGGCAGATACACGAGCGGGTCCTTCGTACGCGAGATCCCGTCGTGATGATGGTCCTCGATCACGCCCACGACCCGGACCTCCGCGGCCGGATCGGAGGTCTGCAGCAGGAGCGTCCGCCCCACCGCGCCACCGTCCGGCCAGAGCGCCGACGCGACCCGCTCGCTGACGAGGGCCGGCTGCACGCCTCCCTCCTCCTCGCCCTCGCCCGGCAGGAAGTCGCGTCCCGCGACGAGGTCGATGCCTGCCGCGTCCAGGTATCCGGGAGAGCTCCATAGGGTATACGCGATCGGCCAGTCGGCGTCCGGTGGAGGCTCGGCCCCCGGCGCCGCGTAGCCGTAGCGCGGGGTCTCGTGGTTGAGCGGAAGCGGGTACACGGTGGCCGCCGCCCGGACACCCGGCAGGGCCCGCGCGTCTTCCGTCACCCGGTCCCAGTAGGCGACCCGGTCGGCCCGTTCCGGATAGTCGCTGGCCGGCGGGATCGCTTCGGCGGTGAGCATCTCGTTCGTGGCGAGCCCGAGGTCGCTCCGGCCGAGCTCGACGGCACTGCGCAGGAAGAGACCGGTCGCGGCGACGAGCACCACGCCGAGGGCGATCTCGCTCACGACGAGTGCGCGCCGGACCCGGAGCACGCGGCGGGCCTGTCCGCCGCCCGAGCCGCCGGCCCGGAGCGACGTCGTCAGGTCCGTCCGTGTGGTCGCCCGGGCCGGCCAGAGCCCGAACACGAAGGGGGTCACGAGGGTGACCGCCATGGTGAACAGGAGCACGCGGGTGTCGAGGTCCGGATCGCCGACGCGGTAGAAGTCCTCCGGGAGAACCGCGCCGAGACCGCTCGTGGCGACGCTCGCGAGGCCGAGGCCGAGGAGTCCGCCCGCGACGGCCAGCACGGCACTTTCGAGAACGAGCTGGCGCACGAGCCGCCCACGTCCCGCTCCGAGCGCGTTCCGCACGGCGAGCTCGCGCAGCCGTGACTGTCCGCGGCTCAGCGTGAGGCTCGTGACGTTCACGCAGGCTATCAGCAACACCGCGCCGACCGCGGCCAGGAATCCGAAGAGCCCCGCCCGGAGGATGTCCCATCCGAAGTTCAGCGCCTCGCGGAGCCCCGCGGTATGGACGCCGTCCCAGTTCCCGTCGACGTCGGGGTACTCCGCGGCGAGCTCGGCGTGAACCCGGGCGAGATCGTCCTGGAGTCGCTCGGGACTCACACCCTCGGCTCTACGCGCGATGATGAGATTGCCCTGCACCTCCCGCGGAGCCGTCGCGGCCGCTCGCCGGTCGGGGACCCAGAGGCGGACGCTCCCGAACGGGAAGACGAAGTCGGGAGGCATCACGCCGATGACCTCATGAGGCCGCCCGTCCAGATCGATCGCCCTCCCGACGACCGCCGGGTCGCCTCCCCACCGACGCTGCCAGAGCCCGTGGTCGAGCACGACCACGTCGGCGCCCGCCGGTCCGCCCTCGCCCGCGGCGAACGTCCGCCCCAGCAGCGGGGCGGTGCCCAGCACATCGAACAGGTTCTCCGAGACGATGCTCGCCGTGACCCGCTCCGGGCCCTCTGGACCGGTCAGGTTGAAGCTGCCGTAGTAGTAGGCGGCCATCGCGTCGACGGTGCGGGCGCGGGCGCGGTAGTCCTCGATCTGCGGCAAGCTGAAGCGCGCCCAGGTGAAGCCGCTCGACCGGTCGACATGCCCGACCTGGACCAGCTGGTCCGCCTCCACGTAGGGCAGGGGCCGGAAGAAGTAGGGGTTCATGACCGAGAAGACCGCCGCGTTGGCACCGATCCCGAGTCCCAGCGTCAGCACCACGATCAGCGCGTATCCCGGGCTCTTGCGAAGTGCCCGCACCGCGTAGCGAACGTCCTGCATCCAGCCGTCCAAGCTCATCGTCCTCCCCTCCCGTTCCCGTCGTCGCATCGTCAGCCGGGCGAGCGCCCGGCGCGTCCCCTCCACGTCCCCGAAGCGCCGGAGCGCCTCGTCCCTCGCCTCGCCGGGCGTCATCCCGTCCGCCTCGAGCTCCTCCACCAGCGCCTCGAAGTGGAAGACCAGCTCCTCGTTCACCTCGTTCTCGGCACCGCGACGCCCTCGCCCGCCGAGACGCAGAGCGCGGCGGTGCAGGGGCCCTCGCGCGCTCATCGGGCGCCGGTGCCCCGGCCGCCGGGGGCGTACTCGGGACCCAGGATCCCGGCCACGGCGTCCACGAAGCGGTGCCAGGCCCGGGCCTCCGCCCCGAGGCGCGCGAGCCCGTCGTCCGTCAGGTCGTAGAACTTGGCGCGCTTCCCCTTCTCGGAATGGCCCCAATGGCTCGCCACCAAGCCGTCGTTCTCCAGCCTGTGAAGCGCCTGGTAGATCGCGCCGTCGGCCAGGTCGACGACCCCGTCCGAGCGCCGGCGGATATCCTTGGACACGGCGAACCCGTGGGCCGGCCCGTCCCGAAGGGCACGGAGCACCAGCAGCTCGAGCGTCCCGGGCAGGATGTTGCGATCACCTGGCGGCATGGGGTTTCTCCAATGTTGTCTAAGTAGATGAGACAATATGGAGAAGACTACGGTTGGAAGCGGGAGACGGTTTCAGGGTGGAAGGCCGCGACCGTGGCCCTGGTCGGGGTGGGACCTCCGTGGCGCACACGAGCTCTCATGGGAAAGGGCCGGCCCGGCACATGCCGGACCGACCCTCGTGCACGGACGCCCGGGCGGTTCGCCCGTCATCCCGGTGGCGCGCTAGCGCGCCAGGCCGGGCTCCTCGGGCTCGGGCGTCACCCGGTCGATGATGGCGGCGAGCTCGTCGTATGCTCCCGGGTCGACCTGGTTGAACTGCGGGATCACGCCCGCGATGCGCCCGTCCGGCCCAACCACGATCACCGCGCGGCTGTCGACCATGTTGTTGTCTCTCAGCCCACCGCCGAAGGCGGCGTAGGTACGGCCCTCGTTGGCCGCGTCGCTGGCGAAGAGGAACGGGAAGTCCGCGTCGTAGGCCCAGGAGCGGAGCTCCTCGGGGGAATCGTTGCTGATTCCCATGACGACCACGTTCTGTCCGTTCTTGAAGAGGCTTGCGTACTGATCACGGTACGCTGTCAGTTGGACTGTTCAGCCACGCGTTCGGACGCGGAAGAAGAAGGCCAGCACGACGGTCTTGCCCTCGTAGTCGCTCAGCCGGACCGGCTCCTCGAGCAGGCCGTAGCGCGTGGCGCCCGGGAGCGCGAAGTCGGGCGCCATGGCGCCGACCTCGAGCAGGCCGTCAGAGGCCGCCTGGGCGTCGATCTGGCCGGGTGCGCCGAGCGCGAGCGCCGCGACGAGCATCCCGAGGGAGATCGCTTTTCGCATCTGTGGGATTCTCCATGAAGTGGAAGGGATGCCTCCATTATGGGGCGCGGGAGGGGCCTGGGCCATCCCCGGATACCCTTTCGATACGCCGTCGAGAAAGAATCCGCTGGAAACATTTGGTTCCGTTCGCCATCTTATCACTCGTCCCCGCGATACGCGCCCACCCTCCTCCGCTTCCATTGAGGTTCTCCAACTTGCTCGCACCCGAGCCGACGCTACTGGTGGTCGAAGACGCGAGTGACCACGCCGCGCTCATTCGTGTCGCGGCCCGACGCGCGTTTCCCGGCCTCGACGTCCGCGTGGCGGGCGACGGCCGAGAGGGGATCGCGTATCTCGAGGGGACACCGCCTTTCCAGGACCGCCGCTCACACCCGTTCCCCGATCTGGTCATCCTCGACCTGATCATGCCGAACATCGACGGCTACGGAGTGCTCGAGCACGTGACGGGGCGGCTATGGCGCGACCCGTTCCCGGTCGTGGTGCTCACGGCCTCCAACGATCCGGGCGCGCGGGACCGCTCTCTCGGCCTCGGCGCCGACGCGTTCTTCGAGAAGCCCGAGGGCCTCGACGACCTGGGGCGCACCGTGGGGGAGATCGTCACCACCTGGCTGCGCGATCACGTGGCGGTCGGAGCGATCCAGCCGGTTCGTTAGGGAGTGGGTGGCCGCGCCTCACCCCAGGCCGGCGAACGCGTCCATGAGGCTCCGCCACGACGACCATGTCGGCGCCAAGCTCATCCCCGCATGTTGGACGATCATCAGCCCCAAGGCCAGCGCATAGGGTAGGCGAACACCGCCCGAGCGGACGTCGTGCACCAGCAGAGCCAGAATCACCGCGTACACGGCCACGTAGCTCAGGTGGAGCGACAGTCCGAACGTGGCAACCCCGGCGAAGACGATGAACGCGCGGGTCAGCGCGGGAACCAGGACCCCGAACACGGTGCCGACCATGTAGCGCGCGTGGAGCTGCATGTCGCGGCGGTTCTTCATGGCCAGCACGAAGAACAGGACGAACTGCGCCAGCACGTAGAAGTCGATGAACGCGAGCTGGTACGCCATGTCAGGAGGGTAGCGGTCCGGCGACGTGAGCATCCGGTGGACCATCACGAGGCCGCCGAGAACCACGGCCGGGACGAGCAGGAAGCCGAGTTTCCCGAGCCTGCGGTGCAGATCCCAGCGTCCGAGGCGGTGGAGCAGGGGCTGCGCGACCAGAAGCAACATCCAGAGCGTCGCCGTGACCCCGTGCAGGTGATACGCGCGGTCCATGGCGGCCAGCCGGCCGAAATAGCTCGGGAAGAAGCCGGCCACGACCACGACGAGCGCGAGCGAGAGGTAGAGCCAGGCCCGCGGGTAGAAGGTTCGAGGCGTCATGCAGCCCCCGGTCTACGGTGTTCCCGACGGAGGCCGGCTGAACTCCTCCACGACGTCGTTCATGTTCAGATAGACCACGGCGGCCCACACGGCCAGGGTGATCACGATCAGGATGACGCCGGTCTTGAAGTCGATGCGGGCGTCCCGGATCCACTTGAGCATGGTGCAGTCCCGTCGAAAGGGTGGGAGGCGTGCGTGGATTCAACCCGATACTCGGCCCCGGCCGCCCCGCGGACAAGCCATGGGCGTGCGCCCGGCGCGATTCCTTGCCGCTCCGGAAACCGTGACCTACGTTCGCTGCCGTCGCCCTTTGGAGGTGCGTTCGACCACCGACCGGGATGGTAATATGGCTCCGCTTTCGCGCTCTTCGCTCCTGTTCCTCGGGCTCGCGGGGCTGGTCGCCTGCGGACCCGGCGCACCCGACGCGCCCGAGATCCCCACCAGCGACGGGTCCGACGAGCAGCTCATCGCACGGGCCGCCGCCCTCGAGCTCGACACCGAGTACGTGCCGCCCCCCGGAGAGGCGCTCCACCACCAGACGGCCGGCTTCGCCAAGATCCTGTGCTCCGCGGTGTTCATCACGGGGCTCGACCCGGACGACGCGGCCGAGAACGTGGGGGGCTTCATCTCGCCGTTCGACCAGCGCGGGCACGTGGTCGACACCATCGTCGACTTCGATCGGCAGATGGTCGCGCTCACGCTCCCCGACGGCGTGACGCGCACCGCCAAGCGCTACGCGAACCAGGGATGCGTGGCGCACCCGATCGGGGAGGACTCGGTCTACTTCGCCCCGAGCGAGGTGGCGCGTAACCTGCCGCCCGCGGAGACCACGCCCTGGCCCATGGGCGACGTGCTGCCGGACGAGCCGTTTCCCGCCGAGGTCGACATGGAGCTGGTCGAGCGTGCGCTCGACGTGGGCTTCGGTCCGGCCGAGGCACAGACCCTCGGATTGGTCGTCACCTACAAGGGCCGCATCCTGGGCGAGCGCTACGGCGACGACGTCGACATGCACACGCCTCTCGAGAGCTGGTCGATGACCAAGAGCCTGACCGGCACGCTGGTCGGCGTCCTCATCGAGCAGGGTGCCTACGAGCTGTGGCAGCCCGCGCCGTTCCCCGAGTGGCAGGCGCCCGGGGATTCCCGGCAGGAGATCCGCATCGGCGACATCATGAGGATGTCGAGTGGCCTCCGGATCAACGCTCCGGCCGATCCGGACTACGACGACAGCATGTACGCCGACCACTACTACCTGTACACGGGCACCACGAACTCATTCGAGTATGCCGCGACCCGCCCGCAGCAGTGGCCGCCGAACACGGTCGGCCGGTACCGCAACACCGACCCCGTCCTCGGGAGCTACCTGGTGCGCCTCGCCGTCGAGGCGCGTGGCGAGGACTATCACTCGTTCCCGCAGCGCGCCCTCTTCGACCGCATCGGCATTCGCGACGCCGTCATCGAGACCGACCCGTACGGGAACTTCCTCGGGCAGGGACTCGCGTTCATGCCGGCTCGTGATTGGGCACGGCTCGCCAACCTGTACCTGCAGGACGGCGTCTGGAACGGCGAGCGCATCCTTCCCGAGGGATACGTCGACTACGCCTCCACCGTCGCGCCCGCCTGGGAGGCCGATGGCCGGCTGCAGTACGGCGGCGCGTTCTTCTGGGTGAACGGGGAAGGGGGGCAGGGACTCCCCACCACCGCGTACAGCATGCGGGGCGCCGGCGGCCAGAGCACGACCATCATCCCGACGCACGACCTCGTCGTGGTGCGGATCGGCAAGTACACCGGCGCGGGACCCGGCGGTCAGGCGCTCCGCGAAGCGTTCGAGTTGCTCCTGCAGGCCGTGCCGGCCGTCGAGTGATTCCGGACGGCATGACGGAAGACGGAGGTGCCGCGGATACGGCGCCCGAGGGGGACGTCTCGGCAGGGGGCGCCCCACCGGGCGAGCTTCCGCTCGTGCGCCGTGCCCGCGCCCACGGAGACCGCACGGCCATCCGCGCCACGGAGGGCTCGTTCACCTACGACGATCTGCTGAGCGCGTCGGAGGCGGTGGCCCGGGCGCTGCTCGGGGAGCGGGACGATCTGGAAGAGGACCGGGTGGCGTTCCTCGTTCCGCCGGACTTCCAGTACGCCGCGGTGCAGTGGGGGATCTGGCGGGCAGGAGGGATCGCGGTTCCCATGGCCGTCTCGCACCCGCCCCGGGAGCTGAAGTACGTCCTGGAGGACGCCGACCCCGTCGCCGTCGTCGCGCATCCGTCGCTGATGGAGCGGCTCGGAGAGGCGCGGGGGCTGCCCGTCCTGTCGAGCGCCGCGTTGGTCGGGGGTGGGGCAGGTGGGCGGTTCGGCGCGGGCCCGGAGGAGGGCTCCCTCCGTGCCTTACCCGCCATCGCCCCCGCCCGCCGGGCCATGATGCTCTACACGAGCGGCACCACCGGCCGGCCGAAGGGCGTGGTCACGACCCACGCCAACATCGAGGCCCAGGTGCGCTCCCTCGTGGAGGCGTGGGCGTGGAGCGCCGAGGACCACATCCTGCTGACGCTTCCGCTCCACCACGTGCACGGGATCGTCAACGTGCTCACCGCCGCCCTCTGGTCCGGCGCCCGTTGCACCATCCTTCCCACGTTCCAGGAGTCGGCGGTCTGGAACGAGCTCGCCCGCGACGACCTCACCCTCTACATGGCGGTGCCCACCATATACGCCAAGCTGCTCGCGGCGTGGGAAGCCGCGCCGCCCGAGCGTCGTGAGGCGTGGAGCGACGGGTGCCGGCGGCTGCGCCTCATGGTGTCGGGCTCGGCCGCCCTCCCCGTGAGCATGCTCGAGCGATGGCGGGAGGTGAGCGGCCACACCCTCCTCGAGCGGTACGGCATGACCGAGATCGGCATGGCGCTCTCCAACCCGCTCGAGGGTGAGCGCCGACCGGGCTTCGTGGGCCGGCCGCTTCCGGGCGTCGAGATTCGCCTCGTCGGCGAGGACGGACGCCCCGTGGACGACGAGGGAGAGCCGGGCGAGATCCAGGTCAGGGGTCCCACGGTGTTCCGCGAGTACTGGCGTCGACCGGAAGAAACCGAAGCGTCGTTCCACGACGGGTGGTTCTCCACCGGAGACATGGCGGTCCTGGAGGACGGTGCCTACCGGATCCTCGGACGGAGCAGCGTCGACATCATCAAGACCGGCGGCTTCAAGGTGTCGGCGCTCGAGGTGGAGGAAGTGCTCCGCACCTACCCCGGTGTGGCCGACTGCGCCGTCGTCGCCGTGCCCGACGAGGAGTGGGGCGAGCGGGTCGCCGCGGCCCTGGTCCCGACGGCCGGGACGGACCGCTCCTTCGACGGGACGGAGCTCCGGGCATGGATGAAGGAGCGCCTGGCCCCGTACAAGGTGCCGTCGCTCTTCATGACGCTTCCGGAGCTCCCCCGCAACGCCATGGGCAAGGTCACGAAGCCCGCGGTGCAGGAGCTCTTCGAGGAGCGCGGCCCCGGAGTCGAGACGGCGTGATCGCCGCCGCCCTCTCCCTCGCGGCCATCGTCGTGGCGATCGCCGTGGGCACGCTCGGGCGCGTCAACGTCGGACTCGTGAGCATCGCGTTCGCGTTCGTCATCGGGCGCTTCATGGTCGGCATGCCCGGCGGGGACATCGTCGGGGGATGGCCCCTCGGGCTCTTCTTCATGCTCCTCGGCATGACGCTGCTCTTCGGCATCGCGCGCGTGAACGGCACGCTCGCCATCCTCGCGGAGCGCGCGGTGGCGGCCACGGTGGGCGAGACCCGCCTGATCCCCCCGGCCTTCTTCCTCATGGCGGGCGTGCTCGCCGCGGTCGGCGCGGGCAACATCGTGGTGTGCGCCATCGTGCTGCCCATCGCCCTCACCGTCGCGGTCGATCACCGGATCTCTCCGCTGCTCATGGCCACCATGGTCATCGCCGGATCCAACGCAGGAGGGCTCTCGCCGCTGGCGCCGACCGGCATCATCGCCAACACGCTGAGCGCCGAGCAGGGCTTCGACATCGCGGGCCCGATCTTCATGAAGCAGATCATCGGGCAGAGCATCCTGGCGGTCATCCTCTACTTCTTCCTGAAGGGGCACCGGCTGGAGCGGAGGGACCGCGTCGCGGCTGGCGCGGGCGCAGGGGCGGCCGAGGGTGACGCGGGCGCCGGTGGGGCCCGGGTGGCCGAGGCGGCGGGGCTCGACCGCGCCCAGAAGACGACGGTCGCGGTGCTGCTCGTGGTCGTCGCGTGCATCGTCGGGCTGGGCTGGGACATCGGCCTGACCGCCTTCGCCGGCGCCGTGGTCCTCCTGTTCCTCCGCGCCGCCAAGGAGGTCGAGGCGTTCCAGGCCATCCCCTGGGTGACCATCATGCTCGTCTGCGGCGTGACCGTGTTGGTGAACGTGGCCGAGCAGGCCGGCGGAATCGATCTCCTTGCCGACGGCTTCACGCGCATCATGAACGAGCGCACCGCGGGGCCGGTCATGGCGCTTATCGGTGGCACGCTGTCGCTCGTGTCGAGCGCGTCGGGCGTCGTGCTGCCCACGCTCATCCCGACGGTACCGGGGCTGGTGGCCGAGACCGGGGGCGACTCCACCCGCATCATCTCGTCCATCGTCATGGGCGCGCACATGGTGACGAACAGCCCCATCTCGACGCTCGGCGCGCTGGCCGTGGCGTCGGCGGGGTTCGGCGTCGACCGGGAGCGGCTGTTCCGCCAGCTCTTCGCCGTGGGGATCGCCGGCATCTTCTACGCGGCGGTGATCGTGTGGCTGGGGATCGTGTGAGTCGTTCGTAGGTCGGAGTAGCGATCGGAGCGACTGCAGTATACACTTGTAATCATGCCACAGCAGAAACGTGAGATGGTGCCACGGCAAACACGTGCGATCATGCCATCGCGAGGATCGAGGTCGACCCTGATGCGTTCACCGAACGAGAAGCTGGCCGAGTCCCTGGGGGTCCTTGCCGATCTGCAGAGGGATGGTGCACGTGTCTTCGCGTCGGATGAGCTCTCCCGCACTCATCGGGACCGTCTGAAGGCGGCAGGCTTCCTCGCACCGGTCGTCCGCGGCTGGTGGATGGCGACGGACCCGTCCGGGCGCCCGGGTGGCACGACCGCGTGGTACGCGTCCTTCTGGGAGTTCTGCAGCCGCTACTGCGAGGCGCGTTTCGGAGAGGAATGGTATCTGTCCCCCGAACTCTCTCTCCTGCTGCAGGCCGAGGCGATGGACGTGCCACGACAGGTCGTCGTCCACGCGCTCGCAGGGTCCAACAACACGGTCGAGCTCCCCTCCGGGACGAGCCTGTTCGACTACGGCGTGGACGCCCTCCCTGAGAAGCGGTTTCTGACCGAGACGGAAGGGCTGCGGCTACTGACGATCCCGGCGTGCCTCGTACGCATCCAGCCGAGCTTCTACCAACAGCGGCCGGTCGAGGCACAGGTCGCTCTCTCGAGCGTCCGCGACGCCTCCGACCTCCTGACCATCCTCCTGGAGGGGGATCACAGCGTCGTCGCCGGGCGCCTCTCGGGGGCCCTTCGCCGGATCGGTCGTACCGGGATGGCCGACGAGATCGCGGACACGATGTCGCAGGCCGGGTATCGGGTGCGGGAGAGCGACCCCTTCGAGGCGGATCGACACCTGCCCGAGATCCGGGCGCGCACGCCGGCCGTCGTCGCCCGCATGCAGGGGATGTGGGAGGCCATGCGGGGACCGGTGGCCGAGGTCTTCCCCGATCCGCCAGGCGTTCCGACGCCGGACGTCTACCTGGAGCGGGTCGACGCCATGTACGATCGAGACGCGTACCACTCCCTCTCCATCGAGGGATATCGCGTCACCGCCGAGCTCGTCGAGCGGGTCCGTGCCGGAGCCTGGAATCCGGCGGATAATCTGCAGGACCGGGAGAGCCGGGACGCCCTGGCCGCGCGTGGGTACTGGCTGACTTTCCAGCGCGTGAGGGAAGCGATCGGGGAGGTCCTGAGTGCTCCGACGTCCGCCGCGGCAGTTGCGCGGGAGCAGCACCGGGCGTGGTATCGCGACCTCTTTCAGCCGGCCGTCACGGCAGGCCTCCTCGAGGCAGCCCAGCTCGCGGGCTACCGGACGAGTGCGGTGTACATCCAGGATTCGCGGCACGTGCCTCCCAGGCCAGAGACCGTCCGTGAGGCGATGCCCGCGCTGTTCGACCTCATGGAGCAGGAGAGCCACCCCGCCGTCCGTGCCGTGCTCGGCCATTGGTTGTTCGGATACATCCATCCCTTCCCGGACGGGAACGGTCGCGTGGCTCGGTTCGTCATGAACGCCATGCTGGCCTCGGGCGGCTACCCGTGGACGGTGATTCGCACTGAGGAGCGGGCGAACTACATGTCGGCGCTCGAAGCAGCGAGCGTGGAGCAAAGGATCGAGCCCTTCGCGGCGTTCATCGCGGAGTGCGTGAAGAGGGCCGTGGGCGAGTTCGACTAGCCGGGTACACGGCCCCTCTGGCGCGCCTCGATGTCTCCATAGTAGACTTCGATGGGTGAGAGGTCCGATCCCCCGCGTCCTGGAAGTCAGCGCCATGCCCACACCCGTATTCCTCGGTGAGTTCGAGCAGCTCGTGCTGCTCGCGCTGCTCGACGTGAGTCGAGAGGAGGGCGACGCCCCCGCCCTTGCGCTGCGTGAGCGCATGGAGGAGATCGCTGGCCGGTCCGTGTCGAGGGGCGCGCTCTACCGCACGCTCGACCGCCTGGAGGACAAAGGGTGGGTCGACTGGGCCCTGGACGACGAGGATGTGCCGGAACGGGGCGGGCATCCCAGGCGGCGCTTCTGCGTCTCTCGGGAGGGGCTCGACGTGCTGCAGGCGTCGAAGGAGACGCTGGAGGGGCTCTGGGCGCGCGTCGGCGAGGCGCTCGGATGAGCCGGGGCGGGAGGGGTGGACCGCCCCGCTTCGCCACCCGCGTGCTGCGCGCCCTGCTACCCGGCGACCGTCGGGGCCGGAGCATCGTCGGCGACCTCATGGAGGAATGGCACGCGCGGCCCGCCGGCCTCGCCCGCGACCTCTGGTACGGGAGAGAGTGCCTCCGGGTCGGCGCGCGCTACCTGTTCGTGCGCCGTCACCTGCCCGGCGAGCGCCCGGTGGGCGCACCCCCGCGGCCCCGGCGCACTCCGCCGCTGTTGCCGTGGGACGACCTGCGGCTGGCGATCCGGAGCGCGGCGAAGACGCCCGGGATGTCCGTGCTCACCGTGCTCGCGCTCGGCATCGGTGTCGCGGCGCCGACCCTCATGTTCTCCCTCCTTCTCGGCGTCACGCGCGATCTGCCGGTCCCCGAGCCCGACGAGCTGGTGCAGGTGGGGTGGCGATACACGCCGACCATCGTGCGTGGCGCGGGCTTCGAGGTGCTCCGACCGTTCATCGACGACGGCGCCGTCCCGGAGCTCTCCACGCTCGGATTGTTCAACGAAGCCCAGCACGACATCAGCGGTGAGGAGGGCTTTCCCGAACGGCGTCGTGCCGCCGCGGTGACGCCCGGGGTCTTCTCCACCCTGGAGGTCGGTCCCGCGCTCGGGCGCACGTTTGCTGCGGACGACGCGGGCGGTGCCACCGGCCAGCCGACCGTGATCCTGTCCGACGCCCTATGGCGCGCACGCTTCGCGAGCGACCCCGACGTGCTCGGACGGACGCTGCGCGTCGACGGTCGGCCGCATACGGTCGTCGGCGTCATGCCTCCCCGGTTCGCGTTCCCCGACGGCGTCGACCTGTGGCTGCCGCTCGACGTGGAGCATCCGGACGCGTACCGCTTCGCCGAGCTGATCGGACGGCTCGCGGACGGCGCCTCGTTGGACGCGCTGCGCGAACGGACCACGTCGGTCATGGCCGGCCTCCGCGACGCCGGCATCATCGGCGCCGAGGTCCGGGGCGGGCTCGACGCGGCCCTCTGGAGCGAGCGCGCCATCGACCGCAACGGCCGCCGCATGCTCCTCGCCATGCTCGTGATCGTGTCGTTCGTGCTCGTCATTGCGTGCGCCAACGTCGCGCACCTCTTCCTGGCGCGCGCGCTCACCCGCCGGCGCGCCACGGCCGTCAGGCTGGCGCTCGGGTCCGGGCGCTGGAGGATTGTCCGCCAGCACCTGGCCGAGGCCGGAATGCTGGCCGTGATCGGTGGCCTGCTCGGCGTCGGGGCCGCCGCGGTCGGCGTCCGCTGGCTCGCCGATGCCATGGCGCCCCGAATCTCCTGGTGGATGGAGATCCGCCTCGACCCTGTGGTCGTCCTGTTCGCGTTCGGTCTCGTGGGCTGCGCCGCACTGTTCACCGCCGTCCTTCCCGCGCTCCACACCCGGCGGCTCGACGTGGCAGGCCCGCTCCAATCCGGCGCGCGCGGCTCGTCGACGGGGAAGGGCATCGCCCGCGCCACCGGCGGCCTCGTGGTCATGGAGGTCGCGCTCACATGTACGCTCCTCGTCGTGGCCGGACTGCTCACGCGGGGCGCGCTCCGGAACCTCGAGGTCGAGGCCGGCTACCAGACCGCGTCCGTGCTCACCGGCAGCTACGAGCTGCGGGCCGACGCGTATCCGGACGGCGACGCCATGCGTGCCTTCCATCGCGACCTGCTCGACGACGTCGCCGCCCGGCCGGACGTCGCCGCCGCAAGCCTCGCCTCGCACCTGCCCGGCGTCTACTCGCTCCTCGAGGATGTGGAGGTCGAGGGCACCGGGTACGAGCGGCCGGAGGACCGACCCCGGACCCATCTCGCCCGGATCGCGCCCGGGTACCTCGACGTGCTCGGCGTCGCGCCGGTGCGTGGCCGGGACTTTCGGTGGTCGGACGGGCAGGAGGAGCCCCTCGTCGCGCTCGTCAACGAGCCGTTCGTGCGGCGGCACATGGACGGCGCGGACCCTATCGGCACGCGGGTGCGCGTCGCCCCCGACGAGGGTGAGGACCCGGCCGCCGCGGATGCGCGCTGGGCCACGATCGTCGGGGTGGTGCCGAGCCTCGGCATGAACGGCGGGCTCGACCCGGACGACACCGGCATCTACCTGCCCCTCGCTGCCGAGCCCCCGCGGACCGTACACCTCCTGACCCGGAGCCGCTCCGGCACCGAGCCCGGGGCGCTGGTACCGGCCGCGCGTGGTGCCCTCGCCGCGCTGGACGCCGACGTCGCGCTCTCCGAGCCCCGCTCCCTCCGCTCGGCGATCCAGGCGAACCGCGACATGGAGAGCCTGTTCGCCACGCTGTTCACGTTCTTCGGCATCGCCGGTCTCGTGCTGGCTGCGGTGGGCCTCTACGGCCTCACCGCGTTTACGGTCGGCCGCCGCGTGCGCGAGCTCGGCATCCGGTCCGCGCTCGGGGCCCGGCCAGGGGCGCTCGTCTGGACCGCCGTGCGCGGAGGCGCCCTCCAGATCGTCGTGGGGCTCGCGCTCGGGCTGGGTCTCTCGCTGCTCGTCGCGCCCGCGTTCGGGGGCCGGTTCATGGGATACCAGCCCCGCGACCCGGTGGCGTACGCGGTGGTCGCGGCGACGCTGCTGCTGACCGGGACACTCGCTACGCTGGGTCCCGCGCGACGGGCGACGTCGATGGACGTGGCGGAGGTGTTGGGGGCGGAGTGAGGGACAAGGCTCTTGACGCGGGGAATCGCTCCGGGTTATAGATCGTCGGTAATCGATCGTCGATAATGCTTCGACGACGAACTCCCGGGCCAGAGATCGTAACCATGCCGGACGAAGACCGAGCGCCTCCGCCGCTCACGCCGACGACCTTCCACATCCTGCTCAGTCTCGAGCAGGAGGTCGCCCACGGCTACCACATCAAGCGAATGGTCGAGGAGCGGACGGACGGCGCGGTCCTGCTCCGGGCCGGGACGTTGTATGCGGCTCTGCAGCGGATGAGCGACGACGGGCAGATCGAGGAAACGGATCCTCCCGAAGACCTCGAAAACGAGCCCAACACGCGCTGGCGCTTCTACACGATCACGCCGGTTGGGCGAACGGTTCTGAAACGCGAGATCGCCCGCCTCGAATCCGATCTCGCCGCGGCGCGCGCGATCCTCCCGGCATCGGGCCCAGCCATCGGTCGCCACAGTTGAACATCGAACGATGAGCGAACCATCGGGCGGACGGGTCGAGGGCACAGGCACCGAGGAGTGGGATTCCGCCGGCATTTCGGTCCCGCTCCGTATCCTGCTACGCGCTTATCCGCGGGCATTCAGGAAGCAGTTCGGCTCGGAGTGGGCCGCCCACCTGGCGCTTCAGCGCTCGGAGCCGCGGTACCGGACGCGGCTCGGGGCGCTCCGCTTCTGGTGGGAGGCGGTCAGCGATGCAGTGATCACGGGCTCGCGGTTGCGGATGACCAACGTAGACATGGGACGACACGGAGGAGGGGTGGGGATGATGCTCGACACATGGGTGACGGACGTGCGACACGCCGTACGCGGACTGGCCAGGAATCCCGGATACGCGCTGGTCTTCATCGTGACGCTGGGCCTCGGGATCGGAGCCAACACGGCCATGTTCAGCACCGTGAACGCGGTGCTGCTGCGTCCACTCCCCCATGCCGACGGCGAGCGTCTCGTGTACGTCCGCCAGTCGGCCGAAGGGGGCGATCTCGACAACGTGCTGTTCTCGGTCCCCGAGATCGACGATTACCGGCAGGGCGCCCCGTCCTTCGAGGCGGTCGCCGAGTTCTCGGCGCTGAACTTCACCATCTACGGCCATGGGACGCCCCGCCGCGTCCGGGCCGGCATCGTGACCGGGAACTACTTCGGCGTCATGGGCCTGTCGGCGCTCCACGGCCGCACCATCGGCCCCGAGGACGATGGAGCGGTCGCCCCCTCGGTGATCGTCCTCTCCCACGCGTACTGGCGGAGCGCGTTCGGCGGGGATCCGCGAGCAATCGGCCAGACCGTCGAGATCAATGGCCGCAGCGCCACGATCGTGGGCGTCGCCGAGCCCGCGCCGCCCTATCCCGAGCAGACCGAGATCTGGGTCAACATGGCGACGAGTCCGCACCACCTCGACGCCACGATGAGCCACGACCGTACGCATCGGATGACGGAGGTGTTCGCCCGTCTCGCTCCAGGGTCGACCGTCGAGACGGCCCGCGCGGAAATCTCGGCCATCATGTCGCGGCTCCACGGCGACTTTCCCGAGGCGTACGACGCGGGCTCCGGCTGGAACGTCGCCGTCACCCCGCTCAAGACGCAGCTCACGACCCGAGCCCGGTCGACCCTTCTGCTACTCCTGGGCACCGCGCTCCTCGTATTGGTCATTGCCTGCGCCAACCTGGCGAACCTGACGCTGACGAGGGTGCTCCGCCGCGAGCACGAGCTGACCATCCGGGTCTCGCTCGGGGGCAGTCGGAGGTCGCTGCGGCGCTCGCTCCTGGTCGAGAGCCTCATCCTGGCGGTCGCCGGTGCGGCCCTGGGGCTGCTCGTCGCCTTCGTGAGCCTGGACCTGCTCATCCGCTTCGCCGAGGGGTTCACGTCCCGGGCGTCGGAGATCGC
Organism: Longimicrobiales bacterium; assembly: GCA_041690395.1. Lineage (GTDB taxonomy): Bacteria > Gemmatimonadota > Gemmatimonadetes > Longimicrobiales > Gaopeijiaceae > JAWLHJ01. The sequence continues at coordinate 402,097 of JAWLHJ010000002.1, read as the reverse complement.
CTTCGACGGCACGGCGTTTGGATTCGCGTTGGTGGCGGCCGTGGCCGCCTCCGCGTTCTTCACCCTCGTCCCGCCGCTCCCGGCCGGTGACGGCGCACATGGAATCCTCACCCGAAGCGGGGCCCGGGCGACGGCGGGCTCGGGCGCAAGGCGCACTCAGCGAACGCTGGTGGTGGCCCAGATCGCGACCTCCTTCGTGCTCCTCGTCGGTGCGGGGCTGCTGCTCAGGACCATGATGCAGCTGAACCGTATCGAGCCGGGCTTCGACACCGAGGCGATTCTCGCCATGAACATCCCTGCCGATTTCGGCGCCGGCGGCACGGCTGCCGAGCTCCAGTCCCGCCAGCTCGGCATTCTCGACGGCGTGGCAGCGCTCCCCCGGGTCGAGGGAGCGGCGCTGACCAGCGCGGTGCCCATGCGCGGCGGCGCGGCCGTGGGATCGCCGATGGAGATGGACGTCGAGGATCACGAGCCGGTGGCCGGAGCGCCGACTCCTCGGGCGGACTTCCGCGTCGTTTCGCCCGACTACTTCGCGACGATGGGGATCGAGGTTCTCCGGGGCCGGGAGTTCGTCACGACGGACGTCGGGGACGCACAGAAGGTCGTGGTCGTCAACGAATCGGTGGCGCGGAGGTACTTCGGTGACGGCGACCCCATCGGCCGACGTATCGCCTGGACGGACGACAACGCCCGGTTCCTGGGGATCACGCCCGAGTGGCGCACCATCGTGGGGGTGGTCGCCGACACCCGGGACGCCGGCCTCGACGAACCCGTGCTCCGAACGATCTACATGCCCTACCGGCAGGTGACGCCCTGGTTCACCGGCTCCCTCGTCGTGCGGGTGGCCGGTGACCCGGCCGTCGTACTACCTGCGGTGCGCGAGGCGATCGTTGCCCGCGAGCCGAGCCAGGTGATCGACCAGGTCGCGACGCTGGAGCGGATGACGGCGGAGTCCGTGGCGCCCCGGCGGCTGAACGCCTTGCTCCTCGGAGGGCTCGCCTTGCTCGCCCTCGTGATCGCCGCGGTCGGAATCGGCGGCGTGCTGGCCTTCTCCGTCGGGAGCCGCCGAAGGGAGTTCGGCGTGCGCTCCGCCCTCGGCGCCGCCCGTCACCAGATCTGGGCAGGAGTGCTGCTGGAGGGCGCCGTCCTCGCCGGCATCGGCGTCGGCCTGGGCGTGCTCGCCAGCCTGGGGCTCTCGCGCTTGATGTCGAGCCTGCTTTTCGGAGTCGAGGCTCTGGACGTCCCGACGTTCGTGGGCGTGGGCGCGTTGCTGGCGGCCGTGACCATCATGGCCGCCTGGGCCCCGGCGTGGCGGGCTGCGCACGTCGCGCCCGTCGAAGCCCTTTCCGCGGAGTAGGGTTGGCGCCAGAGGGGGGCCGCGGAGCGCCGCGAGATCGCCTACCCGCGCCGAGGCACCTTCACTAGCTTTAAGGTCTTGGGGCCATAGCTCAGCTGGGAGAGCACCTGCTTTGCAAGCAGGGGGTCGGCGGTTCGAGCCCGCCTGGCTCCACTCGTAAGTAGCTGTTAGCAAGAGACTCGTGCGGTGGGCCGTTCGGCGGCTCACCTGCCGCGCCGATACGCGAGGCGTCCCCCCTCGACGATCGGTCTCGGTGGCCGGAGTACGCCGAGTGGCTGGTGCGCGAGGTGGAGGCGTTCCGACGGGTCTTCGGTCCTCGCGTCAGAGACATGGACCTGTCTCCGGAGGCCATGGCGGTACTTGACGACTCTGCCCCAGAGAGCCCCCCTCGGAAGATCGACCTGCCCTGACCGTCCGGTGAGGGTGGTCCCGGCTGCAATGAATCCTGGCGGAATCCCCGGTGACAGGGCCATCTTGGGTCCGCATCGCTGATCGTCATTGGAAAGCGCCCTGATCACACCGGGGTTCAGCAGCTTGTTCGCACCTGCGAGAGCAATTGGAGGGGGTGGTGGAGGTTCGAAGAGCGAGGCGTGAGCTTCGGGAACGCTCAGACGCACCCGTACGCGGTGCGGTACGTGTCGGGCTCCTCTATGTCGGGGCCGTGGCACTGGTCGCGGCGTGGGTGGCGTACTCGGACCCCCTCGTGGCCGGTTGGATTCGGGGGCCGGTGGGTGATCCGTGGCTGAACCTCTCCATGGGCGCCGTGTTCGTTCTGGCGACCGGGGCGGTGGTCGCCGGCCTCACCTACCTCGAGCTCAAGGCCCGGGGCGAGCGGACAGGGCAGCTGCTCAGCCTGATCGATCAGGGCTTGGCGGGCATCAGCGTCGTCCAGGGCGGCGCCTTCCGATTCGTGAACGCGAGGTTCGCCGAGATCTTCGGGTACGATCCGGAGGAGCTCGTCGGGACGCCTGTAACGGACCTGATCGCGCCGCAGGAGCGGGAGTTGGTCGCCGAGAACCTGCGTCGGCGGATCGAGTCCGAGATCGATGACATCCGCTACCGGTATACGGGGCAAGCGAAGAACGGAAAGCTCATCCGCGTCGATGTTCACGGGCGGCGTGTGGAGTGGGACGGCCGACCGGCCGTCATGAGCGTGCATCTCGACGTAACGGAAGAGGACCGCCGGAGGGAGCAAGCTCGTCGGTCGCAGCGGCTCGAGGCGCTCGGAGAGCTGACGGGGTCTGTCGCTCACGACTTCAACAACCTCCTCACCACCATCGTCGCGCCGTTGGACCTCTGCGAGGACGAGATCGGACCCGACCATCCGATCTGGCCTGAGATCCAGGAAGCCAGGGCCGGTGCGAAGCGGGCCGTGACGTTGACGCGGCAGCTCCTGGAGTTCAGCCGGCGGCGAATCTATCGTCCCCGACCCATCGACATGCGCGAGCTCGTCCGGGCTGCGGTACCGATGCTGAACCGCCTGACCTCAGCTGGCGTGAGCATCGATCTCGACCTTGCCGAGGACGCTCCGACGGTCGAAGTGGATCCGGCCCTCTTCGAGCAGGTTCTCCTGAATCTCGTCACGAACGCGGCGGACGCGATCGGGAGCCGAGGTCGTATCCGGATCCGCGCTTTCCGGGACTCGGTGTCGGGAGGTGCCTCCTCCGCGTTGGTCCTGGAGGTCTCCGACGATGGGAAGGGGATGGATGAGGACACCATGTCCCGCATCTTCGAGCCTTTCTTCACGACGCGGCGGAGCGGAACAGGGCTCGGGTTGTCCACGAGCCACGGCATCGTGACGCAGGCTGGTGGGACGTTGACCGTCGATTCCACCCTCGGGAAGGGGACCACGTTCAGCATTCGGCTCCCGGGCACGGAAGAGGCCCCGGAGGCCCTGCGTCCCCAGGCTCCCTCGATAGGGAGCGGGGAAGCACGCTCGACACGGAGTCGATCGGTGCTCGTCGTGGACGACGAGGATCCTGTACGAGCGGTGGCGGCTCGAGTCCTCACGCGCCACGGGATGAAGGTCCAGGTGGCGGGCACCGGCGCGGAGGCCCTGGCCGTCTTGGACCAAGGGCCGGCCCCGGACATTCTGCTGACCGACGTAGGACTCCCCGATATGAACGGCGTCGAGCTGGCGGCGCGGATCCGCGAAGCGAGCCCGGGTATCGCTGTCCTATACATGTCCGGCCACTCCGACGAAGCGGTCCTCCGCAAGATGGCCCGCGAGCGGTCTTCCGGCTTCGTTGAGAAGCCCTTCACCGTCGAAACCCTGATGGAAGCGATCTCCTCCACGGGAGGCTACGATGAAGCGTCCGCGGTGGCGAGGAGAGGCGCTTGAGACCGGATGTCGGAGGAGGCGTCACGCCTCCGCCGCGTCGCGAGTGATCCCGTAGGGTGACGAGACAGTGTGCGCCCAACTCACCCCCCGCACGCCAGGTCCGGTCCGAGGAGCCCCGAGGGACCGGACCCCATGCCCCCGCTCAGGCCGCGGGCGGTGCAGTCGGAATGGTGAAGTAGAACTTGCTGCCCTGGCCCGGCTGGCTCTCGACCCAGACCCGCCCGCCGTGGGCCTCGACGATGCCTTTGACGATGGGCAGGCCAAGCCCGGCACCACCGCGCCTGCCTCTCCGCATCTGCCAGAGTCGCTCGAAGAGATGCGTCATATCCTCGGCGGCGATACCGGGACCCGTGTCCGCGACCCAGAACACCGTCTCGCCGTCTCGCGGTGCCGCTCCCACCGTGATACGCCCTCCTGGCTCCATGACTTTGAGGGCGTTGCCGATAAGGTTCTCGAACACCTGATGGAGCCGGTGGCGATCCGCCCACACATCTGGAAGGGCTAGCGCGAGGTCGGCCTCGAGCTCCAGTGAGGCCGAGCCGGCCAGAGGTTTCTGGGCTTCGAGCGCATCGGAGACGATCTCCCGGGTGCTCACCCGGCCCTGTTCGATGGATAGATGCCCCGCCTCCATGCGGCGGACGTCGAGCAGGTCCTGGATGAGCCGGTCCATGCGTTTGGCGGCGCGCTCGATCTTGTCGGCCGACTTCCGTGCACGGCGTTCCGGTTGGCCTTGGCGCGGGCGCAGCCGTGACGCCGCCGCGACGATCGCGTGCAGGGGATTGCGGAGGTCGTGGGCCACGATGCCCAGGACGTCGTCACGAAGCCGAATGGCCCGGGTCGCCTCGCGATAGAGCTGGGCGTTCTCGATCTCCAGCGCGGCGCGGCGAGCGAGCTCTTCGGCCAGCTGGAGGTCGGTGGGCCCGTACGACCGGGTCGTAGAGACGAGCGCGAGAAGTCCCAAGGGGTCGTCGTGGGCAACCAGCGGCACCACCTCGACCGACCTCATGTTCAGGTCGCGAAGGACACGCAGGCGCTCCTCGCTGTGCGCCCAGGAAGTGAGGTCTTGCTGCGTCACCCGCTCGATGAGGAGGGGCTCCTTCGTCTCGAGAACGGTTTCGAAGAGGCGGGGTTGCTCTTGATCGACCGGAGTCCCAAGGAGCGCTTCCGTCATCTCCGCCCGGGGTCCCTCTCGGGCGCACACTTTGAACCGCCGAGACTCGTCATTCTCCGTGATGTCGATAATGCAGATGTCGGCAAGGTGTTCCCGCACCACGATTTCTGCGAGCGCCGATAGCGTCTCCTCCATATCGAGCGTCGTCGCCAGCACCGGCCCCACCTCGGCGAGAATCCTCTGTTCGCGTTCCTTCCGCTTCTGCTCCGTGATGTCGCGGAGGACGACCGTGAGGATTTGCTCGTCGGCCACTTCGAACTTCGAGATCGCGGCGTCAGCGGGGAACTCCTCCCCATTCCTGCGCAGCCCCACGATCTCCACTGCACGGCGCTCTCCAACTCGCCGGGAGATGGGCCCTTCTTCTGCGGCGAACTTCTCCAGATGCTCCCGGTGGGTGTCGCGGAGCCGCTCAGGGATGAGGATGTCCAGCGGGGCTCCAAGGACTTCGGCTCTGGAATAGCCGAATGTGTTCTCGGCACCGTCGTTGAACATCGTGATGCGATGGTGCTGGTCGATGGAGACGATCGCGTCCGCCGAGATGGAGACGATGCTCGCGGCCTTCGTCTCGGCGAGGCGAAGCGCATCCTCGAACTCCGCAGTGAGCTTCTGCTGATGCGCCCTGGCCTTCTCGAGGCGGACGGAATCCGTCACGTCCTCGACATGGTGGATGATGTGGACGAGCTCTCCGTCCGGATTGAAGACGGGTGAGTTGACGGGGCTCCACCAGCGTTCCGCGAAGCCGCCCCCCTCTTCCTCCGGTAACAGGATGTCGTACTTCTGCACCGCCATCGTGTCCGCAGCGCGACTTTCGAGCACGCGCTCGAGGGAGGCGAGAACGAGGTGGCGGACGTCGGTGGCGCCCGGGTCGTCCGGGTTGTCCGGGAACACTTCGAACAACCCTCGTCCGAGGATCTGCTCGCGTTTGGTCATCGTCGCGCGGACGTAGGCGTCGCTCACGGCGACGATGGTGAACCGAGGCGAATCAGGCTCGAGGACCGCGTAGAGGACTGGCACGGACTCGAAGAGCGTCCTGAAGTCAGGTCCCGATGCTCGCAACCGGTTCATGTCGCCTCCTCAGGGGGTCGGCGCCTAAGGTGCTCCAGTCTTTGACCCAAGATGCAGACGGCGTGTCCGTTCCGCCAATCCCGTCGCTCAATGTACGAAGCTGCTGCCCTGGAGCGACACCCTGGCGACCGCGCCGACCGCATCCGCCTAGGACCCCGCGGCCGAGACCGGTCCGGGAATGCCGTGGATCTACCGTTGCGGTCGCCGGTCCGGCGACGACGTCTACTGGCGATGCCGCCCCCGCCGCTCTACCCTCCCTGCGGGGAGCCTCGGGCGGATACCGACCTTCGGCGATGCTCAGGCTCCAACCCTCGGAGGAACGACGACATGAAGCTCAGAAAGGAAGACATTCCGGTCGTAATGGAGGGGCCCGGCACGGTCATGCGGTTGCAGCCCGACTTCGGGAAGATGACCGTAGCCTACCACGAGTTGCCCCAGGGCACGGACTTCACGCCGTTACTCAAGGGCCTCAGCAACGACAGCTGCCATTGTCCTCATTGGGGGTACATCTTCGAGGGTGCCTTTCGGTTCGTCTACGACGATGGCACCGAGGAGCGCTTCGGGGCTGGCGAGGTGTTCTACTCCCCTCCGGGCCATACGGCCATCGTCGATGAGAACGTCAGGTTCATTGACTTCAGCCCCACCCGGGAGCTCGATGAAGTGATGGCGAACGTCGGGGCGCGAATGGCGGAGATGGGCTAAGGGCTCCTCCGTACCGCCGCCTGTCCATGGCCCTCGCCTCCACCGCAGCAGCCGTCGCCCGGGAGCTTTTGCTCTCCACCCCCGACGTGGCTCGGGCGCTCGCGCTCTTCGACGAGGGCAACACGCTGCCCTTCATCGCCCGGTACCGGAAAGAGCGCACCGGCGGCCTGGACGAGGTGCAGCTCCGGAAGATCCGGGAGCGCGCGCAGGTCCTGAAGGAGCTGGAGGACCGACGTGGGACGATCGTCGCCTCCATCCGGGAGCAGGGCGCACTGACGCCCGAGCTGGAGAGGGATCTCCGGGCGGCCCGCACCCGGCAGGAGCTGGAGGACCTGTACCTTCCGTTCCGGCCGCGGCGCCGGACCCGGGCGACCATGGCGCGGGAGCAGGGCCTCGAGCCGCTGGCGGACCAGGTCTGGGCCGGTGAGGTCGATGACGCCGGTGCGCGGAAGGCGGCGGCCCGCTTCGTCGACCCGGAGACAGACGTCCCTGACGGGGAGGCGGCCCTGGCGGGAGCCCGGGACATCCTGGCCGAGCGGTTGGCCGAGGACGCCGGGCTCCGGAAGTGGGTGCGGGACCTGGCGCGGAAGAAGGGCCGGGTCACGTCGCGGGTCCGCCGCGGCAAGAAGGACCTCCCGGCGGCCCAGCCCTTCCGCGACTACTTCGAGCACACGGAGCCCGTCGCCCGAGCCAAGCCACACCGAATCCTCGCGCTCCGGCGCGGAGAGTCGGAAGGTGTGCTGAGCTGGGGCATCGAAGCGCCCGACGAGGCCGAGGCCCGCGTCGTGGCCCATGCGGTCTCGAAGCGGCCGGCGCGCCGCCAGCTCGAGGAGGCGGCCCGGGACGGCTGGTCGCGGCTCCTGCACCCGGGCATCGAATCCGAGCTCAAGGCCGAGCTCCTGGAGCACGCCGAGGAAGAGGCGATCCGCATCTTCGGGCTGAACCTGGAGAACCTGCTCCTCCAGCCCCCCGCCGGCGAGCGCGTCGTGCTGGGCCTGGACCCGGGCTTCCGGACCGGCGTGAAGGCCGCCGTCACCTCCCGGACCGGGGGCGTGCTCGCCACCGCCGTGCTGCGTCTTCACGACGAAGCCGGCTTCCGGAAGGGCGTGCAGGGACTCGTCGCCGAGCACGAGGTGGAGCTCGTTGCGGTGGGCAATGGCACGGCGTCCCGCGAGACCGAGGCCGCGGTACGCGAAGCCCTCGGCGCCGGAGGGCCGGCGGTCGTGCTGGTGAACGAGGCGGGCGCGTCGGTCTACTCGGCGTCGGAGCTGGCCGGCCGCGAGCTTCCGGACATGGACCTCACGCTCAGAGGCGCCGTGTCCATCGCCCGCCGCCTGCAGGATCCGCTGGCGGAGCTGGTGAAGATCGAGGCGCGCTCCATCGGCGTGGGCCAGTACCAGCACGACGTCAACCAGACCCGGCTCGCCGAGCGGCTGGACCAGGTGGTGGAGACGTGCGTGAACCGCGTGGGGGTGGAGGTGAATACGGCCTCCGTTCCCCTCCTGTCGTACGTGGCGGGCGTCGGCCCGGCGTTGGCTGAGAACATCGTCGCCCTTCGCGAGGAGCGCGGCGGGCTCACGTCCAGGCAGGAGCTCCTGGACGTGCATCGCCTGGGCCCCGCCACCTTCGAGCAGGCCGCGGGTTTCCTGCGGATCCGGGACGGGGAGCACCCACTGGACGCCACGGCCGTGCATCCGGAGCGTTACCGGCTGGTGGACCGGATGGCCCGGGACCTCGGCGTGGCGCTCGGGGAGCTCGTGGGGAACGAGGTGGTGCTCGCCCGCCTCGAGGGTCGTCTCGACGACTACGTGGACGGCGACGTGGGCCGGCCCACGCTGGACGACATCATGGCCGAGCTGCGCCGGCCCGGCCGAGACCCCCGGGACGAGTTCGAGCCGCCCGCCTTCCGTAAGGACGTACAGAAGCCCGAGGACCTGGAGGAGGGGATGGTCCTCCAGGGCGTGGTGACCAACGTGGTGGCGTTCGGCGCCTTCGTGGACGTGGGCGTGCACCAGGACGGGCTCGTGCACATCTCCCAGATCGCCGATCGCTACGTGGCGGACGCCTCTGAGGTGGTGCGGGTCGGGCAGGCGGTCCGGGTGCGCGTGCTGAGCGTGGACCTGGAGCGCGGGCGCATCGGGCTGTCGATGAAGGAGGCGGGCTAGTCTCCGAAAGCAACCCTGTTGCCCCTCCGGACGTCCAACCTCACAATGTAGAGTTGATTGGCGCTCACGTGAGGAGGGGTGGCATGCCATCGGAATACCTGGGGGAGCTGGAGCAGATGATTCTGCTGGCGGTCTTGCGGCTGGGGCCCGACGCGTACGGGTGGGCCGTGGCCGAGGAGCTGGACCGGGTGGTTGGGCGGAAGGTGTCCAGCGGCGCCCTGTACACGACCCTCGACCGCCTCGACCGGAAGGGGCTGCTGGAGTCGACGGTGGAGGATCCCCGTCCGGAGCGCGGGGGCCGGCCACGTCGCTACTTCCGGCTCACGCCCGCGGGCCTTGAGGGCGTGCGGGCCGGCCGTGAGGCCATGCTGGCGCTCTGGGACGGTCTCGATGGCCGGCTCGGGGGAGCGCGATGACACCCCGGGCGGAGCCGCCCCGCTGGATGGAGGCGGTGCTCGAGGCCGTCACGCGGGGGATGCGGGCGGGGGAGACCGTGGTGGGAGACCTGGCCGAAGGGTACCGTGGCCGCCGCGCGCGTGGTGGGCCCGTGGGCGCTTCCGTCTGGTATCTGTCCCACATCGTCTCCCTGGCCGCCCACCTTCTTGTGAACGGCGTCCGCGCGGCCGCCGCCGCCGGGATCGAGCCCACCGCCCGCGAGCTCTTCTGGACCCTCCGCGGAATGGTCCGCCGCCCCTGGTTCGGCCTGGGCGTCGTGACCATCCTGGCCCTTGCGATCTCGGCCACCACCGCGTCGGTCTCGCTGGCGTTGGGCACGTACCGCGCCGCGGTCTGGTGGGATCCGGGTGAGAACGCCGTCTCGCTCTGGCCCGGCCAGGCGATGTCGTTGGGGCAGCTCCTCGCGCTGCGGCAGGAGTCGGAGCTTCTCGGCGATGCGGGGGCCTGGATGGCGGGAACCAGCTCGGTGGAGGACGCCGAGGGCCGCTCGCGCAGCGTTCCCGCGGTGACCCTCTCGCCCACGCTCTTCGACGCCCTCGCCGTCGAGCCCGTCCTGGGTCGCGGCCTCGTGCCCGACGACGAGGCCGTGGGCGCCGAGCCGGTGGTCGTCCTCGGGCAGGACCTCTGGCGGACCTCGTTCGGCGGAGACCCCGGGGTCGTCGGCACGTTGCTGGAGGTCGACGGCGTCCTGAGGCGGGTGGTGGGGGTGCAGGGGGCCGGAGGCACGGCGCCGGGCGTGGGGACCGAGCTCTGGATCCCGGTGGTGATGAACGCGTTCGACGAGGACTTCTGGCCGCGACAGAGTTACGCTCTGGTCGCCCGTCTGCCGGCCGGCGTGGTCCTCGAGGATGCGCGGAACGAGCTTCGCCGCGTGCTCCAGGTCCTGGCTGCCCGGTTCTCCTTCTTCTACCAGCCCGACTATGGGCTGGACGCCACGGTCGCCGCGGCCAACGAGCCCGTGTGGGCGCCGTTGCGGACCCCGCTGGCGCTCCTCCTGGTCGGGTCGGTGTTCCTCCTCTTGGTGGCGGCCATCGACCTCGGCAATCTGTTCCTGGGTCGGTCCCTGGAGCGGGCCGGCGAGCTCCGCGTGCGTGCGGTGCTGGGCGCGAGCCGCGGCCGGATCGTGGGCCAGCTCCTCGCCGAGGGGCTCCTCTGGACTCTGCTGGGGCTCGGGGCCGGACTGGGGCTGGGCATCCCCCTGGCGACCCGCCTCGCCGCGGTCTTTCCCGTGGGATCCCAGGTCGTCTCGCTCGGGCCGGGGCGGGAGATGGCGGGACTCGCGCTGTTCAGCGGCGTGCTGGTCTGGGTTCTAATGTCGGGCGTGCCCACGGCGCATTTCCTGCGCGCCACGCGGACCGCGCTGGTCCCCTCGCGCTTCGCCGGGCACCGGGCTCAGGGCGCGCTCGTCGTGACTCAGGCGGCCCTCGCCACCACACTCATGATCGGGGCCGGCCTCCTCCTCCGAAGCGTGGAGAACCTCCGGGCCGTTCCGGTGGGCTTCGACCCGGAAGACGTGGTGGCCCTCCAGGTGATCCCCAACGACCAGGGCCGGGAAGCCGAGCTTCCGACGTTCTACGAGACCCTGGTGGACGGGGTGGGGGACGCCTCCGGCGCCGTCGTGGGGACGGCCTCCACCGTTCCCTTCAGGGATCCCGTCCCGGCGTCGCCCATCAACCGGCTGGATGCTCCCACCGAGGTGGCCGCGGCGCCCAGGGCGTACCGCCAGGTGGTGGGGGGCGACTACTTCGCCGCTCTCGGCATCCCCGTGCGCCAGGGCCGGGCGTTCACGGCCGACGACCGGGCGGGGAGCGAGGAGGTGGCGATGGTGAACGCCGCCCTCGCGCGGGAGCTCTGGCCGGGCGAGTCCGCGCTCGGCCGGCGGATCGCCGTGGATCCCCACGACTGGGAGCGATGGCTCACGGTGGTCGGCGTGGTCGGCGACGTGCGGTTCGGCGACCTCACCGGCGGCGTCGAGCCGGCGTACTACGTTCCCCACGCCCAGGCGCCCGAGCGGGCCATGTACCTGCTGATAGCTGGGGGAGGCGGCGTGGCGTCGATCGCGTCGACGGCGCGCGCCGAGGTCGCGGAGCTGGATGCGGCCACCCCGGTGGGGCCCGCGCTCGATGTGGCGAGGGTCGTGGCCGATGCGTACGGCGCCGTGCGGATCCTCATGGCGCTCCTCGTGGTGCTCGCCGTCCTGGCCACCGTGCTGGGCGCAGTGGGGCTGTACGGCGCCCTCGCGTCGTACGTCACCCGTCACCGGGTGGAGCTCGGGACCCGCCTGGCGCTGGGGGCGCGACCCGCGCGGCTGTTCGGCGGGGTGGTGGGCGTCGGGGTGGCGCTCACGCTGGCGGGGGTCGCGCTCGGGTCCGTCCTCGCCGCGCTGGGTGGAGGGCTGGTCCGTACGCTCCTCGTGGGCGTCTCGCCCCTGGACCCGGGTGCCTTCGCCGTCTCGGCGTTGACCCTGGCCCTCGTGGGCGGGACGGCGGCGGCCATCCCGGCGTTGCGGGCCGCAATGGTGGCGCCCGCCGAGGTGCTGAAGGAGGCATGACCACGGCCCGGTGGCATCCGGCCCCGGGCATGCGATCGACGTCGAATCGGAGACAGCACGATGACGAGGACGATGGAGAGGCGGTGTGGGCGGTGGATGGCCACGGTGTGGGTCGTGCTCGCGACGGTGATGGCCCCCGCTGCGGTGACGGCCCAGGACCCGCCCGCGGACCCCGTGGGCTCCTGGGCGCTCGCCCTGGAGGGTCCGTTCGCCGCCCAGGCCTGGACGCTGCAGGTGAGTCGGGAAGGAGGCGCGTGGTCCGCCGTGCTGGACATGGGCATGGGCACGGCGCCTCTGCAGGATCTCACCTGGACGGATGGTACGCTCACCGGCGGATTCACCGCCGACATGCACGGCCAACGGGTGACCGTGACCGTCACCACCACCTTCGCCGGCGACCACTGCGAGGGTCGGGCGACGGGCTTCCCGATGGGGACGATGACGTATACGGGGAAGCGAGAGGGCTCTACGTCCTAGTGTGGTCTGGGGGCCCCATTGTGCTCGGCTACCGCTGACCGCACGCCGGGTAAGCACCCCGATGAGGGGATTCCCGCCGATTGATCGCTCTCTCGTGTAGAGGCGCGCAGGATCGCAGCGCGCCGGTCCACAGACGGGAGCATCCCATGTCCCTCGATTTGCGCAAACTCCTCGCCCGCGCCACGGTCATGGCCCTCGCGGGTCTTCTCATCGCGTGCGACAGTGACGGCCCCACGGAGCCTCCCGTGGGCGAGCCCCGACCTGCCGATGTGGGCGGCTACATGGCGGGCCTTCCCTCCTGGAGCTCCTTCGCGCCGGAGCTTTCGGCGGAGGACGTCCCGACGGGCGACCCCAGCGACCCGGACGTCTTCACGGTCGGGGCCGTCGAGTACACCTGCACGACCACGCCTTACTCCATCACGAGGACGCCGGACCGGATCGCGGTCTTCAACCCGGACTCGGAGATCCTGTGGCTCGGGGGCCTGCTCCAGGGGAAGGGCCACCGGGACGGTCTCGGATCGCTGGCGGAGCTGCCGATCCGTCAGCGCGCGCCGGTGACGGTCTTCATCGACCTGCTCAGCGAGAACGTGACCCGCACGGTGGAGAACCCCGACCCGTCGAGCGTGGCCGCGGCCATCGGTGAGCTCGTCGCGCAGGCCGCCGCCTCCGGGCACAAGGCCGGTAGCACCACCTTCTTCGACCAGAAGGAGACCTACAACCTGCGCCAGGCCTCTCTGGAGCTCGGGATCTCCGCGCGCTACCTCGGGACGACCGTCACCTCGAAGCTCTCCTACGAGGAGAGCCGGGAGGAGCGCACGCTCACCGCCTACTTCGTCCAGCGGATGTTCACCAGCTCGATGGTGCTGCCGCAGACACCGGGAGCGGTCTTCAGCGAGGCCTTCACCCAGGAGCGGCTCGACGAGCAGGTCCTGCTCGGCCGCATGGGCGAGGACAACCTGCCCACGTTCGTCTCCAACATCGTGTGGGGCCGGATGCTCATGGTGACCATGACGTCGACCCATTCGGTGGAGGACATGAAGGCCGCGCTGAACGCGTCCAACGACGCCATCGGATCGGGCAGCGTCGCGAGCGAGCACCTGCAGGTGCTCCAGGAGTCCGAGATCCGCGTCTCGGCGGTAGGGGGCAGCGACGAGGGCGTCGCCAACCTCATTCGCTCCGGGCAGCTTCGCGACTACTTCGATCCGGAGACCGAGCTGTCGCTCACCCAGGCCCGCCCGCTTTCCTACACCGTGCGCAACCTGGCCGACAACTCCATCGCCGTGGTCAGCGAGACCACCGAGTACAACCTCAGGGAGTGCGCCACGGCCGACGCCACGCCCACCGGGGCTTCCTACAAGCTCACCCTGGACCGGCTCTCCCTCATCGCCGACGGGTGCGACGGTGCCTTCAGCCCGTCTCCGGAGGTGTACTATTCGTTCTCCCTGCACACCGATGCCGGCACTCGGACCATCATCAGTCGACCGTCGAACGCCGCCGTGAGCATCTCCGAGGGCGGAAGCCATACGCTGCCCTTCAACGAAAACGTGGTGGACCTGTACGCCGGGGGGAGTAGCATGCGCATCACGGGCAGCGCTTGGGACCACGACAGCAACAGCGTCGATGAGCGGATCGGGAGTTGGGATCTCAGCTACGGTTACGGCACCTCGAACGGGCAGCGCTATTTCACGCGCAGCGAGAACGGTTGCTCGATCCGCCTCTACCTGACCATCACGAAGGAGGGCGACCTCTACGGGTCTCCGGCCGCGGAGTAGCGCGGCGCGGATGGAGCCGGGGCGGCGGGGTAGCGCCGCCGCCCCACCTTCGTCTTGACGGCCCCGCCGCGGCCGGGCCACGTTCGACCCATGCCCACCAGGTCCAAGCACCTCTGTCTCCTCCTCGTCGCCCTCTTCGCCTGTGCCCCCGACCCTTCGCCCGGCCAGGGCGAGGACCAGGGGCTCACGGCCCAGCGGGAGTGCCGCATGCCCACCGAGCGGACCACCGTCCGCGCCGAGGACGGGGCGGTCCTCGAGACCTGGGAGCTCGCGCTGGGGGACGTGACGACCGACGCGCTCCCCGAGGAGCCCGGCTTCCTGGAGTACCGTGCGGCGATCGAGCGGGACGGCGCGAACCTCCGCCGCCCGGCGGCCGACCCGCCGGTGATCGACTCGGAGGAGCTGGCGGAGATCTGGCGGGACGAGTTCTTCAACACGGACCTGGTCTTCGACGGGGGCGTGGGCTCCGTCGATCCGATCACCTGCCTGGATGCCCTGCTGTTCTCGCGGCAGGCCGGGCGGGTGTCGCAGGTGAGTCGGCCCACGGAGTTCTCCGCATCGGTGCTTCGCAGGGAAACGACGGACGGGACGCGGCTGCTGGTCGTCTTCGGTGCTGGCCAGGCGATGTTCGTGCCGCGCGGGTTCTACGGCTTCGATGTCGTCGAGGAGCACCTGACCGAGGGCTGGACGCTCTGGTACGCGATCCACAACCATACGACGCAGCGGAACGGTGCGCGTTTGGCGCTCGGTGTGCCGGTTCCCAGCACGTCCGACGTCCAGCTCCTTCGAAGCCTGCACGGTGACCTGGGTCTGGACTCCGTTCGGGTGACCAACGGATTCTACACGTTCCGTGCGGCGGTGGACGACCTGAGCGACTTCCGCGCTCGGTGATGGCCGTCAGGCGAGTCCCTCGGGAGGCGGGTCGCCGAGCAACAGTTGGGCAGCGACGTCATCCCCTTCCAGGCAGGCCTCCCGGACCAGGCGCTCTTCGACGTAATCCCGGGTTCGGGCCAGGGCGCTGCGGGTGAAGCGGCGCTGCAGCCTGCGTCCGAACAACCGGAATCCCGCCCGGAACAGGGGGTTCGGAATGTGAGCCCTCTGCGAGTAGGAGTGGATCCGGAAAATCACTCGTCCGCTGTCGATGTACTTCCCGACCATGAACGTGATCTCGCCGCGTTCGAAGTGCTGTTCCAGCGTGCGGTAGCTGTAACCCCACACCCGGAGCGGGCCGTCCGGCGTGTCCCGGGTCTCATCGAACGCCCGGGAGATGCGAACGCCGAACGGGAACTCCAGTCCAAAGAGCCGTCCCCGGAGCAACATGCTCCGACCTTCGAGCGGTGCCTCGGGGTCGTAGTGTCCCTGGATGAGGGCGGGATCCGGAAACCGGTACTCCTTCACGAACTCCCTGGCGTGACTCCACGACCCTCCTTCGAGCGGAGGGCCCGGGGGCTCCTCGGTGAGGTCGACGTGGACGTCGTCATGGTGCCATCCCTCCGGGGGGGCACCCGCGTCGGGGGGCTCGAAGTTCAGGGCCCGCGCCGCGATGTCGCTCAGTACCGACTCGTACGGGGAAGCCTCATCCGGGCCTCCAGGACTGAGCGGCTTGTCGAAGGGAGCGCGGAAGGTGCGCACCTGAACATCATCCAGCGCCTCTCCGCCGGCGGCCTCACAGACCCTCTCGCAGAACCCGCTCCACATGAGCTCCTGCCCTCCCCGTGCCACCCCGAAGAGGTCGTAGGCCAGGTTCACCAGGGCGCCTGAGCTGCGGGCACACGACGCGATCTCGAACCGGAGGACGCCTCCGGGACGCTCGATGACCCGAAACCGGATGGTTCCTGCCTCCATATGGCCGGCCAGCGTGACCAGGCGGAAGCGGAGCGGCCCCACTTCGACCACCCGGACCGGACCGTCCCAGGGAGCCCGGATGTGGATGTAGAATTCGTCCCCCGGGCTCAGCTTCCCTCGCTTCCCGTGCGTCCTCTCGAACCGGGCGATTTCTGTGGGGGAGAAGTCGTCGATGTTCGTGTGGATCTTCTGCATGACATCCGAAGCGCTCGCCCGGGGGCTCCGGAAATCGAGGTGGTAGGCACGAAAGAAGAGAGGCCCGCTACCGTCGTCCGGGGTCTGGACGGTCCAGGAGCCGGGCGCCTCTCGGAGGGCCCGAGCGAGGCGCCGGCCCCGCTGGTGGATCCAGAGCAGGCCTCCGCCCGCAACGACACCCGATGCCGCGAGGAGGAGGCCGTGGCTTCGTCGCATGGATCAGCCGCTCATCCTTCTACGACTCCCGACAGGCGTCGGGCCAGCGACACGGCCAGGGCATCCTCCGCGAGGGCCACGGCGATGTCGGGCACGTTGGTGACCCGGCCCGCCTCGCGCCGCAGGAACCAGCCGGCGTAGGTACCGGCCAGAGCACAGCCGGCGCCCGCCAAGGCCCCGAGCAGCTGCCGGTTCCGGCCTGCCGCGACGCTCCCGACTGCCGCTCCCGCCGCCGCTCGGGCGAGGAGCGAGGTTGACCCGATCCGGTCGGGGGTGGAGGGATGTTTGTCGGCGGAGAGCTCGCCTGCGGCGGCGACGGCCAGGGTGCTCGCGACGAGATCGTGCGAGAGAAGGCGCTCCACGGGGCCGGCCCCATGGGCCAGGCGCCGCCCCGCCAGTGCCCGGGAGACCCAGGCGAGTCCCTGCATGCTGCGCAGGCCCGAGACCACCCCGAGCCCCGCCGCGGTCGCCAGCGATCGCGTCATCGTGTCCTCGTCACTAGAACGACACGTTCCGGACCTCGCCCACCTCCGGCCGCTCGCCCGTGACGGCGCCTTTCGCGACCTCGAACAGGACGGACGGCTTCGACTTCTCGCGCTTCATGTAGGTCACCGAATCCGCGTCCACGAGAATCAGCGCCAGTCGCGGATCGTCCGGCCCCCCGTCCCGCTCCTCGTCGATCTCTCCGAACCAGGCCTTCCAGTCGGGCTGGTAGAGCTCCCGGATCATGTCGCGGTCGGTCGACATGCGGCCCGTACCGCTCACCGACACCCACTCCCACGATTCGGGATCGTAGAACCCCAGATTGACATGCGGATCGAACTCGAGCTCGTCCATCTTGTTCGATTCGATATCGGTCACGTACCAGAGGTCCGCGACCGGCTTACGCTTCTGTGTCGCCATCGGTCGGGACACGAGGCGTCCGTCCGGGCGCCGGGTGGTGAGCATCGCGATCTCGATATCCTCGATGAGCTCGTGCAGCTCCTCGATCCTCTTTTCGTCGGCCATATCGGCTCCTGCGGTGGGGGGAGGACCTCAAAGGGGGCAGGAACCGTGCCTGCCACGAAGGGCGCACTCGCCGCCCTCGAGGTGTAGCCTTGTGTCGACCCCCGATACGCTCACCACAATGCGAACCCGCGATGAGACTCGTTGCCGATCTTCTGAGGATGCAGGATCCCGAGCAGCCGCACACGTTGCTCACACGAGTCATCGTGAGCCTCCACCCCGTTCCCGCTCGAGTCGCCGCTCCAGCTGCTCCCTCGCTGTCTCGGCATAGCGTCGGCACGCATCCGGGTCCACGAGGGCATCGGTCGCACCTTCTTCCCGCGCGGACACCCGTTCCCAGAATCCCGAAGCTCCCGGGTGCGGCGTGACCAGGACGTCACAGCGAAGGGTGCCGAGGGTTTCATGTCCACGCCGGAAGTCGTCGACGGCCGAAGTATATCCCGCATTTCTCGAGAACAGGAAGCCGTCCGCCGAGATCGGTGTCTGACTGTCGGCGTACACCAGGTTGAGGCATTGCTCCTCCTCGCAGGAGATCCACGACCACGTGGTGCCCCCAGGCGTATGACCGCCCGTATGGTGAGCAACCACGACTTGATCGCCTACGCGCAACGAATCGCCATCCATGATTCGCCTGACCGAGTTCACCCGGGGGAAGGGCAGCAAGGCGCCATACTGCGGATCATCCGACGCAGCCTCTCCGCGTTCGAGAGCAGCTGCGGCTGGCGCGAGGGCAGCCACTTCGGCGCCCGAGTTCTCCTGAAGCCTCGCAAGGCCGCCGGCATGGTCGAAATGCGCGTGCGAGTTCAGGATCAACCGCACATCCTCGATTCGGAAGCCCAGGCTCCGGATGTTCTGCTCGATGCGGGGCGCAGACTCAGGAAGGCCCCCGTCGATCAGGATGTGCCCTTGCTGCGAGGTAATCAGGATCGAGCCCAGTCCTTCTGTCCCGACCCAATAGCTGTTGCCGAAGATGCTGACCGCTTCGTGTGCTCTGTTCCATACCTCGCAGCTGGAGCACTCTTCGGGCGTGTAACCGAGAATGGTCTGCGCGGCCGACCCAACGGGACACGAGAGTGCTGCGAGCAGCAAGGCCAGCCGAGGTGACTTTCGTAGACTCATGATCCAACCTACATGGCCTGCAGCGTTCTGGCATCGTATTCTGACCGTTGAACTCCGTAGGTCTCTGGAAGGATGAGCGCCTACGCTGGGTTAGGTCGGCTCGAGATCTCAGGGAGGCACCCATGATGTCGCGGCTGTTGGGCGCGGCGGTACTGGCGGGGATCCTCTCTTCGCCGTTGGCCGCGCAAGTGACCATTCAGGTCGTGGACCCGAACGGACGCCCTGTCCCTGCCGTCCAGATCAGCGTCCTCGGGCGTGGAGAGCTCATCGGGGCGACCTCGACCTCCGCTGACGGCCTTGCTGACCTGACCTTCGAGCGCTGGTCCGAAGCGCAGCGCATCACCCTGACGCATGTCGGCTTCGAGACACTGATCGTCCAGGTAGCGGATATCCCGCCCGATGGACTGATTCGGTTCGAGCCCCAGGCGACCGCCATCGAAGGCTTGACGGTGGAGGCACCGGACCTGTGCCCGGTCGAGGATGACGAGCGGGCTCGAAGGCTGTGGTCGGAGGTGGCGTCCCGCTACTCGGTAGAGACCGGGTCACGGGCGTGGTTCGCCTCCCTCTCTCGGTACGGCGGACCGGTACGGGAGCAGGACCTGCATCGCATCCCGAACTCCGGGTTCGTGAACCAGATCGCAGCTGGTGGCTCCGGCGTCATCCACGGAGAGGACCACACACCTCGCTCGCTCGACGACCGCATCTGGAACGAAGGGTACGCGTGGCCGCCTCTGGTGGTCGGCGGCACGACAAGGAGCCGCGACCTGGCCTGGACCTACCCCGAGCTCGACAGGACGCATGCGTATCACTTCGCGAGCCCTGTGTTCGGCGCCCTTCACGACTTCGCCGTGGCCTCTGAGTCGGACGGGCGAGCCACCCTTGTCTACTGTGGAAATGGCGAAGGCAGGGGAGCGACGATGAGGGGCATCATCAGCTTGGTCCCTGGTGACGCGTTCGTGAGCGCGGATTGGCGCTTCGAGGTTCCTGCCCGTGACGAGAACGCGGCTGGGTCGGTCTCGTTCGCGTCCTACGAGGGAGGCTCGGATGCTAAGCCCCACCTCGTCGCGTCCCGTGGACTTTTCTTTCGCCACTCCGGGCCTGCGCGGCCGTACCCGGATCTACCCATGACGTATGCACGGTTCGGGACCGCGAGGGTCGAATGGCACCTGCTCCCGTCGGGCGAGCAGCCGTGCAACACTGGACTCAGCTTCCGGGGTGATCCGCCGCGCTCACCCGAGGGCATTGAATTTGTGCGTGGCCGAACGATGGGCGCGGGAGCCGGCACCCAGCTACGCATGGGTCGTGTTCGGCTCTGACACGATCCGCGCGGAGATCGCTCGAACGGACGAGGAGCGGGAGCGCGGTCTGATGTTCCGAGAGTCCGTTCCCGATGGCACGGGCATGCTGTTCGTCTTCCCGCGGGCCGAGATCCAGGGGGTCTGGATGAAGGATACGTATGTCCCGTTGGACGTGGCCTTCCTGGACGCTCAGTCTCGAATCCTGAGCATCGAGCAACTCGAGCCCCTGGACCTGACCCCGAAGTGGTCCCAGGGCCCGGTCATGTTTGCCCTCGAGGTCAGACAGGGATGGTTCGCAGATCATCGAATCAGCGTTGGGGATCGCGCAGAGATCGTGTTTGGGGTCAGGCCGCCACACGGCGCAGCCACGACCTTCCCTGTAGGGCCAGTTGACGACCACGCCGGACTCGCGCGCCCGGAACTGCGGCAGCGCGGCCCCTTCGTCATGGCCATCACGCCGAAGACGAAATGAAAGAGCCGCCGACCGCATCCTTCGCAGTCGACGGCTCCCTCTGCCGAGGTCGAGTTCGGGTTAGTTCCCGCCGCCCGTCCCGCAGCTCTGACAGTTGTGGTTGTTCAACGACCCCAACCCCTCGAGCAGCGCGATGGTCGCGGGATGCGGCTGAGCCCGCTGCTCCGGGCTGTTCGCCATGTCGGCCGTGGTCTGGCCGCGTCGGCTGACGAGCGTGACGTCGGCGCCCTGCGAGACCAGATACTCGATGGTCGCGTTGTCGCCGCGTGCGGCCGAGTGATGGACCGGTGAATAGCCGTCCATGTCACGCAGGTTCGGATCGATGCCGAGCTCTTCCACGAAGTACTTCATCGCGGGGAGCCATCCGTCCGGGACGCTGCGGTGCTGCTGCGCGACGCGCGACGTTCCGAAGCCGACGCCCGAAGCGGCGTGGATGGGGTGCACCGCGTTGCCACCCACTTCGACGGGCGGAAGACCGGAGGGATCCTCCTCTTCCTCTTCATCCTCGTCGGGATCCACGAAGCGCCGACGCTCGGGCAGCTTCGTGGTCCAGATGTTCGGGTCGGCCCCGTATTCGACGAGGAGCCGCATCGCGGTGACGTCGGTCGCGTACGCCGCTCTCCAGAAGGGCGTTGCGCCGGTGAAGTCCACGCCCATGCGGCCGGCGTTGTACGCAGCATACCAGATATGCGTGGTGGTGCGCTGGTTGGGCTCCGCACCCGCCTCGAGCAGGGCCTTCATGAGATCCAGATACGAGGTCTCCTGCACGCGGAACATCTGGGGCTGCGGATACCACGTCCTGAGCGACCACTCGATGTTCAACGTCGCGAACAGGGGGCCCGCCCCGTCGTCGCTCACGAGGTTCGGGTCTGCGCCGCGCTCGAGGAGCATCATGGCGAGGTCGTAGTTGCCGTTGATGACCGCCACGAGTAGCGGGCTCGACTGGTCGCCGGAGCGCTGGTCGATGTCCGCTCCTTCGGCGAGGAGAATCCGGGCCGTCTCCATATGTCCCTGGCGCGCGGCATAGTGGAGCGGTGCGAAGCCGCCCTGCACACCGATCTGCTCCTCCGAGGAAAGCGCTTTCACCGTGGGTTCCTCGGGCTCTTCTGGCTCTTCTTCCGGCTCCTCCTCGGCGGATTCCTCGGCCGGCTCCGCCTCGGTGCTGTCCGGCGGCTCGTTGCCTTGGGGCTGCGCCCCGGGAGGGAACCGCGGGTCGCCTCTCGGCTCCTCGCCGGTCTGGGCGGCGCGAACGTTGGCACGCTTGGTGCGCTCTTCGCTGTCGCGCTCGGCGATGGCCACGTAGTCCTTCAAGGCCGTGGTGATCGACGCGTCTGCGCCCAACTCGAGGAGCGTCTGGACGGCTGCCGTCGCATTGTCCGACGCCGCGAAGACGAGCGGCGTCCGGCTCTGGAAGCCGTCCAGCGCGTTGATATCCGCGCCGTGCGCCACGAGCGCGCGAATCGCCTCGGCGTCATTGGCCTGCGCCGCGAAGTGAAGGGCCGTCACGCCGGTCGAGGTCCATTGGTCGACCTCCGCGCCACGCTCGAGAAGCGAGCGGACGATGGTCGCCTTGCCCGAGCGGGCCGCGAGATGCAGCGGGGTGTATCCACCCACACGGGTGCGCGGCTCCAGGCTGGCGCCTGCATAGAGCAGGACGTCCACGATCTCCTGGCTGCCGTTCACCGCGGCCCAGTGGAGTGCCGTCAGTCCGTCCGGCTGCGGGGCGTTGACGTCCGCGCCCTGCTGCAGCAGGGCGCGGACCTGTGCCATGTCGTTCGCCTGGGCGGCGTCCGCGACAGGCGTCTCCACCGGCGCCTCGAGGGGCGCGGCCCCACCGAGCAGCAGGCTCAGCCCGAGAACGGAAGCGGCCCGTAGGCCCATGCGTCTCTTAGCGATGTGATGTGACGGCATTTGTGCTCCTCGAGAAATCGAACGTCCCGTTGCTGTTGCCGAACGACTCGAGGTCGTCGACGCCGAGCTTGTGGAGAAGGCTGAGCATGACGTTGGCCATCGGGGTGCCCGGGGCCGCCCGCAGGTGGTTCTCGCCCTCGAGCAGCCCATTCGCTCCGCCGACCAGGAAGAGGGGGCAGCGGATGTGGTTATGCAGGTTCGAGTCGGCCATCGCCGATCCGTACAGGACCATGGTCTTGTCGAGCAGCGTCCCGTCGCCGTCTTCCGCCGCGGCCAGCTTGTCGAGGAAGTACGGAATCATCGACACGTGGTACGTGTTGATCTTGGCGAAGTCGAGGATCCGCTCCTCGCGGCCGCCGTGGTGCGACGCAGCGTGGAACGGCGAATCCGATCCGCTTTCCGGGTACACCCGCGGCGACGCGTCGCGGCCCATCTTCAGCGAGAAGACGCGGGTCGTGTCCGCCATGAACGCCACGACCTGGAGGTCGAACATCAGGCGCATGTGCTCCGCGAAGTCGTCCGGTACGCCCACCGGCGCCTCGGGAATCTCCCGCTCCTCGCCGCTGGCGTTCTGGACCTCGATGCGCTGGATGCGCTGCTCGAGCTCCCGGATGTTCGTCGTATACAGGTCGAGCCGGTGACGATCGGCGGGGCCGAGGTTACGACGCAGCCCGGACATCTCGCCCCGGACCCAGTCGAGGATGCTCCGGTCCGTCGCCATGCGCTCCGCCCGCTGCTCCGGGGTACCGCCGGCCCCGAAGAGCTGCTCGAAGATCGCGCGCGGGTCCCGGATCATGGGGAGCGGCTCGGTGGGTGAGGCCCAGCTGATGCTGTCGGTGTAGGCACACGAATAGCCGTAGGCGCAGCCACCGGCCTGGTCCACGTGCTCGATGGTGAGCTGCATGGACGGAATCGGGGTCTCGCCGCCCATGCGCTTCGCGTACACCTGATCGAACGAGGTGCCGGCGAACACGTCGGAGCCCTGCGTCTGCTTGGGATGCGACTGCGTGAGGAAGACCGCCGCCGTGCGGAAATGATCGCCGCCGATCTCCGCCGGCGAGAACGCGTCGGCCATGCGCGAGTCGGTGTCGCTGACGATGGTCAGGTACTTCCGGTACTTCTCGAGGGGCAGCATGCTGCTCGTCGTGAGGTCGAAGTTCTTGCCCTCGTCGTGGGGCGACCACAGACCCATCGTGGCACCGAGGTCGTTGGAGCCGGCGCTGCCGTGCACGTTCTCGATGCACACCAGGCGCGTGCTGTCCGCCGCCTTACCCGCCTCCGTCGCGGCCAGGGGACGGGAGGCCGGCACCATGGCATCGAGGAGCGGCAAGCCGACCGTCGCGCCCATGCCCTTGAGCATGGCCCTTCTCGAAATGTGCTTTCCGGTCACGTATTCCATCGTTCTGCCTCGTTCGAGGTGGGAGTGTCAGTTGGCTTGCTCTGTCGTAACCGCGGGCTGACCCGCACGGCTGGTCCGGAACGCGGGTGTGGTCACCACGCCGAGGACGTAGGCCGAGAGACGGTGATCCTGCTCGGCGGCCGCGCGGGTGATCTCACGAATGGCGGGCTGGTCGAAGTACTCCACCCGCCGACCGAGTCCGTACGCCATCATGTTCTCGGTGAAGACGCGGTAGAAGACTTCGGGCCGGCGGAGGAGCGCGGCGCGTAGCCCGTCCACGCCCTCGATGGGCGTGCCGTCGTACAGCTCCGACTTCGTGTCCACGGGACTGCCTCCGTCGCGGGCGCGCCAGGCACCGGTGACGTCGAA
The DNA here is from genome assembly GCA_041690395.1 of Longimicrobiales bacterium. Taxonomy (GTDB): domain Bacteria; phylum Gemmatimonadota; class Gemmatimonadetes; order Longimicrobiales; family Gaopeijiaceae; genus JAWLHJ01. The sequence goes on along the minus strand of JAWLHJ010000002.1, from coordinate 378,211 downwards.
GTTCTCGAACGCGAGCCCGATGGGATCGATGACGTTGTGGCAGGACGAGCACGCCGGATTGGCCCGGTGCTGCTCCATCCGCTCACGAACCGTCAGGAACCGTCCTTCCTCGGCGGCGTCCGTCGCTTCGAGCTCCGGCACGTTCGGGGGCGGGGGCGGGGGCGGCGTTCCGAGGAGAACCTCCATGACCCATTTGCCGCGCAGCACCGGCGACGTGCGGTTCGCGTGCGACGTCAGCGTCAGGATGCTGCCGTGGCCGAGGAGGCCCCGCCGCCGATCGTCGGGATACTCCACGCGGCGGAAGTCCGGACCGAGCACGCCGGGAATCCCGTAGTGACGGGCCAGCCGCTCGTTGACGAAGGTGTAGTCCGCCGTCAGAAGGTCGGTGATGGGCCGGTTGTCTTCACGAATGTGGTCGAACAACAGCTCGGTTTCCCGGTGCATCGCCTCGGCGAGCGTCTGGTCGTAGTACGGGTAGCTCAGGGCGTCCGGGCGGATCTTGTCCAGATCCTGCAGCCGGAGCCATTGGGCGGCGAAGCGCGTCGCGAGCGCTTCGGCGCGTGGGTCCTCGAGCATCCGGCGGACCTGACGCTCCAGCTCGTCGTCGTTCGTCAGGTCGCCCTGATCGGCCAGGCGGATCAGCTCGTCGTCCGGCGGAGCGCCCCACAGGAAGAACGACAGTCGCGAGGCGAGATCCGCGTCCCTGATCTCGTAGATCTCCCCCGGCTCGACGTCGCTCGGTGCCTCTTCCATCCGGAACACGAAGTGCGGGCTCGCCAGGGTCGCCTGGAGTGCGGTGCGGATGCCTCCCTCGAAGCCGCGCGTCGCGGCGCCCTCGTCATAGAAGAACATCAGCCCTTCGACGTCGCTGTCGCTCACTTCGCGACGGTAGGCGCGGGTCGCCAGGTCGCGCACGATGCGCTCGGCGCAGGGGCGCTCCTCCTCGGGCGCGGTGGGCCGGCAGGTGAAGACGCGGCGACGCGTGGGCGTGTCCGAGACTCCGGTCACGCCGAACGGGCCGAGAATGGTCACGCGCTGAAGGTGCTGCTGCGTGCTGACCCCGTAGCCGATGCCGATCTGGCCATCGGCCATGGTGTGCTCGATGGGGCGGATGAGGTCGTCCAGGTCTCCCTCGAACTGCTTGACGAAGGCCGCCGTCACGCGATGGGGTCCGGCCGAGACCTGAATCGAGTCGGTCCGGATGTTCAGCCCCGTGGGCTCGGACTCGTGCATCCAACGGTCGATGGACAGAAGCGCGACGCGCTCGCCGTCGATGGAGATCTCGAGCTGGTCCTGACCCCAGGTCCGGCCGAAGACCTCGCCCTCCACCGCGTTGTACGGCATGACGTGGAATACATACTTGCCGTCGGCGGGGAAGGTGTGCACGACCGAGATGCCTCCACGCGTGCCGAGCGGCGCTCCTTCCACCCGGTCCTTCTGCGACGCGATGCGGGGCATCTCGTACATCGTGTTGTCGACTTCCGCCTCGGGGTTTCCGAGCGCCAGCCGCGCGATCTGCCCGGCGGCCCTCAGGTATCCTTCGATGACGGTCGTCGACGGCATCTGCACGTCGGCGATGTTGTCGAAGTTGGCGCTCTTCGTGTCCTGGGGCAGGTAGGCGGAGACGTCGACCTCGATGCCGAGCAGGTCCTGGACCGCGGCCTTGTACTCGGCCTGGTTGAGTCGCTGGAAGACGCGCGTGCCCGGCTCCGGGTTGCGCTGCCAGGCTTCGTCGAGGGTCCCCTCGAGTGAGTGGACGAGCCCGTCCAACACCGCTTCCTCGGGCCGCCGCGCGCCCGACGGAGGCATCATCCCGGCGCGCAGCTTCTTGATCATGCGCTCCGCGACGTCGGCGCTGTTTGCGGCGTCTTCCACGTCGAAGCCCTCGAGGGACAGCCCGCCGGTCAGGCGCCGCTCGCTGTGACACCGAACGCAGTACTGATCGATGATCTCGTCGGCTGCGGCCGCGTCGGGCGCTTCGGCTCGAGGTGAGGTGGGCGTCGCTCCACCCAGGGCGAGCGGATCGTCGGGAGCTTCCGTGCCGGTACTGCCGGTGAGACCCACCAGAAGCAGCCCGGTCAGGAGCATCGCGGATGCGGACGTATTCATACCAGCCCTCAGGCTCGAGCCATTTCGTGATCGACGGCAGCCATTCGGCGGCATCATCGACACGACGACATGTCAATAGCCTCAGAATACGGGTCGGACGGCCGGGATGCCAGTAGTTCGGTGTAGTTGAGTGAGGATCGCGATGCGGATCATGCCTCGGTCTCCACGATCCCCTTCAGGTTCTCGCACTCCTCGCGCATGTGGCGCCGCACCGCGTCGAACTCCCTGCGATTCAGCCACGCCCCCAGGGGGCCGGTGCGCACATGGATCTCGGCTTCGAGCCGACAGTTCCGGGCGCCGCGGGGCACCATGCGGAACCGCAGTCGCGGCATGAGGAGCCGGATGAACCAGTGGTCGGGAGCGAACTCGAGGAGCCTGCCCGCTTCCAGGCGCGTGATCACCATGGTGCGGGCGAGATCCTTGCCCCCGATCCGCTCCTCCAGGTGGAAGCGAGATCCGGTGGCGAGTCCCCGCCCATCCATCCATCGGAACGCCTGGTGATCGGGATGCCAGCGCAGGTAGTTCTCGGCCATTCGCTCGAAGAAGCGATAGACCCGCTCCGGTGGGACCTCGATGTCGATGGATTCAGCGAGCTGCATGGTGTGCTCCCGTGTCGCTTGGTTCGGCTCGGGTGGCCACCGTCGGCCTGCGGAAGAACGCAGCCGAATGGGACATCGCTCCTACCGCTCCCCCGGGTCGCTCAAGCTGAACACCGGCAGCGTCCACCCCCAGACGATGGCCGACAGCCGGAGGCCCGCGATCACGACCATACCGGCGAGCGCGGCGGCGGGCTCCGCGAGATCGAGCGTCGCCCTGAGCACGAGGTAGACCGTGATGCCCGTGATGGCGGCCGTCGCGTAGATCTGCCCGCGGCGGATGACCATGGGGATCTCGGTGGTGAGCACGTCGCGGATCATGCCGCCCGCGACGCCGGTGATCGTCCCCATGATGACGCATACGATGCCCGGGAGTCCGACGCCTTCGGCGATCTGCGCGCCGCTGATGGCGAACAAGGCGAGCCCGAGGGCGTCCGCGACGGCCAGGGCGCGGTCCGGCGGCCGGAAGCGCCGCGTCCACGCGACGGTGAGGAGCGCGGAGGCGACGATGACGTACAGGTAGCGCGGCTGCGTGGTCCAGAAGACGGCGCGGTCGAGGAGGACGTCGCGCGTGGTGCCGCCCCCGATGGCGGTCACCATCGCGATCACGAAGACGCCGAGCAGGTCCAAGCGCTTCCGCCCCGCGGCGAGCGCACCGCTCACGGCGAACACGGCGACGCCGAGAAGGTCGAAGAACTGGATGAGGGTCACGGAGGGAATGTACGTGTCCGGTGGCACTGACGAAGAACGGGTGCCACCGGTATGGCTACGCTGCGGATCGGCCGAGGCGCCCCCGAATGGCTGGGCAGCTATTCCGTGTTTGCTGCCTACGCGCTCCCGTCCTACTGTTCGACATCGGTCTACTCGGCAGGAGGCGCGCCCATGTTTCGACTGACGGCTTCCCTGATACTCGGGTTGCTCGCGGTCCTTCCCCATTTCGTATCCGCACAGGACCTGTCGGAGCGCGGCCGCTTCGAGCTTATGGGCGTGGTCACGGACGTGGGGACCGACGAGCCCGTGGCGGGCGCCACGGTATCGGTGGTCGAGCTCAACCGTCGGGCGACGACCGACTCGTTGGGACAGTTCCGGATCGACGACGTCATGGAGGGTCGCTGGACGTTCCGAACCGGAGCGTTCGGGTACTTCGACAACGTGGAGCGCTCCGTCGTGGCGGAGGGATATGCGCTCGTGGTCGGGCTGGCACCCGCACCGTTCGAGCTCGAGGGGCTCGACGTGACGACGGAGACCACGGGTACGGTGGCCGAGACCTCGCTGGCGGCCCTGGACCGCAGCTTCACCGCGCGGTCGAACCGGGTGGGCGTGTCCGGCGACGTGACGCAGCGCGCCCGCCTCGAGATGACGAGTGCCCCCTCGATCCTCGAGTTGCTCAGGGACGAGTACGGTGTCCGCACCGTGCAGTGTCCAGGGCAGGGCGGTGGGGGCCCCGGCGGCGACATCGGCGGCGGGACCATCAACCTCTTCGAAGACTCGGGCCCCGAGCATGGATGCATCTTCGCGCGTGGGCGGCCGCGCCTGTTGCGGGTGTTCATCGATGACATCGACGTCGCTGCTCCCGCGTTCACCCTCAGCGTCTACCGCCCGGTCGACCTCTACCGCGTCGAGTGGTACAACGCACTGGGGCAGGTCCACCTCTACACGTACCCCTATGCGATGACGCTCGCGCGAACCGGCCGGGCGCCGCCGCCGGTGTGTCTGGTCTGCTGACGGGCCCGCTCTCCCCCTACAGCACCGGCGCCAACAGCCGCGCCGCTCGGCTCCCGAGCCGCGTCGCCAGCGGAAGCCGTTCGAGGTCCTCTTGGGTGAGCTCGGTGGACCGCTCGAAGTCGGCCTCGAAGACCGCCTCCATGCGGGCCGCCGCGGACTCGTCCACGAGCACGGCGGTGATCTCGAAGTTCAGGCGGAGCGACCGGTTGTCGAGGTTGAGCGTGCCGATGCCGACCGCGGCGTCGTCCATGACGAACGTCTTCGAGTGCATGAAGCCGGCGTTGTAGCGGAAGATGCGGACCTCGGCGTCGAGCAACGGTCCGAAGTAGGTGAACGCCGCGAGATGCGCGAGGAAGATGTCCGGGCGCTCGGGCACGAGGAGGCGCACGTCCACCCCCCGCAGGCGTGCCAGGACGAGCGCGGCCGCGACGCCCTCGTCGGGGACGAGGTAGGGGGTGGCCATCCAGAGTCGCCGCTCGGCGGCGTGGATCACGTGCTGGATGAGGAGGGATGCGGTCTCCACCGGATCGGCGGGGCCGGATGCGACCATGACGGCCGCGACGTTGCCACCGCCGGGTGCCTCGACCGGGGTCCAGTCGAGCGCGAGCACCTCGGCAGTCGCCCAGTGCCAGTCCTCGACGAACACGAGCTGGAGGCCGAGCGCCGCCGGTCCCACCAGGTGGAGGTGGGTGTCGCGCCACGTGCCGATGTCCGGATCGCGTCCGAGGTACTCCTCGCCGATGTTGAGCCCACCCACCCATCCCTCACGGCCGTCCACGACCACGATCTTGCGGTGGTTCCGGAAGTTGAGCTGCGACCGGAGACGCACGCCGCGACCCAGCCGGAAGCCCGCGGTCCGCACTCCGGCCTCCTCGAGCGTGCCCAGCCACGACTCCGGTAGGTGGTAGCTTCCGGCGCCGTCGAACAGGAACCGCACCATGACCCCCTCCCGCGCTTTCCGGATGAGGATCTCCTGCATGCGGCGTCCCACTTCGTCGTCCCGTACGGTGTAGAAGAGAACGAGGAGGGTTTCGCGGGCGCGCTCCATCCCCTGGAACATGCTCTCGTAGGTCTCCTCTCCGTCCACCAGGATGTCCACGGCGTTGCCGCCGAGGATGGGCATCCTGGCGAGCTTCTCGAGCGCGTCGAGGTCGCCCCGACCGGCGCTCACGGTCACGCCGAACGCCCTCGCCTGGTCGGCGGCCTTCGCGGCCACCGCGGTCAGCTCGCGGTCTTCCCCCCGGCGGGCCGATACGTACCCCTCGAAGCGCCGGCGCCCGAAGATCCACCAGGCCGGGAGGGCCAGCCAGGGCAGCGCGTTCAAGGCGATGAGCCACGCGAGGGTCCCCTGCGCGGTCCGTGTCTGGAGTAGCGCCACGAGCGAGGTGACGAAGCCCAGAACATGGACCACGACGAAGAGGGCGACCAACCAGGGGGGCAGGCTCACCATGCGTTGCAGGGTCGCGCCATGGCTGCGGTCCGGGCTCGAGAGGTGCGGGGGATGGCCGGAACGTGCCGCCGCCCGTCCGGTATGCCAAGGACGGTTCCCCCATGAACATCGCTCCAACCCACGTCATCATGCGAACGAAGATCCTCGCCATCACGTCCGCGCTGCTCCTGGCGGCCAGCCTCCCGGGTCCGACATCCGCGCAGGAGGTGCCGATCACCATCGACGTGCCGCTCCCGCCGGGCGTGACGTACGACCCGGCCATCCCCACGCCCCAGGAGGTCCTGGGCCACGTGATCGGGGAGAAGCACACCATGCCGCACGAGGTGGTGCGCTACTTCGAGGCGGTGGCCGCGGCGAGCGAGCGCGTGCAGCTGGCCGAGCACGGCCGGACGCACGAGGGTCGCAAGCTCATCCATGCCTTCGTGAGCACGCCGGACAAGCTCGCGCGGCTGGAGGAGATCCGGCAGGCGAACCTCCGACTGTCGGACGCGGCGGCCGAGGTGAGCGACGCCGAGCTGGCGGATATGCCGGCGATCGCGCTCATGGGCTACAGCATCCACGGGAACGAGGCCAGCGGGACCGAGGCCGCGCTCCTGACGCTGTATCATCTGGCCGCGGGTCGCGGCGAGGCGGTGGAGTCGGTGCTGGAGAGCGCCGTGGTCATCGTCGATCCGATGTTCAACCCGGACGGGCGCGACCGATTCACCGACTGGGCCAACCGCAACCGCGGCGCCGTCGCGTCGACGGACCCGCAGGGGCGGGAGCACAACGAGCCGTGGCCGGGCGGGCGCACCAACCACTACTTCTTCGACCTGAACCGGGACTGGCTGCCGCTGATCCACCCGACATCCCAGGGAAGGGTGGCCCTCTACCATCAGTGGCGGCCGCAGGTGCTCACCGACTATCACGAGATGGGGAGTGACGACACCTACTTCTTCATGCCGGGCATCCAGAGCCGCGTGAACCCGGAGACCCCGCTCAGGAACCAGGAGCTCACGGCCGACATCGCGGCCTACCATGCCGAGTACCTCGACCGGATCGGGTCGCTGTACTTCAGCGAGGAAGGATACGACGACTTCTACGTCGGGAAGGGATCGACCTTCCCGGACGTGCAGGGCACCATCGGGATCCTCTTCGAGCAGGCTTCGTCGCGGGCCCTCGAGCGTGAGACGGTGAACGGCGTGCTGACGTTCGCGTTTACGGTGCGCAACCACTTCATGGCCTCGCTCTCCACGCTCAACGCCGTCGTGGACATGCGCGAGGAGCTGCTGCGGTACCAGCGCGACTTCTATGCGGGGGCTTCGCAGGCTGCCGCCGAAAAGGAGTCCCGGGGATGGGTGGTGGCCACGGACACGCGTCCGGTGCGCTCGGCGCTCCTGGGTCAGCTCCTGCAGTCACACCGGGTGCGGATTCACGAGCTGGCGCAGGAGGTCACCGTGGACGGCCGCACGTTCGAGCCGGGCTCGGCGTGGGTGGTCTCGACCGATCAGCCTCAGGGACGGCTTGTGTCGGCGTCCATGGAGCGGGTGACGACGTTCACCGACTCGCTCTTCTACGACATCTCCACCTGGACCATGCCGCTCGCGTACAACGTGGATCACGGCGTCCTGACGTCCGACCCCTCGGGCCTGTTGGGCGCCGAGCTGGGTCCCGTGACTCCGCCGGCCGGTGAGCTGGTGGGCGGCGAGGCGGACTATGCCTACCTCATGGAGTGGGGGGCGTACTTCGCGCCCCGCGCGCTCCACCGGCTGCAGGCGGCCGGGATCCTGCCGCGGCTGGCCACCCGGGCGTTCGGTGCCGAAGTGGCCGGGCAGGTGGTCGACTTCGAGCCCGGGACGATCATCGTGCCGGTGACGCAGCCCGAGGTGGACGCTGCGACGGTGCACGAGTTGGTCGCTGAAGCGGTCTCCAGGGATCACGTCCGGGTGCACGCGACGGCCACGGGCTTCACGCCGCGCGGCAACGATATCGGCGGACGGAGCAACGAGCCGCTCGCGCTGCCGAAGGTGGCGCTGCTGAGCGGCGAAGGCACGAGCTCGTATGATGTCGGCGAGGCCTGGCACCTGCTCAACGAGCGGATGCACATGCCGATCACGCTCCTGGATGCCGCCGAGGTGGCGGGAGCCGACCTCGACCGGTACAACGTCATCCTCCTCGCCGGGGGTGGCTACGGAAACGTGCCGGCCGACAAGCTGCGGACCTGGGTCGCGGAGGGCGGCACGCTCATCGGCATGGAGAGCGGCGCGGAGTGGATCGTAGAGACCGGTATGATTCCGCTCGAGGAGCGCACGCTCGATGTCGACTCCCTCCTGGTCGGCAAGCAGTGGGCCGATCTGGACGACGCCTACGGGGCCCAGGGGATCGGCGGCTCGATCTTCCATGCCGAGCTCGATCCGACCCATCCGCTGTCGTTCGGCATCGGGTCGGACCTGCCGGTGTTCCGGCAGGGCACGACGCTCTACGACGCGCCGACGACGCCGGGAATGACCGTCGCGCGCTACGCGGAGGAGCCGTTGCTTTCGGGGTACATCTCGGAGGAGCGGCTCGAGCTCATGCCGGGCGCGGCGGTGGTCGTGGCCGACGAGATCGGAAGCGGGTCCGTCATCGCGCTCATGGACGACGCGGACTTCCGCGGGTTCTGGTACGGGAGTGCGCAACTGCTGCTGAACGCGGTGTTCTTCGGGGCGAGCTTCTGAGCGGGCGGCGGCTGAAGTAACCGCGCGGTCGAGCCGCGCGGTCGACCGGACCCGGGGGGGGGGGGGCGGGGGTGGGGCCCCCCCCCCGGCGGCGGGGGGACGTACCCGCGCGGCCGCCCCGGGCGGTCGACCGGACCCGGGCGGCCGGGCGGGTTTTCCCGCCCGGCCGCCTTCGCGTAGGTTGGCCTCGAGCCCGTCTCCCGACGGTAGGTTCCTCGCGTCGTCTCGAGCCCGTCATGATCCAGCGCCCCGTGCTGTTGTCCGCCCGTGCCCACCCGCTCGTCCGCGCCTTCGCGTCCGTCGTCGTTCTGGTCGCTGCCGCGTGCGCTCCCTCCGATGACGGTCCGGTCGTGTTCACCCAGGAGCGGACGGTGACGCTCACCGAGGGTACGAACATGGCCGCCGACGTCTCGCCGGACGGACAGACGTTGGTTCTGGCGCTCCAGGGCGGACTCTGGACCCTTCCGGCCTCGGGAGGGGAGGCCACGCCCCTCGACGCGGGCCCGGAGATCACCCACCCGGTGTGGTCGCCGGACGGGGACCTCATCGCGTTCCAGACCTTCGTCGATCACTACTATCAGATCTGGGTCGTCGAACGGGACGGCTCCGACCCGCGATCCCTCACCGAGGGGCATGCCGATCACCGGGAGCCGGCCTGGTCTCCGGACGGGCGACGGGTCGCGTTCTCGTCGGACCGTGCGGGCGAAGGCTCCTACGACATCTGGTCGGTGGACGTGGACACCGGGGAGCTCGTGCGGTGGACCTCCGGCCCGGCCGAGGAGCACTCGCCCACCTGGTCGCCCGACGGGAGCCGCGTCGCCTACGTGGACGGCGGTGCAGTGCGGGCCGTGGACCGCTCGGGCGCGGAAGAAGTCCTCGTGACGGATGCGTCGGGCCGCGTGATCGCGCCGTCCTGGGCACCCGACGGCCGTCTGGCGTGGCAGGACCGGGAGCGCCGGCTACTGGTGGACGGGACCCCGGTGTCCGCCGGCTCCGAAGACGTCTTCCCGTTCCCGGTCCGCTGGATGCTCAACGGAGCGTTGCTCTACACCGCCGACGGCGCCGTTCGGGTGCGTGACGTCGCGGGGGACCGTCGCGAGGACATCCCCTTCGAGGCGACCCTCGCCCTGGACCGCCCCGTCACCGCCCCCAACCCGCGCCGCCTGGACGCGGCCGGACCCCATCCGGTGCGCGGGATCTTCGCCCCGGTGCTCTCCCCCGACGGGGAGCAGGTCGCGTTCACCGCGCTCAACGACCTCTGGGTCATGCCGCTCGACGGCGAGCCGGTCCGCCTCACGGACGACGCCTACATCGAGTGGGTCCCGTCGTGGGCTCCCGACGGGCGCACGCTCTGGTTCAACTCGGATCGCCACGGCAACGGCCTTCCCGAGATGTACAGCGTCGATCTGGAGACGCGGGAGATCACGCGGCGCACGAATCTCCCGGATGCCCGGATGGTGTTTCCGGTCCTCGCGCCGGACGGCGAGCGGGTGGCCTACATCGACGGGTCGGACCAGTCGCTCCGGGTGCTCGACGTGGCCGCTGGCACGGTGCGGCTCGTGGCGGAGCAGGCGTACGCGAGCAACGTGGGCCGGCCCTCCTGGTCCCCCGACGGGCGCTACATCGTACTCGCGGACATCCAGCCGTTCTCCCGGCGCTTCCGCGAAGGTCGGAACCTGATCCGCGTGGTGGAAGTGGCCACGGGCGAGGCGACGTTCCACGAGCCCGGGCCGCTGCCCGCTCAGCTCTCTGAACGGTTCGAGGCGGGTCCCGCGTGGTCGCCGGACGGTGCGTGGATGGCATTCATCATGAACTCGGTACTCCACGTCCTTCCCGTGGCGCCTGATGGCACACCCACCGGGCCGGCCCGCCAGCTCACCGACCACATCGCGGATATGCCGAGCTGGGCTCCGGATTCCCGCTCGGTGCTCTACCTGTCCAGGGGGCGCCTCCGCTCGGTCGGAGTGGACGGGACGGGTGGCGGGGAGATCGGGGTGCCGCTGACCTGGGAGCCCGACCTGGGCGAAGGGGAGCGCTGGATCCGCGCCGGCGGCATGTGGGACGGCGTGGAGCCCACGCTTCAGGGTGAGGTGATCATCCGCGTGAGCGGCGGGCGGATCGAGGAGATCGCCCCCTACGACGCTGAGCAACACGGCCCGGAGGCCGCCGCGGCCGCCGGAGCGGAGTACGTGGACGGTTCGGAGCTGGTGGCCATGCCGGGGCTCTGGGACGCGCATATCCACCCCCGGGTCCAGGACTTCGCGTCGGGGTGGTGGGCCGTTCAGCTCGCCTACGGGATCACGACGGTCCTCTCCAACGGCACGTCCACCTACCACACGCTCCTGGCCAAGGAGTCCATCGACGCCGGCCGGTGGATCGGCCCGCGCCTCCTGGCGGCGCCCATCTACGACGGGACCCGGACCTACTACGGACACCATCGGAGCGTGAGCAGCCACGACGTTCTCGAGATGGAGCTCGACGCGGCCCGGGAGCTCGAGATGGACTATCTGAAGGCCTACGTCCGCTCACCCGCCGACGTGATGGCCCGGGTGGGGACCGCGGCCGCGGAGATGGGGATCTCGAGCGGGTCGCACTTCCTCTCTCCGGGCATCCAGGCCGGGCTCGGCGGTACGACGCACCTCTCCGCCACCCAGCGCATGGGGTATTCGTGGGCGGAGTCGGCGGGTGGCCGGAGCTACCAGGACGTGCTCGCTCTCTATACCCAGGGGGACTTCCACCTTTCCAGCCATCACGTGCGGACGAACCAGATCCTCGGGGAAGAGCCCGGACTCATGGAAGACCCGCGCGTGCAGGTGCTCATGCCTCGAGGATATCTGCCTCAGCTCGAGCAGCAGGCGTCGCGGCCTCCCACCGAGGCGGAGCGGCAGGCGACCCGCGACGACGTGGCCACGCCCGCGGCCATCCTGCGGGGAGGGGGCCTGGTGGCGCTGGGCTCCGACAGCCCTCTGGCCTGGCCCGCCCTCGGCCTCCACGCGCAGCTCCGGGCGTTCGCCACGGGGGTGTCGCCCCACGAGGCCCTGCAGTCCGTGACGATCAACGCGGCGCGTTACACGCGGATGGACCACGAGCTCGGGACCCTGGAGCCCGGCAAGATTGCCGACCTCGTCCTGGTGCGGGGGAACCCCCTGGAGGACGTGGCCAACGCGGCCCGGGTCGAGCTGGTCCTGAAGGCCGGCGTGCCGTGGACGCAGCAGGAGATCCGCCGGCTCTGGCGGTGAGCCAGTTCCTGGACGGGGGGGCCGCGGACGAGCCTGCGGGCTGGAGGTCGGCTAACGCGCCCGCAGCACCACCATGGCCGTTTTGCCCGGCTCCAGATCCGCGACGGCGAAGCCTCTCGCCTGACCGCGATCCAGCGACGCACCGAACACGCTCACCGCGACACCGGAAACCTGGAGCCGCTCCTGTGCGCACGGAACACCGAACATGGTCGACTGGTCGGGGTCGAGCATCCCGACCGGGTGCATGGCGCCCGTGCCTCGCGGACCCAGCCAGTACGACGTGTCGAGCGTGAACTGCGTCGCGTTCCGCACGTCCACCTGGCACCAGTCGCCGGCGGGGACCGCCGCGGTCTGCTCGGCGGGAGGGGCGGACGTAGCGCACGCGGAAACGGTCGCTACGAGCATCGCGGCCGGGATCGACCGTACGACGAGACGGAAGGGCATCGTTGCCTCCATACCTGAGGGGTATGCGCAATGTGCGGGGGTGCGGGGGGTGAGGCAAGAAGAACGGCGGTGGCGACCGACCCGGGGTGACCGAGCCGGCCGCCACCTCCGAGCTACGACGTGGGCGGAAGCTGGAGGTTCAGGTTGCGGATCACGAGCACCCCCCCGGCGCCCGAGCCGCCGGCGCTGCACGTGACCGCGCCGCGTGAGCCATCGCCCAGAAGGACCAGGTCCACGGGGTCGGGACACTGACTCGAGATATCCAGTGAGAACGACGCAGCCACATCCGATCCCTGGATATGCCAGACGTCGATGTGTCCGGTGGCCTGGTTCGCGACGGCCACGCCCGTGGTGATGTCGTCGACCGGGAAGACCGCGCCCCCGGCCCGAGCGTTTGCTCCGTCCCAGTCCAGGAGCACGGGACCGGTGCTCGTGCCCGACGGCGCCACCGAGAAGATGCTGAAGAACCCGTCGGTCTCCGTGTCTTCGCTCGCCGGGTAGCCGAACCCGCTCGTGAAGACGCAGACGACACGGTTGGGCTCACCGACATGGTCTCCGCAGTCGAGCCAGTTCTCGTGGCGCCGATCCCCGTCGAGTCGCCAGTCGATCATGCCGGGGAAGACCTGTGCCTCGACGGTTCCGGCCTCGGCACCAGGGACCAGCAGGGCCGCCTGAGTGTCGTTGAACGCGGCGTCGCCTTCTCCCTCCGTCACGGCGCCGATGAGCGTCTGGCCGTCGGCCGACCCCCAGATGGCCTGGAGGTTCGTTCCCGCCTGCTGTTGTCCGTTCACGCCCAAGGTCCTGTAGGCGTCGGAGAACCCGCCGCCGGGCGTGTAGCTGATGAGCCCCAGGTCTCCGTAGGCGGACGCGACGGCGACGACGTTTTCCGAGACCGTGGCCATGTGGCGGGGCTGGTCGAAGGAGTGAACGGTCGGGCTGGGATCCTGAGGATCGGCGTTCGGGTCGAAGTGGCGAACGTTGTACCCGAGCTCGTGGTGAACCAGGTAGGTGCCGTCACTCAGCGCGAACACGAATTCCGGAGCATTGTCCTGGGCTACCGCGCTTCCAAGCACCATGGAACCGGTCGCCAGATTGATGCGCCGCACGTCGCCTCCGACCGTGACGTCCGTGTCCGATCCCGCCACCGGCAGAATGCGCCAGGCCCCCGCGGCGTCGATCCACTGGGTCTCGAGCTGCGGCGGAGGCTCCACGCACGTCACCGCCTTCCCGAGGTTGATGCGGGCGAAGGAGCCGAACTCGTCGTCCGAGTCGAAGCGCATGAAGACCGAGATCCGTCCCTCACCGACCTCGGTACAAGTGTAGCTGTTCGTCACCCACACCAGCGTCGGCGCGCCCCCGAGCTCCGGGTCGAAGCCCTCATCCGGTACCACGGGCGCTCGGGAGGCGTCCTCCACGGTCGCGCTGACGACCTCACCGACCCCGGCGTTCGTGATGTCGATGGTGAATGTCACGTCGAAGGGGGTACCCACCTCCGCGCTCGCGGGGGCCTCGATCTCGTAGTACAGGTCGGCGGCCGAGAAGACCGCGCTCGAGAAGTGGGACATCTCACCCGTGAGTCTCCCGGACGTCGGATCGTCCTCGTCCTGCACGAACGTCGTGTTGGCCATGGCCTCGACGGTTCCTTCCGACTCGGCGTAGAGCAGCCCGGCGGATGTCGATACCGTGCCGCCGGACGAGGTGACCGAGCCCGGCATGTCGAAGGAGATTTCCACGGGCGCCGAGAACGTGGTGCCGTCGGGTCCCAGATCGTAGGCCGTGATGTCACCGGCAAGGCCGTCCAGGGCCTCCGGCAGCTGGGCGTCCCCGAAGAGGTTGATGGCGATCTCGGTATCGGCGGCGAGCGCGCCGGCCGGAATCGTGAGCTCGAGCTTGGCGTCGGCCGAGGTGATGGAGCCTCCGGCGGACGCGGTGACGGCCGATGAAGTGGTGTTGTCGGTCGCGGTCACGGTGATCTCGTCGGGCGCGCTGTCGTCGGTGCCGTCGTTCACGACGAGCGAAGCGACGTAGGCGCCTTCGACGTCCGGGGTGAACGTCGGGCTCTCGCCGGTCTCGCCGTCGAGTACGGCCGCGCTTCCCGACGGTGGCGTCAGCGTCCAGGCATATGTGATGGCGTCGCCGTCGGGATCGGCGGACGCCGTACCGTCGAGGGTCACGGCCAGCCCGACGCTCACGCTGACGTCGGAGCCCGCCGCGGCGGTCGGCGCCTGGTTCGTGGATGGGTCGGGGTCGGTGTTTCCAACGGGGTCGGTCGGGTCGCTACTGCATCCCCAGAGTAGTGCACCGGCCAGAAGCACCATGCCCGGGAGCCGGGTCCCGCGGAGGTGGGTCCCGCGGAGGTGGGTGGTGATCCGCATCTTTTCTCCTCGGTCGTAGTCCGTGGGCCGTATCGGCCCTTATCGGAGTACGCGAGAAGAGGGGAGTCGGGTGATCAGCGGCTTTCGCCGCCGATGCGCCCTACACGATCACGAAGAGCGTCCAATCGCTCCCGTTCCGACGCCGTCTGAGGATGCTCGTCACCCAGGCTGGCGCCGAGAGTCGCCACGGCCCGCTCCTGCCATCTGGCGGCGATCTCCAGGGAGTCGACGCGCTCGAAGGCGCGGCTGAGGTAGCTCTGCGACTGAGCCACGTCGACATGCTGGAGACCGAGCGCCCCGACCTGGAGGTCCAGACTCCGCTCGAGCATCTCCACCGCTTCCCGGTGCGCTCCGCGCGCGGAGAGGATGTCGCCGAGGGTCGCCATGGTGTAGCCGACGTCGACGGGGTTGGCCTCGGGGCGCTGGTTGGTGATCCGGAGGGCTTCACGCAGGACGTCCTCGGCCTCCTCCCACTTCTCCGCCTGCCGGAGCACGCTCGCGAGGCTCATCATGACGCGCACCGTCACCGGGTGCTCACGCCCCTGAACCCGCGCTTGGCGCTCCAGGAGATCGCGATAGTCGGCCTCGGCGCCGGACAGGTCACCCTGCACCAGCTTGAACACGGCGAGATTGCTCTGGGCGATGATGGTCCGCTGGTGGTCCGGCCCCAGCGAACGCTCGATGATCTCCAGGGCTCTCTGCCCTTCGCGGACGGCTCGCTCGAGGTTTCCGCGGCGGTAGTGGACGGCGGCCAGGTTCGACGCGCTGATGGCCACGCTCCGGTGTCTTTCGCCGAAGAGTTCGGCCCGCATCGCCAGGGCCTCCTCATGGGCCGCACCCGAGCGGTCGTACTCACCCAGAGCCTCGAGGACGACGCCGAGATCGTTGAGCGCGCGGGCCAGGACCCGCTCGGCGCCGGAGGCTGCCCTCGCGCGAGCGACCGACTCCACGAGGAGCGCCTCCGCCTCGGAGGAACGCCCCTGTTGATGCAGGATCCAGCCGAGGAGGGTCTGTGCGGCGGCGTACTCCGCATCAGGTAGGAGCTCATGGTCCGCCACCACCCTCGACGCCCACGACTGCGCCTCTTCGACGAGTCCCAGCCGCTCGTACCCTTCGGCCAGCACCATCATCATCTCGGCTCTCAAGGCCGGATCGTCGGCGTAGGCGTCCACGACGGTGGCTGCTTGCCCGTCGAGGAGCGCGCGCGCCGTGACCGGATCCCCCGTCCGACGGTCGGGGCCCGCCGCGCCGAACGTCTCGAGAAGAAAGCCCCTCACCTCGAGGGCCTTGTCGCGCTCTGCTGCGACCCTTTGCGACTGGAGCCATGTGTAGGCGGTCATGGACAGGCCGCCGGCGACCACCGCGATGGATGCCCCGACCGCGAGCCGGTGTCGGGAGATGAACTTTCTGGACAGGTAGAGGAAGCTGGGCGCGCGCGCGGCGACCGGGCGCCCGTTCAGGAAGCGCTCGAGGTCGTCGGCCAGAGCCAGCGGCCCCGGGTAACGTTCTTCCGGCTCCGACCGGAGCGCCTTGAGCACGACGGCATCGAGCTCGGGCGAGATGTGGCCAGCCTCGGCGGACACCGTGCTCGGCCGCTTCGGGCCCGGGCGATCCGTCCGGCTCTGGCCTCGCTCCCCCGACGTGGCGGCCCCCTCCCAGGGTAGTCGACCCGTGAGCAGCCGATACAGCAGGACGCCGAGGGCGTAGACGTCCGTCGCCGTCGTGATCGCGGCGCCCGCCCGCTGCTCCGGCGCAGCGTACTCCGGGGTCATCGCTCGCTCCTCGAGGACCGTCAGCTCTTCGTCGCCATCCTCTCCGGCCAGCACCTTCCCGATTCCGAAGTCCAGGAGCTTGGGGATGCCTTCGGCGGTCACGAGAATGTTCGGTGGCTTGATGTCCCGGTGCACCACGAGGTTCTGATGCGCGTAGTGGACCGCCGCGCATATGGTCGTGACCAGCCGCAGGCGATCGCGGACCGGGAGGCCGCGACGGTCACAGTAACGGTCGATGGGCTCCCCTTCGACGAACTCCATTACCAGGTAGGGGCGTCCGTCTTCCGTGGCTCCCCCGTCGAGGAGGGCCGCGATGTTGGGATGGGCGAGCCCGGCCAGAATGCGACGCTCCTCCCGGAAACGGGTCAGAACCCGGCTCGTGTCCAGGCCGCGGCGGACGACCTTCAGGGCCACGGTCTTGGAGAAGCCGTCACCCTCGCGGACGGCCAGGTAGACGTGTCCCATGCCCCCTTCGCCGAGGGGGCGAACGATCCGGTAGGGGCCTACGCGCTTCGGAAGATCGGCGTCGGGCGCTCCTTCGGCCGCGCCGGCGTCCGCCGGAATCGAGAGAACCGGATGGCTGAGAAAGTCGGGCCGGGTGTCCGCGGCCCGGAGCAGTGCCTCGATCTCCGCGCGCAGCGCATCGTCGCCGGCGCAGTGGAGGTCCAGGTATGCCGAGCGGTCGGCCGGAGCGCGTTCCATGGCGCCGAAGCAGATCTCTTCGATCCGCTCCCACCGACCTGCATCGCCGCCCGGAGCGCCCGACGTCATCGTCCGCTGGTTCCGGCCGGGGCGCCGTCAGGCCATCTCTTTGGCGAGCCAGGCCCGGGCCACGGCCCACGATCGGCGTACGGTCGGCACCGACACGCCGAGGATCTCGGCGATCTCTTCATTCTTGAGCCCCGCGAAGAAGCGGTACTGGACCACGGCGGCGCCCCGTGGATTGAATCCCTCCAGCCTGGTAAGCGACGATTCGAGCTGCAAGAGATCAACGGGCTCGAGCGTTCCCCGGTCCTCGGGAATGGAGGCGCCGTCCAAGGTGACATGGACGGCCTGGCCCCCTCCTCGCTTGGCGGCGTTCCGTCCCTTGGCGTAGTCGATCAGGATCCGCCTCATGGCCACCGCCGCCATGGCGAGGAAGTGTGAGCGGCTTTGCCATTCGACGCGGGTCTCGCCGGAGAGCTTCAGGTACGCCTCATGGGCCAGCGCCGACGTGTCGAGGGTGTGATGGGGACGCTCCCCCCGGAGCTTCGCGTGGGCCAGGCGCCGAAGCTGAGGATAGAGCTGAGACAGCAGAAGCTCGGCCCGATCGCGATCGCCGCCCACGGTCTCGAGGAGGGCTTCGTCGAAGCGCTGCGTTTCAGCCATCGTCGGTATCCCGAGGGGTGGATGGATGAATCCCATCATACGGGGGACCGCACGCTCGTTCCACCTCACGCCTACGAATTTGGATGCAAATGAGGTAAATTCACCCTCATGGCGAAAGTCGTCCGAGAACCCATCCAGGTCTACCTCTCCCCGGAGGAGCGCGCCGAGTTGGACCGCGCGGCTTCGGCGCTGGGCGTGTCGCGCTCCGAAGTGCTCCGGCGCGGTATCGCGGCCGTCCGTCCTACGGATCCGTATGAGGGAAGCCTGGGGGCCTTGGTGGAGCGGGGCCTAGTGACCCCTCCGACGATCAGACCGGGCGCACCTCCTCCGTCACGCCCCGTGGCTCCGCTCGCGGAGCTCATGGCCGAGCTCGACGTGGATCGTGCCGATCGGTGATCTACCTGGATACGTCCGTCGCCCTGGCGCACCTGCTTGCCGAGGATCGCCGTCCTCCTCCCGAGTTGTGGTCCGAGGAGCTCGTGTCGAGCCGGTTGCTCGACTATGAGCTCTGGACGCGTCTGCACGCCCGTGATCTGGCCGCGACCCACGGCGACGTTGCCAGGCTGCTCCTCGCCCGTGTGGCGCGGTTGGCCCTGAACGATGAGGTGCTGGAGAGGGCGCTCGATGCCTTTCCCGAACCCGTGCGCACGCTCGACGCGCTTCACCTCGCATCGATCGCCTATCTGCGCCAGCAAGGTCAGGAAGTCGAGCTCGCGACCTTCGATGGCCGCATGGCCGGGGCTGCCCAGGCGATGGGCATCAGGCTCAGCGAGCTCACCGGGACCTGACGCCCACCCCGGCGTCTATCCCCAGATCTCCGTCAGCACCCGCTGGAAGCTCCCGCCCAGCATCAACGAGATGTGCTCGTCGGAGTACCCGCGGCGGATGAGTCCTTCGGCATATCCTCGGGATTCGCGAGATATTCGCCGCCGGCCCCGATGCGGAGCCCCACCCGGAGCGGCGGTCAGAACGGAGGGCGAGGCTAGAAGCGCCCCGGCGGCGGCACCCAAGTGGAACAGAGCCGCGCGTCGCGTCAACACGGGGGCAGACATCATCTCGGCCTGGAAAACACGGCGCCATGAGGGAGTCCCGGGCCGGCCTGTCCGTGGGGCCAGGAGGTCCGCTTGAAGCTCACCCCCGGCTCGGCCGATCCTGGATCTCGAAAGGTGGTGTCCCAGGTGAGGGCTCCGGTCGTGGGGTCCAGCCGAGCCACGAGGACTCTGTGGAGCGTGCCTCCCGGATTGGAGGTCACCACGATTCTGTCCCCCTCGGGCTCGAGAGACAGCCAGTGCGGCCACCACTTCTCCTCCCGCCGCAACTCGCTCACCACCCGCGGCGCCCCCGGGTCCGACATGTCCAGGGCCACCAGTGCCGACCCGCTCGAGTGTCCGTGGGCCTGAACCCAGTACCGGCCGCGGGTTACCGGGATTGCGCAATCGTCCGTGTCGTAGGTTTCCCATGGCAGCACATGCACCAGTTCAGCCCAGGGATCCTCGGACTCGAGGTCGTGGAGGAGATACATGGCGCAGGTGAACGTGGTGAGAACGGCGGTCACGCTATCCGCCAACAACCGGACCTCCGCGGGGTCCATGTGCTCGTTCCCCCGAGGTCCTGGCGGAAGTCGCACCGTCTTGAGCAGGGTGAGATCCGAGAGGCGCCAGACCTGGAACGAGGTGCCCGTGGCCTCCATGAACATGTCCGACGTCGTGCTGACGATGCGATCCAGGGCGGGGATAGGCGTCGCGCTGTAGGGTCGGAGCTCCGGGTCCTCGGGGTCCGCGGCGTACCCGCTCCTCACGACGTTTCCGGAGGGATCGAGCTCCGCCAGGCCCCCGGGCGACTGGTTGCCCTCGCCCTGTGTCTGGAACGTGGCCAACACGTTCCCATTGGGAAGGCGTTCGAACGTGTGGGGGAAGGTGAACGTTCCGCGCTCCTCGAAGGAGCTGGCGATCACAGGAGCGAAGGGGTCCGAGACGTCCACCAGGAACGTGGTGCCGGCGTTGAAGGCGTTCACGAACAGGGTGTCCCCACGGGGCATGACGTGCTCCGAATGGTGTGCCATGCCTCTCAGCCCCGTAGGGACGCTGCCCAGAACCTCTCCGTAGGCCACCGAGAGGGGATCCGCGTCCAGGACCGCGAGGAAGTCCGAGTCATTTTCGCTCTCGGCCCCGGCCCAGACGTACAGGTACGAGCTCGTGGAGGGGCGTTCGCTCGTGCGCGAGTCGTCTGGAGACTCGTCGGTGCCGGGGTCGCAGGCGAGTCCGGTCACAAGGACGAGAAACGCGGCCGCCGATTGGACTCGAGGGGCGCGGGTCAACATCCAGGTCCCCGGTGGGGCGCGCCTAACGGTGGGGCCGGTCTCTCCGGGGGCGAGGGGGTGTCTCGGTTCACGAAGCTCCTTCGCTGTGGATGCGGGAACGCCAGAATGGCGCGTGGATCGCGTCCCCGTCAATCGAAGCGTGGCGGGCTGCGCGCCGGCGCGCGGGCGGAGCCCTACGCCATGAGCCGCTCCAGGTACGAGCGGATCCGACGCGCGTTCGTCCCGACATCGCTGCCGCCGACCCGGGACTTGGAGCGGACGTCCACGATGGTCCGGCTTCCGCTGGGCGTGAGCCGGATCACGACGTCGTCCCTGAACCCGAACCAGAACGTTCGGTCAGTCGCTTCGATCCGACCCTCCTCGACGTCGGAGGCGACGATCTCCCATCCCATGGCCCGGGCGGCAGCGAGCGCCCGCTCGAAGGCCTGTCCCATGGGCACGTCCAGCACGGTCGGCCGGATGTCGGGATAGGCGGCCCTCTGCTGCGCAGCGACCTCGGAGCCGGGATACTCCACCGGGTTCGGCGCGTCCGCGCGCAGGGGGGCGATATCCTGGAAGCGGGGAGGATCGTTGGTGTCCGTGGTGATGTCGTGGATGGGAGGTACGTCTCCCGCCCGGGCGCGCCACATCAGCGGGACCACGAAGACGGGAGCGGACAGGAGGAGGGCCAGCACGGCGAAGAAGAAGCCCTGGGGCTTCTTCTGGCCGGGCCGGGTGAGCCACAGGATCGGGAGCACGAGCACCGTGGTCGCGAGTCCGCCGTAGGCTGCCCAGCGGAGGACGCTGAATCCGGTGCGGAAGTTCCAGAGCCCCCACCGGCTGCCGAAGCCCGCCAGGGCGGCCGCCACCGCGACCAGGAGCGCGAGAACCAGGACGATCGCGGCGGCGGTCACCGGCCACGGGCGCTTCGGGCGCGCGCCGTCGATCGGGCCGCCAGCGCCGGGTGAGGTGCCGGGGTCCGATGGGGCGGAGCTGGCGGCGCCCTCCTGCGACCCCGTCGAGTGCGACGGATCCGGCGTGGAATCGTTCGCTTCGTCCCCGGGCGTGCTCATGCCTGATGCTCCTTGATGACGGTCCCCGACTCGAGTATCGAAGAACGGTCAGCCCCCGGCCCCGGGCAAGGGGGCCGCGCTCAACCTCGGGACGCCAGCACCTTTCCGGGGTTCAGCAGCCCCTGGGGATCCAGGGCGTGCTTGAGCTTCCTCATGAGCTCCAGCTCGGCCGGCGGCTTGAGGCGTTCGAGCTCGTCGACTCGGCCCCGCCCGATGCCGTGCTCGGCCGAGATCGACCCGTCGAACCGCGCGACCACGTCGTGCACGGCTCGGCCCACGGCCTCTACGGGCACTCCGCCGTCACCGAGCATCACGTTGAAGTGGACGTTGCCGTCCGCCAGGTGGCCGTACGCGTTGATCGAGAGGCCGGGGCCGACCCCGAGGGCGGCCCGCTCGGCTTCCTCGAGGAAGGCCGGCACGTCCGAGACGCTCACCGCCACGTCGTGCTTCGCGGTCGCGCCGGCGTGGCGCTCCGCCTCGCCGAGCCCCTCCCGCAACGTCCAGAATCGCTCCCGCTGGATGTCCGTGGCGGCAGGCACCGCGTCTTCCAGCAGCCCGGACTCCGCCGCCGCGAGCAGCCCCTCCTCGAGTCTTCGCTTCAGCTCTCCCGCGCTGTCGGCGACCTCCACCAGCACGTGCCAGGCCGATTCCGCCACGGGAAGGTCGATGTCCAGGTAGTGCGTACCCTTGCTCACGCTCGCGTGTGACATGAGCTCGAACGCGACGATCGAGTCCCCCATGCGGTCGAGGAGGCGCTCGAGCAACTCCAGGGCGCGCGTCGGGCTCGTCACGCTGATCCACGCGCTCTCGCGCTCGCGGGGACGGGGGACCAAACGCAGCAACGCGCCCGTCACGATGCCGAGCGTGCCTTCGGACCCGATCAGGATCTGCTTCCAGTCGTAGCCCGCGTTGTCCTTACGCAGCCCGCGGAGCCCGTGCAGCACCGTACCGTCCGCGAGCACGGCTTCCAGCCCGAGGACGAGCTGCCGCGTGGTGCCGTAGCGGAGCGCGTTCACGCCACCGGCGTTGGTCGACACGATGCCCCCGATGTGCGCGGACCCCTGCGCGCCGAATCCGATGGGGAGGAGGCGGCCGACGTCCTCGGCGGCCCGCTTGACGTCCTCCACGACGCAGCCGGCGTCGGCCTCCACGGTCATGCCGACCCGGTCGACGGCGCGGATGCGGGCCATACGTTCGAGGGAAAGCACGATCTGGCTCCGGTCCGGGAGCGGTGTGGCGCCCCCGGAGAGGCCCGTGTTGCCACCCTGGGGGACGATGGCCACGCCGTGCTCCGCCGCGACCCGGACCGTCGCGGCGACCTCGCTCACGTCGCGGGGTCGCACGAGGGCGATGGCCCGACCGCGGTAGACCTTTCGCCAGTCGACGAGGCGAGGCTCGAGGTCGGCGGGGTCCGTGACGACGGCATCCGTGCTCAACCGGTCCCCGAGCTGCCGGAGAAAGCTGTCGTGATCGGTCATCAAGATTCGGGCGCTACCCGCGTTGGGTCGACCATCCGGTCTCCGACGGTGAGGTGGTAGACGGTTTGCTGGCGTTCGTAGATCACCAGCGCGATCCCCTCGTCCTGCGCTTCGGCGAGGACGTCGCTGAAGATCCTACCCAACTCGCGCGACTTCCGGGCCGACACGGATTCGAGGGCCAGATCGACGAGCCGCTCCACGTGGGGGCGGAAGGCGTCGGGTGCCCCCGGCGGGAGGACGTCGGGCGTCTCGTACGGCGGAGCGAACGCCGCGTAGGACAGGTCGACCGTGGTTCCGAACTCGTGCGAGCTGGCTCCGGCCGCGGCGTTGGCGTTGGACCCTCGCAGCCGCGCCTGCCGCTCGGCCGTGCGGAGTGCGCTGGTCACCTCGATCCGGTACGGCGGCAGGCCGAGGGCCGCGAGCCGCTCCTGGAAGCGCCGCCCGAGCGTCTCGAGCAGGGCGCGCATCTCCGGGACGACGTACGTGGGCGCCGTGCGAGGCCTCACGATCCAGTATTGGGTGCTGTCCTCGAGCGCCACGAGGCGGCCGGCCGCGACGAGACTGTCGACGGTCTCCGCATCCCGGGCGCGCACGCCGTTTCTCCGCGCGCTGGCCACGTGGCTCGCGTTCAGATACCGCCGGAGCCGGGCCTCCTCCGCCGGGGTCATGACCGGCATGGGGCTGAGGATGCGGTCGGCCGTCCCCGCTGTCCGGTTCGCCGCGCGCACGGCCTCCGAGAGCATTCCCTCGACTTCGGCCAGTGTCTCGAGGCGGGCCGCGGCCGCCGCTTCCTCGCGTTCGCGCTCGATCCAGCCGCACGACACGAGCGAGGGCAGCGTCAGGATGAGGACGAGTCGAAGTGGGCGCATGGGATCTCCCGGGGTCTCGAGGGAGCATCCATGATGCGGGCGGGACGTGGGGGCGTCCAGCGCGGGGCCCTGGTGGCGGGGGCACTGGGGGACACCCTTGCGGCGACCCGGCGCCACCGTCAATTCTGAACCTGAGCGACTTCAAGGCCGGCGCGTGTCGCCGACCGCGGACCAGGAGGGACCGATGGCCGTCTGTGAGGTGTGCGGGAACGACTACTACGCCTCGTTCGAGGTGACGGCGGCGGGCCGAACCCACGTCTTCGACTGCTTCGAGTGCGCGATCCACAAGCTCGCCCCCGTATGCGAGAACTGTGGCTGCAAGATCGTGGGGCACGGCGCGGAGGTGGACGGGCGGTACTTCTGCGGAGCTCACTGCGCCCGCGCGGAAGGCGAGGACGCCATCGTCGATCACGCTTGAAGGGAGGTGACCCATGCCGATCGAACGACTGAAGAAGTTCCTCGACGAGAACGGCGTGAAGTTCGTGACGACCTCGCACTCCCAGGCGTTCACGGCCCAGGAGGTCGCGGCCGCGGCGCACGTGCCGGGCAAGGAGCTGGCCAAGACGGTCATGGTCAAGCTGGACGGCGACCTCGCCATGGTGGTGCTGCCGGCGACGGAGCGGGTCGACGTGGAACGGCTGAAGGGAGTGACCGGCGCCCGTGACGTCGGGTTGGCTTCCGAGGACGAGTTCTCGGGGCTGTTCCCCAACTGCGAGCTCGGCGCGATGCCTCCGTTCGGCAACCTCTGGGGCCTGACGGTCTTCGTGGACGAGCACCTCCGTGAGGACGAGCAGATCGCATTCAACGCGGGCACGCACACGGAGCTCATGAAGCTCTCGTACTCGGACTTCGAGCGGCTCGTGAGCCCGGTGGTCGCGCGCCTGGCGGAGACCGTGTAGTGGCGGGCCGGACTCTCTTCGACGAAGCCCTGACGGCGTGGGATTACGCGCGGCGCAGCTTGATCGCCGAGGCGGAAGTGGTCCCGGACGACGGCTACGACTTCCGCCCCACGCCCAGCTCACGCAGCTACCGGGATCTCCTCTGGCACGTGGTGGAGTCGGGCTGCATGATGACCGGCGAGCTTTCCCGGCCCGACGGCGACTTCACCCGGAAGCCGTACCCCGAGCTCCTGGCGGAGCACACCGCCCATCTGTCTCCCGTCGACACGCCCGCCGAGCTGAGGGCGCTGCTCGAGCGGACGCTCGAGGACGGGCTGGACCGGCTTCGGGATGCGGGAGAAGTCCACATGCTCCAGCAGATCCGGCAGTTCGACGGCGAGCTGTCGACTCGACTCTCCTGGATGCACCACGGGATCGCGCACGAGGAGTACCATCGAGGGCAGGCCGCCCTCTACGCGCGGCTCCAGGGTATCGTGCCGGCGCTCACGCGGGCGATCCACGGCGAGGATGGCGAGGAGTAGCGCGCCCGGGATCCGCCGGCCAGATTCCCGGAGATCCACTCCACCCGCTTCCGGTACGCCCCATGAGCCTTTCCCGCCGCGACTTCGCTTCCATTCTGGCCGGCGCCGCCGCCGGTCTCGTGCTCCCCCGGTCGGCCCGAGCGACGGGCGACCCCCTGCTCGACGCCCTCTTCGGCGCGGACGCCTCCCGGCTCCAGGCGCCCCACTTCCAATGGCACTCCATCGGGCGGAGCGTCCGCGTCGCCATGGGTGGCGGTGGCAACACGCTCTTCTACGGCCGGGGAGATGCCGGCGTTCAGAGCGACGGGAAAAACTTCGGTCTGGGGAGGATCCTTCGCCGGGAGGTCCAGACCGGTGGTATGCGCCTCACCCATTTCGTGAACACGCACCACCACGGCGACCACTCCGGCGGGAACGACGGGTTCACCGACCTGGCGCGGGTGGCGCACGCCAACGCCCGTCCGCGGATCCTCGCCACCGCCGAGGCGAACCTCGGTCGGGCGCGCGAGGTGCTCCCCCGGACCATCGCGCAGCTCAGGGAGCAGGGCGCCCCGCCCTCGGCCATCGCCGACGTCGAAGCGACGCTCGCGGCCGTCGACGACCTGACACCGGCGTCGTTCGCCCCGACCGAGACGTTCCAGTCCGAGCACGAGATCTCGATCGACGGGCACCCGGTGGAGCTGCGGTGGGCCAGCCGCGGCCATACGGACGGCGACGCGTTCGTTTTCGTCGCGGAAGAGAACGTGCTCCATTGTGGCGACCTCCTCTTCCATGGAAGGCATCCGTTCGTCGATGCCTCGTCGGGCGCGACGCCGGCCGGCTGGATCCGGTGTGTCGACGCCATGCTCGCGCTGTGCAACGCGAGCACGGTCGTCATCCCGGGGCACGGGGAGCTCACCGATCGCGAGGGGCTGGCGGCGCAGAAGGCCTACTTCGAGCGGCTCCAGGAGCTCGTCGGCACGGCGATCCGGGAGGAACGCTCACGCGACGAGGTGGTCGCGCTCGCCCCGGCCGACCTCGTGGCCCTCGACGCCGCGG
Organism: Longimicrobiales bacterium; assembly: GCA_041690395.1. Lineage (GTDB taxonomy): Bacteria > Gemmatimonadota > Gemmatimonadetes > Longimicrobiales > Gaopeijiaceae > JAWLHJ01. The sequence continues at coordinate 352,260 of JAWLHJ010000002.1, read as the reverse complement.
AGCGCATGCTCCCGCAGAACCTGGGGATCGTGTACGACGAGATGTCCGGCGGCTGACGCCTCAGCCGCCGCCGGGCCGACCCTGCGGGAAGCGCGCGTACGGTGCGAGATGGCGGGAGGTGGGTTGACGCATCACCCGCCATCGCCGCGACTCGCGGAGACCCACCGCGAGCCCCCCGATCAGGCCCCATGGAATCGCGATGACGGCGGGTACGCCGCCGCACCCGCCACCACCGTAGCTGGCGCAGGCTGCCGAGAGCCCGACCGAGGTGACGCCCCATCCGACGAGGGACCAGACCCACGTGTTGGCGCTGTCGAAGGCCCGAACGCGGACCTGGTTGAACGTGTCCGCCGTGTAGGGTACGGGCAGCGTGTCGGGCGAGGGGAGGAGCCAGAGCGTGTCGCGGGCGAAGGCGAGGAGTTCACCCTGGGCCAGGGGACGACCCACCTCGTCGCGGAGTTCGACACTCGCGCCGTGGATGCGCCGTTCCGGGCTCTGCGCCTCGACTGGGTGCGGGCCCGTGATCATCGAAGCGGGGGTGAGCAGCATGCCAGCCAACAGGATCGTCTTCATGGGAGCCGCCTCCCGATGCGGGTGTTCCAGAAGATTTCTTCCATGCGCGCCTCCCGCTCCTTGAACTCGGGAGCGAGGCGGCGGAACATGACGTCGGGCCGGGTGAGCATCAGCGCGGCGGCGACCGGGTCTTCCTCCTCCAGCCACTCCTGGCGCATCCACTCGTAGTAGTAGCCCTCGCTCTCGAGGAAGAGGGTGTATCGGTCGGCGTCCGGTGGGATGTCGAAGGTGATCTCCAGCTCATCTCCCGGCTGGGTCACCAGGTGGGTCCCGGAGTCGTCGAGCTTGCGCATGGCCTCCGCGTCGGGGCGCGCGTCACCGTAGCGCCGCACGCTCGTCGGCTCGATGCGAATGGGCTTCACGGGCTCCCCGAGCGTCGCGAGCGTGACCTCGTCGAGCCGCCAGTATCCTTCGACCATGTCGAGTCGAACCCTCACGGGTCCGGCACCGGTGTGCGACGGGAGCGGCACGGCTTGTCGGTCGGTCGCGAGCGGCCCCGCCTCCTCGAAGGTGTGGGCCGTGATCCACCGGCCTTCGGCATCGGCGACCTGAACCCGTAGCCCGCCGAGGGCGCGCATCGGACCCACGACGGCGTCGCGGAGCGCCTCGTCCCCACGCTCCAGCTCGGCGATGAGCGGAGCGGCGTTCCGGCCGAGATAAGCGAGGGTCTGATAGAAGAGGAAGGTCGAGACGAAAGTGTGACGGGCGCTGAGGACGAGTGCCTGCGGCCCTTCGGATGCCGGGAACTCCAGCTCCAGGGTCTCGCGTGCGGCCAGGTCGAGGGAGTCCGTCCAGGATCTCCGTTCGACCCCGTCGCGCACGGCCACGTCGGCGCGGCAGTCGCCCTCGGGGGCGTGGCACACCGCCGGCGGCCGAACGTCGCCGATGTGATGGAAGGACCCGGTCGTGGTGACCGCGACATCGCCCGCCTGAGGCGTCGGCACGGCCAGGACCCCGAGGGACCGCACCGCGTGGGTCTCGAGAGCTTCGTTACGCATCCGGATCCGGAGGGGGCCGGGGCGTCCGGTGACGCCGGCCAGGGCATCGACGTCACCAGCTTCGAGCACGCGGGCCACACTCGACGAGAAGCCTTCGGCGACGAGGCGCTCCTGGCCGTCCTGCTCGACGTAGAAGGTCGGGCACGAGCCGAAGCACGCTTTCGGATCGGCCAGGCAGATCCCCGTCACCGCGGCCGAGAGCACGGACAGGGTCACGAGCGGGACCGTGCCGACGGTATAGGTTCCGTCCGAGTCCTGGCGGACGCTCGTCTCGAAGAGCGCGACGGAGTCGATGGCGAGACGGTGCTCCGTGCTCCCTTCCCGTTCGTTTCTGTCCGGGTCGTACCTGGTTCCTTCGCCCCGTACGGCCGAGTCGCCGTCGAGTTGCCACCGGTCGAGGACGAGCAGGTCACCGGAATGGAGGTGGGCCTTCAGTGGCCCCTCGGTCCCCGTCGGACCCACGGGTGAGCCCGGCTCGACCAGCACCGGAACCCGCCCCGGAGGTCTACAGGCGGCGAGCAGGGCCAACCCCGAGAGGGTGGCGACCGCCATGCCGAGACGGAGGCTCCTGAGCCCTCGAGCACGTGGGTCGTGGTCGACCGCCCGGTTCGACGGTCGTTCGGTCGAGTGACATGCGTCCATGGGTCCTCCCGGGTGCGGGTCTGCGAACGAGACCGGGGCTTCGGAAGGAAGTTGTCCAGGGACGGTGGCGGGGAATGTACGAATCTCTACGTACGCGGGACCGCCTCGCTACGACAGCAAGCCCAGGGCGAGCGACGCCAGCGCGATGCCGCTCAGGACCCAGAGCGTGCGGTCTGAACGGTCGAGGAGCACGTGGGTGGTGAGCGTCGCTCCGATGGGTGAGGCGAACGCGTAGATGATCATGAAGGTCCAGCCCATCTCGGTGGCCAGCGCCCGCATCGACCCCCTGAGCGTCCCACCGGACTCGGCGACCGCCTGCGCCAGGTCGATCAGCGTGAAGCCCAGCACGAAGACCGCCCCGAGCTGAAGGTAGATGTTGGCTTCGGCGCGGGCGCGCTTGCGGAAGAAGGCGGACATCGTGCCCACGATGGGGCGGAACAGCAGCGCCAGGGGAGACCCTGGATCGTTGACGTAGTAGTAGAGCCTCAGGCGATGGCTCCAGCGGTCTAGCGCCCGAAGCCCGGGGCGGCGTGCCAGCGCCTCCCAGCGCGCTCCGAGGTTGGTCACCGCGATGAGCACGAGAATCGCGAACATCCCTTCGTAGTTGCCGGTCGACCGGCTCACCGCTCCGAGCGCCGTCCCGGCGAAGAGGAGGACGAACGCGTCGCCCAGGGCCCTGAAGCGGCCCCCTCGACGTTCGGCCCAGACGGGTGGTCCGCGCAGGATGTGCGTGTCGAGCGACGGCATGAACGCGAGGGCCGTGGGAGGGAGCCCGAGCCTCTCGCGCCGCGCCTGCTCCTCGTTGAACGTGTCGACCATCGCGCTCAGCCGGAGCGCGTCAGAGAGCCACCAGACGAAGAGTCCGCCGCTGGTGAAGAGCATGACGACCCCGGAGACCGTCCGATCCAGATAGAAACGGTGCCCGCCGAGAAAACCGGTCGTGACCCAGAGCGCCCAGGCGACGAGTGGGCTCTTCCGGGGATATCGGTAGAGATCCTCGAGGACCTCGCGGGAGAGGTCCGGGTCCCGTCCGCGCAGTCTCGTCGTGAAGGTCTCGTCGCTCGGTGTCATGTGGGTTCCTGAGGGGGACGGCCGGGCATCCGGCGTCGACGGGGGTCACGATGCCGTCCTCGACCCGTGGGTGCAACCAATACGAAGCGGGGGCGGCCGGCCCGGCCACCCCCGCTCGTCGTTCTGCCCTGGTCGCTCGTGCTCAGCGACCGTCCGTGGTCGTCAGCTCACGAGCCGCCCGGCATTGATCGTCGGGAGCCCTTCCTCCTGGAGGAGCTGGTTGAGGCGCGCGATGTCCTCTTCGATGATCACGGTCAGATCGTCGAGCTCGACCTGGAGCTCCTCCGAGAGGACCTCGTAGACGTCGTACGACTGGTCGGTCGGGCGGTTCTCGCTGCCCTCCACGAGGTTGAGCAGGGCCGCCAGCTTGTTGTTCAGCCGGATCGGGTAGTTCAGCGGATCCTGGCCGGAGCGCGAGCGCGTCTGGTAGATCGCCTCCTCGACCTCCGCGAGGCTCTCCCGGATCAGCTGGGCGAGCTCCTCGGTGGAGGGGCGCTCCGTGCGGTTCATCCGGTCCTGGATCTCGGTCTGGAGGTCACGGATCTGAATGACCGCGTCGTTCGCCTCCGATACCCGGTCGCGGAGCTGCATCGCGAACTCGAACCGCTGCTCCAGGTCGGCCATCGTCACGCCTTCCTCGACCGAGCGCGGGTTCATGCGGATCTCGAAGTCCCGGGTCTGGCTCTCGCCGTCGACCGTCAGGCGCACCTGGTACGGTCCCGGCAGGAGGGCCGGTCCGATGGGGCCGGCCGCCCAGAAGATCCTGCCCTCGAAGTCGGTCCACGCCTGGTCGCGCATGTTCCACGAGAAGGTGTGCGAGCCGGCTTCCCTGGGCGGGCCGTTCCCGGCCTCCTCGCCTTCCTCTTCCTCGTCGGCCGCGCTCGACGCGAACGACGTGACCAGGTTGCCCTCCATGTCCAGGAAGTCGAGCGTGAGCTCCTCTGCCTCCTCGGCCAGGTGGTAGTACACCCGCACGCCGCCGCGGTCGAAGCCGCGGATCGGGTCGCGCGGGTCGAACAGCCAGAAGTCCGACTCGGTGACCTCGGGGGTCAGCTGACGCAGCACGTCGATGTCGCGCATCACCCAGAACGAACGACCGTGCGTGCCGATGACCAGGTCGTGATCTTCGACCGCCAGGTCGCTCACCTGGACCGTGGGCAGGTTGAGATCCAGCGGCTGCCAGCTCTCGCCGTCGTTCCACGACACGTAGACCGTGCGCTCCGACGCCGCGTAGAGCATCCCGGGCACGTTCGGATCTTCCCGGACCGCGCGAATGAAGTCGTCCTCGGGGATGCCGTTCACGATCTTCGTCCAGGTCTGGCCGTAATCCTCGGTCTTCCAGACGTAGGGCGAGCGGTCGTTCTCCACGAGGTATCGGATGCCGGCGACATAGGCCTTGCCGGGCGTGGTCGGCGACGCCTCGATGGTGTTGATGCGGACGAGGTACGGCGCGTCCGGCGGGGTGACGTTCTCCCAGGTCGGGTCCGCGGCCCGTCCATCCCGGGTGACCCAGACCCAACCATCGTCCGAGCCCGCCCAGATCACGTTCGGATCGTGGTAAGACGGAGCGATCGCGAACACAGTGGCGAACGTCTCCACACCGGTCTCGTCCTTCGTGATCGGCCCGCCGGAAGCGGTCATGGTCGAGTCGATGGCCCGAGTCAGGTCGGGGCTGATCTCGTCCCAGCTCTGACCCTCGGTGTCCGTCCTCCAGACCTTGTGGGTCCCCGTGTAGACGATGTTCGGATCGAGCCGGTCGAACACGATGGGGAAGGTCCACTGCACCCGCTCCCGGATCGACTCCGGAGCGTGGCCCATCGGGTTCTCGGGCCAGACGTTCACGGCCCGCGTGATGCCGGTCGCGTGGTCGTAGCGGGTAAGCGCACCGCCGTAACAACCCGCGTAGAAGATGTCGGTGTCGACGGGGTGCGGGGCGATGTAGCCGCTCTCGCATCCGCCGACCGCGTAGAAGTAGTCGCCGGGGGCCGCAGAGAGGTGGTCCCAGTTCCCCGAAGGCATGCACGCCGTCGAGTTGTCCTGCTGCGCGCCGCAGATGTGATACGGCTCGTGCTCCGTCGTGACGACCCGGTAGAACTGGGCCGTCGGATACTGCTGGCCGGTCCAGGTCTCGCCGCCGTTGATGGAGACGTTCGCGCCCCCGTCGTTGGCGTTGATCATCCGGTCGGGGTTGCTCGGCGAGATCCACAGGTCGTGGTTGTCGCCGTGCGGCACGCTGATCCGGTTGTCGAAGTTCTCGCCGCCGTCGTCCGACCGGTAGAAGCCGACGTTCACCCCGTAGATCTTGTCCTCGTCCTGCGGGTCGGCATAGATCCGCGTGTAGTAGAACGCGCGCTGCCTGAGGTTGGGGTCGTCGTTGACGTATTCCCACGTCGCGCCCCCGTCGTCCGAGCGGTAGACGCCGCCCATGGGCTGGTGCTCGACGATGGCCCAGACGCGCTGGGAATTCGCGGGGGAGACCGCGACGCCGATCTTGCCGACCGGGTTACGGGGCTCGAGCCCGAGGTTGTCGGTGATGTCCGTCCACGTCTCACCGCCGTCGGTGGACTTCCAGAGCCCCGAGTCGTCGCCGCCCGAGGAGAGCGCCCAGCTCTTCCGCCAGACTTCCCAGATGGAGGCGTAGAGCACGTCCGGATCGTTGGCGTCGACCACGAGGTCGACCGCGCCGGCCTCGTCGCTCACGAAGAGCGTCTGCTCCCAGGTCTCGCCGCCGTCGGTGGTCTTGTAGACCCCACGCTCGGGGTTCGACGCCGAGTGCATGCCCAGGGCCGCGACCCAGGCGACGTCACAGTCGTCCGGGTGGATGCGGATGCGACCGGTGTTCTGCGTGGCCTCCAGGCCGATGTGCCGCCACGTCTCGCCGGCGTCGTCGGAGCGATAGATGCCGTCGCCCTGCTGGACGTTTCCGCGAAGCTGGACCTCGCCACCGCCGATATACACGACGTCGGGGTTGGCCTCGCAGACCTGCACGGCGCCGATGGAGGCAGTCGTGATCTGACCGTCGGTCACCGGGTTCCAGGTGACGCCGCCGTCCGTGGTCTTCCACAGGCCACCGCCGGTCGCGCCGAAGTAGTACTCGTTGGGCCGGCTGTCGCTCCCGGCCACCGCGATCGAGCGGCCGCCTCGCGCCGGCCCGAGGTTGCTCCACTCGAGCGCGTCGTACAGCCCCTCGTCGTACTGCTGGGCCTGGGCGACGGATGGCACGCCGACGGCGATCGCCGCCGCCAGGACCGTCGATCGTCCGAGAATCCGTGGGATATTCATCGAGCTACCTCTGAACCATGGGTGTAAAACATACGGTGTCGGTCACGACCGACTATGGAAGTGTAAGACGTCGAAGAACGGGTCGCAATGTACGATCCGGGGGCGTGAGTGCCCTGAGATCCAGCGCCGGTGGTGTTGTCGGGCGTGCGTTCAAGTCCCAGTATTCAAGGGAGTGTCACCCGCCCGAACCAACCAGTCGGAGTCCCATCTTGAATACGCACCCCAGGCACGCGGTACCGTTCATCCGCGTGCTCGTTCCCATAATGTTCGCGCTCGGCGCGATGTTCACGGTCGGCGACGATGTCGCCGCCCAGGAGAGCTCCCCCGATGTGACCGGAACGGTCACGGCGCCCGCCGCGTTCGATCAGGACGCCTTCGGGGGCATGAGCTACCGGTCCGTCGGCCCGAGCCGGGGCGGTCGCGTCACGGCAGTCGCCGGACATGCCAGCCATCCGTCCACCTTCTATATGGGAAGCACGGGCGGCGGCGTCTGGAAGACGACGGACCGCGGGAACAGCTGGGTCAACATCTCCGACGAGTACTTCGACGAGAGCCCGGCCGTCGGCGCCATCCGTGTCGCTCCGTCCAACCCGGACATCCTCTACGTGGGCATGGGCTCGGACGGCATCCGCTCGAACATCATTCGAGGCAACGGGATGTACCGGTCCGACGACGCGGGCACGAGCTGGCGTCACATCGGGCTCGACAACGCCGGGCAGATCGGTCGCATGGTCGTGCACCCGAGCAACCCGGACATCGTCTGGGTCGGCGCCGTCGGGAATCCCTTCGGTCCGAATCCCGAGCGCGGTCTCTACAAGACCACGAACGGCGGTGAGACCTGGGAGCCGAAGCTGCAGATCGCCGACAGCGTCGGTGTCTACGGTGTCGTCATGGAGCCGGGTAACCCGGACGTCCTGTACGCCACGACCTGGCGGGGCGAGCGCAACCCGTGGTCCATCATCAGCGGCATGCAGGCCTCCGGCGGCGGCGGCATCTACAAGTCGACCGACGGTGGCGAGAGCTGGGACAAGCTGACGAACGGTCTGCCCTCCGGGCTGATCGGGAAGATCGACCTGACCATCTCCGACGCGGCGCCGCAGCGTGTCTACGCGCTGGTGGAGGCTCCGGACGAGGAGCGAGGCGTGTACCGCTCCGACGACGGTGGGCAGAGCTGGCGGCAGATGAGCAATCAGCAGAGCCTGATCAGCCGCCCGTTCTACTTCACGAACATCCACGCCGATCCGCAGAACCCGGACCAGCTCTACATCGGCAACGTCCGCTACTTCCGCTCCCAGGACGGCGGCGCCACGTGGGAGATGCGCCCCAGCACCCACGCCGACAACCACGACCTCTGGATCAACCCGGAAAACCCGATGATCCAGGTGCAGGGGAACGACGGCGGTGCGTCGGTCACGCTCGACGGCGGTGACACGTGGTCGACCATCAACAACCAGCCGACGTCCGAGCTGTATCAGGTCGACGTCGACTCGCGCTTCCCCTACTGGCTCTACGCGGGTCAGCAGGACAACACCACCATCGCCGTGCCGAGCCTGCCGCCGTCGGAGGCGGACCTCGGCGGCCATCAGTCGTGGTGGCGTGAGATCGGCGGCTGCGAGACCGGGCCGGCGGTGCCGCGCCCCGACATCGAGCCGCTGGTCGTCTACTCGAACTGCAAGGGCCGCTTCGGCCGTTACAGCGAGCTGACCGGCCAGGAGCAGCAGTTCTACGTCGGCGTGGTGGACATGTACGGCGTGAACCCGGCCGAGCTGCCGTACCGCTTTCAGCGCACGGTGCCGATCGAGGTGTCGCCGTTCGACCCGAACCTGGTCTTCCATGGCTCGCAGTTCGTGCACCGCACGACGAACGGCGGCCGGACGTGGGAGACGATCAGCCCGGACCTCACGGCGTTCCTGCCCGAACGGCAGGTCATCTCGGGCGCGCCGATCAACCGTGACATCACGGGTGAGGAGCACTACAGCACGCTCTACTCGATCGCGGCCTCGCCGCATTCGCGGGACGAGATCTGGTCCGGCGCGAACGACGGTCCGGTGCACGTGACGCGCGACGGTGGCGCGACCTGGACCGACGTCACGCCGCCCATGCCGGCCGAGGGACGTGTGAACGACATCCACGTGTCGCCCCACCAGGCGGGTAAGGCGTACGTCGCCGCGTACCGCTACCTGCTCGACGACTGGCAGCCGTACCTCTACAAGACCGAGGACTACGGGCAGACCTGGACGCACCTGACGCCGGGGAACAACGGTGTCGCGTCGGACAACCCGACCCGCGTCATCGCCGAGGATCCGGACCGCGAGGGGCTGCTCTACCTGGGCACCGAGCGCGGCATGTTCGTCTCGTTCGACGACGGCTCCACCTGGGAGCGCTTCCAGCTCGACCTGCCGGTGACGCCGATCACGGGCGTCAGGGTGTACCGGCAGGACCTGGTCCTGTCGACGATGGGCCGGGGATTCTACATCCTCGACAACCTGACCCCGCTTCATCAGTTCGACGCGACCGTGGAGACCGCGGACGTTCACCTGTTCCAGCCGCGCGACGCGTATCGGATGCGCTACAACCCCGGCTCCAACGAGCCGGGCGCACCCGAGTTCCCGCCCCCCGGAGCCGCCATCGACTACATGGTCGGTGACGTGCGGAGTGAGCTGTCGCTCGAGATCATCGACGCGTCCGGTACGATCGTGCGCGAGTTCCGCAGCACGCTGTCCGGGAATGACGAGCTGCCCGCGGAGCCGGGGTTGAACCGCTTCATCTGGGACCTGCGTTATCCCGGTCCGGACGGAGGTGGGCGCGGCCCCATGGCGGTTCCGGGTCAATACACTGTCCGGCTGCACGGCCCGAGCAGCACGCGCGAGGTGTCGCTCGATCTGCGGATCGACCCGCGCGTCGAGATGGACGGCACGACCGTGGCGGATCTGCGGGAGCAGTTCGAGCACAACATCCAGGTCCGTGACCTGATCACCGATGGCCGGAACGCGCTGCGGCAGCTCGACGTGCTCGAGGGTCGCGAGAACCCCGAGACGGTCGAGGAGCAGATCGCGGAGGTGAAGGCGATTCTCCTGCCGCCCGAGGACATCACGGTCTATCCGCCGCGGATGCTCATCGATCAGATCAACTACCTCTACAGCGCGACCATGCGTGCGGACCAGCCGCCGGGAGGCGAGGCGGAGAAGCGTTACCAGGAGCTTCGCGTGCAGATGGACGACGTGCTGCAGCGGCTCCAGCGGCTCTCGAGGCTCGTGAGTCAGGACGAGCGCTAGCCGGTGAGGTGAGCGAGCGGCCCGTGGCCGCCCCGCTCATGTGACAACGGCCCCATCCGTCGATTCCGGCGGGTGGGGCCGTCGTCGTTCGGGCCTCAGCGCCCATGCCTCTCCGCTCAGGTCTCCGCCGACTCAGCCCTTCACGATCCCGTTGGCGCAGCGTGCCCGGCCGCGAAGCCGCGTGTCGTCCAGGCGGCTGGCGTTCGCTTCGAGCCGGGAGCGGTCGTTCTGGTGGTGGTGCAGGTGGTACTGGAGCGCGGAGCCGACGAGGGTGCGCCTGCGCACGCCGCTGTTCAGGAGGCGCAGGGCGAAGTCGTTGTCTTCCTTGCCCCACCCCTCGAAACCCTCGTCGTATCCGTTGACGCGGAGTGCGTCCTCGAGCCAGTACGACATGTTCGAGCCCATGAGCCCCTTGGTATGCGACCGGGCGTACTGACGGAGGAAGAGCGGCGTGAGGGGAGGGAAGTGGAAGGCGTACTTCAGGCGCTCGAAGTCCCGCGACGCCCGGAACCGCTCGGGGAGCGTCTTGGAGGTCTCGATCTCGGCGGTGCGCTCGGGCGTCAGGTCGGCGCGACGCCCGCAGAGGAAGTAGCCGGGCCGGGCCCAGGCGACGTGCTCCTCGATGAAGCGCGGATGCAGAATCACGTCGCCGTCGATCTGAACGACGTACCCGGAGGTCGCGGCGGCGAGAGCCTTGTTGCGGATGCCTCCGGCGCGGAAGCCCAGGTCCTCGTGCCATAGATGGCGGACTCGAACCCCACGCTCGGCGAGCCGGCGCTCCGCTACGTCCACCACGGCACGAGTCTCCGCGCCGGAGCCGTCGTCGGCCACCAGCACCTCGTCCGGGAGGTGGGATTGACGGAGGATCGAGTCGAGCGAGAGCTCGAGCGCGCGGGGACTCCGGTAGGTGCTGACCAGGAGCGCGACGTTGGACATCACGCCATGGCCCGGGCCCAAGCAGGTCCGTTCCGGCGCCTACCTAGCGGGACCCGCCGGGCGTGAGGGCCAGGAAGCCCCCGAGGACCGCGGCAGCGCCCCCGGTGACGAGCATCCAGATGGAGCGGTCCGTCGGTGATCCGGTCATCATCTCGGACATGTCCGAGGCGAAGGACTGTGACTCGTTCATCCCGAAGTAGAGGAGGAGGAGTCCCCCCACGAGGAGTGCGAGGCCGAGCGCTCTGCGTCCGTTCATGATCTACTCCTGTCCGGTGCCGTTGGACGGGTCGACGACCCGCTCCACTGGGTAAGCGATGCATCCATCGTGCCGCCGGGCTCGGCCGCACGCCACCCCGGACGAGCGGCGGAGTCCTTTCGGCCGCCAAGCTGCCGTCCGCCGCACCGCCGAGGCGGTCCGGACCTTGCATATAAGACATGTGAATCCGCTCTCCCGCGGTGTTCTCTCGATCATCAAGGATCTTCCCATGAACGTACGACGCCTTCTCTTCGGCTCCACCGTCGCCGTGGCCGCCACTCTCCTGAGCGCTCTCCCCGCGTACGCTCAGCTGGGCATCGGTGCCGGCCTGAACTTCAGTGACTTCGAGGACATCGACTCGGGTAGCGGGAGCGCCACGCTCGACGCTTCCACCGGGTACCACTTCGGCCTCTTCGTCAACCTGGGCAGCGGCTCGCTCAGCCTGCGACCGGGTGTCTACTACCACCGTCTCGGGACGTACGACTTCCCGTCGGGCGACGAGCTCGACCTGTCGGCCATCGAGGTGCCCATCGATGTGCGGCTGACCCTGATACCCGAGGGGCCCGCCCGTCCCTTCATACTCGCCGGCCCGGTGTTGACCTTCCCGCGGTCCGGGGATGCCGAGTCGGCCGTCGAAGATATGTCGCTCAGCGCGGACATTGGCGCAGGTCTGGATCTCCGGCTGCCGGCCCTGCCGTTCAGCCTGATGCCCGAGCTGCGGTACAGCCTGGGAGTCACGGACTACTTCAGCGAGCAGATCCAGGTGGGCTCCGTCACCGTGACACCCGACGACGGCGAGCGCCGGATCGGCAAGCTGATGCTCCGTCTGAACGTGATGTTCTGACCTCGATCCGCGTGGGGTCATCCTCCTCCGGTCAGGCTCCGTACCGGGTCCACCCGTGAGGCCCGCCGGGCGGGAAGCCACCCGGAGAGCAGCGCGACGACGAGGAGGATGGCCGGCGCCGCGGTGAAGGCGACCCGGTCCCGGGCCGATGTCTCGTGGAGCAGGGGCGCGAGCGCGCCGGACACGGCCAGGGAGACGGCCACGCCGACGAGGATGCCTGCGCCAGCGAGCGCGAGCACCCGTCGGAGGACCATGTCCTGCACCTGACGCGCGTCGGCCCCGAGGGCGATGCGCACCCCGAGCTCCGGGATCCGGCGGCGCACGCTCTGCGCCGTGACACCGAAAACACCGACGGCGGCGAGCACGAGCGCGAGTCCCGCGAAGAGTCCGAACAGGAGAAGGAGGAAGCGCGCGTCCGCGGAGGCGGCATCCACGACGTCGCGCATGGTGCGGAGCCCGACGAGCGGAATCCGTGCGTCGACGCGATGCACGGCCCCTTCGAGGACCGCCCGCGGGTCGGACGGAGCGCCGCCGAGCTTCACCACCACCGACCGGGTGTTCCCCCAGTCCTGGGGCAAGGGCTCCCACACCTCCGGTTCGGGAGGTTGGGTGAGCGTGAGCTGTCGTTCGTCCCCGACCACACCCACGATGGTGCGCCACACGGAGCCGTCCGTGGGCTCGCGGTCGAAGGTGACCTGTCTGCCGATCACCTCCTCACCGGCGAGGTACGCGTCGACGAAGCGCTGGTTCACGAGGGCGACCGGCTCGCCCTCCAGGCCGTCGTCCGGATGGAAGCTCCGTCCGGCGAGGAGGGGTACCCCCATGACGTCGAAGTAGCCGGGCGTGGCCGCGCGGTGCCGGACCTCGAAGGCCAGACGGCCGGGATCCCAGTCCTGCACTACCAGTTGGCTGGTCCATCCCGCACGCGTGAGCGGGACACCGCTCGTAACCGCCGCGCGGCCCACCTCGGGCTGCGCTTCGAGGGAGGTCACGACGCGATCCCAGAACTGGAGCACCGCGTCGCGATTCTCGTACCGGTTCCCGGGTGCGGAGAGGGTGAAGGTCCAGACACCCTCGGGGTCGATGCCGGGCTCTTCAGCGAGTGTCCGGGCGAAGCTCCGGGTCACGAGGCCGGCGCCCAGCAGGAGCACGACCGCCAGCGCCGTCTGAGCGGGGATGAGCAGGTCGCCGGGTCGACGTCGCCCTGGCCCCCCCGCCCCGGCCTGCCCACGGTGCCCCGCAAGGTGGGCCGGATCCGCGCTCCGCGCGGCCCGGAATGCCGGAGCCAGGCCGAAGGTCGCGGCCGCGATCAGGCTGGCGAGCAGGGCGAAGCCGAGAACGGCGGTGTTCAGCTCGATCGATGTCGTTCCGGCCAGTCCCAACGGACGGATGCGCTCGAGGACCGGGATGCCGCCGGCGCTCAGCGCGACGCCGATGAGCCCTCCTCCCGCGGCGACGAGAAGGCTCTCCGCCATGAGCTGCCCGACGATCCGGCCGCGGCCGGCCCCGATGGCCCGGCGCATGGAGAGCTCTCCGGAGCGGGCGGCGGCGCGCGCCATGAAAAGGTTGCCGACGTTCACGCACGCGAGCAGCAGCAGGATGGTGACCGCCGCCATGAGCGCCTGGAGCGGGCGGGCGAGATCGCCCGCGAGCCATGGCCGCAGCGGGGTCAGGCCCGCGAACATGTTGCGGTTGAGCGTGGGATGCTCGGCCTGCAGCTCGAGCGCGACTGCCTCGAGCTCGGAGCGGGCGCGCTCCACCGTGACGCCGGGCGCCAGCCGGGCCACGGGCGTCACGAAGTGTGCGCGCCGGAACCAGGCCTGATCCCTCGCGTCGGGGGCCCAGCCGTAGGGGGCCCACAGATCGATCTCGGCTGCCGGAAAGCGGAATCCCTCGGGCAGTACCGCGCGGATGCGCGGGGCACCGCCGTCGAGCTCGAGCGTCCGGCCGACAGCGTCCGGGTCGCCGCCCAGGGCTTCGGTCCAGAACGCGTGGCTGACCACCACCCACGGCTCGCCCACCGCCCACGTGTCCTGGAATCCGGGCAGGGTGCCGAGCGCCGGACGCACGCCGAGGACGTCGAACAGGTTGCCCGTCACGTCGACGAAGGCCACGGATCTGGGCTCCCCGCCGCCGAGCCACGTCACCCGGCCGACGGAGTTCCCTCGATACGCCGCGACGTCCTCGAACGCGCTCACCCGCTCGCGCCAATCGAGCACGTTCGCCGGGGCGGCGTCCTGCTGCTCCCATCCGAAGTCCGGGTTGCGCTCCCACAGGCCGACCATGCGGTGGGGCTCGGCGAAGGGGAGGGGGGCCAGCAGCACCGCGTGCACGCCGCTGAAGATGGTGGTGGCGGCGGCGATGCCGATGCCCAGCACCAGCATGGAGACCACCGTGAATCCCTTCGCCCGCCGGAGCGAGCGAACCGCATAGCGAAGATCGAGCGACCACGTCCCCATCGTCCCCTCCCGTCCGGTCAGTTCGTCGACCCACCGACCTCCGGAGAGTCGTCCTCTCACGCCCGAGGCGAGCGCGCCCGCTCCTTCGCGGATCCTGTGCGTCACCAGACGCCGGATGCCCCGCGCCGCCGCATCGGCGTCCCGCGCTCGGGCCGTGTCCATCCATTCGGCGCCGAAGGCGCGGCGGACGCTCCGCGGTTGCAGCCTCAGGAGCACCCGGAGCCACGGCTCGCGGCCGGGGACCACGGCGCTCAGCCCTCCGCGCGAAGCAAGCGCGCGGACGGATGGCCGACCAGGGCCGCCATCCGCTCCACCTCGTCGCGCGCCGCGTCCCGGCCCTCCGGGGTCAGCGCCCAGTAGCGGCGACGAGCGTCCGTCTCGCTCTCGGGCGCGTCACCTGGCTCGATGTGCCCTTCCCGCTCGAGCCGCTGCAGCGCGAGGTAGAGCGCGCCGGTGGAGGGCGTCTCCGCGCCGTCCGTTCGGTCCTCGATGGCCTTGAGGATTCCATAGCCGTGCATCGGCGTGTCCACGAGCGAGAGCAGGATATGGAGCGAGAGCGGGGTCAGCGGCGAGCTCGTCATGGCGGGAAGTACCGGTGGATGGCGCGGCAGTGAGTGTCTATCGTAAATATATATGTCGCTTATGTAGACTCCGCAAGCTCGCTTCACCCAGGGTTCCGGGTCGCTACATTCCCGGCCTCGCGGCGCCGTCGCCGCGCCCGTTCGCCTTTCCACGTCCGGCCATGAGCACACTTCCCTCCGAGATCGAGATCGAGCTGGGACTCGACGAAGCCGACGACGAAGCCACCCTCCGTCGGAAGGCCGCCCGGAAGGCGAGCGTCGGCGTCGACGAGCTTCCGGAGATCGCGCTCAGGAAGCGATCGATCGACGCGCGTCACGGCCGCGTCGTCTTCCGGCTCCTGATGGAGGTCGCGCCCGAGCCGAGCGACATCGGCGCCCCGCACCCGGTCGACGTGGACCGACTCGGGCGGGTGGTCATCATCGGTGACGGGCCCGCCGGGCTCTTCTGCGCCTACGAGCTCGCCCGTCGTGGCATCGGGTGCACGGTCGTCGATCGCGGGAAGACCGTGCAGCCTCGCCGCCGGGACCTCCGCGGGCTGAACCAGTTCGGCGTGGTGGACCCGGACAGCAACTACTGCTTCGGAGAGGGCGGGGCGGGGACCTACAGCGACGGCAAGCTCTACACCCGGTCGCACAAGCGCGGCGACTGTCGCGACGTCCTGGAGGTGCTCCGGCTCCACGGTGCTCCGGAGGCGATCCTGACAGATGCCCGGCCGCACATCGGGAGCAACAAGCTGCCGAAGGTGATCACGTCGATGCGGACCCGCCTCGAGGAGCACGGGGTCGGGTTCCGCTTCGGGGCGCGGGTGGTCGGGCTGGTCACGCGTGACATGGACGGGCGGCGACGGGTGACGGGCGTGCGGCTCGAGGGGGGCGAGGAGATCGGGGCCGACGCGGTGGTGCTCGCCACCGGGCATTCGGCGCGCGACATCTCGCTGATGCTCCTCGATCTCGGCGTCGAGCTGACACCGAAGCCGTTCGCGCTGGGCGTACGGATCGAGCACCCGCAGCCGTTCATCAACGAGATCCAGTACGGACGGTACGCGGATCACCCGAAGCTTCCGAACGCGGCCTATCGGCTCGCGCACACCGAGTCGGGGCGGGGCGTCTTCACTTTCTGCATGTGCCCGGGCGGCTTCGTGGTGCCGGCGTCCACCACGGAGGGCGAGCTCGTCTTGAACGGCATGAGCCTGTCCAAGCGGAACTCCCCGTACGCGAACTCGGGGCTCGTGGTCGGCATCGAGGTCGAGGATACGTTGCGGGCCGGCTTCAGCGGCCCGCTCGCCGGCATCGAGCTCCAACGGCGTATCGAAGAAGCCGCCTGGCAGGGCGGAGGGGGCGGACTGCGTGCCCCAGCCACGCGTGCCACGGACTTCCTGGCGGGCCGTGGCTCGAGCACGGTGCCGGAGACGAGCTACCAGCCCGGGCTCACCGGCGCGGACGTCGGAGCGGTGCTCGACGTCGTCGGGCTCGGCCTGGCGGACAGGATGCGGCGCGCGCTCCGGGTCTTCGAGAAGAAGATGCGCGGCTACGTGACGGACGAGGCGGTGCTCCTCGGCGTGGAGTCACGCACGAGCTCGCCGGTGCGTGTGCCGCGGGACCCCGAGCGGCTGGAGAACCCCGATCTGGCGGGACTCTACCCGTGCGGCGAGGGCGCCGGGTACGCGGGCGGCATCATGAGCGCGGCCATGGACGGCATGAAGGTGGCGCGAAGCGTGGCAGCTACGCTGGTGTGACGCACTCCGGGCCCTCGTGCCGCGGGTCGTTGACGAACGTCGACACCTCGCGCGCGACCATCTCCCCCGCGGGGTAGGCGTCGAACAGGTCGGTCAGCTCCCCGGAAGGGACGGTGGGATCCACCCAACGCTCCCAGGCCGCCCGCGGGAGCACCACCGGCATGCGGTCGTGGATGGGAGCAACAACGGCGTTCGGCTCGGTCGTGAGGACGGTGAACGTCCGGAGCGGCCCGTCGCGACGTCCCCACCGCTCCCAGAGACCGGCGAGCGCGAACGGGCGTCCGTCGGACATCGTGATCCAGAAGGGCGTCTTCGGCCCCGTTCCGGATGCGGGCCTTCGCCACTCGTAGAAGCCGTCGGTGAGCACCAGGCAGCGCCGGCCGTCCCGGAAGGCGTCCCGGAACGCGGGCTTGGTGGCGGCGCTTTCCGCGCGGGCGTTGATCATGCGGGGGCCGAGCGAAGGGTCCCTGGCCCAGTGCGGCACGAGCCCCCACCGGAACGCCTCGATGCGGCGCTGTCGCCCGTCGCTCAGCAGGATGGGCGCGTCCTGGGTGGGCGCGATGTTCCAGCGCGGGTGATGCTCCGCCAGGATCACGTCGACGGGATAGGCGTCGTCCAGCTGTTCCCGGTGGGCGGAGAGGGAGTAGCGGCCGCACATTCCGACTATTCCTCGACGTCCCAGAGCTGAACGAGGTTGAGGATCGTGCACACGGACTGGGCCAGCACGCGGGTCGAGATCCACTCCTGCGGCCCGTGGAAGTCGACGCCCCCGGCGAAGATGTTCGGTGTGGGCATCCCCATGGCGGTGAGCCGGGAGCCGTCCGTGCCGCCGCGGATGGGTTTCAGATCCGGCGTGATGCCGGCCGCCTCGACAGCGCGCTCCAGAAGCCGGGTCACCCGTGGATGATCCCGCAGGACGTCGTACATGTTCCGGTACTGCTCGTGGATCTCGACTTCCGCTCGGAGCCGGGGTTCCTCGGCGACCAGCCCGGCGCACATCCTGCGGACGCGCCGACCCCGTTCTTCGAGCATGTCCGTGTCGAAATCCCGCAGGATGAGCTCGATGCTGCACGACGCGCTGTCGCCCGAGACGGAGACCGGGTGGAAGAAGCCTTCCCGGCCGTCCGTGCACTCGGGCGACTCGGCCATGGGAAGACGGGCCAGCAGCTTTCCGGCCCACGTCAGCGCGTTCACCAGTTTCCCCTTGGCCCTTCCGGGGTGCACGGAGACGCCCCTGAGCGTCACGACCGCGCGGTCGGCGGAGAACGTCTCCACGTTGATCTCGCCGGAGAAGCTCCCGTCGATGGTGAAGGCGAACGGGCAGTCGAAGCGCTCGAGCGGGAACCGGTCGGCGGGACGCCCGATCTCCTCGTCGGGCGTGAAGCAGACACGCACGGCAGGGCGGTCGATCTCGGGATGCCGCGTCAGCATCTCGAGTGTGCCCATGATGGCGGCGATGCCCGCCTTGTCGTCCGCCCCGAGCAGCGTGGTTCCGTCCGTGGTGATGAGCGTGTCCCCGATGCACGCGCGGAGCTCGGGCGAGTCGGCGGGGTCGAGGGTCACACCGTTGCCGATCTCGATGGGGCCGCCGTCGTAGTCCTCCACGATACGGGGTGAGACGCCCGCTCCGGTGAACTGGGGCGCGGTGTCGAGATGGGCCGAGAAGCCCACCCGGCCGGGCCGCGTTCCGGGCAGCTCCGCCAGCACGTAGCCGTTCTCGTCCATCGAAGGCGCCGGCTCGTCCACGCCGCGAAGGCCGAGCTCGGTGAGCTCCGCCACGAGCCGCCGGCCGAGCTCGAGCTGTCCCGGCGTGCTCGGGCACGTGTCGGAGGACTCGTCGGACTCGGTGTCGACCCGCACGTACTCGAGGAAGCGTTCGACCACACGTGTGTGGTCCAGAATCAGGAACGGATCGTCGAAGCGTCGCACGCTACCGGCCTCCTCCACCGCCGCCTCCACCGCCTCCACCCGAGGACCCACCTCCGCCGGATCCCGAACTGCTCCCCGGCGGCGTGGACGAAGAAGCGATTTGCGTGCTCAGGCTCGAGCCCACCGAGCGGCTGAGGTCTCCCAGGTTCGACACCGGCCCGTCGCCGCGGTACCACGAGATGCGACGGGCCGCCTCGGCCGCGGCAGCCACGCCGACCGCGGCTGTGAACTTCTCGGTCCACGCGTCCTCGACCTCGAGCGCCACCGCGTAGGGCAGCAGGGCCTCGTACCGCTGCGCGTCGAGCCGAGGGGCGTCTCCGGGTGCCCGCATGCGCGCCAGCTCGTCCCGTTCGGCCACGCTCAGGTAGAGCACGAGCCCCTCGATCTCGTCCAGGAGCTTGCGGCCCTCGGGCGTCGGGGCGCGGACGAGCCTGGCGAACACGATCACCGTGCCGAGCATGAGCGCGGCCACCGCGAGGATCGCCGGATGGCCATTACCGCCCGACACGAAGAACGCGAGCATGACCGCGCCGACGGCCACCAGCGCGGCGATGGCGATGCTACCGCCGTTGCGCTTGAAGTATGCGCCGTGATACGCCGCGTCGAGCACCTGCTGGTGTGCCGAGCGGGCCGCGGACAACGTCTTGGCGTTGGCCGACTTCAGATCCATGGTGTGCTCGCCGCCCGAGAAAATCCGGTCCAGGAGGACGCGCTGCGACGTCGTGATTTCCGCGGCTCCACCGGTCGGGTCGCCCGCCGGCCCGACCCGCTCCAACGACCATTGGTCCTTGAGGAGGAACCGGTCGTCGCAGTGGATGCGGAGCTGGCCGGAGACCGCGAGAGCCAGGACGTCGCTAGAGAAGCAGCGAGGATCGTAGCCCATGTCGCGCAGGTAACGGAGCCCGCCAGGCCCGTGTCCTTCCGGCACGAAGTACCTCGGGATGACGACGCCCTTGCGCGGGTCGCGCCCGACCGCCTGCCAACGACGGACACAGTAGAAGAGCAGGCCCGCGAGACCGATGAGCGCGACGAGCACGCCCACGTTGTCTGCCAGGAGCCACCCGGCGCGCTCGGTCGCCGTGGGCTCGTCGACGATGCCCTTGGGGAAGGTCAGCACGATCGTGAGGCCCTCCCGCGGGGCGAGCGGCTCCGTCAGCGTGTATCGTGCGACGCCCGGCGCGGTCAGATCGGCCCGGTACCCCTGGTCCTGGGCACCCTGCGGCCCGGTGTAACCTTCTGCGGTCATGCGCTCGACGGGCACATCCTCGGGAAGGCGAACCTCGACCGAGCCGCGCTCGATCGGAAACACCCATCCCGTGCCGATCGCGTTCCAGTACAACTCGTCGTGCTCTTCGAAGAAGCCGAGCTGGCGGGTGGTCCGAAAGCGGAGCGTGAACGTGTGCTCGGCGGGCACCGGCAGGAAGTCGTCGTTCCCCGTGTTCACGCGGACCCCGTTGGAGATGCGCTCGGTGAACCACGGCTCGGGCTCGCCGTTCCGTTCCACCGACACGACCTCGAAGTCTACCCTCACCCGGTTCCCGTAGCGGTCGCGATACCGTGTCGGGAAGTCGCGGTAGATCCCCCGCCGTATCTGACTCCCCTCGGCGCGGACCGTGATCCGCTCGGTGACGTCGAGGCTTCCGTCCTCGTTGACGAGCACCTCGCTGTCGTACGCGAGGATCCGCTCCTGCGCGAGGCCGGCCCGAGGAGCGACCGCCACGCCGGCCACGATCGTCACGACGAGCAGGACCCACCGGAAGACAGGGGTCCGCGAGCGAACCGTGGCGGCCGGCCGCGGCCGGCACGGCGCGGCCGTGGGCCCGGACCGACCCCTCCCGACCGCCCTCACGGCGCCAGATCCACGCGCGTCGCCGTGCCCGCTTCGTCTTTCGCCTGGAAGAACTCGGCCTCGCGGAACCGGAAGGCTCGGGCCACGACCAGATCCGGAAAGCGCTGGATCGCGGTGTTCAGGTCGCGCACGGCTCCGTTGTAGAACCTCCTGGCGAACTGGAGATGGTCCTCGACGTCGACGAGGTCGCGCTGCAGCTCCATGAAGTTGTCACTGGCCTTCAGGTCCGGGTACGCCTCGCGGAGAGCGAAGAGCCGGGAGATCGCTCGCTCCAGCTCCGACTCCACCTCCCCGAGACGTGCCGGGCCCTCGGCGGCCTCGGCACGTGCCCTCAGCTCCGTGACGGCTTCCAGGGTCGCCCTCTCGTGCCCGGCGTAGGCCTTGACGGCGGTGACGAGCTGCGGCACGAGGTCGTGCCGGCGCGTGAGCTGGACGTCGATGTCGGCCCACGCCGATCGCACCTGGTTGCGCAGGCGAACGAGGCGGTTGAAGGAGAACACGACCCAGGCCAGGGCCGCGAGGGCGAGAAGCAGCAGGAAGTTGGTCACGCTCGGCCACTCGGGGTGAGGGTGATCGCGGGTTTGTCGCCGGGCTCGGTGGGAATCTACCTTTCATCCATGCAGACCTGCCACCCGCTCGCCTGATCCGCACCTTCCGTTGATCCGTCACGTCCGGGGGCCCGCGGATCGCGTCCGCGCGCTCGTGTCCGACTGGACCGCCCGATTCGTCGCCACGCTGTCCACGCCCGGGCTGCTCCTCGCGACGCTCTTCTTCGCGGCCTCGCTGACGCCCAGCCTGCTCCCCCGAACCTGGGGCATGCAGGGTGTGCTCTCGGGTGTCTCGCTCGCCGCGGGGTACGGACTCGGCGTGCTCGCACGGTCCGCCTGGGGATACCTGGAGCTTCCGGTTCCGCGACCAAAGGCGCAACGGGTGGTCACGCTCGGGGCGGCCGCCTTCAGCATCGCGACGGCGCTGCTCTTCCTTCGCACGGCGGCTGAGTGGCAGAACTCCATCCACGGTCTCATGGAGCTCGAGCCGGTGGACAGCGCGCATCCGTTCCGGGTCGGCGCGATCGCGACGGTCGTGGGCGTCGCGCTGCTCGGGTTCGGTCGGCTGTTCCGGCTCACGTTCCGGATCATCCAACGGCGCCTGGACCGCTTTCTGCCCAGGCGCGTCGCGAACATGGCGGGCGGCCTTCTCGCCGTCCTGCTCTTCTGGTCGGTCGTCAACGGCGTCTTCTTCGAGCGCTTCATCCGCGGATTGGATGCGTCCTTTCAGCAGCTCGATGCCCTGATCGATCAGGACGTGGATCCGCCGGAGGCCCCGTCCCGCACCGGCAGCGCTGCGTCGTTGATCGCCTGGGACGACCTGGGGCGTCGGGGCAGGGAGTTCGTGTCGATGGGTGGCGACGCACGGGAGCTGAGTGCTTCCGTCCCCGACACGCTCCAGGCGGAGGTGCGCACCCCGATTCGTGTATACGTCGGGCTCAACTCGGCCGAGTCGATCGAAGCGCGGGCCCGCCTGGCTCTCGACGAGCTCCGGCGGGTGGACGCCTTCGACCGGTCGGTCCTCGTCATCGCTACTCCGACGGGAACGGGCTGGATCGATCCGAGCGCCATGGACGCGCTCGAGTATCTGCACGGGGGCGACGTCGCGACGGTGGCGGTCCAGTACTCATACCTGCCGAGCTGGCTGTCTCTCCTGGCGGAGGCGGAGTACGGGGTCGAGACGGCGAGGGCGGTCTTCTCGGAGATCTACGGATATTGGACGGAGCTCCCCAACGACCGGCGCCCCGAGCTCTACCTGCACGGCTTGAGTCTCGGCGCGCTCAACTCCGAGCGCTCCGCGGACTTCTACGACTTCATCTCCGACCCATTCTCGGGCGCGCTCTGGAGTGGTCCACCGTTCCGGAGCACGACCTGGCGCTCGCGGACGGACGAGCGGGAGCCCGGCTCACCCGCGTGGCTGCCGCGCTTCCGGGACGGCTCCGTCGTCCGCTTCACCAATCAGGAGGAGGCGCTCGCGATACCTGGCGCACATTGGGGTGCGGTTCGCATCGCCTATCTCCAGTACGCGAGCGATCCCATCACCTTCTTCGAGCAGCAGGCACTCTACCGGGAGCCCGAGTGGATGAGCGGACCTCGCGGTCCGGACGTATCGCCGGAGCTCAGGTGGTATCCCGTGGTGACGATGCTCCAGCTGGCCGTGGACATGATGGCCGCGGACCAGTCGCCGCTGGGATACGGCCACGCCTACGCTCCGGAGCACTACGTCCACGCGTGGCGGGCCGTGACGGATCCGCAGGGATGGACAGGGGCCGAGATCGACCGGCTCAAGAAGCGGCTGCGCGAGCGGGCCGAAGCGCGGCTCGGCGAAGGGTCCGGAGTCAGCCCGTAGCGTCCATCCGGCGCCTGGCCTCGGTCGGGTCCGGCTGCTCGAGCTCCTCCATCCGCCGCTCGAGCAGCCGACGCTCCGGCTCCAGCCGACTGAGCTCGATGGCTCGCCGGTACGCATCCCGTGCGTCGTCCGATCTGCCGGCCCTCCGCGCGAGCTCCGCGCGGGCGGCATGCGCCGGCTGATAGCCATCGAGGTCGCCGCCCCGCAGGAGCTCCTCGACGACGTCCAGCCCCACTTCGGGACCGTCCCGCATGGCCAGCGCCACGGCGCGGTTCAGCTCCACCACCGGTGAGGGGTCCATGCGCCGAAGCACGTCGTAGAGGGCGACGATCTGGGGCCAATCCGTCGCCTCGGCGGTAGGCGCCTCCGCGTGTACGGCCACGATCGCCGCCTGCAACGCGTAGGGGCCGAACCGGCGGCCACGTAGGGCGCGCTCCACCAGCTCCGTGCCTTCGGCGATCGCGTCCCGGTCCCAGAGCGAGCGGTCCTGATCCTCCAGCAGGACGATGTCGCCCGCCTCCGTCGTCCGGGCGCGGCGACGCGCTTCGTGCAGCAACATGAGCGCCAGGAGCCCCATCGTCTCGGGCTCGGGGAGGAGCTCCACCAGCAGGCGCCCCAGACGGATGGCTTCGCCGGAGAGGTCGGGCCGGGTGAGCGTCTCGCCCGACGAGGCCGAGTATCCCTCGTTGAACACCAGGTACACGACCCGGAGGACGGCGTCGAGGCGATCGGAGAGCTCGTTCCGCTCGGGGATCTCGTAGGGGATGCGGGCGTCCCGGATCTTGGCCTTCGCGCGTACGATGCGCTGGGCCAGCGTCGGCGTGGCGGTCAGGAAGGCGCGCGCGATCTCCTCGGTGGTGAGGCCGCAGACCTCGCGCAGGGTGAGGGCGATGCGCGCCTCCTCCGCGATGGCCGGATGACAACAGGTGAACACCAGGCGTAGACGGTCGTCCTCCAGGTCGTCTCCGGTCCATGCGGGCTCGGTGACGCGGTCGAGCTCCACCGCGATGGCCTCCAGCGAACGGTCGTGGCGCGACCGGCGACGGACCTTGTCGATCCCCTTGAAGCGCGCGGTAGAGACAAGCCATGCCCTCGGATTGCGCGGCACCCCGTCTCGCGGCCACTGCTCCACGGCTGCTGTGAACGCATCGTGCATCGCCTCCTCGGCGAGGTCGAAGTCGCCGAGGAGGCGGATCAGCGTCGCGAGGATCCGGCGGGATTCCGACCGATAGACTTCGTCGACGGCGCCGCGCGCTTCCCCTGAGCCGCCGGACGTCACCGGAGGGGCATGGCGCGCTGATCCGGCGCGCCGATTCGCTGGCCGATCACGCCGATCGGGTGGCCGATCCCGCCTCCCGAGCGGCCCGCGCCACGTCCTCGCGGATGGGCCGGATGGGGCGAACCTCCACGCTGCCGACCCGCGCGGGTGGGATCCGCGATGCGATACGGATGGCCTCGTTCAGGTCGCGCGCCTCCACCATGTAGAAGCCCGCGAGCTGTTCCTTGGTCTCGGCGAACGGGCCGTCGACGACCGACGTCCGCCCGTCACGCACGCGCACGGTGGTCGCGGTGGCGACGGGCTCGAGCGCTTCGGACGTCAGGCAGTGTCCGCTCTCGCGGATCTCCGAGTCGAAGGCGACGCAATGGGCGTCCTCGACGTCCGCGAGGTCGGGTTCGTTGGCGTATACCAGCAGGAGATACTTCATCGGTGCCTCATCGGGTTCGAGAGTGCGTTGCGATCGCGCACGGTCACTCCTCGCGCATGGCCACCAGCGGATCGACGCTGGCCGCCCGCCGTGCCGGGACCGCGCAGGCGGCGAGCCCGACGCCCACCATGACGAGGGTGACGAGCATCATGGTGTACGGGTCGCTCGGGGAGACCCCGAACAGGAGGCCGTCCAGGAGGCGCGCCGCACCGAGCGACAGAACCACGCCCAGACCCACGCCCCAGGCGAGCAGGCGCCCCCCGTCGGAAAGCACCATGCGGAGCACGCGCCTCCGTCCGGCGCCGAGACTCATGCGGATGCCGATCTCCGTCGTCCTTTGCGCGACGAAGAAGGCGAGGACCCCCGCGATGCCGACCGCCGCGACCACCAGCGCCAGCAGCCCGAAGATGCCGACCAGGTAAGCGTTCAGACGCTGCGAGGCGACCGTCTCTTCGCGGATCTGCTCGAGGGTGGCCACCCGCTCGACCGGGTTGTCCGGAGCCAGCTCGCGCACGATCCGCTCGGCGGCCGGCGCGAGGGACGCGGCCTGCGCTCCCCGCACCACGAACGCACCGGGGAAAAAGCCGAGCTCGTTCTGCGTCAACGGGTGGTAGAGCGCGGGGGGAGGGGCCTCGTCGGGGCCCCGGTCGCGCGTGTCGTTGACCACGCCCACGACCGTCATCCATCCCCCGGACATCCCGATGAACTGGAGCACGTCGCCCGTCCACGCCACACGCTGCCCGATCGGATCGTCGTCCCCGAAGAGCCGACGGGAGAGGGACTCGTTGAGGATCGCCACGGGGGCACCGTCGCTCACGTCCGTGTCCTCGAAGCCGCGCCCCGACAGCACGCGCATGCCGGCGGCGTCGAAGTAGTCGGGCGTGGCCGCACGATACTCCGCCATCGGCGCCGGCTGTCCCGGCTCGGGGGGGCGTCCCTCGGCTCGGATCTCGAGCATGATCCCCGACCCGCGGAGCGGCACGTTCATGCCGACGCCGACCGCCTGCACGCCCGGTAGCCCCGCGATGCGCGCGCGCATCTCCTCCTGTAGACGGAGTGTCTCGTCGGCGGAGCGGCCATCCTGCTCGGCCGGCACCTCCAGCGTGAGGGTGTTCGATGTGTCGACGCCGGTCTCCACCGCGTTCAGGCTGACGAGGGTACGGCCGAGGAGTCCTCCTGCCGCGAGGATCGTGAAGGCGGCGGCCACCTGCGCGACGATCAGCCCCCGCTGCATGCGCTGGCCGGAGCCCGATGCCCGCGTCCCTGTACGAAGGAGGGACATCCCCGCGCCTTCGGGCGATCGGAGGGTGGGCATGAGCGCGAAGACGACGGCGGAGCCGGCGGCCACGATCAACGTGAACAGGAGGACGCCCCCGTCGATGGAGATCTCGCTCGCCCTCGGGGTGAAGCGCTCCGCGAAGCGCACCAGGAGGTCGAGGCCGCCGTACGCGAGCAGGAGGCCGAGCCCCGCGCCGGCCAGGGCCAGCACGGCGGTCTCGCCCAGCATGAGCCAGCGGAGCCGCGCGCGACCGGCTCCGAGCGCCCATCGCATCATGATCTCGCGCTCACGCTCCAGGAAGCGCCCGAGCACCAGGTTGCCGACGTTCGCGCAGGTGATGAGCAGCACGAGCGCAGCGGTCGCCATGAGGAGGATGAGCGTCTGGCGAGCCTCGGCCGTGAGCGCCTCCTGGAGGGGGGTGATGGAGATCCGGTATCCCGCCGCCGGGTCGTAGGCGTCGGGGTGGTCTCCGTGGACCCGCTCCGTGAGGGCGTCGAGCTCCGAGCGTGCCTGCTCGAGGCTCGCTCCGGGGGCCAGCCGGGCGAAGACCTCGGTCATCCGGTGGCTCCGGCCGTGCACCATGGTCGCGTCGAGGTGGTGCGGGCTCGTGACCATGTTCACGAGGATGTCTATCTCGCCGGGGAAGGGCGGGGCGGGCTCGGCCACACCCACGATCGCAGCGGACCGACCGTTGATGCGGAGCACCTGACCGATCACCCTTGGATCTCCCCCGAACGCGGAGTGCCAGTAGTCCCAGGTGAGCATCATGACCGGATCGGCGGCCGGGCCGTCGTCACCGGCGTTGAGCGCCCGGCCGAGCACCGCGTCGAGCCCCATGACCTCGAAGTAGTTGCCGGTCACGATGCCCGCCTGGACCTCCACCGGCCGCTCCCCGCCGAGCATGTTGAACGGCATCGCGGAGAACTCGGCGAAGCCGGTCAGCGTGGTCGCAGCCTCCCGGTAGTCGACGATCTCCGGCACGCTGAACAGCGCATTGTCGAGCCCGGCTAGCTCGGCCGACTGGCGGAGGTACATGAGCCGCTCCCCGTCCTCGTGGGGCAGGGGGCGGAGCAGGACGCCGCGAAGCACGCTGAATACGGCCGTGTTGGCGCCGATGCCGAGCGCGAGCGTGACCACGACGAGCGCGGCGAATCCCGGCGACCGGGAGAGCGAGCGAAGCGCGTACCGCACGGGTCCTCCGATGGATCTGGGTGGCTGATGTTCGGGTGCTTCACCCAGTCAGTCGATCGGGAGGGGCCGAAATCGACACGGCCCGAACGCCGGCTCGCCCGGTCGGTTCAGAGCCCCCGCACGAGCCATTCACCCAACGTCCCGATGACCGACATCATGAGCGCCCCGCCGAGCGCCCACCCGAAGCTGTCGATCTTCAGCGCGTCGCTGACCGCATCGGTGATCTTGAGCAGGATGGCGTTGATGATGACGCGCGTGATGAAGGCGAGCAGCACCGCGATCCCGAGGGTCCCGATGGCGAAGACGACGAAGAAGAGCCACCCCAGGAAGAAGTTCAGGATGCCGAAGATGGCGGCCACCACGAAGGCGCTCCCGAGGGACTTCAGATGGAAACCGGGGAGGATCTGGGCCGTCACCCACATGGCGAGCGAGAGGATGGCCCAGGAGAGGAGGAGGTTCATGGACTGCTCCGTGGTGTGAGGAGATGGACGCCGGGCGTCAGTGCCAATGCCCGTGCGCGGACGACCAGACCGCGCCCGGCCAGGGCGGCTCACCCGGGCCGCCTCCCCCGCCCAGGACCATGTATCCCCCGGCGATGAGCGCCAGGGTCAGCGCGATGCCGATGATGAACTTCCAGGCAGGGTTGAGACTCCCACGCGACTGCTTCGCCTCGCGTTCCTGCTCCCGACGCTTACGGCGCAGATCTTTCTTCGATGACATCGTGTCCCTCTGGAGTGGTCAGGGGTCGTCACCATAGTCCGGCGTCCGGGGCCGGTTGTCAAAAGCGCGCGCGGCTACGGCCGCCAGACCACCGACACGATGCCGTAATGGAGCCAGGCGAACGCATAGACCTCGTCCACGTCGGCGCCCCCTTCGACCATGCGGTACCCCGCCTGCAGCGTCCATGCGTCGCTCACGTCGTAGCCGAGCTCGAGCGCGGCGTCCTCCGCCCGTCCCGGTCCGCCCGCCAGCGCGTCGATGTCGAGGCTCGCCGTCCACCGCGGAGCGATTCGCCAATCTCCCGCGAGGTGGAGCAGCGGCACGAAGCCGACGTTCGTCTTCCGGCTCGACACCGGCCCCTGTTCGAGCCCTGTGACCGCGTCGCGGATCTTGGCGGTGAAGCCCACCCACGCCGTCGTAGCGTCTCCCTCGTGGAACCGGTACCGGTAGCTCAGCCGGTACGAATCGAAGGTGTAGGTCGCCTCGGTCGGCTGGCCGGCGGCGTAGCGCTCTCCCTCGAAATCGACGGGGGTGGCCGGCACGCCGGTCGCCCGAATGGTGAGCGGTGCGGCGAGGGCGCGAAGGCTGTGCCGCCCGCTCGCGTTCCAGGTGACGTAGAGTCGTCCCGCGGCCCACGGGCCCGAGCCGGCCAGGTCGCGGAGCGAGAAGCGGGTGGCCGTGCCGTCGTTGGGGATCTCGACGTCGTTGTAGCTCTGCCAGACCGGGCCGCCTTCGAGCTCGAACCGCCAGGTGGGCGAAGTCTGAGCTTCAACGCCGGAGGGCCAAGGAAACAGGACGAGCGCCAGGGTGAGGGCGCTCGACGCGAGGGCGCGAGACATGGTGCGGGTCGGGGGCGTGCGAGTCGAGTTGGCCATGAATGAAGCTCGGCATTCGAGCGCCCGAGCGGGAGGGGGCGCCGGGGCAACCGTCGTTGCCGCGGCGGGTAATCCATCCGTCCCGAGAAGCCCTTTTCCTCGATCTGCCCCGGCCTACGAGCGAGCGATGCGACCCCATACCCGTGCCCTGCTGCATGCCGTCACGCTGTCCGCCCTCCTGGGGACGGTCGCCTGCGGCCCTTCACACCGGCTCGGCGAGTACGACTTCCGCGACCGGACCGTCAGCGTCGTTTCGGAGATCCCGAGGCGGGCCGACGTGCTCACCGGGCCGTACTTCGTGGGCGGCATCACGGGTGACCCGGTCCGCGATGTGCTGCGCGCCGGCGCCCGGGTCTACCGGGAGGTCGAGTCCCGACGGCTGCGGGAGCGTCTCGAGTCGGCCGCGACGCGGATCGACGTCGGCCACGTGCTCGAGGGCAACACGCTCGAGCGGGTGGCGCGGTACCTCGGTGCCCACGCGGTCGGTCGCGACGAGGAGCCGGATTTCCTGCTCGAGCTCATCGTGGTCGAGTACGGCATCGACGCCGAGAGCTGGAACGCGGCCGCCCACTTCTACATCGAGGCTGACGCGACCTTACTCTACGCCCCCACCGGCGAGGAGATCTGGCGGAAGGAGATCGATGCCACCGAGCGGATCGGGTCGGCCGTCTTCGGTCCGGGCCGAGCCGTGAGGGACGTGGTCACCGCGGCGACGCTCTCGGATCTGACGGTCGAAGAGATCGTCTCGGCCCTGGAGTCGCTCGCGGACTTTTCCGGCAGGGTGATCACGGACGAGCTGCGGGAAGACCTCAGGGACGCGCGCCGACGGTAACCCGAGCGAGCCGCGCGCGTTCAGGACCCCGCGACGAGCAGCTCTTCGGCCATCTCCCCTGCCACCTCGTGCGGGGTCCGCCCCTCCGCGTCCGCACGCCGCAGGATCGCGAGCGCCCGGTCCCGGATGCCGTCGAGCTTCCCCCGCATCTCGTCCCGAGGGTACAGCCCGGCCGCCGCGGTCCCCGCGATCACGCCGCCCGCGCTCGCCACGAAATCGGGCACCAGCGCGATGCCGCGCGCCCGGAGGCGCTCGCCGTCGGCTCCGGTGGCGAGCTGGTTGTTGGCTCCCCCGCAGATCCCTTTCACGCGTAGGCGGGGGATCGTCTCTCGGGTCAGCACCGCGCCGAGGGCGCAGGGCGAGAGAATATCCGCGTCGAGGAAGAGGATCTCCTCGGGAGTGATCACGTCGACGCGTGCCGTCCCTCGGACCTCCTCGGCGCGCGCCTTCGCGGCGAGGGCCGCGTCGCCGCGGATGTCCGCGATGGTCACCCGTGCGCCCGCCTTCGCGAGGTGGACCGCCAGGTCGCTCCCGACCGCGCCCGCGCCCTGAACGGCGACGTGCACGCCGGTGAGGTCCGGGTCGCCCAGCACGTGCTCGGCAACCGCCCGTATGCCATGGAAGACACCGAGCGCGGTGGGCGGACCGGAGCTTCCCATCTGCCGGTTGGTGGCGCCGACGTGCTCGGTCTCCTCCGCGATGACGTCCATGTCGTCGGCGGTCGTGCCGATGTCCGGGCCGCACATGTAGGCTCCGCCGAGGCTCTCGACGACGCGGCCGAACGCACGCAGGAGCTCGTCGCTCTTGTCCATCGCCGGGTCGCCCAAGATGACGCTCTTCGCCCCGCCGAGGGGGAGGTCGGCCAGCACGTTCTTGTACGTCATCGCCTTCGAGAGCCTGAGCACGTCGGTGAGCGCGTCGGCCTCGGAGGGGTAGGGGCGGAAGCGCACGCCGCCCGCGGCCATTCCGCCGCGTCCCCGGTGGATGGCGATGATGGCCTTCAGGCCCGACGGCGCGTCAGTGACGTGGAGCACGCGCTCGTGCGCGTCGAACTCCGGATGATCGAACAGCATGAGGTATCCCACCTGAAGTCGAGATCTGATCCGACGTCGTCAGCATGTATCGAAATCCTCGGAAGAGGAAGGTCTCGAGCCCACTCCCCTTGACAGGCTACAGGAGCGCCTCGCATCCTTCCTGTAGGCACTCTAGGGAAATGGCCACGACGGCTATCGGACCGCACGTTCGGGAGAGGGCATGACCATCGTAGAGTCATCGGATGTCTTCATGGGCACGCTGGACATGCTGATCCTACGGACCGTCCGCGCGGAGCCCATGCACGGGTGGGGGATCGCCCAGCGCATCCAGGTGCTGTCCGACGACCTGCTGCGGCTGAACCAGGGCTCGCTCTATCCGGCGCTCCACCGGCTGCGCGACAAGGGCCTGCTCGACGCCGAGTGGGGCGTCTCGGAGAACAACCGGCGGGCCAAGTTCTATCGGCTGACGCCGGCGGGCCACGAGTACCTGGAGCGAGAGACCGCGAAGTGGAAGGCCTTCACCGGGGCGGTGGAGGCCATTCTCAGCACGGCGTGAGGGGTGGACGATGAACGGGATGATCTCATGGATACGCGCGCTCCGACGGGGCATACGCGCCCTTATCCTACCGAAGCGCGAGCGCGCCGATCTCGATGACGAGCTGCGCTTCCACATCGAAATGGCGGCCGAGGGGCACATGCGCCGCGGGCTCGATCGGGAGGCCGCGCTCCGGGAGGCCCGCCGCGAGTTCGGCGGCGTCGACCAGGTGAAGGAGACCATCCGAGGGCGCCGACGCCTCGTATGGGTCGAAGACGCGCTCCGCGACGTCTCCACCGCCTTTCGGAGCGTGCGGCAGCGCCCCGGCTTCTCTGCCCTCGTCGTGGTGACGCTGGGCGTCGGGATCGGGGCGAACACGGCCGTGTTCAGCCTCGTGAACGCGGTGCTGCTCCAGCCGCTCCCGAACGAGGACGGCGACCGCCTCGTCCACGTGGTCCAGAGCGCGCCCGGCCAGAATCTTCCCGAGGTGAGCTTCTCGGTGCAGGAGGTCGAGGCGTACCGGACGCGCTCACGCACGCTCGAGTCCGTCGTCGAGTTCCACGCCATGACGTTCAACCTCATCGGGGAAGGGGAGCCCGAGGAGGTGCAGACCGGCGTCGTCTCGTGGAACTACTTCACCGCGATGGGGATGGAGCCCGTGCTCGGCCGCGGCTTCACCCCGGAGGAGGAGGCCGGTATCGGCCCGCGGGTCCTCGTCTTCAGCCACGAGTACTGGACCGAGCGGTTCGGACGCGACCCGTCGGTCGTGGGCCGTCGGTTCGAGATGAACGACCAGGTCCACACGGTGGTCGGCATCCTGCCGCCGGCGGCGCGCTTTCCCGCAGGCCCGGAAGTGTACATGCCCGTGTCGCATTGCCCGGTCCGCTCGGCCGAGGCGTTCGAGACGAATCCGAACGCGCGCATGATGACGGTGACCGGCCGCATGGTCTCGGGCATGACCCTCGACGACGTGGCCGTGGAGATGGCGGGTATCGCCGGCGAGCTCGCCTCCACCCGCCCGGACGTGTACCGGCCGGATCGGAGCGGTTACACGGCCTCGGCGGTCATGGTGAAGGAGGAGCTCGTGCGCGAGGCGCGGCCGACCCTCCTGGTCCTCATGGCGGCTACGCTGTTCGTCCTGCTGATCGCCTGCGCGAACGTGGCCAACCTCATGCTCACCCGCCTCGACCGACGTGTGCAGGAGATGTCCGTCCGCACCGCGCTCGGGGCGCAGCGTGGGCGTCTGGTCCGCCAACTCGCGACCGAGTCCTTCGTGCTCGCCGGGCTCGGCGCGGGCGTGGGGCTGCTGATCACGCTGGGAGGCCTCGAGCTACTCGCCTCGTTCGCCGCCCGCTTCACGCCGCGCGCGGCCGAGGTCGGGATCGATCTGCCGGTCCTGGGCTTCACCCTCGGCGCCGCGACCCTCACGGGGCTGCTCTTCGGCGTGCTACCGGCCCTGGCCCGCAGCCACGAGCCCGCGAGGGCGCTCCGCGAGGCGGGCGTGCGCAGCGCGACGCGTAAGAGCCAGGCGGTGCGTTCGGCACTCGTCGTCGCCCAGATCGCGGCATCGTTCGTGCTCCTCACGGGCGCCGGACTCCTGACCCGGAGCTTCGTTGCGCTGCAGTCCGTCGACGCGGGGTTCGACCCGGCCGACGTCCTGACTGCTCGCGTAGCGTACCCCATCCAGGGCCGCTACTCGTCGTGGGAGGCTCAGGACGAGCTCTGGTCGACGGTGCTCGGTGAGCTCGAACGAGCGCCAGGGGTCGAGGCCGCTGCCGTCGTGAACCTCGTCCCGCTGGCAGGAGGAGGCACGTTCAGCCAGCAGGTCCAGATCGAGGGACGGCCGGCCGACGATGGGCAGAACATCCAGGTCTTTCAGCGGGTGGTGACCGACGACGCCTTCGAGGCGCTCGGGATCCCGCTGCTCGGAGGACGGTTGTTCGGACCCGAGGACGTCCGCGGCGGCACCCGGGTCGTGCTGGTGAACCAGACCTTCGCGGAGAGTCGGTTCGAGGGGGAGGATCCGGTTGGCCAGAGGCTCCTCTCCTGCAACGCGTCGGGCTGCGACCCGCAGACCACCTTCACGATCGTCGGCGTGGTGGGCGATGTGCGCTTCCGCGGTCTCGACCAGGAGGCGGGCGCCGAAGTCTACACGAGCGCGAGGCAGGGAGGCTCCTACGGCACGACCCTCGTCCTT
Organism: Longimicrobiales bacterium; assembly: GCA_041690395.1. GTDB lineage: Bacteria > Gemmatimonadota > Gemmatimonadetes > Longimicrobiales > Gaopeijiaceae > JAWLHJ01. The sequence goes on along the minus strand of JAWLHJ010000002.1, from coordinate 319,063 downwards.
CGCGGTGCGGCGGGGTCGCTCCCGTCGCCGCGAATCGTCAGCGATATCATCCACCGCCTCGACCCGGAGCTTCCGGTCGAGGACGTGCGGACGCTCGAGGCCGTCCGTGGTGAGGCGCTGGCACCGCGGCGGCTCACGCTCTCGCTGATGGGGATCTTCGCCGGTACGGCCCTCATCGTCACCCTGGTCGGGGTCTTCGGCCTGATGGCGTTCGTGGTGGCCGAGCGCCGGCGCGAGATCGCCATCCGGATGGTGTTCGGAGCGGAGCCGGGAAGCGTGGTCGGGATGATCACGCGGCAGGCCGGTGTGCTCATCGCCGTGGGGCTCGCCCTCGGGCTCGCCGCCTCGCCACTGCTCGCCCGGACCCTCGAGGCGCTCCTCTGGGGAGTGGAGGCGACCGACGCGCCTACACTGCTGGGGTCGGTCGTGCTACTCGCGGTAGCCGCGTTCGTAGCCTGTTGGATTCCCGCGCGGCGCGCCACCGCGGTCAGCCCGGCGACGCCGCTCCGGTCGGACTGAAGCGGGGCGGGGGACCGGGCCACTCAGCAGGAGTGGCTGGCTGCGCGTGAGATGCCGGCCTATCATGGCCGTCCGTTCCCCTCGCTCCGACGCACGCCATGACACGCACGCCATCCGACCCCCGCCGCCGCGCCTGGAAGGCCCTTTCCCCGCTCGCAGCACTGCCTTTCCTCCTCGCTCCAGCGACCGCGATCGCCCAGGACCCGTTCACGCTCGAGCAGGTGATGAGCGTCTCGGTACCGACGGAGCTGGTCGCGGCGCCGGTGGGCGCACGGGTCTCCTGGGTCGAGAACCGCGAGGGCGTCCGGAACATATGGGTCGCTGAGGGTCCGGGCTTCGAGGGGCGGGCGGTCACGTCGTACACGGAGGACGACGGCCAGGAGCTCACCGGCCTCCACTTCACGCCCGACGGCGAGCGGATCGTGTACGTGCGCGGGGGCGCGCCGAACCGCGACGGATACGTGCCCAACCCGACGAGCGATCCGTCCGGCGCCGAGCGCGCCATCTGGGTCGTGGATGTCTCCGGTGGCGCCCCCCGGCGTCTCGCCGAGGGGAGCGGGCCGGCCGTATCGCCCCGCGGAGACCTCGTGGCGTTCGGTCGCGGCGGTCAGATCTGGACGGTGCCCGTCGCCGGGGGGGACGCCAGTCAGCTTCTCGACGTGCGGCGCGGCGCCGGGAGCCCGACCTGGTCCCCGGACGGGTCGCGCATGGCCTTCGTGAGCGGACGGGGGGACCACGCGTTCGTGGGCGTCTTCACGCTCGCCGACTCGACTCTCACGTGGATGTCGCCCGGGATCGACCGAGACGGGAGCCCGGTCTGGTCGCCGGACGGCTCGCGGATCGCCTTCCTGCGGCAGCCCAACCGGTACCGCGAGCTCCCCTTCGAGCCCGTCCGGGAAGCGAATCCGTTCTCGATCCTGGTCGGTGATCCCGATACGGGTGAGGCCGCCGAGGTCTGGCGCGCGGACCGAGGGTACGGAAGCGTGTTCCAGGGCGTCGACGCGGACCGGCAGCTGTTCTGGGCCGCCGGAGATCGACTGGTGTTCCCGTGGGAGAAGACCGGGTGGATCCATCTCTGGGCGGTTCCGGCCGGCGGAGGGACCGCGGTCGACCTCACGCCCGGTGCCTTCGAGGTCCAGTACGTCTCGCTCAGCCCCGACGGCACGGCCATGCTCGTCTCGAGCAACGAGGACGACATCGATCGGCGTCACCTGTGGCGGGTGCCGGTGTCGGGCGGACAGCCGACCCTGCTCACGCCCGGGGACGGCCTCGAGTGGAAGCCCGTCATGACCGCGGACGGGAGCGCGGTCGCGTTCCTGGGCTCCGAAGGGACGAGCCCGGGCCGGGCCGAGGCGCTCCGACTCCCGGACGGGACGCGCACGACGATGAGTCCGCCGGTTCCGGGCGGGTTCCCGTCGAGCGCCCTGGTGGAGCCCGAGCAGGTGGTCTACCAGGGCTCCGACGGGATGCGCATCCACGCTCAGCTCTTCCGACCCGCCGCCAGCGCCGCGGGCGAGCGCCATCAGGCGATCGTCTTTCTGCACGGTGGCTCTCGGCGTCAGATGCTCCTGGGCTTCCACGACCGCGGCTACTACCACAACGCCTACGCCTTCAATCAGTACATGGCGAGTCGCGGGTACGTCGTACTCTCCATCAACTACCGGAGCGGCATCGGCTACGGGCTCGAGTTCCGTGAGGCACTCGACTACGGCGCCACCGGCGGGAGCGAGTTCCGTGACGTGATGGGCGCCGGTCTCTACCTCGCGAGCCGGCCCGACGTGGACCCGGACCGGATCGGGCTGTGGGGCGGGTCGTACGGCGGATATCTTACGGCCATGGGACTGTCGCGTGCGTCGGACCTGTTCAGGGCGGGGGTGGACGTTCACGGCGTGCACGACTGGAACCAGGGGATCGTGAACTTCCGGCCCGACTATGACCGAGGACAGCATCCGGAGTTCTCGGAGCGCGCGTTCGAAGCCTCGCCGATGGCGACGCTCGACCGGTGGCGTTCTCCGGTCCTTCTCATCCACGGTGACGACGACCGCAACGTCGCGTTCAGTGAGAGCGTGCGTCTGGCGGAGGAGTTGCGGGAGCGGGGCGTGCACGTGGAGAGCCTGGTCTTCCCGGACGAAGTGCACGGATTCCTCCTGCACGACAGCTGGCTCCGCGCCTACCGCGCGACCGCGGACTTCCTCGACCGGTTCCTGCGGTGACCGGCCGCACGACACCTCTTCGGGAGCGTCTCTCGTGAAGGCCTTCGGCTGCGAGCACGTGGATCAGGTCAAGGACGTCGAGCCCCTCACTCCGGAAGGCTGTCAGGAGTGCCTGGAGAGCGGCGACTCGTGGGTCCATCTGCGGCTGTGCATGACGTGCGGGCACGTCGGCTGCTGCGACTCGTCCGCCAACCGGCACGCGACCCGCCACGCCAACATGACGGGGCACGTGATCATCCGGTCGTTCGAGCCGGGTGAGCGGTGGGGCTGGTGCTACCTCGACAGGAAGATGATCCGCTTCGAGGTGTGAGGGCCCATGCCTGAATCGATGGACACGTCGGACCTCGAGCGCCCCCGGCCGGGCGGCCGAACACCATCGGCTCGAGCTCCGCGCCCGCCGCTCCCCACCCCGCTGCCCTTGATCGGGCGGAGCGCCGAGCTCGACGCCCTCCGGGAGCGCCTCGAAGAAGACAGCCGCATGACCTCGACCGTCGTGCTGGCCGGAGAGGGCGGCGTCGGCAAGTCGAGGCTGGCGGCCGAGTTCGCGGGCTCGGCGGAGGAGGCCGGCTGGACGGTCGTCCGGGGGCGGGCGTACCCGGTGGAGACCGGCATCCCGTACGCGCTGTTCGCCGACGCCTTCACGCCCCTGCTGCGCGACATGGATCCGGCCAGGCTCACCGTTCTGAGTCGGGGCGGCGAGGTGGAGCTCGCGCATCTCTTCCCTGCCCTCGGGAATGGGGGCCGGGCGCGCGATGTGTCCGGCGATCCCGAGGAGCTGCGGACCCGCCTCTTGTGGAACTTCACGCAGTTCGTGAAGAGACACGCGGCGCGCGATCCGCTCGTGCTCGTGCTGGAGGACCTGCAGTGGGCCGACGGTTCGTCTCTGGAGCTCCTCCATTTCCTGGCTCGGCAGGTCTCCGGCCACCCGGTGCTCATTCTGTGCACGTACAACGAGCAGGAGCGTGAGCCCGGCTCCGAGCTGGTCCGGGTAGAGCGCTCGCTGGTGTCGCTCGGCGTGGGCGAGGTGCGCCGCATGGCTCCGCTGACCCGAGACGAGGTCGCCGAACTCCTGCGGCGCACGTTCGACGTGGCGCCGTCGGTGGTCCGGGAGTTCTCGGCGCTCCTCTACGGATGGACGCGAGGCAACGTCTTCTTCATCGAGGAGATCCTGAAGTCGATGGTCTCAACGGGCCGCCTCCGCCACGAGGCCGGGACCTGGACCGGATGGGGCGCCGCCGATCTGGAGCTCCCCGGATCCATCCGGGACGCGGTGCTCGGGCGTGTCGGCTCGCTCTCCGAGGATGCCCAGGCCGTGGCGGAGCTCGCGTCGGTCGTGGGCGCTCGGGCGAGGCACCCGGTGCTCGCGCGTCTCGCCGGGCTCGAGGAGTCGTCCCTGCTCGAGGCGCTGGAGGAGCTGAGGCACCACCATGTGCTCGACGAGCGCGACGAGGACGGTGTGGTCGTGTACCTGTTCGAGCACCCCCTCGTACGGCAGACGTTGTACGAGGAGCTCGGACTTCAGCGTGCCCGGGTGCTCCACCAACGGGTCGCCGAAGCCCTCGAAGCCTTCCACGGATCCCGGGCGGCCCGGCAGGCCGATGAGCTGGCGTACCACTACGCCCGTTCGCCGGGAGCCGCGCGCGCGAAGGCGACGGAATATCTCCTGCTGGCCGGTCGGCAAGCGCTCGAGCGAAGGGCCGACCGCGAGGCGGTCGAGTACCTGGAGACGGCCCTCGAAGCCTTCGACGACGACGAGACGGCCGACCCGCTGGAGCGGGGTCGCGTCATGGCGACGCTGGCCAGGGCACGCCAACATCTCGGGGACTTCGAGGGCGCGGTCGCGCTCTGGTCCGAGGCGGTACGGCTCATCCCGGAGTCCGATCCCGCTCGACTGGACCTTCTGCGGAGCCTCGGCCTGGCACACTTCTGGTGCGGTCGTCACGCGGAGGCGCACGCCGCGCTCGACCGAGGCCTCGCGTTGGCGGAGCGGGAAGGGGCGGAAGCCGCGGTCGTACGCCTGCGGATCGCGAAGGGACACTGCCTGCACGAGGTGGGCCGGGGAGCCGAGGCGGTGGAGATGGTTGCGCCCGCCTTGCCGCTGGCCGAGTCGGTCGGGGACCTCGGACTCCTCGCCCGAGCCCACCGGTCGCTCGCGCTCCTGTACGTCTGGGTCGGTCCACCCGAGAAGGCGCGTGAGCATGGCGACCTCGCCATCGAGCTGGCTCGGGAGGCCGGTGACGTGTCGGCCGAGTTCTGGGCCCGCTGGGGGCTCGGCGTCCTGACCGGGATGCGTGGCGGGGCCGACCACATGCGCAAGGCCGTCGACGAGCTGACCGAGCTCGCCGACCGTGCGCGGGCACCCATCCTGCGGCTCTGGACGGCCGAGATGGAGATCGAGCTCGCGTATGGCCAGGGGGACTGGGACGCGGGTGTGGCGCTCGGCGAGCGGGCGATCGCGCTGGCCAGGGACCTGCACCAGCGCTCCCTGCTCCCACGGCTTCTCGTTTGGACGTCGCAGTTCCATCTGGGGCGCGGGGCGACGGACCGGGCCCACGAGCTCATCGACGAGGCGATGCGGTTGTCGGAGAGCGGGCGGGATGACGGGCCGGTGGACGTGCATCAGGTCGTTCCGGCGCTGGTCGGCGCCGCGCACTACCGGATCGGGACCGGAGACTACGCCGGCGCGATGGAGGCTGCCGAGCGAGGCCTCGCGATCGCGGAGGGCACGGGCTACACGCTCTGGGCCGTCCACCGCCTTCTGCCCGTGCTCGCCGAGGCGTGTCTGTGGGCGGGGGAGATCGACAAGGCCGGAGATGTCGGCGCGCGCCTGAGGCTGCATGCGGACCGATTGGACCACACGCTCGGGCGGGCGTGGGCCGACGCCTGCGACGCGCTCGTACGCTGGAAGCGGGGTGACCCGGAGACGGCGGTGGAGCTGATGCACGGCGCCGCCCGGTCGCTCGAGGCGATCCCGATGATTCCCTACGCCGCGCGGATTCGTCGTCAGCTCGCCGGTAGGTTGCTGGATGTCGGCGAGAAGGACCGGGCGGTGGCCGAACTCAAGAGGGTCCACGAGACCTGCGTGCGGCTCGGCGCCGAGCCGGAGTTGGAGAAGACCCGCCACATGTTCGCCGAAGCCGGACACCCCGTGCCGGCCAAGGGAACGGGGGCGGGGTTGGCGGGCCTGACCGATCGGGAGACGGAGGTCGCTCGTTCCGTGGCGCGGCGCCTGACGAATCAGGAAGTCGGGGAGGCGCTGGGGATCGCGACGCGCACGGTCAGCACCCACCTCACGAACATCTACGAGAAGCTTGGTATCGGCTCGCGGGGGGAGTTGGTCGACCTGGTGCGGGAGGCGGGACTCGCCTGACCCGGCGTCACCCCGCCGTCACAGGTCGCTCAATCCGGCCGGGACCAGTCCGCTCCTCGGGTCCAGTCTCCCAGGTCTTCGCCGTCCACGATGGTCGTGTCCTCCTCGCACGAGATATCGCAGGCGTTCCTGATGCGCCGAGTGGTCGTCACCACCGTGATGCGCTCCAGGACGGATGCGGCCCTCGATACCACGAAACGGCACGCCCCGTTCGCGCGGCCCGCTTCGAAATCGAGGACGTCCCTTCTCTGGATCTCGACGGAGTAACGTCGATCGAGGCACGGGAAGACCACGACCCGCTCGTCGCTCATCTCACCGATGTAGCCCTCGATGACGATCGTGGCGTGGCCCGCGCCGTGTCCCGAGTCCGTCTTGCTGTCGACATGGTCGTTCATGGTTCCCCCTGGGATGCGATTCATCGTGCACCCAGTCTGCCATCCGAGGGTCGACCCCCTCCATACGTAGGGTTACGTAGACCGTGCGTTCGTGACGTAGTGAGACGACCTCGGTCCACCCCGGGCGCCCGCGTGTCAGCGTTGGAAGCCGGGCGGCGGCACCCGCCCGTTGGACGCCTGCTCGAACGCATAGGCCAGCTCGATCAGCCGCGGCTCGCTGCACGCGGCTCCGTTGAAGCCCACGCCGAACGGGGCCGGTCGTGCCTCGAAGCCATCGGGGAAGGCCCGGCCCGGCGTGTTCGGAACGAAGCCGAACGGCACCACCACGATGGGCGTTCCGGCCCGGGCCGCGAGGCCGGCCCCCCGGCTGCCGGGTGTCAGAATGGCGTCCAGGTCGTGCGCGTCCAGCACCGCATCGATTCCGCGCTCACGGCTCAGGAACCGATCCTTCCGCATGTCGGCTTCGTTGCGGGCCCGGTCCGCCGCCACGTCCATCTCGTCGGAGATGTCGAAACGGGATTGCTCGTACCGCATCGATCCGGCCGCCCGGTGCTCCAGGTTCCACGAGCGGAGCTCCGTCAGCGTGCCGACCGGAGCCGCGTCACCGAGCGTCTCGAGCCAGGCATCGAAGTCGCGCTTCATGCCGTACTTGAAGTTGACCGTGCAGTGGTCGTCCGAGCCCTTGGCCTCCTCGCCGCCCACGCAGATGCCCCAGGCGGCGAAGTTGTCGTCAGGGTCCGGGTCCGCCAGGCTCGGCACGTCCGCCGGGTCGACGACGGTGGCGCCCGCGGCGCGTAACACCTCGATCGCGTCGTCCATGAGCGCCCGTTCGGCGTCGCTCAGCCCACCGAGCGTGCCGGGACGGCCGTCGAGCTCGATCGGGTCGTAGTAATACGCCCTCGGAATCCCGATCCGCGCGCCTTCCAGCCCGTCCGCCCGCAGGTGCGGGCGGTAGTCACGGCCAGGCGGGGGCTCACACACGCCGGTGGCCGGATCGTTCGGGTCGGGCTCCGCGCCCTCCATGGCCCCGAGCATGATCGCCGCGTCGGCCACGTTGCGGGTCATCGGCCCGGCCATGTCGTGGTCCAGCGTCACCGGCGCGATCCCCCAGCGGCTGAGCCGCCCCAGCGTGGGCCTGATCCCGACCAGCATGGTGGCGTTCGACGGGCTGATGATGGACCCGCCGGTATCGGTGCCGACGTTCCCCTGCCAGAAGCTGGCCGCGGTCCCCACGCCCGAGCTCGATCCGCCCGTGCCGAGGACCGGACGGCCGTCCGAGCCCTCCCTCGGATCCCGCCGCGCGTCGTAGGGATTGAAAGCGAATCCTGTGAGGGCGTTGTAGTTGCCGGGCATGGGGTTCGGCGTGCCCGCCATGAAGTTCGCGAACTCCGTGAGGGTGGCCTTGGCGATGATGATCGCGCCCGCCTCACGGAGGTTGGTGACGAGCGTGGCCTCGTACCAGGGCACGAAGCCCTCGAAGGCGAGGGCGCCGAACGTGGTCGGCAGGTGCGTCGTGTGGATGTTGTCCTTCAACGCGACCGGGATCCCATGCAGCGGCCCCCGCACCCGGCCCGCGGCACGCTCCGCGTCGAGGGCGTCGGCCTCGGCGAGCGCCTCCGGGTTCACGGTGATCGCCGCGTTCAGCCGGTCCTCGTATATGGCGATGCGCGTGAGGTAACGCGTCACGAGCTCGCGTGACGTGAGCTCGCCGCGCTCCATGCGCGCCTGGATGTCGGGGATGGTCGACTCGACCACGGTGAAGTCGGCGTCACCCGACGAATCGCCGGGACCGGCGGTGCATGCGCCGAGCCAGACCGGCGCGAGCGAGAGGAAGCGGACGATGGGGAAGCGGATCATGGGCGGCACCATGGCACGGAGGTCGTCCGGGGGGCAAGTGCGCGAAGGGACCGGGAGCCGCCCGGCCCCCGGTCCCTTTTCATGCCACGAGGAAGCGCTCGGGAGCGCTTCCTCGGAAGCGTGGCGTCAGAAGCTCGATGTCGGCAGCTTCACGTCGGCCGTCTCCCACGCCCGCCGGAAGCGTGCTTCCACCTCGCGCGCCTCTTCCGGGCGGCCCTGGGCGTGGAGCGCCTGGGCAAGTCCCTTCAGCGCCCACCCGTTCTCGCGGAAGCGCGCCAGGTCCTCCCGGTACACGGCTTCGGCGTCGGCGGAGCGGCGCGCGCGCAGCAGGACGGCTCCGAGGTCGTGCCGCACGGGCACGCTCCACTCCGGCGGCTCGCCGTACGTCATGGCGTCCTCGAGCGCCGCCGCCTCCCGCAGGAGGTCGATGGCCCTGGCCGTATCGCCTCCGGCCTCCGCCACGAGCCCTTCGAGCACGTGCTCGGCGACGGCCAGGATGTCGGTGGCGGCGTTGAACTCCATGCGCATTCCCTCGAGGGCAGGGTCGGCCGCCGCGCTCCGCAGGTGTCCGAGCTCCCGGGCCGCCGCGGTGATCTCGCCGCGCGCCACGAACGCCCTTCCGCGGGCGTAGTGCCAGAGCGCCCGAGCGTGCGAGAGCCCTTCGGCCGGGGCATCGGTCGCGAGGATTTCGTCCCACAGGCCGAAACGGATCTGGATCTGTAGGGGGCGTGCCCACCAGTGCTCCAGGAACGCCATGCCCGGCACGCCGAACATCTCGGCGGGGATCAGGTCGCGGACACGGGCGGCTGCCCGCGTCGCCTGGTCGCGCCTGCCGGCCATCGACGCGGCGAACGCCAGGAAATCGTAGTTGTGCGGGTAGTAGCCGGCGGTGTAGACGCCCATGCCGGGGCGCTGATCCTGGATCCACGACTCGTCCGCGTGCACGGCGTGCTCGTTCGCGGCGATCGCGTCGGCGTAACGCCCTACCCGGATGTAGATGTGTCCAGGCATGTGCACGAGGTGGCCGGCGCCGGGCATCAGGGCCGCCAGCCGCTCGGCGCAGGGAAGGGCGCGGTCCGGGTCGACCGCCTCCACGGCGTGGATGTAGAAGTGGCACGCACCAGGGTGACTCGTGTTCGACCGCATCACACCTTCGAGGCCGGCGAGCGCCCGCTCCGTGCCCGGGCGGGGGCTTCCGTCGGCGTCCCAGTAGCTCCACGGACTGAGGTCCATGATGGCCTCGGCGGAGAGGACGGCGGCCTCCGGGTCGGACGGGAAGCGCCGCGCGACGTCCGCCATCGCCCGGGCATAAGCCGAATCGAGCGCGGCCCGGTCCGGTCCGGGGACCGCGACGTAGCGTGTACCGAGGGCCTCGACGAGCGCCCGCTCGACGGCCGACTCGCGATCCAGCTCTTCGAGCGCCCGCCGGGATGCGGCGAAGGCCGCGACGCCCGCCGTCGAATCCATCGGCAGGTTGATGTTGGGTCCGAACGCGAGGGCCTCGCCCCACCAGCACATCGCGCACGACGGATCGAGTCGCTGCGCTTCGCGGAAGGAGCGGACCGCTTCCGCGTGGTTGAAGGCGTAGTAGAGCCGGAGACCCTGGTCGAAGTAGGCCTGGACCTCGTCGTTCGCGGCGGTGATCCGGTAGGCGTGGCTCCCGAGGTTGTCGTAGAGTGGCACCCGGTCCTCGACCGGCGGCGTGGACTCGGGGGCGTGCTCGGGCGCGTGCTGGTGCGCGGCCACCTGGAGCACGAGCGCGGCCAGGAGGGTGGTCGTGATGGACATGCGGTTTGACTCCCCGACGGACCGGTGCGGCATGGTCCGCCATCGTCGGTAGGATGGTTGAGACTCGTTCGTCGGAGGGGTCGAGCGACCCGTCCATGGAGCCTTACCGACTTCGGACCCGCCGGGGATCACCGGCGGGGATCACGACCGGAAGTTCAGGCCGCGCCGAGCTCGCGCCTGTGGTCTTGACGGAGATCGACGTCGAAGTCCTGCGCCGTCAGGTTCGGCCAATGCTCGAGGACCCGGGACAGGCTCCCCGGTGCCGAAGCTCCGGGCTCCTGCGCCTTCAGGGCCCGCGTGACTGTGTGCTTCAGGTCGAGGCATGCCACCCACCATTCGACGACGCCGACCTCCACGTCGTTGTCGCTGACGAGTTGGGTCCGATCGCCCGAGAGCAGGCGGAGACAGTGGGCGCAGCAACGGTCGGTACGGCCCGCGTCACAGGAGCACCGAGCCGAGAGGTGTCCCGGTGAGTGGCGCACGAAGGTGACCTCGTGCAGTGCGTGCTGCTCGTCTCTCACCTGGAACGTGAAGGTCTGCAGGCTGGGCATGCTTTCGGGCCTCCGCTCGTTGGGCGTCGCGTGCACGCGACCGGTCCGTGGGGGATGTCACCCTTAACACTCGCGTTCGAGCGGAACGGTCACATGTCGATGCCGAAGCCGGGCCGGTCCCTTGCCCGAAGCCCCCGACCCGGGGCAACATGGCTGAACCTCAGAGGGTTCTATTTCAAGCCGAGGACGAGACGATGTCAGGTCAGCTCCGGTCCCGCGCGCGCCAGTTCGGCGCCGCGTCGTTGATGGTTCCCGTGCTCCTGGTCGCAGGCTGCGCCGAAGCGGACGCGCCCCCGGAGTGGGACACCACCCGCTACGCGCCCCAGAACCGCCCGGACGTGCGGGGGACGCTGGGCGCGGTCTCCTCCGACCACCCCCTGGCCACGCAAGCCGGGCTCGCGGTGCTCAGGGACGGCGGGACGGCGACCGACGCGATCATCGCCATGGCCGGGATTCTGGCCGTGACGCGTCCGCACATGAACGGCGTGGGCGGCGACGCCTTCGGGATCTTCTACGACGGCGAGACCGGAGAGGTGACGGCTCTGAACGCCAGCGGGCGGTCCGGCGCGCTGGCGACACCGGCGTTCTTCCGGGACCAGGGACTCGACCAGGTTCCCGAGACCGGGGCGATGTCGGTGAGCGTCCCGGGCGCGGTGGCCGGGTGGGTCGATGCGCACGAGCGCTTCGGTAGCCAGCCGTTCGCCGAGCTGCTCGAGCCGGCCATCCGCTTCGCGCGCGACGGCTTCCCCGTTTCCACCCGCCTCGCGCTCGACATCATGGCCCAGGGCGACGACCTGAACGAGCGGGGCAGGGAGCTCTATCAGCCGGGTGGGGACGCGCCGCCGGTGGGCTCGCTGCTTCGCAACCCCGAGCTGGCCAACTCGCTCGAAGTGATCGCGACGCAGGGGAAGGAGGGCTTCTACGAAGGCGATATCGCCCGGGCACTGGCCGACTTCGTGGAGGCCGAGGGCGGACACCTGCGCTACGACGACTTCGCGGCGCATACCTCGACCTGGGTCGACCCGCTGAGCGCCGAGTATCTCGGCCACACCTTCCTCGTGATGCCGCCGAGCACACAGGGCGTCGCACAGCTCGCCCTCATGGAGATGTCGAAGGAGCACCCGGTGGCCGAAATGGGGCACAATTCGGCGGATTACCTGCATGCGCTCATCGAGCTCAAGAAGCTGGCGTTCGCCGACCGCGATCGCTGGGTCGCCGATTGGGACGTGGCGGACGTGCCGGTCGACCGGCTGCTCGACGCGAGTTACCTGAGGGAACGGGCCGGGCTCGTGGACGTGTCACGCGCCGCCGAGGACGTCGCACCAGGCTTCGGCGATCCGCTTCCGGAAATGGAGGAGACGGATGACGGCGGCGACACCGTCTACCTGACGGCGGTGGACCAGTGGGGGAACGCGGTCAGCTGGATCCAGAGCAACTATGCGGGCTTCGGCTCCGGCCTCGTGGAGTCCACGACCGGCATCCTCCTGCACAACCGGGGGGCGCTCTACACCCTCCAGGACGGGCACCCCAACCAGGTGGCTCCGGGCAAGCGACCGTACCATACCCTGTCCCCGATGATGGCGCTCTCCGCAGACGGGGGCTTCGCGTTCACGCTCGGCACGCCGGGTGGAGACAGCCAGCCCCAGTCCCTTCTCCAGATCGCGCACAACCTGCTGGTCTTCGGCATGACGCCTCAGGAGGCGATCGAGGCCGCGCGCTTCCGGTCGCTCGGGGGCGTGCGCGTAGCGCTCGAGAACCGCGTGCCGCTCGCCGTCGTCGAGGAGCTCACGGCTCGCGGGCACGACCTGAATCTGGTCGACGGCTGGACCGCCACGTTCGGCGGCGCCCAGATGATCGTGTGGGATCCCGAGACGGGCGTGCTCACCGCCGCGGCCGATCCGCGACGGGAGGCGTACGCGCTGGCCTACTGACCGAACGGGTCGGTCCAAACACCGAGGGGGTGCGGCCTTCCCCGGCCGCACCCCCTCGCTCGTCAGGGCCGCACCCGCTCGAAGCGCATGTCGTACACCCGTCCGAGGCTGAGCGAGAGCGCGACGACGTCACCGGCGGTGTCGCGGCGGAAGCGCACGACCATGCCACCCATGCCGAACGCGTCGCGGTACAGCGGCGAGAGCTCGCGGGTGATCCCGGGCCGCTGCCAGACCGTCGGTCCGCCGTCCTCGATCGACACGACATAGGTCGTCTCGGCGTCGTCGCTGTGATAGGTGCCCGTGAAGGCCGCGAGCTCCGACGCGGTCGGTGACCACGGTTCGACGGGCTCCCAGCGCTGGTTCGAGTACTCCCACGACTCCTCCTCGAAGCCCACGCGTCCGGCGCCGTCGTCGAACACGTAGCGCGCGTCGCCGTCGCCGACCTGGAAGGTCCGTTCGTCCAGCCGGAGGAGCGGCGTGGAGCCGTCGTGGAGCACGCCATCCGTCAAGGCGAGCTCTCGTATGTCTCCGGTGACCGGATCGTGGTAGAGGCCCGCGCGGCGCGCGTCCTCGGGCCTTGCGGCGGCAGCGTAGTCGGGGGTGGCGGGCTCCCGGGCTACGTCTCCCAGGTACGCGCTCGCGATCCTCGCGCCCGTGCCGCCGGTGGAAACGTTCGCCGCGTTGCAGATCATCGCGACGGAAAGATCCTGCTCCGGATAGCGCCCGAGGAACGCCCGGTACCCGGCCGTGGATCCGGTGTGCGTGACCGAGGGGACCCCCATGGACTCTCCGACGACCAGGCCGCTCGCGTACCGGATACGCGAGCCGTCGTTGAGGACACCCGTGTCGTGCATGAGCGTCACGAACTCGGGCCCGCCCAGGCGCCCGTCCTCCAGGGCCTCGTTCCAGACGCCGAGGTCGGCGACCGTGGTCAGGATGCCTCCGTTCCCGTATACGTGCTCGATGGGTCGGTCGATCTCCCAGCTGTCGCCCCCGTCCGGCGTCCGGTAGGCCGTGCTTCGGCCGGGCACGATGCGCCGGTAGTCTTCGCGCCACTCGGTGAGGCCGAGCCCGAGCGGCTCGAAGATCCGCTCCCGTGAGAAGTCCGCGAAGGGCATCCCGCTCACGCGCCCGACGACGATGGCCAGCAGGTTGTACCCGGTGTTGCTGTACGAGTACTCGTGACCCGGCACGAAGTTGAGCGCCGACTGGCGGCTCACGATGTCCAGCACCCAGTCGTGGTCGTGCGTGCGCTGCTCCCGGCCCCACCCCGAGATGCTCGCGACGCTCCCCCAGTCACGTAGCCCGCTCGTGTGCGTGAGCAGATGCTTGAGCGTGATGGTGTGGCCGTAGTCCGGGACCTCCGGGATGTACTGCCTGACATCGTCCTCGAGGGACAGTGCGCCGTCGAGCGCCAGCAGGACGACGGCGGCCGCGGTGAACTGCTTGGACAGCGATCCGCCCTCGAAGCGCGTGGACGGCGTGTTGGGAATGCCGTGCTCGAGGTCGGCCATGCCGTAGGCCCGCTCGAGCACGGTGAGCCCGTCCTTCCGCACGCCGACGGCGCAGCCGGGTGACGTGACGCCGTCCCAGCGCGCGAAGATCCGGTCGACCTCGTGCGCCGCGTCGGGAGGCGTCTGGGCGGTGGTAGCCGCGGGACCGAGCGCGAGGGCCAGGAGCACGAGCGCGACGAGCGTCCTCATTTCAAGCCTCCATCGTCCGAGACGCCCCGCCGGCCGCCCGTCTCACGCGTGAGCACCTGCCCGGGCGTCGTGTACAGGATCGTGCCGTCCTCCACGACGAACTCGCCGTTCACCAGCACGTGCTCGATCCCCTCCGAGTGCTGGTGCGGCTCGAACACCGTCGCGCGGTCCCCGATCGTCTCCAGGTCGAAGACCACCAGGTCCGCCCGGTACCCCTCCCGGATCTCGCCACGGTCGGGGAGGCCCATGAGCCTCGCCGGGAGCGACGTCTGGGACCGGATCGCGTCTTCGAGCGAGAGCGCGTTCACAGTGAGCGCGTAGTGTCGGATCTTGCGGGGGAAGGTGCCGTAGTAGCGGGGGTGCACCAGGCCGTCCGCGGGGAGGGCGATCCCGCCGTCCGACGCGGTCACGACCCACGGCTGCGCCGCGTAGTGCTCCACGTCGATCTCTGACATCGAGAAGCCCCGGAGCCTCCCGCCGCCGCGTCGCGCCGGATCGCCCTCGAGCTGGAGGTCGATGGCCATCTGCACCGGATCGACGCCGCGCTCGTCCGCGAGCTCCTGAAGGTTGCGTCCGACCCACTCCGACCGGGGGTACTCGAGCACGACGACGCGGTCGGCGCCGCCCCTGCGCCGGATCTCGTGCGCGATGTCCTGACGGATGAGCGCTTCCGTGTCGGGGTCGCGGAGGTTCTCGCGCAGCACCTCGGCCGGAGGCGGCGCGTCCGGGCCGCGCGTGTCGGGCGAGGTGGCCCACGAGGGGATCAGCACGGTGTTCCCGTCCGATCCGCTGGTGGGGTACGGATACTGGTCGGCCCACACGCGCACGCCCTCGTCGCGCGCCCGCTCGATCAGCTGGATGACGGTGCCGCTCGAGCCCCACCAGTGCGCGCCTTTCGCCTTGATGTGTGACGCGACGACCTTCACGCCGGTGCGCCGACCGATCTCGATGGTCTCCATGACCGCGTCCTGGAGCGTGGGCGGCCCGGCCGGATCCTGGCTCGGCCAGTACCACATGGGGTCGGCGCCCTCCGCGCGCTCGTGGGAGATGTAGACGCCGTCCGAGGGGAGGAGCTCCTCCACGACGCGCGCGACCTCGTCGGTCGTGCTGTATCGCCCGGGCACGTATTCGAGCCCGGCGGAGATGCCGACCGCGCCCTCGTCCAGCGCCTGCCGGACCAGCTCTCTCATCCGTTCGATCTCGGCGTCGGTCGCGGGACGCGCGAAGTCGTCGCCCATGACCTGCCGCCGAACGGTTCCGTGTCCGACCATCAACATGACGTTCGGACCCACGCCCTGGCGCTCGAGGAGCGCGCGCTGGTCGCGGATCGGCCAGGGGGAACGGCCGTCGTGATTCACGACCACCGTGGTCACACCCTGCGAGACCACGTTGGGGGCGGCCTTCCTGCCGGGCTCGTCGGTCCGGATGGTGGCCTCACCGATGTCCGCGTTGCCGTCGTCGGCGTGCGAGTGGATGTCGATGAAGCCCGGGGCGACGTAGAGACCGGCCGCGTCCACGATCCGGTCCGCGCTGGCGTCCGGGAGCTGGCCGAGTGCCGCGATACGCCCTTCCCGGATGCCTATGTCCGCCCGGATCCAGGGATTTCCGGTGCCGTCCAGGACGCGGCCCCCACGGATGAGCAGGTCGAACGGCTCCTGGCCGGCCCCGGAGCCGGGTACGGTCGCGAGGGCCGCGAGCAGGAGGACCGTCGCGGTAGCGAATACGCGGGCCCTCGAGGCGGGGCCGGTGCGATGGCGGATTTTCGGAAGCATGGAGTTCTTTCGGGCTCGTGGGTGCACGGCGGGACCCGCCGATCGTAGGCCTGCCGTGTGGCCCGCCGCAACCCTCCTGTCTGGCGCCGAGAATGGACTTTGTCTACCATGAATGGGTAGTCGGAATGGAGCGCGTGGCTCCCCCACCACGCCCCCCGCCCGAGTCGTCCGCCACCATGCCGAGCGATTGGGTGTTTCTAGCATGAAACATCTCAGCTGAGACGAATAGATGCTGCGCACGCCTTTTCACCGGTCCGGGTCCTTCCCGCGTCCCGGCTCCGTTCTCTCCCTCGCTCTCACCCTCCTTCTGGTCACCGCGCCTCTCGCCTCGGCCCAGTCCAGGCAGCAAGACGGTGTCCGGCCCATTCCACGGGGCGTGCTCGGTGGCGTCGAGCTCACCGCGGAAGAGCAGGCGGTCCAGCCCATCGTCGAGCGGCTGAGCCTCGAGAGTTATACGCAACTCGTTCACGACCTGGCCGCGTTCGGCGACCGTGAGCAGGGAACGGAGGGCAACGAGCGCGCGAACGACTGGATCGAGGAGCGGCTGCGGAGCTGGGGCTACGAGACGGAGCGGCTCCACTACGAGTACGAGGGTGAGCCGCGGAGCCAGGTCTACGCGACCAAGATCGGGACGACCAACCCCGACGAGATGTACATCGTCAGCGGCCACATGGACGGTCGGGGCGGTGGACAGGCCGTGAACGACAACGCCTCGGGCACGGCGCTCGTCCTCGAGATCGCGCGTGTGCTCGCCTCGCCCGACATCGCGACCGAGCGGACGATCCGCTTCGCGCTCTGGAACAACGAGGAGACGGGGCTCAACGGAGCCCGAGCCTACGTGGAGCAGCGCGCGGACCTCCAAGGGCAGGAGAGCCCGGCCGGGTCCGGCCGTTATCCGGAGCCCCGCTGGCTCGGCATGATCCAGCACGACAAGGTCATGTTCGACCACGGGAATCCGGTGATGCACCGTCAGGCCCTGAACGCCGACGTCGACGTGGAGTTCCAGCTGAACTCGGCGATGTGGGAGGAGTCCTCGCGCCTCGCGGTTCACCTGATCAACGCCAACCGGAAGTTCGCGAGCGACTACCCGGCGGCGATGAGCAACAGCATGAGCAACACCGACTCGACGCCGTTCATGGACCTGACCGCCGCGGTCAGCATCCGCGAGAACCGGCGCCTCTACGAGATCGGGAGGGGATCCGATCCCCATTGGCACCAGCCGTCGGACGTGCTCGCGACCTTCTCGGACGCGGACTTCCTGTTCGGCTTCAACGCCACGCAGACCACCATGGCGGGCGTCGGACTTCTGGCCGGCGCGAGGATAGGCCAACAACCCAGATAGTCACATCACGCTCGGCCGCTCGTTTCCTTCGGTAGGGAACGACCGGACGAAGCTCCGAAGTGTTCAGAGTGCGTCGCACGGCGCTCGCCCCTACGGGCATCGTCAGGACGCGCGTTCCGCGCGGTCGATCCGGGCAGGGAGCCCGGCCCCGCGCCATATCCCTTCGTCCAATGGAGACGAATCATGAATCTACCCAGAGTGCGATGCAATAAGCTTGCATTGCCGAGACTTCGAGCGATGGCGGTGTTGTCGTTCGTATTCGCGGTGCTTGCGGCCCCTTCGGCCGTCGCGGCCCAGACCGGCAGCGTTCAGGGCACGGTGGTCGACGCCGCTACCGGACGGGCTCTCCAGTCCGCCCAGGTGAGCGTCGAAGGCACCGGAGTCGGAGGCCTGACGAACGCGAGCGGCCGCTTCCTGCTCCTGAACGTCCCTGTTGGCCAGCAGACCGTGTCGGTCATCACGATCGGCTACGAGACGCAGCAGCAGACGGCGACGGTCCAGGCGGGGCAGACCGCATCGGTCGAGTTCCGCATGGAGTCGTCCGCGCTCGAGCTCGACGAGATGATCGTCACCGGAACCGCGGGCGGAAGCCAGCGCCGGGCGATCGGTAACGTCGTAACCTCCGTGAACGCCGACCAGGTCATCTCGCAGTCGCCGATCACCAGCGTGGACCAGATGATCGGTCAGCGCACGCCGGGACTGACGATGCTGCCCGGCACGGGCCAGGTCGGCACCGGCACGGCGCCTCGGATCCGCGGTGTGGCCAGCATCTCGCAGGGCAACGATCCGATCATCTACATCGACGGTGTCCGGATGGACAGCGATCCCCGGCGAGGGACCGGTCAGCGCGGCGGCTCGAACGTCAGCCGCCTGAACGACATCCACCCGTCGGACATCGAGAGCATCGAGATCATCAAGGGGCCCGCGGCGGCGACGCTCTACGGCACCGAGGCCTCGAACGGCGTGATCCAGATCATCACGAAGAGCGGCCAGACCGGCGCTCCCCAGTTCGACTTCACGACGCGTATCGGCACCAACTGGCTGTGGGATCCGGAGGGCCGGACCGACATGCGCTGGATGCCGGATCCGGACCTGGTCGGCGCCCCCCAGACGGTCGACGACCTCTTCGGCATCAACGTCTACACGAACGAGGTCGAGAACGGCAACGGGCCCATCTTCCAGAACGGCCTGACGCAGAGCTACAACCTGAGCGTTCGCGGTGGCACCGACGCGATCCGCTACTTCGCTTCGGTCTCGAGCAACGACGACGTCGGAGTCGTCGACTGGAACTGGAGCAAGCGGCTCGCGCTGCGCGCCAACTTCGAGGCGCTGCTCTCCGAGAAGGTCACGGTGAGCGTCAACTCGGGCTACATCCAGGGAGAGACGCGGCTCGCGCAGGGCGGCATCAACCAGGACCCGTTCAGCAACCTGATCTGGTCGAACCCGCGCACGCTGCTCGACAACAGCGGCCGGCGCGGTTGGCGTGCTGCTCCCCCCGAGGAGTGGAGCAAATACGAGGACCGGTCCGACAACGACCGGATGACCGTGAGTGCGGAGCTACGGTACCAGCCGGTGGAGTGGTCGACGCATCGCGTCATCGTCGGTATCGACAACAACGCCGAGCACAACCACGAGACGCTCCCGCGCCAGCCGGAAGGCTCGGACCACTACTACGGAAGCGCGGCGCTGGGCGAGAAGAGCGTGGACCGTGGCACCCGTCGTTTCACGTCGTTCGACTACGCCGGTAGCGCCACCTTCGACTGGCGCGAGTACACGTTCACGCCGTCTATCGGCATGCAGTACAACAACTCCCGGAGCCAGTTCATCTCGGCGGACGGCGCCGAGTTCCCGGCCGTCCCCGTGACGACCATCTCCGGCGCGGCCATCCGGACGAGCGGCGAGACGTTCGCCGAGGAGGCCAACCTCGGGTTCTACGTGCAGCAGCAGGTCGGCTGGCAGAACCGGGCGTTCCTGACCGTCGCCCTGCGGGCGGACTCGCACAGCGCGTTCGGCTCGGAGATCGACGCGGCCTACTACCCGAAGGTCAGCGGTACCTGGGTGGTGTCGGAGGAGAGCTTCTGGGACTTCGACTTCGTCGACCAGTTCCGTATCCGCGGTGCCTGGGGCGCGGCAGGACAGCAGCCCGGAACGTTCGCGGCCAGCCGCCTCTATGGTCCGGCCATCGGATTCGACGACAATCCGTCGCTGACGCCCGAGTCGTTCGGTAACCCCGACCTCAAGCCCGAGCGGGGCGAGGAGCTCGAGCTCGGCTTCGACGCGAGCTTGTTCAACGACAGGTTGAGCGTGGAGTTCACGCGCTACGACCGGATCACCAAGGACGCGATCATCGAGCGCCCGTTGGCGCCGTCCACCGGGTTCACCGGGGACCAGGTCGTCAACATCGGCCAGATCGACGCCTGGGGTAACGAGATCGGCGTGAACGCGCGGCTCATTCAGGGCTCGTCGTTCTCCTGGGATCTCGACACCCAGTACTCGACGTCCGAGAACGAGATCACCGACCTCGGCGACCTCGACGTGATCTTCGCCGGGACCCAGTCCCAGCATCGCGAAGGCTATTCGGTCGCGGATCTCTTCATGCTCCGCGTCCTCGAGGCGGAGATCAGCCCCACCGGCGCGCTGCTTTCGGCAACGTGTGACGGTGGTACCGGTCCGCAGGGCGTGGATCCGGGCGGTGCCCCGGTGCCCTGCTCCGAGGCGCCTCAGGTGTGGCTCGGAAAGACCCAGCCGACGTGGCAGTTCGGCGTCGGGAACACGTTCACCTTCTTCAACAACCTGCGCCTCTACGCGCGGGTCGAGGGGAATGGCGGGCACATCCAGAACAACACCGAGATTCGTGCCACGCACAACCAGACGACGTCGATCGCTACGAACCTGCGCAACGATCCGTTCGTGCAGGCCTACCGTCAGCTCGAGAACGACCGGATGGGTGTCTACGAAGCGGGCTTCCTGCGTCTACGCGAAGTCTCGCTGAGCTACGACATGCCCGGGAGCTTCGCCGAGCGCATCGGTGCGCGCCGTGGGTCCGTCAGCGTCGGCATGCGGAACGTGGCCATGCTGTGGACCGCCGAAGAAGGGTGGGGCACGCCGCGCAACGGTCTCGTGACCGAAAAGCTGGCGGGCATGCATGTCTGGGACCCCGAGGTGCGCGCGACGGGCGCCAACTCCGTGGGCTACCAGACCGTTCTGCCGCCCACCGCGAGCCTGACCATGACGCTCCGCCTGAGCTTCTGAGGAGACGACAATGACCCATAGATCCAAGACGAGCCGACGCCGCTCACCGAGCCTGCGGGCCGTGGGCGCCGGCTTCACGATTCTCCTGTTCTCGATGCTCGGGGCGTGCGACAGCCTCCTCGAGGTGGAGAACCCCGGGGCCGTCGAGGCCTCCGACCTCGAGAACCCGGCTCTGGCCGGGACCATCCTCAACAGCGCGCTCGGACAGTTCGAGTGCGCCTACACGAGCTACGTGGTCTCCACGAGCCTCCTTGCGGACGAGACGATCAACTCGTCCGGTTGGCTCAACATCAACCCGTGGGGTTGGCGTGGCCTGGAGCTCGAGACCATCACGGGAGTGTGTGCGGGGGGACGTGGTACCACCGTCCTCGGCGCGTACACGCCGCTGCAGCAGGCGACCTTCCTGACGTCCAGCGGTGCCGAGCTGATCTCCGCGTTCCCCGAAGAGGAGATCGTCGGCGACAAGAACGAGATGCTCGGCCTTCTGGCAGCTTACGGTGGGTATTCCCACCTGCTGCTGGGTGAGGGCTTCTGCGAGATGGCCATCGCCGAGGGCTCGCTCCTTCAGCCCGCCGAGGTCATCGCGATGGCTGAGACGAAGTTCACCGAGGCGATCGGCTACGCGCAGCAGATCGGTGACGAGGAGCTGGAGTATTTCGCCCTCCTCGGGCGTGCTCGCGCACGCCTGGACCTCGGGAACACGACGGGTGCGTACGATGACGCGTCCGAGATTCCCGAGGGATTCGTAAGGTACTCGGAGTACTCGACGGTCGACGCGAGCCGTGAGAACCGCGTGTACAACCTCAACGTGCTGAACCTGTACGTGTCGGCGAACCCGGCGGCGTACGGTGATCTCACGGTCGGCGTGGTGCCGGAGCCGGACACGCGGGTCGTGATCGAGGATGCCGGCGCCAAGGGGAACGACGGCGCCACCGATCACTGGTACCAGCGCAAGTACACGGCGGCCGATGCGAACATTCCGATCGCGTCGTGGGAAGAGGCCAAGCTGATCATGGCCGAGGCGGAGCTCGCCGAGGCGGAGCAGCATCTGACGGACCTGCGGACCGCGCAGGGTCTCCCGGCGGATGACCTGGTCGGGCTGAGCCTTCAGTCCGATGCCGAGATCCTGGAAGTCGTGCTCGAGGAGCGTCGCCGTCAGCTGTGGCTCGAAGGCCACCGGCTGAACGACATGCTCCGGCACGACATCGAGTTCCCGCAGGGGACGAACCACAAGGGCCAGCTCTACGGCCCGATCACGTGCATGCCGCTGCCCGAGCAGGAACGGCGGGCCAACCCGAACATTCCGTCCTGACGACGGAGGGTTGGCCGGCGTTCCGCGGAAGCGGGGCGCCGTCCGGCCCGGTTCGGTCGGGAGCTCGACGTGGGCTTCCGGCGTGAGAATGAAGAGGGGTCTCGGGCGTCCGCCCGGGGCCCCTTCTTCATGGCCGTATCTATTCGGGGCCGCGCAGCTCGAACGTGAGCATGCGATAACCGAACACTCCCTTTCGGATGCCGGCTTGTAGGGCGTTCCCCCCGACCATGTTGCCGAAGAACGGGACACGGGTCATCCCGATCAGGGGGAGCAGGGGGGCGACGGCCCGGATGGCTAGATCACGCGGCCGCCCGATCCGGATGAGTGACGTGAGATCCCGGTCGTCGACCAGCTCAAGCCCCGCGTCCGCCGCGAGGGCGGCCACGCCGCGCGGCGTCCGGAGGGTGCCGAGGCGCCATCCGGCCTTGAAGTCCCGCACCAGGTGGAGCTCCCATCCTGCCAGCTCGGCCTCCTCACGGGTGAGGAAATCGTCGACGACGATCAGCACCCCGTCCGGCCGACCGAGCCGCGCCGCGGCCGTCCGGAAGAAGGCGCGCGCGTCACGCGCGTGCGCCAGCGCCTCGACCGACACGACGGCGTCGGCCCGGAGCCGCGAAAGCTCCACCGGGGGCTTTGCATGCTCGAAGTCTCCGAGATGCACGCTGCAGCGATCGCCGAGGCCGCGCCCTTCGGCCAGCTCACGGCCGAGCTCGGCCTGACGGCGGCTCAGCGTCACGCCGTGTAGGCGCCCGTCCGGGAACCGCGCGGCGAGGTCGAACAGGGTGCCCCCCACACCGCACCCCAGGTCTAGCACGGTCGGAGCGCGCGGATGTCGGGCCTCGATCGCGTCGGCGAGGAGTCGATTGACGTGACCTTTCGCCTCCGCGGACGTTCGCACGTCCGGCGCCCACAGCTCCCGGTGGATGGCGAGCGCGTCCGCGCCGCCCCCGAAGCGGAGGAAGCGGTCCGTGTTGCGGTCGTAGTAGCGAGCGACGTCGTCCCCGGGTCCCATGGCAGGTATCTCGCGACGCCCGCGATCGGCGGCAAGCCCATGGGCCCCCGCGGCGGGCGACGACGGGGTGGTGCGGGGTCCCGAGCGGCACGAACTTCCTTCCTGGTCCTCCGTCCGGACCCTCCGACAACCTCCGCCTTCGGCGCATCGTGCCTGACGCTCCAATCCTGCTCGATCTCGGCATCATTCTGGTGAGCGCCGCCGTGTTCGCGCTCCTGGCCCGGCCGCTCCGCATCCCGTCGATCGTGGCGTACATTCTCGCCGGGCTTCTTCTTGGGCCGGTCACGGGCCTGCTGGAAGTCGGGGAGGGCGTGGAGTTGGCCTCCGAAGTCGGGATCGCGCTTCTCCTGTTCCTGGTCGGCCTCGAGCTCTCCTTCGCCGCGATCAAGGATCTCGGGCGGGTGGCCGTGGTCGGTGGGAGCGTCCAGGTGGGGATCTCGGCGCTGTTGGGCGCGGCCATAGCCTACGCGCTCGGGCTACCTCTGCGGGAAGCGCTCTTTCTGGGCGTGGCCCTGTCGTTCAGCTCGACCGTCATCGTGGTCAAGCTGCTCGAACAGCGCGGAGACCTGAGTGAGACCTACGGCAAGATCACGCTCGGAATCCTGCTGGTGCAGGATCTTCTCGTCGTCGTGGTCCTCACGTTCGTCTCCGGGCTCGCGGACGGGGGTTCGACGCTCACAGACATGGCGATGGATCTCGCCGTCGCGTTCGGGGGGATGGGCCTTCTGGTGGCCGTGGCCGTGGCCGCCTCGCGTTGGCTGCTGCCCCCGGCGTTCCACTGGATCGGTGCCTCGTCCGAGGCCACACTCGTGTGGAGCCTCGCATGGTGCTTCCTCCTCATTCTGGGAGCGGAGCACCTGGGCCTCTCCGTCGAGCTGGGCGCGTTCCTGGCCGGGATCGCGCTGGCGCAGCTTCCATTCAACGACGAGCTGCGCCGGCGGGTCGCTCCCCTGGTGAACTTCTTCATCGCCGTCTTCTTCGTGACCCTCGGCGTCCACATGGATCCCGCCGGGGCGCTCGGACGCTGGCCGCTGGCGCTGGCGCTGATCGTGTTCGTGATGACGGTCAAGCCGGCCATTCTCCTGACGGTGATCCCCCGACTCGGATTCGGCGAGCGGACGGCGGCGCTGGCCGGGCTGACGCTGGCCCAGACGTCGGAGTTCTCGTTCATCCTGGCGGGCCTCGGCCTCTCGGCGGGGCTGATCGGGGAGGAGCTCCTTTCCGTCATCGGCTTGATCGGGCTGGTGACGATGGGCCTGTCGTCGGCGCTCATCCTCAACTCCCGCAGGGTGTACGCGCGCCTGAGGGCGCGGGGCGCCCTCAAGCTGTTCCAGGCTCCCCACGAGGGGGCTCGCGACCGTGAGGGGGCCGGTGGTGGACACGGCCCCGCCTACGGTCTGCGGGACCACGTGATCGTGGTCGGTATGAACTCGCTGGGGAAGCGCATCGTGGAGGGCCTCCGGGACCGCGATCTGCCCACGCTCGCCGTGGACACCGATCCGTCGAAGCTGGCCGGCGTCGGGGGAGCCACCCTCGTCGGCAACACCGACGATCTCGCCGTGCTCGAGTCCGCGGGAATCCGGCGGGCCCGACTCCTGGTATCGGCGCTTCAGATCGAGGACGCCAACAACCTGCTGGCGTACCGTTGCGGCACCCTCGACGTCCCCTGCAGCATCCACGCCTTCGACATCGCGGTCGTCCCTGATCTGCGCGAGATCGGGGCGACCCACCTCATGGACTCGAAGACGGCGGGCACCCGGCGCCTGACCGAGGCCCTCGGGGCGGAGGGGATCTACGGATGATCGAGCTCGCCATGCTTCTCGCGGCCGCCGCCGCGGGCTTCGGAATCGCGCGGCTTCTCGGCCTGCCCGCGATCCCGTTCCTGATCTTCGCCGGCTTCGGCCTCTCCCTGACGCTACACGTGGAGCCCGGTTACCTGCAGGACAGTCTCGTGCTCGGCATCACGTTCCTGGTGTTCGTGGCCGGGATGGAGCTCAACCCGAGACGGGTACGTCGGCAGAAGACCGCGGCGGTCGCCGTCGGCACCGTGCAGTTCCTGGTTCTCGGGGCGCTCGGCTACGCGGCGGCGCGGGCGCTGTCCTTCGACCCTCAGACGTCCGTCTACCTGGCGTTGGCGCTGACGGCTTCGTCGACCCTCGTGGTCGTGCGGATGCTCCAGCTGCGCCGGCAGCTCTTCGAGTCGTTCGGTCGACTCGTGATCGGGGTGCTCCTCCTCCAGGACCTGGCGGTCATCCTGCTGATTCCCGTCGTGACGCGGCTACCGGAGGGGGGCGCGTCGGTCGCGGCCGGTGTCGGAGGCACCCTGTTCCTGGTGGTCGTGGCGTATGTGCTGCTGCGCTGGGTCCTGCCGGAGCTGCTCCGTCGTCTTTCACTGGACGAGGAGCTGCTCCTGTTGGCCGTCCTGGCGCTGCTCTTCAGCTTCCTCTTCGCGTCGCAGCAGCTCGGCGTGCCCCTGGTGTCGGGGGCGTTCCTGGCGGGGTTCGCGCTGTCGTCATTCCCGGTGAACGGCGTGGTCCGGGGTCAGCTCAACTCCCTGTCCGATTTCTTCACGGCCATCTTCTTCACCGCGCTCGGAGCGAGCCTGGGGGTACCGACCGTAGCCGAGATCGGACAGGCGTTCGCGCTCGCGCTGGTCGTCGTGCTTGTCACCCCGCCGCTCGTCGCGCTGATCGCGGAGCGCGCGGGATTCTCGGCCCGGCCGGCCATCTTCTCGGGGTTGCTTCTGTCGCAGACCAGCGAGTTCTCCCTCGTGGTCGGCTTGCAGGGGGTCATGGCGGCCCAGATCGGGGCCTCGACCTTCACGGTCATCACCCTCGTCACGCTCATGACGATGACCGCCACGCCCTTCCTGGCGAACGATCGCCTCGCGATCGGGCTCATGCGATTCCATCCGGCGCGGCGGTCCCGCGTCGAGGCCGACGAGCCGCCGGAAGGGCATGTCCTCCTTCTCGGCTGTGGCGTGAGCGGCATGCCCCTACTGGAGACGCTCGTCATCGGGACCCACCGGGTCGTGGCGGTCGACGACGATCCCCAGATCGTCGAGCGGGTGCGGGAGGCCGGCGTGGAGGCGATCCGGGGGGACGCCGCGGACGTCTCCCTGTTGCGCCGCGCGGGCGCGGACCGGGCGCGGGTCGTCGTGTCCACCGTCCGGCGGGTGGAGGACAACGAGCACCTTCTGGCCATGGCGGGTGACGTGCCCGTGTTGGTCCGGGTGTTCAATGTGGAAGACGCGGACTGGATCCGTGCGCGGGGCGGCACGCCGGTGCTCTACTCGGACGCGGCGGCGGAGGGGTTCCTCGATTGGTTCGACCGCGGGGGATGGGAGAGGCCGGACTCGTTGGCGGACGAGGAGATGGAGCAGGTGCTTTAGGGGCTTTTGGGTTGTGCGGCGAAGCGCGGAGCGGTCGCCCTCAGGGGGGCGCTGCGCTCCGGATGCTGCGCATCCGAGCCCCCTGAGGGCGACCGCTCCGCGCTTCGCCTCCGGGCGGTCCTTCTCACCTCCTCACGCCCGCGGGGAGTCGACGGGCTGGGGGGCGGTGCGCTCGAGGTGCTTCGCACCCGAGCGGCGCGACCGGCGTTACAGGTCGATGGTCTGGCCGAGGCCCTTGCGCTCGGCTTCGCGCACGGCCAGCAATGCCACCGCCACGTCCTGGACGGCGTTGCCTACCGACTTGAAATAGGTGATCTGGTCCGCGTTCTGGCGTCCCTGCGCGCGGCCGTCGAGGACCTCGCCGATGTCGGCGGCGATGTGATCCTCTGTGAAGAGGCCCTCGCGGATCGGGATGATGAGGTCGCCGGCTTCTTCCAGGGCGGCGTCCCGGGCGTCGACGAAGACGCGGGCTCTAAGGAGCAGCCCGCCGGCGATCTCCTGCATCTCGGGCTTGAACGAGCCGACGCCGTTGATGTGCGCGCCGGGGCTGACGGCGTCGTCCGGGAAGACCGGGGTCGCGCTGGTAGTCGCGGCGCAGATCACGTCGGCGCCACGGGCGGCCTCGGCGGGGTCGTCCACGGCGCGTGCTTCGACGCCCTCGAGCTCGGCCGCGAGTGAGCGAGCGGACTCGCCCGTCCGGGAGACGATCCTGACCTCCCGGATGTCCCGCACGGCCCGGACCGCGTCGATCTGGGCTCGCGCCTGTCCGCCCGCCCCGTAGACGGTGAGGACGTGCGCGTCCTCGCGCGCCAGCGCCCGCGTCGCGACCCCTGAGCCCGCTCCGGTCCGGAGCGCCGTCAGGTACGTCCCGTCCATGATGGCCATGGGCAGGCCGGTCTCGGGGTCGAGCAGGAGCACGATCCCGTTGATCGAGGGAAGCCCCCGCTCGGGGTTCCTCTGGAAGACGGACACGATCTTCGCGCCCAGGGCCCCCGACTCCTCGAGGTAGCCGGGCATGAAGAGCGACGTGCCGAGGGGGGCGTGGAGCCCGAGGCGGACCGGCGACTGCGCCCGGCCCCGGGACAGCTCCGAGTACGCGCCCGCCACGGCGTCGATGGCCGCCGGCATGGGGACGGCCGCCACGACGTCGTCGCGGGTCAGGACCGCGAGGCGCACGGCTCAGCCTTCCGACATGAACGGGTACCGGTAGTCCGTCGCCGGCACGAACGTCTCCTTGATGCTCCGCGCCGAGACCCATCGGAGCAGGTTGAGCGCCGATCCGGCCTTGTCGTTCGTGCCACTGGCGCGGCTGCCGCCGAACGGCTGCTGGCCGACCACGGCTCCGGTCGGCTTGTCGTTGATGTAGAAGTTGCCGGCGGAGTGCCTCAGGATGTCCATCGCCCGGCGCGCCTCGGTCCGGTCGCGCGAGAAGACGGCTCCGGTGAGGCCGTACGGCGAGGTCCCGTCGACGGTCCGGAGCGTCTCCTCCCACCTGGCGTCCGGATAGACGTGGACCGTCACGACCGGTCCGAAGATCTCCTCGCACATCGACTCGTAGTCGGGACGGTCGGCCCGGATGATGGTGGGGCGGACGAACCACCCCTTCGAGCGGTCGTACGTCCCACCGGCGATGATCTCCGCGTCTTTCGCGGCGGCCGCGCGGTCGATGTAGCCCGTGATCTTCTCGAAAGCGCCTTCGTGGATGACGGCACCCATGAAGTTCCGGAAGTCCGCCGGGTCGCCCATGGCGATGCCGTCGGTCTCGCGCACGAGCGGGCCCTCGATCTCCGACCACATCCCCTCGGGGATGTAGACCCGCGAGGCAGCGCTGCACTTCTGCCCCTGATATTCGAACGAGCCCCGGATGATGGCCGTCGTCACTGCCTCGGCATCGGCCGAGGGGTGCGCGACGATGAAGTCCTTGCCTCCCGTCTCTCCCACGATGCGCGGGTAGCTCCTGTAACCCGAGATACCGTCGCCGATGCGCTTCCAGAGGTGTCGGAAGACGGTGGTCGACCCGGTGTAGTGGAGCCCCGCGAAGTCCTCGTGCCCGATGAGCGCCTCCGTGACCCCGGCGGGATCCCCCGGGATGAAGTTGATGACGCCCGGTGGCAGCCCGGCCTCCTCGAACAGCTTCATCACCAGGTAGTTGCTGTACATCGATGCCGTCGACGGCTTCCAGAGCACGACGTTGCCCATGAGCGCGGCCGAGGCCGGCAGGTTCCCACCGATCGCGGTGAAGTTGAACGGCGTCACCGCGTACACGAAACCCTCGAGCGGACGGTACTCGGTGCGGTTCCAGATGCCGGACGAGGAGGTCGGCTGGACCGCGTAGATCTCCTCGGCGAAGCGCACGTTGAAGCGGAGGAAGTCGATGAGCTCGCAGGCGGCGTCGATCTCGGCCTGGTGGGCCGTCTTGCTCTGCCCGAGCACGGTCGCGGCGTTGATCCGTTGGCGCCACGGGCCCGACAGCAGGTCCGCGGCCTTCAGGAAGATCGCCGCACGGTCCTCCCACGGCATGGTGGACCAGCCGTGCCACGCCTCCCGCGACGCGGCGATGGCGCGCGCGACTTCCTCGTCTCCGGCGCGATGCCAGGTCGCGAGCGTCCGTCCGTGGTCCTGGGGCGAGACCGCACGCTCCGTGTCACCGGTGCGAACCTCCTCACCGCCGATGACGAGCGGAATGTCCAAGGGGTCGAGACCCTCGTGACGGGCGAGCTCGGCCTCGAGGGCCGCGCGCTCGGGTGTGCCCGGCGCGTACGAGAAGACCGGCTCGTTTTCCGGGCCCGGCACCTGGATCGTTCCATTCATCGGCGTTGCCTCGTTGGAGCTCACTGGTTTCCACGACGGCCACGCTCGAGGAGTGGTCCGCGTCGTAGGGACGAGTGCACCGTACCCAGGGTCGGGGGACGGTGTCAATCGAAGCTTGCGGATCCACGTGAGGCGCGGCATTGTCGTAGGTTGGGTGGGAGACGGAGCCGAACGAGGGGGCGGTCGGTCCCTGCATGGTTGACCTCATGCATCGAGACCGCATGTTTATGTCTCCGCAACCCGCCTGCGCGCTTGTGACCGACTTCCTGGGATGCATATCCATGCCCAAGCCCGGTCCAGGTGTAACCGTATGTCGATGCGTGCATTCCGGCCGGGTCGCGCCCGCAACTCGAACGTCACGCTCCGACACCTTCACCGGAGATGAGGTATGAAATATCCAATGTCCAAGGTACGCCCGATCCTTTACGGATCACTAGCGCTCCTGGCGTTCCTGCTCGTGCCGGCGCTCGCGTCCGCGCAGGCCGGGACCGTCCAGGGCCAGGTCGTCGACGCCAGCACCGGTCAGCCGCTCCCGTCGGCGCAGATCTCCATCGAGGGGTCTGGGCTCGGAGGGCTGACCAACCAGCAGGGGCGGTTCCTGATCCTCAATGTGCCGGTCGGGCAGCAGACCCTTCGGGCCGTGCTGATCGGTTACACGCCGGCTCAGTCCACCGTGACGGTCACCGCCGGAGGCACGGCGACGGTCGAGTTCCAGATGGAGTCCTCGGCGCTCGAGATGGAAGAGATCGTCGTGACCGGGACCGGTCGTCCGACGGAGCGCCGGCAGCTCTCCGCGGAGGTTTCGGTCGTGGGACAGGACGACATCCAGAGCTCGGCGGCCTCGAACGTCACCGAGCTCCTGCAGGGGCGGATTCCGGGAGCCCAGATCAACGCCGTGTCGGCGTCTCCCGGCACCGCCGGACTCATGAGCTTCCGCGGACCGTCGAGCGCCATCGCCGATCAGACCCCCGTCATCTACATCGACGGCGTGCGGGTGGACAACGCGCGCGGCATCGGCAGCGACTTCGGGGGTGAGCAGACCTCGGCGCTCGCCGACCTCGCCGTGGCCGACATCGAGCGGATCGAGGTCACGAAGGGTGGCGCGGCCAGCACGCTCTACGGGGCCGACGCCGCGAGCGGTGTGATCCAGATCTTCACCAAGCGTGGCCGTCCGGGCGAGGCCCGGTTCACGGCCCGCGTGGAGCAGGGCTGGGACGCGCCGATGACGAAGTTCATCTCCGACATGGAGTTCACCTGCCCGGAGGATCTCGGGGACTGCGCCACCGCTCGCGCCCATCCGAGCTGGGACCCGGACTTCGTGAAGAACAGCATCCTGCAGACCACCCACCAGCAGAGCTATTACCTCAGTGCGGTGGGCGGCACGGACCGGGTCGGGTACAACATCAGCGGCCGCGTCCAGGACGGTGGCGGTACGCAGGTGAAGACCGGCTCCACCATGTACAGCCTCACGTCGAGCCTGACGGCTCAGCTCTCGGACGACCTCACGGCGGACTTCAGCGGTACGTACCTCCGGCACGGCTACTCGCGCGTGCCGAACGGCACCACGACGAGCGGTGCCTTCACGAATGCGGAGGTCGGTGACTTCCTCGCGTTCGCGCGTACCGACAACCTGGCCGACGCCCTCGCCGTCTACCACGCGCAGGACGTCGACGAGTCCGTGGACCGCTTCACGCTGAGCACGACCCTCGGGTACGCTCCGGTGGAGTTCCTGGACCTCCGCGGCACGGTGGGCGTCGACAAGCGCGTCAGCGAGCAGCGGCACAACGAGCAGATCGAGATGGTCGCCACGAACCGGCAGGGCCGGATCGCGACGAACCAGCGGGACTTCACCGGTCTGACCCTCGACTTCCGGGGGACGCTGACCTATGACGTCCCCGGCCTCACCGCCACCTCCACGTCGTTCGGGTTCCAGGGCTTCCGGGAGCAGGCGCGCACCACCAACATCACCGGTGACGAGCTCGCGCTGCCGGGTGTGCGGGAGTTCGACGCCGCCGCCCTGGTCACCGCCACGGAGGGGATGACCGAGGTCTACAACGGCGGCTTCTTCCTGCTCCAGCAGGCGGGCTTCGCCGACCAGCTCTTCCTCGAGGCGGGTGTCCGCTTCGACGGCAACACCGCGTTCGGAAGCAACGTGTCGTACCAGGCGTACCCGAAGGTGGGTCTCTCCTACGACATGGTGTCGGGCGGCATCGCCCCCGAGTTCTTCCAGGCCATGCGTCTGCGCGGCAACTACGGTGTGACGGGCAAGTTCCCGCCGCCGTTCCAGCGCGACCGCACCTTCACCGCCGACCCGTTCCTCGGCGAGAGCGCCCCGCGCTTCGACAACCCCGGGAATGCCGATCTCGAGCCCGAACGGGTCACGACGGTCGAGGCCGGCCTGGACGCGTCGTTCCTGGACAACCGCGTGGCCGTCGCCTTCACCGCATACCGGGCCGTTACGACCGACGCCATCTTCAGCGTCGACGAGCAGCCGTCGACCGGTCAGGGCGCGCAGCTCCGGAACATCGGTGAGATCGAGAACCGCGGGCTCGAGGCGAGCCTCAACGTCGACCTCGTCCGGAACCCCGGCGCGGTCTGGGACATGAGCCTCACGTGGAGCGCGCTCCGCAACGAGGTGAAGGATCTCGGCGGCTTGCCGCCGTTCCAGCTCGGGTCGCTCCCCGGGCGCCGTGAGTTCGGACGGATCGAGGAGGGGCTTCCCCTCGGCGTTCGGTACAGCTCGCAGCCGGTGGACACCAACGGCGACGGTCTGCCGGACAGCCAGGCGCGAGGCCTCGTCCTCCACCCGGAGACCGGCGAGCACATGACGCCGTTCCCGACGAGCAACGGGAGCATCGGATCCAGCGTCTCGCTGCCCCGGCTCGGTCTCAGCATCCGGGCGCAGGGCGACTGGTCGCGTGGCAGCACCGTGCAGGATTACGCGGCGGCCTGGTCGACGTTCAACGGGCTTCCGCGCATCCAGTTCCCGACGCGGTACGATCTCGCGGGGAACGAGGACGGGACGTACTCGTACTCGCAGGCCTTCAACTACCTGCTGGTCAACGGTGACTTCTTCAAGCTCCGTGAGGTCAGCATCAGCTACCAGCTGCCGGAGGAGTTCGCGGCTCGCCTGGGCGGCTCCGACGCGCAGCTGACGTTCGGCGCGCGGAACCTGTGGACCTGGGTCCCGAGCCCGCAGAGCATCTTCGCTCCCGACGACTCGCGGCCGTACCTGCTCGATCCCGAGCTGGCCGGTTACGCCGAGCCGAGCGGCGACAGCAACCTCCAGCTCGGAGGCTCGCAGAGCGTGGTGCTGCCGCCGCCGCACCAGTTCCGCTTCGGCTTCCAGATCACGTTCTGACGCGACTCCGAGACCAGCAACGAGGATATACCATGCATCGCACACATAGACTTGGACGTGCCGCCCTCGTGGCGGCCGTCACGATGCTCGCCGCGTCCGGGTGTGACTTCCTGGATCCGACGAACGTGACGAACCCCAACACGACGACCGAGGACCTGGCCAACGCCGCGGAGCCCACGACCGCGCTCCTGCCGGGCGTCCGGGCCCAGATGGCGCGCACCGTTCGCGCGGTGGTCCAGACGTCGGCGCTCCTCTCGGACGACTCCGAGGTGGCGTTCACCAACATCGGACCCGAGCTCCTCGATCCGTACCTGTTCACACCGGACGGAGCCTCGTACAACACCACGGGCGCGATCGGCGCCTACTGGAACGCGCAGGAGCTCCGCGCGCTCAGCGATTTCGTCATCGACTCGATCGCGCCGCTCGATGATCTGGCCACCGACGAGCAGCTGGCGGAGGCTCGCTACTACAGGGGGATGGCGTACCTCTTCCAGGGCGAGAACTTCATCGCCGTGCCGCGGGCTCCCGATGCGGAGCCGACGCCGTGGGACGAGCTCCTGCAGCTCGCCGTCGACGACTTCACGGCGGCGCGCGGGCTCACCGCGGAGGAGGATCTCGATCTGGCGCTGCAGGGGGCGCTCGCCCGTGCCCACCGTGCGCTCGGGAACGCCACCGAGGCCGGGACGTTCGCGGCCGGCTTGCTCGCGGCGTCGCCCGAGTTCCTGAAGGTGCAGAACTACGCCGCCGGTGAGATCGAGAACCCGTTCTCGACCGAGACGCGGCAGTACCAGCCGCTGCCGCGGTTGGACTTCCTCGATCCGAAGTACACGTCCAGGGGCGCCGCCATTCCGGTCTCCAAGGCCGAGGAAATGCACCTGATCCTGGCCGAGATCGACATGTTCAACGGCGACTACGCGCTGGCCGCCGAGAAGGTGGCCGACGCCATTCGTCTGGCCGAGACGCGTCCGACGGGGACGTTCGACGACGACGACGATCGCCTGAACGGTGACCTTTCCCAGCGGCCCACCACATCCGACATCCTGGTGGCGGCGGAGCCGGGGGCGCCCCTGCGCGCAGGCCTGGTCCTGGACCGTCCGGGCACGGTGACCGTGCCCACGGTGAGCGGCACGTCGCTCGACGCGGACAGCGTCGAGGCGCTCGTCGACCCCCTGGAGATCCGGCACGCCTTCTGGCTGGCGCGTCAGGAGATCCTCTTCCTCGAGGGACGGCGTGTACACGACCTCGGGATCCGCCTTCCCGTCATGCAGCGCGAGACCGACACGAACGCGGCCATCGCGGCGGGCGATCCGGAGACGCAGATCGTGATCCCCGACTACATCCCCCAGGGGATGGACGACTTCGCGCCCCGCGACCCGTACGCGGCTTCGACCGACGAGGTCGTGATCGATTACGACATGAACCGCGTGCTGGCCGAGGAGGGCCTGTCCGCGTTCGGACCGCTGCCGTAACCGGAGTCCCGACGGAGCCGTGCGTCGTTCTCGGCGCGCGGCTCCGCGGGCTTCACGCAGGACAGGACGGAGGCACGACGAGGCGCCCGGTCGCGAAGCTGCGGCCGGGCGCTTCTCGCCTCCACGACGGACCCGTCGGGTCCACAGCCAACATCACGCTCGGAGCGCAGGAACCATGAAGACGGTCCTTTCGATACTCTCCCTCGCGGCGGTCGTCGCCGCGCCCGTGGCCGCCCAGCAGCGGACGCTCACCCCCGAGCAGATCGCCGAGCGCGAGCGGGCCTATCAGGAAGAGCTCGCCATGCCGAATCCCATCGAGCCGTCGTCGTCGGTATGGATCGAGGAGCTCACGTGGATCGAGGTGCGGGACCGGATCGCCGAGGGGTATACGACGGCGATCGTGCCCACCGGCGGGATCGAGGAGAACGGCCCGTACCTGGCCACCGGCAAGCACAACGTGATCCTCGAGGCGCTCTGTCCCGCCATCGCGGAGAAGCTCGGGAACGCGCTCTGCGCGCCCATCGTGCCGTTCGTCCCCGAGGGGAGCATCGATCCGCCGACCGGCGCCATGCGCTATCCCGGGTCGATCACCGTCCGAGACGAGACGTACCAGGCTCTGCTCGAGGACATCGGCGGGAGCCTCGGCGCCCACGGCTTCACCAACGTCGTCTTCATCGGAGACTCCGGCGGAAACCAGGCCGGCATGGCCGCCGCCGCCGAGGCCCTGAACGAGCGGTGGGTCGGCTCGGACCGGACGGCGCATTTCGTCCGGGAGTTCTACTCGCCGGGGTGGGAGGAGACGGAGCGTTACACCGAGGAGGTGCTGGGTGTCGCGGAGACCACGAACGACGGGTATCATGACGACATGTGGGTGACCGCCTTCATGGCGGTCGTGGACCCCGAGACGATCCGCTGGGACCAGCGTGTCGACGCCGGGCTCGCGTCCATCAACGGCGTCAGCCTCGTACCGTTGCAGCGGATCATCGATCTGGGAGAGCGTATCGTGGACTTCCGCGCGGACTACACGGTGGGGCACATCAGGCAGGCCATCGAGAGGGCCTCGTCGGGCCGATGAGGGGCACCTCGCCGCACGTCCGACGCGCCGCCGGCGCGCTGGCGCTGGCGACCCTCCTCCTGGCGGTACCCGGAGCCCATGCTTCCGTCGCGGCGCAGCAGGGGAGCAACCTGTACGAGCCATCGCTCTACGAGGGGCTCGAGTACCGCTACATCGGCCCCGACCTGGGCGCCCGCGCCATCAGCTTCGCCGGCATACCGGACAAGCCCTTCACGTTCTATCTCGGCTCGTCGGGCGGCGGGATCTGGAAGACCGAGGATGCCGGCCACACCTGGCGTCCCATCGGCGAAGGACAGTTCGCGGTCGGGACGATCGGGGCCCTCGCCATCGCGCCTTCCGACCACAACGTCATCTACGCCGGCACGGGCGAGAGCACCATCCGGGGGAACGTCGCGGTAGGGCGCGGCATCTACCGCTCGACCGACGAGGGAGAGAGCTGGGCCCTGCTCGGGCTCGAGGACGTCGGCCAGATCGGTGACATCGTCGTGCACCCCGACGACCCGGACCTCGTGTACGTGGCCGCGCTCGGCCATCCGTTCAGACCCAACCCGGAACGAGGTGTCTACCGCTCCGGGGACGGAGGGCGGACGTGGGAGAACGTGCTGTTCGTGAGCGACAGCACGGGAGCCGTGGATCTCTCCATGAACCCGTCCAATCCGCGTGAGATCTATGTCGGAACCTGGCGTGCCGAGCGCAAACCCTGGACCCTCATCAGCGGATCCACGGAGGGTGGTCTCTTCAAGACCACGGACGGCGGCGACAGCTGGCGGAGGGTGGAAGGCGGCGGCTTTCCCGGAGGTCTGCTCGGGAAGGTCGGCGTGGACGTCTCGCCCGCCGACCCGAGCCGGGTCTGGGCCATGGTGGAGGCCGAAGGCGACCGTGGCGGGATGTACCGATCCGACGACCGCGGCGCGACCTGGGAGCTCGTCAACAACGAGTCCGGCATCCGTTCGCGCCCCTTCTACTACACGCACGTCCACGCCCATCCCACCGACCGCAACACGGTCTTCACCGCCACCGACGATGCGTGGCGTTCCAACGACGGCGGCGTGACGTTCGAGGACTTCGACACGCCGCACGTCGATCAGCACGGCTTCTGGATCAACCCGAAGCACCCCGAGATCATCGCCGTGGTGAACGACGGGGGCATGCAGATCAGCCTCAACGACACCGAGACCTGGTCGTCGTACGTCCTCCAGGGCTTCACGGAGATCTACCGGGTCTTCGTCGACGACCAGTTCCCGTACTGGGTGTACGGCTCGGTCCAGGACTTCGACACGATGACGCTCCCGAGCTGGGTCCCCTGGGCCCACATCGACGCGTACGAGCGCTTCCAGTACTGGCACGGCGTCGGCGGAGGGGAGAGCGGGGACATCCAGATCGATCCGCGCGATCCGAACATCACCTACGCCGGCTCCGGAAGCGGCACGCTGGAGCGGGTGAACCGCACCACCGGCGAAGTGCGGAGCATCCGGGTCTATCCCGAGCGGCAGGGTGAGCGTCCGAACTCGGAAGTCAGGTATCGCTTCCAGTGGAACGCGCCCATACGGCTGTCCCCGCACGATCCCGACGTGCTCTATACGACGTCGCAGCACGTTCATCGCTCGACCGACCAGGGCGAGAGCTGGGAGGTCGTCAGCCCGGACCTGACCCTGGGGCCCGACAGCCCGGAGACGATGGACGTGCCGGGCGGTCCGATCACCCACGACGTCACGGGTGCGGAGATGTTCAACACGATCTTCGCGTTCGAGCCGTCTCCCCACGATCCGAGCGTGCTCTGGGCCGGCTCGGACGACGGGCTCGTGCACGTCACCCGGGACGGAGGCGCGACGTGGACGGACGTGACGCCGGACGGGCTGCCGCGCCTGAGCACGGTCAACGTGATCCATCCGTCCGATCACGCGCCGGGTCGGGTGTTCGTGACGGCGCACGCCTACCGCATGGGCGATGAAACCCCCTACGTGTTCCTGACGAACGACTACGGGGCGTCCTGGCGGCGCATCGCGGACGGCACCCGTGGGATTCCGGAAGACGCACCCACCCGAGTGGTGCGGGAGGATCCGGAGCGCCGCGGGCTCCTCTACGCCGGCACGGAGCGTGGCATCTACGTCTCGTTCGACGAGGGCGCCAGCTGGCAGACCCTGCAGCTGAACCTGCCGCGCATGCCGGTGCTGGACCTCAAGTCGCACCGGGGCGACCTCGTGCTGGCGACCCAGGGGAGGGGCATCTGGATCCTGGACGACGCGACCCCGCTGCGGCAGATCGACGAGAGCGTGCCCACGGATCGACCGCACCTCTACGCTCCGAGAGACGCGTGGGCGGTGGACATCCGCTACCCGGACGCTCGGGGCTGGCACGAGGCCCCGCCGTCGGGCGCGATCTTCTTCTACCATCTTCCCGAAGACGTGGACGACGGACTCACCCTCGAGGTCGTGGACGAGGCCGGCGGGGTGATCCGGACGTTCTCCAGCGACTCCTCCAGCGCCGGTCACGACGCCGCGCTCCCGACGCAGGCGGGGTCACACCGGTTCACCTGGGCGTTCCGTGGCGAGGGACTCGAGGTTCCCGAGGGAGGTGCGTTCTCGAGCACGGGCCCGAAGGTGGTCCCGGGTGTCTACGAGGTCCGGATGACGGTCGGCGGCTCCACGCAGGCACGTACGTTCGACCTCCTCGAGGACCCCCGACGCGAGGACCTCTCGATCGAGGATCTCGCGGAACAGCATCGATTCTCCGTCGAGCTGTCCGATACCGTGCGCAGCGTGTACCGGGTGGTGGAGGCGGCGCGGTCGATCAGGGATCAGGTGCGGGCGACGGCCCGCGCGGCCGAAATCGCCGAGGCCGATCCGTCGCTGTTGGAGACCGCGGACGACCTGATCCGCCGCCTCACCGTCCTGGAGGCCCGTCTCATCGCCAGCGACGCGCCCGAAGCCGACGGACTCCCCGGAGCGGGATACCGCCTGGACGAGCAGTACGCCTTCCTCTACGGACACGTCCAGGGAACGGCCAACCGCCCGACGCGGAGCGCCCACGAGCGGTTCGACGACCTCAACGCCGACTGGTCGGCGGTGAGGGGCCAGCTGGCCGAGCTCACACGCTCCGATCTGGCGGCGTTCAACGAGCGACTCCAGGAGGCCGGCGTGGTGGGCGTCATCGTGCCGACCGTCTTCCCCTGATGGCCGTGGAGTGTGGACTCAACGCTCGGGCCCTCTCGGGGGTCCTTGTAGACGACTGATCACCGGACCGTGACGGGTCGGGCCGGCTTTTCCACGGCCTCCGTCCGGCCTAGAATACGGGTGCACGACGTTCCCGCCGTCGTCGTGTCCGGGCGCGTTCGCGTACCCACCCGACATAGATGAAGAGACGGCCGCGGTCGGCGCCCGCGGCTCCTGGGAGTTTTGATGAAGACAATCGTCGCGACCGCCGTCGCCGGCACCGCCCTTCTGTTCGCCACGCAGGGCCCTGCGCTCTTCGGCACGGAAGCCGATCTCGGCTCCTCCGAAACCGCCGCGATGTCCGTGCCGGCTACGCATGCGTCCTCCTCGGACGCCGCGGCGATGGACGACGTCGTCGACCAGTACTGCGTCCGCTGCCACAGCGAGCGGCGTATGACGGGCAACCTGTCCCTGGAGGACTTCGCCGTCTCGGAGGCCGTCCAACGGGCCGAGGTGGCCGAGCGCGTCATCCGGAAGCTCCGAGCCGACATGATGCCGCCTCCGGGCGCGAACCGTCCCGCGGGCGACACCCTGGTCGCCCTGGTCGAGAGGCTCGAGCGCACCATCGACGAGGCAGCGGCCTCGGAGCCCAGGCCCGGCGAGCGTCCCTTCCAGCGGCTGAATCGTGCGGAGTACGAGCGTGCCATCGAGGACCTGTTCGGACTTCAGGTGGATGCCGGCCAGTGGCTGCCGCTCGATCAGATCAGCGCGAGTTTCGACAATGTCGCCGACGTCCAGGGCTTCTCCGCGACGCTCATGGACGCGTACCTGAATGCCGCCAGTGAGATCGCGCGCCAGGTGATCGGGAATCCCGACGCGACGCCCGTGGAGACGACGTACCAGAACGAGCCGTACGTGTCGCAGCACGAGTGGGACCGCGTCGAGGGTGCCCCGTACGGGACGCGCGGCGGCGTCAGCGTGCTCCACTCCTTCCCGGCCGACGGGAAGTACATCGTGTCGCTCGGCTTCATCTCCGGGTGGGGCGAGCGCTTCGACGACATCGACATCTCGGTGGACGGCGAGCGTGTGGCGCTCCTCCGCTACCAGGGCGCGAGCACGCGCCTGATCGACTTCCAGGGCCGCCTGGCGTATCC
The DNA here is from genome assembly GCA_041690395.1 of Longimicrobiales bacterium. Classification (GTDB taxonomy): domain Bacteria; phylum Gemmatimonadota; class Gemmatimonadetes; order Longimicrobiales; family Gaopeijiaceae; genus JAWLHJ01. The sequence continues at coordinate 279,633 of JAWLHJ010000002.1, read as the reverse complement.
GGTCAGCACGGACTCCGTGTTCGTCCGCGCGGGCCAGCGACGCCTGACAGCGGCGTTCATCCGGAAGCAGGACGGCCCCTACGAGGACCTGATCCGCCCGAACGACTGGTCGCTGACGGGCACCGAGGCGAGCTACGGTACGACGTCGCTCCCGCACATCATGCAGATGACCGTGGAGGGTCCGTTCGACGCCTCCGGCGTGTCCGAGACCGATGCGCGCCGACGGGTGTTCAGCTGCCGACCCACGTCCGCGGACGAAGCTCGCCCTTGTGCCGAGCAGATCATCACGCGCCTGGCCACCGAGGCCTATCGTCGTCCGCTCGAGCAGCGCGACATCGACGGGCTCATGTACTTCTACGACGAAGGCGCGGCCGACGGCGGCTTCGAGCGGGGCGTGCGCTCCGCCATCGAGGCCATGCTGGTCAGCCCGCACTTCGTCTTCCGCTTCGAGCGGACGCCGGCGGGCGTCAGGCCGGGCGAGGTCTTCGAGATCGCGGGCCTCGACCTCGCCTCCCGGCTGTCGTACTTCCTGTGGGGCACGGGGCCCGACGAGCGGCTGCGGCAGGTGGCCGCCGAGGGCGACCTGAACGACCCGGAGACGCTGGAGCGTGAGGCGCGCCGGATGCTCGAGGATCCCAGGTCCGAGGCCCTCGCGACGCGCTTCGCATCGCTCTGGCTGCGGCTCCAGGATCTCGACAAGGTGAAGCCGGACGCGTTCTGGTTCCCGAACTACAACAGCCAGGTCGGGCGGGACATGCGCCGTGAGACCGAGCTGTTCTTCGACAACCTCATCCGTGAGGATCGTAGCCTGCTCGAGCTCCTCGACGCCGACTACACCTTCCTCAACGAGCGTCTCGCGAACCACTACGGCATCGACGGCGTCGTCGGCGACGACTTCCGTCTGGTGGCCTATCCGGACGACCGGCGCCAGGGAATCCTGGGACACGGGAGCATGCTGGTGCAGACGTCCTACGGAAACCGCACGTCGCCGGTGTTGCGGGGTAAATGGGTGATGGAGGTACTGCTGGGCACGCCGCCGCCGCCGCCGCCGCCGAACGTCCCGACACTGGACGAATCGACGGGGGACGAGGCTCCGGCAGGCCTGGCGACGACGGCGGACCGGCTGCGTATGCACCGGGCGAACCCGACGTGTAACTCCTGTCACCAGCTGATCGACCCGATCGGCATGGCGCTGGACAACTTCGACGTGACCGGACAGTGGAGGACGCGCGAGAACGGGGTGCCGCTCGACACCGAAGGGGAGTTCTACGACGGCACGGAGATCTCCAGCCCCGCGAGCCTCGCGGCGGTGCTCGAGCAGCGACCGATCCCGTTCGTCCGGCACTTCACACAGAACCTCATGACCTACGCGCTGGGACGACGCGTGGATCACATGGACCAGCCGGCCGTGCGCGCGATCGCCCGGGAGGCGGCTGAACACGACTACCGCATGTCCTCGTTCATCCTGGGCGTGGTCCAGAGCGACCAGTTCAGACTCAAGCGTGCGCTCGCTACCGACGTCGACAACGACTGATTGATCAGGCCCCACGGGCCAGGAGATTCACGACGATGCATTTCATCACTGGCAAGCACATCCCGCGCCGCTCGTTCATCCAGGGGATGGGGGCCATGGTCGGCCTCCCGATGCTGGACGCCATGGTGCCGGCCGGACGTCGGAACGGTGTGGAGACGCAGCCGACGCGCTTCGTCGCCATCGAGGAGGTGCACGGTGTGCCTGGCTGCAACAAGTGGGGCGCGAGCCAGCACCTGTTCGCGCCGGAGCAGGTGGGCCGGAACTACGAGCTGAAGCCGGACAACGTCCTGGCCCCGCTCGCGGAGTACCAGGACTACCTGACCATCGTGAGCAACACCGACGTCCGTATGGCCGAGGCGTTCTCTCCCGAGGAGATCGGTGGCGACCACTTCAGGTCGAGCGCCGTCTTCCTGACGCAGTCACATCCGAAGCAAACGCAGGGGTCGGACCTCCACGTCGGCGTGTCGCTGGACCAGATCCACGCGCAGCGATTCGGGCAGGAGACGGTCCTTCCGTCGCTCCAGCTCTGCATCGAGCCCACGGACAAGGGTGGCGGGTGCGACTACAACTACTCGTGCTCGTACACGGACTCCATCAGCTGGGCGTCCCCGGACACGCCGCTGCCGCAGGTGCGGAATCCGCGGACGGTCTTCGACATGCTCTTCGGCGCGGGCGGCAGCGAGGCCGAGCGTATCGCCCGTCGGCGCTCGCACCGGAGCATCCTGGACTGGGTCCAGGGCGAAGTGGCCCACGTGAAGCGGGACCTGGGGGCGAGCGACCGGCAGCGGGTCGACCGGTACCTCGACAGCGTGCGGGAGATCGAGCGCCGCATCCAGCTCGTCGAGGCGCAGAACACGAGCGGCGAGGAGCGTGAGCTGCCCGAGGCCCCCGCGGGCGTACCGGACTCGTTCAGCGAGCACATGAAGCTCATGTTCGACCTGCAGGTGCTGGCGTTCGAGTCCGACACCACGCGTGTCGTGTCGTTCAAGACCGGCCGGGACGCGTCCAATCGGACCTTCCCCGAGAGCGGGTCCGACAGCGGCTTCCACCCGGCGTCGCACCACGGCGACCGGGAGGACCGGATCATGGAGTTCAACAAGATCTCCCAGTACCGGGTGAGCATGCTGGCGCATTTCATGGAGCGCCTCCAGAACACCATGGACGGCGACTCGAGCCTGCTCGACCAGACGGTCGTCATGTGGGGCTCGCCGATGGGCGACGCCAACCTGCACAACCACCGCCGTTGTCCGCTCGTCTTCCTGGGTCGCGGCAACGGGGCCTTCCAGGGTGGTATGCACTACAAGGCTCCGGACGGCACGCCGATGTCCAACGTATTCGTGAGCCTGATGCAGAAGCTCGGGCATTCGGATCTCACGAGCTTCGGAGACAGCACGGGGGAGTTCCTGCTTTGAGACGCACGACGAAGCTGCTGGCCACGATGGTTCTCGCCGCGTTCGTGACCGCGGCCGGGCCTCCGGAAGCGCCGATCGCGGACGCCGCCCAGCGCGGTGACGTCGAGGCGGTCCGGGCGCTCGTGAGGGGCGGCGCGGACGTGAATGCGGCACAGGGCGACGGCATGACCGCGCTGCACTGGGCCGCCGATCGCGGTGACGCGGAGCTCGCGAGCGTGCTGGTCTATGCCGGTGCGAACCCCGAGGCGGGGACGCGTATCGGACGCTACACTCCGTTGCACATCGCGGCCCGCCAGGCGCGCCGTGGCGTCGTCGAGGTGCTGCTCGGCGCGGGGGCCAACCCGGTGGCCCGGACCACGAACGGCGGGGTCACGCCGTTCCATCTGGCCGCCGCGTCGGGTGATCCGGAGATCGTGTCGGCCATGCTCGCGCAGGGTGCGGATCCCGATCTCACGGAAGGTGCCTGGGGTCAGACGCCGCTCATCTTCGCCGCGTCCAGCAACCGCACCGAGGTCATCCGTGTCCTCCTGGCCGCCGGCGCCGACCCGAACAAGTCGGCCCGCTCGGTGGACGTAAAGGAGTGGGAGGCCGCGGACCGCGCGGCGGGACAGCGACTGACCGAGGCGCTCGACGAGTTCCGCGAGCAGGAAGGCGGCGGTGGTGACTGGACGCCGACTCCGGCCCAGGTCCAGGCCGCCGTCGAGCTGTCGCGGGAAGTGCAGCGCAAGTGGCCCAACATCGAGGCCGAGGACGCCGAGTCCGAAGAGGGCGAGCCGACCGAGGAGGAGGCGTCGGAGGAGCCGGTCGACGCGGACGCCGAGGAGGAGAGCGGGGATCCCGAGGAGAGGACGCTGTCGTACGCCGAGCAGGTCGACCGATGGGGTGGGCTGACTCCGCTCCTGCACGCCGTCCGACAGGGTCACCTGGAGGCCTCCTTGGCGCTCCTCGATGGGGGCGCGGACATCAACCAGACGAGCGGCGACCTCACGTCACCACTCCTGATGGCGACGATCAACGGTCAGTGGGACCTCGCGAAGGTGCTGATCGAGCACGGGGCCGACCCGAATCAGGCCAGCGTGGCTGGTGCGACACCGCTCTACACGGTGCTGGAGCGCGAGTGGGAGCCCAGGGCTTCCTACGCGCATCCGGTGGAGCACCGCCAGCAGGAGACGACCCACCTCGACATGATGCGGGCGCTGCTCGAGGCCGGGGCGGACCCCAACGCACGGCTCAACCGACACCTCTGGTACATGGAGTTCACCTTCAGCGTGCTCGGGGGAAGCGGTATCTACGTGAAGGGGGCCACGCCCTTCTGGCGGGCTGCGTACGCGCTCGACGTCGAGGCGATGCGGCTGCTGATGGAGCACGGCGCGGACCCGGACATCGCCACGATGAAGGCGCCGGAGCGGCGTCGGCGGGCCCCCGACGACCCGATGGAGAACGAGGAGGAGCGTGAGGAGTCCGAGCCCGAGCTCGACCCGTCCGGACTTCCGCCGGTGCCCACGAACGGGCCGGCCATCTACCCGATCCACGCTGCGTCCGGGGTGGGCTACGGCCAGTCGTTCGCCGGCAACGCCCACCGGTACGTGCCGAACGGATGGCTTGCCGCCGTCAGGTTCCTCGTCGAGGAGGCGGGGGCCGACGTCAATCAGCGCGATGCGAACGGCTACACCGCCGTTCATCACGCGGCGTCCCGAGGCGACGACGAGATGATCCGTTACCTCGTCGAAAAGGGTGCCGACGTGACCGTGATCAGCCGCTCCGGGCAGACGACCGCCGACATGGCGAACGGTCCGATCCAGCGGGTGCAGCCGTACCCGAGCACCATCGAGCTGCTCGAGAGCCTCGGCGCCAAGAACAACGACAACTGCGTGTCCTGCTAACGATACTTACGGTCGGGCCATGCGCGTCTGACAGGGCTCGGGCTGGAAAGCCCGAGCCCTGTTTTGCGGTCCAGCCATCATCCTCCATCCCGTGACGAGCAGAGAGCCGACGTGTTGAGAAGCACTTTGATCGCGCTGAGCGACTCGGACGTCGCGCGGTATGCGGTTACGCAGACCCCGCTGCGCGGGATGGCTCGGCGCTTCGTGCCGGGTGAGACCGTGGACGCGCTGGTGGCGGGCATCCGTGAGGCGAACGCGGACGGCCTCACCGCCACGGGCAACTACCTCGGCGAATCGGTGAAGACCGAGGCCGCGGCCCGGCAGGCGGCTGACGTTTACGTGGAGGTCATGGACCGGATCGCGGGTGAAGGCCTCGACGCGAATGTCTCCTTGAAGTTCACCCAGCTGGGTCAGGCGATCTCCGAGTCGTTCCTGGCCGAGAACCTGGCGCCCATCCTGGAGCGGTCCCGGCGCGACGACGTCTTCGTGCGCTTCGACATGGAGTCTTCGGCATACACCCAGCGGACCCTCGACGCATTCGAGAAGCTCTGGGCCGACGGGTGGCAGAACATCGGCGTCGTGCTTCAGGCGTATCTGCGCCGGACCGCGGGCGACGTAGCCCGGATGAACCAGCTCGGAGCGCGCGTGCGACTGTGCAAGGGCGCCTACGACGAGCCCTCCTCCATCGCCTTCAAGGAGCGCTCGGAGGTCGTGCGCAACTTCGTGCAGCTCATGCGCGAGCTCATCGACCACGGGAACTACCCGGGAATCGCCACGCACGACGAGGAGCTGATCGAGGCGACCGTGAGCCATGTCGCCCGCAGCGGCGTCCCGGCCGAGCGTTTCGAGTTCCAGATGCTCTACGGAGTCCGTCGGGATCTGCAGCAGATGCTCATTCGCGACGGGTGGAACGTGCGTGTATACGTTCCCTTCGGGGAACAGTGGTACCCCTACCTCATGCGCAGGCTCGCGGAGCGACCTGCCAACATCCTGCTCCTCACCGGAAGCGTGCTGCGCGAGTCGCCGCTCGGCTTCCTGTGGCATGGACGCGACCGCACAGACAGGAAGACACGATGAGCCAGGGATCGGAGCGCGACGCCTCGACGGTCACGCCCGCAAGCGTTGGCGGCTCCTCGCCGGAGCAGGGAGGGGGGAGTGTGCTGAAGTTCGTGCTGCCGACCCTACTCGGCATGGCGATGTTCCTGATCCCCCTCGGGACCGAGGAATGGTTCAGGATAGGCGAGCGGGTCGTGCCGCGCCCGGCGATTCCCCACTTCCCGCTGGGCTCGGGAGAGTCGGTGACCATCGGCATCGGCGTCCTGGCCGACGCGTTGTCCGCCTTGCTGGGCGAGGCGTTGGTGCCGCTGGGCGTGGCCGTGCTCTGCCTCTCCGTACTCGCGTCGCTGTTCGCGCGCGTCGCCAACCCGGCATGGATGCGGGCCGAGGGGTGGGGGGAGATCTTCCGCGTAGGCCCGCTGTGGTTCGGGCTGCGAGTGGTCGGCGCGCTCTTCGGGTTGATGACCGTGTTCGGGCTCGGTCCGGACTTCATCAGCGGGGGTGCCACGGGAGGCGTGATCCTCAACGACCTGATTCCCGTCCTCCTGACCTTCTTCCTCTTCGCCCTGGCCATGCTCCCGTTCCTGACGGAGTTCGGGCTCATGGAGTTCATCGGGACGATCGTCCGGAAGCCCTTCCGTAAGATCTTCGGCTTGCCGGGCCGGAGCGCCATCGACGCGACCGCGTCCTGGATGGGGGCGGCGCCGCTCGGCGTTCTGATCACCTACCAGCAGTACGAGCGGGGATACTACTCGCAGCGCGAGGCCTCGGTCATCGCGACGAACTTCTCCGTCGCTTCGATCGCGTTCAGCCTGCTCATCGCAGGCTTCATCGAGCTCGATCACATGTTCGTCCAGATGTACTTCACGGTGGTCGTGGCGGGCCTCACCGCAGCCATCATCATGCCCCGCATCCCTCCGCTCTCGGGCAAGCCCGACGAGTACTACCCTCCCGTCGGCCGACGCCTGGACGAGCCCGATCGGCCGCAGGGCATGAGCGTGTTCGGGCAGAGCCTCCTGGCCGCGGTGGGACGGGCGCGGACCGCGCCGACCCCCCGGAAGCTGTCGCGCGACGTGCTGCTCAGCATCGCGGACATCTTCTTCGGACTTCTGCCGCTCGTGATGGCGATCGGGACGGTCGCGCTCGCGCTGGCGGAGCATACGCCGGTCTTCACGTGGATCTCGTACCCGATGGTCCCGGTGCTGGAGCTTCTCCGGCTCCCGGAGGCGGCCGCCGCCGCGCCCGCCACGCTCGTGGGCTTCGCCGACATGTTCCTGCCGGCCGTGCTTCTCACGAGCGTGGAGAGCGAGCTCACGCGCTTCGTGATCGGGTGCCTGTCGCTCACCCAGCTGATCTACATGTCGGAGATCGGGGTGCTCATCCTGAAGTCGAAGATTCCGCTGAGCTTCGTCGAGCTCGTGGTGATCTTCGGGCTGCGGACCGTGATCACGCTGCCGATCATCGCCCTCATGGCGCACACGCTGTTCTACTGAGCCTCAGCCCATGCCGCGCACGACGTCCGCGATGCGGTCGAGCGCCGGACGGATCTTCTCGGGCTCGTAGCCGACGGTGATCCTCAGGTGCCCCTCGGTGCCGAGGAACACTCCCGGCGCCGTGAGGACCGACGCCTCCGTGCGGATGCGCTCGGCGACCTCGAGGGACGGGGCGTCGACATGGTAGCGCACGAAACCGATGGACGTGGCCTGGCGGCGCGCGACGCTGAAGAGCCCATCCTGCTCGGCGAGCCAATCGGTGAGGGTGTCGTGCCCGACGCGGCTGATGCTGCGCTGGCGGTCCAGTAGCGTCACCCGCTTCTCCCGCGAGAGCGCGAGGTCACCGAGGAACATGCTCGGCGCGGCCGCCGCGATGACTTCGTACTCGTGCCGGCGCCAGAGATCCTGGATGACGGCCGGCGACGCCACCACCCAACCGATCCGGAGGCCGGCGAGCCCGTACGCTTTCGAGAGCGAGTTCGTGACGACGACCTTGTCGTACATGCCACGGAACGATGGGGTCTCGGTACCGTCCAGCTCGGTGCCGTGGTAGACCTCGTCGGCGTGCAGCCAGGCCCCTACGCGCTCGCAGGCCGCCACGATGCGCTCCATCTCGGACCGGTCGAGAATCCGTCCGGTCGGGTTGTTCGGGTTCACCACCGCCACCATGCGCACGCCCTCCCGCATGGCGGCGTCGAACCGGTCCCAGTCGACCGCCCAGTCGTCATCCGGGTCGAGTGGCACGTCGTGCACCCGGCACCCCAGGTTCAGCGCGAGGCCCGGGACCTGTCGGTACCCGGGCGAGAACCAGACCACGCCGTCACCCGGCTCGAGCAGGGTCGAGGCCACCAGGTGGTTGGCCTGGGCGGCTCCCGTCGTGACGAGCACCTCGTCCGCCGTCGTGCCGTCGTGGTGCGCCGCGATCTTCTCCCGCATCCGGGAGAGACCGTTGACTTCAGGGTACAGAAGGCTCACGGAGAGGAGAGCGTCACGCTCGGCCGCGGTCAGCCAGGAGCCGACGTCGGTGCACTTCACCGAGCTGTCGGCGAGGTTCACGTCGACGGTGTGCTCGTACAGGGACTGGTAGTGCTCGAGCTCGAACGGATGGAAGCTGGGCATGGCGACCGGAACGGTTGAAGGGCGTAACTTGAGCGAATGACGACAAAGAATCAGGACAGCGACGTGCTGGCGGCGTGGGGCGAGCGAGTCGAAGAGGCGAGCGAGCGCATCCGGGACATCATCGTCCGCACCGAGGTCCAGGAATCGACGCGTGTCGCGCCGGACTTCCACGGAAAAGTGTGGCTCAAGCTGGAGCATCGCCAGCGCACGGGCTCGTTCAAGCTCCGCGGCGCCGCGAACCGGATCGCGAGCCTGACCTTCGACGAGGCCCGCGCGGGCGTGACCACGTCGTCCATGGGCAACCACGGCCTCGGCGTGGCCCACGCCGGACGCGAGGCGGGTGTCCCCGTCGAGGTGTTCGTCTCCCCGTTGGTGGCGGAAGACCGTCTCGAGCGCATGAGGGCGCTGGGTGCGACGATCCGGACCGTCGAGGGGTCGGTGCTCGATGCCGAGCTGGCCGCGCGCGCCGAGGCGAGCGCGGCGGGCAAGGTGTACGTATCGCCCTACAACGACCCCTACGTGGTGGCGGGGCAGGGCACCATCGCGCTCGAGCTCCTCGAAGACCTCGAGCGGCTGGACGCAGTCTTCGTGGCGGTGGGCGGTGGCGGCCTGATCGGTGGCATCGGGGCGTACCTGAAGGCTCGGGCTCCGCATGTGGACGTCGTGGGATGCTGGCCGGAGAACGCCCCGGCGCTGCATGCGTGTCTCGAGGCGGGCCGGATCGTCGACGTTGCCGAGAAGCCGACGCTGTCGGAGAGCACCGCCGGCGGCGTCGAGGAGGGGGCGATCACCTTCGATCTCGCACGCCGCGTGATCGACCGGTCCGTGCTGGTGAGCGAGGACGAGATCCTGGCCGCGATGCGGCTCCTCGAGGCACGGGAGGGGTGGGTGGTGGAGGGAGCCGCCGGCGTGGCCCTGGCGGGCTTCCTGAAGAGCCACGCGCATGTTCGCGGAGGGCACGTGGCCATCGTGCTCTGTGGGGGTAACGTCTCACCCGCGGTCCGGTCCCGGATGGCCGGCTGACGGCTCGGGCAGGCGGCTCACGAGGCCCACCCGTCCGAGCCGTCACGGCTCGGCACTCAGCCCCGAGACGTCCGGTCCCGCTTCCTGAGCGCGAGCAGCGAGATGAGCTCGAACAGGACGTTCGCAGCGCCCATCGCGGTGATCTCGGCGTGGTCGTACATCGGATACACCTCCACGAGGTCGGCGCCGACGAAGTCGATGTCCGTCATGCCGCGCACCAGGGAGAGTCCCTCGTGGCTCGTGAAGCCCTCGACCTCGGGCGTTCCGGTGCCCGGGGCGTACGCCGGGTCCCAGGAATCGATGTCGTAGGTGAGGAAGGTCGGACCCTCGGCGCAGCGAGCGCGGATCCTACGCGTCACCTCCTGCATGCCGATCTCCCGGAACTCCTGCATGGTGATGACCTCCATGCCCATCTCGCGGGACTGGTCGTAGTCCTCGAACCCGTAGATGGAGCCGCGGAGGCCCACCTGGATGACCCGGTGCGGGTCGATGACGCCCTCTTCGGTCGCGCGGCGGAAGACCGTGCCGTGGTTGTACTTCTTCCCCCAGTGGCCCTCCCAGGTGTCGGGGTGGGCGTCGATCTGGACCAGGCCCAAGGGGCCGTGGCGCTTGCTCAGCGCACGGAGCTCCGCCAGGGTGATGGAGTGGTCTCCGCCGAGCCCGATGGGGATGACGCCCGCGTCGACGATCGGCCGTAGGCCGGCCTCGATGCGCTCGTACGACGCCTCGATGTAGCCCGGCACGACACCGACGTCACCGTAGTCGACTCCCGAGAGGTGCTCGAACAGGTCCACTCCGTGATAGGGATTGAAGGGACGGAGCATCGTCGAGGCGGCGCGGATCGCTTGCGGACCGAATCGGGCTCCGACGCGGTACGTCGTGCTGGTGTCGAACGGGATACCGACGACGGCGAAGTCGATATCCTCGGTGGTGCGCACGTGTGGCAATCGCATGAACGTGCGGATGCCACCGATGCGAGGGCTTTCCATCGCGTCGGGCGGCTGGTAACGGGGCATTGGCGGGGCCTCCTGGTTGAATGAAGTTCCTCCGTCCGTTGCCCGGCGGGGGGCCATGATGAACCACGCGTGGGCACGCGCGACGAAGGAGCCGGAAAGCTAGAATGATGCCGGCGCCCGGCAACTCCAGACGCAGCAGGTCGTTGAAAGAGGGGAGTACCCCGCGCGCATGGGGCTTTCGCTGGTCAGGCAAGGAACGACGACGAGCCATAGCACCGCTACGGCGAGCGAGGAGTGACGCCGCATCACCAGCGAAACCCCCATGCGCCCAACAAGTGGTATGATATGATCTTACATGTTGAAGGGTTGGGGCGGCACGGCCCCGTTCCGGTCGTTGGAGCTCCTCCGCGTAGCTACGGCTATGCGGTCGTCGCCCCGCCTACGGCTCGGGGCCGTGGCGCTCCCAACGCGGGGTACTCCCCTCTTTCAGCGACCTGCTAGTCCATCATGCACATGCAACGCACACTCAACGGACTCGTCTTCCTGGCCCTGACCCTCGCCGCGTGCGGCGACGGCGGCGGGGACGACGCCCCGCCCGTGACGGACGAGGCGACCACCGGCGCGGCCGACAGCCCCTACGCCCCGGAAGCTCCGAATACGGTGCACCGGGAGGTCCGGGAGCTCGCCGACGGTGTCTACACCTACGAGTACGCCCGGCCGGAGGATCCGGTCACGACGGTGAGCATGTTCGTCGTCACCGAGGATGGCGTGCTCGTCGCCGACGGCCAGGGGGACGTGGAAGAGACCGAGCGGCTGCTCGGGGAGATAGCCCGGGTGACGGATCAGCCGGTGACGCACCTCGTCATCGCGACGGATCACGGGGACCATACCGGTGGCAATCTGGTGTTTCCGGACTCCGTGGAGGTCTACGCGCACCCGTTCGCCGCCGCGGCGCTGGCTCCCGAGAGCCCGGGTGAGGATTGGTTGGAGCCCGACCATCTGGTGGAAGACCTCGAGCGTCTGGAGCTCGGGGGGCGGGTGATCGAGATCCGGTTCCTCGGTCGGGGACACACGGCGGGCGACCTCGTAGTGCACCTTCCGGAGGAGAGGATCCTCTACATGAGCGAAGCGCATCTCGACCGGGTGTTCCCGCTCATGATCACCGCCTATCCGTCGGAGTGGGTCGAGGTCCTGCGCACCGCGGAGGCGATGGACGTGGACACGTACGTGGCCGGACACGGCATCCGTGGCTCGATCGACTACAGCCGCGAGGGACTCGTCCGGTACCGCGGTGCGGTTGAGCAGGTCATCGCCGAGGTCCGCCGCCTCCGGGAGTCGGGGCTGGACCTCGACGCGGCGGTCGAGCAGGCGAACTTCGGCGCGTTGTCCCAGCAGGCCGACTACGTCTATCAGGCGGAGCGTGCGGTACGGCGGGTCTGGGCGGAGCTCGCGGGCGAGTTGGACGCGGCTCCGTAGCAGGACGACGGGAGAGCGTCGCCGCCGGTGGCGATCCCTGCTTGACGGCCGCGAGGTCGGGGCGTAGGGTCGCGTCTGATCCCGCGCGGCAGGCCGACCCCTTACGGACGAGCACCATGCAGGTACCCACGACACCCCCGTCTCCGACGGACGAGGAGCTCGATCGCTACATCCTGACGCGTTACGCGCTGATGGGTATCGACATCTCGGTCCTCCCGGAGTCCGATCCGGATGCGCCCATGGACCGGACGCGCTTGCTCGCCAACGGGCGCTCGATTCTGAGACAGGACGTGGAGGCTGCCGACTTCGCGATCGATCCGCAGCTGCATCTCCCCCAGCTCTACCCGGCCCCCTTCACGGCCTGGGTGGACGAGGTGGACGAGTGAGCGGCCCGGCGGGACGACCGGGCGAGGGTGGGGACGGATCGGACCCGCGGGGGCCGCTGGACGGGCCCGTCTCCAGGCGGTGGTTCCTGAACCGGATGGCGTGGGTGTCGTCCGCCGCGGCGACCGGCACCCTCCTCTCGCGGGCTCCGGCCGTCGCGAGCCCGGGCGGGCCGGTGGTCACCGAGGAGGCGTTCGGCCACCCCGTCCGCGTCCAGGACGTGAGCGACCTCACCGAGCTCACCCTCTCCCAGTCGATGACGCTCGTGCGGAACGGCTCCATCCGTCCGCGGGACCTCGTCGAGGCCCACGTCGACCGGATCGAGGCGTTCGACTCGGACTTCTACAGGGCCTACGCCGCGCGGCCGACGCGGGAAGACTTGCTCGCCGAATCCGAGCAGATCCCCGCGGGCGGAGGCGACGCCCCGCTCCGAGGGATCGGTCTCGCACCGAAGGACAACTTCTACACGGCCGACCTGCCCACCGAGGGCGGCTCGCTGGTGTTCGAAGGCTTCAGGCCGGACTACGACGCCACCGTCGTCGCCCTCATGAGGGCCTCGGGTGGTGTCGTGCTCGGCAAGGCGCAGATGGGCAACCTTGCCGGGGGGCGGGCGCAGGTCTACGGCACCACGACGCCCACGACGCGCAACGCATGGACACCCGAAGACGTCCGCTACTCGCCCGGGGGGTCGTCCTCCGGAACCGCGACCGCGGTCGCCGCCCGAATGGCCGTCGCCGGCGTAGGGACGCAGACCGGTGGATCCGTGGTCGGGCCGGGGACGGCTCAGGGGCTGACCTGTATCAAGCCCACGTTCGGCCGGATCTCGCTGCACGGCGTGATCCCGCTCAGCCATACGCGTGACCATGCCGGACCGATGGCCCGCAACGCCCTCGACGTGGCGATCCTGCTCCAGGTCCTGGCTCAGCCCGACCCGATGGATCCCCGGACCCTCGGATTGCCGAGGCCGCCGAACTACGCGCTGGCCGCCACCCCGTTCGGCGGGGAGCGCCCGCGGGTTCGCTGGCCCACCCGCGTCGGCGTGTGGCCGGGCTACCTGTCGGACGACGACGAGGGGGTGAGCCGTCTCAGACGCGATCTCGTCGCCGAGCTCGAGCGCACGCCGGGCGTCACGCTCGTGTCGGAAGTCTCTCTGCCGGACGACTTCGACGTCCTCACGTCCAGCCCGCTCGGCGGCTCGCACGGGGATCCGACGGCGTTCTTCATCGAGCACCTGCGTCGCGACGTCCGCCTGTTCGGTGACCGCCTTCCGCGCTTCCTGAACGGCATGCTCCAGAGCGCGGACAGCTACGTGAAGGTTCAGCAGGCTCGTCAGCTGCTCCTCGGTCGCATGACGAGCCAGCTGTTCAACCAGTGCGATGTCGTGCTGACGCCGTCGTCCGGGGCGTTCGACGGCACGGGTCTTCCCGTCATGTGCTTCCCCATCGGCTTCGACACCGACGAGGAGACGGGTCGCCGCGTACCCAGGGGCGCGATCCTGGGGGCGGCGCCGTTCGGGGAGGAGCGGATGCTGGCCGTGGTCGCGGCCTACCAGGCGGTGACGGCCTTCCATCGGGAGCGTCCGCCCGACCCGGTGCGCTGAGCGCCCGACCGGGGGATCCATTCTCCCGGAGCGAGTCCCCCGGGCGCGAGCGGCGGGATCGCCCCCTCGTCAGACGGGGGCGGCTCCGGAGCTCAGGACCGTGGCGACCCGCTCACGCAGCTCGGCGGACCGGAACGGCTTCTGGATGAAGCCCGCGACGGCCGCGTCGGCGGGCACGGCTTCGCCCGAGTATCCGCTCGCCAGGAGTACGGGCACCGAGTAGCCACGAGTGCGCATTTCGGCCAACGTCGAGAGGCCGTCCCGGTGGGGCATCGTGAGGTCGAGGACCATGAGCGCCACCTCGTCGTGCCGCTCGGCGAGGAGTTCCAGGGCCGCATCGCCGTCGCCCGCCTGGAGCACTTCGTGTCCGTCCTTTCGAAGCATCCGCGCCACGGTCTCGCGAACTACCGGCTCGTCGTCGACCACGAGGATGGTGGCCGGACCGTCGATGGGCGCTCGCCTGGGCGCTCGGGCTCCGGGGGTGGCATCCGCCTGTCCCGACTTCGGAAGGATGATCTGGAAGCGCGTGCCCAGCCCGGCCTCGGTGTTGACCACGAGAGCCCCCTGGTGGCTCCGAAGCACGCCCATCACCGCGGAGAGGCCCAGCCCGCGGCCCGGCCCTTTCGACGAGTAGAAGGGATCGAAGATCTGGGCCACCTCGTCGGCGTTCATGCCGACACCGTCGTCCTCCACCTCGATCATGGCGTAGTCGCCCACCCGGAGCCCGTCGGCGGCGTACGCCCGATCGAGCCAGCGTCGGTCGCAGTGGCGCGTGCCGACGCGCACCAGGACCCGCCCGGACCCCGGGCCTTCGAGGATCGCCTCGGAGGCGTTCGTCACCAGGTTGAAGATGACCTGTCGGATCTGGACCTCGTCCGCCACCGCCACGACCTCGTCGTCCGGGACTTCCAGGGTCAGCTCGACGTTCTTGGAGACGGACATGGCCATGAAGTGACGCATGTCGTGCGCGCACGCGGCCAGGTCGACCGGGCCGAGCACGGCCGTCGTCTTCCCCGCGTAGGTCAGCAGCTGCCCACACAGCCCCGCCGCGTGTTGCGCCGCCTTGATGATCCCCTCCGCGTCGGCCTTTCCCTCGTCGGTGAGGTCCGGTTGGGCGAGCAGGAGCTCGGCGTAGCCCATGATGCCGGCCAGCACGTTGTTGAAATCGTGGGCCACACCCCCCGCGAGCACGCCCAGTCCTTCCAGCTTCTGACTGTGGAGAATCTGCTCGTGTAGCCGCCGCCGTTCCTCCTCGGACTCGACGCGCTGGGTGACGTCCCGGAGTGACCAGACGCGTCCGGCATGCTCGGCGGGGCCCGGGAGGGGGACGGACTCCGCCTCCACGACGCGTCCACCGCTGAGTCGCAATTCGGCCGTGGCGGTCCTGTCGTGGTCGATGTCCGGATCCAGGACCGCGGGGTGCTGACGCGCTCTGTCCGTGTCCGTAGGGCGGAGGCGATCGAGGAACGCCGTCACCTCTGAGTAGCGGGGTGCCACACCGTCGTCGTCTTCACCCACGAGCCGGAGGAAGGCCGAGTTCACGTCGGTGACCCGCCCCAGGTCGTCAGCGACCAGGATTCCCTCGCTCGTGGCTTCCAGCACCGCCCGGAGACGCCGCTCACCGCTCTCGAGCTCGCGCTGAGCCAGCGCCCGCTCCCGGACGACCGCGGTCGCGATGACGGCGGCGATGATCGTGACGCTGGCGAAGCTCCAGGTGAGGAAGAGCGCCTCGTTCGAGGTTCCGAGCGAGAACGGCCCGCGCGCGAACAGGGCGCCCACGAGCGCCAGCACGGTGGCGATCAAGCCGCCCAGCGTGGCGACGAGCGCGTCGCCACGGACGGCGGCCATGAGGAGGAGGGGGAAGGGCAGGAAAAACACTTCCGCGCGGAGGCTGTTCGGCGGTGCCAGGAAGGAGATCCACGACGCGACGCCGATCGCCGAGAGGAGCACGAACGCCTCACCCCGGGATGCATGGTCGAGCTCGAAGCCCCGGGCCCGGACGATCAGCGCCAGCGGGACCACGAGGAGCATGCCCAGGCCGTGCGTCAGCCACCACATGGGCCAGATCCGCCCGAACGCGGACGCCGGCATCCCTCCGGTCAGGATGAGCGAAGTCACGCTGATCAGGGCGGTCATCGCGGCCGCGAGACCGCAAGCGAGCCCCAGGAAGAGCAGCACGTCCCTGACCGTCCCGAACCGTCGATTGAAGCCCGCGTTCGACAGGAGGAACATGGCGAGCGCCACCTCGCCGCCGTTCGCGATACCCGTGGCGATTACATGGAGGATCGGCGACCCCTCGGAGAGCGTCGCCACCATGGCTCCGAGCGCGACCCCGGGCCAGACGGCGAACGGCACGAGCAGCGCAACGGCGAGCGCGATGCCGGAACCGATCCAGAGCATGCTGGAGAGGTTCGGGCCCACGGTCTGGCCGACGGCCAGGGTCGCGGCCCCCGCGGCGCCGTAGACGGCCGCGAGGAGCAGGTTGGTGGTGATCGCCCGAAGGTTCATGAGCAGAAGGGTTCTCCGTACCCGGTGCGGATGCGACGAATGCGAAGCAGGCTACTTCAGCGGAAGTCGGACCGAAAGTGGCGCGTGCCTGTCGCCATGTGAGAGGGCGGGTCCGGTCGTTAGGTTGGGCTCCCGTCCACACCAGCGATTCCGGAGGCTCACCGTTGCCCGAGAACGCATCGATGGAGAGCGAGTCCAACCCCGTGGACGCCGTCCTGGACGGGTACCGCGAGAGTTGGGTTGCGCACGATGCCGCGAGGGCCCGTGCGGCCGCGAGCTCCCGTCGGCTCTCGACGCTGAGGGGCGCCACCTTCCTGGCCGGCGTCGGCGTGCTGGTGGCGGTCGACTTCCTGGAAGGGGCCGGCGAGCGGACGGCGCTGGTGGTGCTCGCGCTCGTCGTCGTCGCGTTCGTCGCCCAGGTCGTCGTCCATCGCCGGGTCCGAGCCGAGGAACGCTGGGAGGGAGCCCTGGCGTCGATCGCGCGGGAAGGCACGCTGCGTCTGGAGCGCCGATGGCGGGAGCTCGAAGACGCGCTGCCGGCGGCTGAGAGAGACGGTCCTGACGTGCCCGGCGGCCACCCGTACGCGGCGGATCTCGATGTCGTGGGGCGCGCCTCGCTCTGGCGTCTCCTCGGCCCCGTCACCTCCGTCCGGACGCGCGCCTTCCTCTCGGACTGGCTCCTCGAACCCGGCGTGCCCGAAGATGCCCGGGCGCGCCAGGACGCGGTCCGGGAGCTGGCGCCCAGGACCGACCTCCGTGCCCACTTCACCGCGCTCGGCCGTCTGGACGCCTCCGACGCGCTCGGGAGCTGGAGTCGGTTCCTGGAGTGGGCCGAAGCCGCCCCCGACTTCCCCTCCCGGCCGGCCCTGCGCGTCGCGGCCTTCCTGCTTCCGCCGCTTCTGCTCGCCGCGGTCGTCGGCGACGTGTTCCTCGGCTTCGGGCCGTGGTGGCTCGCCGTCGCCCTCCCCCAGATCGTGGTGGTCCGTGCTTCGGGCCGCCTCGCGGAGCCGTCGTTCGCGGCGGCGGCAAGCGCGGCGGCTCCCGCTCGGGCCGTGGTGCCCCAGCTGAGGCTTCTCGACGGCACCGAGTGGGAAGCCCCCTTGCTGCGCCGAGCGAGGGAGAGCCTGGCGAACGGGACGGACGCCGCGCACGCTCGCCTCGGCTCGCTGCTCCGTTGGCTGGACACGGTGGAGAGCCGCCGGAACCTCGTCTACGCGACGTTGTCGCCCGTGCTCCTCCTGGATCTCCACCTCGCGATGGCGCTGGATCGGTGGCGTGCCCGTCATGGTCCGGAGGTTCGCGCGTGGCTCGACGCGAGCGCGGAGTGGGAGGCATTGAGCGCTCTGTCGAATCTGGCCCACGACCATCCGGGGTGGTCCTACCCCACGCTGCCCGACGAGCCTTCCTCCAAGGTCGTGGCGACCGGTCTCGGACATCCGTTGCTCCGCCCCGACCGATGCGTAACGAACGACGTGACGCTGGGCCCTCCGGGGACCTTCTTGCTCGTGACGGGCTCCAACATGTCGGGCAAGAGCACCCTGCTTCGCGCGCTCGGCGTGAACGCGGTGCTCGCCGGCGCCGGAGCGCCCGTGTGCGCCCGGTCGCTTTCGATCCCTTGCATGCGGGTATTCACCTGCATGCGGGTGGACGATTCGCTCGAGGAAGGGGTTTCGCTCTTCATGGCCGAGCTGCTGCGCATTCGCTCGGTGGTGGAGGCCGCCCGCGCGCCCGACGCACTCGGCCGTCCCGTGCTGTACCTCCTCGACGAGATGCTCCACGGCACCAACACGGCGGAGCGCAGGGTCGCCGCCCGCGGCGTGGTGCGGCATCTGCTCGACGCGGGCGCGCTCGGTGCCGTCAGCACGCACGACCTCGCCCTCGCGGAGACCTCGGAGCTGCTGGACGCCGCCCATCCCGTGCACTTCCGGGAGGAGGTCGAGGGGGAGGGGCCCGACGGCCGCCCGCGCATCACGTTCGACTACCGCTTGCGTCCCGGTATCGCCACGACACGGAATGCACTGAAGCTCCTCGAGGCCGTCGGCCTGTCGCTCCCGGACGGGCTCAGCGGAGATGCTCGTTGAAGAAGGCGATCGTGCGCTCCTGAGCCAGGCGGGCGGCCGCCTCGTCGTACCGGGGCGTCGTGTCGTTGTGGAAGCCGTGGTTCGCACCCTCGTACATGTGCATGACGTACGTCTTTCCGCTGGCCTCGAGCGCGTCCCGGAAGGCGGGCCATCCGGCGTTCACGCGCTCGTCGAGCGCCGCGTAGTGGATCATGAGCGGAGCCTGGATCCGGGCGACGTCCTCCGCCGGAGGCTGGGTGCCGTAGAAGGGCACCCCCGCGGCGAGCTCCGGCATGCGGACCGCGAGGGTGTTCACGACCCAGCCGCCGAAGCAGAATCCGACGGCGCCGACCCGCCCCGTCGACTCGGCGTGGGCCATGAGGAAGCGGGCGCCTGCCTCGAAGTCCGCGACCATGGTGTCGCGATCGAGTCGGCTCTGCATCTCCCGCCCGTCGTCGTCGTTGCCCGGGTAGCCGCCGAGCGGGGTCAGCGCGTCGGGGCCCAGCGCAAGGAAGCCCGCCGCGCCCATACGCCGGACGACGTCTTCGATATAGGGGTTCAGGCCGCGGTTCTCGTGGATGACGAGCACGGCCGGATTACGTCCCCCCGCGCTCGGGCGAGCCATGTAGCCACGCATCGTCCCGGATCCCTCCGGGGACGGGTACTCGACGTACTCGGCCCGGATGCCCGGGTCGTCCGGGTCGACCTGCCGTGCCCACGCGTAGCGGGGCCGCAGCGCTTCGAGCATCCCGAGCGCGGTCAGGCCGCCGACCGCGAACTTCCGCGCTCCGTCGAGGAAGCCTCTGCGGTCGATCATCCCGTGCACGTACTGGTCGAACAGGTTCAGGACCTCACGCGGAAAGTCCTCCGCTCGCTTGCGCTCGTCGCTCATGGGGTGCTCCGGTACGGGATGGCTCCGGCGCGTGGCCGGCTCGTGTCGTGGACATCACCGTGCGGTCCGGGGCGTGGCCCGGCAAGGTGCCGCTCCCGGGCGCGCCCGGGCCGGGGCGGGGTTGATATGAGTGGCAAATTATTGTAGAATAAGGACTTAAGACTCGAAAAGAGGAGATCCCATACATGGGGAACAAGCACCGCAAGACCCAGTTCGATCGCGCTCGCGATGAGCTCTGCAGCCACGTGATCCGCTGCGAGGTCCTCGACGCGCACATGGAAGACCGTTTCGAGTGGCTCACCGAGACGATGGACTACATGGCGGACCGCTATCCCGACCTCACCGAGCTCGAGATCGCTCAGCTCGAAGTGATCGGGCGGCGCTTCGTGAAGCCCGCGATCCCGCACGGCGCCAAGGCGCATGCCGCGAATCGTGATCGCTGGCAGGAGCCGGAGGCAGAGGAGCCGCAGACCGACGCGACCGTCACGGAGGCCACCGAAGCCACCCCCACCGGGGCGAACGCCACCGAGGCGGACGAGCCCGTCCTGGCCGTGGTCTAGAGGCACCGCGCGGCGGCCACGGCCGCCCGGGTAGTCGATGAAGCGGGGGGCGCCGAGAGCGTCCCCCGCTTCGTGTTTCCACCCCCACTCGACGCGAATCGATCGATGGAGATGCTTCCCGACGACATCCTCGGCAACGCTCCCGGCGTATGGGCCTCGGCGTTCGGCGCGGCGCTGGTCACGTACCTCGCGCTCCGCCTCCTCGCCGGCGTCCTCGTGGCCAGGCTGGCCGAGCTCGCCAGCAGTACCCGCACGCGCTGGGACGACATCGTCACCCACGCGCTACGCAAGACGAAGGGACTCGTGCTCCTCGTCGTCGCGCTCTACGCCGGATCGCTCCCGCTGGACCTCCCCGAACGCCTGACGTCCTCCGTCCAGCATCTGGCGGTCATCGCCTTCCTGGTGCAGGCAGGCCTGTGGGTCAGCGCCGGAATCCGGCAGTGGATCGAGGTGACCCGCGAGGAGCGCGCCGCCGAGGACGCGGCGGCCGTCATGACCATGAACGTGATCGGGATCGCGGTCCGGATCGTGTTGTGGTCCATGGTCCTGCTGCTGGCGCTCGACAACCTCGGCGTCGACGTCACCGCGCTGGTCGCGGGGCTGGGCGTCGGGGGAATCGCCGTCGCGCTCGCCGCGCAGAACATCCTCGGCGACCTGTTCGCGTCGCTCTCGATCGTCCTCGACAAGCCCTTCGTGCTCGGCGACTTCCTGATCATCGACGACATGCTCGGGAGCGTCGAGGAGATCGGCCTCAAGACCACGCGCGTACGTAGCCTCTCCGGGGAACAGCTCGTGTTCTCCAACACGGACCTGCTCAACAGCCGCATCCGGAACTACGGACGGATGTTCGAGCGCAGGGTCCTCTTCGAGGTTGGGGTCACCTACGACACCGGCCGTGAGTTCCTGGAGCGCATTCCCGGGATGATCCGGGAGGCCATCGAGAGCCACGGGCGCGATGTGCGGTTCGACCGCGCCCACTTCGCCAGATACGGCGATTTCGCTCTCGAGTTCGAGATCGTCTACTACGTGACGGGACCGGACTACAACCGGTACATGGACATCCAGGAGGCCGTGAATCTCGAGATCCACCGGCGCTTCGACGAGGCCGGAATCGACTTCGCCTACCCGACGCAGACGTTGTTCGTGCGCAGGAGCGCGGCGTCTTGAAGAGGCGAAGTGCCGCTCGCCGCACCGCTTGCCCCCGCGGCTCGGCCCGACGATCGTGAAGGGTCGTGACCTCGAACCGAATCGAATCGGAGGACCTCCAGTGAAGCGCATCCTCGCCGTACCGGGACTTCTCCTGGCGGCCCTCCCGACCCTGGCCGCGGCGCAGTCTCCGGCCGATATCGTCGAGCGGATGCTCGAGGTCTACGAGCGGAACACCGCGTCCGTCGAGAACTACACGGTGGTCCAGGAAGTCATGGGCTTCGAGTCCGAGCTGTACTTCGAGAAGGAGATGCACGACGGACGCCCCGTGTTCGAGCTTCGTGGCTCGTCCAGCGGGGGGATCTCGGCGGACATCGAGGAGGATTTCGGCTACAGCGACGTCTACGCGGCGGGACCGGAGCTCGCGGAGCACGCCCGGTATGGAGGGACGGAGCGCGTGGGAGGCGAGGAGGTGCACGTCCTGCTCATCGACGACCTCGGCGCGCTCGACCTCGTGCCCGAGGCCGGACCGCAGGAGTCCGAGTTCGAGCCCCGGACCGGTCGCATTCTCGTCGACACCGATCTCTGGGTGCCTCGTCGCATGGAGTTCACGGGCGACCTGGATACCGGGGACGGACCGGTCGAGGTCACGAGCGTCATCGACCTGGAGGACTATCGCGACGACCAGGGCCTCCTCATGCCGTATCGCACCGTCGTGCGCATGGAAGGGCTCGGTGCGGCCATCGATCCGGAGATGCGCGCCGAATACGAAGAGATGCGCCGCCAGCTCGAAGGGCTCCCGGAGGGCCAGCGGGAGATGGTCGAGCAGATGTTCCGCGGCCAGATGGAGCAGATGGAGGCGTTGATGGGTGGTGAGGACGGGACCATGACGGTCGAGATGCGGGTGCTGGAGGTGCGTGTGAACCAGGGGCCACCGCGCTAGGAGCCGTCGGCAGCGGCCCGGGGAGAGCCCGTCGCGAAGTGCGTCCGGGCGCCCCCGTAGGGGGTTCTACGGACCTCGAGCGCGGGCATTCCCCAATTGTCCGGATCGCTGCAACGACCGATCTTCTCTGCAGTTATGACCGATCCAGACTCCTACTCCGACACCGGTTTCGCGCGACTCCGACGGCTTCGCCGAAGCCCCGGGTTGCGCACGCTCGTACGTGAGCACGCGCTTGCTCCGGAGCACCTGGTCCTTCCGATCTTCGTGACCGAGGTCGAGGACCAGCCGACGGAGATATCGTCCATGCCGGGCGTCTTCCGCTGGCCGGTGGACCGCGTGGGTGAGCCGGCGGCCGCTGCAGTCGGTGCAGGGCTCGGAGCGGTGCTCCTGTTCGGGATCCCGGCCACGAAGGACGCTACCGGGACTCAAGCGTCCGCGGACGACGCGGTCGTGCAGCGCGCCGTGAAGGCGCTCCGCGGGTCGGGTTACGCGGGGCTGATCATCACGGATGTCTGCCTCTGCGAATATACGGAGCACGGGCACTGCGGCCTGGTCGGGGAGGACGGCGAGGTGCTCAACGACGCATCTCTGGACCGATTGGCCGAGACCGCGGTGTCCCACGCTCGGGCAGGGGCGGACGTCGTGGCTCCGTCGGCGATGATGGACGGTCAGGTGGCCGCGATCCGTGAGGCGCTGGACCTCGAGAATTTCGGTCACGTGCCGATCCTTTCCTATTCGGCGAAGTACGCATCGTCCTACTACGGGCCGTTCCGCGACGCCGCGGACGGGGCACCGTCGTTCGGCGACCGCAAGAGTCATCAGATGGATCCGGCCAACGCGCGCGAAGCCGTCCGCGAGCACCAGGCCGACATCGACGAAGGGGCCGACATGCTCATGGTCAAGCCGGGGTTGGCCTATCTCGACATCGTGCGGAGCACGCGGGACGCGTTTCCGGAGATGCCCCTTGCAGTCTACAACGTGAGCGGGGAGTACAGCATGGTGAAGGCGGCCGCCGCGCGCGGCTGGCTAGACGAGAGGGCGGTCGTGCTCGAGACCCTGCTGGCGTTCCGGCGGGCAGGAGCCGACTCGATCATCACGTATCACGCCCTCGACGCCGCGGGTTGGCTCGCCGACGAGCGCAAGAGCCCATGAGCATGGAGCTGTTCGTCGTCGGCACCAGCCAGTCGGTGGCCCCCACGCGGGTCCGAGAGCGCATGCACGTGGACCTCGACGAGGTCTACGCCGCGCTCGGGGCGTTGCTGACCGAGCGCGGAGTGCTCGAAGAGGCGATTCCGCTCGCGACGTGTGGCCGGCTCGAGCTCTATTGCGTCGCTCGGGATTCCGAGCGCGCGCTCAAGCTGCTCGTTCGCATGCTGGCACGCCGAACGGGTGTTCCGAGCGACGAGCTCCGGTCGCACATCTATGCGCTCCGGGGTCCCATCGCGGTGAGGCACCTCTTCCGGGTCGCGTCCGGGCTCGACTCCGTGGTGCACGGTGAGGCCCAGATCCTCGGTCAGGTTCGTGAGGCGGCGCACCATCCGCTCGCGATGACGAGCAAAGGCCCGATCCTGCACCGCGTGTTCGAGATGGCGCTCGCGACGGGCAAGAAGGTGCGGACCGAGACCGACATCGGTCGTGGCGCGGCGTCGCTCGCCAGCGCTTCACTGAAGATGGTCGAGCGCGAAATGGGATCGCTCGGCGACGTGCGGGCGCTCGTGATCGGTGCCGGGGAGACCGGAGCCCTTATGGCGCGTCTGCTGCGCAAGTCCGGGGTCGGGACGCTCGTCGTCGCGAACCGGACCGAGGAGACCGCGCGCGAGGTCGCCGCGCCGCTCGGAGGCATGGGCGTCGGCCTCGACCGGTTGCCCGAGCTCCTCGCGGGCGCCGATCTGGTCGTGGGTGCCGTCACCGCGGGCGAGTGGCTGGTGACCGCCGACATGATGCGGGCGCAGGTGCGGCCCTCGGAGGCCCGTTCGGTCCGCTTCCTGGACCTCGCCCATCCGCGGAACTTCGATCCGGCGCTGGCGGAGGTTCCCGGGGTCACGCTCTTCGATCTGGATCACGTCTTCGAGCGTGTCGAAGCGGCTCGCGCGGCTCGCGCCGCTCAGGTGCCGAGGGCGGAAGCCATCGTGCGCGAGCAGGCGGAGGCCTTCGCGCTCTGGATGCGCTCACGCCGGAGCGTCGACGTGCTGAAAGCCGTGCGTCGCCAGGTGCTCGATCTGGCCCGGGCCGAAGCCGAACGATTCGGACAGGGCCGAAGCGAGGAAGAGAAGGAGCAGATGCGCCTTCTCGCCCGGTCCCTCGCCCGCACGCTCCTGCACCCGCCCACGTTGGCCCTCCGGGAGGCGGACCCGGAGAGCCCTGAAGGCCGGTTCCTTCTCGACGCGGCTCCGGCGCTCTTCGGAGTCGACCCCGACGACGGCGCCCAGCCGCCGGAGTCGAATTGAGCGCCGTGCGTCTCGGCACGCGCGGCTCCCGCCTCGCGCTCACGCAGTCGGGATGGGTGGCGGACAGGCTGCGACGGCTCAACCCCGGCCTCGAGGTCGAGCTCGTCGAGATCAGGACATCGGGCGACGTCATCCAGGACGTTCCGCTGGGGCCGGAGCACGGCCAGGCGTTCTTCACCAAGGAGATCGAGGACGCGCTCCTCGATGGCCGGATCGACCTCGCGGTGCACTCGTGCAAGGATCTCGCGACCGCGATGCCCGCCGGGCTCGTGCTCGGCGCGATTCCGGAGCGCGAGGACCCGCGCGACGTGTTGGTCAGCAGGCACGGCGGGCTCGCCGCGCTTCCGGAGGGTGCCACGGTCGGCACGTCGAGCCCGCGGCGGAAGGGATTCCTCGCGGTCGCCCGGCCCGATCTGACACTGAAGGATCAGCGCGGCAACGTGCCGACGCGGTTGAAGGCCGCCGAGGATGGCGTGGTCGACGCGGTGGTGCTCGCCGCCGCGGGACTGGCCCGGCTCGGCCTCTCGGATCGGGCTACCGAGATGCTCGACCCCGCGGTCATGCTGCCGGCGGCCGCCCAGGGCGCGCTGGCGCTCCAGATCCGGGTGGACGATGCCCGCCTCCGCGACGTGACGGCGCCGCTCGACCACGGCCCGACCCGCCGGGCCATCGAGGCCGAGCGCGCATGCTTGCGCCGTCTCGAGGCCGGATGCCAGGCCCCGGTTGGTGTGCTCGCGCGGTCCGCGGCGGACGGCACGCTGAGCGTAGAGGGGGCCGTGGTCGGTCCATCCGGCGTCGTCCGTGACGCGCGGTCCGGGTCGACGGACGACGATCCGGACGGTCTCGGCTCGGCGCTGGCGTCGGAGCTTCTGGGGCGGCTCGGGCTTCCCTCACTTCGTGGCGTGGGGTGGGCGGGGCCGCCCCCGAGGACGCTGGACACCGAGCGATGAGCCGGCTCTCGGGCCGGGTCGTGGCGACCACGCGTGACGGGGCCCCTGACGACCCTCTCACCGAGAAGCTTCGAGCCGAAGGCGCAAAGGTCCTGGAGTGGCCCACGCTGTCGTTCGACGCACCGCACGACCTCGAGCCGCTCGCGCGGGCACGCAGGGACGTGCAGGCGGGCGCCTACGACTGGGTCGTGGTCACGAGCGCCCGCGCGGTCGAGCCGCTCGGGCGGGGCGAGGATGTCCCTGAGCACGTCCGGGTCGCCGCGGTCGGCGCGGCCACGGCGGCGGCGCTGCGCACTCGCGGTTGGCGAGTCGACGTGACGGGCACGAGCGACGCACGTGCCCTGATCGAGGCCGTGGCCGGGAAGGCCGTGCTCGAGGGTGCGCGGGTGCTCTTTCCCGCGGCATCTCTGGCCGGCGATACGATAGAGGAAGACATGACCGCCCTGGGCGCCGAGGTGGAGCGCGTCGAGGCGTACCGGACCGTGCCCCGTCCGCCCGAGCGTCGGATCGTGTGCGACGACCTCCGGCGCGGGGTCGACGCCGTGGCCTTCGCGAGCCCTTCCGCTGTCCTGGCCCTCGTGGAGACGCTCTCCCCGGAGTGGCCCGCGGCGCTCGGGGCAGTGGGACTCGCCGCCATCGGGCCGTCGACGACGAAGACGCTGACCGAGTCCGGGGTCGACGGAGGGAGGATCGCCACGGCCGTGCCGCCGGGGCTGGACGGTCTCGTGGACGCATGCGTGTCGTGCATCGAACAAGGGAAGGGGGTTCCATCGTGAGTGACGAGCAGACGGATCGCGAGCCCGGCCGGAGCGCCGGGCTACTCGAGCGGGCCCGGAGGACCATTCCGGGGGGAGTGAACAGCCCGGTACGGGCGTTCAAGGGAGTCGGCGGCACCCCGAGATTCGTTCGGTCCGCCCGGGGAGCCTTTCTCGAGGACGTCGACGGGAACCGGCTCCTGGACTACATCGGGTCGTGGGGCGTCATGGTGCTCGGACACGCGCATCCGGCCGTACGGCGTGCGCTCGTCGAAGCGGTCGAGCGTGGGACGTCGTTCGGTACGCCGACCGAGGGAGAGATCGATCTCGCCGAGGAGATCGCCGCCCGCGTGCCGAGCGTCGACGTCGTCCGCATGGTGAACTCGGGCACCGAGGCGACGATGAGCGCCATCCGCCTGGCGCGGGCGGCGACCGGCCGCGACCGAATCGTGAAGTTCCGGGGCGGCTACCACGGCCACGGCGACGCGTTCCTGGTCGAGGCCGGATCGGGCGCGGCCACGCTCGGCGTCCCGTCGAGCCCGGGCGTGCCTGCGGGGACCGCGGCCGACTCGCTCGTAGCCGAGTTCAACGACGCGGCGTCCGTGGAGGCGCTCTTCGACGCGCACGAGGGTGAGATCGCCGGCGTCATCGTCGAGCCCGTCTCCGGGAACATGGGGTGCATCCCGCCGCAGGAGGGCTTTCTGGAGGCGCTCCGCGATCTGACCGCGGCGCGTGGCGCCCTCCTGATCTTCGACGAGGTCATGACCGGCTTCCGGGTCGCCGACGGCGGCGCTCAGGCCCGCTACGGCGTCACGCCCGACCTGACCACGCTGGGAAAGGTGATCGGTGGCGGCCTGCCCGTGGGCGCCTACGGGGGGCGAGAGGATCTCATGCGCATGATCGCACCCGACGGGCCGGTTTATCAGGCCGGCACCCTGTCCGGGAACCCGCTCGCCGTGGCGGCCGGGCTCGCGACGCTCCGGTATCTCCGCGAAGAAGCGGGCGTCTTCGACCACCTGGAGCGGCTGGGCGCCATGTTCGACCGGGGCTTCCGTGACCTCGGCGATCGCCTGGGCCTGCCACTTCGGTGGAATCGGTCCGGAGGAATGGGCTCGCTCTTCTTCTCCGAGGCGCCGGTGGTCGACTGGCCGTCGGCGGCCGCGTCCGATCGGGAGCGCTTCAACCGCTTCTTCCACGGGATGCTCGACAGGGGGATCCACCTTCCTCCGAGCCCCTTCGAGGCCTGGTTCTGGTCGTATGCCCACACCCCCGAGGACGTGGAGCGGACGCTCGCGGCCGCGGAGGAGATTCTGAGCGAGGAGATGCCCGGTGCCTGAGGGAAAGACCCTGTTCGAGCGAGCCTGCCGGGGGGAGCGCGGCCCGCACGCGCCGGTCTGGGTCATGCGCCAGGCGGGTAGGTACCTCCCGGAGTATCGGGCCCTTCGTAAGAAGGTGGACTTCCTGACCGCCACGAAGACACCCGATCTCGCCGCGGAGATCACGCTTCAGCCCATGCGGCGGTTCCCGCTCGACGCCTCGATCCTCTTCGCCGACATCATGACGCCCCTCGAGGGCATGGGCGTCGCCATGGACTTCGATCCCGGCCCGATCATCGAGTCCCCGGTGCGGTCCGCGAAGGACGCCGACGCGCTGCGGGCTCTCGACCCGGAGGAGGGGACGCCGTTCGTGCTCGAGGCCATCCGGCTCGTGCGTGCGGAGTTGGAGGAGGACCGCGCGCTGATCGCATTCGCGGGCGCGCCGTTCACACTGTTCTGCTACCTGGTCGAGGGCGGCGGCTCCAAGGACTTCATGGAGGCGCGGAGCTTCCTCCGGGCCGAGCCCGAGGCCGCCGGACGCCTGCTCGACCTGCTCGGCGAGAGCATGGCCCGGTACCTCGTCGCCCAGGCCCGGGCCGGCGTCGACGCGCTCATGCTCTTCGACTCCTGGGTGGGCCTGCTGGCCCCCGACAGCTATCGTCGCTTCGCGCTCCCCGTGCTGAAACGGACCGTCGAGCGCGTCAGGGCCGAGGTCGACCGTCCGATCATCTACTTCGCCAACGGCGGGGCGACCCTGCTGGAGGCGGCCCGGGAGATCGGATCCGACGTCATGGCCATCGACTGGACGCTGCCGCTCTCCGAGGCGACGCGCCGCCTGGGAGAGGATGTCGTCCTCCAGGGCAACCTCGATCCCGCGGCGCTCTTCGCCCCCCGAGACGAACTCGGGGCCGCGATCGACTCGGTGCTCGAGGAGGGGTCCTCGGCCGCCGCGCATATCTTCAATCTCGGCCACGGCATCCACCGGACCACCGACCCGGACCGCGTGGCCTTCCTCGTCGACCGTGTGCACGAGACGTCGGCACGTCTGCACGCGTCGCGAACCGTGGGGCAGGGATCATGAGCGTACCGTCGGAGAAGGTCGGAGTCCTCGTCATCAACTTCGGAGAGCCGGATGAGCCGGTCCTCGAGAAGGTCGAGCCGTTCCTCGAGCGGATCTTCCTGCAGAACGCCGGCCTCGAGCCGAGCGAATCGGGACGGGCGAGAGCCAAGCAGCTCGCGGCCGACCGGGCGCCCGGACTCATCGAGGAGTACGAGATGATCGGCGGCTCCCCCCTCAACCGTCAGGCCGAGGCACAGGCCGAGGCCGTCGAGCGGGAGTTGGCCGCGCGCGGGTGGGACGTACGGAGCTATACCGCCTACCAGTTCACGGACCCGACGATCGCGGATGCGGTGCGCGCCGCTCGGGCGGACGGGATCGAGACCCTGGTCGCCTTGCCGGTCTACCCGATCTGCGGACAGTCGACCACGGTCGCCGCGCTGGAATCGGCGCGCTCGGCGCTCGACGAGGAGGGATGGCGCCCCCGCTTCGCCGGTGTGTCGGGCTGGCATCACCATCCCGATTACGTGCGGCTCCGCATCGAGAACATCCGCTCGTTCGTCGAGGCTCGGGGGCTCGATGTGGCCGATCCGGACACGCTGCTCTACTTCTCCGTGCACGGGACCCCCATCAAGTATCTGGACGAGGGGAACCGCTACGACCGCTACGTCGAGGAGCAGTGCCGGGACATCGCCCGGGCCCTCGGGACCGAGCGGTACGGCGTGGGCTTCCAGAACCACACGAACCGGCGCATCGCCTGGACCCAGCCCGACAACGAGGACCGGATCCGTGAGGCGCCCGAGCAGCGGCTCGTCATCGTGCCGATCTCGTTCATGCACGAGCAGTCCGAGACGCTCGCGGAGCTCGACCACGAGCTGAGGGCGTTCGTCGAAGGTCTCGGCAAGGAGTTCCATCGCGTGCCGGTTCCGCACGATGCACCGGACTTCGCGCGGTTCCTCGGCAATCTCGTCGACGGGCTGGTGTCCGGCCCCGCCGAGGCCACGCCTCCGCTCGCCCCGTGCCGGTGCGCTCCGGAAGCCGGCGTGTGGTGCACGAACGGGGCGCGGGATCTCCCGCCCAGCCCGTACGCGACGCCCGCGTAGCATGATCGTCATCGTCGGTGGGGGCATCACGGGGCTGGCGCTGGGCCACCGGCTCGAAAAGGCGGGCGAGGACTTCGTGATTCTCGAAGGGGCGCCCCGGGTGGGAGGCGTGATCCGTAGCGCCGAGGTGTCGGGGCGAGTGCTCGATTGGGGGCCACAGCGGACACGCCTCGTGCCGCCGATGGCCGCGCTGATCGAGGAGCTGGATCTCGGAGATCAGGTCCTCACCGCGCCGAAGGGGCTGGACCTCTTCGTGTACCGGGCGGGAAAGCTGCGCGTCGTGCCCTTCGACGTCGGCGCGTTCCTGAGGTCCGATATCGTGAGTGCGGGGGCCAAGCTGCGGATGCTCGCCGAGCCGCTCGGGGCCGGACCCGACCCGCGGGAGCGGGTCTCCACGTTCTTCCGGCGCAAGCTCGGGGACGAGATCTACGAGAACATCGTGGCCCCGCTCTACGGCGGGCTCTACGCCTCCGACCCGGACGACATGGAAGTCGGGCTCTCGCTCGCGCACGTGCTCCGGGAGCTCGGCATCGGTCGAAGCCTTCTGCTGCCGTTGCTCCGGCGCGGTGGACGCGTGGCTCCGCCGCCCGCCTGCTCCTTCCGGGACGGCATGGAGACGCTGCCGCGCGCGCTCGCGGGCGCGCTCGGCGACCGGGTCCACCTGTCGACACGCGTCACCGCGCTCGAGCGCCATGGCACCGGATGGCGCGTCCGTACGGAGGGAGAGACGGGGACGGAGACCCTGGACGCGCGGCAGGTCGTGCTCGCGACGTCGGCCTCGGAGGCGGCAGGGCTGCTCCGCCCGGTCGCGGCGGGGGCGGCCGAGGTGATCGGCGGGCTCCGCTACAACCCGCTCGGCGTGGTCCACCTCGACGCCGAGACCGACCTGCGAGGGCTCGGCTTCCAGGTCTCGTTCGCGGAGCGAGACCGGGCGCTCAGGGGCGTCACCTTCAACGACAGCCTGTTCGCGCGAGAGAACGTCTACACCGCCTACCTCGGCGGAGCCCTCCGCCCCGACGTGGAGAGGCTCTCCACGAGTGCGCTGGCGGAGGTGGCCGTGCGTGAGTTCCGGGACACGACCGGATATCGTGCCGAGCCGCTCGCCGCGGAGCACGAATGGGTTCCGGCCTGGGACCTGAGCTGGCGCGGACTGTCCGGGATCACGCTGCCCGACGGAGTCACGGTAGCCGGGAGCTGGTGGTCGCGGCCGGGCCTCCCGGGACGGCTCGGCGAGGCGGCCCGCGTGGCCACCCAGCTCACGGGAGCGACGGCGAGGGGCGGGGCGATGGCGCCGGACCGGGGCGGCATGAAGGGGCCGGGGGGCCATCCCAACGCGCCGCGCTCGCGCACGGAAGAAGCCGCGTCGGCGACGGAGGAAGGGTGATTCCGCGCACCCCGCTCGGGAACATGGCGGTCTTGTGGGCACTCGCCGGCGTGGCGGGGCTCTTCGCTTCGGCCGTCATTCGTCTGGGAGGGCGAGGCATCGAGACCATCGTGGGGGGGCTCGCGCCGGTCCAGTGGGTGGCCCTCGCGGTGCTCACCTTGGTCATGGTGTACGGCGAGGGTGTGGTCGCGCTGCAGCGACGCTGGGTGCCGCGGCTCATCGAGCGTGCTCGTGCCCTTAGAGGGGAGCGTTTCGGCCTGCAGCTCCTGGCGCCGCTCTACGGGCTGTCGCTCGTCGGGGCACCGCTGCCCCGGCTCGCCCGGGCCTGGCTCGGCACGGCCGCGATCGTGACGGCGATTCTCATCGTCCGGTCGCTCCCCGATCCGTGGCGCGGGATCGTCGACTTCTCCGTGGCCGCGGCCCTCGGATGGGGGTTGATCAGCATCGCCCTCCGAGCCCCGCGCGCGTTCCGGAGCTGACGGGCGGCGATCAGCCGATACCCAGTCCCAACCAGCGCCCGAAGCCGAACCCGGCGGCGGCCACCGTGGCGGTGAGCACCGTGCCCCAGGCGAGGTCGACCACCACCACGATCCCGGGGAAGTCGCGGAAGAGCGCCATGCTGGTCAGATCGAAGGTCGCGTAAGCGAAGAGGCCGAGGAACGCACCCAGGGCCACCGTGCGACCCAGTGATCCCGCTTCGAGCCCGGGTAGTACGGCGAACACCAGGATGCCGGCGATGTAGACCGTATAGAATGCCAGCGCCGGTGCCCACAGTACGTCGGGGCGGAGCAGATGGCCCAGATGCTTCTGGTAGAACCCCGACGCGACGACGCCCAGCCAGACCAGGTCGATCGCGAAGAAGACGGCGGCCGTGAGGCCGAACAGCTTGATCCAGGTCAATGCGACTCCTCGGAGGGCGCCCGGCATCCCGGCGCGCGGGACGCCGGGACGGTCGCGGAGGTTACCCGTGGGAGGGTCGCGGGTGCCTATGGCTACCGAGGCAGTCCTCCGTGTAGAACGGGGCGACCCTGAACCAGAGAACGGGAACCGCGGGAACCTCATGACCGACCCACGAACGCCTCGGGACGCCAATCGCGACCTCCGTCTCCGCGTCCTGCGCGACGAGCCGGAGCGTCGAGGTGGCGACTACGTCCTCTACTGGATGACCGCGAGCCGACGCCTGGAGTGGAACTTCGCGCTCGACCGAGCGGTGGCCCGGGCCCGGACCCTGGAACGCCCGCTCGTTATCCTCGAGGGACTGCGCGCGGGGTATCGGTGGGCGTCGGACCGTCACCATGCATTCGTGCTCGCCGGCATGGAGGAGCACGCTCGCCGGCTCGAGGCGAGCCCCGTGGCCTATCTGCCGTACGTCGAGCCGGAGCCGGGGGCTGGCCGTGGGCTGCTCGGCGCCCTGGCGGAACAGGCGTGCCTGGTCGTCACGGACGACGCGCCCGTCTTCTTCCTCCCGCGGATGCTGGAGGCCGCCGCGGAACGGATCGACTGTCGGCTGGAGGCGGTCGACTCGTGCGGCCTCCTTCCGCTCGCCGAGGTCGTGCGGCCCTACGTGTCGGCCTACCATTTCCGACGGTTCCTGCAGAAGAGGCTCTGGGAGCACCTCACACGGCTCCCGGATCCGGACCCGCTCGGGCTGGGCGGCGCGCGGGACTCCGCGGCGGCTGAAAGTGCCGATGCCGAGCGCGCCCGTCCGCCGTTGCCGCACGCCGCCGTTCCGGAGGCGATCCTGTCGCGGTGGCCGGTCGCCGACGCGGCGTTGCTCTCCGGGGAACGGTCGGCGCTGGCCGCACTGCCCATCGACCACGAGGTCGCTCCTTCGCCTCTGAAGGGGGGCGCCACCGAGGGCCGCGCCCGCCTCGACGCCTTCCTCGCGGACGGGTTGGCGAGGTACGGGGAGGAGAGGAACCAGCCGGACGCCGACGCCGCCAGCGGGCTGTCGCCCTGGCTCCACTTCGGCCACGTGTCCGTGCACGAGGTCTTCCACCGCGTGGCCGGGGCCGAGGGGTGGAGTCCGGCCCGTCTGAGTGCAGACGCGAGCGGGAAGCGGAGCGGATGGTGGGGCATGAGCCCTTCGGCGGAGGCCTTCCTGGACGAGCTCGTGACGTGGCGGGAGTTGGGGTTCGGGTTCTGCCGGGTGGTCCCGACCTACGATCGGTACGAGTCCCTCCCGGACTGGGCGTTGGAGACGCTGGCTGAACACGCGGACGACGAGCGTCCCTGGCTCTACACGTTGGCGGACTTCGACGCCGCGGCGACCCACGACGAGCTATGGAACGCGGCCCAGCGCCAGCTTCGCGCGGAGGGCGTCATCCACAACTACCTGCGGATGCTCTGGGGGAAGAAGATCCTGGAGTGGAGCACGTCTCCGCGTGAGGCGCTCGACATCATGGTCGAGCTCAACAACCGGTACGCGATCGACGGTCGCGATCCGAACTCCTACACGGGGATCATGTGGATCCTCGGTCGTTTCGATCGAGGGTGGCCGGAGCGGCCGGTGTTCGGGAAGGTCCGCTCGATGAGCTCGGACGCCACGCGGCGGAAGGTCTCGGTGGAGCGCTATCTCGAACGGTGGGGCGGGCAGCCCGGGCTGTTCACCACATCCGCGACAACCTGAAGCCGAGCGTGAAGTCCGCCGCGGGGGTATCGGGGGGCAGGTCCTCCTGGAATGACAGGTCCCAGCGCCACGTGTTGCCGATCCGGCCGAGGAGTCCGACGGTCAGGTTGTAGGAGCTCCCGTCCACCTCGCGGTGCTCGAAGCTCTTCAGGACGGGCGAGCTCACGTGATACTGGAGCACCCCGGCCAACTCCGGACCCAAGCTCCGCTCCACCCCGAGCATCCAGTGGTAGGCACCCCGGCGGAACACCTCGTCCTCGACCCTCGATTGGGCTCGGATCGCGTTGCCTCCCACCATCGCGTGTGCGTGCCAATGATCTCCCGACAGGCGTCCGAGGAGGGAGATCCCGGCCTCGGGCCGTTCGCGGACGCGGGGGTCGTTGGCCACCGGGAGCCGTGTCGTGACCCGAGCGCTCAGGAGCCCGGGGCCGTCGCTGGAGCCGACGAGACGCATCTTGCCGAACAGCCGCAAGTCGTCGAGAGCCAGGGTCCTCCTCGGTACGTCGAGGAGCACCGATCCATCCCGGTTCTGTAGCCGCTGATCGTATTCGCCCTCGGGAAAGCGTTCCCGGTTCGCGTTTCCGACGCCCAGCCGCTGATGCCACCAGCTCACGGCCCCGTCCAGCACACCGGGGCCGGTGGTCTCGAAGGTCACGCGTCCGCCGACTTCGACACGGTCGTGCACCCCCACCGTCACCTGGGTCGCGCTGATCAACCGTTCCATGTCGACCAGGAGGACGTGGCTGCGGGTGGAGTCCTGCTCGAAGATGTTCGAGTAGGCCAGCCATACGCTCCAGAGCACGTCGCCCCTCTCGATCGGATCGGCGGGCGCGGTCGTCGCGTTCATCGACACACGGTGGAGCGGAGCGCCGTCTTCCGACGTCAACGGCCCGAGGGCCCGGCTCTGGGCCGAGATCGGGACCGCTGCCGAGGTCGCGGCGGCGAGCAGGCCGAGAAGCTGGAGCGACCTGGTCCGGAGAAGCGGGAACGTGTCGCGTCGAGACATGGAACTTCGCATGGCGTGGACGAGGGGCGAGCGCCCGGGGCCTCGTGGCCCTATCTTGTCGCGCGACGACCCCGGTCCCCGCGGACGGACGACTGGTTGGAAGAAGCAGCTTCGTGCCCGCCCGATCAAGGCTAGCAGGTCATGGATCCCCTACTGTTCTCGGTCGCCGTGCTCCTCGTCGTGTCGGGAGCGGTCAAGGCACGGTCGGCTTCGCGCCTCGGCCTCGGTCCCCCGGTTCTGGCGCTCACGGAGCTGTTCGTGGCGGTGGTGCTCGCGGCGGTGGCGGTCTCCGGCGCGCTGGGTGGCATCCTCGGCCCATGGTTGGCCATGGCCGGCATCGCGCTCGTGCTCGGGTCGTCCGTGCGCCACGCGCTTGCCGTACGGGACCGCCGCCGGCACCGGGAGGCCACCGAAGCTCGCCGGCTCGAGACCTACCTCAGGGTGGCTCGCGCCCGGGAGCCGGACGAGGGGTGAGCGGCGCGGCCGAAGGACGACGGGCCTCGCCATGCACCCAGGATCATCACCACCACGTACGGGTACGCTGCGGCCGAACCCGTGTCCGCATCACGAGGACCACGCTATCCCATGTTTACGCTCGAGTCCCTCGGGAATCTAGGTGAGTTCGTCGGCGCCATCGGCGTCGTCATCTCGCTCGTCTACCTCGCCCGGCAGATGCACCAGAACACGCTCTCGGTGAGGGCGGCGTCGTTCAACTCCATGATCCAGAACAGCATCCGGCTCCTGGAGCACTCCTTTCGCGACTCGGAGTTCGCCGCCTTCCTGGCCCGGGCCGAGGCCGATCCGGAGAAGCTGACACCCCACGAGCGCCTGCGTTGGGACTCGTACATGACGGCCGTCTACCGGCATTTCGGCAACCTCGTGTACCAGTCGCGGGTCGGCGCTTTGGACGAGCAGATGTGGCAGGCCTACCAACAGGACCTCAAACGGCACCTGCGCGCCGAATCGTGGTCTCGCTGGTACACCGAGCATCGAGAGGTCTTCAGCCGCTCGCTGACCGAGCACGTGGAGAAAGTCCTGCGGGAGATCGAGACGGAGAAGGAACCCCATCGCGAAAGCCAGACGACTTCCCCACATTAGGGAGATGAGCACCCCACTTCTGCCACGGGCTGTCGAGCGATGAGCGCACGGTTCCGGATTCGGACCCCACAGGGCCAGGAGCTGTCGTTCGCCTCGGAAGAGATGTTCGCCGACTTCGTCCGGTCGGGGGATCTCTCCGAAGGCGATCTGGTCTACGACGCCTCGACCGGTGAATGGTCGCCTGCGCTCACGCATTCCCTGGTGCTCGATCTCCAGTCCGGGCAGGACGAGGACTCCACCTCGCCTTCGGGAGGGACCGGCGCCGGGGACATCGGCTTCCAGCTCGCTCCGGAGCAGAGCCCGGAGGAGGCCTCGGCGAGGTTCGTGCGGGAGATGGAGGCCGAGCGCGCCGCCGAGTTCGAGCGGAAGCAGGATCTCCGGGGACTCCAGTCCGACGAGAGTGGGTCGGGCCTGCTCAAGGACATCGAGCGCCGGCCGCCGGAGCCGCCCTCGTTCCCGTCCGACGCCGACCACACCGACGAGACCGCCGCCGCTGCGGCGCCGGCGCCCGAGCGTGGGCCACCTGCGCGGAAGAAGCCTCCACGGCGCAGTCGTCGGGTTCGGGACGCCGGAACGCGCCGCTCGGTGTCCGGTGCCTTTCTGGGTTGGATGCTGGCGCTCGCCGTGGTCGGGATCGGGGTGCTCCTGGGGCCGGATCTCGTCGCGCTCGCGATGGGCTCGGGGGGCGCCGCCGAGGAAGGCACTACGATCGCGAGTCCGGTCCTTCCGGATACCGAGGAGGCCCTGGCCGCTCGGGCCGACGCCCGCTTCCTCGGCGCCGTACGCGGCCGGATCGTGTCCCTCCCCTCGATTCCGTCCGAGTGGCTAGGCGGACAATACCTCGCCAACGCCTCCGAGTACCCGCGTATCGGGGAGATCTGGACCGCGTACCTGGTCCGCATACGTGAGGTGCGCGCGCGGGAGGCCGAGCTCTACTCGGCGGCCTACCTGAGCGCACTCGACGACGCTCGCGTGACCGGGGCGAACCGCACGCTCCGGTTGGCATCGGCCATGTCCCGCTTCGAGCGGGAAAGCGCCGACCGGACGGGGCACTACGCGCGCGTCGAGGAGCTGGCGTTGGCCGCGACCGGCCTGCACGACTTCCTGGTCGAGCGGGAGGACAGGATCACGTACGAGCCGGCCGTCGGCACCAGGGTTTCGGTCGATCCGATCCTCCAGGCGGCGGGGTCGGACCCCGAGACCCAGGCCCTGCTCGAAGCCGCGCTCGACCGGGTGCTCGACGCGCTGTCGGCTAGGGGAGCCGGACCCGTGGAGGCTGCGGCGCTCCCGGAGTGGGTGTTCGACGGTCTCCGCGACGTGGTGGCGCCGGAATGACTCAAACGGGCATGCAGTCGACATTCGAGGGGACGGGGACCGCTGGAGTGGGCCGGTGGGCCAAGGTCATCGACCATACGCGGTGCATCGGCTGCCACGCCTGCACGACCGCGTGCAAGTCCGAGAACGAGGTCCCGCTGTCCGTCACCCGGACCTACGTGAAGTACGTGGACGTGGGACACTTCCCGCAGGCGCGGCGATCGTTCCAGGTCACACGCTGCAACCAGTGCGAGGACGCACCGTGCGTGACCGCCTGCCCGACCGCGTCCATGCACAAGCGACCGGACGGGATCGTCGACTTCGACAAGTCGATCTGCATCGGATGCAAGGCGTGCATCGCGGCCTGCCCGTACGACGCGATCTTCATCAATCCCGAGGACAAGTCGGCCGAGAAGTGCAACTTCTGCGCACACCGACTCGACGTGGGGCTGGAGCCAGCGTGCTCCGTGGTCTGCCCGACCCAGGCGATCCTGGTCGGTGACATGGACGATCCGCTCTCCGAGGTCAGCCGGATCATCCACCGGGACGCGGTCGCCGTCCGCAGGCCGGAGAAGGAGACGCACCCGAAGCTCTTCTACAAGGGGGCCGACCAGGCAACCCTCGACCCGCTCGCGGCCCGACGTCCGGACGGGGGCCTCTTCATGTGGAGCGAGCAGGGGAACGAGCCCCACCAGGTGCACGGGGGACATCCCGGGAACGGGAAGGGGCTCGAGGGGCACGCGTCGGGCGCCAACAGCTCCGCCGCCGCGCTCCTCAGCTACGACGTCATCCACCGGGCTCCCTGGGACTGGAGGGTCAGCGCCTACACCTTCACGAAGTCCATCGCGGCCGGCGCGTACCTCGCACCCCTCCTGCTCGGCGCGTTCGGGCTGCTGCCGTTCACGTCGACGCTGTGGGGCTGGACCGGCCCATTGGTGGCCATGTTCGCGCTGCTCGCTACAGGCGGCCTGCTCGTGTGGGATCTCGAGCACCCCGAGCGTTTCTGGATGGTGCTGACACGTCCACAGTGGAAGAGCTGGCTCGCGCGCGGAGGTGTGATCATCACGGCGTACGGCGCCGTGTTGGCACTTCACCTGGGGCTCACCGCGCTCGGCCGGGCCGACCTCACGCCCGCCCTCGGGTGGATCGGCGGGCCGCTGGCGGCGATGTCCGCGCTGTACACCGCCTACCTGTTCGCCCAGGCGCGAGCCAGGGACCTCTGGCAGAGCCCGCTTCTACCCGCGCACCTGCTCGTGCAGGCCGTCGCGGCCGGCGCGGCGGTGCTGCTCGTCGGGGCCGAGGCGGCCGGCGTCGGCGGGGCGGCCGCGCCCGGGGCCGGAGCCGCGATCGGGTGGCTCTTCCGCGGCGCCATCGGAGCGCATCTGCTCCTCGTCGTGGGCGAGGCGACCATGGGCCATCCGACGGCCCACGCCGCGCTCGCCGCGCGCAACATGATCTTCGGCGCGTGGGGCCACTTCTTCTGGCTGGCGCTGGCGTTCGGTGTGCTCGCGCTGGCGGTGACCGCTGTGAGTGCCCCCATCGCCGCGCTCGCCGGGCTCGTGAGCCTCGCCCTCTACGAGCACGCGTTCGTGCAGGCCGGTCAGTCCGTCCCGCTGGCATGATGCACCCCCATCCAATGAAGGTGCGGTTTTGAACCACGAAGAGCTGAGCCGCCGCGTATCGGCCGCCCGCGCCGAGGTCGAAGCCCGCGGCGAGACGTTCTATCCCGGCGCGAGCCGGATCCACCTGGCGTCGTATCCGCCCAAGGAGCGGTGGACCGACTGGGTGGAGCTCGATTCCAAGGCCTGGCCGAAGCGGGTCGAGAAGCGGTACATGCTCGTGCCGACGACTTGCTTCAACTGCGAATCCGCGTGCGGGCTGCTGGCGTATGTGGACCGGGACACGCTCGAGGTCCGTAAGTTCGAGGGGAACCCGGAGCATCCGGGCTCTCGTGGCCGCAACTGCGCGAAGGGGCCCGCAACGATCAATCAGATCACGGACCCGGACCGTATCCTGCACCCGCTGAAGCGGGCCGGGCGTCGCGGGGAAGGGAAGTGGGAGCGGGTGAGCTGGGACGAGGCGCTCGACGACATCGCCGGACGCATCCGGAAGGCGATGGAGGAGGAGCGCCACGAGCAGGTCATGTACCACGTGGGCCGCCCGGGTGAGGACGGCTTCACCACGCGCATGCTGGCCGCCTGGGCGGTGGACGGCCACAACTCGCACACCAACGTCTGCTCGAGCGGCGCCCGCGCCGGCTACCACTGGTGGATGGGGATGGACCGGCCCAGCCCGGACCACGCCAACGCCAAGGTCATCCTCCTGGTGAGCAGCCACCTCGAGACGGGGCACTACTTCAACCCCCACGCCCAGCGGATCATCGAGGGGAAGAAGAACGGCGCGAAGCTCATCGTGCTCGACACGCGCCTGTCGAACACCGCCACGCACGCCGACCACTGGCTTTCGCCCTATCCCGGCTCCGAGCCCGCCATCTTCCTGGCCATCGCCTCGTGGATGCTCCAGGAAGGCCGCTACGACCGAGACTACGTGCGCCGGTGGTGGAACTGGCAGGAGTACATGGACGTGGTGAAGGGCGAGCCCGACGCAGCCTTCGAGCGCTTCGAGGAGGTGCTTCGCGAGGAGTACGCGCAGTACACCTTCGCATATGCCGCGGCCGAGTCCGGCCTCGAGGAGGACGAGCTCGGCGCGGTCGCCGAGCTGGTGGCGTCCGCCGGTACTCGGCTCGCCACCCACAACTGGCGGAGCGCGGGATCGGGGAATCTGGGCGGCTGGCAGGTGGCCCGGACTCTCACGTTCCTGGGCGCGCTCATGGGCGCGCTGGCCACCGAAGGCGGCACCTTCCCGAACTCGTGGAACCGGTTCAGCCCGAAGCCGCCGCGGCTGCCGCATCAGCATCCCCGGCGGTGGAGCGAGGTGCTCTGGCCCAGGGAGTATCCGCTGGCGCTCATGGAGATGTCGTTCCTGATGCCGCACCTGATGCACGTGCAGGACGCCTTCGTGGACGTCTACTTCACGCGCGTCTACAACCCGGTGTGGACCAACCCCGACGGCTTCAGCTGGATCGGCATGCTGTCCGACGCGAAGCGGATCGGACTCCACGTGGCCATGACACCCACCTGGAACGAGACCGCGTATTTCGCGGATTACGTGCTGCCCATGGGGCACTCCTCGGAGCGGCACGACGTCGTCTCGTACGAGCAGTACGACGGCCAGTGGATCGGCTTCCGTCAGCCGGTCCTCCGCACCGCGCGTACGACGCTGGGCGAGGAGATCACCGACACCCGCCAGGTGAACCCCGGCGAGGTGTGGGAAGAGAACGAGTTCTGGATCGAGCTCACCTGGCGCATCGATCCCGACGGCTCGCTCGGTATCCGCGAGTTCTTCGAGTCGGTGGAGCGGCCCGGCGAGAAGATGACCGTTGACGAGTACTACCGCTGGATGTTCGAGAACTCCGTCCCCGGCCTGCCGGAGGCCGCCCGCGCAGAGGGGCTTTCGCCCCTGGAGTACATGCGCAGGTACGGCGCGTTCGAGGTCGCGCGTAAGGTGGGCAGGGTCTTCGAGCAGCCCGTCCCTGATGCCGAGCTCGAGGACGTGCGGGTCGACGAGGCCGGCCGGGTCTACACGCGGGCGCCGGTGCCCCCGAGCCCGAAGGCCCCGGGCGGGACCAAGATCGATCCGGACGTCGAGGGGCGCCGCCGGGTCGGCGTGCGCGTCGACGGCGAGATCGTGAAGGGGTGGCCTACGCCGAGCGGCAAGCTCGAGTTCTTCTCGCGCACGCTCCACGAGTGGGGATGGCCCGAATACGCCGTCCCGACCTACATCAAGAGCCACATCCATCCGGAGAAGCTCGAGACGGGGCAGATGCCGCTCATCTCGACGTTCCGGGTGCCGGTGCAGATCCACACGCGGAGCGCGAACAGCAAGTGGCTCGACGAGATCGCGCATACGAACCCGCTCTGGGTGCATCCGACCGACGCGAAGCGCCTCGGCATCGAGCGCACCGGTGACCTGGTCAGGGTCGAGGGTGAGGTCGGCTACTTCGTGGTGAAGGCGTGGATCACCGAGGGGATCCGGCCCGGCGTGGTGGCGTGCAGCCATCACATGGGGCGCTGGAAGCCCGAGGGCCAGCCGGGCCAGCGGCTCGGCATGATGACCGTCGCGCTCGGCCAGGACGACACCGAGTGGTCGCTGCGGCCGACCAAGGGCGGCGGGCCGTTCGAGTCGTCGGATCCGGATACCATGCGCGTGTGGTGGACCGACGTGGGGGTGCATCAGAATCTCACGCACGCGGTCCATCCCGATCCCATCTCGGGGATGCACTGCTGGCACCAGGCCGTGCGGGTCCGGCCCGCCGAGCCGGGGGACAAGCACGGGGACGTGTCGGTCGACGTCGCGCGGTCCCGCGAAGCGTACGCGCGATGGGTGGAGATGACCCGCTCGGCGGACGAGCACTCGCCCGACGGCACGCGCCGACCCTACTGGATGCTCCGGCCCGTGCGTCCCGAGCGCGAGGCGTACCGCCTTCCGGAGCGGACGACCCCGGCCGGTGTCTGAGGGAGACGCACCGGACCGGGCCTCGGCGGAGCTGCTGAGAGCCCTGGCCCACCTGGCCGAGCCGCCCGGGCCCGCCCACGCGCCCCTGGCGTCGGCGCTGGATCTCCCCGATCCGCCCGACCGGGCAGGGCACGAGGCGCTCTTCGGCTTCCAGCTCTATCCGTGGGCGTCGGTCTATCTCGGCTCCGAGGGGATGCTGGGTGGGGAGGCGCTCCGGCGGGTGGAGGGGTTCTGGCGGGCCGTCGGGCGCGAGGTGCCGAAGGACCCGGACCACCTGGCTTCACTGCTCGGGCTGTACGCGGCGTTGATGGACGAGGAGAGGGAGGTCCGGGACGCCGGCGGGTCGGACACCTCGGCTCGCGCCGAGCTCGTCGCCCGTAGCCGCCGTGCCCTCCTGGAGGAGCATCTTGCGCCCTGGGTGTTCGGGTTCCTCGAGCGCGTCCGCGAGCTCGGCGGAGCGTTCCACTCGGACTGGGCCGAGTTGCTGACTGTGACCCTCGTCCGTGAGGTGGAGCCGGGCGGCCGCCTGGATCGCGTCCCAGCGGCGCTCCAGGCGCATCCCCCGCTCGCGGATCCGCGAACGGAGGGTGCCGGACCCTTCCTGGGTGGACTCCTCGCGCCGGCCGTGTCGGGCCTGATCCTGACCCGTGCCGATCTCGCACGCATCGCCGCCGAGCTGGAGATCGGGCTTCGGGCCGGCGAGCGACGCTACGCCCTCGAGCATCTGCTCGGTCAGGAGGCGTCCGCGGTGTTGGCCGGGATCGCCGACGAGGCCGAGCGGCAGGCCTCTGCCCACCAGTCCAGGGCGGACCGTCTCGGAGTCGGCGCCGGCTGGAGCGCCGAGCGCGCGAGCCTCACCGCGGACCTCCTCAGCGCCCTCGCCGAGTCGGCCGACGAGCTCCTCGTCGCAACTTCGGACCCCTCGGTCTCGTAGGAATGAATGTGAGGATGAACGGGGAGGGCGCCCGAGCGGCGTCCCCGCATCCCGAGATTCGGGAGGAATCGCATGTTCGAGTTACTCGCTCTGGCCATAGCCGGGGCCGCCGCCGTCGGCGGCCATATCA
The DNA here is from genome assembly GCA_041690395.1 of Longimicrobiales bacterium. GTDB lineage: Bacteria > Gemmatimonadota > Gemmatimonadetes > Longimicrobiales > Gaopeijiaceae > JAWLHJ01. The sequence goes on along the minus strand of JAWLHJ010000002.1, from coordinate 236,890 downwards.
AGTCGCGCCAGTTCGTCGGCAAGCGACTGCGCTACACCTCGCTGGTGGAGAAGCCCGCCCTGGGGCTCTGGGCCGGCGTGGGGGCGACGCTGGTCGCCGCGCCCTTCGTCGCCCTGCTTCCGCTCGTGGGGGCCGGGACGGCCATCGCCCTCGGAGCCGGAGTGGGCACGGGGGTCGCGCTGGGCGTGAAGGACACGCACAGCCCTCCGCTTCTGGAGGACTGACGCTCGGGGTCACCTCGTGACCCCTCGCGCCCGCATCTCCGGCTTCTCCTTCGTCAGGAACGCCGTCTCCCTCGACTATCCCCTCGAGGAGTCCCTCCGCTCGATCCTGCCCGTCGTCGACCAACTGGTCGTCGCCGTGGCGCGCGCACCGGGCGAGCGCGACGACGGGACCCAAGCGGTGGTCGAGGCGTTGGACGACCCGCGGGTGGAGATCGTCGACGCCGTCTGGGACGACGCCCGTCGCCAGGAGATCTACGCCGACCTCACGAACATCGCTCTCGACCGTTGCGACGGGGACTGGTGCCTCTACATCCAGGCCGACGAGGCCATGCACGAGGACGATCACGGTCCGCTCCGGGCCCGGGCCGACGAGCTGCTGGCCGACCGCCGCGTGGAAGGGCTCCTCTTCGACTACCTGCACTTCTTCGGTGACTACGACCATCTACAGACGGGTCACGGCTGGTATCAGCGTGAGATCCGCATGATCCGGAATGGGATCGGCGTGCGCTCGGTGCGCGATGCGCAGTCGTTTCGCTACCCCGACCAGACGCGAATCACGGTGGCGCCCGCCCACGCGCGCATCTTCCACTACGGCTGGGTACGTCACCCCGAGCGCATGCAGGCGAAGGTCCGGGAGTTCTGGTCGCACCGGAAGAGCCCGGAGGAGGTCCAGGCGGAGTTCGGGCGGACCGAGGTCTTCGACTACGGTCCACTGGGACGTCTCGAACGGTTCCGGGGCACGCATCCGGACGTCATGCGCGGGCGGATCGATCGCATGGACTGGGCCCATCTCCTCCGGGACGAGGATCCCCCGGGGCTGGTCCGCACCCAGACCCACAAGGACGAGCGCCTCAAGTACCGTGTTCTGAGCGCGATCTCACGCTGGACCGGCGTCGACTTGAACCACACGAATCACGGCAGGGTGCTGCGGGTGTGAAGTCCCGACCGGCAGGCTGGAGCACCCGTCAGGAAGGGTGGTGACCGAGCGACGACCTCACCGCAGGTCGATCCTCGGCAACACCCGCATGACCCCCACCGCCGCGATCGCCGCCGCGCCCAGGCACACCGCGGCCGGCGCCGGATCCCCGTAGAGGGCGTACCCCGTTCCGAACAGCGCGCCGTATACCACCACGCACCCCAGGAACCAGCCCAGGAACGCCGCCGACGGGCTCCCGGCGTCGGGATCCGGCTCGAGCCCAGCGCCCCGCCAACCGCCTCCCATGGGCCGGATCTTCCGGTGGAAGGACCTCAGGGTCTCGTCGTCCGCGGGCGGGGTGAGGAAGGTCACCGCCAGCCAACCCACGGTGGTCACCGCCACGCCGATGACGAGCTGGAGCGAGGGGTCGATGGCCGGCAGGCCCAGCGCGCCGTGGGCAAACTGGAAGTAGACGGCCACCAGGAACGACACCACCATCGCCGCCAGCTCGCTCCATGCGTTGATACGCCACCAGAACCAACGGAGGATGAACACCAGGCCCGTGCCGGCACCGATCTGGAGCAGGATCTGGAAGGCCTGCAGGGCGTTCTCCAGCCAGAGGCCCACCGCGCTGGCCAGGATGATGAGGCCCACCGTGGCGCCGCGCCCGATCCACACGTAGTGCCGCTCGGTCCGCCCGGGCGCCAGGAAGCGCCGATAGACGTCGTCCACCACGTACGAGGCCCCCCAGTTCAGGTGGGTGCTGATGGTGGACATGTACGCGGCCGCCAGCGATGCGACCACCAGGCCCAGCAGCCCCGACGGGAGGAAGACGAGCATCGCGGGGTAGGCCAGGTCGTTCCGCACGATGGACGGATCGACGTGGGGGAAAGCCGTCTGGATGGAGCCGAGCGTCGGGTACACGATGATGGATGCCAGCGCGACGATGATCCACGGCCAGGGCCGAAGGGCGTAGTGGGCCACGTTGAACCAGAGGGTGGCCTTCAGGGCGTGGGACTCGTTACGGGCGGCGAGCATGCGCTGCGCGACGTAGCCGCCTCCGCCCGGCTCGGCACCAGGGTACCACGTGCTCCACCATTGGACCGCGACGGGCACGATGAACACCGCCGCCGCCGTCCTCCAGTCCGAGAAGTCCGGCAGGAGGGAGAGCCGGCCCGAGACCTCGGGGTGACTGAAAAGCCCCACCAGCCCTCCCACCTCGGGCTGGGCCACGGCGTAGTAGGCCGCCGCCAGGGAGCCGGCCATGGCCACGACGAAGAGGAGAAGGTCCGTCACCACTACGCCCCAGAGGCCCGACGTCGCGGAATAGAGCGCCGTGGCCGTCCCGGCGATGAGGACCACCTCGTACTTGGACAGCCCCAGGAGAACGCCCCCGATCTTGATGGCGGCCAGGGTTACCGTCGCCATGATCATGACGTTGAAGAACACGCCCAGGTAGACAGCCCGGAATCCGCGGAGGAAAGCCGCGGGCTTCCCGGAGTAGCGCAGCTCGTAGAAGCCGAGGTCGGTGAGCACTTCCGACCGCCTCCAGAGCCGCGCGTAGAAGAACACCGTGAGCATGCCGGTGAGGAGGAACGCCCACCACAGCCAGTTCTGGCTGACGCCGCCCGTGCGGACGAGATCGGTCACGAGGTTGGGCGTGTCCGTCGAGAACGTCGTCGCCACCATGGACGTGCCCAGGAGCCACCAGGGCATCGACCGACCCCCGAGGAAGAACTCCTCGGTCTCGCTACCGGCCCGACGTGCGTAGTACAGACCCGTGCCCACGGCGAGCACGGCGTAGATGGCGACGACGGTCCAGTCGAGGTTCGTGAGCCTCATAGGCTGCTACACGCGCTCCGCGAAGCCCTCGCTGAGGCGCCGGGGGTACACGCCGGCCCCGATCCGCTGGCCGAGCGCACGCTGCAGGCGATCGAAGTCGGCGGTGTGGGTCATGCCGAACCACGGATCCAGGGCGCCGTAGACCTGTACCTCCGTGTGACCGAGCCGGATCTGGTTGCTGATCGCGGTCGAGAGGAAGAACTCGTGCTGCGTGTCGCTCCCCCAGTACTCCAGAAAGCGCACGAACTGACGTCGGAGCCGCACGACCACTTCGGGCATCAGCCCCCACAGGTTCATGGACACGGTCTCGTTTCCGGTGAGCTCGACGGGTCGGCCATCGACCTCGACGCCCGTGACCCATCCGTCGCGCCGACGCACCTGGCGGACCTCGGTGATCCCTTCGAGCAGGCTGTCCCGCTTGAGCACGCACACGCCGCGCGCGACCTCGCCCGATCCCGCCAGGGTGTCACCGAGCCGGTAGCCGACCAACGCCGACGAGCCGCCGGCCGGAGCGCCGGCCATGTGATGGTACAGGATCTCGAAGGCACCCGGCCCATAGAGGTCGTCGGAGTTGCACACCGCGAACGGCCCGTCGATGTGTCGGGCAGCTTCGATCACGGCCTGCCCGGTGCCCCAGGGCTTGAGCCGATCGGGCGGAGGACGGAATCCGTCGGGCAGCTGGTGGAGCTCCTGGCAGACGAATTCCACGGGCAACCGGTCCCCGATGATGCTCGCCACGTGCGACTGGATCGCGTCGAGGATCTCCGGACGGACGATGAAGACGACCCGCGAGAAGCCGGCACGGACCGCGTCGAAGACGTTGTAGTCGAGCACGGCCTCGCCGCCGGGGCCGACGGGCTGGAGCTGCTTGAGCCGGCCGAACCGACGGGACAGGCCGGCCGCCATGACGACGAGCGGAAGGCTCACGGACGGGGCTCCCGGTCCAGGAGATGACGGGTGGTATGGAGCCGACGGGGCGGCATGAGGGGTCCTCGGGGTCGTGGATCGGTCGGCGGACGGCCACAAGATGGTGCGAGCGGGCCGTGAGCGCGAGCGGTCTACGCTGGATGCGCATCCCCATCCTGTGTATGCATTCCCGATGAACGAGACTTCATTCCAGGATCCGTCGCCGGACGACGGCGGCCGGTCGTCCGGGCTGCCCCCCGCTCGCATCGTGCTCAAGTTCGGCAGCCGGCTCCTCACGGACGGCACGACGGTTCTGAACCCGGAGCGCATGCGGGCCGTCGCGCGCGTCGTCGCCGACGCCCCCGACACCCAGGTCGTGATCGTGTCCAGCGGCGCGGTGGCCGCCGGCTTCCGCGTGCTCGGTCACGAGTCGCCACCGAAGCGGATCCGCGACCGTCAGGCGGCTGCCGCCGTCGGTCAGACGCGGCTCATGGCGCTCTGGGCCGAAGCGTTCCGCGAGGTCGGCCGCGAGGTCGCCCAGGTACTGCTCACCAACGACTGCCTGAACGACCGGCGCCGATACGTTGCGGCGCGGAGGGCTCTCGGCACGCTACTGGACGCCGGCGTCGTGCCGATCGTCAACGAGAACGACACCGTGAGCGTCGAGGAGATCCTGGTGGGCGACAACGACAACCTGGCCGCTGCCGCGGCCGCGCTCGTGGACGCCGACGTGCTCGCGCTGCTGACCGACGTGCCCGGTGTGTACGACGGGGACCCGGACGGCGAGGAGCCTGTCGAGGTCATCCGCGAGGCAGGGAGCGCGGAGGAGCTGCGGGCCTTCTGCTTCGCCAAGAAGGCCCGGGAGTCGACCGGCGGCATGCAGACCAAGCTGGAGGCGGCCGAGCGCGCCGGACGCTACGGGATTCCGACCGTGATCGCGTCCGGAACGGACCTCGAGGCGCTGGCGGACATCGTAGCCGGTGGCCGCGCCGGGACCTACATCGCGGCTTCCGACCGGCCCCTCGGAGCGAGGCGTCACTGGATGGCGGTCCAACGTAGGCTCGGCGGCTCGATCGTCGTCGACGAGGGTGCCGTCGCCGCGCTCCGGCGCCGGGCCAACCTCCTGCCGAGCGGGATCCTGGAGATACGGGGCCGCTTCCGTAAGGGAGACCTCGTCGCGGTCGTCGACCCCGACGGCGTGGAGCAGGCGCGGGGCATCGTGAGCCTCGACGACAGGGACGTGGACAAGATCCGGGGGCTGCACACGATGGAGGCCAAGGAGGAGTTGGGGCGCGACCGGAGCCAGGTCGTGATGCGCACCGAACAGATCGTGCTGGCGGGCGAGGAGGGGGACGCATGACCGACGACGGGCTCACCAGGGACATCGTCGCGCTCGCGAAGCGCGCCCGGCATGCTTCGAGGGCCCTGGCGCGCCTCCCGGCCGCCGACCGCACCGCCGCGTTGGTCGAGGTGGCCGCAGCCATCGAGGACCAGGCGCCGGAGATCCTGGCGGCCAATCGTCGTGACCTGGAGGCCGCCGACGCGCGCGGCGTGACCGGCCCGATGCGCGACCGGTTGCGGCTCGATGAGGCCGGCGTCGCCAAGCTCGCGGCCGCCGTTCGCGAAGTCGCGGCGCAGGACGACCCGCTGGGCGCGCTCGAGGACGAGCATGTCCGTCCGAACGGCCTGCGGGTCGCGCGCATGCGGATCCCCATCGGGGTCGTCGCGATGATCTACGAGAGCCGCCCGAACGTCACTGCGGATGCGGCGGCCCTCTGCCTCCGGTCCGGGAACGCCGTGATCCTGCGTGGTGGCTCGGAGGCCGTGCACTCGAACCGGGCGATCGCCGAGGCCGTGAGGGCGGGGATCGCTCGTACGCCGGTTCCGGTCGACGCCGTGCAACTCGTGCCGACCACCGACCGATCAGCCGTCGACGTGCTTCTCCGGCAGGAGGAGACCGTGGACCTCGTCATCCCACGCGGCGGGGAGAGCCTCATCCGGGCGGTCACCGAGAAGAGCCGCATTCCCGTGCTTCAGCACTACAAAGGCGTCTGCCATGTCTTCGTCGACGCCACCGCGCCCCTGGAGCGGGCGAGCGAGATCGTCTTCAACGCGAAGGTGCAGCGCCCGGGCGTGTGCAACGCGCTGGAGACGCTTCTCGTGCACGCGGATGCCGCGCCCCGGGTCCTTCCCGGAATCGCGCGGCGCCTGGCCGAGGCCGGGGTCGAGCTGCGCGGATGCCCCCGGACCATCGAGCTCCTCCCCGACCTGGACGTCGTCCCCGCGACCGAAGCCGACTGGAGGGAGGAGTACCTGGACCTGATCCTGGCCGTGCGTGTCGTCGGCGATCTCGACGAGGGCCTGGCCCATATCGACACGTACGCGTCCGGCCATACCGAGGCGATCGTCACGGACGATGCGGAGGAGGCACGCCGGTTCGTCGGCGCCGTGCAGTCCTCGACCGTGCTCGTGAACGCGAGCACCCGGTTCGCGGACGGCGGCGAGCTCGGGCTCGGCGCCGAGATCGGCATCTCGACGTCGAAGCTCCATGCCTACGGGCCGATGGGCGCCCGGGAGCTCACGACGCGCAAGTTCGTGGTCTTCGGCGACGGGCAGGTACGCTCCTGAGGGAGCCGGGGCCCGGGCCCGTGCAACGCTTCCGCCGTTCCGGCCGTCTCATCTTTTGAGTGTGGATCGTTGGATGACCCCGGATGAAACTTTCTCCGGTCTTTCCACGAAGGGATGAGCGTGGAGGGGAAGAACGGCCCCTCCGATACGATGAAGGGACGAGGTGGAGCATGATTCACGCACATATCGACAAGAATAGAGGGATACCCTGGTGGGCCGTGGTCGGCGCGCCGTTGGTCGGAGTACCGGCGCTGGTGGGGTTGCTGGCGCTTGTCGCTCCCGGCGAGCAGGCTGCCGACGAGATGGGCGACCTGGACTTCGCGGTCGAGCAGATCGACGGCGAGCCCATGAGCAATAACATGATGGAGCCGCAGGCACTCGGGGTTCTCGAGTCCCTCTCCTTCGGGTGAGCTTCCGGGGCCCCACGGTCGGGCCCCGGAAGCATTCCAGCTCCAGAGCGGCCCATTCGCCCCTGGAGCTCAGATGAACAGGTCGGTTTGCATGGCCTCCGGGTCGGCCGGGCGGCGAAACGAGCTCACGGAAAGCGTGGGCGGCCGATCGAGTGACAGTCGATCTCTTTGCACCCGGAACACCGCGCGGAGCTGATCGGCCCATGGGCCCTCGCCTCGCCCCCTGAGGCCGAACCGCGCGTCGTACAACGCGCCTCCGTTGAGCTCCCGCAACCGGTTCAGCACCTTGTCCGCCCGATCGGGCACATGCTGCCTCAACCACCCCTCGAAGATCTCCTTCACGCCGTGCGGCAGCCGTAGCATGATCATGCCCGCGAACGACGCGCCCGCGTCCACCGCGGCTTCGAGGATCGACGGGATCTCGTGGTCGGTCAGCCCCGGGATGACCGGCGCCACGTTGACGCCGACCGGGATGCCCGCGTCGGCCAGCACGCGGATGGCACCGAGACGCCGCTCCGGCGTTGAGGCTCTCGGCTCCAGGGAGCGCTGGAGCCCCGGATCGAGGGTGGTCACCGACAGGACCACCGCCGCGGCTCCGTGCCGGGCCAGCTCGCCGAGCAGATCCACGTCCCGACTCACCAGATAGCTCTTCGTGATCACGCCGACCGGATTCCGGAATTCGGCGAGCACCTCGAGGCACCGACGCGTGATACGGAGGCGCCGCTCGGCGGGCTGGTAGCAGTCCGTGTTCCCGCTGAGGGCGATCGTCCGGGGTGTCCAGGAGCGCGATGAGAGGGCTGCCCTCAGGAGGTCCGGAGCCCGCTCCTTGACCAGGATGCGGGTCTCGAAGTCCAACCCCGCGGAATATCCCAGATACTCGTGTGTCGGCCTCGCGTAGCAGTACGCGCACGCGTGCTCGCAGCCACGGTATGGATTGATCCCTACGTCGAACCCCACGTCCGGGGAGTCGTTGAACGACAGGATCGACCGGGTGGCGTCCTTCAGGAGGACCGTACTGGGCGGCGGGTCGTCGGGGTCGTCCCACCGGTCACGAGCGACGTGGAGCCGCTCGAACCGGTTCGGGGGATTCCAGCCGACCGCGCGGCCGCGGATCATCGGCAGGGGCGTGGGGGCGGCATCGTCCATGCCGGAATGATACCCGAACAAATACCGAATATCAAGAATGCCGACGAGCGGTTCCTACGAGTGGTTCCCACGGAAAAGCCAAGAGCCGCGGCGGGAAGCTTCCCGCCGCGGC
>JAWLHJ010000002.1:0-228696 GCA_041690395.1 Longimicrobiales bacterium | reverse complement strand
ACACCCCCCCCCGGGGGGGGGCCCCGCCCCCCCCCGCGGCTCTCTGGACGAATCCCGGGAGATCATGTCTCCCGTGGAGGGCGTCAGGCGCGCTCGATGTCGTAGCAGACGCGCCAGTCGCTGAGGTTCTCCGGATCGTCGGAGCCTTCGTCAGTCGGCTGATGCCGACCGAGCCACCCGGCGACGTCGCCCGTGTACTCGCGCCGATACGTCTCGAGCTCGTCGTTCGGCGTCAGCTGGTCGAGCTCGGTTCCGAGAAGCTCCACCACCAGGTTGTCGCCGACGTCGCCCTCGAACAGGACCTTGTCGATCTTGTCGACCTTGTTCCTGCGGGGGTGGTCCGAGATCGACCAGTACCCCTCCTTGGGCAGCTCGACCTCGTGGGTCTGGCCGGCGGTGGTCACTTTGGCGCGAAAGCGGAACTCGCCCTCGTCGTCCCACATGGCTTCCTTATTGTCCTTGATCTGGATCCATCGGAGGACGATGCGAATCCGGTTGCCACCTTTCTCGGACATTCTAGCTCCTGGTTTCATTCGGTCGGACCGCGACGCGGACAAATAGGGCCGCGCCGGGTCCCGGGTCAAGGGCAGTCGCCGCTTCGGACCGCCTTCTGCATACCATACGGATCGCCACGGGCGGAAGTGTCACCCCTTTCCTGAAGGGCGTGAGCAGGGCTAAAACGTGAACGCCACACCGAGTAAGGGGATGAGCGAGCGGGTCGCCAGTGGTGTGAGCGCCTCGTCCCGCCACGGCTGGAAGGTGTAGAACATCGCGTCCCGGCGATCGAGGGCGTTCAGGATCCGGACATAGGGTCTGAGCGTCCACGGATGCCCGCCCCACTCCTGGTCGAAGCGAGCCTGCAGCTCGAGGTCGACGCGCAGGAACTCCTCGTCGAGTCCGCTCACGAGGGGTTGGGTGCCCCCGCCCGACGCGGATGTGACTTGCGGGACCCTGTCCACCCCTTCGAGGCCTGGTGCCATGTCCTCGGAGACGGAGCTCGGAAGGGGCACGCTGGTATACGGGAGGCCGGCTCCGTAGGACAGCCGAGCCTCCCCGGAGATCGGCCCGGCCAACTGCCCGCTGAGACCGGCGGTGAGGAGGTGACGGCCCGTGAAGTCGGCGGTCCGACCCGCGAAGTCCGTACCGGACCAGAACCACGAAAGCCCGTAGCCGATCCAGGCCGACGCGTCCTCGCCGGCGGTGAGGATCCTCAGGTCGACGCCCGAGCTCCGGACCGTCTCGCGACCCGTCCCGTGCAGCCCGTCGAAGCGCTTGAAGAAGCCCTCCAATCCCATGCTCACGGACCGCCCCATCCGCTGCTTCAGCGAGAGCACCACGTGGTCGGCCGTCGCCACGGGGAGGACTTCGTCGGTCTGCAGCCCCTCACCGGAGACATCGACCAGCGTGTGCTCGACGGCCGGGTCGACGCTCCGCGTCGGCTGGTGGTACCGTCCGGCCGCGATGGTCACGAGTGCGTCCGGGCCGACTTCCCAGAGGAACGCCGCGCGTGGTGCTCCCCGGACGCCGAAGCCGGGGAAGTAATCGGCGCGCAGACCGGCTCTGAAGGTGACGCCGGGCCCCACGCCGAGCGTTCCCTCGAAGAACGCTCCGGTGCGCTCGGCCCGCCCGCGGTTCTCGCTCGTGCGCTCGTCGTCCGTTCCGACCGCCTTGAAGGCGGCGGCCATGCGTTCGTGCGACAGCCCCGCGCGCATCGGCTCGTCCGCTGATCCCCAGGCGAGCTCGGTGACGAGACGGAGCCGCTCGGTGGCGCCGGTCGCGAGCAGGGTGGTCGGTGGTGGGCCGCCCGGCGTGGCCGATCCCTGCAGGGGCAGAGTGGCGTCGTATCCGCTCGCGCCGACCCGCGTCACCATCGTCGCGCCCCCGAAGTCCCGCGTGTACGAAGCCGCGGCCGCCCTGTTCGACCAGCGGGCGTCGTCGGGAGCGAGCGCGAAGTCGAGCAGCACCGCCTCCGAGTTGGCGAACGCAGTGACCCCGATCCGGTGACCCTCGGCCGGCTCGGCGTCGAAGGCGATCAGGGCGTCCCGGTAGCCGTACGGGCGCTCTCCACCGAGCGGGGCGCGCCCGAGGTCGTGGAGGGTCCGGCTGGAGGCGAGCAGGCCCGCCCGGGACCCGAGGGGCGTTTCGATGGCGGCCGACGCCGTCATGAGGTCGACGGCGCCCGACATCCGGAGCCGGTCGCGTCGGGCGGTGCGCGTCTTGAGCTCGAGGATGTGCGTGAGGCCACCGTCGTGCCTCGCGGGCGCTCCTCCCACGTGGAGCTCCGCGGAGCCGAGCACCGTCGGCTCGAAGGTCCGCATCAGGCCGGCTACGTGGAACGGCGTGTAGACCGGGACGCCATCGAGGAGCACGAGCTTCAGGTCCGTCGTCGATCCACGCATGTACAGGATGTCGCTGGCGTCGGCGGGGTCGTTGCCGGGTAGCGCCCGCACGGCGTCCAGGAGCCCTTCATGTCCCACGCCGGGAGCCACGTCGAGGGCCTGGATCTCGACCTCCGACATCGGTCTTGCGGGCGCTTCGGCGCTCCTGCGACCCGGGTCCGGTACCGAAAGGGCTTCGCGTCGCCCCCTGACGTCGAGCGGTGCGATCGGGATCGGCGTGGCGACCAGCTCGAGATCCACGTCGACCGTCTCGCCCCGGGGCAGGGAGACGACGAGCTCCACCGGCGCGTGTCCCGCGTGTGACGCGCGCAGCACGATCCTTCCCGCGGGTAGGGAATCGACCCGGTATCGTCCGAGGCTGTCGGCGGCCGCCGACCACTCCGAGCCACCGGCGGTGATTCGCACGGTGGCGAACGCCAGGGGGCGCGTGCCTCCCTGGAAGCTGCCCTCGACCGTGCCGCGGATCCCCGCGTCCCGGGCGGTCTCCCGAGCCTGGGCCGTCAGCGCGGAGGCCGGCCCGGACGGGACGACGTACAAGGCGAGCGCGACCAGGAGTGCCGAGCACCCGACGGGTGTCCGGCGGCCGCCGCGCGCACCGAGGAGGCGAATGGGGATCTTCATGGGACTACGGCGAGACGAACAGGATGCGTGAGTCGGTCTGCTCCCCGACCGGACCCGTCACCTCGACCACGTCTCCGTCCCGGCTCAGGTACGGCACACCGTCCACCTCCACCGTGACGGGTGCTCCGGATCGTGGCAACTCGATTCGCACCGGTCCGCCCGCGACGAGCGCTTCGACCCGGCCCTCGGCGTAGCTGAAGCGGCTGCCCGGAGGCGCGTCGACCCGGGCGGAGCTTCCGTCCACCCAGACGACCTCGAGGCGGGCGAGCGGCCCCAGGCTGCTCACGATGACGCGGATCCCCGTGCTCACGACGGGAACGGTCACTCCGGCCGACTGCGCCTCCTGCTCGGGTGCCATCCGGACCGCGGGGTCGGGAGACGGGCCGGCCTCGCCGCCGGCGATCCACTGGCGGACGGGGGACCCCGGCAGCGCCGAGACGGCTCCGGCCGCGACGAGCAGGACCGCCGCCGCCCGGCCCATGTGGGCCGGCATCCACCAGCCGCCGGCCCGGAGCGTGCGCTCCGAGGCATCGTCGAGCCGGGCCCTCGTCGAGGCCCGAGCCGCTTCGATGTCGACGACCGGGTCGTCCAGAGCAGCGAGGGCCTCGTGGATCATGATCGCGCGCCGCTCCGCTTCCGAAACGGCGTCCGCGCAGGCGGCGCACGCCTCGGCGTGCCGGCGTGCGGTCTCGGGCGCCTCCTCGCGATCGCGCAGGGCGACGACCGTGGCTTCATCCAGATGGGTCATACCGGTTCTCCCGCCGAAACGGCCTCGGCGAATCGTTGTTCCGCGCGTGACAGCAGCGTGCCTACGGAGGTGGCCGCGACCCCCACCGCCGACGCGATCTCTTTGTAGCTGAACCCTGAGTAGCGCATGAGGAGGATCTCCTTGTCACGCTCCGGAAGGGCATCCAGCGCTTCCCTCACCGCGGCCCGCGTCTCGTCCCGCTCCAGGCTACGGTCCGGCGACTCGAGGGCGCCGGGCTTCACCGGGTTGCGCTCGAGCAGCCGCTGGCGGTTGCTCTCGACGCGGTACCGGTCGCGAACCAGGTGCGTCGCCGTCTTGTACAGCCAGGCCCGAATGCCGGATCCGGACCCCGACACGCGATGGTCGAACAGCCGGACCAGCGACTCCTGGGCGATGTCTTCCGCGACATCCCCGTCCCCGGTGAGTCGGAGGACGTACCGTACGAGCGCGGTGTAGTGCTCGTCGAAGACCGCGTCGAAGTCGACGGCGATCGCGATCGTTTCGCTCACTGTGGCTCCCTGGCCACCTGTCTGGATGCCTCCCCGGCGTCACCCACCCGGGCCTTCGTTCGAGATGTCAACGAGCGGGCCACGACGCTTGTGACGCGTCGCGAAGTTCTCGCTCGGGTGGAGGGGGACGCTCGTCACGGGTCCGGCCGGGTCAGGCTCGTACACGCTCGGGTCCGGGGATTCCCGGCCAGTGGTCCAGCAGGCGCCCGAAGTGACGGACGAGCGCCGGGGACACCGATCCGATGCCGGCGGCCGCGATGGCCGCGCCGAGTCCCGGCGGAAGGGCCACCGGCCCGAAGATCCCGCTCGACAGGAGCACCTCGAGGATCGTGGCCGAGATCAGCGTGACCACCGTCAACGCCGTGCCGACGATGATGCGGCGCGCGATACGCAGTGGGTCGACCTCCGGCGGGCCGAGGCGGGAGGCTGCGAGCCCCGCTACGAAGCCCAAAACGCCGAGGTCGAGCAGGATCGCGCGCCAAGCGAGCGGGGGATCCGACCAGGCGGTGGCCGACAAGAGGATGTTGCCGCAGATGACCAGCAGGACCGACGCGAGCAGCAGCGACAGCGCGGCCAGGAGCCAGGCGAGGGCCCCTCGGTCCTCGGTGCGTGCCGCCGTCCAGGAGTCTCGGAGGTTGAGCACCACGGCCACCGCGACCGCGATACGGAACACGTCCATCAGGGGATGCAGCGCCGCGTCCGCGACGGGCGTTCCGCGAGAGACGGTCAGTCCGACCAGCGCGATGGGTACGAACAACGCCGCGAGCCACGCCACGGTCGGGCGATGGAGCGCGGCCCGAAACGAGCGGAGCAGCCGGGCAGGCGCGGAGCCCTGAGCCTCCTCGACGCTACCCACCCCTGTGTAGGGAGCCGGGAAGAGGCTCGTGAAGCGGAGCAGTGCGACCAGCCCGAGCGTCTCGATCACGAGGAAGTGCGCCTCGAAGGCGACGCGGAGTGCTCCCGGGTCGGGACGGAGGAGTACGACGATCCCGGGATACGCCAGCAGGTAGGCCCACGCTCCGATGGCCAGCGCCAGCTCCGGGGCACCGCTCGACTCGTGGGACCGCCGAAGCACGAGGGCGATCGCCAGACCGCCGGACACGACCGACACCAGGGCGTGCGCGACCACGACCGTGACGACCGTGAAGCGCGCCTCGGCCACGGCCGAAAGCCCTGGGACGATGGCCTGCCAGGTCAATGCGTCGACGTACGCGACCTGACCGACGAGGGCCGCGATGGCGAGGATCGGTACCGTGATTCGGAAGAGGAGGGCGTACGCCGTCATCGCGTGGTGTGCGGGGGAAGTAGCACGACCCACCAAGTTGCATCGGAACGCTCCGACCCCACAAGCAGACGCTCGGACCCGGCTGCGCCGCTCGGGGCGCGCTCGAGGTGGGCGGTTACGCGGTAGCGGTGCTGGACGGCCGGATGGGAAGGTCCGGCCCCTCGCCGGGGGCGGTGGGTGACTTTAGACTTGGGGCGGTCGTGGCCCCATGGCAGGTGAGGGGCCGATGTCGTCTCAGCACGAGTGCCTCATGCGTTTCGCGTATATCGACTCCCAGGGAAACGAGGTCGCCATCCCCAGTGTGGATGCGCTCGCCCTGCGCATCGAGCTCGGCGCCATCGGACCCGACACCGAGCTCTTCGACGCCCAGAGCGATCGTTGGGGGAGGGCGGATTCCCACGAGATCTACCATACGCTGGCCCGGGACGTGTCCGGGGAGACGTTCCTCGTGCCTACGCCGCCGCCTGGGCCCGACGAGCCCACCCAGACGGGTGACGGCGAGAACGCGGAGGCGGGTGACGACGAGCCCACGGACGCCGTGGAGCCGACGCCCCCCGCGACTGCTGCCGATCTCGGGCTGACCCTCGCCCCGAGCGGGGGTGACGATGACGGGGGTGGCGGACCCACAGGTGCTGACGACGGTCCCACGGAGCCGGTGGCGCCTCAGGACCCGAGCGACTTCGGTGAGCTGCGGCTCGACCTCGCTCCGGACGATCCCATGTCGCCGGACGAGGAGGTCGGTGGTTCGGCGGAGTCCTTCGACGAGCTGCCGTTCTCCTACGACCCCACCTCTGACGACGAGGCCTCCGACGGCGGTCTCGACCTGGAGCCTCCGCTCGACTTCGGCGCGCACGGATCGGACGCGGACGAGTTCGGCGGAGGGCTCGATCTCGAGCCGCCGATGTCGGACTTCGATCCCACCGCGCCGCCGGCCTGGATGGAGCAGGAAGGCCCGGAGGGGATGGACGTCGACGACGGCGTCATGGACTTCTCGGCCGGGCTCGACGATGACGACGCGGGTAGGTCCGTGGCGTCGGACGCGCCCGGCACACGGCCCGATTCCGAGTCACGGCCCGCCGCGCCGACGCGGCCGAGCCGACCACCCCCGCGCCGCCGGCCGAGCCGGCGCCGGTCGGCGAAGCCCGCGCTGTTCCTCCTGGCCATCGCGGCTCTCGGGGCCGCCGGGTGGTACGGCTGGCAGCAGCTCGGCGACCGGATCGTCCCGCCGCCTCCACGTCCCCCGGTCGTGATCCCCGTGATTCCGGCCGAGCTCGAGCCCCCGATGAGGGAGCTCGCCGACCAGGCCCTCGTCGCGATGTTCGAGCGGATCGGGTCCGGGGCTTTCGGAGCAGAGGCGCCCGAAGCGCCCCCGGAGGAATGGCTCGCCGGGATCTACCTCGGTAACGCCAGCGATTTCGAAGCCGTCCGTGCGTTCTGGGCCGGCTACCGGACGTTCGCGGACCGGCTGCGGGACGAGGAGTTCCAGGCGTTTCACGACGCCTATGCGGCGCTCGCCGACTCGACCGAGTTGGAGGCCGACGTCGTCCCGATGATCGTCGAGCGCGCGGATTCGGGCTTCCTGGCGTCGCGCGACAGCCGGATGGCGACATACGAGCTCCTGGGCTCGCTCTCGGACGCGGCGCTGGCGCTCCACGACTTCCTGCTGCTCAACGAGGCGGACATCGTCTACACGCCGGCTCGTGGCTTCTCCGGGAACCCGGTGGAGGAGGCGGTTCCCGCCACCGAGGAGATCGGTGACCGCATGTGGGACCTGGTGGAGGAGATCACGAACGCGCTGGACCGGCTCGGGACGCTCGACAGGGTGACGCGCGATCGACTCGACGGTGTCCTGCTCGCGCGTATTCGGGAGACCGGCATCCGCTGACGGCGGCGCCCGCCGGACGCCTGTGACCTCCTAAGGGATGGCGAGCGGGGGTGCGCCGTTCCTGTCGTCGAGGATCATCCTTCGGCTGCCGAGGTCGTAGATGTCTCCCGGCCCCAGCCAGCGCAACGGGATGAGCACGGAGGGGTCCGTGATGTCGTAGATCGCCACCGGGTTGCCGATGACGCGCGCCAGGTCGCGGGTCACCACGAGTGCAGCGCCCTCGTTGAGCCCGATGCCCAGGAGGTGCGGCCGATCCCTGAGGATCTCGAGCATGTCGGTCTCGCGGGCACGCGCGACCAGGTGCTGGTCGATGGCGACGTTGCGGAGGAAGCCGAATCCCTCCTCACGCTCCGGCGCCGCGATGACGTCGTTGGCCTCGCCTCCGCGGACGAGAAAGGACGCGAGTGCCGACGCGCCGGCCGAGTTTCCCCCGACGACGCCACCGCGTTGAAGGACGCGCTCGAGCTCCGCATGAGTGCGCGTGTGCAGATACACGTCCACGAGGCGCCATTGCCGGCCACCGGAGAGCCAGACGCCCGTGGCCTCGCGCAGGGGGGCGGTGAAGGCCTCGAGGTCGGCGATCGAGCGGCTGCGCGTGTGGAGGATCTCCAACCGGGTGACGCCGGCCTTTCTCAGGCGCTCGATCGCGGTCCAGCCGTCGTGAGTCCCGTACTGGTCACCGGCCGTGGGGATCAGCACGATACGCGCCGCCGGGCCTCCGGCGAGCCGGACGAACTCTTCGTAGACGGCGTCGCCCAGCGCACCTCCCCCTGCCGCGATGACCGCTCCGCGCGCGGGGCCCACGCAGGCGGACGGGCACGTCTGCGCACCGAGGCCGGTGGCGAGCCCGAGCAGGATCGGGATCGTCACGCCGGCGGCAGTCGACAGCCGTCCGCGTTGGGTCATAGGTGGAGCCAAACGTTACAGGTAGGGGTTTTCTCCCGACTCGTGATCGGTCACATCGTGGACTGCCGCCAACTCGGGGACGGCTTCCCGGAGCATCCGCTCCACGCCCTGGCGGAGGGTCATGCGGGACAGCGCGCATCCCTGGCAACCGCCGCTCATCTCCACGTAAACGTCGTTCTCCTTGACGTCCACGAGCGAAATCACGCCACCGTGGGCCGCGATCGCGGGATTCACCTGCGACTCCAGAACGCCCCGTACGCGGTCGGCGATCTCGCCGGTCGGTGGCTCGCTCGGGCGGGTGGGGGCGGCCGGCGTGGCAAGCCGGACCTCGAATCCGCTCTCGTTGACCCGCTCAACGTAGTCGACCGTGGCGCCATCGAGCCGGCCCTCGTCGTCCGCCTTCACGACCACGCCGAACTCTTCGTCTCCGATCTCGACCTCGTCGTCGGCCCGCTCGTCGCGGCGGACCAGGGTCAGATCGAAGCGCGGCTCGGGACCTTCGCCCGCGAGCGTGATGCGGAGGGCTTCGAGCGCCGCGTCGTTCTGCGAAAGAAAGGAGCGCACCATCTCGCGGGCGCGATCCGTGAAAGTGATCTTCGTCACGGTGATCCTCGGAAACCTTGGTCGTCTGCGGCTCTCGCCGTCCGAACGCGACATGCTACCCCGAGGAGTGTCCGGGGTTCGCAACGGGTCGCCTTCGATGCGCGGTTCCTCCGTGCACCGGGCCCGACGTTGATCGCCCCGGCGGGCCCGGGTACCTTTCGCGCCCACCGTCCCACCCCCCGAAGCGCCCCCCATCAAGGGTTCCGAGGCACGTCATGGCCAACGCCGATCTCATGGACAAGCTCGTCTCGCTCGCGAAGCGACGCGGATACATCTTCCAGTCCTCGGAGATCTACGGCGGTACCGGATCCGTCTGGGACTACGGGCCCCTGGGCGTGGAGCTCAAGCGGAACCTGAAGGACCTCTGGTGGTCCGCGATGGTGCACCGCCGCGACGACATCGAGGGGCTGGACGCCGCCATCCTCATGCATCCGCGGGTGTGGGAGGCCTCCGGCCACGTCGAGGGCTTCACGGACCCGCTCATCGAGTGCACGAACTGCCACCGGCGCTTCCGGGCGGACCACGCGGACGTGCAGGACGGCCAGTGCCCGGTGTGCGGCACGCGCGATGCCTTCACCGAGCCGCGCATGTTCAACCTCATGTTCAAGACGTTCATGGGGCCGGTCGAGGACAGCTCGGCCACCGTCTACCTGCGTCCCGAGACGGCGCAGGGGATCTTCGTGAACTTCCTCAACGTGCAGCAGACGGCGCGCCGGAAGCTCCCGTTCGGCATCGCGCAGATCGGTAAGGCGTTCCGGAACGAGATCACGCCCGGGAACTTCATCTTCCGGACCCGCGAGTTCGAGCAGGCCGAGATGCAGTTCTTCGTGAAGCCGGGCGAGGACGAGGCGTGGTTCGAACGCTGGATGGACGTCCGCATGGAGTGGCACAAGGGGCTCGGTATCGACCCGAAGAAGCTCCGCTTCCACGAGCACGGCCCGGACGAGCTCGCGCACTACGCCAAGAAGGCCTTCGACGTCGAGTACGAGTTCCCGTTCGGGTGGAAGGAGTTCGAGGGCATCCACAACCGGACCGACTTCGACCTGGCCCGGCATCAGGAGTATTCCGGGAAGCGTCTCGAGTACATCGACCCGGTGTCGAACGAGCGGTTCGTGCCCTACGTCATCGAGACGTCCATGGGCGTGGACCGCGCGGCGCTCGTGCTCCTGGCCGACGCGTACCGGGAGGAAGAGGTCGAGGGCGAGGAGCGAGTCGTGCTCGGCCTGGACCCGCGTGTGGCGCCCGTGAAGGCCGCGATCTTCCCGCTCGTGAAGAAGGATGGCCTGCCCGAGCACGCCGAGAAGCTCACCATGGAGCTGAAGGCATCTGGGATCCCGTCGTTCTACGATGCGGCGGGCTCGATCGGGCGTCGGTACCGCCGCCAGGACGAGGCCGGCACGCCGTGGTGCGTCACCGTAGACGGCGACACCAACGAGGATGGGACCGTCACGATTCGCGACCGGGACAGCCTCGAGCAGATCCGGGTCGCCAGCGACAAGGTCGGATCCTGGATCCGGGAGCGACTCGCCGGCTGAGTCGGCGACCGGGCTCGGTAACGGACCGGGCCAGCTGCCGCCCCCGCCGGGCCGCCTTGTGATCCGCGCGCCGCGCGCCCACTATGGCGCGCAGCTTGTGGGGAACCAGGGGCCACCCGAGGACAGGAAGCGACGCATGAGCATGGTAAAAGAGTTCCGTGAGTTCGCCATCAAGGGCAACGTCGTGGACATGGCGGTGGGCATCATCATCGGCGGGGCGTTCGGGACGGTCGTCAGGAGCCTCGTGGACGACGTCATCATGCCGCCGGTGGGCATGCTGGTCGGGAACGTCGACTTCGCCGAGCTGTTCGTCACGCTCCGGCAGGGCACGGTCGAGGGTCCGTACCCGACCATCGAGGCGGCCAAGGAGGCGGGAGCGGTCACGCTGAACATCGGCCTCTTCATCAACGCGATCATCAGCTTCCTGATCGTGGGCTTCGCGGTCTTCATGCTGGTGAAGTCGATCAACCGGATGAAGCGCGAGGAGCCCGTGCCGCCGCCGGCTCCGACCGAGAAGCCATGCCCGTTCTGCGGCATGACCATCCCGCTCGTAGCGAGCCGCTGCCCGCACTGCACGTCGGAGCTCCAGGCGGCCTGACGACCGTGCGCCCGGGGCGTCCGGCCAGGTCCGGACGCCCCGGGCAACTCCAAGCCCGAAGTCCGGGGGACAAGCGTGGCATCAAGGTCCGAAGTCTTCAGCTCCCGTTGGGGCATGCTGCTCGCCATGCTCGGGATGGCCGTCGGGACCGGGAACATCTGGCGCTTTCCGCGGGTCGCGGCGAGCAACGGCGGCGGTCCGTTCCTCGTGGCCTGGGTGGTCTTCCTGCTCGCGTGGTCGGTTCCCCTGCTGATCCTCGAGTTCGGGATGGGGAAGGGGACCCGGCGCGGACCCATCGGCGCGTTCGTGAAGACGCTCGGTCCTTGGGCCGCCTGGATGGGTGCATGGGTCGCCTTCGTGGCGACGGCCATCATGTTCTACTACAGCGTCGTGATGGGGTGGACGCTCCGCTTCTTCATCGGGACCGTCACGGGCGACGTACCGGGCCCGGGCGCTCCGGACGCGTTCTGGAACGGCTTCCACTCCACGCCGCAGGCGCTGCTCACCCACTTCGTCGCGGTCGGCCTCGCGGTCTTCGTGGTGTCACGCGGGGTGCGGGGGATCGAGACCGCCGCGCGCATCCTCATTCCGAGCCTCATCGTCCTGGTGATGGTGCTCGCGGTGAAGGCGCTCACCCTGCCGGGCGCCGCCGAGGGGCTGGCCTTCCTCTTCACGCCCAATCTCGCCGAGCTGGCCAACTACGAGATCTGGCTCCAGGCCCTGACGCAGAACGCCTGGGATACCGGGGCGGGGTGGGGGCTCGTGCTGACGTACGCGGTCTACATGCGGAGGCGCGAGGACACGGCGCTCAACGCCTTCGTCATCGGCTTCGGGAACAACTCGATGTCGCTCCTGGCCGGCATCATGGTGCTGTGCACCGTCTTCAGCGTGATGCCGGAGACCGCGACCGAGATCGTCGGGGCCGGCAACGAGGGGCTCACCTTCATCTGGATTCCGCAGCTCTTCGCCGGGATACCGGGCGGGCGCTTCTTCCAGGCCCTCTTCTTCCTCTCGCTGGTGTTCGCGGCTTGGACGAGTCTGGTAGCCATGATCGAGCTCGCCAGCCGGATCCTGATGGACCTGGGGGTCGAACGGCGTCGCGCGGTCACGCTGGTCGCGGCGGCCGGCCTCCTCTTCGGCATTCCGAGCGCGCTCAACATCGAGTTCTTTCGCAACCAGGACTGGGTGTGGGGCGTGGGGCTCATGATCTCCGGCTTCTTCTTCGCCTTCGCGGTGCTGAAGTACGGAGTGACCAGGTGGCGCGAGACGTTCATCAATCAGGAGGACTCGGACATCCGGATCGGAGCGTGGTGGGACTGGGCCATCCGTCTCGTGGCCGTCCAGGCGGTGGTCCTGGCGGGATGGTGGCTGTGGAGCGCGCGGGGGAGCGACTTCCGGTCGACCTGGACGCTCTTCAGCTCCTACAACATCGGCTCGGTCGTTCTCCAGTTCGCCGCGGTCATCGCGGTGCTCCTCCTGATCAACCGCAAGTTGGCGCGCCCGTTCGTGGAACGGGACGGCTAGGGCCGCGGTGGACTTCCGCACCTTCGAGCGTGAAGCCCGCGAGATCTACGACGAGATCCCGGAGGAGTACAAGCACGGCGTCGACGGGCTCACGGTGTCACGGGAAGCACCTGCCCACCCCACGCTCCCGCACGTCTACACGCTCGGGGAGTGCCTGACCGAGGATCACCCGTCGGACTACGGTGGCCCCGACACGACCCGCTCGGTCATCGCGCTCTACTGGGGGTCGTTCCGGGCCCTGTCGGAGCGTGACGAGGACTTCGACTGGGAGGGCGAGCTCTGGGAGACGCTCACGCACGAGCTCCGCCACCACCTCGAGTCGCTCGCTCGCGAGGACGGGCTCGAGGGCGTGGACTACGCGTCCGACGAGACGTTCAAGCGTGACGAGGGGCTGGACTTCGATCCCTGGTACTACCAGTACGGGGACGACCTCGGCGGCGGTGTGTTCGACGTCGAGGGGGCCCTCTACATCGAGCAGGTCTGGACCGTCGCCGACTTCGAGGCGGCCGACCGGATCGACTTCGACTGGGCGGGGCGCCCGCACCGGATTCCGCGGCCCGAGAGGCTCGGAGACGTGCACTTCGTCTGGCTCGAGGGGCTGGAGGGGCAGGCGGGCTCCGTCGAGCTCGTGCTGGTTCGACGGCGGAAGTGGTGGGAGGGCTTCGCCGGGCTCTTCGGGTCGGGCGGGCGCGAGGTGGTGGAGTCGCGCGCCCGGGCGGAACCGGCGGGCGGAGAGGGGTAGCCGTCCCCCATGGCACTACACGACCGTTACGCACGCCGCACGCCCTTCGAGCTCGCGTTCCCCGACCGGACGCGCGCGGAGCGCCTCGCCGAGGAAGCCTCGGAAGAAGGCGAAGCGCGGGGCGTCGACCCGCATCATCCGCAGATGTTCGCGACCCTGGGCTCGGTCGGGGCGTTCCTCGCGGAGCTCCGCGACCCGGAAGCGCCGCCGGAGGCCGTTCACCGGTACGCCGCGCTCGCCTTCCACGGGGTCGCGTTCACCCGGGCCGGTTGTCCCCTCTACCTGCTCTCGACGGATGCCGCGCGTGAGCTCGTCACGACGGTGCCCGAGGGCGCGCCGGAGCCCCTGGCGCGCGCCGGGTATCTGCAGCTCCCGCAGCACCTGTTCTGGGTCGAGAGCGGCGCGGACGACGAAGTGCCCGAGTCCCTCGACGGGCTCTTCTGGACGCTCACCTCCGACGACACGCTGCACACGCTGCTGGTGACGGGCGTCCGTCCCGACCGGCCGGGCGTCGGGGTGATCCCCGTGCCGGAGGCGCCGATCGCCGACGCGCCGTCGTGGCTGGGGGCCACGGTTCGCGCCGCGGGCGAGGGCTCGGATTTCGACAGCGCGATCCCGGGGGCGGACATCGATCGGTTGTACGGCATCCGGACCGCGGGCGAACCGCTGAAGCTGCTGGCCCGGGTCTTCGCGGCGCTCGCGAGCCGACCGGGGCGCGCGGAGCGGCGCGAGCCCGCCGGTGTGACCTCCGGCGCCGCCGAGGCCCTGGAGCCCGGCCCGCCCCCTTCAGACATCGCCTACACCTTCATTCGCGACGATGGCTAGAGAATCCAAGAAGGCCCGCCGTGAGCGGGCGGAGACGGTGTACGACCTGCTTCGCGAGGAGTACCCCGACGCGCACTGCGAGCTCGACCACGAGAACGCCTTTCAGCTCGCGGTGGCCACGATCCTTTCCGCCCAGACCACCGACGTGCGCGTGAACATGGTGACGCCGGATCTCTTCCGCCGGTACCCGGACGCCGAGGCGCTCGCCAACGCGCAGCAGGAGGAGGTGGAGGAGATCGTGCGCTCGACCGGCTTCTTCCGGAACAAGGCGAAGAACATCATTGGCTTCGCCCGCGGGCTCATGGCAGACCACGACGGCGTGGTGCCCTCCGAGATGGACGCGCTCGCCGCGCTCCCGGGCGTGGGTCGCAAGACCGCGAACGTCATCCTGGGAAACGCCTTCGGCATCGACGAAGGGGTGGTCGTGGACACCCATGTGAAGCGCCTCTCCAACCGGCTGCGCTTCACCAGGGAGGAGACGCCGGAGAAGGTCGAGCGCGACCTCATGGACGTTTTCCCGCGTGAGCGGTGGACGATGCTGGCCCACCTGCTCATCTGGCATGGACGGAGGGTGTGCGACGCGCGCAAGCCGCTCTGCGGGGAGTGCGTCGTGTCCCATCTGTGCCCCTCGTCGCGGGTGTGACCGCGGCGACTTGACCCGGCGCGGTGGGCTGCCGCAGCTTCGCCGTCCTCCGCGACACGCGAATCGAACCACAAGGATCATCCAAGATGCCCGACCGCGCCGACGCCGTGGCCCTCCTCGAGGAATGGGTCGAGAACGACGGACTCCGCAAACACATGTACTCCGTCGAAGCCGCCATGCGGCACTACGCGAAGCTGCGCGGCGAGGACGAGGACACTTGGGGGCTCGCGGGTCTGCTCCACGATCTAGACTGGGAGAAGTATCCCGAGGAGCATCCGCTGAAGGCGGTCGAGCACCTGCGTGGGCTCGGGTACCCGGAGGACGTGCTGCACGCGATCCTGGCGCACCGCTCGGACTTCACGGGCGTCGAGCCCGAGACGGATCTGGACAAGTATCTGGTCGCCTGTGACGAGCTCTCAGGGCTCGTTTTCGCCGCCTGCCTCGTGCGTCCGACCGGCATCGACGACCTGAAGCCGAAGTCCGTGACGAAGAAGCTCAAGGACAAGACCTTCGCCGCGGGCGTGAGCCGTGAGGACGTCCAGTGGGGGATGGACCTCATCGGGAAGGAACGGAGCGAGCACATCCAGAACGTGATCGACGGGATGCGGGAGCGGGCGGCCGAGCTGGGACTGCGCGCGGAGGATCTGGCGCGGTAGCCCCACCGGGGGCGATCTCCGCCCCTCGCCGGGACGCGGGGCGGGAACCGCGTTTTCAGGGATCGTGTACGAGGCTCGACTTCCTGCCGCTCCTTCCCGCGAGTCGATGACCCGCTTCGTGCCCCCACTCCTGCTCGTCGGCCTCATCCTGGCCGTGCCGTCCTCTCGGGCGGCCGCCCAGGACGTGGAGCTGCTCGGGGCACGCCACGGTACGAGCCCGCCGGCCGCATACTACCGGGAGCTGGCGCGGAATCCGGGGGCGTTCAGGTTCACGCGGGGCAGGGCGGGCCGCATCAGGCCGGCGGGTACGACGGGCGCCGCGGGCGCCGGAGGAGCGGGCGGCAGCGCGGCCCTCGGCCCGGCGACGTCGCTCGGGCCACGGGACGGGCCGGTGGTGGGGGACTTCGCCGTTCCGGTGGTGCTCGGGCTCTTCTCGGATACCCAGGGGAGTGGGCCGGTCGCCGCGTCGGAGATCCAGGACCGGTACTTCGGCGCGGATCCCGGTTCCATTCGGGCCTACTACGATGAAGTGTCCGGTGGCCGGCTTCGTCTCGAAGGGGTGGTGCTACCCTGGGTGCGGGTCGATAGCCTGACACGGAGCCAGGTGACGCAGCGCAACGGCGCCCTCAGCAGCGAGACGCTCGGGGAGGGCGGGATCGGCAACTTCGTGTACCGGATCGTGCAGGCCCGGATCGCGGCCGACCCGAGCTTCGATTGGGGGCGGTTCGACAACGACGGGCCCGACGGTCAGCCGAACTCGGGGGACGACGATGGCCTGGTCGACGCACTGGCGGTCATCCATCCGACCAGCGGGGCCGAGTGCTCCCAGGACTACGGGAAGATCTGGTCGCACAAATGGTCGCTCTCCGACGCGCTCCGGGACGCGGGCGGGCAGGGGGTGACCATCGAGACGCCATCTCCGCGGAACGGCGGCGGGTACATCCGGATCGACGACTATTCGGTGCAGCCGGTGTTGTCCTGCGACGGACCCGACCTGAACGAGATCGGCGTGTTCACCCACGAGATCGGACACATGTTCGGCCTGCCCGACCTCTACGACGTACGCGGCACGCACGCCGGCGTCGGGACGTGGGACCTGATGGCGACCGGGGCCTGGGGGTGCGACGACGACTCGCCGGCGTCGCCTTGCCATATGGGCGCCTGGAGCAAAGCCATGCTCGGATGGGTCGACGTGGTGACGCTCGATCCGGGCCTGGACCACGGCACCCGTAGCCTCCCGCCGGTGCAGACGGACGGCACCGTCTACCGCATCGACGCTCAGGACGGCTCGGGCGAGTACGTCCTGCTCGAGAACCGCCCACCCGTGGGGTTCGACAGCCTGCTGCACGGCGGGGGCGGGCTGATGGTGTGGCAGGTCGACCCGGTGCGGGTCTCGGCACGATGGGTCGCGAACCGCGTGAACGGGAGCGACCAGCCGGGCGTGCGGCTCCGCGAGGCGGACGGCCGGGGGGATCTCCTCCGGGCCGGCGGAGGGCGCGGCGGGAGTGGCGATCCCTTTCCGGGTACGACCGGCAACACGGTCTTCCACGCGGGATCCACGCCGGCCGCGGACTCGTATCTGGGCACGCCGACCGGCCTCACTGTCCAGGCGATCCGGCGTGCCGGAGCGAACGTGGAGATGGACGTTCTCACCCGACTCTCGCGCGTGACGCTCGTCGCGGACGGCTGGGAGGGAGCCGGGACCGTCTTCGGCGTCGACGGGGCGTCGCAGCCGTCGGGTGGAGGCTTCGACGCGGCTCCGTTCATGCGGAGCTCCGTGGAGGCCGCGGCCGGGGAGGCGCTCGAGCCAGGGGTGCGCCGCCCTTTCGCCCGATGGGCCGACGGACTCGCCAGCCGCACCCGCACGCTCGAGGTTCCGCCCAACGATGTGACGCTCACGGCGGTCTACGAGGGCCGCGAGATCCAGCTCGGGGTCACGCTGGAGTCGGACGCCGGCCCGGTCGTGCCCGCCACCCTGCGTACCTTCCCCCCGTCGACCGACCTGTGGTTCGTGGAGGATCCGGACGTCGAGGTCGAGGTGGAGGTCCAGCCGCGGACCGGCTTCTCGTTCGTCGGGTGGACGGGGGATCTCGCTGGCGCCACGAACCCCGCGTTCGTGACGATGACCGCACCGGTCTTCGCCGGAGCGACCCTGGAGACGGTCTACGCCGTGCCGCCCGCGTCGTTCGCGTCGCCGGCCGCGGCGGCCAAGAGCCTCGCCCTCGAGGTGCTCAACGGCACCCCGCCTGTGGCGTGGAGCCTGGTCGGCGGAACGCTCCCCGAGGGGATGGACCTCCGCACGACGGGTACCGTCGAGGGCGCGCCGCTCCAGACCGGGAGCTTCACGGCGACCGTCCGTGCTCGAGACGCGATCGGCCTGACGGCGGAGGGGGAGGTCACGATCGACGTGGGTCCGGCCGTCATCGCGGCGGAGCGAGCGGCCCAGCCCTTTCTGCTCGGTCCACGGCTCACGGACGCCGAGGCCGACTACCTGGACCGCGAGGGCAACGGCGACGGGAGCTACGACCTGGGTGACTTCCGGGCCTGGGTGACGCGCGGCGCCGGGGGGGCACGGTGAGCGGGTCCCAGGTACCTCAGGTACGTGACGAAAGGGGGCGCGCGACGGGCGCGGCTCGGACCGGGCGTCGGATCGGGCGGCTCCTCGCGCCCCTTCTGGTGGCTTTGGCGATGGCTTCGGCGTGCAGCGACGGCGGGCCCGGCACCCTCCTGGTCACCGTCGAGGCGCCGGACGCGCTCGGCGCGGTGGCCCTGGAGGTCGTCGGCGCCGGCGTGCGCGGATTCGAGGGTGTCGGCACGACACAGGCTTACGGGGGCGTCGTCTCGGCCCGGCAGGGCCGCCACCGAGTCGTGCTCGTGGCCCCGGCCGGCGGGACACTCCAGGTGGGCATCCGCGTGGACGATGTGCAAGCGGAATGGCCGACCGTGCGCGCCGTCTCGGCGGCCGGAACCGACGACGTGGAACGGATCACCTCGGACCTCGACATCCGCGTCTCGAACCGCTGACGCGGGCGCCGCGCCGGCTTGCCCGAGGCCCACCCTTCCGCCACCTTACGCGGGTTTCCCCGCGACCTCCCGCGCGACGAGGTCGGGCGGGCACCCGGACATCCCCTGAACACCACTCCAGGCCGCCCGCACGGCGGAGGAGCAGCCCATGACGGGAGCCACGTGGATCACGATGATCGCGATCACCGGCTTCGTCTGGGGAGGCTTCGCCCTCGTCCTGGTCACCGCGATCCGCAAGGAGTCCGGTAAGACCGGCGATGAGTAGCGCACGCGCCCGAGCGACGCGGCCCGGCACAACCGAGCGCCCCACGTGCCCCGACGCGACGACCTAGAGACGATCCTGATCCTCGGGTCCGGCCCGATCATCATCGGCCAGGCCTGCGAGTTCGACTATTCCGGGACCCAGGCGGTCCGCGCCCTCAAGGAAGAGGGGTACCGCGTCGTCCTGGTGAACTCGAACCCGGCCACCATCATGACCGATCCGGACATCGCGGATCGGACGTACATCGAGCCGATCACGGCCGAGTGGGTGGAGCTCGTCATCGAGAAGGAGCGCCCGGATGCGCTCCTCCCGACCATGGGCGGCCAGACCGCGCTCAACGTAGCCATGGAGCTCCACCAGTCCGGCGTGCTCGAGAAGTACGGGGTGGAGCTGATCGGCGCGAACGAGCGGTCCATCGAGATGGCCGAAGACCGCGAGGAGTTCACGCACGCCATGGAGCGGATCGGGCTCGAGGTCCCGCACGGCGGCTTCGCGCACTCGCTCGAGGACGCGCTCGAGATCGTCGAGAACACCGGGTACCCGGCCATCATCCGTCCGTCGTACACGCTCGGCGGCACCGGAGGCGGCGTCGCGTACAACCGCGAGGAGTTCGAGGCCCAGGTCCGGAAGGGACTCGACGCTTCGCCGACGACCGAGGTGCTGATCGACCGGTCGATCATCGGCTGGAAGGAGTACGAGCTCGAGGTCGTCCGCGACGGGATCGACAACGTCATCATCGTGTGCGCCATCGAGAACTTCGACCCGATGGGCGTGCACACCGGCGACTCGATCACGGTCGCGCCCGCGCAGACGCTGTCCGACGTCGAGTACCAGAAGATGCGCGACGCCTCCATCAAGATCATCCGGGAGATCGGGGTCGAGGCCGGGGGCTGCAACATCCAGTTCGCGTTGAACCCCGAGACCGGCGAGATGGTCGTCATCGAGATGAACCCGCGGGTATCCCGCTCCTCGGCGCTCGCTTCGAAGGCGACCGGCTTCCCGATCGCCAGGGTCGGGGCCAAGCTCGCCGTGGGCTACCACCTGCACGAGCTCCCGAACGACATCACGAAGACGACCCCGGCTTCGTTCGAGCCCGTGCTCGACTACGTGGTCGTCAAGCTGCCCCGCTTCGCCTTCGAGAAGTTCCCCGGCGCGGACGACACACTCACGGTCCAGATGAAGTCCGTGGGCGAGACGATGGCCATCGGGCGCACCTTCCAGAGCGCCTGGCAGAAGGGCTTCCGTGGGCTCGAGATCGGGCGCACGGGCTGGACCATCGGCTCGCGACTGAAGGACGACGGGCTCGAGGCGGACGACGAGGAGTCGCTGTTGACCGCGATCCGTCGGCCGACGGCCGAGCGGCCGTTCCAGCTCAAGCGGGCGCTCGAGGCCGGCCTCTCGATCGAGACGATTCACGAGGCTACGAAGATCGACCCGTGGTTCCTGGACCAGCTGGCGCAGATCGTGGAGTCCGAGGGACGGTATCGCGATGCGCCCGAGGTCACGCCCGAGCTCACCCGCCGGATGAAGAGGGAAGGCTTCAGCGACGCCCAGCTCGCCGCTCTCCGGGGCGAGACGGAGCAGGAGGTTCGCGACCGCCGCTGGGGGTGGGAGATCCACCCGACGTACAACGTGGTCGACACCTGCGCCGGCGAGTTTCCGGCCGAGACGCCGTACTTCTACTCCTCCTACGAGGACGAGTCGGAGAGCGTGCCGTCGGACCGCGAGAAGATCGTCATCCTCGGGAGCGGCCCGAACCGGATCGGGCAGGGAATCGAGTTCGACTACTGCTGCGTCCAGGCCGTGCTCGCGCTCCGTGAGAAGGGGTACGAGACGATCATGATCAACTCGAACCCGGAGACGGTGTCCACCGACTTCGACGTGAGCGACAAGCTGTATTTCGAGCCGCTCACCCTCGAGGACGTGCTCGAGATCCTGAGGCTGGAGCAGCCCAAGGGCGTCATCGTGCAGCTCGGTGGCCAGACGCCCCTCAAGCTCGCGCGAGGCCTGGAGGCGTTCGGCGCGCCCGTCCTGGGCACGCCGGTCGACGCGATCGACCGCGCCGAGGACCGCGACCGCTTCGACGACGTCTGCCGCCGGATCGGTGCGAGGACGCCGCCGAACGGGATCGCCACGAGCGAGGCCGAGGCGCTCGAGATCGCCGAGCGGATCGGCTTTCCGGTGCTGGTCCGCCCGAGCTACGTGCTCGGCGGACGCGCCATGCGCATCATCTACGACGCCGACTCGCTCGAGCGGTACTTCGAGGAAGCCGTGCGCGCCTCGGAAGACCATCCGGTGCTCGTCGACCGCTTCCTCGAGGACGCGTTCGAGGCCGACGTCGACGCCCTTTCCGACGGTACGGACGTGGTCATCGGCGGCATCATGCAGCACATCGAGAACGCGGGTGTGCACTCGGGCGATTCCGCCTGCGTGCTGCCGCCGTACCGGCTCTCCGCGCCGGTGCTCGAAGAGATCCGCGACCTGACCCGCCGCTTCGCGCTCGAGCTCGGCGTGGTCGGGTTGCTGAACGTCCAGTACGCCATCAAGGACGACGAGGTCTACGTCCTCGAGGTGAATCCTCGCGCTTCACGAACCGTACCGTTCGTGAGCAAGGCGACCGGCGTGCCGCTGGCGCGCCTGGCTGCTCGGGTCATGGCGGGCGAAGCGCTGGCCGACCTCGACGTGCCGGCGGAGGCGCCCGTGCCGGGCGTGGCCGTGAAGGAGGCCGCGCTCCCGTTCAACCGCTTCGACGTCGATGTGATCCTCGGCCCGGAGATGCGCTCGACGGGCGAGGTCATGGGCATCGACGATTCGTTCGGGATGGCGTTCGCCAAGGCGCAGGTGTCGGTCGGGAACGTGCTGCCGGAGGAGGGCACGATCATCGTGACGGTGAACGACCGCGACAAGGAAGTCGTCGCTCCGATGCTCCGGCGTTTCGTCGACCTCGGCTTCGACCTCATGGCGACGGGTGGTACCCGCGACTTCCTGGCGCGACTCGGCGTTCCGTCGGAGCCGGTCTTCAAGGTGCGACAGGGGCGGCCGGACATCGTCGACCAGATGGTGTCGGGCAACGTCGCGCTCCTGATCAACACACCGCTCGGCAAGAAGTCGCAGTACGACGACTACGCGATGCGGCGTGCGGCGATCACGTACAAGGTTCCGTATCTGACGACGATGTCCGCCACGTCGGCGGCGTGCGACGCGCTCATCGCGCTCAAGTCGCGCAAGCGGGAGGTCATGTCGATCCAGGAGCGGGTGGCGTCCCTCGACGTGCCTGCCGCCGAGTCGGGCGCCGCGTGACCGAGGCCGCGGGGGGCGAGCCGGCAGGGGCCGATCCGGTCACGACCGGCTTCTTCCTGCATCCGGCTTCCCCGCTGCACGACACCGGGTGGAACCATCCCGAGCACCAGGGGCGGCTGAGGGCGCTGGCCTCGACGGTGGGGAGGGACATGCTCACCCTGCACGGCCACGTGGCCCAGTTCGAGCCGGGCGCGGCCGAGGAGCGCGACGTGCTCCGTGTGCACGGACCCGACCACGTCGAGCAGGTCCGTCGGGCGTGCAGCATGGCGGAGGAGCGCGACGCGATCGTGTCCCTCGACCCGGACACGAAGGTGTCGAGCGCGTCGTGGGAGGCGGCGCTCGGAAGCGCCGGGGCGGGGATCGAGGCGGCACGGAGCGTCGTCGAGGGGCGGATACGGAACGCCTTCGTGGCGACCAGGCCGCCGGGGCATCACGCCACTCCCGACCGGCCCATGGGCTTCTGCCTATTCAACAACGTCGCGATCGCGGCGCGTTGGCTGCAGGCCGAGGGACACGCCGAGCGCGTGCTGATCGTCGACTGGGACGTTCACCACGGGAACGGTACGCAGGACGTCTTCTACGCCGATCCGGACGTCTTCTACCTCTCTCTGCATCAGGCGCCCCACTACCCGGGAACCGGCGCGGCCTCGGAGCGCGGATCGGGCGAAGGCGAAGGGGCCACCCTCAACGTACCGCTCCCCGGGGGCACCTCTCGGCGCGACTACGGGAACGCGTTCGATCGCGCGCTCGCCGACGTGACCGGGAGCTTCCGGCCCGACTTCGTGCTCGTGTCGGCCGGCTTCGACGTCCTGGCCGGCGATCCGCTCGGAGGCATGCTCCTCGAGCCGGAGGATCTGCACGTCATGACCCGACACCTCGTGGACGTCGCGGAAGAGCGCTGTGGCGG
The DNA here is from genome assembly GCA_041690395.1 of Longimicrobiales bacterium. GTDB lineage: Bacteria > Gemmatimonadota > Gemmatimonadetes > Longimicrobiales > Gaopeijiaceae > JAWLHJ01. The sequence continues at coordinate 205,724 of JAWLHJ010000002.1, read as the reverse complement.
GCGCATGGTCACGTTCCTGGAGGGGGGGTACGTGCCGAAGCGACTCGGCGAAGGCGCGGTGTCGGTCATCCGAGCGCTCGCCGACCTCGAGGTCCCCGTGGAGGCTCCATGAACGGAATCCGTCCGGATCGCCGCGTCCGTTTCCGGGTGCTCCTGACCTGCGCGCTCGCCCTCCTCACGGGGTGCGAGACGAGGGTCGTGGCCGGCGGTGCGGAGCCTTCCGGCACGGACCAATACGTGCCGTTCGAGACCGTCCATCCGGAGGCCCGCCGCGCCATCTCCGAGATCCGCTCGCCCTATTGCCCGGGGCTCATGCTCGAGGTCTGTCCGTCGCCGGACGCGGCGGTCCTGCGCGACTCGATCGACAGCCTGGCTCGCTCGGGGCTCGAGGCCGACTCCATCGTCGAGCTGATGATCTCTCGGTACGGGGAGGAGTGGCGGGCCGTGCCGCGCCGGGAAGGCGCCGGCTGGTGGGCCTGGCTCATGCCGGCGGGCGTGCTGCTCCTGGGATCGCTCACGGTGGCGTTCGTCCTCTCGCGGAGGAGGCGCGGGGCCGTCCCGGTTGGAGCGTCCGACCCGACGAGACCGGAGGACGAGGAGAAGCTCCGCCGCGCGATGCGCGATCTCGACGACTCCGAGCATCCGGAGTGGTGAGCTGGGGGATCGTTGCCCGGCGCGCCCCGCTCCGTACCTTTGTTTCCCATGCCTGCCAACGAACCGGGATCGGCCGAGACGCGCGCGTCTCCGCCGTCCATGCTCGATCTCATCCGCCTGAGCCCGCGTAGGCTCTTTCCACCGGGCGGGATCGAGCTCTACCGACAGATCGCTCTGCTGACCGGCATGACGGAGGACCACGAGGTCCTGGACGTGGCGTGCGGGAAGGGCGTGGCGTTGGAGTATTTCGTCCGCGAGTTCGGGGTCCAGGGCTCGGGAGTCGACGCCGAGCCCTCGCTCATCGACCAGGCCGAGGCGCGCACGCGCTCCCTCGGGATCGCGGGCCGCCTCCAGTTCCAGACGGGAAGACCGGACGCGCTGCCGTACCGCGACGGGATCTTCGACGTGGCCGTGGGAGAGATCGGGCTCGCGAGCCACTGCGACCCGGAGGGTGCCGTCCGGGAGCTCGCGCGTGTCACTCGGCCCGGCGGCTTCATCGTGCTCGTGCAGCTGGTGTGGAAGGCGCCGGTCGACGCCCACCGACGGCGCGTGCTGGCCGACCATCTCGGCGCCCGTCCGAGGATGGTGGTCGAGTGGAAGCGCCTTCTCCGGGAGGTCGGGGTCGAGGATCTCCACACCGAAGACTGGTCCGACGCACGGACGGCCTTCCGGACCGGAGTCGCGAAGCCGTTTCCGGACTTTTCGGAGTTGTTCTCGATCGGCGAGAAGGTGGGGATCATGCGGAGGGCGTGGCGTCGGTGGGGGTGGCGGGGGGTCTGGAGCGCGCTCGCGCGGGAGCGGGCCGTGCACCACCTCCTGACGAAGGAGCGGGTCCTCGGCCTGGATCTGATCCGGGGCCGTAACGTCGGTGTGGGGGAGAGGGCGGGCGTTGACGAAGTGTCGGATGAGGCGCCACGTCTCGAGCCGCTCCCCGACGACTCCGGCCGGGACCCGGCCGCGGTGATGGAGACGAGTGGACTGCCGCTCTTCGGAGAAGGAGGTGAGGGTCGTGAAAGCTGAAGTGTCCGGCATGCCGCCGCTCCACGATCGGAAGGTCGTGGCGGCCGTCCAGGCGTTCCTGCGCGACGAGGGCCTGGATGCCTGGCTGCTCTACGAATTCCACGGACTGAATCCGGTCGCGGCGCGGATGCTCGGTCTCGGAAAGACCACGCGGCGCGGCTTCGTCCTCGTTCCTAGCGACGGCGATCCCGTGGCGCTCGTGCACGCGATCGAGGCATCCGCGTGGCGCGGGTGGCCCTTCGAACGGCGGGGCTATTCCGGGTGGCGTGAGCTCGACGAGGAGCTGGGGCGCCTTCTGGAAGGCCGGGGCCGGATCGCGATGGAGGTCTCTCCGGGCGGGGCGGTGCCGACCCTCGACCTGGTCCCCGGTGGGCTGGTCGGGTCGCTGCTCGAGACCGGCGTGGAGATCACGAGCTCGGGCGACCTCGTCTCGCGCTTCCACAGCGTCTGGACGCCGGAGCAGCGGCGGGACCACGGACGGGCGGCGGAGGTCGTCGCCGAGGTCGCCTCCCGGGCCTTCGAGCGCGCGGCGGACGGCGTGCGCCGCGGCAGCCCCCTGACCGAGGGCGCGCTCTCCGACTGGATCCGCTCGGAGTTGCGGGCCGCCGGCCTGGTGCACGAGACCGACTGTATCGTGGCGGTGGGCGCGGGCGCGGCCGACCCGCACTACGCGCCCGAGGGTGAGGGCGCCGTGATCGAGCGAGGCATGCTCCTTCTGATCGACCTTTGGGGCGGCTTCGCGGGCTCGGTGGCGGCCGACCAGACCTGGATGGGGTTCCTCGGATCGACGATCGACGCGCGCACGGATGAGGTCTGGCGAGCGGTCCGAGACGCACGGGACGCCGCTGTCGCCTATCTGGAGCGCCGCTTCGAGGACGGATCCGAGGTTCGTGGCTACGAGGTCGACGACGTGGCCCGGGCGGTGATCGAGGAGCGCGGCTTCGGCCCGTACTTCGTGCACCGGACCGGCCACTCGATCGACACGTCGCTCCACGGGAGCGGGCCGAACCTCGACAACCTCGAGACCCGTGACGACCGGAGGCTGCTCACCGGAGTCGGCTTCTCGGTCGAGCCGGGCGTCTACATCCCGGGCGAGATCGGCATCCGGAGTGAGATCAACGTCTTCTGGGGTGAGACCGGCCCCGAGGTGACGCCTTCCCGGGTGCAGCGCGACATCATCATCCTTCTCGACGATTGAGCGAATCAGCTCGCAGGGTCGAAGTGGCGCTGCCGCTTCCGATCCACCGCACGTTCACCTACGGCGTCGACGGATCCCCCCCGCCCGTCGGCACCCGAGTGCTCGTCCCGTTCCGACGCACCGAGCGGATCGGGTGGGTGGTGGGTCCCGGCGAGGACGGCCCCATCAAGGGGCTGCGAAAGGTGCTGTCCGTCCTCGACCGCGAGCCGACGGTCACGCCCGACGTCCTCGAGCTCTGCCGTTGGATGGCCGACTACTACGTGTCACCTCTGGGAATCGCCCTCCGGGCCGCCCTCCCGGCGGTCCTGTCGGACGTTTCCCGGGACTACGTGACCTGGGTCGGGGAGACGTCGGGGCTGGAAGGACTCCGGCCAAGGGAGCGGAAGGTGGCCGAGCATCTGTCTTCACGCGCCGGGGCGCAACGCGTAGCGACCCTCAGAAGGGCGCTCGGCATGGGCTCCGTCTGGACCGAGCTGCGAGCGCTCGAGGCGGCCGGCCTGCTGGACCACGAGGCGGTGCCGCCAGCGGAGCCGTCGGTGAAGACGCGCCGCGTCGTGCGCGTGATCCGGAACCCCGGGACGCTCGAGGAGCGCGAGGAGCTCTTCGGCCGGGCCGGACGACAGCGTGAGGCGTTCGACCTACTGCAGGCCTCGGGGGGCGCGGCGGAGCTCGCCCACCTGACGGCGGAGGAGGGCTTCAGCCGCTCGGTCGTGACCGGACTCGAGGAGAAGGGGCTCGTCGAGGTGGCCGACGAGGAGGAGATCCGCGATCCCTTCGCGGCCGAGCCTCCGCGGGTTCCCCCGAACCTGATTCCCACACCGGCCCAGCGCGCCGCGCTCACTGCGCTCGTCGCGGCGCTCGACGAGGAGCGTCCGAGCCCATTCCTGCTTCAGGGGATCACTGGCTCGGGCAAGACCCTGGTCTACATCGAGCTCCTCCGCGAGGTGCTCGCCCGGGGACGGACCGGCATCGTGCTCGTGCCGGAGATCTCGCTCACGCCCCAGACGGTGTCACGATTCCGTGCGCACTTCGGCGACCAGATCGCCGTGCTCCACTCGGGGTTGTCCGACGGCGAGCGTTACGACGCATGGCGGCTGCTCCGGAGCGGCGAGAGACGGGTGGCCGTGGGCGCGAGGTCGGCGCTGTTCGCGCCGCTCGAGCGGCTGGGGCTGGTGGTCGTCGACGAAGAGCACGACGGGAGCTACAAGCAGTCGGAGGCTCCCCGGTACCAGGCGCGCGACCTCGCGGTCGTGCGTGCGCGGGCGCACGGAGCGGTCTGCGTGCTCGGGAGCGCGACCCCGTCGCTCGAGAGCCGGCACAACGTGGACACCGGGAAGTTCAGGAGGCTGGAGCTTCCCGAGCGCGCGGGTGGCGCGTCGCTTCCCGAGGTACGCGTGGTCGACCTCAGGGAGGCGCGCAGGAAGGGCGGGGGTGATGGCTCGGGAGCGGGTGCCGCGGCGGGGCGGGGCCCGGGGGGCGGGATCTTCTCTCCCCAGCTCGTCGCCGCGGTGGAAGCCCGCTTGAAGAAGGGCGAGCAGGTCATCCTCCTGCTGAACCGCAGGGGATATTCCTCCTTCGTGCAGTGCCGGTCGTGCGGCGAAGTGGAGCGTTGCGAGAACTGTAGCGTCTCCCTCACGTACCACCGGGTCACCCGCCGCATCGTATGCCACCACTGCCGCTTCGAGGCGGAGGCGCCTTCGCGGTGCCCCCGCTGCGGCTCGGACGACCTCTCGTTCCGCGGGGTCGGCACGGAACAGGTGGAGCGCGTCGCGGTCGAGACGTTCCCCGGGGCGCGGATCGCGCGCATGGACGTCGACACGACGTCCGGGAAGTGGGCCCACCAGCGCATCCTCGACCGGGTGGAGCGGCGCGAGGTCGACGTCCTCCTGGGCACGCAGATGATCGCCAAGGGGCTCGATTTCCCCAACGTCACCCTGGTCGGCGTGGTGAACGCCGACGTGGGGCTCCATCTGCCGGACTTCCGGGCCAGCGAGCGCACGTTCCAGCTCCTCTCACAGGTGGCGGGACGCGCGGGGCGGGGCGCCCTCGGGGGCGAGGTGCTCATCCAGACATCCATGCCCGAGCACTATGCGGTGCGGGCGGCCGTGGCTCACGACTACGAAGGCTTCGCGGCCCGGGAGCTCGAGGAGCGCAGGCGGCCGCGCTACCCCCCGCACGTCCGGCTCGCCAACGTCGTCCTGAGCAGCCCGGACCAGGAGCTCGTGGTCGAGGCCGCCGAGGGCGCCGTACGGTGGCTGAAGCGCAAGCTGGCCACGGGGATCGCGGGGGAGGAGGTCGAGCTCGTCGGCCCGGCCCCCGCGCCGATCGAGCGGCTACACGGGAGGTGGCGCTGGCACTTCCTCCTCCGCACGGAGTCACCCCGGGCGCTCGGGCTGGCGGCGCACGCGGTGGTGGCGCGGCACCGTCTCCCCTCGGGTGACGTGCGTCTCGCGTTGGACCGCGATCCCGTGGCACTTCTGTAGCGATCTGCCAACAGGATCCCCATTGCACGCCCGCCGGCGTACGGGATAACGTTCGGCTGATTGGATCGGGTGACCCCGCCGGATGAGGAGGATCCTTGGGCTGCCTGGCGCTGAACGCATCGTTCGAGCCGCTCACCATCGTGCCGCTCAGGCGCGCGGTGCGGTTGGTGCTCGACGGGAAGGCCGAGATCGTCGAACGCGACGGAGACCGTAGCTTCCGCTCGGAGCGTGACGCCGTTCCGTGTCCCGCCGTCATCCGCCTGGTCCGTTACGTTCACGTGCCGCGACGCTTCCGGCGGCAGGTCACCAACACCTTCCTTTTCGCGCGTGACGACTACACCTGCCAGTACTGCGGGCGGCACAGGAGCCAGCTACGCGGTCGGCAGTTCCTCACGCGCGATCACGTGCTCCCCGTGTCCCGGGGCGGTGCGAACGCCTGGGAGAACGTGGTGACCAGCTGTTCCCCGTGTAACAACCGGAAGGGGAGCCGGCTTCCCGGTGAAGCGGGGCTGGAGCTTCGGACCCGACCGACCGAGCCCAACTACGTCCACCTGGTGTGGGTCGTGCGTCGCGTCACGCGGCTGCAGGCGAAGTACATCGAGATGTTCTACGGCAAGGGAGCCCTCGACGACGTACACGCGGGCAAGTCCGCTCAGTCGTCCAGCCAGGCGTAGGGGCGCTCACAGAACTGTCCGTAGCCGCGTACCGTGCCGCGGTTCGTGTATTCCTTCCAGCACACCATCCAACCGCGAACGGGGTCGTGCTCCACCTCGTACTTGAAGCCCGGGTTGTCCGTGCGCTCGGCCAGGAACCGTTGCAGATACGCGGGCATGTTGGCGATCCCCTCGACCTCCAACGAGACGTCCGGGTCATCGTCGATGGCCAGCTGGATCATCGATTCGGACAGCTTCAGCGCTCGAATCGCCTCCTCGACCGCTTCCCGGACCGGGCTGAGGTCGGGAGCCGATCCGGTGCGCCCCTTGATGACCTTGAGGAGGCCCACGGTGCCCGAGGCCGCCAGCTCGTCGCGGGCGCGCACGAATTGTCCGAGAAGCTGTTCGTGCAGGCGCAGGAGTTGGGTGTACTCCCGCTTGGCCTGAGCCTGGGTCTCGTTTCCGTCTGCCATGCATTGCTCTCGCGTGCGCAGGATGCCGGGCGTCGGCGCTCGAAGGGTCGTTAATTAAGGCGATTACCGGAGTCCGTTGCAACTCCCGACCTTGACCCCGCGCCCTCGGATCCGATACGCATTCGTCCGACCTTTTCGACTTTCTCCGGATGGATGCATCGTGTACCCCTCTCCCGCCTGTGAGGCTCGGCCGACGTGACGCCCTCGCCCCCCGGACGCGATCGTGGTGACCGGCCGCCCTCGGCCCGTCCATCGAAGCCGACGCCGGTGCGTGCCCTCGAGGACACGCCTCGGACGCGCGGCGGCGAGCCGGGCCCTCCGCCCGAGCGGACCACGTTCGAGCGCGACGGCCGTGCCTGGGTGGCCGAGGTCGTCGGCCAGGCCGGTGGAGTCCGTCCCGGACTGCTGCTGCTCAAGCTGGAGCCGGAGGAGCCAGGGGGCGATTCCAGAGCCCGCGAAGCGTGGCTGGTGGGGGAGCGTCTGTCCGAGCTGACCGAGTCGCACCTGGAGCGCGCCCTGGCGCGCTCGGAGCCCTGGCGCGAAAGGCGCGAGCCGGCTCCGTTCTTTACCGAGGAGGGGGGCCGTCGCGGGCGCTGAGCGCTCGGGTCTCGCCTGCGGGCGACGGGAGGTAGGCGGTAACTTGATCGAATCCACGAACGCACGTCTCAACACGCTTCGCACTCCAGGTGTCATCTCAACAGCAGGACAAGCCGACCGACCGTGAGTTGGTCCGACAAGCCCGGGAGGGCGACGCGGTAGCGTTCGGGCTGCTCGTGCGGCGATATCAGCGACCGGCGTACGCCGTCGCGCTGTCGGTGGTCGGAAGGCACGAGGATGCCGAGGACGCGGCGCAGGAGGCGTTCCTCGTCGCCCTCGAGAGGTTGGAGGAGTGTCGCAACCCGGATCGCTTCGGGGGCTGGTTGCTCACGATCGTGCGGAATCGATCGAAGAACCTGATCCGTCGCGAATCGCTGCGAGAGACGGACGAAGTGCCACCGGGCGCCCGGTCGAAGATGCCGACGCCCGACAGAGTGACGGAGACGTCCGAGTTACGAGATTTACTCGAGGAGGCCATGCGGGAACTCCCGGAAGTACAGCGGGAGATCGTGATGCTGCATGACCTCGAAGGTTGGAAACATCGTGAGATCGCGGAGCGCCTGGACTTGCCTCCGGGCACCGTACGCTCTCACTTACATTTTGCCAGAAAGGCTTTGAGGAAGGCGCTGCAGGATCTTCCGGGCGCGCCCAGGGCCAAAAGGAAAGCTCGATGAGCCATAGAATGGAGCATGCGATGACGGAGGGGCTGGACGTGGACATGCAGATCCACGGAGCCCTTCGCGCCTTCGACCCGGGTGCGGACGACCCCGGTTATTGGACCCGCTTCGGAGACGTGGTCGTCTCCGGCGCGACGCAGGAGCTGGCGCGGCGGCGAATGCTCGCCTCCATGACCGTCAGCGAGGTGTTGATCGGATGGGCCCGGACCCTCGTGCCGACCGCGCTCGTCGCGGCCGCGTTCGCGGGGCTCGTGCTCATGAAGGGCGCGCCGACCCAGGGACCGGCGACGCTCGGTATCGAGGAGCTGTTGGTCAGTGAGCTGCAAGGGTTCACCATCCCCCAGATCTCCTCACCCGACGCACCGGGCAACCCGATCACGTTGACGGCGGAGATGTTCTAATGAGTCAGCAGACCAAGACCCGGCTTCTCACCGCTGGCGTCCTGCTGACCGTGTTCGGATCGGGGCTCCTTCTGGGGTTCGCGGCCGACACAGCCCTGAACGCCACACCGGCGGCCGCACTCGTCACCACCGAGGCGGCCGAGACCGCCGAGGCCGAGGGGGAGGCCGAGGAGCCGCGCGTACCCATGTACGAGCAAGTCGGCCCCGATTCGGCGCAGAGCGTCGTCATCGACTCCATCGTGGAGGAGCACCGGGCGCGCATCGACGCGCTCAACCGCGAGTTCCAGGAGCACTACGATCCGCAGTTCCGCGCGATCGTCGAGGAGACGCGCGCCGCCATCCGGACGGTATTCACGCCGGAGCAGGCCGAGCGGTATCAGGAGCTCACCGATGAGCGCGACAGACAACGCGCGGCTGAGCAGGCGTCGGGAGGCGACGACTCCTGACACGAACGCTCGAGAAGCGGAGCGCACCACATCAGGGGCGCCGGGTCGGCCATGCGCCGGCCCGGCGCTTTTTTTTGCGTTCAGGTCGCCGACGCCGGGGCGCGCCAGCGACACAAAGTCGGCCGGGGAACCGTAGGAGACGGTCGACCCGCCGACGAGACGGGCGCCCTGCTAACGAACGTGAGCCGGCGGTCGTCTGTCACGACATGGAGGCCGCCACCTCGGCGGGCGAAGACGACGACCCGGACGACAGCACCATGCACGTAGCCTCGCGGGCGCATGCCCGCCCGCTGGCCCGCTTTTTCGCTGGCCTCGCGCTTCTCCTACCGCAGGCCGTAGTGGCCCAGGCTACGGTAACGCTCGACGACGCGGTCGAGCGCGCGCTCGTCCGCAGCCCGCAGATGGCCCAGCAGGAGCAGGCCGTCGGCAACGCCCACGATTCCCGCCGGACCGCGGTTGGGCAGTTCCTACCTTCGCTCAGCGCGAGTTCCGGCGGCTCCCTGCGGAGTCAGAACCGCTTCGATCCGGCGACGGACCGCATCGTGAGCGGGAGCTCCGATTCCTACAATGCAGGCCTTTCTGCGAGCTATACGCTCTTTGCCGGAGGCCGCCGGTTCGCGGAGTACGGCGCGGCGAGTGCCGACGTCCGCGCTGCCGAGGCACGCCGTGAAGAGCAGCGCTTCCTCGTCACCGTGGAGACGAAGGCACTCTTCTTCGGCGCGCTTCGTCAGGAGGATCTGCTCGACGTCGCGCGTCAGCGGGTGCTCCAGGCCGAGCAGAACCTCGAGATCGTGCGTCGCCGCACGACGCTCGGGGAGGCCACGGTCTCGGATTCGCTGCGTGCGCGTCTCGAGTGGATCAACGCGCAACAGGCCGTGCTTCAGGGCGAGGCCGAGACACGCGCCGCCCGCTTCTCCCTGGGTCGTCAGATCGGCGAGGCGGGTCCGGTGGTCCCTGAACGCCCCGCCCACCTGGATCCGACTCCGCTCGGCATCGCCCCGGAGGAGATCTTCCTCCTCGCGGAGACCCGGGCTCCGGCGGTCATCGCGGCATCGGAGGAGACCGCGGCCGCGGGCGCTTCGGTGTCGGCCGCGCGGACCGCCTATTTCCCGAGCGTCTCGCTCTCGTCCGGATACGACTGGGCGAACCAGAACGCTTCGCTCTCGGGCGGTACGACGAGCTGGAGCCTTTCGCTGCGCATGAGCTACCCGATCTTCAACGGCTTCCAGCGGGAATCCTCCGTGGCGCGGGCCCGTATGGCCCAACGAGTGATCGCCCTGCGGGAGGAGGTGGCCCGGCTGACGGCCCGGGAGGAGGCGGACGCCGCCTACCAGACCCTGGTCACCGCCGAGCGGGCCATCGAGATTGCCGAGGAGGCCGCGGCGGTCGCCATGGAGGATCTCCGCGTGGTGCGGGAGCGGTACGACGTCGGCGCGGCCACGATTCTCGACGTGCTCATCAGCCAGTCCGCGGCCGATCAGGCCAACACGGACCGCGTGACGGCGCGCTACGACTATCTCCTGGCTCGCGCTGAGCTGGAGGCCATCCTGGGGAGGAAGCTGTGAGCGACCTGATCATCCGGACCGAGGATCTTCGAAAGGACTACGTCCTGGGCGCCGAAACCGTGCGTGCGGTCCGCGGGGTGGACCTCGAGATCGCGAGAGGGGAATTCGTGGCCGTCATGGGCCCGTCCGGCAGCGGCAAATCCACCTTCATGAACATGATCGGTTGTCTCGATACGCCGACCTCCGGGCGCTACTGGTTGAACGGCAAGCTCGTGAGCGAGCTGTCCGAGGACGAGCTCGCCCGGGTTCGCAACCGGGAGATCGGCTTCGTCTTCCAGACGTTCAACCTCCTGCCCCGGGCGACCGCCCTCCACAACGTCGAGCTCCCGCTCATCTACGCGGGCGTGGGGTCGAAGGAGCGGCGGCGGCGCGCGGCCGAGAAGCTGGAGATGGTCGGGCTGGCCGACCGCATGGATCATCGACCGCCGGAGATGTCCGGTGGTCAGCGCCAGCGCGTGGCGGTCGCGCGAGCGCTCGTGAACGAGCCGGCGCTTCTCCTCGCCGACGAGCCGACCGGGAACCTCGACTCCCAGACAGGGACCGAGGTGATGGAGCAGTTCTCGGCGCTTAACGAAGCGGGGCAGACCATCGTCCTCGTGACACACGAGCACGACATCGCGGAGTACGCGAGACGTCAGGTGCATCTGAGAGACGGGGAGGTCGAGCGCGATTTCCTCAGCCAGCCGGCGGAGACCACGGCATGAGAAGAAGCATCGGGGGCGTATTGGCGCCTCTCGTGATGGCGGCGCTGACCGCCTCGGCGTGCAGCTCCGGAGAGGCGGCGGTAGAGGGGACCCGCCTCCAGACGGCTCAGGTGGAGCGGGGGGACCTCACGCTTCGTGCGGAGGCGATCGGGACGGTGGAGCCTGTGCGCACGGTGGAGGTGAAGTCGAAGGCCTCCGGCGAGATCCTGCGCCTGTTCGCCGACATCGGGGACGAGGTTGCGCCGGGCCAGGTGCTCGCCGAGATCGACCCACGCGACGTGCGGAACCGGTTCGACCAGGACCAGGCCGACCTCGATGTCGCACAGGCTCGGGCCGACATCGCGGCCGCGCAGCTCGAGCGGTCGGAACAACTCCTGGCCGCCGGCGTCATCACGCAGAGGGAGCACGAGAGCGCCCGTCTGGAGGACGCCAATGCCCGCGCGGCGCTGGTCAAGGCGATCACGAACGTGGAGCTCGCCGAGCTGCAGCTCGCGGACGTCCGGATTCGGGCGCCGATGGCCGGCACCATCATCCAGAAGAACGTCGAGGTCGGGACCGTCATCCAGTCTGCTTCGCAGAACGTCTCGGGTGGGACGACACTCTTCACCATGGCGAACCTCGGCGACATGCAGGTGCGCACGCTGATCGACGAGACGGACATGGGTCAGCTTCGCCCCGGGATGACGGTGCAGATCGCGGTCGAGGCCTATCCGGACCGCGCCTTTCCGGGCCTCCTCGAGAAGATCGAGCCCCAGGCGGTCGTGGAGCAGAACGTGACCATGTTCCCGGTCATCGTGAGCCTCGACAACAGCTCGGGACTACTACGTCCGGGGATGAACGCCGAAGTCGCCATCCTGATCGACGACGCGATCGACGTCCTCCTCGTGCCGAACAACGCGATCGTGCAGCCCGCCGACGTGGGCCCCGCGGCGTTGGCGCTCGGTCTCGACGTCGAGGCGCTGGACCTCGCGCCGTTCATGAGGGCCGGGGGCGGCAGGCCCGGAGCGCGCATGGGTGGCGTGGGGGGGGCCGCGCGGCCGGGCGCGGCCACGGACGCTGTCGTCGCGGCCCCCGAGGCAGAGCGTGAGACCCGCCCGGCAGCCGTGTTCGTCGTGGGGGCCACGGGACTAGCCGAGCCGCGATTGGTCGAGGTCGGTCTGAACGACTGGGACTACACGGAGGTGGTGAGCGGCCTGGACGGGACCGAGACGTTGGCCGTGGTCGGCCCGGCACAACTCCAGGCACAGCAGCAGGAGTTCCTCAACATGATGCGCTCGCGTGCGTCCGGGCCGTTCGGTGGCGGTGGACCCGGCGGACGCGGCGGACGCTGAGGCCGGCACCGGCCCATGCTGATCTGGGAGATCGTGATGGTGGCCATGGCCGCCGTCCGGGCGAACGTGATGCGCTCCGTGCTGACCACGCTCGGCATCGTCATCGGAGTGGCGGCGGTCATCACGATGGTCGCCCTGGGCGAGGGCGCCCAGCAGCGCGTGGAGCAGCAGATCAACCGGATGGGTACGACGGTCCTCACCATCCGGCCCGGCCAGCAGTTCTCGTTCGGGGTGGCGCGCGGTGACGCGCAGCTGTCGGTGAAGGACGCGGAAGGGCTCCGGGACGGGTCCGAGGGGCTGCTCACCGTCAGCCCGGAGATCCAGTCACGCATGCAGATCTCCTATCTGAGGTGGAACGCGAACACGCAGATCATGGGCGTGTGGCCCGAATATTTCGGGATCTACAACCACGGCCTGGTCGCGGGGCGGTTCTTCGACCAGGGTGAGCTCCAGGGGCGCCGTAGGGTCGCCGTCCTCGGAAACAACGTGTCGGACGATCTCGGCGACACGCCGCCCGAAGCTCTCCTCGGCCAGACGATCCAGATCCGGGGCATTCCGTTCGAAGTCATCGGCATCATGGAAGAAAAGGGTGACGCCGCCTTCATCCGGCCCGACGACCAGGTCTTCATTCCGCTGTCGACGGCGCAGTTCCGCGTCATGGGGGGACGGGACCGTTTGAACGCGATCTACGCGAAGACGGCGACGACCGACCAGCTCGATGCGGCGTTCGCGGTCATCGACCGGATCATGAGGCGGGAGCACCGCATCCAGCCCGGTGAGGAAGCGGACTTCAACATCCGGAACTCCTCGGACCTGCTCAGCACGTTCAACGAGACGAACCAGACGTTCACCATGCTCCTCGCCGGGATCGCCGGGGTGAGCCTCCTCGTCGGGGGCATCGGGATCATGAACATCATGCTCGTGTCCGTCACCGAGCGGACCCGGGAGATCGGCGTGCGGAAGGCCCTCGGCGCCACGCGGCGCGCGATCATGCTCCAGTTCCTCGTGGAGGCGCTCTTCCTGTGCGTGCTCGGTGGCCTGATCGGGGTGGGGGTGGGCTACGGCGCCGCCGAGATCATGACCCGGGTTGCGAGCTGGGACACGGTCGTCGCGCCCGAAGCAGTGTTGGCCGCGCTGGCCTTCTCCGCGGGCGTCGGGCTCTTCTTCGGCCTCTGGCCGGCCCGGCGGGCGGCCCTCCTGGACCCGATCGACGCGCTGCGGTACGAGTGAGCGTCAGCGGGGCAGGAAGAGACGGATCTGCTCCCCGTGGCGCATCACCTGGACAGGCACCGCGTTCCCGGCGCGCGCGACGCCCAGGCGCAGGTCACGGATCGACCGTACCGCGCTGCCGCCGAGCTCCACGATGACGTCTCCGGGCCTCAGGTCCGCCGCCGCCGCGGGCGTTCCGGGCGGCACGTCGACCACGAGGACCCCGCCGTCGACCTCGAAGTACCGGGCGAGCTCGGGGCGGACGTCGATGATCTCGGCGCCGGCCACCCGGTTCCTTCCGAGGACGTAGGGCGTAAGGGGGCTGTAGGCTCCCGATGTCTCGATCCACCCCTCGGGCGTGGGGGGACGAGGGGGGCGGGGCGGCTCGCCGCGCTCGGACAGGCGCACGCGCATCGAGTCCATGGCCCGCATGATCGACGCGATCATCGAGTCGGGCTCGGGACCCACCACGACCCGCGTGTGGGGCGGCATCACGACGACCGGACGCTCCGCGGCGGCGAGGCGCACCTCCTCCCGGATGGCGCCCCGCTGGATCACGAGACGGACGGTGTCGCCGACGTTGAGGCGCAGACGGCTCGCGAGCTGCTGAAGCTCCGACGGACCGACCAGGTCGTTCACCTCCAGCAGCACGTCCCCGGGCAGCAGCCCCGCTCGGGCCGCCGGACTGCCGTGCTGAACGTCCGCGATGCGCACGAGGGTGCGCGGGGCGCCGCCGTCGGACATCGTCGAGATGTCGACCGACACGCCGACCCACCCGGGGCGCTCCTGTCCGTGCGCTTCCGTGGTAATCGCGAACGACGCGCTGACGACCAGGCCGGCCGCCGCCGCGAAGATCCGGACGGAACGCATCAGAACCAACCCCCCGAAGAGGTGGAGACGAGCCGCGCCGCCGCGTCGCGCTCGGCCAACGCGGAGGCGAGGAACCCGTTGAGGAACGGATCGCCCGGTGCCTGGCGGACGGCGGCCTGGCTCACGAGCACGAGATGCTCGAGCGCCGCGTAGCGGCTGTACGGGTCGGCCGCTTCGTCGTCGGCGCCGGAGGCCGCGAGTATGGCCCGGTACTGGCTCATGGCTTCCACGTAGCTCCGCTCCGCCGCCTGCACCTGCTCGGCCGCCTCGTCGATGTCCGACGTTTCCGCCACGACCGGAACCGCGACACCGCCGGTAGCCGACTGATTCGCCCACCCGGCGCCCGACAGCACGCCCACGGCGAAGAGCAGGGCGGAAGCGGCGGCGCGCATCCAGACGGGCGTGCGCGTGAGCGTGAGACGAGCCATGAGGCCCTGATCGCGCAGGAGCCCCTCCGAGCGGAGGCGCGCCTCCAGAATGCTCCAATCGCCGCGCGGCGGCAGCAGCTCCGGGAGCGAGCCCAGGGCTCGCGTCTGGTCGCGGAACGCCCGCAGCTCGGTGGCACAGATCGCGCACGCTTCGAGGTGCGCTCGCTCGTCGGCGTCGGGCGTGTCGTCCACCAGGCGGGCGAGCGTTTCGGTCGTCAGGTGCTCCATGATTCCACTCCGTATTCGTTCATCTCGCCGTCCAGGGCCGAGAGCATGTTCCTCATCTTCGCTCTGGCCTTCGACAGCTGGGATTTCGACGTGCCTGCCGTGACCCCCAGCACCTCACCGATCTCCTCGTGGGTGTAACCCTCCACGTCGTGGAGGATGAGCACCCGACGCATCCCTTCCGGAAGCTCGTCCAGGGCCCGGGCGAGCCGCATCTGCAGGAACGCATCCCCCTGTTTGGGCGGGACTGCCGCTTCCTTCGGCCCGAGACTTTCCGGCGCCACCGGTGCTTCTCGCTTCTCCCGCGTCTTCGACTTCCGGACCGCCTGGAGCGCGGCGTTCACCGCGATCCGATGGAGCCAGGTCGAGAAGCGGGCGTCTCCCCGGAACGTGGGTAGCGCCCGGATCGCGCGGATCCAGGCCTCCTGGGCGTAGTCCTGAGCCAGGTCGTCGTCTCCCGCGATCCGGCGCACGACGGCGTACACGCGCGGAGCGAACCGGTCGTAGAGCGTCCGGATCGCTCGGGCGTCGCCCTCGGAGGCGAGCTCGAGGAGGCGGGGGTCGGTGGTGGCCGTCTGTCCGTCCATCATGTGTCGATTAGGATACCGCCAGGGCGGCAAAGGGTTGCCCGCCCCCCGGGGGGGCACCCCATGCGGCCGAATGGTGCGCGAACGCCCCGATCCCTGTACGATAGCGGCCACGTGTCGCTTACCCATCCCACCCAAGTCGAGATCATGGACCGTACCGAATCCCTACCTGGCGCCACCCACCTCGAGTGCACCGGAACCGGAGACCGCATCGAGAGCGAGCAGCTCATCGGCCTCTCCCCGGTCGGCAAGCCGCTCTTCGCCCGCTACGATCTCGACGCGATCCGCGACGGCTTCACGCCCGACGCGGTCCGGTGCAGGCGCTCGGACCTGTGGCGGTACGAAGAGGTGCTTCCCGTCCGTGACCGGAAGGCCCAGGTGTGCCTCGGAGAGGGGTGGACGCCGCTCGTGGACGCGCCGAGGACCGCCGAGCGGCTCGGCGTGGAGCGGGTCTGGGTGAAGGACGAGGGCCAGAACCCCACCGGGAGCTTCAAGGCCCGGGGCCTCTGCCTCGCCGTTTCCCGCGCCCTCGAGCTCGGGGCGGAGGAGCTCGCGCTCCCGTCCGCGGGGAACGCCGGGAGCGCGGCGGCGGCCTACGGAGCGGCCGCGGGTCTTCCGGTGCACGTCGTCGTGCCGACCGACACCCCGGCGCCCATCCTCGAGGAGATCCGGGCCCTCGGCGCGGACCTGCAGCTTCTGGACGGCCTCATCTCCGACTGTGGCAAGGTCGTGAAGCAGGGGGTCGAGAAGCACGGATGGTTCGACCTGTCCACGCTGAAGGAGCCGTACCGCGTGGAAGGGAAGAAGACCATGGGGTACGAGCTCTTCGAGCAGCTGGGGCGCCTGCCCGACGCCATCGTCTACCCGACCGGGGGCGGCACCGGGCTCATCGGCATGTGGAAGGCTTTCGACGAGATGGAGCGCCTCGGCTGGATCGGCTCGGACCGCCCCAAGATGTTCACGGTCCAGGCCGCCGGGTGCGCCCCCATGGTCCGGGCCTGGCAGGCGGGCGCCGAACACGCCGAGACCTGGGAGGGTGCGGCGACCTACGCGTCGGGCCTCAGGGTCCCGGGCGCGGTCGGTGATTTCCTGATCCTGCGGGCGCTCCGCGAGTCCGGAGGCGGAGCCGTCGCGGTGACGGACTCGGCCATGGCGGATTGGGTCGCGAAGCTCGGCTCCGACACCGGGATTTTCGCGGCCCCCGAGGGCGGCGCCACGGCCGCCGCGGTCCCGATGCTCATGGACATGGACCTGATCGACAGGGATGACGAAGTCGTCCTCTTCAACACCGGAAGCGGGCTGAAGTATGTGGGCATGGAGCCGATCGACGGTCGGGGGTGAGGCGGCGGCATCCCCTCCGGGGGATGCGGAGCCGTCGGCCCGTCCGGGGAGACGAACGTGCTGGGCGCGCTGATCTGGTTCGCTTGCGGCGCGCTGGCCGTCCTTGGAGGCCTGGAGGTGCGCCGGAAGACGCGTGCCTCCAGGCGCGCTGGCCGTGCCTCGCTCGACGACGAGGCGATTCGTCGGATCATGGAGACCGGAGCGCTCAGCGTCGACGAGGACCCGCCGCTCGACATGGAAGAGATCGAGGACGAGGAGGATCGTTTCTGGGCCGAGCGCTGGGACGAGCCGGAGGAGTGGTAGGCGCGTTCGGGAAACGGCCGCGCCGCCACCTCGAGGTCGGTTAAGGCGTGTAGCGGTAGTAGATGCCGGGCAGGGGAACCAGTCGCTTGTTCAGCGGGCGATCATCGTCGGGGTCGGGGCGGCGCACGGTGAGTGCCCGGTTCACCCCGACCTCGGCACCGAGCGCGTGTCGGCCCCTGACGTTCCAGTCCAGCCCCAGGGGCACCCGCGCGATGAGCCCGAGGCCGTTGCGCGGGTCGTTCGACGCAATGATGGCCCATAGCCCGAGGCCGACGTAGGGCTTCGCCGCCCGCGAGCCGAAGTACTGCTTCCCGGCCACGGCCACCCCGAGGTCGCGGAAGCCGAAGGTGCCCAGGGTGACCTCGATGCTCTGCGCGTCCCGGAACGCCTCGAAGGTCAGCCCGACGGTGCTGATCCCGCCGAAGCTCACCCCCGCCCGCCACCCGGAGCCCGCGTCGGATCCCTGCGCGGAGACGGAGGAAGCCGCGAGGAGGACCGCGACGCCGAGGACGGCCGTGGCTTTCAACCGCCCCACCGGACGTCCAGCCCGATCCGGAAGGTCCGACCCGGGCCCGGCTCGAAGAAGCGGCTCCCGAACGCATTGACCGCGACCGAGCTCGTGTAGCGGGTGTCGAACAGGTTGGAGATCGCGACGTACGGAGCGATGCGTGATGCGCCGCTCCCGACGCTCTCGAGACCGAGGCGGAGGTCCGTGAGGAAGTAATCGTCGGTCTCGGCGGTGCCCGCGTCGTTCACCGGAATCTCGTCCTGATAGAAGCCCCGGGCCTCGATGAACCCGAGTCCTCGGCTCCACGAGACCAGCGCGTCGATCCGCTGGGGAGCGAGGCCGGGAACGCGGTTCCCCGAGAAGTCGTCGGAATCGGTGACGTAGCTGTCGAAACGTGCGTCGACCCGGGTGTAGGCGACCCGGACGTCCGTGCCGGGGAGGGGGCGCCCCTCGAGCGTCACCTCCCACCCCGAATGGTGCGACGCGCCGGCGTTACGGAAGTACTGGCGTCCCGGGTCGGACGGCACCTCGAAGGGGATGAGCTCGCCCTCGAGCTCCGTGCGGAAGAGGGTCGCCTCCATGAGCCAGGAGGCGGTGCGGGCCCTCACTCCGCCCTCATAGGTGGTGCCGTCCTGGGGGTCCAGCTCCGGATTGAATCCGCCGGCCCCGGTCGGACGGTTGACCAGCTCCGTCGTGGTCGGCGATTCGAACGAGCGCGCGACCGAGCCGAACAATTCCACGTCCGCCCCCGTGCCGACGACCACACCGAAGGACGGGCTGACGGCGCTCATCGTGCGGGAGCCCGAGTCGTCGGGGTCGCCCCCCACGAGGTACCGGTCGTCCGCGCTGAAGCGGATGCGGTCGTAGCGCAGCCCCGCGAGGAACGAGATCCGAGCGTCGAGGTCGAGCCGGGCCTGCGTGAAGAGACCGGTCCCACGCACGTTCTCGAGCTGGGACAGGGTCAAATCTCCCTTGTCGCCGCCGTCGTTCGACCAGTTGAGGCGGTCGTCGCGCTGGAGCTCGAGCTCGCCTCCCCCACCGAGGGTCAAGGTGCCGGCGCCCAGGCGGATGGGACGGTTGAGGATGGCGCGCGCGCCCCCGGCGTTCCGGTCGACGCCCACGATCGTGCCGGGGATCGGGTTCTCGAGATCACGTCGGATCCCCCACACGGCGAACTCGGTCATGTCGGCTCCAGAGCCACGCGACCAGCTCGCCCCGACCTGACCCTGTGTGAGCTCCTTGCCGGTCCCGCTCATGACGTTGAAGCCCCATGCCGACCTGGTCCCGAGCCCCAGCGAGTCGGCCGGCAGCGAGCCCGGGTTGTCGGCGTCGAGCCGCGCGCCGTTCACCACGAAGCTCAGCACGCCGGAGGCGACCGGGAGATCGAAGACTCCGTTTACGACGGACCTCGTCGCCGCTCCGTAGGTCGAGCCGTCCGAGGCGACCGGGTTCTGCCGGAAGCCGTCGTACTCCAGGTGATTGAACCCGACCCGGTAGGCGCCGGCGCCCACCGGGCTGGTGGTCGAGCCCTGCACGGTCACCAGCCCGTGGCTTCCCGCGGTGGCACCGAAGCGGGTCTCCCGGCCGTTCGCCCCGGGCTCGAGCGTGCGGAAGTGGAGGACGCCGCCGGCCGCGTTGCCGTAGAGCGTCGCGTTCGGTCCACGCAGCACTTCGACCCGGCCCAGGCTCGACAGGTCGAGGTGGTCGATCGTGGATTGACCGTCGGGGAGGGTGGCGGGGATCCCGTCGACCAGGACCCTGACGCCCCTGATGCCGAACTGGGCGCGCGCGCCGAAGCCGCGGATGGACACGCGCTCGCCGACGGCGAAGTTGAATCGATTCTGGATCTGGACGCCCGGAACCGCGCGGAGGGCGTCGTCGAGGAAGGCGCTCCCCGACCCCCGGGTCAGCTCCCTGCCGTCCACGACGCTGATCGAGTGGGGCCGCCCGGTCCCGATCGAGCCGCCCAGCACGCGCACCAGGACCGGCTCGATCTCGACGACGGAGTCGGGGCGCTCCTGCCACGCTGCCGCTTCGGCCGCGCCGAACGCTCCGGCGAGCAGGGCGAGCATCGCGAAGGCGGCGGTTCGCCGTGTGTGGGAGGTCCTGCGGCCGGCGGTGCCGTCGCGTCGTGCGGGTGCGCTGTGCATCGGGTCGTCCCTCGTCGATCGGAATGCATGGGGCGGAACTCCGATGAAGATATCGCGCTCGCCGCCTCTCGTCTGCCCGGCGTGGGGTGACTCCTGGCTCGGTGTCTCGCTACTTTGGCGCATGGATCGCAAGGAACGAAGAACCCCTCCCGCCGAACGGCTGCACGCCCGCCGCGCGTCCGTGCTCGAGGCGCTCGGGTCGGGCGTCATGGTGCTGCCCGCCGCAGAGGTGCAGTTCTCCTCCAGGGACACCGACCTGGCTTACCGGCCGGACAGAGAGCTCTTCTACGTCACCGGCGTGGAAGAGCCCGATGCCGTCGCGGTTCTCTCGGGCGGAGATCCCGGAACGTGGACGCTATTCGTCGCGGAGCGCGATCCCGATCGCGAGCTGTGGGGTGGACCCCGCGATGGACCCGCCGAGGCCATGGAGCGGTTCGGACCCGACGCCTGCCATCCGCTGGCCGAACTCGAGCAGCGTCTCCCCGACCTGCTGGCCCCCGCGGATCGCGTGTACGCGCGCGTGGGGAGGGGAGGTCGAATCGAGCGACTGATCGTGGCCGCCCTCGAGCAGGCCCGGGCGCGCGGCCCCCGCACGGGCACGGGTCCGAGAGGCGTCGTCGACCCGGGCGAGATCCTTGACGATCTCCGGCTACGCAAGGATACGCACGAGATCGAACGGATACGCTCGGCGGCCCGGCTGACCATCGAGGGACACCGGGCGGCGGCCGGCGCGATCCGGCCTGGCCGGGGAGAGTGGTGGGTCCAGGCCGAGCTCGAAGCCGCGTTCGGCCGGGGCGGTGGTGTTCCGGGGTTCGGCACGATCGTCGGCTCGGGCGCGAACGCGTGCGTGCTCCACTACCGCGCGAACGATGCGTACATCGCCGACGACGCCCTCGTTCTGGTGGACGCGGGCGCGGAGCTCAGCCTGTACAACGGCGACGTCACGCGCACGTATCCCGCGTCCGGACGCTTCACCGACGCGCAGCGACGGGTCTACGACGTGGTGGAGGCCGCGCGGGCGGCCGCCGTGGCTACCGTCCGCCCCGGCGTCACGGTCGCGGCCGTGCACCAGGTGGCGGTTCGGGCCGTGGTGAAGGGGCTGATCGACCTGGGCGTGCTCGCCGGTGACGTGGACGAGCTCGTGGCGCGGGACGCCCACAAGCGCTACTACCCGCATCAGACCTCGCATTGGCTCGGCCTCGACGTCCACGATCCCGGGGACTATGCCCGGGCGGGGACACCTCGTGCGCTCGAGCCGGGTATGGTTCTCACGGTCGAACCCGGCCTCTACTTCCGGCCCGACGGGGACGAGCGGGTGGAACCTTACGCCGGTATCGGCGTCCGCATCGAGGACGACGTGCTGGTGACCGAGGCCGGACACGAGAATCTCACGCTGGCGCTGCCGACCGCGCCGGACGACATAGAAAAGTTGATGGACGATCTTCGATGACTGTTTCCACCCCCGGAACCGGCACGCTCCTGCTGGAGGAGCTCACGCGTCCCGGCCCCTTCGTGTCGGTCGAGCTCCGCCCGCCGAAGGCCGACCTCGCCGCGGGGGTGGGCATGGGCGAGTGGATCGATCTCCACCACGCTCTCGGCCGGCTGGCCCGAGCCGGACGCTTCGTCTTCCTGACGGACAACGCGGTCGGGGCGGAGGAGGAAGAGAGCCTGGCACACGTGGGGGCGAACGTGGGCGACACCGTCGACCTGCGACACATCGTGCCGATCCTCACCTGCAAGCACTCGCTCGAGTATTGCACGATGTTCGCGTCGCGTGCCGCGTCGGACGGCTTCGAGACGCTCACCGTGCTCGGGGGCGACAAGGACGTCGGCCAGCCCCGATGCGTGCCGCACGGCCGGGACCTGCGTGAGATCATCCGTCGACGCATCCCGTCCTTCGCCCTGGGCGGGTGGGTGAATCCCCACCGTGATCCCGAACGTCAGCTGGACTTCCTGGAGACGCCGGACGCGCACAACGACTACGCCCTGGCCCAGATCGTCTCGCACCACTCGTTGGACGCAGTGGAGCGGTTCCTGGAGGCGGCGGACAGGAGGGGGATCGAGATCCCCGTCGTCTTCGGCGTCTTCTTCTACCGCAGCGCGAACGAGCGCACCCTCTCCATCCTGTCGGACTTCTTCCCGGTGCCCGCAGAGGAGATCACCAGGGAATTCGATGCCGGGGCGGGGCCCGAAGAGGTGCTCGCGAGGACCATCCGTGGCCTACGCTCCGTGGGCGCCGACAAGATCTACGTCAGCAACCTCCCCACCCGGGGGATCGACCGCGCGCTGGCCGATGTGCTCGCCCAGGTGTAGAGGGGAGCCGCCTCACCCTCACTCCACCCGGATTCCCTCGAGATCCATGCTCGACTCGGGGAAGCGCATATCCAGTCCTTCCAGGGTGTCTACCAGGACCCGGGCCACCACGAGATTCCGGTACCATTTCGAGTTGGCGGGCACGACGTACCACGGCGCCCACGGGGTGCTCGTTCGGGTGAGCGCCACCTCGAGGGCTTGCTGGTAGTCGTCCCAGAGCTTCCGCTCCTCCAGGTCCGCCGGGCTGAACTTCCAGTGTTTCTCCGGGTCGTCGAGCCGGGCCTGGAGCCGTTCTGCCTGTTCGTCTTTCGAGATATGGAGAAAGAACTTGAGGATGGTGGTTCCCTCGTCCGCCAGCATCCGTTCGAACTCCCGGATGTGGTTGTACCGCCGCTCCCAGACTTCGGGCGTCACCAGATTCCGGACCCGGACCACCAGGACATCCTCGTAGTGGCTTCGGTTGAAGATCTGGATCTCGCCTCGGGCAGGGGTCTCCCGGTGGATACGCCAGAGATAGTCGTGGGCCAGTTCCCGCGAGGAAGGGGCCTTGAAGCCGGCCACCTTGACCCCCTGGGGGTTCACGGTTCGGAAGACGTGGCGGATGACTCCGTCCTTACCCCCGGTGTCCATGGCCTGTAGCACCACCAGGACCCGGTGGCGTCCCTCGGCGTAGAGGAGTTCCTGGAGGGTTCGGAGGCGCCCGGTGAGCTCCTCCAGGTACTCGTTGCCCAACTCCTTCTTTCCATCGAAGGAAAGACGCTCCCCGGGATCGATGTCCGACAGGCGAACCGTCGAGCCGGGTTCTACGCGGTAGCGCTCCATGCATCTCTCCTGAGGTGGAATCGGTGGAGGGTCCGATGGCGGGGCACCGGCGTCCGACGTGGCGGCGCCGATGCAAGAGTGATAGTCTCCGCGGCCATTACTCGTAACCCACTTATGCCCGGGCAATCCATGACCAGCACCCCAGCCATCAACGCGACCCACCTCGGTGGCTCGCTCACTTGCAAGGATCTGGAGACTTCGATCCGCTTCTACCGCGACGCCATCGGCTTCGCCGTGGAGCAGTCGTTCGAGCACGAAGGCAAGGTGGTTGCGGCGGTCGTCGCGGCCGGCGATTGCCGTCTGGTCCTCAATCAGGATGACGGCCAACTCGGCTGGGACCGCATCAAGGGCCAAGGGTTCTATCTGCAGATCAACGTGGCGGGCCCCGCCGATGTGGATGCGGCTGCGGCGCGGATCGAGGCGGCGGGGGGAACGCTGCTGACCCAACCGGAGGATCGTCCGTGGGGTGCACGCGTGTTTCAGTTCAAGGATCCCGACGGGTTCAAACTCGGTGTGTCTACACCGCTCGCAGGCTGATGCGAGTGTAGCGAGCGGGGTCGACGCCCATGAACGGACGGGTCCCCCAGGACGGCTCTAGTCCTGGGGGATGCGCAGCACCTGCCCGGGATAGATGAGGTTCGGGTCCTTCAGCATGGGCTTGTTGGCCTCGAAGATCTCCGGGTACCGCTGGGCGGAGCCGAGGTGTTCCTTGGCGATGGCACCCAGCGTGTCGCCCTTCTTCACCGTGTAGAAGACGGCTTCGGCCGCGGCTTCGACGACGTCGATCCGGTCATCCACCGAGGCGACCCCAGCGCAGTTGCCGATCGCCAGGACGGCCTTCTCCTTGACTGCCTGGCTGGGGGCCGTTCCCGAGATCGTCGCCACGCCGTCGTCATACGTCACCCGGGGCTTGTCGATCCCCAGGTCGAGCCCCAGAAGGACGCGCAGGAGACGGTTCCCCTCCCGCAGCTCGTGGAGCTCTTCGTCCTTGGCGGCTTCCGCCGCTGCCTCGGACGGTGACTCGCCGAGGCCGACCTTGGCGCCGGCTTCCTTCACGAAGTTGAAGATCCCCATTGGATACCTTTCCTTCCAGAGTTGACTGATCCGAATATAGCCAAGCCCGAATCTTCCAGCCGGCCCCACGCCCAGTCCATCTCCAGGCGTTGCCGCCGTGGGTGGGGGGCGCGGCCGCCGTTCAGGCCGTGGCCCGCAACCCGCCCTCCCGGAGCACGCTGAGCGCCACGTCGACCCGCCGGTCGGGCGCGTGCACGTGAAAGCCGCTCACGAAGGGGCGCACGGCTTCGACCGTTTCCAGCGCGATGCGGATGCCTTCCTCCAGCGCGGCGTCCTTCCCCGAATCCTGCGCTTCCCGCATCCGCTCGACCACGCGCGCGGGCACGCGCACCCCGGGCATCTCGTTGGCCAGGAACTCCGCGTTACGGAGGTCGAGGAGCGGCCAGATGCCGGCTACGACGGGGATGGTCCGCCCGGACGCTTCCAGGAAACGCTCCAGGGCCTCGGGGTCGAACACGGGTTGCGAGACCGCGTAGTCGGCGCCGGCCTCGACCTTGTACCGGAACCGCTCGAGCTCCCGGGCCTGGTCCACGGCTCCCTGATTGATGGCGACACCCTGGACGAACTCGGTCGGGTCGCCGATGGGATTGCCGCCGGGGTCCACCCCGCGGTTCAGGCCCTGGATCACGTTGGTGAGCCCGATGGCGTCGATGTCGAAGACGGCGGTCGCGTCCGGGTAGGGTCCCATGGTCGGGAGCTCGCCGCTGACGACCAACAGGTTGTGGAGCCCGGACGCCGCCGCACCCAACAGGTCGGAGATCATGCCGAGCATGTTCTTGTCCCTGCACGTGTAGTGCAGGATGGTCTCGATGCCGACCTCTCGCTCGATGATGGTGGCGGCCGACAGCGCGCTCATGCGGCTACGTGCCCGTGGGCTCTCGAGCACCGCGACCGCGTCCACGCCCGCGACCTTCAGCTTACGGGCGGGACGGACGAGCTCCTCGGTGGCCCATCCCTCGGGTGGAAGGATCTCCACGGACACGACGGGCTCTCCCCGTGCCAGCTTGCGCCCCCAGGCGGAGCGGGCCTCCAGCGGAACGAGGACCTTCCCGGCGGACGCGCGCTCGGCCCGCGGCGCGTCGGGCACGCGAACGGTGGCGTGTCGAGGTTGGGTGGACGCCACGGCGGCCCGCAGCTTCCGCACGTGGTCGGGAGTCGTGCCGCAGCACCCGCCCACGAAGCGTACCCCGGCGTCGATCATCCGGAGGGCGTACTGCGCCATGTACTCCGGGCTGGCGAGATACATCTTGCGGTCGCCGACCGTGCGGGGGAGTCCGGCGTTCGGCTGGGCGACGAGGGGCAGAGACGTGGCCTGCGCCATAGTCTCGATCGCGTCGAGCATGACCGCGGGTCCGACGGAGCAGTTGAGCCCGACGACGTCGGCGCCCAGGTCCGTCAGCGCCCGGGCGACCTGCGCCGCGTCGGCCCCGTACGACGTGCGTCCGTCCTGCCCGACCGTCATCTGGGCGACGACCGGGAGGTCGGTGCGCTCGCGAACGGCCCGGAACGCGTACTCGATCTCCGTCAGATCGGAGAAGGTCTCGAGCACGAAGCCGTGCACTCCGCCTTCGAGGAGCCCGTCGACCTGCCTGCCGAAGAGCTCCTGCGCCTCCTCCCTCGATGTCGGTCCGAACGGCTCGATCCGGATGCCGAGCGGGCCGATCGCGCCCGTGACCCACACGGTGTCGCCGGCCGCCTCGATCGCGAGACCGGCCGCCGCCCGGTTGATCTCCTCGGTCCGGTCGGCGAGCCCGTAGGCGGACAGCTTCACGGGATTCGCGCCGAAGGTGTTCGTCTCGAGGATCTCCGCTCCGGCCGCGACGTACTCCTCGTGAATGCGTCGGATCGTGTCGGGGCGGTCGAGGCTCAGCTGGTCGTAGCAGACGTTCACGAACACGCCACGGCTGTAGAGCAGGGTGCCCATCGCCCCGTCGAAAACGTGGACCCGACCGTCGTCGATCAGCTCCCTCAATCGTCGTCTCCGGGCTCGTACCCGAGGCTCGGGGCCAGCCACTGCTCGGCCTCCTCGAGGCTCCACCCCTTCCGGGCGGCGTAGTCCTCCACCTGATCGCGGCCGATTCGTCCCACGCCGAAGTAGCGCGAAGAGGGGTGTGAGAAGTACCACCCGCTCACCGAGGCCGCCGGATACATCGCGCAACTCTCCGTGAGCTCGATGCCGATGGCGTCGGTCACGTCGAGCAGCTCGAAGAGCGTCCGCTTCTCGGTGTGGTCGGGACAGGCGGGGTAGCCGGGGGCGGGACGGATGCCGACGTACTCCTCACGAATGAGATCGTCGTTGTCGAGCGCCTCGTCCGTCGCGTATCCCCAGATCTCCCTCCGCACGATCGCGTGCATCCGCTCCGCGAGCGCTTCCGCGAGGCGGTCCGCGATCGACTTGACGAGAATGGACCCGTAGTCGTCATGGGCGAGCGCGAGCTCGTCGGCGAGCTCCTTGGCGCCGATCCCGGCCGTGACGGCGAAGCCGCCCACCCAGTCCTCCCGAGCGCTGTGGTCGGGCGCCACGAAGTCGGACAGGCAGTAGTTCTCCCGTCCCTTCTTGGCGAACTGCTGCCTCATGCCGTGTAGCGTCGTGCGCACCTCGCCCCGGCTGTCGTCCGTGTAGACGCGGATGTCGTCGTCGATCGACGCAGCCGGGAAGAGCCCGATCACGGCGCGAGCCTCGAGCCGACCCTCCTTCTCGACACGGTCGAGCATCTTGCGGGCATCCTCGAAGAGCGCGCGCGCGTGCTCTCCGACGGTCTCGTCGTCCAGGATGTCCGGGTATTTGCCTGGGACCTCCCATGCCTGGAAGAACGGGGTCCAGTCGATGTACGGCCGGATCTCGGAGAGCGGGATGTCCAGGAACTGGTGTACGCCGGGTTTGCTCGGACGCGGCGGCGTATAGCTGCTCCAGTCGATCTCGTGCCTGCGGCGCCGAGCTTCGTCGATGGAGAGGAGCTCGGTCCGCTCGCGGCGACCGGCGCGACGTTCACGCTCGGACTCGAACTCGGCCTCGATCTCCTCGAGGAAGGCGTCCTTGCGCTTCGGGTCGAGCAGCTTGCCCACCACGCCGACGGCGCGGGACGCGTCGAGGACGTGGACGGTCGGTCCGGTCTTGTAGTGCTGGACGATCTTGATGGCGGTGTGGGCCTTGGACGTCGTGGCACCGCCGATCAGCAGCGGAATGTCGAACCCGGTCCGCTGCATCTCCTTTGCCAGGTGGACCATCTGGTCGAGGGACGGCGTGATCAGGCCGGAGAGCCCGATGATGTCGACCTGCTCCTCCTTCGCCGCCTCGAGGATCCGGTCGGCCGGCACCATGACGCCCAGGTCGACGGTGTCGTAGCCGTTACACTGCAGCACGACCCCGACGATGTTCTTGCCGATGTCGTGCACGTCGCCCTTCACGGTGGCGAGAAGGACCTTCCCCTTCTTCTCGCCCTCCTTCTTCTCGGCCTCGAGGTAGGGGAAGAGGTAGGCCACGGCCTTCTTCATGACCCGGGCGCTCTTCACCACCTGCGGAAGGAACATCTTGCCCGC
Source organism: Longimicrobiales bacterium (assembly GCA_041690395.1). Lineage (GTDB taxonomy): Bacteria > Gemmatimonadota > Gemmatimonadetes > Longimicrobiales > Gaopeijiaceae > JAWLHJ01. The sequence continues at coordinate 178,152 of JAWLHJ010000002.1, read as the reverse complement.
GCCGAACAGGTCGCCGACGACGTTCATGCCGTCCATGAGCGGACCTTCGATGACGTCGAGCGCGCCGGGCAGCTGTTGGCGTGCCTCCTCCGTGTCCTCCACCACGTACTGGTCGATTCCCTTGACCAGCGCGTGGGACAGCCGCTCCTGGACCGGCTTCTCGCGCCAGGCGAGGTCTTCCTCCGTCCGGCGCTCTTCGGTTCCGCTGCGATTCTCGGCGATCTTCGTGAGGGCCTCGGTGGCCTCGGGATCGCGCGCGAACAGCACGTCCTCGATGGGCTTCAGGAGATCCTCGGGAATCTCGTCGTAGACCGGCAGCGCACCCGCGTTCACGATGGCCATATCGAGCCCGGCCTTGATCGCGTGGTACAGGAAGGCGGTGTGCATCGCCTCGCGAACCTCCGGGCTTCCCCGGAAGGAGAACGAGACGTTGCTGACGCCCCCGCTGGTGAGGACGTACGGGCACGCCTCCTTGATCTGCCGGATGGCCTCGATGAACCACATCGCGTAGTGGTCGTGCTCCTCGATGCCCGTGGCGACCGCGAAGACGTTCGCGTCGAAGATGATGTCCTCGGGCGGGAAGCCCTCCTCCTCGACCAGGATCTTGTACGCGCGCTTGCAGACGGTCACCCGCCGCTCGACGGTGTCGGCCTGCCCCTCCTCGTCGAAGGCCATGACTACCGCGGCCGCGCCGTATCTGCGCACGAGGCGGGCCTGCTTCCGGAACGACTCCTCTCCGTCCTTCATGGAGATGGAGTTCACGACGCCTTTGCCCTGGAGCGTCCGGAGCCCTTCCTCGATGACCTCCCAGTTCGACGAGTCGACCATGACCGGGATCCTGGAGATCTCCGGCTCGGACGCCAGCAGGTTGAGGAAGTGCCGCATCGCCTGCTTCGAGTCGAGCAGCCCCTCGTCCATGTTCACGTCGATGATCTGGGCGCCGCCCTCCACCTGCTCGCGGGCGACCTCCAGCGCGGTCTCGTAGTCGTCGTCCTTGATGAGGCGGGCGAAGCGTCGCGAGCCCGTCACGTTCGTGCGCTCGCCGACGTTCACGAAGAGCGACTCGGGTCCGATCTCCAGCGGCTCGAGTCCGGCGAGGCGGGTACGCACGGGCTTCTTCTCGACCTTCCGGGGCTTCACGTCCTTGACCGCTTCGGCGATGGCGCGGATGTGGTCCGGGGTCGTGCCGCAGCAGCCGCCGACGATGTTAAGGAAGCCGGCCTCGGCGAACTCGCGGGTCAGCTTCGCCATGTGCTCGGGCGTGTCGTCGTACTCACCGAACTCGTTCGGCAGGCCGGCGTTCGGGTACAAGCTCACCGGAACCTCGGCTACGTCGGAGAGTGCTTCGATGTGCGCGCGGAGCTGGTCGATGCCGAGGGCGCAGTTCAGGCCGACGGCGAGGAGTCCACGCTCACGGCCGGGACCGGCCTGCACGCCGTGTGCTACGGAGTTGTAGAACGCTTCCGCCGTCTGGCCCGACAGCGTGCGCCCGCTCCGGTCCGTGATCGTGCCCGAGACGATGACCGGCACGTCCTTCTCCAGCGCTTCGAGGACGTTCGAGATGGCGAACAGCGCGGCCTTCGCGTTGAGCGTGTCGAACGCGGTCTCCACCAGCAGCGCGTCGACGCCGCCCTTCAGCAGCCCGCGCGTCTGCTCCTCGTACGTCGTCACGAGCTCTTCGAACGTCACGCCGCGAGCAGCCGGGTCGCCCACGTCGGGGGAGATCGACGCCGTCTTGTTCGTCGGACCGAGCGCGCCGAGCACCCAGCGCGGGCGGTCGGGGTCCGCCTCCATGGCGGCATCCGCGGCACGGCGGGCCAGCGTCGCGGCGGCCTCGTTCAGCTCCTCGGCGATCTCCGACAGGTCGTAGTCGGTGAGCGAGATCCGGTTCGCGTTGAACGTGTTCGTCTCGATCAGGTCCGCGCCGGCATCGAGGTAGGCCCGATGGATCTCCTCGATCACGTCCGGACGGGTGAGGCAGAGGAGGTCGTTGGCGCCGTTCAGGTCGGCGTCCACGTCGCCGAAGCGCTCTCCGCGGAAGTCCTCCGCGCCCAGGCGGTACCGCTGGATCATCGTGCCCATGGCCCCGTCAAGGACGAGGATCCGACGCTCCAGATGCTGCTTCAGGGTATCGATATCTATCTGCTCGCTCTTCTGTGGCTGAAACGGAAAAACCCCACCGCGACAGGTTCGCGAAGGGGCACGGCGTTTTAGCTCGTTTGCCCGGCGCTCCCCGATGGAGGTGCCAGGCGGGCCGCAATATGCCTCAAATCGCCCCGGTGTCTTTTTCTACACACTCAAGCTAGGGGGGAAGGGTCAGGAATCCAAGGGCGTCGGTGAACTCCCGGCCCGCGGGCCCGATCGGGCATGGAGTTGTCCCGGGGCGACGGCCATCGTCCGCCATCGCCCACCTCATCACACGGGAGGTCCCCATGACCGCGAAGGCGTTCTATGGCATCGCGCTCCTCGTCACCCTGTGCTCGTTCTTCCTGGTGCCGGGCAGGCCGGTCGAGGCGGCCGAGTGCTCCAGGATCGGCGGCGCCCCCTGCTCCGAGCTATGCAAGGGCTACTTGATCTGGAAGAAGTGCAGGACGACCGCCTACTGGAATCTGATCTGACGCCGGAGCCGCGCGGCCGGGAGGAATCTCCAACCGAGGTCCCGCCGGGTCGCGCGGTCCGCCGACCTACCTGCCCAGCCAGTACGACAGCTTCACCATGAACACGTTGGTCGGGTGCGTGTCGAAGAGGCCGCGCACGTCGCGCGCGAGATCGAAGGCGCCGGCGTCCGGTGAATCGTCTCTCCCCTGGGACCAGACCACGTAGAGCGTGGAGCCCGGCCGATACTCCCACCTCAGGACGGCGTTCGACCGGAATTGGCGCACGTTGAAGTCGGGGTCGTCGAACGACTCTTCGACCGCGTCTCCGTCCAGATCGGAGAGGTATTCGTCGCCGTCGGCCCGGACCGCGATGCCCGTGAAGCGGTCGTCGTAACGGGCGGCGGTCGGGTCGGCGACCTGCTTGAAGCGGTCGTAGCTCCCGGCGCTGACGAACGGCTGGGCGTAGAGCTGGACCGAGAGCGTGGGGGTGAACGCGTAGTCCGCGCGGAGCGTGGCGCCCACCGTGGTCTGGTCGATTCGACCGAACAGGTAGTGCTGCCGATCGGTCTCCACCCTGGCGACCCACTGTCGGTCGTCGATGCGCTGGTTGAAGAACGCTCCGATGTTGAACGTGGCCCGGCCGGACGGCCGGATGCGGATGTTCGGAGACAGGTTCAACTGCCAGGAGTCGCTTTCCGGCCGCACGTTCCCGAACGTGCTCACGTTGACCTGAACCGCCTTCCTGGAGTCCGTGCCGAGGCCACCCCAGAAGTTCGTCTGCGCTTCACGTCGGAAGAGCGGACCGCCGCGCAACGTGCCGGCGTCGAGCGCCTCCAGGTCGTGGTTCACCCCGGCCCAGGCATTCCAGAAGTTGTGGAGCTGGAAGTTCGTGTTCACGTTGCCGCCCGTCCCGATCCGGTCGCCTCCATAGCTCCAGCTGTGGAACGCGTTCAGGTTCACGTTCACCCGGCGGAATGGCCCCACGGGATTCGAGCGGTGGTAGCCGAGCCATCCCCAGTGCGTTGCGTAGTCGGCTTCGTTCAGGAATCCGAGGTCGTTTACCTCGAAGCCGGGCGTGCGGGTCTGCACACCCGTGCCCACGCGCCAGAAGCCGCCGGCGATCTTGCTGACACCGACGTTCGCCGAAGCTCCCGTGAGGGAGGTACGGTTCGGGTCGTAGGTCAGATGCTCTGCGTCGGGTCGCTGGTAGTAGCGCGCCGCCGATCGCTGCGTGCGGTCGATGGCGTCCGGGGAGCCACTCACGCGGCTTCCGATCAGGTACCCCGACAGCTGCCAGTTGTCGGCGCCGAAGCGGTGTCTGAAGTCGACCCCGCCGGCATAGGCTTCCGAGCGGAGCTCGAGGGCCTCGGCCACGTCCGCGTCCCGGCGGGTGCCGGTCCCGATCAGCCCGACGGCGGAGCGCCCGTCGCGGAAGTCCTTCGAGATCCGGAGGACGCCGTAGTTGGAGAGCGGCTCGACGGCCTCGTGATAGCGTGGCCCGGTCGCCGGCGCCACGATCGCGCGCTCCTCGGCCGTGACGGCGTGGAGGGCACCGATCGACCAGCCGCCGGCCGTTTTCCCGGAGAGCTTCCACGCCGCGTAGATCGTGGTGCGGTCGTCCGCGTCGGAGTACGCGTCGTCGGCGATGTCGACGTCGCCCTGCGGCGCACGTCCGATCCGGCGGGAGTAGAACAGCGACTCCACCGCGCCGTCCCCGTCGCCCAACGCGAGCGAGAAGTTGAAGATGCTCGAGCCTTCGACGAAGAACGGCCGCCGCTCGGGGAGGAAGGTCTCCAGAGCCGAGAGGTTCACCTGAGCGGGATCCGCCTCGACCTGACCGAAGTCGGGGTTGATCGTGACGTCGAGCGTGAGGTCGGACGTGACGCCGTACTTGAGGTCGGCGCCGACCGCCCCGATCGGGTCGGTCGTCCGGTAGAAGGGGTCGGCCGTGTCACCCGGGCCTCGCTCGGCTCCCGCGAGCGTGTAGGGGAGCACCTCCATTCGGCCCGGCGTGTCGATGTCCGTCAGGCCGCGTAGCTCACCGAAGCGGGAGACGATCGCCCCGTCGGAGCGCGTGCTCGGCGCCCAGACGGTCATCTCCTGGTGGCGCGCGATGCGGCGGATGAAGTTGATGCCCCACGTCTGCCTCGCGCCCTCGCGGAAGCGGAGCTGCGAATAGGGAATCCGGAACTCCGCGGACCAGCCGTCGGCATCGATCGACGTCTCGACGTTCCACACCGCGTCCCACCCCGAGTCCTCGCTCGTGTCGTCGAAGTGATAGACGTCGTGCTTGACGCCCACCGGATTCACGGCGAACTGGAAGGCCGTGCGGCGGTCGAAGTACGAGTCGATGACCACGCCCAGGATGTCCGAGTGGGATCCCTGATCGCGACGCGTGAGCTGGCCGACGATCTCCTCCGGACGCGACTCCCATGCCTTCAGGAAGACGAAGAGGGCGCCGCTCCCGTACAGGACCCTCGCCTCCGTGCGTTCCGAGGCCGGAGCTCCTTCGACGGGCTCGAACTGGATGAAGTCCGACGCCGCCTGAGCCGTGCGCCATGCCGCCTCGTCCGCGCGCCCGTCGATCTCGATGGTCTCGTCGTCGACCCGTGTCGCGTTCAGCACCGGGAGCGCGGGAGCGGTCGCGCCGGCCCAGCGGGCTCGCGGCGGGCCGTCCGACGATCCGTCCTGGAAGGCCGCGACCCCGGCCGGCACGGAACCCATGAGCGTGATCAGCCACAACCCCACCACCCCGACCCATTTCGACATCGTCCGACTCCCTGGAGATCCCTGGCGTGGTGCCGACCAACTCCGGTCGTACCACGACACTCATCGACGGCCCGCCCCGGCCGCTCCTGCGACCTCCCTCTTCGACGGAGTCCCGGTCCGAATGGTTGCGCCGGGACGGCCGCCCCTACGTAATTCGAGGCGTCCGGTTTCGTGTCCGCCGCCGGAAGGCGCGGACGCGCGTGTCCCTCTCGCTGGTCTTCACACCATGCCCGCTTGGCCCCCACCGCCCTCGGTCGGCGCCTCGTTCTTCAAGGCGCACGGCCTCGGCAACGACTACCTCGTGTTCGAGGAGGGCGATGCCTGGCGCGCGACGCCCGAGGCGGTCATGCGGATATGCCACCCACACCGCGGCGTGGGATCCGACGGCATCGTGGTGCTGCTCGCAGATCGCTCCGATGGGCGCTTCCGGGCACGGATGTTCAACCCCGACGGCTCGGAGTTCGAGCGGAGCGGCAACGGGCTGCGCGTCCTCGCCGCGTATCTGTCCCGGATCACCGAACGGCAGAGCCGGTTCCGGGTGGAAGTCGGGGGAGGGGAGGTCGAGCTCGTCGTCCACGGCCGGTCGGGGCGTGAGCTGGACGTTTCGGTGGAGATGGGTCGGGCCGAGGTCGGTGCGGCCGCGATCGCCCTCGATGCAGCGGCCCTCGATGCCGAAGGGCGGATCGAAGGGCCGGGCGGCCTGCCTCTGCCGGTCGTTCCGGTGTCGGTCGGGAATCCGCACCTCGTGGTGGCGTCCGAGGAGCTGACCGACGCCGAGCTCGAGCGCGTCGGGTCACACCTCGTCGCGCACCCCTCCTTGGCCCACGGCTCCAACGTGCAGCTCGCACGCGTGGAGGGGCCCGGCCGTATCAGCGCGCTCGTCTGGGAACGTGGGGTCGGGCCCACCAGCGCGTCCGGGACGAGCGCCTGCGCGGTGGCGGTGGCGGCGGTGTCGAGCGGCTGGCTCGAGCCGTCCGAAGTACGTGTCGAGATGCCCGGCGGGACGCTCCATGTCACGGTCACCGGCGACCTGGACGTCGTCCTGCGAGGACCGGTCGAGGACGTGTTCAGTGGCACGCTGCTCGGGTACTGACTTCGGCGGCCGTCAGCCCCCGTCGCGCTCGCTCCACGGTGGCCACATGCGCCGGAAGACACCCTTCCGCTCCACGAAGGCGTCGTTCAGGGCCGCGCCGACGTGCACGGCGATCAGCGCCGTGAGCGCGTACGCGGTGAGCTGATGGATGACCAGCGCATACCCGGCCACTCGAGGCGCGTCGGAGATGAGCGGCGGAATGCCGAGCGCGTCGAGGAGCTCGATGGGGAAGCCGTCCCCGACCGTGCGCACGTACCCGCTGACCGTCATGACCACGAGGAGCACGTAGAGGGCGGCGTGCGTGGCGCGCATCAGTCGCGCCTGCACCTGCGGCACCGAGTCCGGGAGCGGGGGGGCGGGGTGGGTGAGACGCCAGGCCAGCCGGGCGAGCACCGCCACCAGGAGTACGCTGCCGAGCCCCTTGTGAAGCACGTACAAGGGATCCGCGTAGGCCGCGAGGGGCTCGCTCGTCATCAGGATTCCGGCGGCGAGCATCACGCCGACGGCGAGCGACGTCCCCCAATGGAATGCACGCGCCACCGAGCCGTACCGCACGCTTCAGCCCCTCCCCGTCGGGATGCGCGCGACGGGCGGTCGCGCGCTCGGTGCGTCCGTATGACGTGGCGTCAACGCGATCATGGAGCCGTCGAGTCCGGGCGGGTGGAGCGAGTGGCGGACGACCGCATCGTAGGCATCGGCCGGATCCGGAGCAACGTGGCGTGACGGCGGGGGGCGAGGCCGAGCATTCGCTCACCTGTCCGCTATGCGGCACCGGCGGGGCGGCGGCGTTCGCGCGGGTCGGCGGGGATCGCTACCACCGCTGCGACCGGTGCGCGCTCGTGTTTCTCGATCCCGCGGCTCACCTCGACGCGGCCCGGGAGCGAGCGCGGTACGAGACCCACGAGAACGACGCGGCCGACCCGGGCTACCGCGCTTTCCTCGACCGTCTGGCCGTTCCTTTGGCGGCGCGCCTCGACTTGGGGGCGAGGGGGCTGGACTACGGCTCCGGGCCCGGCCCGACGCTGTCGGTCATGCTGGGCGAGCGCGGGTTCCCGACGGCCGTCTACGACCCGTTCTTCGCTCCGGACGAGGAGGTGCTGCGCGCCACGTACGACTTCGTGACGTGCACGGAGACGGCCGAGCACTTCTTCGAGCCGGCGGTGGAGTTCGAGCGCTTCGACGCGCTGCTCCGGCCCGGCGGGTGGCTCGGCCTGATGACCGGCCTGTTCACCGAGGACATCGACTTCGAGACGTGGTGGTACGTGCGCGACCCGACCCACGTGGCGTTCTACGCCCCCGAAACCCTCCGCTGGATCGCGGGCCGTTTCGCCTGGGACCTCGAGACTCCGGCCGACAACGTGGCGCTGTTCAGAAAGCCTCCTGCTGACTCCCGGCCAGGGACGGAATCCGGAACGCCCCCAGCGGACCGTGGGTAGAGCGTCCGGCCACCACACCCCGTTCGAGCCACGCAGGAGCGCCATCGTCATGCGGACATCTCCGAGAGCCCTCGCGCTCGCGCTCCTTCTCGCGGTACCCGGGCTCTGGACGACTCCGGCGGCGGCTCAGGACGCCAGCTTCGGCGATCCTTCGAGGCTGGCGGGAGCGACGCCGCTCGGGGTCCGCGCTGCCGTGCAGTGGGACGATCTCATCACGGAGACGGCCGGAGGGGCGACAGAGGACCAGTTCCGCGACGCGGTCGTCCAGACGTTCGAGAACACGCTCGAAGAGCTCGGCGTGGCTCTCGACCCCACGGCGGAGCGGTTCCTGGTGTGTCGCGTCGAGACGCTCTACGACAGCGGCCTCATCGCGTTCGCGGCGCGCGTGGAGTTGCACGAGCCGTTCGGTGACGGGAGCTCGACGGCGATCACATGGCACCGGACGTGGATCGGGACGACGCCGGTGCGTGGGATGCACATGCTCTTCACCATCGGGGAGCAGTGTGCAGAAGACTTCGTCGAGGCGCGCGGCGACGCGTGACCCTTGGCCCGGCGGGTCGAGCGCGCATAGCTTGTGACGGCATCCCACCCGACCTACGCAGGCCCGTGACCCCCGATTCCACCTCATCTGCTCGAGCGGACCCCGCTTCCGGACCTCCTGCGCTGACGCGCGACAGGAGGGCGCGGCGCTTCACCATCCTGGTCGCCGACGACGACGAGCTGGCTCGCACGCTGCATGCGGAGTTCGTGCGGGGCTTCGGCTACGACGTCGAGGTCGCCGCCGACGGAATCGAGGCGCTCGCCAAGGTGGCGCTCGGGGTCGATCTGGTGCTGACCGACGCGCACATGCCGAACCTCGACGGCTTCGACGTGGCCAAGAAGATCCGCGAGAGCCGCAGCGCCCAGGACCTTCCCATCGTGATGGTGACGAGCCTCGAAGCACGGGAGGACCGGCTCCGCGCGTACGAAGCGGGCATCAACGACTTCATCAACAAGCCCGTCGACCACGTCGAGCTCCAACTCCGACTCCGGTGGCTGCTCGAGCTCAAGGCGGCCCAGGACGAGATCCTCGCCAGCCAGGCGACCCTCGAGGCCACCGTCGAGCGTCGCACGCGCGAGCTCCGGCGTGCGCTCGAAGACGTCACGGCGGCCCAGCGCCGGGTCCAGGAAGGGCACCTCGACACGATCTACCGCCTGACGCTGGCCGCGGAGTACAAGGATCACGACACCGCGGGCCACATCGAGCGGATCGGGCGGTACTCGGAGGTCATGGCGCGCGCCATGCACCTGGCGCCCAGCTTCATCGACACGATCCGCCATGCCGCGCCCATGCACGACGTCGGCAAGCTCGGCATTCCGGACCACATCCTGCTGAAGCCGGGCCCGCTCACGCCGGAAGAGCGCGAGGTCATGAACACGCACACCACCATCGGTGGGCAGATCCTCGCCGGCTCGTCGTCTCCGGTCATCCAGATGGGACAGCGGGTCGCGATGGCGCACCACGAGACCTGGGACGGGAGTGGGTATCCGAACGGGATCGCCAGGGAGGAGATACCCATCGAGGCCCGGATCTGCGCGGTCGTGGACTTCTTCGACGCCCTCACGTTCGACCGGCCCTACCGGGCCGCGGTCCCGAATGCCGAGGTGCTGGGGATGATGCGCGAGGAGAGCGGCACGCGGTTCGACGCCGACATCCTGGACGTCTTCCTCTCCATCCAGGGCGAGATCGAAGACATCCAGGCCGACGCGTCGGGACGGTAAGAGGGGATGATCGGGAGTCGCGGCCCGACGCGGAGCCTGCGGGTCACCCGATATCGTGACGGTGCGCGGGAACGGGAGCGGGACACGCTAGTGGTCGAGGAGCCGCTCGAGATCCGCCTCTCCTGGGTCCGAACCGAAGACGGACGACGACGGACGGAGCCGTTGGCGGTCACGATGCGTACCCCGGGAGAGGACTTCGAGCTCGTGGCCGGCTTTCTCCACGGCGAAGGCGTCGTGACGATGCCGGAAGAGATCCTCGAGCTCACGTACTGCAGGAGCGGAGAGGGCGAGCAGGAGTACAACACCGTCGAAGCCCGGCTCCGCCCCGGCGTCGCCTTCGACATGGACGCCCTGCGCCGGAACTTCTACGCGACCTCGAGCTGCGGCGTGTGCGGCAAGGCGTCCCTCGACGCGGTCGGCGCGATGGGGTGCCGCGTTCTCTCGGCGGGTCCCATGTTCGAAGCGAGCCTGCTGCCCACGCTCCCCGACCGCCTGAGGTCGCGCCAGGACGCGTTCGACCGGACGGGCGGCCTGCATGCCGCCGGACTCTTCGACACGACCGGCGAGTGCCTCGGCGTGCGTGAGGACGTGGGCCGGCACAACGCCGTGGACAAAGTGCTCGGAGAAGCCTTTCTGGCGCACGAGCTGCCGGCATCCGAGGCGCTGCTCGTAGTGAGCGGCCGTGCCTCTTTCGAGCTCGTGCAGAAAGCGGTCATGGCCGGGGTGCCTGCTCTCGTCGCGGTCGGCGCCCCCTCGACGTTGGCCGTGGATCTCGCGAAGCGCTTCGGCCAGACGCTCGTCGGCTTCGCGCGGGATGGGGGCTTCAACGTGTACACGGGAGAAGAGCGGGTCGCGTGACAACCGCCGAAGGACGTGACGGTCCCATCCTCGGAGCCGTGCTCGCCGGTGGCCGGAGCTCCCGCTTCGGGCGCGACAAGGGCCTCGCGAGGCTCGATGGCGAGCGACTCCTCGATCGAGCCGCGGGTACACTGCGCTCCGTATGCGACGTGGTGGTGGTGGTCTCGTCCCGACCGGAGCACGAGGTGGACGGGATCGCCCGAATTCCGGATCTCCGTCAGGACCAGGGACCGCTCGCGGGGATCGAGGCGGCCCTGCGCCATGCGGAGGGCGTGGGCGCCGCCGCCGTCTTCGTGCTCGCCTGCGACCTGCCCACGGTGGACGCCTCGGTGGTCCGCGCGATTGTGGGCACGGTTGGCGACGCGGCTGCCGCCGCCCCGCGGCGTGACGGCCCACCGGGCTTCGAACCGCTCTGCGCCCTGTACCGGGTGTCCTGCGGTGACGTGACGGCTCGCTTGCTGGATGAAGGTGAGCGGGGGGCTTATGCGCTCTTCGAGCATGTCGGCGGGAAAGTGGTCGAGATGGACGGGGCGCCGGCGCTGCTGAACGTGAACACCCCCGCGGACCTCGCTCGTGCCGACCGGGCCGGGCGGGAAGGTCCCGCCGGGGGGCTCGCGGGCGGCCCGACGGTCGTCTGCGTGATCGGGAAGAAGAAGTCCGGCAAGACCACGACCGTGGTCGGTCTCGTCCGCGAGCTCGTGGCACGCGGCCACGAGGTGGTGACCGTGAAGCACGGCCACGGCTTCGAGCTCGATCACGAGGGGACCGACTCCTGGAGACATCGGCACGAGGGGGGCGCGGCCCGCGTGGTGATGGCGGGACCGGACGGATTCGCCGTGATGGGTCGGTGGGGTCCGGCCGACGACGGCGTCGAGCCGGCTCTCGAGACCCTGGTGCATCGCTTCGCGGAAGACGCGGACGTCATCGTCGCGGAGGGGTTCAAGAAGACGACTTACCCGTGCATCGAGGTCTTCCGGATCGCGACGCACGAGCGCCCGCTGCTCGGTGACCCGGCCGTCGGGCACCCGCGCCGCTATCTCGCCGTGCTCACCGATGATCCGACTTTCGAGGCCGATTGCCCGGTCATCGACGTGGACGATCCGGGTCGCTTCCGCAGACTCGCCGACCTGGTCCAGTCGTTGGCGCCGCGCTTGCACGGTCCGTCCTGAACCGACCATGTTAGGCTTCGATCCGCCCAGCGGTACCCGACCACCCTCGTCCCACGGCTCCATGCGCACTTACAAGCTGTTGCTCTCCGTTCTGCCCGTGATGGCCCTGGTGGCCTGCTCCTCTGGATCGTCCCCGGCAACGGGAACGGCCGCTGCGCCTCCGGCACCCGTCGATCGGCGTCCGGCTGCCGCGGCGGCGCCCGCTCCATCGGCGACCGCTGTCCCGGCGCAGCAGGCTCAGCAGGGCGAGAACGCGTTCCTCGCGTCGTGCACGGCGTGCCACTCCTCGAACGAGTTCAACGACACGGCGTTCCAGACGCGTTGGCGCAACCGCACGGCACGTGACCTGTTCGACCTCATGTCCGCCACGATGCCGGAGGACGCGCCGAATAGTCTGCCCCAGGAGCGGTACGTGGAGATCGTCGCATATCTGCTCACGCTGAACGGCTTCCCGACCGGTACGGGGAGTGCGTGGGACGTCGACGCGCTCGGCGATGTCGATCTCGGCACGATCGGGTCTCGCTGACCTCGGCGCCCTCTTCGGCTCCTCGAGCTCGGGAAGGGTCCTCGGGTCTCCGGTGTCGTGAAGCCGGACGCGCGGTGTCGTGAGCGATGGTCATGAGACGCGGGTCCGGAGATCGTGACGACGACCTGGAGGTGCGTGCACGGGGCCTCCGGGCGCTCTGGCTCGTGGCCGCGGCGCTCGTGGCGCTCGCCGTGCTCCCGTGGTACATGGGCAACCGCGTGGTGGACGCGCAGAATCACATCAACGACGTCCTCCAGCCCGCGAGCAATCTCGGGTCACGGCTGTCGCTCCTGAACTCGAGGCAGATGGCGAGGTTCGAGGGGTTCGTCCTCTCCGGGGATCCGTCGTTCCGTCGCTCCTACGTGGGAGCGATCTCGGAGAGCGACAGCGTATTCGCTCGTCTACGCGATCTGTCGGCCGACTTGAGCCTGGACGTGGATCCGGACAACCCCCAGACCCCCGGCGTCCGGGAGCGGCTGGCTCAGGTATCCGCAGCGACCACTCGCTGGCACCTCGACAACCAACGGGTTCTCCTCGCGGAGGATCCCGTCGCCCGGGTCGCGGCGCTCGAGAGGAGCCGGACGGATTACGCCGAGATCCAGCGTCGCACGGACCTGCTCGACGCCGCGATCCAACGCGAGATGCTCGCCGGTCGCGGTCGTATGGACCAAGCCCGGACGCTTCAGGGCCGGCTCAGCGTGGTGCTCGCCGCTCTCGCCCTCGGCGCGACCCTCCTGGTCGGACGGGTCGGCCTGCGGCTGAAGGGGCTCACCCGCGAGGCGCAGGTGCGCCATCGCGACGCCGTGCGTGCCCGTCGCGACATCGACGCGATCCTCGAGGCCACGGGCGACGGGGTACTCGGCATCGATCTCGAGGGACACTGCCTGTCGCTGAACCGCGCGGGCGTCGATCTCCTCGGATACCCGGAGCGGGACATCGTCGGCAAGGACTTCCACGAAACCCTGCACCACAGCCGACCCGATGGCTCCCCCCGGGAGCGGTCGGAGTCACGGGTGCTCGCCGGGCTCTCCGCCGGGGAGGCCAACGACTCCCACGGCGTGGATGTCCTCTGGCGCCGCGACGGCACGGCCCTCCCGGTCAAGTGGGCCCAGCGGCCGCTCATCGACGGAACCGAGCTCCGCGGCTCCGTCCTCACCTTCACCGACATGACCGAAGTGCAGCGCACGGAGCGTGCGCTCAGGGAGGCGATCCGTCAGCGGGAGGACGTGGTCTCCGTGGTCTCCCACGATCTGCGGAATCCGCTCGGCGTGGTGTTCGGCGCGACCGACATCCTGCTGGAGCTTCCCCTGGACGACGAGGGACGGAAGCGTCAGGCCGAGATCATCGGGCGTGCCGCCCACCGCATGAGCCGTCTCATCGAGGACCTCCTCGACGTGGCGAGGATCCAGGACGGTCTTCTGGTCGTGCGAAGAGCGCTCGAGCACGTGCCGGATGTGCTCGTGGAGGTTGTGGACCTCTTCCGTGAGCAGGCCGAGTCGAAGCGGATTCGGCTCGTCCTCGATGTTCCGGAGACCGGACCCCACGCGCGGCTGGACCGGGATCGCCTCCTCCAGGCGCTCGCGAATCTCCTCGACAACGCGGTGCGACTGACGCCGGAGGGTGGGGTCGTGACGCTGTCCGCCCGCAGCCTCGACGGGCGCGTGGCCATCAGGGTCTCCGACACGGGCCCGGGGATCCCGCCGGAGGCGCTCGACCACGTGTTCGACCGCTACTGGCAGAAGGAGGAGTCGGCTCGGGGATCGGTGGGGCTCGGGCTCACTATCGTGAAAGGGGTGGTGGACGCGCATGGCGGGGAGGTTCAGGTGACGTCGGAGGTGGGGAAGGGAACGACCTTCACGCTGCTCTTTCCTGCCTCGGCCCGGGAGGGTGTGAAGGAAGCGCACGCATGATGCGCTATCCGTTGTCTCCGACCCACTTCATCGAGCGGGCGGCGGCGCTGTTCGGCGAGCGTGAGGTCGTTACGACCGGTGCGGACCCGCCCGATCGGAGGAGTTGGTCGCGCGTCGCCCTCGACGCACGGTCGGTCTCGGCCGCGCTGCGCGAGCTGGGCGTCGGGGAGGGAGATCGCGTCGCCACGCTCGCCTGGAACGGGCACCGCCACCTGGAACTCTACTTCGCGGTTCCGGCCATGGGCGCCGTGCTGCACACGGTCAACGTCCGCCTCGCGCCCGCGCAGATCTCGGAGATCGTCCGCCACGCGGGAGCCCGGGTGCTTCTCGCCGATCCTGAGGAAGCACGGACCGCGGACCGAGGGTCCCTGGAGGCGGCCGGCGTGGAGCGTTTCCTGTGTCTGTCCGGGCGGGACCTCGCGCCCCCCGGATGGGATTCGTTCGACGAGCGCGTCGCGGCCGCCTCGCCCGCCACCTGGGCCCCGGTCGACGAGAACGCCGACGCGGCTCTGTGCTACACGTCGGGTACCACCGGCGAGCCCAAGGGCGTGGCCTACACGCACCGAGCGATCGCCCTCCACACCCTGGCCATCTGCCTCCCGGACGGGTTCGGGATCTCCGAGCGCGACGTCGTGCTCCCCGCCGTCCCGATGTTCCACGCCAACGCCTGGGGACTGCCCCACGCCGCGGCGATGACCGGCGCCGGTCTGGTCCTGCCGGGCGTTCGCCCGGACGCGGCGAGGCTGGTGGAGCTGCTCGCGGAAGAGGGGGTCACCTTCGCGGCGGGCGTGCCCACGGTGTGGATGGCCGTGCTGGCCGAACTCCGGGCGAGACCGCGTACACTCCATCCGGAACTCAGGATCCACGCGGGAGGCGCCCCCTCCCCTCCGGCGCTCATCGAGGCGTATCGACGAGAGCTCGGGGTGGAGATCGTGACCGGGTGGGGGATGACCGAGCTGACGCCGGTCGGCATGGTGACACATCCCAGGGCATCGATGGCCGGCTGGTCCGACGCGGATCTGCTTCCTGTCCGGACGAGCCAGGGAACGCCCCTGCCGTTCGTCGAGGCGCGCCTGGTCGCGGAAGACGGGGCCGACGTGCCGCACGACGGGGAGACCCCGGGTGAGTTGGAGGTGAGAGGACCCTGGGTCACCGCCGGGTACTACCGGCGCGAGTCGACGGACTCGTTCCGCGACGGGTGGCTGCGCACCGGCGACGTCGCGACGCGCGACCGGGACGGGTACTTCCGCCTGGTGGACCGCACCAAGGATCTGATCCGCAGCGGCGGCGAGTGGATCTCCAGCGTCCGGCTCGAGCATGCCCTCATGGACCACCCCGGGGTGGAGGAGGCGTGTGTGGTCGCCGTCCCTGACCCCCGTTGGCACGAACGGCCCTGGGCCTACGTCGTGACGCGAGAGGGAGCGGCGCGCGACCCGGACGCCCTGCTCGCGCCGCTGACCGACCTCTTCCCCCGTTGGTGGCTTCCCGACCGCGTCGTCTTCGTCGACGAGATTCCGCGCACGGCGACCGGGAAATTCGACAAGAAGGTGCTGCGGGACCGTGCGCGTGCCTCGGTGGGGGCCGTCAGCGGAGGCTGAGCCCGGCGCGCCACTCGAGCATGCGGTCGACACGGTTGGTCGTGATGCGCGTCACCCCGACCTCCAGGAGACGATCCGCGTCCCGCGGATCGTCGACGGTCCACGCGGCCATCGGAATCCGGAGGGCGCGAGCACGGGCCGCGCCGTCGCGGTCGCGCACGGGAACCGACTTCTCGAAATCCAGCAACGCGAGCGGATCTCCCCCGGCCCGGGAGATCCCGTCCTCGAACTGGCGGGCGTTCTTCACGATGTAGCCCACCGCCGCATCCGGCTCGTGCGCCCGGACCCGGTCCAGCAGCGACCAGTCCATCGCGATGAAGACCGTACGCGCGAGCAGTCCGTGGCGGACGACTTCGTCGACGATGCGGTCCACCTCCTCGGGCGTCGAGACGCCCTTGAGCTCTGGGTAGAGACGTCCGTGCCATCCGGAGGCGAGCTCGAGCGCGCGCGCCAAAGGTGGAACCGGCTCGCCACGAAACCCGTCGGCGAACCAGGACCCGGCGTCGACCTCCGCGAGCTCCGCCGCCGACCACGCGCGGATGTCCCCCTCCGCGTCGGTCGTGCGACCGAGCGTGTCGTCGTGGAAGAGCACCGGCTCACCGTCGGCGGTCACCTGCAGGTCGAACTCGAGCGCGTCGGCCCCCGCGTCGATGGCCGCCCGCAGGGCTGCGAGCGTGTTCTCGGGGGCCGCCGCGCTGAAGCCGCGGTGAGCGATGATCTCGGCGGGGCCGTCGATCGAGAACCGGTCCATCCTCACGCTTCCTGAACCCGGAGCTACCCGAGCTCCGTAGGGGGCGGAGTGGAGGGCTCGTCCGACGTCGTGGGCTTCTGCCGGGACTCGAGGAGCTTGCGGTCGAACTCGCTCCCCTCGCTGAGCTGGCGGAGTCTGCTCTCGAGCGCCTCGATCTGGTGCTCCTGGAAGTCGATGCGACGCTCGAGCACGCGGACCGTGTCGCCGAGGCCCTGATGGTCGAAGAAGCGGGCGAACGCTTCCGCAGTGGGCTTGAGGGCGAAGCGGGCGGTGATGCCGATGACGGGAATCAGGACGATCGAGGTCCCGAGGATGACCGCGACGAGACCGGTAACGTCAATGGGGAGGACTTGCATGATGATGAATGGGGCTGGGGTGATTCGTCAGCGGTCATGGTGCGCCACGTGCCTCGACGGCGCAACGACCCCGACTACGGATTCCAACCCGGCGAGGATTCGGATTGTCTCACCCGGGTGAGCGATCGACGACCATGGACGACGACCATCGCGGGAGGCCCGTGGGCGGGACAGCGGGGGCGGAGCGGGAAGATGACGACGTGCGGCTCGCGGTGGCCGGAGACACGGAGGCGTTCGAGCGGCTATATCGTGCCCACGTGGCGCGCGTGTACGCGCTCGCCGTCCGTCTCGTCGACCGGGAATGGGCGGACGACCTGACACAGGAGGTCTTCATCCGGGCATGGAGCAAGCTGGCGACGTTCCGGGGGCAGGCGCGCTTCGGAACCTGGTTGCACCGGTTGGCGGTGAATCTGATCCTGACCCGGCGCACCTCGCTCCGGAGTCGTCAGGGTCGCGAGGTCGCAGGAGACGACGTCGTCGGATTGGCGGCCGCGCCGCGGGCGGCGCGGCCGGGGACTCGCCTCGATCTGGAGTCGGCCGTGCGTACGTTGCCGACGCGGGCGCGGGAGGTGTTCGTGCTGTACGACGTCGAAGGCTATAGCCACGAGGAGATCGCGAATCTGATGAACGTGACCGTCGGGACGTCGAAGTCCCAGCTGCACAGGGCGCGCATGCTGATGCGGGAGTACCTCGAGCGATGAACGAGCGAGAACTGCACGAGTGGAGCCTCGAGCGCCTGTCCGACCACGTCGACGGGGGTCTGACGGGGTCCGAGCGGGAGGCCCTGGAGCGCCATCTCGAGGCGTGCGCGGTGTGCCGGGAGGTGCGGGCGGACCTCCTGCGGGTGGCCGCGGAAGCCCGCGCGCTCGGACCGATCGAGCCGCCCACCGACCTGTGGCCGGCGATCCTCGACCGGATCGGGCCCGAGGCAGGCGGATCGGGGGGCGACGCCGGGGGCTCGGAGACGAGTGGTACCCCGGATGTCGTGCCGCTGGCCCCCGGGCGCCCCGGGCAGGGTACGGGCGGCGCAGTGGGCGTCGGCACGGGCCGACTCCCGTCATCCCCGCTGTTGGCCGCGGCCGCCGTGGTGCTGATCGCGATCTCCGCTTCTTTGGCCTGGTGGGGAAGAGGCGTCGTGAGTGACGCGCCGGGCATCGCGGGGAACGATGCGCCGCGCTCGTCGGCGTCGGTGCGCGCGGTCGCCGCCGACCCCGACGGACCCGTCTCCGATGCGCTCGCCAACGAGCTGGAGCGACTGGAGTCGGTGATCGCGGAGAGCCGTGAGCGGCTCGAGCCGGGCACGGTGCACGTCCTCGAGCGGAATCTCCTGCTCATCGAGCGTGCCATCGAGGACTCGTATCGCGCCCTCGCGCTGGACCCCGAGAACGACTTCGTTCGCGACCACCTCGAGCGCACCTACGAGCGGAAGCTCGAGTACCTCCGGGAGATCGCGAGCATCGTGGAGCGCGCCGGGTGACGAGCGCGCTCCTTCTGCTGGCCGCGCTCGCGAGCGCGGTCGCGCCTGACGCCGCGACCGACACGGTCGTGCAGCTCCAAAGGGGCGACCACGTGGTCGTGACCGGACTCAGTGGAGCCCTGTCCATCGAAGCCGTGGCCGGAACGGAACTGGGCGTGACGACCGGGCGCCGCACCGACCGGGTGGCCGTACGGCGGTCCGACGGACGGGTGGTGGTCACGGCCGAGGCTCGCGACGGGGGGCGGCGTCCGATGGACGTGTCGCTCCGGGTCCCCGAGTGGGCGGACATCCGGGTCGACGGCATCGACCTCGACGTGTCGGTGCGCGGGGGTGAGGGCGCGGTGACGGTGGGCACGGTCGATGGTGACCTGCGGGTGGAGGGGACGGCCGGCGAGCTCCGGGCGACGACCATCGAGGGCGAGATCGTGACCGAAGGGACACTTGGGCCGGTCGTACTGTCGTCCCACGCGGACGACATCACGGTGCTGGCCCCTCGGGGGAGCGTGGAGGCGAGCACGCTCGACGGTGACATCAGGATCGTCGACGCGGTGTCCGCCTCCGTGAAGGCCGAGACGCAATCCGGTGACATCGATTTCGCCGGCGTGATACAGAGCGGCGGGACCTACCGGTTCTACCTCCACAGCGGTGACGCGCTCCTGGCGCTGCCGGCCGATCTCAGCGCCCGGGTCCGGGTTTCGACGTTCCACGGGGACTTCGAGTCCGACTTTCCCGTGGTGGTGTCCGGATTCACGAGCGGCCGGGCGTTCGACTTCACCGTGGGAGGAGGCGACGCCGACGTCGTGGTGGAGGTGTTCGACGGAGAGATCCGTCTGACGAGAGCAGGAGGACGTTGAAGGTGGGGCGTGAGACTCGGATCCAATGGATGACGACGAGGAGGAGATGATGATGGGATCGACGAACGGTACCGGACGGAACGCGTGGACGGTCGGGCGCCTGGTGGCGCTGTCGACGCTGGGCTTCATGACGATCGGCGGGCTCGCGGTGGCGGACCTCGCGGCGAACGACCGCGACGTTCGACGGGAGGTCCGCCGGGGCGGCCAGGAGGCGTTCGTCTGGCGCGGCCCGATGCCGGCCGGCGGCGTCCTCGAGATCAAGGGTGTCAACGGATCGGTTCACGCACAGCGCGCGGCCGGATCGGAGGTGGTGGTCACGGCGACCATCAGAGGGGAACGGAGCGATCCCGCCGCGGTGCGAGTCGAGCGTGTGGAGCATGCCGGGGGGATCACCTTCTGCGCCGTCTACCCGACCCCGTCCGGCTCGGACGAGAACGTTTGCGCCCCGGGTGACGGCGGCCGCATGAACACCCGTCGGAACGACGTGGAGGTCGAGTTCCGTGTGGAGGTGCCGAGCGGCGTGCCGTTTCACGGGCGCACGGTCAACGGATCCGTCGAGGCCGTCGAGCTCGAGTCCGACGTCGTCGCCAACACGGTCAACGGAGGTGTCGAGCTGTCGACCACCGGATCCGCTCATGCCCGGACGGTCAACGGCTCCATCGAGGCTCGGATGGGCGACGCGCCTACCGGCGAAGTGGACTTCGAGACCGTGAACGGGCGGATCGAGCTCGACTTCCCGGACGACATGGACGCCGAGCTCGACGTGCGTTGGCTGAACGGCGGCCTCGACTCCGAGCTCCCGATCACGCTCGGTCGCATGGGGCGCGGCCGCGCGACCGGGACGCTCGGCCTGGGCGGACCGACCATCCGGATCAAGACGGTGAACGGATCCATCCGGATCCGATGACGATGACGATGTCGACAAGAGTAGGGGAGGGGGACATGACGAAGATCGGACGAGTCGACGCACGACGGACGGCGCCGCGCCGAGACCCACGAAGGGCCGGATCGCGGATTGCGATCGGCCTCGCGCTCACGATTTGGGCGCCGGCGGTCGCTGCCGGGCAGGAGGTCCATCGGGTTTCCGGGACGGAGGTGGCCGTCTACAACCTCGCGGGTCACGTGCAGGTCGTTCCCGGGAGCGGGTCGGAGGTGGTCGTGCGCGTGAGCCGCGGCGGCCGCGACGCCTCACGCCTCCAGGTCGAGACCGGCCCGATCGGTGGACGGAGCACGCTCCGCGTGATCTACCCGTCCGACGAGGTCGTGTATCCGGAGATGGGACGTGGGTCCAATACCAATCTGAGGGTGCGGGCCGACGGAACGTTCTCGGACGGTGGCGGCCGCGAGGGAGACCGCGTGAACGTGCGTGGCTCGGGTGACGGACTGGAGGCGTGGGCGGACCTGGTCGTCGAGGTCCCCAGCGGGCGGCACATGCAGGTCTACCTGGCCGTCGGTCGCGCCGACGCTCGAGGCGTGCGTGGCGACCTGCGTGTCGATACGGGGTCGGGGAGCGTGACCGTGTCCGACATCACGGGTGCGCTCGAGGTCGACACGGGGTCCGGCAGCGTGGAGGTGCGGGACGTGCGGGGCGACGTCCTCGTCGATACCGGCTCGGGCCGCATCGACGCCGCGCGGATCGCCGGCGACGACGTGGAGCTCGACACCGGTTCCGGACGCATCGTGGTGGAAGGGGTGGAGGCCCGCCGTCTCCGGGTGGATACCGGGTCCGGCGGCATCCGCGTGACTGGAGTGCGGAGCCCCGACGTCGAGATCGATACCGGCAGCGGAGGCATCGACGTGGAGCTCCTCGACGACATCGAGCGCTTCGTGGTCGATACCGGATCGGGCTCGGTCACGGTCCGGGTGCCGGACGGCTTCGGCGCCGAGGTGGAGCTCGACACGGGGAGCGGCAGGATCGAGGTGGAGCTTCCCATGCAGATCCGCTCGGCCCGTCGTGATCATGTCAGCGGACGGATCGGGGACGGGGACGGCCGCCTCTCCGTCGACACGGGATCCGGGGGTATCGAGATCCTCCGCGGGGGCTGAAGGGTTCCCACACGAGCGGGCGGGTGAGAGAATCGTGGTTCGCGGCCGGTCAGGCCTCCATCGTCCCACGCTCCGCCCGAGGTATCGCCGTGACCGACAGCTCCGACGGCTTCCGCTTTCATCACCCCGTCACGGTCCGGTTCCGCGACATCGACGTCGGGGGGCACGCGCACCACTCCGAGGCCCTCATGTACTTCGAGGAGGCCCGCTGGGCCTATTACACGGAAGTGCTGGGCCGCGGAAGGATCGAGGACGTCGACCACGTGCTCGCCGAAGCCCGTATCCGCTGGCACGAGCGCGTCCTGTGGCCGCAGACGGTCAGCGTGGGCGTGCGTGCGAGCAGACTCGGACGCAAGCACTTCGAGCTGGACTACGAGGTCCGCTCGGGTGAGGGAACCCTGCTCGTGAGCGGCACGACCGTCCAGGTCATGTTCGACTACGGCGCGGGCCGGTCCATGGCCCTGCCCGAAGGGCACCGCGCCCGGCTCGAGGCGTTCGACGGTCCGTTCGGCGGCTCCACGGATTGAAACCTCGACAAGTGGTCGATGTAGAAGCCGATGATGACGGGAGGTGCCGGGCGACGGAGGAAATCGACCCTGGCGAGACCAAGGCACCCACCGTACCTTGCGGACGCTTTTTTCGTCGGCCGGGGACGGTGGATGGACCTCCGCCCCCCGGTCGGGTTATGTGGGTAGTGAACTCTAGGTCCGGTTGCCGGACCGGACCGGCCTGTTTTACGGGCCAAGAACAGAACGGGTGAATCCCGGGGAGACGAACGATGCTCGGACGGCTAAAGACGGTAATGACGGTGGCGGCTGCCGCCCTGGTCCTGGGACCGGCGACGGTTGCCGAGGCTCAGGACGGAGGACGCTTCCGCGTCCTGGTTCCCTACTTCGAGCCCCTCGAGGGCGCTAGGGACAACTTCGGACGGGACGCATCCGAGGATCTGCGTGAGCTGATCGACGGGCTCGCGACCCACCGTGCCATCCCCCGTGGCGATATCGAGGACGCGGCCGACGACTTCGACATCGACATGAAAGACCTCAACTGCATCCGGACACGTCAGCTCGCTTCGCAGATCGACGCGCCGGTGGCCGTGTGCGCCCAGTACACGCAGCAGGCCGACGAGTCGTTCGTCGTGAACGCCCAGGTTTGGAACATCGGGGCGAGCGAGTCGTTCGACATCCCCGAGTTCACGGTGCCTCGGAACGGCCGTGAAGAGGCGGCTCAGCAGATCTTCAACGCCTTCGATCGCTACAACACGCAGGTCCGCTCCGCGGCCATCTGCGCGGACTACGCGGCCAGCCAGCAGTGGGAGAACGCGCTCCGGAACTGCGACGAGGCCATCGAGATCAACCCGGCGGCGGTGAGTGTCCGGTACCAGCGGGCGCGGATCTACTACGAGATGGAGAACCACGAAGAGGCGCTCTCCGAGCTCCAGGTCGTGCTCGAGGCCGATCCGTTCCACGAGGACGCGCTCCAGCTCGCGGGATACATCGCGGCGACGACCGACCAGAACGACCTCGCGCGTGACTACTACTCGCAGTACCTCGAGCTCCAGCCGGGTAACACGGCCATCCGCATGCGGATCGCCTACGACCTGGCCCAGGCGGGTGACCCCGTCGGAGCCATGGACTTCATCCAGGTCGGCCTCGACGTCGATCCGGACAACGTCGACCTCTGGGAGCAGTACGGCGGCTTCGCGTTCTCCGCGGCCCTCCAGGTTCAGGAAGAGCAGGCCGTCGGTGCGCAGCAGGAGGACAGCGGCACCATCTCCCCGGCCGCGGCGGAGTACTACCGTGAGGCCATCGAGGCGTACACGCGGGTCTACGAGGCGAAGGGTGCGGAGACGCGCGTGAGCCAGCTCCGCAACGTCATCTCCGCGCACGTCCAGCTGGGCGACCTGGCGTCGGCCATCCAGATGAGCGAGCAGGTGCTGGAGACGCACCCCCAGGACGACTCGATCTGGCTGATCTACGCCGATGCGCTCCAGCGGTCGGATCGCCTCGACGACGCGATCACGGCACTGGGACGTGTGCGTGAGATCAACCCGGACCACCCGAGCGCCGCGCTGCGCCAGGGCAACTGGCTCATCCAGGCGGGCCGCATCCAGGACGCCGTCGATATCCTGAGCGACGTCGCCGAGGGCAATCCGCAGCAGGCCGAGCAGGCCGGGCGCCTCATCTTCAACGAGGCATATCAGAACGGCTACCAGAAAGACGACTACGGCTACGCGATCCAGGGAATGAGCGCCGCCAAGCAGCTTCCGAACCTGCCGCAGCCGCTCATCGAGCAGCTCAACTTCTGGCACGGCTTCAGCCTGTACCAGCAGGGCGTGCAGGAGCAGGAGCCGCAGACGCTCCAGTCCGCGCAGTCGACGCTGCCGAAGTTCCAGGAAGCGCTACGCCTGCTGAACGCGTCCGGTCAGTACCCGGCGTCGGTGAACGTGAACCTCTCGCAGCTCGTCGAGAACGCGAACACCTACGTCGAGATCCAGGAGGCCATCATCCAGCGGGGCGGGATGTAGGCATGTAGGCACACCGGCCCTTCCAGGGTCTCAGGGCGCCGCGGGTTTCTTCCCGCGGCGCCCTTTTTTTCGTCCCCCCCCGACCGGATGCATCCCACTTCGTCCCACCCGCGTTCCGGCGAGCCACCCGAAAGACTTTCGGTTTTTGTTCGTATTTTCTGGGAATTCGATTCTGGTCCGAATCGCCGTCTCCCTTGACTGACAACGACTCCGGGCGGTTTTGGCCACCTTGTCGGGTCGTCGAAAATGCCAAAAATCGACCCTTGACGTCGTGGTCCACCGACCCCTATTATCCCCCATCACTTCCCACTTCTCCCCACTCCATGCCACCTGGACATTGAGTGAACGGCTTCGTCGGTCAGTACGAGCACCAGATGGACTCGAAGGGGCGAGTCAGTCTGCCTTCCGCGTTTCGGCGCGAGGCGGACGGCGACCGCTTCGTGCTCCTCCAGTGGGAGAAGCCGTACCTGACGCTCTTTCCGGAGTCGAAGTGGACGGAGGTGCAGCAGCGGCTCCTGGAGTTCCGGCGGACCGACCCTCAGTCCTGGAACCACGTGCGCGTCATCGTCGCTCAGGCCGTAGAGGTGTCTCCGGACAAGCAGGGACGGATCCTGATTCCGGCCACGCTCCAGGAAGCGGGAAGCCTGGACGGTTCCGTGCTGCTCAGCGGCAACATCGACCGCGTCGAGCTCTGGGACCCCGAGACGTACCGGAAGTCCGTCGAAGGGGCCGCCGGCGACCTGCAGCAGCTCGCGCACAAGCTCTTCGGTTGACCGTGTCCGACTACCACGCCCCCGTCCTCGTCGAGGAAGTGCTCGACCTGCTCGACCCGCGCGGCGACGCGCTCCTGCTCGACGGCACGGTCGGCGGAGGGGGGCACACCCTCGCGATCCTGGAGGCCTGCCCGGGCTGCCGGGTGCTCGCCGTCGACCGCGATCCGGAGGCGTTGGACGCGGCCCGTGAGCGGCTGGCGATGCATCGTGAGCGCGTGCGCTTCATCCGCGCCCGCTTCGACGACGCCGCTTCCGACCCGGAGGTCCGGGACCGTGGCCTGGACGGCGCGCTCCTGGACCTGGGTGTGAGCTCACATCAGCTGGACGCCGACGATCGGGGCTTCGCCTTCCGACGGGGTGTCACGCTCGACATGCGCATGGATCCGGAGACGCCCGGCGACGCAGCGGCCTTTCTTCAGGATGCCGACGAGGAGCGGCTGCTCGACGTCTTTCGCTCCTACGGCGAGGAGCCTCGCGCCCGACGCCTCGTTCGCGAGATCGTCAAGCGCCGTGAGACCGAGCCGTTCGAGACCAGCGACCAGGTGGTCGCGGCCATGAGCGTGGCGTACGGCAAGTCGCCCA
Organism: Longimicrobiales bacterium; assembly: GCA_041690395.1. Lineage (GTDB taxonomy): Bacteria > Gemmatimonadota > Gemmatimonadetes > Longimicrobiales > Gaopeijiaceae > JAWLHJ01. Next base: position 153,069 of record JAWLHJ010000002.1, on the reverse strand, counting down.
CCGCGCAGGACAAGGCGCGCATCTTCCAGGCGATCCGCATCGCGGTGAACGACGAGCTCGAGGCCCTGGAGCGGGCGCTGCCGGCGCTGAGGGACGTGCTCGTGGACGGCGGCGTGCTGGTGGTCATCGCGTACCACTCGCTCGAGGACCGGATCGTGAAGCACACGTTCCGCGAGTGGAGCCGCGCCTGCGTTTGCCCGCCGGAGATCCCCATCTGCATGTGCCGTGGGAAGGCGCTGGGCGAGACGCTGACGAGGAAGCCGGTGCGCCCGAGCGAGGACGAGGTCTCGGGCAACCCGAGAGCGAGGAGCGCGCGCCTGCGTGCCTGGAGGAAAGCGGCATGATCGAGCCGTCCTTCCTGGGCCGCGCGGCCCTCACGCTCGCCGTGCTCCTGTTGGCGCTCGGCTTCGTCACCTGGCGTCAGAGTCGCGCATTCGAGGTGCTCCGCGAGCTCGAGGCGGTGAGGCGGTCCACCTCGGAAGCGCGTGCCGAGCGGATCGACCTGGAGCGGAGTATCCAGTCGCTGGAGAGTCGGGGTCGGGTCGTTCCGGCGGCGCGAGCGCGCCTCGGCATGCACACCCCGGACGCCTCCGAGCTCGTCATTCTCTCCGGGGAGCCCGCGTCATGAGCCAAGAGATGCGTCCCCCGAGCCCCTGGCGCCGGCGGCTCCTGCTGGCCGGATGGCTGCTCGCGTTGGTCTGCATCGTGGCCCGCTCCGGCCAGATCCAGCTCGCACAGGCCTCCGAGTGGAAGCAGGTCGCCGAGGGGCAGCACCGGACGGACGTCGCCGTGGCGGCGCCGCGTGGCACCGTGCTCGACCGGGACGGCATGCCGCTCGCCGTATCGCGTGAGAGGTATCGCATGAGCTTCTCGCCCCGGGAAGTCAGCGACCTCGAGGCGGCGCGTGACCTCCTGACCGCGGAGCTCGGGATCCCGGCCCGTCAGGCACGGTCGCTGACCGCGCCGAGCCGGGCTTGGAGCGTGGTGCCGGGGCTCCATCCTCCCGGCATCCAGGAGCGCGCCCGGGGCATCCGGGGGCTCAGGCTCGAGCGCGAGCTGCAGCGCCATCACCCGCACGGTGATCTCGCGCGCGGCATCCTGGGACGGGTCAGGGAAGACCAGGGCGAGGGTGGCATCGAGCAGGCGTTCGACGAGCTCCTCCGCGGCGAGCCGGGTCGGGAGGTCGTCGCCCGCGACCACCTCGGCGCCGCCATTCCGGGTGAGCGGCTGATGGTGAGCGCGCCGCGGACGGGAAGCGACGTCGTCCTGACGCTGGACATGGATCTGCAGGAGATCGCGCACGAAGCCCTCGAGGAGGCGATCGAGCGGACGCAGGCGAAGGGTGGGGACGTGCTGGTCACGGATCCGGCGACGGGTGAGGTGCTCGCACTCGTTTCGATCCGGGACGGCGAGGACGGCTCCCTGTCCGCGATCCACAGCCCGTTCGAGCCCGGCTCGACGTTGAAGCCCTTCACGGTGGCGGGGCTGCTCACCGACGACCTCGCCTCGCTCCACGATTCGGTGGACGTCGAGAACGGAAGCTGGACGGTCGAGGGCCGGACACTCCACGACGTCCATTCGTCGGGGGTGATGACGGTCGGGGAAGCTCTGCGCGTGTCCTCGAACGTCGGGATCGCGAAGGCCGCGCTGGCCATGGACGCCGGCACCCAGTACGAGAACCTGCGGGACTTCGGCTTCGGCGTGCCCACCGGCATCGAGCTGCCGGGCGAGTCGGGCGGGCTGCTCCGCCGTCCGGAACAGTGGACATCCCAGTCGGCCGCGTCCCTCGCCATCGGCTACGAGATCTCCGTGACTCCGCTGCAGATGGCGATGGCGTACGGCGCCCTGGCCAACGGCGGCATGCTCATGAAGCCGTATCTGGTTCGCGAGGTTCGGAGCGCGGACGGGCTCGTCGTCGAACGGTCCGAGCCCCGGGCCATCCGGCGCGTGGTACCCGAGCGGGTGGCTCGCGCGATCAGCCGGGAGCTGGTCGGGGTCGTCGAGGACGGGACCGGCGGCTCCGCGCGCATGGCGACCTTCGACGTGGCCGGGAAGAGTGGCACGGCCCGGGCCTACTCCAGCGAGGGATACGAGGAGGGCGCGTACTATTCGTCGTTCGTCGGGTTCTTCCCGGCCGACGATCCACAGCTCGTCGTCTTCGTGAAGCTCGATCGTCCGAGCGGCGCCTACTACGGTGGAGCGGTCGCCGCCCCGGTGACCAGGGCAACGATGGAGGCGGCGCTGGCCGCACGGGCCACGCCGCTCGACCGTGCGGCCCTGGTCCGCTCGGCCGCGAGGGCCGAGGCACGCCGTCCGCTCGCGGAGTCGCTGGCCAGCTTCGCCAGCCAGCCGATCGACCCGCCGCTCCCGCCTCTCGGCGTCGTGGAATCCGGCTCGGGCTCGAGCGCTCGCGGCGTCCCCGGCCTCGCCGACGGCGTGGCGCTCCCGGACGTGACCGGGCTGCCCGCGCGGGTAGCGGTCCGTCGCTTGCACGCACTGGGGCTGAGGGTGATCCGGCCCGCGGGCGGCGACATCGTCGGGACGTCGCCGCCACCCGGTGCCCGCGTGCTGCCCGGCGACACCGTTCGCCTGAGGCTCGGAGCGCGGTCCAATGACTGACGCCCTGCGGTCCCTCGGCGCGGTGGGCGACGTCCTCCGGTCTGCTGGCCTCCTCACGGAGACGCGCGGCGCGGGGGACGTCTCCGTTCAGGGCGTATCACAGGACTCCCGAACGGTCGCGGCCGGCGACCTCTTCCTCGCGTGGAAGGGCACCGCTCACGACGGTCACGACCACGTAGCCGAGGCGGCGGCGCGGGGCGCGGTCGCCTCGGTCGTGGAGCGTCCCCTCGATCTGGACCTGCCGCAGCTGGTCGTGACGGACGGGCGTCGCGCCGGCGCGCTCGCCGCTGCCGGGGTTCTGGGCTTCCCCTCCGATTCGCTCAAGGCGGTCGGCATCACGGGGACCAACGGGAAAACGACCACCGCGCTCCTCGTTCGCGAGATCCTCCGGGCGAGCATGCGGACGGCCGTCATCGGGACGCTCGGCCTGATGGACGACGATGGGGTGCGGCCGGGGACCGAATCGCTGACCACGCCCGGTCCGGTCCAGCTCGCCCGCTGGTTGCGCGACCTCGTCGACGAGGGCTTCGAGGCTGTCGTCCTCGAAGCGTCGTCGCATGCCCTCGACCAGCGCAGGCTCGACGGGATGTCCTTCGACGTGGCCGTGTTCACGAACCTGTCGCAGGACCACCTGGACTATCACCCGGACATGGAGGCGTATCGGGCTGCCAAGGTCCGCCTCGTCCATCTGGTGGCCCCGGAAGGCACCGTGGCCGTCAATCGAGGGGAGCCCGCCTGGGACGGGCTGGACCCTGCCGGTCGTCGGCTGGTCACCTACGCCGTCGAGGGTCCGGCCGACGTGGCCGCCAGCGACCTCGAGCTCGGTACGGACGGCTCGTCCTTCACGCTCCGGATCGGGGGCGAGCGACGGCCCGCGCGGCTCGCGCTCCCCGGGCGGTACAACGTGGAGAACGCCCTGGCCGCCGCGGCCGCCGCTCACGCGCTCGGTCTCGAGATCGACGCCGTCGTCGCGGGGCTCGGCCGGGCTTCGCACGTTCCTGGACGGCTCGAGGTGGCATGGTCTGGCGACTTCACCGTCCTGATCGACTTCGCGCACACGCCCGCTGCGCTCGAAGGGATGCTCCGGGCCGTGCGTCCCCTCACCGAAGGACGCCTGATCGTGCTGTTCGGCGCCGGTGGGGACCGGGACCGGGCCAAGCGGCGGCCCATGGCCGAGGCGGTCGCGCGACACGCGGACGTGATCGTGCTCACCTCCGACAATCCCCGCACCGAGGATCCGGAGCGGATCCTGGACGATCTGGAAGAAGGCCTCGGGACGGTGCCGCATGAGCGCATCGCCGACCGGGGTGACGCCATCCGGCGCGCGGTCGCCCTCGCCCGGCCCGGCGACACGGTCGTCCTGGCCGGTAAGGGGCACGAGACGTACCAGGTGATCGGCCGGGAAAAGCGTCCGTTCGACGAGCGCGTCCATCTGCGCGCCGCCCTCGAGGAAGTGGGGGGCGTATGACGGCCTTCGCGTGGACCGACCTGGAAGTGCGGAGCGCCCTCGGGCTCCGGCTCGACCTGGCCCGGGACGGCCTGCGATTCACGGAGATCTCGACCGATACGAGGACGCTCCAGCCCGGCGCGCTCTATCTGGCGCTGTCCGGCGACCGCTTCGACGGGCACGACTTCGTGGCCGACGCGGTCGCGGGGGGCGCGCGCGCCGTCGTGGTGTCCCGTGCTCTCCCCGCCGCGCGCGACATCGTCACGTATCCCGTCGACGACACGCTGGTCGCCCTCGGCCGCCTCGCGCACCACCGGCGGATGCACCTCGACTGTCCCGTGGTCGCCATCACGGGGTCGAGCGGGAAGACCACGACCAAGGACTTCCTGGCGGCAGCGCTCGCGACCGCTCGCCGGACGCACGCGACGCGGGGGAATCGTAACAACCGGGTGGGTGTGCCGCTCACGCTCCTCGAGGCTCCGCAGGAGTCGGAAGCCGTCGTCGTGGAGCTCGGAACCAGCGAGCCGGGCGAGATCCGGGCGCTGACCGAGATCGTGAGCCCGGACGTGGGCGTGGTGACGACGGTCGGCGCGAGCCACCTGGAGGGGTTGGGCTCGGTGGAGGGCGTCCTGCGTGAGAAGCTGGACCTCCTTCGGGTGCTACCCAAGGGAGCCAAGGCGGTCGTTGGCGACGAACCGACCAGTCTGGTGGAGGAGGCGCGGCGCATCATGCCGCAGGTACGCGTGGCGGGGTGGAGCAACCGGGCCGACGAGCGGGCACGCCCGACCGGGGCCGAGGTCGACGCTTTCGGACGGTATCGATTCCGGTGGCACGGGCACGTCGTATCGGTCCCCATGCCGGGGAGGCACGCGGTGGCGAACGCGCTGCTGGCGCTCACCGTGGCCGATCTTCTCGGGGTGCCGGCGGCCAAGGCCGCCCAGGGCCTGGAGGGGGCCTCCACCGCGGGAATGCGTGGCCAGACGCGGACCATCGGGGGCCTCACCGTTCTCGTGGACTGCTACAACGCGAACCCGCAGAGCGCGCGCGCGGCGCTCGAGCTCCTCGAGGTCTACGGAGCTCCGAACGGCCGTGCCGCGGTGCTCGGCACGATGCTGGAGTTGGGCGATGCCTCGGCCCGGTACCATGACGAGGTGCTCGCCGACGCGCTTGCTCGTGATATCGACGTCGTGCTGGCGGTCGGCGGCTTCGCCGAGGCCGCGGAGCGCATGGCGACTCCGTCGGATCGTGTCCTGATCGCCGAGGATTGGCGGAGCGGGTATCCGCTCCTGAAGGAACGCCTCGCGGGCGAGGAGGTCGTCCTCCTCAAGGCGTCGCGCGGGGTCGCGCTCGAGGGCATGCTCGACCTTCTCGAGGCCGACTTCGGCCCCGACGAAACCGAAGAGGCGCGAGGCTGATGCTCTACCATCTCCTTCCGCCGCTCTCGGACGTGCACGTCGTCTTCAACGTCTTCGTCTATATCACCTTCCGAGCGGCCGGCGCCATGGTGACGGCACTGCTCATCGCGTTCGCGTTCGGCCCTCCGGTCATCCGCCGGCTCGAAGCCGCGCGTGTGGGGCAGGTCGTTCGGGACGTCGGGCCGGAGTCGCACCTGGTGAAGGCGGGGACCCCCACCATGGGCGGGCTCATCATCATCGCGTCGGCGACGCTTTCGACGCTGCTCTGGGCCCAGCTGACCAACTGGTACACGGTCGTCGCAGTGATCTCGCTGCTGTGGATGGGCGCGATCGGATTCTTGGACGACTACCTGAAGGTCGTCCAGGGGAAGTCCCGCGGACTCATCGGACGGTACAAGATGGTGGGGCAGTGGACGTTCGGGCTCGCGCTCGGCGCGTTCCTGCTCTGGAATCCCATCTCGCCGCATCCGACCACCTGGACCACGGTGCCCTTCTTCTCGGACGTGGCCGCTGCGTTCTTCGCGCCCGTGTTCGTGCTCTTCACCGGAGCCGTCGTCTCGGGCTCCTCGAACGCCGTGAACCTGACCGACGGCCTGGACGGGCTGGCCGCGGGACTGACCGCCATCGCGGCCGCGACGTTCGGGATCTTCGCCTACATCGCCGGCCGCGTCGACACGTCGGCGTACCTCGGCTTCTTCTATCTGCCCGGAGCAGGGGAGCTGACGATCTTCGCCGTCGCCCTCGCCGGCGCGGCCGTGGGCTTCCTCTGGTTCAACGCGCACCCCGCCGAGGTCTTCATGGGCGACACCGGGTCGCTCGCGCTCGGGGGCGCCATCGGGGTGATGGCGATCCTGCTCAAGGGCGAGTTCCTGCTGGTCATCGTGGGAGGCGTGTTCGTGATGGAGACGCTCTCCGTGATCCTGCAGACGTCGTACTTCAAGTACACCCGGGCCCGGTACGGGGAAGGGCGCCGGATCTTCAGAATGGCGCCCATCCACCACCACTTCGAGAAGCTCGGGTGGCCCGAAACCAAGGTGGTCGTGCGCTTCTGGATCCTCGGACTGATGTGCGCGATGGTCGCCATCAGCACCCTCAAGATCCGGTGAGCGGACATGATGCGAACTCAGGCCCACGGCTCTGCGGCGGGGGATCTCGCCGGAACGCGCGTGGCCGTCATCGGCCTCGGAGCGAGCGGTATCGCCGCCGCCCGACTGGCCCTCGCCAAGGGAGGAGACGTCTATGTCTCGGATCTGCGCACTGACGCCGCAACTGCAGCTCGTGGAGCCGACCTCGAATCCGCGGGAGCGCGGGTGGAGCTCGGTGGACACGACTTCGAGTGGCTGGCTGGCGCCGGACTCGTCGTGGTCAGCCCCGGAATCCCGCCGGACGCTCCGGTGCTCGGAGATCTCCGAGCGCGGGGCGTGCGTTGGATCAGCGAGCCTGAGCTCGCCGTTCGGTTCTACGGCGCTCCACTGATCGCCGTGACCGGAACCAACGGGAAGACGACCACCACGCTCTTGGTGGGACACCTTCTCGCCTCGTCGGGGATGGACGCGGCGGTGGGCGGGAACGTGGGGGGTGGGCTCGCGCCCGCCGCCTCCGATCTCGCGCTCCGGGAAGACGCGCCCGACTGGTACGTGCTCGAGATGAGCTCGTTCCAGCTCGCCGACGTGGACACGTTCCGGCCCGATATCGGTGTCGTGACTGGCCTCTCGCCCGACCACCTCGACCGTTACCCGTCCCTGGACGCGTACTACGCGGACAAGGCGCGCCTCTTCGAGAACGCCGACGAGGCCTGCGTCTGGGTCCTTCCGTTCGGGGACGCCGAGGTCGAAGCGCTCGCGGGGGACGCGCCCGGCCGTCGCTACACGTTCTCCCACGACGACGTCGGCGCGCACGCCTTCGTGCGGGACGGCGTCCTGACACTACGCGTCGCGGAGTCGGACGAGCCGCTCCTGGCGGCCGCCCACTTCCCGCTCATGGGACGCCACAATCTCAGGAACGGGCTGACCGCGGCACTGGTGGCCCGCCTGGCCGGCGCCCCCGTCGAGGGCATCCGCGAGGGACTCCGCACCGCACGCCCCCTTCCGCACCGCATGGAGCCGGTCCTCGATCGGGACGGCGTGCTCTGGGTGAACGACTCCAAGGCCACCAACGTCTCGGCGGCGGCCAGCGCGCTGGCGAGCCTGGACCGGCCGGCGGTCGTGCTTTTGGGCGGCAAGGACAAGGGCGAAGACTTCCGGCCGCTCGGACCCCTCCTCGCGGAGCACGCCCGCGTCGTCCTCGCATTCGGAGCGGTCGGCGAGCGGATCGCCGACGAGCTCGGAGACGCGACGAGCGTCGAGCGACTCGCGAGCGACTTCGAGACGGTCGTGCGCCGCGCCGCTGCATGCGCCCGCCGGGGCGACGTCGTGCTCCTTTCTCCCGCCTGCTCGAGCTTCGACATGTTCGACAGCTACGAGCACCGTGGCCGCGTCTTCACCGATCTGGCCCGGGAGGTCGCGTGAGCGCCCGCCCCCTCGACGTCGCCCCGACCCGCCCGGTCCAGCTGCCCGATGCGGGCCTCGGCCGGGGTTGGGAGGCCGCCGTCCTCTTCTGCGCCACCGTCGTCCTCGTGGCCTGGGGCTTGGTCGTGCTGTACAGCGCGTCGTCCGTGCTCGCGATGCGGCAGGACCTCCCCGACACGTACTACCTGTTCCGGCAGGCGATCGGCGCCGCGGTCGGGCTCGTCGCGCTCGCCGGGTGCGCCGCGCTCCCGTATCGGGCCTGGGCCCATCTGGCGTGGCCGCTACTCGCCGTGACGCTCGTCGCACTGATCCTGGTCGTCCTCCCCTGGACGCACTCGATCGCCCCCGAGATCAACGGCGCGCGTCGCTGGCTGACCCTGGGCGTGACGCTCCAGCCGTCGGAGTTCGCGAAGATCGCCGTCGTCGTCTGGACCGCGGCGCTCGCGGTCCGGAAGGGGCCACACTTCAAGTCGCTCTCCCGCGGGTTATTGCCGTTCCTCGTGGTCTGGGCGGTCGTGCTCGGATTGATCGCGCTGCAGCCGGATCTCTCCACGGCCTTCCTCATCGGGCTGCTCGGCGCGCTCATCCTGTTCTGCGCCGGAGGGCGGATCGCTCACTTCGCCTTCCTGGCCCTGATCGCGGTGCCCGTGCTCCGCGACCAGCTCTCGGTCGGCTTCCGTGCGGAGCGGCTCGCCACGTTCCTCGATCCGCTCTCGGATCCCATGGGATCCGGCTTCCAGGTCCGCCAGTCGCTCGTGGCGCTGGGCTCGGGAGGGCTGTACGGCGTCGGCATCGGGGAGGGGCGGCAGAAGTTCGGATTCCTGCCGGAGGCCCACAACGACTTCATCTTCGCGATGATCGGCGAGGAGTGGGGGCTGGTCGGGGTGCTCATCCTGGTGTCCCTGTACGCCGCGATCGTGCTGGTCGGATTCCGCGTGGCCGGTCGGGCGCCCGACCTGTTCGGGGAGCTCCTCGCCATCGGGCTGACCAGCCTCATCGCCCTGCAGGCACTGCTGCACATGGCGGTCGGCCTGGCGCTCCTGCCGGCGACGGGCCTCTCGCTCCCGTTGGTCTCGTACGGACGCTCGAACCTGCTCGTGACGTGCGTCGCCCTGGGAATGCTGATGTCGGTCGCCCGGGCCTCCGGACGTGGCGCCGGTGCCGGTCGGCGCCAGGTGGGAAGGAGGGCCCGTGCATGATCGTCGGGTCGTGGTATTCTCAGGCGGTGGCACGGGAGGGCACCTCTATCCGGCCCTCGCGGTCGCGGACGAGCTCCGCTCGCTCCGTCCCGACGTGCGGGCTCTCTTCGTCGGCTCGCGCCGTGGGATCGAGGGACGGATCCTGGCCGAGCGTGGGGAGTGGCACCTCCTGCTTCCGGTGCAGGGGCTCGATCGCTCCCGCCCCGCGCGGAGCCTGCTCGGCGTCGCCGGGATCGTGGGCTCGATCGTCCGGACGCTTCGCCTCTTCGCCGAGCTCCGGCCCGAGGCCGTCGTTGTGACCGGCGGATACGCCAGCGCGCCCGCTGGCATCGCGGCCGTGCTCACGGGGACGCCGCTCGTCCTGCAGGAGCCGAACGCCGTGCCGGGCCTGGTCACCAAGCTTCTCAGCCGGTGGGCCGCCCGCATCCACGTCGCGTTCCCCGAAGCGGTGGACCGCCTGCCGGCGGGCCGCGAGCGCACGGCCGTGAGCGGCAACCCGGTACGGCCGCGCAGTGAGATCGAGCGGGGACAGGCACGCACGCGCCTCGACCTGCCCGAGGCTTCCACGGTGCTGCTCGTCGTCGGCGGAAGTCAGGGAGCGCGCGCCGTGAACGACGCGCTCCTCGGAGCGGTGCGGTCGGTCGCCGCCGGATCGTTCGATCGGGTGGAGGGCCTCCACGTCCTCTGGGCCACCGGACCCGCTCATCACGAGGGCATCCGGGACGAGCTCGAGGCGATGGGGGAGGCCGCCGAGTGGGTCGTGCCCGTGCCGTACATCGACGACATGCCCGTCGCGTTGGTCGCGTCGGACCTGGCTCTGGCGCGCGCGGGCGCCACCTTCACCGCCGAGCTGCTGGTCGAGGGTCTGCCGGCCGTCCTGGTACCGCTCCCGAGCGCAGCCGAGGACCACCAGACGCGCAATGCCGAGTCGCTCGCCGCGGCCGGAGCGGCCGTCGTGCTCCCCCAGTCCGAGCTCACGCCGGCTCGGCTCTGGGGTGCCGTGGCGAGCCTGACCTCCGATGCTCCGCGCCTCGCCGCGATGCGGCGTGCGGCGCTGGGACTGGCACGTCCCGAGGCCGCCCGCCGGATCGCGGAGTCCGTGGCTCGCTGCATGACGTCCGGAACGGAGGCGGCGTGATGATCGACCGCACCCGCCTCAGGGCGCTCGCCGCCTCCGGACCGGTCCACTTCATGGGCGTCGGCGGTGCCGGCATGTGCGCGCTCGCCGAGCTCCTCGTCCGCGAGGGCGTGACCGTCACGGGGTGTGACGTGAAGCGCGGATCCGGTGTCGTCGATCTGGAGGCATTGGGCGCCACGGTGCACATGGGTCACGACCCGGCGCACGTCGACGGAGCCTCGGCGCTGATCGTCACTTCCGCAGTTCCCGCCGAGCATCCCGAGCTCGCTCGCGCCCGGGAGCTCGGCGTGCCCGTCTTCAAGCGCGCGGAGGCGCTCGGCGCGTGGGTCGAGGCCGGGCAAGTGGTCGGCGTGGCCGGCACGCACGGCAAGACGACCACGACCGCGATGACCACAGAGGTCCTGGCCGCGGCCGGGCTCGATCCGACCGGCCTCGTGGGCGGGCGGGTGTCCGGTTGGGGCGGGAATCTCCGCCGCGGCGGGGACCAGCTCTTCGTGGTCGAGGCCGACGAATACGACCGCTCGTTCCTGACGCTCCGCCCCGACGTGGCGATCGTCACGAACCTGGAGGCCGACCACCTCGACATCTACGGAGACCTCGAGGGCGTCCGGGACGGCTTCCGACGCTTTCTCCGAGGGGTGAAGCCGGGGGGACGCGTCATCGTGTGCGCGGACGACCACGGGGCGTCGAAGCTGCTCCCCGAGTTCGCCGGCATCGGCTACACCTATGGCACCGTCGCCGGCGCCATGCTCCGGGCGACCGACATCGAGGTGCGCGACGGGCGCACGTGGTGCACGGTGGTGGAGGAGGGTCGGTCCCGGGGCACCCTCGAGCTGTCCCTGCCCGGCACCCACAACCTGCTCAACGCCCTCGCGGCGGCCGCGACCGCGCGCCATCTCGGAGTCGATTGGGCCCACGTGAAGCACGCGCTCTCCGCCTTCGAGGGCGTCGGCCGTCGCTTCGACGTGCTCGGCGACGCGGGCGGGGTTACGGTGATCGACGACTACGCGCACCACCCGACGGAGATCCGCGCGACGCTCGCCGGGGTGCGCGCGGCCTACCCGGGTCGCCGCCTGGTCGTGGCCTTCCAGCCCCACCTGTACTCCCGCACGCGGGACTTCGCCGCGGAGTTCGGTGCAGCCCTCGCGGACGCCGACGTGGTGTGGGTCACGGACGTCTTCCCGGCCCGGGAGGCCCCCATCGAGGGCGTCACGGGCGCGATGGTCGCCGAGCACGCCCGCGGGGCCGGGGCCCGTGACGTTAGCTACCACGAGACGCTCGCGACCTTGGCCGCGACGCTCGTCGATACGCTCGAGCACGGAGACGTGCTCATCGCCATGGGGGCGGGCTCGATCGAGACGCTCGCCCCGGACGCCTTCGAGCGCCTGCGGGAGGTGACGCATGCGTAGGGATCTGAAGATCCTGCTCGGCGCAATCGTGGCCGGCGGAACGCTGTTGAGTGTCGAGCACGGGAGCGAATGGCTCGCGGGGCTCAGCACCTTCCACGTGCGGGACGTGGACGTGAGCGGGGCGACGTTCGTCTCGCCCGATGAGATCGTGGGGCTGATGGCGCTGCAGCCGACCAGCTCCATCTGGGAGGAGAAGAGCGTGTGGACGGAGCGGATCGAGCGTCATCCGATGATCCGCACGGTCGAGATCGCGCGTCGGTTCCCCGGTGGACTGCGCGTGACGGTGACCGAGCGAGAGCCGGTCGCGCTCGCGCCCACGCCGACCCTCGAGCCCATCGACGCCGAGGGATATCGGCTTCCCGTGGATCCCTCCCACCACCGGCTCGATCTGCCCGTCCTTTCTACCGGCCTGACGCCTGCCCGTGGCGCTCGCCTGGTGCCGGGCGAGGTGCGGGAGCTGGCCGGGGAGATCGGGCGGATGATGAGCGCGGACACCGCGTTCCTCCAGCGCGTATCCGAGATGGGATGGCGGGACGACGGATCGCTCCGGGTTCGCTGGACGGAGCCGCCGGTGGACTTCCTCCTCCCCCCGGGGACGTCCGCGGTCCGGCTCCGGGAGGGGCTGGCCGCCCTCGCCGACGCGGTAGCGGCCAGGCCGACCGATCCGCCGGAAGAGATCGATCTGAGATTCGCGGACCAGGTCGTGGTCCGCCGCACCCGAGACTGACGGAACAACCATGCGCTCCAATCTCATCGCCGGACTCGACATCGGGACCTCGAACACGTGCGCCGTCATCGGTGAGGTCGTCACCGACCCGCGCCGGCCGGGGCTCACGGTGCTCGGCGTCGGCCAGGCCCGCACGGGTGGGCTCCGCGGCGACATGGTCACCAACATCGACGAGATGACCGAGTCGGTCCGCTCCGCCATGAAGGAGGCGGAGCTGATGGCCGGCGCCACGGTCGACCGTGTCTACGCCGGCATCGGCGGCGACCACGTCCGCGCGTCCACCTCGATGGGCGTCGTGGCCGTCTCGGACGACGAGGTGAGCCCCGACGACGTCGAGCGGGTGCACATCGTCGCGCGCGCCGTCGCGCTCCCGCCCGATCGGGAGATGGTGCACGCCATCCCCCAGGAATACCGCGTGGATCTCCAGGGCGGCATCAAGGACCCCCTCGGCATGGCCGGCGTGCGGCTCGAGGCGGAGGTCTTCCTCGTGACGTGCCAGGTCACGGCCTCCGCCAACATCCGCAAGGCGGTGAACCGAGCGGGCTACCGGGTGCAGGAGATGGTGCTCGAGCCGCTGGCGGGCTCGCGCGCCGTCCTCACGGAGGACGAGAAGGAAGTCGGGGTCGCGATGGTCGAGATCGGGGCCAACACGACGGACATCGCGGCCTACTACGAGGGGAAGGTCCAGCACGTCTCGATCCTCCCCGTGGGCGGCACCACGCTGACGACCGATCTCGTGCGCGGGCTGTCGATCCCGTACTCCGAGGCGCGACGGGCCAAGGAGAAGTTCGGCATCGCCTGGACCCAGATGGTGGACCCGCGCGAGACCGTGGAGCTGCCCGGTCCGGCACCGGGGCAGACGCGGGCCGTCGCCCGGGAGCTGATCGCGCACATCATCGAGCAGCGGCTCGACGAGTTGTTCGGGATCGTCCATCAGGAGCTCGACGAGAAGGGGCTGATGGACCGACTGGGCGCGGGCATCGTGCTGACCGGAGGCACGGCGGCGATCCCCGGCCTCGTCGAGTTGGCCCAACAGATCTACGCCTGTCCGGTCCGGCTCGGTGTGCCGGGTGAAGGACTGGGTGGGCTCGCGGATTCCGTCGGGCGCCCGCGCTTCGCGGTCGCCGCCGGGCTCTCGCTGTGGGGAGCGGACCGTTTCGCCGAGACGGGTAGGGGGGCCTCGACGACCACGTCGGGCGTCCTCACGAAGCTCGGCACCTGGCTCAAAGAGTTCTTTTAATCCACTCCATTGGAGGAGACATCATGATTTTCGAGTTCGAGGAAACCCCGGTCCGGAACGCGCGGATGAAAGTGGTCGGCGTCGGTGGCGCCGGCGGGAACGCTGTGAACCGCATGGTCGACGAGGCGCTCGACGGCGTCGAGTTCATCTCGATGAACACCGATGCCCAGGCGCTCAAGACGTCGCGGGCGCAGGTCACGTTGCAGATCGGCAAGAAGCTGACGCGCGGGCTCGGTGCCGGCGCGCGCCCCGAGGTGGGGCGGCAGGCGTTGGCCGAGAGCGAAGACGAGGTTCGCCGTGCGCTCGAGGGCGCCGACCTGGTGTTCGTGACTGCCGGCATGGGCGGAGGGACCGGAACCGGTGCCGCGCCGCTCGTCGCCGAGATCGCCCGTGAGATGGGTGCGCTCACGATCGGGATCGTCACCCGGCCCTTCTCCTTCGAGGGGAAGAAGCGGGAGCGTCAGGCCCAGCAGGGCCTGGCCGAGCTACGGCGTTGCGTGGACACGATGATTCTGGTCCCGAACGACCGTCTGCTCTCCGTCGTGCCGAAGGGGACGTCGTTCCGCGACGCGCTCAAGAAGGCCGACGAGGTGCTGCTCAACGCCACGCAGGGCATCTCCGACCTCATCAGCGTGACCGGCGAGGTGAACGTGGACTTCGCGGACGTGCGCACGATCATGTCGTCGCGGGGCCCGGCGCTCATGGGATCGGGCTTCGGGGAAGGGGACAACCGCGCGCAGGAGGCCGCCCAGGAAGCGATCTCGTCGCCGCTCCTGGACGACATCTCCATCGCGGGCGCCCGGGGGGTCCTCATCAACATCACCGGGGGCATGGACCTCGCCATTGACGAGGTCACGACGATATCTTCGATTATCCAGGAAGAAGCCGGCGACGAGGCCGAGATCATCTTCGGCGCGGTGCACGACCCGTCGCTCGAAGGGCAGGTCCGCGTCACCGTCATCGCGACCGGCTTCGATCAGGCCGAGGACGACAAGGTCATCTCGGGGAGCTTCCTGCGCGCTCGCACGCCGAAGGCCGCGAAGCCCGCTCAGGCACCCGCCGAGCCGACCAGGAAGTCCGACGAGATCGAGGCGCCGCGGCGCGCGCCCCGAGTCGCGGTGGGAGGCGGTGGATCCGAGGAGGTCGTGCCGCTCAACCGCTTCCCGGAGCGCACGATCGCGCGGAGCCAGATCGCGGGGCTCGACATTCCGACCTTCATCCGGCGTCAGATGGACTGAGCCGGCGGGTCGCCGACGAAGGGCGCGTACCGGGGCGACCCGTTGCGCGAAGGAGATCATCTTGAGACGCGGAGCCAGAGAGATTGCGATCTGACGCGACGAGCGTAGGGCGTGCCCGTACGCTCGTGGCGGTCCTTGCGGCCGCCGCGATGTCGTCGGCGTGCGATTTCATGGAGGTCCCCGACGTCGGGCTGCTGCCCGAGATACAGGTGCCACCGGCCGAGCGGGTAGACGTCCACGCCATGCGGGCGGGGCAGACCTTCGGTGAGCTCCTGAGCGGCGAGCTCGGTGCCAATGACCAGGCGTCGCTGCTGCTCGCGTTCCGTGAGCACGCGAGCCCGAGGCGGATGCGTCCCGGGACCGAGGTGACGTTCCGGTACCTGCAGCGCGAGGAAGAGCTGCGCGGCATCGACGTCGCGGTGAGTCGGGACGAGACGGTCCGGCTGACGCGCAGCCTCTCGGGGTGGACGGCCGACCTGGTCGAGACTCCGGTCTACGTCGACACGCTCTACGCGTCGGGTGCGATCGAGAACGTTCTCTGGACCTCCGTGATCGGGCTCCCGGAGTTGCAGTCGATGCCGGTCGCCGACCGGAACCGGCTCATCGACTACCTCGATCGCGTCTTCCAGTGGCAGGTCGACTTCTCCCGCCAGATCCGGGTGGGAGACACGTACCGGTTCGCCTTCGAGCGAGAGGTGCGGCCGGACGGATCGCTCCGCGCCGGCCAGCTGATCTCCGCCGAGCTGGTGAACAGCGGCACGGCGTACCATGCCATCTGGTTCGATCCGAACGGCGACGGTCAGGGGTCGTATTTCGACCTGGAAGGGAAGTCCGTGCGGCGGGCCTTCCTCCTGAAGCCGCTCGAGTACCGACGTATCTCCTCGCGGTACAGCAACGGACGCTTCCATCCGGTGCTCCAGAGGGTGCGGGCGCACCGAGGCGTGGACTACGCGGCCGACACCGGCACGCCGATCATGGCGACGTCGGACGGCGTGGTGATCCATCGCGGGCCGAAGGGCGGCCTCGGCAACGCCGTCGAGATCCGCCACCCCAACGGCTTCATCACCCGCTACGGGCACATGAGCCGCTTCAACTCGAGCGTGGTGCAGGGGACGCGGGTCAGGCAGGGTGACATCATCGGGTACGTCGGCATGACCGGGCTCGCGACCGGTCCCCATCTCCATTACGAGATGATCAGCGGGGGGCGCCACATCGATCCACTGTCGGTCGATCTCCCGGCCGGAGACCCGGTTCCGGCGGACGACATGGTCCGCTGGATGGACGAGATGATGGAGCGCGTGGCGCTCCTCGAGTCGATCCCGGGCGCCGGCCCGGTGCGAACCGCCCTGGTCGACGAGGACGAACGCGACTCCGGTGACCGGCCCGTGCGGGCCGGTGCCCTCGACGTCGACGGAGGCCGGCGGTAAGCCTCTCGGCCGTCCTCTTCGCGCTTCTCGGCGCGGGAGCCATCGGATACTCGTGGTGGATCTACCGCCGGGTCGACCTCCCGGTGGCGGGGTCCCGCTATCTGTGGCCGCTCCGCGCCGCCACCCTCCTGATCGTGCTCGTCCTCCTGCTCGATCCGAGCGTGCCGTGGCCGGGCACCGCCGGCCTCGCGAGCCGTTGGGTCCTGCTCGACGTGTCCGAGAGCATGGCCGCGGGGAACGAGGCGGGGGCCGCCTGGACCGAGGCGGTCCGGCGCGCCGAGGAGCTGCGCGCGGATGGGTGGCGGGTCGTGACCTTCGGCGCCGAGGTCGACCAGGCTCCCGACGCTTCGGCCCTCGCGCCCACCGGGCCCGCGACGCGTCTCGGACCCGCGCTCGTCGTGGCCGCGGAGAGCGGCGCTCGTGAGGTGCGGGTGCTCACGGATATGCGCATCGAGGACGTCGTGGCCGTGCGTGCGGCGCTGGAGGGCTCCGGTCTCGGCGTCGCGTTCGAGAACCTCGCCGACCCGTTCGAGAACGCCGGCATCCTCTCGCTGGACGTCGGTGACCGCGCCAGCCCCGCCGCGGCCGGCCTCGCCGTCGTCGAGGTCCACGGCGGCATGCCGGGGGACAGCCTGTCAGTGGAGCTGTTCGAGGAAGGCGTCCCCGTCGGTTCGGCGCGGGTCGCGGCTCCCGGACCGGGGCTCCGGAGGGCCGTCGAGGTCGACCTGCCCCCGTCGACGGGCACCGGTGCGGTGCGTTTCGAGGCGGTCGTCTCCGGCGTGGACGACGGCTTTGCGGCCGACGACCGGGCGGTGGCCTACGGGCTGGTCGGGACGCCCGAGAATGCCGGAGTGGTCGTCGTCTCGCTCGGCCCCGACTGGGAGCCGCGCTACCTCCTGCCCGTGCTCGAGCGGACGACCGGCCTCGCGGGAACGGGCTTCCTACGGGCGGGTCCCGATCGGTACGTATCCATGGGCCCGGCGCTCGAGCGGGCGGGCCCCGTCGACTCCGCTACCGTGAGACGCGCCGCGGAGGGCGCGTCGCTCCTCGTCCTCCACGGGCTGTCCGAAGGCACCGACGCGTGGGTGAGGGGGTTGATCGGGCGCGCACCCCGCTCGATCGCTTTCGCGTCCGACGCCGCCGGCGCGTCGCTGCTCGGTATCGACGCCTCCTCGCCGAGGGCTGGCGAATGGTACCTGGGCGAGGAGATACCGCCTTCGCCATTGTCCGGCGAGCTGGCCGGCCTGGCCGGATCCGATCTGCCGCCACTCACCGGCGTGATGGTGGTGCAGGACGCCACGGGACTCGTAGCCCCCCTGACCGTGAGCCTCCGACGCACCGGACCCGCGGAGGCCCCGCTCCATCTGCGGAATGACGGCGGGCGCCGCTCCGCGGTGGTGCTCGCCCGTGGCCTCTGGCGCTGGGCGGCCAGGCCGGACGGACGTGACGCCTACGAAGCCCTCTGGTCCGGCGTGGCCGGCTGGCTGCTCCGTGACGCTTCGTTGGCCGGCGCGGAGGTCCGCCCGGCGGAGCGCGTGGTCCGGGCCGGCGAGCCCGTCCCCTGGCAGGTACCCGAAGGGCGGGCCGGCGCGACGGTCGGCATCCGTCCCGATACCGCCTCGACCGACGAGGCGAGCGAGCTCCCCCTCGCCGGGAGCGGGACCGTCTTCACGGAGCCGCTCGCCCCCGGGCCGTACCGCTACACCGTGCAGGATCCCGCGGGGGACAGCGTGGCTGGCGGGCGCTTCGACGTCAGCGACCGGTCCATCGACATGTTCCCGGCGCCGGCCGATCCCGCGAGACTGATCTCCGAGGGTGCGTCTTCGGTCGCGGACGACGGCGGCACCCGGCCGCTCCGGACGCTCCCGTGGCCCTACCTGTTGATCATCGGACTCCTGTGCGCGGAATGGATCGGGCGCAGGCGGTCCGGACTACGCTGATACCGACATAGCCGATGGCACGCCTTTTCAAGAACAAGCTCGAGAAGAAGAAGGGACTCTGGCGCAGGGTCGTCGATCTGGCGCTCACCGATGTGCGCGTAGCCGCGAAGGGGCTCGACCACGCCTCGCTCGAGGAGTTGGAGGAGCGGCTCCTCGCCGCGGACTTCGGCGTCCCGGCCACGATGCGCCTGGTGGATCACGCCGAAGACGCCATGCGGAAGGGGAAGGCCAGAGGAGGCCAGGCCCTGGTCGGAGCGCTACGGGACGAGATCTCGGAGATCCTGACGCCTTCCAGGGACGCGGAGCTGCGGGCCGCGGATTCCGGCACCACGGTCTACCTGATGGTGGGGGTCAACGGCGTGGGGAAGACGACGTCGGTGGCGAAGCTCGCTCACTTTCTCGTTCAGGACGGCAAGCGGGTGATGGTCGCCGCCGCCGACACGTTCCGAGCGGGCGCCGTGGCCCAGCTCGAGACCTGGGCGAAGCGGATCGGTGCGGATTTTCTGCGCGGCCAGCAGGGTGGTGACCCGGCCGCCGTGGCGTTCGACGCGCTCGAGGCCGCGGAGTCCCGGGGCGTCGACGTGCTTCTGATCGACACGGCGGGTCGGCTGCACACGAATCGCGGCCTCATGCAGGAGCTCGAGAAGATCGACCGTGTCGTGCGTCGGCGCCTCGGCGGTCCGCCCCACGAGACGCTCCTCGTGCTGGACGCGACCGTGGGCCAGAACGCCGTCCGCCAGCTCGAGGCGTTCAAGAAGGTGGTCGACGTGAGCGGCATCGTGCTCGCGAAGATGGATTCCTCGGCCCGGGGCGGAATCGTCGTGGCGCTGCAGGAGGAGTTCGGCGTGCCCGTGAAGCTCGTGGGCACCGGCGAGCAGCTCGGCGACCTCGAGACGTTCGACGTCGACGCGTTCGTCGAGGGCGTGTTCGGCTCGTAGGATGAGCCGGTACTCCCGCCTCGACGGCCCGGTCCAGTTCCTCAAGGGCGTCGGTCCCAAGCGGGCCGACGCGCTGGCGGGCCTCGGGATCGCCACGGCGCGGGACATGCTCTACCACGTGCCGCGCCGCTACGACGATGCCTCCACGGTGACCCCCATCGGCCGGGTGGACGTCGGGATGGACGTGACCGTGGCCGGGACCGTGCGCAGCAAGGGCGTGATCCCGACCCGGACGGGGCTGCGGATCTTCCAGGCCGTTCTCCAGGACGATTCGGGACTGATCACCGTGGCGTGGCCCGGGCAGCCGTGGCTCGACCGCAAGCTGCGGGAGGGCGACCGGCTGCTCGTGTCGGGGCCCGTGAAGTTCTTCCACGGGAAGCAGCTGCAGCCACGCGAGTTCACGCTCGTGGACCGGCCGGGGAAGGGCTCCGAGCGCACGGGGACGATCTTCGTGACCTACCCCGCCAGCGAAGAGGTCCCCCAATGGGTGCTCCGGGGGATCTTCGAGAGGAATCTCGACGCGCTCCTGGCGTCCGCCGACGAGGACGAGTATCTGGCCGACGACGCTCGGGAGCGGCTCGGCCTCCCCACGCTGTCGGATGCGCTCTCCTGGCTCCACCGCCCCGCCGATCTGGCCCAGGCCGAGCGGGGACGGGAGCGGCTCGCCTTCGACGAGCTGTTCTTCCTCCAGCTCGTGCAGGCTCGCGCCCGACGCGAGGCGCTCGAGACCCGGCCGGGGATCGCACACGGGCGCACGAACGAGCTGGTCCGCGCGCTCCTGGAAGCCCTGCCGTTCTCCCTGACCGACGCGCAGACACGGGTCCTCCGTGACATCGCGACGGACATGGTGTCGGACCGGCGCATGAACCGCCTCCTCCAGGGCGACGTCGGGGCGGGGAAGACGCTCGTGGCGCTCTTCGCCATGCTCATCGCCGTCGAGGGGGGACGCCAGGCCGCGCTGATGGCGCCCACCGAGATCCTGGCCGAGCAGCACGCGCGCGGGATGCGTGAGCTCGTGGCCCCGCTCGGAGTCGAGGTCGCTCTGCTCACCGGGAGCCTGGCCGCGGCGGAGCGCGCCGAGGCGGCGGACTCGGTAGCGTCGGGAGGGGCTCAGCTCGTCGTCGGAACGCACGCGCTGATCCAGGAGACCGTGCGCTTCCACCGGCTGGGCCTTGTGGTGGTGGACGAGCAGCACCGTTTCGGCGTGCGGCAGCGCATGGCCTTGCTCGAGCGTGACGACGCCGTGCCCGACGTGTTGGTCATGTCGGCGACGCCCATCCCCCGCTCCATGGCGATGGCGCTCTATGGTGATCTCGACCTGAGCGTCCTCGACGAGCTCCCGCCCGGGCGCAAGCCGGTGGTCACCGCGCTGCGCTCCCCCGACCGCAGGGAACAGGTCTACGCCTTCGTGGAGGAGCAGGTCGCCGAAGGGCGCCAGGCGTACCTGGTATACCCGCTGGTCGCCGAGTCGGAGAAGGTCGACATGCTCGCGGCTACCGAGGAGTACGAGCGACTCCGGACGAAGGTCTTCCCGGACCGGCGCCTGGGGCTGCTGCACGGCCAGCTCTCCGCTGCGGACAAGGACCGGGTCATGCGGGCGTTCCTCGCGGGCGAGCTCGACATCCTGGTGGCCACGACGGTCATCGAGGTGGGGATCGACGTCGCCAACGCGAGCGTCATGGTCATCGAGCACGCCGACCGCTTCGGCCTCTCCCAGCTCCACCAGCTGCGCGGGAGGGTCGGCCGCGGGAGCGCCGAGAGCCACTGCATCCTGATCGCGGATCCGGGGGAGGAAGCCCTCGAGCGGCTCAAGGTCTTCCGGGATACCGCCGATGGCTTCGCGGTCGCCCGGGCGGACCTGCTCATCCGGGGGGAAGGGGACCTCTTCGGCAGCCGCCAGCACGGCCGCGACCCGAACCTCCGCTTCGCGAGCCTGCTCAGGGACGAGGGGATCATCGAGGTGGCGCAGCGCGAGGCCCGTGGGCTCATCGACCTCGATCCGGACCTCGAGCGTCCCGAGCACGCGAGGGTCCGTGAGATCCTCCTCGCCCGCTACTCGGATCGTCTGGAGATGTTCGGCGTGGGCTGAGGCTGATAGCTTCGAGCCCTCGAAGGGGCCCGTCGGGGCCCGACAGATCGCGTCGAAACGAAGATCGGGGTCAGAGCCGTATGGTCGAGATCAGGGAGCTGGGCGAGCACGCCGGCGAGCAGGTGACAGTGAAGGGGTGGGTCGAGGCGACCCGTGCCCACGGAAAGGTCGCGTTCCTCGTCGTGCGGGACGGCACGGGTGTCGTCCAGGGTGTGCTGCTCAAGAAGGAGGTCGACGAGGCGACGTGGGAACGGCACGCGGCCCTGACGGCCGAATCCGTCGTCTCGATCACCGGCGAGGTGCGGCCCGACGACCGGGCGCCCGGCGGCTACGAGCTCGGGCTCACCGAGCTCGAGGTCCTTTCGACGGCGGAGGACTACCCCATCCAGCCGAAGGAGCACGGCGTCGAGTTCCTGCTCGACAACCGGCATCTCTGGCTCCGCTCGTCGCTCCAGCGGGCCGGGCTCCGGGTCCGTGCCGAAGTCGAGCAGGCCGTGCACGACTTCTTCTACGGCCGCGGGTTCGTGCGGATCGACACGCCCATCCTCACGGGCGCGATCGGCGAGCATGCCGGCACGCTCTTCCAGACGGACTATTTCGGAGACCCGGCGTACCTCGCCCAGACCGGTCAGCTCTACGTCGAGGCGGCGTGCCCGGCCTTCCGGAAGGTGTACTGCTTCGGCCCGACGTTCCGCGCGGAGAAATCGAAGACGCGCCGGCACCTCACCGAGTTCTGGATGGTCGAGCCGGAGGTCGCGTTCGCCGACTCGAACGACAACATGCGCCTCCAGGAGGAGTTCGTCTCGTACCTCGTGGAGCGCGCGCTGGAGCGGTGCGGCGAGGAGCTGAAGGTGCTCGAGCGCGACACGTCGCTCCTGGAGCACGTGCGGCCCCCGTTCCCGCGCATCAGCTACACCGACGCGGTCGCGAAGCTGCAGGCCGGCGGGACCGACATCGAGTGGGGCTCCGACCTCGGGGCGCCGGACGAGATGGCGCTGATGGAGGGCGCCGAGCTTCCCCTCTTCGTGCACGACTATCCGAAGCAGGCGAAGGCCTTCTACATGAAGGAGAACCCGGACGACCCGCGCACCGTGCTGTGCGACGATCTGCTCGCACCGGAGGGATACGGCGAGATCATCGGCGGGAGCCAGAGGGAGGACGACCTCGACCGGTTGCTCGCGCGCATCCGTGAGGAGGGTCTCCCGGAGGACGCCTACGCCTGGTACCTCGATCTCCGACGTTACGGCACCTTCCCGCATTCGGGATTCGGCCTGGGCATCGAGCGCACCGTGGCCTGGATCACGGGCCGCAAGCACGTCCGGGAGCTGATCCCGTTCCCGCGGCTGATGAACCGGCTCTACCCGTAGACGATGGGCCGCCGAACGCCATGACCCGCCGCGCAGTGCTCGACATGATGGACCACCGTCCGGTGTGGGCCATGCCGGGCTGGGTGCCGGACGCCATCCGCGACGCGCTTCCGGGCGGCTGGGAGCTGGTCGTGATCGACGAGCCGACCGACGGCTCGGGGGATGGCGCCACGCGCGTGTCACCCGGAGTGCTCGAAGCCGTGCGTGAGGCGGAGATCTACTTCGGCTACGGCATTCCGGCGGAGCTCCTCGAGGCGGGCTCGGCGCTCCGCTGGGTCCATTCGGGGGCGGCCGGCGTGGGGAGCTCGCTGCACGACGCCATGCGCGCCAGCGATGTCGTCTTCACCAACTCGGCCGGTATCCATGCGCCCCCGATGGCCGAGACGGTCCTCGCCATGATCCTCTTCTTCGGGAGGGGGCTCGATCACGCCGTCGCCAATCAGCGACGGGGTCGGTGGTCGACCGAGCCGTTCTACGACGGATCGAGGCCGCCCACCGAGCTGTCGCGCATGACGGTCGGCATCGTCGGATTCGGGGGGATCGGGCGCGAGATCGCCCGCAGGGTGTGCGCGCTCGGCGGGCGGGTGATCGCCTCGAAGCGCACGCCCGCCCGGCCCGGGGACGACGCCCTGGAGGCGGTTGCCGGCGGTGGACGCCTGGACGACCGGATCGAGCTGGTGCACGGGCCCGACGGCGTGGACACCGTGCTCGGGGAGAGCGACGTGGTGGTGGTGTGCGCGCCGGACACGCCGGAGACACGCGGGATGATCGACGCGCGGGCCTTCGGGCTCATGCGGTTCGGTGCCCTCTTCGTGAACGTCGCGCGCGGCGCGCTGGTCGACGAGGATGCCCTGCTGGAGGCGCTGCGTTCCGGGCGGCTTCGTGGGGCAGGGCTCGACGTGTTCGCGCGGGAGCCGCTCCCGGAAGGACATCCCCTGTGGAGCTTCGACAACGTGCTGGCCACGCCCCACGTCTCCGCCGTCACGGAGGGGTATTGGGGCCGCGAGGCCGGGCTGATCGTCGAGAACCTCGCGTGCTACCTCCGCGACGCCCCGCTCGCGGAGTGGCGCAACGTCGTGGACAAGACCGCGGGCTACTGACCCGGCCGGGCGTCGGCCTTCAGTTCCTCCCAGAGCCGGTCCAGGGCTTCCAGCCCCGCACTTTCCAGCTCGATGCCGCGCTCACGCGCCAGCGCTTCGAGCCGCTCGAACCGGTCGCGGAATTTCGTGTTCGCCCGAGCGAGCGCCGTGGTCGGGTGGTGGCCGGCCAACCGCGCCAGGTTGACGGTCGCGAACAGCAGGTCGCCCAGCTCCTCGGCGACCGCGTCGTCGTCGTCCCCGGCCAGCGCCTCCCGGACCTCCTCGAGCTCCTCGCGCACCTTGTCGAACGCGCCCCGATGGTCCGGCCAGTCGAAGCCGACCGATGCCACACGCTCCTGGATCCGGTAAGCCTTGCTCAGCGGTTCGAGCCCCTTGGCCAGACCCGAGAGGACGCCCTTGCCCTCCGGCCGCTCGCGCGCCTTCAGCGTCTCCCAGTCCTCACGCGGGCCGGCGCCGAAGAGATGAGGGTGCCGCGCGACCATCTTCCGCTCGAGCGCCCCGTAGACCGCGCCGGCGTCCAGCGTGCCGTCCTCTTCGGCCACGACGACCTGGAAGGCCAGATTGAGCAGCAGGTCCCCGAGCTCACCCGCGAGCTCCCCGGTCCTCCCGTCGTGGATCGCGTCGGCGACTTCGTGCGCCTCCTCGAGGAGGTGGGGCACGAGCGACTCCGCGGTCTGCTCGGCATCCCATGGGCACTCCTTCCGGAGGAACCGGACCAGGGCGAGGGCGCGGTCGAGGGTGCCGGGGCCGGGGAAGCGGAAGTCGGGCGGGGCGTCGCTCATGCGGGGCGGCTCTAGCAGGTCGCTGAAAAAGGGGAGCACCCCGGACCCATGCTTCGCACGGGTGCCCCGGGAGCGCCACGGCCCCGCCTCCAAGGCGGAGTGACGACGCCATAGCTAAAGCGGGCACCGCGGCCGAAGGCCGTGGTCCGAGGAGCTTCAACGCAGGAGTCGGGGCCGTGCCGCCCCAACCCCCGAACTCGTAAGGTCATGTCAGTCCAATCGTTGGGCGCATGAGGATTTCGCTGGTGATGCGGCGTCACTCCTCGCTCGGACCACGGCCTTCGGCCGCGGTGCCCGCTCTGCTACGACTCGTCGTCGTTCCTTGCCTGACCAGCGAAAGCCTGGGGCACCCGCGCCGCAGGCGTGGGTCGCGCGGGGTACTCCCCTTTTTCAGCGACCTGCTAGTCGGGGGTCGTCCGGGGGCCCTCTTCTTGGCATCTTTCACCGCTCATGTCAACGAACCCGAAAGGCCGGTCCTGGCTCGACGTGCGCGCCGACGCGCTGCTCGCCAACCTCGCCCGGCTCCGCTCCGAGCTCGACCCCGGTGTCCGCGTCCTGCCGATGGTGAAGGCCGACGCGTACGGACTCGGCATGCCAGGTGTCGTCGAGACGCTCCGGACGGCCGGTGTCTGGGGCTTCGGAGTGGCGACGGTCGCCGAAGGCCTCCGCCTCAGACAGCTGGGCGTGGACGGACCGGTCGTCGTGCTCAGCCCGGCGCCCCACATCGAGCTCGAAGCGGCGGTCGAGGCCGGTCTGGCGCTCTCGGTCGGGAGCCTGGACGCGCTGCGGGAGGTCTCCGCCGCGGCGGAGCGGGCGGCCCTGGTCGCGGACGTACATCTGGACGTCGACACGGGGATGGGACGCTCGGGTGTAGACTGGCGAGAGGGGGCCGTCTGGCTGGATCGCTTCCGGGCCGCCGCGGCGGGCTCCGTGCGCTGGGTCGGCGTCTTCACCCACCTGCACTCGGCGGAAGACGACCCCGAGAGCGTTCGGCGGCAGGCGGAGCGCTTCGCCTCGTGGACCGCGCAGATCGGCGACGGGTGCGGGCCGGGCGAGGACCGACCCCGCGTGCTTCGTCACATGTTGAACAGCGCGGGCGTTCTCCATGAGCCGGGGCTGGCCGGTGACCTCGTGCGCCCGGGTATCTTCCTCTACGGTGGACGATGCGGCTCCGACGTGCCCGCGCCCGACCCGGTCGTGTCGCTGTACGCCCGCGTGGTCCACGTGCGTGACGCCCGACCCGGGACGACGGTGGGGTACGGCGCGACGCACACGGCCGGGGGGACCGAGCGCTGGGCCACGTTGTCGATCGGTTATGGGGACGGGCTTCCCCGGGCCCTGGGCAACCGCGGACACGTGCTGATCCGGGGCCGGCGGGCCGCGATCGTGGGGCGTATCTCGATGGATGTCACGGTCGTGAACATCACCGGCCTGGCCGGGGTAGGGGTCGGCGACGTCGCCACGCTCATCGGGCGGGACGGCGCCGAAGAGATCACGCTCGACGAGGTCGCCGAGGTGGCCGGCACCATCTCCTACGAGGTGTTGACCGGCTTCACGACGCGGCTTCCGCGGGTGTGGGAGGGGAAGGGGAAGGATGGAGGCTGAGCGTCTCCTCGACGTGGCCCGCGAGGCGATGTCGTCGGCCTACGCCCCGTACTCGCGGTTCACCGTGGGCGCGGCGTTGCTGGCCTCCGACGGAACCGTTTGGACGGGGTGCAACGTCGAGAATGCGTCGTTCGGGCTCACCGTCTGCGCCGAGCGCGTGGCGGTGTTCGGCGCGGTGGCCGCCGGCCGGCGGAGCTTCGAGGCTCTGGCGCTGGTGACGGAGGCCGCGGAGCCGGTCCCTCCTTGTGGCGCGTGCCTTCAGGTACTTTCCGAGTTCGCTCCCGAGCTCCGGGTGATCTCGGGCGGGGGTGGGACGCACGTCGAGTGGTCGTTGAGCGAGCTGATGCCCGAACGCTTCGGGCGCTCGCCGGGTTGGCTGTCGAGAACAAACGAGAAGGGTACGTGATACGTTCGAACGATAGACGGATCGGGACGCGTGTGGGGGTTCTCCTCGCCGCGGCCGCGCTGGTCGTGACGGCCTGCGGGGACGAGACGCCCACTTCCATCGGTGAAGAGGTGCTCCCCGGCGCGCCCGTCACGCTCCAGATCGAGATCCCGTGGGAGGACTTCGGCTCGAATCTGGAGGTGTTCGGCGGCTACGGCACTCCGGGTGATCTCGGGACCGGTGTTCTGGCCAACGTCTACGGTGGCTCGCTGAACGCGCGTACGCTCCTCCGTTTCGGAGCCCTGCCGACGTCGGCCTCCGTGCGGGACACGACGGGCACGACCGTGACCGACACGGACCTGACGTTCGTGGAGGGACGGTTGGTCGCGCTCTTCTCGCGGTCGGCGAGCACGGCCGAGACCCCGGTTTCGCTCACGCTGGGCTTCATGGACGAAGCGTGGCACCGCCGGTCGGCCACCTGGACGGACGCGGTGGATACCGTGGGGAGCCGTGTCGCGTGGAGTCAGCCGGGGGGTGGAACCGTGGCGCCGATCGACACGGTCACCTGGGACCCGGCTGCCGGAGACTCGGTTTCGTTCGCCCTCGACTCGGCGCAGGTCGCGGCCTGGGACGACGATGCTGCGTTGGCGCTCGGCGCCAGGTTGGACCTGCTCACCGAGGGACATCGGCTGGACGTCCGCTCGGTGGCGCTCCGGCTCACGGCTCGTCCGAGCGTGAATCCGGACACGCTCGTCACGGTTTCGGCGACCCAGCCGGAAGTCACGTTCATCTACGATCCGGCTCCCGCGGCGCCCGCCGACGGGATGCGCGTCGGCGGCGCTCCCGCCTGGCGCACCGTCATGGACCTCGGCGTCCCCACCCAGCTCAACGGTCCCGCGGAGCTGTGCGCCGCCGCCGGCTGTCCGGTGACGCTCGAGCCGGGTCAGATCAGCTACGCCTCCGTGGTGCTCACCACCCGGCAGACCGAGGGCGCTTTCCAACCCCTCGACACGCTCGGGGTGGACGCGCGCGCCGTTCTGAGCCGGACGGCACTGCCGAAGGCGCCGCTCGGTGCACCGGTCGTCGGCTCGCTCGGACGCCGTTTGCCGGCCTCCTACTTCGGCGATCAGGCGGGGGCCCAGGTCGAGATGCCCGTGACCTCGCTGGTTCGGAACATCCTCCGCGGGATCGACCCGACCACCGGGCTACCCTACCCGAACACGCTCGCCCTCCTGTCTCCCTTCGAGCCGCTTTCGATCGCCTACGGATCGTTTTATGGCCCGGGTACCGGCTTCGCGCCGGTCCTCAAGCTGATCGTGACGGTCGGACCCTCGGTGGAGCTCCCATGAAGAACGCTCTGCGTCTGCTCGCGCTGACGGCACTCGCCCTGACCCCCACGGCCGTTCAAAGCCAATCGGTGTTCAACTCCACGGGCCTCGGTCGCCAGATCGAGGCGATCGACGGGCGGAGTCGGGCACTCGGCAGCGTCGGCATCGGTCTGCGTGGTGGCTCGATCTCGCCGGTGGACCCGGCCGCCGCCGCCGGCCTCGGGTTCGCCAGCGCCGTGATGGTCGCGCAGCCGAGCTGGGTCGAGATGAGCCAGGACGGCGTGCCGGCCGGCGATTTCAAGGGGACCCGCTTTCCCCTCCTCGGGATCGCGTATCCGCTGCTCGGCGGGATGGGAACGATCCACTTCGGCTCGGTGCTCGATCAGGGATTCAGCAGCGAACGGCTCGTCACGGTCGATCTGGGTGGCACCTCCTACGACCTGATGGACAACTTCCTCCAAGAAGGGGGCGTCTCCAGCGCGTCCATCGGCTTCGCCCGGGGCATCGCGCCGGGCCTGTCCGTGGGGGTCGCGCTCGGCCGCTACACCGGTTCGGTGACGCGCACGCTTACGCGGGATTTCGGCGACCTCGATCTCGAAGGCGCAGAGCTGTTCGCGACGCAGGGGCGCTGGGGGTATGCCGGCACGTCGGTGACCGCGGGTGCCTCGGCCGACATCCGGGGCGTGGTCCAGATGGCCGGGAGCGTGCGATGGTCGAGCTCGCTGGAGGCGAGCGCGACGTCGGGAACGCCCGGCGGCGATCGCTCCTACGATTTGCCGCTCGAGCTCCGTGTCGGTGCGAGCGCGGTGCTGGCGCCCGGGCTCCTCGTCGTGGCGAGCGCGGTGCAGGCCGACTGGTCGGACATGCAGGACGATTTCACCACGACCGTCCCGGTCGGTGACGCGAGCGGATACGGGGTGGGCCTCGAGCTGTCCCGCGTCCGGTTCCTGGGCCGGAGCGCGCCGCTCAGGGTCGGGTATCGCCGGACCGGTCTGCCGTTCGGCGCCGGGACCGATGCGTCGGGCTACGAGCGCGTCTTCACCGGCGGGCTCGGGTTCGCGCTCAACGAGACCAACGGCGTGACCCTCGCGGGTGTGGACCTCGCGCTCGAGCGTGGAGAGCGCATCTCCGGCTCGTTCACGGAACGGTTCTGGCGCGCCACCGGCGCGATCCGCGTCGCCGGCTTCTAGTCCCGTCGCCGGTTTACAGCGGCTTCACTCTCCCTTCGCCTCGGCCTCCCATGCGTGTCCACTACCACACGTTCGGCTGCAAGGCGAATCAGTACGACACCGAGCGGATGCGCCAGGAGCTCGAGGGACGCGGTGCCCTCACCTCCGACCAGCGCGATGGCGCCGACGTCGTGGTCGTGAATACGTGCACGGTCACGAACCAGGCGGACGCCGAGGCGCGCCGCTTCATCCGCCGGGTCCGTCGCGAGCAGCCCGAGGCACGCGTGGTCGTGGCCGGCTGCTCCGCCGCGCTGCACACCAACGCCTACGAGGAGCTCGACGGCGTGACGGCGGTCGTTCGGGGGCACGATCCGGTCGCCGTGGCGGAAGGCGTCGGCGGCCGAGACCTCGTGCGGCTGGAGCTGGCGACCTCTCTCGACCGGGTGGACACCGAGCCGATCGGGGCGGAGCTGCTGCGCGAGCGACGCGGCGCAACGCGCGGCTGGCTCAAGGTCCAGGACGGCTGCGACCGGAAATGCTCGTTCTGCGCGACCCGCCTGGCGCGCGGCGCGTCGCGCTCGCGCGATCCCGAGGAGGTCGTGGCCGAGGCGCTCGTTCTCGCCCGCGCGCACGGTGAGCTGGTCGTCACGGGCATCCACATCGGACACTACGGGCTGGATCTCGAGCCGGGCTGGAGCCTGGGGCGTCTCGTGGCCCTGCTGCTCGAGCGTATGCCCGATGTCCGCTTCCGGCTGGGCAGCGTCGAAGCGACCGAGATCGACGACCTGCTCCTCGAACTGCTCGCGACGTCCGGAGGGCGCCTCGCGCCCCACCTGCACATGCCGCTCCAGAGCGGCGCGGATGCCGTGCTCCGGCGCATGCGACGTTGGCACACCCGTGAGCAGTACCGGGCCCGGGCGCTGGAGATCGCGGAGCGCGTGTATCCCCTCGGGCTCGGCGCGGACGTGATCACGGGGTTCCCCGGTGAGACGCAGGAGGACCATGAGGATACGCGCGCGCTCGTGGCCGAGCTTCCGTTCACCTACCTGCACGTCTTCCCGTTCTCGCCCCGCTCGGGCACCGTCGCGGCCGACCTGGCCCACGAGATGCCGGTTCCGCAGCGCGTGGCCGGTGAGCGCGCGCGCGAGCTCCGCGACCTCGCCCACCGGAAGGCGGCCACGTACCGGGAGGGGAGGGTCGGCAGCTCGGCGCTCGTCGCCCCCGAGGGGGCCGGGCTCAGCGGGCTGACGGAGGATTACCTGCGGGTCGACCTTTCCGGTCCCGCGCCGTCCGACGACGCGCTCTTCGTCGAGGGGACCCTGCGGGGAGACGCGGACCATCTGTATATTGCGGCGCCCCGAACCCGGTTGCGAATTCAGGCATGAGCACGACAGCGACGAAGAAGCGCGCGTACGTGGAGACGTACGGCTGCCAGATGAACATCAGCGACGGCGAGCTGATGCAGGGCGTTCTCACGGACGGCGGATACCGTATCGTGGGGACCCCGGAGGAAGCCGACGTCGTCCTGGTCAACACCTGCGCGATCCGCGAGCACGCCGAGCAGCGCGTGCTCGGCCGCGTGGCCCAGCTGAACGGGCTGCGTCGCGACCGTCCGGACCTGGTGATCGGCGTGACCGGCTGCATGGCCCAGAGACTGGGGGACAAGCTGCTCGAGGACGCGCCCTATGTCGACCTGGTGATGGGGCCCGACGGATACCGCAGCCTTCCGGACGCGCTCGGGCGGCTACGGCCCGGTCCGGGGGTCGACGGCGGGGATGACTCCGAGGTGGCGGCGGGGGCGCCGGTCGGAAACCCGGCGACGGACTCGCCCCCCATCGCCGGAGGGACGGCGAAGCGGGCGCGCCAACTCACCGTGCTCGACCTGAACATGGGTGAGAACTACGAAGGGCTCGAGCAGCTCCGCTCCGAGGGCCCGAGTGCCTGGATCCCGATCCAGCGTGGCTGCGACCACCGCTGTACCTACTGCATCGTGCCGTACGTCCGGGGCGGAGAGAAGAACCGCGCGGCAGACGTCATCCTGCAGGAGGTCCGGGGTCTCGTGGAGCGCGGCGTCACGGAGGTGACGCTCCTCGGACAGACCGTGAACTCCTACGAGCACGGCGACTGGAGCTTCCCGCGCCTGCTCCGCGCGGTGGCCCGGGTGGACGGGATCCGGCGGGTCCGGTTCACCTCGCCCCACCCGAACGACGTCACCCCCGAGCTCGTGGAGGTAATGGCGACCGAGCCGGCCGTCTGCGAGCAGCTGCACCTTCCTGCCCAGTCCGGGAGCGACCGGACGCTCAAGCGCATGCTGCGCCGCTACACGGTCGAGTCCTTCCTGGAGAAGGTGCGCATGGTCCGGGACCAGGTCCCCGACATCGCGCTGTCGACGGACATCATCGTGGCGTTTCCGGGTGAGACCGAGGCGGAGTTCCGAGCCACGCTCGATCTGATGCGGACGGTACGCTTCGACGAGGCGTTCACCTATCGGTATTCGCCTCGGGACGGGACGCCGGCTACCAGGCTTCCCGAGGACGACTTCATCGATCCCGAAGAGGGACAGGCCCGCCTCGCCGAGTTGATCGAGGTGTCGCGGGGCATCCAGACGGAGATCAACCGAACCGAGGTGGGGCGCGTCGAGGAGGTCCTGATCGAGAAGGCGGCCAGGGACCCCGGTCAGGTCCTGGGGCGGACCCGCCGCAACAAGGTCGTGGTGTTCGATGGTGACGTGGACCGGGTGGGTGCCTACACGCACGCGGAGCTGGAGCGCACGACCGGTGCGACCTTCGCCGGCCGGGAGGTGGCCAGAAGCGCGGTGATGGCCACGCCGTGAGCCGCCTCGTGAGCGCGCTCGGGGTCCTCGTGGTCCTGTTCCTCTCCATGGGGTTCGCGTCGCTCAACTCGGGACAGCGGGTCACCCTCCGGCTCGGCGTCGCGACCTTCTACGGCATCCCGCTCACGGTGGTGGCGTTCGGGAGTGTCATCGCCGGCATGCTGATCATGCTCGTCGCGGGTATCCGCTCCGATCTGAAGGTACGGAGCATTCTGCGGGCCCGACTCGTGGACGAGGCCAGGGAGGAGCGGGAGCGCTTCGTGGACCGTAGCCAGCAGGACTTGTTCGAGGAGACCCACACGGAGGTGGACTGACCCCAGGGGATCCCGGGCGGAGCTGAGCCGAGGTGCGGCACGCTCCCCCCGTGGTGAGGCTGGCCGTCGCGTTTGGCGCGGGGGCCGCCTGGACCGTGTTCGGCGCGCCGTTCTGGCTCCTGCCGCTCGTGGTGTCTCCCTTCCTGGTACGGCCCATCGCAGCATTCCTCGGGCCCATCAGGGTATCCCCGAAGCCTGTGCGCGCAGGCGTTTGCGCGTCACCGAGCGCAGGTGTGCTCTGGCCCGCGGTCGTGCTCGTCGGCGCGCTCTCGGCACGCGCGGCCATGGCGGCCGGAGCATGTCCGCAGCCCCGTGCAGGCGCTCCCGCGCTGCTGGAGGGGCGCTTCCTGGCGGCGCCCCGCGCCGGCTCGGCCCCGCTCGAACGCTCGGACGGGTGCGGCACGGTGACCGTCGTGATCGACGCGCAGGACGCGCCGGCCGGCCGATCCGTGCGTGTGGAAGGGCGCTGGCGCGAGGGCGCGCGCACCTACTGGCTGATGGCCGGTGGCTGGCGTCCGGTCCCGGATGCGGACGACGGATCGCCCCGGTGGGCCGCCGTGCGCTGGCGCGACCATCTGGTGGACCGCATCGAAGGGCTGTACGGCGAGCGCGCTCCCCTCGTGGCGGCGCTGACCCTCGCCCGGCGCGAGGGGTTCGATCCCGAGCTTCGCCAGACCTTCGCCCGCACCGGGCTGGCACACCTCCTGGCGATCTCGGGCTTCCACGTCGGGGTCATCGCCGGGCTCTTCTACGCGATCTTCGCGCTCGCCCGCGTCCGGCCCCGCCGAGCACGCGTGGGCGCGGCGGCCGGGGCCTGGGCGTACGTGGCGCTCATCGGCTTTCCCGACGCTGCGTGCCGGGCGGCGCTCATCCTCGCGTTCGTGGCCGCGTCGCGCGCCCGGGGCCGCCCGCCGGCCCGGTGGGGCGCGCTCGCTTCGGCGTTCCTGGTGCTTCTGGTCCTCGATCCCGGCCGCATCGCGTCCGCGGGCTTCCAGCTCTCGTTCGCGGGTGCGGCCGGCCTCGTCGCCTGGGCCGGTCCGGTCGGGGGGCTCGTCCGCCGCGCGGGGCGGGGGAGGGTCCCGGAAGGCCTGGTCGGCGCGGTCGCGTCCGGCGTGGCCGCCACGGTCGCGACGCTGCCTATCGTCGCCTGGCACTTCGAGCAGGTCTCCATCGTGGGCATCCCCGGCACGCTCGTCGCCGGCCCCCTTGTGGCGGTGGCGCTCCCCGGTGCCATCGCGTCCATCGCCGCGGACTTCCTCTCGCCCTCGCTGGGCGCCTTCCTCGCTGGGGGTGTCGGCGTGCTCCTGGCGGCGCTGGCAGGTGGGGCCGAAGCGCTCGGGGCCCTGCCGTGGGCCGCCGTGTGGTCCACACGCACGTCCGTCATGGCCACCCTCGTCGGCGTGGCCGTCGCCACTTGGACGGCCCGGCGGCCGTGGGTCGGCGGGGCGACTCGGAGGGCGCTCGTCGGCATGTACGTATGCGCCGCGGTGGCGGCCTGGCCCGTGCTACTCTCGCTGCAGGGGCGGGGCTCGGTGGAGGTGATCATGATCGACGTGGGTCAGGGTGACGCCATCGCCGTCCGTGGGCCGAACGGTGCCTGGGTGCTCGTGGACGCCGGACCGCCCTCGCGGGATCCCGATCCGGGCGCGCACCCTGCCGTGCGGGCGCTCCGCGGCCGCGGCGTTCGCAGAATCGAGGCGTTGGTGCTCACCCATGCGGACCTCGATCACATCGGTGGCGCGGCCGCGGTGCTCGAGTCCTTCGAGGTCGGCGCGGTCTACGACCCGGCGCTCCCTGCGGGGAAGGAGGCGTTCGTCGACGTTCTCACCGCGGCCGACGCCGCCGGCGTGCCGTGGCTCGGGGCGACGAGTGGGATGCGCCTGGAGCTCGGCGACCTGGTTCTCGAGGTGTTGAGCCCCTCGGATTCGCTGCGGGCGACGGGTCCGGAGGCCAACGAGGCCTCGGTCGTGCTCCTGGCGCGCTACGGGTCGTTCGAGGCCTTCCTGACCGGCGACGCTTACCGGCCGCTCGAGCGCGCCCTGGCCGCCAGCTTGCCCGCCGGTATCGAAGTGCTGAAGGTCGGACACCATGGAAGCGACACGTCCACCGATCCGGCGCTCCTGGACGCCATCCGGCCGAGTGCCGCGCTGATCTCCGCCGGGCGTGGCAACCGCTACGGTCACCCCACGGCGGGCGTGCTCGAGAGCCTCGGGAGCCGTGGCATCGACGTATGGCGGACGGACCGCGACGGGACCGTCACGGTCGTGGGCCGGCGTGACGGGCGCTGGTCCGTACGTTGACCGCCCCCCCGGCCATCCCTATCGTCGTCTGCCTCCTTTCCCCCAGCCGTAGAGAACGATGGCGACGATGCCCGACAGCCACGTGTTCACGATCTCCCGTTTCCTGATCGAGCAGGAGCGGCAGCATCCCGACGCGACCGGCAAGTTCACGAATCTGCTCCACGACATCGCGCTCGCGGCCAAGATGATCGCACGAGAGGTCAACAAGGCCGGGCTGGTCGACATCCTGGGTGCCGCCGGGAACGAGAACGTGCACGGCGAGACGGTGCAGAAGCTCGACGTCTTCGCCAACCAGGTCATGTACCGGGCCCTCGACCATACCGGGCTGGTCGCGTGCATGGCCTCGGAGGAGAACGAAACGTTCATCCCGATCCCCGACAAGTTCCCGGCCGGCGACTACGTCGTGATCTTCGACCCGCTCGACGGATCCTCGAACATCGACGTGAACGTCTCGATCGGGACGATCTTCAGCATCCACCGGAAGATCACGAAGGGCGAAAGGGGAACACTCGACGACTGCCTGCAGCCCGGGTCGCGCCAGGTGGCCGCGGGATACGTGCTCTACGGCTCGTCCACCATGCTCGTCTACACGAGCGGCGCGGGCGTGCACGGCTTCACGCTGGACCCGTCGATCGGGGAATTCCTGCTCAGCCATCCCCGGATGTGCTTTCCCGACCCACCGCGGAAGGTCTACTCGGTGAACGAGGCCTACTATCACCGTTGGGCGCGCGGTCAGCAGAAGCTCGTCAGCCACATGAAGACCGACGGCGGCTTCGGGTCCCGCTACATCGGCTCTCTCGTCTCGGACGTGCACAGGACCCTGCTGCAGGGCGGCATCTTCATGTACCCGGGAGAGCGCGAGAAGCCGGACGGCAAGCTGCGCCTCCTCTACGAGGCCGCGCCGATGGCCATGATCGCCGAGCAGGCGGGTGGTCGGGCGACCGACGGATGCAACGACATCTCGGGCATCGAGCCCACCTCGTTGCACCAGAAGACTCCGCTCTACGTCGGATCGTCGGAGTTCGTCGACCTTGCGGAGCGCTATCTGCGCGAGGACCTGGAAGGCTGACAGGCGGCGAGCCCGGCTGCCGGGGGCGCCAGTTCCGGTCCGCCCGAGTCGGGCCGCCACATTTCCGGTTCGCCCGCTACGGCCCCTCGTCCGTGGGGCCGAACGCGCGTTGAAAGCCGGTCGCGGCGATCTCGGACAGCTCGTCCCACGAGAAGTCGAGGGCGTCGCGGGCCCGGGCGTACTCCCCGGTGAGCGTGACCCCGGACACCAGCCGGTTGTCCGTGCACAGTGCGACCGGTAGGCCGAGGTCGTAATACCGCCGGAGCGGGTGCGCCTCGTACGCCGCGACCGCCCGCGTCTGCACGTTCGAGGTCAGGCATATCTCCAGGGTGACGCCCTCGTCGAGCACGCGCCGCGCCAGCTCCGGGTCCTCCCAGAGCCGCGTGCCGTGCCCGATGCGGCTCGCGTGGCCCACGTCGAGGGCTTCCCGGATCGACTCCGCCCCGGCGGCTTCGCCGGCGTGGATGGTCACGGGGAGCCCGTGCCGCCGGGCGAGCTCGAACGCCTCCGCGTGCGGCCGGACCGGGTGCCCGGCTTCCGGTCCGGCCAGGTCGAGGCCGCACACGCCGCGGTCCTTCATCGACACGGCGAGCTCCGCCAACTCGACGGACGATGAGGGCGGGAGGTTCCGGAGCGCGCACACGATGACGCGGGAGTGGATGCCCAGCCGGTCTCTCGCGCGCTCCAGCCCTGCGAGAACGGCCGTGAGCACTTCGTCCGGGACGAGCCCACCCTGCGTGTTCAGGAGCGGACAGAAGCGGATCTCGGCGTAACGCACGTGCTCGGCCGCCTGATCCTCGGCGAGCTCGTAGGCGAGTCGCTCGAGGGCCGGTGCATCCTGCATGACCGAGACCGTGACCTCGAACGCCGAGAGGTAGTCCTCCAGGCTGCGCGCGTCGTCGGCGACGAGACGGCGCTCGAGCTCATCGGCGTCGGAAGCGGGGAGCTGGACGCCACGCTCGGACGCCAGCTCGATCATGGTCGAGGGCCGTAGCGACCCGTCCAGGTGGACGTGCAGCTCGGCCTTGGGAAGCTCGTGCAGCCGGGCGTCGGACGGCCCGGTGGCCGTCAACAGGCGCCCGGTCCCTCCGCCGACGCGAGTCCCTTGTCGACGTCGACGAGCGGAGCGGGGTAATCGCCGGAGAAGCACGCCGTGCAGAACGGACCCGACTCCTCGACGCACTCGACCATCCCCTCCAGGGACAGGTACCCGAGGGAGTCGACCTTGAGCTCCTTCTCGATCGCCGCGACGTCGAGCGACGAGGCGAGTAGCTCGGTGCGCGTCGGCATGTCGATGCCGTAGAAGCACGGCCACCGCACCGGTGGGCTCCCGATCCGGAAGTGGACCTCGGTGGCGCCGGCCTGCCGGAACATGCGTACCAGGCTGCGGCTGGTGGTGCCGCGCACGAGCGAGTCGTCGACCACGACCACGCGCTTGCCCGCGAGCACCTCACGCACCGGGTTGTACTTCATCCGCGCCCCGAAGTCGCGGTCCTTCTGGGACGGCTTGATGAAGGTCCGCCCGACATAGTGGTTGCGCAGCAGGCCGAGCTCGAAGGGAATCCCGCTCTCCTCCGCGTAACCGAGCGCGGCCGAGTTGGCGCTGTCCGGCACGGCGACGATGGCGTCCGCGTCCACGGGATGCTCGCGTGCCAACCGCCGCCCGAATGCGCGGCGCGCGCGGTCCACGCTCACCCCCCAGATCCGGGAGTCGGGGCGCGCGAAGTATACGAGCTCGAAGATGCACGGAGCCGGTCCGTCGGCGGGCGGCAGCGACCGGAGCTGCTCCACCTTGCCGCCGGTCATGCGGATGACCTCGCCGGGGCGGATGTCGCGTATGTATTCGGCGCCCAGGATGTCGAGCGCGCAGGTCTCGCTGGTCGCGATGTGCCCCTCTCCGAGCTTGCCCAGCACGAGTGGCCGAAAGCCACGCGGGTCTCTCGCGGCGTAGACCGACTCGCCGATCGAGATGACGACCGAGAAGGCGCCCTCGAGCTGGGAGAGCGCGTCGTCCACGTGTCCGTCGATGGTGTCTCGCCGCGACTTCGCGATGAGGTGCACCAGCGTCTCGGAGTCGGACGACGACCGGAAGATGGCGCCCTCGTCCACCAGCCGCCCCCGGAGGTCCAGCTGGTTGGTCAGATTGCCGTTGTGCGCGAGCGCCAGATCGCCGCGCGCATACCGTGCCGTGATCGGCTGGACGTTCGCCAGCTCGTTTCCGCCCGCTGTCGAGTAACGGACGTGTCCTACCGCCGTGCTCCCGGGCAGCCGCTGGAGCGTGTCCGCGGCGAACACGTCGGAGACCAGCCCCGCTCCTTTGTGGGACCGGGCCTGGCCCTCCCCGTCGATCGCGACGATGCCCGCGGCTTCCTGACCGCGGTGCTGGAGCGCGTACAGGGCGAGGAACGCCTTCTCGGCGGCATTCTCCACCCCTGTGATACCCACGACGCCGCACTCTTCGCGAGGGCGGTCGTCCAACTCTTCGGGACGTATGTCTTGAAGACCCACGGTACTCTAGGCTCCGGCTGCGGGAGGAGCGTCCATGATACCCGGGATCGCACCAAAATATGCGCTGGCCAGGTCGGACGGTGCGGCGCTCAGGGATCCGTCGCGCACCGACACCCGGAAGCCCTGGTCAGGCTCCGTGACCGTGCCGACACGCCGGGCCGGAACGTCGTACCGCTCGGCCAGCGCCAACACCTCCTCCGTGCGCGACGGGTCGCACGACACGACGATGCGCCCCTGGGATTCCGCGAAGAGGGCCTGCACCGGGCGGAGTTCGTCGTCGAGCGAGACCTCCACGCCGAGGGGTCGCTCACCGTCGCCGATGGCGGCCTCGGCCAGGGCGCACGCCAGGCCTCCCTCCGAGCAGTCGTGCGCGGAACGGAGCAGCCGCTCCCGGATCATCTTCAGGACGGCCTGCTGGAGCGCCCGCTCGTGGTCCAGGTCGATCGACGGCGGAGCGCCGGCGACCAGGTCGGCGGTGACGTAGAGGTACTCGGAGCCTCCCATCTCGCCGCGGTTCTCTCCGAGCAGCACGATGTCGTCGCCCGGCTGACGGAACCCGTGCGTCAGGATCGTGTCGACGTCCTCGATGACGCCCACCATCCCGATCACCGGCGTGGGGTAGATCGCCCGACCGTCGGTCTCGTTGAAGAGCGAGACGTTCCCGCCCGTGACCGGCGTCTCGAAGCGGCCGCACGCCTCCGCCATCCCCAGCACCGCTTCGCGGAGCTGATGGTAGATATGCGGCTTGAGCGGATTCCCGAAGTTCAGGTTGTTCGTGATCGCCGTCGGGAGCGCGCCCACGCACACCAGGTTCCGGGCCGCCTCGGCGACCGCGATCATGGCGCCCGTCCGCGGCTCCAGGTAGACGAAGCGCCCGTTGCAGTCCGTCGTGGCCGCGACCGCGCGCTTGGTGCCGCGGATCCGGACCACTCCCGCGTCGCCTCCGGGCCGCACCGCGGTCCCGGTCCGCACGGTGGAGTCGTACTGCTCGTAGACCCAGCGCTTGGACGCGACGTTCGGCGAGCCGAGCAGCTTCAGGAACGTCGGCGTGAGGTCGCCTTCGGGAATCAGGTGCTCGGAGAGGTCCGTCTCCCGGAGCCGCTTGATGTCCTCGCCTTCGACGCCTTCGCGCTCGTAGGTCGGACACCCGTCCGTGAGCGGCAGGGCAGGGATGTCCGCGACGACGACGCCGTTCTCGAGGACCCGGAAGCGGCCGTCGTCGGTCACTTCTCCGATGACCGCGGCTTCGAGCTCCCACTTCTCCAGGATGCGGCGGACCTCGTCCTCGCGGCCCTTCTCGGCCACCACGAGCATCCGCTCCTGCGATTCCGAGAGGAGGATCTCGTACGGCGTCATCCCCTCCTCACGCACCGGGACGAGCGCCATGTCGATCTCGACGCCGGTGCCGCCGCGGCCCGCCATCTCGGAGGCCGACGACGTGATGCCGGCGGCGCCCATGTCCTGGATGCCGACGATCGCGCCGCTCTTGATCAGTTCGAGGCTCGCCTCGAGCAGGAGCTTCTCGGTGAACGGATCGCCGACCTGGACCCTGGGACGGCTCGCCTCGTCCGAGTCTTCGCTGAGCTCCTCGCTGGCGAACGTCGCGCCGTGGATGCCGTCGCGGCCCGTGCGCGCACCGACGGCCATGAGGGTGTTTCCGACGCCCGAAGCGGACGCGGTGATGAGCTCCTCCCTCTTCATCAGGCCCAGGCACATGGCGTTGACGATCGGGTTCCCCTCGTAGCCGCGGTCGAACACGACCTCGCCGCCTATGTTGGGGATACCCACGCAGTTGCCGTAGTCACCCACGCCTCGCACCACGCCCTCGAACAGGTAACGCACGCGGGGCGAGTCGAGGTCGCCGAAACGCAGCGAGTCGAGGACGGCGACCGGCCGCGCCCCCATCGTGAAGATGTCCCGCAGGATGCCGCCGACGCCCGTCGCGGCGCCCTGATAGGGTTCCACCGCGGACGGGTGGTTGTGCGATTCGATCTTGAACGCGAGCGCGTATCCGTCGCCCACGTCGATCACCCCGGCGTTCTCTCCCGGTCCCTGGATCACCCACGGCGCCTTGGTCGGGAGGAGGCGGAGGAGGCGCTTCGAGTTCTTGTATCCGCAGTGCTCGGACCACATCGCGCTGAAGACCCCGAGCTCCGTGAACGTCGGGGTGCGCCCCATGACGCGCCGGACCCGCTCGTACTCGTCGGGGGAGAGGCCGTGCTCCGCCACCAGCTCGGCGGTGATCTCGGGATCTCCCTGGCGGGGTGGGACCTGCGTGGCCGCGCCGTCGGCAGTGCTCACCGTATCGTTACCCTTGCTCAAGACGTGTCGTTCTCCAGATCGTGTCGGGCCGGCTCAGCCGGCCGCGCCCGAAAGGCTCGCGACGAGCGAAGTGAAGACGCCCACTCCGTCCGTCGACCCGAGGACCGGTTCCATCGCCCGCTCGGGGTGTGGCATCATACCCAGCACGTTCCCCTGCTCGTTGATGATTCCGGCGATGTTCGCGTGGGACCCGTTCGGGTTGGAAGCCTCGGTCGTCTCGCCCCCCGCGTCCGTGTAGCGGAAGACAACCCTGCGGTCCGCTTCCAGGCGGGCCAGCGTCTCCTCGTCGGCTTCGTAGTTCCCGTCGCCGTGCGCGATGGGGATCCGGAGCACCTGGCCGTCGGTGTACGCCGACGTGAACGGTGTGTCCGTCCGCTCCACGCGGAGGAAGACATCGTGGCTCCGGAAGCGGATCGCCGCGTTCCGGACGAGCGCGCCCGGAAGGAGCCCGGCCTCGCACAGCACCTGGAATCCGTTGCAGATACCGAGCACCGGCCCGCCCTTCTTCGCGAAGTCGATCACGTCGTCCATGATCGGACTCATGCGCGCGATGGCGCCCGGGCGGAGGTAGTCGCCGTAGGAGAAGCCGCCCGGCAGCAGGACGGCGTCGTAGGCGGCGAGCCCACGGTCCCGGTGCCACACGAACTCGGGCGATCCGTCCACCTGTTGGACGGCCTTGTAGAGGTCGTAGTCGCAGTTCGAGCCGGGGAAGGTGACCACGGCGACTTTCATGAGGCCGCGCCCTCCAGCGCCTCGACCACCGACACCTCGTAGTTCTCGGTCACCGGGTTGGCAAGGAGCTTCCGGCACATGGCGTCGACCTTCTCCATCGCCTCCGTCTCGGACGCGGCGGAGACGTCGATGTGGATGGCCTTCCCGACGTGCACGTCGGACACCTCGTCCCATCCGAGCGAGTTGAGGGCGTGGTGGACGGCCTTGCCCTGCGGATCGAGCAGGCCGGGCCTCGGGGTCACGAGTACTTCCAGTCTGTAGCGGCTCAAAGCGGGTCCTCCCGACCGATGTCGGCTTCGCGTTGGATGTCGATGTCGATGTCGTGGCCGTCGTCCTCTTCGACGTGCCGGCGGCGGCTGCCCGGACCCAGGTCCCGATAGTCGACGCTGCGCCCCCGGGTCCCTTCGTCTTCGCCATCCTCGTCGTCGAGGAGCGGGTCCCCGCCCGGGAGGCGGTCGAGGAGCCCGAGGAGCACCGAGCGGACCAGCGCCCAGGTGATGTAGAGCAGGCCCGCAGGGAAAAAGTAGTAGCGTGGGACGGCGAGCGCGGCGAACAGCGCGCCGAGCACGACGACGGTCATGGTGACTCCCCGCACCGACCGGAGCCCGATCTTCGGGAACTTCGTGTACGGCACGTGGCTCACCATGAGCACGCCGATGAGCACCAGCCCCACGCCCATGATCTGCTGCCAGGGAAGATGGGCCAGGTTCGCCTGGAACCAAGGGGTCTGGCTGAACGGATAGAACGACGCGACCGTCACGCCCGCCGCGGGGGAGGGGAGGCCGTGGAAGATGCGCTTGGCCTCGCCGCCCTGCTCGACGTTGAAGCGGGCGAGGCGTACCACCACCGCCGTGATATAGACGAACGAGAGGATCCAGCTCCACTGCGTGTCGGCGAAGAAGAGCTGGTACATGATGAAGCCGGGCGCCACCCCGAACGAGATCGCGTCGACGAGCGAGTCCAGCTCCGCGCCGAACTTCGAGCCGGTGCGGGTGAAGCGCGCCACGCTTCCGTCGAGCATGTCCAGCGTGGCGGCGAAGACGATGAACCACCCCGCCCAGACGAAGTCCCCCCGCGACGCCGCGACCAGCGCGTAGATCCCGAAGAAGAGGTTGCCGAGCGTGAACGCGGACGGGAGGATGATGACTCCCCGCTGGAGCGTCTCTCGCCGGGGCGGGCGCGGCATCATGTCCGGTCGTCCCCGAACAACGGCAGCGGGTAGTCGTCGAGGCTCACCCCGACCAGCCGCTCGAAGACGTGGCGGTACCGCTCCGAGGCGGCGCTCACGACGTCCGGGGGAAGGTCCGGCGGCGGCGGCGTCTTGTCCCAACCGTCCAGGGCGTCGAGCCAGTCGCGGATGGGCTGCTTGTCGAGCGAGGGTTGTCCGCGACCGACCGCATAGTGCTCCTCGGGCCAGAATCGCGAGGAGTCCGGGGTCATGACCTCGTCGATGATGATGAGGTTGCCCCATGGGTCGCGGCCGAACTCGAACTTGGTGTCGGCCAGGATGATCCCGTGCTTGGCGGCCACGTCACGGCCGTAGGCGTAGATCTCGAGCGAGAGGTCCCGCAGGTGGGTCGCCGGCTCGCTTCCCACGATCTCGCACATGCTTCCGAAGTCGATGTTCTCGTCGTGCCCTTCCTGGGCCTTCGTCGCCGGAGAGAAGACCGGCGGGTCGAGGCGGTCGCTCTCGCGGAGGCCCTCCCGGAGCGGCTCGCCCGCGAGCGTTCCGTCACGCTCGTACTCCTTCCAGGCCGAGCCCGAGATGTAGCCACGCACCACGCACTCGACGAGCACGGGATCCGTCCGGTGGACGAGCATGGCTCGACGGGCCCACTGGTCCCGCGTCTTCGCCAGCCGCGGATGCCGGGCGACGATGCGGTCGGGATCGACGGCGATGAGGTGGTGGGGCACGATGTGCTCGAGCTGCTCGAGCCACCATGCGGTGATCAGCGTCAGCACCTCCCCCTTCCGTGGGACCGGCTGCCGCATGACCACGTCGAACGCGCTGACCCGGTCGCTCGCGACCATCAGGAGCGTCTCGTCGTCGACCTCGTAGACGTCGCGCACCTTGCCCCGGTGGAGCAGGGGAAGGTCCAGGCGGGACTCCTTGAGCGGCGTCGCCGCGCCTCCCGGGCCGTCAGACATGGATCTCGGGATCGGCCACCGCGTCGGCGGCGTCCCCGAGCCGCTCCAGGACGGGTGCCACGTCGCGCTCCAGGAAGCGCTCGACCTGCTCGGGAGCGCGCCCGACGAAGCGCATGGGGTCGACCAGCTCGGCCAGCTCTCCGGCCGAGAGGCCGAAGGCGTCGTCGCCGGCGATGCGCTCCAGGAGGTCGGCGTCCGCGCCCTCGTCCTTCATGCGACGCGCCGCCGCCATGGAGTGCTTCCGGATCCGCTCGTGCAGCTCCTGCCGGTCCCCGCCTCGCCGCACCGCGTGCATCAGGATGGTCTCGGTCGCCATGAACGGGAGGTGCTCCGCCAGATTACGTCGCACGACCTCGGGGTTCACGATCAGCCCGCGCGCGACGTTCTCGAGGAGAACCAGGGCGCCGTCCAGGGCCAGAAAGGCGTCGGGCGTGGACACGCGGCGGTTCGCCGAGTCGTCGAGCGTGCGTTCGAGCCACTGCGTCGCCGCGGTGAACGCCGGATCCTGGGCCAAAACGATCACGTGCCGTGTCAGCGCGCAGATGCGCTCGGCGCGCATCGGGTTCCGCTTGTACGGCATCGCGGAGGAGCCGATCTGCTCGGACTCGAACGGCTCCTCCACCTCGCGGAGGTGGGCCAGGAGCCGCAGGTCGTGCCCGATCTTGGAGACCGACGCCGCGACGCCCGCCAGGGAGGCCTGGACGGCGTAGTCGACCTTGCGCGGGTAGGTCTGCCCGCTCACCGGATAGGTCTGCTCGAAGCCCATCTTGCGTCCGACGGCCTCGTCGAGGCGGTCGACCTTGTCGTGGTCGCCTCCGAAGAGCTCGAGGAACGACGCCTGCGTGCCGGTCGTCCCGCGGACCCCGCGCGAGCGGAGGACGCCGATCCGGTGGTCGAGCTCCTCGATGTCCAGGAGGAGGTCCTGGATCCACAGCGTCGCGCGCTTTCCGACGGTCGTGGGCTGCGCCGGCTGGAAGTGCGTGTAGCCGAGCGTTGCGAGGCGGGCGTGCTCACGCGCGAAGCCGGCGAGGGCGGTCACGCACCGCACGAGGCGGGTGCGGACGAGCCGGAGGGCCTCGCGGGACAGGATCAGGTCGGT
The DNA here is from genome assembly GCA_041690395.1 of Longimicrobiales bacterium. Classification (GTDB taxonomy): domain Bacteria; phylum Gemmatimonadota; class Gemmatimonadetes; order Longimicrobiales; family Gaopeijiaceae; genus JAWLHJ01. The sequence goes on along the minus strand of JAWLHJ010000002.1, from coordinate 108,675 downwards.
GTTGTCGCCGATGAACGCGCTCGTGGCCCCGAGGTGGATGATCCCGCGGGCGGCCGGCGCGGCATCACCGAAGAGGTGGACGTGCGCCATGACGTCGTGGCGGAACCGCCGCTCGTACTCGGCGGCGGCTTCGAGGTCGATGTCGTCGAGATGGGCGCGCATCTGCTCGAGTGCCTCGGCCGAGATGTCGAGCCCGAGCTCGGCCTCCGATTCGGCGAGCGCGAGCCATAGACGCCGCCACGTTCCGAAGCGCCTGGCGGGCGAGAAGATCTCCTGCATCTCGCGCGACGCGTATCGGTCGGAGAGCGGGTGGACGTAGCTGTCGGGGGTCCCGGGGCTCACTCATCGACTCCAGTAGAAGTTGCGCATGTTGTAGTCACCGTTCCGCTCGAAATACATGACGATGCGGCCGGTCCCACGCAGGGACTCGAAGGCGGTCGCCGCGTCCTCGGCGCTTCGGATCCGCATGCGGTTGATCTGCACGATCACGTCGCCGGGCCCGAGCCCGAGCTGGCTCTGCAACTCGCTCGAAATGTCGGCGATGAGCGCGCCGTCCGCGCTCGTAAGGTTTCGCTCGACCTGGATCTGCGGGGTGACCGTGATCAGCTCGATGTCGCTCAGCACCCGCACCCGCTCCGCGGTTACGGACGGGAAGGCCACCGCCTCCAGGACGATGGCCCGGCGCTGACCCTCCAGGGAGAGCTCGAGCCGGTCTCCCTCGCGGAGATCCATGATCAGCCCTTCGAAGTCCAGGGGGCCGGCGAGCACCCGGCCGTTGGCCTCGAGCAGGCGGTCGCCGACCTCGAGAGCGGCCCGGTCGGCCGGCGAACCCGGGGCGACCCGGCTGACCCGCACGCCACGCGTGCGGCCCCAGGCGTCTGCTTCGACGGGCTCCACGTCGAGCCCGACCCACGCCCGCCGGATCTCGCCGAAGCGGACCAGGTCGTCGGCGATACGCATGGCCCGGTCGATCGGGATCGCGAAACCGAGCCCTTCGCTCCCGCCGCTCCGCGAGATGATCGACGCGTTGATGCCGATGATCTCGCCGAGCGCGTTCACGAGCGGCCCGCCGGAGTTGCCGGGATTGATGGAGGCGTCGGTCTGGATCATGCCGAAGTAGAAGCCCTGGCCGTCCGACGAGGGCGTGATGTTCCGGTTGACCGCCGACACCACCCCGGCCGTCACGGTCGGCTCGACGTCGGCGGCGTAGTTCCCCAGGGGATTCCCGATGGCGATGGCCCACTCGCCGATCATCAGTCCACTCACCGTGCCGACGGGCGCGACGGGAAGGTCGCTCCCGTCGATGCGGAGAACCGCGATGTCGGCCACCGGGTCGGTGCCCACGAGCTCGGCCTCGAAGTCACGCCCGTCCGCGAGTGAGACCTGGATCCTCGAGGCGTCCCGGATGACGTGGTCGTTGGTGAGCACGATCCCTTCGGGCCGCACGATGACCCCGGAACCGAAGCCGGCACTCCGCCGCTGGGCGTTCGGCGGCAGGAAGAAGCTCTCCCAGGCGCTCCGGGCCTGCACACGCTGGGTGCGGATGACGCTGATGCTCACGACCGCCGGAGCGACGCGGTCGGCGGCCCGCACGATGGCGGTGGCCCGGGTCTGGTCCAGGACCTGGGTGCGCTGGGCCGACGGGTCGGAGGGCGCCGACTGCGCCGCGTCCAGGGCGTCCGCGGAACCGCATGCGGCCGCCCCCCAGACCGTCAGGGCCGCCAACGACCTCAGCATCCACCGGTTCATGTCGATTCCTCCTTCGTCACGCGCGCGGTCTCGTGTCTCAGAGCTTCGCGTCCAGCTTGTCCCAGTCTGCAAGGAAGCCCTCGAGCCCCTTGTCGGTCAGCGGATGCTTTCCGAGCTGCCAGAGCACCTTCGGCGGCAGCGTGCAGCAGTCGGCGCCGATGAGCATGCATTCCACCACGTGCGTGGGATGGCGGAGCGAAGCCGCCAGGATCTCCGTGTCGAACCCGTAGTTGTCGTACACCTGACGGATCTGGTGGATCAGCGCCATCCCCTCTCCGGAGATGTCGTCGATGCGCCCGACGAACGGCGAGATGTAGGTCGCCCCCGCCTTGGCCGCGAGCAGCGCCTGGGAGACCGAGAAGCAGAGGGTGACGTTGACCCGGTGCCCGGCGTTCACGAGGTCGCGGCACGCTTTCAGCCCGTCCTCCGTGAGCGGCACCTTGACCACGGCGTTCTCGTGGATGGCGGCCAGCTTCTTCCCCTCGGCGACCATCGTCTCGCGGTCCACCCCTACGACCTCGAGGCTGACCGGTCCCGAGACCGCCTCGCAGATCTCGAGGTAGATCTCCTTGGGGTCACGGTCGCCCGCGATCTTCGACACGAGGGAGGGGTTGGTCGTCACGCCGTCGATCAGGTTGGCGTCGGCGGCACGGCGAATCTCGTTCAGGTCGGCTGTGTCGAGGAAGATCTTCATGCTTCGATGTCGCTCCGGGTTGTCGGCTCGGCCGCGGTGGGGGAGCCGGATGGATACTCCACTAGCGTAAGGAAGAGCCCCTCGGGTGGCGCGGGAGGGGAGGTGACGAGGTCGGGATCGCCTTCCAGTAGGGCTCTGAGGTCCTGCTCGGGCCGCTTGCCGCGACCGATGTCGATCATCGTTCCCACGAGGTATCGAACCATGTGGTGGAGGTAGCGGTTCGCGGTGATCTCGAAGCGAAAGCCGAGCTCCCATGGAGACCACGACGTGTGCTCCACCCTGCAGTCGTATCCGCGCTCCGGTTGCCCGCTCTTCGAGAACGACCGGAACGAGTGGGTCCCCGGAAGGGCCTCCGCGAGCCGGCGCAACACGCCGTGGTCGAGAGGCTCGCCGAGCGCCCAGCACCACCGTCGATGGAACGGCGAGCCCGCGAGCGCGTCCGTGCCGACGTCGTAGCGGTAGGTGCGTGCGACCGCGTCGAACCGTGGATGGAAGCCCGGCGGTGCTTCGTCCACGTCCTCGATCCAGATGTCGCGGGGGAGGGTCGCGTTGAGCGCCTTGCGAAGCGCGGGCGGGTCCCAGCGTGCCGGCATGTCCACGGAGACGACCTGTCCAGTGGCGTGAACTCCGGTGTCGGTTCGGCCGGAGCCCACCGCGACGCGCGGGCTGTTCGCAAGTCGGGTGAGGGTGGCCTCGAGCTCACCCTGGACCGTGCGCTGATCGGGTTGGTACTGCCAGCCGTGAAAGGCCGAACCGTCGTAATGCACGGTGAGCTTGAGCCGCGTCGTGTCGGAGGGATCCACTGCGGAAAGGTAGGCGGGAGGCGGGGCATGTCAAGCGACCGAAGCGGCTCGAGATTGACCGCAAAGCCGCGTCACTATTAGCCTTCCGGGCTTCGAGCCATTCATGACACCCGAGGAGCGCCCAGCGTGCCCGACGCCACCCCCTCCGTCCACTTCCCGACCCTCCTGGAGCAGGTCGCCGAGGGTGTAGACCTGACTGCCGGGCAGGCCGAGGCCGCCTTCGACCGGATCATGCTCGGCGAGGCGACCGAGGCCGAGATCGCCGCCTTCCTCATGGGCCTCCGGACGAAGGGCCTCTCGGCGGCGGAGGTTGCGGGCGGCGTCCGCGCGCTTCGCAAGGCGATGGTGCCCGTGGCGTCGAGCGATCCGTCCACGCTGATCGACACCGCGGGAACCGGCGGCGGCTCGCTCACGACCTTCAACATCTCGACCGCCGCCGCGCTCGTGGCTGCTGGCGCCGGCGCCCGCGTCGCCAAGCACGGGAACCGGTCGTTCACGTCGCGCAGCGGGAGTGCCGACGTGCTGGAGGCGCTCGGTGTCCGGATCGACCTCACGCCCGAGCGGATGGGCGAGGTGCTGGAAGAGGTGGGCATCGTCTTCATGTTCGCGCCGCTCCTGCACCCGGCGATGAAGCACGTCGGGCCGGTCCGGCGGACGCTCGGCATCACCACGGCGATGAACCTGCTCGGCCCCCTCACGAACCCTGCCGGTGCGGCCCGACAGGTGATCGGCGTCTCCGACCCCCGGCTGCTTCCGCTGGTCGCCGGCGCGTTGAGGGAGCTGGGGCACCGCTCGGCGATGGTGGTGCACGGGGAACCGGGCGTCGACGAGCTCAGCCCCATGGGGACCACGCGCGTCGCCGAGTTGCGCGACGGCTCCGTGCGGGAGTACGACGTCACGCCCGAGTCGGTGGGGCTCGGGAGGGCCGGGCCGGAGGGGCTCGAGGGTGGAGAGCCGGAAGACAACGCCCGCGCCATCGAGTCGGTGCTGTCCGGCGTCGAGGGATCGGCGCGTGTCGCCGTCGTGCTCAACGCGGCGGCGGCGCTCCTCGTGGCCGGACTCGCCCAGGACTGGAGCGGGGCGGTGAAGGCAGCCGAGGCGGCGATCGACGAGGGACGGGCCGCGGACGCACTCGCCCGGCTCAGGGAAGCCACGTCGCGGTAACCCACGCCCCCCGGGTGTTCGACTCGGTACCGCTCAGTTCAGTACTTGCGGATGACTCCGACTACGACGCCCTGAATGCGCACGTCGCTCGCGTCGACCACGATCGGCATCATGGTGGGGTTCGCGGGCTGCAGCCGGATGCGGTTGCCCGTCTCACGGTAGAGCTTCTTCACCGTGGCGGAGTCGCCGCCCACGAGCGCGACGACCATCTGCCCGTCCTCGGCGTTCTCCTGCGCCTGCACGACGATGTAGTCGCCGTCGCGGATCTGCTCCTCGATCATCGAGTTCCCTTCGACGCGCAGCACGTAATTGTCCTTGCGGCGCCTGATCATGTCGGGTGGCACCGCCAGCGTCTCGCGCTCTTCCATGACCTCGATGGGGAGGCCCGCGGCGACCGCGCCGAGGAGCGGGAGCTCGATAGCGGGAGCCATCGACTCCTGGGACACGAGCTCCACGGAACGACTCTCGTTGTAGGACTTCCTTATGTAGCCCTTGCGTTCCAGATTGCTCAGGTGCTCGTGGACCGTCGCCAACGACGAGTACCCGAAGTGCTCCGCGATCTCTTCGAAGCTGGGCGCGTAGCCGCGCTCCTCAATGAACGCGCCGATGTGGTCGAGAATTTCCTTCTGTCGCTTCGTGAGCGGCATGGAGCCCTCCCTGGGCACCGGGACACCCGAACAAGAACCGAAGCAAGGATAGGCGAACGTTGCCGGATATGCAAGACGCCGAGACCCTGCCGGGCGTTCTCGCGAAGATCGTGCGGACGAAGCTCCAGGAGGTGGAGGCGCTCGGCGCACAGCGCCGCCAGCTGGAAGCCGCGCTCGGAGACGAGCCGCCGCCGCGAGGCTTCCGTGAGGCGCTCGCAGGTGCCGAGCATGTGGCCCTCATCGCGGAATGCAAGCGGCGCTCACCCGGGGCGGGGGACATCCGCCCGGGGCTCGACCCCGTGGAGCTCACACTCGGATACGAGCGCGCCGGCGCCCGCGCGCTCAGCGTGCTGACCGACCGTGTCTACTTCGGGGGCTCGCTCGACGACCTTCGCGCCGTCCGCGGGCGGGTCGGCCTTCCGGTGCTCCGCAAGGATTTCACCGTCGACCCGCTCCAGCTGCTCGAGGCCCGCGCGTCGGGCGCCGACGCCGTGCTGCTGATCGTGCGCATCCTTTCGGACGCCGCGCTCGCCTCGCTGCACGCGGAGGCGTCGGGGCTTGGGCTCGACGTTCTGGTGGAGGTCCACGACGCGGCCGAGCTCGAGCGCGCCGTGGCGGTCGGCGCGGATCTCATCGGCATCAACAATCGAGACCTGTCGACCTTCACGACCGACCTCGAGACGACGCTCCGGCTCCTGGCCGACGTGCCGGACGACGTCGTCCTGGTTTCCGAGAGCGGGATACGGAGTACGGAGGACGTCGAGCGGCTGGGCGCGCACGGGATCGACGCGGTGCTGGTGGGTGAGACGCTGCTGCGGTCCGATGATCCGGAGGACGCGGCGAGGAGCCTCGCGACGGTCCCGAGGAGCTCGCGCGTTGCCCCCTGATGCCCCGACCCCGCTCAGGGTCAAGATCTGCGGGCTCACCCACAACGACGACGCACGCCTCGCCGAACGGCTCGGCGCGGACCTCCTGGGCTTCATCCTCAGCCGCGGCTTCGGCCGCTCGGTCCCCGAGGAGAGCGTCCGGGACGTGATACGCGGAACGAGCCTCGAGCGGGTGGCCGTCCTGGTCGACGAGCCGGTGGACCGGGCGGCCCGTCTGGCTCGTTCCATCGAAGCCGCCGTGATCCAGCTCCACGGATCGGAGTCGCCCGAAGCGGTCGGGGCGTTGCGGAATGCGGGAGATTGGCGTGTATGGAAGGCCGTGCGCGCAAGGTCGCTCGAGGACGTGGCGCGAGCCGTGCTAGATTACGGCCCGCTCGTCGACGGGCTCCTCCTCGAAGGTTGGAAGCCCGGGGTGACCGGTGGTGGGGGCGCACGCCTGGAGCTCCGTCCCGAGGATGTACGGCGTGAGATGGCCGACGGTCCGGCGCTCGTGCTCGCGGGCGGGCTCACGCCCGACAACGTCGCCGAGGCGGTCGCGGCGTTCGGCCCGGACGTCGTCGACGTCTCTTCGGGCGTGGAGACGACGCCCGGAAGGAAGGACCCGGAGCGGATGCGGCGGTTCGTGGCCGCCGCGAGAGGGGGCCCGTGAGCGCGTGGGGCACGGGCGGCAAGGCATACGAGACTCGATCCTGGAAACAGATATGACGGCCCGATTCGGGGCATTCGGTGGACGATACGTTCCGGAGACGCTGACGAAGGCGCTCGACGAGGTGACCGAGGCGTACGAGCAGGCGCGCCTCGACCCGGCCTTCGGCGCGGAGCTCGACGACCTCCTGCGGGACTTCGTGGGGCGACCCACGCCGCTCTATCACGCACGCAGGCTGGGCGAGGCGGCCGGGCACGATCAGGTCTACCTCAAGCGCGAGGACCTGAACCACACCGGCGCCCACAAGATCAACAACACCGTGGGGCAGGCGCTGCTCGCGCGGCGGATGGGGAAGCGTAGGATCATCGCCGAGACGGGCGCGGGCCAGCACGGCGTCGCGACCGCGACGGCGTGCGCGCTCTTCGACATGGACTGTGTGGTCTACATGGGCGAGGAAGACGTCGAGCGGCAGGCGCTCAACGTCTACCGGATGGAGCTGCTGGGCGCGGAGGTCCGTCCGGTCGGCTCGGGAACCCGCACGCTCAAGGACGCCACCAACGAGGCGATCCGGGACTGGGTCACGAACGTCGAGGACACGCATTACATCATCGGCTCGGTGGTCGGGCCCGACCCGTTCCCCCGGATGGTCCGGGACTTCCAGGCCGTCATCGGACAGGAGGCTCGCGCCCAGATGCTGGAGCGGTGCGGCCGGCTTCCCGAGGCGGTCGTGGCGTGCGTCGGCGGCGGGTCCAACGCGATGGGCATCTTCCATGCGTTCGTGCCCGACGACGGCGTCGAGCTGGTCGGAATCGAGGCGGCGGGAGAGGGCATCGAGACCGGCCGGCACTCCGCGTCGCTCGCAGCGGGCGTACCGGGTGTTCTCCACGGCTCACTCAGCTATCTTCTCCAGGACGCGGACGGCCAGGTGGCGCCGGCACACTCCGTGTCGGCGGGACTGGACTATCCAGGCGTGGGACCCGAGCATTCGTTTCTCAGGGATTCCGGACGGGCGACCTACACGAGTGTCACCGACGATCAGGCATTGTCAGCTTTCCATCGGCTCTCCGAGCTCGAGGGTATCATTCCCGCACTCGAGTCGGCCCACGCGATCGCCCACGTATTGCGTGACGGAAGCTCCTACGAGGGTCCGATCCTCGTTTCCCTCTCGGGTCGGGGCGACAAGGACGTCGCCCACGTGGCCCGGGTCGAAGGCCGCGGCTCCCTCCTGTAGCGCGGCCCCGTGAACGAGTTCGAGCGGTCGTCCGGCGACTCCATGGAGGGGGGTGACATCCTCTGGGACGACGCCCTTCCCGTCGACGAGGTCCGCCAGCTCTTCGTCACGCTCGCGAAGGCGTTCCGGGCCTATCAGCTCTACGACGACAACAACCCGGTTCGTCGTCGCTTCCTGGAAGGGCTCCGCACGGAGTTCCAGCAGCTGTGGACCGAGTTGGATCGGATCGTGGTCACTGTAGACGAGGACCACTTCTACCTGGACGGCCGGGAGGTCTACCGCTCGGAGTCACGCGCGGACTCCCTCGCCTTCCTCTTCTTCAAGGACGGGGTCCGGGAGATCACCTTTCTCTCCGGGGTCGAAGGCGATGAGCTCGAGCGATTCCTGGGCGTGCTCCAGCGTGCCCGCAAGCTCGTTCCCGAAGGCGACGACCTGCTGACCGTTCTCTGGGAGGCGGACCTCCGCTTCTTCGAGTACCAGTACGTCGATCTCATGGCGGAGGGCGTCGCCCTTCCCGAGCCCGGCGCCGGCAACTCCACCGCGGAGCTGCAGGCGGTCCTCGAAGCCGAGGACGAGACGGATGAAGCGGACGAGGCGGAGTCCGGCGAGGCGGGCGACGAGCCCCCCCCACCGCAGACCGTCAAGCAGGACGACTTCAACCCGACGCTCTACGCGCTCGACCCGCGCGAGATGGAGAAGCTCCGGGCCGAGGTGAAGAAGGAGCTCGCCCGCGACACCCGCAGCGACGTCCTGTCGGCGCTCTTCGATCGTCTGGAAGAGCGCCATGACCGGAGTCGGCAGATCGAGATCCTGCAGATCCTGAGCACGCTCCTCCCGAACTTCCTGAGTCGTGGAGCCATCGTGCCCGCGACCCGGGTTCTCGAGGAGCTACGGACCCTCGAGCGCCAGGACGGGGTGCTCGACGAGCGAGGACATGCGCAGGTGGGCGCCATGCTCGATGCCGTGAGCGCCCGCGACACGCTCGACGAGCTCATCAAGGCGCTCTACGACGGCACCATCAGGGCGACGCCCACCCAACTCGCCGGCTTCCTCACCTATCTGAGGGGGGCCGCGCTCCCGGCTCTGCTGCACGCTTCGGAGACGGTCGAGCACAAGGAGCTTCGCTCGGTGTTGCGTGCCGCCGTCCAGGGCATCGCCAGGAAGAACCGGGCCGCTGTCCTGACGCTGCTCGAGGAGGAGGATCCGGTGGTCGCGGCGGGTACGGCGCGGCTCGTCGGCGACATGCAGATCACCGAAGCCGCACCGGCGCTTGCTGGCCTCCTGGCCCACCCCACGGCCGAGGTGCGGCTGGCGGCGGTCGAGGCGGCCATCAGCCTGAAGGCTTCGACGGTCGCCGGAGCACTCGAGCACACCCTCGACGACCCGGATCGTGATGTGCGTGTCGCCGCCGCTCGGGCCCTCGGCACGCTGAAGTACCGCCCAGCGGCGAGGGTCCTGGCGGACATCGTGGGGGGAAAGGGTATCCGCAGCGCGGACATCGGTGAGAAGGTCGCGGTCTTCGAGGCCTACGGAGCCGTTGCCGGAGAGGACGGCGTCCGGCGCCTCGACGGCCTCCTGAACGGGAAGAGCTTGTTCGGAAAGCGCGAGCCGACCGAGGTGCGTGCCGCCGCGGCGCTCGGCCTCGGCCGCATGAGCACGCCCGCCGCGAAGGAGGCCCTCCGCAAGGCGCTCGACGACGACGATCCGGTGGTTCGGAGCAACGCCAACCGGGCCTTCCGGAGGGAAGAGTGATGGCTCACGAAAGCGGGCTGAATCTCCAGGAAGAGGGACGGAGGCTCCTCGCCCTGCTATACGGAGCCCTCAACGCTCTGCGCCTCTATCCCGTGGAGAACGAGACCGTCCAGCATGCGATCTCCGATCTCCACGGTCTCGTGGAACGGATCGTCGAGGCCGAGGGAGGCGCCGAGGTCCGCGTGGTCGGCGACTTCTTCTTCCTGAACGAGACACGGCTCCGCCTCGACCTGTCGAACTTCTCCACGTTCGGCTCGTTCGCGAGGGCGCTCCACGATCACGGGATCGGCGCGGTGGAGATCCTGCCCGGGATCGAGCGGTCGGAGTGGGCGCCGTTCATCTCGATGCTCCTCCGGGGACCGGGGGGCGACCAACCGTTCGAGACGTTCCGCGATCGCTTCGCCACGACGCCGGTCGAGCATATCGAGCTCCGGCCGCTCTCGGAGGTCGAGGAGCCAAAGGACGACGCCGAGTCGCTCACGGCCGCCAAGCGGACCTACGCCCAGTCGGTCAAGGTCGCGAAGGACGCGCTCGGAGACATGCGGCTCGGCAAGGCCGTGAACGTGCGCAAGGTCAAGCGCGCGGTGCAGGGGATTGTCGACCAGGTCCTCTCCAACGAGTCGTCCATGGTCACCATGACGACGCTCCGGGACTTCGACGAGTACACGTTCACGCACTCCGTGAACGTCTGCATCTTCAGCGTCATCATCGGTCAGCGGATCGGGTTGGACCGACTCCAGCTCTATGAGCTCGGTCTCGGCGCCCTCTTCCACGACGTCGGCAAGCAGCGTATCGACGTCGACATCATCAACAAGCCGACCGGCCTGACGGAGGAGGAGTGGCGGGAGCTCATGGAGCACCCCACGGAAGGGCTCCTGATCCTCTTCCAGATGCAGGGCTTCGCGGACGTTCCCTACCGTCAGATGCTCATGGCGTACGAGCATCACATGAAGACCGATCTCAGCGGCTACCCCGAGAGCCGTCGGCCCCGCGAGCCCACGATCTTCTCGAGGATCGTCTCGGTGGCCGACGCGTTCGACGCGGGCACGTCCGTGCGGAGCTACCAGTACGAGCCGTGGCCCCCGGACGCCGTGCTCCAGGAGATGCGCGACAACCCGAAGCGCGGCTTCGACACCCTGCTGGTCAAGGTCCTCATCACCGCGACCGGCGTGTACCCCGTGGGGACGCTCGTCATCCTGGACACCCACGAGCTAGCTGTCGTGTCGCAGGTGAATCCCGACCTGGAGCTCCTCCACCGGCCCAAGGTCCGAGTCATCTCCGACCCGGTCGGCCTCCCACTCTCCGAGCCCGTCACGCTCGACCTCTCCGACGACGATCCCGTCACGGGTGCTCCCGTGCGTCAGATCATCAAGACCACCGACCCCCAGAAGTACGGCATCCGGGTCAGCGACTACCTCCTCGCGTGATATCCTCCACATTCGCGGCGCGCCGCTCCGAAGAGCGGTGCACGCTCGTTCCCTACGTCACCGCCGGCTATCCCGAGCTCGATTCGACGATTCCCGTGCTCGAGGCGCTCGTGGACGCCGGGGCCGACGTGCTCGAGGTCGGCATCCCGTTCTCCGACCCGCTCGCCGATGGTCCGACCATCCAGCGCGCCTCGTTCGAGTCCCTGAAGAACGGGACCACGGTCAAGCGTGTGCTGGCCGACCTGGCCGCGTTCCGCGCTCGCCACGATACGCCGGTCGTGCTCTTCACGTACCTGAACCCGATCCTCCGCTACGGGGTCGACGCGTTCGTGAAGGATGCCGTGGCCGCCGGAGCCAACGGCGTGCTCGTGACCGACCTGCCGGCCGGTTCGGATTCGGAGGTCGAGCGGAAGCTCGTCGAGAGCCCGCTCGACCTGATCCGCCTGGTGGCGCCCACGACGGATCCCGCGCGTTTGGCCGATGCCGTCGAGGGAGGCTCGGGCTTCGTCTACTACATCTCACGCACCGGCGTGACCGGGGCGAAGTCGGATCTGCGTGAGGCGCTCGGCGAGGAGGTGGCCCGACTCAAGGGTGCGCTGAGCCTTCCCGTGGCCGTCGGGTTCGGTATCTCGACGCCCGAGCAGGCAGCGGCCGTGGCCGGTGTGGCGGACGGGGTGGTCGTGGGGAGCGCCCTGATCCAGGCGCTCGACGAGGGCGGGATCGAGGGCGCTCGTACGTTCCTGGCGTCGCTGCGTTCGGGGATGGATCGCTAGAACCCGTCATCCGTCCTGGATGACACTCATCGTCCCATCACTCTCCAGGAACACCGCGGCGGCGTTCTCGACGCCGGACACGCCGCTTGCCCGGACGGCGCTCAGAACCTCCCCCTCGGTGACCCTCTCCCGGCGCATCGTATCCCGGCAGTACTCCCCCTTGCGGACCAGAAGCGCCGGGGACGCACGCACACCTCGCGCGAAGCTCTCCCACCGGACCGAGGTGGCCGTGACCAGGTACTGAAGCCCGATGAGAAGGGCCAGCGCGGTCATTCCCTCGGCGAGCGGCAAGCTCCGCTGGATCAGGATCGAGGCGAGGATGGACCCGAGGGCCACCGTGACCACCAGATCGAAGGCATTGAGCTTGGCCAACGTCCGCTTCCCCGAGATGAGGAGGAACGACACGAGGCCCAGGTACGCCAGGAAGCCGACCACGACGGTGCGTACGATCCCCTCCCACCCCTGAAAGAACATCTCCATCCATTCCATTGGTCCACTCCCTCAGAGGTTCACGGCGTCCCGTCCCGGGCGGTGTTCAATCGGGCGCGAGGGCCCGCTCGACCGCGGGATCCGGACGCACGAAGAGTGTGCTCACGCGGTCGGGTACGACCGCGCCCCGCGCCGCGCCGCGTGGCTTGCGCACGTACTTCCGGAAGGTCCAGTCCACGGGCACGCTTCCCGACGTCCGGGCCTTCGAGTGGAGCGCCGCGAGCGTGGCCGCCTCCGCCAGGTCGCGTGACGGGGGATTCCCCGGCCCGTTCCAACGCAGGATGACGTGCGCCCCCGCCGTGTGGCGCGCGTGGAGCCACACGTCGCCGGGAGACGAGTGGCGGAAGGTGAGGTCGTCGTTGTGGCGCGCCCCGCGCCCGACCCGGATCTCGAGCCCACCCGAGCTCGTGAAGGTCCGGTAGGGCAGGGTGGACTGTTCTTCGCCGCCGCCCGAGGGCGGCCCCGGTGAGGACGGTACGGCCGCCACCAACTCTTCGGGTGTCGCCTCCCCGGTCCGGGCACGCCCGAGGAGGTCGTCGAGCGCGTCCGCCTCCCGTGCCGCCTTCTCGATGAGCGCCGGAAGCCGCTCGTGAGCCCGCTCGACTCGCGTCGCGCGATCGTAGTAGCGTGCTGCGTTCTCGTGTGGCTCCAGCTCCGGGTCGAGCTCCACACGAACCTCGGCTCCCTCGAAGTCGACGAGGACGGCCTCCTCCTTGCCGCGGGCGACGTCGCCGTAGCGTGCCAGGATCAGATCGCCGGTCGCCCGGAGAGCGCCCTCGTCGCCCAGGCCGTCGAGCTCGCGCGTCAACTGCGCGACCCGTCGGCTCGCGCGCTCGGACGCGTGCTCTAGGCGGCGCACGAGCTCCGGATCGACCAGGGAGGGCGCCTCGGCCCCACCGCGATCCCTGTCCGTGGCGGCGGCCTCGAAGCCGTCCAGCAGCGTGGCGACGCGGTGGCTCGTGATCCCGGGCACCGGAACCGGATACGGCTGCCCGCCATCGGTGTGGAGCAGGACGGGCCCGTCGGACGTGTCGTCCCGCACCCAGGCGAGCCATCGCTCGTGCCCCCGTACGAGGCATTCGCGTTCCGGGAGGTCCTCCAGGTCCCGGCCCAGCAGCGCGGGCGCGTTCAAGGGTGACGTCCAGGCTACGCTCCGCACGAGCGCCCGGGCCCTGGCCGCCGGCGCGTGGGTCTCCAGGAGCGCGAGCCATGCGTCGCGCCCGAGCTCCCCGTCGACGCCGGCACGGGGCTGGGCGTCGGGTGGCTCCCAGGTCGCGCCCACCCGGTGTCCCCGTCCGGTATCCCGCGACCAGAGAACGTGCCGCACCGTTCGGGAGGCGGCCTCGACGACGATGGCGTTCCACTGGTTGCCGAGCAGCTCCACGATCAGGTCCCTGGGCGGGCCGCTCCGCTTGGGCAGGAGCTCGATGCGGATCAGCCGCTCGTCGGGCGGTGAGACCACCCGGCGGACGCGGGCGGCATGCTTGAGGTCGTTGGGGCCCGGGGGCGTCGGGTCGCGAACGACGAGATGCCCACGACTCGGATGCAGGCGCCAGATCAGCGTCCGGTCGCGGAAGAGCAGGAAGAGGTCCCGCTCGGCGCCGTCCAGCCTGAAGGCGCGCAGCTCGGCACCCGAAAGCTCGCGCTCGAGCTCCCGTGCCGTCTCTCTCACCAGAAGGGCGTCCCATCGAATCGACATGACCGCCTGGTAACCCGCGCCGGAGGTAGGGTGCCGGGGCGCCTCGCGAGCCGCGCGGCGGGCGGGACTACCCATCGCCCCGACCCCGGACCCATCTTAGCGGGTCGGGAGCGCATCGATCACGGGGAGCGGCAAAACAGGCATGGTCCTACACGAGCGGGTGGCGGCGGCGGCGGAGGGCGTGCTCCCTGAGTGGGCGCGCGTAGGCTCCGAGCGCCTCGCCCACATCGAGCGCGTCGCCGAGCTCATGGAGTCGTGGGGCCGAGCGTTGCGGCTGGACGACCGGGACCGCGCCCGCTGGCGGGCCGCCGCCTATCTGCACGACGCCCTGCGGGAAGTCGACCCCGCCGAGCTGCGGGCGGAGCTCCCCGAACGCTACGAGTCGCTGCCGGGGCCGGTCCTGCACGGCCCGGCCGCGGCAGAGCGCCTCCGCTCCGAGGGTGTTCGCGACGAGTCGCTGCTGCGGGCGGTCGCCTACCACACGGTCGGCCACCCGGACCTCGACCGCATGGGACGGGGGCTCTACGCGGCCGACTTTCTGGAGCCAGGCCGACCGTTCCTGACCGGGTGGCGCGCGGAGCTTCGAGCGCGCATGCCCGATGAGATCGCCGAGGTGACACGCGAGATCCTGGGCTCGCGCATTCGTCACCTCGTCGACTGCGGGGTGCGGCTGCTGGAGCCGACCGTGGCGTTCTGGAACGTCGTGCTCGACGAGCGGACGGCCGGCGTAGCATGAGCCGCCGACGCGGACGGCGCCTCACAGGCCGTGGGCGAGGAACCCGGGCCGGGCTCGCATGGGCGGTCGCGACCGCGGTCGGCGTGGTCGGCATGGCGTACTTCGCCATCAACACGGCGTCCACGGATCCGGCCGGAGAGCCCCGGACCCTCCCCGCGCCCGGCGAGCGCGTGAGGGTCGAGATCCTCAATGGCGGAGGCGTCCCGGGCGCGGCCCGTCAGGCCACCGAGTTGGCGCGGGCGGCGGGCTACGACGTCGTGTACTTCGGTAACGCCCCCTCGTTCGATCACGAGACATCGGAAGTCGTGGAGCGCGCGCGCCGCTCGGACTTCGCCGAGGGCGTTGCGGCGGTGCTCGGAATCGATATCGTCCGGAGCGATCCGGATCCGGATCGCTACGTGGACCTCTCGGTCATCCTCGGACGCGACTGGCGCCCGCCGGACGCCGCCGGTCCGCTTCCCGAGCAGCCCTGACCCCGCGCGCGGACCACAGGCGCGCTCCTTTCAAGCATCCCAGCGCAGAGCAGATCCGAGACGATGGCGAAATCCGCGACCAGCAAGGGCCGAGGCCGTCCCGACAAGGGGGATACCCGGAAGTCGCGGCGTCGCGGCGCCAAGGACGAACCGCCCGGACGCGGCTCGGCGGTCGAGTGGCTGAAATCGCTCGGGGTCGCGCTTCTCCTCTTCTTCGTCCTGCGCACGTTCATCGTGCAGACCTTCGTCATCACGTCGGGGTCCATGGAGGACACGCTCCTGGTGGGAGACATGCTCCTCGTGAACCGCGCCGCGATGGGATCGCGAGTCCCGGTCATCGGCCTCCGGATCCCGGGGTACTCGGAGCCGCGCCGGGGAGACATCCTCGTGTTCGATCCGCCCCACGAGGAAACGCTGATGCTCATCAAGAGGCTGATCGGACTCCCTGGCGACACGCTCGAGATGCGCGACCGGCTACTTTTCGTGAACGGCGAGCAGATCGACGAGCCGTACGTTCGGCACGACCCGGTCGAGGACGAGCGGCACCCCTGGATGTCCTGGCAGAGGGATCACCTGCCGGCGGGCACCGACGCCGCGACGTATGCGCCGACGCGTGACAATTGGGGTCCTATCGTCATTCCCGAGGACCGTTACTTCATGCTGGGCGACAATCGCGAGCGGAGCCTCGATTCGCGCTACTGGGGGCTGCTCGAGCGGTGGCGTCTGGAGGGCCGGGCGGTGTTCACCTACTACTCGTACAACCGCGACTCGTACCGGCCGTTCCCGGCGCTGCGGGAAGTTCGCTGGAACCGGATCGGGCGGCCGATCGACTAACCGTCCGCGGCCGCGCCCTTCACCGCCGTCCCCTTCGCCCCCTCGATCTGCGTGAGGACGTGCCCGCGGAGCTGTCCGCAGGCGGCGTCGATGTCACGGCCCCGGGTCTCCCGTACGGCCGCCGACACGCCGCGAGCGTCCAGTATGTCCGCGAACTGGCGGATTCGCGCCATGGGCGAGGGCTTCCAGTCCTGGTAGGGGATGGGGTTGAAGGGGATCAGATTCACGAACGCCCCGCCCGCCTCTCCCGCGAGGTCCGCGAGCTTGGGCGCGAGCTCGAGGTCGTCGTTGACGCCGTCGATCATCGTGTACTCGAAGGTGATGCGCCTGCCGCCACGCGCGTCGAACGCCCTGAGCGCTTCCATGAGCTCCGGCAGGGGGTGTCGCTTCTCCAGGGGGATCAGCTCCCGGCGCAGCTCGCTCTCGGGGGCGTGCAGCGAGACGGCCAGCCCGAACTGCTCGGGCCGATCGGCCAGCTCGAGGATCCCTGGCACCACGCCGACGGTCGAGACCGTGATCCGGCGGGCGCCGACGCCGTAGCCGTGGTTCAGGATCGTCAGGGCAGGATGGAGCGCCTTCCGGTTCGAGAGGGGCTCGCCCATGCCCATGAACACGATGTTCGTGATGGGTCCGCGGCCGTCCTCCTCGGCCCAGCGGCGCGACACCCGGTACTGGGAGACGATCTCTCCCGGCGTGAGCTGCCGGGCGAAGCCGCCCCACCCGGTCGCGCAGAACGTGCATCCCATGGCGCACCCCGCCTGCGAAGAGATGCACAGCGTGAGGCGCGTCTCGGTCGGGATCAGCACGGACTCCACGAGCTCGCCGTCGGAGAGGCGCCACAGGTGCTTGACCGTACCGTCCGCGCTCACGGCCACCTTGGCCGTCTCGGGCTCGGCCAGCGTGTAGCGCTCCGCCATCGCGTCGCGCTCGGCGGCGGGAAGGTCGGTCATCTCCGCGAGGTCGCCGGCGAGCCCTTCCCAGATCCAGCGCTCCACCTGACCGACCCGGTAGGCGGGCTGGCCCCGCTCGGAAAAGTACGCGGAGAGCTCGTCCCGGAGCTGGTCCGGGGTGAGCGACAACAGGTCGATCCGTTCTATGGCAGTCATGGGGCGTTTCTTGAATGGCCTCGTGCGGCCGTTTAACTTAGCCGTCCGAGCAGAACCTCTGTAGGTGACCGGGCGCGGCCGGTACGCCGAGTCCCTTGGGAACCCCCGTTTGGCCAATCAACTTCGGATGTGGGGACCCGCCCTCGTTTGGGCGGCGGTCCTCTTTTTATTGAGCTCGTGGCCGAATCCCAGCGGCCCGGCCTGGCTCGACGTGAGCGACAAGGTCGTCCACTTCGTCCTGTTCGCCGTTCTGGGCGGTGCCCTCGGTCTCGGACGACAGTGGAGCGGCGGCACCGTTCCGCACTGGCTCGTCATCGGTGTGGGCATGCTCTACGGGGCGATGGACGAATGGCACCAGGCGCTGGTCCCGAACCGCGTGCCGTCGCTGGGGGACTGGTACGCCGACGTCGGTGGCGTCCTGTTCGGATATCTCGTGGTCACGTTACTCGCCAAGCGCGTCGGATCTCCGTCCGGCGCCCTCTCACAGGCGGATTGAATGTCTTCTCAGTCTGAGATCGAGCGAACCGCCCTCCGTACGGGCATGGTCGGCTCTCTGGAAGCTTCGCGCGCTGGAGAGACGGTGCGTCTCTCCGGCTGGGTGCACCGTCGCCGGGATCTGGGCGGCCTGCTCTTCGTCGATCTACGTGACCGCAGCGGGATCGTGCAGGTCTCCCTGGGTCCCGATTGGACGGAGGCCGACGCCCTCGCGCTCGCCGGCAAGCTCGGACGGGAGGACGTCGTGCACGTCGAGGGTGAGGTGGCGCTCCGTCCCGAGGGCGCGCGCAACACCGAGATCGCGACCGGTGACATCGAGGTCCGCGCGGCGCGACTCCGCGTCCTGGGCAAGGCGCGCACCCCGGCCATCCCCGTCTACCGGGGCCCGGAGGACGAGCTCCCCGCGGAAGATCTGCGGCTCCAGCATCGGGCGCTCGACCTGCGGCGCCCGGAGCTCCAGGAGAACCTGCTGCTTCGCCACCGCCTCGTGCTCGAGACCCGCAACTACCTGAGCGGACTGGGCTTCCTGGAGATCGAGACGCCGATCCTCACGAAGGCGACGCCCGAGGGCGCCCGGGACTACCTCGTGCCGAGCCGTGTGCACAAGGGCGAGTTCTACGCCCTGCCGCAGAGCCCGCAGATCTACAAGCAGCTCCTCATGGTGTCCGGCTTCGACCGGTACTTCCAGATCGCGCGCTGCTTCCGCGACGAGGATCTGCGCGCCGACCGCCAGCCGGAGTTCACCCAGATCGACGTCGAGGCGTCCTTCGTGGAGCCGGAGGACATCCTCCGCTGGATCGAGGGTCTGGCGATCGCGTTGGCGGGGGTCGGCGGCGTGGGCGCGCCGTCTCCGTTCCCGCGGCTCACGTGGGCCGAGGCCATGGAGCGGTACGGGTCGGACCGGCCGGACCTTCGGTTCGGACTCGAGCTGTCGGATTGGACGGAAGCCACGTCGGACATGGACTTCGGGGTCATCCGCGGGGCGGTGGAGAAGGGAGGACGCGTGCGGGGGCTGCACGTGCCGGGCGGGGCGGGGCTGTCCCGCAAGCAGATCGACGCGGTGGAAGCGGCCGCGAAGGCCGCCGGCGCGCCGGGCCTGCTCTGGGTCAAGCGGAGCGAGGAGGGCTTCTCGGGGCCGCTCGGACGGTTCATGGCGGACGAGCACGCGGAGCGCATGGGCCTCTCGGTGGGCGACCTGGCGTTCGCGGCCGCCGGTCCGGACACGGTGACCTCGCCCGCGCTCTCGGCCACGCGTTCGGCGGTCGCTCGCGCGCTCGAGCTCCGACCCGACCGGGAGGACGCCTGGCTCTGGGTGACGGAGTTCCCGGTCTTCGAGGAGTTGGACGGAGAGGTCTATGCCTCTCACCATCCGTTCGTCATGCCTCACCCGGACGACCTCGATCTCCTGGAGACCGATCCGGTCTCGGTGCGGGGCACGGCGTACGATCTGGTGTACAACGGAACCGAGTTCGGGTCGGGGAGCATCAGAATCCACGAGCCCGACTTGCAGCGCCGGGTGCTCAAGGTGCTCGGGCTGTCGGACGCGGAGATCGACGTGAAGTTCGGATTCCTCCTCGACGCGCTGTCGACGGGAGCGCCGCCCCATGGTGGCATTGCCCTGGGTGTGGACCGTATCGTTCAGCGGTTCAGTCGGTCCGAGAGCCTTCGCGACGTCATCGCGTTTCCGAAGACGACGGCCGCTCGCGCGCTCTTCGAGGGAGCGCCGACGCCGGTGGGAGCGCGAGAGTTGGAAGAGCTCGGATTGATCATTGCGCCGGACGGGCGCAAGAAAGGGGTCTGACGACCCCGGGAGATGGGGTGAGCAACACTGAGACCGTGATCGAGCACCGGCTCGACGCCGAGGGCGTCGATCCGCTCATGCTGGCCGGAGTTAACGACCGCAATCTGCAGGAGATCTCGCGGCTGTTCGGCGTACGGACCATTCTGCGCGGGGACCACGTCATCCTCTCGGGAGGGCTGGGTGGCGTGGAGCGCTCGGTGCCGGTGCTCCAACACATGATCGAGCTCGCCCGGCTGCGCGCGCCCTTCGACGTGTCGGACATCGCGCGCTTCGCCGACGGCATCGATGCCCTCGGGGCCGACGGTGTGGTCCGGCCCGACGACGACCTACGCATCGCGCTCCCGGGCTCGCGGCGCGTGATCGTACCGAAATCGGACGGACAGCGTACCTATCTCCGGTCCATCGTCGAGCACGACATCGTGATCGGCATCGGTCCGGCCGGCACCGGGAAGACGTATCTCGCCGTGGCGTGCGCCGTCGACGCCCTCTACAAGAAGCGCGTGCGCAGGATCATCCTGGCCCGCCCGGCGGTCGAAGCCGGAGAAAACCTCGGTTTCCTGCCCGGTGACCTCCAGGAGAAGGTCGACCCCTACCTCCGTCCGCTCTACGACGCGCTCGAGGACATGATGCCCCACGAGCGCGTTCGACGCGCGCTCGAGGACTCGACCATCGAGATCGCTCCGCTGGCGTACATGCGGGGCCGGACGCTGTCCGACGCCTTCGTCATCCTCGACGAGGCCCAGAACGCGACCCGTGCGCAGATGAAGATGTTCCTGACCCGACTGGGCCTGAACTCGCGGGTCGTGATCACGGGCGACAAGACCCAGATCGACCTGCCGAGCCGTGACGATTCCGGCCTCCTGGAGGTCGAGGACATCCTGGGCGACATCGAGGGCATCTCCCTGATCTACCTCGACGCCAAGGACGTCATCCGACACCGGCTGGTGAAGGACATCATCGAGGCGTACGGGCGCGGGGCCGCGGAGGGGGGCGGCGGGTGAACGCGCGCGGGCAGGATCCCGAACGGGAGTCCGTGCTGCACAAGCTGTCGGGCGACCCCGGAGCCACGACGGGTGCGCGTGCCCGCCACCACGGATCGCGCCTCCTGCTCCTGGCGGGGCTGGCGGCGTTCGTGGCCCTCGCGTTCCCGCCCGAGAGCCCGATGGAGGTGCAGCGGTACACCCAGGACATGGTGGCCACCGAGGACGTGATCGCCGAGATCCCCTTCGAGGTGCCCAAGAACGCGACCGAGCTGGAGCGGGATCGGCGTTCCGCCATGGAGGCCGTGCCCCCCACCTTCGACTTCCGGCCCGAGGTCGCGGATTCCGTCGCCGCTGATCTGGCTCGCTTCTTCGATGCCCTGGACAGCACGGCCTCCGCCGCGGACACGGCCGCAGTGCGCGACGTGCTCCGCGAGAGCCAGATCACGCCGACACCCTCCCAGCTGAGGTATCTCCTCGAGCCCGTCTCACGCGGCGCGTTCCGCACCGCGGCGATCCGGGCGGCCCGCGAGATCCTGCCGCAGGGTGTGGCCGATGCCGCGCGCATGATCGACCTCACGGCCGGATCCGTCACGTTGCGGCGTGGCGATGACGAGGAGACGGCCGAAGCCGCGTCGATCCTGACCTCGCGGGACTTCTTCTCCCGGTCCGTGGCCTTCCTGCCGGACGACTTTCCACCGGACGCGCGAGACCTCTTCCGGCTGATCCTCATCCACCACGTCGACTTCACGCTCGACGTGAACGTCTCCGCCACGGAGAGCGACCGGGCCCAGGCCGCGGCGAGCGTGCCGACGACGAAGGCGCAGGTGCTGCAGGGCCAGGCCATCGTCCGGCAGGCGGACCCGATCGGGCCCGAAACGCTCGAACGCCTGGAAGCCTACGAGGAGGAGCTTCGCGCGAGCGGGCTCCTGGAGCGGGAGGGCGCCGCACTGAGCGCCGTCATCGGGTCGTGGCTCCTCAACACGGTCCTGCTGTCGATCTTCGGGCTGCTCCTGATGTTCAACCGGCCTGAGGTTTACGCGAACTTCCGCTGGGTCCTGCTCATCGCGGTGTTGGTCGCCGCTTACTTCGGCGCGGGCATCGTCATCGACCGCGGCGGGCTGGCGGTGGAGTGGCTTCCCATCGCCTTCGTCGCGCTCCCGGTTGCGGTGCTGTGGGACACCCGCATGTCGCTGTTCCTCGTCCTGGTGCTCGCGGCGGTCACGGGCACGCTCCCCCCGTTCGCGGATTACGGGACCGTGCTGGCGCTCGTCGCCGGAGGGTCGGCCGCGGCCATGAGCGTGCGCGCCGTCCGCCGCCGGTCGGAGACCTGGGTCTCGATCTCCATCATCGCGCTCGCCGCCGGTGTCGTGCTCCTGGCGCACGCGTTCGCGGTGGGCGGCGACGTCACCGACGCCCTGAGAGGCAGCGCCGTCTTCGCCGGGAACGCGACCGTGTCGGCGCTCCTGGCCATGGGCTTCCTCTGGGTGTTCGAGCTCTTCACGGGGATCACCACCGACCAGACGCTCCTCGAATGGGCCGATCCGACCCGCCCGCTCCTGAGACGACTGTCCATGGAGGCCCCGGGGACGTACGCCCACACCATCAACGTGGCGAACCTCGCCGAGGCGGCGGCTTCGGAGATCGGGGCGAACGGGCTGCTCTGCAGGGTCGGGGTCCTGTACCACGACGTCGGCAAGATGTTGAAGCCCCATTACTTCGTCGAGAACCAACCGGACGCCCGTAATCCGCACGACAAGCTCAAGCCGGAGACGTCCGCGACGATCGTGCGCGAGCACGTGACGGAGGGTGTGAGGCTCGCTCGCGAGGCGAACGTGCCGGAGGTCGTGATCGACTTCATCCTGGAGCATCACGGGACCCAGAAGATCGGCTTCTTCTACGAGAAGGCGCTCGAGGAAGCCGACGGCGAGCTCGACCTCACGCGGTTCTCTTATCCGGGACCGAGGCCCCGCACCCGGGAGACCGCGATCGTCATGCTCGCGGATTCCTGCGAGTCCGCTGCGCGTGCCATGCGCGAGCCGACGACCGAGCGGATGCAGAACCTCATCGAGTCCATCGTCGCAGCCAAGATCGCGGACGGGCAGCTCGACGACGCTCCGCTCACCATGGCCGAGATCGCGCGCGCGAAGGAGCAGTTCGCCAAGATCCTGGGCGGCGTCTCCCACCGGCGCATCGAGTATCCGGCCACGAAGCACCTGACCGACGCGGCTCCCGGAGGAGGTGACGAGGTTTCGGCGCCGCCGGAGGATCTCGACGCCGACGAGCCCGATGAGGCCACGGTCGAGGTCGGTTCGGATCGGACCGTACAGCCGCGGGCACGGGGATGACCGTTCTCGTCGAAGTCGGCGACTACGCATCCGTCGATGCCGATGCGCTCGAGGAGGCGGTGCGCCGCACGGTCTCCCGCGAGGGCGGCGAGGTTCTCGAGATCTCCGTGGCGCTTCTCGGGGACGACGACATCCGGGAGCTCAACCATCGCTTCCTCGGTCACGACCGGCCCACCGACGTGATCGCGTTCACGCTCGGTGCGGACGCGGAGTGCGTCGGAGACGTCTATCTGGGGGTCGATCAGGCTCGTCGCCAGGCCGCGGAGCACGGGATCCCGCTCGACCAGGAGCTGGTGCGGCTGGCCGTGCACGGGACGCTCCACGTGCTCGGGCACGACCATCCCGTCGGAGAGGACCGGTACGGCAGTCCGATGTTCGTCCTGCAGGAGCGTATCGTCGCCGAGCTGACAGGGAACGGCGAGGCGTGACGTCCTCCGAGCCGGAGCTCGACCTCGACGCGCTGAGAGAGCGGCTCGAGGAGCTGATCCGTGCGGGTGAGTTCGATCGCGCCCGCGAGCTCGCCACGCCGCTCCATCCGTCGGATATCGCGGACCTCGTGGAAGGGATGGACGAAGCCGAGCGCATCGGCTTCGTCTCCCTGCTTCCCGCCGAGCTCGCGTCCGAGACGCTGGCGGAGATGGACGCCGGTGACGACCGGGCCGAGCTCCTCGCGGCCCTCCTCCCGGAGAAGCGGGCCGAGCTCCTT
This sequence comes from Longimicrobiales bacterium, assembly GCA_041690395.1. GTDB lineage: Bacteria > Gemmatimonadota > Gemmatimonadetes > Longimicrobiales > Gaopeijiaceae > JAWLHJ01. The sequence continues at coordinate 85,235 of JAWLHJ010000002.1, read as the reverse complement.
CTGGAGCTGGCCGACGACGACGCGGCCGACCTGATCGGCGAGCTGGAGCCCGAAGAGCAGCAGCGGGTTCTCGACGGTCTCCCCGACGACGTGAGCTTCCGGGGCCTTCTCGAACACGAGGAGGAGAGCGCCGGCGGGCTCATGACGACCGAGCTCGTCGCGGTTCAGGCCGAGCTCACGGCCGGGGAGGCGCTCGCGCAGGTTCGACGCCAGGGACGCGAGGTCGAGGACTTCTATACGGTCTTCGTGGTGGACGGGGCGCGTAGGTTGCTCGGCACGGTTCGGCTCGACGACCTGGTGATCGCCGATCCGGACCAGCGGATCGACGGTCTGGTGGAGGCTCCGGTCGCGACCGTGCTCCCCACGATGGACCAGGAGGACGTCGGCCGCCTCATCGGCCGCTACAACCTCGCGTCCATCGCCGTGGTGGACTCGGGAGGCGTGCTCCTCGGGCGCATCACCTTCGACGACGTGATCGACGTCATCGAGGCCGAGCAGACCGAGGACATCTTCCTCATGGCGGGTCTCGGGGGCGACCAGAGCGCCCTCCGCTACACCTGGCTCGAGTCGGTGAGGGCCCGGATTCCGTGGCTGTTCGTGAATCTGCTGACGGCCGCGACGGCGTCGTTCGTCGTCTACCGGTTCTCGGAGACCATCGAGAACGTCGTGATCCTGGCCGCGATCATGCCGATCGTCGCCGGCCTCGGCGGGAATGCCGGCACGCAGGCGCTGGCCGTCACCGTGCGGACGATCTCCCTCGACGGAGGCGTGGAGCCGGTGCGTGAGCTCGCGTCGATGGTCGGGCGTGAGCTGGCCGTCGGCGCGGTGAACGGGGCGATCATCGGGGGCGTGGTGGCGCTCCTCGCCACCTTCGTCGGCGGCGATCCCGTCCTGGGCATCGTCGTGCTGCTGGCCATGTGGGGGAACCTGGTGATCGCCGGCTTCCTCGGATCGTTCGTTCCGTCGGTCATGAACCGGCTGGGTGTCGATCCGGCCGTCGGGTCGTCGATGTTCGTGACGCCGTTCACCGATCTCTTCGGCTTCCTCTTCCTGCTCAGCCTCGCGAGCGGGCTCCTCCTGTGAGGCGGCGGTGACGTGAAACGGATCAGCCGGTCGATCTCGGTCCTCTACTTCCTACTGCCGTTCGCTCTGGCGTTCTTGCGGGACCGACGACGCTGGATTCTCTTCGGCCGCCCTGCCGCCCGTTCCGCGGACCACCACGCCCGACGCGCCGACCGACTCTCGGCTCGACTCGCGGCGCTCGGCCCCACCTTCGTCAAGCTGGCGCAGCTGCTGAGCGCCCGCGCCGACATCCTTCCGGAACCGTACCTGTCGGCCATCGGCCGGCTTCAGGACCAGGTTCCTCCCGACCCTGCGGCGGAGATCCGGGCCGTGATCGAGCGGGAGTTCGGGGCACCGGTTCCGGAGATCTTCGAGGCGTTCCACGACGAGCCGGTGGCGGCCGCGAGCCTGGGCCAGGTCCACCGAGCCCGGCTGGACGGCCGCGACGTCGTGGTCAAGGTGCTCCGTCCCGGGGTCGAGGCCGCGGTGGCGCTCGACATCGACATCTCGTTCCGGCTTCTCTTCTGGCTGAACATCCTCTTTCCGAACCACCACGTCCGGGCGCTCACCAACGTGGTCCGCGAATTCTCGGTACGGGTCCGCTCGGAGATGGACTTCCGGGACGAGGCCTCGAACATGGCCCGCTTCCGCAGAGTGTTCGCCTCCGAGCGTCGGGTGCGCGTTCCGGCCGTGGTCGAGCACATGACCCGGCGGCGCGTGCTCGTCATGGAGCACGTGGTCGGCACCAAGATCGACCGCCTGCATCCGCTCTTCGAAGCGGGCCGGCTCTCGTTCCGCGACGTCATGGAGACCCTGACGGGGGTCTACCTGCGCATGATGATGGTCGACGGCTTCATGCACGCCGACCCCCACCCCGGGAACCTGCTGGTCCAGGACGACGGCACGCTCGTCCTGCTGGACTGGGGCGCCGTTCTCGAGGTGCCGAAGTGGACGCGCGAGTCGATCCTGAGCTCGGCGCTGGCCGTCGGCCGCGAGGACATCGACGGCGTCATCAACGAGATGTACCGCTTGGGGATGATCAGCCCCGAGGTCTCGCGCGGGGAGATCCGGGAAGCTGCGACGGAGATCCTCCGGATCGTGGAACGGGCCAAGACCACGAGCCGGGAACGGATCGTCGAGGACATCGTCACGGAGTTCCTCGATACGTTCTACACCTGGCCGCTCGTGCTGCCCCAGGAGCTCGTGTACTTCTTCCGGACGGCCGCGCTCATCGAGGGGCTCGCCTTCGTCTACGACCCCAACTTCGACGGGCTCTCGTTCATCCGCGAAGTCGTTCGGAAGCACAAGGCCGACCTGCTCCGCTCGACGGGTCAGCAGCCGGCTCAGATCGCCCGCGGGGTGATCGACGAGGCACAGCACGCGCTTCGGTCAGTCCGCGACCTCGTCACGCGAGCCGAGCGCGAGGAGCTGAGGGTACGGGTCCATCCGCGCGACGTGCAGTCGCAGGAGCGCTTCCTGCACCTCCAGGCGCGTCGCCTCCTCCTGAGCATCTTCGCCTCCGCGACCGCGGTCATCACGTCGATCCTGTTCATCGCGCTCAGGAGCTGGTGGCTGCTCGGAGCGGGCCTCTTCCTCGCCCTCGTGATGTTCGTGGTCGTCCTGTTCATTCCCACGCACCTGCTGGAGAATCCGCTGCGGCACGCGCGCGGCGTGCGCACCGACGAGTGGCGTTAACAGGTCGCTGAAAAAGGGGAGTACCCCGCGTTGGGAGCGCCACGGCGCCGAGCCGTAGGCGGAGCGACGACCGCATAGCCGTAGCTACGCGGAGGAGCTTCAACGACCGGAACGGGGCCGTGCCGCCCCAACCCTTCAGGTTGTAAGATCATATCATTCCACTTGTTGGGCGCATGGGGGTTTCGCTGGTGATGCAGCGTCACTCCTCGCTCGCCGTAGCGGTGCTATGGCTCGTCGTCGTTCCTTGCCTGACCAGCGAAAGCCCCATGCGCGCGGGGTACTCCCCTTTTTCAGCGACCTGTTCAGCAGGCGGGGTGTGCGAGCCCGCCCGCCCCTGATAGGATTTTGCGCCGAACGTCGCCCCATGCTCCAGAGCCCATGACCGAAATGCCGCCCCTCACCGGAGACCTCCCCCCCGCGCACGCCACCCTGCTCCAGCGCTTCCGCGACAAGAAGCCGGTCGCCCTCGCCCGCGCCATCTCGATGGTCGAGGATGAGCGTTCCGGCTTCCAGGAGCTGCTGCACGAGCTGCTCAAGACCGGCCCGGAGACGGCCCGGGTCGGCTTCACGGGCCCTCCGGGGGCGGGGAAGTCGAGCCTTGTCGCCGCGGCGGCGACCCGCTACCGGGCGCGGGAGGAGACCGTCGGCGTCGTGGCCGTGGACCCGACGTCGCCGTACTCGGGCGGGGCGCTCCTGGGTGACCGCATCCGGATGAACGACCTCGCGACCGATCCCGGGATCTTCATCCGGTCGATGGCCACGCGCGGCTCGCTCGGCGGGCTCGCCACCACGACCAAGGAAGTCCTCGACCTGATGGACGCCTACCGGTTCGACCGGATCCTGGTCGAGACGGTGGGTGTCGGGCAGACGGAGCTCGAGATCACGGCGGCGGCCGACACGGTCGTGGTCGTGCTCGTGCCCGAGTCGGGCGACGCCATCCAGGCGATGAAGGCCGGACTCATGGAAATCGCGGACATCTTCGTGGTGAACAAGGCGGACCGTCCGGGCGCGGACCGGCTCGTCAAGGAGATCCGCCAGGCCATGCACCTGAAGGCGGGGAGCGCCATGAAGGACGTTCCCGCGCACCACGGTGTCGATCTCGGCCGGGTCATGAAGAAGGAGCGGAGCACGTCGCCGAAGCCGGACGACGGCGCCTGGTCGATTCCGGTCCTGGCCACGACGGCGCAGTCGGGGGAGGGCGTGGACGAGCTCCTCGACACGGTGGAGAAGCACCGGACCTGGCTCGTCGAGAGCGGACAGCTCGAAGGTCGCCGGCGCGCCCGGGCCCGCGGTCGGGTCCAGGACGTCGTGAACCGGGAGCTCAAGCGCATCGCCTGGGGCCGCGACGAGACGACGGAGCTCCTCGACCGGGGGGTCGAGCGGATCCGCACCAGCGACGCCACACCGTACTCCGTGGCCAAGCAGATCATCGAGGGCCTGCTTCGTTGAACCGCGGCGCCTGTTCGAACATCTTTCGAGTCGGGACGTAGCATGAGAAGGGGATGCGCGCCCCGTTCCACAGTGATCCGTCAGGAGAGGGTATGTCGACCATCGAGAAGGACGTGCTCAGCCGGACCGAGCTCGAAGACCTGGTCCGCCGTCGTGAGAGCGAGCTCGCCGAGCTGAAGGGCCGCCTCGCCGAGTGGGAGGCCTCGTTCGAGGCCATGCCGAGCCGTGGCGACTCGTTCCTGAGCCTCTCCGGGAAGGAAGTGAAGCCGCTGTACACGCCGCTCGACGTCCCAGGGGACGACTATGAGGAGCGGATCGGCTTCCCCGGCGAGTACCCGTTCACGCGTGGGCCGTACACGAGCATGTACCGCACGCGTCTCTGGACCATGCGGCAGTTCGCGGGCTTCGCCACGGCCGAGGAGACCAACGAGCGGTACAAGTACCTCCTCGCGAACGGCCAGACCGGCCTCTCCGTCGCGTTCGACTTTCCGACGCTCATGGGATACGACTCCGACCACCCCCGCTCGCTGGGCGAGGTAGGCGTCTGCGGCGTGGCCATCTCGTCGCTCATGGATATGGAGACGCTGTTCGACGGGATTCCGCTCGACCAGGTCTCGGTGTCGATGACGATCAACGGCCCGGCGATCATCCTCTTCTGCTTCTACGTCGTGGCCGCCGAGCGGCAGGGCGTCTCCCCCGACAAGCTGCGCGGCACGGTCCAGAACGACATCCTCAAGGAGTACCAGGCGCAGCACGCGTGGGTGTTCCCGCCGGAGCCGGCGATTCGCCTCATCGTCGACATGTTCGACTGGTGCAGCGACAACGCGCCGAAGTACAACCCGATCTCCATCTCCGGATATCACATCCGTGAGGCCGGCGCGACCGCCGGCCAGGAGCTCGCGTTCACCCTCCGTAACGGCTTCGAGTACGTGGAGCGGGGGATCGCGCGTGGGCTCGACGTCGACCAGTTCGCGCCCAGGCTCTCGTTCTTCTTCGACGTCCACAACGACTTCTTCGAGGAGATCGCGAAATTCCGGGCCGCCCGTCGCATCTGGGCGCGCGGGATGAAGGAGAAGTACGGCGCGAAGAACCCGGAGTCGTGGCGTCTCAGGACCCACGCCCAGACCGCCGGCGTGAGCCTCACCGCCCAGCAGCCCGAGAACAACATCGTGCGCGTCGCCTACCAGGCGATGGCGGCGGCGCTCGGCGGCACCCAGTCGCTGCACACGAACTCGATGGACGAGACGCTCTCGCTCCCGACGGAGAAGGCGGTCCGGATCGCGCTCCGGACACAGCAGATCCTCGCCCACGAGTCGGGTGTGCCGAACACGATCGATCCCCTCGCCGGCTCGTACTACGTGGAGGCGCTCACGGACGACCTCGAGCGGGAGGCTCTGGCGCTGTTCGACGAGATCGACGGCATGGGGGGCGTGGTGCCGGGCATCGAGAACGGCTGGTTCCAGCGCGAGATCGCCGAGTCGGCCATGCGTCAGCAGCGCGACATCGAGTCCGCCGAGCGCGTGATCGTCGGCGTGAACCAGTTCACGGAGGGGTCGGGGTCCATCGAGATCGACACCCTCAAGATCGACTCGGAAGTCGAGGCCCGGCAGGTGGCGCGCATGAAGGGGCTTAGGGAACGCCGAGACGACGCCAAGGTCGAGGCCGCGCTCGGCGCCCTCGAGGGCGCCGCGCGCGACGGCTCGAACGTCGTGCCGTTCATCCTCGACTGCGCCCGGGCCGACTGCACGCTCTACGAGATCCGGCACGCCATGGAGAACGTGTTCGGGGCGTACAAGGAGCCGGTGTTTTTCTGAACCGGGTTCTTACTGCGCGGATCCACGACCGATGACGATGAGGACTGTGATGCACGTGACCGGGCGGATGCACCGCCTCGGTGCGGCGTTCGCGGCGCTGGCCCTGTCGCTCGGGGCCGCCGGCCTGGCGCAGGCCCAGGAGCCGGGCGACTCCATCCGGGCGGATTCCGTACGGACCGACTCGATCGCGCGTTACGACCTCCAGGGCATCACGATCGACGTGGCGCGCCCGACGACCACGGCGGGCGGGTCGAGCACCGTGGACTTCGATCTGGACTCGGTGTCACTACGACCGGCGCCGACGCTGGAAGAGGCGCTCCGGGCGATGCCGCTGATCACCATCCGCACCAACTCCCGGGGCGAGGCCCAGCCAGCGCTCCGCGGCGCGGAGGACCGGCAGGTGGCCGTGATCGTCGACGGCGTCCCGCTCACGCTCGGCTGGGACGCCCGCACCGACCTGTCCGTGATTCCGCTGACCGCGGCGCGCCGCATCCGCCTCGTCCGTGGACTCTCCACGATCCTGCACGGGCCGAACGTCCTCGGCGGCGCGGTCGAGATCGACATCGCGCGTGGGTCCGAGGGGTACGAGCGGCCCGAGCCGCTCACGACACACGTCGGGATGGACCACACGGGCGGCGCGTCCGTGGCCGCGAGTGGCGGCACGCTGATGGAGACGGACGACGGCGCATGGGAGCTGAGGGCCGGCTTCGGCTTCCAGGAGCACGATGGTGTGGCCCTCCCGGGCGGGCTCGGAGACCCGAGCCTCGATCCCGGCCTCCTGAGCGCGGATGGACGCCTCCGGCTGAACTCGGACGTGCGGCGCCTCGACGGCTTCGCGTCGGCACGCTACCGGAGTGAGGACGGTCCCTGGCTGTCGGCCGTCGGGTCCGGCTTCCAGTCTGAGCGAGGCGTCCCGCCCGAGGCCCACGTCGACGACCCTCGCCTGTGGCGCTACCCGTACCAGCGCCGGACCATCGTGGCCGTGTCCGGGGGCACGGGCTTCCACGACACGGCCCTCGGCCTCGCCGATCTCGAGGCTTCGGTGGGGCTCGACATGGGACGAACCGAGATCGACGCGTTCGCCACCGAAGCCTTCGACCAGGTGGTGGACACGGAACTCGGTGACGATCGCACGCTGACGCTCCGCCTCATGGGTGACGCCGGCGTCACCGAGCGGACCGAGCTCCGCGCGGCGCTCACCTTCGCGGACGTGGACCACGACGAAGTCATCGGCGACGGACCCGAGATGGCGTACTCGCAGCGCCTCTGGAGCCTCGGCGGCGAGGTCGAACAGCGCTTCGACGGCTTTCTCGGCATCTCCGGCCTCGGAACGACCCGGGTGACGCTGGGTGTCGCGGCCGACGGCTCGGACACGCCGGAGTCCGGCGACAAGCCGGCGCTCGATCGGCTCTGGGACTGGGGCGCGCGCCTCGGCCTCGCCACGCTCTCGGACGGCGGCAACGTGTCGTACCACGCCTCGGTCAGCCGGCGCACCCGCTTTCCCGCACTCCGCGAGCTCTACTCCGGGGCGCTGGGCCGATTCGAGCCGAACCCCGGGCTGCGTCCCGAGATCATGATCGCGGGCGAGGCGGGCATCACGGTCGAGGGCCGGAGCGGCAGCGTCCAGCTGGTCGGATTCCATCAGCGGCTCCAGGACGGCATCGTCCGCACCTCCGTCGACACCCCTGACGGAAGTCGCTTCCAGCGCGTGAACCAGGACGCAGTGCACAGCACCGGCCTCGAGCTGTTGGCCAACACGCGTTTCCTCGGGGCGGTCCTGTCGGGCGACCTGACGGTTCAGGACGTGACCGGGCGGGACGCCGCCGGGAGCGCGGTCGAGCTCGAGTACGAGCCGGCGTTCACGGCGAAGCTCGGCGTGCAGCGGGGCGTCCTCCTCGACTTCGTGGCCTCCGCCGACATGTCGGTCGTGGGGAGCCAGCTGTGCCAGAACCCGGAGATCGGCGGACTCGAGTCGTTCGACACGAGCCCGCGGCTCGATCTGGGGCTCAGGCGCGCCTTCAGGCTCCCAGGCCTGGGTGGGTTCGGAAGGGGTGAGGGGTCGCTCTCGGTGTCGAACGTCGGAGACGCGGCCGTGTTCGACCAGTGCGGGCTCCCGCAGCCCGGCCGAACCCTGTCGCTTCGATTCAGGATCTGGTAGGGCCGCTCCCTCCCGCCGCACGCCCGGCCGGCCACCCGACCGGTATTTGACGGGTCGCGCTTCGCCGCCGTACCCTGTTCGCTTGTCCCGCCGGAAGGACGAGCGACCTCCCTCGTGGGGATCGCACACCCACCAAGGAGAATGCGGCAATGACGGAGACGCGGCACGGATTATTCGGATTCTTGGGTCTCGCGGCGCTCCTGGTCGCGCTCGGGCTGGGTACCACTCCCGTCACCGTCGACGCCCAGGCTACGTTCATGCCGGTGAGCATCGACCAGGAGACGGGGGCGGTCCACCTCGAGATCCCCGTCCTCGACCAGGACGTCCTCTACATGAACGCCCTGGGGACCGGTCTCGGGTCCGCCCGCACTTTCGGACTCGACGTGGGCTCCGGTGGAGACGAAGCGGTCGTCCAGTTCCGGCGTCACGGACCCCGGGTGGTCATGGTGCGTCGTAACACGACCATGATCTCGACCTCCGACGACCCCGAGCATCGCGCGGCCGTCGGGCGCGCCTTCCCCGACGCCGTGATGGCGTCCATGGAGATCGTGGAGAGCGAGGGCGGCCGCCTGGTCGTGGATGCCACGGACTTCCTGCTGAGCGACCTCGTCGATGTCCGCGGGACCGTTCGCGGCGCGGGTTTCGGACAGATCCAGCTGGAGCGCGACAAGAGCTACGTCGACGCGTCCGGGACCTCCGCCTTCCCGCTGAACACCGAGATCCGCACGATCCTGACCTTCGCGGGTGATCCGCTGCACGCGGAGCTCAGGAGGCATTCTCCGGACAGCCGCCTCATCACCTTCGAGCAGCACCACACCTTCATGAGGTTGCCGGACGAGCCCATGCCGGGTCGTGCGTTCGATCCACGGACGGGCAACTCGTCCACGGTGCTGCAGGACTACAACGAGAGCTTCGACGGGGACTACCGTGCCCGGTACACGTCCCGTTGGCGTCTCGAGCCGTCGGACCCGGCGGCCTACATGCGCGGCGAGCTGGTCGAGCCCGTGAATCCCATCGTTCTGCACATCGATCCGGGCACGCCCGAGCCGTTCCGCACGGCGCATCGGGAAGGGACGCTCTGGTGGAACGAGATCTTCGAGGCGGCCGGATGGCGAAACGCGATCCAGGTGCGGGACATGCCGGAGGGCGCCGACCCGATGGACGCCCGCTACTCGGTCATCCAGTTCGTACACCGCAGCAACCCGGGCCCGTCGACGGGCGGAGGACGAAGGGATCCGCGCACCGGCGAGCTGCTCGTCGGCATGCCGCGCATGGACTCGCACCGCTCGCACACCGACTTCAACATCTACATGGGGCTCATGCCGGTGTACGCGGCGACGGGCGTGACGCCGCAGCTCACCGCCGAGGAGTTCACGATGGCGCGCCGGCGGCAGCTGTCCGCCCACGAGGTCGGCCACACCCTCGGCTTCCCGCACAACTTCATCGCCACGGCGCAGGGGCGGAGCTCCGTGATGGACTATCCGTTCCCGCTCATCGAGGCCGACGGACAGGGGCGGCTGGACATATCCGACGCGTACCGGAACAGCGGCGGGTGGAGCGACACCCTGAGCGTGCGCTACGCGTACACGTGGTACCCCACGCCGGAGGCGGAGGCGGAAGGTCTCGCCGAGATCGTCCAGGAGGCGCTCGACCGTGGGCACCTCTCGACATCCGACGGCGACATCTCGGGCTCCTATCCGGAGGTCACCCGTTGGGTTACGGGACCGACGCTGTTCGACGCCACCGACCGGGCGCTCAGGGTGCGGCGCGAGCTGCTCCGTCACTTCGACGAGAACGCCATTCGGCCGGGTGAGCCGCTCTCCTGGCTCAACCAGCGCTTCGCGCACGTGTACCTCCACCACCGCTACGTCATGGAAGGGCTGGTGAAGTACGTCGGCGGCATGCACTACACGTACACGCTGCGCGGCGACGGCCAGACGCCGACACGCGTCATTCCGGCCGACGAGCAGCGGAGGGCCCTCGAGACCGTGGTTCGGGTGCTCTCGCCGGAGGAGCTGGGTGTGCCCGAGCACATTCCGCCGATCATCCCGCCGACCCCGCCCGGGTACGGCGAGCCCGCCGGCTGGATCAATCCGGCCGGGGTCGCGCTCCCGCCCTCGGTGGGCTCGCACGCGACCTGGATCGAATCGCCTTCCGGCACGGCGTTCGACCCGCTGGCCGTGGCCCGGAGCTTCGCTCAGGAAACGGTCGACAACCTGCTGCACCGTGAGCGCATGGCCCGTCTGGTCATGTTCCACGCCCGCGACGCGAGCGTCCCGTCGCTCGACGAGGTGCTGGGCGCTCTGGTGGACGGGACCTGGGGTGCGTCCGGAAGCCGGGAGGGCATGACCGGGGCCTACCGGCGCGCGGCGGAGCGCTCCGTTCTTGACGGACTCTTCGCGCTCGCGACGGACGAACAGGCGACCGACGCGGTCCGGGACGGAGCGACGCTCCGACTCGAGATGCTCGCGGCGAGCCTCGAAGGACCGGCGGGCACGGCCACACAGGCGGGAGCCGGACGTGCCGGCGACGCGGCGGACAGGGCGCATGTCCGCCGGGCGGTGGGTGAGATCTCCCGCTACCTGACGCTGGGCGAGGTTCCCGTGCTCCGGACGGGCGTCATCGGCATCCCGCTGCCCTGGCCGTAGCGCCGGGCGCGGGCCGAGAGACTTCGCAACCGAGAAGACGAATTCCACGGAGATCCGAACATGAAGCAGCGTACGAGCAGCACCTCGAGCATGACCCAGTGGGTTGGCGGCGTCCTCGGAGTGCTCGTCTGTACCTTGGCGCTGTCCGTCACCGTGGCGCCGGCCGCCGCCCAGGACGCCGCGCTGGAGATGGCCGTCTCCCAGCTCGAGCTGAGAGAGATCGGGCCGGCCGTCATGGGCGGGCGCATTTCGGATCTGGCCGTGGTCGAGGGCAACCCGAGCATCTTCTACGCGGGCTTCGCGAGTGGTGGACTCTGGCGGACGGAGAACGGGGGACAGTCGTGGACGGCGCTGTTCGACGAGCAGCCGTCGGCCTCGATCGGGGCCGTCACGGTGGCTCCGTCGAATCCGAACGTCGTGTGGGTGGGCACGGGTGAGCCGCAGAACCGCCAGTCATCACCCTACGGGACGGGCGTGTACAAGTCGCTCGACGCGGGGCGCACGTGGGAGGCAGTCGGGCTCGAGGACACCCGCCATGTCGGCCGCATCGTCATCCACCCGACGAATCCGGACATCGTGTACGTGGCCGCCATGGGGCACCTGTGGGGTCCGAACGAGCAGCGAGGTGTCTTCCGCACGACGGACGGGGGTGACAGCTGGGAGAAGGTCCTCTACATCGACGAGCACACCGGGGCGATCGACCTGGTCATGGACCGGAGCGACCCGAACGCCCTCTTCGTGGCCATGTATCAGCGCCAGCGCACGCCCTGGGGATACAGCGCCGATGGGGACGGGAGCGGCATCTACCGCACCCTGAACGGCGGCGAGAGCTGGGAGGAGCTCACCGAAGGCCTTCCCGAGGGGTACAAAGGCCGGATCGGTCTGGATATCTACCGGCGTGACGGGCACCTCCTGTACGCCATCGTGGAGTCCGACGACGAAGGGCGCGGGCTGTACCGCTCCGAGGATCGCGGGAACAGCTGGGAGCGCATCAGCACCCGCAACCCGCGGCCGATGTACTTCTCGATCGTCCGCATCGACCCGAGCAATCCCGAGCGCATCTACCTCGGTGGTGTCACGCTCTCCATCTCTGACGACGGCGGCCGCACCTGGTGGGAAGGGGACGCGGCCGACGGCGTGCACCTCGACCACCACGCGATCTGGATCGACCCGAGCGACTCGAACCATGCCCTGCTGGGCACCGACGGCGGGGTCGCCTCGACGCGCGACGGCGGACGGAACTGGATCCACCACCACAACCTGGCGACCGGACAGTTCTATCAGATCGACGTCGACAACCGCGACCCGTACTGGATCTGTGGCGGACTGCAGGACAACAACTCGTGGTGCGGTCCGAGCCGGACGTTGACCGACGCAGGACGGATCTCGAGCGGTGGTCCCAGCAACAAGGACTGGCACCGGGTGTGGGGTGGCGACGGATTCTGGAACCTCATCGATCCCACGAATCCGGACATCGTCTACAGCGAGTCGCAGAACGGCCGCTTCGGGCGCTTCCACCAGAACACGGGAGAGACGGCCCAGCTCCAGCCGACGGCGCGACCGCTCGAGGCGATGGAGCGCGAGTACCGCTGGCATTGGAATACGCCGCTGCACCTGTCGCTGCACGACGCGAGCACGTTGTACGCGGGGGCGAACCATCTGCTCCGTACCCGCGACCGGGGGATGACCTGGGAGGAGGCCAGCCCGGACCTCACCCGGCAGGTCGACCGGGACACGCTGAGCATCATGGGGATGCCCGTCACAGACAGCACCTTGTCGCTGAACGACGGGACGAGCCATTACGGGGTGATCACCGAGATCGGAGAGTCGCCGCTCGACGCTCGGGTGCTGTACGCCGGGACCGACGACGGCAAGCTCTGGGGGTCGCGCGACGACGGCGCCAGCTGGACCGACCTCAGCGACGACGTGCCGGGGCTCGTGCACGGGATGACGGTCAGCGGGATCGAGGCTTCGCATCATGTGCCCGGCCGCGTCTACGTCGCGTTCGATGGACACCGGAACGACGACTACCGGCCGTACGTGGCCGTGAGCGACGACTTCGGCGAGAGCTGGAGACCGATCACGAACGGGCTTCCGGCCGACGCGTCGGTGAACGCCGTGCGCGAGCATCCCCGGACGCCCGGGCTGATCTTCGTCGGGAACGAGGTCGGACTCTACTTCTCGGTCGACACGGGCCAGCGTTGGACCCGGCTCACGGGCAACTTCCCGACGGTCCCCGTGGACGACATGCGCATCCATCCGCGTGACAACGACCTCGTGATCGGCACCCACGGACGGAGCATCTGGGTCCTCGACGACGTGGGACCGCTCGAGCAGATCGCGCGGGATGCCGTGCTGGAGCGCCCGGCGGCCCTGTTCGACGGGCAGCGGGGCACCATGTGGGTGCTCGCGCCCGGGCCCTGGTTCCATCCGTCCGAGTTCTACGGCGACAATCCGCCGGACGGCTTGCGGATCCGCTACTGGCTCGCCGAGGACCAGGGCGACGATGTCCGGCTCGAGGTGCTCGACTCCGGGGGCGAGGTGATCCGGGTGCTGGAAGGGCCCGGCGACGCCGGTATCCAGCAGACCGCGTGGGACTTCCGGATGCTCGCGGAAGACGAGGAGGAGGCCGGGTCTGGCGTGCCGGTGCTTCCGGGCGACTTCGATGTGCGCCTCATCGCGGGCGGCCAGACGGTGACCACGCAGGTCGCGGTGCGTATGGACCCGCGCGTCGAGACGACCACGGCCGTGCTGGCCCAGCGGCAGGAGGCGCTCAGGCGCCTGCACGAGCTGAACGTTCTGGCACACCGGGCCGACCAGGCCGTCGAGCAGGTCGAGTCGCGCGTCGGAGCCGTGGAGGCCGCCCTCGAGCACGGAGGGCAGGAGGCCGAAGCCCTTCTGGGGCGGGCGGAGAACGTGACCTCGCGGCTGGCCGAAGCGGTCGAGCAGCTGAACGAGGGACGGCCCGGCGGCCGGCTGGGCTCAGCGGTCGAGGGGATCTACGATCCGCCCACGGAGGACCAGGCGTGGCAGATCGACCTGGCCGGGGAGCGGACGCGCGCCGCCATCCAGGAGCTGAACACCCTCATCTCGGGGGAGCTCACCCAGCTCGAGAACGACGTCTACAGCCCCGGAGCGCGCCCAGCGCCGCTCTCGCCGATCCGTCTGCCGACGGTGTCGGACGACTGACGAGCACGGTAACGCGGCTCTAGCGCCCAAGCTGCGCGGAGGTCGTCGGGAGCGTATACGCGGCAGGAGGCGCCCCCACAGGGGGGCGCCCTTGCGTGCGCCTCGGCCGACCCTTAAGACACAGGTCGTTACACGTTCTCGTAGCCGGCCCGCCCCCCCCAGGGTCTACAACCGGAGGAGCGCCTATGTGGAGCCCATTGTTTGAAGTCTTGACTTGCGCATCCCGAACCTATGGCGAGGTGAGCCCATGAAACCCCCGAGTGCATTGCAACGCCTGACGAGCGGACTGGCGGTCGCCGGCCTCGCGCTCGTCTTCGCCGCGACCTCCGTCGAGGCGCAGGCGACCGGCACGGTTCGCGGCACGGTCGCGTCCGACGCGGGTCGCCCGCTGGTCGGAGCCCAGGTATCGATCCCCGGCACCGGCCTCGGTGGCCTCACGAACAACGGGGGCCAGTTCATTCTCCTGAATGTCCCGGCCGGCGAGCACACCGTCCGGGTCGAGACGCTGGGGTTCGGCGCGCAGGAACGGCAGGTCACCGTCACGGCGGGTGAGACGGTCAACATCGAGATCCGACTGGACGAGACGGCCATCGCGCTCGACGCACTGGTGGTGACAGGCACCGCTGGTGGACAGCAGAGCAGGGCCCTCGGCAACGTGGTCGGGCGCGTCTCGGCCGCCCAGATCCAGGAGGTCACCCCGGTCACCAACGTGACGGACATGCTCAGCACCAACGTGCCGGGCGTTCGTATCATGGCGTCCGGTGGTGAGGTCGGCTCCGGCGGCATCCAGCGGATCCGCGGCGTGTCGAGCATCTCGTTGGGCGCGGCACCACTGGTGTACGTCGACGGCGTGCGCGTGAGCGGCGGTAACGCGGCCCCCGGCATCGGAACGGTCGCGTTCACCGACGGCGCGCCCTCGCCCATGAACGACATCCCGCCCGAGAACATCGAGAGCATCGAGGTGATCAAGGGTCCGGCCGCTGCGACGCTATACGGCACCGAGGCGTCCAACGGCGTCATCAACATCATCACCAAGCAGGGCGCGGTCGGGGAGCCGACCATCAACCTCCGTCTGCGCCAGGGGGCCAACTGGCTCCCCGACCCCGTGAACTACTTCACGCCGACGTACTACCGCTGCACCGGTGTCTCGCAGACCGTCGACGTCGATCCGCGGCTGCAGTGCAACGCGGGTGAGGTCGTCGAGGTCAAGATCCTCGAGCTCGAGCGTGACCTCTACGGATACAACTGGTTCCGTACCGGCCAGATGCCCGCGATCGGCGCCGACATCAGCGGTGGCGCAGGTACCCTGCGCTACTACTTCTCCGCGGACTGGGACCGTGAGGAGGGCTACATCTCCTGGAACTGGCGGAACCGCATGGGCGGTCGCGCCAACCTCAGCTACAATCCGAACGACCAGCTGAGCTTCGACTTCAGCCTGGGCGCGGTACGTAGCCGCGCGCAGACGGCTTCGCCGCAGCAGGCTTGGACGACCGCGGTGCTGTGGGCCTGCCCCTCGCCCGGCTGCGAGCCGGGGAGCGGTGCCGGGAGCGCGCTCGACGGACCGATGCGCGGCTACATCGGCTATCTGCCGGAGCGTTTCGCCGACGGCGACGTGCAGGGGTACCAGGACGTCGACCGTAACACCGCCGGATTGACCGTGACGCACACCCCGACGGAGTGGCTCACGCACCGGGTGGTGTTCGGCGGCGACTTCTCCAACCTGCGCGACACCCGGCTGTTCCGCGCCGGCGGCAAGCGCGGCATGAGCAACAACGACGGTCAGCGCGACGTCGGTCATACACGCTCCACGTACTCGAGCATCGACTACGGCGCGAGCGCCACGTTCGACGCGACGTCGGACCTCTCGCTGACGACCTCGGCCGGCGCGCAGTTCTACCGGCGCGTCCACGAGGCGTCGATCGCCACCGGTGAAGGCTTCCCCCTCGAGATCCTCGAGACGGTCTCGTCCGGTGCCGTGCGCACCGGAGACGAGGAGTACTGGGAGAACCGCTCGTTCGGTCTTTACGTGCAGCAGGAGATAGGCTGGAAGAACCGCTTCTTCCTGACCGGCGCGATGCGGGGTGACGACAACTCCGCGTTCGGTCAGAACTTCAGCTTCGTCACGTATCCGAAGCTGTCGGGCTCCTGGGTGGCGAGCGAGGAGGCATTCCTCGCGGACCTCGACTGGCTGAGCACCCTTCGCCTCCGTGGCGCCTGGGGCCAGGCCGGCACCCAGCCGGACGTGTTCGATGCCGTGCGCACGTACGAGCCGGTCGACGGCTATGAGGGCGAGGCGGCCATCGCGCCCGACAACGTCGGTAACCCGGACCTCAAGCCCGAGGTCGGCGACGAGATCGAGCTCGGCTTCGACCTTTCGCTCTTCAACGAGCGTATCAGCACGGAGTTCACCTACTTCCGTCAGCGGACGAAGGACGCGCTGATCCGTGTGCCGGTGCTTCCCTCGCTCGGCTTCCCCGGCTTCCAGTTCCAGAATCTGGGCGAGACGCGCAACTCGGGTATCGAGATCGGCCTGAACGCGCAGGCGTATCGGGGCGACGACGTGAGCGTCGACTTCGGCTTCACGTTGGCTTCGGCCAAGAACGAGATCGTGAGCCTCGGCTCCGAGCCGTTCGTCATCCAGAACGTCACGGAGGGCCAGTACCAGGTGCCCGGCTTCCCCATCGGGAGCATCTTCGCGAAGCGCGTCGTGGACGCGGACATCGAGGAGCGGACCCCGCCCCTGCGGAACCGCGCCATGAACATGATGTGCGAGGGTGGCACGCGCGTCGGCGACACCGACTTCTCGTCGGGAGGCGGCGCGCCGGTGCCGTGCGCGGACGCGCCGCTCGTCTACTGGGGGCAGCCGCTCCCGGAGTGGAGCGGGAGCGCGAGCAGCACGGTCACGCTCTTCCAGAACGTCACGCTCCACGCGCTGGTCGACTTCATCAAGGGCCGCACCTGGATCAACGGTGACATCCGCTCTGCGCACCACTCGTTCTTCAACACGCGGGCGGCGGTCGAGGCGACCGATCCGATTCTGGTGTCCTACCTGACGATGGGCGCCGAGGGACGGCCCCAGCCGGGCATCATGAGCGGTGACTTCGCGAAGCTGCGTACCGTCTCCGCGCAGGCGAGGCTCCCCACGGCTTGGGCCGATCGCATCGGCGCGTCGCGCCTGACGCTGACCGTGTCGGCGGACAACCTCTGGCTGATCTGGATGGGGGCCGAGGAGAGCTTCGGGCATCGGTCCATCGATCCGGAGCGCGTCACCCAGACGGGCGGCCAGACGCCGGGCATAAACGCAGTGCACCAGGAGGCGTGGCCGATGAGTAAGCGCTTCTCGACCACGCTGCGGGTGACGTTCTGATGCGCGGCCGTGACGAAGCGCCGCGCGAGCGGTCGGACGTACGAAGAGATGAAACGCGACTCGGCGAAGGAGTCCATAAGATGAGGGCTGGAATTCGTGGCAGCCTGCGGAAGCTGGCGCGCCTGACCACCGTCCTGGTCGCCGTGGCCGCGCTCGGCGCGTGCGACATGGACGAGATTCTCAAGGTCGAGCTCCCGGGCCAGGTGCTCGAGGCCGACCTCAACGACCCGGAGGTAGCCGACCTGCTGGTTCGTAGCGCCATCTCCGCGCTCGAGTGCGGTTGGTCCATGTACTCCGGGGGAGCCTCCCATCATTCGGACGAGTACATGAACGCCTCGGGTAACGCCTGGTGGCGGAACATGGGATGGCGGCAGCTCGAGGCGAACGACCAGCGCCTGAGTACGGGTGAATGCACCACGGCGTACTCGATGTACGCGCCGCTTCACACCGCCCGGTTCCAGGCGAACGACGTCTACAGCCGGCTGAGCACGCCGGAGTTCGCCGAGGTCCCGGACCTCCAGAGCCATCTGGCCACGCTGCGGGCGCTCGGAGGATACGCGCTCGTCGGTCTGGGTGAAGGCTTCTGCGAGATGACGGTTCCGGACGAGGAGGGCGTGCCGGGGACGCTGCTGACTCCCGCCCAGACGCTGCAGCGCGCGGAGGCGCGGTTCGGCGAAGCGATCACCCTCGCGCAGGCATCGGGGAACGACGACGCGCTCAACATGGCCTTGGTAGGACGAGCACGGGTGAGGCTCGTGCTCGAGGACTGGCCGGGTGTCATCGCCGACGCGAGCCAGGTCCCGGAAGGGTATCTGAAGGTGGCCACGCGCGGTGGCGAGTCGTCCCGCCGCTACAACTTCAACTACAACTCGGTGAACAGTCAGGTCCAGAACGCACACGGCACCATCACGTCGACGTTCCACGACCTGACCATCGATCCGGTGGACGGGCGGCCGGGCCAGGCCCAGGTCGGCGGCGTGCCCGACCCCAGGGTGAACGTCTTCAACCTCGGCCTCTTCGGGCACAACGAGGTGACCCCGCTGTGGCACCACGACAAGTACACGTCGCGGTCGAGCCCCATGCCGATCGCGTCGTACAAGGAAGCGCAGCTCTTCCTGGCCGAGGCCTACGCGCGCACGGACGACGGCCAACTCGCGCTCGACATCATCAACGATCGGCGTAACGAGCTCGGGCTGCCCGAGGTCACCTACGTCGACGTGAACGACGAGGACGAGATGATGGCGCTGATCATCGAGGAGCGGCGGCGGGACCTGTTCGTGGAAGGGGGGCATCGCATGAACGACATGCTCCGCTTCGAGGGCACGATCCACGAGATCCCGTGGCTCGGCGAGCCGGGATCGATCCATCCCGACGGGGTGGACAGCGTCGGCGGCGCGTACGGTGACGTGACGTGCTTCCCGCTGCCGACGGTGGAGCGTATCGGCAACCCGAACATCTCTGGAACCAGCTGACGGGCTCGCGACCGAGCGAGTCGTCCTGAACGAAACGGGTGCGGCGGGCCTCCGGAGGCATGAGTTGCCTTCGGGGGCTCGTCCGCATCGTACGTGACAAGGCATGGAGGCGATGGTGGTGAGACGTACCCGTACGGCGGTAGCGCTCGGATGCGGCATGCTCCTGGCCGGATCGCACGTCGCGGCCCAGCAGGCGGCCTACGACCTCGACGACTGGATGACCGTGAGCTCGGTCCGCTCCTTCGTGTGGGCGCCCGGCGGAGATGCGCTGTTCTACACGAGCAACGCCGCCGACAACGGCACCTGGGAGATCTTCCGGATCGCTGCCGATGGCGGCACGCCGACGCAGATCTCGTCCGCTCCCATCGACGGGCGTGCGGAGCCCAAGGGCGACCTGGCCGTCTCCGCCGACGGGGAGCGGCTGATCTTCACCGCTGCGAGCCTGTTCCAGTCGTACCTGAACATCTTCACCATGCCGGCGTCGGGTGGGGAGACCACGCGGGTCACCTTCAACGACGCGATGATCCACGGCGGACCCTCGCTGGCGCCGGACGGTCGGACGCTGACGTACTTCGCGCGGACCGGCACGTCGACCCGGATCTTCATCGAGGATCTGGATGCGCCCACCGCGTGGCCGCGGCTCCTGCTCCCGGAGTCCAACGACGAGCGGTCGCCGATCTGGTCGCCGGACGGCTCACGCATCGCGTTCCAGCGCGGCGGTGACATCTGGATCACCGACGCCGAAGGAACGACGCCCCGGCGGGTCATCGAGCCGGCCCACCAGGGGGGCAACGGCTCGCCGGTCTGGTCCCCCGACGGGACCCGCATCGCCTTCACGACGGGCAAGAGCGGCTTCGGCCAGATCGGCGTGGCGGACGTCGCGACCGGACGCGTCACGTCGATCACGCGCGAGCCCAGGGACCACGGGAGCCCGAGCTGGTCGCCGGACGGGCGCACCCTCGTCTTCGTGCGCGCGGACGAGCGGATGACTGCGAACCACGTGGTGGTCGCCCCTGCCGACGGCTCGGGGCAGCACCGGACCTTGACCGAGGGAACGGCCCTGCGCGCCTCGCCGCAGTTCGCTCCCGACGGTGGCAGCGTGGCCTACCTGGAAGAGGCCACCAACCGGACGTCGGACATCTGGAGCGTCCCTGCCGGGGGCGGCACGCCCACGCAGCTGACACGCTCCATGGGGCAGGTCGACCCGGCACGGCTGAGCGTGGCCGAGGACGTCCGCTATCCCGGGGTGGGCGACCTGCCGATTCCGACCATGCTCCTCAGGCCATGGGGCTTCGAGGAGGGCGGAAGCTATCCGGTCATCGTGCGCCTTCACGGACATCCCGGGCAGTGGAACCACTCATTCGATCCGATGGACCAGTTTTTCCTCGAGCGGGGATTCGTCGTCGTCAAGCCCAATCCGCGGGGAAGCCGGGGGTTCGGCGCGGGCTTCCACGACCTGCACGTCGCGGACTACGGGGGTGCCGAGTTCGGGGACGTGATGGCGGTCCTGCCATACCTGGAGGGGCTCGGCTACGTCGACATGACGAGAAAGGCCACCTGGGGCGGGAGCGGCGGCGGCTACATGAGCTTCGTCATCGCGACCGAGGCACCCGACGCCTTCGAAGCCCAGGTCATCCGGGCCCCGGTGTCCGACTGGAAGCTCCTGGCCATCGACCGCTACGGTGCGTCGGGACGAGCCTGGACCGCCACGCGCACGCCGCGCCGGGAGCGGAGCGAGTTCGGCGGCAGTGAAGCCGAGATCCCCGAGGAGTACCACCGCCGCTCGCCGATCAACTTCGCCGACGCGACCATCGTGCCGCAGCTCCTCCTGCACGGGCTGAGGGACAGCGCGGTGCTGCCCCGCCAGTCACAGATCTGGGCCGAGCGCATGGAGGACCTCGGACGGGAGGACTTCATCTACGTGGAGTATCCCGACGAGGACCACTCGCTCAGGCGTTACAAAGCCACCGTGCGCGACAGGCTGGAGCGCATGGTCGACTTCTTTTCCGAGCACCTCCGTCTGCCCGAGCTGTCCGATCGATGATCGGCGCCGGCGAGACATCCACGAAACGCCCACGGAGGGAGATCATGGCCACCCGATGGATCTACGTCGTACTCGTCACGTTGCTGGCCGCCTGGGCGCCCGACGTGGCCGCCCAGGGGCGGGCGTTCGAGCCCTCCGATTGGTACCGTCTGACGACCCTCTCGTCGCCGGCGCTGTCACCGGACGGGAGCATGGTCGCCTTCACCGTCATGACGGTCGTCGAGTCGGAGAACCGGCGGCACCGCGAAGTCTGGATCGCGCCGACCGACGGCGGTGAGCCCTACCGCGCAACGACGCCGGGCGCCGAGAGCTCGAACCCCGAGTGGTCGCACGACGGGACGCTCCTCTTTTTCGAGTCCGACCGCGAGGGCGGCAACAGCGACCGGTGGGCCATCCGCATGGATGGCAGCCGGCCGGGCGAGGCCTTCCAGCCGGAGTCGTGGCCCGACGGGTCGGTGCCGGCGGACGGCTCCTTCGCCGTCTTCACCCGCGGATCGGACGAGGACGACGACGACGCGGAGGGGCCCGACCCCTACGCCGACATGCCGGCCACCGCGCGCCCGCCGTTCGGGGGCGTGACCGAGCCGCTCGAGCCGGCCCGCTTCGACGGCCGCCACATCGTGGACCTCGGGTACAAGCGGAACGGTCCGGGGTTCGTGCCCAACGCGGCCGAGGCTCCGAACTGGGATCCCGCACAGCTCTGGATCCAGGGCTTCCAGCCGTCCGACACCGCTCGGCGCATCACCGACACGCCTTATTCGCACCGCGGCGCCGCGGTCTCACCCGACGGCCGCTGGATCGCGTTCGTGGCCGACCCGGAGCTCCGGCCCGACTCGGTGGTCGACGCCGAGCAGGACTCGCTGGCGCTCCTGCCGTACGACCCCGAGCGGGACGAAGCGCCCCGGAACGACGGCGACATCTTCGTGATCTCCGTGGACGGTGGGGAGCCGCGCCGGGTGACCAACCAGACCGGCACCGAGGGTGACCTCGTGTGGGCACCGGACTCCAGACGGCTCGCATTCGTGAGCGCGCTCGAGCGGACGTCGTCCGACCGGCTGTGGGTCGTCGACGTCCAGGCCGGTGGAGAGCCCAGGAACCTCCTCACGGACTTCGTCTACGAGCCGCAGCTTGTCACCTGGATGTCGAACGACCGCCTCGCCATGAGCGCCTCGGTGGGCGGGCGGACCGCGCTCTTCCACGTCGACGCCGGGGGCGGGGACATCGAGGAGGTCGTCTCGGGACGGCGCCGGATCAACGGCTTCTCCTTCGACGGCTCGTACCGGAACGTGGCCTTCGTCGCCACGTCCGTGGACCAGCCCACCGAGCTCTACCTGGCGAATGCCGACGGAACGAACGAGCGGCGCCTGACGAGCTTCAACGACGCGCTCAACGCCGAGATCGACTGGCCCGAGGCGGAGCGCTTCACCTACACCTCGGTCGGGGGCCTGGAGATCGAGGCCTGGCTCCAGTATCCCCATGGATACCGGGAAGGGGAGCGCTACCCGCTCGTGCTCTACATCCACGGCGGACCGCACTCGGCGTACGGCGAGGGGTGGTTCGACGAGTTCCACAACCTGACGGGTGCCGGGATGTTCGTGCTCTATACGAACCCGCGCGGATCGAGCGGCTACGGCGCGGACTTCACCTATTCGACGCGGGGCCGCTGGGGACTCGAGGACTACGAGGACCTCATGCGTGCCGTGGACATCGTGGTCGAGCGCGACGATGTCGACCCGGAGCGTCTCGGCGTCACCGGCGGAAGCTATGGCGGCTTCATGACCGCATGGATCACCACGAAGACCGACCGGTTCGCGGCGGCCCAGGCCGACCGCATGATCAGCAACTGGGTGTCGTGGTGGGGCACCTCCGACGTGCCCGGCCTCACGGAGTTCGAGTTCTACGGGAAGCCGTGGGAGGCCTGGGAGACGTACATCGACCTGTCGCCGATCCGATTCGTGGACCGGGTTACGACGCCCACGCTGATCGTGCAGTCCGAGGAGGATCACCGGACGCCCATGACCGACGCGGAGCAGTGGTTCATGTCGCTCGAGAAGCAGGGCGTACCGGTGGAGTTCATCCGCTACCCCCGCTCGACGCACGATCTGTCGAGAACCGGTGAGCCCTGGCTGCTCGTCGACCGGCTCGGACGGCTCCGTCAGTGGTTCACCCACTGGCTCGGCGGGGGAGGTCCGACCGACGACCGCATGGGAGGAAGCCGATGACACGGCTGCTCCTGGCCGCGCTCCTGGCGGCCGTCGTCACGGCTCCGGCTCCGGCGGGCGCGCAGTCGCCGGCCGGGGTCGCCGACGCGATTCCGTTCCGGGAGCTCGGGCCGACGCTCATGGGCGGGCGGGTGGCGGACCTCGACGTCCATCCCGACAACCCCGCGCACTGGTACGTCGGATTCGCGTCGGGGGGACTCTGGCGCACCACGTCGCACGGCATGAGCTGGGAGCCGCTCTGGGACGACCAGCCGAACGCGTCGATCGGCGACGTGACGCTGGCCCCGTCGAATCCGAACGTGATCTGGGTCGGCACGGGCGAGCCCCAGAACCGGCAGTCGTCCCCGTATGGAGGGGGCGTCTACCGCTCGGTGGACGGCGGGCGCACCTGGGTCGGCCTGGGGCTCGAGGAGACCCACCACATCGGCAAGATCGTCGTGCATCCGCAGGACCCCGACGTGGCCTGGGTCGCGGCCGTGGGGCATCTCTGGGGCCCGAACGAAGAGCGCGGTGTCTACCGGACCGTCGACGGCGGCGAGACGTGGGAGAAGGTCCTCTACATCGACGAGAACACCGGTGCCATCGACCTGGTCATGGATCCGGGCGACCCGCGCACGATCTTCGCCACGATGTACCAGCGCCGGCGGACCGCCTTCGGGTTCAGCGCCTCGGGCGACGGGAGCGGACTGTACCGTACGCTCGACGGCGGCGACAGCTGGCACGAGTTGACGGAGGGACTCCCGGAGGGCGACAAGGGCCGGATCGGCCTCGACGTCTACCGTCGCGACGGGAACCTGCTTTATGCGCTGGTCGAGGGGAGCACGCCGGAGGAGCAGGGGACCTACCGTTCGCTCGACCGGGGCGAGACGTGGGAGCGGATGAGTGGCATGAACCCGCGCCCGATGTACTTCTCGCTCATCCGCATCGACCCGAACAACCCGGAGCGCATCTACGTCGGTGGCGTCATCATGCAGGTTTCGGACGATGGCGGGCGGACGTGGTGGGAGCAGGACGGATACTGGTCCATCCACGTCGACAACCACGCGCTGTGGATCGACCCGGACGACTCCAACCACATCGTGCTGGGCCACGACGGGGGTGTGGCCACCTCGTGGGACGCCGCGGTCACCTGGCAGCACCACGACAACATTCCGGTGGGTCAGTACTACGAGGTCGGCGTCGACATGCGCGACCCGTACTACGTGTGCGGCGGCCTCCAAGACAACTCCTCCTGGTGCGGCCCCAGCCAGACCCTCGACACCTACGGGGTCTCGAACCGGAACTGGTACGACGTGTCCGGCGGCGACGGTTTCTACAACCAGGTCGATCCGAACGACTGGCGCATCATGTACTCCGAGTCGCAGGGCGGGAACATCAGCCGGGTGAACGTCGAAACCGGTGAGGCCGTGCGCATCCGGGCGGTGAACCGCGCCGAGGAGCGCGAGGAATCCGAGGAAGGGTACGACTTCAACTGGAACGCCCCCATCGTGGTGTCGCAGCACGTGCCGAACCGCGTGTATCACGGCGCCAACCACCTGCTTCGGTCGAACGACCGCGGACAGACGTGGGAAGAGGCGAGCCCCGACCTGACGCGCGCGATCGACCGGGACACGCTCGAGATCTTCGGGCGGCCGCTCTCCGAGCCGCACCTGTCCCGCAACGACGGACAGTCGAACTACGGGACCATCACCACAGTCGACGAGTCGCCGCGCTCGGCGGATATCCTGTGGGTCGGGACCGACGACGGGAACCTGCAGGTGACCCGCGACGGTGGCGCGAGCTGGACCAACGTGGTGGAGAACGTGCCGGGGCTGCCCGGACGCCGCTACGTCAGCAGGGTCGAGGCCTCCGCCCACGTCGACGGGCGGGCGTACGTCACCTTCGACGGACACTGGGACGACGACCTTACGCCCTACGTCTTCGTCACGGAGGACTTCGGCGGGTCGTGGCGGCGCATCACGTCGGGGCTCCCGAGTCACTCCGTCAACGTGGTCCGCGAGAGCCGGGAGGCCGAGAATCTGCTCTTCGTCGGCAACGAGGTCGGTCTCTTCGCCTCGACGGACCGAGGGCAGAGTTGGACGCGGATGACGGGCGGTGGGGCCTTCCCGACCGTCCCGGTCGACGACCTGGTCATCCATCCCCGGGAGCGCGATCTCGTGGTCGGCACGCACGGCCGCTCGATCTGGATCGTGGAGGACATCCGGCCGCTCGAGCGTGTGGCCAACGCAGGGCTCGACGACGTGACGCTCTTCCCGATCCGGCGCGCCACGTTCTGGTCCCGCACGGGCGGATGGCCCTTCTGGGGTGATACGTGGTTCGCCGAGAATCCACCGATCGCGGCGCGCGTCCGCTACAGCCTGGCCGACGGCGCCGAGGAGGATCCGGTGCGAATCCTGGTCACGGACATGGAGGGCGACACCCTCCGACGGCTGAGCGCTCCGGCGGCCGCCGGCACCCACGAGGTACTCTGGGAGCTGGACGAGGACCTCTCGGGCGAGCTCGACGGCGAGGCGACGGTCCCGGTTCTGCCCGGCCGGTATACGGTCACCCTGGACGCCGGCGGAGCACGGGCCTCACAGGATGTCGAGGTTCGGCTCGATCCCCGCGTCGAGACGACGGCCGTCGCCCTCCAGGAGCGGCACCGTCTCTTCGTCGACGCCGCTTCGCTGCTCCACCAGGTGGAGCCCGCCCAGGAGGCGGCGTCGGAGGCGGAGCGGACCATCGACGAGATCCGGGCACTCGTCGAGGAGTATGGCGAGGAGCACGGCGAGGCTCCGGACTCACTCGACGAGCGTGTCTCGGACGTGGCGGAGCGCGTCGACGAGGCGACCGAGCGGATCGGCGATCTGGCGGGCAATGCCCGTACCGCCATGAACGGGGCCGGAGGCCACTGGGGACCGCCGACGTCCGATCAGAGGTTCCTCGTGGATCTGGCCTGGGAGCGGATGCCGGACGCGGTCCGCTCCTTGAACGCATTGCTGGAGACCGAGCTGCCCGCGCTCCAGGAGGAGCTGTCCCGTCTCGGCATCCGACGTCCACTGGTGGACGCGGCGCCCGTACCCGTGCCGCCGGGCGGATGAGCGCGAACGGGGGGGCGTCGGGGGTGACCCCGGCCGACGTCGAGGAGGCGCGCGAGCGCATCGCCGGATCGGTGGTGCGCACGTCGTGTCTCGCGGCGTCGGGCTTCTCCGACCTCAGCCCGGCCCGCCTCCATTTCAAGCTCGAGAACCAGCAGCACACCGGCTCCTTCAAGGACCGGGGCGCGCTGAACAAGCTGGCGCGTTTCGACGACGACGAGCGGCGCCGGGGCGCCGTGACGGCGAGCGCCGGAAACCACGCCCAGGCGCTCGCCTACCACGGCGGTCGCCTGGGCATTCCGGTGACGGTCGTCATGCCCGAGGCCGCCCCTCTGGTGAAGGTCGCGAACACGCGTAGGTACGGGGCCCGGGTGGAGCTGTCCGGCACCATCCTCGACGAGAGCGCGGAGATCGCCCGCGAGATCGCGCGGCGCGAGGGCTCGATCATGGTGTCGGCGTTCGACGACGACGCGGTCATCGCGGGTCAGGGGACGGTCGGCCTGGAGATCCTGGAGGACGTGCCCGACGCCGCGACCGTGGTCGTCCCCGTCGGTGGAGGCGGGCTGATTTCGGGGATCGGCATCGCCATCAAGGCCGTGCGGCCGAACGTCCGCCTCGTGGGCGTCGAGGCCGAGGCCGTACCGTCGGCCACCGCGTCGAGAGCGGCCGGCCACGTGGTGAAGATCGACCACGCGCCGACGCTGGCGGACGGCATCGCGACCAAGCGGATCGGCGACCGGACCTTTCCGCTCATGGAGCGCTACGTCGACGACCTCGTCACCGTCAGCGAAGACGAGATCGCGTCGGCGATCCTGGTCCTGCTCGAGCGCGGCCGCACCGTCGTGGAGGGAGCGGGAGCGGTCGGGGTGGCCGCGCTCCTCGCCGGGAAGATTCCCACTCCGGACGACGCCCCGGTGGTCGTGGTCCTGTCGGGCGGAAACATCGACATGAACCGGGTGTCCCGGATCATCGATCGAGGGCTGGAGGCCGACGGTCGCGTCGCACGGCTCGTGGTCCGCGCGCCCGATCGTCCCGGGTCTCTGGCACGGCTCACGCGGGTTCTCGCGGACCAGGGCGCGAACGTCCTGGAGACCAGCCACCGCAGGGCCTTCGCGGACATCAGGGTGGGAGACGTGGAGATCGTCACCATCGTCGAGACCACCGGCCTCGAGCATCTGCATGCCATCATCGAGGCTCTGGAAGCCGAAGGGATGCACGTCCGGGACCGCTGATACGCCCCGAATTCCCGCGCGGTCCGGCTTTCCCTATCTTTCCAGGCTGCATCCCGATCCTTACGAACACAACGTCTAGACACGGGGACGTGCCCGATGTCCAACACCGATCGCAAGATCCGAGTGCTCGTGGCGAAGCCCGGCCTCGACGGCCACGACCGCGGCGCCAAGGTGATCGCGAGCGCCTTCCGCGACGCGGGCTTCGAGGTCATCTACACCGGCCTGCACCAGACTCCCGAGATGATCGTCGCCGCCGCCGTCCAGGAGGACGTGGACGTGGTGGCCATGTCGGTCCTCTCCGGAGCTCACATGACGCTCTTCCCCAGGGTGAAGGCGTTGCTCGACGAGGCGGGTGCCGAAGGCATCCTCCTGACGGGCGGCGGCATCATTCCCGAGGAGGACATGGAGGCACTGGAGGAGAAGGGCATGGGCAAGCTGTTCGGGCCCGGCACCCCGACCTCGGCCGCCATCGACTACATCCGCGAGTGGTTCGCCGCCCGGGAGGTCGCCTGATGGCGACGAAGGCTCCGGAGGCGAATGCAGGGAAGGGACGGCTCGGTGAGCTTTCCGCCGAGCTGAAGGAGCTCCGCGAGAAGCTGCGCGAGGGCGGTGGAGCGAAGCGCATCGCCAAACAGCACGACCAGGGCAAGCTGACCGCGCGGGAGCGCATCGACCTGCTCCTCGACGAGGGCGAGCCCTGGGTCGAGCTGGGCATGCTGGTCGCGCACGACCAGTACGACGGCCAGGCGCCTGGCGCCGGCGTCGTGACGGGCGTGGGCCGGGTCGAGGGTCGCGAGGTCGTCGTGGTGGCGAACGACGCGACCGTGAAGGCCGGATCCTGGTGGCCGGAGACCATCACGAAGATCCTGCGGGCCCAGGAGGTCGCGATGCGCTGCCGCATCCCGATCATCTACCTGGTGGACTCCGCGGGCGTGAACCTCCCGTACCAGGGCGGCGTTTTCCCCGGCCAGTACGGGGCGGCGCGCATCTTCTACTACAACTCGATCATGCGCCGCTACCTCAAGATCCCGCAGCTCGCGGCGGTCATGGGGCCGTGCATCGCGGGCGGCGCCTACCTGCCCGCGCTGTCGGACGTCATCCTGATGGTCGACGGCACGTCGTTCATGGGGCTCGGCGGTCCGAACCTGGTGAAGGGCGCCACCGGCCAGAGCGTCGGGCAGGAGGAGCTCGGCGGGGCGCGTGTGCACACCGAGGTGAGCGGCGTGGCGCACTATATGGTCGAGAACGACCAGGCGTGCATCGCCCGACTCAGGAGGCTCGTGGAGGAGTTGCCCGTCGAGGTTGAGCGGAAAGAGCGTGAGGCTACGCCGCCCGCCAGGATCCCGCAGGAGCTGTACGACATCCTCCCCGACGATCACCGGCAGCCGTACGACGTCCGCGAGGTGCTCGACTGCATTCTCGACGGCGACGGGCTCGACGAGTTCCAGCCCGAGCACGCCAAGGAGATGATCTGCGGAACCGGCTTCCTCGACGGCATCCCGGTCGGCGTCATCGCGAACGCGCGCGGCATGTTCAAGAGCGCCAAGGGCGGCCCGCCGCGGTTCGGGGGGATCGTCTACACGGAGAGCGCGCTCAAGGTGGCCTACTTCATCGAGACGATGAACCGGCACAGGACGCCGATCCTCTTCGTGCAGGATGTCTCGGGCTTCATGGTCGGTCCCGACGCCGAGCACTCGGGGATCATCCGCGCGGGCGCCCAGTTCGTGGAGGCCATGGCCACCGCGACCGTGCCGAAGCTGGTGCTGACGCTGAACCACGCGTCCGGAGCGGGCTACTACGCCATGGCCGGACAGGGCTTCGACCCCGACTTCATCCTGTCGCTCCCGACGGGACGGATGGGGGTCATGGAGGGCTCCAGCGCGGTCATGGCGCTCTTCAGCGGCCAGATCGAGAAGCTGAAGGCCGAGGGCAAGGTGCCCGACGAGGACCTCACGACGCGCATGGACGAGGTCCGTGAAGAGTACGACCGCCAGCTCGACGCCCGCTTCGCCGCCGCACGCGGCTTCGTGGACGAGATCGTGCTGGCCGAGGAGCTCCGCCCCGCGCTCGGGCTCCTTCTCAGAGCTTCCTTGAACAATGACGGTCCCCACGTGGGAGCGTTCCACATACCGGAGAGTGCATGAGCAGCACCGACCGAACCGTTCGCGTCGCGAGCGGCCAGGGCTTCTGGGGCGACGACCTCGAGGCCCCCGTCCGCCAGGTCGAGCGAGGACCCATCGACTACCTCATGCTGGACTATCTGGCCGAGGTCACGATGTCCATCATGCAGAAGCAGCGGAGCCGTGACCCGTCGGCCGGATACGCTCGCGATTTCGTCGAGCTGATGGAGCGGATCTTCCCGGCCTGCGTCGAGAAGGGCGTGCGGGTGGTCACCAACGCCGGGGGCGTGAACCCGGTCGGGTGCGCCGACGCGCTGGTGGAGGCTGGCCGTGCGGCCGGCGTCGGCGGCAAGGCGAAGGTCGGCCTCGTCACCGGTGACGACCTGATGGACCGACTGGACGAGCTGCTCGAGCAGGGCCACGAGCTCCGGAACATGGAGACCGGCGAGCCGCTCTCGACCATCCGCGACCAGGTCCAGAGCGCGAACGCGTACATCGGCGCGACCCCCATCGTGAAGGCGCTCGAGAAGGGCGCGGACGTTATCGTCACGGGCCGGAGCACGGACACGGCGCTCACCTACGCGCCGCTCATGCACGAGTTCGGCTGGGCGCCCGACGACTGGGACCGCATCGCCGCGGGCGTCATCGCGGGGCATATCAACGAGTGCGGCGCCCAGTGCACGGGCGGCAACTGCCTCATCGACTGGTGGAGCATCGAGGGGATGGCCGAGCTCGGCTTCCCCATCGTCGAGGTTTCCCCGGACGGCAGCTTCGTGGTCACCAAGCACGAGGGCACGGGGGGGCGGGTGACGCGTGCCTCCGTCGCCGAGCAGATCCTGTACGAGATGGGGGATCCCCAGGAATACATCACCCCCGACGTGATCGCCGACTTCACATCGATTCGGCTCGACGAGGTCGGAACGAACCGGGTGCGCGTGGACGGCGTGAAGGGGCGGTCCGCGACGGACTTCCTGAAGGTATCGATCGCCTACGCAGGGGGGTGGAAGGCCACCGGCACGCTCACGTACTCGTGGCCCGACGCCGCGGCGAAGGCCCGCGGCGCCGCGCAGATCCTGCGGGAGCGGCTCGACCGGCTGGGCCTCGAGTTCGACGAGGTCCGTACGGAGCTCGTGGGGTGGGACTCGACCCACGGCGCGCTCGTGGGTGAGCCTCCGGCGGACCTGCCAGAAGTCCAGCTCCGGGTCGGCGTCCGTTCGGACGACCGCGCCGCGGTGGAGCGCTTCACGCGCGAGATCGCACCGCTCGTGCTGACCGGCCCGCCTTCGGTGACCGGCTTCGCCGGCGGCCGCCCGCGGGTCCAACAGATCATGGCCTACTGGCCGGCGCTCATCCGCAAGGAGGCCGTCCAGCCGCATCTGCAGGTGGAGGTGAAGGACGTATGAGCCGTATCCAACTGGTGCACCTGGCCCACGCCCGTTCCGGAGACAAGGGCGACACGGCCAACGTCGGCATCATCGCGTACGACGCGGAGCATTACCCCCTCCTGGTCGAGCAGCTGACCCCGGAGAAGGTGAAGGCGTTCTTCGGACCCATGGTGAAGGGGGAGGTCGAGCGCTTCGAGCTTCCGAACCTGAGCGCGCTGAACTTCCTGCTCCACGGCGCGCTCGGCGGCGGCGGTACCATGTCGCTCATGAACGACGCCCAGGGGAAGGTGTTCAGCACGGCGCTTCTCCGCATGGAGATCGAGGTTCCCGAGGATGTCGCGAAGGCCGTGCGTGGACGCGGTCGCGTGCCGGACGGATGGGAGCCGAAGCCGGGAGCGTACGTGTGACCGAGCCGGTCCTGCTGTACGAGGTGGAGGACGGCGTCGCGACGCTGACGCTCAACCGTCCGGACAAGCGGAACGCTCTGAACGGCGAGCTCGTCGCGGCGATCAAGGACGGCCTCGACCGGGCGGAAGCCGACGGGGCCGTGCGCGTGGTCGCCATCGCGGGGGCGGGGAAGGACTTCTGCTCCGGCGCCGACCTCGCCGAGCTCGAGCGGATCGCGACGCTCTCGAAGGACGAGAATCTGGAGGACGCGCGCTCCCTCGGGGCGCTGTTCACGAAGATGCGCGGCCTGCGCTGTCCGGTGGTCGCGCTCGTGCGGGGCCGGGCGCTGGCCGGCGGTTGCGGGCTCGCTTCGGCGTGCGACGTCGTGCTGGCCGACGAGGGCGCCGAGCTGGGGTATCCCGAGGTTCACCTCGGCTTCGTGCCCGCCATGGTCATGGCGATCCTGCGACGGAAGGTCGGCGAGGCGAAGGCGTTCGACCTGGTCGTCGACGGCCAGCGCGTCAGCGCCACCGAGGCGGAGCGGATCGGCCTCGTGACCCGGGTCTACGAGTCGGCTTCGTTCGACGCCGAATCCGGGCGATACCTGGCGGGCCTCGCGAAGAGGCCCCCCGGCGCCGTCGCGCTCACGAAGAAGCTGCTGTACGACCTCGACGGTCTCTCGCTGCAGGAGGGGATCGAGCGAGGGGCCCGGGTGAACGCGGAGGCCCGCATGTCCGACGAGTGTCGCGCGGGCGTTCGGCGCTTCCTCGAGCGCTCCTCCCGCTAGGCCGAGCCGACGTGTTCTTCGACCGATCCCGCCGGGCGGGCCGCTACCTGGAGTGGAAGGTGCGGCTGTTCACCCTGGGGGCGGTCCTCGCTGTCGTCGGCATGGCGATGAACCAGAGCTGGATGACCTGGGCGGCGATCGGGGTGCTGATCGTCGGCATGATGCTCCGCTTCCTTCCCGGGGGTAAAGTCGTGGAGTCGGAGAACGGGATCGAGAGCGCCGGAGACGATACCTCCGCGGTCTGAGGGACCCGTTCCACCATCCCCCGGTCCCGGCCCCCGACGCAACGTTGGGGCATGGTCGCCGATCCCCGCGAGCTCCTGCGTCGTCACTTCGGATTTCCCGGGTTCAGGCCGGGTCAGGAGGAGCTCGTCCGCGCGGTCCTGGCCGGACGCGACGCGCTGGGGGTGTTGCCGACCGGTGGCGGCAAGAGCGTCTGCTACCAGATCCCCGCGCTGGCCCTGGGTGGGCTGACCCTCGTCGTCACGCCCCTCGTGTCGCTGATGCAGGACCAGGTGAGGCGGGCCGTCGACGGTGGGCTCCGCGGGGAGTACCTGAGCGCCACCCGGCCGGCCGCCGAGAAACGGGCGATCCTGGAGGCGGCCCGGGAAGGCGGGCTCGACATTCTCTTCGTGGCCCCGGAGCGCCTCGAGCTGAACAGCTTCCAGGACGAGCTCCGCAGGCTCGACGTGCGTTTGCTCGCCATCGACGAGGCGCACTGTATCTCCGAGTGGGGTCACGAGTTCAGGCCCTGCTACCGGAGGATCGGTCGGCTCCGGTCGCTCCTCGGCTGCCCGACACTCGCCCTGACCGCGACCGCCACTCCGGACGTGCGCGACGACGTCGTCGGTAGCCTCGACCTCCGCGAGCCGCTCGTGGTCGTGCGCTCCTTCGACCGCCCGAACTTGTCGTGGACCGTCGTCCGGGAGCGGACGATGGCCGGGCGTGTGCGCGCGACCTACCGGCTCCTGGCCCGTCGTCCCGGCCCCGCCATCGTATACGCGCCGACGCGCGCGACGGTCGAGTCGGTCCGTGACCGGCTCGCGGGCTTCGGCGTGTCGGCCCAGGCCTACCATGCCGGGCTCTCCGGCACCGCCCGCACGGCCGTGCAGGACACCTTCATGGGTGGAGGATGCCGGGTGGTCGTCGCCACCAACGCGTTCGGGATGGGCATCGACAAGGCCGACGTCCGGACCGTGGTGCACGTGGCGCTCCCGTCGACGCTGGAGGCGTACTACCAGGAGGCCGGGCGTGCCGGGAGGGACGGCCTCGACTCGGCTTGCGTGACGTTCTACACGCCCGCGGATCTCCGCTTCGCGCGGGACAAGATCCGCCTGGCGCACCCGTCGCGGCGGACGCTCGGGCGGGCGCTCGGGCGCCTCGGACGCTGGGCGCGGAGCGACGGCCGCGAGGGTGGCTTGGTGACCGTGGATTGGATCGCCGACGCGCCGGCCGCGCCCGCGATCATGGAGGCCCTGGCGCGGCTCGGCGCCGTTCGGCCGGTCGAGCCGACCGACGCCCCGCCGGGAACCGACGCCCGGTCTGAAGGGTCTCAGGGGACGTGGGCGTACGTGGATCATCGCATCGACCCGGCGCCCCTGCTGCTCCGCCGCCGGGTAGTGCTCGGGAAGTTGAAGGCCGTGAAGGAGTTCGCGAGCACCCGTGGCTGCCGCCGGAGGGCCCTGCTGCGTTACTTTGGAGAGCGCGCGGCGGCCCGTTGCGGTCGGTGCGATCGTTGTCAGCGGACTCCTTCCATTTGAATTCGAGCGATTTCAAGACCATGGATCGATATCTCACCGAGGAACACGTAAAGCTCAGGGAACGGGTAGCGGACTTCGCCCGCGAGGCGATAGCGCCCGTGGCGAAGGACCTCGACGAGTCCTGCACCTTCCCGTGGGAGAACGTGAAGGCCATGGGCGAGATGGGGCTCCTCGGTGTTCCCGTGCCCCGGGATCTCGGGGGGATGGGCCGCGACTACCTGAGCTACATCCTCGTCGTGGAGGAGCTCGCGAAATACGACGCGAGTCATTCGATCACGGTCTCGGCGCACACCACGCTCGGCCTGTCGCCGATCCTGGCGTTCGGGACGCGGGAGCAGAAGGAGCGCTTCATTCCTCCGCTCGCGAGCGGGAAGGTGCTCGGCGGCTTCGGGCTCACGGAGCCCGGCGCCGGCTCCGACGCCGGAGGGACGCGCACCCGTGCCGTGCGGGAAGGCGATGGGTACCGCATCAACGGTTCCAAGATCTTCATCACGCACGCCGGTGTCGGCGAAGTCTTCGTGGTGACCGCCGTGACCGACCCCGACCAGGGGGCGCGCGGCATCTCGAGCTTCATCGCCTGTAAGCCGACCGTCGACCTCGAAGAGGCCGAGCGTATCGGCTTCGGCCACGACGGGAGCCTGCCGTTCAGCGAAGGGCTGACCGCCGGGGAGAAGGAAGACAAGATGGGATGGCGGGCCTCCGACACGCGCGAGCTGCTCCTCCAGGACGTGTACGTGTCCGAGGACCAGCGGCTCGGCGAGGAAGGCATGGGCTTCGTCAACTTCATGAAGACCCTCGATGCTGGCCGGATCGGCGTCGCGGCGCTCTCGCTGGGGCTCGCCGAGGGCGCGTTCGAAACGGCCGTTCGCTACGTGAACGACCGTGAGCAGTTCGGCAAGAAGGTCTGGGACTTCCAGCAGGTCCAGTTCCGGCTCTCCGATCTCGCGACCGAGATCGAGGCCGGAAAGCATCTGACGTACCACGCGGCCTGGTTGAAGGACCAGGGCGCGCCGTTCTCGAAGGAAGCCGCCATGGCGAAGCTCTACTGTTCCGAGCTCTCCATGCGCGCCACACTCGGCGCCATCCAGGTCATGGGCGGCGCCGGATACACCAGCGACTACCCCGTCGAGCGCATGATGCGCGACGCGAAGATCTGCGAGATCGGAGAGGGTACGAGCGAAGTGCAGAAGCTGGTCATCGCCCGCCACATGCTGGCGGAGGTGCTGGCCGACCCACTGCAGTCACAGCACAGACCGGCCCGGGAACGGGCCGAGGTCACGGCCTAGTCGCCGCTTCGTGCGGTGCCCGAGGCGTGGCTCCGAATTCGCGGAGGCACGCACGGCATCGCGCCCGAGAGCGACGGATGCTCCATGGTCGCCTGATTCGCCCGTCCACGACCGGTGGTGGGCGGATCCGGGACGCACGGAGCGTCGTCGAGGGTAGCCGGAGCGGGGCACAACATTGGAGCACGCTTTGAGGAGAGAGATCCTCGTGAGCGCGACACCCGAGGAGTCGTGGGTGGCGTTGCTCGAAGACAGTGAGTTGGTGGAAATCATGTTCGACAGACCCGATCAGAATCGGGTCGTCGGAGACATCTTCCTCGGTCGGGTCGAGGCGGTCCTCCCCGGCATTCAGGCGGCCTTCGTCGACATCGGCACCGAGAAGGCGGGATTCCTGCACGTCTCGGACCTCAACCACGACGAGGACGACGACGACGAGGACGACGGGAACGGCAACGGCCGAGGGCGCGGACGTCGGAGCCGGAAGTACCCGCCCATCCAGGAGAGCCTGCAGAAGGGTCAGCAGATCCTCGTGCAGGTCACCAAGGAGCCGATCAGCACCAAGGGACCGAGGCTGACCGCCCAGGTGTCCCTCCCGGGGCGCTTCCTCGTCTACATGCCGTTCTCGTCCCACGTCGGCATCAGCCGGAAGATCGAGGGCCGGGACCAGCGCGCGAAGCTCCGCAAGATGGCGAAGGAGATCCTTCCGGAGAACTCGGGCGGGATCATCGTCCGGACGGTGAGCGAAGAGGTCACGAAGGAGGTCCTCAAGAACGAGTTCGACCGCCTCCACGGCCGCTGGCAGAAGATCCAGAACCGGGCGCGCTCCCAGAAGGCGCCCGCGGCGGTCCATCAGGACGCCAAGCTCATCAGCGGGATCATCCGGGACCTCTTCAGCGACAAGTTCGAGGCCCTGCGCATCGACTCGAAGGCGATCTACAACGAGGTCGTCGAGTACGTGAAGACGGTGGATCCGGATCTGCTGGACCGGGTGCACCTCCACGAAGGCGCCGTTCCCCTGTTCGACGAGTACGACATCGAGGAGGAGATCCAACAGGCCTTCGGGAGCAAAGTGTCGCTGAAGTCCGGCGGGCACGTCGTCATCGAGCCGACCGAGGCCCTGGTGTCCATCGACGTGAACACCGGGAAGTTCACGGGGAAGGGCAAGAAGGACCCCGACGAGACCATCCTCCGCACCAACCTCGACGCCGCTCGCGAGATCGCGAAGCAGCTCCGCCTCCGGGACGTCGGCGGCATCATCGTCGTCGACTTCATCGACATGGAGTCCCAGGCCCACCGGGACAAGGTGCTCCAGGAGCTCCGGACGCACCTCGGTCGTGACCGAGCGCGCACGAAGACCTTCGAGATCTCGGGACTCGGCCTCGTCGAGATGACGCGTCAGCGTGTCCGGCCGTCGCTGTTCAACTCGCTGACCCACGTCTGTTCGTCGTGCGGTGGGTCGGGAAGGGTCTACACGCCCGCCACGGTGGTGCGGCGTATCGAGCGGAGTCTGCGGCGCGCCGCGGCATCCAAGTCCGAGAAGAGCATCGTCGTGAGGGTCCATCCGGAGGTGGCGCTCCGAGTCATGGAAGAGGAACCCGAGCTCCTCAAGCGGTTACGGAACCGTACCAAGCTGGAGCTTGACCTCCGTGACGACCCGCTGATGCGCTTCGACGAGTTCCGGCTCCTCTCCGGCCCCGCGGAAACGGACGTCACGGACAAGTACGTTGCGGCCTGACCCGGCGGTACCTTGACCCACGCGGGCGCCTTGCCGAAATTACCAGGCTAGAAACCGAACTTTCGTGCCCAAGCGAGACGTGATATGTACGCAGTATTTCAAACCGGTGGCAAGCAGTTCCGGGCCGAGCCCGGAGCGCGCCTGCGTATTCCCTCGCTCGACGCCGAGCCCGGAAGCGCGGTGACGTTCGACCATGTCCTGCTCGCCGGTGACGGCGAGGAGCAGGTCCACGTCGGCACGCCCGTTCTGGAAGGTGCTTCGGTGAAGGCCGAGGTCGTCCGTCACGGCCGTGGTGACAAGGTGATCGTGTTCAAGCGGAAGCGCCGCAAGGGGTACCGCAAGAAGCAGGGCCACCGTCAGGGCTTCACCGAGATCAGAATCGACGAGGTCGCGCTCGCCTGAGGGCGGGTGATTCGACTTCCAGGAAACGGGATACACCATGGCACATAAGAAAGGTGTAGGATCCAGTCGTAACGGCCGCGACAGCAACGCCCAGCGCCTCGGCGTCAAGCGTTTCGGTGGCCAGCCGGTACGTGCCGGTGGCATTCTCGTGCGGCAGCGGGGGACTTCGTTCCACCCGGGCCGGAACGTCGGAAAGGGCAAGGACGACACGCTCTTTTCCCTCGTGGACGGCGTGGTGAAGTTCGAGCGCATGCGGGCCCGCGACGTGGTGTCGGTGTACCCCGCAGAGTAGTTCCGAAAAGCGCGACAGGAGGTCCGGATCGATGGCGATGTCGCCGTCGACCGGACCTCTTCGCATAGGCGTGTGAAATTCACGCGTCTCAAGACGCTTCCGAGCATCATCGGGGCCGGTCCGCAACTTCCTGGACCTGGGCCGCGTAGGTACGATGATCGGGGCGACAAGAGAAGGAGGTGGACCATGTCTACCCATAAGCTTCGCGGACGTCATGTCCGTGTCGATAGATCGGTCTTGGCTCACGGTTTGTGGTTGGCACCCCTGTTCGTGGTGCCGTTCCTCGCGGATGTCCGCGCGGATGCGGGTGAGCCGTCGCGTGACGCGTCGGCGGTCGAGGATACCGTGCGCACGGTCGGGGCGGATCTGCCCCTCCATGTGAACGAGCGGGTCGAGAAGTGGCTGCACCGCTTCCAGACCAGCGGCCGCCCGGAGTTCGCCCGCGTGCTCGAGAGCGCGGGTCTCTACGACGAGATGATCCGTGGGAAGCTGCGTGAGCGCGGCATGCCGGAGGAGCTCGTCTACCTGGCCATGATGGAGTCCGGGCTCTCGCCCTGGGCCGTCTCCCAGGTGTCCGCCGTCGGCATGTGGCAGTTCATGAGCCCCACGGCCATCGAGTACGGTCTCCGGGTCGACGACTACGTGGACGAGCGCCGCGACCCCGTGCGCGCCACCGACGCGGCCCTCGACTATCTGCAGTGGCTCTACGGCCGCTTCGACTCCTGGTATCTTGCCGCGGCCGCGTACAACGCGGGCCCGAGCCGGGTCCATGCCGTGCTCCGGGAGCACGCGGACGGCCGTACTGGGGACGAGGATCTCTATTGGGAGGTCCTCGATCATCTGCCCGCCGAGACGCGCGAGTATGTGCCCCGGATCGTCGCCGCGACGATCCTGGCGGAAGACGCGAACCACTTCGGCTTCGCCTCGTCACTGGTCGAGCCCTATCTGTTCGATCGGGTCTTCGTGCCGGGCGGCACGCGACTCTCACGGATCGCGCAGGTGCTCGAGATCCATCCGAGCGTGCTACGTGAGCTGAACCCGCACCTCACGCGGCAGATCACCCCGCCGGGCGAGATCTACGGCGTCCGGGTTCCGGTCGGTCTGTCACCGCAGGTGGTGACGTCCCTCGCGGCGAGCGTCGACCGGCGCGACACGGCCGAATAGGCCGCGCGCCGACCCGAGCTATTCCTCGGGCGGCGCTTTCGGCGGTGGAGAGGGCGGACCCCAGTCGGTCCGCCCCTCCTGCTCGGCCCTGGCCGACGCGATGATCCGCCAGATCACGTCGCGCACCAGCTCTTCGTCGGTCCCCGACTCCCGGGCCATCTGAGCGGCCCGTCTCACGACCCGCGCCTCCTGGGGCGGGTCGAGGACCGGAAGTCCGAGCACCTCCTTCAGCCGTCCGACCTCCAGAACGATGCCGCGGCGCTCGGCCACCAGGTCGACCAGCTCGCGGTCGAGCTCGCGGATCCGCTCCCGCAGGACGTCCAGTCGTTCCCGTTCGTCGGCCACGATTCGCTCTACCTGCCCTTGAAGTGGGGCTTGCGCTTCTCGACGAACGCTCGCACGCCCTCCCGCCCGTCTTCCGAGGCGAAGGCGTCCAGGAAGAGCTCCTTCTCACGCTCGAGCCCTTCGGCCAGCGGCAGCTCGAACGCCGTCCGGATCGCCTCTTTGCCGAGGCGGAGCGAGACGGGGCTCCACCGCGTCATCCGGGCGGCTAGCTCGAGGGCGCGGTCCAGCTGCTCCCCCTCGTCGACGAGAACGTCGACGAGCCCGATGCGGTGTGCCTCCTCGGCCTCGACGAAGTCGCCGGTAAGCGAGATGATGGTGGCCCACCCGCGGCCTACCAGGCGCGCGAGCCGCTGCGTGCCGCCGCCGCCGGGGATCAGCCCGATGCGGATCTCGGCCTGACTGATTCGGGTGGTCCGGTCGGCCACGCGCACGTCGCAGGCGAGAGCGAGCTCCGAGCCTCCTCCGATGCAGAAGCCGTGCAAGGCCGCGATCACCGGCTTCGGGAAGTCCGCCACCGCCTCGTAGATGCGCGGCTGCTTGTAGACCTCGCGCTGCTCCTCGGGGGTTCGCGCCGCGAACTCCGTGATGTCCGCGCCGGCCACGAAGGCTTTGTCGCCCGCGCCGTGGATGACCACTGCGCGCACGTCGTCGTCGTCGCGTAGCTCCGCGAACATCGCCTTGAGCCGACTCCGCACGTCCGCGTTGAGGGCGTTGAGCTTCTCGGGACGGTTGAGCGTGATGAGCGCTACGTGATGGTCGCGCTTCTCGAGCAGAACGGGTGCGTCGGTCATGTCGTCGTCGTGCGTGTGGGTCACCAGCTGTAGAAGCCCTGACCGGACTTCTTGCCGAGCTTGCCTTCCTCGACCATCCGGCGGAGGAGGGCGGGGGGGCTGAACGCGTCGGAGCCGAGGGTCTCATGGAGATACTCGGCGATCCCGAGGCGCACGTCGAGGCCCACGAGGTCCGTGAGCTTCAGTGGGCCCATGGGGTGCCGGTACCCGAGCTCCATCGCCTTGTCGATGTCCTCCGCGCTCGCCACGCCCTGCTCGACCATCCGGATGGCCTCCATGCCGAGCACGACCCCGAGTCGGGACGAGGCGAAGCCGGGCGCGTCCTTCACGACGATCGGCTCCTTCCCGAGCCGTCGGGCGAAGGCCACCGCGGTGTCGCGGGCCTCGTCGGACGTCCGCGGACCCCACACGACCTCGACCAGGGCCATGATGTGCACCGGGTTGAAAAAGTGCATCCCCAGGAAGCGTTCCGGACCTGCCACCGCTTCGGCGATGCGGTCGATGGACAGCGAAGACGTGTTGCTCGCCAGGATGGCGTGGCCGGGCGCGGCGGCCGCCACCTCGCGGAAGATCCGCTCCTTCGGCTCGATGGACTCGGGCGCGGCCTCGATGATGAGGTCGGCCCCGGTCGCCGCCTCGGTGAGGTCGATCGTGGTCGTGAGCCGCGCGAGCGTGTCGTCCCGCTCCGCCTCGGTCACCTTCCCGCGCTCGATCCCCTTGTCGAGATTGCCCCGGATGCGCGTGAGACCGGCGGTGACTGCTTCCTCGTTCACGTCGTAGAGGCGCACGTCACAACCGGCGGCGGCGCACACCTGCGCGATGCCGTGCCCCATGGTTCCGGCGCCGAGGACGGCGACCCTCGCGATGCTGCTCCCGTCGATCGTGCTCATGCTCCCTCCCAGAGGGTCGCGATGCCCTGTCCGACGCCGATGCACATGGACGCCAGCCCGCGTTTGGCCCCGCGGCGCTTCATCTCGTGGACGAGCGTGACGACGATGCGCGCGCCGGAGCACCCCACCGGGTGCCCGAGCGCGATGGCGCCGCCGTTCACGTTGACGGTCTCGGGGTCGAGCTCGAGCTCGTCCATGCACGGGATGGCCTGGGCGGCGAACGCTTCGTTCAGCTCGACCAGGTCGAGGTCCGAGGTCTTCCAGCCGGCACGCTTGAGCGCCTTCCTGGTGGCCGGAACCGGTCCGATGCCCATCCGGTGCGGCTCAACGCCCGCCACGGCGCTCGCGACCACGCGGGCCATCGGCTCGAGCCCGAGCTCGCGGCCCCGCTCGGCGGAGACGACCAGGAGGGCGGCCGCGCCGTCGTTGATGCCCGACGAGTTGCCCGCCGTGACCGTGCCGCCCTTCTTGAACACCGGTCGCAGCCGGGCGAGGTCGTCCGCGGTCGTTCCCGGGCGGGGATGCTCGTCGGCATCGATCACCAGCGGATCGCCCTTCCGCACCGGCACGCTCACCGGCACGATCTCGGCGTCGAACCGCCCCGCCTCGATCGCGGCGGCTGCCTTCCGCTGGCTGTCGGCCCCGAACGCGTCCTGGGCTTCGCGGCTCACCCCGAACTCCTCGGCGATGACCTCGGCGGTCTCTCCGAGGCCGATGGTCCACTCCGGCGCGAGCGCCGGGTTCGGGAACCGCCAGCCGAGGACGGTGTCGGCCGTCTCAGGCGTCCCCCGCGGATAGCCCGTCTCCGGCTTGAGCATGACCCATGGAGCCCGGCTCATGCTCTCCACTCCGCCGACGATGAAGGCGTCGCCCTCACCCGTCGCGATCGCCTGGAACGCCGACGCCACGGCCTGCATCCCGGAGCCGCACAGCCGGTTCACGGTCTGGCCGGGAACCGTCACGGGCAGGTCGGCCCGGAGCAGCGCCATGCGGGCGACGTTCCGGTTGTCCTCGCCTGCCTGGTTGGTGCATCCGAAGATCACGTCGTCCAGACCGTGGGGGTCGATCCCCGTCCGGTCCATGAGGGCTTCGATGGTCAGGGCGGCCAGGTCGTCGGGCCGGACCGGGGCCAGCCCGCCGCCGTGCCGCCCGATGGGCGTCCTCACGCCGTCGATGATCCACGCTTCGCGCATCCGTCGAGTCTCCTTCGTGCGTAAAAAAGGAGCGGGGCCCGGACGCTGATCCGAACCCCGCTCCGTGTCACCGTCGATCGCTTACTTGCCCTCGAACTCGGGCTTCCGCTTCTCGACGTAGGCGTTGAGGCCTTCCTTGGCGTCGCTGCTCGCGAAGAGCTGCGCCTGCAGCTCGCGCTCCAGCGCCAGGGCCAGCTCGAACGGGAGCTCGGCGCCGGTCTGGACCGAACGCTTGATGAGCCCGACGGCCTTGGTGGCCTTGTTCGGGGTCGTGAACTGCGTGGCGTACTCGATCACGGCGTCCACGAAGGCGTCCCGGTCCTCGATGTCGAGGATGTCGTTCACGAGCCCGAGCTCGTGTGCCTT
This sequence comes from Longimicrobiales bacterium, assembly GCA_041690395.1. GTDB lineage: Bacteria > Gemmatimonadota > Gemmatimonadetes > Longimicrobiales > Gaopeijiaceae > JAWLHJ01. Next base: position 42,906 of record JAWLHJ010000002.1, on the reverse strand, counting down.
GTCGAAGCCGAAGGTCGTCCCTTCGGCCATGAGCTGGATCGCGTTGGGCTTGCCCACGAGCCGGACGAGGCGCTGCGTACCGCCGGTGCCCGGGAGCACGCCGAGCGCGACCTCGGGGAGGCCCACCTTGCCCGAATCCTTGCGCGCGATACGGAGGTCCGCCGCCATCGCGATCTCCAGGCCGCCGCCCACGGTGTGTCCGTTGAGCGCCGCGATCACGAGCTTCGGCGTCTGCTCGAGACGGTTGAGCGTCTCGTTCGCGTGCAGGCAGAAGCAGTACTTCCAGTCCGGATCCGCCTCGGAGAGCATGCCGATGTTCGCGCCCGCGCAGAAGAACTTGTCGCCAGCGCCGGTCATCACGATGACCTCCACGCCCTTGTCGAAGCGCGCCTTGATGACCGCCTCGTCGATCTGACGCATCATCTCGTGGGTGTACGTGTTGGCGGGCGGATCGTCGAGGGTCAGGAGGGCGACCTTGCCTCGAACCTCGTAGTGGACCAGTACCTTGTCGGACATCTGGGATTCCCTTGATTCAGGATCTTCGTGGTTCTTCGCGATCTGGCTGCTCCGTCTCGGCGGAGGGAGCAGGAAAGGTTACCCGGAAATGCCGCGATGGGTCAAGCGAAGGATTCGCGGTCCGCGCCCGTATGAAGGAGTAGTCCCGAACCCCTCGCTCTGGTGTATGCGGTATGCGGACATACCTTTGAAGCAATGGATGCATCCATGATCGTTCGTACGCCACGGATCGCGCTCGGCCTCCTCCTGTGGAGCGTCGCGCTGTCCAACCCCGTGACCGCCCAGGAGTCCGGCGCCGTCGTCCGGATTCCGGTGGAGGGCGTCATCGAGCTGGGGATCGCACCGTTCATCGAGCGCAGCCTGGCCGAGGCCGAAGCCTCGGGGGCGGCATTCGTCATCCTCGACATGGACACGCCCGGTGGCCGCGTCGACGCGGCGCAGCGCATAACCGACGCGCTCCGTGACGCGGACGTGCCGGTGTACACGCTCGTGAACCGGCGCGCCTTCTCGGCCGGAGCGCTCATCGCGCTGGCCACGGACCGGATCTACATGCGTCCCGGATCGGTCATCGGCGCTGCTACCCCGGTCGACGGCTCGGGGCAGAAGGCCCCGGAGAAGATCGTCTCGGCCATGAGGAGCGAGATGCGGTCGCTCGCGGAGGAGCGGGGGCTCGATCCCGACGTCGCGGCCGCCATGGTCGACGAGGACATCGCCGTCGAGGGGCTCGTCGAAGCAGGCAAGCTCCTGACGCTGACCACGGACGACGCGGTCCGGATCGGCTACGCCATCGAGATCGAGGACATGGACGCCCTCCTCGCCGAGCTCGAGACGTCGGCCGGATCGCTGGTCAGCGCCCGGGCGAACTGGGCCGAGCAGATCGTGCGGTTCTTCTCGAACCCCGTCGTCGCGCCGTTCCTCTTGACGCTGGGATTCCTCGGGCTGATCACCGAGATCAAGACGCCGTCCTTCGGCATGGCCGGAGCGGCCGGACTCCTGTCCCTGTCGCTCTTCTTCGGCTCCCACCTGATCGTGGGGCTGGCCGGCCTCGAGGACCTGCTGATCTTCGGGGCCGGGCTGGCGCTCGTGGGGGTCGAGGTCTTCCTGATTCCCGGGTTCGGGCTGTTCGGCATCCTCGGCGCGCTGGGCATCCTGGCCGGGCTCTACATGAGCATGCTCGGCGGGCTTCCGACCACGCCGGACTTCACGCGGGCCGGGCTCGTGCTGAGCACGACGGCGCTCTTCATCGTGGTCTCCGCCTGGGTCATGATCCGCACGCTGCCCCGGAGCTCCCGCCTGACCAAGAGCGGCATCTTCCTCACGTCGGCCACCGACCGCTCGACCGGCTACGAGTCGTCCCACGCCAGGGCGGAGCTGGTGGGACGCGTGGGCACCGCGGTCACGGACCTGCGCCCGTCGGGGACCGGTCTGTTCGACGAGGAGCGTATCGACGTGGTGTCCGAGTCTCCGTGGATCACCCAGGGCACGCCCATCAAGATCATCAGCGCGGAAGGGTATCGCCACGTGGTGCGCGAGGTGAAACCCCACGAACTTCCATCCTGATCTCCCCCTGATCTCCTCCCCGAGGCACTAGATCGATGCAAGAAGAGATTCTGATTTTCAACGCGTTCCTGATCATCGGAGCGATCCTGCTCCTGCTCCTCATCCTGTGGGCGATCCCGCTCCGGCTCTGGATCGAGGCGATCTCGGCCGGGGTGAAGGTCGGAATCGGATCGCTGATCGGGATGCGGCTCAGAAAGGTCTCGCCGCCCGCCGTCGTACGTCCGCTCATCACAGCGACCAAGGCCGGCCTCGACCTCGACATCAACATGCTCGAGGCGCACTACCTGGCCGGGGGACGGGTGGACCGGGTCGTCGGCGCGCTCATCAGCGCGGACAAGGCGAACATCGAGTTGCGCTTCAACCAGGCGGCCGCCATCGACCTCGCGGGTCGTGACGTCTTCGAAGCCGTCCAGGTGTCGGTGAACCCGAAGGTGATCAACACGCCGAAGGTCGCGGCGATGGCCAAGGACGGCATCCAGCTCATCGCCCTCGCCAGGGTGACGGTGCGGGCGAACATCAACCGCCTGGTCGGCGGCGCGGGTGAGGAGACGATCCTGGCCCGTGTGGGTGAGGGGATCGTGTCCACGATCGGCTCCGCCGAATCCCACAAGGCCGTGCTCGAGAACCCCGACGCGATCTCCAAGGGCGTGCTCGCGAAGGGGCTCGATTCCGGGACCGCGTTCGAGATCCTCTCCATCGACATCGCCGACGTCGACGTCGGCAAGAACATCGGTGCCGAGCTCCAGACCGATCAGGCGGAGGCCGACAAGCGGGTCGCCCAGGCGCGCGCCGAGGAGCGGCGGGCCATGGCGGTTGCCCAGGAGCAGGAGATGCGGGCCCTGGTCGTCGAGCGCCGCGCCGACGTGGTGAGGGCCGAGGCAGAGGTGCCGTTGGCCATCGCCGAGGCGTTCCGGAACGGCAACCTCGGTGTCATGGACTACGTCCGCTACAAGAACGTCGAGTCCGACACGGCCATGCGTCAGTCGATCGCCGGACCGGGTGAGGCCGGCTCGACCGACTCCGAGCTCGAGTAACGGCCCGTGGGCGAGCTCATCTTCTTCGCCGTCATCGTCCTCTTCTCCATCCTGGAAGCCGTCGCCAAGCGCCGGAAGCAGCGCGAGGCGGGAGAGGACGGTGGCGACGAAGGCGAGACCTGGGTACCGGCGCCGGTCGAACGGCAGCCGAAGCCGAAGGCTGAGCGCCGGCCCCGGATCGAGCGCGGGCCTCCTTCATCGACCGAGCGCGGGTCCTCGTCGTCGACCGACCGCGGGATGCCGGAGCGCGGCGCGGGCCGTGAGGAACGCTCCGAGACCATGATCCCGGCGGACCTCTGGGAGGAGATCGCGGGGCTGGCGAGTGGACAGGCGTCTCGGCGCAGGCCCGAGCCCGTGAGCCCGGACACCGACGAGGCACGGTCGTTGGAGTCGCTCGAGGTCGAGCGGATCGCAGACGACATCCGTCCGGTGCGGAGGACGTACACCGGAGCGCGCGTGCCGTCGAGCGTCGACGCGCATCCGGTCCACCGATCGCATCTCGGCTATGGAACGGACCCGTCGGAGCGCATGCCGTCGGAACAGGATTGGCGGCCGCCGGTGCGGGGCAACCGGAACGCGAAGCGCGTCCGCGCCATGCTCCGGGGGAGCGAAGGCACGGACGCGCTCAAGCAGGCCGTGATCCTGCGGGAAGTGCTGGGGCCGCCCGTGTCCATGAAGGACCAGGGCGACTGACCTCTACATCTCGCCGCTGGCCATCTTGCGGAGCACCGTCTGCAAGATGCCGCCGTTCTGGTAGTACTCGAGGTCCACATCGGAGTCCAGCCGGACCGTGGCCTCGAAGGTCGTAACCTTCCCGTCCTCGGCCGTGGCCGTCACCGTGACCGTTCCCCCCGGCGTCAGATCGCTTGCGATGCCCACGATGTCGAAGGTCTCGCGGCCGGTGAGCCCGAGCGACTCGGCGCCCTCACCCTTGGGGAACTCGAGCGGCAGCACGCCCATCCCCACGAGGTTGCTCCGGTGGATGCGCTCGTAGCTTTCGGCGATGACCGCCGTCACGCCGAGCAGGATGGTGCCCTTGGCCGCCCAGTCGCGTGAGCTGCCCGTCCCGTACTCCTGGCCAGCCAGGATCACCAGCGGGGTGCCCGCTTCCTGGTAGCGCATCGACGCGTCGTAGATCGGCATCTCCTCGTCCGTCGGGAAGTGCAGCGTGTAGCCGCCTTCACGACCGTCGAGCAGGAGGTTCTTGATGCGGACGTTCCCGAAGGTGCCGCGCATCATGACCTCGTGGTTCCCACGCCGGGCGCCGAAGGTGTTGAAGTCCTTCACCTCGATACCGTGGTCGCGGAGGTACTGCCCCGCCGGCTCCCGCTTCGGGATCGCGCCCGCAGGCGAGATGTGGTCGGTCGTGACGGACTGTCCGAGGAGGGCCAGGACGCGAGCGCCGCGGATGTCGGTGGGCTCGGGAAGCTGGAGATCCATCCCCTCGAAGAACGGGGGTCGCCGCACGTAGGTCGAGTCGTCCGCCCACTCGTAGAGGCTGCCCTCTTCGGGAAGCGGGAGGGCGCGCCAGTGCTCGTCGCCCTCGAAGACCTCGCCGTAGCGCTCCTTGTACATCTCCGGCTTGAGGGCCGCGGCGACCGTGTCGCGGATCTCCTTCTGCGTCGGCCAGATGTCGGCCAGGAATACGGGCTTGCCGTCCCGGTCGCGTCCGAGCGGCTCGTTGTACATGTCGATGTCGACCCGGCCCGCGAGCGCGTACGCGACCACCAGCATCGGAGACGCCAGGTAGTTCGCCCGCACCAGCGGGTGGATGCGCGCCTCGAAGTTCCGGTTCCCGGAGAGGACGGCGCCGACGACGAGTCCGTTCTCCTCGATCGCCTTGTGGATGCCCTCGTCGAGCGGACCGGAGTTACCGATGCACGTCGTGCAGCCGTATCCCACCACCTGGAAGTTGAGCTTCTCGAGCGGGTCGAGCAGCCCGGAGCCTTCGAGGTAGTCGGTCACGACCTTCGAGCCCGGCGCCATGCTCGTCTTCACCCAGGCCGGGACTTCGAGTCCACGCTCCACGGCCTTCTGGGCCACGAGCCCGGCACCGACCATCACGGACGGATTCGACGTGTTGGTGCACGAGGTGATGGCGGCGATGACCACGGTGCCGTCGGTGATCTCGACGTCCTGGCCCTTGTGATTGATCCTGACGGCGCGGCCGTTGCGTGCGCTGGTGACGTGCCCGGCCACGGTGACCGGCTCGTTGCCGCCCTCCCCGGCCCAGCTCTCCCCCTTCCGCGAGTCGCCCTCGGCTTCGGCTTCCTCGGAAGACGGGAGGTCGAAGCCGGCCGGGACGAGCGCCGGAAGGTCGCGCTTGAACTGCGGGCGCATGTCGACCAGACGGATCCGGTCCTGGGGGCGCTTCGGCCCGGCCAGGCTCGGCTCCACCGTGGACATGTCCAGCTCGAGGGTGGAGGTGAACTCCGGGTCGGGCGTGTCGTCGGTGCGGAAGAGGCCGAGCTCGCGCGACACACGCTCGACACGCTGGACCAGCTCGGGGCTCCGGCCGCTCCCGGTGAGGTACTCCAGGGTCGTGTCGTCGACGGGGAAGAACCCGATGGTCGCGCCGTACTCCGGAGCCATGTTGGCGAGCGTGGCCTTGTCCGGAAGGGACATCTTGCTGAGCCCCGACCCGTAGAACTCCACGAAGCGACCGACGACGCCGTGCTCGCGGAGCATCTCGGTGACGCGCAGGACCAGGTCCGTCGCGGTCGCGCCTTCCGGGAGCTGGCCCGTCAGCTTCATGCCGACCACCTCGGGCATGAGCATGTAGTAGGGCTGACCGAGTACGACCGCCTCGGCCTCGATGCCACCGACGCCCCAGCCGACGACGCCCAGACCGTTGATCATCGTCGTGTGTGAGTCGGTGCCGACCAGCGTGTCCGGGTAGGCCAGGAACTCACCGTCATGCTCGCGGCGGTGCACCACGGAAGCCAGATACTCGAGGTTCACCTGGTGGACGATGCCGGTTCCGGGCGGAACGACCGAGAAGTTGTCGAAGGCCTCCTGGGCCCAGCGGAGCAGGGCGTAACGCTCATGATTCCGCTCGTACTCCTTCGCCACGTTCAAGCCGAACGCCTGGGCCGTGCCGGCAAAGTCGACCTGCACGGAGTGGTCGATGACGAGGTCCGCCGGCACCACGGGGTTGATGCGGGACGGGTCTCCGCCCATGGCCTTGAGCCCGTCGCGCATGGCGGCGAGGTCGACCACGGCGGGCACGCCGGTGAAGTCCTGCAGCACGACGCGGCTCGGCATGAACGGCACGTCCGCCCCCGCGTTGGTGGGGCTCCACCCGGCGACCGCGCGGACGTGGTCTTCGGTCACGTACGGGCTGCCGGCGTGCCGCAGCACGTTCTCGAGCAGGACGCGGATCGAGAACGGGAGCCGATCGAGCGAGTCGACGATACCTTCCTCCTCCAGCCGGCCCAGCCGGTAGAACGAGGTCTTGCCTTCCGGCAGGTCGATGGTCTTCCGGGCTCCGAATGGATCGCGCTTGTGGTCCGCCACGTTGGCTCCTGTCGTCGTGCACCGGGCGCGTCGCGCGCCCGAATGGTTCGGTCCTGAGTGAGCACTAATGATGCGTCAAGTCGGGCCCCCTGTCAGGTGCCGTGAGGTACCGCAGGCCTCGCCGGACCTCTATTGAGCCGCGAGGGCGCGGTGCGTTAGCTTGCGGGTCTGGCAGCCATCGGGCCTCTCGGGTGGCGCGCCGGGCCCTGCCGGGGTGGCGGAACGGTAGACGCGGCGGCCTCAAAAGCCGCTGTCCGCAAGGGCGTGCGGGTTCGAATCCCGCCCCCGGCATCGGTGCGCCCCTACTTGGGGCCACGCCCCCGGATCGGTACATTATCAGGCTCTTCCGACGACCTCGGGGGAGTGCACGACCCCAAGCCGCATACCGGCGCCTCAGGCAATCAAACGGAGAATTTCATGGGAGAGAGCGGAAGCGAGAGGAAGGACAGCCTCTCGATCCGGGACAATCGCACCGGGCGGGAGTACGAGATCGACATCCTCGAGGGCGACGTGATCCGCGCGATGGATCTTCGCCAGATCAAGGTCGAGGAAAGCGACTTCGGGATGATGTCCTACGACCCCGCGTTCACGAACACGGCGTCGACCCGGAGTGAGATCACGTACATCGACGGCGGAGAGGGGATCCTCCGCTACCGCGGCTATCCCATCGAGCAACTGGCGGAGCGGAGCTCCCATCTGGAGGTCGCCTACCTCCTCCTGAAGGGTGAGCTCCCGACCCAGTCGGAGCTCGACGCTTTCGTGCACGACGTGACGTTCCACACCTACGTGCATGAGAACATCACGGATCTCTTCGAGGGCTTCCGTTACGACGCCCACGCCATGGGGATGGTCATCAGCGGTGTCTCCGCGCTGTCGACCTTCTACCCGGAAGCGAAGGACGTCCGCAATCCCGACGTGCGCTGGGAGCAGATCGTGCGCATCGTCGCGAAGATGCCGACGCTGGCCGCGTACTCGTACCGGCACCACCGGGGCCTTCCGTACGTGTATCCCGAGAACGAGTTCTCGTACACCGAGAACTTCCTCAACATGCTCTTCCGGATCGGCTCGCGGGACTACAAGCCGAGCCCGGTGCTGGCGAAGGCGCTCGATACGCTCTTCATCCTGCACGCGGATCACGAGCAGAACTGCTCGACCACGGCCATGCGGGTGATCGGCTCGTCGGAGGCCGACCCGTATTCGGCGCTGGCCGGTGGCATGGCCGCGCTCTACGGACCGCTGCACGGCGGCGCGAACGAGGCGGTGCTGCGCATGCTCAAGCGGATCGGCAAGGTCGAGAACATCCCGGCCTTCATGGAAGGGGTGAAGAATCGCGAGGAGCGCCTGATGGGCTTCGGGCACCGGGTCTACAAGGCGTACGACCCGCGGGCGAGCATCATCAAGCGCACCGCCGACGAGGTCTTCGAGGTCACGGGTCGCAACCCGCTCCTCGACATCGCGCTCGAGCTCGAGAAGATCGCGCTCAACGAGGATTTCTTCGTCGAGCGGAACCTCTACCCGAACGTCGACTTCTACTCCGGCATCATCTACCAGGCGATGGGCTTCCCCGTCGAGATGTTCCCGGTGCTGTTCGCGATTCCGCGCGCGGTGGGCTGGCTGGCCCAGTGGGAGGAGATGCTCGAGGACGGCGAGCAGAAGATCGCGCGTCCGCGGCAGGTGTACGTCGGCGAGGGCGAGCGCGACTTCGTCCCGATCGGCGAGCGCTGAGTCGTCACGGACCCGTCGAGCGACCCGCTCGCGGCGAACAGGAAGGGGCGCCCCGAGCGGGCGCCCCTTTTTTCGTATGTGCTTTCGTACCAGGAGAAGCGACGGACATGAAGAAGCCCGACTGCATCGACCTCATGCACCTGGACCTCGAGGGCGCGATCGCGTGTTATCTGATCGACGGCCCCGAGCCCACGATCGTCGATCCGGGGCCCACGACGACCCTGGATCACCTCACCGACGAGCTGGCGGCGCGTGGGGTCGGGCCGACCGACCTGAGGCACGTCATGCTGACGCACGTGCACCTCGACCACGCGGGCGCGACCGGCCATCTGGTGGAGCGCTTTCCGGAAGCCGTTGTGCATGTCCACGAGGACGGGGCGTCTCATATGGTGCGGCCGGAGCGCCTGGTGGCGAGCACGCGGCGGACGTTCGGGGACGCGCATGACCGTTTGTGGGGGGAGGTGAAGGGCGTGCCGGAGGACCGGATCCGCGGTTGGCGGGAGGGTGAGGCGGGGCCGTGGAAAGGGCTTCGGCCTGTTCACACGCCCGGCCACATCGCGCATCACCTCGCGTTTCTGGACGAGCGCGATGGCACATTGTTTTCGGGAGACTCCTTGGGGATCGTGCTCGGTGGCGGCCCGACCCACCCGGCGACGCCTCCACCGTCCGTGGATCTGCGGGCGTGGGAGGGGACGCTGAAGGAGATCGGTGAGATCGGACCCGAGCGGGCGGGGGTGACCCACTTCGGCATCCACGAGGACGTGGAGACGAGGCGGGAACAGTTGGAAGCCAGACTGGCCGCGCTCGAGGCCCGGGTGCGGACTGCGCTCGAGGCGAGCGACGAGGAGACCGACGCCGCGCGCTTCGAGGAGGAGGTCCGGGAGGAGTTGGCGCCGTTCATGGGGCGCGAGCAGGTGGACCGGTATTTCGACATGTTTTCGGCGGCGACCGACTGGGCGGGCGTGGCCTTTTATCTGAAACGAAACGGGTGAGGAACGAGATGAGCGAGCGATCGGAAGGGAAGTGTCGTAAGGGACTCCACCGCGCCGGTGGGCTCGCTCTCGTGCTCGTCGCGGTCGCGATCCTTCCCGCCGCCGTCACCGCCCAACAGTCCGCGAACGGCTCCCGAGAGGAGGGCGTCGTACGCGCGATCCCGGCGGCTGTCCAGCCCGAGCGGGGTCACCGGAACTCCGTCGACCGTGGATGGCGGACCGCCGACGGCAGCCCGACCGATTCGTACTGGGCGCAGTGGACCAAGTACGATCTCGAGGGGCGCCTGGACCCCGAGACGGGACGCCTCGAAGGCACCGTGCGCATACGCTACGCCCACAACGCGCCCGCCCGTCTCGGCACGGTCTGGCTGCACCTGCACCAGAACCTCCACAAGGAGGGGGTGCCCCGGAACGAGGCCCAGGAGATCACCGGTGGGGTGGAACTCACACGGGTGATCGCCGCGGGCGATACGCTGACCGAGGGCCCGCTCGCGCAGGGGCCGGCCTACCGGGTAGACGGCACGCTCATGGAGGTCAGGCCCGCCGACGTCCTGGAGGAGGGCGACACCCTCGAGCTCGAGATCGCGTGGAACGTCGTCCTACCCCAGGCGGGTGCCGGCCGCATGGGCCACTCCGACCGCGAGATGTACTTCGTGGCCTACTGGTTCCCCAAGATGGCCACCTTCGACCCTGTTCGCGGGTGGGACGCGGAGCCGTATCTCGGCAACGCCGAGTTCCACGACGGCTTCGGCGACTATACCGCCAGGCTGTCTGTGCCGGCCGGCTGGTCGGTCATGGCGACCGGTGAGCTCCAGAACCCCGGTGAGGTCTACACGCCGCTCACGCTCGGCCGGATCGAGGAGGCCGCCGCTTCGGACGAGCGTGTTCTGATCGCCGGACAGGGCGAGCGTGACGCCGGCACGGTCACGACCGAGGGCGTGGACGGTTGGCTCACGTACGAGTTCGCCGCGGACAGCGTGCGCGACTTCGCCTGGACCACCTCCAACGTTCAGCGCTGGGACGCGACGTCGGCAGTGGTGGCCGACCGCGACGGGGACGGCGAGGAGGACCGGGTGCTCATCCACTCGTTCTGGCGGGAGGACCGGGCGCCGCTCTGGGAGCAGCAGTGGCTGTACGGCAAGCAATCCATCGAATTCCACTCGCGCTACACAGGCATCGCCTATCCCTGGTCCCACATGACCTCCGTGGAAGGCGCCGACATCATCGGCGGCGGGATGGAGTTCCCGATGATGACCGTCATCGGGCCGTACACGGGCCAGGGCGAGCAGCAGCTTTTCAACGTCACGTCCCACGAGATCGCCCACATGTGGGTGCCCATGATCGTGAGCACGAACGAGAAGCGTCACGCCTGGATGGACGAGGGCATGACGACGTTCCTCGAGGGTGAGAGCCGCATGGAATACTGGCCCGGGCTGGATCACCACCGGGTCGAGGCGCAGCCCTACCTGCAGGTCGCCGCCGCCGAGCTCGAGCAGAGCATGATGCGGCACGGCGACTACTATCAGCCCGGCCCCGGCTACGGCATCGCCTCGTATGCGAAGCCAGCCACGCTCATGGTCGCGCTGCGAGAGGTCATCGGCCACGAAGCGTGGACCGAGGCGTACCGCACTTTCCTGTCGGAATGGGCCTACAAGCACCCCACGCCCTGGGACTTCTTCAACACGTTCGAGCGGGTCGCCGAGCGGGATCTCGACTGGTTCTGGACCTCGTTCTACTACGAGACGTGGATCCTCGACCACTCCGTCGAGAACGTCCGCACACCGACCAGCGGTGGCAGCATAGTCGTCGTGCAGGACCGCGGAAACGCCATCTACCCCGCGCGGGTCCGGGTCCGCACCACCAGCGGCGAGACCATCGAGTACGACATTCCGGTCGATCACTGGCTCAGCGGCGCGAGCGTGCACGAGCATGTCCTGCCGGATTCCGCGGGGCGGGTGACCCGGGTCGAGCTCGACCCCGCCGGCTACGCGCCTGACGTGGACCGCGGCAACAATATCTGGCCGCGGGGGTGAGGGTAGCGGCCCATCCAGCTATTGACAGCTTCTGGGATGGGCGGGTCGGGCTCGTCTCGCACCTCCCTCGGAGTCGTCGCGAGCGGCGGCCCGCCGGCCCCGGGGCACAGGGGGCGGCTGGGTGTCCTCGGGGGCGGTCCCGACGACATCCACGTTTCAGCTGAAACGTTTCGGCGCCTCTCGTGCGAAGGGACGGTGGTGGAGATGCGGCATGACGACGCGGGTGCGGTGCTCGATGTCGGGCGAAGGGCCCGGACGGTCCCGCCCGCCATGCGCAGGGCTTTGGAGTTTCGCGACGGCGGGTGCCGCCTTCCTGGGTGCGGGGTGCGTCATACCGAACCTGGCACTCCTATGTCGGCGGCATCATCGGGCGGTGCACGAGGGTGAGGTGAGCCTGCAGGTGGCGGAAGCGGGTGTGTTGGAGTTCCGGATCCCGGCGTACGGAGGCTAGAGGGTGCTCCGGTCGTACCCACGGCTGCGCACCGGAGAGTTGGCCGCAGTGGGTCGATGGAGTCGCCGGACGAGCACGACCGCGCCCGCGTTGCGGACGACCCGGCCCTGGTCCTCAGAGCCGGGAACCATGTCCGGGGTGTGTGTCCCGGTCCGTGGACGCCCACGCCCCGCTGGTCCGGGGAGTCCCTCGACGTGGGGTTCGCGATCGACGCGCTGCGCAAGCCACGGGGCGCATCCGACCCCGCGGCATGATCCCGAGCTGTCGATCGTTCTGTATCTCCAGACGGAAATCGCAGAAAGCAGCCACCGCATATCATGGACGAACGCATGAAGCAGCGCATACAGGAGCTCGGAGCCCGGGCCCTGCTCGTTTTCGCGACCACCGCCGCCCTCACCACGCTGTCCGCCTGCGACGACGACCCCACGAGCCCTGACCTCCTGGCCCGCTACGAGGTCGAAGTCAGCGGAGAGACGTTCGTGGTCGGGGTGACGACACCCGATCAGCTCCAGCAGATGGAAGCTCGCCTGGCCTCCGGCGAGGAAGGAGTGATCTCGGGAGAGCTCGCCGCCGGGGACGCCGGTTACAACGATCCGTGGAGCTGGCACATGATCCCGTCGACGGTCCACGCCCCCGACATGGCGATCGAGGTGTGCGACGGCCGCCCGAGCATGGTCGAGGACGACCTCGACTACTGGCTCGAGACGGTCGAGCGCTTCTGCCCGTGGGGCGCGACGGTGACGGAGCGGTTGGACTGACACGGGCTCCCGCGTTCAGCGGCGTCGGCTACTCCTCGACCTTCGCCGCGAACCCCACCACCGTGCCGCACGGCGCACGCACGAAGATCTCGTCCATGCCGTAGAAGGTTTGCCGGCGGGGGATGACGATCTCGACGCCGTCGAGCTTCGGCAGGAGTGGATCGATGGCGTCGACCTCGATGAACAGCAGGGAGCGGCCGGCGGCCAGCTCGCTCCCGAAGCCCGCCGGCGCACCCGACTCGCCCAGGTCCGCGTCGATGCTGGCGCGGGTCTGGTACATCAGCTCCACGCCGTCCTTCTGGAGGATGGCGAAGCCGAGGGCGTCTTCGTGGGGGACCGTCACGGGCACCTCGAAGCCGAGCGCGTCGGTCCAGAACGGCAGACACGGCTCGATGGCTTCGACGGTGATGATGGGGGTCAGCTTCTTCATGGCTGTGGTCTCCTCGAGGATGGTTGGTGGGGTCAGCCCCAACTCTTGATGCCCGGCGCGTGCTCGCGCAGGGAGGTGAGATAGCGGGAGGGATTTCGGCGGGAGCCTGTGCGCTCACTCGCCGGGTCACTGGTGTCGCCCCAATACTCGGTGGCGCCGGGGACTTCGGGCTCGGATGGCGCTGTCGCCGCCCGCCTCGACACGGGCCGCCCCGGCACCCGGAGCGCCTCGATGTGCTGGGCGATGACGTTCAGGGTCGCGCCGTCCTTCTGGAGCCGGCCGCGCACCGAGAGGAACGGCTCGAGCCGCACGGCGTTCCGGTACCGGGCGTAGATGTCGGGCTTCACGATGACGTTCACGGGACCGTCCTCGTCCTCCATGAGCACGAAGACGTACCCCTTGGCGGTGCCGGGCCGCTGCCGGGTGGTGACGAGCCCCGCGACCCGCACCGTGCTCCCCTGATGGAGGTCGGGGAGCGCGCGCGACGGGACGGTCCCCTCGGGGAGCGCGTCGGCCAGCAGGGTCAGGGGATGCTTTTCGGCGGAGAAGCGGAGCATGCGGTACTCGGCCACCAGGCGGTCGCTCGCGTCGAGGTCCGGGAAGGCCCGGTCCGCGTATGGGTCGTCGAGCAGCAGCTCAGTCTGCGCGTGGTCGTCGCGGCCGCCGGTGCGCTCGCCGTCGCCGTCGGGGCCGAGCCAGAGGCCGGTCTGCCAGAGGAGCTCTCGGCGCGTGAGGCCGAGCCCCTCGAAGCCGCCCACCCAGATGAGGTTCTCGACGGCCGGCCGCTTGAGGGCGGCGGGGGTGCGGCGGAGGAAGTCCACCAGCGATTGGAACGGGCCCCGCCGGTCCCGCTCGGCCACCACCCGCTCGGCGATCTCCTCCCCCCATCCCCGTACGAACCCCAGCCCGATGCGGAGCGCGGCGCAGTCCGTGGCGTCGCCTGCGGTGTCTTCCGGGGTGCACCGGACCCGGCTCCGGTTCACGTCGGGGAGCAGGGTGCGGAGCCCGTTCCGGCGCGCGTCCCGGCCCAGCGCGTCCAGCGAGTAGAAGCCCATCGGTTGGTTGTTGAAGAGGGCGACGTAGAACTCGACCGGATAGTAGTGCCGGAGCCACGCCGACTGATAGGCGAGGAGCCCGAACGCCACCGCGTGCGACTTCGGGAAGCCGAACTCGGAGAACGCCGTCACCTGGCCGAACACCTCCCGGGCGGTGGTCTCGTCCACCCCGTTGGCCGCCGCGCCGTCCCGGAACGCCTCCCAGTGGGCCTCCAGCGCCTCTCGTGAGCGCTTCCGGCTCATGGCCCGCCGGAGCGATTCGGCCTGCCCGTCGGTGAACCCCGCCAGCGCCTGGCACACCCCGAGCACCTGGTCCTGGTAGATGACCACGCCGAGCGTCTCGCCGAGCGGGTCCTCGAGGAGCGGATGGGGGTAGGGGACCAGGTATTCCGGGTTCTCCCGGAGCATCTCCCGCCGCCGCACGTACGGGTTCACCGCGCCGCCCACGATTGGGCCCGGGCGCACGATGGCCACCTGCACGGCCAGGTCCTCGAGGTTCCGGGGGCGGGTGCGCCGGAGCATCTGGATCTGGGCGCGGCTCTCCACCTGGAAGATCCCCACGGTGTCGCCGTCACACAGACGGTCGTAGATGACCTCGTCGTCGAAGTCGATGCGTGACAGGTCCGGCGCGTCGCCGTGCCGTTCCGAGATCAGGTCGATGCCTTCCTCGACCAGCGAGAGCATCCCCAGGGCCAGGAAATCGATCTTGATGAAGCCCGCGTCCTCGCACGAGTCCTTGTCCCACTGGCAGAGGACTCGGCCTTCCCAGGCCGCGGGCTCCAGCGGCACGATCTCCAGGAGCGGCCGGCTCGAGATGATCATGCCCCCCACGTGCTGCGAGATGTGGCGGGGGAGGCCGGAGATATCCTCCGCGAGGGCGCCGAGGAGCTTCCACTGCTGGGTGTCGGCCCGGTCCTTGAACTCCGGGAGCTTCGCGATCTCCTCGGCGAGTCCCGAGGCCGAGCGGTGCTCCGCCAGCTTGGAGAGCTTCTCGAGCTCGCCCATGGGGAGGTCCAGCGCCTTGCCGATCTCGCGCACCGCGGAGCGTAGCCGGTACGTGGGGAAGCTGCACACCAGCCCCGTGTGGTCGTAGCCGTACTTCTCGTAGACCCTGAGGATGAGCTGCTCGCGGATATCCCGCGGGAAATCGAGATCGATGTCCGGCACGCTCCGGAGCGCCTCGTTGAGGAAGCGACCCAGGAAGAGGTCGTTCTTCACCGGGTCGATATGCGACAGTCCGATGAGGTAGCAGATGATGCTCGACACCGACGAGCCACGGCCACGTCCCGGCGGGAGCCCCGAGTGGGCCCGCGGCGCGTCCCCCCGCACCTCGCGCGCGACCTGGGCGGCGAGCTCCATGATGTCCCGGTAGACCAGGAAGAAGCCCGCGAGCCCGTGCAGGTCCACCAGGGAGAGCTCCTTCTGCAGGCGGGCCTCGGCGCCCTCGGCCTCCCGGCTTCCGGCGGGGTACCGCTCGGCGATCTTTGCGCGGCAGATGGCGGCGAGGGCATCGAGGGCGTCCCCCGCGTCCGCGCCTTCGAAGTCCGGGAACTCGTATCCCAGGTCTTCGGTGAGGTCGAACCCCGCGCACCGCTCCGCGATGAGGAGCGTGTTGGTCAGCGCCTCGGGCCGGCTGTCGAAGCGGTGCTCCATCTCCCATGGCTCGGCGAGGTGGAAGAGCCGGTTCGCCCGCCGGACGCCGTGGGCGCCGTCTAGGGTGGTGCGGTTGCGGATGGCCACCATGACGTCCTGGAGCCGGTGCCGCTCCGGACGGTGGTAATGCACGTTGCCGGTGGCCACCACGCCGAGTCCCATTCGACCGGCCAGCCGGCCCAGCGCACGGTTGCGGGCCGCGTCACCCTGGACCGCGTTGTCCTGGAGCTCGACGAAGACGCTCCCCGGCCCGAATGCGCCCACCAGCCGGCGCACCAGGGCCTCGGCGTCCGCCACCGACGAATCCAGCGCGGCGGCCAGGGGACTCCGGCGACATCCGGTCAGGAGGATGAGCCCTTCGATGTGCGCCAAGAGGGATGGGAGGGGGAGCCGCGGCGAGCCCCGCTCCGAGGTCATGTGGGCCTCGGTGATGAGCCGGCAGAGGTTCGCGTA
This sequence comes from Longimicrobiales bacterium, assembly GCA_041690395.1. Lineage (GTDB taxonomy): Bacteria > Gemmatimonadota > Gemmatimonadetes > Longimicrobiales > Gaopeijiaceae > JAWLHJ01. Next base: position 26,730 of record JAWLHJ010000002.1, on the reverse strand, counting down.
GCCTGTGGGGTTCTCGGCGAGGAGGGTGACGTGGTGGTCACCCTCCAGCGAGACCTCCGCCCCCGTGATGGGCTGCATTCCCCAGTGCTTCGCCGCCTGCGCGAACTCCATTGAGCCGTAGAGCCCGTCGTGGTCGGTCAGCGCCAGGGCGGGGTAGTCCAACTCCTTCGCGCGCAGCACCAGCTCCTCCGGGTGGGAGGCGCCGTCCAGGAAGGAGAAGCCGGAATGGCAGTGGAGCTCGACGTAGGGCATGTACCGAAGATAAGCCGAAAGTCGGAGGGCGCCAGATGTCTGGATGGGACGTCTCGTACGGAGCTCGCTGTGCGCGGTAGCCTGCTCGGCTTTATCCCGGCTCGGGTGCTTCAGCTCCGAACGAGTTGCCGTAACGCCGCCGAAGCCTCGCCCCGCAACGACAGCCGCGTGGCTCGGCCCTGGAAGATCCTCCCCGAGCCGCCTCCTCGTCCGGCCAGGATCTCCGCGACCGCCCGACCGGCAGCCGTGACGTCGACCTCGGCGTCGGGGCCCGCCGCCACGAGAAAGGCACCCTCCTCGCCCTCCCCGGCGGTGAGGAACACCGCACGCTCGGGAGCCAGCACTCCCACTTCCCGTGCCACCTGCTGAAGGAAGGGGAGATCCCGGGACGGCCAATGAGCCACCAGGACGGGATCACTTCGATGGGCCAGGCCATCGGCCGCGCTCGTCGCCAGCTGGGCCTCCAGATCCCGAACCATGCGGTCAGCGTCCTTCATCTGCTGGAGCCTCGACTCCGTCGCGCTCACCAGCTCTTCGTCCGAGACGCCCAGGAGGGCACGGAGCTTCGCGGTCCGAACGTGATGCGAGCCGAGCAGCCGTCGCACCCGCCCCCCGGCGACATAGGAGACGCGCGTTCCACCGCGGAGGGACTCGGTGCGCAGGAGCTTGACGGTCTCCAACTCCGACGTCGATGCGCAATGCGTGCCCCCGCAGGTGTTCAGGTCGATGCCGTCGATCTCCACCAGCCGGATGCTGCCCGTGTGACCTTCCGGAAGTCCACGGGAACGGACCGCCATCCCGTCGTACTCCTCTCGCGTCACGCGTCTCACCGTGACCGGGCGGGCCGCCCGGATCTCCCGCGCCACCGCCTCCTCCAACTCGGAGAGGCGGGCGGGAGAGATCTCCGGCGCGTCGAGCTCGACGTCCGAGACGCGCTCGCCCAGGTGGAAGGAGGTGGTACGCCACCCGAACCGATCTTCGGCGACCGCCGTGAGAAGATGCTGACCCGTGTGCTGTTGCATGTGGTCGAAGCGCCGATCCCAGTCGAGCTCGACCGTGACGCGACCCGACGGAGGCGTACCGTCGAGCATGTGGACGATCTCGTCACCGGGCAGCTTCCGAACGTCGATTACGGGAATCCCGTCCACGCAGCCGTGGTCGGCCGGCTGCCCGCCGCCCTCGGGGTAGAGGACCGTGTCCGACAACACGACATATGGGCGTCCGTCGTGCTCGCCGGATGACACCACATCCGCGTCGAGACGGCAAAGTCGGGGCTCCCGCTCGTAGGAGGGGAGACGCTCCGGCAGATCACTCATCGCGGATCGGGATCATGTGCGCTGTTCCAGTCGGGACGAGCGGTGGGCGAACGCTGCCCCTGCGGGATGGGGCGGGCCAAGGCGTGGCACAACTCCTCAGGAATACACTCGAGGTTCATGCAGTACCAGGCTACGGGGCGATCCAGATCGGGGAGCACGAGTTCTGCCACGAGGAGAACGGCATCGACGACTGCGGCGTCTTCGGCTTCACGCATGTCTGGCATCGGACGGGCGACGGCTGGAAGATCACGCGGGTGCTCAGTTACGGCCATTGACTCCTGGGAAGCTCGCGCTCCGGATCGACATGTCGATTCCGAGGTGGCTCCTTCGACGATACAGGGAGAATCGACCCCTCGAGGTCAAACCGTTGGACACCTGAACCGAGGCAAGCATGACACGAGTCCGCGTCGAGAGCTTCACGATATCGCTCGACGGCTATGGAGCAGGTCCGAACCAGGACATCGACAATCCACTCGGCATCGGCGGGACGGAGCTACATGAGTGGGCGTTCCCGACACGCACGTTCCAGCGGGCTCTGTTCGGCAAGGACGGCGGTACCACGGGGGTCGACGATGACTTCGCCGCTCGTGGGTTTCAGAACGTCGGGGCCTGGATTCTGGGGCGGAACATGTTCGGCCCCGTTCGTGGGGACTGGCCGGACCTGACCTGGAAAGGGTGGTGGGGCGACGATCCACCGTATCACGTTCCGGTCTTCATCTTGACGCATTACCCTCGTCCGCCTATCGAGATGGAAGGCGGCACTACATTCCATTTCGTTACGGGGGGCATTCACGAGGCGCTCGACCGTGCCCGCGAGGCCGCGGCCGGAATGGACGTGCGGATCGGTGGTGGCCCGAGCACGATCCAGCAGTATCTTCGCGCGGGCCTCATCGATGAGCTCCACTTCGCGATCGCGCCGGTTCTGCTCGGCCGGGGAGAACGGCTGTTCGAAGGGATCGACGTGCGGGCCTTGGGATACGAGTGCGTTCAGTTCGTGGCCTCGCAGAAGGCTACGCATGTCGTCCTACGGCACCAGGGGCGGGAAGTGGCATGACTCACTCGCGGCGTCGGAGTGCGAGGCACTCCTTCACGAGCTCCAACGAGGAGGCAGGCCTTGGCTGCACCACGGGAAGACAAGACGCTCGTCTGGCTCTTCGGACCTCCGGCCGTCGGCAAGATGACGGTGGGGCTCGAGCTGAGCCGACTCACCGGTCTCCCGCTCTTTCACAACCACGTCTCCATCGAGGCCGTGCTGCCCGTGTTCGAGTACGGGACGCCTCCGTTCAACCGACTCGTCGCGCGGTTTCGCGATCACGTGTTCGAGGAAGCCGCTCGCAGCGAACTCCCAGGGCTGATCTTCACCATGATGTGGGCGTTCGACATCGAGAGCGACCTGCGATTCGTCGAGAAGCAGAAGGCTGTGTTCGAGGCGGAAGGCGGGCGCGCTGTGTTCGTCGAGCTCCATGCATCGATCGAGACCCGGATCGCTCGAAACGAGTCGGAACTTCGGCTGTCCGCCAAGCCCTCGAAGCGGGACGTCGCCGCTTCCCGGGCGCGTCTGCTGGCCGCGGACTCGACGTATCGGCTCGATTCGGGTGGGGACTTCCCGTTCGACGCATATCTCAGGATCGACAACACGCACCTCGAGCCCGTCGCCGTCGCGGAGTGGATCCGAGAGCGGTTCCATCTTCCGCTCAGGGAGGACGGTAAGCTCACGTAGCCCATGATCCACATCGCCCTGCATTTCGTCGTCCCGCTCCTGGTGGCCCTCGCGTTCTATCGCGGCCGCTGGCGCAATGCGACGCTGATCATGATCTCGACCATGCTCGTCGACGCGGACCACCTGTTGGCGGATCCGATTTACGATCCGGAGCGGTGCTCCATCGGCTTCCATCCGATGCACACCGCGCCCGCCATCCTGATCTACGTCGCGCTGTTCGCGCTCCCTCTCCTCGTCGGGCGGGGCAGCGACGATCAGGCTCTGAAGCCGGCGCCGCGCGTGCTGCATCTGATCGGTCTCGGACTCCTGATCCATATCGGGCTGGACTGGACCGACTGCGTGCTCTGAATGGAGTGGAACGGCGCGGAGCTCGCTACCGGTTCTTGTAGCTGGCCCACGCGTGGACCGCGAGCGTGTACAGCATGATCACGCCGACGCAGACGGTGAAGAAGGGGATGAGTAGGAGGGCGGAGACCACGAACGTGAAGGCGACCGCGCCCGACTCCTGGACGAGGCCCGCCACCGTCACGCCCCACAGCATGGCGAAGATCACGCCTATGACGACGGCGCCCCTGTTCGTGCGGAACTTCTCGTTGATGGCGTCCCGCCGCGCTTCGCCCTCCGTGCCCTCGTAGATCCTCCGCCTCTCGGCGTAGGACCGGACGACGACGGCCACGACGACGCAGACGACGATGAACGGCACGGCGAGTGTGAAGAACGCGTCGAGTAGCCGCATGGCGCCGTCTCCTCAGCCTCCGCTCGTTCCGTTCAGCGCGCCTCGGTGCTCCTTCCGATGCGCGACCACGTCGACCCCCGTCTTCAGTCCCACCAGCAGGAGCAGGGCCCAGACCGGCGCTCCCAGGGTGAGAATGAACCAGCCACCGAAGATGATCGAGACGTGCATGACCACGATCCGCTTGTACGGCTCCTTCATCTGCTCCGCCGGATCCCGCCCCGCGTACTCGCGTCGTCGGAGGAAGTTGGTGAAGAAGGAGATCCCGTGGCTCAGGAAGAGGGCGAGGAGGGCCGGGTAGAGGGGACCGAAGACGGTGCTCAGGCTCTCCATCAAGCCCGCGTCCCCTCCTGCTGCGATCGTCCCGTCCGCGTTCATCCCCTGGATGAAGAGGGTGTAGATGAAGAGCAGATGCCCCACCATGAACCCACCGAAGTGGACGAGGAAGAACGGCCCGAGGAAGACGGCGCTCCACCCTGCCACGTAACCTAGCCGCAGTAGGGCGTAGAAGCCGATGATCCCGCTCTCGGCCCAGAAGAGCAACATGATCGCGCCGAGGTCCCAGCCGAATGCGAGTACGCCGACGAGCGGCACCAGGTTGGCGAGCAGGAGGGAGAGGACCGAGGCGGAGCCCCAGCTCGCGGGCGCGGACCGGCCGTTCGGCATCGACGAGAGGGAGGAACGGTTCCACTCTGGGGTGGCTCTTGGGATGGGATTCTCCGTGGGGTCGAGCGGAAGGTCGTGGCAGGTCGGCCCATTGTGTGCGCCGACGGACTCGAACTCAAGGTCCGCGGAGGATTCCGGACCGGGAGAGTTGCGCCCCGATCCCCTCTGATATCGTTTACATGACCGATCCACGCACCGGAGGTATCCGCATGAGAGCGCTTTCCCCAGTTCTTGCCCTTACCCTGTCCCTCGTCCTCGGTGGAGACCTCCAGGCCCAGGAGACTTCGACGCCCGACCTCGAGGACGAGCTTCGGATGATGGTCGCCGAGCCTTCGGCCGTGGACCGGGACCGTGAGGTGGTGCGGGACTTCCTCGACCGGATCGACGTGCAGGAAGCCATAGCGGAGTCCGGTCTGGACCGGGAGCGCCTCGAGGCTCGTGTGGGCACGCTCGACGACGACGCCGTGGGCGACCTCGCTCGGCAGGTGACGAACGTCGATCAGGAAGGGGATCTGGTCGGAGGCAACACGATCGTGATCTCGACGACGACGGTCATCATCATCCTCCTGCTCCTGATTCTCGTGACCTGATGTGGGCCGGCATCGTCGCCATGCTCGCGGCCCTGCCGGGCATGGTGACGGCCGGGGTCGACGTGCCGTTCGTGGCCCAGGGGCCGCTCCTGTGCGGAGGGGCCGCGGCGGCGATGGTCGAGCGGTTCTGGGGCGCGCGCGGCGTCTACGGCGAGGACTTCGGGCACCTCGTGCGCGAGTCCGAGGGGGGCATCCGGGCCTTGGAGCTGACGTCCACGATGCGGGATCGCGGGTACGATGTGGAGGTCGTCACCGGTGATCCCACACGGGTGTTCGCCGCGCTCGACCGCGGCGTGCCTCCGATCCTCCTCCTTGAGTCGGGTGCGACTCGCCTGCACTACGTGGTGCTCGTGGACATCGACGACCGCGACGCCTGGATCCACGATCCGAACTTCGGACCGCGGCGGCGGGTGTCGCTGGAGTCCCTGGCTCGACGGTGGGCCGCCTCGGACGGTTGGGCGTTGCTGGCGGTGCCGGCCGCCGGAACCGACGCGAGCGTTCCTGACCGGGGCGATCCGGCCCGAGCGCCTGCGGGCGCCGGTGCGGCGCGTCCGCCCAGCCCTACCCCCGCGCTCGCCGAAGCCCTCGAGCGCCTAAGGAACGACGACCCTGCGGGCGCGCGTTCGGCCGCCGGAGCGCTCGTGCAGCAGGAGGGCGTCGAGGCCCGGCTCGGCCGGCGCGTCCTGGCCACGTCGTGGTTCCTCGACGGCCGGCCCGAGCGCGCCCTCGCGGAGTGGAACGCGCTGGGGGAACCGGTCGTCGATCTCGTCCGTATCGACGGACTCGCCGCGACGCGCTATCACGTTGCGGCCGACCGCATGTCGATCGAGCACGGCCGGGTGCTGACGCCCCGGTCGCTCGGACTGGCGCGCCGACGTCTCGAGCAGCTACCCGCGGTCGAGGCCTCGCGGATCGCGTACCGGCCCCTGCCAGACGGCACAGTGGAGGTACAGGCGTCGGTGGTCGAGCGGAGCCGCGCGCCCGGCCTCCGCGGTCTGGCCGCTCAGGGCGCGCGTGGCCTGGCCAACGAGCGGGCGGCGCTGGAGGTCGGTCCGCTCGTCGCGGGCGGTGACCGATGGCGTGTGACGGGAAGCTGGGCCTCCGCTCAGCGATACCTCGGCTGGTCCATGTCGGCCCCGGCCCCTCCGCTGCCCGGCGTCGCCACGGTGGGCATGGAGTGGCGCCGAGAGCGGTTCGGCCAAGCGTCGCCGAGCACGGACGCGCCCCGGGAGATCCTGACCGAGAAGCGCTCGCGCGGTTTCCTGGGGATCGAGGAATGGGTCCACCCCCGCCTCCGGCTCGGGGCTACCCTTGGGCTCGAGTCCTGGAGGGTCTCGGACTGGGGGCTCGACCCGGACGCGTCGGCCGAGCCGGCCCGGCTCGGCAACCTGGCGCTGACCGCGCGCTGGGCCGCCGAGGACGATCGGTCGTGGCTCACGCTCGGGGGCGCAGGTTGGAACGGCGCGGGACGCTCGTTCGGCCGCGCGGGCATCGAGGCGGGTGCCGACGTGCCGCAGGGCACCCGGCGGGAGTGGCGGCTCCGTGGAGGAGCGACCGCGGCCTCGGCCGAGGCGCCCCGGACGCTCTGGCCCGGAGCCGGCGCCGGCCGCGTGCGTACTCCTCTGCTGCGAGCGCACGGCCTGGTCGAGGACGGCGTCATCGAGGGGCCGTCGCTGGGGCGCGAGCTGCTGTACGGCACGGTGGAGCACCGGTTCTTCCGAGGCGTCGGACCCTTCCGGATCGGTGCCGCGCTCTTCGTCGACGCGGCCCACGCACGGCGTCGTGGGGCGGGGGAAGGGAGCGGCACATTCGTCGACGTCGGCGGCGGGCTCTTCCTGGGAATCGGATCCCGGGAGGGCGCCGTCAGCCTCGCGCGCGGCTCGTCCGGATGGCGATTGTCCGTTCAAGTGGGGGGGTGGGCCCGACCGGGCGGGTGAGCCGTGGGTGAACGGGCGTGACCGGCGGGCTGGCGGGTCCGGCGCGCTCGACTGGCGCAAACCGCACAATCGTGCTGCACGGAGGCGCGACCTGGCGGGTTCACCCCGCTCAGCGGGGGAAAAGTGCGCGGAGCGCTCCTCCGGTGTCGACGAACGTGCACTTTCACGCCGCCTGGCGGGGGAAAAGCGCCCGGGGACGCCGCCGCGCGACACGATTGTGAAGTTTCCGCCGATGCCCGTCGGCCCCGAGACCCCTTCGCCCCCTCAGGCTCCCCGGCTCACACCTTTCCGAACAGGGTCCGCCCCTCGCTGAGCAGGTCGGAACACGCCACCTTCACGCGCTCCGACATGCCCTCCTCGGCCTTCTTCAGGTACGACCGCGGGTCGTAGATCTTCTTGTTGCCGACCTCGCCGTCGACCTTCAGGACCGCGTCGTAGTTCTTCAGCACGTGATCCGCGATGGGACGCGTGAAGGCGTACTGGGTGTCGGTGTCGACGTTCATCTTCACGACGCCGTAGTCCAGGGTCTCGCGGATCTCCGACAGCAGGCTCCCGCTGCCGCCGTGGAAGACCAGGTCCATCTCGGCATCCGTCCCGTGCTTCTTCATGACCGCCGACTGGCCTTCCCTGAGGATCTCGGGCTTGAGCTTCACGGCGCCCGGCTTGTAGTGACCGTGCACGTTGCCGAAGGTCGCGGCGAAGGTGAACCGGCCGATACCGAGGAGCGCCTCGAAGACCGCGAGCATGTCCTCGGGCGTGGTGTAGAGCTTGTCGACAGGAGTGTCGTCGCTGCCGGACGCTCCGTCCTCCTCGCCGCCCACGACACCGGCCTCGACCTCGAGGACGATCTCGTGCTCGGCGCAGAGCGCCAGGTATTCCTTCGACAGCGCGATGTTCTCGTCGAGCGGCAGGTTCGACGCGTCGAGCATGTGGTTCTGGAAGAGGTTGTTCTCTCCTCGGGACCGTCGCTCCGCCGTCGCCTCGATGAGCGGCTTCAGGAACGTCTCCGCCTGGTTCGGCGGGCAGTGGTCCGTGTTCAGCGCGATGAGCACGTCGTACTGCTCGGCCAGCCGGTGCGCTGCTTCGGCCAGCACGATCGCACCGTAGGCGGCATCCTTGTTGGCGAGCCCCGAGGCGAACTGTCCCGCGCCGGTCGAGAACTGGATGATCCCGTCCGACTTCGACTCCGCGAAGCCCTTCATCGCCGCGTTCAGCGTGATGATGGACGTGCAGTTGATGGCCGGGAAGGCGTAGCCGCCGTCCTGGGCAGCGTCGAGCATGTTGCGGAACTGCGCGGGTGTCGCGATCGGCATGGTGTCGGGGGTTGATCGTGGACCTGTGTCTCGAACGCCCGGAATCTATGGAATCCGGCGCGAAAGTCCTCCCCCTCCGCCCTGCCGATCAGGAGCCCGGGTTCACGTCTCCCGAGACACCGTCGGCCACGTGGTTGGCGATGAACGCCTCCAGACGGTGGTTCGACGAGCAGGGTCGCACGGTGCGACTCGTCCCGTCGTTGTCCGTCGCGTTCGCCGTGAGCTCCGTGCGCACTTCGGTCCGGTCGTCCGCGACGGCGCGTAACCTGGTGACCATCCAGATGCGGATCGTGGCTCGGTCCGCGAGGTTCCCGGTCATGTCACGGCCGCAGCTCAGGTAGGTGCTGATCTGGTTGTCGCCCAACGACCGCCGCACCCGTGCCTCCTGAACGCCGACCGTGAGACTCGCGACGTCCTGGATGCTCGGGTCGAGCCCCACCGCCTCATACGCGGTCAGCAGGTGGGCCCAGGCGTCGTTCGGGGTCGCCGGGATCTCGCTCACGACGATGTTGTCGTCGAAGTAGTACGTCAGATCGCCGTAGACCGCGTTCGCATTGTCCGTGACACGGACCGTGGTGGGGTAGCTCTGCAAGCCGGTATCGCCCGACTCCGTGCGGAGGTTCTGCGCGCATCCCGGGGCCAGAACCGCCAGCGTCAGCGTGGCGGCGACCGCGAGCCTTCCCGACTCTCCCGTACGTCCGAGCATCGTCTTCCTCCTGGTCAGGGTCCTGCCCGACGGTAGGCCCCCCGCGACGTCCACACAAGAAGAAAGGCGATCGCCGAGGCGACGATGCCGAGCAGGGTCGGGTCGAGGAGCGGGTGCCTCGTGGCGAGATCGGCGATGCGCGCGGCGAAGAGCACGGCCACCCCGGCTCCGATCGCGGCCAGCGCCTCGGGCGTGCCCGCCCGGCGGGTATGCAGCCCCGCCGCCACCGGCACGAACAGGCTGACGCTCAGGACGGCGTAGAAGACCGTGAGCGACGCGATGACGGAGGGGATCACGACCGCGAGCGCGACCCCCAGCGCCCCACCCGCGACCGCCGCCATGCGTGCGACCTGGAGCACCTGGGCGTCCGTGGCGTCGGGGGCCAGGTACCGCTTGTAGATGTCTTTGGAGAGCGACGTGGAGAGCATGAACAGGATCGCGTCCGCCGAGCTGACCTCCGCGGAGAAGACGGCCGCCAGGCCGAGGGCGCCGAGGGCGAGCGGGAGGCCCAGCGTGAGCACCGTGGGGACGGCGAGCTCGGGCTGCGCGAGGTCGGGTGCGTAGACCCGCGCGATCATCCCGATGAGCGGCGGGGCGAACGCGAACGCCATCAGCACGACGCCCTGGAGGCCGATGCCCAGGCGGAGCGCGTGTGCGGACCGGGCACCGTACGCCTTCTGCAGCAGGCCGGGCGAGACGATGAACGCCGGCACGATGAGCACGACCAGGACCAGTCCCGAGGCCGCCCAGAAGTCGAGGTACTCCGCGGTGGCGGGACCAGCTGCCACCACGGCGTCCCATCCGCCCGCACGGCCGAGCGCCATCGGCACGGCGATCGCGAAGCCGGTGAGGAGGACGACGAGCTGGACGAGGTTCACCCACGCGGACGTCAACAGGCCGCCCGCGGTGAAGTAGGCGGTCATCACGAGCCCGCCGATCACGGCTCCGGTCCATCGCGGTGTCCCCAGGACCCATTCCAGGATCTGGGACATGGCGATGAGCTGCGCCGCCAGGATGACGAGCGTCAGCGCCCAGAGCAGCACGGCGACCACTGCCCGCACCGGGCTGCCGTAGCGGTGCTCGAGGTAATCGCCGGCCGTGTAGAGGCCGTGCTCCTTCGCCACCCGCCAGATCCGCGGACCCAGCCAGAAGGCGAGCAGGAGCGACCCGATCCCGGCGGAACCGACCCACCACCAGGCCGAGAGCCCGATCCGGTAGCCCAGCCCCGACGCGCCGATGATGGAGCCCGCGCCGATGTTGGCGGCCAGGAAGGTGCTGAAGATCAGGCCGGGACCGAGCTTCCGATCGGCCACGAAGAACGTGCCGCTTCCCTGGACGCGGCGCGACACGAGGAGCGCGAGCGCCATGAGCCCGCCGGAGTAGGCGATCAGCACGGCGAGCACGAGGCCTACGGAGGCGAGCGGTTCGTTGGTCACGAGTCCGGAGTGTGGGCGGGGAAGGCGCTGCAGGTCGGAAGGTGGGTGCTCGCGTGGATCCGCGCGATGGGTCCGGGGGCTCGGCTCCGCAACCGCGATGCCGCCGCGGTGTAGAAAGGGTGACGGCGGATCGATCCGTCGCCTCGTCCCACTACTCGCGAGCCGAATCCATGTGGAGCCTCGCCTTCGCCCTGTCCATCCTCTTCTCAGGAGGCGGGGACGTCGCCGCGCCGAGCACCGCCGACGAGATCAAGTGGCGGGTGGAGCAGCTCCGCGCTACCGGTGAGCTCCGAGTGGCGGGCCGCAGGATCGAGAGGCGCGCCCTCCTTCTGGACGTCTACGAGCGCCGTGGCTTCCGGCCCCTCTGGACCCATCCGGCCGCGGTCGACGGACTCGCGCGTGCCATCGAAGCCGCCGAGTTGCATGGGCTCGTTTCGGAGCACTACCATCGTTCGTTGCTGTCGGCGGAAGTCGGTACGGCCCCTCCGTCGGCGGTGTCGGGCGGAGCCGTGGCCTCGCCGGGCCGCGCGGCCGACCTGGACCTCCTGCGCACGGACGCGTTCGTTCGCTTGAGCCACCACCTCCGCTTCGGGAAGGTCGAGCCGGAGGGTCCATCCTCGGGAGTCGACGCCTCGTGGCCCTTCGGTGGCCCCGACGCGCTGGACAGCCTCGTGGGCGTCGTCTCCTCGGGGCGCGTGGAGGAAGCGCTGGCCGGGCTTGCTCCTGGGCACTTCGTCTACCAGGGGCTCGTGGCGGCGCTCGCCGACCTGCGTGGTAGCGCGGCGGCCGGCGCCTGGGAGACGATCCCCGGCGGCCCCACCCTGCGGCGGGACAGCACCGACGTCCGTGTGCCGGCGCTTCGTCGGCGGCTGGGGCTGATGCCCCCCTTCGCGGCGGGAGAGGGCCCCGACACCCTGCGCTTCGACGCGATGCTCGAGGCCGCGGTAACGTCGTTCCAGCATCGGCACGGCCTCAACGAGGACGGCATGGTAGGGGCCGCCACGCGCTCCGCGCTGAACGTCCCGATGGAGCGACGCATCGACCAGCTCCGCGTGAACCTGGAGCGGGCCCGTTGGGTGGCCCATCAACTTCCGGACACGTTCGTCGCGGTGAACGTCGCCGGGGCTCGTGTCTATGTCCTCAACAGGGACTCCGTGGCCTTCGAGACGCGGGGCATCGTCGGCACGGATTACACACGGACGCCCCTCTTCTCGGCGCCCATGCTCTACGTCGACCTGAGCCCCACCTGGACCGTCCCCGCGAGCGTGAACGGAGAGGTGCTCGACGCCCTGCGGGAGGACTCCACCTACCTCGAGCGTCAGGGGATACGCGTCCTCGACGGGTCCGGCCGCGAGGTGGATCCCTCGGAGATCGATTTCTCCCGATTCACGGGGCCCACGTTCCCCTACGTGTTTCGGCAGGACCCGGGGCCGACCAACCCTCTCGGCGAGATCAAGCTGATGTTCCCGAACGAGCACAGCGTCTATCTGCACGATACGCCGTCGCGGGGGCTCTTCGCCCAGGAGGAGCGGTTGTTCAGTCACGGGTGCATCCGTGTCCAGAACCCGCTCGGCCTGGCGGAGGTGGTCCTCGGGGATCCAGAGCGATGGAACCCCGAGACCCTGCGTACCGCGATCGACGAGGGCGTCACTCGGACGATCCCCCTCGACGAGCCGATGCCCGTCTACGTGCTCTACTGGACGGCGTCGGTCGACCTGCACGGCGAGCTGCACTTCTACCGCGACGTGTACCGTCGTGACGCCGCGATCCTGGCGGGGCTCGACACGGACGACGGACGCTGAGCCGCCAGGAGGAGGCGGGCCGGGGAACTCCCGGGTGCTCCGAACTGTAGGCGGAGGGGTGTCGGCTCCCCGGAGCTGCTCGGTATTCCCAAGCATGTGACGGAGGAAGCGTCTTGCGAGAGTCTCGTGGCACGCGCCATTCGGCGTGTCTCCGCTTCGTAGCCTGTATCCCGGCCCTGCTCATCCTCTCGATGCCCGTGGGCGCCTCCCCCAGCCTGCCTCCAGAGGCGCCCGATCCCGACGACGCCGTCCGGGCCCTCTCCACGCATGTGATGTCCACCAGCGATCCGCAGGCTCTCCGGCTCGCGATCGAGGCGTACTACATCTACCGGGCCGAGCGGCCCGAATCGGTCCGGAAGCCCTACCTGTACTTCGTCGATCTCGGGTTGGACAATCGTACGCCGCGTGGCTACGTCTTCGACATGGATCGCCTGGAGGTGGTGGACGGTCCGTTCGCCGTCGCACACGGGAGCGGGTCTTCAGCCACCCGCGACGCGGTCCCCACACGGTTCTCGAACGCACCCGGCAGCAACCAGTCGTCGCTCGGGCTCTATCTGGCCGAGGAGATCTATGCGTTCCGGGGCAAGGCAAACGGCCGCCGCTACACCTCCGTCGGGCTTCGTCTGCGGGGCGAGTCGGGGGCGTTCAACGACCAGGCGCGCGTCCGGGGGATCGTAGCGCACGGCGCCCCCTACGTGACCGCGACCTCCGCAGGCCGGAGTGAGGGGTGCCCCGCCATGGAGCCCGAGCGAGCCGAGCGTCTTCTGCCGTTGATCGCCGACGGCGGGGTCGTCTTCATCTACTCGCCGAACGACCCGCGGTGGCTGCAGGATGGGCCCTGGGTGAGGGCTGCGCAGCAGCAGTAGGCGGTCCCATGATGCCTGTCCATCCCCAACGGACAAGGAGCACGGCATGTCGAGTGAGGTAGGAGTCGAGGAGCTTCGGACGCTTCTGAGCGTGCTGCCGGACCTGGTAGTACTCGTCGGCACGGACCGCCGCATCCGGTACCTCAACCGGGCGGCTGAAGGCTATGAGGTCCACGACCCGGTCGGTCACGACTTCCTCGACTTCGTCGAGCCGAGCTTTCGGGAGGCGCAGGCGGAGATGTTCGGTAAGGTCATCAGCTCGGGGGAGCCCGCCTCGGACGAGATCCGGATCCTGGTCGCAGACGGGGACCCGGAATGGCATGAAGGGAGCATGATCCCCCTGATTCGCGATGGAATCGTGGTGGATGTGGCGATCGTGACGAAGAACGTCATGGCTCGACGGTTGGCGGAGGAGGAGGCCAGGGCCCTGCGAGCGCTGGTACCGGTCTGCTCATGGTGTCGGAGGGTTCGAGACGACCGCGGCTATTGGCAGGGGATCGAGAGCTACGTCGCTGAGCAGAGCGGATCCCTGGTGACCCACGGGATGTGCCCCGACTGTGAACAGGAGATGGGCGTCGGGAAGACGCGCGATGCCGGGTGACGGCGGCGGGAACATGCACCACGAGCCGCTCGTGGGTAGAGTAGAGCATGAACCCAGCCACGAGAAGGATCCCGGACGCGCTCCGCGCCTACCTCGCCGGGCCCCATGCCGACGTTCGACGGAAGGTGCTCGAGCTCCTCCAGACTCCATCGTTCCATATCCCCCTCGAGATCGAGCGCGCCGAGCACCGCACCCGAGTGCTCGAGGCGTTGCAGGTTCTCGCGGACGAAGGCCTCGGAAGCCTCGCCTACCCGGAGGCATACGGCGGACGGGGCGCCCCCGGCCGAGCCATCGCGGTCTTCGAGACCCTCGCCTTCGGTGACAGCTCCATCCTCGTGAAGTTCGGCGTGCAGTTCGGGCTCTGGGGTGGGAGCGTCTACCAGCTCGGGACCGAGAAGCATCACGAGCGCTGGCTCGGGAAGATCGGCGCTCTCGAGCTGCCCGGTTGTTACGCCATGACGGAGATCGGGCACGGCTCGAACGTGCGCGGTCTCGAGACCACCGCCACGTGGAACGACGAGGCCGGGGCCTTCGTGCTCCGGACGCCGCACGAGGGGGCGGGGAAGGAGTGGATCGGGAACGCCGCGCTGCACGGGCGGATGGCCACGGTGTTCACCCAGCTTTCCGTAGGGGGCGAGGACCACGGCGTGCATGCCCTGGTGGTCCCGATTCGGGACGAGGACGGGGCGCTCCTGCCCGGCATCCGCATCGAGGACAACGGGCCGAAGGTCGGTCTGAACGGCGTGGACAACGGCCGCATCTGGTTCGACGAGGTGTGGGTGCCGCGGGAGAACCTGCTCGACCGGTTCGCCACCGTCACCGAGGACGGGCGCTACGAGAGCCCCATCGACAGCGCCGGGCGGCGCTTCTTCACCATGCTCGGGACCCTGGTGGCCGGGCGCATCTCGATTGCGGCGGCGTCGGTGAGCGCGGCGAAGGTCGGGCTCGCGGTGGCGGTACGGTATTCGGAGGAGCGGCGGCAGTTCGGGCCGGATGACGGGCCGGAGGTGCCGATCCTGGACTATCCCAGTCATCAGCGGCGTCTTCTGCCGCGCGTGGCGGAGACGTATGCGCTGCACTTCGCGGTGCGGGATCTGGCGGAGCGGTACGCGGCGGTGGTGAAGGGGAGGGCGGGGGACCGGCCCGGGCATGGGGGGACGGGCGCTGATGCGGACGGTCCGGCGGCGGACGCTGCCGGAGAAGCGCCGGCTGAGCCGGGGAGCCGTCCGGAGGGTCGCTCTGACGAGGCCCTCCGCGAGGTCGAGGCCCGGGCGGCCGGGCTCAAGGCCCTCGCATCGTGGCATGCCGCCCGTGCGCTGCAGGAGTCCAGGGAGGCCATGGGTGGCCGCGGGTATCACGCGGAAAACAGGATCGGGCGCCTGCGTGCCGACACCGACGTCTTCGCCACGTTCGAAGGGGCGAACCCGGTGTTACTCCAGCTCGTGGCGAAGAGTCTGCTCATCCAATACCGCGAGGAGATGGGCGACCTGTCCGTGCTGGATATCGTGCGCTACGTGGCCGACCGCGCCGGCACGCGGGTGCGGGAGCGGAATCCGGTGGCTACCCGCCGGACGGACTCCGACCACCTTCGTGATCCCGAGTACCACCTCCAGGCGTTCGAGTACCGTGCGGAGCGGCTGCTGGAGTCGGCGGCCCGCCGCATGAAGGGACTACTCGACGACGGCGTGGACCCCTTCGAGGCGTTCAACCGGGTGCAGGACCACCTGGAGACGCTGGCGGTGGCGCATACCGAGTGGATCACGCTCCGGGCGTTCCTGGACGGGGTTGCGGAGGCGCCGGACGACGTGCGTCCGCTCCTGGCCGACGTGGCCCGGCTCTACGCGCTCGAGCGCATGGAGGCGGACCGGGCGTGGTTCCTCGAGGCGGGGTATGTGGAGTCGCCGAAGAGTCGGGCGATTCGGGCGGAGGTGGGGGCGCTGTGCGGGGAGCTGCGGGAGCATGCGCGGGTGCTCGTGGACGGGTGGGGGATCCCGGACGGAGTGCTGGGGGCGGTGGACGTGGTGGGGTGATTCGGGCGATCTTGCGGGACCGTTTCGCACAATATAAGCTTTCCCTCAGGCGCTCGGGCGCACGCACCCTCCGAGCAGTAAGGACCTACCCGGTCCCCGCGTGTGCGGTACACAGTCGAGCGCGTTATGGCGATCCATCGCTGTAGCTGGCGTCCTTCCGTTGTCCTTTGCGCCACCGCCATCCTGCTGTCCGGATGCTCCACGGACCCCACGGCCGTCGCGCTGGAGAACGGCACCGCGGAATTCCCCGGAGACGATTTCGCCTTCACCTATGAGGGTCAGGAGAGGGCTTTCCGAGCGGTCTTCAGGGACCGCGGCGGCAACGCCATCTTTCCCACGGTCACATGGGGTTCGAGTCGTCCGGACGTGATTGCCGTCGATCCGTCGACAGGCATCGCGACTGCGGTTTCCGAGGGCACGGCGACGATATCGGCCTCCGCTGGCAATGTTCGTATCGAGCGTGAGGTAGCGTTCGACCGAGAGGCGGTGGTCACCTACCCCGGCCTACGGATCGAGACGCAGAAAGCGTTGAGCGAGGCCGCGTATGGGGGATATACCCATATCTCCGGCGACGTTGTCGTCACGAATTCAGATGTGTCTGAGGTCGACGGGCTGGGGGCTCTACGGGTCGTGGAGGGCAACGTCACGATCGATGCGGCCCACCTCGCCAATGTCGACGGCCTCGCGCGCCTCGAGCGCGTCGGTGGCACACTTACGATCCGCGGGAGCACGTCCCTGTCCGACCTCGGGGATGGATTCAGGTCTCTGACCGAAGTCGGCGGGGATCTCGTCTTCGAGCAGCTGCATGAATTGAGGTCCCTCGCGAGCGTGGAGCGACTGACACGTGTCGGGGGGACGCTCATGCTCTCCGACCTACCGGCCCTGGTGTCCGCGGAGTTCCCGCGGCTCGAGGATGTCGACGCCGGGATCTATGCCGCGTGGGTCATGCTTCCGGCAGGGACCCCGTTCCTGCCCGCATTGAAGCGGACCGGGAACCTGTTGTTTCCCAACGGCCCAGTGGAGCGACTGGAGCTCCCGTCGCTCGACGTTGTTCGGGGCGGATTCACGGTTGGGGACGAGGTCCAGGACGGTGGCCTCAGGACGGTTTCCGTGCCCGCTCTGCGGTGCGTAGAGGGATTCTTCCGGCTGGCGCATGTCACTTCGGTCGAAGCTCCGGCGCTGGAGGTCGTGGGCGGATCTTGTACGCCTGATGTGGTGGTTCCGCCGCCGGCCGAATACGTGGAGGACCTTCGGGTCATCAGGGTGTGTTCGAATCCGCTTCTCCGATCGCTGTCGCTACCGATGCTGCGCTCGACCGCATCGATCGACATCTGCTCGAACCCGGCGCTCGAGACCCTGGCCCTCCCATTGCTCGAATCAGTGGAGAAGGACTTCTCCATCCGCAGTACGCTTCTCCCCGATCTCTCGGTACCATCGCTCGGTCGGGTCGGAAGGCATTTCACCCTGGCCGACAACCCCGTAGCCGAGGTGGACCTGCCGAAGCTTACAGAGGTCGGGGGCACGTTTCTCCTGGACGGCGGCGTGTTCGAGGAACTGAGCGCTCCTCTGCTCGAACGTGTGGGGGACACGACGGTAGAATACTCCGGTCTGCTCGTCACTGGTGTCGAGACGTTGCGCCGAATCTCGATGCCTGCGCTCCGCGAGGCGGAACGACTCGAGATCTGGCTCACGCCGAGCCTGCAGGAGCTCGTACTTCCCTCGCTCGAGCGGGCCACGACGTTGATCCTGCAGGGTCCGAACCAGCTCGAGAGCCTGTTCGAAGTTCACGCTCTCGAAGCAGTAGGCTTCCTGCAGGTCGCCGACGCCCCGGGTCTCCTGAGCGTGTCCCTGCCGGTGCTCCGCCGGGCCACGGAGCACATGATCTTCCAGCGCCTTCCTCTGCTCGAGTCCGTCTCCCTTCCGTTGCTCGAGGAGGCGCTCAGAATCGAGATCGGTGAGAACGACGCCCTCGAAGCCGTCGACATGCCTTCGTTGCGGCGGGTCGGCTACTCCTTACTGCTTCATGGAAACGGGCGCCTGACCCATCTCGACGGCTTCTCGGCCCTGACCCACCGTCTGGTCGTCTTGTCCATCTCGGGGCACCCGCTCCTGACCAGCGTGTCTGGGCTCCATGGGATCGGCACGGCGGAAGAGGCACCGCCTGCGCTCGAAGACCTCACCATCATCCAGAACCCTGCGCTTCCGGAGGCGCTGGTCGACGAGTTCGTTCAGCACCTCCGGGCCAGGTTCGGTGGATCCGATGGGATCAGCGGCTCCGTCGACACGAGGGAGAACGGGGGATGACGGGGATTGTCCCACATGCCCTCGGGAGCAGCCTGGACCTGCGATGCCATAACGAAAGCCCGGGCCGGGGAGCATCCCCCGACCCGGGCCGTTGATTACGGAGCCGGCCCCAAGCCGCCTGGCGCCGTCAGGCGCTCGCCAACTCCCGCACCGCCTCCACCAGCATCCTGACCTTCGCGGCGTCCGAGCTCCTGGACGCCTCACCCTCCAGCTCGCCGGCCAGCGCATTCAGCGTCTGCGCCCGAGCCGAGCCCGACGCCCGCTCCGCCGCCGACAGCGCCGCGCGCACGGCGCCGATCCGGGCCATGCTCAGCCCGGCCGACCGCTCCAGCTGGTCGGTGAACGCCCGCGCGAGTGCGAACGACGGGGGCCACTCGTTCACGGGCTGGCCCTGCGCGTTCAGGTACTCCAGCTGCACGGTGTTCGCGGCGTCGATCTCGTTCTGCGTTAGGTACGGGCTCGGGGTGAGCTCGAAGATGTCGAGTCCGCGCGCGATCTCGGAGCTGACGATCATGCCGTTGTACCAGTAGACGGACCAGCTCCCGCCCGACGCCTGCCGGTCGGGGTCCACCGGACCGCGGTCGTGGAACGCGATCTCGACGATGTTGTCGGGATCGGTCCAGTCGAAGAGCGACAAGCCGCCCTGGTACCAGGACTGGATCATGATGTCGCGCCCCGGCACCGGGATCAGCGAGCCGTTGTGGGCCACGCAGTTCTCGAGCGACGTCTGCGGCGCGGGGAGCTTGTAGTAGCTCCGGAAGCGCATCTCGTCGTCCTCGATGTCGAAGATGGCGTTCGCGCCCCACTCCATGGGATCGTCGACGCGGCACTTGGGCCCGCCGCCGCCGCCCCACTCGTCCGTGAACAGCACCTTGCTCCCGTCGTTGCTGAAGGTGGCGGAGTGCCAGTACGCGAAGTTCGAGTCGGCCACGGCGTCGATGCGGACCGGGTTCACCGGGTCGCTGATGTCGAGCAGCAGCCCGTAGCCCTCACACGCTCCGCCGGCCCGGTCGATCGCGGGGTAGACGGTGATGTCGTGGCACTGCGTGGGCCCCGGCTCGGGACCGTCGGGGTCGCCTTCGGGGGCGCCCACCATCTGACGGACGATCTCGGGCAGCCGCTCACGCAGCGCGGCGCTGTCGGCGGCCGTCGGGGCGCCGGTGCCGCCTCGGGCTTCCACGACCTGTCCGAGCAGGCTCTGCACGGCCTGCTCCGGCATCACCATGGTCTCGCCCATGATCTCCACGATGAACGCCCCGCGCTCGCGGGCCGCCTCGATCTCCGCGAGGTCGGCGGGGGAGGGACCGTGCGTGGGCGGAGCCACGAGGTCCTCGAAGATGCGCGGCGAGCTGACGATCGCGGCCTGCTCCGGGTTGGCGAGCGGTACCCGGATGACCTCGATGCGGAAGAGCGCCGAGTTCGGATCCTCGTCGGGCGCGGCGTTCACGCAGCCGGGAAGCTCCGCCTCGGGACGGACCGGCGCGGAGCCGGACACGTAGATGTAGACGTTGTCGTTGTCGTCGGGGTCCTTCAGGACCGTGTGGGTGTGCGATCCGCGGCACGTCTGCACGTTGGAGATGTAGCGCGGGTTCCGGATGTCCGTGATGTCGAAGATACGGATACCGCGGAGCCGGACCTCGCTCACGGCGGTCTCGACGCCCTCCGTGCCGCAATCGAGTCGGCCACCGAGCCCTTCGCCCGAGACGAAGAGCAGGTTCTCGTAGACCGAGACGTCGCTCTGCGATGCCGGGCACACGAAGCCGATCTCGAGCGAGGGCGCGGCCGGGGTCGAGATGTCCCAGACCTGGAAGCCGTTGTAGTTCCCCTGGATGGCGTACGGGCCCGTGAACGCCAGGTCGGAGTTCGTCACCCCGATGAACTCGGGCGGCGGGGGCGTCGAGGACACCTTCCGCATGTTCCAGATCGCCTCCTCGGCATCCATGAGCCCGGCGCCCAACCCGACGCGCGGATCCGGCGACGGTGCGTCGTACGAGGAGAGCGGGAAGATCTGGCGCTCGGGAGCGGGGCCCGTCGGCGCGGACATGCCGCCGGACGAGGCGCAGGCCGTGGCGCCTACGGTGACGCCGGCCGCGAGGGCCCACAGCCCGGCGCGGAAGCGCCCGGCCGTGCGGGTGGACGGGGAACGATCGGACATGTGTGGTGCTCCTGTGCGTGGAGTGGGGTTACGTCAGCGTGGCATCGCGTCGAGCATGAGTTGCATGCGCGCTACCTCGGTGTTCTGGTCGACCTGGACGTCGGACGCGAAGCGGAACACGTCCTCGTCCTGGCCGGCGCCATCCGTCGCGAACAGCTCGCGCACCATGGTGACGGCGCCCTGGTGGTGCTCGATCATATAGGTCAGGAAGAGCCGGTCGAAGGTCTCGCCGCTCGAGGCCTCGAGCCGGTCGACCTGCTCGGGGGACAGCATCCCGGGCATGCCCGACATGTCGGACATGTCGTGGTCCATGCCGGGTGCGTGAACCATGATCCGCCCGCCCATCTCGTGAAGCGCGGGCACCGGCTGCCCCCGGTCCTCCAGCCAGCGCTGCATGAGGGCGATCTCGTCACGCTGCGCGTTGATGATCCGCGCGGCGAGCGTCTTGATCTGGCCGCTGGCCGCGCGATCCGGCGCGAACCGCGAGATCTCCACCGCCTGTGCGTGGTGGTGGATCATGTGGGTCATGAAGCGGACGTCCGCTTCCGTGAAGCGGGTCCGGCTCTGCTCGATGCGTTGCCGGTAGATCGCCTCGATCTCGGCGTTCGAGAGGGTGTCGCCGGATGCCGTGGCCTCGGGTGGTGGGGAAGTGGGCGCGGGCGGCGCCGGCTCGGGACCCGCGGCACAGGCGGCCAGCAGGAGGACGAGGAACACGGTGGCGATGTGCGCCTGTTTCACGGCGTGCACGGAATCCTCCAACCTGACGAGGGACGGGTCACGCGACCCGCTCGGGGCGAACGTACCCTCTTACGCCCGGACGTGCAGGGCTGTTTCATCGGTCTCGGCGGCGGCCTCGATGCGATCGGCGATCCGGGCCTGCTCCCGTCCGAGCCAGATGCCCAGGACGCCCCATACGATCGCCAACGGCATGACGAGCGTCGCCAGACCCGCGAGCCCCATCCCCAGGCGGCCGAGCAGCCCCTCCGTCCACGCGCCCACGACGTCGCCACCACGGTACACGAACGTGTCGATGAAGGCCTTGGCCTTGTACTTGTCCTCGCGGCTCACGACGGTGAAGAGCGTCTCCCGGGCCGGGCGCATGATGGCCCGCTGGACCGCCCGGAACGTCGCTTCGAAGAGGATCAGCGCCGTGATCGTGCCCACGATCGCCAGCCCGATGAAGCCGAGCAGCACGGTGACGGGAAGAAGCGCCAGCGTCACCGAGACGCCGATGCGCTTCATGAGGTGGCCGGCGACGAAGAGCTGCATGACGAGCGTCGCGATCTGCGTCCACATGTCGATGTTGGCGAACATCGCGGTGCGGGCGTCGGTCTCGTCGGCGACGGCGGCGACCATGGCCAGCCGCGTGAAGTAGATGAACGTCGCCATGACGGCGAGGATCAGTACGAATCCGCAGATGGCGAGCAGGTATCGCGACTTGAACACGGCCCGGAAGCCTTCCCACGCGCTTCCACCGATGACTGCGGTCCGGTCGACCGGGGGCGGAGTCCGCGTCGACGGCTCCGCGTCCTCCCCGGCTCCCTCGCGCGGCTGGAGCGCGGCCACCCACGACGCGGCAATCACGGCCAGGCAGAGGAAGCCGACCGCGATCAGGATGAGGTTCGCCGTACCCACCGACTCCACGATCCCCCAGGCCAGCCACGGCCCGAAGATGGCGCCGACCGTGCCGCCCACCGCGACGATCGGGAAGAGTCGCTTCGACTGCTCGAACGCGAACCGGTCCGCCATCAGCGCCCAGAACACCATCGTACTGAACAGGTTGAAGACGCTGAACCAGACGTAGAAGACCCGGCCCGACACTTCACCCACCGCCTCCGGCGCGAAGCTCAGGAGCGCCCAGAAGACGAGCAGGCTGGCGGCGAAGAACAGGTAGGTCGCGGCGATGAACCAGACGCGGCGGAACTTGGCGACCAGCAGACCGAAGACCGGGTTCACGGCCAGCGTCACGACGGCCGTGCCGACGAAGAGCCAGCGTACCGTGTCCAGCCCGCTCCGCATCCCGAGCGCTTCCCGCGCCGGCCGGACGACCATCAGCGCGGAGAGGACGCAGAAGAAGAAGAGCGCCGAGGCGAGGAGCGGGAGCACCTCGTCCCGGCGGACGTTGGTGAACCGCTGGAGAGCGGCGGTCATGGTCAGACCGACCCCAGGATCTCGTTCAGCGTCTTGCTCGGGCGCATCGCCGCGGCCGCCCGCTCCTTGTCCGGCATGAAGTAGCCGCCGAGGTCCTGGGCGTCGCCCTGCGCCGCGTTCAGCTCGTCGAGGATCTTGCCCTCGTTGTCCGCGAGCGCCCCGGCCACGGCCTTGAACCGGTCGGCGAGCTGCGGCGCTTCCTTCTGCTCGGCCATCGCCTGGGCCCAGTAGAGCGTCAGGTAGAAGGTGCTCCCGCGGTTGTCGAGCTCGTGCACCTTCCGCTGCGGGGAGCGCGCGTTCTCCAGATACCGGGCCGTGGCCCGGTCGAGCGCGTCGCCGAGCACCCGGGCGCCCTCGTTGTCGAACGTCTCACCGAGATGCTGGAGCGAGGCCGCCAACGCGAGGTATTCGCCGAGCGAATCCCAGCGCAGGTGTCCCTCCTTCTCGAACTGCTGCACGTGCTTGGGCGCGGAGCCGCCCGCGCCGGTCTCGAAGAGGCCGCCGCCGTTGAGCAGCGGGACGATCGAGAGCATGCGCGCGCTGGTGCCGATCTCGAGGATGGGAAAGAGGTCGGTGAGGTAGTCACGGAGGACGTTGCCCGTTACCGAGATCGTGTCCTCCCCCCGCCGGATACGTTCGAGCGAGTACTTCATCGCCTCGACGGGGGCCAGGATCTCGAGTGTGAGTCCGTCGGTGTCTTCCTGCTCGAGGTACCGTTCCACCTTGCGGATGAGCTCGGCGTCGTGGGCGCGGGTGCGGTCGAGCCAGAACACGGCCGGGGCCCCGGTGGCCCGGGCGCGGCTCACGGCCAGCTTCACCCAGTCGTGGATCGCGGCGTCCCGGGTCTGGCACGCCCGCCAGATATCGCCTTCCTCGACCTCGTGCTCGAGCAGGGTCCGCCCGTCGGCATCGACCACGCGCACCGTGCCGGCCTCGGTGATCTCGAACGTCTTGTCGTGCGAGCCGTACTCCTCGGCCTTCTGCGCCATGAGCCCGACGTTCGGCACGCTGCCCATGGTCGACGGGTCGAGCTGGCCGTTGGCCTGGCAGTCGCGCACCACCGCGTCGTAGATGCCGGCGTAGCTGGAGTCGGGGATGACGGCCTTGCAGTCCTGCAGCTCGCCGTCGGCGTTCCACATGCGGCCGGAGTCGCGGATCATCGGGGGCATCGAAGCGTCGATGATGATGTCGCTCGGGACGTGCAGGTTGGTGATGCCTCGGTCCGAATCGACCATGGCGATGGCCGGTCCCTGCTCGTAGGCCTTCTGGATATCCGCTTCGATGGCCGCCCGGCGATCCTCCGGAAGCTGATCGAGCTTCGACAGAACGTAGCCCAGGCCGTTGTTGGGGTCGGCGCCCACCTCCTCGAGGAAGTGGCCGTGCTTCTCGAAGACGTCGGAGAAGAAGACCCGCACGCAGTGCCCGAAGATGATCGGGTCGGACACCTTCATCATGGTGGCCTTCATGTGCAGCGAGAACAGGACGCCACGGTCCTTCGCGTCTCGCACCTGCTCCGCGAGGAACGCGACCAGCGCACGCCGGCTCATGAAGGAGGCGTCGAGCACCTCGCCAGGCTGGAGCGGAATCGACTCCTTGAGCACGGTGGTCCGGCCGTCCTTGCCGACGAGCTCGACCCGGGCGACGGTCGGGGCCTCGACCGTGACCGACGTCTCGGTGTGACGGAAATCGGCGGCCGACATGGTCGATACGTGGGTCATCGAGTCGTCGGGCCACGCGCTCATGCGGGGCGGGTTCTTCTTCGCGAAACCCTTCACGGACCGAGGAATCCGACGGTCCGAGTTCCCCTGCCGGAGCACCGGGTTCACCGCGCTCCCCTTCACCTTGTCGAAGCGGGCCAGGATCTCCCGCTCCTCGTCCGTCGTCGGCTCGTCCGGATAGTCCGGCACGTCGTAGCCCTGAGCCTGCAGCTCCGCGACGCACGCCTTCAGCTGCGGGACCGAGGCGCTGATGTTCGGCAGCTTGATGACGTTCGCCTCGGGCTGCTTGACCAGGCGGCCGAGCTCGGCGAGGTCGTCGGACACGCGGCGGTCCTCCGGGAGCCGGTCCGCGAAGGCCGCGAGGACGCGTCCAGCGAGCGAGATGTCCCTCGTCTCCACCGGAACGTCCGTGGCGCCGGCGAACGCCCGCACGACCGGGAGCAGCGCGTGCGTGGCGAGGGCCGGGGCTTCGTCGGTCCAGGTGTAGATGATCGGGGGGGACTTGCTCATGGGTCGGTCGTCCTGGGGTTCACGGTGACGTGGGCTCGGGCGGCGCCGGGCCCAATGGGACCCAACAGCTTAGGCAGATTCCGGGCGGGAGCAAGCCGGCGGCGGCCGTGGGCGACCGACGCGGCGGCCTCAGCCGCCCGGTAGGTCCCTTACCGCGGGCAGGTCCGGCAGCCCCTCGGCCGCCCTCACGGCCCGCAGGATCGCCTCGGCCATGACGTCGGCCGCGAGCGCGCCGATGCGGGTCACGTCGGCCGGTCCTTCGAGCACGCCGGTCGCCAGCGAGAACACGGTGTCGCCGTCGCCCATCGTATGGGCGGGGTAAATCGCTCGGGCAAGGCCGTCCTGCGCCATCTGCGCCACCTTGGTGGCCTGCGCCTTCGTCAGCGTCGCGTTCGTGGCGACCACGCCGATGGTCGTGTTCGCGCCCGGAACGGCATCGCTCACGGTCGTCGCGCCCTCGCGCAGCAGCCGGCGGGCGTCGGCCAGCCCGCCGCCGTCCTCGGTCCGGACGCCTGCCACGACGGCCCCGGTGGCCGGGTCGACGACGTCCCCCACGGCGTTGACCGCCACCGCGGCGGCCACGGTGAGTCCACTCTCCAGCGTGATCGACGCCGTGCCGAAGCCGCCCCGCATGGCCCGCCCGCTCCCGCGGAGCTTCCCGATGGTCGCGCCGGCGCCGGCGCCCACGGAGCCTTCACCGGGCGTGGCGGTGGTCGCCGCCGCTGCCGCTTCGTACCCGCACTCCGGACCGGGGCGGATCTTCCGGTCGCCCTCCAGTCCGAGGTCGTAGAGGATCGCGCCGACCACGATGGGGACCACCTTGTCGCCCACCCGGTATCCGACGTCGCGCTCGTCCAGGTACCGCATGACCCCGGACGCCGCGTCGAGCCCGAACGCGCTCCCGCCCGACAGCACCACGGCGTGGACCTCCTCCACCATGTTCACCGGATCGAGGAGCGCGATCTCACGGGTGCCGGGCGCGCTGCCCCGCACGTCCACGCCGCCTACCGCTCCCGCGCGGGAGAGGATCACGGTGCACCCCGTCGGGCGCTCCGTGAGCGTATGGTGTCCGAGCTCGATCCCTTCGACGGCGGTGATGCCCGTGCTCGAGGGCATGTCGGGTCTCTCCTGGGCCGCGCAGGCCCCATGAACGATCGGGGCCCCCACCAGGAGGGCCCCGATCAGGCGTGCTTTCGGTGTCATGCGGACGACTCGCGTCGAGACGCTGTCCTCACGGCAGCTTGAGCGCCACCAACGACCCCGGGAGCTCGCCGGATCCGACGGACAGCACGATGTACTGGTCGCCGTCGTGCATGAAGGTCATGGGCGCGGTGTTGGTGGGCGCCGGGATGTCGACCTGGCCGATGGGCTCGGCGGTGTGCTTGTCGATGGCGTAGAGGATCGGTCGTGCCCCACGTCCCTCCGCGTAGATGAAGAGGCTCCGCGTGACGAGGGCGGTGGCGTGGCCCGTCGAGCCGGTGTTGCCGATATCGACGCCCTGGAGCGCCGGGTGGTCCTTGATGCGGTCGGGCGTGAACCCGTTCGGGATCGACCACAGGTGCTCACCCGTGTTCATGTCGATGGCCGTGATGCTGGAATAGGGGGGCTTCACGAGCGGAAGTCCCTGCGGCCCACCGACACCGCCGGGTCCGACCGACACCCAGTCGACGTTCGACTCGGGGTCGACGTCCGTGCCCGGCTGGAGGCGCGGCGCGCTGCATCCGCGCTGGGTGGCCGTGTAGAGGATGCCGGTCTCGGGATCGGCGACGGTGCCGCCGGGGATGTTCGTGCCGCCGTTGGCTCCGGGGCAGTGGATGGCCGCCTGGATGCCACCCTGGCCGGACACCATGGGCGGGTTGAACAGGGGCCCCATGCGGTACTCGCTGACGATCTCGAGCGCCTCGGCGCGGAGCTCGGGCGTGAA
>JAWLHJ010000001.1:0-1018088 GCA_041690395.1 Longimicrobiales bacterium | reverse complement strand
CAAGAATGTTTCCGGTTCCGCGGGCTGCGCCCGCTACACCTACATGGCCTTCAAACGAATGTGGTCCGGAAGCCATGTGCAGTGTATTCTC
The DNA here is from genome assembly GCA_041690395.1 of Longimicrobiales bacterium. GTDB lineage: Bacteria > Gemmatimonadota > Gemmatimonadetes > Longimicrobiales > Gaopeijiaceae > JAWLHJ01. The sequence continues at coordinate 1,017,997 of JAWLHJ010000001.1, read as the reverse complement.
GAAGTGAACGCCCGACCACGATTCGTGGTGGCCACGTCGGAAACATCTGAACGTTATATGGCATGTGCCTGAAGAGAACGTAGTGTTCATAGTGGGACCACGTCAGGGGCCACAATGACCCATCAGATCAGGCCCCTACACCCTTCGGAGTGGCAGGCGTATCGAGGGGTGCGCCTCCGTTCTCTCGCTGAGTCACCGGACGCGTTCGGATCGACTCTTGAGGTTGAGAGTGGTCGCTCGGATGAGGAGTGGAAGTCTCGGGTCGCCTCGGGCGCGATGTCGGAGTTCGACTTGCCCTTGGCCCTATGCCAGGGTGACCGCGTCGTCGGCTTGGCCTGGGGAAAGGTTTTCCCGAATGATCCAAGCACGGCCCACCTGTTCCAGATGTGGGTGGCTCCGGAGTCTCGAGGCCAAGGACAGGGAAGAAGGATGTTGGCCCAGGTCATCGACTGGGCTTCGGCCCTCGGCGTCACTCGACTCGTCCTTGGGGTCACCGAAGGCGATACTCCGGCACGCCGACTCTATGAGCGAGCTGGCTTCGAGGCGTATGGAGATCTCGAGCCGCTTCGACCGGGTTCTGAGCTACGGTCTCGGAAGATGCTTCTTGAGTTGAGTTCGGAGGAGCCGTAGATGCCCTCTCCTGTACCTCGGTGATGGATGTGACTTAGTCATATCGTCAGTTCCCCGCCTTGAAGAGACATGTCGGCGGGCGGCACGGCACACGCCATATAACAAGTATGTTTCCGGCTCCGCTCACTTCGTTCGCTCCGACCTACATGGCCTCGAACGTTCGGGTCACGTATGCTAGCTGCTGAATTCCGTAGGCCTCAGGGAAGATGAGCGTGTATGCTGGGGCCACGTCGGAAACATCTGAACGTTATATGACAGGTGCCTTCGGTGGCTCATGAAGAGCCACCGGGCGATATGGGCCTGGATTGCACGGAGGCCAGCGCAACACTACTATAGCCATAGTAGGCTTTCCAGACCTTGACTCGCCAAGAGGAGGATCTCTCCGATGAGAGGCACTGTGGGACTTCCTACCTTGGCTGCTACGCTCGCGGCCTTCCTCGGTTCATGCTTTGAGCCCCCGCTTGATTCTGGTCAATCCGTCGAAACCGAGGGCGACTGGACGATCGTTCGTTCAACGAAGCCGTTGATCAGCGACACTCTGGACGCACTAGAAACCCTGCGGATCGGGAGTCTCACAGGCGCACCGGAATACACCTTCGGAAATGTGATCGCGCTCGCTGTGGACGAAGCCGGTAACGTGAGCGTGTTCGACCAGAGCGAAGGCATCCGCGTCTACGACAGGAGCGGCACCTTTCTACGCTCGCTTGCTGGGTTGGGCCAAGGGCCGGGTGAGGTAGAGTTCGTAACATCGATGCATGCCTCGGCACCAGGGGATCTCGTCCTCTTCGATCTCGGAAACTCCCGCGTGGCCCGATATAAGGGAGAGCGTCTGGACCAGCTGATCCCTCTGAGGCGACTGGTTCGGCCGAGCTACCAAGAGGATGCCATCCTGATCCACGAAGGCAGTGAAATCTGGGTCGGCTTCAACCCGCTCCTGGATTCGGAAGGGGTTGTCGGCTTCCCCAGGCCGATCTTTGGTAGGGTGAGCGAGGCCGGCTCGGTTGTGGACACTGTGTATGCTCCGCCGCGTCTACTGAACGATTGCCCAACGCTCACCGAGCGCGATTATCGCAGAGGATTTTGGGACGACAGTCGCGAGCCGTACGTGCCTAAGGTGAAATGGGCGCTTGGGCCGGACGGAACGCTGGTATTCGGCTGCTCCCATGAGTACGAGTTCGAGATACTTCAGACCTCTGGCCGGAAGGTGCGTGCCGTAAAGCCCTACAGTCCCGTTGAGATCACCCCAGAGGAAAAGGACTTCCTCGCGCAATACGCAGGAATGGGCCAGTTGCCTGACCACAAACCGGCATATGTGAGATTGATCGCGCCGGGTGATGGCCGAGTTTGGGTGTGGCCGAGCGGACCCAGTGCCAGAGTCCCCCTGCCGGACGAAACGGTTCAGATGACCGGGGTCACACACACCTGGGTCACCGGTTCCTCGGGGGCGTTCGACGTATTCAGTACCGAGGGGGAGTGGTTGGCTGTGGTCCGCATGCCTCACAACCTAGCCTATAGCGGATTTCCCACTGAGCCGTCTGTCGTAATCCGCGGGGATACCATATGGGGCGTCGTTCGAGACGATGTCGACGTTCAGTACGTCAGTCGTTTCGAGGTGCGGGGATTGAGCCAAGCCCCGGATGGTGATTAACGAAGGGCGATTCGCCCGTGTGGTTCCATCGACAAGTGTTAGACGTTGTGTTTGAGCCGTACTCGGAGGAAAGAGGAGCGGCGGCACCCGTCATATAACAAGAATGTTTCCGGCTCCGCTCACTTCGTTCGCTCCGACCTACATGGCCTCGAGCGCCTAGGGTCCGTATGCTGAGTGCAGTGAACTTGGCTTCGCTTCTGTTCGCATGTAAGCAGCTCGGCGGTGGCCACGTCGGAAACATCTGAACGTTATGTGGCATGGCACAGGGGCGAGCGTCGGTGTACGGGAGGCCTTCTTTGCGCGGGGGTCCGGACCGGCTCGGTGCTTCCGGATTAGGGGAGCAGGCTCAGAAATTGCCGAGGCTTGAGAACCTCCACATCAGACCAGCCGGTCGCCTCGAGAAGGTGCTTGTCTCCCGAGATCACCTTAGCCCCGGCCCGTTCGGCACAGAGCATGAACTTGTCATCGTCGAGATCCGCAGTGATCGGCTCCGACCCGTCGGGATCGGCAATGAGAGTGCCGTGTCCCACGATTGTGGCCAGAACGGCCTGATATTCGAGAGTCGGGCGCGAGGCCGAGAGCCGATCACACGTTCGAATGTACTCGTCAAAGATCTGAGGCGTCAGGACGAGCTCGAACTTTCCGTCCGCCCACGCATCGAGGACCCGCCGCGGCACGCCTCCGAAGAAAATCCCGGAAACCAGGACGTTGGTATCCAGGACCGCCCTCACTTCTTGCTTCGCACCTCGCGGATGGCCCGTTCAACATCCTCCGGCTCAAGACCGGCAGCCTCAGCAGACGATTGAGCTCGATCCAAAAGGTCCTTGAAGTCTCCAAGCTTCGGAGCCTTGAGGGCCTTGAGCACGACAACGTCCCCCTCCCCTACCACCACGAACTGGGCGCCAGGCTCGAGCCCAAGACGGTTGCGGATCTCCTCGGGAATGACGACTTGTCCCTTGGAGGAGAGTTTGGTTGTGGCTGGTCGGACCATGAGGCGCTCCGGATAAGTTCTTACTGGTAAGATCGCAGTTCCTCTCCGGCGGCGTCAACACTCAGGGACCATTAAGACGTTGCGCTGGATTGGGCAGGGCCGAGCTCATCGGGACTGTGCCACGCCACATAACAAGTATGTTTCCGGCTCCGCTCACTTCGTTCGCTCCGACCTACATGGCCCCGTACGAATGTGGCCCGGGAACGAAGTGCAGCGTATTCTCGAAGTGACAGTCCGACCACGATTCGTGGTGGGCCACGTCGGAAACATCTGAACGTTAGCCGACATCACTGAGCAGGGTCGGTAGGCGGGGTGGCCGCAACGAACTCCTCAGGTTTCGGTTTCTCGGGCGGCTCCTTCGGGGTAACCGGCGGGCTCAGCGAGCGGGATCTCCACTGAGGTCCCCCCTTCCCCGCCCCGGAACTGAGGCTCCATCGACCCTCGACGCATCGCAGCCATCGCCAAGAGTTCGAAGTCTTGGGTCTAGCTTTTCCGGCTGGAACGTTCAATGGCTCAGTGACGCCGGCTAACAAGAATGTTTCCGGTTCCGCGGGCTTCGCCCGCTCCACCTACATGGCCTCGAGCGCTTCGGGTCCGTAGACTGGGTGCAGTGACGTGGGTTCCGCTTCTGTTCGCTTGTAAGCTGTGCGGCGGTGGCCACGTCGGAAACATCTGAACGTTATATGAAATCCCGGCAGGACTGGGCGTGTAGGTTGCAGCAGCCGTTCACGCGGGCCCATTGGCATCTCCCGAACGGAGGGGTTGGGACGAATGAAGCTCGACCACCAGACCTTGAGTGACCTCGAGATACTGGAGGCGTCCGATGGCGGACCGGGACTCTTTGATCTGATCGATCGCACCACAACCTCGTTCGGACGAGCGGCACTAAGGAGGCGCTTCAAGCGCCCGATGATCGACGCCAGGGAGATCCGAGCAGCTCAGGAAGCCGTCCGTTGGCTAGGCAAGAATCCTGGTCACTTCCGTATCGCCACCGGCTCCATGGACGCCGTGGACAGGTATACCCGTTCGAACGTCATGGTCTCTGCTTCCTCCCGCGTGGCAATGCGGCTTGAGGAATTCTGGATGTCGCTCCGCTACAGGGATCTCCTCAAAGAGATCGGATCTGGTGTCCGATTCACTCGAGCGTTCTTGGGGGAAGCTCAGTCCGTGGCCGCGACCATGGCCGCATCAGATCCGCCACCACTTGTCTCCGCCTTGGCGCGCGACCTTGGCTCCGCAGTCGAGACTGTCTTGGAGCAGGCCGACTCGGTGACATCCGTGCTGGCAGCCGATGAGGTGTATCGTCGGGCATGTGCACGGGAGATCCGTGATGCTCTGCTGCTCCTGGGAGAGCTCGATTGTCTTTACTCGATGGCGGAGGCGACTGAGGCATTCGGTTGGTCCATACCCGAGATCGCCGAAACCGAAGAGTTCGTCCTGGAAGCGGAGAGCGTCAGGCATCCGTTCTTGAGTTCCGCCCGGGGCAACCCGATCAATCTCGTCGGGGGTGAGGCGTTGGTGTTCTTGACCGGCCCGAACATGGCAGGAAAGACCACCTACCTCAGATCCGTCGCCCTCATCCCGTTCCTGTCCCAAATCGGGATGGGGGTACCTGCAGAGCGGGTACGACTGACGCCGGTCGAGATCCTGATGACGAGCATCAATCCACGAGACAATCTCAAGGCGGGAATCAGCTACTTCATGTCAGAAGTCTTACGTGTCCGAGAGGCGGCTGAATCCGTGGCTTCCGGTGCCAGATGCCTCGTGCTCTTCGACGAGGTCTTCAAGGGGACGAACGTGAAGGACGCCTTGGAGTCGTCTGCGGAAGTCATCACCGGTCTTGGGCGCTCCACCCGAAGTGGCTTCCTATTTTCTTCTCACCTCACAGAGCTCGGTAGGGTCTTGCAGGGAGTGAACGGGGTTCAACTGAGGTACTTTGACGGCGAGCTCCGAGGGAATGACCCGCACTTCGATTATCACATCCGAACTGGAGTCTCTTCCAAACGGTTCGGGAAAATCTTGTTGGAACGCGCTGGGGTGCCTGAACTCCTTCGACAGATTCACGTCGAGGGATGAAGAGAAGGTGAATCACTGGGCGTGGCATCGTAAACGGTGTGGTTGCCGGGACTTCATATAACAAGAATGTTTCCGGCTCCGCTCACTTCGTTCGCTCCGACCTACATGGCCTCGGACGAGTGTGGTGGGGGAACGAAGTGCAGCGTATTCTCGATCAAGGTCCGCGTGGGCAGGTTCGAGGTGGCCACGTCGGAAACATCTGAACGTTAGCCGACATCACTGAGCAGGGTCGGTTAGGCGGGGTGGCCGCAACGAACTTCTCAGGTTTCGGTTTCTCGGGCGGCGCCTGCGGGGTAACTGGCGGGCTCAGCGAGCGAGATCGCCACCGAGTTTCTCCCTTCCCCCCCCAGGGGCTCGGGCTCCATCAACCCACTTCGCATCGCAACCATCGCCAAGAGTGCGAAGTCTTGGGTCTAGCTCTTTCCCGCTGCAACGCTCAATGGCTCAGTGACGCCGGCTAACAAGAATGTTTCCGGTTACGCGGGCTGCGCCCGCTCCACCTACATGGCCTCGAGCGCTTCGGGTCCGTAGACTGGGTGCAGTGACGTGGGTTCCGCTTCTGTTCGCATGTAAGCCACGCGGCGGTGGCCACGTCGGAAACATCTGAACGTTATAAGACATGCGTCTTTCGGTTGGATCCCAACAGAGCGGAGTAGTCGAGTCTAGTGGGATGCTGGGTTGCCAGCATACTATTGCGTTCGTTCCGTGACGGCTCCGATGCCCGGACAGTTGTCGTCCTCATCTAGACTGAAGGAGTAGAGAGGCATTGGGTCGACGGGTCCTTGGTCTCGCGCTTTGCCTGGTTTCTGCCTTCATGCTGTGGGGCTTCCTTCAGGTGGGTGCCACGGGCGCATCCGCGCTCATAGCGCTTGCTGTTGGCGCCGGCATTCCAGCAGTAGCCGGTATGTGGCTTCTCCGTGACCCGCGACGGCGACAGCTCGACCATCGTAAGGCCGAGCTTCGGCGCCAAACGATCGAGTCGGAGATCCTTCGACTTGCGGGCGCTTCCGGAGGCAAGCTCACGGCTGTCGAGGTGGTTCGAGATCTCGCAGTTGACGCCGCCGAAGCAGCTGAAATCCTGGATAGCATGGCTCGCAGGGAGCTCGCGGAGATCTTGGTCTCCGACTCTGGTGTTCTCGTGTACGACTTCCGAGACCTGAGGCACTTGGGGGAGAAGGACTCCGCATCGGGCCTGTTGGATGGCTGAGACGAGGCTGCCATGCCCTGTCTGTCTCGGGGTCAAGATGGTCAAGCGTAGTCCAGCTTGTAACCAGGCCATCGTCCTTGATCTGTGCCCCCGGTGCGGAGGAATGTGGTTCGAGAAGGGAGAGGTCCAAGCGGTTCGAGCGAGCTCCGGAGTACCGGATCCGGGCGACCTCTCCGAAGTCCCTCGAGCTCGCTGTCCTGCATGTCACGCCTTCGCGGACCGCGACGCTTCAAAATGTCCTGCCTGTGGACACGCGATGGAGCTCGACTGCCCGGAGTGCCTATCAGCAATGGAAGTCGTCCCGCACGGAGACTTAACGCTCGACCTATGTAAGAGGTGCCGGGGTGTATGGTTCGACCGGCATGAACTGGCAGCACTCTGGTCTTTTGCTCTCAGTACGACCGCTCTGACCAAGAGTCTGAACAGTAAGTCACCAGGGCTTGAGGTGGACGCTGGAACGATGCTGGTCGACACCCTGCACTCGGCCGAGCTCTTGGCCTACACCCCAGATGTTGGTGTTGCCGTGGTTGAGGGTGTTGCACACGCGGCCTCAGGATCGGTTGAGATCCTCGCAGTTGTGCCGGAGGTCGCGGGTGCCGTGGCGGAGGCGGCCGCAGCCACATTCGAGCTACTTCTGGAGGCCGTGGCTGCGATTCTAAGTGGGTTTTGAAGAACAGCATCTTAGAATTTGAGCATGTGGACTCGTCGGGCACGACGCACGACTTATAACAAGAATGTTTCCGGCTCCGCTCACTGCGTTCGCTCCGACCTACATGGCCTCGAGCGTTTCAGGTTCGTAGACTGGGTGCAGTGACGTGGGTTCCGCTTCTGTTCGCATGTAAGCCACGCGGCGGTGGCCACGTCGGAAACATCTGAACGTTATACGGCATGTGCCTAGAAGGGTTGGGCAGATCCTGAACTATTGATGCCCAGCTGCACGTCAGCCCTTCTGCATCGTCAGAGGCTCGAAGTCGCCGATGCGTGGAGCCTGATCGACCGAGCTGTCGCACGGGCGAGCTCGATGCAGGAATTCTCGAGCAGCTAACTCAGGACGTCAGGAGGCTTGGAGCAAGCGATGAATCAGCGTCAGTTGGCCAGCGTCTTGTTGGCGGTGCTCGGCATATTTATGGCCGCTACTCGGCTCCCCGATTTGGCCATCCACGCGGCGATGGTCCTTCAATTGGATCCGGCGATGGAGGAGGCGGCGGGCCCCTTTTCCCAGCGAGCCGTGTCGTGGGTTGCTATGATCGCGATTCTGATCGTCGTGTTCCTCAGTCTGGCGCTGGTCCTGCTGCGAGATCGGATTTCGGACTGGCTGTTCTCGTCCGAGCCTATTCCAAGTCCGACTTCGGGGATCCAAGCGGTAGCGCTCTCCGTACTCGGGGTGTACTTCGTCATCAGTAGTATTCCCGGCATCATGTGGCCGGGCGGGACCCGCTGGGCGTCAGTAGTCCAAGCCGTGCTTGGCGCCGCGCTGTTCCTTGGTGCCCACGGTACTGCAGCCCTCTGGTACAGATTGAGGACAGCTGGACTGGCCCCGCATGAGAGAGGGCAGATCGATACCTCTTAGAACGAGAAGCCGCGGTCGACGAGCTGGTCGGAAGAGAACGGTGTACGGCACACGCCGTATAACAAGAATGTTTCCGGCTCCGCTCACTGCGTTCGCTCCGACCTACATGGCCTCGAGCGCCTCAGGTCCGTATGCTGGGTGCAGTGACGTGGGTTTCGCTTCTGTTCGCATGTAAGCCGCGCGGCGGTGGCCACGTCGGAAACATCTGAACGTTAGCCGACACCCTCAGACGGGTGCGGTAGGCGGGGTGGCCGCTACGAACTTCTCAGGTTTCGGTTTCTCGGGCGGCTCCTGCGGGGTAACCGGGTGGCTCAGCGAGCGGGATCGTCACCGAGTTGCCCCCCTCCCCGCCCAGGAACTCGGGCTCCATCAACCCACTTCGCAACGCGACGAGCGGCAAGAGTACTCAGGTCTCGGGTCTAGGTTTTCCGTCTGAAACGTTCCTTGGTCCGAGGGCATCGGCTAACAAGAACGTTTCCGGGTCCGCTCACTTCGTTCGCTCCCCCTACATGGCCTTTCCAACGAATGTGGCCCGGAAGCGGAGTGCAGCGTATTCTCGAAGTGACGGTCCGAACACGATTCGTGGGGGCCACGTCGGAAACGTCTGAACGTTATAGGAAATTGAGCCTGGGTTCGGGAGTTGGGCGTTTTGGTCTTCCGACCCTGCTCGACCCCTGTAGGGGGATCAGCTCGCAGCTCTCGCCGGGCCTTGGCTCAGGGCCTTGGCGAGGTCCTTCCTGGCAGCGCCGAGCTTCAAGAGCGACTTGACCAAGAGATCGATCGTGACGCTCGGATCGGCCGCCTCCATCTTGGCAACCCTCGACTGGCTCGATCCTACGATGCGGGCCACCTGAGTCTGATTCAGGTGCCGCGCGAGCCGCCTGGCCCTAAGGTCCTGAGCGAGGGCTAGCTTCATCTCGATGAACTCGGCCTCGGCATCCGACAGCTCGAGGAAGTCTCGCGCATCGCCGGTCTTCCAACCTGCGGCTTCGAGCTTCTTTCTGGTCTTGGTGTCCATGGCTCTCCTCCTCAGCTGTCCCGGGCGCTCCGGTAGGCCCGAAGTCGTTCCTTACAGACCTCGATCACCTTCTTCGGTGTTGCCCGGGTCTTCTTTTTGAAGACCTCGAGAATCACGATGGCGTCCGCATCGACGGAGTACATGATTCTCCAGGTCACGTCCTGATCAACGATCCGGAGCTCGTGGCACCCTGGCCCGACCGAGGGCATCGGTCGGGAATGAGGGAGGCTGAGCTTCTCTCCCTGTTGCAGCCGCCGAAGAAGGAAGCCCGTTTCGAGCCGAGCCTCGTCGGAGAATGGAGGGGTCTTCACATCTCCGGACAGCCACACCAGAATCTTGTCGTCTGGACTCATGGAATAGTATATGCCAGACGCGACATATGTTCTAGTGAGAGGGTTCGGTCAGCTGGCTGAACCTGCGAGCGTGGCTCAACTTCCTATAACAAGAATGTTTCCGGCTCCGCTCACTTCGTTCGCTCCGACCTACATGGCCTCAAGCGTTCGGACATCGTAAGCTGTCAGCTGGACTCTGATTGTTTCAGGAAAGAATGGCGTCTATGCTGTGGCCACGTCGGAAACATCTGAACGTTATGTGAAACTGGCCTCGGGTTAAGGTCGATCGTCCGGATCCTCCCGAGCTTGTACATGTACCACGTTTGTGGTACCATCCCTCATGGGTTTCTCCTCCGCGAAGCGAGCGCTCCTGACCGCCCTTGAGGCTGGCAACTTCCAGCACGAGGCCCGGGAGGTTCTCAGCGAGAAGAACCTGCTGGCCGTGGGTGATATCTCCGTGGGCGAGGTCATCGGTATCGTGAGGCGAGCTCGGGGCTCGGACTATTCGGCATCGCCTCACCACTGGGATCCGGGCACGGAGGTGCACGTGTTCCGGCCGACGGTCGAGGGGACCCGATGGTATGTGAAGGCCTACTTCCTTGAAGAACCCGAAGGGACTGCGGTCTTCATCAGCATTCACCGGTAGGACGACATGAAGATCATCGAAGAAGGTACGAGGGGCGTTGCTCTAGCCCCGGAGCGCGGGAAGGTCCCCGTGGTATTCGAATACCGTGACCTGACCCTGGACTCCGGAGTCGTGGTCAAGGATGTCCTCGTTGGGGTGGCTGAGGACACGGGAGAGGTCCTTACGGTTCCGGCCCAGTCCACGCCTCGGATCAAGCTGGCCAGGCTGGCCGCGAAGGATGAGACGTTCTCGGTCAGGATCCCGTTCGAGTTGAATGACGTCTTGTGGGGTGTATCTCACGAGCTCGGGGCGAATCCGACGAAGTTCAACTCTGCGCTGATTCGCTTCTATCTGCATGAGGCGACCGACAGCCGGACCATGGCCCGGAGGCTGAAGAGGCTCTCGACTTCGGATTTGGCCGCGAAGTCCTCCAAGACCAAGCTCACGCTCCGGTCCGACTCGGATCTCCTGGAGCGGGTGAAGCAAGTCGAGGAGAGAGAGGGAGTCTCGCGGAGTGAGCTGGTGAGAGGAGCGGTGATCGCGATGAAGGAGGACGTCTTTGACCGGCCGAGGAAGGGTCGGTTGGCTCAGCTGCGTGCCATCGCTGAGGCGGTCTGATTCAGCCGACCAGGCCAGCATCACATAACAAGAATGTTTCCGGCTCCGCTCACTTCGTTCGCTCCGACCTACATGGCCTCGAGCGTTCGGACATCGTAAGCTGTCAGCTGAACTCAGTAGGTTCAGCAAAGATGAGCGTGTATGCTGGGGCCACGTCGGAAACATCTGAACGTTAGCCGACATCACTGAGCAGGGTCGGTAGGCGGGGTGGCCGCAACGAACTCCTCAGGTTTCGGTTTCTCGGGCGGCTCCTTCGGGGTAACCGGCGGGCTCAGCGAGCGGGATCTCCACTGAGGTCCCCCCTTCCCCGCCCCGGAACTGAGGCTCCATCGACCCTCGACGCATCGCAGCCATCGCCAAGAGTTCGAAGTCTTGGGTCTAGCTTTTCCGGCTGGAACGTTCAATGGCTCAGTGACGCCGGCTAACAAGAATGTTTCCGGTTCCGCGGGCTTCGCCCGCTCCACCTACATGGCCTCGAGCGCTTCGGGTCCGTAGACTGGGTGCAGTGACGTGGGTTCCGCTTCTGTTCGCTTGTAAGCTGTGCGGCGGTGGCCACGTCGGAAACATCTGAACGTTAGCCGAAATTGAACCCTGGCTCGGGACTTGGCGTCCTGGACCATGTTGATCAGGAGGGTGTCATTCGGAGAACAGCGGCGGCTCTCCTTGGAGGAGCGGTTCTCGTAGGTGGCGTCCTCATGCTCATTCCGTATCTCAAGGCTATGGAGTGCAGCGATCGGGGCGGACGCTGGGATCGTGAGGCGTCGGTCTGTGCGGATCTGGTGTCCCTGCCCCACCCTCCTCCGGAAGAACCGCCGAGCATAGCTGAGCAGGAAGCTTGTGCAGCGGTCGGGCCGATTGATGCGCCGAGCACTGCGACGTATTGGCCCACTGCCGCGTTCCGGATCGACCCAGCATTGCTCGGTAGAATTCGAGGTAGGGACACTCCTGAATCCGAGAGTGTGGTCGACGACCTCGCTCGTTCTACTCAGCAGTGGTTCGCGGAAGAGCTCTGCGCGCTGGGAGAGCCTCCCCTCTCCGCCCCGATCGACGGAGGCGTCCGTGTTCGGGTGATGGCTTTTCCTTCGTTTCGGCCGGGGATGTTAGTTCGGATTGAGCATACGAGGACTCGGACCCGGCTCGTCGCGATCGAGTTCTCTCCGCAGTTCGTTGAGGGCACGGGAGGAGAGTCCCGGCGAGTCGAGCGGGACTTGACGGCTCTCGAGTGGCGCGAGCTTCAGGAGCTGATCCGGGCGGATGGCTTCTGGCGATCGGTGGAAAGCGGGCCTGGACCGCCTGACTCGACACTATGGATAATCGAGGTGTCGGAATCAGATCGCTATAACGTGATTTCTCGGGCAGGTGATAGCCGAATCGGCCAACGCATGCTTGAGTTGACGGGTTTTGAAATCGCGGCCTTCTGAGACAGGCAGTTGGGTTCGGTGAACACGTTTGAACGGTAGGCGTGGTTCAACTTCGTCTAACAAGAATGTTTCCGGGTCCGTTCGCTTCGCTCACTCCCCCTACATGGCCTCGAACTGTCGGACATCGTAAGCTGTCAGGTGAACTCGGTGCGTTTCAGCAAAGATGAGCGTATACGCTGGGGCCACGTCGGAAACATCTGAACGTTATATGAAATCCGACTTGTGCTCGTTTCTTTCGGCGTACGTAGGTAGGTAGCTAGGTAGACTTCTCTCATGTGGAGGGGGGTTGGTGAGAGTTCTCAGGTGGGTGGCCCTTACCGGTGCTGCGGTGCTCGGCGTCTCGGAGCCCGCCGAAGCTCAAGAAACGCCCCTGGTTCCCGTCGGTGAACTGCGGCTCGAGGAAACGAACGAGCACCTGGTCGCCTGGCCGCAGTTGAGCCCTGACCCGCAGGGGGGGTGGCTATACTGGGACAACCAAACTCACCAGGTCCGCCTGTACGGCACTGACGGCTCGCTCCGTGCCGGCTTCGGGCGACGAGGTAGTGGTCCAGGCGAATTCGAGCGTCCGGTTGGGGTGGGGCGTCTAGCCAATGGAGATCTGGTGGTCCTGGACAGGCGAGGGCGCGTCAGTGTCTGGAATTCCGATGGGTCAGAGCTGCGAGACGACTTCAACTCGGGTGTCGCAATCCCTCGGGGCATCGTAGTCGAGGGCGCCGACAAGGTCGTGATTCAAGGTGCACCGATTCCGAGCGTTACAGGTGACGCGGTTACTGTGCTCCACCGGTTGGATCTCGCAGGTCGGCAGATCGAGGAATCCTTCTTTGCGCCGCCCTTGCATCGGGCGGAGCTCGAGGCGGCACGGCGAGTGGAAAGTCCCCAGCCTTGGTTCCAGAACGATTCACTCTACGTGATCGTGCCTTCCCTGGCGTTTCTCTGGGCCGTGCCGGCCGAGGCCGCGAGCAGTGCCACCAGGATCCCGATTCAGTCGAACGCGCTCGCGAGTTCCCCGTCACCCGAGGTCTTGTCGCAGGACCCAAGCCAGTTCCGGAGCTGGGCGCAGACCGCCACGTTTGCCGGTCGCTTCATGCCCATGCGGAACGGAGGATGGATTGTTCAGACCTGGGCACTGAGATCGGATGGACCTACGTACGGGCTCGTGCGGATCGATGAGAATGGGGGCCGCCTCTGGGAACTGAGCAACACGGCCATCTTGCTGGCGGTCGATCCGGCGTCGGGACACATGTTGTTGTGGGATCCCGAGGGCCTGGATCCGGGAGTCGTTCAGGTCATGGCCGAAGAAACGCCTAGCTCTTGAGAGGGGCGCGCTCATCCCTGAGGACACGGTGAACGAAGTGTCCGCGATAGACGACGTCGGACTTCATATAACAAGAATGTTTCCGGCTCCGCGGGCTTCGCCCGCTCCGACCTACATGGCCTCGAGCGCTTCGGGTCCGTATGCTGGGTGCAGTGACGTGGGTTCCGCCTCTGTTCGCATGTAAGCTGTGTGGCGGTGGCCACGTCGGAAACATCTGAACGTTATCTGACATGTGTCCGTGCGCTTGAGAACGTTGAGGAACGGAAACACGTATGAAGAGGCATGTGCGGTCTACTGCGATATAGGGATGCCACGGTGATCGGCAGGCTCGGCGAGGTTCGGCTGCGGTTCGGTCGAGTCGCGACGCTGGAGGCACTTATTGGGAAACACGGCAAGCCATTCATCCTTTACACTGAGCGTGCTCGACCACTAGGCCTGAGTCGAGTGTGGTTCGATCTCGACATGGACGGGCGAACCACGCTCGGCAGCCTCCTTACCGCCAGGCGTACTGGAGGAAGCAACGTGAGGCATGAGAGAGTGCCTCTATGCGAATTCGGAGGCTGGGGAGACCACCTCCACCTTCATGCATCGGTGGTCGATGGCAGCTTGCGGATGTGGTATGTGCGAAAGCGGTTTCCGTGGCCCCGTACGACAGTTGCGTTCACCATTGGGGAGCCGGAGGAGAGGCACTTGCAGCGGCTGTTGAAGTGACGACCTAGGCTTAATGGGACGCGCACGGACACACGTCAGACAACAAAGTGTTGCCGGCTCCGCGGCCGCTGCGCGTCCGCTCCGACCTACATGGCCCGAGGCGTTTGTGGCTCGAGAACCGGGTGGCGCGTATTCTCGGGCAGCCAGTCTGTGAGCCTGCGGGTGGTGGCCACGTCGGCAACACAAGAACGTTAGCCGACATCACTGAGCAGGGTCGGTAGGCGGGGTGGCCGCAACGAACTTCTCAGGTTTCGGTTTCTCGGGCGGCTCCTGCGGGGTAACCGGCGGGCTCAGCGAGCGAGATCGCCACCGAGTTTCCCCCTTTCCCGCCCAGGAGCTCGGGCTCCATCAACCCACTTCGCATCGCAACCAGCGCCAAGAGTTCGAAGTCTTGGGTCTAGCTTTCACCGGCTGGAACGTTCAATGGCTCAGTGACGCCGCCTAACAAGAATGTTTCCGGTTGCGCGGGCTTCGCCCGCTCCACCTACATGGCCTCGAGCGCTTCGGGTCCGTAGACTGGGTGGAGTGACGTGGGTTCCGCTTCTGTTCGCATGTAAGCCGTGCGGCGGTGGCCACGTCGGAAACATCTGAACGTTATAGGACATTGGCCCGAACGGTTCGGTTTGTTGCGTCGGCTCCCTCTTTCGGAGGACTTGCACGGTCGCGGCGCGGGGCTCCCCTCTGCCCCCTTCGGGGGCTCTGTAGTTTTCCGTTCCGCGCCTGAGCCGGAGCCGACGCTAAGCCCGCAGGTTCATCGTCATCTTCCTCGCTCAGAGAATCCGGCTACCCGATCGCCAGTGGCTTCCAGCGTCGGCCGGCCAAGTCCTCGAGGGAGGCGCGGCTCCCTTCGTCGTGATCCCGTTCGAGCGTCGCTGTAAATGAGCTCGGAATTCTGGAGTTGAACTCTCTCGGAGCCGCGCTATTCCCGGGGAATGCCCGCCGACGCCAGGCGGAATGCTTCGTACTGATCGGACGGGCTCACGTGGACTCCTTGGAGGCCAACGTCCTATAACAAGAATGTTTCCGGTTCCGCGGGCTGCGCCCGCTACACCTACATGGCCTTCAAACGAATGTGGTCCGGAAGCCATGTGCAGTGTATTCTCGAAGTGAAGGCCCGACCACGATTCGTGGTGGCCACGTCGGAAACATCTGAACGTTAGGCGACATCACTGAGCAGGTGCGGTAGGCGAGGTGCCCGCTATCAGCTTCATGGGTTTCGGTATTTCGGGCGGCTCCTGCGGGGTATCTCACCGGCTCAGCGAGCAGGATCTCCACTGAGGGTCCCCCTTCCCCGCCCAAGAGCTGGGCTCCATCGACCCTCGCCGCATCGCCCCAAGCGCCGAGAGTTCGAAGTCTCGGGTCTAGCTTTCCCGGCTGGAACGTTCGATGGCTCAGTGACGCCGCCTAACAAGAATGTTTCCGGTTGCGCGGGCTTCGCCCGCTCCACCTACATGGCCTCGAGCACCTCAGGTCCGTAGACTGGGTGCAGTGACGTGGGTTCCGCTTCTGTTCGCATGTAAGCAGCCCGGCGGTGGCCACGTCGGAAACATCTGAACGTTATGTGACAGAGGCCTGGACTTTCAGGCAGACATTGCGAATGCCCCGCCGGAGGGAAGATGGGACTTCGATTCAGGCGTAGCGTCAGGATTATGCCCGGTGTCTCGCTGAATATCAGCAAGTCGGGCCTGGGCATTTCGGCAGGTCCGCGCGGGATGAAGTTCGGGGTGGGCCCTCGCGGTGTGCATCGCAGCGTGGGTCTCCCAGGTACCGGCCTCCATTTCCGGGAAGAGAAGACCTGGGGTGGCCTGAAGAAGCAGGCAGCCGCAAACGCGGGGAGAGCGACTTCGACCGAAGCGCGCTCCGCTCACGTGCGACTCCATGATGACGGCACGGTCGATATCGTGGGGACGGACGGCTCTTCTTTGCCGGCCAGGGTGCAGAAGGCATTCCGGGATCAGAATGCTGCGCAGATTGAAGCGTTTCTGGTCCAGGAATCAGAGAGGTGGAACGATGGCATCGATCAGATCCTGGACATTCATCTCAGAACACCCGACCCGGTGACAGGCCCGACTTTCTATGCTGAGCCGTTCGCTACAGACGAGCCGATTCCACTTCGGCCGAAGAATGTGGGTGTGTTCGGCCGGATCTGGCCGCCGTACCGCCGTCGCATAGAGGAACAGAATCGGGCGCGTCAGCAGAGTTGGGAAAAGCGTCTGCTCGAATGGAGAGAAGCGAAGCAGGCTCATGAAGAAGGAGAGTCCGCACGCCACCGAAGCTTCGAGTTGGCCCAGCAGGGTAACGTCGAGGCGATGGAGGCCATGTTAACGACTCGCCTATGCTCGCTCGATTGGCCCCGGGAGACCGAGGTCGCATTTCAGATCAGTGACAATGGCAAGATCGTAGGGCTCGATGTTGATTTGCCCGAAGTGGAAGACATGCCGTCGGAAGAGGCAAAGCCGGCAGCACGTGGATTGAAACTGAACATCAGGCAGAAGTCGGATACCCAGGTCCGCCGGGAGTATATGCGGCACATTCACGCGGTGCTCTTCCGGCTCGCGGGCGAGGTGTTCCACACGTTCCCGAGAGTAGGAGAGGTGGTCGCGAGCGGATATTCGCAAAGGACCGATCCGGCTACTGGCAACGTCAGGGACGACTACCTGCTCAGCGCCCGCATCCCGAGAGACCGCTGGGAGGAGATCAGCTTCTCCAATCTCGACGGGCTGGACGTTGTGGCCGCGTTCGAGAGGTTCGACTTGGTACGCACGATGACCAAGACCGGCATCTTCAGGCCGGTCGAGCCGCATCCTTTTGAGAGTTCGTGAACGTCCGATCGTGAAGATGATGGGCCAGGCCTCCGTCACATAACAAGAATGTTTCCGGCTCCGCTCACTTCGTTCGCTCCGACCTACATGGCCTCAAACGAATGTGGCCCGGGAGCGAGGTGCAGCGTATTCTCGATCGGCTCCGCGTGCACCGGCGGGTGGAGGCCACGTCGGAAACATCTGAACGTTATGCGTCAGAGCGCGAACACTTGAGGGACCCTTTCGGTCATGTCAGACTGGCTGTCGAATAGAAAGGCGCGCGCTCGGGTGGTGGCCCTGCTTGCGAAAGCGGGGGTTCCTCTCGAGTTGGAAGTCGCCAAAGTGGTGTCCGAAGTGGTCGAGGAAATGTCGGGGACCACCGGTATCTTCCCTTCGAGCGAAACGGTGGTGTACGAACCACCGGATAGCCCCGGGACATATAGAGAGCTGGACCGGCTATTCCAGCTTTATCAGGAGGTCGTGCTCGATGATCGTACGGGCCTTCAGCTCCTCGTGTCCGCTCCGATCGAGTGCAAGTCCCGAGAGGACGTTGAGTTGTTCTTGTTCCCCACAGACCGGACGCGAGCGCTCAAGCGCTTTCCTCTGTTCGGTGACTTCATCGGATCCCGCCTGGGGTCGCGACTCAGAGGAACCCTGGCGGCTCTCAGACAGGAGAACGTCGGAAGCCTTGTTGCACTGAAGATCAAGAACGGCTCCACGCCAGGATCCGTCGAGAAGGAGGAGTTGGTCTACAAGGCGGGAGGAGCCGTCTATGATTTCGCCTACTCGGACATGCAGGGCTTCAATGGCGACGGCCGAGAGGTTCAGGTCATCCGTGACCTAGATCTTCTGACTCAGTTCGACGCCTTCCGCAATGAACACCAGTGGACGTGGGAGTTTGCGCTACCACGTTTCGTAACAGGTCTCTCACACGAGGTCCGTGAGCAGTTTCGGGAAGCCTACTTTGGCACAGGGCGGCTCTTTCATTCGCTCCATGCTCACGTGCCCATCGTATGCGTCGATTCCCCTTTGTATGAGGTGAAGTGGGAGCCGACAGGGCACGACGTTGAGTTTCGAGAGATCCCGAGCGCGGCGTCGATTATCAGGAAGCAGGGCTGGCCGGGGGAGTGTCGGGGTGGTCTACTAGAAAAGGGACCGGAGCTCCCAGTCCTGATTACGAACCCCAAACATCTGCCCCAGGTGCTGAGACGTCTGGATCAATGGCGCCAGGCCATTGTTACTGCCCTGCAGGGAGCGTCGAAGGGCGAGATGCGCGATTGGCCAATCGAGGCGGCATTATACCGAGCGGCCATGCGTATCTATGGGGACGTCCATTCCTGGCACTACAGATCGGACCTGGACTAGTTGGTCGCCCCGAGCTCAGTGCAGGCTCCGACGCATAACAAGAATGTTTCCGGCTCCGCTCACTTCGTTCGCTCCGACCTACATGGCCTCGAGCAGTTGTGGCCCGGGAACGAAGTGCAGCGTATTCTCGAAGTGAAGGTCCGACCACGATTCGTGGTGGCCACGTCGGAAACATCTGAACGTTATCTGACATCGCGTAGACGGCGTGAGAGAAGGCATTTCCTTAGTGTTGCGCTCATCCTGAGGCCTGGCCCAAGTATACTAATTGTGGTATACTGAGCTATGAGCGAACTATCCCCGAAACCAATAAGGTGGGTCAGTTCGGCCCGGTCCGATCTCCAGACGTTTCCTGAGGAGGTTCGGACCGATGTCGGCTTCGCACTCTGGACGGCCCAACAAGGGGGCCGGCCGCCCCAGGCGAAGCCGTTGAAGGGCATCGTTTCAGGCTCGACGGTACTCGAGATCGTTGAGCGTCACGACGGGGACACCTACCGCGTGGTCTATACTGTTCGCTTCGCGGATGCCATCTACGTTCTGCACGCGTTCCAAAAGAAGTCTAAGCGGGGTATCAAGACGCCGAAGCACGAGATCGATCTGATCCGAGATCGCCTTGCGGCTGCTGAAGCGCACTACCGAGGAGAGTGACCATGACTGCGAAGAACAAGATCGAGGAAGGAAGCGGAAACGTCTTCGCGGACCTTGGGCTACCGGACGCGGAAGAGCTCGAGAGTAAGGCACAACTCGCTTATCGGATCGCTGAGATCATTCGGGGGCGCCACCTCACTCAGGCCGAAGCTGCGGATGTTCTCGGTGCAACGCAGCCTATTGTCTCGAATCTGATGAATGGTCAGCTACACGGGTTCTCCCTCGAACGGTTGGTGCGATTCCTTAATGCGCTGGACCGTGATGTAGAGATCGTCGTGAAGCGTCGGCCCCGTAGCCGAGATCGAGGTCGTACAAAGGTTCGCGTCTCGGGATGAATGGGCCTCCGGATGGGGGCGATCTCATCCGGTGGTGCGACGTCAGATAACAAGAATGTTTCCGGCTCCGCTCACTTCGTTCGCTCCGACCTACATGGCCTCAGACGAATGTGGCCCGGGAACCAAGTGCAGCGTATTCTCGAAGTGAAGGTCCGACCACGATGCGTGGTGGGCCACGTCGGAAACATCTGAACGTTATATGGCATAGAGCCTGGGTTCGGCAGCGCCGGCAGGTCTGAGAGCCAAGCGGCTCGTCGTTAGACATTGGGCCACGACAGGCTCCATGTGCTTGTTTATGCGCAATGAGAGAGATGCTAAGGGAGGTGGTCCGGTGAGGTTTCTCCGAGAGGGTAGTATGCGAGCCGCCATCTTGATCGTTGCTCTGATCGCCTGGAGCGTTGCTCTGCCGACCCTCGGTAACGCGCAGGATGCCTTCGAGACCCGGGGCGAAAGATTTGAATTCTCGGGGGTATCTTTTCCTTCAGTGGCCGACACCTTTGCTGTGATGATGGTGCAGAGATTTCCAAATCCCAGCGCGGGTACCCAGCTACAGTACCGATCTCCGATCGCACCTCGTATGCCTTTCGACATCTATATCTATGAGGCGGACCTGAGGGCGGGGACCGAGGAGGCGGTGCGCCAAGAATTCGACACGGCACTCGAGGGGGTGGAAGCCTACTCCCGAGAGGATGTGGAGGTCACCACTGAGAGCAGCGATACTATTACGATCACCGCCGTCGATGGGGTGTCGTATCGGGGGTGGCGAGGTCAGTTTCGACTGGATCGTGGTTCCGCCTCTCAGACATCGCTGCTATACGTCTTTGTGAAGAATGGTTGGTTCTTCAAGTATCGTATCAGCGTTGAGCGAGCGCTTCGAACGTTTTTAGAGCCGAGAGTACAGGCTTTTCTCCGCCAGACGCTTGCTGACGTAGCTATCGACGGAGGGTGACCTTACGGTATACGTGATAGGCCGATAGGCGAGGAAGCCTGAATTTTGGGTTCCCGCGCAGGAGGGATCAGCGAGGTGCCGGAAGTCGAGCGTGGCTCTACGCCATATAACAAGTATGTTTCCGGCTCCGCTCACTTCGTTCGCTCCGACCTACATGGCCTCGAACGGACGGGTATCGTAAGCTGTCAGCTGAACTCCGTCGGTCCCAGCAAAGATCAGCGTATATGCAGTGGCCACGTCGGAAACATCTGAACGTTATGTAACACTGAGCCTGGGTCGTGTTTTGCCTGTGGGCACCAAGGAACAGACGGATGCGGGATAGCCGGGTGCCTGCAGGATAGGGCCCAGGATCCTCCACGGTGTACCCCTTGCTCGGGAACGGATCGTGTACGCAGAAGCGCCGCAGACGTTTGAGGAGATGTTGGAGCCCTTCCCTGCCGAGGTACGGGACATCGCCGAATGGCTACGCGCTCTTCTTCTTTCGGAGTTCCCACAGCTCGATGAGCACATCTACGGGGGTGCGAAGATCGCCAATGCGCTCTACAGCATCGGGGGCACGGAGCGTGTTGCCGTAGGGATCCAGCCTGGGCTCCGATACGTGAAGTTCTTCCTCCACGACCCGGAGCACTTGCCCGAGACCGTGTTCAAGCTCGAAGGCAAAGGCAAGCACATGCGCCACATCAAGCTGGACGCCATTCCGGACTCGGGGCGGGCGGACATCGTGAGGCTTGCGACGGCTCCCATCTCACGCCGGTTGTGAGGATCAGGTCATGGCTTGAGTTGGGGCCCAGAACAGGTAGCTTCGGCTCCGCATCAGCATGATGGGTAGCGGTTCGTCGTTCGTGGCAACAACGACGGGCGATTTTTGGGGGGGGGCGGTCAGGTGCGCTTGAACCTCTCGACTCTTTGCTCGAGCTCTCAGGTCCGAGACACTCGGGATGCGTCTCTGGAGCGAATACCGGGCAGAACCTGGGAGCGTGGCTCAGCGTCACATAACAAGAACGTTTCCGGGTCCGTTCGCTTCGCTCACTCCCCCTACATGGCCTTGGGCTGGTGTGGCGCGGAAGCCGATCGCAGCGTATGCTCGAAGCGGGAAACGTGGACGCTCCGGTGGGGGCCACGTCGGAAACGTCTGAACGTTAACTGACATCGCTTGGACTGACTCCAGACATGCGTTCGGAAGCCCCGGGCGGGAGGAACAACGATGGAGTGGACGCAGGTAGCCATGTTCTGGGCGACGGTCGGGCTGGTGTTGGTCAGTGTGTTCACCGCGATGACGAGTTACTTCCTCCTCAGGGGAACGCTCGACCCCCACGTAGTGGTCTACGCAAGACACGACGAGGACCGACCCTCAATCATTACCCTGGTGATTGAAAACCTTGGAGCCGGGTTGGCTCACAACGTTCGGATTAACTCAGATCGGCCGATCCCCGCGCGGGCGTTCGGGCTTGAGAAGGCCGACACGCCGGGTAGTGAGATCTTCTCTTCCGGGCCAGTCGTAGACGGCATTCCTGTACTCGGCCCTGGTGACCGTCGGGTCATCACGTGGGGTCAGTACGGTGGGCTATCCTCCGCACTTGGTGGCCGTCCAATTGGAGTTCGGTGCGAGTTCGAGAGTCGGAGGAGATTTCCCTTCGATCCGACTCACCATGTGACAGAGTCGGTGCTTGAGGTCGAGTCGTTCCAAGGCACCGACGCCAGCTCGGGCCCGCAGGTCGAGGTCGCTCGCGCAGCGAAGAAGATTGCCGACACCTTCGGTAAGCTCGCGAGCGGTTGGAGTAAACTTAAAGTGGAGATTGTGGCTCCCGACGAGTTCAAGGTGGTCACGCTAGGTGGTGCTGACCGCGACAACGCTCCCGAGAGGAGCCGAACATAGGCGGGTACGATATGCATATCGACCATGTTCAGCTCGCCATGCCGCAAGACGGTGAATCGGAGGCGCGCAAGTTCTACTCGGCGGTGCTCGGGATGGAGGAAGCCGAGAAGCCCGAAGCGTTGCGAGGCCGAGGCGGGTGCTGGTTCCGACTCGGCAACTGCTCCGTCCACCTTGGAGTCGATCCAGACTTCAGAGCTGCCCGCAAGGCGCACCCCGCATTTCAGGTCGTTAACCTTCACGACTTGGCCGAGCGGCTTGAGACAGCTGGCTATGCAGTGTCCTGGGACGACCTGATCCCCGGTGTGCGGAGGTTCTACTCTGCCGATCCATTCGGTAATCGGCTTGAATTCATGGGACTTAACGAGTTGGATACGCCTTGACCACCGGGGAATGGGGAGCGCTTCGGTGGTGCGACGTCAGTTAACAAGAATGTTTCCGGCTCCGCTCACTGCGTTCGCTCCGACCTACATGGCCCCAAGCAGTTGTGGCCCGGGAACGAAGTGCAGCGTATTCTCGAAGTGAAGGCCCGACCACGATTTGTGGTGGGCCACGTCGGAAACATCTGAACGTTAGCCAACACCCTCAGACAGGTGCGGTAGGCGGGGTGGCCGCAACGAACTTCTCAGGTTTCGGTTTCTCGGGCGGCTCCTGCGGGGTAACCGGCTGGCTCACCGAGCGGGATCGCCTCCGAGTTGCCCCCTTCCCCGCCCAGGAACTCGGGCTCCATCAACCCACGTCGCAACGCGACGAGCGCCAAGAGTATCCAGGTCTCGGGTCTAGGTTTTCCGGCTGAAACGTTCCTTGGTCTGAGGGCATCGGCTAACAAGAACGTTTCCGGGTCCGCTCACTTCGTTCGCTCCCCCTACATGGCCTTTCAAACGAATGTGGCCCGGAAGCGGAGTGCAGCGTATTCTCGAACTGACGCTCCGACCACGATTCGTGGTGGCCACGTCGGAAACGTCTGAACGTTATATGAAATCGCCTTTTAGATTGGGCTGATCGCGAGGGTTTGTAGGACGAGGCGAGGAGGTCACGACTGTGGGCTTGATGGCAAGACTTCTAGTCGCCGGGTTTGTTACGCTCGGATGCACCTTTCTTCGCGCTGAGGGCCAGGAGCCCGTGGAGTGGTCTGGCGGGACCAGCCAGGAAGAATGCGAGCGAGCACAACTGGCTCTTGAGAACTCGACTACTGAACGCGACCGGCTTCTGGCGATGCAGAAACTCTCCAGGTGCGGCTCTCGCGGTGGGCAGTTGATCGCTGGAGAGCTCCGCGCCTTGCGAGCCATCTCAGATCCTGAAGCATTGCGAAGGCTCGTACCGCAGTTCCTCTTCGTACGTGACGCCAGCATTCTACAGGCTGCGACGGAGCTCGTCTCCGACCAGTCGGCTAGCCGTGTGGCTCGGATCGGCGGTATCATGATCGTCGTCACCCAAGCGCACCCGTCTTTCCGTACGTCATATCAAGACTATCTCCCGTATGACGGGGTTAAGATCCCCGGCGCGACGGTGGGGCCGCCCATCACGAGCCAGGGCCGGACCTTCCCAGCTGACTGGAAGGCGCGGACCGATTCGATCCTCTCGGCGGTGATGGAGGACCCTGCTGAGTCAGAGGAAATGCGTTGGGCCGCGAACCGCGGGATCTTCTACCTGCGGTCCTTGGGCGATGGGTCCGACTGGGAGTGATTGGCGGCACCGCCGAGGAAGGGCCGGATCCAGCCGACCGAGGCGACTTCATATAACAAGAATGTTTCCGGCTCCGCTCACTTCGTTCGCTCCGACCTACATGGCCTCGAGCGTTTAGACATCGTAAGCTGTCAGCTGAACTCCGTGGATCTCAGGAAAGATGAGCGTATATGCTGGGGCCACGTCGGAAACATCTGAACGTTAGCGGACATGTGCCTTCGGGCCGGACCCCGGGTACGCCGCACTGCTTCACAAGCACATAGGCGGGTTACGCGCATGTCGACATGGATGATGAGGCGGGTTTCGGACTACTGGGATCAGCCGTCCGGATCCTCGTTCGAACAGGGAGCCATCCATCGACTTTCTCGGCTTGTCGTAGAGCTTCCGCCTGTTGAGCGCCCTGAAGCGCTGAAGGACGTCGAGCGATCCGTGGCAAGGCACTGTCAGGCCTTGGATGACCACAGTCTTACTTTGGCTGCGTTCACCCTCGCGGATGATCTCTATCGGGGCGCGACGGTGCTCACATATTGGGATGAGTACCTCAAGGACTACCTTGACGCCGTCTGCTCCCCGTTCTGGGCCGCGCTCCGAGAACGTGGATACTCGCTGCAATACGGCATCGACAACGCATACCAGAACTCGCCAACCGGAATGGCGGGCCCTCTCGAGTGGTTCCCGGTCTGGTTTGGCGCCGCACAAGTTGCTTACGTCTGTCCACAGCAGGCCGCCGTCTTCCTTATGGAGTCAGACGGAATCGATCGTGCGCTCTACCATGACCGAATGGAGGAGTATATCCGGGAGGGACGCGAGATGGCGCGGACTGCGGTCACCGAATTGCACGCAGAGAGGCGAAACGTCGTCTGGCTCGACACGGACGCCACTCCGGGATTCTTGGACGAGGTAACCGCTTCGTTTGAGCGCCCGGGTGTGATCGGCCTCGTACGTACTCAACCGCCAACGTCCGGCCAAGATTGTGCGCTTGTCCTACCCCCTGGCCCCTACCCAGAGGGCGCCAGAATCGCCGGGCCTTCTCCATCTTCTCGGCCTGGTGAGCATTCCGTTTCTGAAAACATTGACGATACTGCTCCTCGTGAGGATCGGAGGGCCCCTCCATCGTCCCGCTCGCCTGTGCCGGCCCCGAACGTGCTGGCCGGCGTTGGAATCGGCCTCGCCAATCCTACTTGGGCGGCGACCTTTCTCGTGAGCTTAGCCTGGCCGCTCCTATTCTGTGTTTATGTTGGGGCCTTTGAGAGGGAGCGCCGAGACGCCACGGTTGCACACTTGGCGGCGAAGGGGAATGGGAATCCCGTCAGGACGTTCTATCTGGTCGAGGCCTTCACTGCTTTGGCAACGGCACTGCCTTTGGCAGTCGTCGCGCATCTGATTCGAAGCTTCGTGCTGTAAGTAGGGCCGAACAGCGGCACACATCCGCTAACAAGAATGTTTCCGGTTACGCGGGCTTCGCCCGCTCCACCTACATGGCCTCAGTCCGTTGTGGCGCGACAACGGATCGCAGCGTATGCTCGGGTAGGTAGCGTCGACGCTTCTGTGGTGGCCACGTCGGAAACATCTGAACGTTATGGGAAATGTGCCTTTAGGTCGGATCCCGAGGTATTGACCGCCGCGGACGTGAGCTGAGGGAGGTGTGCGATGACGAGGTCGGTGAGAGCCCTGATGACCGGCGTCTGCCTCGTGAGTGGCTGCGAAGCGACTGTAGTGCCGGGTCCGATGGTGATCGATAGCGCCGGCGTTCAGGTGACCCTATCCGAACCCGCCGATCTCGTATTTGCAGAACTGGACTCAATGCCGGTGCTTTCGGTCGGAGCCCTCGACGCGACCGGGCCTACGCGATTTCAGGGAATCCAGGGCATGCATGTCGACCGGGACGGCCGTGTCTGGGTAACGCAGGCGACATCGGCTGACCTGCGCGTCTTCGAGTCGGACGGTTCGCACTGGAAGACCCGAGGCGAAAGTGGTGATGGGCCGGGTCAGTTCAAGTATGCACGCCTGATCGGTGCCGCGGCTGGTGACTCGGTTTTGGTAGCTGACCTGGGTCTCCAACGCCTGACTGTCTTCGATCCAAACGGCGAGTTCGTCCGCAGCGGGCAGCTCCCCGATGTCGACGGCCCTGGCATACTCCCTCCCCTACGCGTGGACCGCGATGGCCTCATCTTGGGACAGATTCCTCGGACGGTGCCCCGTGCGTTGATCGACGTCGGCCAGGCCGTCAGGGACTCGGTCGAGCTCGTAGGTGTGGATGTGGGTTCCTCGAGTCTTCGTTCCTACGGAACATTCCCCGAGCCGCTGGCAATCTGGACTGGTCAGACTCAGGCTCCGATCCCGTTCATGGCACGTCCGTCATTCGACGTGACGGGTGAGGAGGTTCATCTCGTGACGGGTTCAGACTTCCGAGTGCAGGTGTTCGAGGAGCGCGGGCTCCAGAGAATCTACGGCATCGATCGACCTGCCAGACCCATCAGCGAGGCTCAGGTCGAAGCATACCGGGATTTCGTGCAGGAGTATTTCCCTGAGGAACTGAAGGCTGACGCTCTTGCGGCACTCGACCATGAACTACGCCCCAACCGACTGCCTGCCTATGACCGCGTGCTACTGTCCTCTGACGGTCACATATGGGTGCAAATCTACGATCCGGATCTCTGGGCACCGCATGACTGGGACGTGTTTGACGCCGAAGGACGCTTCGTGGGCCAGGTTCGCATCGAGAATCAGTTCTACCCGATGGTGATCGATCAAGAGGCCGTGTTCGGCGTCTGGAGAGACACTCTTGGCCTTGAGCAAATCCGAGCCTACCGATACGTCCGGCCCTGAATTGCACACCGGCTGGCGGGAGGTCTGAACTCGGTGCCAAGCCGAACACGGCACACTTCCCATAACAAGAATGTTTCCGGGTCCGCTCGCTGCGCTCGCTCCCCCTACATGGCCTCGAGCGTTCGGGCATCGTAAGCTGTCCGCTGAACTCCGTAGGTCGCAGGCACGATTAGCGCGTATGCTGGGGCCACGTCGGAAACATCTGAACGTTATGAGACATCGCCGGTGGGGCACATGCAGGCACCTGTAGGGGAGTTTAGATTACTGGCATGATCTCACGCCCCCTGGATACCGACCCGGAAGCCTGGGCCAGGTACAACGCGGTCTTGGACCGAATGGATGGTCCGGCACGCCTGCGGGCAGCGTTGGACCTTAGTGACACGGTCCGGGAAATCCGTCTAGCTGGGCTGCGAGCCAGACATCCTGACTTGAGTCCCCGGGAAGTTGTCGCTCGACTGGTGGCTGAGGACTACGGGATCGAGTTGCCCACCGAGAAGTGAGCATCACGTCCTTCCTACAACGGGTCGCTCAGATTCTTGAAGGGGCTGGCGTACCCTACATGCTCACCGGTTCGCTGGCTGCGGCCTACTATGCCACGCCTCGCGCCACGCAGGACATCGACGTCGTCATCGATACTCAGGAACCAGGGCTGGAGAAGCTGGTCCAGGGGCTCTTGGACGCCCGCCTCTACGTAGATCGCGATGCCGCCCTCGATGCGTGGCGTACGCAAGGGCAGTTCAACGCAATCGATCCGACATCAGGATGGAAGGTCGACCTAATAGTCCGGAAGGATCGATCCTTTAGTAGGGCCGAATTCGAGCGGCGCGAGCGAGCTGATCTACTTGGGATCGAAGTCTCCTTGGCGAGCCTTGAAGACGTCCTCATCGCCAAGCTCGAGTGGGCCCGGATGGGAGACTCCGATCTTCAACGAGCGGACGTTGTTCGAATGCTCGAGCAGCGTAGGGATCATTTGGATCGGGCGTATCTCGATAAATGGGTCGCTGAGCTCGGACTCCAAGCCGAATGGGCCCTGGTGTCGAAAAGGGCCGGTCTCGAGGCACCAGAAGTGTGAGGTTTGTTGGTAGACCGGTCGGTCGGGGCGACGTCTCATAACAAAGTGTTGCCGGCTCCGCTCACTTCGTTCGCTCCGTCCTACATGGCCTCGAACGATTCTGGCTCGAGAACGAAGTGCAGCGTATTCTCAGGCAGGCGGCTCAAGCAGTCTCTGTGGCGGGCCACGTCGGCAACACAAGAACGTTATAGGACATGTGTCTTTGGTTCCTGATCCCAAAGACCCCTGCGCGTTGGGGGGACCATGGTGGGTTCTCCCTGCTGATGAACTGATTCGGGCAGCCCTGCGGATCGGCAGAACAGAGTCGCAACTCAGGGAAACCACGTCGCCCGAATCAGGCTTTGTGCAGGATTTGGATAAGGTTGCCGCAGGTGTCGTCGAGCACGGCGATGGTCACGGGGCCCATCTCCACGGGCGGCTGAGTAAAGCGGACACCCTGGGCTGTGAGTCGCTCGTGCTCGGCGTGGACGTCGTCGACCATAAACGACGTGAAAGGAATACCATCCGTGACGAGGGCCTCCTTGAACGGAGTTGCGGCGGGATGCTCGTCGGGCTCAAGCACGAGTTCGACCCCGTCCGGGTCTTGGCGGGAGACGACAGTCAGCCACCGATGGCGGCCCATCGGCACGTCTTCCTTCTTCACGAAGCCCAGGATGTCGGTGTAGAACGTGAGTGCTTTGTCCTGATCGTCGACGAGGACACTGGTCAAACCGATTCGAATCGTCATTCCCCCTCCCTAGTGGTTTTGTCCCATCGCCGCATAGCTTCTTCGAGGGGACCGGTATCGATGTAGTGGAACTTGTACCGACCCTCTCGAACACTTCGCACCAACCCTGCGGCCTCCAGAACGTCGAGGTGCTGTGAGACCGCCTGCCGCGTCAGGTTCAGGCCATGCTTCATTGTGAGCCGGGCGCACAACTCGTACAGCGCCTGGCCGTTGCGGTCGGCCAGTTCATCTAGAATCAGGCGTCTCGATCCCGAAGCCAGCGCGTCGAACACATCATCAGTCACAGGAAGACAATAGGCAAGTGGTGGCTTGCCTGTCAAGACACGAAACGGTTGGTGCAACCGTTGGGGAATCACCGAGCGGCGACACACGTCCTATAACAAGAATGTTTCCGGGTCCGCTCCCTGCGGTCGCTCCCCCTACATGGCCCGGAGCTCTTGTGGCCCGGAAGCGGAGTGCAGCGTATTCTCGATCAGCTCCGCGTGGACTCACCGGTGGTGGCCACGTCGGCAACACAAGAACGTTAACTGACAGGTGCCTTTGGGTTCGACTTGAACAGGCGGGGAAAGCTCGCCGCTGGCGCGTGTACATATGTCATGTGTACATTCAACGATGGATGAGATCCGGTTCGAATGGGATCCGCGCAAGGCGAGATCGAACGAGCGAAAGCACGGTGTGTCGTTCGAGGAAGCAGAATCCGTGTTCTTCGACGAGCAAGCCCTGCTCGTCGAGGACGCTCAGCCGCCCGAGGCCGAGGAGAGATTCGTGCTCCTCGGGCTGAGCGCCTCGCTTCGGCTCTTGGTCGTGGTCCATGCGCTCAGAGAGCGTGACGCGATCCGGATCATCTCTGCACGGAAGGCAACAAGCGCGGAGAGCCTGGAATACCAAGCCCGACTGAGGTGAGCCACGATGAAGACTGAATACGATTTCTCGAAAGCGAGGAAGAATCCCTACGCCAAGCGACTCAAGCGGCGCGTGACGATTCGACTCGACGGCCCGACCGTGGACTACTTCAAGCAGTTGGCAGAGGAGACCGGCATCCCCTACCAGACGTTGATCAACCTGTATCTACGAGATTGTGCGGAGTCGAAGAGAGAACTGAGCCTCGAGTGGAGGCCTGAGCCCGTGGAGAGCCGATGAAGCATCGGTCGAGCGTTCCATCGACGACTGAGGTTCGGGCAGCGCGAGGGCTGCGGGAGACGTCGGCACCCGTCAGTTAACAAGAATGTTTTCGGCTCCGCTCACTTCGTTCGCTCCGACCTACATGGCCTCGAACGAATGTGGCTCGGGAACGAAGTGCAGCGTATTCTCGAAGCGAAGGTCCGACCACGATTCGGTGGTGGCCACGTCGGCAACACAAGAACGTTATGGGACATCACGCCGGGCTGAGGTAGGCGTGCGGGCTTCAGTCGGTGGAAGAAGCGAGGATGGCCAAGAGTTGCTTCGGCGTGACGACAGGTACTGAGGCGGCCTCGAAGTCGGTGGGATTCCGGGTCACGATGTAGTCCGCATTCGCTCTTTGAGCGGAAACTCCCTGCACCGCATCCTCGACGTCGCCCCAGCCGAGTGAGAGAGCACGAAGGAGGATGTCCTCATCCAAGGGCGTGATAGAGAGGTGCTCCAGAAGGTCGATGAGCGCTGCGACGGCGGGCTTATGCCCCAGATGCTTCGAGGAGAGATAGTAGAGCGTGGTCACGGAATGCGCCGCGATCAGACCTTCCATTTCCGCATGGTCGAGCAAAGAGAGGACCGCCGCAGAGTCCTCGACCCATGGCTCCCGGTTCGCCAGAACATCCAGAACGACGTTGATGTCCAGGAAGAGCCGCATCACGAGTGCTTCTCTTCGAGGTGGCGCCGGTAGTCTTCCACCGAGGTCTCACTCGGAAGGATTCCCCGAATCCGCTGTACCCAAGGAGCCAGGTTTGCTTCGGAGGGTGTGTCGAGCTGGCTCAGGTAGTTCGTGACGAGCTGGGAAATGCTGATGTTGTGTCGGGTGCTGTAGCGGCGAGCACGCTCAATCACTCGCTCGTCCACACTGAGGGTGAGCTTCTTCTTGGATGACATGGAGGGCTCCGGATGTACGTACGATATGTTGTAATATGTACGTACATGGTGGCCGAGGCAATTGGAGGACGGGTTCAAACGGGCGTGCGTGACGTCATATAACAAGAACGTTTCCGGGTCCGCTCACTGCGTTCGCTCCCCCTACATGGCCTTTCCAACGGATGTGGCCCGGAAGCGAGCGGCGGTGCACGGCCTATAACAAGAATGTGTCCGGGTCCGCTCGCTGCGCTCGCTCCCCCTACATGGCCCTTGTGGCCCGGGAGCGAGATGCAGCGTATTCTCGAAGTGACAGGGTCTGATCTTGAGTCCCGCAGGCGAGGGAGCGCTGGGATGAGTAGGTCACGAAAGAAGACGCCCATTTCGGGGATTACCACGGCGGACAGCGAGAAGTACGACAAGCGGTTGGCCCATCGCCGGCTCCGACGGAGGGTGAATCAGACCCTCGCCGTGCAGCCGGAGGTTGACGTGCTCCCTGCCCTTCGGGAAGTCAGCGATCCTTGGACCATGCCGAAGGATGGGAAGTATTGGTACGACCCTGGCCGCTTCCCCGGTGTACTGAGGAAGTGACTCCCTGGCGTCTGCGGACGCCGGCCGTAGCTTCAGTACAAGTCAACCCTACCGAGATCGGATGATGGCCGAAGCCAAGGTGAAAGATCGCGTCCTGGACGCGGTGCGGGACCTCCCGGAGGACGCAACCGTCGAGGACGCGATGGAGCGCCTGTACTTCCTGGCTAAGGTCGAGGAGGGGATCCGCCAGGCCGATGCGGGTCAGACGGTCAGTCACGAAGAAGCTCGCCGACGCATCCTCGATTGACTTCGGCTTGGAGCACGTCCGATCTGGCTCGGCCATGGGCCTGACGTAACCGTCCGCTGTCAGGTGCGCTGGTCTCTTTCCTCGAAGAGCCTCAGGTATCGGTCGAAGGCGAACATTCGGTAGGTCTTTCTCCCGGTCGTCTCCCTGAGGATTCCGATCTCCTCCAGCGCGTTTGTCAGAGCGTTGGCCGCGGGCTGCGAGAGTTCGGTGATCTCGCCGACCTTTTTCACGTTGACGATCGGGTTGCGGAAGAGGTCTTCGAGCAGGATCAAGCCAGTAGCGGCTCTCCGGCCGAGCTTCTGACTGACTTCCGTGCGGACTTCCTCACGCAGGTTGACGATGCGTCGGGCCGTGTGGGTAGCCTCGTCGGATACCGCGGCTACACCCTCCAGAAAGAAGGCCAACCATCCTTCCCAGTCGCCCTTCTCTCGAATGGCCTGGAGACGGTCGTAGTAATCCTGGCGGTTCCGCTTGAAGAAGATCGACAGGTAGAGGATCGGCTCCCTCAAGATCTTCTCGTGTGCGAGCAGGAACGTGATCAGGAGACGCCCTACCCTACCGTTCCCGTCCAGAAACGGGTGGATGGTCTCGAAGTGGGCGTGGGCCAGGCCGACGCGAATCAGAATGGGGAGCTTGGAATCATCGTGAAAGAAGTGCTCGAGCTCATGGAGCGAGGTCATCATCTGGTCCACCGGAGGCGGTACGAAGCGGGCCGTCGCCGGGCTCGGGCCGCCAATCCAGTTCTGTGACCGCCTGAACTCGCCCGGGGTCTTGGTCGGCTCCCCGCCCCTGACTCCGGTCATTAGCCGCTCGTGAATCTCCCGAATGAGTCGCAGAGAAAGGGGGAGCTCCTCCACTCTCTCCAGACCGAACCGGAGCGCGTCGATGTAGTTCGCGATCTCCCGGATATCGACCCGACGCTCGGCTTGTTCCGCTTGTGCCTCGTACTCCAAGAGATCGACGAGGGACGCTTCGGTGCCCTCGATCTGGCTCGAGAGCACAGCCTCCCGGCGAACGTACATGAAAACGAACAGGTCCGGATCCGGGAGGATCTCAGCAGAGCCTACCAACCGGCCCAAGGACAGGGTCGCCCTCTCGAGCAGATCCCCCAGGGGGTCGAGCTCCAAGTCGTTCGGCGGAAATGGCTTCGGAATGAAGGCATCGAAGCCTCCCGGTTGGCGCCGAAGGACGCCAGTTCGCTCGGAGAGGGACTTGGCCAAGAGAGACCCAAGAGGGAAATAAGGAAGGTTAACGCCCGCATAGCATCGCATAAGAATAGGGCGACAACCTTATTTCTTGGCAACCCTCCAATAAGGCACGTCGGCAACACAAGAACGTTAGACGACATGCCGGGAGCGGGGTGGTTCACGGGGTCGCCGGTATCGCCGGAACGGGAACCTCCGGCGTAGATTGGAGAAGCTTCAGGCCCAAGTCGTTCCCGGAGGTAGCTATGGCTGAGGTCATGGACCGCATCACGGTGGACCCCGAGCAGTGCGGTGGTCGCCCGTGTGTCCGCGGTATGCGGACCCGGGTTACCGACGTCTTGGACTTGCTGGCCGCGGGGCTGTCCCAGGCCGAGATCCTGGAAGAGATGCCAGCCTTGGAGAAGGAAGACATTGAAGCTTGCCTTCGGTTCGCCAGCCGTAAGGTGAATCACCCGATTCTGGTCGCGTGAAGATCGGGCTTGACGCCCAGCTCTCGCCCGCGATCGGCAGTTAGACCGTGCCTCTCTACCGATGAGGAAGCAGCTTGACGGGGAAAGCATCGCCATGCGCATAGCGGTCACGGGGAGCCACCGCGTCGGAAAGACGACATTGGCCCAGGCCATAGCCGACTCACTGGCCAATCACGACTTCGCCGACGAGCCGTATCACGAGCTAGTGGCGGATGGCTACGTCTTCTCTCACCCGCCCGACTCGGAGGACTTCGAAGCCCAGCTCGAATACTCTCTCGAGGCTCTTAGCGATGAAGCTCCAAACGTTGTCTTCGATCGCAGCCCCGTGGATCTCCTGGCATACCTCGTGGTGACGTGCCAGAACGACGAGCGGGTCATCGCTCCCTGGCGCGAGCCAGTGCGTCGGGCGATGCGATCACTCGATGCGGTGATCCTCGTGCCCATCGAGGCTCCGGACGTGATCGACTTCGGTCAGGACGAAGATCCAACCGGTTCCCGTGCCGCGGTGGACGAAACACTCAGGGAGTGGCTACTCAGTGACCGCCTCGAGCTTGACGTCGAGATATTCGAGGCAAGGGGGCCCTTGGACCAACGCACGACCGCCGTGCTCAATTGGCTGGCCCAGGTCTCTAGGATCTAATCCGCTCCCCTTGCGCCCGGGGCGGCACGGTCCAACAAGGAATTGCTGCTGACACGGAAGGACGGGGTGGTGCGCTTCGCTGGCGATCGGGCGGGCCGCACAGGAGAATTCCAGGACGATGGATGGAAGAAGCCTTCGACATCGCGAAGGCCTTCGCCGTCCAGGTTGACTCAGCGCTGAGGACTACGAAGGACCTCGAGATCTTCGAGATGGCCAGGTGGGCCGAGGCTGTGGCCATGACCAAGGACCGTGACTTCGAGATCTGCTCGAGCGTCTCAGTCCCCCACCACAAGTCGTTGGTCGTGGCCGAAGGAGGCGCCGGCACCCGTCCGTTAACAAGAATTCTTCCGGGTCCGCTCGCTGCGCTCGCTCCCCTACGTGGCCTCGAACGCCTTGGGTCCGTAGGCTAGGTGCAGTCACGTGGGTTTCGCATCTGTTCGCATGTACGCCGCGTCAGATAACAAGAATGTTTCCGGCTCCGCTCACTTCGTTCGCTCCGACCTACATGGCCTCGCCCGAATGTGGCCCGGAAACGAAGTGCAGCGTATTCTCGAAGTGACAGCCCGAACACGATTCGTGACGGGCCACGTCGGCAACACAAGAACGTTAAGCGAAACCGCTCATCGATCGTGATCGAGGGGTCTGACTTGGAATAGGTGCAGCATGAGACGGGTTGATCTGCCTGAGATCGAGGACTGGCGAGCTTGT
This sequence comes from Longimicrobiales bacterium, assembly GCA_041690395.1. Lineage (GTDB taxonomy): Bacteria > Gemmatimonadota > Gemmatimonadetes > Longimicrobiales > Gaopeijiaceae > JAWLHJ01. The sequence continues at coordinate 983,652 of JAWLHJ010000001.1, read as the reverse complement.
CCGACTTGGGTGCGGGATGCCATGACGGGATACCTCCAAGCTGTGATCGAGATGAGCCGGCCCTATGCCGTGGTGGCGGGGCAGCTCGGCGCCCTCCTTCGAGAGAGCAAGGCATCGAGTGTCATCGATCTCGCTTCCGGGGGCGGCGGGCCGTGGCCGGGCCTCCTGGACGCGCTTCGCAAGGAGGGCGTGGAAGCGCAGGTGACGCTCACGGATCTCAAGCCCAACCTTCGAGCTGCCGAGCAGTTGGAGGGTGTGACGGGGGTGACATATCACCGGGAGCCCGTCTCCGCTCTAGCGGTTCCCTCGTCCCTGTCCGGCGTCCGGACCATGTTTACGGGCCTTCACCATTTCGACAGGCGGGAACTAGGTGCGACCCTGCGGAATGCCCAGGAGGCCCGTGTCCCCTTCCTGGCTGCAGAGGCCACACATAGGTCGCCTCGAGGCATCCTGGTGACCTTCCTGATACCGGTGCTCGTACTTCTCCTGATGCCCCGAGTAAGGCCTCGGCGCGCGGCGCCGCTGGTGCTGACTTATCTCCCGCCGGTTCTACCGCTCCTCATCTGGTGGGATGGATTGGCGTCAACACTGAAGACGTACCAGGCAGAGGAGCTCAAGGCCCTGATCTCCGAGGTCCAGGAGCCAGGATACGATTGGAGCGTGCAGGAGATATCTCTACCCAAGGCCCCGATCCCGATCACCCTCTTGGTGGGTCGTCCTACCTACCCTTCCGATATGGCATCCCATTGAAACAGTTGCCAGGGAGGGTATTGTGGCCCGGGAACGGAGTGCAGCGGATTCTCGAAGCGGAGGTATGGTCCGTGGCGGATGGCATCAGGAGGCTGGACTTGCTCGGCCTCCTGCTGTTCCCCTGGGGACTATCTGAACGGCACCGTCCTGGGCCCGGGAGTGGGCCGCCAGGCCGGGGTGGCGCAGTCGAGGGGCAGTTCGCGCACTGCTGAACAGGCGTGCATTCGGAAGGCGGATCCTATGTCCCCTTCCCTCTCATTTGGCCTTGAGCGGATCCCGACATGAAGCTCGATCATCGAGTCGGCCATATCCTCGACGTTGACGGAGCGGACCTGTACTACGAGGTGTCTGGCCCCGAAGAATTTCCGGCCCTCCTCATGCTCCACGGTGGCTTGGGAAGCATGGAGGACCTGCGCGTCTTCGAACCCACCCTGGCGGCGCATTTCCGGTTGATCTTGATCGACAGCAGAGGTCACGGTCGTTCGACGCTTGGTAGAGAGGGCTTGACGTACCAACGCCTCGAAGCAGACGCTCTTCGCGTTCTCCAGCACCTCAACATTCGCCGTACCGCTGTTCTGGGCTTCAGCGACGGTGGGATCGTGGCGTACCGGCTCATGGCCTCACGGGCCATCACGATCACGAGGCTGGTCACTGTTGGCGCGCCGTGCGAGCTCGAAGACGACGATCCGGTGCGAGGCATCTATGCCAGAGTCACAGGCAAGAGCTGGCGCGAGAAGTTCCCGGACAGCTATGAAGCCTATCAGCGGCTCAATCCCACACCCGACTTTGACCGCCTGGTATCCTCGTGTGTCGGTATGTGGCTCGATTCTGGGGAGAGCGGCTATCCGGGCCGTCAAGTCGACCACATGGAGGGGGACGTCCTCATCTTGCGTGGGGATGGCGATCATCTCTTCACTCGCCGTCAAGCCGTAGACTTGGCAGACCGCGTCAGCGGATCCGTTTTCGGCAACATTCCCTTCGCCGGCCATGCCGCCCATGAGGACCAGCCGGCGATGTGTGTGCGCATCGTGGGGGAGTTTCTGAGGACCGGGGCGGGTATCCATGACGCATGAAGGGGAGGCGGTGTGCGCCTGAGGACGCCGACTCCCGATCACGGACGGCCATCATCCTCTTCGTGACGGGCGAGCTCGGCGTCTCCTTTGCCGGCCGCCCGGGGCCTCGCGGCAGGGGCGTTCCGGCTGCCGCGTCCATACGTAGGTGCACGGGGCACGGAGTAGCGCGCGCGGAGCGCACGCTCGGGCTGGTATCGAGGAACCGGTGTCGAGCGGTTCCGAACTGGGTCGACGGATCGGCCCGTGGTGCGCCGTACGGTGCCGGTCTCACCCAGGGGGGGCTACGCCCTGTGTTCGGCGGGCCACACGCGCTGCGGACGGGGGTATCTGATGGTCAGTGGGGGCGACGGCTAGACAGGGGGCATAGACAATGGCGCCGAACACTTCGCTGACGGTCATCCAGATCAACGATAGCCATGCCTATTTCGATCTGCACCAGGAGTTGTTCTGGCAGGGCGGTCAGGCGGTCTACCGTCCCGCCGGAGGGTATGCCCGCATTGCCACGATCGCAAAGCAGATTCGCGCCGCGAACCCAGGACGGACGCTCTTCTTAGACTGTGGCGATACCCTCCACGGTACGCATCCCGCGCAGGAGACGAAGGGAGAGGCGTTGATCCCCGTCTTGAACTCATTGGGGATCGATGCCATGACGGGCCACTGGGAATTCGCTTACGGTCCGGAGATCCTCGAGCAACGGGCAGCGGAGCTCAGCTATCCGATGCTGGCCGTCAATGTTTACGATCAGGCAACCGAAGAGCGGCTCTTTCCTCCATACAGCGTGAAGGAAGTCGGCGGGCTGCGGATCGGTCTCGTGGGCATCGCCTCCAATATCGTAGACAAGGCCATGCCACCTTCCTTCAGCACGGGGATCCACTTCACCTTGGGTCGGGAAGAGCTCCCTTCCATCATCGAGGTCCTACGCACCCGAGAGAAGGTCGACCTGGTTGTCCTCATCTCCCACCTCGGGTTTCCCCAGGACATGAAGCTGTTGTCCGAGGTGCAGGGTGTCGATATCTGCCTGAGCGGCCATACCCACAACCGCCTGTATGAGCCGGTCATCCAGGGGAGAACGTTGCTGATACAGTCCGGCTGCCATGGTTCTTTCCTGGGCCGCCTGGATCTGGAAGTCGAGGGAGGACGTGTCGTCGACTACCGGCATCGACTGATCGAGGTGGAGGCCAGTACGGATCCGGATCCCGCGGTAGCTGCCCTCGTCCGCGAAGCGCTCGCGCCTTATCAGGACGAGCTATCCACGGTCGTAGGTGCAACGGCGACCGCGCTCAACCGAGCGACCATGCTGGAAACGACGATGGACAACTTCCTATTGCAGGCATTGCTGGAAAGCACGGGCGCGCAGCTGGCGTTCTCGAATGGTTGGCGCTTCGGCGCGCCGATCATTCCCGGCGAGGTGACGATCAATGACCTCTACAACATGATCCCGATGAACCCACCGATCTCGACAACCGAGTTGTCGGGCGAGGAAATCGTCGAGATGCTGGAGGAGAATCTGGAGCGAACGTTCGCATGCGATCCGTACGACCAGATGGGTGGTTACGTCAAACGCGGTCTCGGCTTCACGGCCCTGATCAAGATCGAGAACCCAGCCGGACAGCGCGTGCAGCAGGTGTTCGTAGGCGACGATCCGCTACGGCCCGGGCGCTACTACCCCACGGCCTTCGTCACCGAACAAGGTGTCGCGCAGAAGTACGGTCGCAATCGCCAGCAGCACGCTGAGCGAGGCATGGACGCGCTCAGGGGATATCTCGCCGGACACCGCCCGCTCCACGCAGAACTGCGGGGAACGTTCGTCGCGGTATGAGGAGTCTCATCGGATGCGGTTGATGCGTGGAACTCCCACTTCACGAGCTGATGGCTCGAGCCCCGGCGGCCGCGGCGCAGATCTGGCGCACCTCTTGCCTGAAGGGAGGCTCCCGACCGCAGCCCTTGTGAGGAGCCCCGCATATGGAAGCGTCCCCCCGACACCGGCAGACCAACCGATGGCAGCGACCCGCCGTCGAGGTGCCGAAGGAGGGGTGGACGGCCATTGTCGTTGGAGGAGGGCCCGCGGGCTCGACGGTGGCGCTTCACCTGGCCGATGCCGGGCACCGCGTGCTGATGCTCGAGCGGGCGGAGTATCCCCGTGACAAGGCGTGCGGTGATCTCCTGATCCCGGACACGCTGGCCGCGCTTCGCAGGGGGCGCCTCTACGACCTGGTGGAGGCCGAGGCAAGTCCAGTCGATCGTGCGCGCGTCTCGAGTCCCTCGCGGATCGAATGGTCGATCCCGGGTGAGTTCCTACTCCTCCGGCGCGAGCGCTTCGACGAGATGCTCGCGGAAGCGGCCTCCCGACGCGGTGCGGTCGTGGCCCGAGGGCGCGTCCAACGAGTGCGCAGCTCCGACGAAGGCGTCACCGTCCATGTAACGGGTATCGAAGCCCCCTTCCATGCCCGCTTCGCGGTCCTCGCCACCGGGTCCGACGTGTCCCTGCTCGATGAGTTGGGGATGCTCCAGCAGCCCGCCCCCACGGCAATGGCCGTGCGCGCCTACGTCCGGTCACCCGTCCGGCTGGACGAGCTGTTCATCTCCTTCGACCGGGCGATCGTGCCGGGCTATGCCTGGGCGTTCCCTCTGCCCGGCATGGACTACAACGTCGGGGTCGGCGTCCTGCACGATCCGGACGAGCCGGCCCGGTACGACCTCCGGTCGCTGTTCGACACGTTCTGCCGCGAGGTCCCGGCGGTCCAGCGCCTCATGAGCGAGGCCGAGAGCGTTGGACCATTGAGGGGTGCTCGCCTGAGATGCGGACTCCGTGGCGCCCGCGCGGATGGGGGCAACATCGTGGCGGTGGGAGAGCAGATCTCGACCACGTATCCGTTCACTGGCGAGGGCATCGGGAAAGCGATGGAGACCTGCGAGATGGCCGCTGCCGCGATCGCCGCCGCCGCCCACGGACATCCGGACGCGCTCGCCGCTTACGGTTCGGACGTCGAGGCATCGCTTCGCCCACGTTACGAAGGATACGCAGCCGCGCAGCGGTGGCTGTCCCGGCCCTGGCTGAACGACCTGGTCTCCTGGCGCATCCGGAAGGGTCGCTTCCTTCAGTCGGCAGCGGCGGGAATGGTGGCGGAGACCGTGGATCCCGCGCGGATATTCTCCTGGAGAGGCCTGCTGCGCTCGGTGGTGGGCTGATCGGTCCCCGCCCTGGCTCGCCGCTTGCTCTTCTGAGCAGGGAAAGCGACCAGCACACCAGGAGGGGCGATGAGCCGAACGGATCTCGATCAAATAGAACGCCGCCTGCTCGAGGAGAGGGACCGGACTTTGGAGAGCCTCCAGCAGGCCATCGAGGAGGAGTCCGAGGGCCAGAGGGAATCCGCGGGGGAGCTCTCACGGATGCCCACGCACCTCGCGGACGCCGCATCCGACACCCAGGAGGCGGAGAAGGATCTCGCCAACGCCAACCGTGAGAGCCGTCAGCTGACGGTCATCGACGACGCACTGCGACGGCTCCGTGAGGATCCCGAGGCGTACACGACGTGCGAGCGCTGTGGCACTCATATCGAGGAGGAGCGGCTCGAGTTGGTCCCGTGGACGCGCCTGTGCGCCTCCTGCGCGCGCGAGACGAACGTGGGGGCATCCCAGGATTGACATTCGCCCGGGGACATGGTGCCCGCCTGGACCGTCGAGCCGGACGAACAGCCCGGCTGGACACGTGTCGCGCAGCGGAGACAAGGCTCGTCGAGTCCGCGGGCGCCCTCGAAGAGCCCCGGAGCTCCTGCGCACGCAGGGCGCAAACGGTGGAGCGGAAAGCATCCAACGGCCTCTCGGTGACCGGTGCTGAAAGGGGTTCCCACGATGGAACACCTCTTGCTCCTGGCGGAGGAGCGAGCATCGCAGACCACACGAATAGGGAGGCTGCATGAGAGCCGATACGACCTCCACCAACGCGGCGGAAACGACAGGCCAGCGACGCGTCAGGAAGCGCGCGCAGCGCAATGAGAGCTCGGAGAAGACCCCGCGGAGCGGCGCCCTGCAGGCGACACCTCCCCAGCAGGCCGGTTCCGACGCCCGACGCGGGCTCACGGACACGCAGATCCAGCGGCTCCGGCAACGGCTTCTGGACGAGCGCGAGAAGGCGGTGCGAGCCATCTGGGCCAAGCGCGGGGACATGGAAGATCATCGGGCCAGAGGAGAGCTCGACGAGTTGGAGTGGGACATCCGCATGGCGGAGCGCCATACGGAGTTCATCGTGCTGATCGAGGACGCCCTCCGACGGCTCCGTGAATCTCCCCGCGACTTCGACATCTCGGAGGCCTCCGGAGCGCGGATCCCCTTTGAGCGGCTCGAGCTGGTCCCCTGGACGAGGCGCCTCACGCAGGAGGCCGATCCGCTGTCGCTCGGCAGATGAGCTGATCGGAACGGCGGCTGTCACACTCTGTCACTGCAGGAGCAATCATGAACGCACATCAGGAAAGGCCGACCGACGGGCGTCTGGCCGGATCGCGCGTCGCGCTGCTCGCCACGCACGGCTTCGAGGCGTCCGAGCTGTATCGACCCCTCACCGCCCTGCGCGATGCGGGAGCGGAGGTGTCGATCATCTCCATCGCGAAGTCGGCGGATGAGATCAGGGGCTGGGACGAGGACGACTGGGGGGACACGCTGACCGTCGACGGAACCGTGGATGATCATGGGTCCGAGGAGTTCGACGCGCTCGTGATGCCGGGCGGCGTCATGAATCCGGACAAACTGCGCATGGACCCCGAGGCTGTGACGTTCGTGCGGAACTTCTTCGAGGAAAGCAAGCCGGTGGCCGCCATCTGCCACGCCCCCTGGCTCCTCGCCGAGGCGGACGTCGCAAAGGGACGGCGACTCACTTCATACCCGTCATTGCGCACCGATCTCGAGAACGCGGGAGCCGAGTGGGTAGACGAGGAAGTCGTGGTCGACAACGGGCTGGTAACGAGCAGAAACCCGGGGGACCTGGACGCGTTCATCGCCAAGATGCTCGAGGAAATCGAGGAGGGCGTGCACGCCTCTCAGAGGTCCCGCAGCTAGGGAGCGATAGGGAATGTTTTCCTGTCGTCGGCTCCGCGCCACGAGGGGGCGGGCGGGGCAGACGACGCCTGACGAATGGAGTGAAGGACATGGGCAGGAAGATGAAGCTCTGGGAGTTGGACGGTGAATCCGGAGTCCAGCCAATGAAGCCGCGCCCTGGAGCGAAGCACGGGCGCGAGACACGCGCCGCCGTCGATGATCTTCGAGACCTCGCGGCCGACCTCGAGATCGCCGGGTATGAGAGAATGGGCGTGGACGACCTGATAAGGGCCATTCGGGACCATATTTGATCGGACGTGAGTCGCTGCATCTCGATGCTCGACGCCGCTGAGCTCCGTGGGGTCCGTTCCACCCCGACGGGCTGGCCCGAAGCGGTTGTCGCACGTATGCTGAGGGCCGTGGCGTAGGCGGCCCGAAGTGGCGCGCGGATCGGGATGGAGGCTCGGTTGAGACGACTCTCTTTGATTTTCGGGGGGCTGGCGTTCTTCTGGGCATGCGCGGTGACCTGGCACGTCTTGCAGGCGTCCAGCCAAGCCGGGATGACGGTTTCGGCCGTGGTGGCGGGAATCGCGGGCGACGCGCGGTCCGTCGCACCCCCTCTCGCTTCGGCCGACGGGGTGTGGGTCACGGGTTTGCTCGTGGGCGTCTCGATGCTGTCGGGCGTACCCATGGGCGTCGCCCTGACGCACCCTCCTGTCCAGAAAGTCACCGCCTGGACGATCGGCTTCATGCTCCTGGGTTTCTGTCTTCTCGCCGGGCTATCTCTCGGGCTGCCGTATCTCCCGAGCGCGATCCTGGTCTTCGGCGTCGCGGTGATGGCGAGCACGGAGCCGAGACTCAGATGGCTCGGAACGTCTCGCAGATGACGTGATAAGCTCGGTGCTTACCCGCCATGAGCTCACGCGCGACCTGGGGCACCTGGGTCTTCGATCGGGTGACCTGGTGATGGTGCACTCGTCGATGCGCTCGGTGGGGCCGATCCTGGGCGGCCCGAACGAGATGATCGAATCCCTGCTCGAATCCGTGGGGTCCAGCGGCACGGTAATGATGTACGTCGACTGGGAAGACGGGGCACAGCGCTACACGAGAGCCGACCGTGAGACGCCCCTCTCCCCTGCCCGGCGGGACGCATGGCCGGCGTTCGACCCCGCCAAGGCGAGAGCGGACCGTTCGTACGGCATCCTTCCCGAGTTCCTGCGAACGTGGCCGGGGGCTCGCCGGAGCGGCAACCCGGGAGCATCCGTCGCCGCCGTGGGCGCTCGTGCGGAGTGGATCTGCGCCGATCACCCGCTGAACTACGGTTATGGACCCGGCTCGCCTCTGGCCAAGCTGGTAGAAGCCCGAGGCCGCGTCCTGCTCCTCGGGTCTCCCCTCGAGAACGTGACGTTGCTTCACTTCTCGGAGCATGTGGCACGCCTACCGAACAAGCGGGTAATCCGCTACCACGAGAAGTTGCTGAGGGATGGGCGACCAGAGTGGGTGGAGATCGAGGAGTTCGATACCGCCGACCCGGTGGTGGACGCGGCACCGGAGGACCACTTCGATCGATTGATGCGGGCCTACCTGGAGCAGGTCGCCGTCTCGACAGGAAGCGTCGGCAAGGCCAGGGCCTACCTGTTCGACGCGGAGCCCCTGCACCTCTTCGCGGTATCCTGGCTCGAGGAGCAATACGGCTAACGTCGCTACGTCACCCCGGAAGCTGCTTGTACATCACCAGGGCATCGACATAACCCTCATCCGGATGACGGAAGGCCCCGGGGAGCCTGCCCACCGTGTCGAAGCCGAGCTTCTCCCAGAGACGCACAGCTCCCAGGTTGGTCGAGACGACGAGGTTGAACTGCATGGCGCGGAACCCGAGCTGCACCGCCCGGGCCTGTGAGTGCTCGCACATGGCCGTCGCCACCCCCTGGCCGCGAGCGCTCGCCGCCACGACGTAGCCGCAGTTGCAGACGTGGTCGCCGGGTCCGTGATGGTTCGGCTTGATGTAGTAGGTGCCGAGGACCTCACCGTGCTCGCCCTCGCTCACGAAGGTCGCCGTCGGCGCGGTGATCCACAGGTCGCGAGCCGCATTCTCGGTGATGTCGATATCGATGGCGTACGTGCGTCCGGCGCGGAAGACGGGCTCGAGAATGCTCCACACACCGGGCCAGTCGCTCTCACGGAAGGCGCGGATGATGGCCATGATGCGGAGGGAGTTAGGGGTCGGGCGACCGATCGGTCCGGCCTCGCCGAAGTGTACGGGAGGATGCCCGACCCCGCGAGCACGGCAGGATCCTTGCACGGACCGGCTGGGTAGCAAGCGCAGAACTTCGAGGCATTCTTTTTTTCGGATGAGGCGGCAGACCGTGAGCATCGGACGCGTGGGCACGATCGTGATGGCAATAATCGCTCTGGCCGGTTGCAGAGACTCGCTCGGCCCCGGTGCCTCCGGCCTCGAGATCGACATCCTGGAGACGGCGACCGAGACGCCGGCCAAGGTCCTCGTGACGTTCCGGGTCTCGACCGACGATGGCGAGCCTGTCCCGAACATTCCGGTGGACGCCTTCGAACTCCTGGACAACGGGGTATCGGACTCCGACTTCGAATCGTCCAAGGCCTTCCAGCCGAAGCCGGGCTTGTTCCAGACGAGCGTGGGTCTCCTGCTCGACATGAGCGGCAGCATCACGCAGTCGGACGCACTGGAATCGCTCAAGGCAGCGGCCGACGCCTTCGTCGACAAGTCGCTCGAAGCGGATGGCGTCGCGGTCGGCGTGTGGTGGTTCGACGGCGGCAGCGACATCGTCCGGCTGACGGATTTCAGCGACGACGCGGCGGCGATCAAGGACTCGATCGCCACTCTGACGGAGGAAGTGACCCGGGACAACTCGACGAACCTGAACGGCGCGATTCGGCTGGGTGTCGAAGCGGTCGAAGACCGGATGCGACAGGGTGCGGCGACCGGCGTCAGCCAGGCCGGTGCTCTGGTGGTCTTCACCGACGGTACGGACCAGGCGAACCGGGTCCCCGCGTCGGCCGCGCTGGCCGCGGTCGACTCGAGCACGATCGCGACGTTCTCCATCGGGCTCCGGGGTGAGATCGATGAAACGTTCCTCTCCAGGATCGGGCGCTCGGGCTCCGCGTTCGCGGACAACAGCGACGCCCTGCTGTCGCAGTTCTCCGGCATCGGAGGCCGCATCGAGGCCCTGGCCAACAGCTACTACGTGCTGGCCTACTGCTCGCCGCGTCGCGCAGGAGCCAACAACCAGCTCACGATCCGGGTGCGGCACGGCGGGTGGCAGGGCGAGGCGTCGACCACGTACCCGGCGGTGAACTTCACGGGTGGGTGCACGATCTGACTGACAGTCCATGACGAGGGCACTCCTCCTCGGGCTCCTGCTGGGCCTCCTGTCCGGCTCGATCCCGGGACCCTACTCGACCCTCGTCGTCACGACCGCCCTCGGTCGGGGCTTCCGGGCCGCGGCCAAGGTCGCCCTCATGCCGCTCGTCTCCGAGTTGGTGGTGCTGGCGATCGCCGCCCTGGTCATCGCGCGCCTCCCGGAGACCGCGCTCCGTTGGATGGGCGTCGGGGGCGGCCTGCTCATCTTCTATCTGGCCTACCGGACGTGGCATCAAGCCGGTCGCACCACGGAGGAGATGGGCCCGTCGGAGGGACCGCGACGCATCCTCGAAGGCGTCGCGCTCTCCCTGATCTCACCGACTCCCTGGGTATTCTGGCTCCTGGTGGGCGCTCCCGTCTTCGTCGGCTTCTGGAACACCAGTTGGTCCTACGCCGCCGCCTTCGCCGCGACGTTCGTCCTGACACTCGGCGGAGTTCGCCTGGCCCTGGCCGCGCTCGCGAGCTACGGGCACCATCGGCTGCACTTCAAGTGGCAACGACGCCTCATGAAGGGAGCAACGGTCCTCTTCGTGATCGCCGGAGTGGTGCTTGTATGGCAATCCTGGGTCGGCAACTTCCATCGGATGGTCGAGGGCTCGATGGGGCTCACCGACGCGGTGAACCGAGCGACCGGAGGGGGCTCCTGACGTCTTCTCAGGAAGCCTCCAGCTCGAGACGCAGAACCACGAACTCAGCGGGACGCGTGGGTGCGATCCCGACCATCACGTGGACGCGCCCCGCGTCGATGTCGCTCTGCGTCATCGTGTCGCGATCGCACTTGACGAAGTAGGCTTCATTGGGCGTCGATCCGGCGAACGCACCCTGCCTGAACAGGCCGTTCAGGAAGACATCCACGACCCTCCGCAGGCTGTTCCAGAGGGGCTCGCCGTTGGGCTCCTGGGTCACCCAACCCGTTCCCCGACGGATGCTCCCTTCGATGAAGAGCGTGAGCCGCCGCACGGCGACGTATCGGAACTCGTCGCCCTGGACCCCGCCCCGCATCGTCCGTCCTCCCCAGACCACGACGCCGTGTCCGGGGATCTCACGCAGACAGTTGATGCCGAGCGGGTTGAGGTGGGACTGACCCCCGTCGTCGACATCGACCTCGAGCCCGGCGACACCCGCGACCGCCGCGCCGACCCCGGCCGGAGTCTTCCAGACACCGCGGGAGGCGTCCGTCGACGTGAAGACTCCCGCGACGGCTCCGCAGGGCGGAAGGACGCGTTCGACCCCGTCCGCCGGATCCACGACCCGGAGCCGCGGGAAATACACCGCCGCACTTCTCGCCTGCTCCACGGAGAACGACGTCCCGAGATCGCCCATCGATATGTCGGCCACCCGACCCTCTCGCCACTTCGTGGTCCAGACCGTGGGCCGATCCACGAGCAGCATGGCTCCGTGCTCCACGCAGAGCTGTGCCGCCTCGGTGTAGACCAGTCCTGGCACGTCTCCGTCCGGAGTGTCCGGCGGAATGCAGAGCAGGTTGAAGCCGGGCCCCCGTTCCAGCGCGTAGATCCCGGTCCCGTCCAGCTGACGGCCCAGGTAGTCCTCCGGGGCGGAGAGCGGGGCCGTGCCTCGGTTGACGACGACCGCCGTCGCGCCGCCGTTGTCGAAGAAGGCGCGAACGACGAGTCCCAGCGGTCCTTCCTGCGTGGCCGGGCCGAACGTCCGTTCGAAGTCGATCCAACTCCGCGTCTCCACGGGCTCGTCGACCGGGCCTTCCGCCGTGCGTCCGACGAATGCGGCCACGGATGTCGGCACGGCCGGGATGCTCGGCGGCAACCTGGGGGCCTCTTCGATATAGACGCCGGGCGGCGGACGACGGCGGGCACTCATGAGAGCAGGTCGACCACGCCCCGAGCCGATCGCACCTCGCCGAGACGGACGCCCCGGAGCAGGGTGCTCACCCGGGGGCCCGGGTGCCGGACCATCCGACCGAGTGTCGCCACGAACCGGTCGGTGGCCGCGATCTCCGTGTCCCACCCGGTCTCCGGCAACACCGCAAGCCTGACCGCGAAGGCCCAGGCCGCGTCGCGCGCCCGCTCCATGCTGAAATGGATCGTGGCCTCGTCGGCGTCGCCCCCGACACCGTCGATCAAATGTAGGAGCGGCCAGACACCGGTCAAACGCTCCTGGACATCGTTCACCATAGAGGCGAGCAGCTCGTTGATGCGGCAGAAGTCGTCGTGGAGCATCCGTATGTCCGCTCCGGGGACCGTGCGCGCCGCGGCGATCCCCAGATCGAGATTGATGTGCGCGTTCATCCCCAGGAGCAGATGTTGCAGCACGATCGGCCACCACGAATCCGCGGCGTCGAACGCCACGGCCCACGACCGGGTCGTAGGCTGGCCGGCTTCCCTCCGCCGCCACGCCTCCAGGTACCGGTCGGCGAACAGCACGTCCAGACGCTCCATGCGCGCCCCGTCGTCGAACCGGCCGTCCCGGATCCAGTCGCGCACCTCGAGGGTGACGTTCCGGTAGAGCGCGGGGAAGTAGCCGGCGCGGCTACCCCGCTCGCGACATGTGCGAACGACGTCGTCCAGATCCCCGATGACATGGTCGATGGTGCGCACGGTGCGAAGGCGAGCCTCGCGGTGAGGAACGGGAAGGTCGGCAACAAGGAAACACGCCCCGGCGGTTGCCGAAAGGCTTCCGCGAGGCCGAACGGGAGTCGGGGTCGTCAACCCTTCTCCCCGCCGCGGTGTCCTCGCCGTGAGCATTTCGATGGCCCATCTTGTGTGGCTGACCCTTCATTCCCGCAGCCGCCCGCAATAGCCGATATCATGCTGACTCTCCCCCGCGTGGCTCTGGCGCTCCTGGTCTTGTACGCCGCTCAGCCGCGGCTCGCGTCTGCCCAGTCCATGATCCAGGACGAAGATGTCCAGGATCGGCCGACGACGATCGACGGGTCGCCCCCTCCCGTCGCCCCGTCCTCGATCACGAGGGACGCGCTGGGTCGGCCGACCATCCGTGCGATCCGGCTCGACGAGCCGCTCGTGCTGGACGGCGTCCTTGACGAGGACGTGTACGGCGCGAACGAGCCGTTCGGCGGCTTCATCCAGGTGGTCCCGGTCGCGGGCGCGCCGGCCTCCGAGCGCTCCGACGTCTGGGTGACGTTCGACGACACCCACATCTACGTGACGTGCCGGTGCTGGGACTCCGCCCCGCCCTCGATCTGGCTCGCCAACGAGCTGCGGCGAGACGCCGCGGGGCTGAGGAACAACGAGAATTTCGGTGTCATGTTCGACACCTATTACGACCGCCGTAGCGCTTCGATGTTCTACACGAATCCGCTCGGCGGCCGGGCCGACTATCAGGTGATCGACGAAGGCGGCCCGAACATGGACTGGAACCCCGTCTGGGACGTGGCGACCGGCCGGTTCGACGGAGGGTGGACCGTCGAGATGGCCATCCCGTTCAAGTCGATCCGCTACCTGTCGGGCCCCGACCGTGTCTGGGGGCTCCAGATGCGGCGAGGCATCCGGCACAAGAACGAGTGGGTCTACCTGAGCCCGGTGCCGTCCAACCTGGCGGGCCCGCAGGGCCTGAACCGGGTCTCGGCCGGCGGGACGCTGGTCGGCCTCGACCTGCCGGAAGCGGGGAACAACCTCGACATCAAGCCCTACGGGATCACCGGCCTCACGACCGACCGGACCGTCACCCCAGTCGTCTCGAACGACGCGACCGCGGACGCCGGGCTCGACGTGAAGTACGGGGTGACCGCGAACCTGACCGCGGACCTCACCGTCAACACGGATTTCGCGCAGGTCGAGGTGGACGAGCAGCAGGTGAACCTGACGCGGTTCGGACTCTTCTTCCCCGAGAAGCGCGAGTTCTTCCTGGAAGGCCGCGGCGTCTTCGACTTCGGAGGCGGTGGCGGGGGCGGTCGCATGGGCTTCGGCCCGCCCCGCGACGCGCCCACCCTTTTCTACAGCCGCCGGATCGGGCTCGACGACGGAGAGGTGGTGCCGATCCGCGCGGGAGGCCGACTGACGGGTAAGGTGGGCGCGTTCGGCATCGGCGCGCTGAATATCCAGACCGGGGGCATACCGGAGGCGGGCGTGGACGGCACCAACTTCTCGGTGCTGCGCGTGAAACGAGACATCCTGGGCCGAAGCTCCATCGGCATCATCGGCACCAACCGCTCGGTCGCGCTGGACGGCGGCGGCTCCAGCCAAGCCTACGGGGGCGACCTGCAACTCGCATTCCTGACGAACCTGGAGGTCGGCGGTTACTTCGCGAAGACCGAGACGCCGGCGCTTACGGGAGACGACGAGAGCTACGAGGGACGCGCCCAGTGGAACGGCGACCGCTACGGGGGGAGCCTGTCGTTCCTGAAAGTCGGCGCCGACTTCAATCCTGAGATCGGCTTCGTGCGCCGTCGCGACTTCGAGAAGACTTCCGCCTCGGCCCGCTTCAGCCCGAGACCCACGTCCATCGAGTCGATCCGTCAGCTCACGTGGGACGCTCGCGTCGACTATTTCGAGGATGGCCTCGGCAACGTCGAGTCACGGGTCCAGAACGGGCGCTTCGAGGTGGAGCTCGAGAACAGCGACCAGACATCCGTCCAGGTCACCCGGAACTACGAGCGCATCGACCAGGCGTTCGACGTGACCTCGGAGCTGACCATCCAGCCCGGGGCCTATGCGTTCACCGACTATCGGCTCCAGTACAACTTCGGCCCGCACCGCCGCCTCGCCGGCAACGTGTCGGTCAACTGGGGTGACTTCTACGACGGTACGCTGACGACGATCGGGGTGAACCAGGGACGGGTCGTCCTCACCGACCGCCTGTCCCTCGAGCCGGGGGTCAGCCTCAACCTGATCGACCTGCCCCAGGGCTCATCCACCGAGACGGTGACGAGGCTCCGCGCCGACTACGCCTTCACGCCGCGCATGTTCGCGAGCGCCCTGATGCAGTACGGCTCCGACAGCAATACCTTCTCGAGCAACCTCCGCTTCCGCTGGGAATACCAGCCGGGCAGCGAGCTGTTCTTCGTGTGGACGGACGAGCGGGACACGGGCCCGGGCGGCACCGGGCTCCGCAACCGCGCGCTCGTGCTGAAAATCACGCGACTCCTTCGATACTGAGGGCCCGCACCATGACACCGACGCGCAGGGAGTTCCTAGAGACGATGGGCGCCCTGGGCGCCGGGCTGGCCCTCGGGGGCGCGGCGGCGTGCGGCCCGAGTCCCGAAGACGCCGCGGCCGGCGGCACCGCGTCCGTCATGCCCAAGCGCATCCTGATCTTCGGGGGAACCGGCTTCATCGGGCCGCACACCGTCCGGCACGCGGTCGCCCGCGGGCACGAGGTATCGATCTTCACCCGCGGCCGGAGCGACGCCGACATCCCGGACGTGGAGCACCTCGTCGGAGACCGGAACGACGATCACGCGGCTCTGGAGGGGCGGACCTGGGACGTCGTGCTCGACAACAACGCCCAGGATTACAGGTGGGTGCAGCGGAGCACCGCACTCCTGGCCGACTCGGTGGAGCATTACCTCCTGGTGTCGTCCATCTCCGCCTATCAGCTCGAGCCAGGCCGGTGGAGCGACCCGACCCGGGTGCTCCGGGAGCGCGTCATCGACGAGGGCTACCCCTGCATCGAGCCGCCCGAGGGATGGTCGGACGGAGACGACGCCCCCTACGGGCTCATGAAGAGCCTGTCGGAGGACGTCGTGCGCGAGGCTTTCCCCGGTCGGGCGACGATCGTCAGGCCAGGGCTGATCGTCGGCCCGGGAGATCCCACCGACCGCTTCACGTACTGGCCCGTTCGGCTCGACGAGGGCGGTGAGGTGCTCGCGCCCGGGAACCCGGAGCATTCGGCCCAGGTCATCGATCAGCGCGACCTGACGGAGTGGATCGTGCGCCTCGCCGAGGGCCGGGTCACCGGCGACTTCAACGCTACCGGTCCGGCCGAGCGCATGACCATGGCATCCATGCTGGCGCAGGTCGGCGAAGCGGCGCGAAACCCCTACGAGCTCACCTGGGTGGAGGAGCCGTTCCTCCAGGCCGAGGGGCTGCGCGCATGGAGCGATCTCCCGGCCTGGATGCCCGGCAGCCCGCTGATGTTCGTGGACGTGTCGCGGGCGACCGAGGCCGGGCTCACCTACCGCCCGCTCCCCGAAACCGCCCGTGACACGCTGGCCTGGGACGAGACCCGCCCGGCGGCCGAGCGCGCGGACCGTCAGGCCGGGCTCGACCGTGAGCGCGAGCGCGAAGTGCTCGCGCGCTGGCACGCTTCGCGGGGCTGACAGGCGGTCGGTCGCCCCGCGGGCCCCACGCGGCGACCGGCCCCGGGAGGAGCGTCACACACTCGGGCCCTGGACTGCCGACGGGAGGTAGAAGCCGGGCGCCGGTCTCACGGGCTGCACGCCGCGCGAGGCCGACGCCCGGACTTCGTCAGCTCCCTGCGCCGTCCTGCGTCGTGCTCGCCTTGGCCTGCCGCACCATCTCACGCACGTCGGCCAGCAGCTGACGCGCGTCGTAGACGATGCCGTCCTTGATGGTGTAGGCGATCCCGCCGACCCGCTCGTTCTCACCGGTCTCGTCGTTCAGACGCGGCGCGCCGGTGCCGTACAGCACCTTCAGGTTCTCGAGCGGGTTCTCCTCGACCAGCACCAGATCGGCCTTCAGCCCCTCGCGCAGGATGCCGAAGTCGATCTGGTCCTGCATGCCGCTGGGCTCGTGGAGCTGATAGGCGCCATGGTAGGTCGCGGCGCGGATGACCTCGAGCGGATGGAAGCCGGCTTCCCGCAGGAGTTCGAACTCACGGATGTAGCCGAAGCCGTACAGCTTGTAGATGAAGCCCGAGTCGGACCCGGTCGTGACGATGCCGCCACGGTTCTTGAAGTCGTTCAGGAAGCGCATCCACTTCTGATAGAAGCGGGCCCACTCCGTCTCGTCCTCGCTGGTCCAGTAGAACCAGTACGATCCGTGGGCCTCACGTGACGCCTCGTAGAAGTCCCACTGGCTCGGCAGCGTATAGTCGTCGTGCCACTCGGCCTGCGTCGCCCGCATGAGGTCACGGCTCGCCTCGTAGATCGTCATGGTCGGATCGATACCGAAGCCGAGCTCGAGCATGCGATCCAGGACCTCGTTCCACCGCTCCGACCCAGGCTCCGCGGACTGGCTCCACAGCCGTGCGACCTGCCCGAAGCGGTGCTGCTCGTTGTTGTAGTTGTAGTCGAGCGGGTAGTTCTGCACCGAGTAGTCGGTGAGCATCGACTCGAAGAGCCCGTAGAAGTGGGTCATCATGTCGAGGCCGAGCTCGGCCGCGTCGAGGGCGTTCATCTCGCCCACGCCCATCTGGTTCAGGTGGGCTACCGTGCCGAGTCCCTGAGCCTGCGCTTCGTCGAGGATGGCCTCCATGATGTGCGGCGGCATGGATCCGAGCTTGAGCCCATCGACCCGCGCCCCATCGACCTCGTACTCGGCGATGAACCGCACCCAGGCCCTCGCCTGCTCCGGCGAGTCGATGGCGCCGCCGTCCCAAGCCTCACCGGGCCGCGCGTACGTGAACATACGGGGGGCGACGATCTCGTTCCGCTCGGCTCGGGCCTTCTCCTGGAGCGCCCAGTCCACCGGCCCGTGTCCGACGCCCCGCGACGTGGTGATGCCGTGCCCCATCCAGAGCTTGTAGACGTACTCCGCCTGCGGCGCCTTGCCCGCCCCGCCGGTGTGCGCATGCATGTCGATGAAGCCCGGAAGAACGAAGCGCCCTTCCCAGTCGATCTCACGCTCGGGGTCGCCGGGGCGACGGCGCTCGTTGATGGGCACACCGGGGTAGCCGACCGACCGGATCTCGGCGATGCGGTCACCCTCGATGACGATATCCACCGGGCCCTGTGGCGGCGCTCCCGTCCCGTCGATCATGGTGGCACCCCGAATGATCAGGCGGTCGTAGGGCCCGCCCCCTTCGTCGGAGCCCCGGAGCGTCGTCTCTTCCATCTGTGCGAGCGCCGAGCCGGCCGCGGCCAGGGTGAGCAGCAGGGTGAGCAGGACCGTGAAGGGCGTTCGACGACTCATGACATTCTCCCGTTGGATATGGGGCGGTGCGTGAGAATGAGCCTCCTTGTGCCGAGGCGCAATACGGGCGCCCTGACGCATTGCCGACACGTCGCCGGCCGGGTACGGTATGCTCACGGCTGCTAGCCCCACCGGAGGAGATCACGATGCGCACCCCGTCCCGCACCGGCACACCCGAGCCGGCCCCCTCACCCGAGCCCGTCGCGCCGATTCCGGAGCATTCCGGGCCGCGAGCCGCTGCGTGTGCGGTACTCATCCTCCTCGCGCTCCCCACGCTCCTTGCCGCGCAGACCACCGCCTTCACGGGCGCGACCGTCTGGGACGGGACCGGGTCTACCGCGCGTTCGGACGTCACCCTCCTCGTCGAGGGCGAGCGCATCTC
This sequence comes from Longimicrobiales bacterium, assembly GCA_041690395.1. Taxonomy (GTDB): domain Bacteria; phylum Gemmatimonadota; class Gemmatimonadetes; order Longimicrobiales; family Gaopeijiaceae; genus JAWLHJ01. The sequence continues at coordinate 964,992 of JAWLHJ010000001.1, read as the reverse complement.
GGCGATGGGGGCGAACGTGAATATTCCCGCGTCGGCCACCGTCGTACCGCTGGACGGCAAGTTCGTGATGCCCGGCCTGGTGAACGCACATGGGCACGTGAGCGGCGCCTGGGCGACCGACGTCGACGCAGACCCGGAGGGGCGGATTCGGCAGGACCTCCTCCTCTACGCCCGATACGGAATCACCAGCGTGGTCAGCCTGGGCGACGACCGGGCGGCGCTCGAGGTGGCGGGCGGCACGACGACCATGCCCGGCTCAGCCGGTGGGGCCCACGCCCGGCTGCGGGCGTCGGGTCCGGTCGTCACGGCACACGCCCCGGCCGAGGCACGGCGAACGGCCGAGGCCAACGTCGACGCAGGCGCCGCCTGGCTCAAGCTGCGGGTCGACGACAACCTCGGCACGTCCGAGCCCATGCCCTGGCCCGCCGTCGAAGCCGTGCTGGACGTCGGGCGGGAGCGGGGCGTCCCCGTCGCCACGCACCTCTTCTATCTGGACGATGCCCGACGGCTCCTCGACCTCGGCACGGGCCTGGTCGCACACTCGGTGCGTGACCGGGACATGGACGTGGCCTTCCTCGAGACGCTGGAGGGCTCGGGCGTCTGTTACGTCCCCACGCTGACCCGCGAGCTCAGCACATTCGTGTACGAAGCCCGTCCGGATTTTTTCGGCGACCCCTTCTTCCGGCGCCACGCGCTCGCCAGCGAAGTCCGCCGTCTCGAAGACCCGGCCGTGCAGGAAGGCTTCCGGGCCAGCCCGACGGCGGACGGGTACCGGGAGGCCCTCGAGGTGGCGCGTCGCAACCTTATCCTGGCACAAGACGCGGGCATCCCGGTCGCGTTCGGCACCGACTCCGGGCCGGCCGCACGGTTCCCGGGCTATTTCGAGCACCTCGAACTCTGGATGATGGTCGAGGCCGGCATGAGCCCGGCGGACGCCCTGCGAAGCGCGACCGCCATCGCCGCCGAATGCGGTGGCCTGGAAGACGTCGGCACCCTCGAGCCCGGGCAGCTCGCCGACTTCCTCGTGCTGGCCGACGATCCCACGCGGGACATCGAGGCCACGCGCTCGCTCGAGCGGGTCTTCGTCGGAGGACGGGAGGTCGAGGGAGTGGGGCAGCCCGGAGTGGAACCGTCCGGAGTGAGGCCGGCAGCCGCGACATCGCCGCCGGAGACCTCCGCGTATCTGGGCCAGGAGCGACCGGGGGCCACACCCCTTCCGTTCGCCCCGGGGATCGTCTCGGTCGGTGATCGATACGAATACGGATCGGTCTGGTCAGAAGACGGAACCGAGCTCTACTTCGGCGTGCTCGTCGACGGGCGGGCGGAGATCCATGAGACGCGCTGGGACGGCACCTCGTGGACGAAGCCGGACGTCGTGGTGTCCGACCCGCACCACTCGGTGAACGACCCCTTCCTGTCTCCCGACGGACAGCGGCTCTACTTCATCTCGGACCGCCCGGACCACGATGGAGGGACGCCGGAAGACGATCCCACGTACGACATCTGGTTCGTCGAGCGCGAAGGCACCGGGTGGGGCGCCCCCGAGAATGTCGGCCCGCCGGTGAACTCGGACCACAACGAGTACTATGTCTCGTTCGGAGCGTCGGGGGCGCTCTACTTCGCCTCCGACCGGAACGCCTCCCGCGCCGGGGACTTCGATCTGTACAGGGCCGCCCCTCACGACGCGGGCTTTCGGGATGCCCGACGACTGCACGGCGACGTGAATACCGGCCACTACGAAGCCGACGCGTTCGTCTCACCGGACGAATCCTATCTCGTCTTCTCTTCCGCCCGGCCCGGGGGACGCGGCCGCGGCGATCTGTACGTCAGCTTCCGCCGGGACGACGGGTCGTGGGGTTCCGGGAAGAGCCTCGGCGACGCGATCAATACCGAAGGTCATGAGCTATGCCCCTTCGTGACGGCGGACGGGAAGTACCTCTTCTACACGAGCGAGGGCGATATCCAATGGGTGCGAAGCGACGTCATCGATGTTCTGCGTTGACGTGATGCATGTTATACCCATATTTCTGCATGTTTATGCACACCCCTTCCCATGGGACCGCTCATGAGCTCGGTTCGTGACGGCCCGGACCTCTCCATGCCGAGCTCGGATGGCCCTTCTTCCCTGACCACCGTGGCCGTGGTCGGGACGACCGGCTATACCGGCCAGGAGATCAGAAGACTCATCGGGGCTCACCCCTGGCTGGGCGCGCCTCGGCTCATGACCGCACGCCCCGGGGCCGCGACCCCTACCGCGGACGCGACCGACGAGCCTGACGCGCCCGAGCCGTTCGACCCCGAGCGTCTCGACGGCGTCTCCGTCGTCTTTTTATGCACCCCACACGGCGTCGCTCAGCCGCTGGCAAAAGCCGCGCTCGACCAAGGCTGCCGCGTGGTCGACCTCTCCGCCGACTTCAGGTTGCGGGACCCGAAGCTGCACGCCGACACGTACGGCGCGGAGCACACGGCTCCCGAGCTGCTGGACGAGGTGGTGTACGGCCTCACCGAACATGTCCGCGCACGCCTCCCCGGCGCACGGCTCGTCGCCAACCCGGGCTGCTACCCTACGTCGGTGCTCCTTCCTCTGCTGCCGCTCGTCTCGGGCGGACTGGTCGACGAGACGGCCCCCATCGTCGCGGACTGCAAGAGCGGCGTCTCCGGCGCCGGGAACACACCGACCCCTTCCAACGTCTTCGGAGCGGTCCACGACAACTTCCGCGCATACGCCGTGGGGGGGCACAGGCACGCGCCCGAGATCCGGCAGGAGGCCGGCATCACGGATCTCGTATTCGTGCCGCACCTCCTGCCCGTCTTCCGCGGCATCCTCTCGACGATCTACCTGCGGCCGGTCCGCGGCGCTTCGGCGGAACGGATGCGCGCCCATCTCCAGGACTACTACGAGGGCGAGCCGTTCGTGCGGGTGCTGCACGCCGAGGAGGGCCAGCCCTCCCTCACGGACGTCCAACGGACCAACCGGTGTCACATGGCGCTGACCGACCAGGAAGGACACGTCGTCGTGACTTCCGTGATCGACAACCTGGTGAAGGGCGCGGCGGGCCAGGCCCTCCAGAACATGAACCTCATGCTCGGCTTTCCCGAGGATGCGGGGCTCGGATGAGGTCGAACAGGACGGTCAACGTCGACGCCGCGGTGGCGCCGCTCGACGCGCACATGGTCCGCAACTACGGCCGGGCCGACGAGGTGTTCGTCGACGGCTGCGGCGCGGAGCTCCGCACGGCCGAGGGCGACGTATACCTGGACTTCCTCGGAGGCATCGGCGTCTCGGCGCTCGGACACGGGCATCCGGAGCTCGCGGCGGCCCTCGCGGACCAGGCGGGACGCACGCTCCATGTGAGCAACCTATTCCGCCACCCCTACACCGTGGAGGTGGCCACGCGGCTCGCGCGCCTCACCGGGCTCGAGGCCGTGCTGTTCACGAACAGCGGCGCCGAGGCGAACGAGGCGGCGCTCAAGCTCGCGAGGAAGCATCAACGGGACGCGGGGCGGCCGGAACGGACGGGGTTCATCGCGCTCGAAGGCGGATTCCACGGACGCACCATGGGCGCGCTCTCGGTGACGTCCGGAGCGAGCTACCGGGCGCCCTTCGAGCCGATGGTGCCAGGTACGACGTTCCTGCCGTCCGGCGACCTGGAGGCCATGGCCGCCGCGCTCGAGCGCGACCGACCGGCCGCCGTGATCCTGGAGCCCATCCAGGGGGAGGGAGGCGTGGTCGAGCTCTCCACCGGGTACCTGCGAGGCGTGCGCGACCTGTGCGACGCAACCGGCACCGTGCTCATCCACGACGAGGTGCAATCCGGATGCGGACGCACCGGCACCTTCCTCGCCGCGGACGCGGCCGGCATCAAGCCGGACGTGGTGACGCTCGCCAAGCCCCTCGCGGCCGGGCTCCCCATGGGGGCAATCGTGGTGCGAGCGGAGCTGGCCGACGTGCTCAAGCCCGGAGACCACGGCTCCACGTTCGCGGGCGGTCCGCTCGTCCTCCGCGCGGCGCTCGTGTTCCTGACGCTGCTGGAGGAGGACGGGCTCATGGAGCGCGCGGCCGAGCTCGGCGCGCGACTCCGGACGGGCCTGGAGGCGTTCGCAGCCGACTTCCCGAACGTCGGAGCGGTCCGGGGACGCGGCCTGATGCTGGGGCTCCACGTCCCGGAGGGCGCGAAGGAGCTTCAGCAGCGCCTGTATCGGGATCATCACCTCATCACCAACTGTACCGCCGGAGACGTCATCCGGATGCTGCCGCCCTACGTCGTCACCGAGACGCAGATCGACGACGCCCTGGGCCGCATCCGGAGCGCCCTCGAAGGCCCGGTGATAGACGCGCCGTGACCGCCACGACCGCGATGCACGTAACCCTCCCGGCCGGCTTCCGGGTCGGCGGCATCCGCTGCGGCCTCAAGAAGCGCCCCGAGCTGCTCGACCTGGGGCTCCTCCTCGCCGACGAGGCGCTCCCGGCCTGGGCGCTCTTCACCAGGAACCGACTCAATGGGGCGCACATCCCGGTGTGCCGTGACCATCTGGCGCGGAGCGGAGGGCTCGTGCGCGCGGTGCTCGTCAACGCGGGCAACGCGAACTGCGCGACCGGGCCGGAGGGCATCGAGGACGCCCGGGGTCTGTGCGTCGCGCTCGCTGAGCGGGTGGGCTGCCCGGTCGAGCAGGTGCTCATGATCAGCACCGGCGTCATCGGCGCCCGCTTGGACACGGAGCGTGTGGAGCGAGCGCTCGACCCGCTCCTGGAGAAGGCGGGACCCGACGGAGGCGAGGCCTTCGCGCGGGCCACCATGACGACGGACACCTACCCCAAGGCCCACTCCCGCGAGACGTCCGCGGGAGTCGTCACGGGCTTCGCCAAGGGCTCGGGGATGATCCACCCCGACATGGCCACCATGCTCGCCTTCCTGCTGGGGGACCGCGTTCCCAAAGGCGGCCTGGACGCCGTCCGCCGCATCGCCGACCGCAGCTTCCACCGTACGACGGTCGACGGGGACACGTCGCCGAACGACACGCTCCTGCTGTGGGGCCGGAAGCATGCCGACTCGGAGGGCGACGACGTCGAGCGCGGCTACACCGAGGTCGCCCAGACGCTCGCGCGGGACATCGCCCGGGACGGCGAGGGCGCCACGCGGCTCATCACCATCCGGGTGCGCGACGCCGCCAACGAACGAGAGGCCACGCTCGTCGGACGCGCCGTGGCGATCAGCCCGCTCGTGAAGACCGCCATCGCGGGGCGGGACCCCAACTGGGGCCGGATCGTCTCGGCCGCGAGCTCGTGCGGCGTGCCCGTCGAACCCGAGCAAATGCGTCTCGCCATCGGTGACGTGGACGTCTACGCCGACGGTCGACCCCTGGTCGCCAACGAGGCGGCGGCGCACGAGCACCTCGTATCGAGCGACGAGGTCTTCATCACGCTATACCTCGCGCGCGGCCGGGCGGCGGCGGACGTGTGGACGTGTGACCTGACCGCCGATTACGTCGACATCAACGCGAACTACCGTAGCTGACGAGCGGAGTCGTCACGGCTCGACGAGGAACGTGGCGGCGCCGAAAACACGACGGGCCCGGGTCTCCATCACGACGCGATACCGACCCGGCACGATGGCGTCCCCTCGAGGCCGCCACGCATCCCAGACCCTGAAGCCGAGCTCGTGCGCGGTGATCTCGATCTGGCGTCCCTCCCTGAGCACGACGCCGTCCCGCTCCCAGCGAAGCCTGACCTCCGTCGGGACGACGGTCGGAGCGAACACCTCGAAGAGCACGAACAGCCCGTCGGGTAGCGCACCTGCGGGTGCGGCACCCAGCAGCGTATCAGACACCACCAGCGTCTCACGCTCGATCCCCGGCCCGAACGTGGCGCTCTGGAGTCGGAGCGGAACCGGTGGCACGAGCTGCGGGAGGGCGAGCGCGACCCCGATGAAGACGGCGGCCGCACCGCCGAGTAGCGCCCCTCCCTTTCGCGAGGGCCGCTCCCCCTGCAGCGCGAGCGGTAAGGCGGCCAGGACGGCCACACCGGCCGCGACACGCGCACCCAGCGTGGGATCCACGGGAAGGAGAATGGGGAGGAGCAGGTTGACGGCCGCGAAGGTCACCAGGGCGAAGAAGACGAGCCGCACGACCCGGCTCGAACGCAGCCACCGGTCGAACAACAGATCGATGCAGGAAAGGACCGCGAGCACGCCGAGCAGGGCCAGAAACGCGATGCTCGGCTCCCCGAGCACCGTCGAGTAGGCGTAGAACGGCAGGAGGAAGAACAGCGTCTCCTGGTACATCGTGCGCGTCACGTACGACGTGGCCTCCTCCGCAGCCCCCGGCACCACGGCGGCGGACCCCGGTCCGCTTCCACCTCGCGGCGCGGTCGACGTCCGCCTGCCGAAGTAGAGCGTCGACAGCCAGGTCAGCCCCAGGAAGAGGACGACCCAGGGAACGAAGCCGTATCGCTCGCGCGCGAGCCAGATGACCAGCACGCCCGTCGCGAGCGCCCAGACGGAGTGGAGCGCCCAGAAGAGCGTCCGGTGGCGCCGCCAGTATCCCCCGAGCCGAGCCCGGAGCCCGGCCGGCAGCGTGGAGGAGGGCTCGGTGGAGCTCAGGCGCCGTCTCCTCCGAGAACACGGACCGGCGTGTCACGCAGCGCCTTGGCCTCGTCGATGAAGAGCTGGAGGTGCGGGAACGGGATCTCGATGCCGGCTTCCTTGAGCGCCTTGAAGATGGCCTCGACGTAGTCGCACCGAACCGCCACGGCGTAGCCCGGATCCAGGAGAAAGAGCCGGAGCTGCATGTTCACGCTGGAATCCCCGAGCTCGGTCACCACGACCTTGTGATCGGCTCCCGGCGCGAGCCGCTCGTCCTCCCGGTCGACCAGGCCCATGACGACGTCGCGGGCCTCATCCACACTCTCCTTGTAGGCGATCCCGAAGGGGACATCCACGCGAAGCGGGGCCCCCGCAGTGTGGTTCACGACCGCCTGGGTGACCATCTGGACACTGGGGAAGACGACGGTCTGGTTGTTCGGCGTGCGGATACGCGTCGAGCGCAGCGTGATGTGCTCCACTTTCCCGTAATGCTCCGCGACCGTGACCCAGTCCCCGACACTGAAGGGCCGGTCGAGCAGGATCGTGACGCCGGCGATGAAGTTCTCCAGCGAGTCCTTGGCGGCGAAGCCGAGGGCCAGGCCGGCGATGCCGAGACCGGCAATGAGCGCGGCGACGTTGATACCCAGCTGGGACAGGACGAGGACCAGGATGAAGCTCCATCCCATGACCCGTAGCGTCCGCATGCTGATGGTCTCGAGTCCCTCGTCCACCGCATGGCTGCGATGCAGCACGCTGCCCGAAACGCTGATGAGGAGCCGATACAGTCCGTAGAAGATCACACCCACGAACAGCGCGGAGAGGACATTGGGCAGGAGCCCGATCGCCAGGTTGGTGAGCCCTTCGAGGGAGCGCCGCCAGACCAGGTCCCACTCGCCTTCGAGGATCAGACGACCGGTCGCGGTGACCTGCTCCCCGATGCGATCGAACGACGATGGAAGGGTATCCGGGAGCTGCGGTGTGTCCTGCTCCTGTGGAAGCCCCGGCACCTGAGACGCGATCATCGTGCCGAGCATCCTCACGACTTACGGGCCCCGTACACGACCGCCGCCAGCCCCAGGGCCAACGCGATGCCCGCGACGAGCGGAGGCAATGCGAAGAGCTCCTGCGTCTCCGCGGTCGCCTGCACCGGGCCGAGGTCGAGCACGGTCTCCCTCCGGGTCATGGAGAAGCTTCCGCCGAGCAGCGAGTACCCTCCGACGAGGACGGGGGCAACGCCGAGCACGAGGATGACGTGGCGCATATGAGGCTCCTGGACAGCCCGAACGGGAGGGTTGAGTCGGCCCGGAACGATGGGCAAACATCGCGACCGAAAGCAAGCAAGAGTCGTTCCCGGCCGGCTCGCCCTGGCGCACGCAACCGGGACACCGGATCGTACGACACGAAGCACCCCAACCCTGCCGGAGGAGATGTGCCGCACGTCGAGATCGAACTTCTACGGAGCCGTTCCGGGCACCGGCTCGACAACGTCGATCCGGACGTCTTCGATGACGCTCTACAACCGGAGATGGTCGCGGAGTTCCTGGAAGACCCCAGGCATCACATCGTGGTCGCCACCGATGACCATCCGTGAGCTCGCGCCGACGCTGTTCGTCGGCCTGTTCCTCCTGGCCGGGCTCGCGATGCTCGGGGAGATCGTGCTCGTCGTCTCGGGGAGGGTCGCACGAGCTCGAGGGAGAGATCCGGCCGAAGCCGTTCCCGGGCTGTCCCGCATCCACCGGGTCCTCCGGATCGTCGCGCCCGTGTGCCTGCTCGGAGCCGGCGCGATCCTGGCGTGGCTCTCCCTCTCACCCGCGGCCGAGCCACCGCCCGTCGGGGATGGGGCGGTACCGAGCTCGGCGCCGGAAGCCGCCGGCCCGGACGCTTCGGCGGCCGTCGACGGGACCGGCATCGGCGACGCGACGGTGGGCATGACCCTGGGCGAGCTGCGCACGGCCCTGTCCGCGCCCGCCGCCATCGGCGACCCGACCGACCGGTTCATGGTCGATGTCACCGCGCTGCCGGTCGTCGAGGGAACGGACACGCTGTACCACGTGCTCTTCCCGGTCGGCACGGCGATCGACGAGGATACGCCACTCGAGCTCGTCGCCACCACCCATCCCCTGGCTCGCACGGCGGACGGCGTCGGTCCCGGCACGACCCTCAGGGCCGCGGCCGAGCGGTACGGACCGCCCACCCTGTCCTACAGCGTCCATGACGAGTCGCGCGAGTACGCGAAGTTCCCGGCCCAGCCGAGCGACAGGATCCTGTTCCGGGTCACTCCCGCACGGGGCCTCTCTTCGTTGGCAGGGTCCTACGCGACCGACGCCGAGTACAACGAGACGACCGTCTTCGACCCGGAGGCGCGCATCTTCATGGTGCTCGTGCGCCTCCGTGCCGAGGCTACTTCCGGTGTGGTGCCTCCTCCATGAAGGAGAGGAAGCCCTCCCGGTCGCCGGCGGCTTCGGCCATGCGCGCGACGCCGGCCTCGAGCTCCTCCATGCTGTTCGCGATGGAGAGGCGGAGGTAGTGCTCCCCCTCGGAGCCCAGCTTGCAGAAGGAACGGCGGTCCAGCGTCGCGATCCCGTAGCGGTAGAGCAGGAAGAGCTGAAGCAGCGTGGACGGTGAGGTGCGGGCCCGCTCGTCCTCGGGAAGCTGCTCGTAGACGTCCATGATCCCCATGTCCCGGCAGTAACCCTCGACGTTCGGGAAGACGTAGAACGTTCCCTTGGGCGTCCGGCACGTGATTCCCGGGATCTCGTTCAGGCCGGGCACGACGCGGTCGCGCCGCTCCTGGAACGCGCGCACGTTCCGCGTGACGTACTTCTCCGTCTCGGGGTTCTCGTACGCTTCACGCCCAGCTTCCTGGATGAACGGAGGCACGCAGGACACCGTGTTGACGTTGAAGCGGGAGAACACGGCGGCCTCCTCGGCGTTCGGCAGGACGGCCCACCCGAGCCTCCAACCGGTCATCCCGAAGCCCTTGGAATGCCCGCTGGCGACCACGGTGCGCTCCTCCATGCCCTCCTCGCTGATCAGGCTGCGGTGCTCCTCGCCGTCGAAGAGGATCTGCTCGTAGATCTCGTCGCTGTATACACGCAGATCCGGGGATCCCTTCTCCCGGATCACGCGCGCGATCCCCTGGAGGTCCTCTTTGCTGAGGACCCCGCCCGTCGGATTCGACGGGGAGTTCAGGATGACGAGCTTCGTGCGCGGTGTGATGAGATCGCCGAGCTCGTCCGGCGTGAAGGCGAAGTCGCGCTCTTCGCGAAGTCGGAGCGGCACCGGAACCGCGCCCAGGAACCGCACCCACGACTCGTAAATCGGGAAGCCGGGGCTCGGGTAGATGACCTCGTCGCCACGGTTCACGTACGTCAGGACGGTCAGCCCGATGGGCGGCTTGGCACCGGCCGTGACCACGACCCTCGAGGGGTCGACGTCGACGCCCCTGGTCTTCCGCATGTGGTCCGCGATGGCGCGGCGGAGGGGTAGGATGCCGGCGGGATCCACGTATCCGGTGTTCCCGGCCTCGAGCTGCCGGATGCACTCGCGGTCCAGGTGCTCGGGCGCGCGGAAATCGGGCTGACCGAGATTGAACTTGATGATCCTCTTTCCCTGAGCCTCCAGGCGCGCGATGTCCTTGCCGACCTCGAAGGCATTCTCGGTCCCCAGATTCGCGATCCGGCTCGCCAGCACCGCCATGTGTTCGTCCTGTCGAAGGTTCGTTTTCGAAAGAGCACGAATGGTAGCGACCGGACCCCGGATCGGCATCCCCTCAGCGAGCGAGGAAGAGCCAGTCCGTGATCTCCTCGTCGATCAGGTCGTTGTGGTACGTGACCCTCTCCACCACGACGTCGTCGAAGACGTTGCGGAGCGCCTCGGAAAACGGCGAGCTCTCGGCGTACGACCATACCCCCAGCACTCCGGACGGGGCCAGGTGGGCCCGCGCCCTCTCGAGGCCGCCCTCGGTGTAGAACCCGGAGTCCGCCTCGCCAAGCCGGTCGTCGGGCGCGTGGTCGACATCCACCAGGATGAGATCGTAGGATCCGGCCGGCGGCCCCGTGAGGATCTCGTACACGTCTCCACGCACGGCCTCGAACCGGGCGTCGCTCTTCAGCTTCGGAGCGACGGGAAAGAGATCGTCCTCGAGCCAGCCGAGCACCTGCGGGAGAAACTCGACGACCTCCAGGCGCGCCACGCGCCCGTGCGCGAGGACCGCTTCAGCCGTGTACCCCAGGCCCAGGCCGCCCACGAGCACCCTGAGGTCATCGCCACCGTGCATGGCCAGAGCCACATCGGCGAGGGCGCGCTCCGAAACGGTGATGTGACTGCTCATGAGGAACTCGTGAGCCAGCGTTACTTCCGTCACGACCGTGCCCGGACTCGACAGCAGCGCGCGACGGCGGAGGCACAGAGGACCGAGAGGGGTATCTTCGTACGCGAGAATCGTCAGATTTCTGGAGTTGGTCATCATTAGAAGGTACTACCTGATCGGGACATCGCTCGGGCAACCGCGAGGAACGAGCTGAACGTGGAATCGGCAGAGGACCGGGAGCGCGAGTTCTACGACCGCTTCTTCGAGATCTCGCTAGACATGCTGTGCTTCCTGGACTTCGACGGACGCTTCCGCCGTCTCAACCCGGCGTGGGAGCGGACCCTCGGCTTCACCCAGGAGGAGCTGATGTCGCGGCCCTTCATCGAGTTCGTCCACCCGGACGATCGGGATCGTACGGTCGAGCAGAATCGGCGGGTACGGGCCGGAGAGCATGCGCGGGGCTTCGAGAACCGCTACGTGTGCAAGGACGGATCGCACCGGTGGCTCCTGTGGAACGCCTCACCCGACCTCGAGCGACGGCTCATATACTCCGTGGCCCGCGACGTCACTCAGCGGAAGCACGAACAGGAGGAGCGCGACCAGCTCGTCACGGAGCTCCGGCAGGCGCTGGGGGAGGTCAGAACGCTCCGGGAGATGCTCCCCATCTGTTCCTACTGCCGCCGGATCCGTGGAGACGAGGACTACTGGCTGGAGGTCGAGGCCTACATCGCGAGCCACACGAGCTCGAAGTTCAGCCACGCGATCTGCCCCAGTTGCTACGAGAAGGAGGTCGTCCCCCAGCTCGCCGACGGGCACGACAAGGTGTGACCCCCTTCCCCGGCCGACACCGGGGAGGTCTACAAAAGACGGAGGAGGGTGGGAATGAGCGACGGAACGGGCATCTCGGGTGTGCGCCAGATCGCCGTGAGCGTGAGCGACCTGGACGCGGCGCTGACGTTCTACCGGGACACCCTCGGCCTCACCTTCCTCTTCGCCGCGGAGCCGTCGCTCGCGTTCCTGGCAGCCGGTGACGTGCGGCTTATGCTGACGGCCGCGACGGACGAGCACCCGGCCGGCACGAGCTCGGTCGTGTACTTCTCCGTCGCCGACGTGGACACCGCCTATGACACGGTTCTGGCGCGGGGCGGTACGAGCGAGCGGGGCCCTCGGCTGACCGCACGCATGCCCGACCACGAGCTGTGGATCGCCTTCGTGCGGGACCCGGACCGCAACCTGATCGGTCTGATGGAGGAGCGGCGCCCGGGCGAGCCGCAGTGATCGTACACGCCCGACATGACATCTCGACAAGGAGTGAAGCTACGATGTTCGCGGGACACATGAGCGTGGCACTGGCAGCGAAGGTCGCCGAGCCGAGGGCTCCTCTGGGCGCCCTGGTGGCCGCTTCGTTCGGCATCGACCTGCTCTGGCCGATCCTCCTGTTGACGGGCACGGAGTCCGTCTCGATCGAGCCCGGGGCGACCGCGTTCACGCCGTTGTCGTTCGAAGCCTATCCATGGAGTCACAGCCTTGCGATGGTGCTCCTGTGGGGCGTGGTCGCATGGGGGATCGCAAGCGCGCTGGGTCGCGGTGGCAGGGTTGCGTCGGTGATCGGAGTCGTCGTCGTGAGTCACTGGGTCCTGGACTTCGTGACGCACCGACCGGATCTCCCGCTCTGGCCCGGTGGCCCCCTGGTCGGCCTGGGCCTCTGGAACTCGATCCCTGGAACCTTCCTCGTGGAAGGCCTCCTGTTCGCAGGCGCGGTCCTGCTATACGCCAGGCGCTTCCCGCCCCGGGACGGTCTCGGGCGAACGGGACTCATCGCGCTGGTCGGCCTGGTCGCCGTCATCTGGGCCTCCGGACCATTCTCCCCGCCGCCTCCCAACGCGATGGCCATCGCCATCGTCGGGCTCGCGTTGTGGATCTTCCCCTTCTGGGCCTGGCGGATCGAGCGACACCGCGTGCCCGCGCCGATCTGATGATGTCAACGCATGGGTAAGCGTCGTGTGTCCCGCCCCCCCAGCCAGCGTCCGCGCACCCTCCACGTGGAGATCGTCGCAGAAGAGCTCGATCTGCACGGCTTCACGGCGGACGCGGCGGAGCGGCGGCTGGAGGCGTTCCTGGATACGCATGCCGTCCGCTCGCCCGGGCGGGTGGTCCGGATCATCACGGGACGCGGCACGCGTTCCGCGGGCGCGCCGGTGCTGCTGGACATCGTGAGAGAAGCGCTGACCGGATGGTTGGCCCACCGCGTCGATGAATGGGCCGTGGACGTGGGCGGCGGCGCCTATCTCGTGAGGGTGGCGCCGTGAGCGGCGGCGCGCGCTACCTCCTGGCGGACGTCTTCACGGACCGGCCGTTCGGCGGCAACCAGCTCGCGGTGTTTCCGGATGGCGGCCAGGTGTCGCCCGCGCTCATGCCGGTGATCGCGCGCGAGTTGAACCTCTCCGAGACCGTGTTCGTGCTTCCTCCCGATGACCCGAAGCACGCCGCCAGGCTACGCATCTTCACACCGGGCTCGGAGCTCCCGTTCGCCGGGCACCCGACGGTGGGAACGGCGAGCGTGCTGGTGGCCGAAGGGATCGTCGCGCCGGCGTCGGGGGTCGCGGGCGGCCCGGACGGCGGCTCCAGGGGGCCCGCCGTCGCGGAGTTCGTGCTCGAGCTCGGCGTCGGTCCCGTGCCGGTGCGGGTCGTCGGGAGCGGGCGGACGTACCACGCGCGCTTCGACGTGCCGCGGCTCCCGGAGATGGTTCCCGATCCGCCGGCCACCGACGAGCTGGCGAAGGCGCTCGCGCTGGAGCTCGACGACCTCCGGGTTCCGGGATGGGAGCCAGAGGTGTGGTCGTGCGGCGTCGCGTTCCTGGTCGTTCCGATCCGCGACCGGAGCGCGTTGGGCCGGGCACGCCTGGACACGTCACGCTGGGAGCGCTCGATCGCGCCCACGGGCGTCTCCCACCTGTACCTGCTCACACCCGACCCGAAGCTCGCGGGCTCCTCACTCCGGGCCCGCATGTTCGCTCCGGGGCTCGGCATCGCCGAGGACCCCGCCACCGGGTCGGCGGCTTCGACGCTCGGCGGCTTCCTGGGCGTGCGCGAGCCGGAGCCGGACGGTCGGTTCGCGTGGCGGATCGAGCAGGGCTTCGAGATGGGCCGACCGAGCCTGATCGACCTCGACATCGAGAAGCGCGCCGGCGCCGTCGCCCTGGTGCGCGTCGGCGGCAACTGCGTACTCATGGGTGAGGGCCACCTCGACATCGACTGAAGGAGATCCCGTGTCGCGAATCGGAGATGCCGCCCGTCCCCCCCTCGTCATGGGACTCCTGCTCGCCGGCCTGGCGGCGTGTTCCGACGGCGGCGCGCCCTCGGAGACCACCGCGCCGGGGCGCTGGACCACGAGCCCCGAGCCCGTGCTCGACGTCGGCGAGATCGACGGCGACCCTCGCTATCTCTTCTCGCGGATCACCGGCGTGCGCCTCTTGCCGGACGGCGCGTTCGCGGTGTCGGAGTTCTCGAGTCGCGCGATCCGGGTGTACGACGCCGAGGGGCGCTACGTCGTCTCGATGGGCGGGCCCGGTGAGGGGCCCGGCGAGTTCGGGGACATCAACCACCTGACGGTGCTTCCACCCGACACGCTCGCGGCGTACGACATCTCGACGCTCCGCCTGACACGGTTTCTGAGGGACGGCACGCTCGTCGGGACGACCTCGTTCGAGCCCGCTGGCGGGTGGCCCGAGGTCTTCCTGGGCACGTACGCCGACGGCGGCGCGGCCGTCGCGTCGCTGGTCCCGCCGCCACGAGGGGGCAGCGAAATCGTGCCGGACCGGATGGTCATCGGCCGTTACGCCTCGGACGGGTCGCTGGTGGCGGTGGTCGACACGGTGCCGGGGATCCGCAGGGCCGGCGGCACGGCCGTGGTGCCGTTCTCACCGTTCATGCACGCGTGGTTGCTCGACGACTCGGTCTACGTGACGGACGGTACCGAGCCGGTAGTGGACGTGCTGGGGGCCGACGGCCGGGTCGCGCGGCAGATCCGGCTCTCGATCCAACGGCCCGACCTCGACGCGGCGTGGCGCGTGCTCCGTGTCGAGCTGGCGGCCCGCGACCGCTCGGAGTGGATCGAGGACGTCGCGCCCGGTGTCGCCGAAGAACCGGTGCCCGTGATCTCGGAGAGCATGGTCGACCGCGACGGACGGATCTGGCTGAAGCACTACGAGCCCGCCACCGACGCCGCGCTCCTGCGGAGCGGCGCCATGGCCGGCGGGCTGTGGACGGTCGTCGAGGCGGGCGGGCGGGTCGTCACCGAGGTCGAGCTGCCCGTCGGCTTCGCGCCCATGGACGCGACCGGCCGCACGGTGCTGGGCATCCACCGGGACGACCTGGGCGTCGAGCGCGTCAGGGTGTACGAGCTCGTCGGTTAGCGCGGGACCCTCGGGCCCGGGCGGCGCCGCACGCACGGGGAGGGGCGCGCCCTCAGCCGCCCAGGTACCGCGTCGGAAGCGGATTGTCCGGCCGCTCGGAATCCCAGAAGATCGTCACGATCCAATAGCGCGAGCCGTCGTGGAAGAGTTGGATCGAGTTGATGCCACGCGCGAACGGCTCGGGGTCCTCGAGCGTGCGCTTCGAATCGTACGCGCTGAACACGTGCACGACGTTGCCGAACCGCTCGGTCACCCGCCCGATCTCGCGCTCGAAAAAGCCGCCCGACTCGAGCTGCGGACCCGCACGCTCCGCGTACTCCTGCGGCGTCCAGACCTGGTAGCCCGCCTGGCCCTCGGGGCCACGCCCGGACGGCACGAGGCGCGCGCCTTCCGGGATGAACAGCGTGTGGAACCGCTCCCAGTCGCGCGCCTCTCCGGCCGGCCCCGAGATCACGGCGTAGAGCGTCTCGATGATGCCGTCGAGCGTCGAAACGTCGTCGGGATGGGCAGCCGTGTCCTGAGCGACGGCGCCGGTGGGCACCACCATGAGCGCGGCCGCGGCCACCAACGGAACGAGCGTACGCCACATCATCGCCATCCTCCCCTCCTCCGTGTGTCGTTGCGTGCGAGCTTCTGAGCGAAAAGGTAGCGAGTCCGGACTGGCCGGCCCACGTTCGCCCGGGTCCCCTTGACCCTCACGTTACGTGAGGCGCCATGGTATCCCTCCAAGAGTCACCGCAACACGCCGAACAACACCCAAGGAGACAGCCGTGGACACCGAGGAGGCGACCGCGTGGACGGTGGGCGAGGTGTCGGAGCTGGCGCACGTGTCGGTCCGAACGCTCCACCACTACGACGAGATCGGTCTGCTCGAGCCGTCGGGCCGCACGCCCTCGGGCTACCGGCTGTACGCCGAGCCGGATCTCGATCGACTACACCAGATCCTGCTGTACAAGGAGCTCGGGTTCGGCCTCGACGCGATCAGGCGAATGCTCGACGAGCCCTCGGTCGATCGACGGACCGAGTTGGAGGCGCAGCGCGCCCTCCTCGTCGAGCGGCGTGAGCGGACGGAGGCGGTCATCCGTGCCGTCGACCGCATGCTGGACACCATGAACAAAGGGACGAAGATGACGACGAAGGAGATGTTCGACGGGTTCGAGGACCTCCGGAACGCGCCGGACGACGTGCGCGCCCACCATCGGGAGCACGCGGAGGAAGCGCACGAGCAGTGGGGCAAGACCGACGCCTACGCCGAATCGATGCGCCGGGCACGGAGCCATTCCAGGGCCGACTGGGAGAAGATCAAGGCCGAAGCGGCCGCCCAGGAGGAGCACATGGCCTGGCTGATGGAGGCGGGTGAGGACCCCGAGGGCGAGAAGGCCCGCGCCGGTGCCGAGGCCATGCGCCTCCACATCGACAGTTGGTTCTACCCGTGCAGCCCTGAGATGCACGTCGGGTTGGCCGACACGTACGAGGCGGACGAGCGGTTCCGCCGGCACTACGAGGAGCGGGCGGAAGGGCTCGCGAGCTTCGTGGCGCGGGCGATTCGAGCGAACGCAGGGGGGTAGCCGCCCGATCACGTTGCGCCTCCGCCCCGCACCGCCCACCGTGGGCGAGCGGGGCTTGGTGCTCCGCCGGAGCACGGCCCGGACGCCGAACATGCGTGCCATGGATCTTTCCTCCCTCTGGACGGACGCCCGCCGCGCGGTCCACTCGCTCATGCGGCACCCCACGCTCTTCGTCGTCTCGATCCTGACCATCGCGCTCGGGACGGCCGCGACCACGGCGATGCTCAGCGTCCGGAACGCCCTCGTCGCCAGACCCCTCCCGGTCGCGGAGCCGGGAACCCTCCACCTGATCGACGAGCTGAGGAGCGGCGCCACGTCGCAGCCCCTCGGCGTGGATGCGGTCCCGTGGCCGCGCTACCTGGCGTACCGCGACCTCCTGGATGGACCCTTCGAGGGTGTTGCGGCGGAGGCGTACCGGCTCCCCGGCGGCTTCTCGTTCTCCACGCCCGAGGGGGCGGTGCCGGTCACGGGATACCTGGTCTCCGGTGACTACTTCGACGTCCTCGGCCTGGTCCCCGCCGCCGGTCGGTTCTTCGGATCGGACGGCGAGCCGTCGGTGGTGCTTGGCCACCGCTTCTGGCGGACGCGCTTCGCCGGTGACCCGGAGGCCGTCGGCGCCAGCGTCAGGGTGGATGGTCGATCCTACGCGGTGGTCGGCGTCGCGCCCCCGGACTTCCAGGGGACGACGCACGGCCTCCCCGCCGACATCTGGGTCCCTTTCGAAGCCTACGAGGACGGGCCGTGGGTGACGATGATCGGCCGCCTCGCGCCGGGTACCCCTCCGGAGACGGCCCTCACCGCAGTACGAACCGCCGCGACCAACATCCCTCCGCTCCAGCCCCAGACCACGGTCCGGGGGGCGGAGATGCCGCGGCTGACAGGCCTCCCGCCCGGGGCCGAAGGTCCCGTCGGCGGCTTCCTGGCCCTGCTGGTCGGAACCGGACTCCTCGTGCTGGTCATGGCCGCGGCCAACATCGCGGGCATGCTGCTCGCCCGAGGAATTGCGCGCCGTAGAGAGACGGCGGTCCGACTCGCGCTCGGTGCGGGACGAGCCCGAATCGTCTGGGGATCGATGGCCGAGGTGCTCGTCCTCTTCGCCGTCGGCGGTGGCCTCGGGATCATCCTCGGTGTGCGGTCCGCCGAGGTCCTCCAGGCCACGCGTGTCCCCCTGGGCTTCGACCTTGCGCTCGACCTCGCTCCGGACGCGGCAACCGTGGTCCTGGGCGTCCTGGCCACCGCGATCGTCGGCTCATTGTTCGGCCTCGTTCCCGCACTGGCGGCATCGCGGGGCGAGCTGCTTCCCCATCTCAAGAGCGGGACCACGGGCACGCCGCGCGACGCTCGCGGGTGGCGCCTCTTCGTACGTGCCCAGGTCGCGCTCAGCGTCTTGCTGCTCGTGACCTCCGGGCTCTTCGTACGCACGCTCCGGGAAGCGTCGGCGGTCGATCTCGGGTTCGATCCCAGGGGCGTGTCTCTCGCCCAGATCGACCTCTCGGCGCACGACTACAGCCAGGAGCAGGCCCGGATCTTCTTCGAAGAACTCGGGGAACGGGTCCGCGCGGTCCCCGGCGTGTCCGACGCCACGATCGCGAGCACGGTCCTCCTCGGCGCCACCTACGGGCGGTCCTCCAACGATATGCGCGCCGCCGACCAGACCGACGACGCGGCCCGTGTGAACAGCGCGTTCAACCTGGTCGGACCCGGATACTTCGACGCGCTGGGCATCGAGCTCGTGGCTGGGCGAGCGTTCTCGCCCGCCGATGGACCGGACGCGCCGGCGGTGGCCATCGTGAACGAGACGCTGGCCCAACGCCTCTGGCCTGGCCGCAGCCCCATCGGTCGGAGGATGACGGGAGGCGGAACGTTCGAGGTAGTGGGCGTCGTACGGGACGGGCGATACGCCAGTATCGGCGAACGGGCGAGCCCCTACGTCTTCCGGGCCACGGCCCAATCGCCGGTACCGCGCCGGACGCTCCACGTCCGATCGGCACTCCCCCACGCAACGGTGATCCAGGAGGTCCGCGAGATCGTGCGGCAACTCGACCCGGATATCGCGTTGCAGGCAGTCCAACCGCTCGAGGACGTCGTCGGCCTCACGCTGTTTCCCCAGCGCTTCGCGGCGTGGCTCATCGGCGTGTTCGGCCTTATCGGCCTGGTGTTCGCAGGGACCGGCCTTTACGGGCTCCTCCACTTCGACGTGGCGCGCCGAACGAGGGAGATGGGCATCCGGGTCGCCCTCGGTGCGCGTCCGGCGCGCGTGTTCCGGGATACGGTGGCAGGCGGCGTCCGGCTGACCGTGGCGGCCGTCCTCGTGGGGTTGCTCCTGGCGGGCCTCTCCAGCCGGCTCGTGTCCGGGCTGCTCATCGGCGTGGCGCCTCTCGATCCCGTCACCTTCGCCGGGGTCGGCCTCCTCCTGATACTGGTGGCGGCGGCCGCCAGCGCCGTGCCGGCAAGGCGTGCCACCCGCGCCGACCCGCGGGAGGCCCTCCGCGCCGAGTGACGACGGAAACCCCGCCCCACCCCCGGTGTAGCCTCCCGCCATGGCGCTCCCGGGTCACCTCCAGGAAGAAGAAGCGCTCGGGAAGGCGTACGACGCCCGCCTGATGCGCCGGCTGCTGCGTTACCTCCGCCCGTATCGGTGGCAGGTCGCGGCAGCCGTGCTCGTGCTGACGCTGGCCTCGGCGGCGCAGATCGTCGGGCCGTGGATCACTCAGCTCGTCATCGACGTCGCCATCCCCCAGGCCGATGTCGGCTACCTCGGCCGCCTGGCCGCGGCCTTCATCGGCGTGACGGTGCTCGCGTTCTTCCTCGAGTACGCGCAGGACATCCTCACCACCTGGATCGGCCAGTCGGTGATGTACGACCTGCGCACGGAGATCTTCGAGAAGCTCCAGCGTGCCGACCTCCGCTACTACGACCGGAACCCGGTCGGGCGGCTCATGACGCGCATCACGAACGACGTCGAGACGCTGAACACGCTGTTCAGCTCGGGCGTGGTCTCGGCCTTCGGCGACGTGTTCACGCTGGTGTTCATCGTGATCGCGATGCTGTCCATGAACTGGAAGCTGGCATTGGTCGCCTTCAGCGTGCTCCCGCTCGTATTCTTCGCGGCCTTCCTCTTCCGAGCCCGCATCCGCGAGGCGTACCGCGACATCCGGGTGCGGCTCGCGCGCCTGAACGCGTTCATCCACGAGCGTATCACGGGGATGAGCATCGTCCAGCTCTTCAACCGTGAGGACGCCGACCAGAAGCGGCACGAGGCGCTCAACGAGGACCACCTGGAGGCGCATCTGAAGTCGATCACGTACTACGCGCTCTTCTTCCCGGTCATCGAATTCTTCACGGCGTTGGCGCTGGCCCTGACGATCTGGTACGGCGGGCTCCGCGTCCTGGACGGCGTCGTCACGATCGGCGTCGTGGCGGCTTTCCTGCAGTACGCGCGGCGCTTCTTCCGTCCCATCCAGGACCTGTCCGAGAAGTACAACCTGCTGCAGAGCGCGATGGCGTCGTCGGAGCGCGTGTTCAAGCTGCTCGACGAGGAGATCGACATCGTCGATCCCCGGGAGGCGCTCGACTTCCCGGCCGACGCGCACGGGCGCATCGATTTCGAGGATGTGTGGTTCGCCTACGGGAAGACCGAAGACGGCGAGCCGGACTGGGTGCTGAAGGGCGTGAGCTTCGTGGTCGAGCCCGGCGAAAAGGTCGCGATCGTGGGCCACACGGGTGCGGGCAAGACCACGCTCATCAATCTGCTGATGCGCTTCTACGACGTGGACCGGGGCCGGATCCTGCTCGACGGGGTGCCCATCGACAGGCTGCGGATCGACATGTTGCGCGCCCGGATCGGGCTCGTGCTCCAGGACGTCTTCCTCTTCAGCGAGGACGTGGGCTACAACATCCGGCTCGGTGACACGGAGATCGGCGACGAAGAGGTCGAGGCGGCCGCCGAGCGCGTGGGGGCCGGAGCGTTCATCGAGCGTCTCGACGGGGGCTACGGGCAGCGGCTCGGTGAGCGCGGCTCCACGCTGTCCGTCGGAGAACGCCAGCTCGTGAGCTTCGCCCGGGCGCTCGCGTTCGACCCCGAGATCCTGGTGCTCGACGAGGCGACCAGCTCGGTGGACTCGGAGCTCGAGGCCCGGATCGAGACGGCGACCGACGAGCTGCTTCGCGGTCGCACTTCCCTGGTGATCGCCCACAGGCTCTCGACCGTCCAGAACGCCGACCGGATCCTGGTCTTCCATCACGGCGAGCTGCGGGAGCAGGGCACGCACGGCGAGCTGCTCGAGCACGGCGGGCTCTACGCGCGCCTCCACGAGCTCCAGTTCGTGTCGGCAGGGGCGGCGTAGCCCCCGACGGGCACGGTCGAAGGGTTGACCTAATTGTCTTAGGCCAACATCTTGGGGCACGCGATTGACCTAACAGTCTTAGGTCAACGCCAGACCCAGCCCATGAGCCTCTCATGCCCGACGACAGCCTCGCCGTCCTGAAGGGAACCCTCGAGTTCCTCGCGCTGCGCACCCTCGCCGGCCATGAGGAGCTGCACGGTTTCGAGATCCTCGACCACATCCACCGCGCCACGCGACAAGAGCTCCAGGTGGAGGAGGGGGCCCTCTACCCCGCGCTACATCGCATGGAGAAGCGGGGATGGCTCGAGTCCCGGTGGGGTGTCTCGGAGAAGGGCCGCCGCGCCCGTTACTACGCGCTCACCACCGACGGCCGGACCGCGCTCGCCGAGGAGGAGGACCGCTGGGCGCGCTACGTCACCGCCGTCGGGCGGCTCGCGCCGGAAGGGGGAGCCGGCGGATGACGTTCCGGGATCCGCGCATCGAGGACGAGCTCCGGCACCACATCGAAGAGCGCGCGGACCGGCTCGTCGCGGAGGGGGTCGAGCCGGAGGAAGCGCGCCGCACGGCCGAGGCGGCGTTCGGCGACGCCGAGGCGATCGGCCGGGAGATCTCGCGCATCCATGACACGCGCCGCTCCCCGATGGGACGGCTCTGGGACCGCGTGGTGGCCGATGTCGGCTTCGCGCTCCGCCAGCTCCGGCGGAGCCCCGGCTTCGCCCTGGCCGCCACGCTCACGCTGGGTCTCGGCATCGGGGCGTCCGCCTCGATCTTCGCGCTGGTGAAGGCCGTCGTGCTCGATCCCCTTCCCTATCCGGACGCCGACCGCCTGGTCCTGGTCCAGGAGATCTCTCCGAGCGGCGTGCCGTTCACCGTCTCGGACATGAACTACCGGGACTACCGGGAGCGCCTCGAGGGCCTCGACCACTTGTCGGCCTTCAGCCGAGCCGACTATGCGACCTTGCTCGACGGGCAGGCCGTGCAGGTCGTGTCCGGCATGGTGACCGGGGACTTCTTCGCGCTCTTCGGCGGCACGCCCGTGCGGGGTCGGACGTTCGGCGACGCGGAATCGGGCGCGACGCCAGCGGCGATCGTCGTGCTTTCCCACGACTTCTGGACGGAGCGGTACGGCGGCGACGCCGACGTGACGGGCGCGACCCTGCTGCTCGACGACGTGCCCTACGAGATCGTGGGCGTGATGCCCGAAGGCTGGGAGCCGGTCGAGGACGTCGACGTCTGGACCCCGCTCGCGCTGGCCTACGAGACCCGCGAGGACCACGACTACACCGTGCTGGGGCGTCTGGCCGACGGCGCGGCACCGGCGGACGCGGAGCGCGAGATCCGGGCCGAGGCAGAAGCGCTGGCCCGTGAGTATCCGGCCACCAACCAGGGGTGGAGCGCCCAACTCGTACCGCTCAAGGAGGCATGGGTAGGGCCCGAGCGGCGCCAGGCCGGACACGTGCTGCTCGGCGCCGTGGCGCTCCTCCTGCTGATGGCCTGCGCCTCGGTCTCGAACCTCCTCCTGGCCCGAGCTTCGGCACGCGGTCGGGAGATGGCGCTGCGCGCCACCCTCGGCGCCGGCCGGTGGCGGCTCGTCCAGCAACTCCTGACCGAGAGCGTCCTCCTGGCCGGCATCGGCGCGGCGCTCGGTCTCGGCTGCGCCTACCTGTTCCTTCCCGTGCTGCAGGCGCTCAGCCCGCCCGACACGCCGCGCCTCGACGCGGCGGCGGTGAGCGGCACGGTCGTCCTGTTCGCAGCCGCCGTGGCCCTCACTGCCGCGGTGATCTTCGGACTGGCCCCCGTGCTCCACGTTCTGCGCGATGCCCTCTCGGCACGCGACGGCGCACGCACCACGGGGGGTGGCGGGGACCGGCTGCGCGGGGCTCTCGTCGCCGGCCAGGTCGCCCTCTCGCTCACCCTGCTCATCGGCGCGGGGGCGCTGGGGCGCAGCTTCCTCGCGCTCCAGGAGGTCGATCCCGGTCTGCCGACGGAGCACGCCGTGGTGGTGCCGCTCATGATGTCCGGCGATCGCTACACCCCGGCGGATCGTCGGGTCACGCGGGACGCGATCGTGGCCGCGGTCTCCGGAGTCCCGGGGGTGTCGGCGGCGGGGAGCACCAACGTCCTCCCCTTCTCGGGCATGAGCACGATGATCGACGTCAACGTCGAGGGGCGCCCGACCGAGCCGGGAACCGCGCCCTTCGTACGGTGGCGCGCGGTGTCTCCGGGGTTCTTCGAGGCCGCCGCCCTGACGCCCCTCGCGGGGCGCACGCTGGAGGGCTCCGACTACGACGACGACGGCGAGCCGGTGGTCGTGCTCACCGAAGCGATGGCCCGCATTCTCTTCGACGATCCGCGGACCGCGGTCGGCGAGCGGATCGGCATGGGGTGGGACGGCCGCAACTACCGCCGCGTCGTCGGTGTCGTCCGTGACGTCGAGGATCGCGCGCTCGAAGCCGCACCGCCGCCGGTGTTCTTCATCCCCGATCCGGGCGTGATGCCCTGGGTGAATCTGGTCGTCCGCTTCCGGCCCGACGTCCCGGCGCCAACCGAGCGCGCGATCCGCGAGGCCGTCTGGAGCGTCGATCCGGGCCTTCCGGTCCCCTCGGTCGAGTCGCTCGGCGATCGGTTCGATGAGAGCGTGGCCGGGTACGGCTTCAATCTGCTGATCGTGGGGTCGTTCGCGGGCGTCGCGCTGGTGCTCGCGCTGCTTGGCATCTACGGCCTGCTGCTCTTCTCCGTCGAGCGGCGCACCCGCGAGATCGGCGTCAGGATCGCGCTCGGCGCCCGGCCCGAGCGCGTCGCCCGCCTCGTGCTGGGTCAGGGGCTGCGCCTCGCGGCCGTCGGGATCGTCGTGGGGGTCGCGTTGAGCCTCGGGCTGTCCCGCTTCCTACAGACGCTCCTCTACGGCGTGGAGGCGACGCACCCCGTGCACTTCGTGGCCCCTGCCCTCGTCCTGGCCGTGGCGGCCCTCGCGGCCACGTGGGCTCCGGCGGCCAAGGCGACCCGGATCGCGCCCAGGGAGGCGCTGGTCTCGGAGTAGCGGGCCCGGGCGGCGGGGCCGGCTGGCCCCTACGGCCTCGGCGTCCCCACGGTATCGGGCTGCACCGCATCCGAGGTGTCCGGCTCACTCAGGCCCACGGTGTCGGGCACCACCTCCACCGTATCCAACGGAAGCGCGTTCAACGAGTCGCGCAGCGCCCGGGCCCTCGCCTCCGCTTCGGCCTCCGCGGCGCGCACGGAGTCGATCACGACATGCCGTCTCGACACCGGGTACACGCCACCGGCCACGCGCATGAGGGGCTCGGCGTCCATCGGCCATCCGCCCTCGGGCGCGTACGCCCCCTCCGTGTAGCGGCTGCCGGGATTCCACATCACCCACTCACGGATGCCCGCGTCGTAAGTCGCCTCGATCTGCGCGCGCACTTCGGGGGCTTCGTACCGGGGCGCGCCGAGCGTGAAGTCCTGCAGAAACGGGCGGGTCACGCCCGCACCCTCGACGGCCGCGGAGCGTCTCGCCGCGTCCCGCATCGCGCGGTAGACGATCTCGTAGGGATAGGCGTTGGGCCTCTGGATGCCGAAGCTCCCCTGCCAGTAGTGGCTGGGGTAGACCATGGGCAGCGCCGCGTCGACAACATCGATAAAGGCCTCCCACACCTGACCGATGCCGACGTCACGCGCCGAGGACGTCGTGACGCCGAACACGTCCGCGGTCGACATCACCCCGACCTCGGCCAGCTCTTCGCGGGCATGATTCAGGAACGACCGGATTCCCTGGGCCTTGGTGCGACCGTCCGCGCCCTCGAAGACGGCCCGCTCGAGGTCGGCACGGGGAGCGTCCGGGAAGCGCACGTAATCCCACTGGATTTCCGGGAAGCCCATCGCGGCGACTTCTTTCGCGATGTCCAGGTGGTACTGCCACACGTCGCGATGGAACGGGTTCAGCCAGATGATGTCGCTACTGTCGACCCAGACCCCGCCGGCCGTGTCCTGCACCGCGAGATCGGGACGGGCGGCGATCAGGAGCGGGTCCTTCACGATCACGATGCGCGCGATCGGGTAGATGCCCTCCTCCTCGAGACGGGCCAGGAGGCCCGGGAGATCACGGATGCGGACCTCCTCGGTCGCGCCGATCTCGTGCGCGAGCGGAATCTCCGTCCGGTGGCTGAGGTACCCGGTGGCGTCCTTGATGTCGATGACGAACGTGTTGATCTCGGTGCGGCGGGCGAGATCGAGCAGCGCCTCCATGCGCGTCGAAGACCCGGAGGCCCAGGCGTTCAGGTAGATGCCACGCACAGCGTCGGGATAGGGGAAGCGCTCTGTACCCCACTCGTCCCGCTCGAGCCGGAGCCCGGCAGGCTCCGCGGCCTGGTAGTCGATCGACGACGTGCTCACGGGGCGCGGGGCGGGCGGGGCGGCCGAATCGGGCTCCACCACCCCTCCGTCGCCCTCCGGCGCCGCGGGCACGGACCGGTCCAGGGACGTCACGTCGTTGTCGGAGTCCTCACCCCCTTCCGACGTCAACTCACCGTCCACGGCGGCGCCGGACGACGGGCCCGGATCGACGGGCGGGTCGTCGAACGCGGGCGGGCCCGCTTCGCATCCGAGAGCGCCCGACAGAAGCGCCACGGACAGCGCCCGAACCCAGAATTGACGGCTCATGGCTCGCTCGTCAGTAGGCGCGCAGAGAGGGATCGACTTCGCTCCGCCATCCGAGCACACCACCGGTCAGGTTCAGAACCTTCCTGTACCCCTTCTGGGCCAGCAGCTTCGCGGCCCACTCGCTGCGTCCGCCGGAGCGGCAATAGAGGACGACCTCGTCCTCCGGGTCGATCTCGGACATGCGCTGCATGAACTCTCCCGTGGGGATCCGGAGCTGCCCGTGATCCGGGAGGTCCGCGATGTCCCGCTCGAAATGCTCGCGGACATCCACGAGTACGGGCACGTCGCCCGCTTCGAGGCGCTCATGCAGCTCTAGCGGGGTGATCTCCGCAATGTCCGGCGCGTCGGTCATCGTTGCTCCGAGGGGCTCATCAGCAAGGCGAGGGCGCGGGCCGTGCGATCGGCGGCGCCGCGGTGACCTTCAATATACGCACGGGCCCGCCCACCGGCGTACTCTCGCTTCTCCCGGTCGGTGAGCCACTCGAGCAGGGCGTGCGCGACCTGGCTCGCGTCCGAGACGACGGCCGCCCCGCCCAGAGCCGCGAGATCGGAGGCCGCGCGGGCGTTCGCGTGCCGAGGTCCGAAGACGATCGGCACGCCGACGGCGGCCGGCTCGAGGACGGAGTGGAGCCCGGCGTCGTGGAAGCCCCCGCCGACGAAAGCCACCGACGCCGCCGTGTACAGATCGGCCAGCACCCCCACCCGCTCGACCACGATCGCGCTCACGTCGCCGACGGCGCCGTCTTCCTCCATGTGCGCCAGGGTGCTCGGGTGCCAGCCGCTCTCGATGAACGACCCCAGGAGCCCGCCGACTCGGTCCTCGCCCGGCTCGTGCGGCGCGAGGACGACACGAAGGCCTGGCACGTGCTCACGGAGCGCCGACAGCGCCGGAATCAGGGCGTCTTCGTCCGAGGGCCAGGTCGAGCCCGCGACGACCGTCGGCCGGGGATCCGCGAAGAAGGGCGCCAGGTAGGAAGCGCTCGGGTCCGCGGCCCCGGCGCGCTCGGCCGCCGAATCGATCCCGGGATCACCGGTGACCTCGATACGGTCCGGGGACATCCCGAGCTCCGCCAGCCGGGCGGCGTCCGCGTCCGAACACGCGAGCCCGGCCGAGAGCGCCCTCCAGGTCTCGCGCATGAGAGCCCGGGCGGGCCACTTCAGGCGGCCCGCGTCCGGCGGCACCGTGGCCGCGACGAGCACCACCGGAATCCGACGCGCGCGCGCCTGCTCGACGAGCACCGGCCACACCTCCGTCTTGGTGAAGACCAGCACGGAAGGGCGAAGCGCATCAAGGACGCTCCCCACGAGGGACCCCTGATCCCACGGCAGATAGCCGGAGACGTCGGCCCCGAACCGCTCGCCCAGAGACTCGGCCGAGGGGGAGAAGTAGGTATAGACCGTCTGGAGCTCCGGCACGATGCCCTTCAGCGCACGCATGACCGCCTGCGCTTGGAGGCCCTCCCCGACGCTCGGAGCGTGGAACCAGGCGAGGGGCCGCTGCGGCATCCGCTGCCTCTCGGCCCAGCGCCGGAGCAGGCCATGCGCATCGTTCCGACCCGCCATCCCCCTACCGAGCTTGGAGTCGGAGCGGGCCAGGACGGGCGAGGCGACGCGCGCGGCCGCAACGGCGAGGCGGTAGGCGATGGGGACGGGGCTCATGGCCCGGAGGATAGGTACAGCGCCAGGGTCTCGGTAGATTCCGGCATGCATTTCGACATCACCGTACGGTACGGCGGGCAACGCCAGCGCTACCACACCTACAGGGTGGAGGGAGCCGACGCCCGCGAAGCGCTCAAGGCGGCGGCCGAGGCGCTCCCCGACGAGGTCGCGCCCGAAGCGGACCTCGTGGAGCTCCGCGTAGCGGTCGATCCGGACGAGCGCACCTACCTGGAATAGTCATGCGCCGACGACTGATCCTGGCGTTCGGCGGGCTGGCCCTCGTGGCCAGCTGCGCCGCCTGCTCCCCGGTCTACGTCGTGAAGGCCGGCCTGGCCGAGATGCGTATCCTCCGGGCTCGCCAGCCGATCCACCGCGTGCTGAACGACACCACGACCGACGCGGCGACCCGGGGCAAGCTGGCCTGGGTGCTCGAGGCCCGGCGCTTCGCCGCCGAGGAGCTGGGAATCGACGCGGGAGAGTCGTACACCATGTACACGGAGCTCGAGAGCGACACGCTCGCCCTCGTGCTGTCGGCCGCCTACCCGGACCGACTGCAATCGAAGACGTGGTGGTTCCCGGTCGTGGGGCGTGTCCCGTACAAGGGCTTCTTCGACGAGGCCGACGCGTTCCGGGAGGAGGCGGAGCTCCGCCGGGAGGGGTGGGACACGTACGTCCGCCCCACGGCGGCGTTCAGCACCCTCGGCTGGTTCAACGACCCGCTACTCTCCTCCATGCTGCGGGCCGACGACGTCGAGGTGGTCGAGACCGTCTTCCACGAGCTCTCCCACCAGCACCTGTTCGTGCCCGGCCACGTCGGCTTCAACGAGAGCTTCGCCACGTTCGTCGGCCGCACCGCCGCCATCCGCTTCTTCTGCACACGCGAGGGAGGCGGACCCGACACCGTGCGCTGCCAGCGGGCACAGGCCAGGTGGCGGGACTACCAGCGGTTCGGCGTCTTCATCGACGGGCTCGTCGAGGAGCTGGAGGCCATCTACGACAACCCGAGCTACATCGCCGCGGCCAAGCTCGAGCGGCGCCAGGACGTGTTCCGCGACGCGCTCCGACGGTTCGACGAGGAAGTCCAGCCGACGTTCGAGCAGTTCACGTTCCAGGGCTTCCGCGACACGCCTCTGAACAATGCGACGCTGCTGGCGCGCATGCGCTATTACCACCGGCTGCCGGACTTCGACGCCTACCTCGAGGCCCATGACGGGGATCTCGTGCGGGTGCTCGACGAGCTGAAGGCTGGCGTCGACGCCGTCGACGATCCGTTCGAGCTGCTGCCCACGGGCGGAAAAGCTCCCACCGACGCCGCGGCGGAGCCCAGCGCGCACCGGTAGCGCCCCGCGCGGCCCGGCGTCGCGAGAAAGGTCCGGGGAGTCACTCGAACCGGCCGTTCCACGCACTCCAGGTGTCGAAGCCCGAATCCGGGTACCCACCTGTCGAAGCACGGCGGGGTCCCATTAGGATGAGGGAGAGCGGCAACGAGCCGCATCACCGGCACCCCAACCACGGAGGAGCCATGAGCAATCCCTCTCAGGAGGAAGCGACCCCGAACACCCGATCCTCGACCGCGGTACCGGACCTCGATCTCGAGACGCTCCGCTGCGCGATCCAGGAGGAGTATGAAACGGTGGCGCGCTCGCCCGACCAGGGCTTCCACTTCCACACCGGCCGCCCCCTCGCCCGCATCCTCGAGTACGAGGACAGCTGGCTCGAGGGACTACCCGAGCAGGCCGTCGAATCGTTCGCCGGAACCGGAAACCCATTCAGCCTCGGCGCAGTCCGTCCAGGAGAGCGCGTGGTGGACATCGGGTGCGGAGCCGGCATCGACTCCCTCATCGCAGCGAGAATGGTCGGGCCCTCGGGCCGAACCGTCGGCGTCGACATGACCCATGCCATGCTCGACAAGGCCCAGCGCTCGGCCGAGGCGATGGATCTCGAGAACGTCGAGTTCCGGAAGGGCTACGGCGAGGAGCTTCCCGTCGAGGACGGATGGGCGGACGTCGTCATCTCGAACGGCGTCCTGAACCTCATGCCCGACAAGGCCGCCGCGCTCCAGGAGATGGCGCGTGTGCTGAGGCCCGGAGGGCGGCTCCAGATCGCCGACATCATGGTGAGCAAGCCGGTCGGCGACGGAGCGAAGCGAAAGATCGAGCTCTGGACCGGCTGAATCGCGGGGGCTCTTCTCGAGGAAGAGCTCCAGGCCACGGTCGTGGCCAACGGATTCACGGGCTTCGAGATCACCTGGAAGAAGGACGTCTTCACCGGCGCCCCTCAACAGTCGAGCGCGGCGAAGTTCGGTACGGTGGGCATCAACTTCCGAGCTCGGAAGCCCGCTTGAGGTGACGGTCGCCCGCCGGGCTCCCGGCGGGCGACCACGGCCGCACACCCGCAGCCGGCCTCGGGAAGCCGCGCGAGACCCTCAGATCCGCGCCTGCACCGTGTAGAGCTCGTGGTAGCGGCCACGCCGCGATATGAGCTCGTCGTGCCGACCCCACTCCACGATCCGGCCGTCCTCGACCACGAGGATCAGGTCGGCGCGCTGGATGGTGGACAGCCTGTGCGCGATCACCAGGGTCGTGCGACCCTTGAGCAGCTCGCTCAGGCTCTTCTGGATGAGCGCCTCGCTCTCGGTGTCGAGGCTCGACGTCGCCTCGTCGAGGAGTAGGATGCGCGGGTCGGCCAGGATCGCCCGCGCGATCGTCACGCGCTGCCGCTGCCCACCCGAGAGCTTCACGCCGCGCTCGCCGATCAGCGTGTCGAGGCCGTCCGGGAACCGATCGGTGAACTCGGTGACGTACGCCATCCGCGCGGCGTCTTCGACCTCACCGTCGGTCGCCGTGGGCCTCGCGAACCGGAGGTTCTCGCGGATGGTGCCGTCGAACAGGAAGTCGTCCTGGAACACGAGTCCCAGCTGCGCCCGGTAGGAAGCCAGGTTCACCCGCCGTAGGTCCATCCCGTCGACGAGCACCCGCCCGTCGGCCGGCTCGAGGAAGGACGCCGCGAGCCCCGCGATGGTCGACTTGCCGGAGCCCGAGCTCCCGACCAGGGCGACGACCGACCCGGGGTCGGCTTCGAACGAGATCCCGTGCAGCACCGGCTTGTCCGCGTCGTAGGAGAAGTGCACGTCCTCGAAGCGGAGGTGCCCCTCGATACGCGGCATGGTCTCGGTGCGCAGCGGGTCGTCGTCCTCCTGGGGCCACCCGAGCAGCTCCGACGTCCGGTCGAGGCCGGCGAACGCCTCGGTCATCTGCGTCCCGATGTTCGAGATCTGGAGCACCGGCGCGATCAGGAAGCCCAGGAACAGGGTGAAGCTGAACAACTCGCCCAGCGTGAGCTGGTCCATGAGGACCAAGCGACCACCGTACCCCATGATGAGCACGCTGGCGAGCCCCATGAAGAAGGTGCCGAGGCTCGTGACCATGCTGGACGTCTTCAACGTCGTCTTCACGTTGTCGAAGATCCGCAGCACGCCCTCGTAGAAGATCTCGGCTTCCTTCTCGAGCGCGTGGAAGCCCTTGATGACCCGGATGCCCCCGAGGGCCTCGGTGAGGCGGCCGGTCACCTCGGCGCGGATCTGCCCGCGCTCCCGGAACGCCGGCCGGAGCGTGCTGAACGCCTTCGACGAAACCCAGCCGAACGCGAGCAGCGGGAAGATGGCCAGCACCGTCATCACCGGATCGATGCCCAGGAGGAAGACCAGCGCCACGACAGCGGTCACCGATCCGCCCACGAGCTGCACCAGACCGGTGCCCACCAGATTCCGCACGCCTTCGACGTCGTCCATGATCCGCGACACCAGCTCGCCGGACTTCGTGTTGTCGAACACGCGCACGGGAAGCCTGAGCACGTGCTGCTGCACCTGGGCCCGGAGATTCGCGATGAGGTGCTGCGCTTCGACGCTGAGCAGCATGGTGAGCGCGTACGACGTCGCCGACTGGACGGCGATGGCGAGGCCGACGAGCCCGAGGAGCTGGTAGAGGAGGTCGCCGTTCCCGCCCGAGATGACGTCGTCCACCAGGTACTTGGTCGATGCCGGCAGGACCAGGCCGCTCAGCCGGTTCAACAGGATGAGCACGAGGCCGAGGAAGATGAGCTTCCTGCGCGGCCAGATGATCTCCTCGAAGGCGTGCCGGAGGCTCGCCCCGGAGATCTTCTTCTTGTCTGACATCGGCGGGGGGACGGAGGCGGAAGGTCGCGAGGCAGGAGGTCTACCCGGAGAGGCAAGTTCGGTGCCGATAAGGCCCGGGAGCCGGCCACCGGTCGAACCGACCCGGAGTCGCACTTGGGTCGCCCGCCCCGGCCATGTAGCTTAGCGGTTCTTTGCGTGAGCCCCGCCGCCGAACGAGCCATGGCCAATCAGGAACGGGACGGCTACCAACCGTCCTCCATCGAAGAGAAGTGGCAGCGCCTGTGGGAAGAGCGCGGCACGAACGCCTTCACCGTGGACGAGCTCCGCTCCGCCGAGCGGCCCTTCTACAACCTCATGATGTTCCCCTACCCCTCTGCCGAGGGCCTCCATGTGGGCAACATCTACGCGTTCACCGGCGCGGACGTACACGGGCGCTACCAGCGCCTGCTCGGTCGCCAGGTCTTCGAGCCGATCGGCTTCGACGCATTCGGGATCCACTCGGAGAACTTCGCCCTGAAGCAGGGCACGCATCCGATGGACCTCATTCCGTCGAACGTGCGGAACTTCACCCGCCAGCTCCGCCGCACCGGCGGCATGTTCGACTGGACGCACACGGTCGATACGACCGACCCGTCCTACTACAAGTGGACGCAGTGGATCTTCCTGAAGCTCTTCGAGGCAGGACTCGCGGAGCGGAAGGAGGCCCCGGTCAACTGGTGCCCGTCGTGCATGACCGTGCTCGCCAACGAGCAGGTCGTGGGCGGCGAGTGCGAGCGGTGCGGCACGCCGGTCGAGCAGCGCCGGATCGCCCAGTGGTTCTTCAAGATCACCAAGTACGCCCAGCGGCTCCTCGACAACCTCGAGACGATCGACTGGTCGGAGACGACGAAGAAAGCCCAGTCGAACTGGATCGGCCGGAGCCAGGGCGCCCAGCTCCACTTCCCCATCCTCGACGTCACGGGCGCCAACACGACGGGTCAGGTCGAGGTTTACACCACCCGGCCGGATACCGTGTTCGGCGCCACCTACATGGTGCTGTCGCCGGAGCACCCCCTGGTCGACACGGTGACGCGTCCGGAGCAGGCGGCGGCCGTGTCGGAGTACCGTGACCAGGCCCAGAAGAAGGATCTCGTCGCCCGCCAGAAGGCCGATCGCACCAAGACCGGCGTCTTCACCGGCGGATACTGCCGGAACCCGGCCACCGGACGTGCCATCCCGGTCTGGATCGCCGACTACGTGCTCATGGAGTACGGAACCGGCGCCATCATGGCCGTGCCGGGCCACGACGAGCGGGACTTCGAGTTCGCCGAGACCTTCGATCTGCCGATCGTCCGGGTCGTGGCGGGTCCGGACGAGGACGCAGATACACCGCTCGCGGAGGCCTACGTCGGCCCCGGCCGCCTGGTCAACTCGGGCCCGTTCGACGGTACGGACGTGACCGAGTCGGTGCGGGCCGTGACCGCCTGGGCCGCCGATCAGGGCTGGGGCGAGGCGCGCGTGCAGTACCGCCTCCACGACTGGTGCATCTCCAGGCAGCGCTACTGGGGCCCGCCCATTCCTATCGTGCACTGCCCGAAGTGCGGCGCCGTTCCGGTCCCGGAGGACCAACTACCCGTCGTCCTGCCTCGGGTCGAGGACTTCAAGCCGGACGACTCGGGCGTGAGTCCCATGGCACGCGTGGCCGAGTGGTACGAGACATCCTGTCCTTCGTGCGGCGGTGACGCCCGGCGCGAGACCGACGTGTCCGACACGTTCCTCGACTCGAGCTGGTACTTCCTGCGCTACCCGTCGACGGACTTCGACGACCGGCCCTTCGATCCGGAGATCACGAAGTCGTGGCTCCCGGTCGACACGTACATCGGCGGGAACGAGCACGCGGTGCTCCACCTGATGTACGCGCGGTTCATCACGATGGTGCTGAAGGACCTGGGATACATCGACTTCGAGGAGCCGTTCACGAAGTTCCGCGCCCACGGCCTGATCATCGCCGAGGGCGCCAAGATGTCCAAGAGCAAGGGGAACGTCATCGTCCCGGACCCGATCATCGAGGAGTACGGCGCGGACACGTTCCGCACCTACCTCATGTTCCTGGGACCGTTCGAGGAGGGTGGCGACTACCGGGCCGAGGGGATCCAGGGTCCGCACGGCTTCCTCCACCGCCTCTGGGACACGGTGGTCTCCGCCGACCCCGACGCCACGCCCGATGCGGACGTCGAGCGGAAGGTGCACCAGACCATCAAGCAGGTCACCGAGCAGATCCCGGAGCTGGGCTACAACACCTCGATCGCCGCGCTCATGGAGTGCCTGAACACGGTGCGCTCCGGCGGACGAACGGCCGCGCGCGCGGAGATCGAGCCGCTCGTGGTCATGGTCGCGCCGTTCGCGCCGCATATGGCCGAGGAGCTCTGGGAGAGGCTCGGGCACGAGGGAGGCATCTTCGACGGCGCGAACTGGCCGAGCTTCGACGAGGCCAAGCTCGTGGAGGATACCGTGACGCTGGCCGTCCAGGTGAACGGAAAGCTGCGCGGCTCGATCGACGTGGCGAAGGACGCGGCGGAAGCCGACGTCATCGCCGCGGCCCGGGCCGATGAGAATGTCGCACGCCACCTCGAAGGAACGACCGAGCGGCGGGTGATCCATGTGAACGGACGTCTCGTGAACTTCGTGGTGCAATGAACGACAAACAGCGGTTGGCGATCGATGCGATTCGTGTCCTCTCCATGGACGCGGTTCAGAAGGCGAACTCCGGACACCCCGGGACCCCGATGGCGCTCGCGCCGGTCGGCTACGAGATCTTCCGGAATCAGCTGAGGCACAACCCGGCCGACCCACAGTGGCTCGACCGCGACCGCTTCGTGCTGTCGGTAGGGCATGCGTCCATGCTGCTCTATTCGCTCCTGCACCTGAGCGGATACGAGGTCAGCGAGGAGGACATCCGGAACTTCCGTCAGTGGGGATCGCCGACCGCCGGTCATCCCGAGTACGGGCACATTCCCGGCGCCGAGACCACGACCGGACCGCTCGGACAGGGCGTGGCCAACTCGGTCGGATTCGCGCTGGCGGAGCGGTGGCTGGCCACGCGCTTCAACCGGCCGGGCCACGAGATCGTCGACCACTACACGTACGCCCTCTGCTCCGACGGCGACATCATGGAGGGTGTCTCCCACGAAGCGGCGTCCATCGCGGGGCACCAGAGGCTCGGGAAGCTCGTCTGGATCTGGGACGACAACGAGATCACCATCGAGGGGAGCACGGACCTCTCGATGTCCACCGACCAGGCGAAGCGGTTCGAGGCGTACGGCTGGCAGGTGCTCACCGTCGAGGACGGCAACGACCTGGCCGCCATCGGCAGGGCACTCGAGGCGGCGCGAGCCGAGACGGAGCACCCGACGTTCATCGTGCTCAAGACCACCATCGCGTACGGGAGCCCCGGCAAGGCGGGAACGGCCGCGGCCCACGGCGCGCCCCTCGGCGCCGACGAGATCGAGGCCACCAAGAAGAACCTGGGCTACCCGTCGCTCGAACCGTTCCACGTCACCGAAGAGGCTCGGGAGGAGTGGGCCGCATGCGGACCGCGGGGTGCGGAGTTGCAGGCCGGATGGGAGGAGCGCTTCGACGCGTACCGGTCGGCCCATCCCGAGGCGGCGGCGGAGTTCCTGCGCATGATGGCGGGTGATCTACCGGAGGGCTGGGACGCGGACGTCCCCGACCTGTCGCGGCCGGAGAAGGCGGACGCCACCCGCGGCTGGTCGGGGAAGGTCATCCAGGGGCTCGCCAGGGGCATCCCGAACCTCATCGGCGGCTCGGCCGACCTCGGCGGATCCAACAAGACCGACATCGCGGGCGCGGACAGCCTGCTTCCGGCAACGCCGGGCGGACGCCTGATGCACTACGGGGTCCGCGAGCACGCCATGGGCTCCATCATGAACGGGATGGCGCTCCACGGAGGAGTCCGGCCGTACGCCGGCACCTTCCTGATCTTTTCGGATTACATGCGCCCCGCGGTGCGGCTGGCCGGCCTCATGGGTCAGCCGGTCGTCTACGTCTACTCGCACGACTCCATCGGGCTCGGCGAGGACGGTCCCACGCACCAGCCGGTCGAGCAGCTCGGCTCGCTCCGCATGATCCCGAACCTCATGGACCTGCGCCCAGCCGACTCGGCCGAGACCGAGATGGCGTGGCGGGTCGCGGTGGAGCGAAACGACGGGCCTGCCTTCCTGGCCCTGAGCCGGCAGAAGGTGGCGCTTCTCGAGCGCTCGGACCGTGAGGCGGCCCCGGGCCGCCTGGCGTCGGCCGAGGGACTGCGCCGCGGCGGATACGTGCTGCGCGAGGCGGCTGGAAGCGCACCAGAGCTGATCCTGATCGCCAGCGGCACCGAGGTCGGGCTGGCCCTGGAAGCGGCCGAGGCGCTCGAGGCCGACGGCACCCCCACACGCGTGGTCAGCCTTCCGAGCTGGTACCTCTTCGAACTGCAGGACCGAGCGTACCGGGACCAGGTCCTCCCGCCGTCGGTTCGCGCCCGCGTCTCGATCGAGGCCGGAAGCACGTTCGGCTGGGCCCGCTGGGTCGGTGACACTGGCGCATGCGTGGGACTCGACCACTTCGGCGCATCAGCCCCGGCTGAGGTGCTCTTCGAGAAGTTCGGGTTCGACGTCGCAAACGTGGCCGCTGTCGCGCGCAGGGTGCTCGCCGACGCATGACGTGACCGGTGGCCCGATCGTGCTCCGGGTCGGGTTGCCAGGCGGTATTGCGAGGTCCGACCCGGCCGCCTAGCGTGGCGCAATCTCCTTCTGCCACCGGAGGCTGCGCCATGGTCCCGATCCTCTCCCTGTGGATGCCGATCCTGGTGAGCGGCGTGCTGGTCTTCATCGCCAGCTCCCTCATCCACATGCTCCTCCCCTACCACAAGAACGACTTCCGGAAGCTCCCCGACGAGGATGCCTTCCTGAACTCGGTTCGCGACCTGTCCATCCCACCCGGCGACTACGTGGTCCCGCACGCCGGGTCGACCGAGGGGATGAAGTCCGACGAGTACCGCGGGAAGGTGGAGCGTGGACCGGTCGCGTTCATGACCGTGGTCGAGCCGTCGGCGGTCTTCCACATGGGCGCCAGCCTCACGCAGTGGTTCGGTTACTCGCTGCTGGTCGGCGTGTTCGCAGCGTATCTCGGGGGCCGCATGCTACCGCCCGGGACCGAGTACATCGACGTCTTCCGAGTCACGGGCACGGTCGCCTTCAGCTGCTACGCCGTCGCGCTCATGCAGCGCTCCATCTGGTACAAGCAGGCCTGGTCGTCGACGTTCAAGTCGATGTTCGATGGATTCATATACGCGCTACTGACCGCCGGCGCGTTCGGCTGGCTCTGGCCGGCTTGAGAGGCGCGCCGGGCGCTCAGGCCACCCGGCGCGCCTTCCGCAGGGCGGGCGGAAGCGGCGGCACACGGGTTACTGCGGTTTTCCTGCTCCGTCGGCGCCGCACCGGGCGGTCGTAGAGGGTGGTCGGCCGGCAGCCGACGTATCGCGCCCAGTCCCGCCACGACCGTCCGTGTCCGCACTCGCCGGAAGTCAGGTAGTCGGCGGCGTGGGCCATCTCATGCAGCAGGGTATCGACCCGCTCGGCTCCGTTCCCGGACAGCAGGAGGTCGACATTCAGAGCGATCTCGACCACGTAGCGATGCCCGTTGCGGTGTCGTCCGGGCATCATGTGACCGAGAGACGATCGCATCCGATTGCTGAGTCTGAGAGGGATCTCATCGGGAAGCATGTCGTCGAATCGGGTTCGGTTGAAGTACCGATAGAGCGCCCGCAGATACGCGCGCTGATCGTCCGTCCCGCAACACCGGTGCGGCCGCCTCCGGCGACGACGGTGGTCATCGGAGCGTACTTCCTCGAGCGCCCGGACCAACTCCGGCCAGGCGAGCACGACCTTCCCGGCATGCCGTGAGGCCTTCGTCCCGACGCCTCCACTCCGCACGATAACCGCGAACGCGTCGAGGATGTGTGATGGCGCGGTCCGGTAGGCCTCGTGGAGGTTGAGCGCCGTTCCGCGCTGCGTCAAAGACCATACGGTGGAACGATTTCGACGGAACGTCACGCGTCGTAGGCCGGCCGCGCCCCGGCGAATCAACGCGGCTCTGAACGTGTCCGGAGTATAGGCTTTCGGCATGCGTCGAAGAAACGAAAATGGAGCCCGACCGCAAGGCACAAGATATCGTATGCCACGGCCGTGGGTATGCAACATCTCGTATCCGCGATACGCTGGACTATTGCGCACCCATGGGGTGACCGTATAGATAACACTGCGTAAGCGAGGTATCTCCATTTGCAGTCCCCAGCGTCGGAGGCATTCCCGTGGCGACCCAGAAGAAGTCCAGCAAGGCCAAGGCGGCTCCGAAGAAGAAGGCCGCCACCAAGAAGAAAGCAGCCGGTGCGAAAAAGCGCCCGCCGTTGAAGAAGGCGCCGGGGTCCAAGGCCGCGCCCAAGAAGAAGGCTGCGCCGAAGAAGAAGGCTGCGCCGAAGAAGAAGGCTGCGCCGAAGAAGAAGGCCGCACCGAAGAAGAAAGCCGCGCCCAAGAAGAAGGCTGCGCCGAAGAAGAAGGCCGCGCCCAAGAAGAAAGCCGCACCGAAGAAGAAAGCCGCACCGAAGAAGAAGGCTGCACCGAAGAAGAAGACGGCCGCCAAGAAGGCCGGGCCCTCGGTAGGCAAGAAGGCTGCGCCCAAGAAGAAGGCCGCGCCGAAGAAGAAGGCCGCGCCCAAGAAGAAGGCCGCGCCGAAGAAGAAGGCCGCGCCGAAGAAGAAGGCCGCGCCCAAGAAGAAGGCCGCGCCGAAGAAGAAGGCCGCGCCCAAGAAGAAGGCCCCTTCGAAGAAGAAGTAGCCAGTCCCGCGAACGACCCGTCGTACGGCTCACGGCCGGCACCTTCCGGGGTGCCGGCCGTTGTCGTTTCCATCGCCCCTACGCGGTATCCGACTCGAGCATAGATTTCTGGATGGACTCGTTCATCAGCACCCGCCAGGGGCCCCGAACCTCGCTGGCCGATGCCCTCTCGCAGGGGCTCGCGCCCGATGGTGGGCTCTACGTCCCGACCTACGACGGAAGCTTCCCGGCACCTGCCCGGGAGGCCGATCCTTCCTTCGCGGATACAGCGCGCTGGGCAGCGCCCACCCTCATTCCCGGCGTGGCCCCGTCCCTCCTCACGGCGTCGATCGAGGAAGCGTTCGACTTTCGCGTCCCGCTCGTCGAAGTCGAGCCCGACCTATGGGTCCTCGAGTTATTCCACGGCCCCACGCACGCGTTCAAGGACGTGGGAGCCCGGTTCATGGCGCGCCTCATGGCCCGACTGCTCCCCTCGAACGGGGAGCGAACGGTCCTGGTCGCAACGTCGGGCGATACCGGGGGCGCGGTGGCCGCTGCCTTCCACGACGTGCCGGGCTACCGGGTCGCCGTCTTATTCCCGAAGGAGGGGGTGAGCGAGCGGCAGCGACGGCAGATGACGACGCTGGGCGGTAACGTCATCGCGCTCTCGGTCTCCGGCACGTTCGACGACTGCCAGCGCCTCGCGAAGGAGGCGTTCATGGATCGAGCTCTCTCGGAGCGCTTCCGGTGGACCTCGGCGAACTCGATCAACGTGGGTCGGCTCCTGCCTCAGGCACTGTACTACGTCCACGCGGCTCGTGTGCTCGGGTGGGAGGACCGACGAGCGACTTTTGCCGTCCCGTGCGGTAATCTCGGCAACCTCTGCGCGGGACTGCTCGCCCGTGGGTTCGGGATGCCCGCCTCCGGCTTTCTCGCGGCGACGAACGTCAATCAGGCCTTCGTGGACTTCCTCGAGCGAGGGGTCCATCAGCCACGTCCATCGGTCCACACCGCGTCGAATGCGATGGATGTCGGGGACCCGAGCAACCTCGAGCGCATCCTCTGGATGTACGGAAGCGACGTCGAACGGATTCGGCTAGATGTCCGTGCGGCGTCCGTCTCCGACGAGGTGACGGCCCGGACAATCGCGAGTGTCTACGAGCGCGCGGGATACGTGCTCGATCCGCACACCGCGGTGGCCTACCACGTGGCCGAGACGGCCCCGGGGGAGCGCAGCGCGGAGACGCCGATGGTCGTGCTGAGCACGGCCCACCCGGCGAAGTTCCCGGACATCGTGGAGCGAGCCATCGGCCGGGACATACCGCTCCCTCCCGGTTTGGCACGAGCCATGGAGAAGGACGAGCACATGATCGACATCGCCCCTCGGCTGGACGCGCTGGCGGAAGCGCTCGACTTCGGCCGGAGCTCCGTTAAATGAGCGCGCCGGCGCTTCGGCCAGCACGCCTGAGAGTCCCCGGCTCCACGTCGAACCTCGGAAGCGGATTCGACACTGTCGGGCTCGCGCTCGACCGCTATCTCGAGGCGACATTCGCGCCCGACACTTCAGGCCGGCTCACCGTCGAGCGGGAGGGTACGCTCGTCCGGCTCGACGCCTTCCCCGGACCGGACCTCGTCGCCGAGACGTTCCGAAGTGAGCTCGCAGCGCACGGGGTGAAGCCGTCGGGCCGACTCGTCCTCCGCTCGTCCATCCCCGTCATCCGTGGATTCGGCTCCTCCGCAGCCGCATTGATCGCCGGACACGACCTCGGGCGAGCGGCGCTCGGCAAGGAGATCGACCGACTCGCGAGCTTCCGCGCGGCGTATACGCATGAGGGCCATGGCGACAACGCCGGACCGAGCGCCTTCGGAGGGCTCCGGGCAATCGTCCCCGGGGCGGAGGGGCCTCGCGTCCTTGCCCTCCCCCTGGCCGAATCGGTCGGCTTCGCGTACGCGGCGCCGGCCACCCCTCTCGCCACCGCCGAGGCCCGGGCCGCTCTTCCGCGCACGGTGCCCCACGGGACGGCGGTGGCTTCGCTCGGACGTCTCGTCGGCCTCCTCCAGGGGCTGGCCCAGGGCGATCCGGAGCTCATCCGCATCGGCATGGAAGACGAGCTGCACGTCCCCTATCGACTGACCCTGATCCCGGAGGCGGGGCGCGCTGTCACGGCCGCGTACGAAGCCGG
Organism: Longimicrobiales bacterium; assembly: GCA_041690395.1. GTDB lineage: Bacteria > Gemmatimonadota > Gemmatimonadetes > Longimicrobiales > Gaopeijiaceae > JAWLHJ01. Next base: position 924,284 of record JAWLHJ010000001.1, on the reverse strand, counting down.
CGCGTGGGGCGTCACGATCTCGGGCGGAGGGTCCGGACTCATCGCCCTGTGTGCCCTGGACGGGGCCGACCGAGTGGCCGAGGCGATGCGAGAGGTGTTCGCGGGGGGGGAGGAGGACGCCGAGTGCGTCGGGTTCTCTGTCCGTCCCGACTTCGAGGGGCTGGTGCGCCTTTAGAACACCCGGAGCGGTGGATCCGCTCTCAGCGCCGGCCCGCGAGAGCCCGGCGGCAGGCGCCGAACAGGTAGACGTTGCTCGCCGTGCGGCCCAGGAGGAAGGCGCCGAAAGCGGCAGTGACGCCCACGAGCCCGATCCCCCATCCCAGAAGGATGAAGCCGCCCGCGACGGTACCCACCTCGACCGCGCTGGCGACCGTGATGTGCCTCGTGCGCCGCGCTTGCACGAGCGTCGCGCGCTGGAGGGAGAGGAGGACGGAGAGCGCCGGAAGGGGCACGATGAGCGCGGTCGGTGTGAAGGCGAAGGCGGCGAGCTCCGGGGGCAGCCCCGAGATCGTGACGAACCACACGCCCGACAGCGGGGTGAACGCCACGAGGGCGAGCACCGCGGAGGTGGCCAGGCCGAGGGTGCTCGCGAAGCGGCTGACATCAGGCAGATGCTCCAGTCGATCCCCCATCAGAGCGATCGCGGCGTCCTGATAGGCCAACCCCATGGACCGGAAAAAGAACCCCAGCGCGTGCACCACTGGGAATACGGCGAGCGACTGCACCGGGCTGACGCTGTTCCCCATGAAGAACGTGAGCATCGGCTGGACGGAGAGCCCGATCAGCGACGTGAGGGCGAGCGGATAGTAGAACGAGGCGATGTCACGGTACCGAAGGGGAGCCTGGTCCTGGTCCGGTCGCTTCCAGGCCCCGGCACGTATCTCCCGAATGGTACCGGCCGCCATGAAGCGGGAGGCGATCGCCTCCACGGTGACCGCGGTGCTCAACGCGAGCCCGCCGACCCATGCGCCGGGGATATCCAGAAGGAAGTACCCCCCGAGCGCGGCGAAGACCATGGCGCCCAGCCGCAGTCCCGTGCCGTACGCAACGAGCCGTGTACGGCCCGCCCGGATCATCACACCCTGAAGGAAGCGCCGGTAGCCGATGGCCGCGGGCCACGGCAGGTAGAACCAGAGCGCGCCGTATGTCAGATCGGCCACTTCGGGCGGGAGGTTCATCAACGACCCGGTGACCCATCGGTATGGTCCCGGCGTCAGGGCGATGAGGAGGAGCACGGTGCCGAGCAGGTTCAGCATCCACCCGAACCGACGCAGCTTGGTGAAGCTCGACTCGTCGCGGACCAACGCGGTGGCGGCGCTCATCAGCATGATCACCGGCGACTCGACCAGCACCGCCAGTGCGAAGGCCACGCCATGGGCGGCCAGGTTGTACGTCGCATCCGGAAGGCGAGCGATGACCGCCGCAAGGAACGGCCCCTCCGACGCCATCAGAAGCCAGGTGGCCGCCAGCGGGAGCCAGAAGAACAGGATGTCCCGCTGGTGGAGCGGCTTTACTGAGGACACGGCTCGGCGATCGGAATCCGGGAGATGAAAAACGAGACGCCCTCCGGTTCTGGATCGAACCGGAGGGCGTCGAAGCACTCAACGGAGCGCGAGGGACTCGAACCCCCAAGCCCTTTCGGGCGCTCGCTTTCGAGGCGAGTGCATTACCATTCTGCCAGCGCTCCTAAAAGCCCGAGCCCGAACGGTGGACCGGCGGCTTGCGCGAAACCGTCGGGTCGGCCGTCGGACTGATACCAGGTGATGGGCGACGAGGTCCGCCCCGGGGGGACGGTCGCTCATCGGTGATGCGTGTGGCCGCATTCGCGGCATAACAATCGGGGCGCCCGGATGGAGCTCCGGTCGCTTCGCGATCCTCGCTCGTCTCGGCGAACACCTACTTGGCCCGCTTCGCGGAGCCGCCCTCTCGGCGCCTCGGCTCGAACCTGCGGTTCTCATCCCGGCGCAATACCATTCCTGGCCGCATTCGCGGCATAACAATCGGGGCGCCCGGATTGAGCTCCGGTCGCTTCGCGATCCTCGCTCGTCTCGGCGAACACCTACTTGGCCCGCTTCGCGGAGCCGCCCTCTCGGCGCCTCGGCTCGAACCTGCGGTTCTCATCCCGGCGCAATACCATTCCTGGCCGCATTCGCGGCATAACAATCGGGGCGCCCGGATTCGAACCGGGGACCTCTGCGACCCGAACGCAGCGCTCTACCGGACTGAGCCACGCCCCGAGACCTACTGGATCCGAACGGTTCGGGCCGTTCGGCCGTACCAACCTTACTGCCTGATCAAAAACGGACGGGGTGGGATGGGGCGCGCTGCGCGCGATTCACCACCTGGCCCGCTCGACTCGAACCACGCTCTGCGACCTGCTGCGCAGATCGCCCGCGTGGGTTCGAATTCGGAACCTTACTGCTCATTCAAAACGGACGGGGTGGGATGGGGCTCGCTTTGCTCGCCGTGTCGCGGGACTGTCCGCTCGGCGCGCTGCGCGCGATTACCCACCTGGCCCGCTCGACTCGAACCACGCTCTGCGACCTGCTGCGCAGATCGCCCGCGTGGGTTCGAATTCGGAACCTTACTGCTCATTCAAAACGGACGGGGTGGGATGGGGCTCGCTTTGCTCGCCGTGTCGCGGGACTGTCCGCTCGGCGCGCTGCGCGCGATTACCCACCTGGCCCGCTCGACTCGAACCACGCTCTGCGACCTGCTGCGCAGATCGCCCGCGTGGGTTCGAATTCGGAACCTTACTGCTCATTCAAAACGGACGGGGTGGGATTCGAACCCACGCGGGCGTGAGCCCACACGATTTCCAATCGTGCGCCTTAAGCCACTCGGCCACCCGTCCAGCTACGCCCGGGACGAGCCCACGAGACGTTCGTGCCAGTCGGTGGATCCGTCTGTTTAGCCTACTCGGTTCGGCCGGCCGGGGAGTGGGATGGGCTCGCTTCGCTCGCCGTGTCGCGGGACTGTCCGTTCGGCGCGCTGCGCGCGGATCACCACTTGGCCCGCTCGACTCGAACCACGCTACGCGATCTGCTGTGCAGATCGCCCGCGTGGGTTCGAATCCGAAGACCTGCCCGACCTTCTCAAAGCGGAGGGAGTGGGATTCGAACCCACGCGGACCTTTCGGTCCAACGCCTTAGCAGGGCGCCGCCTTAAGCCACTCGGCCATCCCTCCAAAGCAGGAATCGTCCACCTCGAACGCTCCCTGTATGCTGAGTTGCCCCGCTAGGGCTCGAACCTAGACTCTCCGGAGCCAGAATCCGGCGTGTTGCCAATTACACCACGGGGCAGAGCCACCTGTCGGAATTGAACCGACGACCCCGTCATTACGAGTGACGTGCTCTACCATCTGAGCTAAGGTGGCAATGAGTGGAGCCGAGGGGGCTCGAACCCCTGACCTCTAGAGTGCGATTCTAGCGCTCTCCCAGCTGAGCTACGGCCCCCAAACAAACGGCACTTGAAACGATGGGCGCGAGAGGACTCGAACCTCTGACCTCTACGATGTCAACGTAGCGCTCTAACCAACTGAGCTACGCGCCCGACGCACAACCGAGACTGCTTCAAAATGCGCCCGGGAGGACTTGAACCCCCAACCTTCTGATCCGTAGTCAGACGCTCTATCCAATTGAGCTACGGGCGCATGATAAGGCGGTGGCTGATCAAGCGATCAGCCCACCGCGGTGTTCGCGATTTTTGGCGAGTGGATTTCGTCGTTCGGCAAGGCGGGCAAGGGCGAGGCGCGGAGGCGTAGCACACGCTACGCCGCACAAGCCGAGACCCGCAGCCCAACGCCGCCGAGCGGCGAAAGCCGCCGCCAAAAATGCCCACGACAGGACTCGAACCTGTACGCCGTTTCCGGCACTGGTCCCTCAAACCAGCCTGTCTACCAATTCCAGCACGTGGGCAAGACCTTCAATGCTACCGACACCGCCCACTCGGGACGGCGGACTAATGCTCGAGGAGGGACTCGAACCCTCACGGGGTTACCCCCACAGGATCCTGAATCCTGCGCGTCTACCAATTCCGCCACCCGAGCTTGGCCGTCCATGACCTGCGAGGCCGTCGTCCGACGATGGAGCCGAGGGGAATCGAACCCCTGACCTCTTGAATGCCATTCAAGCGCTCTCCCAACTGAGCTACGGCCCCTCACGCATCACCTGGTGAAGCCGCCGAGCCAGGCGGGTCCAACGACTTCGCTGTCAAAAAACTTGGAGCGGGGCTGACGAGACTCGAACTCGCGACCTCCGGTGTGACAGACCGGCACTCTAACCGACTGAGCTACAGCCCCTATGTGTCCTGCTGATCCTGCGCGGCGCACTCTGACTCGCGGCGCCATACTCCATACCCCGACGGGGAATTGAACCCCGATTGCCAGGTTGAAAACCTGGTGTCCTAACCATTAGACGACCGGGGCTCTCAACACAGGCCCGGAGGGACTCGAACCCCCAACCGCCGGTTTTGGAGACCGGTGCTCTACCAATTGAGCTACGGACCTCTGGTCTTCCCTCGCCCTAGCCCTGGGCGTGCACCATGGCCAGGGACGGAATCGAACCGCCGACACCATGATTTTCAGTCATGTGCTCTACCAACTGAGCTACCTGGCCTCGACAAAAAAACCGCCCGAGCCTTGGCGGCACGGGCGGGATGTCCAGGAAGGGGCCGGCGGTTTGCTAGGCCCTTCCCCCCGCCCGCATGCGCGGGCTCCACGTGTCGGACACCGTCCAGAGCATCGATTTCGGCAAAACGCGGCTCCCATCGTCCGTACGTGGCAAGCGCCACCCCTCGGCGGCGCTTGTCGAGCAATAGCGGGGGCAGGATTCGAACCTGCGACCTTCGGGTTATGAGCCCGACGAGCTACCAGACTGCTCCACCCCGCAATAGGCCGAGAATCTACACCACATCCGGAGGAGAGGTCAACCCGTCGGGCCGGGATGGTCCGAGGCACCACGTTCCGCCGGTGGTCTTTCGGGCGTGGAATCATACATCTTACTGAACGCGCACGACTCACCGAAAAGGCGGCCATCGCTTGTTCTCCGACCCTTCCTTCATCGATCCGCTGATCGCGCTGGGGCTCGGCCTTCTCGTTGGGCTGCAGAAGGAGCGGACCATCCACCCGCTCGCCGGCCTCAAGACCTTCGGCCTCGCCAGCCTTCTGGGCGCGCTGGCGGCTATGCTGTCATCGACGCTGGGCGTGTGGGTCGTGGTGGCGGGCCTGCTCGCAGTCCTCGGCGTGCTGGGCATCGGCAACGCGATCCAGATACGTGCGAGGGACGCGACGCCCGGGCAGACCACCGAGGTGGCGCTGCTGGTCATGTACCTGATCGGCGCGCTCACGGTGATCGGTCCGCGGGCGGTCGCGATCGTGCTCGCGGGAGCCGTGGCGATGCTCCTGCACCTCCGCGAGGAGCTCAAGGGCTGGGTCGCGCGCATGACCGACCAGGACGTGCGGGCCATCATGCAGTTCGTGGTAATCTCGCTCGTCATCCTACCCGTGCTTCCCAACCGGAGCATGGGGCCGTTCGACGTCCTGAACCCACGTAACATCTGGTGGATGGTGGTCCTCATCGTGGGGATCAACCTGGCGGGGTACGCTGCCTTCCGATGGATGAGTGACCGAGGTGGGACCGCCGTGGCCGGCCTGCTCGGCGGCGTCGTCTCGAGCACGGCGACGACGTTCGCCTATGCCCGGAACGCTCGCTCCGGCGACGTGACCCCGCACGCCGCCGCGATCGTCATCTGGCTGGCGTCGGCCGTCGTGTACGTCCGGATCCTCATCGAGATCGGCGCGGTCGCCCCGTCGTTCCTGTCCACCGCGGCCCTGCCCGTGCTCGTCATGCTGGGCGCCTTCGTCGTGACGTCGATGTTGCTGTGGACCAAGGCCTCCGAAGGGCCTGACGCGCACATCGAGCCGAAGAATCCGACCCACCTCCGAACCGCGATCGTGTTCGGCGTGTTGTATGCGGGCATTCTGCTGGCTGTCGCGGCGGCGGAGGCCTACCTGGGCAGCACCGGGCTCTACGCCACGGCGTTTCTTTCGGGCCTCACCGACATCGACGCGATCACCCTGTCGACGTCCCGGCTCGTCGCGTCCGATCGACTCGACGAGTCGGTCGGATGGCGCCTCATCGTGGCCGCGAGTCTGTCGAACCTCCTTTTCAAGATCGGCGTCGCCTGGGTACTGGGAGGGGCGAAGCTCGCACGTCGGCTGGGCTGGGTCGCGGGCGCGGTCACGGCCCTGGGCATCGGCATGATCCTGTTCTGGCCCGGAGCATAACGCATCGGACGCGCAATCGGGCTCCGGACCGTGATCCCCGGCCCAGGGTAAAACGAGGCCGACCCAACCCGACCTCCCGCTCAGGAGCACATATGCCCGATCTGACCGAAGCCACCTGCGAAGCCTGCGGCCCCGACTCGAAGCCCGTGTCGGCCGAAGACCGGCGGGAGTTCCACGCCCAGGTCCCGGAGTGGGAGATCATCGACGTCGGCGGAGTGCCCCAGCTGCGACACACGTTCGCCTTCCCCGACTTCGCCGAGGCGATCGCGTTCACCGACGAAGTGGGCGCGCTGGCCGAGGAGGAGGGCCACCACCCGGCCATCCTCACCGAGTACGGCAAGGTGACCGTGCGTTGGTGGACCCACGCCGTGGACGGCCTGCACAAGAACGACTTCATCATGGCCGCCAAGACCCAGGAACTCTTCGAGGATCTCTGACGGAAGCTGTGTCGGGCGCCGTCCTCAGGCGCGCGGTCGGATCTCCCCCGCGGCCTGGATACCACGCGCGACCTCCGGAAGCACGCCGCGCTCCTCGTACACGGGCAGCACGAGCTCTCTGAGCGGTGGGATCCGCCCCCGGAACCAGAGCGACAGCAGAAGGCAGCCTGCGCCCCCCAGAGCGACGGCCAATGGCGCGCCCAGCCGGCTCGCAACCGCGCCGCCCGCCAGGCTGCCGATCGGCATCATCCCCATGAACGCCATCGTGTAGAGACTCATCACCCGTCCCCGCATGTCCTCGCCGACGAGTGTCTGGAGCACCGTATTGATCGATGCCGTGGTGAGCATCAGGCCGTAGCCCCCGATCGCGAGCATGACACACGACACGACCAGGTTCGTCGACAGGGCGAAGCCGATCACGGTGAGGCCGAAGAAGCCCGCGGCCCGAGCGATGACCCGGCCGAGACCACGCACGGTATCCCGCGACGCGAGATGGAGCGCACCCGCCAGCGCACCCGCCCCGGAGCAGGCCGTCAGCAGCCCGAGCGTCGACGCATCACCCCCGAGGATGTCCCGCGCGAAAACGGGGAAGAGGATCACGTAAGGGATCCCCAGGAGCGAGATCCCGGCGAGCACCAGCAGTAGATCGCGGATCGGAGGGAAGCCGAACGCGTAGTCGAAGCCGTCCTTGATGTGCCGCAGGACCGGGCCCGCGCGCTCTCCACGACCTCCCGGGAGGCGCATCATCGCGAGGGCTCCGAGGACGCCGACGAAGCTCACCGCGTTCAGCACGAACACCGGGCCCTCGCCCCACACTCCGATCAGCACGCCTCCGAGCGCCGGACCCACGAGCCGAGCGGCGTTGAACATCGACGAGTTCAGCGCGATGGCGTTCGGCAGGTCCTCCTGGCCATCGACCAGCTTCACCAGGAGCGCCTGTCGCGCCGGGATGTCCACTCCGTTGATCACGCCCGCGACGACGGCCAGGACGATGAGGTGCCAGACCGCGATCGCGTCGCCCATGACGAGCGCCGCGAGGACGACCGCCTGGATCATGGCGAGCGTCTGCGTCGTCACGACCATCCGGTATCGGCTCCATCGATCCGCCAGAGCGCCCGCGAACGGAGCCATCACCAGCGACGGGAACTGGCTCGAGAAGCCGATGACGCCGAGGAGGAATGCGGAGTCGGTCAGCCGGTAGACCAGCCAGCTCATGGCGACCTGTTGCATCCAGGTCCCGACGAGGGAGATCCCCTGGCCGGCGAAGAAGAGCCGCAGGTTGCGGTGACGGAGCGCCCGGAGCGCCATGCGGATGCGATTCGGCACCACGGACGCTAACGGGTGGGGGGAGAGGGAGCGAGTGGGTCACGCTTCCCGACACCCGCGGATCGCTATAGTTTGACCGTCCACGGGACGTGGCGCAGCCCGGTAGCGCACCTGAACCGAGCGGCCAGCCCCGCTCACCTCGGGCCGAGCCGTCCCACCGCGAGCTGAGCGAGGACGGCGTAGCCGCCCGCAGCTCCATGGGGTTCACGACCGGCTCGTCGTGCACCGCACGCTTCCCGGCACCCGCGGAAGCCTATAGTTTGACCGTCCACGGGACGTGGCGCAGCCCGGTAGCGCACCTGAACCGAGCGGCCAGCCGGCCCACCTAGAACCGGCTTGTCCCACCGCGAGCTGAGCGAGGACGGCGCAGCCGCCCGCAGCTCCATGGGGTTCACGACCAGTACGTTGTGCACCTCGCGCTTCCCGGCACCATCGGAAGCCTATAGTTTGACCGTCCACGGGACGTGGCGCAGCCCGGTAGCGCACCTGAATGGGGTTCAGGGGGTCGCCGGTTCGAATCCGGCCGTCCCGATTGTGTCGAGAAGGACTGGCGTCAAGCCAGGTTACGGAGAAGGGGGTCCCTGCTCAAGGGGTCCCCTTTTCTCGTTCTGGTGTGCGGGATGGTGTGCTGGAGAATCCAAGGCACCCCCTACCTCAGAGGTAGCGTGTCAGGTCCGGGCACACTCTTCTGGCGCTCCACGCTCCCGTGCGACATTGTTGTCCCGCAGCAGAGCCGCATTCTGGGAAAGGTTCAACCGCGAGGAACACGGTGTCTCATACAACGCGAGGATCCACGTGGAGGCGGTGGGACCTCCATGTGCACACTCCCGCCTCTCCCTTCGCCGAGTTCGGCCAAGGGGATGCCGCTTGGTCAGCCTTCGCATCGGCCATCGCGTCAGCAGCGCGCGCTCACAACATTGCCGCGATCTGCTTGTCCGACTACTTCACGTTCGACGGGTACGAACAGCTGATAGGGCGGCGCATCTACGACCCCGAAGGGCACACGTGGAAGTCTGAAGAAGACGAGGTGCCCATGTCGGTCATTCCGGGTATCGAGCTTCGCTTGTCTCAACTCACCGAGAAGAACCACGCGATAAACCTGCATGTCTTGTTCGATCCGGCGCGGATATCGGTAGCCCGCCTACGAACGGACTTCTTGGCGCAACTCACCCTGGCACCGAAGCAGGGCAACGTGGGGATGACCCTCAGCCGCGCACACCTTCTGGCTCTGGGCAAGGCGCAGGGGATGGGCGGCCGCCCCGACCTTGGTGAGGATTTGAGCGGTCTTTCCGAGGCGGAGCAGGTTGCGCTCCTGAGCGCCGCCCTCAAGGTGGCGACGGTATCTCAAGACAACCTCCTGGCAACTCTGAAGACTCTCGATGAGTCCCTTGGGGGAGGCCGGGGTTACTTGGTTGCGGTTGCGGGGAGTGGGCATGGTTCCCTTTCGGAACTCCCCTGGGAGGGACACGCGGCCGCTGTTCGCGAAAGCGTACTCTGGGATTCGGACCTGTTTTTCTCACCAAGTAAGTCAGATCGAGAGTTCCTGCTAGGTCGGCACAAAGACACGCCTGTCGAGGAGTGCCTGAAGCGATTTCGGACTCTCAAGCCGTGTGTCTGGGGATCCGACGCCAAGAAGCTCGACGCTGTGCTGCACCCCTCCAACGGGAACACCGATCGGTACACCTGGGTCAAGGCTGACTGTTCGTTCGAGGGTCTGAAGCAACTTCTTTACGAACCTGCGGACCGCGTAACGATACAGGAGCCACACCCCGACCAGCGCCCGTGGAACAGCATCATCGACACGGTGCGGTTCCTCGATGATGCCGGCCATGGGGAGGTCTCAGAAGAGTGGATAGAGATCAATCCTTCCCTTACCACCATCATCGGTGGGAAGTCTTCCGGGAAGTCACTCCTCCTCCACTTCATAGCCAAGACCATCGATCCTGCCCAGGTCCGCGATCGCCATGGCGACGACGAGCCATACGATCGGATTGAGCAGGATGTCAGCTTCGAGGTTCGCTGGAAGAACGGCGACATCCAGACACTCGGAGGCGCCGAAGTTGCTCCTTCGAGGATCACCTACCTGCCCCAGAACTACATAAACCGTCTCGCCGAGCCGGATTCCCAGGACCAGCTGGAAGGCGTGATTCTGCGACTCCTTCGAGAGGATGACTCGTTCGCAGCCGCAGAGGACGACCTAAGGGCTTCAGTTGCCCAAGACCGCTCGACCATCGCAGAGCAGGTCCAGCGGCTCTTCGAAATCCGTAGACAGGCCGACGGCGTCCTCGAACGGATTTCTGACCTCGGCAAAGCCGAGGCGATCCAAGAGGAGATCGATCGCCTGAAAGAGGAACAAGAGGAGATCCGCAAGTCTGCCGGGATGTCCCCGAACGAGGAGGAGGACTTCGCAGCACTGCGGGGGAGACGTGAAGAGCTTGAGGGACAGGCCCAACAGCTACGTGCGGAAGAGACCGAGCTCAAGGAGCTAGAACAGGCTCTACCGGGGATCCGCCGGCGTGTCGCTCAGGAACTGATTCCTTTCCTCGGGGCTGAGGAAGAGGGTGCACAGGTAAGTGCAGGAGTACGAAGGGTGGCCGGGGAACTCACTCAGGCCCTCACCAGGGCCTTCCATCAGGCCCAGCAGAACACGGTCCAGATACGTGCTGAAGTCACTGCCGATGCAGGTAAGGTTGATGAGGACTTAGCAGGAGTCGATACGGCGCTGGAACCATACCAAGCGAAGCTCTCCAGCCGGGCCCGGGCTGATGCCCTCGCAGAGGCAGAAGCAAAGCAGCGGAAGCAACTGCTGCAGATCGAAGAGGAAGAGAAGAGACTCGCACGGCTGCGCCGCCGCCTAAGCGATGGGATCTCCCGGATCATGGATGCGTACCGGCAGGTTCACAGTGCGCATGAGGCATTCATCGCCGAGTTCCTCGGTGGCGGGGGCATGGACATCGCAGGCGACGTGCGGCTCATCGCCGAGACAAGCTTCGACGCTTCGGCTTTCGCCGCTCAGCTCTTCGAGGGGCTCGATGGTAGACAGAAGTTCGACAACATCGAAGGCCTAAGTTACTCGGTGGACGGCTACTCGTACCCGGGTACCGAACAGCACTGGCTGAACGTCGAGGCCATGCTGACGGACCTGACTACTCGCGAGTCGGCGCGCACATTGAAGCTCAAGAAGTCGTATTCACCATTGGATGTAGCGATGGCCCTAGCTAGAGACAGGTATCGGCTGCACCTATCGCTGCAGCACGCTGGCGACGACCTCCAGAGGATGTCTCCGGGCAAGCGGGGTATGGTGCTCCTTCGCCTGTTGCTAGAGAAGAGCGGCGCTACCCACCCTATTCTCATTGATCAGCCTGAAGACAACCTCGACAACCGAACCGTCTTCTCTCAGCTCCGGCACGCAGTTCGTGATCGGAAGTCTCAGAGACAGATCCTCATGGTCACCCACAACGCCAATCTTGTCGTGTCAACGGACTCGGAGTGCGTACTGGTGGCGCATCAGTACGGGCCCGGCGAGAAGCCGGTCGGCCTTCCACGTTTTGAGTACCGTGGGGGGGCACTCGAACACACCCGCCCGCCGGCCGAGGATGCCAGCGTGCTCGCTACTAAAGGCACACGCGAACATGTGTGTGAGGTGCTGGAGGGCGGTGAGGAGGCCTTCTTGGACCGGCAACGAAAGTACGAGTTCTCTCCCTCCTAGGATCGACCCCACACCGGTGGCCGGGCGGTGCCTTCCACCGCTTCATTAGAACCAAGACAGACCGATAGCTCTCGCGAAAACCTACCGGTCGATCAGAGATATCCCCCTGATAGCTCATCAACGGTGTGTCCCGATCGACGGGGTGGGAGACGATCAATCTGTGCTCTTCGCGCGCGGCGCAGGTCATCCGCTCCGATCTACGCACCCCTCGCGCGACGATGGCGTGGGAAGAAGGTGCAGCTTATTCTCGAAGTAGGGGTCGACCACAATCCGGGTGGCCGAGCCGCGAGAGACTGAGTGTGACTCTGATGGCCCTTGGGTTGGCTGCAGGGGATCGATGGGCGGCCAGGGGCTCCGGAGGCCCGGGAACGATGAGCGTATCCTTCAAACGCCATTTAACGATGTTCTGGGTCGCGGTGGCCTGCGTGCCGGCAGGCGCGGCGAGCCAGGATTTGTCCAGTTCCAGTAGCCCCATGACTCAGGAGTGTCAGCGCGCTCAGGGGATCATGCTGGAGAACGACTCCGGGCCTGAGCGTGCTTCCGCGATGGACCTCCTGGCTTCGGAGTGCGGAACCGGTGGAGGAGAGGCGCTAGCTCGCGAGTTGCTAACAATGCGTGCCGTTACCGACACCATCGTCCTCAACGAGACGGTGCGAGGATTGATCATACGTCGGCACCCCCGCATTCTCGCCGCCGCCATCGACATGACCGCAGACACGTCGGCGGCCTTCGAGGCCCGAGTGGCCGGCCTTAGGACCCTCGTATCCCAGGCCAACCCAAAGTGCCGCGTGAGATTCCAGGACTTTGCTCCGATCCCCGAAGGGATGGAGGCGAGGATCTACTCTCCACAGATCATATACCGACCCATCGGTCCAGCAGACCCAGGCTTCCCCGCTGGTTGGAGGGAGCGCACCGACTCGATGCTCACCAGAATCGAGGAGGACCCGGCCGAGTCGGAACTCATGCAGTGGGCTGCGAACCGGGCCATCTTCTATTTCCGGGCCCTTCGATCCATCTGTGAGGGATGATGACCCCTCCGCCGGTCCGCTCGTTGGCACTCAGCTCAGCGGTCTTCAAACTGGGTATGGACCTTCGAGGAAGTTGGGCCGGAGGATTCGCGCACCTGAGATTGCCATGAGAACTCTGGCCACGATCGGGATCTGATCCTGAGCCACGCCTCCCTTGTCACGCACACGTTGGCTCATCGGCTCGTTGGACGAGACCCTCCGCGACATGAGCGAGGATCGGCGCGAAGCGACGACCGCAGCTCCATCCGGCCGTCCCGATCAGCGGTCTCACGACTCGGTTCGTGAGCGCTTCTTTTTGCCCCCTGGTAAGTCGTTCGATCTTCGAACGATCGTCTCCGCCGCACCGGTAGCACCGTAGGCCTCGAAGGCCAGGTACGACGCGCAGGCACCCATGGCTTCGCCACAGAGAGATCCTCTCGAAGTCGTTCGACTTTCGAACGACTTTCGAAGCTCGCGAGAAGAGACCGGCGCACGCTCGTGGATGCCGGTCGTCTAGCCAGACCCCCTCCATTCAGACAGACTCCGTCCATGCCCGTCCCTCATCGAACCACGGGATGACGACCATGGGATCCAGCTCAGAGACGAAGTCCCGCCGGGGTCCGGCGGCCTGGCTCGCGGAAGCGCGGACCCTGTTCGTCCAGACGGTGACCGAGTGGTTGACGGACCGCGGGCCAGAGCGGGGCGCGGCTCTATCCTTCTACGTGATCCTGTCCCTGGGTCCCCTGTTGGCCCTCCTGGTCGGCGTTCTCGAGCTGCTGGTGTCGGAGGGAACCGTCCGCCCAGCGGTGATCGAGACGATCACGGCCCTGGCCGGAGCACAGGCCGCGAGCACGGCCGCGACGGTGCTGGAGCGTGTGGAGTCGCCGAACCTCCTCTCGCCCGCGTCCATACTCACGCTCGCAACGCTCCTGTTCGCAGCGACGGCGGCCTTCGCGAACGTGCGGGACGCCCTCAACGCCATCTGGGGCGTGCGGCCAGAGACGGAATCGGTCAAAGGGCGGATTGTCGGATTCCTCCGTACACGGCTCCGTGGCTTCCTGATGATCGGCGTCACGGGCGTGATGGTCACGGTGTCGTTCGTCGTCACCTCGTTGGCGACGATCTTCTACGACCTCCTGGAAGCTTCGCTACCGCTGGAGCTCCCCGTGATCCGCGTGCTGGACGCCGCGACCTCCATCACCCTCCTGGGCCTCATGTTCGGCGTCGTGTTCCGTACGCTGCCGGGCGTTCGCGTGGAGTGGTCGAGCATCTTCGTCGGCGCGTTCGCCACGGCGGCGGTCTTCGTCCTCGGGAAGATGTTGATCATGCCGTTCCTGTCGGCGCCTTCCTGGACGTCGTACTACGGACCCGGCACGTTCGTCGTGGTCTTCCTGGCATGGGTCTACGTCTCCGCGCAGATCTTCTTCCTCGGCGCGGAGTTCACCCAGATCTGGTCCCGGCGGCGCGGCGGCGTGCTGGACCCCTCCCCCGCCGGAGAGGAGCACTGAATGTCCCTGCGTGACATCGCGTTTCCGCCGAAGGACGAGCCGCTCCGGAGCGACGTCCGCATGCTCGGCGATCTGGTCGGGCAGGTCCTTCGCGAGCAGGGCGGCGCTCACCTCTTCGAACGGGTCGAGGCGGCGCGGCACGCCGCCATCGGGCGCCGCGAGGGCAACCCGGAGGCCGCGAGCGAGCTGACCCACCGCCTCCGGGGCCTGACCGAGTCGGAGGCCACCGAGGTGGTCCGGGCGTTCTCGACGTACTTCCAGGTCGTGAACCTGGCTGAGCGGGTGCACCGCATCCGCCGGGGCCGCTGGTGGATGCGCTCCAGCGAAGGACCACAGCGCGGCTCACTCGCGGACATCGTACGTCGGCTACGCGACCTCGGGCTCGAGCGAGACCAGGTATGGGACCTCTTCGCCCGGACCCGCGTCGAGCCCGTCTTCACCGCGCATCCGACGGAGTCGACACGCCGCAGCATCCTCGAGAAGCAGGAGCGGATCTCAGAGGAGCTCCTCGGCCGCCTCGATCCGGAGCGGACGCCGCGCGAGGAACGCGTGGCCCTGGCGCGTATCCGGGAGAACATCACCACGGCCTGGCAGACCGAGGAGCACCCGTCCGTCCGCCCGACGGTCCACGACGAGCGGGAGCACGTGCTGTACTACGTCTCCCGCGTGCTCTACCGGATCCTTCCGGCCCTCGACGAGGCGCTGCGGGACGCGATCGACGACGTGTACGGCGAGACGGGCGGGCACGCCTCGAACACGGCGCCGCTCATCCGCCCGGGCTCCTGGGTCGGTGGCGACATGGACGGGAACCCGAACGTCGACGCGGGGACCGTGCGAGCCACCCTGCACCGACATCGCGATCTCGCCCTCGAAGCCTACGAGCGCGATGTCACCGAGCTCGCCCGACAGCTGACCCAGTCGGCCACCCGCGTACCATGGAGCGATGAAGTCACGGCACGAACGGCCCGTTACGGCGCTTGGTTCCCGGACGCCGTGGAGGCGATTCCGGCCCGCCACCGCGGCATGGGATACCGCGTCTTCCTGGAGCTGATCGGCGCCCGCCTGCGGGCCACCCGCTCGGACCACGAGCACGGGTACGCCGGCCCGAGCGACTTCCTCGGTGACATCGAGACGATCGCGGACAGCCTCAGGGCGCACCGCGGAGAGCACGCCGGCCTCTTCGGCGTGCGTCGGCTCGTGCGGCGGGCCCGGGCCTTCGGATTCCACCTCGCCACCCTCGACGTGCGCCAGGACGCGCGGGCGCTGAGGGACCTGATGGCCGACCTGCGAAACGATCCGGAGTGGCCGACCCGCCCCGCTGACGAGCGCGCCGACCTCCTCAGGGCGGAGTTGGGCTCGGGTGACGTCGAAGACTTCCGGTCGCGCTTCGCGCCCACCTCCGAAGCCGCGCGCGAGGCGCTCGACGTCTTCGATGCCATGGCCGACGCTCGGAAGCGCTACGGGCCGGACGCGATCGGGTATTACGTCATCTCGATGGCGCGGGACGTCGACGACGTGCTCACGGTCCTCTGGCTCGCGACGCTGGCCGGGATGGGACCACCCGACGATCTGGCCCTCGACGTCGCACCTCTGTTCGAGACGGTCCCGGACCTGGAGCGGTCCGAGGACGTGCTCGACCGCATGTTCACCGACCCGGTGCTCGCGCCCCACCTCGAGCGTCGGGGTGGTCGTCAGCTCGTGATGGTCGGCTACTCCGACTCGAACAAGGACGGCGGAATCGCGTCCGCGAGGTGGGCGCTCCAGCAGGCCCTCGAACGGATGTCGGTCGCGGCGAGCCGGCACGGCGTCACACTGACGGTCTTCCACGGACGCGGGGGGACGGTGTCACGGGGCGGCGGCTCCGTCCACCGGGCGGTTGCCGCCATGCCCGCCCGGTCGATCGGCGGACGGCTCCGCCTGACCGAGCAGGGGGAAGTGATCGACGCGAAGTACGGACTCCCCCAGATCGCGCTCCGCCAGTTGGAGCGCATGCTCGGGTCGGTCGTGCTGCGGGAAGCCGCCCCGGACAAAGACGTGCCCGCCGAGTGGCGCGAGCTCGCCGGCACGGTCGCCGCCGCCGCCCGAACGGCCTACCGCGGACTGGTCTACGAGGAGCCCCGCTTCACGGACTACTTCCGCGCCGGTACGCCCATCGACGTGATCGAGCGCATGTCCATCGGGTCGCGGCCGCCGACTCGACGCTCGGGCGCGGGAGTCGAAGACCTGCGCGCGATCCCGTGGGTGTTCTCGTGGACGCAGTGCCGCGCGATGACGACCGGATGGTACGGCCTCGGAACGGGGTTGGAGGCCGCCCGCCGGGCGCATGGCCTGTCGGCGCTCCGCGACGCCGCGGAGGCCTGGCCGTTCCTGGACGCCCTCCTCTCCGACGTCGAGATGGTGCTCGCGAAGGCCGACCTGGAGATCGCGGCCATGTACCGCGCGCTCGCGCCGAAGGAGTCCGGCATCGTCTTCGAGGCGATCCGCGAGGAGTACGACCGGACGGTCGCCGGGGTGCTCGAGATCCGGAACACAACGGCTCTGCTGGACCACGACCCCACCCTGCAGCGCTCGATTCGGCTACGGAACCCCTACGTCGATCCGATGAACATCATCCAGGTCGATCTGCTGGCGCGTTGGCGCGCGGACGACCGGCCCGACGGCCCGCTGCTCGACGGGCTCCTGGCCACGGTCAACGGGATCGCCAGGGGTCTCCAGAATACCGGGTGACTAGCCGCCCTTCTTCACGACGTACTCGCGCACACCGCTGCGCAGCGAGAACGCCTGGCTGACGGTCCAGGGCGAGATCAGCTTCTCGACCTGCGCCGGAAGGAGCTGCGGACCCGTGGGCTTCGGGTCACCGACCGGCTCCTCCTCCACACGCCCCACCCCCAGGAGCGTCGACCGCACCGGCTGAACCATGGTTACGCCGGGACCCGAGACGGTTGCATACATCCTCGCGTCCGGCGCCGTGATCGCCGTGAGCCGACGCATCAACGCCAGACGCGTCTCCGGGCCCAGACGATCGAGGACCCCCCAGGCCAGGACGACGTCGTACGGATAGTCGGGATGCTCCGGAAGCACCGACGGATCCGCGGCCGCGGCCGCGTCCCCCGTTCCGGGGACGAGGCCGATGAAACGGATGAGGCGGGCGTAGGGCGCGAGGGCCTCCATCTGGCGGTTGTTGCCCTCGCCGAGGTCGAGGATCGAGTACCGACCGTCCGCCTTCATGAGGCCGAACAGCGCGGAGAGGCCGGGGGACGCGCGCTCGACCACCGAGGGCGCCACCGCGCCCTCGGCGTCCTCGACGGCACGCGTCTCCCCTGCCGCCTCTCCGCGGATACGAGTCAGCCAGCCCACTACGCGCTGGCGCGGCTCGCCCCGGTGGCCGACTCCTTACCCTTCCCGCTGCTCGAGCCACTCGAGCCAGAGGACCCGCCCGAAGAGGAAGAGCCGGAAGACGAGCCGCCCGAGGACGAGCCAGACGACGACGTGGATCCGGCGCTCGAGGCCGACCCGGACGCCTTCTCGGAACCGCCCTTCGCCTCCGACCGGCTATCGGACGCCGACGCCTTCGTCGACGTCGTGCCCATGTCCACCAGCCCCCGGAAGGTCGCTCCGTCCTCGAGCACCACTCGCGGCGCCTTGATGTCGCCGTGGACCTGCGCCGAGCCCCGCAGGATGATCTGCTCCTCGGCGGTGAGATCGCCTTCGACTCGGCCCTCGATCGTGATCACCCGGCCGACGATGTTGGCCTTCACGCGCCCTTCGCTACCCACGCCCACCGCATGCTTCCCGAGCGAGACGGACCCGTCCACCTGCCCCTGGATGAGCAGGTCCTCGCTCCCGGTCACGTCGCCCTTGATGCTGATCGACGGGCCGATCGTCGCGCGGCCACCGCCTGTCGATGACGACCGCTGTGCCGTGATGCTCGGCGTGCGGCTCTCGCTGGACGGCTGCGTGGACGGCTCTTCGTCTTTCTTCCACATGGTTCCCCCCCGGGATCTGTGGCCACCGCCCTCGCGCGTGGCCTTGTGACTGTCTGTTCATGGGAGGTGCAACAAGCTTGCCAACCCACTCACAGGCCGGAACGCACCTGCTAGATTCCCGTCCCCACATTCCTCCGATCGAGCTCCCGTACCGTGGCCCTGGTCAGCGCACAGAACCTCACCGTCGCCTTCGGCGGCCGTCCGTTGTTGGACGACGCCACGCTCCAGATCGAGCGGGGCGAGCGTATCGGACTGGTCGGTCGGAACGGCGAGGGAAAGTCCACGCTCCTCAAGATCCTTTCGGGCCACGTCGCGCCGGACGACGGCACGATCGCGCTCGAGTCCGGCGCGCGGATTGCGCTCCTCCCGCAGGATGTCCCCGACGACCTCCCGGACACGGTGGAAGACGTGATCGCGTCCGGTGTTCCGGGTCACCTCCGGGGCCAGCGGGGGACCGGCCACCACGACGTCCAGCGCCAGGTGTCGCTGATGGAGCTCGACGGCACGGCTCCCTTCAGGTCGCTCTCCGGTGGCCAGAAGCGGCGGGCGCTCCTCGGTCGTGCGCTCGCGGCCGAGCCGGACGTTCTCCTCCTCGACGAGCCGACGAACCATCTCGACCTCGAGAGCATCGAGTGGCTCGAGGGCTTCCTCAGGCGCTTCGACGGCAGTCTGCTCTTCGTCACGCACGACCGCACGTTCCTCCAGGCGCTCGCGACGCGCATCGTGGAGCTCGATCGCGGGAAGCTGACCTCGTGGAGCTGCGGATATCATACGTATCTGGAGCGGAAGGAGGAGCTGCTCCGCGCCGAGGAGAAGCGGTGGGCCGAGTTCGACCGCAAGCTGTCGGAGGAGGAGGCGTGGATCCGACGGGGAATCAAGGCACGACGCACCCGGAACGAGGGCCGCGTCCGCGCCCTCCAGGCCATGCGCAAGGAGCGCTCGGCGCGTCGCGAGCGGATCGGAGAGGTGCGCTTGAACATCCAGGAGGCGCAGCGGTCCGGCACGCGGGTCATCGTCGCCAAGGGGGTCTCCTTCGGATACGGGGCAGCCGAGGCCGGAGACGAGGGCACGGCCGAGCCGCTCATCCGTGATTTCTCGACCACCATCACCCGAGGCGACAAGATCGGGATCATCGGCCCGAACGGCGCCGGCAAGACCACGCTCATCCAGCTCCTGCTCGGTCGGCTCGAGCCCGACGCCGGGACGGTCGAGCACGGCACCGCGCTCGAGGTCCGGTACTTCGACCAGCACCGGGAGCAGCTCGACGAGGCGGAGACCGTGGCCGAGGCCGTCGGCTTCGGGAGCGACCACGTGGAGATCGACGGCGAGCGCCGCCACATCATGAGCTACCTGCAGGACTTCCTCTTCACCTCGGAACGCGCCCGGCAGCCGGTGCGCTCCCTGTCGGGAGGCGAGCGGAACCGACTTCTCCTGGCCCGGCTGTTCACCCGACCCGCCAACGTGCTCGTGCTCGACGAGCCCACCAACGACCTCGACACCGAGACGCTCGAGCTCCTGGAGAGCCGGCTGGTCGCGTTCGCGGGCACGGTGCTCACCGTGAGCCACGACCGGGCGTTCCTCGACAACCTGTGCACCCACGCGCTCGTCTTCGAAGGCGATGGCCGGGTGAAGGAGTACGCGGGCGGCTACTCCGACTGGAAGCGGGTGGCGGACCGGAACGCCGCGGAGGCGGCCGGGAGCGAGCGGGCCAGGAGCGGTCGTGCCGATGGCGGACGGAGCGGGCACTCGACCGAGAGCGCCACCGCGACCCGCCGGCGTAAGCTCACCTACAACGATCAGCGCGAGCTCGAGCGCCTCCCGGCCAGGATCGAGACGCTCGAGGCCCAGCTGGCCGAAGCCCATGAAGCCCTCGCTGCCCCGGACTTCTACAAGGGCGACCCCGATCGGGTCGCGGAGGTGACGCAACGGGCGCAGGAGCTCGAGCAGGAGATCGAGCGCGCCTTCGAGCGGTGGTCGGAGCTCTCGGACGGCGACCCGTGAGCGAGACCGCTCGTCCGACCGGACCGCCGGCCGGCCGTTGGCTGCTGTACGGGGCGTACGGATATACCGGCCGGCTCATCGTCGAACGTGCGGCGGATCTCGGTCTGCGTCCGGTGGTCGCCGGACGGGACCGTGCGAAAACACAGGCGCTCGCCGAGGAGCACGGCCTGGAGTGGGCGGCCTTCGGGCTCGACCAGCCCGCCGCGCTTACTGCGGCGCTCCGAGACGTGGGGCTGGTGCTCAACGCCGCCGGGCCCTTCTCCGCGACGTGGCGTCCGGTGCTCGAGGCATGCCTCGCCGCGCGATGCCACTACCTGGACATCACGGGGGAGATCGATGTCCTCGAGGCCATGCAGGATCGAGCGGACGAAGCCCGGGACGCCGGCGTCCACGTCGTGCCGGCCGTCGGCTTCGACGTCGTTCCCACGGACTGCGCGGCGGCGCTGGCCGCCGAGATGGTGGACGACGCCACCGAGCTCGACCTCGCGTTGAGCGTGAGCGGCGGAGCGAGCCGCGGAACGACCCGCACGACGCTCGAGCGGCTCGGTCAGCGGGGCGCCGTCAGGCGGAACGGCCGGATCGTGCCCGTCCCCATCGGATCCGAACGCCGGACGATCGCGTTCACGGACCGGCCGCGGCGTGGCACGTCGATCCCGTGGGGCGACGTGAGCACCGCGTACCGGTCCACGGGAATCCCGAACATCACGGTCTACGCGACCCTTCCTCCCGGGCTGACCCGGCTGGGGCGGGGGTTCGGACTGCTCCTACGCGCGGGGCCGCTCCGGCGCATGGCGGAGCGCCTGGTGGACCGGCTCGTGACAGGCCCGGGAAGCAAGGAGCTCGCGTCGGGTCACGCTCGGGTGCGCGCCGAGGTCCGCAACGACCGGGGCGACTCGGCCGCGGTCGAGCTCGTCACTCCGAACGCCTACGCGCTCACGGCCACCGCCGCGGTCACCGCCGTGCAGCGCGTGCTCGGGGGCGACGTCCGACGGCCTCCGGGGATCCACACCCCGTCCGCGGCGTTCGGCGCGGACTTCGTGCTCGGGCTCCCGGGCGTCACGCGGGTGGCGGGCGATGGCGTGTCCGACAGCGGGCCGAGCACGTGAGCTTCTCCGACCCGGACTCCGCCTTCGAGCCCGAGCGCCGTTACCGGCTGCCGCTCTTCCCGCTCCCGGTGGTGCTGCTGCCGGGGGCCTCGATGCCACTCCACGTCTTCGAGCCCCGCTACCGCGAGATGGTCGCCGACTGCCTCGCGTCCGATCGGCGTTTCGGTCTCGTGTATCACGACTGGGACCAACAGGGCCCGTTCCTCTTCGAAGAAGGGCGCGTCGGATGCGTCGCCGAGATCCGCGAGCACCAGCTCCTGGAGGACGGACGCTCGTTGATCGGCGTGCGCGGGATCGAGCGCTTCGGCATCGTCGACGGCATCGAGTCCAAGAGCCTCTACTACGAGGCGTTGGTGAGCCCCTACCGGGACATCGACCCCCTCCCCGACGAGCTTCTCGCCGCCCGCCGCCAGGAGTCGATCCACCTCTTCCACGCCGTGGTAGCGTCGCTCGCCGAGCGGCCGGAGCAGCTGCCGGAGCTCCGACCCGACCAGGAGACGTCGTTCCGCCTTGCCCAGACGATCAGCGTCGACCCGGCCTGGCATCAGCGGCTCCTGGAGCTGAGGGACGAGACGGCCAGGCTGAACGAGCTCGACCGCGTGTTCCAGGCGGCGCTGGGGGGATAGGGCGGGCCGGTTCCGCCCGCTACCGGAACAGTCCCGCCAGGTCCCACCGTCGGATGGTCTCCTCGATCACGTCACCCATCCGCTCGTTCACGCGCTCGAAGTAGGTCCCCGCCTGCTCCGCATCGAACGTCGGGTACCCCTGCCCCGCCTGGTACAGGATGATCGACGAGGGGAACGGGTAGGGGGTGGCGCCCGCGATTCCGGCCGACGCCATGTCCCGGTCGTAGCGCTCCGGATGGACGTGGTCCGGCGTGACCGCCTGCATGTACGCCGTCTCGTTGTTCCCGGCGTGTCCGCCATCCTCTCCGAACACCTCGAAGGTGATGTCGCTCGTGAGCGCCCACCAGTTGGTCACGAGCGTGCGCACCCGATGCTCCCGGCCGACCCTGCCGGCCACGCGGCTCAGGATGGCCGTCTGCGGTCCCCCGTGCCCGTTGAGCACGATGATGTTGAGGAAGCCGTTCCCGGCGAGCCCGGTCAGCAGGTCCTCCATGAAGGCCTCGTAGGCCTCCTCACCGATGCGGAAGGTGCCGGGGAAGGCGTCGAGATCGCCCGTCACCCCGTAGTTCAACGTCGGCGCGACCAGGGCGTTCAGGCGCGGGGCGAGCGCCCGCGCCATCGCTTCCGGGGCCAGGTTGTCGGAGCCGTTCGGCGCGACGCCGTGCGCTTCGAGGGTGCCGGTCGGCACCAGCACGGTTTCGATGCGCCCCGGCACCAACTCGGCGAACTCCTGCCAGCCGAGGAGGTTCATCTCGCGGGTGGTGGGCTCCTGGGCGGCGGCCGGGGCCGTTACGGCCGGTGAGGCCGAGAGCAGGCAGAAGAGTGCCGCGACGGCAGGGGAGGTCCGGATCGATGGGAGTCGGAGCATGGCTGGACGGCTCGGTGCGTCTGAGGGAATCCGAGGGGATACGCAGGTAGCCTACAGCGACGCGGGAGCACCCGCGAGCGCTGCGGTGTATCGTGCGGTGTCCATCACGTACGGCTCCACCCGCTCCGCTCGAGACATCATGCCCGACACCGCCCGCTTCTGGATTCCCGCCGCCCTGATTGCTACCGGCCTGGCCCTCGGCGGACTGATGGCCGGCAAGGGCGTCGCCGAAGCGCGGCTCGGCGACCGCTTCGTGACCGTGAAGGGGGTGGCCGAGCGGGAGGTCGAGGCGGACCTCGCCGTCTGGACGCTCCAGTTCTCCGCCGGCGGCAACGACCTGGCGGCCGTCCAGCGGAGCGTGGCCCGGAATCTCGAGCTGACCCTCGAGTTCCTGGAGAGTCATGAGATCTCCGCGGATCTGGTGCAGGTGCAGGGCCTACGCGTGACCGACGCCTCGGCGAACCCCTACCAGCAAGGGCCCGTGGAGAACCGGTTCTCGGTCACACAGACCGTGGTCGTGCGCTCGGAGGATCCCCCGCG
The DNA here is from genome assembly GCA_041690395.1 of Longimicrobiales bacterium. Lineage (GTDB taxonomy): Bacteria > Gemmatimonadota > Gemmatimonadetes > Longimicrobiales > Gaopeijiaceae > JAWLHJ01. The sequence goes on along the minus strand of JAWLHJ010000001.1, from coordinate 900,884 downwards.
GGTCCAGTCCGCCAGCCAGGACATCGGCCGCCTCGTGGGCTCGGGCGTGGTTCTGGTTTCGGGCCAGGAGTGGGGACCGGGCGGCCCCACGTACATCTTCCGCGGACTCAACGACGTGAAGCCAGAGATGATCGCCGAAGCGACGGCGCGCGCCCGGGAGGCGGCCATCGAGTTCGCGCGCGATTCCGAGAGCGACCTAGGCGGCATCCGGCGCGCGAACCAGGGCGTGTTCGAGATCCTGCCGCGTGATCCGGCACCCGGCATCAGCCAGGAGAACCGCATCGAGAAGACGGTGAGGATCGTGGCGACGGTGGAGTACTTCCTGCGGGACTGAGCCGGCGAGGCTCCGCGGCGCTCGCCCTTGCCGGCGGTTCCCGCGCGTGCTACGCGTTCACGCTGAGCGAAACTCCAACCGCGAGCATCCGATGCTTCCGACAGCCCCAAGATCGTCCCTGGCCCTCTTGGCCTTCTCCCGTGCCCGCCAGGCGGCCACGGTCCTCCTCCTCGCGGGTGCAGTGGCCTGCGGTGGCTCGGACACCGATGCCGCCTCCGACGCCGAGGGCACGTCGGACGTCGTCATCTACGAGGGCGCCCGCGTCATTCCCGGCGACGGGAGCGCCCCGATCGAGAACGCCGTCTTCGTCGTCGAGAACGGCCACTTCACGGTGGTGGGCCCGGCGGCGAGCGTGACCGTTCCGGCCGGCGGCACGCGGGTCGACCTCACCGGCAAGACCGTCATTCCGGCGCTGGTGAACGCGCACATCCACCTCTCCCTCGACCGGGCCGAACGGGAGGACCAGCTTCGGCACATGGCGTACTACGGGCAGGGGACGGTGGTCAGCATGGGGCTGGACGAGGGCACGGTGCCGTTCGAGCTCCGCGACCAGCCGATCGTCGACGGGGCGCGCTCGCTCGTCGCGGGCCGCGGCATCACCGCCCCGGAGCCCGGCCGCTCCGAGGTGCCGCACTGGGTCACCACGGTGGAGGGGGCCCGCGGCGCCGTCGCCGAGCTGGCCGAGGCGGACGTCGATCTCGTCAAGATATGGGTCGACGACCGCGGGGGTCAGTACGAGCGCCTTTCCGAGCCGCTCTACACCGCCGTGATCGACGAGGCGCACCAGAACGACCTTCAGGTCGCGGCGCACATCTTCCGGCTCGAAGACGCCAAGGGCCTGCTCCGGGCGGGCGTCGACATGTTCGCCCACGGCATCCGCGACCAGGTCCTCGACGACGAGCTGCTTCAGCTCTGGGAGGAGCGCGGGGACGTGGCCCTGATCCCGAACCTGCCCAGCCCGGGCATGCCCTCGGACCTCTCCTGGATCACGACCGCTCCCGCGGAGGAGACCCGGCCGAACCAGCCCTCCGAGACCCAGCTCCGGGCCCAGCAGGAGGCGTTCGCGATCCAGGCCGAGAATCTCTCACGCCTCAACGAGGCCGGAGCGCACATCGCCTTCGGGACGGACGGGAGCTCGCCCTGGGCCGCCCACCTGGAGCTCGAGGACATGGTACGCGCGGGCATGACCCCCGCCGAGGTCATCACCGCGGCCACCGGCAACTCCGCCGCGCTCTTCGGGTTGAACGCGGGCACGTTCGACACCGGTAACGTGGCCGACTTCGTGGTGCTCGACGCCAACCCGCTCGACGACATCACCAACACCCGCCGCATCGCCGAGGTCTACCTGAGGGGCGTCGCGCTCGACCGTGACGCGCTCGCGACCCGGCTCCGGGGCACGACGATGCAGTAGCGCCGCGCCACCCCCGAGGCTCAGGCGTCGTCCTGCTCGGTCTCGGGGGTGGCCCTCCGCTGCTCCTCGATGAAGTCCTCGGCTCCATCGGGGAGCAGCAGTGAATCCGCGATCTCGGCGATCTCCTCGGCCTCCTCCCATGCCCGCTCGAGCAGCCAGAGCTCTCCTTCGAGAGCTCTGCGCTCCTGCTCTTCGTGCAGCGCCATCTCTACGGCGAGCTTGAGCTCCCTCGGCATCTTGTTGATGTAGCCGGGCACACCCTTCTTGTCCGCGAACCGGTCACCCCGCACGACGTCGGCCATGAACGCCTCCGGGTGGCCGATCCGCTCGATCTCGGACACCGCCGATTGGACGACGTCGCGCTTCGCGCCGCCGCGGTTGATCGCCGGTACGATCTGGCCGGCCAGGCGGCGGGCCTCGTCTCCCTCGAACGACTCCCGCCGCTTCCCCTTCCGGGCCTCGAGCGTGAACGCGCTCGATACGTCCGGGTCGGGCCGCAACCGCGTACCGAGGAGATCCATGCGTTTCAGGCGAATCACCCGGCCGTCGTTCGGCCTCAGCTTCACGAGCGTGCGGCCGTTGAGCCACAGGTTCCAGAGGTTACCCGTCTGTCCGAGAACCGCCGTGCCGATCACGCCGGCGGCGGCACCGCCCACCACGAACCCGCCCATCACGACCGCTCCGCCTGCTCCATAGAGGAGTGCTTTCTTCCGGCGGCGGCCGAACTGGTCTCCGTAGCGCCAGGCCGCGAACTCGCCCCGGAGCGGCTCACCGATGCGCACGAGCTCGAGTCCTTCACGGAGCCGCGCCAGCCCGATCTGGTCGGTCGACACCCGCACCCGGGTATCCCGGTAGAGGCGCTCGCACGTCTCGACGGCCTCCCACCGCTCCTCGAGCGGCGAGAGGTTCCAGCGCTCACAACGCCGGCAGACGACCCAGAGGCGACCGCGCTCCGCGTCGAAGGCCAGTCGCCTCCCGACCGGGAACGACTCGAGGACCTCGTTTTCCCCGAGCGCCCCGTTGCAGAACATACAGGACCTGTACATCGATCAACGGCGCGCGAGGCCCCGCCGCCGCAGAAGCGGCGCCACGTCGGCGTCACGGCCGCGGAACGCCCGGTACATCTCGGTCGCGTCCACGCTGCCTCCCTTCGAGAGCACGGTCTTCCTGAGGTGCTCGCCGGTCTCCCGCCGGGGACCGCCCCGCTCTTCGAACCACGCCACCGCGTCGGCGTCGAGCACTTCGGCCCAGATGTAGGCGTAGTATCCGGCAGCATACCCGCCCATGATGTGCGAGAAGTACGGGATCCTGTAACGAGGCGGCACCGCGTCGATGTCGAAGCCAGCGTCCGACAGCACACGAGCCTCGAACGCCAGCAGCTCGTCGGCCGAGGGCACCTCATCGGGCGAGAGCTGGTGGAGGGCCTGATCGACGACGCACGCCGCGAGGTATTCGGTCGTGGCGTATCCCTGGTTGAACCGCCGCATCTCGCGCACCTTGTCCGCGACCTCGGGCGGCATCGGCGCTCCCGTCTCGTGGTGCACAGCATAGTTCGCGAGGATGTCCGGCCAAAGCGCCCATACCTCGTTGAACTGGGACGGAAACTCCACGAAGTCCCGGGGCACCGACGTGCCGGAGAACAGCGGGTAACGGACGTCGGACAGGATTCCGTGCAGTCCGTGCCCGAACTCGTGGAACAGCGTGTTCACCTCGTCGAGCGTCAGCAGCGTCGGCTCGCCTTCCGCCGGCTTGGTGACGTTCTGGTGGTTCGAGATGACCGGCCGGTCACCGAGAAGGTCGCTCTGCCTGACGTAGGAGTTCATCCAGGCGCCGCCGCGCTTGGAGGGGCGAGCATACAGATCCGCCAGGAACAGCGCGATGACCTCGCCGTTCTCGGACCGCACGTTCCAGACGCGAACGTCGGGATGGTAGGTCGGAAGATCCGTCCGCTCCTCCATGTCGAGGCCGAAGAGCACCCGCGCCGCGTGGAAGAGCCCGCGTTCGAGCACCGCGTCCAGCTCGAAGTACGCCCGGAGCGCGTTCTGATCGATGTCGTGGAGGGAGCTCCGTCGCTTCTCCGCGTAGAACGCCCAGTCCCACGCCTCCAGGCCGAACCCGTCTCCTTCCGCGTCGATCAGCTCCTGGAGCGCCTCCGCCTCGCGATGCGCGTTGCGTACGGCGGGCGGGACGAGCTCGACGAGCCGCTCATTGACCGCCTCGGCCGTGCGGGCGGTCTGGTCCTCGAGGACGTAGGCGGCGTGGTGCTCGTACCCCAGCAGATGGGCACGCTCGGCTCGCAGGCGCGTGACCCGGCTCACGATCTCCCGGTTGTCGTAGGCGCCGCCACGGCTTCCACGCGTCAGCGACGTTTCGAGGATCCGCCGGCGCAGCGCGCGGTCCTCGAGCGAGGCCAGCACCGGCTGGCCGCTCGTGTTCTGGAGCGGAAGCACCCACTGCCCCTCCATTCCGCGCTCCTCGGCGGCCCGACGCGCCGTGGCGATCTCGCCGGCGGTCAGGCCCCGCAACTCCTCACGGTCGTCGACGACGATCGCCGAGTCGTTCACCTCGTGGAGGACGTTCTGACTGAACCGGGTCGAAAGCTCCGCGAGCTCCGCGTTCAGCGCCTTGAGGAGCGTCTTGGCGTCCTCGTCGAGTCGAGCCCCGGCCCGCACGAAGATCTCGTGATACCGCTCGACCAGCCGGCGCGCCTCCGCGTCGAGTCCCAGCTCGTCGAGCTTCCGGTGCAGGGTGTCGATGCGTCGGAAGAGGTCGGCGTCCAGCAGGATCGCGTCGCTGTGCGCCGCGAGCTTCGGCGACAGCTCGGTGCGGAGCGCCTCGAGCGCGTCGTTCGTGTGCGCGCCCACGAGGTTGAAGAAGACCAGCTTCACCCGTTGGAGGGTCCGTCCGGTCCGTTCGAGGGCTTCGAGCGTGTTCTCGAACGTGGGGGCGCGGGTATCGGCCGCGATCGCCGTGACCTCGGCACGCTGCTCCTCCATACCGACATCGAACGCCGGGCCGAAATGCCTTGGCTCGATGAGATCGAAGGGGGGGTATCCGAGCGGCAGCTCGAACTCGGCGAGGAGCGGATTGGACTCGGAGGACGGACTCGCGGATTCGGACGTCAAGACGTGGACTCCGGTTCGGGTTGATCACCCTGAAGGATAACGATCAGGACGGCGTCCGGATCCCCCCTCCGGTCATCACTTCCCCGACCAGATCCAACGCCCTCGTCCAAGCGGATCTGGCCGCCGGAGTCAGCGCGGGACCGAGCGCCTCCTCGATCGCAAGCAGGAGCCCGCGCGCAACGACCGGGTAGTGCTCGGGCCGCACGCCGTACTGGCGGTGACGCTCTCCCAGCCTCTGAAGCACGGGAACATGCTGCTGCGGCGCGTCCAGAGCCGCGACGATGACCTTCAGGCTCTGCAGGAACTTCCTGGCCTGCGGCCCGGGCTCACCCTGGAACATCGGCCGGACGTCGGGCACCTCGCGGAAGAGCCACTCGTAGAACCTCTCCACGGGCCCAGAACCGGCTTCGGCCAGGAGCTGGAGGGTGGCCCTCACTTCCATGACCTCGCCGGCGCTGAGGAACCCGTCCTCGACCGCCTCCCCCAAGCCGGGCAGGCCGGACTGCCGAGCATCCACCGAAGCGAAGCGGGCGTCCACGCGTTCCAGGCGGGTCCCGTCGAGCAGCGCGCCCCTGAGATCGGCCCACGACAGCCTCGCACCCGTCAGGTCGCTCCAGCGCAGATCGGCGCCGGAGAGGTCCGTGCCGGTCAGGTCGATGCCACGCAGGTCGGCGTAGGCGAGAGACGCCCCCGTGAGGTCCGAGAACGACAGGTCGACGTCCCTCATGTCACTCCCGGACAGATCCACGCTACCGAGCGCCGCCCGGGAGAGATCGAGGCCACGCATCGCCCCGTCGCTCAGCCACCCGTCGCTTCGGGCCCGCCGGACGGCATCCAGCGCGAACTCGCGCGAGAGGCTCCCGATCTGCGCGAGGGTACGCTTCCGGTCGTGCCTACGCAGGATCGAGTTGACGACGAGCAGAAGAATGCCGTCCGTGACGAGTCCCGGCGCCCAGTCGGGGTAGTGCAGCCGGACAGCCTCGACGACGGACGAGGGAGGCTCGAGCCAGGTGCCGACCGCGAGCACCACGAGGCCGGCGGTGAGCAGCCCGACCGCGAATCGGTCGATGCCGTCGAAGCGCGCCGTGCCCTGGCGGACGCCCGCATGCCGGGCCGGAGGGAGGCGACGCGACCCGGCCCCGACCCGACGAGTCGGGTCTCGGGGGGCGATCGACGCGAAGCGCGCGAGTGGGGCGAACGGACACGGCATCTTCCAGAGTCCTCCTCGGTGAGATCATCACGAGGAAGGACCGGAAACCCACCCGAGAGGGATCAGCCCGGCAGGTCGCTGAAACGGGGGAGCACCCCGCGCGACCCACGCCTACGGCGCGGGTGCCCCGCGCTTTCGCTGGTCAGGCAAGGAACGACGACGAGCCATAGCAGCGCTACGGCGAGCGAGGAGTGACGCCGCATCACCGGCGAAACCCCCATGCGCCCACCAAGCGGAATGATATGATCTTACATGCTGAAGGGTTGGGGCGGCACGGCCCCGTTCCGGTCGTTGGAGCTCCTCCGCGTAGCTATGGCTATGCGGTCGTCGCTCCGCCTACGGCTCGGGGCCGTGGCGCTCCCGGGGCACCCGTGCGCAGCACGGGTCCGGGGTGCTCCCCTGTTTCAGCGACCTGCTACATCCCCAGGTAGCGCTCCCGGACGATGCCGAGGTGGTGGAGGAGGTGTCCCGCAGTGATCCAGGCGATGCCCCGCACGGTCACCTCCATTCCGTTGGCGCGGCCGCGACGCGGCCATGCGTCTTCGGGGAGACCCTCGAGCAGGCTGAGCGTCGCCTCGCGCGTCGACCTGAGCTCGTCGGTGAGCGAAAGCAGCGTCCGCTCGTTGGCACGGGCGGGCTCCATGTAGGCCTGCTCGTCCCACCCGGCCAGATCGGTCGTGTCCGCGCGCCCGATCCGAAGCGCGCGGTAGGCGAAGATCCGCTCCGCGTCCGCGCAGTGCTGAACGACTTCCTTCAGGGTCCACTTGCCGGGGGCATAGGCCAGCTCGGCGACCTCCTCGGAGACGCCGCCGAGAAGCTCGCTGGCGCCGTCGGCGGTGTGGGCGAGCGTCGCGACGATGTCCCCGTCCGGGACGTTCGCGATGTACCCTGCGTAGAATGGCGCGTATTCACCTTCGACGGGGCGGAGCGTGCGGTAGGTCTTCATGATGGGCTCGGGTCGGGCGTGGATCGATGGCGGATGATATCACGCCGGGGTCCGAACGCGCACGGCCGTCCCCCAGAGATCGCGCGCCAGCCCGCTCTCTGCCGGGTCGGCGCCCACCGCGTGGAGCGCGCTCGTGGCGTCGGTTTCGGTCGGCACCACGAGCTCCCACTCCAGCAGGCGCGCATCGTCGTCCGAGGGTGCCGCCGCGCCGGCGGCCCACGTGTTGACGCCCAGGTGGTGGTGGTATCCGCCGGCCGCGAGGAAGAGGGCCCCCGGGTAGCTCCACACCATCTTGTCGAGGCCGAGTCCTTCGTGGTAGAACCGCTCGGCCTCGTCGAGGGCGCCGACGTGCAGGTGTACGTGTCCGATCGTCGTGCCCTCCGGCATGCCTGCCCACGGCTCGCCTCCGGCGGCGGCCAGCAGATCAGGAAGGTCGAGCGGCTCGGTCGTCATCTCGACCTCGCGGCCGCGATGACGCCAGGTATCGCGCGGGCGGTCCGCATAGACCTCCACTCCGAGGCCGTCCGGGTCGTGCAGGTAGACGGCCTCGCTCACCCGGTGGTCCGAGGCCCCGACCGGCTCTCGCATGCCCTCCGCGTGCCGGACGAACCGTCCGAGCGCGGCGCGATCCGGGAGCAGCACGGCGAAATGGAAGAGACCGAGCCTCCCGCGACGCGAGACCGGGTGGGCGCCGGGGCGCTCGTACAGCTCTACGAGCACGGGGCCGGCCGACGGGCCCAGAGCGGCCCAGCGACCGTCGACGTCCTCGTGCCCGCGCGCACTCCGGCGCTCCGCGCGCTCCAGGACGTCGAAGCTGAGCACGCCGGTATACCAGTCGAGGGAGCGGTCGAGGTCGCCGACCAACAGGCGGACTGCGCCCACCCGGGCGGCCCCGGGGAGGCGGTATCCGCCGGGCGCGATGCCGGATGGGGTCTCGGTCGGGCCGCGGCTCGGGTCGGGCGAGCCCGCGCGGCCGAGTGCGTCAGCCGTGCTCACGGCGCGTCGGACTCCGGCGCCGCTCCTGCTTCCGGCTGCGCTCCCGTGGGCGCCTTTGTAGTTGTGGCCGACCGGTCTTCCTGGCGTGCCGCGGCACGCTGACCATCGACGGAGTAGGCTCCTGCGCCGAGGAGGGCGAGCGCCACCGCGGCAGCGAAGTTCATCAGCACGAACTCGATGCCGTTGGGCAGGAAGAAGCCGGCCGGCAGATGGACCATGACCATGGCTCCGAGCATGACGACGGCGATGCTCGCAGCGGCCAGGCGGGTGAACAGGCCGGCCACCAGCGCGAGGCCGCCGAAGAGCTCTACGATCGCGACCGCCGGTGCGGTGAGCTGGGGGAGGAAGACACCCATGCCCACGAACGCTTCGGTCGTGCCCGCGATGCCGAACCAGAAGAGCTTCTGGCCTCCGTGAGCGATGAAGATCGCGCCGAGGGCGACGCGAAGGACTAGAAGCGCGAGGTCGTGCGCGCCGGAACGATGATGGCTCGTCGTCGTGCTCATGGTATGCGACTCCTTGGAGTATGCGAGGATCCCGCTCATATCGCCGAGCGAATGCGTGCCAGGAGGCCGATGAGGATCTCGAGCTCTGTCTCGTCGAGCGCGCCCAGGTGCCGCTCGTGGAGCTCCTGGACCGGGTCGTCGAGCTCCGCGAGAAGGGCCATCCCCTGCTTCGTGATGCTCGTCCGCACGTACCGGCGGTCCTCGGGATCACGCGCCCGAACGCTCAGACCCATGGCCTCGAGGCGATCCAGAAGCCGAGTCGCGTCGGGAACTCTCGACACCATGCGATCGATGACGTCGGCCCTGCTCAGCCCTCCCGGGCCGGTCCCCCTAAGAATGCGAAGCGCGTTGTACTGCGTCGGCGTAATCCCATGCGGCTTGAGAGCCTCCGAGAAGGCGTGCTCCAACACGGCCCATGTCCGCCCGAGGCTCAGGAACGCCTCCTGTTCCGTGCTCGCGAACGGACGCTTCTGGCGTAGCTCTTCCTGCAGATTCGTCACCATGAGCCGATTATATGTGTTATCACATTTGATGTCAACACACACGACCACGCCGTGGGGTGGCGGGACGCGCAGGGTGGCACCTTCCTTGCGACGAGGGCTGAGCGCAGGCACCGCTTCCCGGGGCGCCCGACGGTCTCACCAAACCGCTTCCCGGGCTGCCGGACCCGCTTCGAGAACCAGGAGGAACATCATGGACAGGCGTGCCATCCGGATCCTCGGCCGAACCGCGGCCGCGCTCGCGCTCGGCGCGGTTCTGGCGTTCTCGGCGGTCGCCATCGCCCTCGAGGTGTTGGTCGACGCCGATGAGCTCGCGGGTAGGCTGGTGCCGCGCGCGTCGGCCGCGCTGAATCGGAGCGTGTCTATCGGCGAAGCTTCGCTCGTCCTCCTGCCCCGGCCGGGAGCCAGGATCTCGGACGTGCGTGTCGACAACCTGGAGGCCTTCGAGGGACCGCCCGTGCTCGAGGCCGACGACGTCTGGATGGAGCTCGCGATCCTCCCGCTCATCGTCGGCCGCCTTCGCGTGAGCGGGCTCCGGGCCGAGGGACCGAGAGTCCACCTGGCCATCGACGAGCAGGGTGTGTCGAACTTCGGCGACCTGATACCGCGACGTCGCGACGTCGGGGAGCAAGCGCAAGGCGCCCTGGGCATCGCGCTCCGCCGGATCCGTCTCGAGGGTGCCACCGTGACCTACGCGGACGCGCCCGAATCTCGTGCCCTCACGCTCACCGGAGCGAGCCTCGATGCCGACCTGGACCGCGGCGGACCCGAGGGGTGGCGGATGGCGGTGGAGGCCACGTCGGACTCGATGCGCGTGCTCTTCAGTGATCCGGGGCGCCCCGCGCTGCACGCGGCGGGTCCGAGCGCCAGCGGCATCCTGTACGGGGACGAGGTCTTCGACCGCATAGAGATCGAGGAAGGTGTGCTGTCGCACGCCGGCCAGTTTCTGTCCGTCGGCGGCCGGATCTCCGACACCCGAGGAGCCGAGCCCTCGCTCGACCTCCGACTCACGCACGATGAGCTGCCCGCAGCCACGCTCGCGACGTGGATGGGCCGGGCCCCGAGCTCGCCGGATACGCGGATCACTGGGACGGTCGCCCTCGACGCTCATCTCGCCGCCCCCGGGCCGAGCACTTCGAGCCCGGTACTGCGGGGCGAAATCGCCCTCCTCGGCGTGGATGTCGTGCGCGGAAATGAGCCCGTCGCCGAAGCCGTCACCGGAACGTTGGAGTTCGCGCCGGATACGCTGCTGCTCCACGCCGTGAGCGGCTTCTTCGCAGACGGCGCGTTCGAGTTGTACGGGCGGGTCGCCGGCGAGGACCGGCGCGTAAGGATCGAGGCGTGGGCGCGCCCCGACCTGGCGGTGCTCGACCGGCTGGGTTGGACGCCGGAATGGGCCCGGTTCGCGGGTAGCCTGACGGTCGATGTGGTGCTGTCCGGCTCGCTGGACGTTCCTGAGCGGCTGGATCTGACGGGCACCGGCACCGTCGCGGGCCTCAGGGTCGATCACGCCCGGATCGACGTGCCCGTCTACGTGGCCAACGGCACGGCATCCTTCAGGGGCGGCGACATGTTCTGGAGCGACGTGATCGTCATGGCGGGGATCGACCCGTTGCAGACCACCGGGCGGTTGAATCGTATTCCGCTCCCGGTGGCCACGATCGTGAGCGCGTTGGCGACCCCCTGGAGCGCTCCCCCGCGCCCGTCCGGCCCGGGACCGGACAGGCCACCGGTCCTGGAAGCCGCCCTCCATGGCGGGAGCCTGGATCTCGGCGCCGTTCTCGGGAGGGCGGAGCCCCGCACCGACGCGACCTACGCGCAGGCCGCCTTCGCGCACCTCGGACGTCGGACCGTGGGCGGCTTCGGCGCGGGCGTCGCCGTGCGTGACCGGGGCATGTCGCGCCCGACGGCCCTCCCGGTCGTGGGTTCGGTCGCGCTGGATCTGGACACCCTGTCACTCTCGCCGTTCTCGCTCGAGAACCTGTCGGCGATCGTCGAGCTCTCCCCGTCCGAGCTCGTCGTACGGGACGCGGCGTTCGAGACGTGGGGCGGAACCGGCGCGGGGGCCCTGACGCTCGGGGTGGGGGCCGCCGACACGGAGCCTTTCGCGCTCGAGCTCGCGCTGCGCGACGTCGTGGCCGCGTCGTTCTTCTCCACCCTGACCCCGGTCGGAGACACCTTCGAAGGAGAGGCCGACTTCGAGATCGACCTGCAGGGCGCCACCGAGCGGACCCTGCTCCCCGCTCGCCAGGGGCTGAACGGCTCCGGAACGCTCACGCTCAGGAACGGTTCCGTGTCGCGCACCGGAATCAACTACGCGGTGGCGGATTTCCTCTCGGCGGATGGCTGGGAGTCGCTCCCGTTCGAAGAATGGGCGACGGACTTCACGATCCGGGATACGCTCCTGGAGATCGAGCGGAGCGAGCTCACGGGGGCGCTTTGCGATGCGATGCTTTCAGGAATGATCGCGCTCGAGGGAGGAACGGATCTCTCACTCGGCCTGTCGATTCCGGCCTCCGAGCTCGGGGGGCTGTCCCTGAGGCGCACGGGCATCGGGTCGGACGTGCTGAACGGGCTCCGCGCGAACGGCACTCCGCTCGAGATCGGGCTCCGGCTCAGCGGGCCCCTGGCCGGCCCCACCGTGGAGCCGGACGCGTCGGTCGCGACGTCGGGGACGCGGCGGCGCTGACTTCCGCCGCGCGCCGCCCGGCCGGACGCGACGGAGGGAGGCGCGCCGAGTCCGGCACGCCTGCCCTCCGTCAGGCCCGGAACGGTCAGGAGGGCGACACTTCGGAGAGGTAGAGCGTCGCGCTGTGGAGGGAGCCCGAAGAGTAGGTGCCGACCCAGATGTTGTAGTTCCCGCTGGGCGGGTTCGGCAGGTGGATCATCGGGTTGGTACCGTTGGCGTCGTCGCTGCAATGCCACGTGCCGTTCGCGTCGTTCACCACGAGCGTGAGATCGGCGCTCGACTCGGCGTAGATGTAGAGCGGAAACGACCCGGACGTGTAGTTCAGATCGAAGTCGGGCGCCTCCAGGTTGAGATACCCGGTGCATCCGGAGCCGGAAACGGGATTGGGGTCGCTGCCCCCGGCCAGGAGCGTGCGCGAGAGCGGGTCCGGGGTGAAGCCGGCGGAGAGATCGAACGTCTCGTAGACCGGAAGGGCCGAGATGTCGGGCATGCCCGGTCCGAAGCCCGTGCCGGACGCATCACCGGTCGATGGCGTGATCTCGCTGAAGTGGAGGGTGGCCGGCTGCGTGGTTCCGGACGAGTACGTGCCCACCCAGACGTTGTAGTTCCCGCTCCGGGGGTTGTCGAACTGGACCATCGGATCCGTTCCGTCCCAGTCGTCGCTGCAGTGCCAGTTGCCCGCCGGGTCGTTGACCAGCAACGTCACGTCGCTCCCCGAGCGCGCGTAGATGTAGAGCGACGAGCTGCCGGCCGTGTAGTTCAGGTCGTAGTCGGGCCGCTCGGCGTTGATATAGCCGGCACATCCGGAGCCGTCGATCGGGTTGCTGTCGTTGCCGCCCGCCTGGAGCGAGCGCGATACCGGATCGGGCATGAAGCCCGCGGTGAGGCTCAGGGCCTCGTAGAGCGGCGCTTCCTTCCAGTTCTGGGAGGAGGCCGGCTCGGCCGTGAGAGAGGTCACGGCAGCCAGGACGGCACCGGCCGCCAGGACTCGGGACATGCGGTTCAAAGCGATCTCCAATCGGAGGAGTGGGGTGTCGGGATGGCTTCCCGGGACTCCTTATACGCTAACCGCGCACCTCGGAGGAACGCCAAGGGTTTTTTCGACGCCCCGGACTCATGAGGAGCGGAGCGCTGAGCCGACGAGCGCCGCCGCGTCCGCCGACGGAGGGTCCTCCAGGACCGAGACCGTCGGGCCCGTCGTGACGACCCTGCCCTGGTCCATCAACACCAGGGTATCCGCAAGAGCCCGGACGTCTTCGAGCGCGTGGGTCACGAGGATCATGGGTACGGAGGTATGCCTCTGGATCTCGCCGAGTGCTCGCCGGAGATCGCCCCGGACCCGGAAGTCCAGCGCCGCGAAAGGCTCGTCCAGAAGCAGTAGCTCCGGCTCGGGCGCGAGGGCGCGCGCGATGGCCACCCGCTGCCGCTCGCCACCCGAGAGACTTCGTGTATTCCGTTCCCCGTATCCCTCCAGGCCCACGAGGGAGAGCAACTCGTCGACCCGCCTACGCCGTGCGTCGCGCGGACGGTCATGGAGGCCGAAGGCGACGTTCGCTCTCACGTCCAGGTGCGGAAAGAGGGCGTACTCCTGGAAGACGAGTCCGATGCGCCTGTCCCGCGGCCTCACGAACACGCCGGCCGCCGCGTCGAGGAGCGTGCGGGAGCCGAGCCGGACGTGACCGGCCTCGGCGCGCTCGAGCCCGGCCAGATGTCGCAGAGTGAGCGACTTACCCGCGCCCGACGGGCCGAACAGGGCGGAGATCCCGGTCGCGGACGTCTCGAACGACACGTCGAGCCGGAAATCCGGGAACCGCGCCCGGAGCGAGACGTCGAGGCTCACCAGCCGGGGCCCCTGCCCACACGGGTCAGCACCAGGAGGGCGACCCCTGCCGCACCCGTGAGGACCAGCGCCAGCAGGCCCGCCTCGTCCATACGACCGGCCTGGACGTGATCGTAGATGGCGAGGCTCGCGGTCCGGGTTCGCCCCGGGATGCTGCCGGCGACCATGACCGTCGCCCCGAACTCCCCGACCGCGCGGGCGAAGGTGAGCGCGAGTCCCGCCAGAACCGCTCGCCAGGCGAGGGGGAGCGTGATCGTGAGCCAGATCGCGATCTCACCCCGTCCAAGGGTGCGGGCCGCCTCCTCGTACGCCGGGTCGACCTGCTCGAACCCGGCCTGAGCCGCACGGATCATGAAGGGAGCCGACGCCACGAAGGCCGCGATGATCGCCCCGGTCCGCGAGAACACGATTCTGCCCAGCCCGAGCGACTCCGCCCACCCGCCGACCAACCCGCCCTGCCCCAGCACCAGCAGGAGCCCGTAGCCGAGCACCGTGGGAGGCAGGACCATCGGGAGGAGAACCAGGACGGCCAGCAGGTCCCTGCCGGGGATGGCCTTCCGTGCGAGGAGCCAGGCCAGGGGAAGCCCAACCACGGTGGCCAGGACCGTGGCATTCAGGGCGACCCAGAACGAGAGGGCGAGCGGACTCATCGCTCGGGCGGCTCGAAGCCGTAGCTTTGGAGGATCGCCCGACCGTCGGGTCCCGTCACCCACGCGAGGAAGTCCGCCGCACGAGACGCATGCGGGCTGGCCCGCACGACGCCCCCGACCTGCAGGATGGGGGCGTGCAGGTCGGCGTCGACGAGTCTGTACGGCAGGTCCGCGGATCGCAACAGTCCGAGCGCCACCAGGCCGGCATCGGCGTTGCCCGTCCGCACGTATTGGTAGGCCTGGACCACGTTCTCGCCCATGACCAGCCGGTCGTCCAGCGTGGTCCAGGCACCGGTCGCCTGGAGGGCGGAGCGGGCAGCCACACCGTACGGCGCATGCTCCGGATTCGCGATCGCGATCACGCGGTACACGGGGTCCGTGAGCGCTCCCGGGTCTTCCGCGACCGCCCGACCCGGGGGCACCACGAGCGCGAGGCGGCCCACGGCGACCTCGACCCGCGTCGCCGAATCGATCCGCCCGGCGGACACGAGGTCGTCCACGAAGGACTCGTTGGCCGAGATGAAGACATCCGCGGGGGCACCGTTGCGGATCTGTGCGGCGAGGTTGCCCGAGGAGCCGAACACCGTGGTCACCTCGTTTCCCGACGCCTGCTCGTAGGCCGGCTCCAGCTCCGTGAAGGCGATCGTCAGGTCCGACGCCGCGAGAACCAGCAGGGGAGTCTCGGACTCCCGCGCTCCGTCGCGCGCGCTCCGCGCCTCTCCCTCGCACCCCGCAACCGCGAGGGTCGCCACGAGTAGCGCGCAGGCGACGGTCCGGTAGCCGTCAGCGTCGCATGTGGCCGCCCACGGGCGCGCCCTCCGTCCGCTCCGCACCCTCACAGCGGCACGCCCATCGAGCCCGCATCGTACCCGGTCAACGCCTCGACCTGCTCCCGCATCGCGGAACGTCGAAGGACGCCGAGGAGGCTGTCCACCGCGGGAAGGTCCAGGAAATGGTCCGGCACGACCAGCTCGTACGGTTCGGTCGCGAGCGGAACGACTCCGAGCTCCAGGGCGTGCCCCACGGCCCGGATCGCCACGCCCGCCTGCGCCACGCCGGACGCGATGGCGCGCGCGACCGTCTCATGCCGGTCCGCCGACGTCTCCAGAAAGCCCGGGATCGCCCCGGCGTCGAGGCCGTGCTCCGCGAGAGCGCTCTCCACGAGCGCACGGCTCCCCGAGCCCGGCTCCCGGTTCACGAAACGGACGTCGGGGCGGGCCAGATCCTCGATCCTCCGGATACCGAGAGGATTGCCCCGGCCCACGAGGATCGCCTGTTCCCACGTGGCGAAAGCGATGCGGGTCGCGGCGAACGGGACCACCCGGTCGATCCACGGACCGTTGTACGCCCCGGATTCGGCATCACGGAGATGGATGCCGGCGACGTGCACGGCGCCCCGCGCGAGGGCGTCGAGCGCGGCCCGGCTGCCGGTGCGGAGCCAGAGCACCTCCAGCCCGTGCTCTCGGCGGAGTCGCTCGCGGACGAGACCGAACGCCGGGTCACACCCGGCGACCACGAGATCCGGTCGCTCGGGGCGCTCCGCGAGCGGGCGCACGAGCACGCGGCCGTCCGCGCCGACCTCGCCCATGCCATCGGCCGCGTCGGCGCCGCCCGGATCGGCCAGATCGAGTCCGTAGGCCCATGTCCTGCCCGACACCGTCGCCAGCCGCACGCGCCCCGGTAGCGCGCCTCCGAGCCCCGACCGCTCCGCACGCTCGACGGGAGCCGGGGCGTCCCGCAGACGGAAGAGCTCCTCGACCGCCACCCCGAGCGTGCGGGCGAGCCTCAGCGCTACGTCGGTCGACGGCACCGCCTTCCCGGCCTCGATCGCCGAGAGGCTCTGGCGGGTCAGTCCGACGCGGTCACCGAGCTCGGACTGGGACCAGCCCGCGCCGAGTCGCAGATCGCGCACGGATGAATGGATGGGGGAGCGAGACACCATGACGCCAATGGAATGCCGACACGACATCCGTGTCAATCATAGGCGACATGGGATCTCACCACGGGACCTACGGCGCGATCTTCAACCGAAGGCGTGGTCAGCGGTTCTACGCGCTCACGCTCCAGCGCGAGCCGGTCAACCCGGGTGTGCGGGCGGTCCTCGAACGCCCCGCGAACTGACGCGGCACGCTTCTTTCTCAAGAGATGGGCGTCCCGGCACCACCGCTCCCCTCCAGCTGAACCCGCATGCGCCCCCTGGCCCCCGGTCTGCGCACCCTCCTCGTCTTTCTGCCCGTCCTTCTGGCAGGATGCGACGCCACCTCACCGCTCGAGCCCGAGCTCGATGGTGAGGTCGAAGCGTTCGTGTCGCTCATGAACGAGCACCGCGCTTCGGTCGGATGCTCGGCCCTCCGGTGGAACGGAGACGTGGCGGCCGTGGCCCTCGCCCACAGCCAGGACATGGTCGTCCGAGACTACTTCGAACACACCAATCCCGACGGCGCTTCGCCGGCGGACCGGCTCCGCGCGGCCGAGATCGACTACCGCCGGATGGCCGAGAACATCGCCCGGGGGTTCGAGACGGGATCCTCCGTGCTCGAGGCCTGGCTCGGGAGCCCCGGCCACCGGACCAACATCGAGAACTGCCAGCTCGAGGAGCACGGCGTCGGCCTGGTCGACGGCCACTGGACACACCTCTTCGCGACGCTCTGAGGCAACCCTTCTCGGGCTGATTGTGTCATATCGATAGTGTCGAGATGACGACTTGGGCGCGTGCGTGCGCGACCCGCCCGCTGGAGGAGAGAACATGGGGCCCATCCACCCCCTCGAGTTCCGTATTCTGATGGTGCTGACCGCCGGCCCGAGCTACGGCACCGAGATCGTTCGCCGCATCGAGGAGGCCGAGGGTGACCGGATGACCCTGTATCCGGCGAACCTCTTTCGCCGTGTGCGGGACCTGCTCGATCGCGGTTGGATCGAGGAGTGCGCCGCCCCCGAGGACGCCGATCCTCGGCGCACCTACGTGCGGCTGACGGAAGCCGGCCACGAGGTCGCGAGGGCGGAGGCGAGGCGGCTGCGGGATCTGGTACGCGAGGCCGCGGCGAATCAACTGCTCGGTAACGCCTAGCATCGTGGGTGACCAGGAACCGAGCAGCGTGGGTATGCGCGGCTACCGCGCGCTCCTGCTGTTGTTGCCGCGCACGATTCGTGGACCGTTCGGCCACGACATGGAGGAGCTCCTACGAGGGCGCCTGGAGAGAGCCCCGGGGCGGTGGTCCCGGGGGCGTATATGGATACGTGCCTGCACGGACGTGCTGGCCGCGGCGCTCGTGGAGCGCTGGAAGCGACTGACTGGGTGGATCTACAAGGGGAGGAGGGGAGGCATGGATCGCTGGACGCAGGATCTCGGACAGGCCGTCCGCACGCTGGCGCGGACCCCGATGCTCACAGCGATGGTCGTGGGCACGCTCGCGCTCGGCATAGGCACGGCGACGGCGACGTTCTCGGTCGTGAGCGCCGTGCTGCTCAAGCCGCTTCCCTACGACGAGCCGGAGCGGCTCGTAGCGGTCTGGCCGGAACAGAACTTCAACACGGCCATGGTGCGCGATCTCCAGGAGGCGGCTCCCGCGCTGGAGACCGTCTCGGGGATCAGCGGCTGGGCCCTCACGCTGACCGGTGAGGGCGAGCCCCTCCAGATCGAGGGTGCGAAGGTCTCACCGGGGCATTTCCGGACCCTCGGAGTGCGCCCGGCGCTCGGCCGAGACTTCACGCTCGAGGAGGGTGTTCCCGGCGCGGACGCCGTGGCCATCCTCTCGCACGAGCTGTGGGTCCGAGCGTTCGGTGCCGACCCGGACGTGGTGGGGCGCACGGTGGAGCTCGCGTCCAACGACCATCCACGGCGGACCGTCATCGGAGTGATGTCGCCCGACTTCCGTCCGGTGCGCGGTGATCCGGACGTCTGGATCCCGCTGGCCCTTGCCGCCGGCACGCCCGTGGAGGACGACGAGACCTGGCACGTGAACGACCGCGTGGCCCGCCTCGCGCCAGGGGCGACCCTGGAGCAGGCGACCGAGCAGGTCCGCGCTTTCGCGCGGGGCATCCAGGCGCGCATGGATCAGACGATCCAGGCGTCGCGGGTCGAGACCGCGGCTGTCACGCCGCTCCGTACCCAGAAGGCGGGCGCGGTCGGCCCGGTCATGTGGGTGGCCCTGGGCGCGGTCTCGCTCGTCCTGCTCATCGCCTGCGCCAACGTGGCCAACCTCCTCCTCGCCCGCGGCGAAGCCCGACAGGGCGACCTCGCGGTGCGCGCGGCGCTCGGCGCGGGACGGGCGCGCGTCACCCGGATGCTCCTCGTGGAGACCGGACTGGCGGGCCTCGCCGGTGGGATGGCGGGTATCCTCCTCTCCTTCGGCCTGGTGCGCCTGGTGGTCCGACTCGCGCCTCCGGCTTTCCCCCGGCTCGACGAGATCGGCGTGGACGGGCTCGTGCTCGGGTACGCCCTCGCCGCCACCGCGCTGGCCTCCCTCGGGGCCGGCCTCGTGCCCGCGCTCCGAGCGAGCCGGGTGGACGCGACCGCGACCCTCGGCGGGGCCGGTCGCTCGACCAGCGGGCGTCGACGCTCGAGGCTCACGACCAGCCTGGTGGGCGCCGAGATCGCGCTCGCGGTAGTGGTCGTCGTCGGCTCCGGGCTCATGCTGCGCTCGCTCCACCGCATGACCTCCGAGGATCCGGGGCTCGACGGCGCGGGCGTGCTCGTCCTGCAGCCCAGTCCGCCGGAGGGGCGCTACCCGGACGGTGAGGCGTTCCATCAGTACTACGCTCAGGTGCTCGAGCGCGTACGTGCGGTGCCGGGGGTCGAGACCGCGTCGGCGATCCACCTGCTGCCGGGCACCACGAACAACTGGAGCTTCCCGACCTTCATCGAGGGACAGGAGGTGGGGCCGGGACGGGTCATCCCCTCGATCAACTTCCGGGTGGTCTGGCCCGGCTACTTCGAGACCGTCGGCATGTCCCTCCTCGGGGGCCGCACGCTGACGGAGACGGACGGCGCGGACGCTCTACCGGCCGTAGTCGTGAACCAGGCGTTCGCCGACCGCTTCTGGCCCGGCCAGGATGCCGTGGGCAAGGAGCTCCGCGTGCTGTCCACGGAGGGGGATCCCCACCAGGTCGTCGGGGTGGTGAACGATGTTCGTCAGCAAGGTCTGGGCATCGAGCCCCGACCCGAGATGTATTTCACGCACGCGCAGATGACGTGGAATATGTCGTTCTGGGTCGTGGCGCGCATGCGGGGCGGAGACGAGCCACTCGCTCGGACGGCCGACGTTCGTGAGGCCGTCTGGGCCGTCGACGCCGACGTGCCCATCACGGGTGTCGAGGAGCTGTCGAGCGTCGTCGACCGGTCGGCCGCCACTACCCGTTTCCTCGCGACCGTCCTGGGAGCGTTCGGGGCGCTGGCGCTCCTCCTCGCGTCGATCGGTGTCTTCGGCGTGACCGCCTATGGGGTTGGCCGTCGCTCGGCGGAGTTCGGGGTCCGGATCGCGCTCGGCGCGTCGCGAGTGGAGGTCCTCGGTTCCGCGCTTCGTGGGAGCCTGGCCGCGGTCGTCGCGGGCCTCGTGGTCGGGTTGGCCGTGGCCAGCCTGTCGAGCGGTGCGCTCTCTTCGGCCCTCTACGAGATCGAGCCGTCGGATCCGGTGACGTTCGCGGGGGTGGCGGCGCTACTGCTCGTCGTCGCGGCCGCGGCGGCGCTCGTGCCCGGCTGGCGGGCGAGCCGGGTCGACCCGGTCACGGTGCTCAACAGCGAGTGAGGGTCGGGACCGCGCGGCGCGCAAGTATGGATCCCGTGTTGGCACTGCGGGAAGGGGAGCTGGATGTCCGACGGAACATCGAGCGCCGAGGTTCATATGGAAAGGCGTCAATTTTCCTTTCGTGGAGCCGATCCGGCGGCTCCGAGCCTTGGCCTGGGGGTGCTCCACGAGCAGCACGGGAGCACACATGAGCGCATCGAAGCTGAAAGCGTTCGTCTCACCGGCCCTCTTCCTGGCACTTCCTCTCTTCCTCGCGTGTCAGCCAGGCGATCAGTCGATGCCCGGCGGCGGCGGCCCCGGCATGGAGGGCCAGCCGGCTGAACAGCCGGGCCAGATGCCCGGCGCGCAACCAGGCGCGGAGCTGAGCGACGCGGACATCGAGACGATGGCCGAGGTCTACGTGGCGCTCAACGAGCTGCAGAGTGACGCCGACGCGAGAGCCCAGGCCGCACCAACGCCCGAGGAGCAGAATCAGATCCAGGCCGAGGCTACGAACGAGATGCAGACCGTGCTCCAGGACCATGGGCTTTCGGTCGATCAGTACCAGCAGATGGTCCAGCTCATCAACACGGACGAGAACGTCCGCGCCCGGTTCGAGGAAGCGCTCGCCGAAGTTCAGGGCTGATCCGCGCTTCCCCCGAATACAACCTCCCCAGATGACCGGACGGCCGGCGCGGGATGGACCCGCGCCGGCCGTTTTCGGTTCAGCTCGAGAGAGACGGCGCTCCGCCCTCCCCGGTCAGCTCATCGGCGGAGGCGACACCCGCATGATGAAGAGCCCCTCACGCACGCTGGTGAAGATCACGAGGTTGTCCTCGAAGAACGGGTAGTTGCTCCACGCCCCGCTCTGGGTCGCGCTGTGGCCCGGGCCATCGTCGTTGTACGGCGCGCTGTCGAAGAAAGCGATCTCGTGCGGGTTGGTGCGGTTCGTGATGTCGAGCACCCGTAGCCCGCTCCCGTAGTTCGACTGGTACATCCGGTCACCCACGACGTACAGGTTGTGGTCGGACGCCATTACGGGCCCGATGTACTCGTTCGCCACGATGGGGTCGTCCAGCTCCGTGAGGTCCCAGACGATGGTGCGGGTCCCCTCGACGTTCCCGGACATCTCGTCCGTCTCGTCGTTCATGTAGAAGTAGCGCTGCTCCTCGTCGAACCACCCCTGGTGCGCGTAGGCCACGTTGGGGTAGCTCATGCGCGCCAGCGTGACCGGATTCGACTTGTCCGTCACGTCGGCGATGTTGATCTCCGACTCGTTCGAGCCGACGCAGATCTGACGGCCGCGGTATTGCTCGTCCGGCCCCTCGTAGATGAGGCACTGGGCGTCGTGCGTGTAGCCTCTCGCGTTCGGGCTCGAGGCGTCGTGGTAGCACCCCGCGAAGCTGGGCGTGAGCGGACTCGTCGCGTCGACGATGTGCAGGCCACCCCCACAGGTCTGGCCCCCGCTGTTGGCGCCCACGATGTAAAGGAACTTCGACGCCGTATCCGCCACCACGTTGTGCGCGCTGAAGATCTCGCGGTAGGTCGTGTCGGGCTCGAAGTCCACGGGCTCGCTCCCCACCTCACGAAGCCGGCCCAGGTCGAAGACCTGCATGCCGTGTGCGCCCGCGCCGTCCGACACGATGTAGGCGTACTGGTCGATCACCTTGATGTCCCGCCAGACGGAGGGTCGTGATCCGTCGGTCCGGGGCAGGTTGCCCACGAGGCGGGGCATCGCGGGATCGGTCACGTCGACGAACGACGCACCGTCACGTCGGGCCACGAGCGCGTAGTCGCGCCCCGTCTCGGGATCCGTCCACCCCCAGACGTCGTTGACCCACACGCCGCGCTCTCCCCCGAGGTCGCTGATGGGCATGTGCGCGACGAGCTCCATGTTCGTGCATCCGAACTCTCCCATCCGCCCTTCCTCGCAGCGATCGCCCGTCTCGAGCCCGCTCCCGATCCGGAAGATCCGCCCCTCGAGGATCTGCTCGGGCGTCCATTCACCGGCGGCGCGGGCGAGGGCCATGGCCCGGCCCTCACCGAAGTCGCGGGTCGGCATGCTCACGAGCGCCGCATCACCCGACGCGGCGATGGCGTATCCGAAGCCGAGCGGCCAGGAGGTGCCGTCGGTCTGGTCGGGATCGAGGCGCGCGGCCGCACCCCACCCACCGGCGCCCTCGGTGAACCGGTACACCCGCCCGTCCGAGCCTTGCTCACCGGGTGCGCCGACCCATACCTCGTCGCCTACGCTCGCGACCGAGTATCCGAACTGGGATCCCCGCGGCGCCGCGTCGGGTTGGAGGGTCGCGGCCAGCGTCCAGTCCCCCGAGCCGCCGATCTCGAGCGCGAACACCCGCGCGGCCCCCGGCGCTCCGGCATACGCCCGGTCACCACGGACCTCGATCGCCCAACCCGCCGCCGAGCCTGGCGCCAGCGCGTCCGCTCCGAGCTCCACCGCGCGGGGCTCACTCCACCCACCGTCCGCGGTCCGGCTCACGGCGTACACGCGACCCCGCGCCGAATCCGCGACGGGTGCGCCGACCAGGAGACGACCGTCGTCCAGACCGAGCGAGCGACCGAACGCCACCGCCCCGTCTCCGGCGGGGGGACGGATCGTCCCCAGGAGACCCCAAGCGCCTCCCTCACGCCGGAAATGATAGACGACCCCGGTCCCGTCCACGGCCGGCGAGCCGATCAGGAGGTCGTCGCCCGAGAGCGCCAGCGCGGCCGCGTAGTCGGCGTGGTCGCCTCCTCGCGGCGGCTCGAGCACACGGGTCTCGGTCCAGGCGCCGTCCGCACCGGGCCGCTCGAACACGTACGCGACGCCCGCTCCGTCCCGCTTGCGCGGCGCACCGACCACCAGGGTGTTCCCGTCCAGAGCCAGCGCGCGGCCGAAGTCGTCCATCCGGGCCGAGTCGGAGGCGGTCAGCATCGACTGCTCGGCCCAATCGCCCGAGGCGTCCAGCCGATACGCGTACACGGCCCCCGGACCGTACCAGTTCACCGGCTGCCCGATGAGCAGATCCGCGCCGGACATCGCCACGGCCCGGCCGAAGTTCGGCTCCTGGGACGCAGCCCCGGGAGCGGTCGCCAACGTCGTCACGACGGTCAGCGTGACGGCCAGGATCGTACGCTTCTGCATGGACTTCCTCTTCGTGCTGGGAGGGTTCGGCGTGCGGCCCAACATGCCCGTGCCCCACGGAGTGCCGCAACGGGCATCGGAACGGCGAATGTGTGATAATATGTGCCGGTACGGCATGTTCCCCAGGGAGTCCAACAGGGTATGAAGAAGCATTCGTGGTTCCTCGTCACGTCGGCGGTCGTCCTGAGCGCGTGCGGCGCCCCGTCCGGTGATACGTCCGACGACGCATCGGCCTGGCGCTCCATCGAAGGGGGATGGCTGGTGGACATCGAAGCCGGCGAGCGGATTCCGAACCCCGGCGTGCTCATCGCGCCGGACGGGAGGATCGCCCGCGTGGGCGAGGACGGCGCGGGGGCTCCGGAAGGCGTGGAGCCGACGCTGATCGAGCTTGCGGACGGGCAGACGCTCCTCCCCGGGCTGATCGACCTGCACGCGCACTACAACATGGACCTCACCGGAGACGGGCGGGTCGAGGAGACGCGCTACAACCCGCTCGTCTTCCTGGCCAACGGCGTCACCACGACGTTTCCGGCCGGCGAGTACTATCCGGAGGTCATGCGGGCCCTCCAGGAGCGTCTGGAATCGGGAGAGCAGGTCGGGCCCAGGCTGCTACGGTCGGGCCAGTACTTCGGCGCGACACGCCCCGACTGGGATCCGGACATCACCGCGGAGCAGATCCACGCGGAGGTCGATTCGCTGTGGGCCGAAGGCGTCCGCCACTTCAAGGCCAAGAACGCGGGCCCGGAGCATATCCGCGCGCTGGTGGAGAGGGCGCACCACCACGGCGGCACGGTGACCGGCCACGTCGACTCCGGGGCGCGTGGCTCGACCAACTCGGTCGACGCCATCGACGCGGGCATCGACCGTATCGAGCACATCCTCGGCGGATACGTGCTCGACCGGGAGCAGTCGGCGTATCCGGTCTGGAACCAGGTGGACACCGCGTCCGCCGACTTCCGCCGAACCGTCCAGCTCTTTCTGGACAACGAGGTCTACTATGACCCGACCGTCACCGCTCCGATCTACCTGACCGAGAAGGTCGAGGGCTTCGACTTCTGGTTCGACGAGCCCGCGCTCTTCACCCCGTACGTCCAGGAGATCGTCGCGGAGCGGGAGCCGCGCTCGAGCGAGCTCATGTCGAACCTGTACGAGTCCATGAAGCGCGGCCTGCTCGCGTTCTACAACGCGGGCGGCGGCCCCTGGATCACACTCGGCACGGACAACCCGAGCGCCGGTGAGTACCTCGCGGGCTTCTCGGCGCACCGGGAGCTGCACGCCATGGTGCTGGCCGGCCTTCCTCCGATCGCCGCCCTCCGGGCCGGGACGATCAATGCGGCGCGCGCGGTGAAGATGGAGGACGAGATCGGAACGATCGAGCCCG
Organism: Longimicrobiales bacterium; assembly: GCA_041690395.1. Lineage (GTDB taxonomy): Bacteria > Gemmatimonadota > Gemmatimonadetes > Longimicrobiales > Gaopeijiaceae > JAWLHJ01. The sequence continues at coordinate 876,428 of JAWLHJ010000001.1, read as the reverse complement.
GGAAGTGGGCCGACTTGTTCGTGGTCGACGGCGATCCGTTGGCGGACATCCAGAGCACCCGCCACGTGGCGCTCGTACTGCGGGCGGGGACGCCCTACGAGCCGAGCTCTCTACTCGAGCAGGCCCGTGGGCGCATCGGGCCGGCCGGACCCGACGAGCGGGCGGACTGGTGGAGGCCCACCTCCTGATCGCGTCCGACCCGCCCGTCCGCATCTGAGGCCGCGCCTTGGCCACGCCCCGCGAGCGAGCCGCATCGCCCAGCCCCAGAGAGGCGGTCAGGCAGAAGCAGTTGTCGATCGCGGAAACGTTCCGTCCGTTCGTCCTGCGCTTCACCCTCGCGCTTCTCTACTTCCTGGTGGTCTTCGCCATCGGCACGGTCGGGTTCCGCAGCATCGAAGGGTGGACGTGGTTCGAGTCGCTCTACATGGCGGTTACCACCGTCACGTCGGTCGGCTACATGGAGGTGCACCCCCTGGGGGTCCCGGGGCGTACCTTCGCCATGTTCATCATCGCCCTGGGTGTCACTGGACTGGGCATCTGGTGGGCGCTCACGACGGCCCTCATCGTCGAGCTCGATCTCGGAGGCGCGCTGCGGAGGCGGCGAAAGATGAAGCGCATGCAGAATCTGAAGGACCACTACATCGTTTGCGGCGCCGGCAGGGTCGGACGCATGGTGCTGCGCGAGATCCACGTCGCGGGATACCCCGTCGTAGCCATCGAGCGAGACGAGGACCGAGCCCGAGCACTGGAAGAGGCCTACCCGGACGTTCTCGTCCTCGCCGCGGACGCCACCAAGGAGCGCACCCTCACCGACGCACGGATCGACACGGCCCGGGGCCTGGCCGCCTGCCTCGCGGATGACGGAGACAACCTCCTCGTCTGCCTCACCGCCCGGCACCTCAACCCGGGCATCTCGACCGTGGCGAGAGCCTCGGACGAGGAGTCCATCGAACGCCTCCGACGCGCGGGCGCCGACCACGTGATCGCGCCCACGCTCACCGGAGGCATCCGCATGGCCTCGACGCTTCTGCGGCCCCATGTGGTGAGCTTCCTGGATTCGGCCGTGGTAGGTCCCGGCCTGGACCTGCGTCTCGAAGAGGCGACCCTGCCCGCCGGCTCCCCTCTCGCGGGTCGCACGCTGGCCGACGCGGGCATCCCCCAGGCCACGGGCCTGGTCGTGATCGCACTGCAGACGAGTGGCGGCGGAGACCCGATGTACAACCCGGGTCCCCGAACGGTGCTGTCCGAGGGCGACGTCATGATCGTTCTCGGCAAGGAGCATCAGGTGCAGAAGCTGCGGGAGTACGCCCGAACGGGATGACCGGATAGCTTCCACGGATGAAGAAAGCGCTACCGACGACTGCGGCGCCCGCTCCCGAGAACGACCCCGACCCGCCGATCGCATCGCCTTCACAGGGAGCCGGCCTCGGGACCTTCGGGGGCGTGTTCACGCCGTCGATCCTGACGATCCTCGGCGTGATCATGTACCTGCGGTTCGGGTGGGTCGTCGGCAACGTCGGCCTGTTCGGGACGTGGCTCATCGTGATCATGTGCACCACGATCACCCTGCTGACGGCGCTGTCGATGGCCTCCATCGCGACGGATCGACGCATCCGGACCGGCGGGGCGTATTACATGATCAGCCGGTCGCTCGGCATCGAGACCGGAGGGGCGGTGGGCATTCCGCTCTACTTCGCGCTCGCGCTGTCGATGGCACTCTACATCATCGGCTTCGCCGAGATCCTGGGAGACGTCTTCCCGGGGCTCGACCAGCGTTGGGTCGGCGTCGCCTCGGCGATCGTCGTGGCCGGGCTGGCGATCCGCTCCGCCGATCTCGCGATCCGCTCGCAATACGTCGTGATGATCGTCATCGGCCTGTCCCTCCTGTCGTTCCTCTTCGGCCGACCCATCGAGCCCACGGAGCTCGACCTGACAGGGTCGGCGCCCGACCGCCTCACTGTCGGCTTCTGGGTCGTGTTCGCGGTGTTCTTCCCCGCCGTCACGGGCATCGAGGCGGGCGTGAACATGTCCGGCGACCTGAAGGATCCGGCGCGCTCGATTCCCAGGGGCACCCTGGCCGCGCTGGCGGTGGGCTTCGTCATCTACATGGCGCTCCCCTACTTCCTGAGCATCCGGGCCGACAGCGCCACGCTCATCGAGGACCCCTTGGTCATGCGCCGGATGGCACTCTGGGGGCCGCTCATCCTGCTCGGCGCGTGGGGCGCGACGCTATCGAGCGCCATGGGCAGCATCCTGGGAGCCCCGCGCGTGCTCCAGGCCCTCGCGCGGGACGGCGTGCTGCCGCGCCCCCTCCGCTTCCTGGGGAAAGGGAGCGGAGCCGACGACGCCCCGCGCATCGGGACCGTGGTGACGCTCGGTGTCGCCCTCGTGGCGATCTACTTCGGAGACCTCAACGCGGTCGCCCCGATCCTCACGATGTTCTTCCTGACGTCGTACATGACGGTGAACGTCGCGGCGGCCATCGAAGGCTTCCTGAAGAGCCCCTCGTTCCGACCGGCGTTCCGGATCCACTGGGCGTTCCCGCTGGCCGGAGCCCTCGGGTGTCTCGTGGTCATGTTCCTGATCAACGCGCTCGCCACCGTCGCGGCGGCCATGGTCGTGGTCGGCGTCTTCGTCTGGCTCCAGCGCCGCGGACTCCAGGGAACCTGGGGAGACGTGCGCAGCGGAATCTGGCTGGCGCTCATCCGCACGGGGCTGCTGCATCTCGGCGAGACCGACGACGCCCGGAACTGGAGACCCCATCCCCTGGTGTTCTCCGGACGTCCGGACGATCGTTGGCCGCTGGTTGATTTCGCGAACGCGATCACCCACAACCGCGGCCTGGTCACGATCGCGAGCGTGCTACCCGAAGGCGCGGCCGAAAGCGGGCGTCAGGCGGAGACCGAGGGGGATATCCGCGACGACCTCGCGGGCCGGGGCGTCCACGCCTTCGTCCGGATCGTCACGGCGCCCGACGTCTTCACCGGAGCGAGGAGGCTCGTCGAGGCCTACGGCTTCGGGCACCTCGTTCCGAACACGATCGTGCTGGGATCCAGCGAGCATGAGGAGCGCCGCGACCGGTATTGCGAGATGATCAGGACCTTCCACGAGAAGGACCGGAACATCGTCATCCTTCGCGATCCGGAAGGCCGGGGCTTCGGCCGCCGCAAGCGGATCGACGTCTGGTGGGGCGGGCTGCAGGCGAACGGGGGGCTGATGCTCCTCCTGGCTTACCTGCTCCGCACGAACATTCGTTGGCAGGACGCGGACGTCTACCTGAAGGTGGCCGTCAGGAACGAGGACGGCGCCCGCGACGCCCGAGCCAGCCTACCGACGGTCATGGAGGAGCTGCGCATCGGCGAGGTCAAGGTGGACGTCATCGTGGCGGGCTCGCGTCCTTTCCGGGAAGTCCTGCTGGAGGCGTCCTCCGAAGCCGACATCGTCTTTCTCGGCATGGCGAAGCCGGGTGAAGACTTTCGCCGGTACTACGAGCGCCTTCAGAGGATGTCCGCCGGGCTACCGACGACGGCGTTCGTGCTGGCGACCGAGACGATCCCGTTCTCGGAGGTCTTGATCGAGCGGGCCTGAGGATCAGCCCAGACCCGCCGCCAGCTCCGCCGCGCCCTCCCGCGTTCCGGGCTGCCGGCCTACCGCCTCGACACCCGTGTCCGCCAGGTCCCGGTCCGCTCTGAAGACCGCCATGTCCGTCTCCCCCAGGAGCCGGCTCGTCACGGCACCCGCGGTCATGGAGCCGCTGACGTTGATGGCCGTGCGCCCCATGTCGATGAGGGGCTCGATGGAGATGAGCAAACCGGCCAGGGCCACCGGCAGGTTCAGGGTGCCCAACACCACCAGGGCGGCGAAGGTAGCCCCGCCACCCACCCCGGCGATGCCGAACGAGCCCAGGGTGGCCACCAACACCAGCGGCACGAGAAAGCCCACGGACATGGGATCGATGCCCACGGTGGGCGCGATCATGACGGCCAGCATGGCGGGGTAGAGACCCGCGCATCCGTTCTGTCCGATGGTCGCCCCGAAGCCCGCGGAGAAGTTGGCGATGGCGGGCGACACGCCGAGCCGCCGGATCTGGCTCTCGATGTTCAGCGGGATCGCGGCGGCGCTCGAGCGCGACGAGAAGGCGAAGGTCAGCACCGGCCAGATCTTCCGGAAGTGACGGACGGGGTTCAGGCCGGTGAGCGCGAGCGCCCCCGCGTGCATGCCCAGGATCAGGACCAGCCCCAGGTACGACGCCACCACGAAGCCCATGAGGTTCAGGATGTCGGCGACATTCGACGTGGCCACGACCCGTGTCATGAGCGCCAGCACGCCGTAGGGGGTGAGGCGAATCACCATGCGGACCAGCCGCATGACCAACGCCTGCACCGCGTCGATGCCGTCCACGACGCGCGCGCCGAGCTCCGGATCTTCCCGGCGCAACGCCAGCACCGCGATGCCCAGGAGGGACGCGAAGACCACCACGCCGATGATGGCCGTGGGCTCTCCCCCGGTGAGTGCGTCGAAGATGTTGGTGGGAATGAACGAGAGGAGCAGGTCGGGAACGTTCAGATCGGCCACCTCTCCGGTCCGGGCCGCCAGGGCTTCACCCCGCTCCGCCTCCCGGGCTCCCGGCACGAGCCCCTCCGCCGACAGCCCGAAGAGTCGCGTCATGCCCACGCCGACGACCGCGGAGACGGCCGTCGTCACCATGAGCATGCCGAGCACCCCCACGCTGATCTTCCCCAGGGAGCGGGCGTCGTCCAGTCTCGTCACGGCCGAGAGGATCGACACCAGCACCAGCGGCATCACGATCATCTGGAGGAGCCGGACGTAACCCCTGCCGACGACGTCCACCCACGTCATGGTGTCGGCCATGACCGCGTGCTCCGTGCCATACACCCATTGGAACGCCCCGCCCAGGGCCACCCCCAGCACCAGCGCGACCAGGACCGTCTGCGAGAAGGGGGCGCCAGCGGTACGGCGGCGGACGAGCCAGACGATTCCGGTGGCGAAGATGCCCAGGTTCAGGAGAAGCGCTGCGATGCTCATGGTGTTGGTCCGAGTCGGGGTTCGGGAGCTACGGGAACAAAAAAAGGCCCTCCCGTGGGGGAGGGCCGGACAGGAGAGCCAGAGAAGCCGACTCGTTCTACACGTTCGCGACTCCGCGCACGCGCCCGCCCGACACTCCCGGAGGAGCGCCGCAACAGCGACAACAACAGCGGCAGGCGAAGAGGGTGCGCACGAGTACGGTTCCGAATGGGACCAGGGGGGCCGGCGGACGCTCCGCCCGCCCCGGAATCAGGTGAATCTTCAGACGCTAAGCGAACGCACCGGAGACGGTCAAGGTTCCCCGCCCCTGGCAGATCGGGCCTCGGGACCTTACGTATGCGTGGACTCGAACGGAGGCGTTCCTCGATGCAATCGATCCGACCCGGCCGGTCCGCGCGCGTACTCGCGCTGTCGGCACTGCTCGTGGCTGTCGTCCCGCAGCGCCCCGCGCTCGCTCAGGACCCCGCCGTCGACGCGGCCGTCGACCGGTTCGCCGAGCAGATCATCGAGCTCCGGCATCACATCCATCAGTACCCCGAGCTCGGCAACCGTGAGTTCGAGACCGCGGCGCTCATCGCCGACCACCTCCGCGCGCTCGGCTTCGACGAGGTGACCGAAGGCGTCGCGCACACCGGGGTGATCGGCATTCTCCGCGGGGGTCTTCCCGGCGATACCGTGGCGGTCCGGGCGGACATGGACGCGCTCCCCGTGACGGAAGACACGCCCTATCCGTTCGCTTCGACGGTGCGCACGACGTACCTCGGCCAGGAAGTGGGGGTCATGCACGCCTGCGGACACGACGTGCACGTCGCGGTTCAGCTCGGCGTGGCCTCGGTGCTCGCCTCCATGCGCGACGAGATCCCCGGCGTGGTGAAGTTCATCTTCCAGCCCGCGGAGGAAGGGCCGCCGCCTGGGGAGGAGGGTGGCGCAGACCTCATGGTGCGCGAGGGCGCCCTCGAGAATCCGAGGCCGTCGGCCATCTTCGGCCTCCACACGCTGAGCAGCATGTCCGTCGGCACCCTGGGCTACGCCACCGGCCCGATGCTGGCCGCCGTCGACCACTTCCGCATCGAGGTCATCGGGGAGCAGGCGCACGGCGCGTATCCGGAGCTCGGCGTCGATCCCGTGGTGATGGCGTCGCAGGTGGTCATGGGCCTCCAGACCATCCGTTCCCGCAACCTCCCCTCCCTGGAGCCGAGCGTCGTCACGGTCGGCATCGTCCAGGGGGGCACGCGCTTCAACATCGTGCCGGACCGGGTCCACCTGGAGGGTACGGTGCGCAGCTACGACCCCGACGTCCGTGACACCATCGAGCGCCGCATGGAGGAGATCGTGGCCGGGATCACCGCAGCGGGGGGCGGCAGCTACGAGCTCGCGTACGACCGCGGCTCGCCCGCGACGATCAACGATACCGAGCTGGTCACGCGTATGGCCCCCACCCTGCACACCATCGTGGGGGAGGAGAATGTACAGATCATGGATCCGGTCATGGGCGGGGAGGACTTCGCCTATTTCGCCAATGAAGTGCCGGCCTTCTTCTACCGGCTCGGGACCCAGGCGCCGGGTGTCGTGTCGGGAGGGCATCACACTCCCACGTTCATGGCCGACGACGCCTCGGTGCCGATCGGCATGCGGGCCATGAGCAACCTCTTGTTGAATTACCTCCGCGACCGTCCCCTTTCCCAGTGAGCTGCTCCATGAACGTCCTGAAAGCCACAACCCTTTCGCTCGCGCTGGCGACGGTTCTCGCCTCGTGCGGGTCCGAGCAGTCGTCTGCGACCGCCGCGTCGACGAACGGAATCCCCACGTTCGAGGTCGACCCGACCTGGCCGCAGGAGCTGCCCAACGACTGGATTCTGGGCGCCATCACCGGCGTGTTCGTCGACGCGCAGGATCATGTCTGGGTAACCCATCTCCCGGAGACGCTCACACCCGAGGAGACGGCGGCCGAGCAGGATCCGCCCATCGGCACCTGCTGCCGCGCGGCGCCCATCGTGCTCGAGCTCGATCCGGAGGGCGCCGTCGTCCAGGCATGGGGCGACAGCGAGAACCCGGAGATGTGGCCGCGCAACCCGCACGGCATCTTCGTGGACCACAACGACAACGTCTGGATCGGGACGTACGTGCATCATCGGGTGATGAAGTTCACCCGGGACGGCCAGCTCCTCATGACGCTCGGTGAGTACGACGTCAACGCCGGGAGCAACGACCCCGACCTGCTGGGTGGTCCCGCGGGCATCTGGGTGGACCCGAGCACGAACGAGGTGTTCGTCGCGGACGGCTACCGGAACCGTCGCGTCATCGTCTACGACGGCGACACGGGAGAGTATCTGCGGCACTGGGGCGCCTACGGGGAGACCCCGGACGACGACTACGACTTCGGGGATCGGGACCCGGCCGGCGATCCGCCCAGGCAGTTCTCGACGGTGCACGGCCTGGCGGGGTCGAGCGACGGCCTGATCTACGTCGCGGACCGACGGGGCAACCGGATCCAGGTCTTCCAGCAGGACGGCAGCTTCGTCCAGGAGCGGATCGTGGCTCCGGAGACGCTCGCCTCGGGATCGGCCTTCGTCATCTCCTTCTCACCGGACGCCGACCAGCGTTGGCTGTACCTCGCGGACGGCACGAACCACAAGGTGTGGATCCTCGAGCGAGAGACGCTCGAGATCGTGGGTGAGTTCGGCCGTGGCGGCCGGCAGCTCGGGCAGTTCCTCCGTCCCCACGGCATGAGCGTCGACTCCCAGGGCAACATCTACGTGGGTGAAGCGTCGACCGGCCGACGCATCCAGAAGTTCTCCGTGTCCGGAGGCGGTGGCTGAGCCACACTCGATGGCGCAAGCCGGCCGCCTGGGCCGGCGCGCTCCTCGTGGCATGGGCGGCGGTGACCGCGGTCGCCGTCGCCCTCCGCGAGCCGGCGTTGGACCGCGCCTGGGACGAGGACGTGCGGGTCCTCACACCCGTGACCCTCGAACCCGACGGCCGCGTCCGCCTCGAGCAGGTGCGCCGCTGGACGTATGCGGCGGACTCCGTGCTGGCGAAGGAGTACGGGCCGACGAGCTACGACCCCGACGACGTGACCGGTCTCTGGCTCTACGAGCAGGAGCTCGGTCTGGGCGGTCGGATCGCGCATACGTTCCTGGTCTTCGAGTTCCCGGAGTCCTACGGCGAAGACCGCTGGCCCGGCATCTCCGTGGAAACCCGCCGGGAGATCGGCGAGACCTACTCCATCGTCGGCGGGATGCTCCGAAGCTTCGAGCTCACACACATCTGGGCGCGCGAGGACGATCTCGTGCGCCGCCGCGTCGACTACCTCGACTATCCCCTCACCCGATACCGGGTCGACGTCGCCAGCGAGCACATCGCGCGGATCTTCCGCCAGCTGGTGGCCGAGACGGCGGCCCTGGCCGAGCACCCGCGATGGTATCACACGCTCACGACGAACTGCACCAGCTCCCTGATCGACTACGTGAACCGCGTCCAGCCGGACGCGATCCCATGGCACCCGAGCTTCGTCCTGACCGGGCGCACCGACGACTATCTCGCCGGACTCGGCTATCTCGATGCCGGGTCGGCCGAGGCGATCACGAGAGCACGTCTCGCGGACGCGCCACTGCGGTAGTGAATGCCACCCGCCTGCCAATCCGGCGTGTTGCGCGCGGGCGTCATGGTGTCTCGGAGAAGCGCCAGCCCCGCCGGTCCGCCCGCCCTGAGCCCGGGTGCCGCGATGCGTGAGCGGCCAGCGGCAAGGTGATGTCGTTTACGGCCTTCCGGATAGCCCGCGATGTCCCAAACGCGTTTCGGGCACCGAATCTGTAATCAGGTAGGTCCCGATCGTGAGGCTTACGCGACGGAATCGCGCGGCTTTCGAAGATGTCAGGTCGGATGGGCTCCTGGCCCAGGGGGACGACATGCGGTTACGTAACGCGCAACGGGTGAGACAGAGCCGTGCCTGGCTCGTGGCCACGATGGGGGCCGCCTTGGCCTCCGCCTGCGCGAGCCCGCCGGAGGAGGCAGCGTATTCGCCGCTCGAAGGCGCGCTCCGAACGCTCGAGGCACGAGCGGAGGCGCTCGAGAGGGAGGTCGGCGAAGTGGATGCGTTCATCGCCCACGAGATGGAGCCGCTGGTCCACGTCCTCACCCGGATGAGGAACGACCGGCCCCACGCCCGCCGCATTGCGCTGGCGTTGGTCCGTGAGGGTCAGCGCGCAGGAGTCGACCCCCGATTGCTCCTCGCCGTCATGGCCATCGAGAATCCGTGGCTGGAGCCCACGGCCGCGAGCTTCATGGGCGCGATCGGGCTCATGCAGGTCATGCCGTTCCACGCCGGAGGCTGGGGATGCGACGGCGCCGACCTGACCGACCCCGAAACGAACATCTGCCATGGGGCCCGGATCCTGGCGGATGCGCTCGTCCGCTCGAACGGCGACCTGGACCGCGCGCTACTGCGTTACAACGGATGCGTGCGCGGGACCAACACTCCGGATTGCCACCTCTATCCGAGCAAGGTTCTCGGCAATCCGGAGTTGGTCGCGCTCGACATGTAGCTTACCCCGGGGAAGCCGGGGCGCCTCCGCTACGGCTTCTCGGACCCCAGATGCTCCAGCGCCGAGGTGCGGAGCGTCGTCCAGATGAAGTCGTACACGTCCAGGAGGTCACGGGGCTCGTGGCCAGCCGCAGCCAGGCGATCACGCGTAGAGAGCGCAACCCTCCGGAAGTTGCGATAGGCCCGGACCTTCGCCCTGCGGCTGTAACGCGCGGTAGGCGCAATCGAGCCCGCCTGACGCGCGAACGCCGAGCGTCGCACCACCGTATGCGTCTCCGGATCCACGATGCCCGGAATGACCGTCGCGACCCGCCAGCTGGGGCGCTCGTCGAAGAGCGCCTCGAGCACGTCGAGCCACTCCTTGAAGCGCTCCTCGTAGCGACGCTCGCCGTGGAGCAGCTCGTTCAGGGCCTCCACGTAACGCTTCTTCTCGTCGGGCTCGAGCCCGCGAATCGCCTTGGCGTGGGCCACCTGAACCAGGTCCGTGCGCTGCAGCAGATCCGCGACGCCGTCGGCCAGGTCCCCGTGCGCGCCCTCGGAGATCTCCTCCTTCATCCGGTCGGCGGACAGCGTCTCTTTGGCCTCGGCGACCACCGGGTCGCGGTGGCGCTTGAGGCTCGCGCCGTCCGTGCTGCGATGATCCTCGATCCACTCCGGATCCTGGAATCCCTTGGGATAGAGGCGGATGAAGAGCTCGACCTGCTCGGAGAACGGGGCAACCGCCTCCAGAACCTTTCGGCTCGAGTCTCCGTCGCCGGCATCGATCACCCGGCGGAGGTTGTCGCGAATATGCTCCGTGCGCTCGCCGAGGTCCTCTGCCGGCACGAGGAGCTTGTAGAACGCCTCGGGAAACTTGCGGAGCTTTCCGTCTTCGAACTGGTAGGCACGGGTCTCACTCCGCTCCCAGGCGATCATCGCCACACCCCACTCGGGCCGCTTGACGTGCCGGTAGAGATTGTCGTCGAGTTCGGATCCGGAGGACGTCGGTACTTCGAGGGTCGCCTCAGCCAAGGGACACCATCCTGGAGCTGCCGGCCGAGCGGAGGCGGTCCAACCTCAACGCGAATTCGGCCGAAGAAACGAAAGCGCACACGAGCGCACCGCTCGTACGTCGTTTGCCTCGCGACGGAGCGGCATATCAGAGTAAATATATGCCAAACTTGGACTTAGGTCAACCTCAAAGGATCTCCGGTCGTCATTCGTACCGGAGCGCCTCTGAAGGATCGACGCTCGAGGCGCGCGCCGCCGGAATCCAGCAGGCTACGAGCGCGACCAGAGCGAACAGCGCCGGCGCTCCCACGAGGGCCACCGGGTCGTGTGCTTCGACCCCGTACAGCATCCCCTCGAGAAGGCCTGTCACGAGGAGGGCCGCGCCGGTCCCGACGGCCACGCCGACGAGCGCGGTCGCCATCCCCTGGCGGAGCACCATGCCCACGACAGCCCCCGCCTCCGCGCCCAGCGCCATGCGAACACCGATCTCGGACCGGCGTCGGCTCACGGCGTAGGAGACCACCCCGTAGATCCCCACGACCGCCAGCGTGAGCGCGATCGCGGCGAACGCGCCGAGGAGCACGGTCGCGAAGCGATGGCTGGCCCGTGACCCCGCCAGGACTTCGTCCATGCTGCGGATCTCGGCGATCGGCATGGTCGGGTCGATGCCCCGAACCACCCCGCGAACCGCGGGGAGCACTACGTAGGGATCGCCTTCCGTGGCCACGGTGAAGGTGAGGCTCCGCGACGTCTGCTGCGCGTGAGGACGGTAGAAGGTCTCACGCACGTTGCCCGTGAGCTCGTTGTGCGCCACGTCCCCGACGACGCCGATCACCACCGTCGTGTCGCCGAGCATGCCCACGCGACTCCCGATCGGGTCGCGGTCGCCCCAGTAGTGTCGGGCCAGCGACTCGCTGATCACCACGGTCTCCTGCCCGCCGGCGATGTCACGCTCGTCGATGCCACGGCCCGCGAGGAGCGGGATTCCCATGACCTCGAAGTAGCCCGGCGTGACGTACTGCCACTCCGCCTGCGTCGACTCGTTGGGAGCCGGCTGGTATCCCTCCACGAACACGCCGGCGTCTCCCATGGTGCTGGCCAGCGGGAGCAGGCGGGCGGCCCCGGCGCGCCGCACGCCGGGCACCTCGTCGAGTTGACGGCGGAGCTCCTGGTAGAACGCCACGACCTGCTCGGTCTCGGGATAGCTGCCGCTCGGCGCGGTCAGGCGGAACGTGAGCACGTTCTCCTGAGGCTCGAACCCGGGGTCCACGCGCAGGAGGCCGACGAAGGTCTGGATCATGAGGATCGAGCCCGTCAGGAGCACGACCGCCATGGCCATCTGGCCCGCGATGAGGAGTCCCTGCACGCGGCTCGACGCGCCGCCTCCCACGCCCCGTCGCTCACCGAGCACGTCCGAGGTCGTCTCCCTGAGCACGCGCAGGGCCGGTATCATGCCGAACACGACTGCGGTCGTGAGCGACGCACCCAGCGCAAAGAGAAGCACCGAGGGATCGACTGAAGCGGAGGCCGATCTGGGCACGGCCTCCGGGTCGATGGCCAGGAGTGCCGGGACGCCGACCGCCGCGACCGCGACGCCGAGCGCACCGCCGAGCATGGCCAGCACGACACTCTCGGTGAGGAGTTGGCGAACGATGCGGGACCGACCTGCCCCGAGCGCGGTACGGAGCGACATCTCACGCACCCGCGCCTCGGCCCGGGACAGGAGGAGGTTCGCGACGTTGCCGCACGCGATCAGGAGGACCAGGACGACCGCGCCGAGCAACAGCCAGAGCGTGGCGCCCACGGAGCCCACGATGTCCTCTTTCGCGCCAAAGACTCGGAAGGCGAACGCGACTTCCGGATCGTAGAGCCCCACCGGCTCGACGTTCTGCGCGAGGATCCGCTCCACGTCGGCGCGGGCGTCCTCGACGGTCTGACCATCGTAGAGGCGCGCGACCCCGTATGAGCCGTGGCTGCCGCCACCGCCAAGGTCGGGAGCCGGCGACTCCAGATCGACGTACCCGGGCCGGAAGACCTCGGACGGCGAAGGAGAGCCGAAGTCTGTCGGCAGGATGAAACCCGCCGGCATGACGCCCAGGACGGTGACGGTGCCGCCGTCGATCTCAACGGTCCCACCGACGATGGACGGATCGCCGTCCCACCGGCGCTGCCAGGTCTCGTACGCGATGACGGCCACGTCGGCCTCGTCCCGCGCCTCGTCCCAGGTGAACACGCGGCCGGCCACCGGCTCCACGCCGAGCACCGAGAAGGCGTTGGGCGTCATCGTTGCCGCGCCGACCCGCTCCGGCCGATCGACCGTGGTGAACGTCGCGGAGCCGAGCTGGTAGAGCGCCATGTCGTCGAACGCCCGGGCCTCCTGATGCAGGAGCTGGAACTCCGGTACGGAGAGCCAGGTGCGGTCGGGGAAGTTGTTCCAGCTCGCCCAGACCGTGACGACCTCGTCCGGCTCGCCGTACGGCAGCGGCTCGAAGAGCACGCCGTCGGCGACGCTGTAGATCGCCGTGGCGGCTCCCATGCCGAGCCCGAGCGTGAGCACGGCCACAGCCGTGAAGCCGGGACTCCGGCGGAGCGACCTCGAGGTGAAGCGCAGATCCTGCAGCAGTGTCCCCATCCCTTCCCCTCCCGTCCATGTGCGAATCCACCGACGAACCCTCCGGCCCGCCAACTCCCCGAGCGACGCGTCCGCGGGGCGGAGCGTCACCACCACGATCCTCCGGTCCCCCGGCTGGACGAGGCACGACAGGTGCTGGCCCCCGGCCGAGGTCTCCCACGCCCCGGCGCTGGGCTCCCCCTCGGCCGCGCCCTCCCCTTCGCCCCAACCGGGCGGCGGGCCCGACACCTCCAGCTGCCGCATCCGCTCGGCAACGACACGCTGCTCGTCGCGAGACAGGGACCGGAGCGCGTCCACGGCCGACCGGGACAGCTCGAGGCTCCAGCGATCCATCACCCGCGACCCATCACCAGTGCGCCATCAGAGGTCGAGCTCCCGACGCACGTCTGCCCAGGGCACGGTGCCGGCCTCCGCCATCTCCCGGAGCGCCCCCTCGTAGTCACGCGCCGCGATCAGACCGCGCAGCCGGTCGACGAGCGTCGCGTCCTCCAGGGGCACGATGGCCACCAGCCCCTTGCCGTGCCGCGTCACGACGAACCGCTCGCCTCCGTAGGCCGCCCGGTTGATGAGCTCGGACATGTTCTTTCGCGTCTCGGCGGTCGTCACGTGTTTCATGAGATCCCCAGCGTTCGTGGCTACACCCACTCCGACGGGGCCACCCCGTCGAAGGTTGGAACGTATGGACGTTTTGTACAACATGCCATTGTCAGAGACGATCTCTTGCCGGCCTCACGCCGGGTCCCCATCCTGGCCTCATCCGGTTCCGCGGACCCGCCGTACGAGGAGACGACCATGAAGCCCGCCCCCCGCCGCCACGCCCCTTCCGACGGTCGCGCTTCCTCGACGGAGGCCCTCGCTCGCCATGTGAGCGCTGCGCTTCCGGCGACCGCCGGGCTGGCGCTCGCCGTCCTCGCCGCGGCGATGCCGGGTCGGGTCGCCGCCCAGGAGCGGCCGACGCTCGGACCCGACGACTACGGCCAGTGGGAATCGCTCGGGCAGGCCGAGCTGTCGCCCGACGGACGCTGGCTCGCCGTCTCGATCTCACGGGTGAACGACGAGGACGAGCTGCGGGTGCACGACACCCGATCCGATTCGGTGGTCGTGGTGGGCTACGGCTCGGGGCAGACGTTCTCGGACGACGGACGCTGGCTCGTGTACTCTATTGGGCAGTCCGAGGAGGAGCGGGAAGGGGCCGAGGAGGAGCGGGAAGGGGCCGAGGAGGACGACCGCCCGGTACGGAACGACGTGGGCATCCTCGACCTCGCCAACGGCACCGTGGACGTGCGCGAGGACGTGGCGTCGTTCAGCCTGTCCGCGGACGGGCGCTTCGTGGCGCTCCAGCGGTACGGTCTGGAGGACCAGGAGCATGACGGCGCCGACCTGATCGTGGAGGAGCTCGCCACCGGAGACCGGATGGTGTTCGGCAACGTCTCTGGCGTGGCCTGGTCGGACCAGGGTCATCTCCTGGCCATGACCCTCGACGCGGCGGACCGCGTGGGCAACGGCGTGTCGCTCTACGATCCGTCGGCCGGAACGGTGCGGGCCCTCGACCAGGCCGACGCCGTGTACCGGGAGATACAGTGGCGCGAAGATGCCGCCGACCTGGCCGTGCTCCGCACCCGGGAGGACTCGGCCTACGCGGATACGGCGCACGTCGTGCTCGCCTGGCGTGGGCTGGAGGGCACCTCGCCGACCCGCTTCGTGCTCGACGGCGGCGGGAACGTCCAGACGCCGCGGGGCATGCGCGTGGTGGAACACCGCGCGCCCGAGTGGTCGGCGGACGGCTCGACACTCTTCGTCGGCATCCAGGAGCGGCGACCCGCGCCCGAGCCGTGTGCCACGGAGGAGCCTACGGACGACGGCGAAGGTTCGGGGAACGGATCCGGTCCGAGCGGCGCGAACGGCACGGACGAATGCGAGGATGACGACGACCTTCCCGGCGTGGAGATCTGGCATACGCGCGACGTCGATCCCGTCCCGCAGCAACGGGTGCGTGAGGAGCAGCTCCGGGAAGCGAACCATCTGACCGCCTGGCACCTGGACCGGGGCGCCTTCGTGCAGCTCGGCGACGACCTCACCGAGCGTACCGAGCTCGCGGACGGCGGCGCGAACGCCATCGGGATGGACGAGACGCCCTACGACGAGCACGCCATGTTCCGGCAGCAGTTCTTCGATCTGTACGACATCGACGTCGAAACCGGAGAGAAGACCCTCGTCCGCGAGCGCGCCGAGAACTCCGGCCTCAGCCCCGCGGGCCGTTACGCCATCTGGTTCGAAGGCGAACACTGGTGGGCGCACGATCTCGGAAGTGGACAAACGCGGAACCTGACCGCCGAAGTACCGACGCGGTTCGTGAACCTCGACGTGACGCCGACCCGCGAGCAGATGCCGTCGTTCGGGGTCGCCGGATGGCTCGAGGACGACGCGGCCGTGCTTCTCAACGACGAGTGGGACGTCTGGGAGGTGCGGCTGGACGGCTCCGGCGGCCGTGCGCTCACCCGCGGCGCGGACGACGAGGTGCGCTACCGCCTGCAGCGCCTCGATCCGGAAGCGGACGCGTTCGACCCCGACGAGCCCCTGTACTACTCGACCTACGGTGAGTGGACCAAGCAGGCCGGCTTCGCGCGGGCGCGGCTTGGCGAAGAGCCTCAGATGCTCGTCTGGGACGACAAGTCGTTCGGCGGCTTCGGCGGAGGGCTCCGCAAGGCCGACGACGCCGACGTGTTCCTGTTCCGGCAGGAGGCCTTCGACGACTCGCCCGACTACTTCGTGGCCGGGCCCGATCTGGCGAACCCCGTGCAGGTGACGCGCACCAACCCGTTCCACGATGCGTACGCGTGGGGTCGCACCGAGCTGATCGACTACGAGAACGAGTGGGGACGACCGCTACAGGGCGTACTGACCTACCCGGCGGACTACGAGCCGGGCCGCGAGTATCCGCTGATCGTGTATCACTACGAGCTGCTCTCGCAGGGCATGCACCAGTACCAGGTCCCCGATCCCACGCAGTACTACAACCAGCAGATCTGGAGCCAGGAAGGGTATTTCGTGTTCCGGCCGGACATCGTCTACAGGGACCGCAGGCCGGGCCAGTCCAACGTGGAGACGCTGCGGCCCGCGGTGGCGGCGGTGCTCGAGACCGGGCTCATCGACCCGGAGCGCATGGGCCTCATCGGGCATTCGTGGGGCGGATACCAGACCACGTTCTTCGTCACGCAGGACGACCTGTTCACCGCCGCGGTTGCCGGCGCGCCGCTCACGAACCTCATGAGCATGTACCTGTCGTTCTACTGGAACAGCGGCGGCACCGACGCGCGCATCTTCGAGATCAGCCAGGGGCGCATGCAGGTGCCCTGGTGGGAGGATTGGGACAGCTACTACGCCAACTCACCCGTCCACAACATCGAGAACATGGAGACGCCTCTCCTGATGATGTTCGGCACCAACGACGGGGCGGTCGAGTTCAACCAGGGGGTCGAGTTCTACAACGCCGCGCGCAGGCTCGGGAAGGACATGGTGTTTCTGGCTTACGAAGGTGAGAATCACGGTCTCGCGGAGGAGCCGAACCAGCGCGACTACCAGAACCGGATCCTGGAGTGGTTCGCGCATTACCTGAAGGGCGAGCCCGCGCCCGAGTGGATCGAGAACGGGCTCGGATACCTGGAGCAGAAGGACGGTGTGAAGGGACGGCGGCCGGTGAGCTAGCCGGACGCACCGACGGCCCTGCCCGGCGCCCCCCAAAAGGACTTCCACGCATGCTGCCGCAAGCCGATACCCTACTGTCCATGGCCGAGGTGGCAGCGGCGTTCGCCGGCTTCGCCGCGCTGGTCAGCGTCATTCCCCGGGGGCTTCAGCGCACCGCCGCGCCGGCGCACGATCTACTGAGGCTCCGGCTCGTCATCGCCAGCGGCGTGGCCGGTGTGGCAGGAGCCCTCATCCCCGTCGGGCTGGCGGGGTACATGGAGGGGGACCTGGTGTGGCGCGCGTCGGCCGTCGCCTTCCTGATCTTCGACAACAGCATCATCGTGTCGTTCCTGCGGGCCTACGAGCCGGTGCGGGGCGACTTCCCGCCCGACAGGATCGCCGTCGTCGTGGTCACGGCGCTCGAAATCGCCGAGCAAGCCGGCCTCGCGGTCATCGTTCTCGGCATCGGTGGCTTTGATCCCGGCGCGCTCTACGTGACCGCGCTCATCGCCAACATCTGCCAGGCCGGCTTCATCTTCCTGAGGTTCGTGGGCTCGACCTTCCATCACACGGAGTGAGTCGGTCCCCTCGGGCACCTCGACGACGCTGCCGGCCTCCCGTGGCCCTGCCCCGGGAGGCGTCCGGTCGCCGCCTGCTCGTGGTGGAGGGCGTGCTCAGCGCTTCCGGTTGACCGTCGCCTCGATGGCCTCGAGCGCCTCGCGGGCTTCGGTGAGCTCGGCGACCTCGGCTTCGAGGTCCCGGCAGCGTGCCTCCAGGCGCGCCCGATCGGCCGCCCCGGCCTGGATCCGGCTCTCCAACTCCGCGATCTCGGCCGCGCGCGTCTCGAGCTGCTCCCTGAGGCCGGCGATCTCTTCGGCCGCGGCGGCACGCTCCTCGTCCCGGGCCTCGAGCACGGCCTCGGCTTCGGCCAGCAGCTCGTTCTGCTCGTCGTCCAGGCGGCGCTGCTCGGCGAGCTCCGACAGAACCTGATCGCGCTCGGCGGCGAGCGCCTCTGCCTCAGTGACCGCTTCGGCCGCGATCCTGGCGCGCTCCTCCGCCTTGGCCTCGACGGCGGTGCGGAGCTTGCGCTCCTTCTCGACGTCGGCGTGAGCCCGGGCGAGGTCGGTGCGCGCCTTGTCGAGCGCGTCCGCCATCTCCGCGCGCTCCGCGATGGCTTCGTCCAGTCGGTCACGGAGTCCCTGCACCACCTCGAGGACGGCGGCCGCCGTGCGCTTCGGCTCGGCGGCCGTGACGGGCTCCCGCTGGGCCTGGGCCAGCCGCTCCCGCAGCGAAGCGACCCGCTCGCGTCCCGCGGCGAGGCGTGAGGCATCGGAGGGAGTGGCCGGGCGCGATGTAGCGGGAGGTGAGGCCGAACGCGCCTTGTCCGTGGCCGGGGCGGGAGTCGCGTCGGCGTCGTCCGCGTCGGTATCGGCCGCGGACGCGCGCTCCGTCTCCTCCCGCGCACCGCGTTCCTTCTTCGGACGCGCCTGGGCGGCCCCGTTCCTGGCCTTCCCCGACTTCGCCTCCTGCTCGGTCGACTCCACGTCCTGGGCCAGGTCCGCCTCGACCTGCGCCTCGGCGGCCGCCTCGTCCGCCTCGGAGGTGAGCTCCGAGAGCACCTGCCCGATCCGTGTGCGCGGCTTGCGTGCCGGCACGTTCGCGTTGAAGCCACCCGTCATGCGCTCTTCTCCTGCGCCCCGGCGAGCGGAGCGCGCATCACTTCGTTGATGAGGGAGTTCGTGTCCTTCGCGCCCTTGCTCTTCGGATTGAAGGCGCAGATGGGCAGGCCTTCACTCGACGCCTGCGCGAACTTCGTGCACTGCCGAACGATCGTCTTGAGGAGGAACTCGGGGTAGTGGCTCTCCAGCGCCCCCTTCGCCTCCCGCGCGATCCTGGTCGTCGGATTGTACTGGTTGAGCACGATGAAGATACGCTGGAGCGTGTGGTCCAGATCGTCCTCGAGCCCGCTCAGCGTCTCGAAGAGCAGCTTCAACCCGTGGAACGAGAGGAAGTCGGGGAGGACCGGAACGAAGAGGTCGTCGGCCGCGATCAGCGCGTTCAGGTTCAGGAGCCCGAACGACGGCGGCGCGTCCATCACGATGAACTCGTAGCGGTCCGCCACCTCCTCGAGCGCCTTCTTCAGGCGGTACTCACGCCCTGCCAGCGGCATCAGCGCCAACTCTACCGTGCTCATGCCGAGATTCGCCGGCAGGAGGTCGAACTCCTCGAGCTCGGTGTCGATGATGGCCTGCGACGCCGGCAGCCGGTGCACCAGCACGTCGTAGAGCGTGTGCTCGCACTCTTCGCCCTGGAAGCCCATGTGCTGGGTCGCGTGCCCCTGGGAGTCGAGATCCACGAGAAGAACCCGGTGTCCCATCTCCGCAAGCCGGTACGCGTACGAAACGGAGAGGCTGGTCTTGCCGGTGCCACCTTTGAAGTTGAGAAAGAGCTGATGACGAAGCGGCTGCCGCGAGGGTCGGCGCCCGAGGGCCTTCCGGTACGCCGAGAGCTGCCTCGGCTCGTACTCGTCGGGCGTGCCTCCGCCTCCGAGGGCGGCAAGCTCGGGCCTCGCGTCGGCCTCGGTGAGCCGCTCTCCCGACAGGCCCAGCAGCCGGGCGAAGTGGTCTCTGCGGTATCGGATGTGCATCAAACCCTCGAAAATCGTTTCGGAACGGAAGGGCCAGCCACGGCATCGGACGACAGGTCCGCCGACGGCGCCTGACGGAGCACCTGACGGACCAGACGGCGCACCTGCGGGTCCGCATCCTCGCGCAGCCCGTCGAGGAGCGCGTGCGGCTCCAGCCCCCGGGCCGTCGCCGTGGCCAGCACGACGCGACGGCGTACCCGCGCGTCCGTGTCCGAGAGCCCGTTGCGCAGGTGCGGCTCCAGCGCTTCCGGCTCCCGCTCGAGGAGGCGGCCGAGCGCCTCGTAGGCCGCGGCGCGCACAGACGGCTCGGACGATCTCGTCCACGGCCGGACGGTGTCCGCCGCGCCCACGTCTCCGGTACGGCCCAGCCGAAGCAGCAGGTCGGCCCGGAGCTCCGGCAACTGCGCGTCGAGGAGCTCGGCGATCAGCGCATCGGTCCGGCTCGCGGTCGGCGGTCCCGAAGGGGCGCCGCGCGATTCGGGGAGCGCGCCTTCGACCGCGGCGGGCTCGGCCTCGTCCGGAGCGTCGGCGGGCTCGGCCTCCGCCGTCGGCTCGTCGGTCGTCGCGGCTTCGTCCGGGTCGGCGGTCGCGGCTTCGGCCGGGTCGGCGGTCGCTGGCTCAGGCTCGGGGAGCATGATCTCGGCGATCGCAGCCTCGGAAGGCTCGCCGGTGACCGGCGCGGCGGTGACCGGCTCGGCGGCGACCGGCTCGGCGGTGACGTCTGCGGTGGCCGGCTCGTTGGCGGCCGGCTTATCGGCGGCCTCTACGGTGACCGGCTCCGCGACGACCGGCTCATCGGCGGCCTCCGCGGTGGCCGGCTCCGGGGGGGCCGGCTCCTTGCCGGCCTCTGTGGGCGCCGGCTCCTCGGCCACCGTCTCCGCGACGGGTGGCTCGGCGGTCGTCGACTGCGTCTCCACGGCCGGGAGCTCGTCCCGGGTGCTCGCGCGCTGCTCGCCCTCCTCATCCAGCTCGATGCCCGCGAGCGCAAGGCGCTCCCGCAGCTTCGCCTCGCGGGCATCGCTGGAAGCCCCACGACGCTCCAGGTCCAGGATCTCCCGGCGGAGCTCGGCCAGGAACTCGGAAAGGTCGGCGGCTTCGGGGCCGTCCTCCCGGATCAGCTGTTGCCACTCGGCGATCCGCGTGAGCAGCGTCTCCCGACTCGCGACGAGCTCCTCCACCCGTGCCCTCAATCGTGTCACCGTGCGGTCGCTGATCAACGCCCGCTGGTCCTCCGCGAGCGCCTTTCGGCGAAGCCGGATGAGCTCCCCGGTGTCTTCGCCGACGCCACCCTCGAAGAGATGTCCGGCGATCTCGGCCCGCAGGGCCTCCGAGCGCTCCAGGTGCCGATGCAGCACCGCGATCTCGGCGCGTGCCTCGGCCAACTCCTCGTGGACGAGGCAGAAACGGCGAGCATGCTCGGTCTCCCGCGCGGCGACCTCGGCGAGCTTGCCGCGAACGTGGTCGGCCTCCTCACGAGCCGTGGCGAGCGCAGCCTGCATCTGTTCGAGACGGCACTCGAGCAGGAGCACGCGCTTACGGTCGGACCCCGGTCCCGGCGCCCCCCGGTCGTTCCCCGCATCCGGTGACCTCGCGGATGCCTCGCGCCTGTCCGACATGCTCGAATGAATCCACGGAAATCAGGGATAGGATCGGGGATGGTGGCGCCCCGTCGACCGCGCCGAAAGGTAGGCGCGCGCCCATGAAGCATGCAAGAAAAGGACCGACGTCTTGTTCCGTATCAGCTGTCGTCGAGGGCCTCGAGCTCTTGGACATCGGCCAGGTCCCTCGGACGCCCCACCGCCCGTTTGTTCACCTTCAGGTCGGCGAGCGAGATGACGGGCACATCGAGCCCGTCGACTCGGACCACGGCTCTGTCGAGCCAAGCGCCGTCGAACTCGACACCGTCGATGCTCGTGAGGAAGTCCAATCGCCGGGGCGCGACTCCGATCTGAACGACAACGTCCGGGCGAGAGAAGTCCTCTACGGCGAAGGACTCTAGGGGTGCTCCGAATCTGCCGAGCGCGCTCATCAGACGCTCCGCGTTGTCCCTGGTCGCGCGAATCCAGATGTCGAGATCGCCGGTGGCGCGAGGCATTCCGTGCACGGCCATCGCGTAGGCTCCGACGAGAAGGAAC
Source organism: Longimicrobiales bacterium (assembly GCA_041690395.1). Lineage (GTDB taxonomy): Bacteria > Gemmatimonadota > Gemmatimonadetes > Longimicrobiales > Gaopeijiaceae > JAWLHJ01. Next base: position 854,751 of record JAWLHJ010000001.1, on the reverse strand, counting down.
TCAACGCCCTCCTCGGACAACGCGGACAACATGTCTTTGAAGTCTGGATTCAGCACCCTCGGCATCTCCCTTGAAGGCCCACGCATCCGCGGCGAGCTGCCACATCATCTCGAGCCGCTCCGCGGGCGTCCGGAGTAGCACATCCTCGTCGGGTCCCTCGTCGCCGAGAGACCCGACACGAACGGATAGTCGGGTTCGTCGATCCATGCCTGAAAGATACCGGGACAAAGACTCGTGTGGCAGCCGAGCCAGGCTCCTCGCGCCGCGGCCGGGCACTGCGTCGCGACGCTCGCCCCTACGACCCGTCCTCCGTCATGCTCCGCGGCCGCGCGTGCATCTCGAACCACTTCCTCAGGAACAGCTGCGTCCGCATGAAGTTCGACGGGTTGCTCGACGTGCCGTGCCACTCGTCGTTGAAGCGGATCATGGCCGTGGGCACCCCCATCACCTTGAGCGCTGCGTAGTACTCCTCGGTCTGCGGCATCGGGGTGCGGAGATCGTTCACGCCGGTCATCAGCATGGTCGGTGTGGTGACGTTGCCCACGTGCATGAGCGGCGAGCGCCTCAGGTGCTCGCTCGGATCGTCCCAAGGGAAGGTCTCGAAGTTCCGGTACCAGCCGATGCCGTCGGTGGTCCCGACGAACGAGAGCCAGTTCGTGACCGGACAGTTGGCCGACGCCGCGGCGAACCGGTCGGTCTGCCCCACGACCCACGACGTCAGCACGCCCCCGCCCGAGCATCCGTAGACGAACATGTTCTGCTCGTCGATGTAGCCGCGGGACAGCACCTCGTCTACGCCCGCCATGAGGTCGTCGTAGTCCTTGCCCGGATACGCATTCTTGATGGCGTTCGCGAACGCGCTCCCGTAGCCGGTGCTCCCGCGCGGGTTCGTGTAGAGGATGACGTAGCCGTTCGCCGCGTGCTCCTGCCAGCCGAAGTTGAAGCCCACATGGTACATGCTGTGCGGGCCGCCATGGATGGCGAGCATGAGCGGGTAGCGCTGGCCCGGGTCGAAGTCCGGCGGCTTGATGATCCACCCCTGGATGCGGTAGTCGTCGACCGACTCGTACCAGATCTCCTCGACGTCGCCGAAGGTGAGGTCGCCGAGGACGTCGTCGTTCACGCGGGTGAGCTGCGTGCGTGTGCCGTCCGGGTCCGAGAGCCGGAACGAGACGAGGTCCGTCGGGACATGGGGACTCGTGAAGGTGCCGACCGCCCGACCGTCCGCGGTGAGCGACGACAGCGCGAGCAGATGATCGCCGGTGGAGATCTGGCGCACCCCGCCATCGACCGAGGCGAAGTGCAGATTACGCGCACCTTCGCTACTCACCGTGAGGTAGAGGCCGCTCCCGTCCTTCGCCCACTGCATGTCGTTGATCTGCCTGTCGAAGTCCCCGGAGATCAGGTGCGGGCTCTGTCCGTCGCGGCCCATCACCCAGACACCCGAGTTCCGGTACGTGTCCTCGTGGAAGTCCGATCCCCGGTAGGCGATGAGATCACCGCGCGGGGACGGGATCGGGCCGCTGTCCTGGCCGCGCCGCGTGGTGAGCTGACGGATCTCGCCGCTGGCCACGTCCACCGCGTACACCTCGGACTCGCGCCAGGAGAGCTCCGCGTCTTCCGTGCGGAGGGAGCTGAACACGAGCTCGCGGCCGTCCGGGGTCCACTCGCCGGTCGAGTGGTTCCAGTCGCCGTCGGTGAGCTGGCGGGCCGTCCCGCCCTCGGCCGGCACCACGAAGACGTGCCGCCAGGCCCCGTCCACGAAGCCGACGCGGTCCTGTCGGTAGTCGGCGCGCGTGACGACCCGTGGCGCCTCCGTCCACCGCGCCCCATCGGGCCGGCCTGGCGGATCCACCGTGAACGCGGGCTCTGCTTCGACGTTCATGGTGAACGAGAGGCGCGTACCGTCGGGCGACCACCGGATGCCGCTCGGGCTCTCGGTGAGCCGCGTGATCTGGCTGGTCGCGCCCTCCGCGTCCATCCAGCGGACGAAGATCTGCGTGCCGCTCGGCTCGCCCGGCGCGGTGTACGCGATCCGCGTTCCGTCCGGTGACCACACCGGGCCGGATCCCTCGACGAGGAAGCGGTTGCGCGTCCCGTCGGCGTTCATGATCCAGACCGCCGACTCGCGGCTGTCGCTCATCTTGTCGACCCAGCCGCGCGTGTAGACGATCTCGGCGCCGTCCGGGGAGATCTGCGGATCCGACACGCTCTCGAGGTCGAGATACATCTCGAGCGAGACGGTGCGGACGTCGTCCTGCTGGGCCTGGGCGGCGGGCGGGGCCGCGACGAACGCGGCGACGGCGGCGAACGTGGCGAGCACGGTCCGGGCGGCGGGAGTCGGGAGGGCGGTGCGCGTGAGCATGGCTGGCTCTCTCCTGCTGCGGGTGACGATCCCCGGCGGGAGGGTCAACGTACGCGGGACGCCGGCGATCGGCGAGAGCGGGTGGGGGGCCGCCGTGACGGCCGCGCCCGCCCCCTCAGTCCGTTTCGGCCACCACCCTCACGAAGTCGAAGGCGCTCACCACGCCGACCAGGTCGTCACCATCGACCACGAGAACCCGATGGATGTGGTGGTCGAGCATGAGTCGCGCCGCGTCGGGAAGCGTCGTGACGGAGGACACCGTCACGAGGTCCGGCGACATGACCTCCCCGACCGTGTGTCGTTCGAGCTGGTCCCACTCGGGTCCGTCGGACGCCGTCATGCGGGTCCAGAGCGCGTCGGCGTCTTCCCTGCGTGCGTAGAAGAAGGCCGAGGGGTTCTCCACCTCCTCCTCGTCGGGCCGGCTCTCTCCCTCGGACCAGTCCGACGCCCCGGGCACCTCGCGGGGCGCCGCCGGTGAGATGGCCTCCAACTCGAGGATGTCGGTGCCCGAAAGGACGCCCACGAGTCGGCTCCCCCGGAGAACCGGGGCGCCACTGACGCCGGCGCCCCGGAGCACTTCGACGGCCTCCCGGAGGGTCATGCTCGCTTCGACCGTCACGAGATCGGTGTGCATGATGTCGGATACGGCACGTGCATCGATGGGTCCGCTCATGGTGACATCCCGTTTGCGTGAGTCGTTCTTCGCCCGGGCAGACGCCCGGACCCACCCCGCAACATGAGCGCTCGTCGACCCGTGGGCACCCCCCGGGGCCGCGTCACCGTCAGACGTGCACGATCTCTTCCTTGAGTTGATAGGTGATCGCGAGCACGTCCTTCTGCGCCGACTCGCCCACGCCGTTCCGCTCGAGAACGGCCATGATGTCGTCTACCGCCGCCATGTACTCGGCCACGCTGATGTTCATGCCGCGGTGCGCGTCGGGCATGCTCCGCCCGGCGTAATGGGCAGGTCCGCCACTCCCTGCGGCCAGGAACGTGCGGAGGTGCTCCTTGATCTGGCTCAGCCGGTCGCGGTCTTCCGCGTACGGCCTGAACCGGGCCGAGATCAGCGGGTTCTCCATGTGCGCCGCGACGATGTCGTCGACGATGGCATCGATGCCGTCGGCGCCACCCAGCCGTTCGTAGAGCGTCGAAGTCTCCATGATGAGATCCTCCTGATTGGGGAACGAAACGAATAGACCGGTCGGTCTACTCCATGCACAAAACGAAAAGACGAGTGCCGGGAGAGCGGGGCGGCGCACGGTATGGGTCCCGCTCATGGTGCCGTGACTCCCTGCCCCACGCGCCCGAAGTAGAAGTCGAGCATCGCGTCGAGGGGGGCCGGGCTCCGCCGCAGGCGACTCCGCAGCGCCGCGCCCTCCCAGCAGTCGATTAGCAACGCGGCCATGTGGGCGCAGTCGGTATCGGCCGGCAGGTCGCCCGCCCGGCAGGCCTCCTCGAGGCAGCCCGACAGGATCCCCCCGATCTCGTTGAAACAGCCGTCGATCTTCTCGCGGAACGCGTCGTTCACGCCCGAGAGCTCCTGCCCGAGGCCACCCAGCATGCAGCCGAGGTAGCCGTCCTGACGGTACTGGCCCATGGTCATCTCGAAGAAGCCCCGCACCCGCTCCAGAGGCGGGCGGGACTCGTCGGCCACGCACGCCCGCAGCGCCTGATGCACGCGTTCCATGTAGAGATCCACCACCTGGAGCGCGAAGTCCTCCTTGCTCTCGAAGTGATGGTAGAACGAGCCGCGCGGCACCCCGGCCTCTCGGAGGAGGCTCTGGATGCCGAGGTCGTTGTAACCGTGCTCCAGGAGCAGGATCAACCCGGTCTCGAGCAACTCTAATTTCGTGGGGTGCGGCATGGGCGCCCTGGTTAGACCGACTGGTCTGTTTTTTCGCAACATTCGGGTCGTGACCCTCGTTGTCAAGCGATGCCCGATCGCCGCGCGGGTGGCGTGACCGGCCCCTCGGCCGAATGTTGTCGCGTCCGAACCGACCCACCACAGCCATCCCGGGGGATTCATGTCCGCTGCCCGATCGCGACTCCGGCTCATGCAACCGCTCCTCCTCGCGCTGGCGCTCCTCGCGCAGCCGCTCACGTCGGCGCTCACGACGGGCGGCGCACCGGCGGGGCTCGCCGCCCAGACCCTGCCGGGCCAGGCACCCGAGACCGTCCGGACCACCGGCGGCGTCGTCAGCGCGCAGCAGTGGATCGCGAGCGAGGTCGGCGCCGACGTGCTCGCGGCTGGCGGCAACGCGGTCGACGCGGCCATCGCCACCGGGTTCGCGCTCGCGGTGACGCACCCCACGGCCGGCAACATCGGCGGGGGCGGGTTCATGGTCATCCGCTTCCCCAATGGTGAGTCCACGACCCTCGACTTCCGTGAAGAGGCCCCCGGCGCCGCGCATCCGGAGATGTGGCTCGACGAGAACGGGGAGTACTCCTACGAGCGGCATCACGACAGTCACCTCGCGGTGGGCGTGCCCGGAACCGTGGCCGGCTTCGACAAGGCCCATCGGCTCTATGGTCGCGCCGAGTGGAGCTCGCTCGTGGAACCTTCCGTCACCCTCGCACGCGACGGCTTCGAGCTGAGCGACGCGCTCGCGCGTTCCCTCGCCAACTTCGTCGGTCGGACGCCGTACGAGGCCAGCATCGCGGCATTCAGCAGGAACGGCACGCCCTACGAGCCGGGGGAGACCCTGCGCCAGCCGGACCTCGCGGGTTCGCTCGAGCGCATCCGGGACGAGGGACGCGACGGCTTCTACCGGGGCGAGACGGCGCGGCTGATCGCGCAGGAGATGCGGCGCGGCGGCGGCATCATCACCGAGGAGGACCTCGAGCGGTACGACGCGCACGAGCGGACGGCCATCACCGGCACGTACCGCGGTTACGACATCATCTCCATGCCTCCGCCGAGCTCGGGCGGCGTGGCGATCGTCACGGCGCTGAATATCCTCGAGGCGTACGACCTGGGTTCGATCGGGCACAACAGCGCCGCCTACGTCCACCATGTGGCCGAGGCCATGCGGAGAGCGTTCCGCGATCGGGCGACCCATCTCGCCGACACCGACTACGTCGATGTGCCCCTGCACACCCTGACCAGCAAGGCGCATGCGGCCTGGCTCCGGCACGACCTGAACCCCGCGCATGCGTCCGTGTCTCACCCGACCGACGTGGAGATCGGGTACGAGAGCCCGGAGACGACCCACTACTCCGTGGTCGACGCCGACGGCATGGCGGTGTCCGTGACGTACACGCTCGAGCAGGGGTACGGCTCGGAGATCGTCGTCCCGGGCGCGGGTTTCCTGCTGAACAACGAGATGGGCGATTTCAACGCGGCGCCCGGCCTCACGACCGAGGGCGGCCTCATCGGCACGAAGCCGAACCTCGCCCGCCCCGGTCAGCGCATGCTCTCGTCCATGACACCGACCATCGTCGCACGGGACGGAGAGCTCGTCGCGGTGATCGGCTCACCCGGTGGACGCACCATCATCAACACCGTGCTCCAACTCGTGCTCAACACCGTCGACTTCGACATGGACATCCGCGAGGCCGTGGCGGCGCCGCGCATCCATCACCAGTGGCTCCCCGACCGGATCCGGATCGAAGGGGACGGCGTCGCCGACGAGGTCGCGGAGGCGCTCCGGGACATGGGGCACGAGGTGCAGGTCACCGGCACGCAGGGGTCGGCCAACTCCATCGGCATCGACCCGGCCACCGGCGAGCGGATCGGCGCGCCCGACCCGCGGAGCCCGGACGCGGGGGCGCGGCCGGGGGGGTGAAGCGGGGCCTCCCGCGAGGGCCGGACGTGGAAGGCGCGGCCGGGGGTGAGGCGAGCGCTCCCGGGAAGGCCGGACGCGGGGGCGCGGCCGGGGGTGGGCCGAGCGCTCCCGGGAGGCTGAAGCCACAAGCGGGGCCGGGCCCGGCGGATCGGCGGCCGGGCCCGGCCCGGCGGGGGAATGCTGCACGGTCGCCCGGCTCCGGCCCCGGCGGGGAGAACCACACGTCGCCCTGCCCCGGCTCGCCGGGGACAACTGCACGATCGTGCAGGCCCAGCGGACGAATGTATGGATTGTCCCCGCTATGCGGGGACAACCTCACATGGATGCGGACGGCGCCCCGCGACTGTGCACTTTGCCCCGCTCAGCGGGGAAAACCCACCATGTATCAGTCCGACCGTGCAGGATCGTGCACTTTTCCCCGCCCGAGGTCGCCCGAACCGGCGGCCCACACCCGGGTGGCTCGCCCGAACCTTCCGGCTCGCCCGAACCCGGTGGCCTACGCGAACCCGGTGGCCTACGCAAACCCGGTGGCCCACGCGAACCCGGCGGCTGGTCCACGCCCGCGGGGCCGGGCGACAGTTGGTCGCCCGGCCCGGCCCCGCCGCGCTCAGCGTACGGTCAGCACACCGAACCCCATCTGCTCGAGGGCGCCGAGCGTCGCGTCGGCTCCCTGCGAGAGCGGCAGGGTCTCGGCCGCGATCCCGGCCGCGGGAGGAATGATCACCCACCGAAAGACCCGGTCCGGCTGCGTGACGTCCAGCGGGCTCGGGGGCGTCACCGCGGGATCCAGCTTCTCGTGCATGAAGAGGAAGCGCAGGTTGCCCTCGGTGACCACCACGTCGTACGTCCAGGTGAACGCGTTGAACGAGTTGCGGAAGAATCGATATGGCAGCTGGGCGAAGTGCTCCTGGAGGTTGCTGACGTTCAGCCAGACCAGTACCGCCCCGTTCTCGTAGACCTCGGACGTGATCTCGGGAGCCGCCACGTCCACGTACCGTGCGGGCGCCCGGAAGATCTCGCTGTTCGGGCTGAAGGAGAACGTCATGCTGAGGGTGCTGCTCGACCAATCGGCCTCGGTGAGGGTCGTGCGTCCGGATATGATGTTCGCCGTTCCGGGCGGCCCCTGCTCTCCCTGCGCCCCTTCGGGGCCCTCGGGCCCGGCGGGTCCGGCAGGACCCGTCGGGCCCGAGGAGCCCTCGCACGCGGCCAACGCGGTTACGAGGGCCAACATCATGGCGGCGGGGCGCGACGCATATCGCATTTGCACTCTCCTGGACGTGTGAGCCGGGGCCCAGGACGGGCCCAGCGGCGACTCGGGTGGTCTGGCGGTCGGTCAGACTAAGCCCCCCGCGCGACTTGGCGCCACTCGGACGCCGAGGGCCGTGCGCTCGCTCGACGGAAAGGCCACCCTCCGCTGGACAGACGGGACGCCGGCCCTGCACCTTCCGGATACCGAGTCGCACGCCGCAAACAGGAGACAAGACGATGGGCTTCGCCCCTTCCCCCATGCAGGTCCGCTCGCCCGCCTTCGACAATCACGGCCGCATCCCGAAGAAGCACACGGGCGAGGGCGAGGACGTCTCGCCGGCGCTGGAGTGGTCCGACGCGCCGGACGAAGCCGAAGCATTCGTCGTCCTCTGCCACGACCCCGACGCGCCGCTCTGCAAGCCCGGGAGCTACGGCTTCGTGCACTGGCTCCTCTACGGGATCCCCGGAACGGTTAGCGGCATTCCCGAGGGCGGCGGCGGGGCGTACACCGAGGGCCGGTCCGATTTCGGGAGCGACGGCTACGGCGGCCCCATGCCCCCCGAGGGGCACGGGGTGCATCACTACTTCTTCTGGGTCCTGGCCCTGGACGAGGCGCTCGACCTGGAGGCCGGGCTCACCATGGAGCAGCTCCTGAAGAAGATCGAGCCGCACGTGATCGGGATGAATCGGCTGGTGGGGACGTACCAGCGCGGCTGACGCGGTGGGGGCGCGGCGCTTGCCTCGCGCCCTCCGCCTTGGCAAACCTCCATGTCCATCCGTATCGAGCGCCACGACTCCGAGCTCGGCCGCTGGCTCCTCGCCCGCTGCGAGCCGGAGCGACTCGCCGGACTCGTCGAGGGGATCTGGTACTTCGAGGGGAGCCTCACGCATCTGCGGGAACGGCACTGTCCCACCGGCCGGGCGGAGATCGTCGTCCACCTCGGCGAACGCTACCGGCACGTGGAGAGCTCCGGCACCGAGCTCTTCCCGCTGACGTGCGCGTCCGGGCTGCTCCTCGGGCCGGACGTCATCGAGGCGCCGCCCGGCTGGAGCGCGGTCCTGGGCATCCGACTCCGGCCCCTGGGCGCGTATACGGTGCTCGGCCATCCGCTGGAGCCCCTCACCGGCATCACCGTCGACCTCGAGGACCTCGCGGACGGTGACGCGCGGCGGCTCACCGACCTCTGCGCCGCCGCCCGAACCCCCGAGGGGCGCCTCCGCGCCGCGGCCGAGTGGGTGGAGGAGCGGGCGCGCTCCGGCCCGAGGCCCGATGCGGCCGTGGCGTGGATGAGCCGGACCATCGAGAAGCGGGGCGGCAACGTGTCGATCGGGGACCTCACGCAGCGCACGGGATGGTCCCGCACGCGCATGCACGCGGCCTTTCGGGCTCAGGTCGGCGTGAGCGCCAAGCGTCTGGCGCGGATCCACCGGTTCCGTCGCGCGCTCGACCTGGTCATGGAAGGCGACGGCCCGCTCTCCGACATCGCCCTCCAGGCCGGATACTACGACCAGCCACACTTCAACGGCGAGTTCCGGGAGATGTCCGGATTCACCCCGTCGGCGTACCGCGCGGCGCACCGCTTCCCGGAGAGTCCGAGCCTGGCGGAGCACCCGGAGTGAGGCCGGCGACCCTCGGTCGGCGGTGGCATTTTTTCCAAGACGATGGCCGGGCGGCCCACTATCGTGGGGAGTCGAGCACGAGAACCGAACCGGAGGCCCCCATGACATCGCCTGCCCCAGGAGTCCCCGAGGGACACCACACCGTCAGCCCCTACCTCATTGTCCCGGACGGCGACCGCATTATCGAGTTCATGAAGGACGCGTTCGGAGCCACGGAGCTGGAGCTTCACCGCACTCCGGAAGGCCGCGTGATGCACGCCGAGGTGCGCATCGGAGACTCGGTCGTCATGCTCGGTGAAGCCCAGGAAGAGTGGACCGGCTACAAGGCGATGATCCACCTCTACATGCCGGACGTGGACGAGGTCTTCAGGCGCGCCGTGGCGGCCGGCGGTAAGCCCGTCCGCGAGGTCTCCACCCAGGACTACGGCGACCGCACCGGCGGTGTCGAGGACCCGGCGGGGAACCAATGGTGGATCGCGACACGCGTGGGGGAGCGACCCGCGGACACGACCGGCTGAACGGTCCGTAGTCGATTACGTAGCCATACGTACGTACGGGCGCGGCCACACGCTGCATCCTTCGGGTGCGTTCCATATCGCTCCTGGAGGATCACATGCCACGCCCGCGCCTGACCGTCACCGTACTTCCGTCTCTCCTGTGTGTGCTATCCCTCGGCCTTGCCGGTTGCGAGTTCGACATTCTCGGTCCCGGCACCTGGGACCTGTCCGGATGGGGCCCTCGCGGCGGCTACATGGCTCCCCCACGGTTCGCGGTGACGGGAAGCGTGTACGTCGGCGACGACCCGGTCGTGATCGAAGAAGCCACGGTCAGGGTCTTCGCTCCGTTCGACACACTCCGTGCTGTCGATTCCGTCATGACCCAGTGGGGAGGTTACGAGATCGACCTCGGCACGGACTTCCCCTCGACCGCCTGCGGCTACCTCGCCCGGGCGGTGCTGTGGACGGGCGACGTCACCGAGTTCACACCCCTCCTGCCGAATCACGACGGGGGGCCGTGCGAAGGGTCGTCCTCGCCGCGGAGGGGCGCGGACTTCCAGCTTCCGGCATACACGACTCCACTCGACGAGCCGTTCGTCGTAACCGGACGCATCCTGGTCGACGGCGTCCCCGCGCACCCCGACGACGCATTTGCCCGGCTCCTGCTTCGGCCGCGGGGCTTCGACGGCCCCGAGCTGTCGGCTCAGATCGCGCCGGACGCCGAGGGTGTGTACCGGTTCGAGACCACGGACATGGGGGAGCGTGTCTGGCTCTGCCAGGAGGTCCAGGCTGAGGTCTGGGCGGGCGGGACGGAACATCCTTCCCTCGCCGGTGCGGTGCGACCGGCCTGCGAGAGCGGCAGAACACTCCCCGATGTCCGCCGCGGAACGCACAAGGCGGCCGAAGGGCTCGTGCTCGCCCCGGACGAGCAGGGGAACCCATGGGAGCGAGTCGGTGCGGGCGAGGCCCGACTCGAGCTGCTCGACCCCTCCGACTCGACGGTGGTCGCCACCGCCGAGACGCTCGACGACGGAAGCTTCCATCTCTGGTTCCCACAGGATATCGAGGATCCGGACTGCGACTGGCTCGTGCGCGCCACGTGGCTGGACCAGAAGCAGACACTCTCGCTCCTTACGGGCGGTACCTGCCAGTTACCCGTCCACCTCATGGTCGGATTCGACCCGTGACGCAGCGCGGGTGGGGGTCGGACGTGGGGATCAGCTCCCGCGCTGGCCCGTTGTCACCCCCACCCCCTATCCTCTCACCTTACGAGCAGTCTGCCCCCGTCGGCGCCACCTCTCCACCGGCCCTACCCACCACCCATGCATCGAACCGCCTCCGACCTCGTCCTCTCGCCCACCGACCTGGCGGCCTTCTCCGGGTGTGCGCAACGGACCTGGCTGGACCGGGCGCGCGTCGACGGACTCCTGAAGCGCATGCGCTTCGAGGACCCACGGCTCGACCTGCTCAAGCAGCGGGGCATCGAGCACGAAGAGGGCTACCTCCAGCGATTCGAGGTGGAAGGGAAGCAGGTGAAGCGCTTCGGCCCGCTGCAAGAGGGCGAGTACGGGAATGCCGCGGCTTACCAGCGGCGGCACGACGAGACGCTGGCGGCGATGCGCGAGGGGTGGGACGTCATCTACCAGGGCACGCTCTACGAAGGCCGGTGGCTCGGGTTCGTGGACTTCCTCCTCAAGGTCGATCGCCCCGCCGGCGCGCCCAGCGTCTTCGGCCCGTGGTCGTACGAGGTCGCCGACGCAAAGCTCACCCGTGAAGCGAAGGCTTCGGCGGTGCTGCAGACGAGCGTCTATTCCGAGATGCTCGCGCGGGTCCAGGGCGTGCGGCCCGAGCGGATACACCTCTACCTTGGCGGCCCGGCCCCGCGGCGAGTCTCGTTCCGCCTGGCACACTTCGCGGCATATCAGCGCTCCCTCGTCTCGCGCATGGGAGATCACCTGCGGACCGCGCCGCGCTCGGCCGACGAGCTCCCCGTCGCGCCCGATCCCGTCGAGCTGTGCCGGATCTGCGACTGGCGCGCCCGGTGCCGGGACGAGCGTGTCGAGTCCGATCACCTGTCGCTGGTGGCGGGCATCCGGCGAGACCAGCGGCAGGCGCTCGAACGGGCAGGCGTGACCACCCTGGCGGCCCTCGCCGCTCACCCGCTCGACACCCTGCCCGAGGGGCTCCGCGCACGGTCGTTCCAGCGCGTCCGCGAGCAGGCCCGCGTGCAGCTCGAGGGCCGCGCCGGCGGCACCCCCGTGCACGAGTTGCTCCCGCTCGAGTCGTACCCGGGCGGCCCGGCCCTCGGCCTCGCCGCGCTCCCCGAGCCCACGCCGCACGACTGGTTCTTCGACTTCGAGGGCGCGGACTACGCCTACGACGAGGGGCTCGAGTATCTGTGGGGGATCAGCGACACCGAAGACCGGTTCCGCAGCACCTGGGCGCTCACACCGGACGAGGAAAAGGCGGCCCTCGCGCGCTTCCTGGCCGAGGCCGAGGCACACGTGGAGGCGCATCCCGGGGCGCACATCTACCACTTCGGGCATTACGAGCCCACGGCCCTCAAGCGGCTGGTGGGGCGTTACGGCGTGGGCACCGTCGCCCTCGACCGTCTCCTCCAGCACGAAGTGTTCGTCGATCTCCACCGGGTCGTCCGGCAGGGCGTGCGGGCCTCCGTGGAGAGCTATTCCATCAAGGCCCTCGAAGCGCACTACGGGTTCGAGCGCGAGGTCCCCATGGACGACGCGAATCCGGCCAGGCATCGACTGGAATACGCGCTGGCATTGGGGCTGCGCGACGAGGAGGCGCTCGCCGACCGCGACGTGGTCGAGCGATACAACCGCGACGACTGCGTCTCCACGCGAGCGCTCCGCGACTGGCTGGAGGAGCTGCGCAGCGAGTTGGAGGCTCGCGAGGGCCCGATTCCCCGCCCCGTCCCGCCCGTGGAGCGCGAGGAGAGGGAGGACGAGGACGCCGGTGAAGTAGCGGAGCTCATGGAGGCGCTCCTCGAGCGGGTGTCCGAGGAACGGGAGGACCGATCTCCGGCGCAACAGATCCGCTGGCTGGTCGCGCATCTCATGGAATGGCACCGCCGTGAAGACAAGACCGCGTGGTGGGACTACTTCCGGCTGCGAGAGCTGTCCATCGACGAGCTCATCGGGGAGACCACGCCGCTGGCGGGGCTGGAATACACGGGGAGTAAGCGCGCCGAGGCGCGGTCGTTCATCTACCGGTTCACGTTTCCGCCGCAGGAGCACCGGCTGGAGCCGGGCAAGAACGCGAAGGAGCCGTCGCGCGAGCCCGGGGAAAATGACAAGTCGCGCATGGTATGGGCCATCGACGACGTGGAGGGGTGGATCGAGCTGAAGGTGGGCAAGACCACGGAGTTCGACCCGGGGGCCGTCGAGGCGCTCTTCCGCGACGAGATCGTCGGCACGAAGACCCAGCGGGCGCAGCTCCGCCGAACCGCCCGCCTCCTACTCGAGGGAGAGGACGCACTCGAGACCTGGAGCCCGGCATCGCTCGCGCTGCTCCGGGGGGAGCCGCCACGGTTCGGGCGAGGGGGCGACGGCGGAGAGGACCGGCCGTCCAATCTTCCCGACGTCGCCCCCGGCGCCGCCCTCCTCGATCGCGCCCGCTCGGCCGCCCTCCGCCTCGAGCCCGGCGTGCTCCCCATCCAGGGCCCGCCCGGCACCGGCAAGACCTACAGCGGCGCTCGCATGATCCGCGCACTTCTCCGGGCCGGGCTCACCGTCGGCGTGACCGGACCCAGCCACAAGGTCATCACCAACCTCCTGGACGCGGTGTGCGACGCGGACGAGGACGACGAGCCGACGCGCGTCCGGGGACTGCAGGCGAGCCGCGACGAGCACTGTGCCGACCTGCGCGTAACCCACATCACGGGGTCGGGTGACGCGCAGAAGGCGCTCGCGGAGAGCAGGGACGAAGACGACCCCTTCAACCTCGTGGCCGGCACCGCCTGGCTCTGGTCGCGGGCGGACATGGTACGGTCGGTCGACCTGCTGTTCATCGACGAGGCCGGGCAGTTCTCGCTCGCAAATGCCCTGGCCGTGGCTCCCGCCGCCCCGAGGCTCGTGCTCCTCGGCGATCCACAGCAGCTCAACCAGCCGCAGAAGGGGATCCACCCGCCCGGCACCGAGGTGTCGGTGCTGGAGCACCTGGCCCGGGAGGACGGCATCCTCACGCCCGAGCAGGGGCTCTTCCTGGGCGAGACGTGGCGCATGCGCCCGGAGATCACGGCGTACACGTCGGAGCTGTTCTACGAGGGGAAGCTCGAGCCCCGGCCGGATCTCGAGCGGCAGCGCATCGGGCTCGCGGACGGCTCGACCCTCCGGGGCCTCCACCTGGAGGAGGTCGCGCACGAGGGGAACAGCCGGGAGAGCGAGGAGGAAGCGGACGCGGTCGTGCGGGTGTTCCGCAGGTTGCTCGCGAACGGGGCGACGTTCACCGACCGGAAGGGTGAGACGCACCGGCTCACGATCGACGATCTTCTCGTGGTCGCACCGTACAACGCACAGGTCGACCGCATCCGGAAGGCCCTGAGGGGCGCTGGCTTCGACCAGCCCCGCGTCGGCACCGTCGACAAGTTCCAGGGGCAGGAAGCCCCCGTGGCCATCTACTCGCTCGCCAGCTCGAGCGCGGACGACGCGCCCCGCGGCATGGAGTTCCTCTACGCCCTCGACCGCCTGAACGTGGCCACGTCTCGGGCACGGGCGGCCACGGTCGTGGTGGCGAGCCCCCGCCTCCTCACGGCGGAGTGCCGCCGGCCCGCGCAGATGCGCATGGTGAACGCGTTGGTGCGGTACGGGGAGATGGCGACTACCCCGTCCCCCGCACCCTGACCTCCACGCCCGCGAAGCGTCCCCATGCCTCGATCGCGCCCGGGACTGCCTTCCGGACCCTCGCCGGCAGCCGTCCGAACGGCTCGACATCGACCAGCACGTGGTGCGTGCGGCGGGTGCGCTTCCAGGTGCCGACCACGCGCCCGCCGGCCACCACGGTCCACCGGAAAACGCCGTTGCGGCCGGGATCCACCCGCGTGGCGTGCTCCGGATCGAGCACGCAGTCCCTGACCCGGTATCCCAGGAGATGCTCGTCGAAGGCCGCCAGGGCCAGTACCGCCTCGTCCACATCGGGGCTTCCGGGGTCCAACGTGTCGAGTTGCTCGGCCAACATGCGGTACGGCCCACCCGGCGCGTCCACCTCCACGATCCGCTCCCCGTCCACGTCCAGCGCCTTACGCGCGTCCGTCTTGGTGAGCTTCGTCCAGTGGACCAGATCCTCGACAGTGGCCGGGCCCCGGGCCCGGAGGTAGCGGACGCCCAACTCCCGGAGCGCGGACGGCCGGTCCAGCACCCGTGGCTCGGGGATCCACTCGTCCAGCAGGACGAGCTCCTGCTCGCCGTCGCGCGTAGGGCCCTGGATCAGCGTGCCCGTCTGGGAGAGGTACCAGACGGTGTGATAGCTCCGCTGCCCCGTCACGTCGAGGCCGGCGCCCTGGCAGGCCTCGGTGAGCTCGGCGCGGGTGGCACGGCCACCGCCGCGGAGGAGCTCGACGGCCACGTCACGGGCGCGCTCCAGGAACGCCTCGTCGATCCCCAGATACTTCCACCGGCCCTGAACGCCGGAGAGCGCCCGGGGGCCGAGATGCTCCAGCATCCAGGGGAGATCGGGGGCGGACACCACATGCACGGTGCCTCGCATGGGCCAGGAGCGCACGATGAGCCCCGCGTCGTAGGCCGCCATCACGTCGGCGTCGGCGCTGCCCGGGAGCCGGGAGCCCACGGCCCACCGGGACGCCGGGAAGTCCTGCGCCTGCATGGCCAGGTGATGGCTCACCACTCCAGCCACGTCGGACGCCGCCGCGGGCCCGCCCAGCCCCAGCGCCTGGAGGCGGAGGCGGGCGATCTCGGGGGCGGTGAACGTCGGGCGGGAAGGCATGGCGGCCAAGGTAAGAAGGTAGCGGTCGAGCCGATACTGGCGGGACAGCCATCCGTCCCCCACGTTGAAGGGTGGATGCGGGCACTGAGCCCCGTCCAAGGAGGGATCATGTTCTTTGCTTCGACCCGCCACTCGTTGGCGGCCCCCGTCCTCTGCTCGGCCATCCTCGCCGGGCCCCTGGCGCTCTCTGCCCAGGATCCAGACCCCGACCTTCCCCACGTGCGGGAGAACGTCCTACGACGCATCGAGTCGATCGAGCCGAGGGCCGGCCCCGCGGGCACGCAAGTGAGGGTGTCGAGCGCCGAGATGCCGATGATCACGCCGATCTGGGTCGGTATCGGCGCGAGCCGCGTCGGCTTCGAGGCCTTCCACGACCTGATGACGGGGATGGACGGCAAGTTCGCGGTCGAGGTCGAGGTCCCCGAATGGGCACGATGGGACCGGCCGCACGCGTTCATCGCGTTCGACATCTACTTCCGACCGCTGGCCCTGTCGGATGCCTTCCACGTCACCAACGAGGAGGGGCTGGTCCGTCGCACCGGTCGGGTGCGTGAGGCCTCCGCCGGCTGCCTGGGACTCCGCGACCAGGACGACATCCGATACGCGCTCGAGGGGGTTCCACCGAATGCGGTCGCGGTCGGCGACACCGTGGTGGTCGAGGGCCGCATCGTGCTCGAGAGCAGATGCGGCGTGCCTCAGACCATCGTCGTCACGAACATCGAGCGCGGTGGAGGGAGCTGAGCGTACCGGGTACGTCAGACGCTCGTGTAGCCTCCGTCGACCAGATAGTATCCGCCAGTCATGAACGACGCCTCGTCGGAGAGGAGGAACCGCACGAGCGGTGCCACTTCCCGTGGCTGGCCGAGCCGGCCGAGCGGATGCCGTGCGACTAGGCCCTCGCGAACGTCGTCCGGAAGCCCGGCGAGCAAAGGCGTCTCGATATAGGCCGGGCCCACACAGTTGATGCGCAGCCCGTGCGGACCGTACTCGGCGGCGGCGTTCTTCGTCAGGCCGACGACGCCATGCTTGGCCGCGGTGTACGCACCGTTCCCGATGGCGGCCACCATGCCGTGGATCGAGGCCATGTTTACGATGGCGCACTGGTCCGCCCCCGCTTCCAGCATGGCGGGGATCTGGTAGCGCATGCCGTAGAGCACGCCGTTCAGGTTCACGGCGATGACACGGTTCCACTCGTCCAGGTCGGTCTCGCCGGCCGGTGCCTGGGCGCCGCCGATCCCCGCGTTGTTCACCGCGTAGTGGAGCGCGCCGTGCTCGTCGACAACGTGCCGCACGACCTTCTCGGCGTCGTCGGGCTTCGACGCGTCCTGCTCGATGGCTTCGGCCGAGCCGCCGTCCGCACGGATCTCGGCGGCCACGCGCTCGGCCGCGTCCAGCCGGATGTCCGTGAGGACGACCGTGGCGCCCCGTGCGGCGAGATCCTTCCCGATCGCCTCACCGAGCCCCGAGCCGCCGCCCGTCACGATCGCGATCCTGCCGTCGAATACGCCCATCTCTGCCTCCCGTGTCAGCGATCACCGGCGGCCGGGACAAACGATGTCTACCGGTCCGGTCACGCTTCTCCCTACCCGCTCCCGAGATGGACGGTCCGGGTCAGCGCTTCGCCGATCTCGCCACCGCCAGCGCCTTCTCGACCCACGCCTCGAGCAGCTCGAGGTCCTCGAGCACGTCGCCGGGCACCTCGTAGTAGCGCATGGCGCGGTCGTCGCCGTAGGGGCGGAACGGCTCGCAGCCGCGCGCCTCGAAATCCGGCAGGTTCTCGTCGCCGGCCTTGAAGTACAGCATGTTGTCGGAGGCCAGGGCGAAGAAGAGCCCTCGGCCGTAGATGCCGAGGCCGCCGAACATGCGGCGGGTGGTGACGGGCACCACCCGGCCGAGCTGCTCCTCGACGTAGGCGCGGAAGTCGGGGGTCACGGACATGGGGACTCCGGGTTCGGCGGTGGAACGCTTCACCACGTTAGCGCCTGGGCGCCGGTCCGGCACACTGGTCCGATGGAGAGGAGCTCAAACGATGACGAATCCGTTCTGGGACCAGCCGGAGACCGTGGAGCGCTTCGCGGATCGGGAGCCGGACCACCGGCTCGTCCGGCTGGCCGACGACGTCGTCCACCCCGGGGCGACGCGGGTGCTCGACCTCGGATGCGCGGGCGGCCGCAACACCGTGCTCCTCGCCGAGCGCGGGTTCGACGTGTGGGCGACTGACGCGTCGCAGCCGATGGTCGAGCGGACCCGCGCCCGGGTGAGCCCCGTCCTGGGCCGCGAGGAAGCCGAACGCCGCGTCCGCCAGGGTCGCATGGACGACCTCGGGGACTTCGCCGACGCGACCTTCGATCTCGTGGTGGCGCTCGGCCTCTATCAGAACGCCGGGAGTCTGGAGGAGTGGCGCGTGGCGCTCGACGAGACGGCGCGCGTGCTCGCGCCCGGGGGCTTGCTGCTCGTCGCCCATTTCACGCCGGAGGTCGACCTCACGGGTGAGGGCACGCGACCGGTACCCGACCAGCCCGGCGTCTACGAGGGTCTCCCAGGGGGACGGGCCGTGCTGGTGGACGCACCCACCTTGGACGCGGCAATGGCGCGCCGGGGGCTCAGGCCCGAGGAACCGAGCGACACGGTGCGGGTGGAGACCGAGCGTGGGCGGCGGGTGACGGTGAACGGGTTGTACCGGAAGGGCGTTGGGGACGAGGCGTCAATCACCCGCTGAGTCGCACGCCCCCGCATCGCCGGTCTCCAGCCCCACGCGCAGCCAACGCTGCCGCTCGGCCGCGGTCCCGTGCGTGAAGCTCTCCGGCACGACGTCGCCTCCGGCGCGGCGCTGCAACCGGTCGTCTCCGATGGCGGCGGCCGCGGCCAGGCCCTCGTTCACGTCCCCGGGCTCGAGCCAGTTGCGCTCCTGCTCCGAGTGGAACGCCCACACGCCCGCGTAGCAGTCGGCCTGGAGCTCGAGTCCCACGGACAGCGCGTTGGCTTCCACCTCGGATGCGCGGGACTGCTGCCTGCGCACTTCGTCCGAGGTTCCGAGGAGGTTCTGCACGTGGTGCCCGACCTCGTGACCGATCACGTACGCCGCGGCGAAGTCCCCGGGGCCGCCGAGCCGGGCCAGGTCGTCGAAGAACGTCAGATCGAGATAGATGGTCTCGTCGGGCGGGCAGTAGAACGGGCCCATGGCCGACGAGCCCGTGCCGCACGCCGAGGGGGTGCGTCCGGAGAACACGACCATGCTGGGGGCGCGGTAGCGCGCGCCCGCCCCTTCGAACAGCGCGGTCCAGACGCCCTCCGTGCTCGCGAGGATGACCGAGGCGAAGTCGAGCCGCTCGTCCTGACCCTCGGCCGGGGGAGCGCTACCGGTGGTCGCGCCGCCCTGCTGGAGCTGCGCCGGGTCTCCGCCCAACACGAGGTAGAGAACCACGAGCACGACTCCGCCCAGCCCACCGCCGATCGCGAGCGGACCTCCCGCGCGCCGGTCCGAGACGTTCGAGCTGCGCGGTCCTCCCTTCCATCGCATGATCGCTCCCTCGCGACGTCAACCGACGCGCTGACGCGTCAGAAAATGATGATGACGAGGATGATGATCAGGATGATGGTGCCGATTCCGACTCCGCGCATGGTGGTTCTCCCTTTGGATGGTGTGGACCCACCCTGGAAAGGGGCAAGGTGTGTGCCGGGCCCGTCCCGGCTCACTCCTTCCGCGCCACGACCACCCCCACCGGCCCGTCGTTCCACACCCGCTCGGCCCGGAACCCCACGCTCCGGAGCGCCGCGAGCTCGGCCTCGAGCGGCAGGTACGTGTCCTCTTCGGCCCACTCCTCGAAGTGCGCCCAGGCCCGCTCTTCGGGGATGCCGGAGCGGACCTGGTGATCGGCCCAGTGCGCGTAGAGCGCCCGCCGCTCCTCCGCATCCTCGGGCATGTTCACGTCGGCGTTCACCAGCACGCCCCACGGAAGGAGGGCCTCGAAGGCCCGCCGGAAGAGCGTCGTCTTGCCATCCAACGTCGGGATATGGTGCAGGGAGAGCGATGCCGCGAAGGCGTCGCACGGCTCGAAGGGCTCGTCGTAGGAGCGGAGGGTGAAGCGGGCCCGGTCGCCGAAGCGCTCCAGGCGTGAGCGGGCCCGAGCCAGCATCTCCGGATCGACGTCCAGGAGCTGGACCGTTCCCACTTCGTCCCGCTCCAACAGCACCTCCGAGAGCCCGCCGGTGCCGGCCCCCAGGTCGACCACGTGGCCCGGCCGGCCCTGGGCGACGGCGTCCGCGGCCACCGCGAGCATCCGCTCGTACCCGGGAATGAAGCACCGGATGGTGGCGTCGTAGTCGTCGATGTCCACGCGGAGGTGGCGGCGCACGGAGTGGGTCATGGGATCGATCATGGGATGGGGGCGCTCATCGTGCCAACCGGCACATGAACCTTGCGCACAAGCGGCGCTCGGGGCGGAGTTTGGAAGGAGCCCTTCTCACCACGGCCCCAACCCAGAGCTCGGCCATGTCCCTGCCCACCCCCGCGCCGCCACGCGGCCGCCTGTCCCGGTCCCTTCTCGGGCTACTCCTCCTGATCGTGGCGCCTCTGGCGTGCAACGAGGTGGCCAACCCCGGGCCCACGCAGATCCAGGCGCCTCAGGGCCCCGAGATCGATCTCGATACGCTCGAGACGCGGATCCGCACGGCACTGGACACCACGACCTACGGCTATGCCTACGTCATCTCCCAGAACGGCCAGATGGCGCGGAATGGCGCCGCCGGGTGGGCCCGAGGTCCATCGGACGGTGGCGTCGCCCAGTCCATCGACCGGACCATGATCGTCTTCAGCCTGAGCAAGCTGCTGACCACGGTGGCGGCCCTGCAGCTCATCGATGCCCAGGACCTCACGGTGGACTCGCTGATCGGCCGGTGGCTTCCTCCGGAATGGAACGCGCCCGCGTCGGTGAGGAACCTTCGCTTCCGTGAGCTGCTCTCGCACCGGTCGGGGGTGCGAAGCACTCTGCAGAACGCCGCCGTGACACAGAGTTGGGAGGGAATGCGCGACTCTCTGGCCAACGGCACCCCGCTGCCGAAGACGTACACGTACCAGAATCTGAACTTCGCCGTGTTCCAGGCGATGATCCCCAAGATGTGGGCGGGGCTGCCGGGGGGCCCGACCGCCGATCACCAGGTGACGGCCACGTCCGCCAGCTTCTGGTACCGGCAGTACGTGGTGTCGCAGATCCTCGAGCCCATCGGCATCACGGACACCGACTGCGTGGACGCCCGCGCGACGACCACCCTCTTCTACCGTCTCGAAACCGGCATCTCGGCCCTCCCGGACGACCGGACCATGTACTGCGCCAGCGGCGGATGGTATCTGTCGCCCCGGGAATTCGCACGATTCATGGCGTATCTGCGCCATACCGAAGACCTCCTCAGCACCGAGCAGCGCGCGACCATGGATGACGTCCGCCTGGGGTGGGACGGCCCCAATCACTCCAGCGGCGCCCACGGCACCTATCCGCGCAAGAACGGGAGTCGTTCCACGGGTACCGGCGGCCCCGGCGGCCGCACTCAGGTGATGGTCTTCCCCACCACCGGCGTCGAGGTCGTGGTGTTCACCAACTCACGCAGCAACAACGAGTGGAATCTGGGGACACTGGTGCGGGGGGCGTACGAGGCGGCGGTGGTGAACTAGAGAGATCACCCCTTTCGTCCGAGCGTCACAGGTCCCATCTATGCTGCGCAATGGCCACACGACCCACCAAGCTCCAACGTTGGCTCGACGTCATCGCCTATCTCGCGGGCCGGCGGTTCCCGGTGACCGTCGAGCAGCTCTGGGAGGCCGTCCCGGCGTACGAGGCGGGCCTCGAGGGCGACGAGAAGGCGAAGCAGACCGTCCGGCGCATGTTCGAGCGCGACAAGGACGAGCTTCGCGGGCTCGGGATCCCCATCGAGACCGTTCCCTTTTCGATCCACTCCGGGCGCGAGGAGACCGCAGGGTACCGGCTCGGCGCGAAGGACTTCCACCTGCCGTACCTCCGCCTCGTGGCCGAGGCGCGGGGTGAGGCGGAGGGGCCGGCCGGTGGCGAGGGCCCGTCGGGCGCCGCCGCCAGCCCGGGCGCCAGCGACTTCCCCATCGAGGCGCCCGAGGCCCGCGCCGCGCTCGAGGGGCTGAGCGAGCTATCCGCGCTCCCGGCCTTCCCGCTCCGGACGTCCGCGCGCTCCGCGTTCCGGAAGCTGGCGTTCGATCTCGATCCGGGGCTCGCACGGGAAGCGCCGGTCGTCTACGCCGAGGATCCCGAGACGGCCGCGAGCCGCGAGCCGCTCCGGCTGCTCTCCGACGCCGTCCAGCGCCGCAAGGCCGTCCGCTTCGACTACCGGGGCATGACCCGCGACATGGACGAGCCCCGCCACGTCGAGCCGTACGGGCTCCTCTTCCAGCACGGTCGCTGGTACCTGGTCGGGCGCGACGTGGATCAGGACGCGAAGCGGATGTACCGGCTCGGGCGCATGCGGGACGTCGCGCTGGTCCGCGGCAAGAAGAAGGACGCCGATTACGAGGTTCCCGAGGGATTCGCGCTCGGGGAGTACGCGGGCCGGGCGGCCTGGGAGATCGGCGAGGACCGGGACGGGCCCGTCGAGGCCGATGTGTGGTTCGCCTTCCCACGGTCGCTGTGGGCCGAGCGGAACGATCACGGCACCCTCGTCGAGGACAGGGACGACGGCAGCCAGCTCCGCCGGTTTCGCGTGCTCCGGCGCGACCCTTTCCTCCGCTGGATCCTCAGCCTGGCCGGCGACGCCCGCGTCGTCGCGCCCGAGCCGCTTGCGGCGGCGTTCACCGAGCTCGTCACGGACGTGATGCGCCGTTACTCCGACCCGGAGCACCGATGACCGACGGCCGCACCGCACAGGATCGACTGCAGCGCCTGCTCCACGTCCTGCCCGCCGCCGCGCGGCCCGGCGGCGCCCGCCTGACCGATCTCGCCGCCGAGCTCGACGTGCCCGAGGTGCGCATCCTCCAGGACCTGCAGGAAGTCACCGAGCGCAACTTCTACCATCCGGGGGGTTGGCTGGACGACGTGCAGATCCTGCTGCAGGCCGATCGCGTCGAGGTGTCCCGCGCCGACGGATTCGAGCGCCCCACGCGGCTCACGCCCGAGGAAACGCTCTGCCTCGCCCTGGCGCTCCGCGGCCCTACGGCATCGACCCACGTGAACGCACCGGTCGCCCGGGAACGGCTGCTGGACCGCGCCGAAGGCTACCTGGCCCACCGCGACTGGCCCGGCGACGGCGCCCCGGCCATCGCCGCACCCGACCGCGACCCCGACCCGGAGGGTATCCGCGAGGTGCTCCTGGCCGGTGCGCGTGACCGTCGACCCTGCGCCATCTCGTACGTGAAGTCGGGCGCGCGGCAGGAGAAGGTGCGCGTCGTGCACCCGTACGCCATCGCCTACGGAGAGGGTGCCTGGTACGCCGTGGGTCACTGCACGCTGGAGGAGGGGATCCGGGTGTTCCGCATCGACCGGATCGTCGCCGCGGACCTCGCCGACGGGCGGTTCGACGTCCCGGCCGAGTTCGACCCGGGCACCTACGTCGAGGGCGGCCGGGTCTTCCACACCGAGCGGGAGCGAGAGGTGTGCGTGCGGTACTCGCCGCGGATCGCCCGCTGGATCCGGGAGCGTGCGTTCTGGAGCGAAGCAGCGGTCGAGGACGGCGAGGATGGCAGCCTGATCGTACGACACCGGGTCGCCGACCCGCGCTGGGCCGTGAGCCACGCCCTCCAGTACGGCGCCGACGCCGAGATCCTGGAGCCGGACGACGTGCGGGCGCTGGCGATGGAGGTCGCGCGGGGGATGCTGTCACACCCCTGACCTAGCTTCCCGCCTCCCGACATCCAGACCGCATCCAGGGAGGCGCCATGAAGACCAGCGTGCTGTTGGACCACGAGCCCGTCGCCGACGGAGGATTCTTCGTCCGGGCCCTGCTCCGCATCGAAGGCGATCCCCCGGAGGATGAGGGACGGACGCCGCTCAATCTGTCCCTCGTGATCGACCGGTCGGGGTCGATGAGCGGCCCGCCGCTGCAGGCCGCGCGCGAGGCCGCGGTCATGCTGGTGCGGCGTCTCCGCATGGAGGACGTGGTGAGCGTCGTGGCGTACGACGACGAGGTGCGGGTCGTGGCCCATCCGGCGACGGGAGAGGCGCAGCTCGACGTCGCGGAGCGTATCCGCGCCATCGGGCCCGGCGGCGCCACGAACCTCAGCGGCGGCTGGCTGCGGGGCCGCGAGCTCGTGGCCGAGTACCGGCGACGGGACGGCGTGAACCGCGTCCTTCTGCTCACGGACGGCCAGGCGAATCGCGGCATCACCCAGTCCGAGGCGCTGGAAGGCCTCTGCCAGATCAGCGCGGAACAGGGGATCACCACGACCACCATCGGGTTCGGACCCCACTTCGACGAGGACCTCCTGCGGGCGATGGCCGATGCCGGGCGGGGATCCGCCTACTACGTCGAGCACGCCGACCAGGCATCCGGAGTGTTCGAGGAAGAGCTCGAAGGGCTCCTCTCGCTCGTCGCGCAGAACGTGCGGGTGCGCGTCCGTCCCGGCCATGGCGCCGGCGCCATGAAGGTGCTCCACGAGTACCCGAGTCACTCGGAAGGGCGTGACCTCACCCTCGA
This sequence comes from Longimicrobiales bacterium, assembly GCA_041690395.1. GTDB lineage: Bacteria > Gemmatimonadota > Gemmatimonadetes > Longimicrobiales > Gaopeijiaceae > JAWLHJ01. The sequence continues at coordinate 830,626 of JAWLHJ010000001.1, read as the reverse complement.
GGTCGGGGACCTGTACGCCCGCGAGCCCCGCCGCGTCCTCCTCGAGATCCTGCTCGAGCCCGATGCGACCGGAGACGGCGAGGCGCACGTGGCGGACGTCGAGGTGGTCGCCCAGGTGCTCACCCCAGGGGGCGGCGTGGAGCAGCAGACGCTCACGCTCCCCATCACCCTGTCGCCCGAGGCCGGCGGCAAGGTCGAGCCCGAGGTCCGCAAGGAAGTGCTCCTGCTCGAGGCCGCCCGGGCCCGCGAAGAGGCCCTCGAGGCGGAGCGGCGCGGCGACTACCGAGGTGGGAGCGAGACGCTCCAGCGGGCGGTCCGGGAACTCGGCAGCTCAGCGTACCTCGACGCCGAGGTGAGCGAGGAGCTGCGCGACCTGGAGGCCATGGAGGCGCGCTTCGAAACCGGCGAGGTCGACGCGGCGGACGTCAAGTACATGAAGCAGCGGGCGGCGGAGGCGCGCCGGAGCCGGCATCTGGCGAAGGAGCGGATCAGGCGGACGGGGGAGTGAGAGGGTCAGGACTCCCCCATCCACGCTGGCTCGTGCGTCCCGTACAGGACGTCAGGATCGATGTCCGCTCCGTTCGGCCAGACCACCACGCCGAGGTCGGAATCGACGAATACGGCCTCGAAGAGCGCTCGGCTGCTCCGAATCGGCTCGAAGACCGGTCCGCGGAGGTACCGCTCCACATCGATGACTCGTTCCGTCCCGTCCGTGAACCGGACTTCGAGACGGAAGCCCTCCAGGGGCTTCACCGATTGGACTCGGACCATGTTGGCACCTCCTGTTCTGTTGCCTACTCGAGCCCGGGGATCGACTCCAGTGGCTCACCGTTCCGAGCGGCTCGCCACGCCTGCATCAACTCGGTTCGATGCATGGCAGCCCATTCCCGGACCAACGCCGTCGCCCGTCGGGGCAGCTCCCCGGAGAGCACGTCCAGCGTGTCGATTTCCAGTGTCACCTCATGCTCCGCATACTTCGCATGGAAGTGTGGCGGGGCGTGGTCATTGTAGTACATCGTCACGACGATGCCGAAGAACTCGCTGATGCGAGGCACGTGACGCCCCTACTACCCGAAGTTCGAATATCCAGGTCCCGGCGTGGCGCGGCCCCCGGCGGATTCGAAACGATGCCCGGAAGGGTGGGCCGGAGGGATGGCAGGATGAGTCGACGCTTCGGGCCGATCTTAGGCTGAGCGCTTCCCACGCGCCTCGGACAGCAGCTGCACAACCAGCGTGTTGAGCGACACGCCCTCGACGTCCGCTCGCGCCGCCAGCCAGCCGTGCAGCGATCGCGGCAGTCGAAGACGGAACTGGCCACTGTAGCCGGGGAGGGTCAGCGGTGCCGGCAAATCACGGCCCGACGCGCACGACTCTTCCAGCCAGACGTCCCGAGCGACGCCGAGCTCGGTCAGGGCGTCTTCCAGCGTCTCACCGAACGCCGAGACACCCTCCAGCTCCGGCGCGGTTGCGATGTACCCGCCATCCGCGGCGCTCCACACGATGTGGGCGGAGTATTGCATGTCGTTCATCGACCGGCCTCCATCTCATCGATCGCGGCTAGCAGTCTCCGGCAGCGCGATGATAATGGTACCATATATGGAACCTCTCGTACACAGGCAGAAAGCACCCGAAAAGCCTGTCGGGTCGTGCGGGGCAGCGCGATGGCGCAATGCGCCTCACCCCCCAAACACCTCCCGCCACCCCGCCCCCAGCTCCCGCAACTCACCCCCCGCCACCCACACCTGCCCACCCGCGCTCTCCACCTGTCCGTACGCCCACCGCGCCACCCGGTTCGTGGCGCCGAGGTCGTGCAAGATCCCCCGCTCCTCGAACGCGTCCGCGAGCTGCCCGCCGAGCCCCGCATTCCGCTCGACCCACCGTCTGAGATGCTCCTCGGCCGCGAGCACGTGCGACTTGCGCTCGTTACAGCGGTCGTGCGCGAGGACGAGGTTGTGCCCGAGGTCCAGGGGATAGCGGCTCCACGGGATGAAGTGATCGACATGGCCGCCGCTCCGGATGGGGCCGCGGCAGTAGAAGCACCGCCCCTCCTGGACGTCCCGGAGGAGCCGCCGCTGCGCGTGGAGCGCCGCACGATCTCCTCCGAACAGGAAGCTTCGGAGCTCGACGACCTGCCCGAGCCTGGCGGGGTTCAGGCGCTGGACGAAGTGCGACCAGGCGCCCTCGATCATGTCCGTGATCAGCGGATAGAACGCCCGGAAGCAGTACGCGACGCCGGGCTCCAGCCGGATCACCGATCCCCGGTCCAGGTTCTCGTAGAGGAACTCGAGGCGCACGGTCTCGGCGACCTTCCGCCGCAGGCGGCTCCATGCGCCCCGGTCCCGCTCGAGCCGAGCCAGGGAGCCTTCGTACTGCTCGTGCCACTCCGCGAGCTCGCGCACGACGGCGGCCTGCCGTCCGGTGTTCTGCTTCAGGACGTCCTGCTCGCCGGCGGCCTCGAAGGGGGTTGCCGCCAGGATGCATTGAGGTGGGAAGAGCTAACCCACTCGCTGGCCGTTGTCGCACCCCTTCCCTATTCTCTCACCCGACTCATCGGCCCACACGCACTTCGCCGGGAACGGCCTCATCGTACCAAGTCGGTGCGGGCGTTTATGGTGGGCGGCCTGCATCGTACGCGCCGACCCGTTGGTTGGTTCAGCAAATCGGTTGGCTAAACGGGGAATGGCGGAGAGAAACGACTTTTTGACATAGGAGAATAGATAGTTGGCAATTGAAATCTTGGGCGCGGACCAATACAGGTCCAAGGCCTATGAGCAGGCGAGCTTGATTCTGGCCTTAGCTACCTCTCGCGTAGGGATCGAATCACGGCTGCACCACTTGGCAGAACGGCAAGACGAGCAGCTGGCCGACCTCCTACACAACTTCGCGTATCATACGAGGAAATGCTTCGAGCTAGCCAGTCGAATAGGCTTTGATCAATCAAAGCTTTACGATCGCGGCATACGCGCTCACAAGGGTGTCGAAGGGTCGGAACACGAAGAAGAAGAGCAGGACGTATCGATAGCATTTGTCCTGGGACGGCTGATCCATTCTGACTTTCTAAAGATCCACCGAGATATCGAGATGGCGGAGGGGCCCGTGGGGTCCGAAACGGCCCGCCCCTGGGGCTTCTCCGTTCGGTCCGACAGGGATGAAGGGGGGGTCTATCACTTCATCTTCATCGAGTTCCTGCTCGAGGCATTTCTTCCCCTACATGATCAGGTGGCGACCCTCATCTCCAAGAAGCGGGCGGCCGCCACCAATGGCGCCTGAAAAGCCACCAACCTCTGCACCGGTGAGAGCACCGCATCACGATGTCTGATACCGTCTTCCTAGTCCGACCGGACGGCTCCCTCGCGGAACTCAATTCCGCTGGCTACGCCACCGAGGACCTCCTCCAAGGTCTCCTTGAACGGTATCCGCGACTGCTCCACGGTGCCGGCAGCGGAGCACAGCTGCTCCTGGTCAAGCGAGAGGCTGGGATCCCCGGCGAGGCGGATGGCGTGAACCGATGGTCCTTGGACCACCTTTTCCTGGATTCGGCTGGAATTCCAACGCTGGTTGAGGTGAAGCGGCGTTCCGATACCCGTATTCGGCGGGAAGTCGTCGGTCAGCTGCTGGACTACGCGGCCAATGCCGTCGTGTACTGGCCTCTCGAAAGACTAAGGTTGGACCTTGAGCAGACCATCACCGCGTCTGGCAGGGACCCCGAGTCGGTCGTCCAGGACTTCTTGGGCCCTGACCGCTCAGCAGATGAGTTCTGGCAAACGGTCAAGACCAACCTGCAGGCGGGACGGATCCGGCTGCTGTTTGTCGCAGATCGCATTCCAATGGAGCTGAGGCGGATCATCGAGTTCCTCAACGAACAGATGGATCCTGCTGAAGTCTTGGGAATCGAGATGCGGCAGTATCAGGGGGAGTCCGTTCAGTCACTAGTGCCTGTCGTTGTCGGGGCCACCGCTGAGGCTGAACGCCGAAAGGCGCCGGGTGGAAAGACCACATGGGATCAGGCCTCACTCATCTCCTTTCTGCGAGACCGTAACCGGCCAGAGGACATTCCGGTTATTCAGCATGTGCTGAGATGGGCCGAGACCCGAGGGCTCCGCCTATGGTGGGGGTCCGGCTCATCTGAGGCATCCTTCTACCCGCAGTTCGACATCGACGCGACTACGCCTCAGTACACAGCAGCGTTCCGGAGCGGCACCCAAAATTCCTATGTCCAGCTCCAACTGCCCTCCATGAAACCCCCGTTCGATGAACCACCGAAGAAGCTCGCTCTACTTGAGAAGGTAGAGTCCGCCACAGGGGTCGCGATCGAATCGGATGCGAAGTACCCAGGCATAAGGTTCTCCGATATGGGAAATGGCCAGGTGGATGCGCTCCTCGAGGTATTCGATTGGATCATTGAAGAGACGCGAAGGACCCACTTTCCATCTCAGACCGCGGATTAGGTAATAGGCACGCCTTCGCGTAGCGCTCAGCAAAGGAATCCACATGGGACAGTACGGGGAAGTCGCAAAGATGGCCGCTAGACTCCTGAGCGGCCGAACGTTCACGCAACCGGACGAAGCGTGGAGGGAGGCCGCCGGCCGGCTTCTTCTTGCCCCCTCGTCCCGAGCGAAGGTATGCCCCCGCACGACCTTCCTCGGCCTCTGCGGAACGGGAGCCGTACGGGGTGTACGTGCCGGTTCTTATACGCGAGCGACACACAACTCGCGCTATGCTGAGCGAGCGGCGGACGCGCTCCGCTCCGACCCTGCGCTTGCTGGGGCGCCGAGCAGGCTCTGGCGGATCGCCACGGAGGGGAAGGAAGTGCAGCCGAACGGCCAGATGGACGTGGTGACGTCGTTGTGGTCCGAAGGCTTGTTGCGGTAGCTAATCGACTCCCATCCCTGAGGCGGTCATGCCCCTGCACGTCGTTCATCTGCCGTCGCAGTCCGAATGCGAGCGCGTCCTCACTTCAGGAGCATGGTCACTTGGCAACCGTTGTTGGGGGACTGAAGCCAACGTTTCCCGCCTTTCCCTCGGAGCACTGTGAACTGGAGCACCCCAGAGTCAGCATCCTAAGGGTGCTGCGGGGTGAGCTCGACGTCCGGCTCCCCGAGAATCGATACCCTACCGCTATCCACTCCACCCTGAGCACCGAGAGCCGCATGGACCTCCCGCAAAGCCCCAGAGCCCGAGGCCAGTCGTTTCTGTCGTCATGGGCGACGGACCCCAGGTTGGTTCCGGCCCTCGGGGTGAGCCTCCACTGGGCCGGCGTCCCCAAGCGGTGGGTCGAGGACGGAGTCATCTACTTTCACGACCACCCTAACGAGGTATGGGGCTACGTTTCGCCTAGACTTCTACTTGCTGGTTACCGAAACATAGGGGACGATGACGAGCTGCTCCGCCATATCGGGTCCGCCGTCCGACTTCTCTTGAGACAAAGCCGGCCCGACTTCGAAGCGCCGTCGACGTCGTTGAAGTTCGCGGCCATCCGAAAGGAAGGTGACTGGCAAGTCCTCTTCCATCGGCCCGGCGACTGGGAAGCGGTGCTCGGAGTATCCTGAGTTCCATACTATCAAAGCGGCTCACTCCAACCCAGTTGAAGAACGCACCTTCGAAGACGAGGCGCGCTTGCGCGGATTCCATGCGCAGCCACTTTCTCACCCTGGGCAAGAGTCGCTTTTAGGGAGGCCGCATGACCGACAAGACGATGACTAAGCACGATGCTGCTGTCGTGGCTATCCAAAGGATGGGCGCACCGGCAGACATTGCAGAATTTCATTGGTACGAAGCCTCGATGCATGGAGAGACGTTCTCCAGGGTTCAGGTGGCGGGCACCGAAGTGTCGATCAGGCTCGATCACTCGGACACGACCACCTACGGCACCCTCCGGGTCGGGTGGAACACGGACCACCGGGTAGCCGCGTTCTCTTGGGAGCCGGCAGAGTAACCCATCCTTGAGGGCATCGGCTCCCGTGACGCCCCGCGATCCCCAACCCCTCCCATGACCCACCCCACTCCCCGCGAAGGCATGATGGCGGTCGTCCGCAACCGGCGGGCGATGATCGCGGGCGTGCACCCGTTCGATGCCGACGAGCACGGCCGCTACCACCTCGTCGACGTCGAGTACACGGACGGCACCGGAGTCGAGACGGACCAGGTGTTGTGGGAGGTCGAGCCGGGCACGGACCTGCTGGAACCAGCGGCTCTACCGCTCGTCGGAAGCACACCGCCCATGGACCTCCGTGAGTTCGACGCGATGGTCCGAGCCTCACGGTGGTCGGCGCTCACACCATCCCTTCCCTTCTCCGGCCTCGACGAAGATCGGCCGCCGCTGGCCGCGCCTCTCTACGGCGCCATTCATCCGGAGGCGTATCAGCTGGTACCGGTGCTCCGTGCCCTGGAGATGCCGCGCGTGGCCCTCATGCTCGCGGACGCCGTCGGGCTGGGAAAGACGATTCAGGCGGGAATGGTCCTCCGCGAGCTGATGCTCCGGCGGCGAATCCGCCGGGTTCTGGTGTTATGTCCGGCGTCGCTCCGCACCCAGTGGCGTGACGAGATGCAGGAGAAGTTCGCGCTGCCTTTCGAGATGGTGGACCGGCCCCGCACTCTGAAGCTGCAACGCGAAATCGGAGTGGATGCCAATCCGTGGCGCACCCACGAGCGGATCATCGCAAGCTACCACTACCTGAAGCAGCCGGACGTGCTCGAGCAGTTCAGGAGCACGGCAGAGCCAGGCGAGGGCGGACGACTACGCTGGGATCTGCTGATCGTCGACGAGGCCCACAACCTGGCCCCAGCCAGCTTCGGGTCCGATTCCGATCTATCTCAGATGCTCCAGCGGATCTCGCCGTGGTTCGAGCACCGGGTCTTCCTGACAGCGACTCCGCACAACGGACATACCCGCTCTTTTTCCGGACTCCTGGAAGCCCTTGACCCCGTCCGGTTCACCCGCAAGTCGGAGCTGGACGCCGAGGATCGGGAGCGGGTCAGCGGAACGGTGGTCCGTCGCCTGAAGAGCGAGATCAACGACTGCTACGTGGCGCTGGGGGAGCCTGCCCGGTTCTCGGAGCGGCATGTAGAGGCGCTCCCGCCGCTCCGGTTCGGAGCCCAGGAACGAGCCCTCCAGCTCGCGGTCCGCGACTTCCGGAAGGCCCTCCGGAACGCGATCCGGGAGGCCGACCACCAAGACCGTACCGCCGCCAACTTCGCGACCGAGGTCCTCCAGAAGCGCCTGCTCTCGGGTCCGTGGGCATTCGGACAGAGTTGGCTGACCCTGCTGGGCGGGCTCGATTTGAAGGACAGTCCGGCCACGGCCAGTACCGTCGTGAAGGCACGAAACGCGCAGGCTGACGACACTGAGGACGACAACGAGCGAGAGAGCCGCCAGCGCCACGCCGACCGCACCGTCGGTGCCTGGTTGCGCCGGTGGCGCGAAGACGTGGCCACGGAGATCGATGAGGTCAGCCGGCACCTCACCGCCCTGGGAGTCACGCTTGTACCGCCTGGCCTGGACCCGAGCAGCCACGCAGGCGAGGTCGCGTCGCGAGCCCCGAAGGTCCAGGCCGACGCCCGCCTCCGAACACTCGAGACGCTCATCGAGGAGAAGCTGCGGGGGCAGGATGCCTGGAAGCCCGACGAACGCCTTGTCGTCTTCACGGAGTACATGGCGTCGCTGGAGTACCTCCGGGCCCGCTTGGAGAAGCGCTTCGGCTCAGGCGAATGGTTGCTCGCATTCTACGGGGGAATGAACGACCAGGAGCGGGACGCGGTGAAGCGTGATTTCAATGATCCGCGAAGCCCGGCGCGCGTCCTGCTCGCTACCGACGCGGCCGGCGAGGGCCTCAACCTGCAGAGGGCTGCGCGCTATCTCCTGCACTGGGACATCCCCTGGAACCCCGCGCGTATGGAGCAGCGGAACGGCCGCCTCGACCGTCATGGTCAGGAGCGCGACGTCCAAATCTTCCATTTCGATAGCACGGACGACGCTTCGATGCGCTTCCTCGGGCGCGTTCTGGCGAAGCGAAGCCAGACCCGCGAGGACCGGGTCGTCACCGACGAGATCTTCGCCGACGCGATCCTCGCGCACTTCGACGAGGTGGAGGACGCGGCAGCAAGCGAGGAGCGGCTGGAGCGCGTCATCGGATTCGCGCGTGCGGCCAATGCGGACATTACCGACGACCTGCCGGACGGCGAGCCCTTGCCCGGCTCGGAAGACCTGACCCAGCTCGAGCGCCTGAAGGAGGAACTGGACCTCTCCCCGGACACGCTCCGGGAGACGCTCGAGACCGCCATGGCGATCGAGGCCGGACGCCCACGGCTGCAGACAGACAAATTCGGACGGGAGCGCCTGGTCCACCCGATCCCCGCGCTATGGCAGGAACTCGTGGACCACACGCTTCGCGAAGGCGGTCCGGCGGGTCCACTGCTGGCGCTGGTGTTCGACCCGGCACACTACCTCAAGCCGCGCAACGGACGCCCGGTCTACATCCCGGAGCCCGACTCGCGGCTCCTCCACCTCGGTGACGAGCTCTATCACCGGGTGATGGGGACGTTCGCGCGCTACCGTTTCCCCGGTGGCCCGAGCGCGGCCACGCGGTGGACCGCGCGGGTGGGCGACGTGCCCGCGGACGCCCGCGCCTCGATCCTCCTCACCGTGGAGGAGCTGGCGGTGAACCAGCTCAGGGAGCCGTGCCACCACTGGGTCCGGACGCTTGCGTTCCCGGTCCACGGGGACGGACTCGGCGAGGCGCTGCCACACCAGCCGGCCGCACATTTAGGGGCGCCCACGAAGAACGGCGACCTCTCTGCGGCGCGCGACGTGTGGGACGATGTCGAGCAGGAGGTCAAAGAACAGCTACGGACGCTCCAGGTCGACCTCACCGCTTTCCTCTCCGAGCGGATGGAGACAGCCGGCAAGGCCGTGAGAGAGCAGGAGAAGAAGCGCTTCGATCAGCGCAGAAGGGAGCTGCAACGAGCCATCGGCGAGAACCAGCTCGCGAAGATCCAGAAGGAGGCCGAAAAGCTCCGTGTGAAGGCGCAGCAGATGACGCTGTTCTCCGAGATCGATGAGGAGACCCAGAAGCGCCTGGCGGACCTGGATGCCGAGCTCGGCCTTCGCCGGGGTCACTACGAGCTGGTGCAGGATCGGCTCGCCGCGGAGGCGGAACGCACGCTGAAAGAGATCCTGCCCCAACGATATGCGCTCCGGGGAGAAGCTCGGGTCTACGCGATCGCCGTCGAGGTCCGCCTTCCGGTAGGCGGGTCCGCGTGAGCCTCCACGACGGCTGGGCCGCCCTGCGACATGGCGGAAATCTGCTCTCGTCGGCAGCGCTCGAGAGCCTTCCAGAGCCGCCGGCGGCCCGCTGGAACCTCGCCGATCATCTACGTACCGCGCTCGTCGAGCTGAACGGCGACCCCGGCGACACCGAGAGCACCGCAGCCCTACTCGACGTGGTGCTCGAAGACGCTTGCGAACTCGAGGCCGGTTGGGAGAAGGGCACGGCGCTCGGTGCTGTGGACGGCGAGCGGCTGCTGGACGGGACCTTGCTCAAGCCGCGTCGCCGCTGGACCGGGCCTGGTGGAGAGGCGCTGCCCGTCTTCAGCACCCGGGCCAAGCGCATCGGAGTGGGCCGCGGCCGGCGTCCAGCTGCCCACGTGGTCGAATACCTGCGTCGGCGGGATCTCCCCATCGCCCTTCTCACCAACGGCATCCAGTGGCGCTTGATCTGGGCCGACATGGATAGCGTCGCGTGGGTCGAGTGGGAGGCGGACCGGTGGCTACTGGGCGACCGCCTCACCGACGAATTCCTGGTGCTACGCCGTGTGCTCTCGCGGACGAGCCTCTTGCGGCGCGAGGGAGATCTCAGCCCCCTCCTCACCGCCATCCGGGACACCCGGCGGGGGCAGGCCCGTCTCTCGAAGGAGCTCGGCGAGCGGGTCAGGCGCGCTGTCGAGACGCTCCTTCGGAGCCGCGCGTCACTGGTCGGCCCGGCCTGGGACGAGCACGAAGGCTCCGATGTCTACGTCGCCGCCTGTCACTTCGTGATGCGCTTCGTGGTGATTCTCTTCGCCGAGGCCCGGGAGCTCCTCCCCACCGAGAATCCCGTCTACCACCAGGCGTACGGACTGCGGGGGCTCCTGGACCAGCTCGACCGGATGACGCCGGAGCGCCGCCGTGCCCGCCAAATGGCCTGGCCCCGGCTGCTCGCGCTCTTCCGTTTGCTTCATGAGGGCTCCCCTCATCCCGCGGTCACGCTGCCGACATACGGCGGAGACCTCTTCCGCCCCGGCGAGTCGGAAGGCGACGGGGTCCAACGCGCTCTCGCCCTTCTCGAGCGCCTGGAGAGCCCCCCGGATGACGACGTTGTGCATCGGATGATGGTGCTGCTCACGCGCACGACGCAGAGGATCAGAGAAGGATCGGGAGCCCGGATCGTAGCCGCGCCTGTGGACTTCACAGAGCTGACGAGCGAGTACATCGGCATTCTCTACGAGGGCCTGCTGGACTACGAGCTGCACCGAGCCGGCGAGGAGCCGGTGGTGTTCCTGAACCTGGGAGACCAGCCTGCCCTCCCCCTGGATCGCCTGGAGCACATGGACGACAAGGGGCTCGCCGCGCTGGTCGAGAAGGCCAAGGTCAAGAAGTCCGTGTCGAGCGGCGACGAGGACGCTGAGGACGAGGACGAGGACGCGGAAGATGCCTCGGAACTCGAGGACGACGAGAACAGCGATGAGGACGACGAGGCGGAAGCCGATACCAGCCCGGACAACGACGAGGAGCCTCAGGACGACCTGAGGGCCGAAGCCCGAGCTCGCGCGAGGGCCTGGGGACGCCGAGCCGCCATCGTGGGCAAGCTCGTTCGGAAGCCGAGGAGCCAGAAGGCAGACGCAAAAGCTGCCTACGAAGCGGACCTCGACGCCGCGGCGGATCAGCTCGTGGCGGACCTGAAGCTGCCCGGCGAGCTGTACCTGGTTCGCTGGGGCGGGACACGGAAGGGCGCGGGTACGTTCTATACGCGCCCTCAACTCACCCTGCCAACGGTCCGGCGCACCCTCGCTCCGCTCCTCCGCGAGACGGAAGGGGAGCACGAAGGCGCCGTCAGGCCGCCTGAGGCACTCCTCTCACTCAACGTGTGCGACCCGGCCATGGGCTCGGGTTCGTTCCTGGTGGCGGTGCTCCGGATCCTCACCGCCGCCGTGGTCGAGTCCCTTCACGACCACGACCGCATCCAGCGAGTGAACGGACGCACGACGGTGCACTGCGAGCTCATCCCGGAGGCGGACCGCACGCTCCCCACCGAGGGCTTCGAGGAACGGCTCGAGGCCATCGTCCGGCGCGCTGTGGTCGAACACTGCGTCTACGGCGTGGACCTGGATCCGCTTGCTGTGGAGCTCGCGCGCGTGGCCCTCTGGGTGGAAACGCTCGACCGGAGCCTCCCGTTCACCTTTCTCGACCACAAGCTTCGCTCCGGCGACTCGCTGGTGGGCACCTGGCTTGACCGGTTCCGGGACTACCCCCTGCTCTGCTTCGATCGCCAGAGCCCGGACTGGAAGTACAAGGGCGTGAACCATGAGGGCGACGTCTGGCACAAGGCGCTGAAGGAGATACGCAAGAAGGCCATCGAGCAGCAGGTCGAGATCCTGCGGGGGCAGCTTCGTCTCGAAGGCTCGGTGGCCACCGACGAGGAGCTGAAGGCCGCGGTGGATCGGGTCCGGCGGCTCTACCGTGAGCTCCACGCGGTGCCGGTGGGTCGGCCCGACGAGCGGGCCCGCATCTGGCGAGAGAAGATCCAGACCGAAGCCTCCCTCGCGAAGGTCCGCGGCGCCTTCGACACCTGGTGCGCACTCTGGTTCTGGCCGCTAGACGAGCTCGACGCGCTTCCCCTACCGCGGGAGCTGCACACTCCGAGCGACGCGGCCCGGTCGGTCGTACGGAGGGTCGCAGACGAGAGACGCTTCTTCCATTGGGAGCTGGAGTTCCCGGACGTCTTCACCAGAGAGGGCGCTGGGTTCGACGCGGTCGTCGGGAACCCGCCTTGGGAAATTCAGAAGCCGAACAGCAAAGAATTTTTCAGCAACCACGACCCGCTCTACCGCGCATACGGGAAGCAGGAGGGGCTCCGGGTTCAGAAGGCGCTTTTCGACGCGCATCCTGATATCGAGGATGAGTGGCTCGAGTATCTCGGATCGTTCAAGGACCGGGGCAACTTCGTCCGCTGCGCCGCAGAGCCCTTCGGCGATGCAAAGGTCGCGGGCCACGACGGCTCGGACGTGAGCCTGGTGCGCGGCAAGAAGGGAGCGGCGCTCCACGAGGGATGGCGCCGCAAACGAGCTCGCTACAAGGGACTCAGCGACCCCGAGCACCCGTTCCGGCACCAGGGATCAGCAGACCTCAACACCTACAAGATGTTCGTCGAGGTCGGTCAGGCGCTCCTGCGGAAAGGGGGGCAGCTCGGGCTCATCGTCCCCAGCGGACTCTACACCGACAAGGGCACCGGAGACCTGAGGAGACTCCTCCTACTCCGCTGCCGGTGGCGCTGGATCTACGGCTTCGAGAACCGGAAGAAGGTCTTTGACATCGACAGCCGCTTCAAGTTCTGCGTCGTCTTGGCCGAGAAGGGCGGCGCGACAGACACCATTCGGGCGGCGTTCATGCGCCACGACCTGGAGGACTGGGCAGAAGCTCGAGGAGCCCTCGACTACCCCGCCGAGCGGGTGACGGCGTTCAGCCCCAAGAGCCTGAGCATCCTCGAGATCCGGTCCGAACGCGACCTCGAGGTGCTGACCCGCATCTACGCCAACAGCGTGTTGCTCGGCGATGACGGCCCGGACGGTTGGGGCATCGAGTACGCCACCGAGTTCCACATGACGAGCGACTCGAAGCTGTTCATCCAACGGGACAAGGCCGAGGCGGACGGGTTCCGGCCGGACATCTACGGACGGTGGGTGAATGAGGACGGGGAGGTGCTGCTGCCGCTCTACGAGGGCCGGATGATCGGCCAGTTCGACTTCAGCGAGAAGGGCTGGGTGAGCGGGAAAGGCCGAGGGGCGGTGTGGCGGGAGATTCCGTGGGAGGACAAGCGGATTGAGCCGCAGTATTTGATGCGGGAGGAGGACGCGGGGCCGACCGCGGGTCATCGACCGTTCAAGGCCATCATGATGAACATCGGGTCCGCGACCAATCGCCGATCCATGCTGAGTGCCACCGTTCCGGATTGGCCTGCGAATCACTCGCTGGCCACGCTCACACCTCGGAACGAGGTGGAGGCCCTTGATCTAGTCCAGGATTTGTGCTCTTTCGCCTACGATTGGACGCTCCGCCACCGGTTGGGAGGCTTGAACATCAGCTGGTTCGTGCTCGAAGAGACCCCTCTCCCGGTGAGTCGAGCAGGAGCTGAAATCGCAGCTACACTCGCTGGATCCACCCCGCCGGTGAGTCCGATCCTCCGACACGCTCGATCGCGTCGAGCCGCGCTCACCCAACACGAACGTCTACGCCTCCGATGCATGTCAGACGCCGTCGTAGCCGTTCTTTACGGTCTGGGCCGTCAAGATGTCTCGTGGATTCTCAGAGACTGCGACCACCGGCAGGCCAAGTTGGCTGACAAAGGCTTCTGCCGCCGACTGGACGCCAAGGGCTTCTGGCGTGTCCACAAGGCTCAAGACCCGGAGCTGAGACACACCGTCCTCTCCCTCGCCGCATTCGACGATCTGCAGACCATGATCGACGGCACCGGTGACCGCGACGCCGGCATCCAGGCCTTCTGCGATCAGAACGACGGCGACGGCTGGATGCTGCCGGAGACGCTTTGCTTGGCGGACCTGGGGCTCGCACGTACCGTGGACGTGGATCAGTACGACGAACGTGCGCGTAGCCCGCAACCGGTGAGGAGTCGGATGGGAGAGCGGTTCCTGGATTGGCAGCTGGCACAGACGCCTGAAGAAAGCTGGGCGGAGTGTGAGCGCCATGCAATGACGCTCGCGGCTGGAGCACCGCCCTCCGTCACACCGCCAGAGGGAATGAAGGTTAGTGAGTCACCTCAAACCCACCTCTTCGATAGCGGCACGCCGGAGACGAAATGATCAATCACCTGCGCATCAGAAACTTCAAGGGGTGGCAGGACTCCGGCGACATTCGGCTGGCGCCCCTCACCCTCCTTTTTGGGACCAACAGCGCGGGGAAGACGAGCATCCCGCACCTCCTTCTGATGCTTCGCCAGACCATCGAGTCTCCGGATCGGAGACGCGTGCTGCACCTGGGAGATGCGTCCTCGCTCGTCGACCTCGGCACCTATGAGGACATCGTCTTCCAGCATGATCTTACACGCACGCTGGGGATCGAAATCGGATGGCGTGCCACGTCGCCTGTCGAGATCGACGACTCCCTGTCCAGCTACTCGCTCTCGGCTTCGGAAATGAGGTTTGAAGTATCCATCGAAGCGGATAGGAACCGGCAACCAACGGTCCAGGAGTTTTCGTATCGCCTGACCGAAGGCGAGCGAAAACTCGTCGCCGGGATGCGGCGTCGTCCCACCGGATCCAACTACGACCTCTTTACCAAGGGGTACAAAGAGGTCCGGCAGCCCGGGCGCGCGTGGCCTCTGCCACAGCCGTTCCACTTCCACGGCTTCCCGGACGAAGCGATCGCCTACTACCAGAACACGGCGTTCCTCGCCTACCTCTCGCTCGAGGCTCAGGAGCTGATGAAGTCGATCTATCACGTGGGCCCGCTCCGGGAGGACCCGCGTCGGACCTACCTCTGGTCGGGGGAGCAACATCAACACGTCGGACAGCGGGGCGAGCGAGCAATTGAGGCCATTCTCGCCGCCAAGGACCGCCGCTTCAACTGGAAGCCGAAACAACGGCTCCGATCTCTCGAAGAGCTTGTAGCGCAGCGCCTCAAGTCCATGGGTCTCATCCATGCTTTCGAGGTGCGGCCCATTGCGAAGGGCCGGAAGGAGCACGAGGTGCTCTTGCAGACCCACCCGAAAATGCCGCAGGTCAAGTTGACCGACGTGGGCTTCGGAGTGAGTCAGGTCCTGCCGGTCATCGTCGAGTGCTTGGCGACGCCGCCCGGCTCGATCGTGATCCTGGAGCAGCCCGAAATTCACCTGCACCCCAAGGTTCAATCGGATCTCGCAGACGTCTTCGTCGATGCGATTCACGCGCGTGAGAATGGGCAGGATCGCAACGTCCAGTTCATCATTGAGAGCCACTCGGAGCACTTCCTGCGGCGTCTTCAACGTCGCATCGCCGAGAAGGCCTTGAGCCCCGATCACGCCGCACTGTACTTCGTGCACACTGACCGCTCAGAGGCACGGATCAGCGAGTTGGATCTGGACCTGTTCGGAAACATCACCAACTGGCCCGAGAACTTTTTCGGCGACGAGATGGCGGATCTCGTTGCCCGGAGCGAAGCCCAGGCGAAACGCATGCAGAAGGGCGAGGGCGGGTGACGAGAGTCCCGATGCGCTGCGTGATCGATACGAATGTGGCTAAGACGGCGAATGCGGCGAATCCGGGCGCCCCTCCGGATTGTGTTGCCGCGAGCGCCAAGACACTCCAAGCCGTCATGCAAGGTGGTCACGTGTTCCTGGACCACGACCGCCTGATCTTGGCAGAGTACGTACGCAACCTAAACGCCCAAGGTCAGCCTGGCCCGGGGGACGCCTTCCTCAAATGGATCCTGACACATGAGTGGAACGGCGAAAAGGTCACGCGGGTCACGATCACCCCCAAGGCGCATGATGATGACGACTTCGAGGAGCTGCCGGCTCCTCCGAACGGCGTCGTCTATGACCGCTCCGATCGGAAATTCCTGGCGGTCGCCGCCGCGCACGCGGACCGGCCTCCCATCCTCCAGTCCTTCGACAGCAAGTGGTGGGGTTGGAAGGAGGCCTTGGCGGCAGTTCGGGTGTCCATCCATTTCATTTGCCCCGACGCGATAGAGGCCAAGCACGCGGAGAAGATGGGGTGAGCCGGTTCTTCCGCTTCCCGCACACCCCGCACCTGGCTTGGCTTGGCGCCGGACAGCCCCGGAACGACAAGGTGTTGGCACCGGATGAAGTGGAGGCGCTCCTCGCGGGAGAGGTTGTCGTGGAGGAAAAGATCGACGGGGCGAACGTCGGGTTTTCGACCAACGAGGAGGGTGGGCTGCGAGTGCAGAATCGGGGGCAGTACCTGGACCCCGCCCACTCGCACGGGCAGTTCCAACCGCTCTGGTCCTGGCTGCCGGCCCGGGAAGCCGCGTTAGCGGACGCGCTCTATCCCGACCTGATACTGTTCGGCGAGTGGTGTGTCGCCGTTCACAGCGTCATCTACGACCGGCTGCCGGACTGGTTCATGGGATTCGATGTGTATGATCGACGAGTGGAAGGTTTCTGGGATATCGATCGCCGTAACCGGCTGCTAACGAAACTCGGGCTCACGGGCGTTCCTCAGTTGGCTACCGGGCACTT
Source organism: Longimicrobiales bacterium (assembly GCA_041690395.1). Classification (GTDB taxonomy): domain Bacteria; phylum Gemmatimonadota; class Gemmatimonadetes; order Longimicrobiales; family Gaopeijiaceae; genus JAWLHJ01. The sequence continues at coordinate 814,181 of JAWLHJ010000001.1, read as the reverse complement.
TTCGATCACGCAGCTCCGGGAGATCCTGTTCTCAGATTCTCGAATAGGCGGCAGTGCGATGGAAGGGGTCGTCGTCAGGAAGGAGGCGGGTGGGCTTACCACGGAGCGTGCTAAGCTCGTCAGGGCCGAGTTCCTTCAGGCCATCGACGGGCACTGGTCGCGAGGGCCGTTGAGACGCAATGAGCTCAAGCCGGGAGCCACGCCATGGCACTGAACCCCATCACGTTCACGGAACGCGTCGTCGACGACTTCCTCCACTACCAGGTCACCACCTATCCCCTCGCGGACCCCGATCTCTACGAGCAGCTCCGTGCGCTGCTGAAACTCGAAGAGACACGCCGCACCCCCCTGCGGAAGGGGCCGTACGTCAGCCTGTCGCGGCCGTTCCGGCAGGGCAGCTCCGTTCAAAAGCTCATCGCCGACGGGGTCTTCCACCCGAAGATGGCAGGCGTGGCGTCCTACCCGGAGCTCCGTGCGCACCAGGAGGAAACCGTTCGGGCCATTCATGCGGGCCGGAACGTGGTGATGTCGACCGGTACGGGTTCCGGCAAGACCGAGGCGTTCCTTTATCCTATCATCAGTCGCTGCCTGGAGCTTCAGGAAGCCGGCGCCCCACCCGGAGTCGTCGCGGTCATCGTCTATCCGATGAATGCCCTGGCCGAAGACCAGCTCGAGCGCATCCGGGGACTCCTGGCCGGCCGCGGCATCCCGTTCGGGATGTACATCGGCAAGACGCCCCAGCAGGACGGCCAGGTCCGTGGTGAGCGGATGCCGGCGGGCTCGACCAACGCCGCATACCACGAGCGCCTCAAGCAGATTCGTCAGGCCGGTCAGGCCCTGAGCCTGATCCCGCCGGAGGAGCGGGCGAGCCGGGAAGTCATGCGCGCGGAGGGAGGCCAGCCACGCATCCTGCTGACCAACGTGAAGCAGCTCGAACTGCTCCTTACGCGTGGGAAAGACGTCGGCATCTTCACCGGGGCGCCGCTCGAGTTCCTCGTCTTCGACGAGGCACACACGTTCCGCGGAGCGCAGGGCGCGGAGACGGCGTGCCTGGTCCGAAGGCTACGCACCTTCTGCGGCCGCCGGGCGGACGAGGTGCGTCATGTAGCGACGTCCGCGACCATGGCTGATCCGTCCGGGAGCGCGGACCCCGCGAAGGACTTCGCCCGCCGCTTCTTCGGGGTGGACGGGGACAGCGTGACCCTCGTGCGCGAGGTGTACGATGACCTGCGGTGGAACGAGCGGCGTGGCGTCCCCGCAGGCCCACCGGAACAGGCGCACACCGTCCTCTCAGCGCTTCTGGAGGCGGTGGATGCGCCGGACGAGGAGGTCGCGGACGCCATCTCCACCCAACTCGTGGAGCTCGGTGGCGCCCGACTGGCCCGGGACCGGTGGCAGGAGTCTCTCGCCAGCCAGCTTGCGAGCAACGAGCTCGTGTTTCAGATCGCCCAAGCGCTTTCGACGCCCCTGGCGTTGAGCGAGCTGTCGGAGCGTCTGGGCGAGCGGCTGGGCAGGCCCGTTCCCGAAGCCGAGATCCTCTCATGGCTCGCGCTGGGCGCGGCGACCGGCCGGGGAGGACACGACCCCCTGCTGCGGCCGGTCGTCCACACGTTCGTGCGGGGCGTCGGTGGCGCCGTCGCCACCTTCTCCGGTCCGAATGCGTCCGCACGGCTGTGGCTCTCCGGGGAGGATGCGGACCACGAGCTCGGCGAGGAGTACCGGCGCTTCTCCATCATCACGTGCACCACCTGCGGTCAGCACTACTACGAGACGTTCGCTCAGGACTTTGGTCTGCGGACCGGCACACGTTCCGGGCCCACAGGCGGCGACCTGATCGGCAGTGTACGCCTGTGGGAGCACGTGCCCGAGGAGTCCGGGGGATTGCGGGCGCTCTTCGTCGACCGTCTGGTCGTGCGGCCGGACGAGGACGAGGATGTGGAAGACGCTGAAGACGCGGAGGACAGCGACGAAGCGCCGCTCCCGACTGGACACGACTTCGACCACGGACGCCTACACCCGATGTTCGTGTGCAGCCACTGTGGCTCACTCCATGAGTCCGAGCTCCAGGCGTGTGCGGCGTGCAACATCGAGGGTGCCCTCGTCGCCGTTCAAGTGGTGCGCACCAAGGAGGATCTCCCGGGTGTGCTGCACTCGTGCGTGGCCTGTCAGGCCCCGGGGAAGCGTCCGATGGGCGGGCGCTACCGGGAGCCGGCCCGTCCCATCCGGGCGGTGGGTGTATCCGACGTGCACGTCCTCGCGCAGTCCATGGTCCACCTTTCCGAGCGGCCGCGGCTCCTCGTGTTCGCCGACAACCGACAGGATGCCGCGTTCCAGTCCGGCTGGATGCGCGACCACGCCCGCCGCTTCCGCTTCCGCGCCTTGATGGCCCAACAGATTCCCGAAGAAGGGACATCGGTGGGCGACGTCGTGTACTCGCTGGACGAGATCCTGGAGAAGGATCGAGAGCTCTCCAGGGCATTGCTGCCGGAGGTTTGGCAGGTCGTTCCGTTCGACGACAGCAGCACCAAGCATCGTGAGGAACGACTCTACTTCCTCCGCATCCAGGTGCTGAGAGAGCTCGCGACGGGCGTGAAGCAGCGCATCGGCCTCGAGCCGTGGGGCCGTCTCAAGGTCGGATACCAGGGGCTCTCGGAAGATCTGCCGTTCGTCTCGAAGTGGGCTCCTGTCCTGGGGGTCGCCCCCGAGGCGCTCGCTGAAGGCATCGGGGCATTGCTCGATCACCTGCGCCGCTCACGGCTGCTGCACGACGAGAACACCAAAGTCTTCGAGAAGTGGTGGAATCGCGGGGACAAGGAGGTCCAGTACGGATACCTGCCCGATTTTCCCGGCGGTCCGAAGGGCGCGAAGCTGAGTCGCGGCGCTAACGACGAGCCTGGCCGGGTGACGCAGTGGATCGGGAGCCGGCCGACACAGATCTGGAACGCCGCCAAGGCCTGGGGCGTGCCGGATGAGGCCCTCGAAGACTTCCTTTCCGAGCTGTGGCGCGCGTTGGTGGAGGCGAAGCTCCTCGTGCAGGTTTCCCTGACCGGATGGGGCAGGCCACTCACCGGCGCGGCGGGAGTTCACCACGTCGACGCGGCCAAAGTCACACTTCACCCACACGCCGGCCGCTATCGGTGCGAGAAGTGTCGACGCACGACGCTTCGGAGGAGCCCGACAGGAGCCTGCATCGCGTGGCGATGTGGTGGGCGCGTGGTCTGGGAGGACGAGTCTAAGGACGACTTCGATCTCCGGGTGCTCGACGGTGATTACGAGATGCTCCGCGTAGCCGAGCACTCGGCGCAGGTGCCCCACGCCGTGCGTGAGCGCATCGAGAACCAGTTCAAGGGCGAGGGTGAGCAGCTCAACGTCCTGGTCTGCACCCCGACGCTCGAGCTGGGCGTCGACATCGGTGCGCTGGACGCGGTGCTCATGCGCAATGTCCCCCCGACACCTGCGAACTACTGGCAGCGCGTAGGGCGTGCCGGACGCCGGCACCGCATGGCGGTCGACGTGACCTACGCCCAGTCCACCGGGTTCGACCAGGCCTACTTCCGCGAGCCATTGAAGCTGCTGGGCGGAATGGTGGAGCCCCCCCGGATCAACCTCAGGAACGAGGTCATGATCCGGAAGCATGTGCACGCCACGGTGCTCACAGCGCTACACGGCATCGCTCGAGAGGCGGAGCCGGAACGGAAGCGCAAGATCGAAGACGTGCTCGCACGCTGCTTTCCGCCGACTCTGCGCTCGTATCTGTTCTCCGCGAGCGGTCAGATCCTGGATCAGGTGCTCGACGTCTCGGAGTTGGGCACGCTGATCCGGCAACACAGGTCGACCGTCGAAGGGGCCGTGCGGCGCGCGTTCGCGGACTCGTGGCCCACCGAAGACGCAGCAGCGGTTGAGAGCGAGCTCCTCGCGCGCATCATCGACGAGATGCCCGACGAGCTCGCCGGGGTCCTCCGCCGGTTCAAACGACGGCTCGATTGGGCACGGGGCGAGTTGCGGCGTCTGTGGAAGATCAAGGACGAGGCTGGCGGCCTCGATCCGGAGGACAAGGCGCACGAGCGCCGATGCGAGAAGGTGATCGGACGCCTCAAGGGCACCTACGCCCGTCCTCGCGGCGCGGCGCAGGGAGGCCCGGACGACTCTGAGACCATGGGAGCGCTGGCGCGGGAAGGCTTCCTCCCCGGGTACGGGTTGGAATCGGGGAGCCTCATTGGTACCGCCGAGCCCCCCCGGATGACCCAGGGCCTCGATGACTTCGACCTCCCCCGTCCCCCGACGCTCGCGCTTCGGGAGTACGTCCCGGGCAACGCCATCTACGCGAACGGCTTCCGGTTCGTCCCCCGGCGCTTCCTCCTGACGCCCGAGGAGACCCTGCGCTTCCGGGTGGTCGTCGAGCAGCAGGTGGTCCACGAGGTGGGGGCCGATTCCGCGACCGCACCGCTCGCCGAGCAGGAGCTCCGCGCCGTCCCGGTCTGTGACGTCATCCTGCCGTCTCAGTCGCAGATCTCCGACGAGGAGGAGTTTCGCTTCCAAATGCCGGTGGCGACCTACGGCAACGACCGTGGATACCACCGGGGAGGCACCGCGTGGGACTGGAGCGATCTTGACCTTCGCTTCCGTCGGGGTGTCCAGCTCCGGATCGTCAACGTCGGCCCCCGCAGGGAGGTCGAGCAGACCCGTCTCGGATTTCCCCTCTGCCTCGCGTGCGGTCAGTCCCTCTCGCCCTTCGCCAGCAAGCGGGCGCGTGAAGAATTCGACAAGAGCCACCTCGAGCGGTGTGGGCACGTAGTTCGGCCCACGGGCTTCTTCGCGGACGTGGAGGTCGACGTGCTCGGGCTCCACGACGTCGAGGATCGAAAGGTCGGATTCAGCGTGGTGGAAGCGCTGCGGCTCGGGGCCTCGCGGGTCTTGGACATGGAAGTGGAAGATCTCCAGCTCATGGCATTCGGGCGACCCGGCGAGGACTCGTGCGACGTGATGCTCTACGACCCCATGCCGGGGGGCTCGGGACTCCTCGAGCATCTGGTGGAACGCTGGGATCAGGTTCGGATCGCTGCCTTGGAGCTCCTCACCGAATGCCCCGGCGCATGCGAGGCTTCGTGCGTGGACTGCCTCCAGACGTATCGGAATCGGTTCTATCACGAGCATCTCGACCGCCACGTGGCCGCGGAGATCCTCAGAGCCGCGTCGGGCGGCTTACGGAAGCGCCACGCGTTAGCCGAGAAACTGCCGAAGACGCAGTCGACGACTGGCCAGAGCCAAACGCACATTGAAGGCAGGTTCAAGAACCTGCTGGCCGCAGCCGGGCTCCCGGACCCGTTCTGCCAGTACCCTATCGACCTGGGCCCCGGCTACGGCGGGACGATCCCGGACTTCTTCTATGAGAGCGAAGAGGACGACGAGCCCGGGATCTGCATCTACCTCGATGGCATGGCCGGGCACATCCACGGGAACCCCGAGCAGGCCGAGAAGGACAACGCCATAAGGGCGAAACTAAGGAGCCTAGGGTACGAGGTCGTGGCTGTTCCGTCGTTCGACCTCGACGACAAGGCCGCCGTGGTCGCGAAGGTCGCCCGCATTGCGAAGTACCTGGTCGGGAAGCAGAAGCAGCGCGAAGTGAAGGGCGATACGAGCTGGTTCGATAGCGCCCGGGCTGACACAGATTCGGCGTCAACGACGAGCGGATCGAGGCCTCATCTCGAAGTGATCGACGGGGATGTTGCAGGCCACCGCCCACCCCTGCGGATCGTGGACCCAACCCCCGACGAGCGCTTCGTCACCAGTGTCCCGCTCGTGCCACTCAAGGCCGCGGCCGGCGCTTTCAGCGAAGACCAGTACATCACCGAGGGCGACGGATTCGAGTGGGTCGAGATCGATACGAGGCACAAGCTCCGACCGGGCATGTTCGTGGCTCAGGTCGTGGGCCGCTCCATGGAGCCGATGATCCCGAACGGGGCCTGGTGTCTTTTCCGGGCTGGCGTTGACGGGACTCGGCAGGGAAAGACGGTCCTGGTCAGCCTCCTCGATGAGCTCGATCCCGAGACCGGACAGTCCTTCACGGTGAAGCGATACACGAGCAGGAAAGCTGAGTCGGGCGACTCGTGGGAACACACTCGGATCGTACTGAAGCCCGCCAATCCGGAGTTTGCAGCCATAGAGCTGGACGGCAGCGACGGGGATCGCTTGAAAGTAGTGGCCGAGTTCCTGGAGGTGGTGGCCGACGGCCGGTGATCCGAGGAGCACGCGCGTCGCCCTCCCCAATCTCTCCACTCTCCGCCAACCATGGAGCCACAGTCGAGGATGCACTCGAGCGACGATCAGCAAAAAGCGGTCCGGTCGCTGCTGGACGATCTCCTCAACGAGGCGCGTCTTTATCACCGCAGCCCTGAGTACAGGGAGCTGCTGGACTTCGTCGTCCGCCTGCCGCAGTTCGCCCCGTTCAACGCGATGCTCCTCCAGGTGCAGAAGCCCGGCCTCATGTATGCGGCCTCCAAGCGCGACTGGCAGACCCGTTTCGGGCGAACGGTCAATCGAGGGGCGCGGCCCCTTCTGATCCTATGGCCCTTCGGCCCGGTCGCGCTTGTCTATGACGTGGAAGACACGGCGCGGGACAAGCTTCCCGAGGATGTGCAGACGTTCTTCACGCGCGGGTCGATCGAGCAGGAACAGCTCGATGATTTCCGCTACCGCCTGAGCAGGAAAGACATCTGGTGGTTCGAGGTCGATGCAGGTGACGGCAGAGCTGGAGAAGTTCGCCGGGTATGGCAGACAAGCGGCGAGAAGGCACGGGCGTCCTACGAGCTGTCTATCAACAAGAACCACCCCGCCCAGGTGCAATTCGCCACGCTCGTCCATGAACTCGGCCACGTGTTTCTGGGACATCTGGGGCTGGACAAGGGTCTGGGAGCCCCGGAGCGAAAGACTCTGGCGCATATGCAGCGAGAACTCGAAGCCGAGTCGGTCGCGTACATCGTGTGCGGGCGGCAGGGTGTCACGCCGAAGTCACAGCGGTATCTCGCGCCGTTTCTCCAGTCGGACATGCCGCTACCGAGATTGGACGTCTACCAGATCATGCGAGCGGCCGGCCACGTCGAGAGGCTGCTCGGCCTCCAGGCCGACGGCCCTACATGGCCGGATCCTGAGCAAGAAGGCGAACAAGTGAGCTTGTTTGAGACGCCTTGACCGGCTTTCTCATCGAGGGCCACTTCACCCCCGGTAGACGCGCTCGTTGTGCCATCTGAGCACATCCGCATCCGGCCGTAGCGATTGCCGCTCCGGCACCCAGACCTCCGCTCCATGGAGCTTGAGGTAGTTATCCCCGTCGTTGAAGTCGTCCTTCATACGGCGGCTCGCTTCGATGCGGTACTCAGGTGTGACAGTTACGTAGCCGGCATCGAACAGCCGGTGAACGTCGGACCGGAGTAGAATTCCGTTCGAGAGCCGGTGCTCGTGGGTCACGCTGAACGGCTGGATATGCGCGGCCTCGAGGGCGGGCAGAGCACGTTCGCGAGTTACGGCGCAGCGTCGCTCGTAGGTATCGGTGACGAGCGCACTGAACGTCCCCTGCCCCAATCTGCGCGGCTGCAGCACGGGGTCCCCGTAACCGCCCGGCAGGTCGGGGTTAGGCCCCTCGCTACCGAGCCCGGGACGGGATGTCCTGTGCAGCCGCTCCAGGACCATCTCCCAGATCCGGAGTCCATCACCCTCTCGAAGGTCGTAGGTTCGGCCACGCTGGATATTGCGTTGCCACCCGGGGAGATCCCGTATCCAGTCGTCCTCCGACCAGAAGATCGGTTCGACGAGGAGGATGCACCCTATGACAGGATCATCTCCGGGCCCAGGCTCCTCCCGCCGCAGCTTCGTGATCCGTCGCCAAACATCGCCATACGTAGCCGCTCCGTTCTTCGCTCCGAAGGTCTCCCATGCGATGGTCAGCGGGAGCTCGGTGTAATGCTTGAAGAAGCCCATCCCTGCGATGGCGTTGTAAGGAGCCTTCAGCTTGAATAGGAGTGGCTGCCCGTCCGACAGCACGCCGAACCGGCCACCCCAGCGTTTGGGGTTCCAGAAATTCACCTCGTCCACGTTCGGCTGTTCTGCGAGGAACGTGAACCAGTCCGGATCCGTGACAGCGACGTATGCGTTCATGATCCGAGCATTGTAGGCGCCTTTCCTCGGCCAGGAAACTGCGGTCCTTTCCCCACCCCGAGCTCACGCGTACCCTACCCGCTCGCGATCAACGACTCTTTTCATCAGCAGGGCAAGCCCAGTATGGCGCGTTCTCCGGAAGCCACCCCAGTCCTGAACGCGGCCGCGCATTGGCGAGACAGGTGTCTTCTCGACGAGGGCTCGGTGTTCACCGATCAGCCGATCTGGACCGCGTCTGCCGTCCAAGGCCTCATCACCCACTACGTCGAGAACCTCGACGAAGGTGAGGGGGACTTCTTCCAGAAGTTCGAGAAGCAGATGGCCGACGCACCCCCCCAATCGGTCCGGCTCGCCGCCGAGTTGCTGTGGGTGATGTACCTGATCGTCTCAAGCCGGGCGGCGTCAGGCGCCACAAAGCGCCTCCAGATCCGCAAGGTGTTCGCATGGTCCGGGGAGAACATCCCCGAAGACCATTGGGCCCTGGGGGAGGTGCTCGATACGGGCGTCGCGCATCCGGGAACGGCCTACAACACACATCGCTGGCGGGAGCTGGTCTTCTTCATCCGAATGCTCGAGCGGTGGATGGGCCTCCCGAGGGCCGAGCGTGAGGAGCTGCTGGCAAGCCCGTGGGTCTTTGCGGAGTGGGTACGTCAGGTGGAAGGAGCGGCCCGGCGCCAATTACCTCACATCCTCTGCTATCTGCTCTTCCCGGATTCGTTCGAGGCGATCACGGGGCGGCGGCACAAGGAGGAAATCGCTGAGGCGTTCCACGAGCTGATCGACACCGACCGTGAGCTGGACTACACCGACGTCACGGCGCTCGACCGAGCTGTCCTTCAGGTTCGCGAGGCGCTCTCGGCGGAGTACGGAGAGGAACTCCACTTCTACAAGACGAAGGCTGTCGCTGAGCGCTGGCGCGAGGATAAGACGGTCCCAGACGGGGACGGAGCTGCGCCGGACCAGCCACAGACCGAAAGCGAAGCCTGGTTACGAAAGGAGCTGAAGACTGATCGCGTGTGGCTGCTGGCCGCCGGTGAAGGCGGCCGCCTCTGGACCGACTTCGAACGGGAAGGCATCGCCGCCATCGGGTGGGACTACCTGGGAGATCTTTCGGCATTCTCGTCTCGCGAGGAGATCCAGGCCGAGATCGCCTCGGTCTCCGGGAAGGAGAATCCCACCAACGACTCCTTGGCGTGTTGGGAGTTCGGGCACGTCATGGCGGCCGGGGACGTCATCCTCGCGAAGAGGGGAGCCAGCACGCTGCTCGCGCACGGCCGTGTGACCGGCGACTACGTCTACGAGGAGGACCGGGCCGAGTATCAGCACACCCGCACCGTTGATTGGACACCCGTGGAGGGTTGGGAGATCCCGGAAGACCGGCGGGTGGCCAACAAGACCCTTACGGACTTCACGAAGTACCCGAACTGGGTACGTAAGGCCTTCGGATGGATCGGCGCGGCCCCGGACGAAACCACCACCGACGGTGACGCTTCGGGTCCCTATACTCTCCAGCATGCCATGGAAGGCCTGTTCATGCCCGAGCAGAATGTCCAGCACATCCTGGACACTTTGGCACAGATGAAGAACGCCATCCTCCAGGGCCCGCCGGGGGTCGGCAAGACCTTTGTCGCGCGGCGTCTCGCCTGGGCCCTCATCGGGCGGAAGGCTCCGGAGAACGTCGAGTTCGTCCAGTTCCATCAGAGCTATGCATACGAGGACTTCATCCAAGGCATCCGACCGACGCGCACGGGCGGGTTCGAGCTCCGCAACGGGGTGTTCTACCGGTTCTGTGAGCGGGCCCGAGCACGGCCCCGGGAGCCGTTCGTGTTCATCATCGATGAGATCAACCGCGGTAACCTGAGCCGAATCTTCGGTGAGCTCATGATGCTCATCGAGGCGGACAAGCGAGGGGCCAACCACGCCGTGGCTCTCACCTACGCACACGACGGCGAACGGTTCTCGGTGCCGGACAACGTGCACATCCTCGGGATGATGAACACCGCGGATCGCTCGCTGGCCATGGTGGACTACGCGCTCCGCAGGCGCTTCGCCTTCTTCAGCCTCAAGCCGGCCTATGGATCGGAGGCGTTCATCGAGCACCTGGCAGACGCGGGCGTGGACGAGGGGGTGGTGCGCCTCATCGACGAGCGGTTCCGTGCCCTGAACAAGGAGATCAGCGAGGACACTCAGAACCTCGGGCCAGGCTTCGAGATCGGGCACAGCTACTTCGTACCCAGCGAGATCGGATCCTCCTTCGACATCGACTGGTACCGGTCCATCGTACGCACCCAGATCCTTCCACTTCTGCGTGAGTACTGGTTCGACAACCCCGCACTCGCGGACCGTCACGCGGAGCGTTTGGGCGTCTCGTGATCCCCGTCCAGAACCTCTTCTATCTCCTCTGCTACGCATGGGACGAGGTCGGAGAGCTGGAAAGCGCCGAGGCTCGGCAGCTCGACCGCTTCGACCGCTTGGAGGATCTCTTCGGATGGGTGCTCGCCCGCTCCGTGATCCGGCTCTCGAGGCGGGGGCTCGACCGGAGCTACGTGCCGTTCCAGGAGGAGCTGGCCGGCGTCCGCGGGAAGATCGAGCTCAACGAAACCGTTCGGAGCAACACGCTCATCCGAAACCGGCTTGCTTGCTCGTTCGAGGATCTCTCCACCGACGTGCTTCACAACCAGATCCTTGCCTCGACGCTGGCCATGCTGTCGCGGACTCCCACGTTGGACCCGCGCGTCCGGGGCGAGGTGCGTCGTGCGCTGCCGCGGATGAGCGGTGTGACCGAGCGACCCTTGTCGCTGCGAATGTTCAGCCGCATCCAGCTCGACCGGAATCGCCGTCGGTATCGGTTTCCCATTCACGTGTGCCGACTGCTCCTCCAGGCTCGGATTGTCGACCCGGTGGCCGGTAAGACCCGGTTCCTGGCCGTCGGGCCCGAAGATCTCAAGATGTGGCGTGTGTTCGAGCGGTTCGCTGCTCGCTTCTACGAGCGGGAGACGAGCTACCGGGTTCGTCCGCAGACGCATCTCGCTTGGTGGGCGCTCGAGCCCGTTGGCCCCGCATCCGAGGGAAGGATTCCACGGATGGAGCCGGATCTACTTCTGACCAACGTGGACCGACGCATCATCCTCGACACGAAGTATTACAAGGACGGCGGGCTCGGAGATGAAGATGCGGCCAAGCTCCGCGCGGGCCACCTGTACCAGATGTTCGCGTATGTCATGAACCGGGAGCGGGCACAGCCCGACGGTCCACAACATGAGGGGATTCTGCTCTACCCCACCGTGGGCCGGGAGACGCGGGTGGAGTTCCGGACACACGGGCACCGGTTCCAGGCGCGGTCGGTGGACCTCGGGCGGCCGTGGCGGGAGGTGCATGCGGGGATGGTGGGGGTGCTGGGCTAGCGTTCATCACCCACCCCGAAACACCTCCCCCCGGTGCCACTCGATGAACTTCGTGCTCGGCCACCCCTCCCGCCTCCTCGGCCGCCGAACCTCCCGCCCCGCATACCGCAGCAGTCCCTCCTCCGTCGCCTTCCCTCCGTTCACCAGCTCCGACACCACCACCTCACCGGAGGACCCCAGCGTGAACGCCCCCCGGTCGAACAGCTTGTGATGCAACGCGCATAGCCCGAGGCCGTTCGACAGCCGATCCGGCCCGCCCGCCTGGTGCCACTTGATGTGCGCCGCCTCGATGGCGAGGGGCGCGTGGCCGAGCCGGGCATCGAAGTCGCACACGCAGCAGCGGTATCCGTAGGCGACGAGCACCGCCTCGCGGAACTTCCGGTCGCGCTTCCTCCTCCGGACCACCTCCAGCTCGTCGAGCCCCACGGCCGCGAGCACGTCGCTCCGGATGGAGTCCGGGAAGTGGGCGTCCACCAGCTGGCTGGCCACCTGGTGCAGGAACGCGGGATCGGCCCGGAGCCCCTCGTACGCCTCCGGGACCAGGCCACCCGTCGCCCCCACCCGCACGAGCTCGCCCTTCGTCGGCTGGCTCGCCTTCCCTTCCCGCACCTTGGCCTCGGCCACCCCCTGGACCTCCCAGAGCCCGTCGTTCCGCAGATACCAGAACGGGTACTCGGTGTGGTAGCTCTTCCGCGGAAGTCTGCGGCGAAGATGTGCCGGTAGGCCTCGAGGCCCGCGAAGCACGTTCCAGGAGGAGCCCATCGCGTGGTGGTCAACCACATGGACTGCGACACCGTCCTTTCGTCAGGCATCCTCTCGGGCCGTCTCGACCCTGAGGAGCGCTTCACCGCCGCCTCACTCGCCGCCGATCACACCGGCGAGGAGAACGACATGGCGGATCTGCTGCAGGGCCTGGATGCTCAGTGGGGCCGGGACGAGAGACCCATCCCCGACGCCAAGGGGCTCTTCGACTTCTTCGAGGATCTCGATCGCATGGTGAGCGAGATTCCGCTGAGCCCGTATGGACGGAACGCATCGGACGCCCGGCGCCGCGCACGGGAGGCTGCTGAGCAGCTCGTACGAGAGGGACGGTTCCAGGGCGACGGCGGGGTGGTGCTCGGCGTCCTCGATGACCAGGTGGAGGGAGAGCTCTTCCAGCCGTTCCTGCCGGAGGCCGCAGTCATCGTGATCGCCACGCGAAGCACGACCCTGCCGCGTCCATGGCGAATCAAGGTGCGGCTCGGCCCGGCCGCTCCCGAGGGGCTGTCCCTGCATGACCTCCGCATCAAGGACATCGACGAGCATTTCGGCGGACGGTGGAATGCGGGGTCGAACAACCGCGGCGGGGGGACCGATCTCCAGCCGGAGATCTACAGACAACGGATCGAGGAGGCGCTCAGGCGACGGCTCGGTTAGGGGGTGAGGCATGAGGCCCCCCACGCTCATCTCGCCGTCCCATCCGACCATGGCAGGCTCGCCCCCCTGCTTCGTATCATCAATTTTTCCCTCATCACTGACCGAAATCAGGAACGAGCATGCCCGAGTCCAACATGCCGCCAACCACCAACGATAGCGCTCCAGGATGAGTTGAAGCTCAAGATTCAGGATTGCGGCTCCGACACCACATTGCGGGATGCTGTCTGGAATCACTTTTGGTTTCTCCAGGATCACATGGGTCGCAATGGGATATCATCCTTTGTCCACACGCCGCAGTTCTTCTAGGAGCATTCCGTGCTAGACAAGGATCTCTTGAAGGAGATCGTGGATCGGAGTCCACAGGTGGACCCAACGGCTCTCGAGCGCAGCAGAGAGGTCGTCCGTAGGCTGGCAGAAGTCGGTGTCACGATCGGCGATTACCGACTCCAGCCTCCCTTGGGCGGAGCTATGCTGAAGCATTCCGACCAGCATCGTCGGCCTACGTCGCGGTAAGCGTCGGAAGGATTAGCAAGAATTCCCCTTCGCGATCGCACGGTGTTGAGCCCTCAACGCTGAAGGGTCAGCCCGCCGGCTCCGTGACCCACCCCACCCACAGCTCCGGACCCTCCCGTCCCGGCACCCGCTCCACCGTGCCCTTCCGCCCCTCCACCCCGAGCACCCGCGCGAACGCCTGGTAATCCGCGAGCCACGCATCTGCGTCGCTGAACGAGTGCACGACCATGGCCGCGTACTTCGCGCGGTGCCGAACGGCCTCCAGCACGGGAGACGCCGTGCGGTGGAGGAGCTGGTAGCGGATCGATCCGTCGACCGTCCCGTTCAGGCCGAGCGTCTCCTTCAGGAATGCGAGCCGCTGCCGCTTCCCGTTCGATGCGTTCTTAAGCCAGTCGGACAGCAAGGGCCCGAACGACTCGTCGACCTTCCCCTCGATCATGATCACCGCGAGGTCGGCGTCGATCCGGCCGATCACGCAGAGGTCGTTGTGCGACGCTTTGCCCCTGCCGGCGAGCGGGACCTGGTACTCCGGAAACGCGACGAGCGGTAGGAACGCCTCGAACGGCGTCCCTTTGAACGCGGTGCGGAGCTCTTCGGGCACATCGGGCCGGCTCTGCTCCCATCGCTCCGCGAGCATCTTCGCGGACCGCCCGTCCTTCCAGTGCTTCTCGGGAGCGGCGAGGAAGGCCTTCCAGTCTTCGGCGCCGTGGGTGGGGACGAGGGGGCGGGTGGGTGGATGGTAGATCAGCATGGGATCGCTTGATCCGGTGTTTGGGGAGCGGACGGGCGCAAGGTACGGCGGGTGTGTGACGGTTGGCTATGCGCTGCTTCTCGGCTCATCCCGCCATGTGTCCGCCCATCGACCAGGGGCAACGTCATCCGGATTCATCCGGAGCCGTGGAGGCCGCGCGTGGCGATGCCGGACTGGTGGTCGTGGCCGTTCATCCTGTTGCCCCATGTCGAGCGGAGGATGGAGGACCGCGGATTTTCGGAAGCGGAGCTTCGCCTCATGCTGGCGCGGGCCCGAGCGATCAGGCCGGCTCGTCGTCCGGGCAGATGGATCGTGACTTCCCGACTCCACGGCCGGCGGTGGGCCGTGGTGGTGGAACCCGATCCGATGGATCAGATTACTTACGTTGTGACCGCCTTCCCCCGAGACTGACGATGACCATGTCCCACGTCTCCGTTCAGATGACCTACAGGAACGGCCAGCCGTTCGCCGCCTACGTCGGCCTGGGTCGCGATCTAGGGGAACGAAGCGTCCGATCGGAAGAGCTCCGCCCGGAGATCGTGGTGGACTACGGTGAGGACGGACGGCCTCTCGGGATCGAGGTCATCGACCCCGTCAGCGCTACCGCCCAGGACATCTACGGAGTGTTCGACGCCCTCGGGCTGCAGCGCCCGAGCCCTGGTGCCCTCTCACCGCTGACCGCCGCCTGACCGACGCGAGTACGAGGAGCTCTCGACGGCGCACCGGCGCACTCCATCGGGACATCGCGAAGCCCGCTCGGGCACCCTGACGCACGACCCGGTCCGGCAGAACTACGAGCTCGCCCGAGCCCCTGCCACCCCCCGTGTATACCCGCACCCCCGCCCGTCCCACCGCCACTCCGAACATCCCATGAACGGCCCTCGGGGGCCGTCGCGCGGAACCATGGCGCCCACCGCGCAGTCAGGACAGAGCGCCGCAGCCTGTCCGCACTCCGAACACGTGTAGGCGAGGAGCATACCGCGCTCGTCACTCCGGGGCTCGAGGATCCCGGCCCCGCACTCGAAGCAGGTTGGGAGGGTCCCGTGACACGCCGGGTAGTTGATGCAGCCCCAGAAGCTGCCGGACGGGCCCTCCTTGCGACGGATGGTCATGCCCCGGCAGCGAGGACATCGGCAGCCCGCCGACCAGGCTTTGGAAGCCCCGATCCATTCGGCATAGTCGCCTTCCAGCAACTCCTGGACGAAGGACGACGGGTCCGGAGCAGGCGCGAAGAGGTAGACGCGCGACCGGGCTCTCGTCAGCGCCACGTAGAACAGCCGCCGCTCCTCGGCGTTGGGGAACGCTTCCTCGTTGGCGAGGAGCAGCCGGAGCACCGAGTCGTCCTCGATCTCGGACGGGAATCCGTAACGGCCGCTGTTCAAGTCGAGCACGATCACGTGATCGCCTTCCAGGCCCTTGGCACGGTGCACCGTGAGCGGTTGGAGCACCAGGTTCCCCGGCACCTGGAACGGAAGCTCGTCCAACGCGAGGAGCGTGTGATTGTAGCGGCCGAGCACGAGCACGCGCGCCCGGCCGGTCTCGGCCCGACTGATCTCCTCCAGGACCTCCTGAAGGGCGCGCGCTTCCGACACGTCATACAGCCGGAGCACGACGGAAGGCCCATCGAGACCCGCCTCCCGAGGGATGATCTGCTTGTCGAGTTGCGCGGGATTCCTGGTGATGAAGCGGCTCGACAGCGCCGCCACGTCGGGCGTGAGCCGGAAGGTCTGGCCCAGGTCCGTGCGCGCCGTGGCGCCTAGGTACTCCGGTGCCGCGGTGAAGTAGGACACGTCGGAACCCGCGAAACGGTAGATGGACTGCCAGTCATCACCCACGAGGAACGTCCGGCAGTCGCCAGCCGATCCGCGGAGGTGGCGAACCAGCTCCAGCCGGGCGCGCGACACGTCCTGGAACTCGTCGACCAGGATGTACCGATAGGCAGGCGGATCGAATCCGTCCTCCATCGCCTTGCATGCGCCGAGGAGCATCTCGCTGAAGTCGATCTTCCCTTCGAGCCGGAGCGCCTCCTCGTAATCGTCCAGGATCGGCCAGAAGAGCTCGAGGAACTCGCGGTCCCTCCGCGACTTCGCGCTCTTCTGCACTTCGGCGCGCGCCCAGCCACCGGAACGGAACAGCTCGAGGAACGAGCTCAGGAGGCCCACGAACGGAGGGAAGCTGTCCTCGACGGACGCCAGGAGGCGCTCCAGCGCTTCGCCCGAAGGCTCCTTCGTTCGGACCTGTACTTCCTCGAGCAGCCCGGTGAGGCGGTCTTCCAGGCGTCCGCCCCAGACGTCGTTCTGGAAGACCTCGATGAGCTTCGTTCCGCAGGTGTCGTGAAGCTCGCGCTTCCACGCCATGTCTTCCTTGTAACGCGCCTTGGGGATCTCCGGCGGAAATCGCTCCTCCGTCTTGTCGCACGCCCATACCTCGATCCAGACGTCGTGGTCGGGGAGGTAGAAGTCCGGGGTGTAGTCGCGCCGCTCGGTGCTGGCCGGCGTGTGCGGGTACCGCGGCTCGTGTTCCCACCGGATGCCACGGAGCGTCAGCCCGTCACCGACCTTCACCTCCGACTGCGACTGCACCTGGACCCCGATGAGCGTGCGCAACCCCAGGGATCGTTCCTTGCGGAGGCGCTCGTCGGGCGTGTCGGACTTCAGCTCGCTGGCCTCGACGCGCCGCTCGACCCACCACTTCGCGAAGCGCTTGCGATAGGTGCGGTTGCGCATCCTGGCGGCGAACCGTTCGGACAGGAAGCGCTGGAGTGCCGTCCGGTCCGTGGAGAGCGCCGACACGGCCGGCTTGCGCCCTCGTGCCGCGCCGAGGATGTCGAAGCCCTTCGCGTGGAAGGTCGAGACCTCCGGCATCGGCATCCCAAGGGAGTCGATGCGCTCCCTGAGCTCCGCAGCGACGGTGCTGTTGAACGCGAGCACGAGGATGTCGGCCGGCGGGACGCCCCGCTGCTCCACGAGGTAGGCCAGCTTTCCCAGGATGACCGACGTCTTTCCCGAGCCCGCGCCGGCCACGACGAGGTTGTTGTCCTCGTCCGTGGCGACGGCCCTCCGCTGCTCGTGGGTCAGGGGGTACGGCAAGCGCGTAGCGAACCATTGGTCCAGCTCGTCGAGGCGGGCGTGGACGTACGCTTCATTGCGCTCCGCCGCCCATCGCCAGGGGCGGTCGAAGAGAGCGGACACCTCGTCGTAGGCCGCCTGCAACTCGGGATGGTGCTTCAGGCGTCGGCGCTGCCAGCGCGTGAGCGCCCCCCGCTTGTGGCGCGGATGTCGGTCGAGCCATCGCCGAACCTGGGACGTGCGCAGGTAGTCCTGACCGGTGATCGGCGTGAGGGGCGCGGCCGCCGCGATGGCTGTACGGGCCTTCTCGAGGGCGAGCCGCCTGAGTCGGCTGGGGCGAAGGAGATAGCCGGTAGCCGCCACGCCTACCAGGAAGACGATGCCGATGACGATGGATTCAGCGGGCATGGCGGTCCTGGCTGGACTCTAATGCGACCCGGGCCAAGGTCGAGCGCGGGCGAGGGGTGCGCAACCTCCCGCTCCCCATTCCCAATTTTTGCCATGCCCCACTACGTTGGCTCCATGGGCACCATGAACATTTCCCTTCCGGATTCGTTGAAGGCCTTCGTTGAAGACGAGGTCACGCGCGGGTAGCGAGAATATCCGGGAGCTGATGCGCAGAGAGCAGGACCGCGCCCGCCTGCGCGCACTCGTACTCGAGGGTGGGGCCTCCCCGGAGGACGTCACCGTGAACAAGGCGTATTTCCAGTCCCTGCACGCCCGCATCGACGCGCACCGGCCCGAGTGACGGCGGCGGAGGTCATCCTCCGGCGACGCGCCCGAGAGGACATCGACGCGGCGGTCTCCTTCTATCTCGCGGAAGGTGCTGCTCCGCGAGCATCCGCCGCCCGAGTAGGCGCGACCGGGGCTCGCGCGATCTCTCGACGCCTCGAGAATCGTTCGACTCTCGAACGATCGGATTCCGTCACGCCCACAGTGACGTGGACCCCAGAGGCCCGACGTAGCGCGGAGATCCGCCCGGGGGATCATCCAGGGAGCTCCTGTCCAGGTCATTCGACTTTCGAACGACTTCCGAACCGCTCTGGAAGCTCCCCCTCCCCCCTCACCCTCCCGGCCGGAACATGGCCGGAATCGGGCTCCCCCGTGGCGCCTGGAGCGGTCCGGTGGGCGCGCCCGAGTCGAACGTCCCTTCGATGGGAACGGTGACCTCCGCCCCGTTCGCGTCCGTAACCGTCAACAGGGCGTCAAAGGTGCCGGCGATGCGAGTCTCCGTGCGCACGACGACCTCGATGGACCCCGTCGCCGAGTCGATGCTCACCCGCGTACCGTCGTCGTGGGGCAAGCTCCCGGAAGCGTCGACGACGGGAATGGCCCCGCCCACCTCGGGAAAGGGCAGATTGCCCAGCAGGCTGAACGTGGCCTCCCCTGCTCCGCTGAGGCCGGACAGGATCGACAGCTCGGCCACGAGCGGTTCCCCCTCGTCGCCCCGCTCGAGGGCCATGGTCATCGCCCCGTGCGTGCCCCGCAACGCGAGCCGGCCCAGGCCGTACGGGGTGGGCGGTCCCTCGTTGACCGCGACCGTCGAAACGTTCATGGCGCTCTCGAACGCCTCGCCGTCCAGCATCCTTCGCATCTCTTCGATGCGCGGTCCCATCATGCGCTGCGCCATGGCTTTCGCGGCGCCGTCCGGCATCTCCGCCATCTGTCGCTCCGCCTCGGCGAGCTCCCGCCGAGCCTCCTCCATCTCCCTCCGCTCGCTGTCGCTCATGGCGGACATGATGCCGCTCAACCGACCCACCTCGCGGTGCGCCACGTACAGGGGCCCGTGCACGCGGTAGTCCAGGTCGAGCCGTTCGATGGTCAGGGGTGAGCGCCGGCCGTCGCTCTCCACCTCGCCCTCCATGAGCAAACGGTACGGCACGTAGTGCTCGGTATCGATCCACATGCTCGCGGTGTGGAGCGTGAACGATCCTCCACCCGTCTCCTGGGTCATGCCGACGTCCTCGACCACCAGGTGGTACGCGTCACGCATCGCCCCGTCCGGATGAGCGAGGACGGGCTCGACGCCCACCAGCCTCGCTCTCTCGGCGAACGCGCTCATGTCCGCCACGGCCTGCTCCGCGTCGGCCGTTCCGTCGTCGAGGTTGCGCACGGCGTCCGCGCCTTCCCTGAGGACAGCCGAGATCTGAGTCGTCATCTCCGTGACTCCGGGCATGGGCGGCTGATCGCCGCCACCCTGCTCGAGGACGGGTCCCAGCAGGTCGTAGCCCATGGCCAGGCCTTCGTAGAACTCGGGGCCCGGCGGGGGAAAGCCCGCGGCCTCCAACATCTCGCGCTCGTACACCGGAGGCGGGACGAGCCGGAACGTCGGTTCGCCGTCCACCTCCATCTTCACGAAGTACTGCGGCGTCTCGAGACCGCCCGCCGCCTCGACGGACTTCACGACGGTGTAGTTGTCCACGTTGGCCCAGCGTTCCGCCTGCGCGTCCGCCACGGACTCCAGGATGGATTGCGCATCCTGGGCGAGCGCGGGGGACGGGAGGGTGAGCAGGAGAGCGATCACGGACGGGCCGGAGAACGAGGCGAGTTTTCGCATTGGGGCCTCACGAATCGGGGGGAGCACTCTGCACTATATGGAACGCAAGACAGGGCTCGGGGCCGCCAGGGCGCGCGTTCAACGCGGGCGTGAGGTGGACCTACTGTCAGAATCCCTGTGGATAGCGGAAGGGCAGCAGCCTGGTGGCGGTTGTCTGAGCGACCCAGACGAGGGCGTCGAATTCTTCCGGGAGCCGTGCCGTGTAGTGGAAGGCACTACTCCGCGCCGGGTCGTAGCAGCATCCGATGAACCGCATCTGCCGCGGCCCGGTCATCCACGAAGCCTCCGGGGGCGAGAGGTCGAGTCCGCGCAGGGGAAGGAGAAACGTCGGGGCGTTCGCGGTGGCGAAGTACATCTCGTAGGAGTCGATCCGGGGTGGAGCCGCGGTCTGCGATTCAAGGTCGACGAACGATGAGCCCGCCATGGTCACCGCACTGAACTGCCCCTCTCCGAAGGCGAAGCCGAGAACCACCATGTCGTCGCCGTGCCGGGCGTCCAACTCACCGCCCATCGAAGACGGCAGCCTCGCGACATGGGAGTTGTGGGCCCACAACACGAGCTTGCCGTCTGGCCCGAGCTGGTCGAGCAGCCAATCGACGTTCTCGGCCATGAACACGTCGCGACTCCCACGATCAGATGCTTGGAGCTCCCACTGCTCCAGGATCCTGAGGCTTCGCTCCGCGTGTTCGAACGCGGCGCGTGACGACAATCCCACGTACCGGTCCTCCTCGACCCGAAGACTGTCCATCGCCCACTGAAGCTCCCCCCGGCACAGCGAACGGTACAAGGTCGATTGCGCCCCGTAGGACGGAGTCGGGAAGCGGCCGTCCGGGCCATTCACGAACGGCCTGAGACACTCGAGCCGCTCGTCGTACGACGGCGCGGCTTCAGGGTCGACGACCTCCAGGAAGCGATCGACATTGTGGAGCGCCATGCCGGGGAACCGCATGTCGAAGCCGTAGAATCCGACATCATGACCCGCCTCGTTCCATCCTCGTAGCCATCCGACCATGTCCAGTACCGACTCGGTGTTCCACGTCCAGAAGTAGAGTCCGCTCAGCAGCTCCCGCGCATCTCCGTTGCCGGTGCGGACGTAGTCATCCAGTCGATTGGACTCGGCCCAAGTCGCCTCCATCGCTATGGCGTCGAACCCCATCTCCTCGACGAGAAACCGGAGAATCCGGTGCTTCATCTGGAAGAACTCGCGAGTGCCGTGCGTGCCCTCACCGAGGGAGACGATCCGCGCGTCCCCAACCAGTGATCGAAGCACGTCCAGATCGGACAAGTCGGCCTGCAGGTCGCTGCCATCGAGCGGGATGACGTTCGCGTTGAGCCAATCGGTCGCTTCGGCCGGGACGGTCGGTTCGGGAGCCTCGGGCTCCGTGACCGGCGGCGGATCGGGTTCCGTCGGGCCATCCGATGAGCATGCCCCCACAAAGGCGAGGAGGAGGAGCGGGACGACCGCCGCGCGCGAGGCTCGCGCCGATTGGGATCGGTAGGTCGCGGTGGCGACAGGCCTCTTCCGGAGGGTGTGCATCATTCCCGCCTCGTGCTGCTGGGTCACATCCGGTCAACGATCGAGACTAACCAGCAGGCCCGGCTTTGGCATCTACAGGCCCATACTAATTGACATGTGACTCACATGTGTCCATGTTGATCACATGTCTACCATGATCCAGATCCGCAACGTGCCCGACGACCTCCACCGCCGCGCCAAGGCGCGCGCGGCCCTGGAGGGGCTCACCCTCTCGGACCTGGCGCTGAGAGCCCTCCGCAACGAAGTGGAGACCCTCACGTTCGACGAGGTCGTGGCGCGTGTTCGTGAGCTCGGACCGGTCTACGGCGCACCCCCGGCTGCCGAGATCCTGCGGGAAGAGCGGGACCGTCGCTGAGCATGATCCTCGACGCGTCGGCCGTGGTGGAGCTGCTGCTCGGGAGCCAGCGCGGTGAGGCGGTCGCCGAGGCCGTCCGCGACGCGGGCGCCGGGTCCCGCCTCCACGCGCCGGACCTGATGGACCTGGAGGTAGCGCAGGTGTTCCGGCGCCATGCGGCGCGGAATGTTCTTCCCGAAGCGCGCGCCGCCGCCGCCCTGCAGCTACTCCAACGCCTGCCGGTCACACGACACCCCAGCCGGATCCTTCTACCGCGCATCTGGGCGCTCCGGGAGAACCTGACGGCGCACGACGGCGCCTACATCTCCCTCGCGGAAGCGCTCGACGCGCCGCTTCTCACCTGCGACGGGCGACTCGCGCGAGCTCCCGGACATGGCGCGGTGGTCGTAACGGTCTGAGCGGAGCGAACCTTGCATATGTCCGTACCGGTAGACACGCCGCTCCACCGGAACAGGAGGACCCCGATGCGTCCCGTGACCGTCGATCCAAACGGCCCGCTCAGCTTCGTGGCTCTGCGCGGCATCGACTTGGCGGAGGTCGTGACGCGTCCTCTGAAGCACCATGGGTTCTTCAAGCTGGCTCGATGGTGCGGGCGCCTCGCCCCGCCTGGGCAGCGATGTACCGTGGAGCTCGCGCCGGATGCACTGTTCAGCATGCGCACGGCGGATCCCTACTGGAGCCGCCTCGTCTCCGAGCGGTTCGATTACGAGCGGGCGACGGCCCTCATTCTGCACTGCATCGCGGACGTGGACTACGTGTTCATCGACGCGGGCGCCAACTTCGGATACTGGAGCGTGCTCGCGACGAGCTGTCGCTTCGGCGCGAAACCCACGGTCGCCATCGAGCCCGTCGGAGAGACGTTCCGCGCCCTGGAGGAGAACCGCCAACTCAACGGCGACCGGTTCACGACGCTCAAGAGGGCCCTCGCAGAGACCGCGGGTGAAGAGGTGATCATCGAGTACCCTGCTTCCGTCGTCGGGGCCCGGGCCGCCGCGGGGGCGGTCGGGGCGAACGGCCCCAGGGAGGGTCTCGAGACGGAGGTCGTCGACTCCATCTCGTTGGACGCGGTGATCGAGGAGCATGTACCACCGGGCCATCCCGTGGTCCTCAAGCTGGACGTCGAAGGCATGGAGATCCCGGCGCTACGAGGCTCGAGCAGGCTGTCCGAGCGGGACTGGATGCTCATCTACGAGGACCACGGCAACGACGACTCCTGCTCGACGAGCGAGTTCGTGCTCGACCTCGGCGCCAGCGTGTGCTTCGTGACGGAGACCGGCGAGGTTCACCCGATCCGGACACTCGACGACGTGCGTCGCTTCAAGCCCTGGTCCAGGTTGGGGTACAACTTCTTCGCCGCGCCGCCTGGCGGGGCGTTCGAACGGCGGCTGCAGGAGGTACGATTGGGGTGACCTCCCGCGCACGCGGGTGCCTCCTCGGACTCGCTTGCGGTGACGCCGTGGGCACCACCGTGGAGTTCAGCCCCCGCGGAAGCTTCGAGCCCCTCACGGACATGGTGGGCGGAGGCCCCTTCGGATGCGCGAGGGCCACCTGAGCTCGACGGGCGAGTGCTTCGACATCGGCAACACGGTCCGCGAGGCCCTCGCCCGGTTCGAGCACACCGGGGAGGCCTACTGCGGCTCGAAGTCACCCTGGTCCGCGGGGAACGGCTCGATCATGCGCCTCGCCCCCGTGGTGCTGTTCTACCATCCCGACGCCGAGGTGGTCGACCGCTACGCCGCGGATAGCTCGCGGACGACCCATGGCGCGGCCGAGGCGGTGGCGGCGTGCCGCATCCTGGCCGCCGCACTACACGCGCTCTTGTCGGGCGCACCCAAGGCGGACGCGCTCCGGGCCATCGAGCCGGCCAGTTGGATGTCCGAGCGGCTCCAGGAGATCGCCGGCGGCGGCTACGTCGGGCGGGACCCGTCGGACATCCGCGGGACGGGGTACGTGGTGGACTCTCTCGAAGCTGCGCTCTGGTCCTTCGAGCGTACGAGATCCTTCGAAGAAGCCGTCCTCGCCGCCGCCAACCTCGGCGACGACGCCGACACGACGGCCGCGGTGTGCGGCCAGCTCGCAGGTGCGTGCTACGGCGCGGAGGGGATCCCGGAGCGGTGGCTGGACCGGCTCGTCATGCGCGAGACCATCGAAGCGTGGGCGGACGGGCTGATGGCAGGTCCGGGGCCGTCGGTCTAGCTCGCGCATCACCCATTCATGGCACATACACATCTCGAATGTGTATCTTCAGCCATGAGCACCCGCATCCACATCGTTCTCGACCCCGACGACAAGGCCCGCTATCGCGCGCAGGCGGACCGGGAGGGGAAGTCACTGGCTGCCTGGCTCCGCGAGGCGGCGGAGGACCGGCTTCGCGAAACCCAGGAGGGCCGATCACTGCGCTCCCGCGACGCCCTCGCCGAGTTCTTTGAGGCGTGCGATGAGCTCGAAGTCGAGCCGGAACCGGATTGGGCCGAGCATCGTGACGCCATCGAGCGCTCCCGGGTGCGGGGGCTGGACGTCACGTGATCTTCGTCGATACGAACGTCTTCATGTACGCCGTGGGCGGCCCACATCCGCTCCGCGGGAAGGCTCGAGCCTTCCTCTTCCAGGCAGTGGAGCAACACCAGAGGCTGGTCACGTCCGCCGAGGTGCTCCAGGAACTCCTGCACGCCTACCTTCCCGTGGACCGACAGGCGACCCTCGACGCAGCGCTCACCCTCGTGGCGGGATGCGTGGACGAAACCTGGTCCGTGGAGGAAGCCGACGTACACCTCGCCCGTGCACTGGACGGGGAGCACCCGGGGCTCTCGGCGCGCGATCTGGTGCAACTCGCGTGCTGCGTCCGCCGGGATGTGCGCCGGATCATGACCTATGACCGCGGGCTCGCGGCCGCGACGGGGCAGCCACCCCATCGCGAAGGTGCCTAACTCGCCGCTTCCGCAGGCTCCGCCAGGTGCAGGCGCACGGCATCCGCCGACGCACGCGCCCCGAGGTCGAAACAGGCGTAACAGATGTCGCCCTCGAACGCGCCTTCCGGGGGATCTAGGATCTCCAGCACCAGGGCCGACCCCGGAAGTGCTTCGACGCACGCGTCGATCATCGCGTGCCGCGAATCGAACGCCTCGTCGCTCGTCAGGATCTCGACGAGCCTGCGCTGACCCGGCGCCTGCTCGTCCGGAAGGTCGTCCGGGTCCACGACCCAGGCCTGATCGATCCAATCCACGAAGAACCGTAAGTGGGGCGAGTGGTGGGCGTCGGAGTCGAAGCCTTCGTCCTGCACGATGAGGGGGATGCCCGTGATCGGGCACTTCAGCTCGGCGATCCCTCCATCGATGACGAGCTCGGCCAATGATCCGGACATGGTACTCCCCCTTCACTTCTTCTGTGACGTTCCTGCGGACGTGAAGCTAACGGGTCTGGACGATGCGGCGTGGATGTGGGCCCAAACGGACGGGCGAGCGTACGCCCCCGTCTTGGCGACATCTTCCGCTCTGGGGTAGCTTCCCGGGCGGCGCCTGACCGGGGCGCTGCGCACCGTAACGGGGCCGACCCCGAGGAGCATTCCCATGGATATCACCGAGATTCTCTCCCAGATGGGCGGCCTCCAGTCGATGGCGAAGGAGCTGGGCATTTCCGAGAGTCAGGCCGCGACCGGCGCGAGTGCTCTCGCTCCCGCCATCCTCGGTGGGATGCGGAAGGCCCAGGGCCAGGCGGCGGGTGCCGGTGGCCTCGGCGCCTTGCTGGGCCAACTCGGCGGAGGCGGGCTGCTCGACAACGTGCTCGGCAACGAACCCACCGACGTAGGCCGTGGGAACGAGGTCCTGGGGCAGATCTTCGGGTCCAAGGACGTGAGTCGCGCCGTCGCGCAGGACGCGGCCTCGCGCACGGGCCTCGATCCGTCGCTGCTGAAGAAGATGCTGCCGATGCTGGCGATGATGGTCGCGGGCGCGCTCGCGAAGCAGGGCGGCGGCGGTGATGCGGAGCCCTCCCGTGGAGGGCTCCGCGGCATGCTCGGCGGCCTCCTCGGCGGCGGTAGGAGCGCGGGCGGTGGCGGCGGAGGTCTGGGAGGGCTGGCCGCGATGCTGGATCAGGACGGCGACGGCAACCCCCTGGACGACATCTTGAGCAAGTTCGGGAAGTAGGCGCGGCGGGGTGCGCCGACGTAGGCCAACGACGCGAGACGGAGACGAGATTGAGCAACGAGCGCGGTGATCTCTATGTCGGCATCGACCTGGACGAGTCGAGCCGGAAGCCCACGTCCACGCGCCGGGAGATCGCGGCCCATCACCTGACCACGCACGGGGTGATCGTCGGCATGACCGGGTCGGGAAAGACCGGCCTCGGCGTGGTGCTCCTGGAGGAGGTCCTCCAGGCGGGCATTCCCGCGCTCATCCTCGACCCGAAGGGGGATATGGGGAACCTCGCCCTCCGCTTCCCGGAGCTGGCGGCCGCGGACTTCGAGGAATGGGTGGACCCGGCGGAGGCCGCCCGGGAGGGCATCGATACCGCGGAGCTCGCGGCACGCACGGCCGAGCGGTGGACGAAGGGGCTCGCGGGCTCCGGGCTCAGCCCGGCGGACGTGCGGGCGTTCACGGACGGGGCCGAGGTGCGGATCTTCACGCCGGGCTCGACCGCGGGTATCCCGCTGAACGTGCTCGGCAACCTATCCGCGCCGAAGGGCAATGCCGCACGGGACCAGGAGGCGCTCCGTGAGGAGATCGAAGGGTTGGTGTCGGGACTCCTCGTGCTCGCGGGCATCGACGCGGATCCCATCACGAGCCGGGAGCACATCCTGCTCGCGAACCTGGTGGAGCACGCATGGGGTCAGGACATCGACCTAGATCTCGCCGCGCTCCTCATGCAGATCCAGGATCCCCCGATGCGGCGGTTGGGGGTGTTCGAGCTGGACACGTTCTTCCCCGCCAAGGACCGGACGGCGCTCGCGATGCGCCTGAACGGCCTGGTGGCGTCCCCTTCTTTCGCGGCTTGGATGCAGGGCGAGCCGCTGGACATGGACACCCTCCTCCGAGCGCCGGACGGGCGGCCGCGCGCAAGCGTCGTCTACATGTCGCACCTGACCGAGACCGAGCGCCAGTTCGTCGTAACGCTCCTCCTCTCCAAGATGGTCACCTGGATGCGGCAGCAGCCGGGGACCTCCGACCTGAAGGCGCTGGTCTACGTCGACGAGGTGTTCGGGCTCGCCCCGCCCACGGCCGAGCCGCCGTCGAAGAAGCCCATGCTCACGATCTTCAAGCAGGCGCGCGCGCACGGCGTCGGCATGGTGATCTCCACGCAGAACCCGGTGGACGTCGACTACAAGCTCATGTCCAACGCCGGCACCTGGATGATCGGGCGGCTTCAGACCGAGCGCGACAAGGCGCGCATCGTCGAGGCGATGCGCTCCGCGTCGGGAGACGTCGACGTGGCCTCGTGGGGCGCCCGGATCGGCGAGCTCGGCAAGCGCGAGTTCGTGCTGAAGACGGCGCGCACGTCCCAGCCGGCGCTGTTCACGTCGCGTTGGGCCATGTCGTTCCTTCGGGGGCCGCTGACCCGACCGGAGCTGCTGCGGTTGCGGGAGGCGGACGAGGCTCGGGGTCCCGCCAGTCCCGCCGCGGAGGCGGCCCCGGCGGGCGCAGCTCCCGCGGGCAGTGCGGGCTCGGGGAGCGGTCCGGGCTCAGCCCCCGCGGGGAGCCCGGCGGCAGGAGCGGCCGCCGGCCCGGCGGGCCGTTCGCTGGCCTCCGCTTCGCCCGCCCTCGCCGACCTGCCCCACGACGAGACCCCGGTAGCGCCCACGGTCTCGTCGGAGGCGCGTGTATGCTACCTGGACCCGGCCGCCCCCTGGGCACGCGAGATCGGCGCGGGAGCCGGCGGCGGAAGCCTCAACGCGGGGCTGGCGTTCCGCGTGAAGCTCCTCTTCGACGAGACCAAGGCCGATCTCCGCCACGACCAGGAATGGGAGGCCGTGCTCTTCCCGCTCGAGTCGGACTCTCGCGTGCAGGATGCGGTCGCCGTCGACTACGACGATCGCGACTTCCTCGCCGCGCCCGTCCGGCCCGCGCCGTTCGTGCTCCCCTCCGCGGACGTCCAGTCCGCGGACTACTTCCGCTCGCTGAAGCGCGACCTGCAGGATCATCTGTACGGGTCGCTCACCCTCGACCTGTTCCGGAACCCCGCCCTCAAGCTGTACTCCCGTGCCGGGGAGACGGCAGAAGCCTTCCGCGCGCGGTGCCTGGAAGCCGCCGAGCAGGCGGCCGATGCCGAGGCGGCCAAGTTGCGCGATCGCTTCGAGAGTCGCCTGAAGACCGCGCGCGAGCGCCGGGACGGGGCCGCGCGCCGCGTCCGTGAGCTCGAGGTCGACGTCGGGACACGGCGTCAGCAGGAGCTCGTGTCCGGCGCGGGCGAGCTCCTGTCGATGTTCCTCGGAGGCAAGGCGCGTGTTCGCGCTCTGTCGGGGGCGGCGTCGCGGCGGTCCCAGACCCGCCGCACCCAGGAGCGGGCCAACAGCGCGGCCGAGAAGCTCGAGGACTACGAGAACGCCATCACCACGCTCGAGGACGATCTCGCCCGGGAGCTGGAGAACGTCTGGGCCGAGTGGCGCGAGAAGGCCGCAGCGATCGAGCCCTTCCCCGTGCCGCTCGAGAAGATGGACATCCGGGTCGAGGATCCCGTGCTGTTCTGGGCGCCGATGGAGTAGCGGGCGGGCCGGCCGGCCGGCGGGCGGGCGGGCCGGCGGGCGGGGCGAACTGCACACTCGTGCACGCCCGCGGCACCACCTTGCGGGTTTTCCCCGCATAGCGGGGGTAAGTGCACAGGGACGAGCCCAGCCCGCAGCCATTGATGAGTTGACCCCGCATAGCGGGGACAATCCACACAGGCGCGCCGGCGGGGCGCGCCACTGTGCAGTTTGCCCCGGTCGGAGCGCCACATGGCGAAGGCGGGAGGACTGTTCCTTGCAGACCTGAGTCCCCGCGGCGATCATCACTTCGGGGACCGTCCCGTGCGTCGGGGCCCCCCGAGCACTTGATCCGACGGGTCACCCCTCCTCCCAGGCGGTGCCATGACGTCTGACGATAGACGCGCGGTGGAGCTCCGCCTCCGCGCCGCGGTCGAGTCCGCCCCGAGCGGGTTGCTCATGGTGGACCCGGAGGGGCGCATGGTACTCGTGAACCGCGAGATCGAGCGGCTGTTCGGATACTCCCGCGAGGAGCTCCTCGGCAAGCCGGTCGACCTCCTGGTGCCGGAAGCGGCGCGCATGGGCCACGCGGCCTTCCGGCAGGACTTCCTCGAGGATCCGTCCGTCCGGGCCATGGGCGCCGGGCGCGATCTGTACGGCCGGCGAAAAGACGGCACGGAAGTCCCCCTCGAGATCGGGCTGACCCCCGTGGTGACCGAGGAGGGGCTCTTCGTGCTGTCGTCCATCGTGGACATCAGCGCCCGGCGCCGGGCCGAAGCCCGCTTCAAGGCCGCCGTGGAGTCGTCACCCGCGGGCATGGTGATGGTCGACAAGCGCGGCAAGATCGTCCTGGTGAACCGCGAGGTGGAGCGGATGTTCGGGTGGGACCGCGACGAGCTTATGGGACAGCCCATGGAAGTGCTCGTGCCGGAGCGGTTCCGCGGCGCGCATCCAGGCTTTCGCACGTCGTTCTTCCATGAGCCCGACGCCCGGCCCATGGGCGCCGGGCGAGACCTCTTCGGACTGCACAAGGACGGCACCGAGATCCCGGTGGAGATCGGCCTGAACCCCATCGAGACCGAGGAAGGGCTGCTCGTGCTCTCCTCCATCGTCGACATCACCGAGCGCCGACGGGTGGAGGAGGAGCGGTCCGTCCTGGAGCAGCAGCTCCGCCAGGCTCAGAAGATGGACGCCGTGGGAACGCTGGCGGCCGGCATCGCGCACGACTTCAACAACATCCTGGGCGCGATCATGGGATACGCGGAACTGCTCGGCGACTCCGTCGAGCATTCCGACGGGCGTCGCGACCTGGAGGATTTGCTGCGCTTCGTGCATCGCGGACGGGACCTCGTCCGGAAGATCCAGGCGGTCGGGCATCGGCGGGAGGGCGAGCGACGCGTACTTCCCCTCGACAACGTCATGCGAGAGGTCGAGGGATTCCTCCGATCGACGAGCCCGCCGAACATCGACATCTCCACGACGGTCGATCCCGACACGCCACGCGTGCTCGTCGATCCGTCGGCGATCCACCAGGTGCTCATGAACCTCGGCACCAACTCGGTCCACGCGATGCCGGGTGGAGGGCGCCTCGCCTTCCGGGCCGAGCCGGCCTATATCGCCGACAGCCGGGCTCGGACGCATCCGACGCTGCGGGAGGGACTCCACGCCATCCTTTCCGTCGAGGATACCGGAACGGGCATGGACGCCGAGACGCAGAGCCGGGTGTTCGAGCCCTTCTTCACGACCAAGCCGCCGGGCAAAGGCTCGGGGCTGGGGCTGGCGATCGTGCACGGAATCGCACGCGAGCACGGGGGCGCCCTCGAGTTGGACAGCGCTCCGGGCACCGGGACGCGGGTCCGACTCATCCTACCCGCGGTGGAGTCGGAAGAAACGGAGGATGCGTCGGACATCCTCGCTCCCCTGCACGGATCGGGAGCGCGGGTCCTCTACGTGGACGACGAGGCCGGCCTCGTCGCTGTCGGCAAGCGGCGGCTGGAGCGTATAGACTACGTGGTGGCGACGGCAGCGAGTGGCGAAGAAGCGCTCGAGCAGCTGGAGGCCGCGCCCGACGATTTCGACATCGTCATCAGCGACTACCTCATGCCGGGCATCAATGGGCTGGAGCTCGCGACCGCCATCCGCGGGGTCCGCCCCGATCTTCCGATCATCCTGCTGACCGGCTTCATCGACGAGCTCGACCCGGCCGTCATCGAGGGCGCCGGCGTCACACAGCTCGTTCAGAAGCCGATCACGTTCGAGGAGCTCGCCGCGGTGGTGGCGACCACGCTGGGCGGGCCTGAGGAAGGGTAGTAACGGCGGGCGGGACCGGACCGGGCATACGGCCTACGGAGAGATCCGATCTACCTGCGATCCCATGAGGACGTAGAGCGCTCCGTCCGGACCGACGAGCAGATTCGTGATGCCGGTGCCGAGTTGCGCGAACGCGTACGCGGTGTCCCACTCGTCGGCGTCCATGCGGTATATCCAACCCCGCACGTAGTCCGCGAAGAAGTAGTCTCCGGCGTAGGTGTCCCCGAAGCTGTTCACCGGCGGGTCATAGAACGCCGCGCCGACGATGGAGTTGCCGCTGTAGAGCGTGGGACTGGGGTCGAACGCCGCATAGGCCAGGATGGGTGCACGGTACGAAGGGTTCGACGTGGGGCCTTCGGTGGCCGGCCAACCGTAGTTCGCCCCCGCCCTGCCGAGGTTGATCTCCTCCCATCCCCCCTCTCCGACGTCGTTGATGTGCATGCGTCCCGTACCGGGCCGGAATCCAAAGGTGAAGGGATTCCGGAGCCCCATCGCCCAGATGGCCTGGTAGGGACCGGACGTGGATCCGTTGAACGGGTTGTCCGACGGAATGCTGCCGTCCGGGTTGTACCTCAGGATCTTGCCGAAGCGAGACGACAGGCTCTGAGACATCTCCCCGTTTACGTTGTCGCCCACCGCGACGTAGAGCTTGTCGTCGGGGCCGAACGCCATGGCCCCGCCATTGTGGAAGATGGCGCCAAGCGGGTCGAGCTCAACGAGGATCTCCTCGCTACCAGGCACCGCGACGTTCCCATTCGCAGTGAACCGGCTGATTCGATTGTGCGCTCCCCCCTCTTCCGTCGTGTAGTAGAGGTAGACCAGCTGATTCGTCTCGAAGTCGGGATGAAAGGCGATGCCCAACAGGCCTCGCTCCCCGTCCGCGGATACGGGGAGCTGAACGAAGGACGTGGGGACCAACGACCCGTTCTCGATGATGCGCACACGTCCCCACTGCTCCAGCACGAACAGCCGGCCGTCCGGAGCGAACGCGGCGGCCGTGAGGAACCCGTAGTCCAGACCCGACGCCACGGTGGTCCGGGTGAACCCGGCCGGCAGCGCGACGCCTCCACCGAACGTCACCGTCGCCGCCGACCAGGGTGACCAGTTCCCCGCCGCGTCCCGGGCCCGAGCCCTGAAGGTGTGCGCTCCACTCGCGTAGGCGCTGGTGGCCGGCAACGTCGCGCTGTACGGAGCGGTGTCGTCCGTGGCGAGGGTCGCGCCGTCGACCTGGAACTCCACCAGCGTCACGCCCACGTCGTCCGATGCGGTGGCAGCGACCGCTATGCTCCCGGTCAGCCCGAGCGTGCCCTGGACGGGTGCCGTCAGCGTCGTCGTGGGCGGGGTCACGTAGCCCCCGCCACCCGACTGCACCGTCACGGTCACGCCGGACGAGACGGTGGCGGCGCCCAGGTCGTCCGTGGCCCGCGCGGTGAGGATCCGGGAGCCGACGGTACCGGGCGTCCACTGGATGCTGAATGGAGCGGTGTCGTCGGAGCCGAGCAGAGTGGAGCCCTCTCGGAACTCCACCAGCGATACGGTCCCGTCGGAATCGCTTGCTTCCACGGTGATCGTCGTGGTCTCGCCGAGGGTCACCGTGGCGCCGTCCAGAGGTGCGGTGACGGAAACCGTGGGAGACTGGTTGGCGCCGCCGGCGGAGGTGAACGTCGCCGTCAGCGTGACATCGCCCGCCGGCGCCACATACGTCTGGCCGGCGCTACCGCCATGGGACCAGGAGTCGAAGGTGTAGACGAGCCCATCGTGGGTCTGGGGCGTGGGCACACCCAGGGCTCGGTCCATGCCCACCACGCTTCCGACCGTGGCCGGTGTAGTCCGAGGCTGGCCGTCCATGGTCACCTGAAGGCCGGGGGGCTGCGTGGCGAGGTTCAGCGACACGAGGCGCGGGCCCACATCGACCCAGGCGGTGTCGGCGAGCCCTTGCTCGTCAGCCGCGCGGGCGTAGACCCGCAGGAAGATGTCGGTATCGACATGTCCGGTCCTCGACACCGAGGCACGTCCGACGGATCCGGCCACCGGCGGCAGGTAGGGATGGACATGCGTGTCGTGATGGAGGACCACCCACCACGACAGGGCCGCATCACCCAACGTCCCGTCCCGCTCGTCCGTGCCGGAGATCTCGACATCGAGGTCGTCACCGCCGGAGAACAGCGTTTCGGTGGCGGGCGAGACGATGGCCACCGACGGCGGCGTGTTCTGCTCCACGTCCGAGGGTCCGTCGCCGCATGCGGAGATCAGCACGACACCGAACAGGAACACACCGACATGGAGACGACGCACTGGGAACTCCTCCGACTGGAACGCTCGCCCGCGACCCCTGGAGGAACCTATAGCGGGTCGAAGCGGTGCGCGCGTGATGACCTGCGGGCGGGCGGGCGGGCGGGCGGGCGGGCGGGCGGGGCAAACTGCACAATCGTGCACGCCCGCGATACCACCTTGCGGGTTTTCCCCGCATAGCGGGGGCAAGTGCACAGGGACGAGCCCAGCCCGCAGCCATTGATGAGTTGACCCCGCATAGCGGGGACAATCCATGCAGAGACGCGCTCGGGGTGCGCGATTGTGCAGTTTGCCCCGATCGGGGCGTCGCGCAGTCCGGTCAGGCGCGGCCGATCCGGCTCAGCCCTCACGCCGCGCGCCGGAGCGGCCCGCGCAGCCCACTCGCCCCCCGCCCGCCCTCCCTCCCGCTCCGCACCCTCCCGCTCCGCACCCTCCCGCTCCGCACCACCCGCACCTCGCCCCACCCAACCCCACACCCGCCACGCAAAACCGCCCCGCCCGGAACGAATCCGGACGGGGCGGTCTTGGGTCGCCGGCCGAGGGGCGGACCCGCTCGGTCTGGGGGCGCGACCCGCTCGACCGGAAGACTGCCGTTACGAGGCGGCGATCACCGCGAAGTCGACGTCGACCTCTTCGGCATCCTCCGCGAGCTCGATCTCCCGGCTCGCCGGGTCCGTCGTGAACCCCTCGCCGGCATCGACGGTGATGGTGTAGGTCCCGGCCAGGAGCGACTCGAAGATGTACGCGCCCTCGGCGTCGGTCTCCACCGTGACGGGGTCGCCTTCCGCCGGCGTGGCGGTCACTTCGAGTCCTTCGACCGAGAAGCCTTCCAGCGCGGTGCTGACGCTGCCGGCGATGCTGCCGGAGACATCCTCGACGATCTCGAAGTCGACGTCGATGACGTCCTCACCGGCTCCCAGCTCCACGACCGCGGCCGTGGGGTCGGTCACCTGGTCCTCACCGACCTCGACGGTCACCGTGTACGTGCCGGCCAGGAGGGACTCGAACGTGTAGTTGCCGTCGGCGTCCATGGTCGCGGTGACGGGCTCCGCGCCGTCGGCATCGGACTGGGCGGTCACCTCGAGCCCTTCGACCGACGCGCCCTCGAGCGCGGTGGTCACGGTTCCGGAGATGCTCCCGGCGATATCGATGATCTCGAAATCGGCGCCGGAGGCGTCCTCGGAGTATCCGAGCTCGACGGAGCGCACGGCCGGGTCGGTGCCGAGGCCCTCGTCCACGGCCACGGTCACGTCGTACGAGCCGGGCACCAGGAAGTGGATCGTGTAGGCGCCGCCCTCGTCGGTCACGGCGGTCCCGGCCAGAGTCTGATATCCGGGCACGTCACCCGCATCGGTCGGCTCGGCGGTCACCACGAGGGCCTCGACCGACACGCCTTCGAGCTCGGTGGACACGACGCCGGAGATGCTGGCGGCGACGTCCATGGCGGTCACGCGGAGGGTCGGCTTGAAGATGACCCCGTGCGCGCCGGCGGGCGTCGCGAGGTTGCCCTGGATCACGAAGCTGCGGTTCACGTCGAAGTCGAGCACGAGGACCGTCTCGCCGGGCACGATGGTGAGCGGCATGTCCTCGTCGCCCTGCAGGTTCAGCTTGATGCCGGTCTGTGCGCCGCTCGGCACGAAGAGATCCTTCTCCGTGCTGCCGTCGCGGAACGCGTACCCTTCGACGAGCCCGACGCGGGCGGACTCGACGATGAGGCGGAGCTGGGTGTAGTCACCCGCCTCGATCTCGGCCTCGGCCAGCTGCATGGTGGCGGCGTCCTGGAAGTCGAGGAGGTTCACGAAGCCGTCGGTGCCGTCTTCGGACAGCACGATGGGCGGCCCGTCACCCGCCGGAAGCAGCTCGACACGGCCGATGTCGACCTCGGCGGAGGCGATGTAGTCCGCGGGGGCGTCGGTGAGGAGGACGCTCAGCGTGGCGACCTCACCATTCGTCGACTCAGGCTCCCCCTGGTCGACGGGCGTGCTGTCACAGGCGCCCACGGCGAGCGCGAGCATGAGCGCTGGAAGCAGACGTGATGCGAGTGGCTTCGAGTCGGACATGGTGGGGGACTCCCTGCTGAGGTCCAAACGTACGGGTATGTCATTCACACTCCGCGACCGGCCGATCGGTCACATGGGGCCTCGAATGACCCGTGAGGCATCGCCTGATAGATTCGTTCGATGGCCCGTCAGCAGATCCCCCGAAGCAAGGAGCCCCGCATGGACAAGGGCGTTCAGGACGCACTCAACGATCAGATCGGCAAGGAGCTCTATGCCGCCTACCTCTATCTGGCCATGTCCGCGCACTTCGACCTCAAGAGCCTTCTCGGGTTCGCCAAGTGGATGCGCTTCCAGGCGGAGGAAGAGCTCACACACGCGATGCGGCTGTTCGACTACATGAACCGGCGCGGGGCCCAGGTGCGCTTCGGCGGGGTCGAGGCGCCCCCCGAGGACTTCGGCGATCCGCTGAAGATCTTCGAGAATGCGCTCGGTCACGAGAAGAAGGTCTCGGAGATGATCCACAAGCTCTACGATCTGGCCGTATCCAAGCACGATCACGCCACCCAGCTCGAGCTCCAGTGGTTCATCACCGAGCAGGTCGAGGAGGAGGACTCGATCGGGACCATCGTCGATCAGTTGCGCATGGCCGGTGACAACGAGGCCGCGATCTTCATGCTCGACCGGGAGCTGGCGACGCGGTCGAGCACGGAGTAGGCGACGCGGCGGGCGCGGCGGACCGCGGTAGGGGAAGCGAAATCGGGTAGGACGGGCTATTGTCGTCGCGTGGGGGTCTACTCACGCGAGGAGACGGCAATCATGACCACCCGTAGGGATTTCCTCTCGACGTCCGGCTCGCTCATGGGAGGAGCCTGGCTCATGCGCCTCTCGCCGTTCATCGCGGCGCTGCAGGCGTGCTCCTCGGAGGCCATGCGGGACGGTCTCGCCTTCGTGACCTTCACCGAGCGCGAAGGCGCGGACTTCGACGCCTTCGCGGCCCGCATCGTGCCCACCGACGACACGCCGGGCGCGCGCGAGGCGGGCTCGGTGTACTTCGCCGACCAGGCGCTCGGAAGCGTTCTAGCGGACCTCCTGCCGATCGTTCGAGGAGGTCTCGCGGCCATGGACGAGCGGGTGCGGGAGACCTTCCCCGACGCGGATGCCGACGCCTTCGCGGACCTCCCGGAGGCCCGCCAGGACGAGATCATCACGGCGATCGAGACGGAGGACCCGGGCTTCTTCTTCTTCGCCCGGACGCTCGTGCTGATCGGGCTCGTCGGGAATCCCGAGTACGGGGGCAATCGCGACGGGGTCGGCTGGGCGCTCCTCGGCTTCGAGGACACCTACCGGTACGAGCCGCCGTTCGGGTACTACGACCGGAACGAGCGCGGCGAGGACCGGGTCGCGGAGGGCGCCGGCGAACGCGCCGCCGAGCCGCATCACGGAGCGGACCGATGAGCGCCGCGTCGAGCCAGGACATGGTCCGGTACGGCACCTCGGACGAGGTCGACTTCGTGATCGTCGGCTCGGGGGCCGCGGGCGGCGTGCTGGCGAAGGAACTCTCCACCAACGGGTTCAGCGTGGTCGTGCTCGAGCAGGGCCCCTACCTCCGGCCCTTCCAGTTCCGCCACGACGAGGTCGAGACCTACTTCGGCGACGGCCTGACGGGCCGGCTCGCGGACCACCCCCAGTCGTTTCGGACCACCCCCGACGAGGGGGCGACCCCGTCATTCTTCTTCCCGGCGCTCTTCTACGCCAAGGTCGTCGGCGGCAGCAGCCTGCATTTCGCCGCGAATTACTGGCGGCTGAGGCCGGTGGACTTCCAGGAGCGATCCATCCTCGGGTCGATTCCGGGGACGACGTTCGCCGACTGGCCCATCACCTACGACGAGCTCGAGCCGTACTACACGAAGGTGGATTGGGAGATCGGGATCTCCGGCGAGCCCGGCCCCGGCGATCCGCCGCGCTCCCGCGGCTACCCGGTCCCCCCGATGCCGATCAAGTCGTCGGGCGTGCTGCTCCGGGACGGAGCCGCGCGGGCCGGCTACACCTCAAAGCCCGCGCCACTGGCCATCCTGTCACGACCGCACAACGGCCGGGCGCCGTGCATCCACTGCGGACTATGCTGGGGCCAGCCGTGCGAGATCGGCGCGAAGTCGTCGACGCTCGCATCGATGATCCCGGTGGCCGAGGCGACCGGACGGTGCGAGATCCGCGACCGGAGCACCGTGACGCGGGTGGAGACGAACGCGTCCGGCCGGGTCACGCGCGTGGTGTATCTCGACGCGGACGGGGTCGAGCACGCCCAGCCCGCGAAGGCGGTGGTGCTGGCGGCCAACGGCGCCGAGACGCCCCGGCTCCTGTTCCTTTCCGAATCGAGCCGCCACCCCGACGGGCTCGCCAACTCGAGCGGCTACGTCGGCAAGAACCTGATGTTCAACTACAATCCGGCGACATGGGCCCGCTTCTCCGAGCCGCTCAACGAGTACAAGAGCGTCGTCGCGACACGCGTCGTCATGGACTTCTACGAGACCGACCCGCGGCGTGGCTTCTACGGCGGCGGCGGGATGGATGCGCGGGCGACCATCGGTCCGCTCTTCTGGGCCGCGCTCGACAATCCCATGCCCGGGATGCCGGCCTGGGGTCCGGAGCTCAAGGAGCAGCTGGCCGCCTTTCGGCACACGATGCTGGTGTCGGGGCACGGCACGTCGCTCCCCCGGGAGCAGAACTCGATCTCGCTGGACGACGACCTGGTCGACGCCTGGGGGCGGCCCGGGATCCGGGTCACCTACGAAGACCACCCCGACGACCTGGCGTTCGGGACGTTTCTCCAGGATCGCTCGGTGGAGATCATGGAGGCGGCTGGCGCGGAGCGCATCTGGAGGGTGCCCGTCGGGCCCTCCACCGTCGCCGCGCACCTGCTCGGGACCTGCCGCATGGGCGACGACCCGGACACATCGGTCGTCGACCGTTACCATCGTGCCCACGACGTGCCGAACCTCTTCATCTGCGACGGCAGCAGCATGGTCACGTCCGGGCGGGGTCAGCCGACCATGACCATCCAGGCGCTGGCGTTCCGGGCCGCGGACCACATGACGGAGTTCGCGCGGAGGGGTGAGATCTAACGCTCGGCAGGCGCGAGAGACCTCGAGGCGTCCGACCCGTTCCCCGACCCTTCGTCGAGCGCGCTCCGAGCGGGCGTTGAAAGTCGTTCGAAAGTCGAACGATCTGGTAATGGGGATACCCGCGTCGTATATGGGCGCGACTGGCAGTAGGATCGTTCGAAGATCGAACGACTTCCGACGTCCCGGAAAGAGAGCGCGCTCCTCCGCCGGAGCAACTCCTGGCCGTTCCGCCCGGACCGGGGCACAATGGTTCGTGCTTCGACCCACACGCTTCCGACTCCACCCCGCCATGACCCTTGCCCGCATGCTGCCCGCCAAAGCCCTGACCATCGCTCTCCTCAGCTTCGGGGCGACGGCGTGCCAGCCCGGAGACCAGGACGCGCTGCCCGCTCCGGGCTCCGAGGAGCACGCCGGGCCCTTTTCGGACGACGAGGCCCGCGCCCTCCGGGAACAGTGGGACTACGTCGAAGGCTGGTTCGGCGGAGACGCGATGCGCTTCGGACACCTCAACGTGGACCGGCTCGTCCCGACCGTTCCCCTGCGGGGCGGTGGCGCGGTCCGCACCCTACGCGAAGCGCCACGACCCGACATGGCCGACTTCGTCGTGCTCACCCGCGACCGCGGCCGTGTCACCCTCGACGACTACGTGTCCGACGATCCCCGGATCGACGGTCTCATCGTGCTTCAGGACGGGGAGATCGTCTACGAGCGTTACGTGCACATGAGGCCGGAAGACCGTCACCTGTGGTGGAGCATCAGCAAGATGGTCGCCGGGCTCATCGTCTCAGACCTGGAGGACGAGGGTCTCGTCGACGTGTCCCGGCCCGTCGACCATTACATCCCCGCCCTCGTGGGCACCGGCTGGGAAGGGATCACCGTTCGGAATATCCTCGACATGACCTCCGGCATCGCTTGCCCGGAGAACGCCGAAGCCTACGCCGACGTCGAGTCGTGCATGCTGGTCATGGAGCGCAGCGTGGGGCTCAATCCGGACCTCCCCACCGTGTCTTTCCGGGATCACATGGCCGCCGTTCCCCGCGGCATCGAGCAGGGGACGCGTTACGACTACGCGTCGGCGAACACCAGCATGCTCATGTATCTCGCCGAAGAACTCACCGGACGGACTTATCCCGACCTGGTGTCCCAGCGGGTGTGGCGCGCAGTCGGCGCCGAGGCGGAAGCCCTCCTCGTTTCCGGCGACTACGCGAGAGGGGAGGCGGCCGCGGCCCATGGCGGGCTCTTCACCACCTTGCGCGACCTCGGGCGCCTCGGGCTCTTCATGCTCGAGCAGGAGAGCTTTCAGCGAAAGCTCCTCGACGACGCCCGGCCGGCCCTCTTCGAAAACGCGCCATGGGACGCCTACGCGACGGCCGGCGACCGACCCACGCACGCTGCATGGCAAACCGACGCGGTCTTCGCCGACGGCGACTTCGGCAAGGGAGGCTGGGGCGGACAGTTCCTGTACGTGTCGCCGAGTCGGAACCTCGTGGTCGCGTGGTTCGGGACCTTCGGAGAAGATTTCGTGGAGCCCGATCTCCAGTCGGTCGCGAGACAGCTGGCCACGAGGTGAGGGCGGGCCGGGCGCCAGGCGGACGTCACCTCCACCTGGGGCCGTTCTCGCGCCAGCTCTGATCCGCGGGCTCGTCGGGATCGGACAGCAGGAAGCGGATCAGCTGCGCATGGTACTCATCGGGGCTGTCGAAGTGCGGTGAGTGCCCGACCTCGGGGAAGATCACCAGCTCGGCGTTCCGGAGCTGCTCCGCCACGTTGCGCGCGGCCGCCGGGTAGTCCGCGACGAGCCGGTCCTCGGCGCCGCCGATCACCAGCGCCTTGCTGGCGATGTGCTGCCACTCGTAGACGACCGGGTCCTCGTAGAGGATCCGGCGCTGCGCGGCGCGCACCTTCGCCATCCTCGGCCAGTCGCCGCTGAGCGTGAGTCCGTACTGCACCTTCACCCAGTGCAGGTACTCCGGCTTCCATCCCCGCGGGTAGTAGCGCACGTGCCCGCTGAGGATCGATGGGTAGCTCGTGTCGTCGTACGTGCTCTCGTAGGCCTCCTGGGGGTCCTGCCACGGGCGGTCCGGCCGGGGATCGCTCAGCCCGATCTGGTTCACCATGACCACGTGGCTCGTGGTCTCCGGATACGTGAACGCGAAGCGCGTCGCGACCATGCCGCCCATCGAGTGCCCGACGATCGCCGCCCGCTCGATCCCCAGCGCGTCCAGAAGCGCCTTCGTGTTTCTCGCCGGCATGTGGAGGTTGTAATGGATGTCCGGCTTGGACGACCGGCCGTAGCCGAGTCGGTCGATGGCGATGACGCGGAAGCCCGCCTCGGTGAGCGCGTCGATGGTCGGCTCGTAGGCCGCCGCGAAGAAGTTCATCCCGTGGAAGACGACCACGGTCCGCCCGTTGGCTTCGCCGACCGGAGCGACGTCCATGTACGCCATCCGGTGGTCTTCGCCGTACAGCCGGACGTCGAGGAAGTCGACCGGATAGGGGTACGGGACGTTCGTGTAGTCGATCGCCGTCGGACCCCAGTCGGCCGGCGGCTCGGCAGGGGGCTGGGCCTGGGCGACCACCGCGCTGGGCAGGCAGGCCCACCCGATCAGGGCGAGGAGTACGAGCACGTTTTTCATGGCGATTCCACCTATCTCCGTACGTCCACCACGATCCGCAGCGGACTCGCAAGCGTGAAGACCCGATACTCGTTCGGGCTCCCGAGGGCGAGGACATGGGTCACGATGCCCTCGAAGTCGCACGTCCGGTAGATGCGCTGGAGGAGCGGGCCGCCCACCTCGACCTCGCGGGGCCCCAGCGTCGGCTGGCCCTCCTCGGTGTGCGCGGCCGCGGGCTCGAGCCGGATCTCCAGCCAACCGTCACCCACGGGGAAGATCTGGTCGCCGGACCCGCACGCGATGAGCGGCCGGTCCACGTACTCGAGCTTGTACCCGGGGCGCCCGGCCGGCACGTCGGCGGCGCCATCGCCCTCCGGAGCGCCGGCGATCTCGAACGTGACGCGCTCGTAGTCCGGATGCGTGCCGGCGCGAAGGGCGGTCAGCACGGGGAGAGGAGGCGCGGTGGCCGTGGACGGGGCCGACGTGATGCCGATGCTCCAGCTCGCCGTGTCGGCGGGATCGACGGGCGTGGCGGTCCGGGCGGGGGTGTCGGGGGCTCCGGTGTCGGGGGCTGCCTCGGGGGGCTCGCCCGAGCACGCGAGGGCGGCTACCAGCGCCACGGCCGCGCACCATGGCATCGACTTCATGCTCCACTCCGGGTCCGGGGTCACGAACGGCCCATCTCGATCGTCTCCAGGGTAATCTAAGTCGCACCCCTCGGAGCCTTCGACCATGCGCACCACGACGCCGTCCCGACTCGCCCTGTCCGCCCTGGGTCTCCTCACCCTGCTCGCGGCCTCCTGCGACTCCCTCGGCCCCGAGCGCAGCGAGCTCGAGCGGGCCCGCGCCCTCTGGGAAGCGAGCGGCCCGAGCGACTACGTCTATGCCGTCGAGCGTCTCTGCTTCTGCGGCTACCGCGGCCCGGCGCGGGTCACCGTCGAGGACGGCGCGGTCGTGTCCATCGTGTATCTCGCCGAGGACGAGCCGCCCGTCGAGCCGACCGAAGATCTCTTTCCGAGCGTGGACGGGCTGTTCGACATCCTGGAAGACGCCATCGCGCGGGACGCGCACTCGATCTCGGCGACGTACGACTCGGTGACCGGTGTGCCGACGGAGTTCTTCATCGACTATCAGGAGAACGTCGCGGACGAGGAGCTGGGGATGAGGGTAACGGAGCCGGTGACCGTGCCGGGCGGGTCCTGACGCCCCTGGTCAGCCGACGCTCCTCCCGTGTAGCTGGGTCGTTCCGGGGCCGCGCCCCGGGCCGAGACGCCCACCTTCACCGGGAGACCCCCATGTTCGACCTTCTCCGCAGCACCCGCCACGTGGCGCTGCTGGCCGGCATCGCGACGCTGGCCGCCTGCTCCGATACGCCCACGGCGACCGAGATCGACGCCGGCGAGCCCACGCTCGCCCGCGCTCCGGCCCCCACCGACGCGTCCATCGCCGCCAT
Source organism: Longimicrobiales bacterium (assembly GCA_041690395.1). Lineage (GTDB taxonomy): Bacteria > Gemmatimonadota > Gemmatimonadetes > Longimicrobiales > Gaopeijiaceae > JAWLHJ01. The sequence goes on along the minus strand of JAWLHJ010000001.1, from coordinate 771,964 downwards.
CGCCATCGAAGCCGAGTTCACCGAGCTCGTGGGCGCGCTGGCCTATGTCGACACCGAGCTGGATGCCGGACTCGTGAACCTGTTCCTCAACGGGACCGACCAGTACACGGTGTTCGCCCCCACCAACGAGGCCTTCGAGGATCTCTACGGGCTCCTGAGCACGGTGCTCGACGCCGAGATCGACGAGATCTCCGACGTTCCCGCGGAGGTGGTACTGGACGTCCTGCTCTACCACGTCACCGAGGGGCGGCGCGCCGCCAACAGCGTGGTACCGAAGCGGAATCCCCGCGAGATCACCTCCCTCCTCGGAGAGACGTTCCGTGTGCGGAGCGACCTCACCATCGAGGACGGCCTGACCGGCCTGCGTGACGACGCGTCGATCGTGCCTGGCCAGATCTCGGCGAGCAACGGGATCATCCACGTCATCGACGCGGTCATCGTACCGCCGTCGGTGGTGGCGGCGCTGACGGGCTGACGCGAGAACGGGCCCCTGCACGAGCCCCGCGGCGCCTCTCCGGGTCGCGGGGCCTCCGTGCGTCCGGAACCCCGCGCCACCTCCGGTGGTTCACTATAGGCACGTCATCTTCGATCAGGAGCCATATCGTGGGCCTCCCCCGGGACCGATCCGCGCCTTCCGTAGCACCCGTAACCGCATCGCCCGCGACGCGCGCCGAGAGTGAGCTCCTGGACCGGTACCGACTGGTTCGCCAGCGGAGCCGCTACCTGACGCGCAGCCTTTCTCCGGAGGATCACGTGGTGCAGTCGATGCCGGACGTGAGCCCGACGAAGTGGCACCTGGCGCACACGTCCTGGTTCTTCGAGACGTTCCTGCTCGTGCCGCACCTCGACGGCTACGAGCTCCACGACCCGGACTATCCCTTCCTGTTCAACTCGTATTACGTACAGGCCGGGGAGCGGCACTGCCGCTCGCGACGCGGTTACCTGTCGCGGCCGACCGTGGCCGAGGTGTGGGCGTACCGCACGGCCGTCGACCACGCGATGGAGCGGCTCCTGACTGATGATCTCTCCCCCGAGGTGCGCGACCTCGTCGAGCTCGGGCTCAACCACGAGCAGCAGCATCAGGAGCTGATGCTCACGGACATCAAGCACGTGTTCGGCGTGAATCCGCTGCGGCCGGCATATCTGGAGCTCGACGCGACGTCGGAGGCCCGGCGTTCCGAACGCCCCACCCGGGTCGAGCCGCTCGAGTGGATCGAGCTCGCCGGCGGCATCCGGGAGGTCGGGTGGGACGGCGATGGATTCTGCTACGACAACGAGCAGCCCCGCCACGATCATCTCTTCCGGCCGTTCGCGCTCGGGCATCGACTGGTGACGAACGCCGAGTACCTCGACTTCATGGCCGACGGCGGCTACGAGCGGCCGGAGCTCTGGATGTCCGAGGGATGGGCGGCCCGCGACGAGCACGGCTGGACGGAGCCGTTCTACTGGGAGCGACGGGACGGGGAGTGGTGGACGTTCACGCTGCGCGGGATGATGCCTGTGGCGCCCCACGAGCCGGTATGTCACGTCAACTGGTACGAGGCCGATGCGTACGCGCGGTGGGCCGGCGCACGGCTGCCGCTCGAGGAGGAGTGGGAACTCGCCGCCGGGGACGTGCCCATCGAGGGCAACTTCGTCGATGCCGGGCGGTTCCATCCCGAGCCGGCGGGCATGCGTGAGCCAGCGGGCGGGCGTGACGAAGTCGGGGATAACACCCCCACGGGCCGCTTCCAGCAGCTCTTCGGGGACGTCTGGGAATGGACGGGCAGCCCGTACCGGCCGTATCCGGGATATCAGCCCGCCCCTGGCGCGGTGGGGGAGTACAACGGGAAGTTCATGGTGAACCAGTTCGTGCTACGCGGAGGCTCGTGCGCGACGTCGCGGAGCCACATGCGGCACACCTACCGGAACTTCTTCCACCCGGACGCATCATGGCAGCTCACCGGAATCAGGCTGGCGCGGGACCTCTGATCCTCGCGGGCCAACCGCTGACCCGCGCGGTCGCCCTTATCGGCATCTTCCTGATCGCAGCCTGTGCGCCGAGCGATCCCGGCTCTGATGCCGGCGCCTCGGATGCCGACGTCGCAACGGACCGCACGGACACGCGGCTGGCCGCTTCCGGCGTCGAGCCGTCCGCCGCGGAGCGCGACGCGATCCTGGCACCCCTCCAGACCCTGTTCGACGCTCTGGAGGCCGGAGACGCCGAGCTCCTCCGCTCGGTCGTGGCCCCCGGCACGCTGATGTCCTTCACCGAGACCCGGGACGGCACGACGACCCTCGGGACGGCCACGCTCGACCAGCTGGCCGAGCGCATCACGTCGAGCACGGTACCGCTCATCGAGCGGATGTGGGATCCGGTGGTCACGGTCGACGGCCCCCTGGCCACGATCTGGACGCCGTACGACTTCTACAACGGCGACGAGCTCAGCCACTGCGGGATCGATGCGGCTACGCTGCTTCTGGGTGAGAGCGGATGGAGGATCGTCGGGCTGTCGTGGACCCGTGACCAGCCGCCGGCGTGCGAGCTCCACCCGGACGGGCCCCCGGAACCCTGAGGCGATCAGTCCGTGAACCCCACCCGCTGGACGAGCGCGCGGAACGCGGCATCCCCCCGGAGCGGCGCGAGCTGGGGATCGACCTCGAGGAAGACCATGGAGTGTGAGCGCTCACGCTCCGCACGCTCGAGCCAGCGGATCGCCTCGTCGTACTCGCGCAGCCCCACGTACACCCGGGCGATCTCGAACGACGGCCGGTAGCGGCCCGAATCCATCTCCTCCGTCAGCGCGGCGAGCACCTCGCGGGCCTCGTCGATCCGTCCCGCGACGGCCAGGGAGCGCGCGAGCGCCGCGAGGCTGATGCCGCTCCCATCCGAGAGGTCGACGGCCCGGCGGTGCGCCTCGATCGCCTCTTCGTAGCGCCCCATGCCCTCGAGCGCGAAGCCCCTCCACAGGTGGCCGAGGTCCCAGTCGGGATCCATCTCGAGAGCGAGGTCGCACTGCCGGACCGCGTCTTCGTAGCGCCCGGAGTAGTAGTACACCCAGCCGAGCGCGCCGTTGGCGATGAGCGAGAGCGGATTCGTCTCGCGGGCGAGGTTCATGGCCCGCTCCGCCTCGTCGAACCGCCCGGTCGCCACCAGGTGGTTGGCGTACCACTGATGGCCCGTGGAGTAGCTCGGGTTGAGCTCGATGGATCGCCGGAAGGCGGCCTCGGCCCGCCCGGCATCCCAGTCGTGATACAGGGTGATGTAGCCGAGCGAGGCATGGGCCGCCGCCAGCCTATCATCGATGCCGAGCGCGCGGAGCGCCGCGTCCGCCGCCTTCGGAAACGCCTCGCCGGGAGGCAGATAGTCGTAGAAAGCGAGCACCGCGTATGCGTCGGCCAGCCCCGCCCAGGCACGCGCGTACGTCGGGTCACGCGCGACCGCGTCCTCGAAGAAGCCCACCGACCGGCGGAGTCCCTCCTCGGTGCGCAGATGCCACTGGAACCGGCCCCGCAGATAGGCGTCGTACGCGGCGAGGTCCTCGGTCGGAACACGGTCCATGTCCGCCGCTGCCCGCGGCGTGAGGCGAGCCTCGAGCGCGGCGGCCACCCGCATGGCGATGTCGCTCTGGACCGCGAAAATGTCCTCCACGTCCCGGTCGTAGCTCTGGGCCCAGACGTTGGCGTTCGTGCGTGCATCGACGAGCTGGGCGGTGATCCGGACGCCCGTGCTTGCGTGACGGACGCTCCCGTGCACGAGATAGCGCACTCCGAGCTCCTCACCGATCACCCGAAGGGACTTGGGCGAGTCTCGATACGGCATGACCGATGCCCGCGCGATCACGCTGAAGCCCTCGACCGTCGAGAGCCGGGTAAGCACGTCTTCCGTCACCCCCTCGGTGAAGAAGAGGCCCTGCTCGTCCCCGCTCAGGTCGTCGAAGGGGAGCACGGCGATGGCGATCCTGCCCGTCTCGGACACGGGAGCGACATCGGGACCGCCACGTCCCATGACCCAGGCGGCCGCGAGCGTGAGGACGGCGACCACGACGAGGACCAGGCCCACGGTGGCGCGACGCGGGAGGCTCATATCCCGCTCGGCCACGAAGACCGCATCCCTTCCGGCCGCGCCACCCGAGACGGTCGAGCGCCGGGCCGGCGGGGCGATGGCCGGCGGATCGGACTCCATGGGCGAGTCGGCGCGCGGAGTCGCGTCGGGCCGCTGGGCCGATTGGGTCCGCTGGGCCGATAGGGCCCGCTCGCTCTCCGCCTCCGGGGTGGCGCGCAGCACCTCCGCCAAAGCCATGACTTCCGGGTCGGGGCCCGTCCCGAACTCCGACTCGAGCAACTGGGCGTGGAGCCGTGCGTGCCGGAGCGCTGCGGCCCGGTTGCCGGCGGCGTCGAGCGCGCGCATGAGCTGCATGGCCACCCGCGCGTCGTACGGATCGAGCGCGGCGCGCCTCTGCCAGAGCGCCGCCGCCTCGCGTGCGTCGCCGTCCTCCGCGGTGCGCCGCGCGAGAGCCTCGAGCGCAGCCGCGTGCAGACGGGCGAGCTCCGCCCGGGTGTCCTCCTGCCAACGCTCGAACTCGACGGCGTCGGGGAGGTGGAAGCCGTCGAGGAACGGTCCGCCGTAGGCGTCCACGGCCGCCGCCCAGTCTTCACGGTCGAGCGCCTCGCGGAACCGAGTCACGTCGCTCTGGAGCGCCTCCGGGTCGAGACGCAGCACGTCGCCGGTGGCCACGATCGCCTCGTCCCCGAGCTCCCGGCAGATCCGGTACAGGGAATCCGAGAGGAGTCGCCGGGCGCGGTCGCCGCGGCTCTCGGCCCACAGGTAGCTGGCGAGCTTCTCGCGGGAGAGCCCCCCCGGACCCGCTTCGGCGAGAAGCGCCAGGAGCGCGAGCCGGTGCCGCTGGGCCGCCCGGCCGGTCACGGGACCGTCCGGCGCCTCGAGTGACGCGCCTCCCAAAGTCCTGATCTGAAACGACATAGCGGTGGCGACCGGCGGGCGAGAGTCAGGCGACATGGGGGCGACCCCCGCCGCCCATACTAGGCGAGCGAATACAGGCGGGACAAGCCGCGGCACGAGGCCGATGGACGTCCGGTCTGATGACTCTCGACAGGAGGAACACGCTCATGAAGACCATCTCCACGGCCCGGATCGGAAGCGCCGCCATGCTGGCGATCGTGCTCGGCGGCCTCACGGCGTGCGGGGACGCCACGTCCACCGCGCGGCCGGACTCGGACCTCACGCCCAACGCGGCGGACGCCGGGGCCGACCGAGCCGGAAGCGGCACCGCGGCGGACGCTGATTGGAATGCGGCGGACGCACTCGTGGAACGACAGCTCGCGGAGCTCAGACGCGCGACGGCAGCCTTCCATCGGGCGGAGCAGGCCGAAGCGGCTGGCCACACCGTCCTCGTGACGCACCCGACTACGGGCGCCGCGTGCCTCGAAGACGCGCGGCTGGGCGGCATGGGACGGCACCTGCTAGACCCCGCGCTGATCGACGACGAGGTGCTCGTCCCCTCGCCCGAGGCACTCATCTACGAGCCTGACCAGAACGGTGAGCTGAGGCTCGTCGGTGTCGAGTACGTGATCCCCTTCGACATCCGGGGCACGGACGAGACGCCGCCGATGCTCTTCGGTCAGGAGTTCAAGCAGAACTTCACGTTCAACCTGTGGGCGCTGCACGTCTGGCCGTGGAAGCACAATCCGTCCGGCATGTTCGCCGACTGGAATCCGTCGGTGTCGTGCGAGCACGACGCGCACGTCGAGGGCTGACGGAGCGATCCGCTCCCGAGGGGTGGGTCCGGTCCATCGCGGTGGGCCGGGCCCGCTCGCGGCCCGACCACTCCTACATCTGGTAGTACATCGGCGCCCCCGGCCCGAGCGGCAGGCCCAGCAACATCCACGCGACCACGAGGGCGATCCCGAGAAGCCCGAACACGACCGAGAACGGCAACATGGCCGACACGAGCGTGCCGATCCCGGCCTCGCGGTCGTACTTCTGCGCGAAGATGATCACTAGCGGATAGTACGGCAGGAGCGGCGTCAGGATGTTCGTGACCGAGTCGCCCACCCGGTACGCGGCCTGTGTGAGCTCCGGCGAGTAACCGAGGAGCATGAGCATAGGCACGAAGACGGGTGCCATGATGGCCCACTTCGCCGACGCGCTCCCGATGAAGAGGTTGATGAACGACGACACCAGGACGAACGCCACGATGAGCGGCACACCGGTGAAGTCGATGGCCTGGAGGAAGCCCGCCCCCGACACGGCCAGGATCAGCCCCAGGTTCGACCAGTTGAAGAACGCGATGAAGTGGGCCGCCGCGAACGCGAGCACGATATACGCACCCATGCTGCCCATGGTGTCGGACGTCATCTTCGCCACGTCCTTGTCGCTCCTGATCGACCCCGTGACGAGGCCGTACACGAGGCCCGGCAGGAAGAAGACGAACAGCATGAGCGCCACGATCGACGAGAGCAGCGGCGTGATCTCCCCGTCGGGACCGCGCAGGATCCCCGGCTCGGGCAGCGCGAGCCAGACGATGACGAGGAGGCACGCGGCGAAGGTCGCCCCGGCCCAGAGGAGGCCCTTCCTCTCGACGGCGGACAACGGGGCGGTGGGGTCCGCGGTGGCGTCGGGCTCGAGGGGATCCGCGCCGTCAGCGGGCTCCGCGGTTCCACGGGCCGCGTCGCGGGCGGCACTCGAGCCGCCACGGTCGTCCACGACCGTCCCCGTGTACTTCCCGAGGCGCGGCTCCAGCACCCGCTCCGTCACGAGCGTCGCGGAGACCACGTACACCGGCACCAGCGCGATCATGAGCCACCAGTTCGCGGTCGGATCGACCACGTAGGCCTCGTCCACCAGCCGGGCTGCCGGCTGGGTGAAGCCGGCCAGCAGCGGATCGAGCGCGGTGAGGGAGAGGTTCGCGCTGAACCCGCCGGACACTCCGGCGAACGAGGCCGCGAGGCCGGCGATGGGGTGGCGCCCCATGCCGTGGAAGATGACCGCGCCGAGCGGAATCAGGACGACGTATCCGGCGTCGACGGCGACCGACGACAGGATGCCCGCCAGCACGATCGCGGCGGTCACCAGCCATCCGGGGATCCCCCCGAGGAACGCCTTGAGGGCGGTCTCGATGAGTCCGGTCCGCTCCGCGACGCCGATGCCGAGCATGACGACCAGCACGAGACCGAGCGGCGGGAAGTCGGTGAACGTGCGCGGCATCTCGGTGAGGATGCGCTGAATGCCCTCGGCGGTGAGCAGGTTGAGCGCGCGGATCTCCTCCCCGGTGCCGGGATGCGTGGCCGACAGGCCGACCCCGGCGGCGATCCACGAGGCCACCAGCACGATGCCCATGAAGAGCACGAAGAGGGTGATGGGGTCGGGCAGGCGGTTCCCCACCCGCTCGACGGAGGCCAGGGCCCGGTCGGTCCACCGGGAGAGTGCGCCCGCCATGTCAGCGAGCCCCTGGGGCTGTGAGACCTCGGACGGCGTCGTTCACGGACACGCTCCTGCGAGGGTGGACGTCGTGACGTGGCTATGCGCGCGGTGGGCAAAAGAAGGCGTCGGGCCCCGCTTTGCCACCCCCCGGACGCGCACGTACGTTGCCCGGCATGGTCCGGGACCGTCCATCCCGCCCCCCGCCCGGCACACCGCAAGACAGGAGGCTCCGACATGCATCCGGCTCCGCGACTCCGGCTCCGCGCCCCGATGGGGCTCGCCACCCTGGCGATTCTCGCGCTCCTCACGCTGCTGCCGGCGACCCCCGCGGCGGCGTTCCAGGAGGCATTCCTCCCGATCCGCATGGACGCGGAGACCGGAGACATCCACCTCGAGGTCAACCGTCTCGGCGAGGACTTCCTGTACATGGATGCGCTGGCGCAGGGTATCGGGAGCCTCGAGCCGATCCGGCTGGACCGGGGCGCGACCGGTGACGCCCGGGTGGTGCGCTTCGAGCGCCGAGGCCCGCGGGTCCTGCTGATCCAGCGGAACGTCGGCGTGGTGGCGAGCTCGGGCGACCCCGGCGAGGTCCACGCGGTGGAGGAGTCGTTCGCGCCCTCGATCCTGGCGTCGATGCCGATCGTGGAGTCGGTGGGCGGGAGGCTGGTGGTCGACGCGACCGACTTCCTGCTGAGCGACGTCACGGGCGTGCTCGGCTCCGCGCGTCGGGCTGGGCTGGGCGACCTGCGGCTCGACCGCGACCGCAGCTTCATCGCGGAGGAGCACACGAACGCGTTCCCCATGAACACCGAGATCCGCGCCACGCTCACCTTCGCGTCGGACAACCCGCACGCGGTCTTCCGGGAGCACGCTCCCGACGGCCGGTCGGTGACGGTCCAGCAGCATCACTCCTTCCTGCCGCTGCCGGATCCGCCGCTCGCCCAGCGTCACTACGATCCTCGCACCGGCAACTCGGCGCCTACCGTCCAGGACTACTCGCAGCCGTTCGACGGGGAGTTCCGGCTCCGCTCGGTGGCGCGCTGGCGGTTGGAGCCGAGCGATCCGGCGGCCTACCTGCGCGGTGAGCTCACCGAGCCGGTGACGCCGATCGTGATCCACCTCGACCCGGGCATCCCGGAGCCGTACCGCTCCGCCTACCGTGAGGGCGCCCTCTGGTGGAACACGGCGTTCGAGGCGGCCGGATTCCGGAACGCGTTCCAGGTGCGTGATCTGCCCGAGGGTGTACATCAGATGGACGCGCGCTACTCGGTGCTCCAGGCCGTGCACCGGACCGGACCCGGACCGTCGACCGGGAACAGCTTCCGCCATCCGGCCACCGGCGAGATGCTCCAGGCCATCACCCAGATGGACTCGTACCGGTCGCTGGTCGACTACAACATCTACGCCGGCCTCCTCCCGGCGTACGACGCGCTCGGCGTCACGCCCCAGCTGACCGCCGAAGAGTTCGCGATGGCCCGGCGCAAGCAGCACACGGCCCACGAGCTCGGCCACGCGATCGGGCTGCCGCACAACCACAGCGCAGCGGCGCAGGGGCGGGCGTCGGTCATGGACTACCCGTTCCCGCTCATTCAGCTCGACGACGGCGTGCTCGACATATCGGAGGCGTACCGCGACGGCATCGGCTACGGGGACTCGCTGGCCATTCGCTACGCGTACACGTGGTATCCCGACGCCGAGGCGGAGCGTGCGGGGCTGGCGGCCATCTCCCAGGAGGCGCTCGACCGCGGGCACCGGTTCATCACCGGAGGGTACGCGCGGGACCTCGCGGGCTCACAGCCGGATTCGCACATGTGGTGGGAGGGCGACGAGCCGTTCGAGGCGCTCGAGCGGAGCGTGGCCGTACGGCGGGTCATCCTCGAGCACTTCGACGAGCGGGCCATCCGCCCGGGAGAGCCGATGGCGTGGCTCAACCACCGGCTCGCGCACGCGTACCTGCACCATCGCTACCAGGTCGAGGCGGTGGTGAAGTACATCGGCGGCATGTGGTTCACGCATGCGCTCCGGGGAGACGGGCAGACCCCGCGCGAGGTGATCGACGCCGCGGAGCAGCGGAGGGCCCTCGACCGGATCGTGGCGGTGCTCGCGCCCGAGGAGGTGGCGGTCCCGGAGCGGATCATCGACCTCATTCCGCCGATCCCGGAGGGGTACGAGGAGCTCGTTCCGTGGATCCCCACTCCGGGCGGGCCGGCCCTCGACGCGCAGGCCATCGCGAGGAGCTTCTCCCAGGAAGTGGTGGACAACGTGCTGCACCCCGAGCGCGTGGCGCGGGTGGCCGCGTTCCACGCGCGGGACGGGTCGCAGCTGTCCCTCGACGAGCTGCTGGGCACCCTGGTCGAGGCGACCTGGGGACGGACCCGGCCGACGTCGGTGACGGAGCGCGCCTACCTGAGGGGGACGGAGCGCGCGGTGCTGGACGGGATCTTCACCCTGGTCGCCGACGACGACGTCACATCCGAGGTGCAGAACGCCGCGGATCGGCGGCTGGCCACGCTGGCCGAGGGCCTCGCGGCGGCGCCGGGTCAGGACGCGGAGGAGCAGGCGCAGCGGGACCGGGCCCGGCGCGAGATCGAGCGCTACCTGACGCTCGGCGAGGTGCCCCCGCTCCGCACCGGAGTCATCGAGCTTTACCTTCCGTGGCCGTAGCAGCCCGTGGTATGGGAGCCATAGCAGGCGGCAGGCCCCAGTAGGCAGACACGCGACCCAGGAGATTTCGATGCGTCGGTCCGACCGAGCCACCCTCCTTGCCATGGCCACTATGCTCCTGGCCGCGTGCGGTGACGCGGCGGCGCCCGCGGGCGATCCGTTCGATCCGGCGGTCGCCGCCGAGGGGCTCCCCCTCGGCCCACCGGCGTTCGAGGTGCCGCGTGCCTGGGACGGGCCGGGGCTCCCCTTCCCGCCCGACGAGCACCCCTGGGCGGAGATCCGTGAGGAGCGGATCCGCGAGCTGCTCGGGCCGGCGATGGAGCGCGCGGAAGTGGAAGCCTGGGTCCTCTTCGCGCGGGAGAACGACAACGACCCGCTGGCCCACCACGTGGGCGCCGAGAACGCGGGTGGTCTGGCCGCCTTTCTGTTCTTCCGGGAGCCCGCGGGCCCGGACGGCTCCGCGGGCGTCCATGCCCTGGCCTTCTCTCCCGGGGGCGAAGCGACCGCGCTCCGTGACGTCGGGCTGCAGGACAGCGTGGCCGTCCTCTCGGGCGAGACGGCGTTCGAGGCAGCCGCGCGGGAGCTGCGGGCGCGGGGCCCGGCCACCATCGCGGTGAACAGCTCCGGCCTGGCGGTGGCCGACGGCCTCACCCACACGCAGTGGCAGGAGTTCGCCGAGGCGCTGGGGCCCGGCTACCTGAACCGCGTCGTCTCGTCCGAGGAGCTCGTCATCCAGTGGCTCTCGGTGAAGACCGACCGCGAGGTCGAGATCCTGTCCCGGGCTGCCGAGATCACCGCGGCGCTCGAGCTCGAGGCCTATGCGCGTATCATTCCCGGCGAGACGACCGACGCCGACGTCGCCCAGTTCCTGAAGCGCCGCATGGCTCAGCTCGGGGTGGGCGACGGCTGGGCGCCGGATCAGAATCCGAACGTCAACTCCGGCCCCGACCGGGGACACTCGCACGCCACCGACCGGGTCATCCGGCCGGGTGACGTGATCCAGACGGACTTCGGCATTCGCGTGTGGGACATGTGGGTGTCCGACATCCAGCGCTTCGCGTACGTGCTCGGGCCGGACGAGTCGGTGCCGCCGGAGCACATGCAGCGGTACTGGGAGTCGGCGAAAGCCGGGAGTCGGGCGGCGTTCGAGGCCATGCGTCCCGGCGCCACGGGAACGGACGTGGACCGGGCCCAGCGCGAGGTCATGGACGAGGCGGGCTCGCTCGACGTCTACTGGAACACCGGCCACCCGGTCGGCTACTGGGCGCACGACGTGGGACCTTCCATCGGTGGCGCCCAGCGGGGCCGCTCGCCCTCCCCCCAGGCCCTCAGGCCCCTGCTCCCCGGTCAGGTGTTCGCGTTCGACGGCTTCTTCTCGTGGTACCTGGACGGCGATCCCGCGGGCGATGGCTTTCCGGCCGTCGATCCGGACCGACCGACCAAGCTCATCTCGGTCGAGGAGATGGCCGTCGTGACCGAGGACGGGGCCCGGTGGCTCGTTCCGCCCCAGGAGGAGTGGGTGCTGGTCGGGTCTCGCTGAGCGGCGGCACACCCCCGGGGCAGGAGCCCCGTATTACCTTGTTATCTTGTTCGCTCGATTGGAGTCGCCTGGTCCGATGACCGCCGTACGGTGGTCCCCGACGCCCCAACCCCGCCGGACATGGATCTGAGTCTCGCCAACCTGCTCTTCGTCCTCCTCGCCGCGTGGATGGGTGGCGCCCTGGCCATGCGCGTCGGCTACCCTGCCGTCCTCGGCGAGCTGCTCATCGGCATCCTGCTGGGGCCGCCGATCCTGGGCCTGCTCACGGGAGATCCGGCCCTCGCCGTGCTGGCCGAGGTGGGCATCCTGCTCATGATGCTCTACGTCGGCATGGAGATCGAGCCGAAAGAGCTCGGGAAGGCCTCGTGGGGAGGGTTCCTGGCGGCGATCGGCGGCTTCGTCACGCCGTTCGTGATGGCCTACTTCGTGGTCCTGCATTTCGGCGGCACGCCGCTGAGCGGCGTCTTCGTCGGCATCGCGGCGGGCGTCACCTCGCTGACGACCAAGTCGCGGATCCTCGTGGATCTCCGCTTGCTCGACACGCGCATCGCGAGCGTCATGATGTCGGGGGCGCTCATCGCGGACACGCTGTCTCTCGTGGTCTTCGCGGGCGTGCTGAGCACGGTCGAAGCCGGGTCGTTCGACGTCACCTCGGTGATGCGCGTGGGCGCGCAGGTGCTCGCCTTCTTCGCCGTGACGGTGGTGCTGGGCCTGAAGGTCTTCCCGATCGTGGGACGCAAGCTCACGCAGGCCGGCATGACGAACCGGACGTTCCACTTCACGCTGGCGTTGCTGCTCGCCGTGTCGTTCGGTGAGCTCGCGCACCTCGCCGGGCTGCACGCCGTCCTCGGGGCGTTCATCGCCGGGCTCTTCCTCCGCGAGGGCGTGCTCGGCGCAACGCTCACCCGCGACCTGATGGGCGCGGTCCGGGACGCGTCGATCGGCTTCCTGGCGCCGATCTTCTTCGTGACCGCCGGCTTCCAGGTCTCGCTCTCCGTGTTCGGGGCGGATCTCTGGCTGTTCCTATCGATCCTCGGGGTGGCGACGGTCGGCAAGATCGTCGGCACGGCCGTCTTCTACATGGCCAGCGGCAACGGGTGGCGGGAGGGCCTCACCATCGGTGGTGGCATGAACGGGCGCGGAGCCGTCGAGATCATCATCGCCGGGATCGCGCTCGAGATGGGGATCATCACCCAGGAGCTTTTCTCGATCCTGGTGTTCATGGCCATCTTCACCACCGCCACTGTGCCGTTCCTGCTCAAGTGGGGAACCGATTGGCTTCGGTCGCGCGGCGAGCTCGTGCGGACGAGCGGGGCGCGCCGGGGCGCGCTCATCCTCGGGGCCGGACCGCTCAGCCGCGAGTTGGCGAGGGCGCTCTCCGAGAGCCGCCCCGTCTGGATGGTCGACCGCAACCAGAAGCACTGCGACGCCGCGACCGACGACGGGCTGCACGCGGTGTGCGGCAACGCCCTCGAAGAGCAGGTGCTCAGTGAGGCGCACGCGGGCGGCGCGACCATGTTGCTGGCCATGACCAGCAATACCGAGATCAACGCCCTCGCCGCTCAGATGGCACGCTCGACCTTCATGGTCCCCGAGGTCTACGTGGCTCGGGAGGGTTCGGCGAGAGAGGGTGATCGGGTTTCCCTCAAGCACCTGGGCGCGTCGGCGCTGTTCGGCACACCCGCGGTCCTCGCGGACTGGGACCACCACCTCGTCCACGGAGCCGTCCGCCAGGAGCGCTACCGCGTCGAGCGGGAGATGTCCGCCGAAGCGCTCGTCACGGAGCTCAGGAAGACGGGGACCGGGCTCCCCCTCGTCGTCTTCAGGGACGGCGAGGCCGATCCGGTCCACTCCGATCTCGAGCTCCGGCCCGGGGACGAGGTGTTGTACCTGACGCGCGACGCATGACGGCGGAGACCCCGTGACGTCGCCGCCGCCCCGTCACGCCGGCGGCGTGTAGCGCTCCCCCCATAGGCGTAGCGTGCCCGAGATGTTCGCGACCCGGCCCGACACGTCGACGACCTCCAGGTCGATCCCGAGCTCGACTTCCTCGTCGTAGCGGGCGAGGACCGAGAGGGTCCCGGTGACCCCGGTCGCGACGAACCGGTTCTCGCGCGCCATATCGAGGGTGTGGTAGTCGAACATCCGGAGCGCGACCCCGGCCTCTCCGACGCGCTGCGGCGTCCGCACTCCCCAGACGGACCAGTCCATCGGCATCAGGTCCCCGCCGGGCGGAACTTCCGTTCCGGTCACGCTCCAGGACCCACCCGACCGGATGGGGGCGGGGATCACGAGCACCATCCCGACCAGCAACGCGACCCCCGCGGCATCCGCTTCGCCGCCACCGGTGAGCGTGACGGCCACGGCCTCGACCGGCGCGTCGCCCTCGGCCACGACCTGCCAGACACGCTCGAAGTCGGTGCCGGACGCGTACGCCTCGGGCCAACGTGCCTCGAGGTGCACGGGCTCCGGCGGCCCGTCGCCGCGGACGATCTGGAACTCTGCCCAGCTCACGACGGTGCGCTCCTCCTCCCCCCAACACCCCCAAGCGGCGAACAGGACGAGCGCCGACGCCGGAATCAGGATCCATCGGCTCATCATGCTTCACCTTGGCACCGCACGCCGCGGGATGCCAGCACACCGTCGTGTACACGGACCGCGAGGCCGACCCCGTGCCTGTCGGGATCGACCTCGCCTGAAGTGCCGCGCCACCGCGGCTCGAGCGCCCAGGTCGGGGCGAGCCCGCCCGAGACGTCCGGATGCCGGTCAGTCGTCGTCGAACTCGACCTCGGCGAAGCCGTCCTCGATCTCGACCTCGAGCTCGAGAACGAGACCCGTGGCGTCGTAGTCCCACTCGGTCAGATCGATGTACCCGCCCTGCCCGTCGCGGAACCACAGGTCGGGCCGCACGTCGACCACCAGCAGCGGATCGTCGATACCGTCGTCACCGACCACCAGCGGTGGGTTCAGCTCGAGCTCCACTTCGATCTCGGCGTCCACGAAGGTACGGAAGGCGACCGGGTCCTCCCCATCACGCTGGAACGTTCCGGCCACGTAGAGGCTGGCGCGGCGCGGCCAATCGGGAATCAGATCGAGGATCTCGTCGCGCAGCGCCCCGATCTCCTGCCAGTCGTCGTCGTCGTCGTCCTCGAGGTCCTCGACCTCGAACTCGAGCTCGTCGTAGCGACCCGCGGCGATCATGCCCTCGAACGCCGTGACCGGAGAGCCGTCGAGCGGCAGCGCCACCAGGCGCGGGCCGGCCTCGAAGTCGCCGCAGCGGAAGCCGTCGTCGCTGTCGTTGCCGTCTTCGAAGTCGTCATCATCGCAGTCGTCGGAATCGAGCTCGACCTCGGAGACGATCATGTAGACCTCTTCGAGGACCAGCGTGCCGTTGCTGCCGTCGAGCGCGATCGCACGAGCGGGGCCGCTCGCGGTGCGGGCCGTGGAGCCGGCCGGCCCGATGGAGGCGGGAGAGGCGGCGGCGCCCGTCGCCTGGCTGGCCTGGAAGGCGAGGGTGGCGTTGACGGGACCGTCCACACCCACGCCGCCGTCGCAGGCAGCGACGGATGCAGCGGCCAGAAGGACCATGGCCGCCGAGCGCACGCCTCTCCGGCGGCCGGGGGAAGGTGTCGGATGCATGTGAGTCATGTGGATCTCGGAGGGTTGAGCGGATCAGGCGCCGTAGCGTCCGGCGCGTTCACCCTCGACAGGTGCAACAGGCGGGCCACGGGGACGCGACCATCGTAAATGACTATAAAAAGGACACTTAGACTGCATACACTTCACAGACGGCCCGGCCGTGCACCTGTTCGTACAGACGATATGGTGCGCGACTCACGGCGCACGCACTGTTTTGGTGCACCCAGCGCGGTGCTCGGCGGGGTTGACGCGACGGGCCCCGGTATACGTTATGCCTGGCATGGAAAACACCATCACGCAGCACCCCTGGCTGGGACTGGTCGGCTCGCTCACGATCCTTGCGCTGCTCGCCTGGGCGGCGAACGCCGGCACGAGGCGTGTCTTCATCGCACTGATCAAGCGCGTCACGAGGCACACGCGCTCCACCTGGGACGACCGGATGATGGACCGCCGGGTGTTCGACCGCCTGGCCAACCTGGCGCCCGCCCTCGTCGTCTACTACGGCATCGGCGTCGCGCTGGGCATCGGTCCGGGCGAAGCGGCGGCCGGCACGGACCCCGAGATCCTGGGCGTCGCCTACCTCGTCGTCCGACGGGTGGCGGCCGCCTACATGGTGCTCACCGGAGCCCTCGTCTTCGGCGGCTTCCTCTCGGCCGTCGACGACATCTACCGCGAGACGTACGCCGAGGCGAACAACCGGCCCATCAAGGGCTACCTGCAGGTGCTGGCGATCTTCGTCTACGTCGCGACCGGCATCCTGATCGTGTCGATCGTGGCCGATCGCTCGCCGATCATCTTCCTGTCCGGCCTCGGCGCGCTCACGGCGGTGCTGCTCCTGGTGTTTCGCGACACGATCCTCTCACTCGTGGCCAGCGTGCAGATCATGTCCAACGACATGATCCGGATCGGAGACTGGGTCGAGATGCCACAGGCCCACGCCGACGGCGACGTGGTCGACATCGCGCTGCACACGGTGAAGATCCAGAACTGGGACAAGACCTACACGACCATCCCCACGCACAAGTTCATCTCCGAGTCGTTCCGGAACTGGCGGGGGATGCAGGAGAGCGGCGGGCGCAGGATCAAGCGGCCGCTGCACATCGACGTCACCTCGGTGCGTTTCCTGACCGAAGACGAGATCGAGCGCCTGGGCCGGTACGAGTTCCTCGCGGGCTACATGGAGGAGAAGCGGAAGGAGCTCGCCGAGGCGAATGCGCGCCGGCCACCCGACGAGCGGGTCATCCCAGAGCGCCGCCGTCTCACGAACGTGGGGACGTTCCGCGCGTACGTGCTGCACTACCTGCGGAACCATCCGCGCATCCATCCGGAGATGACCCTTCTGGTGCGCCAGCTGCAGCCCGGACCCGAGGGGCTTCCGCTCGAGCTCTACTGCTTCACGAACGACACGGCGTGGGCCAACTACGAGGGCATCCAGGCGGACATCTTCGACCACCTGTTCGCGATCATGCCGGAGTTCGGCCTGAGGGCGTATCAGAAGCCGGCTGGGAGTGACCTGGCGCGAGCGCAGGCGGGCGAGGCGGCCGCTGCAGCCGCCACGGACTGACTACGGGGCACACCGTGACGTGTGCCGCTGCGCACCGAGCGGCTCGCCTACGCAGCCTTCTCCGCTCGCCGCCGCCGGCGCACCGCGACCCGGGCCCGCCTCCGCTTGCGGCCGAGCTCGCGGAAGCTGACCAGGCGCCGGTCCTCTTCGTCCCACAGGGCGCGGCCGAGGAGATGCAGCGTATCCGCCGGGCGCACTTCGGTGACGACGTGGAACTCCGGATTCTCGTCGTGGACCTGCTGGAGGCGGTAGTTCGGTATGCGCGGGCTCATATGGTGCACGTGGTGCACGCCGATGTTGGCCGTGAGCCACTGGAGCGGCTTCGGCAGGACGAGATAAGAGCTCCCGTAGAGCGACGCCTCGTAGTAGTCCCATGCATCGTGCCGGTCCCAGTAGGTATGCTCGAACTGGTGCTGCACGTAGAACAGCCAGATGCCGGCGCTCGTGGCGAACAGCCAGATCGGAGCCTGCACGAGCAGGAAGCGCTCGAACCCGATCGTCGCCCACACGAGGACGCCGATACCCACCAGGGCGGCGTTCGTCCACCAGACGCTTCGCCACGCGGCCTTCCAGGTCCGTGGGATATCCGCTGGATATCGATGCTTGACGAGGAACTGATAGATCGGTCCGACGACGAAAAGAACCAGGGGATTGCGATACAAGCGATAGCCGAGTCGCTTGGCGCGCGGCCACGACATGTACTCGGCCACGGTGTGGGTCTGGATGTCGCCGAATCCCCGGAAGTCGAGATCGCCCGAGTGCGCGTGGTGATGAGCGTGGGTGCGCTTCCAGTAGTCGTACGGCGTGAGCAGGAGGACACCGATGGCCCTCCCGACCCAATCGCGCGCGCGACGCGAGTGGAAGAACGAGCCATGCCCGCAGTCGTGCTGGATCATGAAGAGCCGCATGAGGAAGCCGGCGGCCGGGACGGAAAGCAGAATCGTCAGCCAGTAGCCGACCTGCAGGCTCTGAAACGCCGCGGACCAGAACAGGGCGAAGCCACCGGCCGTCGTGAAGAGCTGCACGATACTCCGGCGCGTGTCGGGCCCACGGTAGGGCTCGAGAATGCGATTCCACCGCTCGACTTTCGCGCGGTCGGGTTTGGCATGGGTCATCGATACAGGCGGGTGGCGGTGGCACGAGGGCCGCGCATGCGGTTGGCGATCGTAGGGGACGACGTTCAACGATAACCCCATGCGCTCCACACGGGATCCTTCCCCGGGGGCCGACCGGGACCCTCCGACCGTCGGGACTTTTCAAATCCGACCACCGCGGGTAGCCTCTTACCGCCTCCCTTCCGCCCTCGCTCAGCCCATGTCCGACACACCGCACCCCCCTCGGCACGAGAACGAGGTCACCCGGCTTCTCTCCGCCCTCGCGGACGGTGACGACGACGCCCTGCGGCAGCTGATTCCCCTCGTCTACGACGACCTGCGCGCCATCGCCCGCGGTCGCGTTGCCGGTGAGCAGCAGGGACACACGCTCAACACGACGGCGGTCGTGCACGAGGCGTACGTGCGCCTGGTGGAGGGCGACGGCCAAGCGTGGCGTGACCGGACCCATTTCTTCGCTGTAGCCAGTAGGGTGATGCGGCACATCCTCATCGACTACGCGCGCATGAAGAGGGCGGAGAAGCGAGGAGGGGGTGTCATTCCGATCTCGCTGGGTGAAGCCGAGGCTGGCGAGGATCCGGAGTTCGTGGACGTGCTGGAGCTCAACGACGCCCTCGAGCGGCTCGCGGCCCACGACGAGCGACTCGAGCGCATCGTGGAGTGCCGGTTCTTCGGGGGGATGAGCATGGAGGAAACAGCCGAGGCGCTGGGCGTTTCGGTGCGCACGGCGACCCGAGATTGGCGAAGGGCGCGCGCGTACCTCTACGACGCACTCCGCCCTTGAGCGCGGACGGCGGGGCCGGGCGTTGGGCTCGCATCGACGCACTCTTCGAGAGCCTTCTCGACCTCGACCCTTCTCGGTGGGAGGGCGCGCTGCGGGAGGCCGGCACCACGGCCGACGAACGGGACGAGGTGCTCCGGCTTCTCCGAGCGGAGCGGGCTTCCGCGGGCTTCCTGGAGCGCCCTCTCGATACGCTCTCCACCGGGGATTGGGAGGCGGCGATGGCGCGCTCGGGGGTCTCCGGGCCTCCGGAGCTCGACCGGACCGGCCAGACCGTGGGCGCGTACAGGATCACCGGGCACGTCGGGCGGGGCGGCATGGCCTCCGTGTACCGCGGGGAGCGGGTGGACGGCGGCTTCCGGCAGGCCGTGGCCGTGAAGGTGATCCGCAAGGGGATGGACACCGACGACGTGGTGGCCCGGTTCCTGGCCGA
This sequence comes from Longimicrobiales bacterium, assembly GCA_041690395.1. GTDB lineage: Bacteria > Gemmatimonadota > Gemmatimonadetes > Longimicrobiales > Gaopeijiaceae > JAWLHJ01. The sequence goes on along the minus strand of JAWLHJ010000001.1, from coordinate 752,808 downwards.
GAGGGAGATCCTCTCGGCGCTGGCCCACCCCAACATCGCGCGGATCCTCGATGGCGGCGCCACCGAGGACGGCCAGCCCTATCTGGTGATGGAGCTGGTGGAGGGACGCTCCCTGATCCGCTACTGCGACGAGGAGCGACTGTCCCTCGAGGCCCGACTCGACCTCTTCCTCCAGGTGGCCGACGCGGTGGCGTACGCGCACCGTTCCCTCGTCGTGCACCGTGACTTGAAGGCCTCGAACATCCTGGTGACCTCGGACGGCCGGGCGAAGCTCCTGGATTTCGGGATCGCCAAGCTGCTGGATCCACAGGCCTGGCCGAGCCCCGGTCACGCCACGCGTACCGGAGTGAGGGTGCTGACCCCCGAGTACGCCAGCCCCGAGCAGCTGGACGGGCGTCCCGTCACCACGGCGTCCGACGTCTTTCAGCTCGGCGTCTTGCTCTACCGGCTCCTGGTCGGGTCGTCGCCCTTCGCGCAGGATGGCCGGGGTCGAGGGCCGCGCAGGCCCCCGCACTCCGAAGTCGCGCGCCCCACGACGACGCTCCGCCGTATGGAGGCCGCCGAGCGGGAGGCGCTCGCCCGCGCTCGCAATCTGACCCCCACGCGGATGGTCCGGATTCTGGGCGGGGACCTCGAGCGAATCATGCTGAAGGCGGTGGCCGAGGACGCCGAGCTCCGGTACCCGTCCGCCGACGCGCTGGGCGCAGACCTGCGACGATATCGCTCGGGTCGTCCCGTGGAGGCCCGCCCTCCCAGTGTCGCCTACCGCACGCGGAAGTTCCTGGGGCGTCACCGGTGGGTGGGCCCCGCGGTGGCGGCGACGGTGCTGGCGGCCGGGGCTTACGTGGCCACGCTGAACCGGCACGCCGCCGCCCTCGAGCGGGAGCGGAACACGGCGCGGGCCCAGGCCGCCACGGCGGAAGCAGTGACGGACTTCCTGGCCGGCCTCTTCTCCGGGGCCGACCCCTACGCCGGAGGGAGCGCGGACCTGCCCGTCCGGACGCTGCTGGATCAGGGTGCGGAACGGGTGCTCGAGGGATCGTGGCCACGGCCGGACATCCGTGGACGACTCGTGGAGGCCGTGACCCGCGCCTACGCAGACCTCCACCTGTACGGGGAGGCCATCACCTTCGCCAAAGCGGCCCTGGGCGTCGGCGAGAACGAGCCCTGGGACACGCCACTCGCCGCCGAGGCCGTGGACATCCCCGAGGAGACCCTCCGCGAGATCGAGAGCCTGGTGGGATACGCCGGCGTCCAGATCGCCGCCACGTCCGACGGTCGGGCCCTGCTGGAGGGCCTGGTGGCCCGACGGCGGGCCCGGGGCGACACCCTGGGCGCCGCCTGGATCCGCGACCTGGCCGCCGTGTCCCAGGGCCATTTCCAGGAGGGGAACGCCGAGGCCGGGGCGCAGGTCACGGCCGAGTGGCTTCCCCACGCCGAGGTGCTGGACGGAGCGCCCACCCCCCTCACCCTCATGGCGCTCGACCGGCTCTTCCACCTCTCCTTCCAGGAGCTGGACGTGGACGCCACCGAGGCCCTGGCCCTCCGCCAGCTGGAGCAGGCCCGGGCACTCTACCCCGACGCCACCCCGGCGGTGGCCCACGCCTACGAGGACCTGGCCAGCGTGCGGGTACGGGCCGGCCGGTGGGCCGACGCCGCGGAGCCCGCCGAGGCCGCCGCCGAGCTCACGGCGGCCATGTTCGGGCGGGACAACGCCACCACTTCGTACGCAGTGGAGACGCTGGCATCGGTCTACCTGGAGCTCGGGCGCGTCGACGAGGCGCTGGAGCTCCAGCGCGAGGTCACCGACGTGCGCATCCGGGCGCTGGGGGAGGACCACATGATCATCCCCATGACGCGGTATCAGCTGGGAAGGACGCTACGCGCCGCGGGCGCCCTGGACGCGGCCGAGGACACCCTCGGTTGGGCGCTGGACCGAACCCTGGGCATGTTCGGGCCGACCAGCCGCATGACCGCCGTCATGCTGGAGGAGCTCGGCCGGGTGCGCCTCGAGCTCGGCGAGGTGGAAGGCGCCGAGGCGCTCCTGGAACAGGCCGGCGAGATCTACGGCGAGGCGTACGAGGCCACGGACCTCCGCCGTGTGGCCTGGACCCTGGCCATGGCGGAGGTCCGGCTAGCCCAGGGGCGGGCCGAAGACGCGCGCGGGCTCCTGGAGGCCCAGGCCGCCGCGCTGCGGGGCGCGGGCATGGAGAGGCACCCGCTGACGGTCCAGGTGGACGACGCGCTGGCGGCTATCCCCCGCAGGTAGGGGCGGGCCGGAAGCCCATCCCCTGAGACCCGTCCCCGGCGTACGGACGGGGATCGTACGCCACGCCGTTCGTGCCCAGGTCGAAGAGCGCGGTCCCGATGCCCGCGAATCCGCGGGTGCTGGACGCCAGGAAGCGACCGGTGGCCGCGTTCCACGCCAACGAGCCGGCGACTCCGACGTCCAGGAGCGTGCCCTCGGCGTCCCGGATGTCCATGGACTGGAGGATGGCGCCGTTGGCGGGGTCGAGCTCCACCAGGCGGATGGGTGCGCCGATACGGAGCTCCACGCCGTAGAGACGGTTGTCCGGCGTGAAGTCCGCACCCGCGACGCGAATCCCGAGCGTCTCGTCGATCCACGTCAGGGGTCTCGACGGCGCGTCGGTGTCGATCCTGAACATGCCGTCCTGCGTGAAGCCGAAGAGGGATCCGTCGGCCCGGTAGGCGATGGCGGACACGGCATCCAGCCCCGAGTAGGTCTGGAGTGTAGTGCCCAGGCCGGTACAGACGTCCACCGAAAGGAGCTCGAGGGCGGGCGTGTTGCTCCAGACCAGCATCTCCCACGTGGACGGTACGACGGCCATGCCGGCCGGAGTCGCCGCCCCGCCGAGCGTCGTTCCGATGCGGACACTCGTTCCCGCCACCGGGTCGATGAGGTGCAGCGCGTCGGTGCTGGCGTCCACGCCGTAGAGTGCTCCCGTGGTGACGGTGGGGGGAGCCTCCTGGCCCACCAGCAGCAGGCGGTCGGCCATCCATACGGTATCCAGCGGGACGCCTCCCAGAGCCACGCCGAAGTCGAGGCCCGTGACCTCGTCGAAAGTGCCGGCGCGGCCGGTGAACTGCATGATCGTGACCTGCTCCCCGGTCTGGGGGACCCAATCCCCGAATCCCGTGATGCGCAGCTCACCGCCTGCAGTGAAGACGCCGCCGACGGTAACCCGGTCGTGGTCCGTGAGGGCCGTCCCCGACAGCTGCAGGTCCAGGCGGTGGCCCGGCCCGAACGTGAGGGGGCCACCTACGAACGTGAGGAACGCCGCCGTGGGCTCGCCCACCGACACATCGGGGAGACGTCCCGGGTTCATGCGCCCGTCGAACGCCACCTCGCCGGCCTGCTGGATGTCGAACACACCCGTGCCCTGCAGGACCGACCCCGCCTCGTGCCAGACGGAGCCGGCGTGGAGGATGCGCCCGGCTCCGAGGGTCATGACACCGCGGTTCCGCACGTCGGCGGCGATGACGGTGATGCCCGTCCCACCGCTCTTGAGCACCGAGCCCTCGTTGAGGAACAGCGGCTCGTCATCGGGGCCCTGGGTGTTCACCGAGGTCATGTTCACGTCCCCGAGGATCTCCATGAGCCCGCCCGCACGGACGTGGAGGTCACCTCCGTTGCGAAGGCCGATCTGCCCGGTGGTCCATCGCAACGTCCCGTCCACCAAGACCTGGGCTCCGGCGTCGACGCCTCGGAAGACGCTGGCCGTGGACACGGTGGCCACCGCCCCGGTCGCGACGTGGAGGGTGCCCTCGCCGGCCAACCCCCGCTCACCCCACTGCCAGGCGTCGGCCACCCTCAGCACGGTCCCGTTGGAGAACGAGATGCGGCCGTCGGTCTGCTCCAGCGTGCCGACCTCGAGGAGTCCGCCGGAGCTCAACGACAGCGTGTTGGCCAGCGCCTCCAGGCGTCCGACGTCCAGACCTCCCTCGACGCTCACCACGCCGGACGCCGCCCGGAGCGTGCCCCCTCCGGTAACCGACCCACCGGCGCCGAACACGGTCATGGATGTGCTGGACAGGTCCAGGAGCGCGCCGGTGTCGATCCACCAATGCCCGGAGCCCGAGACGGCGGTGCTGTTCACGGTGCGCCAGGTCGCGCCGTTCTCTATCCAGATCTCGCCGTCGTTCACCATGGGCACCGTGACGGTGGTGACGCCGGAGTTGAACGAAGTGACGACATGCCCCTCCACCAGGAGGCTCCCCGAAACCGAGGCCGGCGTCCACTCCAGCGTGTCCCCCGCCTCCACGCGGAGCTCGGCGCCCGCACGGACGGCGAGCTCGGCTCTGTTCCGGAGGCTGATCTTCCCCGAGTCCCACCGGCCCACGCCCTGGAGGTCGATGTTCCGTCCGTCGCCGTGCTTCACGTCACCGGTGAGGAGGAGGACGCCGTCGGCGGTGACCACGGTGCTGCCCGGGCCACTCTGGAGCCCACCGGACCAGCGCAGCGTATCGGCGACCACGACGGTCCCGGCCCCCTCGAGCGCGCCGTACTCGATGTGCAGCGTGGAGCCCGAACCGAAGTGGGCGGTGTCGCCCACGGCCAGGCGTCCGTCCTGCAGCGCCAGCGTGGGGCGGGCGGTGCCGGCGCCGTTGCCGGCCAGGAGCGTGCCCACCGCGGCGGTGGCGTTGAGCCGGATCTCGTAGGTGCCCTCCAGGTCGATGACCGCCGTGTCCTGGGCGGCGGGGACCTCGCCCCGGCTCCAGTTGGCGGGGTCGGTGAAGCTTCCGCCATCGGGGTTGATCCACCGGTGACCAGGAGTGAGCACGCCTCCCCCGACAGTCACGGTGATCCTGGCCTCGAGGTCTCCGGCGCGGACCATGATGAAGGTGGATCCCGGACCGTTGGCCACTACCGTCCCACCCGGACCCACGTCGGCCACGGTCGGATCTTCGGACTGGAACGTGATGAGCGTGAACGGGGTGGGGTCGCCGAACTGATCCGTGAGCGCGGCCTGGATGGGCGCGGATGCGCCCACCTCATCGAAGACCAGGAGGGTGGGCGACACCACGAGCACGGGGGTGGGCGGGACCTCGACGGAGACACGGGCCTCCAGGCCGGCGACCTCGACCACGACCTCGGAGCTCCCGAGCCCCACGGGCGTCACCACGCCCGAGGCGCTCACCCTGGCCACGCCCTCGTCGGTGCTGGTCCACGTCAGCGGGACGTCGGGCATGAGCCCGCCGTACTGGTTCAGCACGACCGCCGAGAGGGTCACGGCGGTGTCGGCGGTGGTGAGGGCCACGAGGGCCGGCTCGACGTCCAAGGTGGTCGGTACCGGCGGCGTGCCCACCACCCGGACGAGGGGGAGCACCCCCGCGTCCTCCAGCTCCGATGCGGTCCATATCCGCGTCGCCACCGGATCCCCGGTGCCGAACAGGGCCACGGAATCCGGAGCCCACAGGCCCGACTCCGACCCCGGCGGGAGGGTCAGCGGACAGCGCCACCGCCCGTCGAAGACGTCGCCCTCCTCGGGTTGCGCCACGACGCATCGCACCTTGCCCGTACCTGAAGGGCTGGTGAGCACGAGACCCACTGAGTCGATGCCCACGTCGCTCCGTCCCTCCACCACGGCCTGGACCACGGCATCGGCATCGATGATGAGGACGGAATCCGGAGTCAGCGCGGTTCCCGCGAGAACCGGAGGCTGCGGCTCCGCATCGACGCCTGGCTCGGTGAGGTACTCGGTGCAAGCCATGAGGAGCACCAGCGCCGTGCCCAGGAGAGCGTGCCGGCCGCGGAGGCCACCCAATGTCCGCATGCGACCCATGCTCAGAAGCTCCGGGACAGGGCGAAGGTGACGAACGTCTCGTCGAACGCCGGACGCTGGCCCAGAGCGGTGTAGCGCATGTGACGGAGCTGAGCGGACAGCGCGGTGCCCCACACCACGGGGTACGAGAGCTGACCCTGGGCCCCGAAGACGTCGCGTCCCTGGCTGGTGGCGTGGGATACGGACGCGGTGGTGCGGAGGCGATCGTCCAGGAAGCGGCCGTTCCCCCGGAAGCCCAGGCGGAGGTTGCGCCGCTCCTCCAACCCGGTCCCGCGGGTCAGCACCGCCGAGACCGAGGGCGCCACGGAGAACGCGGGCGTGAAGCGGACGCTGTGGGTGAGGCCCACGCTGTGGGTCACGATCCAGGAGGCCCCGATCCACGCGTCGTCGCTCTCGGTGAGCTGGAAGCCGTACTGGACGCTCGTGTTGGAGGCCAACCCCAGCAGCTCGTGGCGAAGGCCCACGCTGGTGGTGACGGCCGACGTGACGTGATCCAGCCGATGGTCTTCCTGGACGGCGTCGTTCCGCATGGTGGCGCGCATCCCGCTCACGGTGGTGGTGAGGTCGTCCAGCGGGCGCACGGCGAGGTTGAGCTGCATGGTGTGCCGGTCCACGGTGTTCCGGCGCTGGCTCTCCACGTTGTTCGTCTGATCCAGATAGCGTCCCTGCACCGCTACCCGGCCCTGGAGGAACGGGTAACCGCCGCCCACCTGCCAGTTGCGGAGGTCGTTCACCAGGTAGGGGAGGCCGAGGGATCCGTAGCCCGCGCCGATTCGCTCGTACCGCCCGTCCAGCGTACCCGCTCCCACCCGCATGCGGGCTTCCCCCCGGTAGGCGTGATCCAGGGTCGTGGAGATCCGCACGTCGCCCACGTCGCCCAGGGGCGCTCCAGGCCCGGAGAGCCCCTCGGCGTCGTCCACCAGGGAACTCTCGACGTCCCGCGTGACCAGGGCCGTGGCCACCTCGCCCCTGAGGTCGAAGCGGCCCGAGAACAGTTGCGTGCCGGCATCCACGGCGGCCACCAGACTCTCCTGCGGCCGGGTCTCGAGCTCCGGGCGCAGGTCCGCCGGGATGGTGTCCAGGAACAGCGTATCGACCTGAATGAAGCCCCGGTCGCTGGGGGTGTCCCACGCCGTGAGCACCGTGACGTTGAGGTGGCTTCCCTCCAGCGCGCCGACACCGCCCCGGGCCGCCACCATGTTCCGGTCGTACGCCTGATGGGGCGCGTCGGAGGGAGCTTCGGCCCGCTGCAGGCGCCCACCCTGCGCGGAGGCTCTGAAGGAGCCGGGGTCCACCATGACGCCCCCGCCCCGCACCCGCGTGCCCTGGAGGACGTAGGGGGAGTAGTCCATGGCGAAGTCGCCCACCGAGAAGCCGCCCCAGTCCCAGGTCGGGCTCAGGCCCAGCTGGTTCACGTCCTGCCGGAAGTCGACGCCCTCGGTGGAAGCGACCACGTCGGCCTGGAGGGTCATGCCGCCGAAGAGGGATGTGGTGGCCCCGCTGTTCATGCGCCAGATGGAGCCCGGCCGGCGCGCCTCGATGCCCCCGGCCCGGTAGAGCTCACCGCTCACCGTGGCGTGCCCGCCGAAGCGCACCGCGTCGGTGAGGAAGCTCCCCGTGCTTCCGGTTACCGTGTCGGGCACCGCGAGGAGCGCCGCCTCTTCGGGCGTAAGGCCCGCCACCGGACGTGCCTCGGGGTCCGGGGTCTGAGCGGCCGCCTGGCCCAGGATGGCCACGGGGCAGGCGAGGGCCACCGCGCACGCCACGACCATAGAGGCGGCCCACACGCGGCCGGCGTCGGACACCCGTGCCAGGGCCGTCATGCACCCCCTCCGTGCTGCGAGGCGAGATCCCTGGCTTCCTGCAGCCGGCCCAGGCGCTGGAGCACTTCCACCTCCCGGGTCACCAGGACTCGATCGTCCGGCGCGGTGGCTCGGACGCGTCGGACGCGACCCAGGAGGTCGTCCAGCGAGCCGTCGCTCCGGTGGAGACGCAGGAGTCCCTGGAACGCGGTGTCGGCTCCGGGATCCATCTCGAACGCCCGGCCGTAGCTCGCCCGCGCCTCCGCGGCTCGGCCGGCGGCCTCCAGGGAGGCGCCGTGGAGCACGTGGGGGTCCACGCGCCCGGGCTGAAGTCGCAGGAGGCGTTCGACCTCCTGGAGGGCCCGGGTGGCCTCGCCCTGACGGAGCGCCAGCCGGATATCCATCTCCGCGAGATAGACGCTCCCGGGGTAGGCGGCGCGGAGCCGAGCCAGCTCGGCAGGGCCCCACGCCGTCTCGAAGACCATGCGAAAAAGGACGTGCCCCAGCGCGCTGCGGCGCGTCTCGAGGGTGCGCCGTGCCCACTCGGCGGCGAGATCCCCACCTTCCACGAGGCGTGCGCCATCCATGGGCTGTCCGCCTTCGGCCCCGGCATCGGCCATTCCTTCTTCCACCCGGGCCACGGCTTCGATCCCGGAACGGACGGCGGCCCGGAGCGCCGCCGAATCCCCGGCGACGCTCGTGGTCACTCCCGAGCGCGCCAACCCGCCGAGCGCGACGAAGGCCGTGGCATTCCCCGCCCTGGCCAGCGCCTCGTAGCGACGCACGGCACCGGTGGTGTCCCCCAGGGCCAGAGCCACATGGGCGTCCGCCTCCCGGAAGGCGATATCACCGGACCAGCGGGGCGCGACTTCGTCCAGCGTGGTCCGGGCGTGGCGGGGTCGGTCCAGCTCCAGGGCGAGCTCCGCGCTCAGCAGCACGGCCGGAAGCGGGTCGGCCACGGTAAAGGGACGGATCCACGAGAGCGCGTCGGTGCCGCGCCCCCGTGCGGCGGCGGCCCGGGCGGCTCGGAGTCGGAGCCACGCCGAGGTCCGGCGCGCACCCGAGCCCTCCAGGAGGCGCACGGCGGCGCCGTACGCCTCGGGCGCCTCGGGGTGACCCGCCTCCTCCCGGCTGAAGCCCAGCAGGGCGTGGAGGGTGGCGTCGTCCGGGTGGACGCGGGTGCCCCGCTCCAGGTGCACCGACGCCGAATCCGCATCTCCCACGGTGAGCCAGAAGCGGCCCACGTGGCGGAACACGTCCGCGGCGGGGCGCGGATCGGCGAGCAGGGTGTCCTGGAGGGCCATGGCGGCGGTGGGATCCCCCGCCGCACTCAGGTATCCCGCCAGGGAGAGGGCCAGCGCCACGTCGCCCGGCCGGCGGGACCGAAGGGCGCGTAGGGCCGCCACGGTCTCTGTGACGTGCTCCGGGCCATGGAGCGTGGCGGCGCGAACCAGCCGTAGCTCCGGATCGTCGGGGTGGGCCTCGAGCCCACGGTCCGCGGCGGCCCGGGCCTCCTCCATGCGCTCGCCCTGTGCCAGGAGCGCGGCCAGCTCCAGCCATGCCTCCCGGAAATCGGGCTCCAGGGCCACCGCTCGCCGAAGGTCGGCCTCCGCCCGGGTCGTCTGGCCGGACTCGCGGTGGGCACGCGCGGCACCCACCCGAAGGCGGGCCTCGAGCTCCGGGTCCGCCACCACCTCCAGGGCCTCGGCCCAACGGGCCTGGCTCCCCAGAAGCTCCGTGAGCCCACGCCGCAGGACGCCGACATCGGGATGACGCGAAGCGGCCTCCAGCCCCGTGCGCAGGACCGTCTCGGCCACCCCCTCCCGACGCTGGGACAGCTCGAAGGCGGCGAGTTCCAGGTAGGGACCGACCGCCTCCGGCGCACGCGCCACGGCATCGTGCAGAAGGCGCCGGACGTGAGCGGTGTCCGGGGCGGTGTCCGCCACGCGCTGCAACGCGCCGGCCGGGATGGGCGCGAGCGCCGCGACCAGGAGAAGGACCGCGCCCATGGAGGACGGGCCACCCGGACGGTTCAGCCGGCTCATGCGCCCCCCGCCGGCTGCACGGCCGTGGAGGGCCGCGACTCGTTCCCGGAGGTGTCGACGGCCACCACGCGGTAGAAGGAGCCGGCATCCCCGGCGGGATCCGTCAGGCGGCGCTCCCCTTCCGGAGGCACCAGGTCGCCCACCACGACCCCCACCCCGGTTGGTGTGCTCGCACGGTACACGCGATACCCGGCCAGATCCCCGGCGGCCACGCGCCCCCATGCCACGAGCACACCTTCCGGGACCAGGGCGGCCTCCACGTAACCCGGTGGCGGGGGCGGGGTGTCGTCCCGTAACACCCCCGCCACCTCGGCTGCGGCACCCTCGTTGCCGGCGGCGTCCACCGCCGCCACGCGATACGGGTGCGTCACGCCCGGAACGGCGCCGGCGTCCCGCAGCCGGAGCGGGCCGGTGGCGGGCACCGTGCCGAGGAGCTCCTCCGCTCGGTACACCACGTAACGCACGACGTCGAGGTCGGGTGCCGGACTCCACCGCACCACGAGCGCCCTGCCTCCGTCCGGGCGGACGTGGACGCCCGTGGGGCGTCCGGGCGCCTCGTCGTCGGGGATGGTGACCTCCACCTCGGCGGGTACGGACTCGTTGAGAAGCCCGTCCACCGCCGTGACCCTCATGCGATAGCTGCGCCCGGGTACGAACCCCCTTCCCTCGAAGCCGCGGTCCGTGAACATCGGCTCGGCGGAAGGCGCGGAGGTCAGGCGGACGGGCGTTCCCTCGCCCTCTCCACGGTAGATGTGGTAGCCGAGGACGTCGTCCCCCTCCGGCGGGGTCCACTCGAGCCGCACCGCCCCGTCGACGGTCTCGGCCCGGAGGGCAGCGGGAGCGAGAGGCGGTGCGTTGTCGAAGGGGACGGCCGCGACCGGGTTCCCCGGCTCGCTCTCCCGCCCCTCGGCGTCCACCGCCACCACGCGGTAGAAGTATTGGGTGCCTCCCACAACCTGTTCGTCGGTCCAGCGGGGGTCGTCCGCCGGGATCAACGCGTCGGTGCGCGGCGCGTAGGGGAGATCGAGGCCCAGGGACCGCTCCACGCGATACCCGGCCAGGGTGAGCTCCGGCGGAATGCGCCAGGCCAGCCGCACGCTCCCCTCGTCCGGAAGGGCCACGAGAGCGGAGGGCGCCGACGGCGGAGGGCTGTCGGTGAGCGTCACGGTCACGGGCTGCGACGCTGGACCTTCCCGCCCGAGAAGATCCACCGCGCGGACGTCGTACGTGTACGCCGCTCCGGTACGGGCCCCGGCATCGGCCCAGGTGGGGTCCGCGAGATCGTTCCGTGCCACCGGGGCGTCCGTCATGCGCACGTATCCTGCGCTCTCCGGGGCCCCTTCCGGTGCGGTGTCCCCCCGGCGGTAGACGTGGAAGCCCACGACGAAATCCTGAGCCTCGCCGGTATACCGCGGATACCGCCACTCCAGGGTGACGCCCCCGGGGCCGGCCTCGCCCGTCAGGTCGGTGGGCGCCCCCGGAAGCACGTCGCTGAGCTCTACGCTCCCCTCCACGGCTTCCCCCGTCTCTTCGCCCTGGACGTCGACGAAGGCCACGCGATACCGGAGCGGTCCGGCGCCGGACGCGGCCGCATCCACGAAGCGACGCCCCAGGGCGTGGGCGACGGAGGGGAAGAGGTAGCTGTACACGGCCGAGGTCACGGGATCGACGGTGAGGCGTCGAGCCATCTGCACGGGCGTGGCCGAACGCGTCAGGTCCTCGAGGAGCGGAGCATCTCCCCCCAACGCCGCCAGAACCGCGTCGACTCCGACGGCCGGCGTCACCGGGCTTTCGGTGATCCGCGTCAGGGTCCCGTCCGTCGCACCCCGGTACAGATGGAATCCGTCGAAGACCTCCGGGACACGCGATAGCTGCACCGTCACCGAATCCCCGTGGGCGACGAGCCAGAGCGGGGGCGCCATCTGGACGTCGGCGGACGTGGGCGCCACCTGAGCGGCGGCGGGCGCCACGCCCGCCAGGGCCGCCGCCTCGACCACGACCAGCAGGAGACCACCGAGGCCGACCCTCATGGCACGACCACCGGAACGGTGGCCTCGGCGCTGGTGAGCCCCGTGGCCGTTCTCGAGACCAGCACCAGGGTGTAGGGCCCCGGCACGAGGGACGTACCGACCCGTGTCTGCATCGGAATGTCCCGCACCAGGAACGCCCCGCCGGTGCCCGGGAGGGTTCCCTGCGTCACTCGTCCGGACTCCGGCACCAGGGTCCAGTGATGCGTCAGCCCGGCCTCGGCGTCCGTGCGGTGGTCCACCGTGACGATGGTGTAGGACCCGCTCCGCCGGGCCGTGGCGCCGCGAATCACGGGCGCGGCCGGGGGGGTCAGGTCGATGGTGAGGGGCCCGGAGGCCGCCACCGCCACCCCTCCCCGCCCGTTGCGAGCACGGAGCTCGGCATAGACCCGGTCGCCGTCCTGGAGAGGGAGCGCTCCGGTTCCCACCGCGTCACCGGACGCCAGGCTCTCCCGATCCGGCGCGGCCGGCCAGTCCCGTACGACGGAGCCGTCCTCCCGGCGGATGCGGAAGTCCCACGACGCCAGGCCCGTCTCGGGGTCCGAGCCGGGGTCGCGCACGCTCAGAACGAGGCGATCCGGCGCGTTCCCCGTGCCCACGCAGAAGGTGGGCGCCACCGGCGCGGTGGGATCGGCCACGAGGAAGGGACCGTAGTGGAGGGGCTCCGTCGTGTGCCCCACGGCGTCCACCGCCACCAGGGAGAAGTAGAAGGGATCCTGGTAGTTCAGTGGGGCGCCGCTCACCCGCAGCGTATCCGGCGTCCCCGACACGTAGGTCCACCCCGCGCCCTGGTAGGAGAGGGCCGGCTCCGTCCCGACACGCCATGCGTATCCGGCGACACCACTCTCCGCGTCCTCCGCTCGAGGGAGGCGGAAGGTCATGGCCGGCGTCGCCGGGGCCGGTATCTCGCTGGGTGACGTGGTGCCCGACACGAGGCTCCCACGAAGGGACGGGGGCGCGCACGCCGGCGCGGCGGCGGCCAGCACCGGATCCGAGGGCTGCCCGCTACCTCCGAGCGTCAGGAACGTGAACGGGCTCGCCACGAGGGCGTGGATCGGCACCCCGATGCTGGCCGTATCGGGGAACGTGGGCGGCACCACATCCACGCGGATGGGTGCCGAACGCCCCGCCGGGCCGGTCAGGCCCTCGCCGTTCCGGGCCCGCGCCCAGATGCGGTACTCCGGCCCGGTGGTGGACAACTCCAGTTCTCGAAGGACCATGGTGGAGCGACCTCCCACGTCCGTCCATCCGCGCACGGCCGTGGTGTCCGTATCGGTACCCACCGCATAGGCGTAACCGCCGATGCCGCTTTCCAGGTCGAGGGCCGACCACCGCACCGAGTCGATCTGGCTCGTGCTGGCCACCCAGCGGGGGCGTGTGGTCGAAGCGTGTGCGCCTATCCGGACGGTGGGAGCCGTGGGTGGGGAGGCGTCCACGGTGGCGCCCCAACCCTGCCCCTGCCCCACGGGCTGAACGCCATCGCCCCCCTCGAAGCGCGTCTGGTACGACGCCCGCCCGTACCCCACGTAGCCCGCACCTCCCCGCGCCGCCACGCGAAGCGTGCGGTCCTGGGTGGTGGTACCGCGACCCGGCGTGAGGATGTAGTTCTCCCGGACGTTCACCGCGCCGTTGGACTGCATGCCGAGCACGCCCAGCACGCCCACGTTCCCGCCGGGCACGCTGTTGTACAGGTACTCGTGCACCCCCCGCGGGTGGGACGCCTCCCACCAGTAGGTCTCCCGGGCCATGTATCCCAGGTTCTGACTCACCACCGCCACGTGGTTCACGGTGGGCACCTGGAACTGCTCCTCCAGCGCCTCCACCCGCATGTGCACGGCAATGGCGGACTGAAGGAGCTCCGCCCGGGCAAGGGCATCCTGCATGAACGGGTTGCCCGTTCCGTCGAAGGACGTGACCCGCTGGATCGTGGGCTGCTGTGGGTAACCGCGGCCGAACTCCTGGTACAGCTCGTAGAGCCCGGCCATGATGTCCGCCCGCGCCTCCATGGCCCGATGGAGATCCATGGTCATGTCGGCGTGCTCCCGCCACCGGTCCCGCAGCTCGCCGTCCGCGCGGGCCCGCACCTCGGCGAACGCCTGGCCGGCGAGGGTATCCGCCACCTGCATGCCGTAGTGGGCGATGTCGTACCAGAGGTACTTGCCCAGGGTGTCCGCCACTGCCTTGTACTGCTCCAACGTCGGCGCGGCCTCGGCGTTCTGGACGTTGGCGTCGAAGGTGCCCGACAGGTTGGACGCTTCCCGAAGGTCGTCCAGCGCGGCGGTCCGGATGTCGATGAGCGCTTCGAGCTGTCCCTGGGGGTCGCTCCCGTTCAGCATGAGCAGCTGCGACTTCCGGTGGAGGGCCGGTATGACCTGCATGGAGAGCTGCGCCGCGAGCTCGGCGGAGCGGGCGCGGTACCAGTCCTGTTGCCGGAGGAGCAGGTCCCCGTGACGGGCGTACTGCTCGCTCACGGCCTGGAGGACCGAGGCGTAGTCGCGCACGAATCCGAGGGGGGCCGTGGACGTGGTATCAAGGAGGAGATAGTCGATCCAGCCCAGCCCGGCTTCCACCTGCTCGATGCGTCGGGCCACTTCCCGGGCGTAGGCCTCATGGGCGGTGCGCAGGGCCCGCAGCTCGTTCTCCATCTCCGAAGCAGCGGCGGCATCGAAGTCCACGGTGGGTCCGGACACCAGCGTGCGCGTGCCGTCGCCGTTGTCCAGGGTCTGGGGGGCGGTGAAGCTGGCGCTCCTGAGGGGGTTCGCCCCGATCTCGTCCCGATCCACGGCGGCTTCCAGCGTCTCGATCTCGACCATGGCCTGGGAGAGCTTGAGCTCCACGATGGACCGATGGTTCTCGAGGTTCTGAACGCCCGTGGACACAGCCTGGTAGTAGCTGTCGATGGCGGGGGTCTGCGTGTCGTCGGGTGACCCCACCTGGCTTACCACGTCGGTGTACCACAGATAGTGGTCGCGCTCACTCCGCCACCAAGCCGTAGCGTCGAAGTTCCCGAACGCCTGGATGATCTCGTCCGGGTACGCCGCGCGCTCCTCCTGGACGAGGGCGAGGAACCGGCCTCGGAGCCCTTCGTCCTGGATGCGCGCGTAGATCTCGGCCAGCTCGGTGGGAGACAGGGCCATGCCGGCGAAGAGCTGCGCCGACTCGATCTTCTCCTGCAACGCCACGCGCTCCGCCTCGAAGCGGTTCCGCACGCGCTCCATCTCGCCGATGACCCGGTCGAACTTGGCGTTCCGCCCGAAGCCGCCCGACACGGAGCCGCCCTCGAAGGACGCCCAGATCTCTTCGGACCCGCAGAGTCCGAGGACGCAACCCCTTGCGATGGCCGAAGCGTAGAGGAGCACGGGCGCCTGGGGCGGGCTCACCAGCGCGCCCCGGAGCCGTGCCGATCCCGACACGGCCCCGCCCAGGATCTCCGCGGTGATCCCCACGTCGAGGTATGCGCCCCAACCGTCGTCCACCACCCAGACCGCGGCGTCGGCCGTCCCCTCAACGCTGACGATCCAGAAGTCGAACCCCGCGTGGATGTGGCCCTGGACGAAGAAGCCCGGCGGGCCCACGAAGAACTCGGCGTTCCCCTGGATGAGCCGGAGGAATTCGATGGACAGCCCGCCGTAGACACCCCAGGCGTCCGGCCCGTATACGTAGAAGCCCAGGCGGGTGGGGTCGTCGGGGCCGCCCACGGTAAGGAGGGGGTCGTAATCGATGACGAGATCGATGTTGCCTTCGGCGAAGAACTCCTGGAAGCCCACGGCCAGGTGCACCGTTCCCCGGATGCGCGTCTCGGGAATGGGCTGGCTTCCCGGCGAGAGGAGGGCCATCTGCCCGTCGAGCTGCAGGCCCCGCTCCGACACGGTGAGAAGGACCTGGCCCCGGCCGATGTTGCGTTCGATGAGCTCGGCGCCGGCGAACAGGAAGCCGGTGAAGCGTCCGCTGTTCTCGCAGCTGCTCCCATTGCTGGAGAGGTCCGCCACGCCGGAGTAGGTACGGACGAGCTGGCAGTACTCGGGTCTGGGGTTGTAGAAGAACCCGCCGCCGACCTCGGTGAGGGCCAGCACCGCCGGCACGATCTCCATGCGTCCGCTGGCGATGAGGAAGAGTCCGGCGCGCAATGCGTCGGCGTCCCCGCCCCGCTCCAGGGCGCCCACCACGGTGACCTCCATGGCCTGGAAGTCGGCGCGCCCACCCACGGTGAGCTCGAAGCCGCCGGAGGTGCCCACCTGGCGGTAGGTGAGGTCCGCCTCCATGGAGAGAGCGTTGGCGACGCTCAGATTCGCGCCCCGGACCACCAGGTGGGTGAGCCCTCCCTCCTCCACCGGCGTGCGGTAGAACAGGAAGCGCTCCACGCCGCCGCTGAACAGGCAGTCGCCGCCTTCACCGCAGCCGCTCCCCACGCTCACGGTACCGCCGAAGCTGAGTACCGAGGCCACCTCGATGTCCGTGGCCGTCGCCGCCGCCGCGGCCTGTCCGCCCGTCGGAACGGCGCCGCCCTGGACCCCGGAGATGGTGGTGGGCTCGTCGGAGTACACGAAGTCCGAGAGTCCGAGAGACAGGATCCCCGCGATGGTCAGCGTCCCCCCGTTCACCGAAGCGTCGTCGGTGCTCAGGGCGAGATCCGGACTCACGCCGAAGCCCGTGAAGTCGATGCCGCCGGTGACCGACGGGACGTCCACGACCAGGCTGCCCCCGAGACCCAGGCCCAGCCCACCGTCGCTGGGGGTGGCCGTCACCTGGGCCACCGTGAGACGGAACATGTCGTGGTCGAAGGTGAAGCTTCGGGCCAGCGTCACCCCGCCCCAGGCGACGTCTCCGTCGAACCCGATGGAGAGTCCCGGCTCCACCGCGGCTCCGGAGCGCCGCCCCAGCTCGATGCGGTTGGCGGCCTCACCGGCGAGGTACACGTCCCCCACGGCCTCCACCGCCCCCGGGCTCGACGTCCCCGGCGCGAGGCGCACCCCCAGGTAGCGGAGATGGGCCGTGGCGAAGGATCCCCCGAACTGGGTGCGCTCGCCTCCCAGCCCCTGGGGCTCGTCCAGCAGCGTGATGCGCCCTCCACCCGAGACCGTGCCGTCCGCGGCCACCGCGAACGTGGCGGTCTGCGTGCCCACACCGTCGAAGGGCGCGGGGAGATCGATGGCGAGCCCGGCCTCCAGCGCACGGTTCCGGACGGCGAGGGCCGTGAGGGTGATGGCGCCGGGCACCAGCGCCACGGGATCGCCGAGGAGGCTCGCGCCGGCCATCTCCAGTCGTCCGTCGGTGCCCACCCGGAGTCCCTCGAAGGCCACGGTGCGGCCCAGGAGGTCCAGATCACCGTTCAGGGTGAGCAGGAGCACGCGCCCATCGAGCCCCAACCCCAGCCCCGGCCCGGCGTCGGTATCGCGGAGGGTGACGGCGCCACCGAAGATCTCCAGCTCCTGGGCTCCCTCGGCGCCGGTGAGGGAGACGGACGGCAGGCCGATGCCATCGGTTCCGACCCGGAGACCCTGGACGGTGAGAGCGAAGGTCTCGGAGAGGTCCGGCATCCTGAGGACACCGGACAGGATCAGGGCGAACGATTCCGCCGAGGCTTCCGCGGTGACGGCCGGCTGACTCCCGAGCGGAACGGGCTCGAACGTTCCCACGCCCAGAGGGAGCCGACCGTTCGGTAGGGTGGACACGTCCGCGAGCAACGTAAGCGCACCGGCGGGGTCGACGGAGGCCGAGTACCCCAGCCGGGGTCGGGTGCCGTCGGCATCCTCGAAGAGCTCGCTGCGGATACCTCCCTGGAGCGTGACGTCCGGCGACGCTCCGAAGCGCACCCGGGCCCCGTCCACGGTGAGATCGAGGGCACCCAGGCCCACATCGGCCAACGGCATACCCGCGCCCGGATCCACCGCCGACCCGATGGGCGCCCCTCCGGCCTCCGCCGCCGCGAACGTCCCGGCCACCACCTCACCCTCGAGGCCCTGGGCCGTCACGGTGAGTCCCTGGAAGCGAACGTCGGCGCCACCCCACGACTCCGGCAGCCGCACCCGGGCATCGAGCACGGGGCCGGGAGCCTCAGCGGGATCGTAGGCCACCCGCACGACCTCGAGAGGCACGCCCAGGCCTGACAGGTCGAAGAGTGCCTCCCCGTCCGCCGCGGCCACTTCCAGGGAGCCGGACGCCAGCGCGTAGCTCCCTCCGTTCATGACCACGTCGAAGGTCACGGGAAGGACGGTGGGTCCACCCGTGGGCGCCGGCACGCCGGGGAGGACGAGGGAAACCGGCGCGTTGGGCCGGGTGGCGATCTGCACGCCGTCCGTGACGACGGCGGACGTGACCAGGGACGTCCCGGTGTCGGGATCCCTCACCTGCAGATAAGCCACGTCTTCAGTGGGGAGGCCGATGCGCTCCGGCAGGGGCAGCACCCCGAAGACGTCGCCGGGGAAGAAGCCGCGCCTGTCCACGAAGGCGACCTGTGTGCCATCGAGCGCGAAGTCCGCTCGTCCCGCGTTCACCCGTGGGGCGCGGGGGGTGAGGGTGAAGCCGTCCGAGAACGAAACGTCCAGGGCCGCGTAGGTGGAGTCGGCGAAATGGAGCGAGCCGGTGGCCGAGCCGTTCAGGGCCAGGCCGTCGGCGCCGAGGGTCGCGGCGGCGCCCAGGGCGAGGCGGAACCCGTCCCCCTCAGTGCGGTCCGCGCCCGGCTCGGCCACGGTCCAGGCCAACGCGGACCCGTACACGGATGCGTCCAGCACCAGGCCGGCATCCACCGTGGCCGAACCCGCCACGAGCTCGCCCCGGTGGTCGAAGGTGAGGTCGTCGAAGACGACGTCGGGTCCGACCGCACCGGCAGCGCCCACCACCGCTCCGCTCCCGTCCAGGACGAAGCCCCGGCCGTCGAGCTCGGCGTACGACACCGTGAAGGTGACGAAGGGGTCGTCGGTGGGAAGGCCCCAGCTGAAGGGCTGATCCACCACGATCTGGCCGCCCCGAACCCGGGGCTCGAGGAGGGATAGGTCCAGGCTTCCGGTGGCCGTGACCGTACCGGTGGTCTCGCCCCCCGGACCGCCGGCGCCGCCGGCTCCACCGCCCCCTGTCACCCCCTCCAGGGTGAGGACGGCGTCCGTGAAGAGGTTCACCTGCTGGACGTCGTCGACGAAGGCGAAGACCAGGTCGGCGTCGGTGAGCTCCAGCTCCAGCGGGCCCATGCGGAGCGGGCACGACACGGCGACGTCGTCGAAGCGTCCGCCCATACCCCCGTTCCCGAAGAGCTGCAGGGACGCGTCGGGGAGCGTCACCTCCGCCGCGGGATCCGTCTCGCACCGCAGCGCTTCGGGGAGCAGGAGCGCGCCACCGGCAACGAGATCCAGCCCCGCCCCTCCGTCGCCCACGGTGAACGCACCGGAGAAGGAGCCCAGGCTGACTCCCAGACCACCGGATCCGAGCTCCAGCGCGAAGGGATTCAGGAGGGTGAGCGGCTCGAGACCGCCGGTGAATCCGTCCAGGCCCAGGGTGACATCCAGGGCGGAGAAGGTGAAGCCCGCCAACGCCGGCCACCGGTCGGTCCCGTCGCCGCCCAGCTCGATGGAGAGGTCGAAGGACGGGGCCCAGTCGAAGGCCAGCCCCGAGCCGAAGACGTCCAGGTCCACTGCCGGGAGACGGAGGGCCCGGGGCGCGATGCGAAAGCCCGCCAGGTCGAAGCCCCCCGACAGGTCGGCCAGCTCGAGGGACGGAAAGGCCAAGCCGCCGGGAGTCAGGCGGAGGTCGGGGATGAGCCCCGTGGTGACCCCGTCGAGCCCCGGAAAGCGCAGCGTGGCGTCGAACACCGCCTCGAAGTCCCAGCCGTCACCCGGGGTCCACCCCAGATCCGGCAGCCGCAGACCCGAGACGCCCAGTTCGAGGAGACCTCCGTCGAAGTAGACGGGGGGCGCCTCGGCCATGACGTCCAGCTCGGTGAAGCGCGCACCCCACGGGTCCAGCTCGAGGGTGGCCGCCACCGCCAGACCCCCGGAGCCGTCCAGGTCCAGAGCCAGGTCGCCTTCCAGGCTCATGGACCATGCACCACCTCCGTCGGGCAGCGATACGTCGAAGGCCCCGACGACGCGCTGGTGCTGGAAGACCAGCACGTCGCTGTCCGGGACCAGGGGCAAGGAAGCAGCATAGGGGAGGTCGACCTCGCCGAGGAGACGACTGTCGGCGGTAAGCTCCAGAGCGGAGCTTCCCTGCTCCACCGGGCTCCCGAAGAGGACGGGATCCCCCTCCAGACGCCAGCGCATCCCCGCGCCGTCCGGGTCTGCGAAGGTGGCGGTCCGCACCCGGAACGGGAGGCCCGAAGCGGACAGGTCCAGCTCGGGGTGTTCCACGGGATCCACCAGTCCGGTGACCACGCCCGATCGAACCTCCGGCCCGAACCCCCGCCCCACCACCAAGTCCACGGTGACGTCCACGGTGGGCGGGTCGCCCTCGGCGGGGATCCCCGAGGCCGCCGGCCCGGCGGGGGCTCCGGCGCCCGGTGCACCCCCTCCGCTCCGCTCCAGGGCCAGGGCCGGCAGCACAAGGGGCACCGTGGTTCCCTCGGGCGTGTAGATGCGGACGCCGTCCTCCAGCTCCTCTTCCGCCAGGAGAAGCGTCCCGTCCTCGTCCCGGAGCTGCAGATAGGCAACGGACAGGGACGGAAGGGGGAGTCGCGCGGGAACTAGATCCACGGCGAGGGCGCCGAAGTCCGGGTGGAACCCGGTGTCGTCCACGTACGCCAGCCGTCGTCCCTGGAGTAGCAGATCCAGGTATCCCCCGGCCACGGTCAGGGGATCGAGGCCCAGGACGAAGCCGTCTTCGAACGATCCGGAGAGTTCGGTGACATCCTCGCCGGCGTAGACCACCCGGGCCGCTCCCTCACCTGCCACCTCGAGCCCCGAGGGGGTGAGCGCCACCTGAGCCGGCAGGCCTACCCGGAAGCCCGAGGCCAACGTGAAAGGCATCTCCGTGGATACCGCTCGCCACGCTACCCTTCCGTCCTCGGCAACGCCGCCGTCCAGCGCGAACTCGGTGTCGAAGAGCACCCGGCCCGCCGTGAAGCTCCGGCCTTCGGGGGCCACCCGAACCTCGTCGAACGTCACCCCCATGGTGGCGCCGTCGGGGAAGCGGAGCGCGTGCCGGCCGTCGATGGTGAGGCCGGCGGCATCCAGGCGGGCTCCATCCAGGCGGAAGTCGAACACCGGATCTTCCTGCGGGAGGCGCAGATCCAGTGGCCCGGGCACCTCCAAAACGCCGTCGGCGATGGCGCCCGTGGCGACATCGAATGTGAGCCGGCCCAGGGCGTCGACGGTCGGCGAGTCCACCTCGCCGTCCACGGTCCGGACCGCCACCTCGGCGGTCCATCGGCCCCGAGCCCCGTCGGACGTGAGCTCGAAATCCACCTCGCCCGACGCGAGGTCGAGGTCGAGTCCCCCCACGGAAAGATCGCAGCCCCCCTCGGAGACGGCACTTTCTCCTGCCAGGCGACCGTCGGGAGCCAGTCGGAGCGCTCCGTCCAGACGGAGGGACGCACCCTGACAGGAGAACACCTCGGGAAGGATGAGCGATCCGGTGACGCCGAGCCCATCCACGAGGGTAACGCCGTCCGAGAGGTCGGTGACCACGGGGCCCACGAACGCCTCCGCTTCCAGCGCGAGCCCCGGGACGGCGTCCGGAGCCAGGGGAATCCTGCACGCTTCCCGGAAGGCCGTGGACGCCGTCACGTCGAGGGTCAGGAGCCCCGCGGCGATGATGCCCCGCCGCACGGCGGGCACGGCCTCCGCGAGACAGAGCGGCGTCGTAGCGGGGAGGCCGGGCAGGGCGAGCGCCGCGTCGAAGGTGACACCGAATCCTTCCAGGGATCCGTCCCGCCACGCCGCCCACGGAATGGTTCCGGCGGGCACGGTGACGGAGGCCGCGGCGAGGCCGTAGCCGTCCAGGTCCACGGAAGCCTGCAGCCCGGGCAACAGCCCGTCGGGGAACGTGAGGCCCTCCCCGCCGACACGGGCCCCGGTGAGCGTCGGCAGCTCGAGGTCGGGTAGCGCCGGCAGCGTGGGGACGAGGTCGACGTCGGCTTCGATCTCGAAGCCCTGGCCGGGCGTGTAACTCACCGACGCGACCCGGAGGCCGCCGAGACCGAGTCGTACCCAACCCGCATCGAGGGCGGCACGAGTGGCATCACACGGACCCGTGACGCCGTCCACCGTGGTCCCGGTCGTCGAATCGAGGGCGACGTCGAAGCGGATGGAGCAGTCCGCCGCTCCCGGGTCGAGGTCGAGGGCGGCGGAGGCGGTGAGATCGTAGGCAACCGTGCCCTGAACTAGGTTTGCCGAGAGCGTGCCTGCGACCAGCCCCACGCGCACGGGCACGCCGGGCCCGGCGCCACCGGCCGTGGCCCGAGAGGACCCGGGCGCCCCGTCCACGACTTCGAGGCCGTAATCCCCGACGCCCATGCACATGGGCGTCACCGTCCAGACGCCGTCTTCGTCCAGGGCGGCCGCCATGCCCCGGCACTCGACCATCCCGCCCAGAAGGCGGGCGTCGCCCCTCGCAGTCACCGTGCCGCCGGGAAGGCGCACCTCCAGGTCCGTGAGGGACAGCTCCACAGGGTCCGTGCCCAGCCGCCATACGGGGTCCTGGCCCCCGGCTTCCCCTGTACGGAGCGTGCCGAAGAGCCCCGCCGCCGTGACCTGCACATCGCCCTCCAGGGGCATCTCCGTCCCGTCGGCCCGGACGAGTACCGCCTGGGCCGTGAGACCCATGGCGGCGTCGTAGGTGAGCTCGGTGACCCGGACCGGCAGCGCGCCGGCCACGGGAAGCGGAGCGGCCAGACGAGCCACGACGCCGCCACCCCGCACGGCGTGGCTGCCCGCGAACACGTCGACCTCCAGGTCGTCCAGGCGAACCCGGGCCCGGAGGTTGAACGGACCGCCAAGGCGCATCCACGCCGGTCCGTTCAGGCGCCATCCGGACGCGGTGGTCTCCACGTCCAGGGCGCCCAGGTCCAGGATCTCGGCGAGGCCCGGGACGAGATCGATGGCCGATGGAAGGCGCCCTTCGCCTTCGTCCCACGGGACCGATGTCCGCGCGGTGCTGGCGGTGAACGTCCACGTCTCGGAGAAGAGACCGCCGGGAACCACGGCATCTCCCAACCCGTCGAGAGCCTCCACCCGCCACGCGTACCGGACGCCGTCTTCCAGCTCCAGTGCGTCCACGGGGTAGACGAGGACGGGCGCGTCCACAACGTCCTCGTAGACCGGGAGGTTGGCCCGCACCGCCGTCCCCGCCGTCTGCCGGGGGGCCATGGGCACAATGCTCACCCGGTAGCGGGTCCCGACCTCGGGGGGAAGCTGCACGGGGGTCCACTGGAACACGGGCTGAAAGGCGCTCACCGCCTGCCGCTCCAGCGGATACAGGAGTTGAGGGGCGGCTGGGAGAGCCACCGCGAACAGCGTACACGCCTCGGTGAGCTGGATGCCCGCCTCCGACAGGACCCTGGCGCACAGCTCGTAGTCGTCCTCCGGGAGGACGCCCGCGCCCAGCACCTGGTCCGCCCGGTCCTGCCGCACCCGTACGTCCCACCCCAGGAGGTCGGCGCCGGAGTAGAGCTCGTTGGCCGGGCCGCCGGTCACGGTGAACACGGGACTGGTGGCCCTGGCCAACTCACCCCCGCTTCCCCGCACCACACCCTCGATGCGGTACTCCATCGCGGGGGCGCCGAAATACGCCACCGACAGCGTCAGGTTCTGCGGGTTCCGCTCCCACTCCGACAGGTATGGACTGGGATACGCGGGCACCACGAGCTGGGCGGCCCACTCCGTGCTCTGGGCGCCGGCCCACGCCGGCATCCCCATCCCCAGGAACAGGCCGAGGACCTCGACCCACCGTTTCATGACGCCGTCACGGCATGCACGACCCGTCACCCAGGCCGTTCAGGCTCCGGAACGACAGCTGGTACGGCGCCGAATGGACCTCTCCTCCCCCGATCGGGATGAACGCCTCGCCGGTGGCCGACCCCACGACCAACTCCCCGTCGTTGGACGTCACGTTGAACGAGACGCTGGACGGCGGATCGACGCTGTCCCCGGCGGTCCACTGGACGCCCACGGACGGCGAGAAGCTCATGGTTGCCGTCCACGATCCCGAGGCCTCCCCAGCCGCCGGCCCGAGGGCCTGGACCACGCCCAGGAGGTCCGACTCCTCCGACTGCACGAAGGTCATGGTGTACGCGCTTTCCGCGAAGATCTCGCCGGCGTACACGTGCGTCACGATGGGCCCGGACCAGCTCCCGCCGTACGGGCCCTGGATGTCCATGGTCCAGTAGCACTGCCCCGCCACGGTGACGTTGGCGTACCCTTCGGCGGTGGGGTCCTCCACGCTGGTGGCCACCACCAGATAGCTGCCCGTCCGGGCCGGGGCGGTGAAGAGGCCGTTGGCTCCGATGGCCGCCGGAGCGCCGTCGGGGTCGAGCGCCGTCCACGTCACGTCGGTGTCGTCCGCTCCCAGGACGATGGCCTGGAACTGCTGGCTCTCCCCTTCGGACAGGATGGCGGTGGGCGGGTCAACGAAGACCGACACCGCGGAGACGCGGATGGTGGCGCTCCGCACCGGAGCACCCGGCGTGTCCCGGGCTCCGCCGGTGGCGGTGGAGGTGAAGGTGGCCTGGATGGGGAACTGCTCCGCCGAGGCCGGCGTCTGGACGGCGGCGGACCACACCCCCTCCCCGATCTCGGTGGGCTCCTCGGCCCAGGTCGCACCCGCCGAGAGCGTCCACTCCAGGCCCGTGTCCAGAGCGTTGGAGACGGTGATCTGGAGCTCCACCACGGCTCCGGGCTCCACGGTGGTCTCGCTGGCCTGGATATCGATCTCGATGGGGAGGACGGTGACTTCCTGGCGCTGGAAGGCCGGCGTGGCCTGCCCGAAGCGCGAGATGTCAGTCTCCACGGTGAGGAGCGCCTCGCCGGGCCGGATGGGCTCCAGCGTCGTGGCGCTACTGATCTCCACGGCGTCGCCGGTGGCGAGACGCCCCTCCGACCATGGCGCCCCGGTGACGTCGATGTCGGTCCACACCTCGGGCGGGATCTCGACGAAGCCGCTCTCCGCGATGGGGAGGTTCCCGAGCTGGGTGGTGAAGAGCCACCCCGAAGCGTCCTTGATGAACGTCGAAGGCCCGTCTTCGAACCGCTTCAGCCAGGCGGTATAGGCGTCGGCGTTCCCCGCGAGGTTGAGCAGGAAATCCGCCACCACCTTGTCCAGGTTCCACCCCTCGCTCCGGGCGCTCACCCGGACGTTGGACCACGTGCCGGGCCCCGGCCGGTCTTCTTCGAATACCGAGACGTCCAGTTCGAAGCTCAGGCTGCCATCCACGAAGTGCTTGGGGAGGAGATTCGCCTGCCCCTCGAGATACGTCTGGTAGGCCCAGAGCGCGGAGCCCAACCCGGCGGTGACCGCAGCGCCGCCCGGGCCCGTCACCAGGCCCAGGGCGCCGAGGGTCAGACCGTACGCCTGCAGCAGCTCGCCGGTGGCGGTGTTGGGATCGATCTCCCGCGCGGCGGCCCACGCCTGGGTCATGGCGTCGTCCAGCTCCACGGCGCTGGAGATGGAGATGGCACGCGCGGGGCCTCCCGGCGTCGGGACCGGGCTTTCCGCGCTCCTGGCCGGGGCTGCGGGCAGGGCGTCGGCCATGGCCCGGAACAGCGCGTCCATCCCGCCGGCGGCGGCGATGCGGTCCAGAAGGTCCACGTCGACCTCATCCGCCCCGACCAGCTCGGTGAGGGACGACGTTCCTGCCAGGAGGTCGCGGAGGTCCCGGTCGTGGGTGGGATCGTCCAGAATGGTCTGGGCGATGGCCACCGGGTAGAGGGACGCGTCCAGCTCCGTGGCCCAGTCCGCGGCCAGAACCGCCTCCCGGGTGGTCCCCAGGTCGGCGAAGCGAGCGTCCAGCACGTCCTGGAAGTCGTCGAGCGCACCGATGAACGCGCCCGGCGCCTCGGGAAGGGCGAGCAGCGTCAGCTCCAGGGGCTCGGTGACCCACCCGTCGTCGCCGCGCACCCGGACCTCGAAGTCCCCGCCATCGGGGCCACCGTCGGGGTGCAGGACCACCGTCAGCGCGTACTCCGTCCCGTCCCGGGGGAGTAGCGGCAGCACGTAATCGCCCTCCGCGTCGGGCTCCGAGGCGCCGGGGGCGGCGAGCTCGGCGTAGAGGTCGGTGCGCCCGGCCGGAAGGCCGTCCAGGACGACCGGCACCAGCGGCGTGACCTCGCTCGACGAGGCCGTGGGCGCGTCGGCCACCGTCGGGGCCGGCGGATCAGGGTCGTTGGGTCCCGGATCCGTGGGTCCCGTGGGATCGGTGGGACTGTCGCCGCCGCCGCACCCGATGACCAAGAGGACGGCGAGCAGGCGGACGATGGAGTACCGACGAGGAACGATGGCGGACATTCGGGCGCTTCCGTGTGGGGATCGCTGTTGGCCCCGCGGGGCCCGAGCGCACGCAGAACGCGCTCATCCCCTCAAGCGGAAAAACCCACCGCGATCGGCCACGCCATGCGATCAAGCCACCAGCCAGCCCTTCTGGGACGCGCGCCACGGTCTGGCGGGGGGCGCGCGACCATGCCTTCGAGATGCGCGAGGAGGGCGCGGCGGGGGACGCGCGACCATGCCTTCGCGAGGCGCGGGGTGGCGCGTCGGCGGGCGGGGGGGCGCGGCGGCGGGCGGGGGGCGCGGCGGCGGGCGCGGCGGCGGGCGGGGGGGCGCGTCGGCGGGCGGGGGGTGGCGTCAACCCGCACAACGGTGCCCCGACGATGGTGGCCGGGCGACTTGACCCCCCTATGCGGCGGAAAAATCACTCGCCAGTGAAGGGCGCTCCGACGCCTGAGTGACTTGACGCCATATATGGCGGAAAAACCGACATGGCCCCAAAGGACGAGCACGACTGCGGGGTTGTCGCCGCGGTGGGAAAGTCCGAGCCCGCAGGGCAGCTCCTGCTCCACGGTACGGGCGGGGGCGCGCCCCAAGGGTGGTGCCGAGGCCACCACACCCGTGCGGAGCGTTGCTAGAGCCGACGCTTGGGCGGTTTCACCAGCTCCCCACGCTCCAAACGGTCCAGCAACCCTTCGGAGGCCAGCCGCACACGCTCCGCTTTCTGCTGGTACGTGGATCGCCCGACCAGCGCGCCACCGGCCCCACCCACGGCGGCTCCCGCGAGCCCCGCGGCCACCGCAGCCGCCGGCGGAAAGGAAAGCACCGCCACGGTGAGTACCGAGCCCAGCACTCCCCCACCGGCGGCGAAGCCCCCGATGGCGCCGCCTCCCTGCTCCAGGCGCTGGTTCGTCAGGTCCACGGTGAGGGTGACCAGGGCGTACCCGTCCTCCAGGCTCTGGACGGATAGCTCCACCTGCTTGGCCTGGGCCAGCTCGTAGCGCTGGCCGCCCCACTTCAGACCGCGCTGGAGTTGGGCCACGAACCCCTCCGCCGGCTCCCACAAGGAGACGCCCGCCCTACGGCGTACGGGGTGCAGGCTCTCCGCGCCCGACAGCCATTGGACCACCCGCTCCTCCACCTCGGCCGCGTCGCCGGGGACGACCCGCTCTGCCCTGACGTGCGCCGGGCCCACCCATCTCCGCAGGTATCCGCCGTCGGCCGGGAGCGCGGGGACCATCGCCTCGGCCCGGAGCTCGCCGAGCGCCCGTCTCACATGCGATGCCTCGAGCCCGACCTCCTTGCCGATCCTGACGACTTCGTCCTCCGACAGCGTTCCACCGTCGTCGCCGGAGCTCTCCTGGAACTGGAGCTCGGCGGCCCGACGGATGATGCGGTCGAGCTCGGATCGGTTGAGCTGCACCGGGAGGTTGGAGGCGTCGTCCACGAGCCTACTCAGCGGGACACGCGTGCGAGCTCGAGCAGGCGGGCCCGCACGGCGTCGCCCTCACCCGCCTCGTCGAGTAGAGCCCACATGCGCTCCACGGTGCGCGCGTCCACGTATCCCGAGACGTTGGTCTGCCATCCCTGGTCGGCGCGGAAGCGGTCGATTGCCTCGATGGCGTCCAGGCCGTAGACGGCCGCGTCGGGCGCCGTCAGGTCGAGGTCGTCCGCACCGGCCCGGAGGTAGCCGAGCTCGTGCAGGATGACCTTGAGCTGGAGGACGTCGTTCCCCGCGAACTGGCGCAGCTCACGGAACCCGAGGGTCTCCGAGACGGCGTCGTAGATGCGGCGGACTTCGCGGACGGGCGTGTCGTGCTCGCACACGTTGATGTCGACGGTGATGCCGTCCGGCCGCCGGGACATCCCCTCCCTGGGATCGGCCACCAGCACCGCGGCCGACTGGCTGTCACCGTGACGGCCGTCGCCGCCCAGCAGCTGGCCGGCGTAGAGGGCGTCGATGAGCCGATCGGCCAGATGGCGCGGCGTGCCCTCGCTGGCCTCGAACGCCTCGGCGACCCGGTCCACGACCTCGACGCTCACCAGCGAGTTCCCCTGCACCGCGTAGTTCATCCCCGTCCGCTCCGCGACCCAGTCGCCCTGCTCCTCCGACCCGTACTGGCCCGAGCCCGTCCACTGGGCGGTCCGGCCCCGCATGTCGATGACGCCCACCTGCCGACGCTCGCGCCCCTCGTCGGCGGCGACCACGCGGTCCATGGCCTCCCGCGGAGCGACACCCTCCTCGAGCAGGCCGAGGAGGTCGGGGCCGTACTCGACGCGTGTCCCGCCCTGAGTCGCGACCGCGCCCACGCCGGGCCGCGCCCAGGGAACCGCGTTCCCCACGCATGGACGACGGGTGGTGACGGCCACGCCCGACTCGCCGGTCCGCGGGTCGATGGCCACGATCGAGAAGGTGTGGAACTCCAACTCGGGCCCGCCCCACGCCAGAGGCTCCTGCGCCGAGGCGCCGCCGGGCAGGGTGAGTGTCGCGGTGACCAGCGCGACGCTCACGGCGAGCCGCGCCGGACTCATGGAACGCGCCGCGACGCTCGCAGAAGGCGGTGCGCCCGGAGCGACCGCGCGAGCGGAGGTGGAGGGGGTGTGAAGGTACGGGCCCACGGGGTCTCCATCGAGTGCGGGTGCTCAACGCTGAGCCGTTAGACTACGATGAGGCAGACCGAGTGGGCCACCCCCCGCCCGCCGCCTCTACCGCCCTCCCCCGACCCCCGGCACCCCCTCGGGCTCGTCGCCCCACCACCACATCCGCGGCAGCTCACGCGTGGTTGGATGGATCTCGGCGAGCGTGTCGCCCTCGTAGAGCCGTCCGTTCTTCATCACGTAGCGGACCGTGTTCGTGTTGCGGATGTCCGTCAGCGGATCGCGGTCCAGCACGACGAGGTCGGCC
Organism: Longimicrobiales bacterium; assembly: GCA_041690395.1. Lineage (GTDB taxonomy): Bacteria > Gemmatimonadota > Gemmatimonadetes > Longimicrobiales > Gaopeijiaceae > JAWLHJ01. Next base: position 723,819 of record JAWLHJ010000001.1, on the reverse strand, counting down.
AGCTTGCCGGGCTCGATGGAGCCCAGATCCGTGTCGAGCCCGATGGCTTCGGCCCCGAAGATGGTCGCCACCCGCAGCGCGTCGTGCTCGTCGAGGCCTCCCGACTGCATGGCCCACAACTCCCAGTGGTAGCCCAGCCCCTGCAGCTGCCCGTGGCTACCGACGCCCGCCTTGCCGCCGGCCTCGACGAGGTCGGCCACGAAGCGCGCGTGATCCTGGAACACGTGCTCCTCGTCCATGAACCACCCTGCCGGACCGGGGCTGGCGCCCCCGCCCCGCCGGCGCGTCGCCCGGTCGAGAACGCTGTGCGGGGTGAAGCGGGCGAGCTTTTCGTCGTCGTGCGGATTCTCGCGCGTGTAGAAGTAGTTCTCCGCCCAGGGTCCGCCGTACGACACGAGCAGGGTGGGCGTGTACACGCGGCCGCTCTCCACGAAGAGCCGCACGTAATCCGCGAAGACCGGATAGACCGGAATCGAATGCTCGAGCCCCGGATACCCGTCGATGGTCTCGGTGAGGTTCTGCTTGAGGTTCAGCGAGCCCTCGGTGGTCGGCATGATCCGCTGCTCGCGCGCCGCCTGGATGATCCATTGGCGCTGCTCGCGTGTGCCGGCCACGTACATCTTCAGCGTCTTGGTGTCGAAGTACTCCGAGTAGCGCCGCATGAGATCGCGGGCTTCCTCGAGCGAATCGATGTTGAACTGGAAGAAGACGCCCGGGCCCGTCGAGTAGATCCTGGGGCCGACGATCTCGCCGGCCCGCACCCTGTCTTCGTAGGTGAGCACGTCGGTGCTGCTGGTCTGCGGGTCCCGCGTGGTGGTCACGCCGTAGGCCAGGTTCGCGAAGTAGGGCCACGCGTCGGAGCGGTGCACGTCGAACGACGGCCGCAGGTGGGCGTGCGTGTCGACGAAGCCGGGCACGATGGTGCGGCCGGACACGTCGATGACTCGTGCGTCGTCCGGCACGGAGACGTCGCCCTGCGCTCCGACCGCCACGATCCGGTTGTCCCGCACCACCACGTCGGCGTTCTCGATGACCTCGTCGTCACGCATCGTGATGACCCGTGCGCCCCGAAGCACCACCGTGCCGCGAGGGACGTCGCGCGCGATCTGGACGGCGACGCGTACCTCGGACGCCCGGTAGCCGTCGCCCTCGCTCGTCTCGTCGCCCTCTTCCTCTTCCTCCTCGTCCGGCTCCGCCTCCTCCGGGCCGCCCGCGGCTTCGACGCTGTCCTCGTATGCTTCGGCCGCGTCGAGGTCGTAGACGAAGTGCGCGTTGCCGAGGGACCAGTGGACGCTGCGGCCGTCGGCGCTCCACGCCGGGAACTCCCCGCCGAACTCCGACAGCTTACGCGCCGGGAAGGCGGCGTTCGCCGGATTTCCGAGTTGGATGGTCGGTGCGGATCCCACCTCGGGCACGGTGACCGTGTACACGTGGTTCAGCACGTGCGCGAGCGCCTGATCGCCCTGCGGCGCCATGACGATGGCGGACGGCGTCTGGGCGTCCTCCTGTCCCGGAGAGCGCTCTCCGCGAACCCGGACGTGCGCCTTCTCGTCCGTCCCGTCCCACCGCACCGAGACCAGCTGGTCGGGCGAGCGGAAGAGATGGATGCGCTCGCCGTCTCCGGTGAAGTGGGGCAGGCTCCGGTCGCCGAGCGGCATGACCACGGTCGCCTGCCCGCCACCGGACGGGATCCAGACGAGCTCGTCGTCCACGCTCCCGGCTCCCTGCGCCGGGTTCTCGACGAACGCCCGGGCGTGTCCCCTCAGCACGACGATCCTGTCGCCGGACGGCGCCCAGGCCGGCCGGCTGTAGAAGGCCGGCCGGTCGGACAGCCTCTGCGGCTGCCCGCCATCCGCGGAGACCCGGTACAGGTGCCCTGCGTCGCCCTCCCACGTGACGAAGGCCACGTCGCGCCCGTCGGGCGACCAGGTCGGCATGTGCTGCTGCGCCCCGGGCATGGGGGCCAGCGGCCGCGGATCGCTGCCATCGACGTCCGAGACGTAGAGGCGGTCGAGCACGGTGAAGGCCAGCCGCGAACCGTCCGGCGACGGGACCGCATCACGGATCTGGCGGGCGGTGAAGGTTTCCGTGTCCTCGATCGGATAGTCGAAGTCGACCTCGGGCCCGATGGCGAGGTCGAAGCGGACCCGGAAGGGAATGGGCTCCGCCGACCCGCCATCCACGGGAATGCGCCAGATCCCCCCTCCGTAGCTCGCCACCAGATGCCGTGAGTCGGGCGTGAACGACATCCCCGGCAGCACGTCGAGGGTACCGCGCGACTCCTGGTCGTCGTGCTGGACCGGGTAGGCCAGCCATCGCTCGTCGCCGGTCTCGAGGTCCCGGATGCGCAGTCCGGTCTCGGCGTCGTGACGGGTGCCGTATACGAGCCAGCGGCCGTCGGGGGAGAGCGTCGGGCGGAGCGCGCTGCCGAAGCGCTCGACCCGGTCGTGCACCTCTCCGGTCTCACGGTCGTAGGCGCGGATCTCGTAGAGCGGGAGCTGGGCGTTGTAGTCCCAGTCGCCGCCTCCGGTCCGCTGGGCGAACCAGATCCAGCGCCCGTCCGGGCCGAACGTCGGACCCAGCGCCTTCCGGAGCCCGTCGTCCTCGAACAGATCCACCCCGGACCCGCCGTCCACATGCCAGAGCCGCAGGTTGGGGTTGCCACCGAAACGGAAGTTGCCCTCGCCGAACGTCGCCACGATGTAGCGGCCGTCGGGCGACCAGTCAGGAGCCTCTGCACGGTTCGCCTCGCCGCCGGATACCCGGGTGGTATCGGAGCCGTCGAGACTCAGCCGCCAGATGTTCTGACCCCCGTCGCGGTCGGAGGTGAACACGACTTCGCTCCCGTCCGGCGAGAAGCGGGGCTGCGCGTCGAACGCCATCCCGGAGGTGAGCTGGGTGGCGTCACCGCCCTCGATCGGGAGCGTGAACAGGTCGCCGAGGTAGTCGAAGACGAGCGTCCGGCCGTCCGGGCTCACGTCGACGGAGATCCAGGATCCCTCGGTGAGATCGATGGGGACCGTGCGGCCGGCCTCGAGCGGGAGACCTCCTTGCTCGCCGCCACCTTCGCGCCCGCCCCGCTCCTGAGCGTCGAGCAGCGGCGGCGAGAAGCCGAGCGCCACACCCGTCACGACCGACAACCACCCCAGGCTCCGCACCATCATCCTCGCCTCCGTCTCGATTCACGAACGATCTCGCCACGGCGGCACTATAGCGTGTCACGAAAGTGGGGACGAGGGTCCTGCTCAACCTCCCGGCCGTATGGCCCGGTCGTCCGTCCGCAGCATCTCGGCGTCCACCCACGGATACGCCCCGTACGGTCGCGCGACCGGCCAGAGCTCGTCGAGTGTATCCGCCTCGTAGAGCGTACCGGCCTTCATGACCCAGCGGATGTCCGCGGTGTTGCGGATATCGTCGAGGGGGTTCGACTCGAGCACGACGAGATCGCCGATCTTCCCCGGCTCGAGGGAGCCGAGGTCCTGGTCCATACCAAGGAATCGCGCCCCGTGCATGGTGGCGACCTCAAGCGTCTCCATGGGCGACATGGCCGAGGCGATCATCCACATTTCCCAGTGCGAGCCGATGCCGTGATGCTGCCCGTGCGACCCGATCGCGCCGTAGCCGCCGTTCGCGATCACATCGGCCATCCCCAGGGCGATGAACGGGTAGGTGTAGTCGGTCTCTGGACGCATCGTCCGCCGGCGGGTGTGGGGCACCAGGTGCCGCCAGGGGAGCCAGCGCCGCTGCTTCTCGTCGGTCCACCGGTCCTCGGCCTGCCAGAAGTACTCTTCGTTCCACGCCGAGGCGCCCCCCACGACCAGCGTAGGCGAGTACACCGTGCGCGTCTCGCCGAAGAAGCGCGCGGCGTCTCCGTAGAGTGGCACGTAGCTCATCGGATGCTCGAACCCGGTCTGGCCGTCCAGCGTCGTGCTCACGTTGAACGCCAGATCCGACCCTTCTCCGGTCACCATCACGCCGAGATCGCGGCCGATGTCGGAGATCCACTGACGCTGCTCGCGGAGCGGCTGGCCGTACTGCTTCACGGCGACCGCACCCCAGTCCACGAGGCGGTTGATCTCGTGCAGCGCGTCCTGGTACGTGGCGAGCTCGGTCGAGCGCGCCCGGTCCCCACCGGACAGGTTCTCCCCCGTGCTGAAGACGCGCGGCCCGATGGTGACGCCCGCCTCGATCATCTCGGCTTCGGGGAAGACCGCGGGCGACCAGCCGATGGGGTCCATGGTGGTCGTCACGCCGTAGGCGAGATAGACGGCCGCCTCGAAGTTCTTGCGCGGCAGGACGCCCGAATGCTCCCTGTGATGGTGGGCGTGAGGGTCCACGATGCCGGGGATGATGGTGGTGCCCGTGGCGTCGATGACCCGGTCCACGCCGCCCGTCTCGCACGCGCCGACACAGGCGATCCGGCCGTCGCGCACCACCACGTGGCCCCGCTCGATGGGGTCGGCCCCGTCCATCGGGAGGATCCGCGCGTTCGTCAGCGCCACGGTCCCGCGTCCGATGGCCCGCGGCACCTCGAGCCGGATGTCGAACGTGTCCGTCCGCTCGGTGGCCGGGTCGTAGCGCAGGTGGCGCCGCCCGCTCGACACCTCCAGCACGCCCGCATCGGTCCAGCGCGGGTGGATGCCGCCCTCGAGCGTCACGGGCCGGACCCCGGTCGAGCGGCGGTCGACCGTGGGGAGCCCGGCACCGGGCGCGGCGTCGACCGTCGCGCCGCTCATCGGGGCCACGTAGACGTTGAGTCCCTCGGCGAACGCGACCCAGGCGCCATCGGGAGAGGGTACCACCTCGTCGGCGTAGGGGAACAGCATGTGCTCGCGGCGGTCCGTGCCGTCGGGCAGGACGGAGACGAAGGCGGTCGGGCGCGCAGAGGAATCGGGCGGTGCCTCCTCGGGATAGAAGACCCGGCCCTCGGGTCCGAACGCGGCCCGCACGATCTGCCTGCGGCCACCCGCCTGCGCGCCCCCGTCGTGCCGGGTGCTCGCCCGCGCGACGACCGTGGGCTCACCTCCGTCGAGCGGCAGCGCGACGAGCTCGTACCACGGGTTGTTCGCCCAGCTGCGGCCACGCGCCGTGGCTCCGGATCCACGGGTCACCACCAGCGACCCGCCGTCGGGCGACCAGACCGGGTTGAGGTACTCGCCCGCGGATCCGGTCAGTCGCTCCGGCGCGGCCCCGACCGGGGCGCCGCCGGCTCCGCCCGACCCGTCCACGCGCACCCGCCACACGTGGCCGCGCTCCTCGTCTTCCCACGACGTGAAGGCGACCGAGCGGCCGTCCGGCGACCAGGCGCCGGAGTACTCGAGCGGCTCGAAGGCGTCGGACGTCAAGCGACGCGGCGTGCCGTCCGGTAGGTCCATCACCCAGAGCCGGCCCACCGCCTGGAACAGGAGCCTCGAGCCGTCCGGAGAGGCCGCCTGCCACCGGGTGAAGCGCACCTCGACCGGCCCGTCCGAGAGGCGGAAATCCGGACGGGCCTGCTCCGACACCTCACGCTCGACGCGGGCGCTGAACGGCACGGTCTCGACCTCACCGGTCGCGACGTCGACCCGCCGGATCCGCCCCCCCTGCGTCACCACGATCGAGCGGCCGTCCCCGGACCACGCGTATCCGGGGAGCACGCGCAGCGTCTTGATCCCTTCGCCCATGTCCAGCTCGATGGGATCCATGAGGATACGCTCCGTGCCCGACTCCAGGTCGCGCAGGAAGAGCGCCGTCCTGGGGCCGACCGTCAGGCCGCGCCAGGAGATGGTCCCGTCGGGGATCCGTCGAGCGAACGCGAGCCACCGACCATCGGGCGAGACCTCGGGGGCGATGGCGCTCCCGCTCGACCCCCGGTACTGAGCCTGGTCGACTCCGGTGGTGATCTCGGACACCCGCCCCGTCTCCAGCTCGAGTCGCCGCAACTGATACGCCCCCTTGAGCATGTCGGCCGCGCCCGTGGACACGTGGTAGTACAGGTAGCGCCCGCCGCTCGATACGCTCGGCCAGGCGGCGCGCTCGGAGGGGGGAAGGAGCCGCCGACCGGTCACGTCGGTCGGATCCGGGGCGTTCGGGCGCCCGACGGCGTCACCCGTCGACGGCCCAGGCGCATCCGGGACGTCGTACACGTGGATCCCCGATCCCCGGGTGGACCCGGCCAACGCCTGCTGGCGCAGCACCACCCGACGGCCGTCCGGCATCCACGTGGGCTCGACCACGCGGGTGTCGAGGTCGAGGAAGACGGGCCTCGGGTCGGAGCCGTCCGCGCCCATGACCCACGGGTTGCTCTGACCCCCGCGGTCGGAGACGAAGACGATGCGGGAGCCGTCCGGAGAATACCGGGGATGCACGTTGACGGCGGCGCCGCTCGCCTGGGTGAGCGACTCGGCCTGCCCGCCGTCGGAGGCGACCCGGTACACGTGCCCGAGCAGGTCGAAGACGATCCACCGGCCGTCCGGCGAGACGTCCAGCGACATCCACGTCCCCTCGTCGGTCGTGAAGTCGACCGTGTAGCTCCGGCCGCGCGCCGCGGTCACGTCCCACGTCTCGCCGGCCTGCTGCGCGGCCAAAGGCCCGGCGGCGGCCGTCATGCCCGTCGCGAGGACCACGCCGAGGAGCGCGGTGGACATCGGAAGCGAGGGCATGGACCGTCTCCTGGGGAACCGTGTGCCTACAACCGGATGAGCAGGATCAGGAGTAACAGCATCCCGATCCACGACGCCACCGCGATCTTCGAGGCCCTGGTCGCCCGCTCCGTTTCCCACCAGGTGCGCGGCTGCACCTTCTGCATCAGGAACGTGACGACTCCCGCCAGGTTCACGCAGGTGATGTTGACGGCGACGAGCAGGAACGCGCCGTAGGCGAGGGTCATCTCGCCGGCCCCGAAGAGGAGCCCCGTGGCGACCAGCGGGGGGAGGAGCGCCACCGCCACCATGACCCCGATCACCGCCGCCGAAAGTCCCTGCGTGAACGCGAGCGTGCCGGCGGCCCCCGCCGCGAGCGCCAGAACGATGTCGCCCAGGCCGACGGCGGTGCGACCGGCGATCTCCGGTACCGTCGGGTCCACCGGCAGCAACACACCGACCATGACGGAGAGCGCGAACGCCACGCCGACCCCCGCGAGGTTCGCCTTGAGCGCGGCCCAGGCCAGGTCCAGGTCGCCGAGCGTGGACGCGAGCGAGAGGGCCACGTTCGGCCCGAGCAGCGGCGCGATCACCATGGCGCCGATCACCACCGCCACACTCGAGCTCATGAGCCCGACGGCCGCGACCAGCGTCGAGAGCGCGACCGTCGTCAGGTACACCGTCGAGATGCGCGTGGACACGCTCAGGTCCTGGTGGAGCTCCTCCCGGCTGATCCGCAGGGGCCCCTTGCGCTTCCACGGCTGCTCCTCCGCCGCGGGCTCGTCGTTCTCCACCGCGGGGAACGTAGCCTCGACCGGCAGCAGCATCAGACGGTATCCCTCTGCGCTCGAGAAGCGGTCGGCGAGCTCGTCCGTGAGGCTCTCCGTCCCGTCCGCCTCCATCAGGATCCGCAGGAGTCCGCGCCCGTCACCCGCTTCGTACGACCAGACGTCGATGACCCCCTTGGCGGCGACCTCCTCGACGAGGCCGTCCAGCGACGCGATCGGGATGACGGCCTCGATCAATCGCAGGCCGCTCAAAGGTCGCCGGACTCCAGAACGACCACACCGATGCTCTCGAGCTCCTTCCGGACGCCTTCGTCGGCCTCGGGCCGGACCGACCGGGTCAGGTCCCACAGGAAGGTCGTCCGGAAGCCGGCCGCGACCGCATCTTCTGCGGTCCACTTCACGCAGACGTCCCGGGCGAGGCCGCAGACGAAGACCTCTTCGACTCCGCGCTCCCGCAGGTATCCCGCCAAACCGGTCGGCGGTCGCTCACCGTCGGGGCCCCAGTTGTTGCGGAAGCCGGAGTACGAATCGACCTGCGGGTCGCTCCCTTTTCGTATGATCGCCGAGACGGGGTCCCAGTCGATGTCCGGGTGCAGCGCCGCGCCCGGCGTGCCTCGCACGCAGTGGTCGGGCCAGAGCACCTGCTCGTGCCCGTGGAGCTCGATCGCGTCCAAGGGCGCCCGGCCCTCGTGCTGGCTGGCGAACGAGACGTGTCCCTCCGGATGCCAGTCCTGAGTGGCCACGTACAGCCCGAAGAGCCCCCGCGCCACGAGCGCGTTGACCGGGCCGAGGATCTCGTCGCCTCCCTCCACGGCGAGTGCGCCCCCGGGACAGAAGTCCGGTTGGATGTCCACGAGCAGAAGCGCGGACGCCTCGGGTGGCACGGTCGGGGTATCGGTCACGGCTGAGTCTCCTTTCGAGCGTCGTCACCCGTAAGGTCGGCGAGGATCCGTTCGTGGACCCGGAGCGACCCGTCGTCGTACAGCACGAACCGGATGTTGCGGACGGAGTCGAGCCCCGGTATCTCCTCGAGGACGGTACGGAGCGCGACCCGGGCGGCCTCCTCCAGGGGATATCCGAAGGCCCCGGTCGAGATGGCCGGAAAGGAGACCGACGCGAGGCCGCGGTCCTCCGCGATCTCGAGCGCGCCACGATAGCACGACGCGAGCAGCTCGTCCTCGGGCCGATCGCGTCCGTACACGGGTCCGAGACAGTGGATCACCCAGGGATTCGGTAGGTCGTGCCCCGACGTGATGACGGCCTGGCCCGGACGAATCGGGGCGAGCGGACGGCCTTCCTCGGCGAGCCCGGGTCCGGCCGCGCGGTGGAGCGCGCCGGCCACCCCTCCTCCGGTCCGCAGCTCGGCGTTGGCCGCGTTCACCACGGCGTCGAAGCCACGCTGCGTGGCGATGTCCCCGACCTGGAGCTCGAGCGCCACGCCGCCGGACTCGTATCGGACCTCGGGGTCTCGCGTCATCGGGCTCGGAATCCTGTCGCAGGGGACTCGGCTGGCGGGCTGAAGGATGGACCACTACCGGCCGCCCGCCCACGGGTTCCGAGGCCGAGCCCCTTCAACCGAGACGCGCGGCCTTCGATGTTGGGGGTGCGCGCACGCTCCCGCCATCCCCGCCCCGTCCCCACGCACCCAGCGCATCACCATGCCCCGCGTTCTCGACGGGTTCCGGGGGGAGCCCCCGCTTCTCACCTTCGGCGTCTCGTTCGCCCTGTTTTCGAGCTTCGGGCAGACCTTTCTCATCTCCCTGTTCCTTCCGTCGTTCGTGGCGACCTTCTCCCTCACGGATGGCACGTTCGGAGCGCTCTACTCGGGGGCGACGTTGGTCAGCGCGATGATCCTCCCCTGGGCGGGGCAGCGACTCGACCACATGCGGCTGACCCGCTTCAGCCTGGCCGTGGTGCTCCTCATGGTCACGTCGGCGCTCACGCTCGCCGCCGCGACGCACGTGGCGCTGCTCGGCGTCGCCCTCGTCGGACTTCGCCTCGCCGGGCAGGGGCTGTCGGGACACACCGCCTACACGGTCATGGCCCGTTACGGCGGAGCGAGACGCGGACGGGCGCTGTCCATCGCCAGCCTGGGATTCCCGGCGGGCGAGGCCGTGCTGCCGGTCCTCACCGCCCTGGCCATCCCGGCGTTCGGATGGCGGCGGACCTGGCTGCTGTTCGCGGCGGTCGCGGTGGTGGTCTTCCTCCCATCGTTCATGGCCTCACTGAAGCGGTCCGGCATCGAGGTGGACCCGCGACGGCTCGGAGCATCCCCGCGCGAGCCGATGACCGGCCTCGACCCCTCCTCCGGCGACTGGACCCGCGCCGCGGTCCTCCGGGATCGCCGCTTTCGCCTCGCGCTGCCCGCGGCGCTGCTGCCGGCCTTCTGGATGACCGGAATCCTCCTGTACCAGACGCGCATCGCCGGCATCAAGGGGTGGTCGGTGACACTCATTGCCTCCGCCTTCGTGGGCTTCGCCCTCAGCCGGGTGGCGTTCGCGCTGGTCGCGGGCCGCCTCATCGACCGTCTGACCGCCCGCGCGGCGTACCCGTTCGTCATCCTCCCGATGGCCTTCGCGCTCCTCCTCCCGGTACTGACCGACGCCGCCTGGGCGGCATACGGAATGATGGCGGGGCTCGGCATGACCATCGGGCTGGCGGAGCCCGTGCGCTCGTCGCTGTGGGCGGAGCTGTACGGTGTCCGGCATCTGGGCGCCATCAAGGCGATGATCGCGTCGTTCGGGGTCGTCGGAGCCGCAGGCAGCCCCGTGCTCATCGGCTTCGCCCTCGACGCGGGCGTCGGCATCGATCACATCCTGACGCTCGGGATCGTGACCACCGTGGCGGGCGTGCTGCTGGCCCTGCGGATGGGTAGCGCGGACTGAAGCGGGGTTCGTGACGAAGCAGTCCCATCGAGACATGGGACCGCGCTGGGGACCGGGTGAAGCTTCTCGACCGGTCGGTGGGCCGGAGGTCTTCATCGCCACACCCCCCAACCTCGGAGGTCATCATGATCAAGCTACTCTCGGTTCCCGGACTCCTGTTGGTCGGAGCCCTCAGCTTCATGGCGGTTCCCGCCACCGATGTCGCCGCCACGGAGTGCGGTGGCTACGGCGGACAGGAATGCTTCAAGAACGAGTCCTGCTTCAGCGTCATCTTTTTCAAGATGTGCTCGACGCGGACCCAGTACTGGAACGTGTTCTGACGTGACGAGGGGCCCGGGGGACGTCCCCCGGGCCCCTCTTCTTCCCAACCACGCCTCCGGCCCACCCAGCCGATCGTGCCTGTCTCGCGGCCCGTCCGAACACTCCTCGCATGGAGGACATCCTGATGCTCGACTCCCCCCTCAAGAACACGATGCTGGCATCGGCGTGCATGCTACTCATGCTCTCCGCGCTTCGTTGGCATGAAGCGGCCGCGGCGGCTCCCGACATCGTCGGCGGAATCGACCGTCCGTCGGCCGTTCTCCTCGTGCAGCCGGGTGACTGTCCGGACCGGACGGCCGCCATGGCGCGGTGGCTGGCCCAACGGGTAGCGAGCGGCGAAAACCCGGAGCTCCCGGTCTCGGTCGGCGTCCTCCGTGACGGTCCCGGCGCCCTTCCCGACCCTCTGGCGACGCTTCCACGCCTCGGAAAGGCCGACACCCGCGTCGCGGCGCGCGCCGTGCTCAGGGCCGGGATTCCGGGAACGCCGGCGCTCATCCTGCTCGACGGGACCGGCGCCGTGCTGCTCGCGGACACCTTCGAACCGCGGGGGCTGGGCCCCCGCATGATGCGCGCGGCCGAGTTGTTTCCCAGTATAGCCGCAACGACCCCCACGAATCGGCTCGACATACCAGCCAGGAGATGAACCATGGGTCGACTCGCCTTGATGTTGAACCTGCTCGCGGTCGCGACCTGGATCGGTATCGCCTTCGAGCTCGTACGACGCCCGCCGCCCCTCCCTCGCTCCATGGGCCGGCGAGCACGTCGGGGACTCTGGGGGCTGGGCGCCCTGGCGGCGCTCCTGATCGGCATGTGGGGTCTGCCGCTCGGCACCACGACCACGATCTCCGCCCCTCGCGATGCCGAGGCCGGCCAACCGGCGGACGAGTTCCGGTCGTTCCTGCGGACTCCGTTCGCCGTCGTCGAACGCTCGGTCGCCCTCGACGGACGGGGGCTGACGATCCACGACGAGCGTCGAGAGACGCTACAGCTCCCCCTCGTTCTGCTGGCGTTCCTGGCCGCGATGCTCTGGTATCGGACCAGGTCCGGCGCCCGTCCGCACGACGCCCGTGGGCCGGAAAGTCGAGCCGGCGCGGTCGGCTGTCTGGCGCTCCTGGCCTGCTCCAGCCTCCTCGGATGCGACGTCCCGACGGACCGCCCGTCCGAGGACGACCTGCCCCGTCCGGAGAGGGTCGTCCTCGACGTGCCGTGGGACACACTCGCGCACGTCCGCTCGGGCCTTGCGGACACACTGCTCTACAGCGTGTGGTCTCCAGCCGCCGGGAAGGACGGCTTCTTCGTCGTCGATCCGTACGGGGCGCGCGTGGCTCGGTTCGCCTGGGACGGGTCGCTCCGGGGCTACATAGGCCGCCGAGGTGGCGGCCCGGGTGAGTTCGGGAACGTGCGGGACCTCGACGTCGACGACCTGGGGACGCTCTGGGCCCTCGACGTCGAGACTGTCCGGGTGTCCGGCTTCGACCGGGACGGCGTCCTCGTCGAGGAGGTACCTCTCGGTGGTCTTCCCGCGGCCTCGCCCAGCTTCGGCGTCAACCACGACGGGTCGGTCTTCTACTTCGTGGTCAGCGAGCAGGAGTTGGTTCCGTGGGCCGTCGACGTCACCGGAACGGCGACGGGCGGAGCCGCCATCACGGTCGACGACGCGGACGGGGCGTTCTCGATGGCGCTGCAAGGGTACGTCGCGCGGACCGACACGCTCGGCGGATGGCTCTACGCGTTCTCCATGGGCGACGGATTCTTCCCCATGCGCGGTGTTCGGCCGGACGGGCCCAGGATCCGATATCCGGAGCTCGTTCGCTTCCCCGGTATCCAGCGGACCGTGAGCGTGGACGGGAACACGACCACCACGACCACCGGCCTGACGGAACGCAGAGAATCCGCTATCTCCGTCGACACCGACGATGGCGTGCTGTACCTCGTGTTCGCCGGGGAAGGTCCGGACGCCGGCCGCCTCCTGGAGCGATACGATCTCGCCACCCGGTCGTATATCGACACCGTTCGCCTGCCTCGCACCGGATACGTCGCGGTCTGGGAGGACCGCATCGTGCTCGCAGCGAACAACCCGGAGCCCGAGATCCTGGTGCTGCTGGCTCCGTGGTGAGCCCGCGTGCGGACCGCAGGGTCCGGGGCCCGCCCCGTTTACGGAACCAGCTCGCGAATGACTCCGTCGTGCTTGTTCAGGAGGAACAGGCGCCCTTCCGGACCCTCCCCGAAGCGCAGGTCGGTGCGCTCGGGCGACTCCCGGTCCATCCGTGCGGCCCGGGCCCGCATGACCTCGAGGAAAGTCGCGGGCTCACCATCCTCCCTCAACAGCACGCGCCGGATCTCGTCCTGGCCGCCGTCGGGCAGATCGTCAGCGGATACGTGGAAGATCTCTCCACTCACCATGTCTCCGAAGAGAAGCCGTCCACGGAGCTGCGGGATGCGGTCCGTGCGGGGAACGACCACGCCGGTGACGGCCACGCGGGACCCGAACAACGGGTCGTCCTGATCGAACTCGGCGACCGGGAAGATGACGCCTTCCTCGGAACGTGGGTCCCGCGGGTCGACGCCCGACCGGCTCACGAACCGGTAACTTCCCTCCCAGCGGTTCCAACCGAGGTCCCCTCCGGCCGGAACGGGGCTCAGCTCCTCGACGGCGTTCTGTCCGATATCGGCGACGAAGAGATTCCCGTTCGCCGCGTCCCAGCCGAATCGCTGGGGATTGCGGAGGCCGGAAGCGTAGATCTCGGGGAGCGTTCCGTCGTCCGATCCCGCGAACGGATTGTCGGAGGGGATGCCGTACGCGCCCGTCGACCCGTCCGAGCCGAGCGGGTCGATACGGAGGATCTTCCCGAACGGGCTGGCCGGATTCTGCGCCAGCGCGAGGGGATCACCGCCGCTCCCCCCGTCCGCCACACCGACGTAAAGCATGCCGAAGTCGGCATCGCCCGGGGACGCGAGCGGATTGAACGCCAGGTGACCGGCGTTGTGGTTCCCGAACGGCTGCTCGATCCGGAGGAGCTCCCGGGGCGGCCCACCGTCGTACCTCGAAGCGGTGGGGTCTTCCGCGGTCCACTCGAGAAGCACCGTGTGGTGCGGCCCGTCCTCCCCACCGGGCCGGAAGTCCGCGGCCGGCGAAACATCCTCGGTGTCGAACCAGGTGTAGAGCTTGCCGAAGCCCGGAGCGCCCTCGCGGCCGAAGTCCGGGTGCAGGGCGAAGCTCTGGAAACCTCGCTCACGCCCGGACGCGTCGACGGGCATACCCCACCGGTCGGCGTCCACATTCAGGTACTCGGTCACCGTGCCGTCGTAGCCCACGACGTGGAGCGGTCCCCACATGTCGTTCACGAACATCCGCCCGGTGCCGGGCTCATCGACGAGCAGCATCGGCCGGGCCGTCGAGCCGGAGGCCTCGGGGAGCGAAGCGAACTCCTCGTAGCCGACCACGATCACACCGTCCTCCGCCTCGATCGGCCGGGGCATGGGATCGTTGGTCACGCCCGAGCACCCTGTCACGACGACGAGCGAGACGGTCAGGAACGAGAGCGTGCGTGAGCATCTTGGGGACATCGGGTGCTCCGTGCTGTGGTAGGGTTGCTGTGGGTCGATGCGACGTGCGTGCGACGGCTCAGCCCGCATCGGTCGGGGGTCGCCAGAGCGCCCGCGCCCCGGGCTTCCCCTCGAGCGGGTTGATATACACCCGTTGGGTCGGGTAGGCGAAGTCGATGCCGTCCTCGTCGTGGAACGCGTCCAGGATGCGCTCCCACATGGCCTGGGACGTGCCGCGCCGCTGCCTCGGGTGACAGAGGTGACGTATGGTCAGCAGAACGCCGCTGTCCAACACGGACGTGTAGACCGCCGGCGTGAAGCGACTGTAATGGATCAGGAAGCGCTTCGACGTCCGCTTCAGCGTCCGCTCCGCTTCCTGGCTCACACCCTCGGTCTCGGCCACGGCGACCTCCTCCAGGATCCGCTTGGCCCGGCGCCAGTCGCTCTCGAAGGTGACCAGCACCGGGAGCTCGTTCCACAGGAACGGGAAGCCGGCCGTGTAGTTCGCCAACGGCTCTGTGAAGACGCGCGCGTTCGGAACGTGGATCATCCGGCCCGTGCTCTGGTCCGCCGCGACCCAGTTGCCGATCTCCATGATCGTGAACGCGAACACCCTGATGTCGACGACGTCACCGGCCTCCCGGCCCAGCTGGATGCGGTCGCCGAGCTCGAACGGCTTCCGCCAGAGGATGAACACCCATCCCGCGATGTCGGCGATGAGGTCTTTGAGCGCGATCGCGAGACCCGCCGAGACCAGACCGAGGAAGGTCCCGAGCGACCGGATCGCCGTGAACCAGACCTGCACGATCACGAGCACCCCGATCACGAACGCGGCATACGCCGACGCCTTGGACCACCGGTACACGAGCGCGCCGTCCTCGATGCGCCGGTCCACGATCGTCAGCAGGATCCGGCGGCCGACGATCAGCGCGGCGATCAACAGGGCCGACGCGAGCACCTTGGACTGCGTCTCGGGCGTCATGCCGTACACGAGGCCGTCCGTGACGACCAGCGTGTCGACCTGGGCGCTCACGGACTCGAGCTGAAAAGCCATGTCGTCGCGCTTCCTGGGAGGACGGTGGAGTCCGCGTATCCTCGCCCCCGGAGGCAGTCATGGCCAGAGGGACCGCGCCGATTGGCCTCACCCCTCGTCCTGCACCTCCGTGAACGCGATCGCGATCGGACAGATGCCCACGGGAATCTCCAGCTCCGACTCGAAGATCGGAGTCAGCCGATGCGCCACGGCCGGATTCTGACAGTCGGGCTCGAGGGCGTAGACCCGGCCCGCCGCGTCGAAGCCGATGCCGGACGTGCTCGCCACGCCCCCGGGCGTGACCGGATCGTCGAGACCCCGCACGAACGTCTCCGTCGCCGAGTCCCACACGAGCATCCCGACGCCGAAGCCGCCGACGTACACCAGCCCGGCGTCATCGACCGCGATCGACCCGGGGAACCCGCCGAAGCCCTCCACGAAGTCGACCTCCGCCCCCGTGCCGAGGTCCACGACGGAAAGCGCGCCGTCGTCCGCACCGAAGCTCCCCGACTGGATGACGTACAGACGCCCGTCCGGCCCCAGCGCCCCTCTCGCCGCGTTCTGGCCGCTCAGCTCGATGGTGTCGAGCACGGCGAGCGAGACGGCGTCGAGGACCGTGATGGTCGAGGGGCCCGCTGGCTGGAAGCTCTCGAGCTCCGCGTTCACCACATACGCGCGCCCGCCCTGAACGACCACGTCCTGCGGATACCGCCCGACATCGATCTCGGCACCCGCGGTCCCGGCGATTACGTTGACCGGCGTCACGGATCCCAGGTCGGGGTTCGCGACCAACGCGATCGAGTCGTTGAGGAACGCGATACCGGTCGCGCCCGACCCCTCCGGGAGAGCGACGGTCCGCACCAGGGCCGCATCGTCGAGGTCGACCACCGCGACGGCCGGCACGATGCCCATGGGCACCGCGGCATATCGGCCACGCATGGCGAAGCCGACCGGGCTGCCGTCGGCGCCGAGGCCCACGGTCTCGGACACATCCGGGTCGTCCACGTCGAAGACCGTCAGCGCGAGGTCGGTGCTCGTCACCACCACCCCGACCTCACGTGCCGAGACGTCGGGGCCGATCGGATCGTCCGAGCAGGCCGGCAACGACACGAGCGAGATCGCGACGATGAGGAGGGCGAGTAGCTTGTTCTGGCGATGCATGGAAAGACTCCTTGGGGAAGAGTCCGCGCGGGCTCAGCCTCCGAGTCGCGCGGAGAGCCGGACGGTCCGTCCGGGCTCGGGGAAGGCGAAGATCAGTGAGTCGTCGTTGTCGAAGACGCGGTCCACCGAGAGGCCGATCGCGAGCGGCCCGAGCGAAGTGTCCCAGCGCCGTGACAGAGAGGCGTCTGTGGTCCAGAAGGGAGGGAGGCGGTTGACCCGGTTGGGCACCGGGTAGCGGGCGCCGACCAGTTGGGTCGCGAGCGACGCACTCCAGCCCGCGCCCGACCACGACACCACCGCGCCGCCCGACAGCTCCGGTCGGTAGACCACCTGGGCGTCGTCGAGCCCCGGGCGGTCGTACGTCGTGCGGTTCCACGCGGCGTGCCCGCGAAGGTCCCATCCGGAGCCCACCTGCCGAGCGCGAGCCGACAACTCGAGGCCCCGGCGTCGCACGTCGTGGTTCCGCGGGCTCCAGACGAAGCGGAAGTCGGGAAGCCAGACGATCATCCCCTGGATGTCGCCCAGATACGCCTCGGTCTCCGCCTCGAACACGAGCCCGCCGAGCTCACCCTCCCACCCCAGTGAGGCAGCCCACTCCGAGGGGACGCGCTCGGCCCGGAGGTCCGGGTTCGGCTCGACGCCCACGCCTTCGCGGAAGAACTGGTCGCCGAGCGTCGGTGGGCTGAACGAGCTGCGGTGCGCGAGGCGAAGCCGCGCGCCCGACCCCCCGGCCCATCCGACGCCCAGGTCGTGACTGGCGTACAGACGTGCAGGAAGCCCCGAGCGGTCGAGGCGTGCCGTCGCGGACAGGAAGACTCCGGACGGGATCTCCCGCGAGACGGAGAGCCACGCGCCGACGTCCGTGCGCCGGACGATCCCCGTCCCTTCGGCGAGTTGGCTGCTCCGCACGCCCAGATGGGCGACGTCCAGGCCGGTCGCGAGCCGGAGTCCGGACGCCGCACGATACGAGGCCCTCACCTCCGAGCCCGCGCCTCGCAGCGTCGTCCTGTCGTCGAACGGGTCGCCGAAGGGGGGCGCCGGATCCCGATGCTCCATGGCCTGGGAGACGACGTAGGCGCTCGCGCCGAGGCGCCAGGGCTCCGAGGGCGACCAGTCCCAGGATCCCGAGGCCCGAAGGCGCTCGAGCTCCTGCTCCGCGGCACGCGATGGTGCGAAGCTCCGTCCCGGCAGCCCGCGCTCGAGCCGCTCCCCGGAGACGCCGAGCCTGAGGCTCGAGCGATCGCGCTCCATGGTCCAGCCGACACGCCCGTGCTCACCGTCGGCACGCGCGTTCTCACGGGTGGCCCGTCCGCCCCCGGCCTCCGGCGGCACCTCGAAGTCGAATGCGCCGTCGAGCCGGTCCAGCCCCCCGGCGAGGGAGAGCGCGCCGCCCAGCGCGGGCCCCCGCCACGAGCCGTCCAGGGCGCGCCGCCCCAGGGAGCCGGCCGCTGCCCCGAAGGACGCACCCGACCGCTCGCTCCCGCCCGTCTCGACCAGGATCACGCCGCCTTCAGCGCGGGCTCCATAGCGCGCGGAGCGGCCACCGGGGAGCACGTGGATGGCCGATACGGTCGCGGCGGGAAGCGTGGAGAGGTCGGCCTCACCCGTCACCGGGTCGTTGATGGGCACACCGTCGACCAGCACGAGTACGGCGTCTCCACCGCTCCCGCGGATCGACGGAACCTCCGGAGCGCCCGGACCGCGCGAATCGACGGTGACGCCCGGGAGGGTGGCCGCGATCTCGCCCACCGTCCGGGCGGGCAGAGCGCGGAGCTCCAGGCCCGACAGGGTCCGCACGCCGGCGGGCGCGGCCTCGACCCGGGCGACGACACCTTCGACTTCGACCACGTCGGGGACGAGCTCGATACGGACGTGCGTGACGGTGCCGTTCTCGACGACGACGCTGCGCTCGGCGGCCAGGTAGCCGGCCGCGGTCACCGCGAGGAGATGCTCCCCCGGCTCGAGGCCGCGGAGGTGGAACGCTCCGGCGGCGGCGGTGGCGGCCGTCGTGCCGGCCACGCGCACCACGGCGGACGCGACGGGACGGCCGGAAAGCACGTCGACCACGTCGCCCCGAAGCTCGCCGGGGAACTGAGCCCCGACGTCGGATGTCGCTGCGAGGAGCGCGAACGCTCCCGCGAGATACGAAAAAGCCCGCACGCTTCCCCTCGAAGAGTGCTGAGGAACGCGGGCGTGCAGGTCTCCTGACTCAGGGCGGCGTTCCCTCGCCTTCCCAGGGTGTTCTAACCCCAGTGGCTTCGAGGGGGCCGTTCGGCGCTGATGCTGCCGAGCCCATCACAGTGGCGGGGCCGTGCCGGATTCTCACCGGCTTCCGAAATGCACCGCCCGCAGATTCTTGAATTGTGGGGTCAACCTAGCCGGCGTCGCCGGAGCCCGTCAACGGTGGACCCGAGGCCGCTCAGTCCTGGCCGTCGTCGTCCGGCTCGCCTTCCGCGCCCCCGTCGTCGCCTTCCGCATGCGACGCCCCCACGCCGCGCCGTGCCCGGCTCTCCTTCGAGTAATGCGGGCTGTACTCCAGGCCGTAGCGCGTCGTCTTCTTCTCGCCGGACTTCTTCTCGTTGAAGTCGACACGCGACTGGTTGATCTCCTCGACCTCCTGCTCGCTCGCGTCGCGGAGCGTCACTTCCTCGCGGGGCACGAACATGACCTGGCCGATGGGCAGGCTATGCGCGCCGGGCATCCCCTGCCCGGGCTCGAGCACGTAGCGGAACTCCGTGTGCTGCGCGTACCAGTCGGTCTCCACGCGAACCGTCAGCGCGGGGGCGACCGGCCGGTCGATGTGGTTCAGCACGGAGGTGTACACCGTGTCCCACCCTTCGGGCGTCCGGAAGTTGTAGGCGCCGCGGAACGTGATCGCTCCCGGCGGGGTCCCGAGATCCTCGGGAACGATGAACGCTCGCACGATCCGCTTCGCGGCCGCCTCGTCGATGGGCGGATTCTTCACGGCGAACGCGACCTCGCTCTTCAGCTTGCCGATGCTCCCGACGGGGAGCTGCCAACGGACTGCGAAGAGCGGCTCCCACTTCCCCTGCGCGTTGGCGAGGAAGTACTTGAAGTCGTAGATCCCCTCCCCGTTGTACTCGACGAAGAAGGCCTCGTGCTTCTCGAGTGGGGGATACACGAGGTAGCCCAGCGCACTGCCGGCCTCGAGCACCGGGCAATGGCGACTGTGCTGCGGGAGTAGAGGGCGCTGGCTCTCGCTCTTCGGGCGGAGTCCCACGCCGGGGCGGGCCTGGTTCGGATAGACGATGACTTCCATACCGGATTCTCGCGGAACGGCGAGCCGGACCGCAACCCGTCGTCAGTCGGCCCCGACCACCTGGCTCCTCCGCTCGAGCAGCAGCGTGTCGCGCCAACGCCCGTCCATCCGGCCGATCCTCACTCGGCGTCCGACCTCACGGAACCCGTGCTTCCGGTGGAGGGCGAGCGTCGCCTCGTTCTCCGGGAAGATCCCGGCCTGGAGCGTCCAGAGCCCCTCCGCCTCCGACCGCTCGACGAGCGCTCCGAGCAGTTGCGTGCCCACTCCTCGGCCACGGGCGTCGACCGCAACGTACACGCTCACCTCGGCGACCCCGCCGTAGACGCAGCGGGACGACACCGGGCTGAGGACGGCCCACCCCAACACGACGCCGCTCGGGTCCTCGGCCACGAGCCGGGGAGCGCGCAGCCGACCCGCGTCGAACGTCTCCCAGGTCGGCGGCTCCGCCTCGAAGGTCGCGTTGCCGGTGGCGATCCCTTCCTCGTAGATGCGGCGGACCTCCGGCCAGTCGTCCGGCCGGAGGTCGCGCACGAGGATCCCTACTGCTGACACGGAGCGTTCGGGTCCGGAACCGGACCGTCCACGAGGGGCCGTTCGCCGAGGTCGGCGACGTCGGTCACGAGGTCGTGCACGAACGCCGACACGCTCGTCAGCTTGTCGTAATCGATGTACTGGGCCTCGTCGGTCCGCTGGTGGTAGTCGCGGTGCCCTCCCGTGCTCATGAAGACCACCGGGATGCCGTAACGGGCGTACATGTAGTGGTCGCTCCGGCAGTAGAACTGCTGCGGATGCCCTTCGGCGTCGTACTGATAGTCGAAGTCGAAGCCGTGCCCTCCACGCTGGTTCACCTCCTCGACCAGGTCGCCGAGCTGCGTGGAGAGCCGGCGGCTGCCGATGAGCTGCATATACCCGGGGCCGCCGAGCTCCGTGTCTTCGACCGTGCCCCGCCCGATCATGTCGATGTTCACGGTCGTGACCATCTGCTCGCGCGGCACGGTCGGGTTGTCGGTGTAGTAGCGGGCGCCGAGGAGTCCACCCTCCTCGGCGGTGTGCCACACCAGGAGTACCGATCGGCGCGGACGCTCGGCCGAGGCGGCGATCACCCGTCCGATCTCGAGGAGGGCCACGCTCCCGCTCGCATCGTCGTCGGCACCGTTGTTGATGGAGTCCGGCCGGTTGCTCCGGCCCCGCTCGGCCAGGATCGCCCGGATCCGCTCCGCCTCCTCAGGCGTCGGCTCCCGCTCGGGGTCCTCCGCTCCGCCCGGGCGTACGACCTCGAGGTAGGCACGCAGCGAGTCGTGCGGAAGCGGCGGCCGGCTGAGGCCGACGTGGTCGCTATGCGCCGAGAGGACCACGTGCTCGTCCCGCAGCGCGGGATCGCTTCCCGGGATGCGCGCCACCACGTTGTAGGTCGGGACGTCGACCGGCACCTCGCTGGGCTCGACGGTCCCCGTCAGCGCGGGCCCCTCCGTGCCGGCCTGCAGCGCATCCACGCCTTCGCCGAAGAGGCGCTCCACGAGTGCTTCCGACACGAACGCGAGCAGGGGCCCTTCGCCCGCTTCGGGCTCCGCGTCGTCCCCCTCGTCGAGCGTCACCTGCGGCTCGAGCAGGAACTCGAGGATCTCCGAGTCCGCGTAGTCGTTCGAGGCCATGAGAACCGCGGCCGCTCCCTGCAGCTTCTGCAGCGTCGGGCCCACCAGGCCGAACGCCCGACCCTCGGGGCCGCGGGCCGCACCGAGCACCACGATCTTGCCCGTGCCTTCCTCGGCGGAGATCTCGTTCGGCCCCGCCATGTCGCCCCCGTAGACGACCGGAAGGCCCGTGAAGTCGAGCGACGCCGGTGAGTTCAGGTCCTCGAGCACGAGGGGCGCGAAGTCGGGCCCGACCTCGATGGGACCGGACGGATCACGTAGCGTGGAGCGCATGCCGCGCCGGACGATCGGCACCTCCTGCAGGTACGTGCCGTTCTCGCCCGCCGGCTCGAGGCCGAAGGCCCGAGCACGATCCTCGAGGTAGCGCACGGCCCGACGGTGCCCCTCGGTGCCGGCCTCACGCCCCATCATGGAATCGTGGGCCAATGCGTACAGCATCGTCTCGAGACGCTCGGTCTCGACGGCGGCGGAGGTGGCGGGGGGCTGGGCCGAGGGTGGCTCCGAAGGCGGCGCGGTCGAGCAGGCGGAAACCACCACCAATGCCGTCATGGCCCCGAAGAGCCGAACCCGGATCGCGCCGCCGCGGAATCCGACCTTCCCGTGTGTCGTCACACCTCTCGTCATCGTCCCTTTCCTCGTCCTCGAAATCTGTGTTGGATCGCTTCGAAAAGTATAGCGCCTGCTTCGCCCGACGCTCGCGGAGATCCTGGTGACCGCGCCAGTCCCTCCATGGACCTTGCACTCCCGGCCGGGGTCGAACCCGTGGCCCCTTCCGCATACCCAGATCCCGCCCGGGAGGTCACAAGTGAGACCGCTCCCCGCTACGCGCGCCGTGATCTCGGCCGTCGCGCTCGCCGCGCTGCTGATCGCCTCCCCCGCCCGCACCGGAGCCCAGACCATCATGCCCGACACAGCCGCACCCGAGCCGGAGGCCCTCGAGGGCCGAGGCATCGCGATGATCACCGGATCCACCAGTGGGCTCGGACAGGCGACGGCGCTCGCGTTGGGAGAGCGGGGGTGGCACGTGATCGTGCACGGGCGCGACACCGAACGGGGGCGCCGCGTGGTCGAGGAGATCGAAGCCGGGCCGGGCTCGGCGACCTTCTACGCCGCCGATCTGGCCTCGGTGGACGAGACCGGCCGGCTGGCCGACGCCGTCCTGCGTGACTTCGAGCGGCTCGACGTCCTCGTGAACAACGCCGGGATCTGGCTGACGGGCGACGACACCCGCCGCACGAGCGCCGACGGGCACGAGCTGTCCTTCCACGTGAACTACCTCGCCGGGTACCAACTCACCCACGCGCTCCTGCCGCTCCTCCGGCGCTCCACCCCCGCGCGAATCGTGAACGTCGCCTCCGTCGCCCAGACGGAGATCGACTTCGACGACGTCATGCTGGAGAGCGGCTACAGCGGCGGCCGGGCCTACGGGCAGAGCAAGCTGGCCCAGATCCTGTTCACGTTCGACCTCGCGGAATCGCTCGAGGGGAGCGGCGTGTCCGTGAACGCGCTCCACCCGGCGACGCTCATGGACACGGACATGGTGCGGGAAGCGGGCGTAAGGCCACGGGCCACCGTCGAGGAGGGACGGGACGCCCTGCTCCGGCTCGTGCTGGATGCCGACGTGGGCACGGGCCGCTATTTCGACGGACAGGAGCCCGCCCGTGCCCACGCTCAGGCCTACGACGCCGCCGCCCGGGAGCGGCTCCGTGAGTTGAGCGAACGGCTGATCGGAGGCTGAGCGCGGCGCGCACCGGGATGGCCGCACCGGCTCTCTCCCCACTCCGCGCCTAATCCGCCCGCATGGTGATCATCGGGTCGACCCGGGTGCCACGTGCCGCCGGGATCCAGCTCGCCAGCCACGCGGCTCCGCCCAGGACGAGCACCGCCCCCGCGAGGCTCACCGGGTCCGTGGGCTCGATCCCGTAGAGGAGCGCCCGGACCACGCGGCCACCGGCCACTACGCCGGCGACGCCGATCACGAGGCCGATGGCCACGACCCCGAGCGACTGTCCGACGACCATGCGTCGCACGGCTCCCGGTGCGCCACCGAGCGCGAGCCGGATCCCCATCTCCCGTGTCCGCTGGGCCACCTGGTAGGAGACGACGCCGTAGATGCCGGCCCCGGCGAGCACGAGCGCCAGCAGGGCGAACCCGCCGAGCAGGAGCATCGTGAACCGCTCCGGCGCGACCGACGCACGCACCGTCGCGTCGAGCGCCTCGATCCGCGGAGGCACGTCCGAGTCCAACCGCTGGAGTGTCGCACGGAGCGGGGCGGTCAGGACAGCCGGGTCACCGGTCTCAGCCTCCACCAGGACGTAGGCCGAGTACTGGGCCCTGAACGGACGCTGGGAGTAGTGGAAGTAGACGGTGGGCGCGGGCTCCCGATCGAGGCCCCGGTACCGTACGTCTCCCACCACACCGATCACTTCCGAGAAGGGACGCTCCTCCCAGAGATCATCCATGCCCCCTCCCGTTACGGTCTTTCCGATGGGGTCCTCGCCCGGCCAATACTGGTCGGCGAAGCTCTGACTCACCACCGCGACATGGACCCCGTCGGGTCCGTCGCGCTCGTCGAAGAGGCGGCCGCGCAGCAACGGGACGTCGAGCGCCTCCAACGCGCCCGCGTCGGCGAGCACGTATCCTGCGTCCGCATACTTCTCCAGGTCGCCGTCCAGCTCCATGCGACCCGTCGGAAAGAAGCCGCGCATGGGAACCGAGCTGATGAAGCCCGCGGCCGACACTCCGGGGAGCGCCTCCGCTTCTTCGATGAACGTGCGGTGCCAGGCCACGTGCTGCTCCGGCGTCGGATACTTCGCCGGGGACAGACTCATGGTCAGGGTGGTGACATCCTCCGCGTCGAACCCGGCATCCTCCCGGAGGAGCTGTTGGAATGAGCGCACGACGAGCCCCGAAGCGACCAGGAGGAACAGAGCGAGCGCGACCTCGCCGGCGACGAGGACCCGCCAGATCGTGGCGCGTCGATCTCCTGCATTTCCTCGACTGCCCTCGCGAAGGGCCTCGCCGGCGTCGGTCCTGCTGAGCCGCCGGGCTGGAAGGAGCCCGAAGCCGAGCACGGTGAGCGCGGCGATCCCGGTGGCGTACATCAGCACGGTGCCGTCGATCCCTACCTCGTCGAGCCGCGGCACCGCTTCGGGCCCCAGCGCCCGCAGCCCGGTCAGCACGGCATACGCGATGCCGAGCCCCAGAGCCGTCCCCGCTCCGGCCAGAAGCGCGCTCTCCGTGAGGAGCTGCCGTGCGATCCGTGTGCGGGGAGCCCCGAGCGACGACCGGACGGCGAGCTCACGGGAGCGAGTCGCCCCCCGCGCGAGCAGGGTGCTCGCCAGATTGGTGCACGCGACCAGGAGGACCAGGCCCGCCGCGCCGAGCAACAGGAGCAGCGGCCGCCGCGAGTTGCCGACGAGCTGCTCGTGAAGCGTCCGCGTCACCACGCCGGTCGCCAGGTACTCCGAGGGATAGTCCTCGCTCGTCTGGACGAGGCGCAACGTAAGCGCCTCCATCTCTTCGGTGGCGGCCTCCGGCGCCGTCCCGTCCGCCAGCCGCCCGACCACTTCCCAGTTGTGAGACGAGCGATACGTCGATTGCTGATCCTCGGCCACCGGGACCCACACGTCGGTCTCGGCCGGGAACTCGAAGCCGTCCGCGGCCACGCCTACGATGCGGTGGCGCGTTCCGCTCACCTCGAGGAAGAGGTCGTCGAGCGGCGCTCCGGCCAGATCGTTGGCCCAGAAGCGCTCGCTCACGACGCCCACGGGCTCGGCGCCCGGCTCGTGGTCAGCGGGGGCCGTAAGGCGACCGCGTGCGGCACTCGCCCGAAACACGGGCCAGAGGTCCGCAGTGACCCGGCTCACCTGCCCGACCAACGGCTGCTCCCCACCCAGAACGGTGGTCGTCCCGAAGTTGTAGGCGGCCAGCGAGCCGAAGCTTCCCTGCTCCACCCGCCAGTCCTCGAAGTTCGCCCACGCCACGTACATGGGGTTCCCGAACGTGTTGCGCTCACGCACCCAGAGGATGTCCTCCGGCTCCTCGTAGGGAAGCGGGTCGAGGAGCACGCTGTCGACGACCGAGAAGATCGCCGTGTTCGCTCCGATCCCGAGCCCCAGGGTCAGCACCGCGACAAGCGCGAACTCCGGCGCCTTGATCAAGGTTCTGAGCCCGTACCGCATGTCCTGAACGATCGCCTCCCACATCCCCGTCCTCCTTTCCACTCGTCGTTGTCGTTCGGTGATCCTACGGCAGCTCGCCGCCACCTCCCCCACGTTCCCGAAGAGCCGCTCGGCCTCGCGGGCCGCCTCCTCCCCGGACCATCCCTCCGCCCTGAGCTCCTCGGTCCGGAGCGCGAGGTGCGCCCGGATCTCCCGGTCCACGTCCTCGCGGACCGAAGGCCCGATCACCCCGCCCCGCCCGCCTCTTCTCCCACCCCTCGACCGCCCGTCACTCACGCTTCGGCGCCTCCCAGCACCTGCGCCATCGCCTCCACGTAGCTCCGCCAGGACCGCACGCTCCGCTCGAGCTCCTGCTCTCCCTCCGGGGTCAGCGTGTAGAACTTGGCCTCACGCCCGGTGTCGGTCGTGTCCCAGCGGGACTCCAGCAGGCCCCGCCCCTCGAGGCGTCTGAGCGCCGGATACAGGGCGCCCTCCTGGACCTGGAACGCGTCACGACTCGTGTCCCGCAGGGAGCGCGAGACCCCGTAGCCGTGCATCGCCCCCCGGCTGAGGGTCTTGAGGATCAGGATGTCGAGCGTCCCCTTGAGGAGCTCCATCGAAGTGTCGGCCATGTTCAGGTCCCCGGGTCGATGGTCAGCGGGCCATCGAAGTCATACCCATATAACTCTTATGTATACGAGCCGAGCGGCGTCCCGGTTTCGGAACAGTTGGGAACGGGCCCGACGCACTGCGAGGACCCGACGGCTCGCAACACATCGGACTCCGGCGGGCCCCGGCGGGTTGGAATCAGGCCCGCGGGCCGCGGCCACCGCCGGGGATACCTCAGAGAACCCCGATCAACCAGCGCAGGACGACCCATCCGGCCCACACGCCCGCGAGCACCACGGCCGCCGCACCGGCCAGCACCGCCCCGACCAGCCTGCGGCTGCGACGGCGGGTCCCGTCGCGGTCGGCCACGACGTCCTCGAGGAGCGCCAGATTCCGGCGATTTGCCTTCCACCCCAGATCGAACAGGTCGCCGGCGAGCGGAACGGTCCCGATCAGGGCGTCGAGCACGATGTTGCCGAGCATACGCGCGAGGACGGCGGACCCGGCCCCGAGACGCGCCGCGGACACCAACAGGTCGAAGGAGACCAGCAGCGGCACCCAGTCACCGAGCCCGGGCAGCAGCCCGAAGAACGGATCGAGCCCGATCCGCCGCTCCGTTCCGGGAACACGGACCAGGTCGTCGAGCACGCGACTGATCCAACGCGCGCGGCGCACGGCGCCGTGCAGGTCCGGGGAGGACGTGCGTACGTCTGAGACGTCGAAACCCTCGGGCTCGGGCGCTGCGTCGATCATGTCGGCTTCCTGGGCTGATGCAGCTGGTGCATATGTGACCAACTCTACGCCGGGTGAGTGTTCAAGACGAACCCCCGAACGACATCGAGCACGACCTTACGTCTTGAAGTTCCAGGAGATCACACATGTTCGGTACGAAACTCGCCAAGCTGCTCGGCGCCACCCTTCTTCTCGCGACCGGCCTCGCCGCCTGCGGTGACGGCGTCGGCGTCGATGGTGACGCTTCGGTGCGCGTGCTGTTGACGGACGCGCCGTCGGACTACGTCGACTCGGCCTGGGTCGACATCGGCGCGGTGGAGCTGATCCCCGCCGGTGACGGAGGCCCCGTGGTCCTCTCCGTCGACGGCACCGACGGCTTCGTCGATCTGCTCGACCTGCAGGGGACCGCCACCACGCTGCTGGCGGACGCGGACATTCCCGCCGGCGACTACAACCAGCTGCGCCTGATCGTGGAGGAGGCCCGGGTGGCGCTGGCCGAGGGGTACACGTTCGACGACGGATCGACCTCGAAGAGCCTGTTCGTCCCGAGCGGCGCCCAGACGGGTATCAAGCTGAACCTGGCCGGCAGCGCCGGTGATGACCACGGCGGTCCGGTGACCATCGCCGCCGGCGAGACCGTGCTGATTCTGGACTTCGACGTCAACCAGAGCTTCGTGATCCAGGGTGACCCCGAAGCCGCGGCCGGCATCAACGACATCCTCTTCAAGCCCACCATTCGCGTGGTCGTGCAGGACGTGGCCGCGAGCGTCTCAGGCACCGTCTCGACGACCGTCGAGGGCGCGTCGATCGCCGGGCTGGTCGTCACGGCCGAGCCGACCGACGAGGGCTCACTCGAGGAGTACCAGAGCCAGACCGGCACTGCGGTGACCGACGAGAATGGTGACTACACGATCCACTTCCTGGTCCCGGGGGCGTACGCCGTGTCGATCGACGACGCCGGTGAGGGTCTGACCGCCGATCCGGCGGAGACCTCCGTGGAGCTGGTGGATGGCGAGGAAGAGACGGGTGTCGACTTCACGCTCGTACCGAGCGGGTCGTAACCCGACCCGTCCGAGGCCGACGACCGGTCGGGTTCGTGCCCCGGAAGGGGGTGCGGACCCGGCCGTCGTAGGCCACATTCGGCCCATGAGCCAAACATCCGACGCAGACGTCGTGGCGCGAGTCCTCTCGGGCGATCGGGAGGCGTTCGGGACTCTGGTCGATCGGCATCAGGACCGCATGATGGCCTATGCGAGGCACATGGGATTCGGACCCGACGAGGCGATGGACATCGTACAGGACGGGTTCGTGCGAGCGTTCCGGCACCTGCGTCGCTGCGGAGACCCCGAGCGCTTCGGCGGATGGCTCTTCCGGATCGTGAGCAACCTGTGCCGGACCGCGGCGACGCGGACGGCGAGCAAGAAGGCGGAGCCGCTGGAGGATCATCAACCGGGGCTCCGTTCCGAGCTCCCGGGTCCCGAGGAACGGTTGGACGATGCGTTGACCCGCGACCGGGTCCGGGAGGCGTTGGACGAGGTGCCGGCCGACCAGCGCGAGGCGTTGGTCCTGATGTACCTGGAAGGATATTCGGTGGCCGAGATCGAGGAGCTGACGGGAGCATCCAGCTCCGCGGTCAAGATGCGGCTCAAGCGGGGACGGGACGCCCTGGAGCGCGTGCTCGCCCCCCTCTTCGTGGAGGTGGAACGATGAACGACAACGATCGGGACGCACGCGTGCGCGACGTGCTCGGCCAGCTGCGGGAGGACTTCCGCGCTCCGCCCGAGCTCAGAGCGAACGTCATGGATCGGGTGAGGGAGATCCCGGACCCGGTATGGAAGCGTGCAATGGACTGGCTTCTGCGGCCCCGGACCGTCCAGATGACGCCCGTGACCGCGGGGGGGCTGGCGTTCGCCGGTCTCGCCCTGGTGCTCCTCCTTCGCGGAGACCCCGCTGAGGTGAATCCGGTCGGACCGACGTCCGGAGACGGAGTGGCGGTAGCCGCGGGCCGGCAGATGCCCGCCGCCGACCACGTCACCCGCTTCGTCTTCGTCGCGCCCGGCGCGAGCTCGGTACGCATGACCGGCGACTTCGTGTCCTGGGATCCGGAGGGCGTGCGGCTCGAGGATCAGCGGGGCACGGGCGTCTGGACCGTGGACGTGCCCCTGGAGCCGGGTGTCTACCAGTACACGTTCATCGTCGACGGCACCGAGTGGCGGCCCGATCCGCACGCGGTCTCGCAGGTGGACGACGGCTTCGGGCAGACGAACAGCGTGGTCATCGTCTCGGCGGCCGGCGAGGCCTGACCGTGAGACTCGAGTGTCCGCCGCTGACCACGGGGTACGCATCCGTGTCGCGCGCCCTCACCGTGGCGCTGGCTCTGGCGGTGATCGGTGGCGGCCCGACGGCCGCCGCCGCCCAGGACGCGATGCTCCAGGCGCGCGTCGACGCCGAGACACTCGCGATGGTCACTCCGGTGCTGGAGGCGGCGGTCCGTGATTCCCTGCCCGTGGCCCCCTTGAGGGCGAAAATCCTGGAGGGCGCTGCGAAGAACCGTCCGGCGGGGATGATCGCCCAGGTGGTCGGACGGCTCTCGGACGACCTGCGGGCGACCCGCTCCACCTTACGCGCTCGACTCCCCGCCGTCGCCATCGGTGGTGAAGAGCTGACCGCCGCCGCGCTCGCCCGCCAGCAGGGCGTTCCGGACGACGCGCTGGTCGAGCTGTGGAACGCCCGCCCGGTCGGGCAGTCCCTCGAGATCCCGGTCACCGTGCTCGCCGAGCTCGTACGCCGGGGGGTCCCCGCCGCCGGGGCGTCGGCGCTCATGCGTCATGTCCTGGACGCCGGAGTACCTCTCGACCGCGCGGCGCAGATCCCGGGACGCTTCGACGGCGCGGCCCGGCCGGGAGTGGGACCGCCCGAAGCGCTCGAGCGCGCGCTCCGGGACCTGAACATCCCGGGTCCCCCCGAAGGCCGCGGCCCCCCGCCCGGGCGCGGCCCGCCGGGAGGGGCCGACGATTAGCCGGATCGTCCTCGGCGGCCCCACCACGCGCCGCGCCCTCTTCCTGCTCGCGACCGCCTGCACCCTCGGAAGCGGTGCGATCCACGCACAGTCGCCCCGTTGGGAAGCCAACGCCAGTGCGAGCCGGGTGCGTTACGACAGCTTGCAGGCGCTCAACTCCCCGTCCCTCTCCGGCCTCCTCGAGTGGCGGGGCTCCGATGTGCTCGGCCGCTTGTCGGCCGGCGTCACGGGTTTCCAGGACGCGGGCTGGACGGTCCAGGTCGGAGGAGACCTGAGCGCCTGGCTGGCGCCGTTCGAGGGTACGCCGCTGCACTTCGAGCTCGCCGGCGCAGGGAACGCCTCCCGACACTCGAGCGGCTTCGACACCTACCTGGCCCGGGGTGACGTCAGGGCGCACTGGATCGCCGGCACCGTCGGTGGCTGGGTCGGCCTCGGCGCGACCCGGTCGGAGAGCGCCGCCGACTCCGGCGGGACGAGCGGGGTCGTAACGGGCGTAGGCGCCTGGGCGCGCCATCGAGCGGCCCGCGCGACGGTCGGGTACCAGGCTCCGAGCGTCTTCGGGCAGCGGTTCCACGAGCTGTCGTCGAGCCTGTCGGTGTCTTCCGAGCGCGTCGACCTGACCGCGTTCGCCGGATGGCGGGCGGCTTCGGGGAACGCCGGGATCGACGAGGAGGCATGGGCGGGCGCGACCGCGGCCGTGTGGATCCTTCCGACCGCGGCGCTCGTCGTATCCGGCGGGCGGTACGGCCCCGACGTGCTGCAAGGCCTGCCGGGTGGCAGCTTCGTCGGCATCGGATTCCGGCTCACGAGCCGGCGCATCCGCCCCCTACCCGACCCGTCGACACGCGCGCCCCTATTCTTCAGCAGCGAGCGTGCCGCGGCCGGCTCCATCGGATTTCGCGTCCAGGGAGCGCGATCGGTCGAGGTCGCGGGAGACTGGAACGACTGGACGCCGGAGCCCCTGCGGAGGGACGACGACGGCCGTTGGATCCTGCCGGCCGGCCTCGAGCCGGGGATCTATCGTTTCAACCTCCGGGTCGACGGGATGCGCTGGATCGTGCCCGACGGCGTTCCGGCCACGGACGACGGCTTCGGCGGGGAGGTCGGGATCCTGATCGTGAGAGACGAGCCGTGACGGCGTGCCGTGGACGTCGCTGTTCGCATACGGCGCGCCGATCGGCGGTGACCGAATGGCCGCCCGCCGAGTGTTCAGGGTGAGCACGACGCGACCGTCCCACAGGGACCCAGAGGAATCGACATGATGCACGGCATCGACATACACCGCCCGACCCACCGGCACACGACGCTCGTGCCGCGCGCCGCGCGAACTGCCTTCGCGCCGATCGTGGCTGTCGCGATCATGGCCATCACGGGCCTTCCCCTCGCTGCGCAGGCCGGCGACCAGGCCGCCAGGCTCGCCGGACGCCTTCCGGCGGACGTCGAAGCCGTGGTCCTGGAGCGTATCGCCACCGCCGAGGGGCGGGCGCTCCCGGCCCGTCCGCTCGCCGACCTCGCGCTGCAGGGTGTGGCGAAGGGCCGCAGCGCGGAGGAGGTGGTGCGGGCGCTGGACCTCCAGCTCGGGATGCTCGAGCGCGCTCGGGAAGCGCTCACCGGCGCCGGCGGCACGTCGACCCCGGCCGAGATCGAAGCGGCCGGGCTGGCCATGCGCATGGGCGCCGACGCCGAGGCGGTCTCGGCTCTGGCCCGGTCCCGCCCCGCGGGACGCGCCCTGGAGGTGCCGCTTCTCGTGCTCGGCGGGCTCGCGCAGCGCGGACTGCCCGCGGATCAGGCGCTCGGCACGGTGCTCGACCGCCTCGCCGCCAGAGCGGACGACGCGGGCTTTCTGGCGGACCTCCCCCCGGCGGCAGGTGGCGGTCCTCGCGGCGCCCCCCCCTTCGATCCGCCGGCCGGACCGTTCTCCTCCGGCGGCGCGGGACCGGCCGGGCCGCCATCGGGCATCCCGGTTCCCGTGGGACCCGCCGGTGGCGCGCGGCCAGGGCGGCCCGACCTCGGAGACCGGCCCGGAGGGGGACCGCCGCCCGCCACCACGCCGCCGCGCGGGGGCTGACCCGAGCTTCTCCCACCGGGCGGGACGCGCCTCAGCGCGTGGCTCGTGGGTCCGGGTAGAGGTAGATTGGGGGTGACCGTCGGCCCCGACCCGCACCCCGCCATTCCGGATGCCCGTCCGCCCCCAATCCCTTCGCGGCCACCTGGTCGTGCTCGTCCTCGCGCTCGCGGTCCCCGCGATCGTGTTGGAGGCATGGTGGGGGTTCCAGGCGTACCGCGACGCCACGGAGCGAGCGCAGATGGAGGCGCTCGCGGTCGCGGAGCGGGTGAGCCTGAGCGTGGAGCAGTTCCTCGTCACCACGGGTGAGCTCCTCGAGGGCGTGTCACGCGAGCGACCCTATCGCTTCGAGGAGCCGGGCGGCTGCGAGAACGTCGTCCGTACGCTCACGGAGGTCCTGCCGTACTTCGTGAACACGGCGCTCCTCGCACCCGACGGGACACTCCAATGCGCTGCGTCGCCCCCTCCCGACCTGTCGAGCCTCATGGACGACGGTTGGCCGCCTGCCGAGTCGGCAGCGTCGTTCAGGGTGGGTCAGCCGGCCCACGACCTCCTGCTCGGCTCCTGGGTGCTGCCGATCGCCGTCCCGGTGGAGGTCGTTGCCGGTGAAGAGCTGGCGGCCCTCGTCGGCCTCATCCCGCTCTCCGAGTTCCAGAGCCTCGCCCGTGGGGTGGTGCTGGAGGAGGGACACCTGATCACCATCGCGACCACGGACCTCCAGGTGATCACGCGCTCCTCCGACGCCGCGGCGTGGGCCGGCCAGTTCCTGCCTACACCCGAGAACGAGGAGCGCGTGATAGGCTCGGGGGGCTGGGTCGTGTCCGGTCCCGACGCGGAGAACATCCAACGAGCTTGGGGCATCGCGCCGGTCGAGGGACTCGACTGGGAGATCTACGTCGGCGTTCCGGAAGCCACCGTCAACGGTCCGGCACTCAGGCAGGCGCTTCGCCGGGTGGGAGTCACGGCGGTCTTCCTCCTCCTGGGCATCCTGGTCGCGACGCTCTCGTACCGTCAGATCGCCCGATCGTTCTCCCGTCTGGTCGAGCGCACGCGGGAGGTGAGCCACGGTCGTCTCGTGCCCCTGCCCGCCGGCACGCCCACCGAGGTCAGCGCCGTCGTCGAGCAGTTCAACCGCACGCTCGTCGAGCGCCAGGCCGCGGAAGCGGCGGAGCGCCGGGCGCTCGAGCGGTACGCTTCGATCTTCAACGAGGCCGTCTTCGGCATCTTCGTCTCGACTCCGGAAGGGTGGATCCTGGAGGCGAATCCGGCGCTGGCGGCCATGCTCGGGTACACCGAGATCCGCGCGATCCGCGACGCGCCGATCATCGACCGGTTCCGCGATCCGGACCAGCACGACATCATGCTCGCGACCTGCCTCGCGGAGGGCTCCATCGAGGGCTTCATCGCGGAATGGAAGCGCGCCGACGGCCAGACGATCGTGGTACGCATCGACGGGAAGCGCGTCCGAACCGAAGACGGCTCGGAGGCGCTCGAGATGATCGTCGACGACGTGACCGAGGAGCTCCGCCGGGACCGGGAGCTGCACCAGACCCAGAAGATGGAGGCGATCGGGCGTCTGGCCGGCGGCATCGCGCACGACTTCAACAATCTCCTGACCGTGATCACGGCCAACGCCGAGCTGATCGACGAGGGGCTCCCGGGCCTCAGCCCCGTGCGTCCGGACCTCGAGCAGATCAAGGAAGCGGGGGACCGGGCGGCGGCACTCACCCGACAGCTTCTGGCCTTCAGCCGCTCCGACACCACCGAGACGCAGGACGTCGACGTGAACGCGCTGGTCTCGGACCTGGACGCCATGCTGCGACGTCTGATCGGCGCGGACATCGTGCTGGAGACGTCGCTCGAACCCGACCTGCCACCCATCCACGCGGACCCGAGCCGGTTGGAGCAGGTCGTCATGAACCTGGTGCTGAACGCCCGGGACGCCCTTCCGGGCGGCGGCTCGATCCAGATCACGACGGCCCTCTCGAGCGCTTCGCTGGGCGGCGGGAACGGAGCCGACCCGGCCGTACTCCTCACCGTGGAGGACGACGGGACGGGGATGGATACGGCCACGAAGGGACGAATCTTCGAGCCGTTCTTCACCACGAAGGGAGAGGGTCGGGGCACCGGCCTCGGGCTGGCCACGGTGTACGGTATCGTCCGGCAGATCGGAGGCCGGATCGAGGTCGAGAGCGACGTGGACCGCGGCAGCCGCTTCCGGATCTGGCTTCCGGTCGATCGGCCTGCTGCGAGCTGACCCGGCTGAGTCCGCTCGCATGACACGGCCTCGGACGCTCACGGGTTGACGTGGTGAGCAGAGTCGTTACTTTAAACTTCATCTATCGAACCCTGCACCACTTGTCCCCATCGCTTTCACGAGCGGGACAGAGGAGAGATCGACATGAGCCGGACCGTTTGGACGCTGGATCCGACCCACACCCAGGTTGAGTTTGCCGTCAAGCACATGATGTTCACGACCGTCCGGGGGCGCTTCTCCGCGGTCGAGGGCACCGTGGAGCTCGACCAGGACGACCCGAACGCATCGTCCGTGCGCGTCGACATCGACGCGGCCTCCATCGACACCCAGGTCGAGGACCGGGACGTGCATCTCCGCTCGGGCGACTTCCTCGACGTCGAGAGCTATCCGAAGCTCACCTTCCGGAGCAAGGAAATCCGGGGCCTGGTCGTCGAGCCGGGCGCGGACTTCGAGATCGTCGGCGACCTCACGATTCGCGGCGTGACGAAGGAGGTCACCCTGGACGCACGCTTCGAGGGCACCGGCACCGACCCGTGGGGCGGTACGCGCGCCGGCTTCAGCGCCAGCACGAAGATCGACCGGCGTGACTTCGAGCTCACATGGAACCAGGCCCTCGAGACGGGTGGCGTGCTGGTCGGCCACGACGTGAAGATCGAGCTCCAGGTCCAGGCGGTGCAGGAGCAGGAAGCCGGCGTCGAGGCCTGACGTGACCCCACGCGCGGCCTTCGGAGGCGGACGCGTGGGCAGCAGGTGAGGGGCGGCCGGACCCGGTCCGGCCGCCCCTTTTCGCTTCGTCCGCCACCGGTGCTCTCGCGGGTCCCGCTCAGCGCGCGAGGTCAGCCCGCGCGTCGAAGCAGCAGGTACCCCGCACCCCAATCCGCGAACCGGCCCGACAGGTCTTCCTCGAGCATGAAACCGGCACGCGTCAGCGCCGCCTCCACCGCGTCCCTCGGCCATCGACGCACGCGAAACGCGTCCTCGAAGCGTCGCTCGCGTCCACGGGAGCGCACGGCCGTCCGCTCCCGATACGCATAGACCTCGCCGGGACCCTGCGCCTCCACCCGCTCCATGTCCACGTACCGGAGCACGTCGTCCGTCTCGACCTCGAACCCCTCGAAGACGTCCGGTCCCGGGATGTCGATCAGGAGCCGTCCCCCTTCCCTGACCGACGACGCCATCACGCGGCACGCGGCCTCGAGCGCTTCCTCGTCGAGCAGATACCCGATCACGCTGAACACGCACAGCGCGAGGTCGTGGTCCTCCCGCCCACGGTACGCCTCGAGGCGTGACACGACGCGCCGCACGGGACATGCGGGCACGGCCGTGCAGCCCCGCCCGCCATCCTCGGGACCTCGCTTGTTGGCGAGATAGCGCTCTTCGTCCGCGAGGCCTTCCTTCTCCCCGAGGCGGGCCAGCATGGGGCGGGACGGGTCCACCGCGGTGACCCGGTACCCGGCGTTCGCCAGCGGGAGCGCCAGTCGCCCCGTCCCCGCCCCGAAATCGACCACACGCGCGGGCGGTGGGACCCGCTCCTCGATGATCTCGAGCGTCAGCTCCGTGAACGCGGCGTACGCCGGCCCGAACGTGCGCTCGAGGACGAGGTCGTACTCACGGGCCCAGACGTCGTGGGGTTCCTGACTCACCCCCCGGCCTGGACCTCTGCGGCCACGGCCTGCACCTCGTCCAGGACCCGGAGCAGGTTCCCGCTCCACAGCATCCCGATCTCCCGCTCGTCGTAGCCGCGTCGGACCAGCTCCAGGGTGACGTTGAACGTCTCGGACGCGTCGGACCATCCCTCGACGCCGCCCCCTCCGTCGAAGTCGGAGCTGATGCCCACGTGCTCGATCCCGATGAGATCCACCATGTAGTCGATGTGGTCCACGAAGTCGGCGACGTCCACCGGCGGCGCGACCGCGTGGACTTCCGCCGCCATACGCGGCTCGGCCAGGGCCTCCAGCTCCTCCATGCGCGCCATGTACGCCTCCCGCTCCGCCTCCGGGAGCTGGAAGACGGCGCCGCGTCCCAGGAGCTCGAAGCCCATCTCCGACGCGATGTCCTGGTGCAGCGCATCGACCGCCGCCTGGTACGCAGCGTGCTTCTCGGAATCCAGATAGCTCCGGAACGCGACGGTCTGCACGACGCCGCCGTTGTCACGCACCGCGAGGAGCTGCTCGTCGTCGAGGTTCCGGCTGACGTCGTTGAGGGCCCGAGCGGAGGAGTGCGACGCGATCACCGGCGCCCGCGACCGCTCGAGCGTCTGCATGATCGACGGCTTCGATGGATGCGAGATGTCGATCATGATCCCGAGCCGGTTCATCTCGTCGACCGCCTGCAGACCGAGCTCGCTCAGCCCTCCGTGGAGAAAGTCCCCGGAGCCCTCGCCCGTGTTCGAGTCCGAGAACTGGCTGTGTCCGTTGTGCGCGAGCGACATGTACCGCCCGCCCCGGGCGTGGAAGTCGGCGATATTGCCCAGGTCCGTACCAACCTGGTAGGCGTTCTCGATGCCGATGAGCGCGACCTTCCGCCCCTCGCCGTCGATCCTCCGCACGTCGTCGGAGGTCAGCGCCAGGCCGATCCGATCCGGCGCGATCTCTTCCGTCAGGCGGTGGATCGCCTCGAACTTCTCGACGGCGGCCGCGTGCGCGTCCGCATATCCCTCGGGCGTCAGCGGTCCCTGCCCCACGTAGACGATGAAGAAAGCGGCGTCGAGGCCTCCGGACTCCATCTTCGGGAGCGTCACCTGGGTCGGGAGGTCCATCGTGTAGTTGCGCTCGGCCGTGAAGTTCGCCGCGTTGATGTCGGCATGCGTGTCGAGCGTGATCACCCGCTCATGGATGCCCCGGGCGCGCTCGACGAGCTGGGCCTCGGTCTCCGTCTCGGGAGCGCCGGACTCGCCTCCGCCACACGCCGCGGCCAGCAGTGTCGTTCCGGCCAGAGCCAACAGAACGGTCGATCGGGACCAGGGGCGAGATGAACGCTTCATGTAGGACTCCGGAGATCGGATGGGCATCGTGGGGTCGCGGGCCATGCGGATGGCGCGGCGCGCTTCCGGCCCCGAGTGTAAGCGCTTGCCCCCCGGCGTGGCCATATCTACCGTCCGGCGGGTCCCGCGGCCCGGTCGTCCCGTCCGCCCCATCCGCCAACCACCGGAGCGCGCTCCTTGAAGTTCCTCAGTGGCCATCTCGGTTACGCGCTCGGCGACGAGGACCTTCGCAAGAACGTCGGGGCCCTGGTGAAGTATGCGGTCTTCCTCGTGGCCGTCATCGCCGTCTACTCGGTGCTGTTCCACGTGATCATGGTCCAGATCGAGGGCGTGGACCACTCGTGGGTGACGGGCGTGTACTGGACGTTGACCGTCATGAGCACGCTCGGCTTCGGAGACATCACGTTCACGTCGGACGTCGGCCGGGTCTTCAGCGTGATCGTGCTCGTGTCGGGCATCATCCTCCTCCTGATCGTCCTGCCGTTCGCCTTCATCCGCTATTTCTACGCACCGTGGCTCGAGGCTCAGCTTCGTCACCGGGTGCCCGACGAGCTGCCGGCCGGAACCGAGGGCCACGTCATCTTCATCCACTGGGACAGCGTCGCCCAGGACATGACGTCTCGGCTCGAGGGTGAGGGCATCCCCTACTTCGTCCTGGTCGAGGACGGAGCCACGGCCACGTCTCTGCACTCCGACGGCATCTCCGTGGTCCGCGGGACCGTCGACGCCATCCGAACCTACGAGCGGCTGCGGGTGGAGAAGGCCCGCATGGTCGTGCTCAATCGCGACGACCTCATGAACACGAACGTGGCGCTCACCATCCGCGACGTCTCGCCCGACGTCCAGATCGTCGCATTCGCGGAGCAGGAGCACTCGGTCGACATCCTCGAGCTCGGCGGCTGCACCCACGTCCTCCCGCTGAAGCGGATCCTCGGCGAGCAGCTCGCCAACCGCGTCAACGGCGGTCACGCCCAGGCGCACGTCATCGGCCGCTACAGGGATCTGCTGATCGCCGAGTTCTCGGTGCACGGCACGCCGCTCGTCGGCAAGACGATCGCCGAGAGCCGCCTGCGTGAGATCGCGGGCGTGAGCGTTCTCGGCGTCTGGGACAGGAGCCGCATCCTTGCCGCCAAGCCGGACCTCGAGCTCCGGGATCTGGAGCTGCCGGTCGTCGCGGGCTCGCAGGAGGCGATCGATCGTCTGAACGAGTACCTGTTCATCTACGACACGAACTGGAACCCCGTCATCATCCTGGGTGGAGGCAAGGTCGGCCGGGCCGCCGCCCGGGCGCTCAAGCAGCGTGGCGTGCCGGTACACATGGTCGAGCGCAATCCGGACCTCGCGCACAAGATCGGAGACCTGCCGGACCGTCTCGTGATCGGCGACGCCGCGGACCGCGACGTCATGCGGGAGGTCGGCATCGAGAACGCGCCGTCCGTGCTGCTCACCACGAACCGGGACGAGGCGAACATCTACCTGGCCTCGTACACGCGGCGCATCAGCCCGGAAGCGCAGATCGTCAGCCGTATCACCCATGACCGGAATCTCCCGTCCATCCAGCGGGCGGGCGCCGACCTCACCTTGAGCTACAGCACCCTCGGCGTCGAATCCCTGTTCAGCCTCCTCCACGACCGGCCCACCGTGCTCCTGGGCCAGGGGATCGGGTTCCACGACCTCCCCTGCCCGAAGTCGCTCGAGGGGCTCACCCTTCGCGAGAGCGGCATCGGCGCACGCACCGGCCTTACCGTCATCGGCATCGAGATCGAAGGGCGGCTGCTGACCGACCCACAGGCCTCCACCACGCTGACGCCGGGAGCCACGCTGCTGACGATCGGATCCGAGGAGCAGCTCGCCGCCTTCCGCGAGGCCTTCTGACAGGCCTTGGCTCCGGCCGCTACCCCTCCCCCACGGACGCGCGCAGTGCCGGCATCCGCGCGGCCAGCGTCACACCGCGGGTCACGACGTAGATAACGAACGCGACCCAGAGACCGGTGTTGGCCCAATCGGGCACGAGCAGCCAGGAGGCGCCCAGGAAGACGGCGAGGGAAGCCAGCCCGGCGTTCCGCATGTCCCGAGTGCGCGTAGCCCCGATGAACACGCCATCGAGCTGGAACGCGGCGAAGGAGACCAGCACGTATACCGCGGTGTACGGCAGATAGTCCGACGCGACCGCGCGCACGGGCTCGTGCGCCGTGAGCAACGCGATCACCGCCGGTCCGGCCCACCAGACGAGAGCCGTGAGGACGACCGCCGTGCCACCGGCCAGCTCCGTCGCGGCGCGCACGGCCCGGTCGAATGCTTCCCGGGTACGGGCGCCGATCGCACGGCCGACCATGACTTCGGTGGCGTGCGCATATCCGTCCAGCAGATAGGCGCTGGCCGACACGAGCTGGAGGAGGACGTGGTTCGCGGCGAGCACCGTGTCGCCGAAACGCGCGCCCTGACTCGTGAACCAGGCGAACCCCCCGAGCAGCGCCAGGGTACGGATCATGATGTCGGTGTTGGCTCCCAGGGTCTTCTTCGCCTTCTCCCGATCGAGCACCCGATCCCAGGGCCAGAACGGCTCCGTGTCCTCGTGCCGGTCACGTAGGAGCCGGTACGCGAGCAGCAGGGCCAGCCCGAGCGTCGTCCACTCGGCGATGGCGGTGCCGAGGGCGATGCCCCGGACCCCCCAGTCGAGCACGCCCGCGAACACCACGTCGAGCAGGATGTTGAGACCGTTGAGGGCGATCTGTGTCTTGAGCAACAGGCCGGTCCGGCCGAGCCCGACGAAGGTACCGAGCAGCGCGAACGTCGCTAGGCTCGCGGGCGCGCCCCAGATGCGGACGTCGAAGTACGCCCGGGTGAGCGCCGCCACGTCGTCACTCGGCCCGAGCAGACGAAGGGACACCCCGATCAGAGGTTGCTGGAAGAGCAGGAGCAGCGCGGCGAGGCCGCCGCCCAGCAGGAGCGCACGGGCCAGCGTCGCCCGCACCTCGGCCTCGTCACCGGCGCCCGACGCCTGGGCGGTGAAGCCCGTCGTCCCCATGCGCAGGAAGCCGAAGCTCCAGTAGGCGAAGTTGAAGACGATCGCGCCGAGGGCGATGGCTCCCAGCCCCTGCACGGTCCCCGTGTTCCCGATGACCGCGGTGTCGACGAGTCCCAGGAGCGGCACGGCCGAGTTGGCCAGGACGATCGGCCAGGCCAGCGCGAGCACCCGCCGGCGCGGTGAAACGGGGTGGCCCGCCTGCCCCGCGTCCTGCGGCGGGGGCGATGATACGCCGTCGGTCAGCGCCACCCCTCCAGGACGGCGAACGACCGCACGGCCAGAGCCTCGGCGGCGGCCGGTCCCGCGACCCAAACGACCTCGCCCTCGGCGGCCTGGAGCCTCGCCGGCATCGCGCTGAGCAGGACGAGATCACCGCCGCCGAGCGGCTCGATCGCCCAACCGGACACGACCGAGCGGAGGGTGCCGAGCACCGCGGGCATGCCGTCGACCGACAGCACGTGGACCTCCGTGACCTCGAGGGCGCCCTCGGACGTGCGGCCGGGCCCGCAGGCCCGCACCGTGGCGCCGGTCAGCCGGCGGACGTTCCCCGCGAAGACACCTAGCAGCTCGGTGGTGCCTCCGTCGTCGGCGCGTACGAGCGTCCGCGGCGCGATGTCCATCCCCTCGGAGACGACGACGCCGGTCACGCACTCGGTGGCCGAGTTGGTGGCGCCGCTCGCGTCCGTGCCCTCATCGGGCCCGTCGGAGGGCGCGGATGCGCAAGCCGCCGCGACCAACATGGCGAGCGGGCCCAGGAGCGACCCGACCTTCCCGAGGCAGCTCATTGGACGCGCAGGACCCAGAGGATCATGTGCTCCGGAAGCAGCCCTTCGTCGGCCGGCGCCCGGATGCGGAGGCTCGTAGGCGCGTGATCGGAAGGGGCGGTCCACTCCAGATATGCGCTCGACGCGGCCCGCACGGCGACCTCGAGGTCCGGTGCGGGCGCGGAGCTGGTGTAGGGCCGGAGGCCGGCGTCCGGGTTCAGCGACTCGTAGATGCCGTGGATGTCCCAGGACTCGAGCCAGTCCTGCTCGTCCGCCGGAAGCGCGGGGTTGCCGTCCGCCCACAGCGTCACCGCGAACGGAACCAGCAGGTCGAGCCGGTCCGCGCCGGTGGCCTGCTCCAGCGTGGCGAGGCCGGTGGTGGAGGACGACGTCATCTGGCGCATGAGGTCCCGGTCGTCCTGTGCATCGTCCCCCCCGAGGTCGAGCACCCACCGGAGCAGCGTGGAGGGCACCCCGTAGACGGCGCGCCGGTTCTCGCACGGGCCGGTGTTGCCCTCGTCCTCCCGCCCGATCCAGGAGCACTCCTCCGGGGTGGCGGCGAGGGGCGGGTCGTTCCCCTGGAAGCCGAAGTAGAGCGCCATATCGACGACCCAGTCCCGATACCAGTCGGGGGTGGCGTCCTGGTCGTCGGCTCCCGCGTCCCACGCACCGAAGCCCAGATTCTGCCTGGGGCCGTGGCCGAACACATCGTAGCCGACGAGCTGCTCCGCGAGCGTCGCACCGCCCTCGAGCTGCCACGACGACTGGACGACCCCGGACGCCGTGAACGCCTGCGTGAACTGCAGCACGTGGGTGAGCTCGTGGGCGATGAGCGGCGGGTAGATGCGCTCGAGCTCGTCCTTGGTGAACCGGCGGTCAGGGTTGGCGACGCCGTTCGGATCCGGCGCCAGCCCGTAGAAGATCTCGGCGTCGTTGGCCGCCGCGCACTGGAACCCACCCAAGGGGGCCAGGTCGCCGCTGAAGACGAAGCCGGCCAGGTTCTCCCGCGTGTTGATCTCCTGCGAGAGCAGGACGAACACGAGGCCGTTGTCGTCCACGTCCGCGAAGTCTCCGAAGTAGTCGGTGATGACGGCCATGGTCGTGTCGGTCAGGAAG
This sequence comes from Longimicrobiales bacterium, assembly GCA_041690395.1. Lineage (GTDB taxonomy): Bacteria > Gemmatimonadota > Gemmatimonadetes > Longimicrobiales > Gaopeijiaceae > JAWLHJ01. Next base: position 681,797 of record JAWLHJ010000001.1, on the reverse strand, counting down.
TCGTCGAAGGCGGCGTACTCCGTGACGGTGAACCCACCCGACGGGTTGTCCACATCCTCGAGGAACGCCACCGACTCACCCACGTAACGGACGACCGCCTCGACGGGGGTGCCGGTCCCGGCCTCACACACATCCTCCGGAACGTCGAAATCGGGGATGTTGAGATTCAACGTCTGGCCCACCTCGGGCGGCGCGGCCGACGGCGCACCCGCCGGGCTCCGCCGTGGCCCCGGCGTGATCGGCCCGAGCGACTCCAGCCATGCCCGCTCCGCCGCCCTGACGCGCGCCTCTCCGCTCCGGTCGAGCCCCGCGGCGTGGCCCGGAGACCGAAGCCCCGAGCCCGCGCCGGGCGCCCGCGTCGCGGTGGTGGTCGGGCCGGCGTGGGCCGCCCCCCGGAACGGTGACGAGAACGCCTTGACGGACGTCCCGGACGAGCCGGAGCGCGCGACCCGGGACGCCGAAGTCGCGAGGGTGACCGATCGCGAGCCGACGCGGGCCGCCAGAGCCGCCGGAGTGAGCGAGCTCGGCGTCTCGGACGCCGACAGGATGCCCACGACGTACTCGGCCGCCCCGTCCGCTGCCGCCAGGTGCACGCATCCGTCCGTCGCGTAGACGCCTTCACCAGCCGCGAGCGCGCTCAGGCTCGCCGGATGAACGGGCGCGGTCGTGGAGTCCACCATGCCCCGGGCAGCCACTCGCACCCAGGCCTCCCGCGGCGGGCTACAGTCCGCGTCCGGCACCACCACTCGGAGCTCGACCGAGGAAGCGGACGTGACCGTGGCCTCGAATCCGTCGAGCCTCACCGCGTTGCCGGCCGGATTCGGGTCGAAGCCGAGCCCCCTGATGACCGCCGTGTCCCCGTCGATCATCGGGGACGGCCCCACACTCCCGATCACGACCACCGCGTTGCCGACGAACGCGGCCAGCTCGCCTGAGAATCCGTCCGCTTCGGCGGAGAGGCGGGTCTGACCCTCGGCCTCGGCCGTGACGAGACCGAACTCCGAGACGGACACCGTGTCGGGAGCGTCGGACATCCACGTCACGGGGCCGGTGGGCATCGGGTTGTCGTTCCTGTCCACCAGGCGGGCGACGACGGTCACCGTGTCGGCCACCTCGGGGAGGGCGACGGGATCCGGCGTAAAGCGTAATCGGACAGGCACTTGTTCGACCTCGACACTCACGGCCCCACGCGCGTCACCCGAGGCCGCGGTGACCGTCGCGTTACCATTCCCCGTCGCGGTGACGAGTCCCGACCCCGAAACCGTGACCACCTCGAGATCCGATGACGACCAGCTCACCTGAGCCCCGGACAGCGCTTCACCGTTCTGGTCCAACACCGTCGCGGACACCCTCGCTGTGTCATCGACTGCGGAGAACGACAAGCTCGCCGTGGACACAGAGACGGTCGTGGGCGTGGGCTGCTCGTTCCCGGTGGGATTCTCCGAGCAGGAGACGAGCCCGGCGAGCACGAGAAGAAGTGCCCGGGGGCGCCACGGTCGGAGACGCGTCGTGAATGGCATGGTCAAAGATGCGAGGTTCCAGGGTCGAGTGCCACGTTGGCGTTCTCCCTCGGCTACACGCGAGCGGCCCCGCGCAGCCTTGTGACAACGGATTGAGTAAAGCATACTCATGCCATGAGCAAACGCCTTCAGGTCGTCATGGACGACGCCGAATACGACGAGATTCAGGAAGCGGCCGACGCGGCCCGCCTCACCGTCTCGGCGTGGGTGCGCCAGCGGCTGCGCGACGCCCGGGCCGGGCGCCTCGCCCCGTCTTCGGCTCCCACCCGGGACGAGACACTCCGACCCGACCCGAGCCTCGTCCGGGCCGTCATGGACCGCCACGGCCTCACTTCGCCGACGGAGGCGCTCGACTTCGCACTGAGGCGCGCGGCGGATCCCCCACTGTCGAGATCCGAGCTGCTCGCGCTGCGCGGAGCGGGGTGGTCGGGCGATCTGAAGACGCTGCGAGGCCCCGGGCGCACCGCACCGTCCGAGCCATGACACTCGTCGATACTTCGGCGTGGATCGCCTTCCTCCGTGCCGACGGATCGCTCGCCGACACCGCGGTGCGCCGGCTCCTCGAGCGGCACGCCCCCATCCACACGACGGACACGGTCATCGCCGAGCTCCTCGCGGGCGCCTCGGACGAGGCCGACGGCCGCCGTCTCGCCACCCTCGTGAGGTCCCTCGACCGTTGCGACCCACCGACGCCTCTCGACCTCGAGCGCGCGGCGGAGCTGTTCCGGACCGCCCGTGCGGCCGGTGAGCCGGTCTCGTCGCTGGCCGCGTGCCTCGTTGCCGCGACGGCACTCCGGGACGATCTCGACGTGCTCGCCGCCGATCCGGACTTCCGGATCCTCTCGCGCAGCGCCGGACTCCGCCTGCATGCCGCGACCCCGGCTCCCGCAGTCGAGCAGCCACCGGATTCCGAGCCCGCCGAACCCTCCGGGGTGGCCGAGCCGCGTGGCCCGGTGCCCGAGAAGCCTCCCGAATCGGCGTCGCGCGCACGGATTCTGGTCGTCGAGGACGAGCCCTCGGCGGTCCGCATGCTGCAGGACGCGCTGACGCGGCCCGATCGGTCCATCCTCGTGGCCACCACCGCGAAGGAGGCCAGGAGGACCATCGCCGAGGCCGATCCGGACGTCATCGTCCTCGACCTGATCCTCCCGGACGAAGACGGACGGCACCTGCTCGCCGACCTTCGGCGTGATCCGAAGGCCAAGGACACCGGCGTCGTGGTCGTGACCGGAAAGGCCGGACCTCGGACCCGCGAGGAGTGCTTCGGCCTGGGCGCGGACTGGTTCTTCGACAAGCCGTACGACGCCGGCGAGCTCGGTCGGGCGGTGGAACACGTGATCGCGAAGGGGCGCTCGACGGCCCCCGATCCCGATCCCCTGGGCGTGCCGCTGACCCTCTCGGAGGTCCAGAAGCTCGTCTCGTCGCAGAGCCGGACCGGAGCGGACACCACGCCGTTCACCCTGGCGCTTCTCGAGTTCGACACCGATCCCGACGGAAACGGCGTCCCCGAGGAAGAGCCGAACGACGGCGCCTCGGGCTCCGCGCCACTGCTTCCCCGCCTCCTCAGAACGGTCATCGGCTCGCTGGCCTCGGAGCTGGAGGCGAACGAGCTCATGGCCCGGTGGGGGGTCGACGAGATCGTCGTCGTGAGCCCCTCCAGGGACGAGTCCGCGATGCTCGCCCTGGCGGACCGCATCGGAGCGCTTCCGGGGGTGTCCCGATATCTCCGCAGCCGGGTCCGGCGCGTGGGCAGGGACGAGGACCTCCTCGACGCCGTGTCCGCGATGGCCTCCGCGGTGGCCGATCCCGTCGAGGAGGTCGACGAACCGTCCCCCGGACGCCCCGCCGACACGCGCGGCCACGCCCACGGAGCCCGCCCGCGCGCGACCCTGGTCGAGGACGACCCGGTGACGGCCGGCCTCGTGCGTCATCGTCTGGAGCGCAGTGGCTTTCTCGTCGAGCATCACACCGACGGCGCACTCGCGCTGGCCGCGATTCTGGAGCGGCCACCCCACGTCGTCATCCTGGACGTGCAACTCCCGTCGATGGACGGCTTCGAGATCCTCGGGCGGCTCCGTGAGGATGCCGGTGCCAGGGACACGCCCGTGCTGATGTTCACCTCGCTGGGTCGGCAGGAGCACGTGCAACGCGGCTTCGAGCTCGGGGCGGACGACTACGTGACGAAGCCGTTCTCCCCGACTGAGCTGCTCACGCGGGTGCTGCGGCTGGTCCGGCATCGATGATCCCCGCCTCGGATCTCACCCTCCAGCTCGCCATCGCCGCGGTCCTCGCGCTCACGGGGTTCACCTTCGCGTTCATGGGCTACGCCTTCGTGCTCCACCTCCGGAGTCTGCGGACCGAGCGCCGGAAGAGGGCGCTGGAGGATCGGTGGAAGGGCCGGCTCCTGGATGCCGCGACGGGCGAGTCCACGGCCGCCCCGGACCGGGACGGTCCGCGCCCGGAGGAGCCGGACGTCGACGAGGAGGACCAGGTGCTTTTCCTGGAGCTCGTCACGAAGTACGCACGGGCGCTGGAGGGCCCCGAGCGGCGGAACATCGAGCGCGTCGGCCGGCCGTACCTCGGCGCCCTCGACTCCCTCCTGGACGATCCCGACGCATACCGGCGCGCCTACGCCCTCGACATCCTGGGCGAGCTCGGCTACGAGCAGGGGCGGGAGCGTATCGCCAGCGGGCTCGAGGACAGCTCCGGGCTCGTGGCCATGGTCGCCGCGCGAGCGCTCGCCCGCCACGGAGACCCGAGCCACGTGCCCCACCTCCTCTCCCGGCTCGAAACCTTCGAAAGCTGGAGCGCCAACTACCTCTCCAGCCTGCTCGTGAGCTTCGGACCCGGGGCGGCGCCCTTCCTCCGTGAGCTCGCGACCGACCGATCCGCGAAGCCCCGATTCCGTTCCATCGCGTTCCAGGCGCTGCGGGAGCTCCACCACATCGGGTCGGTCGAGCCGGCGGCCGGCCTCCTCCCCGATGAGGACGACCCCGAGGTCCAGGCCGAGATCATCCGGCTGATCGGCGCACTCGGGGGGCCCGGTCAGCTCGCGGTGATCCGTCCCTTCGCCAGCTCGCCGACCGCGCACGTGCGGGCCGTGGCGCTCCGGGCGATATCCAACCTGAGCGACCGGAGGACCTCGGACGTGGAAATGGTCTCGGCCGGTCTCGACGACCCCTCGCCCTGGGTCGCCCTCCAGGCGGCGCACGGCCTCCTCGCGCTGGGTCGTTCCGAGGAGCTCGAGGCTCTCGCGGGCTCGACCAGCCCCAGGGCTCCACTCGCCGCAGAAGTCCTGGAGTCGGCCCGATGAACGACCTGATCTTCGGCTCGCCCATCGGCCCCTGGGTCGGCGTCGTGCTCTGGACCGTCAACGCCATCGTCTTCTCCTACTTCATCATTCTGAACGGGTCGTACCTCCTGACGAGCGTCATCGCGTTTCGGGCCGTTCGCCGGTACGCCGAGCGTCTGCGCTCGCTCGACGTCCGGGAGACGATCGCGCACTCCGGCGCCCCGCCGATCACCCTCATCGCGCCCGCCTTCAACGAAGAGGCGACCGTCGTGGAGTCGGTCCGGTCGCTCCTGTCGCTGAACTACCCCGAGTTCGAGGTCATCGTCGTCAACGACGGCTCGAAGGACGAGACCGTCCAGCGGATGATCGACGCGTTCGAGATGCGTCCCTTCCCGAAGATGTCGACCTTCGACGTCGATACGGCAGAGGTTCGCCAGACGTACCGAAGTCGGCGCCACCCGCACCTGTGGCTCGTCGACAAGGAGAACGGAGGCAAGGCCGACGCACTGAACGCCGGACTCTGCTACTGCCGCACCCCCCTCTTCTGCGCGATGGACGCCGACACGCTGCTCGAGCGGGACGCCCTCATTCGCGTGGTGCGCCCTTTCCTCGAGGAAGCGCACACCGTGGCGGCCGGCGGCATCATCCGGATCGCCAACGGGTGCGTCATCGAAGCCGGCTCGGTCACCGAGGTCCGCCTTCCGGACAGCATCGTCGCGCGCTTCCAGGTGCTCGAGTACCTGCGCGCGTTCCTCGTCGGCCGGATGGGGTGGGAAGCGCTCAAGGGGAACCTCATCATCTCTGGCGCCTTCGGCATCTTCCGCCGCTCGACGGTCATCGCGGCCGGAGGGTTCTCGACCGACACGGTCGGAGAGGACATGGAGCTGGTCGTACGCCTCCACCGGTACTGCATGGACCACGACCTGCCGTACAACATCAGCTTCGTGCCGGACCCGGTGGCATGGACGGAGGCTCCGGAGAGCCTGCGGGTCCTCGGACGCCAGCGCGACCGCTGGCAGCGCGGGCTGAGCGAGTCGCTCACCAAGCACCGGAGCATGCTGTTTCGACGGCGGTACGGCCGCATCGGTATGTGGGTGATGCCCCATTTCTATTTCCTGGAGATGTGGGGCCCGCTCATCGAAGTCGCCGGCTACGGCGTCTTCGCGATGACGCTCCTGCTGGGTTGGACTTCCCCCGCGTACGTGTCCGCGTTCCTCCTCGTCGCCGTCGTCCTGGGCATCACGCTCTCGGTCTCGGCGCTGGCCCTGGAGGAGCTGGCCTTCCGGCGGTATCCACGCCTGAAGGACCTCTTCCGTCTCTTCCTCCTCGCGGTGGCCGAGAACGTGGGTTATCGCCAGCTCACTGCGTTCTGGCGCCTGAGGGGCCTGGTGCGCTTCCTCCGGAAGGCCGAGGGATGGGGCGCGATGCCCCGGGTCGGGTTCACCAGGAAGGCCACCGGCGCTTCACCCTCCGGCGGGGACGGCTGAGTGGACCGGGCCCTCGCGACCTCGCTCCTGCTGCTCGCCGGCTCCCCTTGCCCCCGGCCGACCCGGTGGACCAGAATGATCGCTCCGTGGGGGTCGTGATGCGCTTCGGCCGGTTCGCGGCTTTCCTGAGCGGCGACGCCGAGCGGCCGCTCCTCTCACTTCCTCGATCATGACGTGGTGCCCGACGTGACCCTCTTGAAAGCCGAGCACCACGGAAGCCGCGACGGCTGCACCGACGCGTCGGTCGCGGCCTACGCCGCGTACACGGTGCGGACGTCGCGATGACGGAGGAATCCGCCGGAGCGGAGGACCGCGTGTGGGTGGTCGACCGGATCGAGGGCGAGACCGTGGTGCTGGTCGACGACGCGTCCGGGCGGACCGCCGAGGTCGCGCGCTCGGCTATCGGCACGCAGGTGCGCGAAGGCACCGTGCTGCGGGTGCCCGTGTCGACGTCGGGCACGCTGGCGTGGCTCAGCGCACGCGCCGACGAGGACGAAGACCGGGCGCCGTAGCGTGAAGCCCGGGACATCCTCGACGACCTCCGGGGCCGCGACCCCGGAGGCGACGTCGAGTCTTAGCTCCGATCAGCCGCCGGCAGCGACGACCGGCAGGTTCTTCGGGACGAAGTCGATCCACGGCGTGGTCGGCTCGACCCCCGGTGCGAGGTTCGTCGGCGCCGGTGCGCCCGAGGCTCCCAGGGACGTGATGTAGCGGTACAGAGCCCGGGCGTCGGCTTCGGTCATCTGGTTGACGTTCGGCCAGGGCATGGGCGGCAGTCCCTTCCGGGTGCGAAGCGTCTCGACCCACTGGTCCTCCGTCATGTTCACGACCGAAAGCCGGAGGTTCGCCGGATAGGTCGTGCCCCACGGTCCGCGAAATCCCACGACGGACCCGCTCAGCCAGCTCGACTCCGGCACCTCACCCATCGACTCGAGATAGCCCTCGGTGTGGCAGTCGTTGCAGCCGCCCACGCGGACGATGTAACGCCCCGCGTCCTCCGCCGTCGCGGCCGTCACCACCGGAGCGGCGGATCCGGCCGCCTCCGGCGTCTCCTCCGCGGAGATCGTGCAACCCACCAACAAGAGCGTGCAAAGGAATGCGGCACCACCCCGCACCTCACGTCCACCATGAAGCCTGCTCATCATCCGCGTCATTCCTCCCGGCTCGTCGCCGGAATGGGGTCATCGTCAGCTCGTGCGGCCGCGTGCGGCCGTCGAGGACCCCGAAGATGACGGCCGCGATTTGGCGGCCGATTAAATCCGATTGACCGCGCCGAGCATGGCGCACATAATTGCCCGGTCGCGCTCCTCCTGTCCGAGCTGCGTCGACCGTTCGCCCCATCAACTTCCGCTCGATGAGCGCACCGTTCGACTCCGGGAAGGACTCCACCGGAGACCTCTCGTCGGGCTCCTTCGGACCGACACCCGACCTGACGCCGTTCGTGGGCCGCGCCCACGAGCTGGACGCCATCCGGGCCGCGTTCACCGAGCGGAGGCTCGTCACCCTCACGGGGCTGGGCGGGACCGGAAAGACCCGGCTGGCCCGCGAGGTCGCTCGGCGGCTCGGAGAAACGCTCCCGGTCGCGTTCGTGGAGCTGGCGTCCGTCGGAGACGGGGCTTTCCTCGCCTCACGCGTCGCGACCGCCCTCGGCATCGAGGACGACCTGAAGGACCCTGAGCGCATCGCGGCCGCCATCCCCCCGGGGCCGCGTCTGCTCGTGCTGGACAACTGTGAGCACCTCGTCGATGCGGCCGTCCAGCTGGTCTCGACGCTGCTTCCCGCGAGGCCGGAGCTCCAGGTCCTCGTCACATCCCGCGTCGAGTTGGGGATCCCAGGGGAGCGGGTATGGCCGCTCGGGCCGCTCCCCCATGAAGGTTGCGGCAGCGATGCGGTCCGACTCTTCGTCGAGCTGGGACGCGACGTCGCGCCCGACTTCGCGCTGGACGAGGAGTCCGGTCCGGTGGTGAGTGCCATCTGCGATCGGCTGGAGGGCATGCCGCTCGCCCTGGAGCTCGCGGCGGCCCGCCTGCGGGTACTGACGCCCGCTCAGATCCTCGAGCGCCTGGAAGACATGCATGCCCTGTTCGGTGACCGCGTGAAGCCGGGGGATACCCGGCGGACCGGACTCCGGTCGACCCTGCTCTGGAGCTACGAGCATCTGGACGAGGACGCCAAGCGTGTCTTCCGGCGGCTGTCCGTGTTCCGGGGCGGCTTCACGCTCGCCGCCGTGGAGGCGATCGGGGCGGACCTCGATCTGCTGGAGCAGCTCGTGGAGCGGTCGTTGGTCACGATGCGGGCGGCCGACGGCGACACCCGCTACTCGATCCTCGAGCCTCTCAGGCAGCTCGGGGCGGCCGCGTTGGACGACGACCCAGCGGAGAAGGAGGCCGCGTGCAGGGCCCACGCCGAGCACATGCTCACCCTGTTCGCCGAGGCGGAGCCGCATTTCCTCACGAGTCAACGACGGCGGTGGACGCTTCGTCTCGCTCCGGACATCGACAACCTTCGCGCGGCGCTCAAACGCACCTCCGGCGTCGATCCGGCGCTCCACGCGCGGCTGGCCGCCAAAGCCTGGTGGTTCTGGTTCTCGACGCGCCACTGGATGGAGGCGCGGCGTTGGTTGGAGGAGGCCGCCCGGGTGGACGACACACGGATCGAGCCGGCCACGCGGGCACGCCTCGACTTCGCGCTCGGTGCCCTCGACGCGCTCCAGGCCCGTCCCGACGACGCCCACCGCCGCCTCACCAGGGCTCTCGCCGTCGTGAGGGATCTCGGCGACGAGCAGGCGACGGCCTATGCGCTCAGTTATCTCGGCATGGCGTACGCCCAGCAAGGGAAGCCGGAGGCGCTCGAGGTACTCGAGGAGGCCAAGCGCCTGTTCGAGCGACGCCAGGACCTTTATGGACTCCGCTTGAGCCTGCTGCTGCTGGGCATCGCGATCGGGACCGGGGGCGACTTCGAGCGGGCGGTGGCGACCGCGGAACGGGGTGTGGAAGTCGCGCGCGTCTTCGGGCAGGACCGAGAGCTCGCCGTCGCGCTCCAGACGCTCGGTGGCCTGTACCTCAGGAAGGGCGACGACGAGCGGGCCGAGGCGCTGTTCCTGGAGTCGCTGCGCGCACTCCTGCGCGATCCGTCCGACATGTTCACGGCCCGCGCCCTCCACTTGACCGGGGTCCTGCGGGGACGCCGGCAGGACGCAGAAGGCGCCGGACACCTCGTCGGGCTCGCCGAGACGCTGAGGACTCGCATCGGGGCGCCGCCCTTCGAGCTCGACCGCACACTGATCGACGTGGAGGTGGCCCGTCTGCGCGCCGGGCCGGACGGCGCCGCCTTCGAGCGGGCGCGGACGGACGCGACCCACCTCGATGTGGAAGAGGCCGTGCGGGCGGTGTGCGAGCCCCGCGCCGTACGCGCCCCCGTGGCGGGGCGGACGGCGGATCCTGCGCCGACCGATCCCGCGCCGACGGAGCGGGCGCGGGGGGCCGCTCCGGAGGACACCCGGTCCGTGCCGGCCGCCGATCTCGAGATCCGTGCGCTCGGTCCGTTGGAGGTCGTCGTGCAAGGGCGCCAGCTGGATGAAGACGCTTGGAGCTACGCCAAGCCCCGCGAGCTGCTGGTCTTCCTCGCCGCCCACCCCGGCGGTCGGACGAGGGACGAGATCGCGGCCTCCCTCTGGCCCGACACGGAGCCGGAGCGCCTCAAGAACAGCTTCCATGTCACGCTGCATCACCTGCGGAAGACGTTGGGGGATCCCGGTTGGGTCGTGATCGAGCGCGATGTCTACAGGATCCCGGCCGATCGCTCGGTCGTCCTGGACGTCGATCGCTTCGAGGCCGCGATCGCCCGGCTGCCCGCCACGCCCACGGGCGACGCCGACATCGCCGCCTACCAGGCGGCGCTCGCGATCTACCGGGGGGACTTCATGGCCGAGAGCCACGGCGTGCGTTGGCACGAGCCGATCGCGGACCGGGTTCGCGGGCGCTTCGCCGAGGCGGCGCTTCGCCTGGCCACGGCGCTCGAGGCAGCGGCTCGCAACGATGAGGCGGTCGAAACGTACCGACGTGCGGTCGCATTCGACGACCTGAACGAAGAGGCGCACCGAGGATTCATGCGGTCGCTCGCGCGTGGAGGCCATCGACTCCAGGCGCTCCGGCACTTCGATCGGCTCAGCGCCCTTCTCGAGCGAGAGCTCGGCGCGCTTCCCGAGCCCGCGACGCTCGAGCTCCGGAACCAGTTGCGGGAATCCGCCGCGATCGGCGTTTAACCGAGTCTTCAACCGGTCCACTCCACGTTGCCCTCACGCTCTCGACCGGGAGCGCACGACTGCAAAACCATGCGTTGGAGTGGCCATATGAAGATCATCAACAGGGCACGGGCCGCCGTGCTCGTCACCATCGGTATCTCGCTGGCGGTCTCCGCTTGCGACGACGACTCCCCCACGGACCCGGTTCTGGGCGACGGCTCCTACCGCCTCGAGGTCGAGGGCGACATCGAGCGCACGCTCACCGGCGACGCGTTCTTCGGCGCGGACGAGGACGAAAACGGAGAACCCATCTTCGCCATCATGTTCGGCTCCGAGAGCGCCGAGGACGTCGTCATGGTCGGGGTCTCCGGCACCACCCGGCCGGCCGCCGGCTCGTACGAGATCGAGCCCGGCGAAGTGCAGGAAGGGGACTGGGTCGGGCTGTACGTCTTCGGCGCCGGCGACGAGCTGGAGGGACTCCTCGTGGCGGACTCGGGAACCGTCGTGCTGTCGGAGTCCACGAACGACGTCATCAAGGGGAGCGTCCTGCTCTACCTCTCGGGCTTCGTCGAGGGTCAGCTCGGAGAAGTGGTGGTCGAGGGAGAGTTCGACGCGCGACCGGCGCCGTCGGAGAGCTGATCCAGTTGGGTGCCCTCGGCGCCCCACGCCCCGAGGCCGGATGGCCTCGGGGCGTTTCTCATGTTCCTGGTTCTAGCGGAAGCCAGAACACGAACATCGCCCCCGGACCGGGAAGGCTCGCGACGGTCACGTCACCACCGAGCATCCGCGCGATGCGTTGACTGCTCGCGAGGCCGAGGCCATGGCCGGACGCGGTCGAGCCGGGGACCCTGTGGAACTCGAAGAAGATCCGATCCTGCTCGTCGAGGGGAATGCCCGGCCCCGTGTCGATGACGCTCATCCGGGCCCATGCCCCGGGTCGATGCGTGTCCGCGGGCGACTCGTCGACCCGAACCGTCACCTGTCCCGGGGACGGCGTGTACTTCAGGGCGTTCGTCACGAGGTTCGCGAGGACCTGCCGGACCCGGTCGGAATCGGTGACCGTCGTGAGCGCCTCCTCGGGTTCGGCCCCGTCGACGAACGCTAGTTCAAGCCCCGCCATCTTCGCCGCCATCGAATGTTGTTGGGTGGCGTCTCGCGCGAGCGCTCGCAGATCCACGACTTCGCGCTTGATCCTCACCCCATCGCTCTCCAGTCGACTGATCTCGAGCAGCTTGTCGATGATCTCGACCGCCCCGTGGATCGCCGCCCGTACACGGCTGACCGTGTGCGCTTGCTGCGGCGGGAGGTCACCCTTGTAACCGAGTTCCAACAACTCGGCGTATCCCACCGCGACGTTCAGCGGATTCTTCACGTCGTGCGTGAATCCTCGAATGAGAGACTCGCGTTGAGCGACCACTTGCTCCGTCCGATCCATCGCCCTCCTGGCCTCGACACGGCCCGCCTCGGCCTCGGAGGCCAGGGAACGAACCCGGGCGTTGAGGATGTTGGTCCAGACGGCGACCAGGCTGGCCAACAGAAAGAGGATGCCCAGGACGAAACGGCCATTGCGCTCTACCCGCGAGATCTCGGCCTCCCAGTCTCGAACAGCCTGCCGCACGGCCGCCATGGCACGGCTCGCCACCTCGAGCGTAGCCCCGTAGAGCCTCTGCTCGAAGACGACTCCGGGCGCGTCGAAGGCCGCTCCGGCAGTGCCGTACGCGACAACCTCCGAGATCACGATGCGGCTGTGCCATTGCTCCGAGAGAAGGATCAACCAGGCGACGTCCGCGGCGATCGACGGTGAAAGACCGGTGGCATAGCGCTCGAGCCGCGGATGGATCTCCTGTTCGATCACTCGCAGTGAATCATACCGTGCGAGGTATGTGCTGTCGTTGGAGATGAGGTAGCCGCGAAGAGCCGACGTCTGGCGGGCAAGGAGGTACTGCACATCGGCGATCATGTCTTCAGTCGGCTCTGCCACGTCCCGCACTCGCTCACGCAACCCGTTCACTCTCTGCTCAACCACGAGGAGGGTGCCCCCGAGGGCGAGCAGCGTGATCGCAACGATGAGGCTGGAGACTCCGCCGGACCCAAGGCCCGGTCGTCCCTCTCGGGGCCACTGAACGCTCATGATGCATCCCCGGGTTGAGTGCTAGGGGGGGCCACCGCGCCGTCCCTATGTATTTGCCCCCTTTGATACCCGCAGCTAGGTGGCTACACCCTTCCCTCGAGCCGCTCGGAGAACGATCCCACCGGCACCAGCGCCCTGCGTTCGTCACAGTACGAGACGAAGAGCCGGTCGTCCCTCACGACGTAAATTGCATCCTGCAGGAAACGCACACCCAGGTCGCAGGCTTCCTCGAAGGGGAGTGGGGCCGCCCAGCCGGGCTCGGCGTGCCCGGTGGCGGGAGAGAACCCCGTGATCCTACGGATGTCCCCTTCCTCTCCCAACCGCGATCGGAGCGCCTCCTCCAAGCGCCGGTCCGCGTCCAGGTTCTCCTGCTCGGTCCATGACGTGCCCGTCGTCGCATAGGCCGTCAGGATCACGAATCGCCGCGGCCAGGGCTCGGCATGTCGCGGCGTGCGAAAGCGAACCTGGAAGTACTCGGGATGCACGTTGCTCGTGGGGTTTGGTGGCTTGCGGGAAACCGGCTCTGCACGGCCCCCGTAGGGGGAGGCGTCCGTGGACCTCAACCCGAGCTCGCCATGCTTCGTTCCCGTCCGTCGGCCCGCTCCGCCCCGACCCGCCGCATGATCGGCCGTGTCCTTCTGGCGGTCCTGTTGGCGCCCTCGCTCGCGGGCGCGCAGGAGCCGGGACTCAAGCTCGCCGTCGGAGATCTCGGGCTGGGCTTCGGAGACGTCCCCCGGCTCGACGGGCTGCGCCTCAATTTCCGGGACCGCGCCCTGGAACGGGTCCGGGGGATCAACGTGACCATCTGGGAACCGCACGAGGAGATCCGTGGCACCGTGACGGGGCTGGGCCTCGGAGTTCCTCTCACGGGTGCGTACAGACTACGGGGCCTTGGGCTCGGCGCTGGAATCTCGGTGCAGGATGACTTCGACGGCATCGGGATCGGGGCGCTCGGACTGGGCGTGGGCGGTGACGCCCGGGGCGTCGTCGTCGGCGGGCTGGGAGCGGGCGGCGGGGGGAACCTGGGTGGGCTCGCGGTGGGCGGGCTCGGGGTGGGCGCAGGGGGCAACGTCGAGGGCGTCATCATCGGCGGACTCGGGGTCGGCGCGGGTGAGGACGCCCGGGGGCTACTACTCGGAGGGCTGGGCGTCGGAGCCGGTGGCGACATCACGGGGATCGTCGCGGGCGGGCTCGGTGTGGGCGCCGGCGCCGACGTTACCGGCATAGCGATCGGCGGGCTCGGCGTCGGAGTCGGGGGCGAGGCCACCGGCCTCGTGGTGGGTGGCGCGGGGGCGGGCATCGCCGAGTTGAGCGGGGTTGCGATCGGCGGGCTCGGCGTGGGCATCGGATCCGGACGTGGAGTCGTCATCGCGCCGGGGTACTTCAAGCTGAACCGGGAAGGCACCTTCAGGGGGGTGTCCGTGAGCGCGTTGAATCACACGCACGGGGCGCACCGGGGTCTGCAGATCGGCATCCTGAACGTGGCCGACGAGTTGCACGGATGGCAGGTCGGGCTCCTCAACATCGCGCGCAACAAGGACTCCTTCAGCGTCCTGCCGTTGCTCAACCACGCTCCCTGACCTTGCAGGGTGTCGGGCGTCAGACCATCGTCCCCGCCATGAACCGAAGCGAGATGCTCGAACGCGTCGACGCACGCGCGGACGCCGGAGAGCCCTGGGACCTGATCGTCATCGGCGGCGGCGCGACCGGCGTCGGGATCGCCGTCGATGCGGCCTCCCGTGGCCACGATGTGCTCCTCCTCGAACAGAGCGATTTCGGCAAAGGCACCTCGAGTCGCTCAACGAAGCTGGTCCACGGGGGCGTGCGTTACCTCCAGCAGGGGAACGTGCCGCTGGTCATGGAGGCGCTCAAGGAGCGCGGGATCCTGCGCCGGAACGCACCGCACCTCGTGACCGATCTGCCGTTCATCGTTCCGAACTACCGCTGGTGGGAGGCGCCGTTCTACGGCGTCGGGATGCGCGTCTACGACGTGCTCGCGGGGAAGTACGGCTTCGGCCACTCGAAGAACCTGTCGGTGGAGGAGACGGTCGAGCGGATTCCCACGATCGAGACCGAAGGACTCAGGGGAGGCGTCGTCTACCACGACGGCCAGTTCGACGACGCCCGACTCCTGATCCACCTCGCCATGACAGCGGCCGAGCAGGGCGCGGCGCTCCTCAACTACGCGCCGGTGATCGGGATTCTGAAGAACCAGAAGGGATTCGCGGCCGGAGTCAGAGCCCGGGACGACGAGTCGGGACGGGTCCTCGAGATTCGTGGACGCGCCGTCGTGAACGCGACAGGTGCCTTCGCCGACGCGGTCCGGGCCATGGACGAGCCCTCGGCCCCGCCGATCATCCGGCCGAGCCAGGGCGTGCACATCGTGCTGGACCGGAGCTTCCTCCCCGGCTCGTCCGCGATCATGGTCCCGCAGACCGACGACGGGCGGGTCCTGTTCGCGATCCCGTGGCGCAACCGGGTCGTGGTGGGCACGACGGACACCCCCGTGGAGCAGGCCACCCTCGAGCCCCGACCGCTGCGCGAGGAGATCGACTTCCTCATCTCACACGCCGCTCGCTACCTCACCCGTGACCCGAGCGTCGACGACGTGCTGAGCATCTTCACCGGCATCCGGCCCTTGGTCGCGGAGGTCGACGCGGACGACACGTCCGAGATCTCAAGGGAGCACGCGCTCCGCGTGAGCGGGTCGGGCATGCTCACCGTCGCGGGCGGGAAGTGGACGACGTACCGCAAGATGGCCGAAGACGCGGTCGACGCCGCCGAGACCCTCGGAGACCTCGATGCCGCCCGCTGCGTCACGTCGGAGCTCAACGTCCACGGGTACCACCAGCACGCCGAGCGGTACGGGGCGCTCTCGGTCTACGGTGCCGACGCCCAACACGTTCTGGAGCTGACGGAAGATCGCGCCGAGCTCGGCGACAGGCTCCACGCACGGCTGGACCTGATCGGCGCCGAGGTCGTCTGGGCTTGCCGGGAGGAGATGGCCCGGACGGTCGACGACGTGCTCTCGCGGCGTACGCGTTCCCTCGTGTTCGATGCGCGTGCCGCTCTCGAAGCGGCCCCGGCCGTGGCGCGACTCATGGCGCTGGAGCTCGGTCGGGGTGAAGGGTGGATCGCCGATCAGATCCGTGCGTTCGGCGACATCGCGGCGGGATACCTACCCGACGGGAGCCCCCCCGGTTGACGACAGGCACCCCTTCCGCGAACCTTGTGGCACGAGTCTGCGGTTGCGGACAACAGATCTTGATTGAGGGCGGCGGTCTTCTTCGAAAGATCGGCGCCCCTTTTTTTGTGGCCAGACAGGCCACGCACCGCGCGGGGAGTTCCGCGCAAACAGGTAGTCGGGTAGTACGAATCATCGTAACTCCGGCCATCGCAACACCGAGGAGACGCGACGATGCGTACTCAAGGCACAGTGAAGTGGTTCAACGATCAGAAGGGCTTCGGATTCATCACGCCGGAGGACGGTAGCAAGGACTGCTTCGTCCATCACAGCGCGATCCAGGCCGACGGCTTCAAGACCCTCGCCGAGGGCGCGAACGTAGAGTTCGACCTCGTGCAGGGCACGAAGGGTCCGGCGGCGGAGAACGTCGTCCAGCTCTGATCGGTCGAATCTGACCATCTGGCGGCCCACGGGCCGCCGAGCTGAAAAGCGGGCCGTCCGGGAGACCGGGCGGCCCGTTTTTTTCGTGCTCCACGGGCGGGGTCGCCGAGCCCGCGACCGTTCTCCGCTCGGCTCCGCACTCTTCCGTCCGGCTCCGTACTCTTCCCCGGTCGGCTTC
Organism: Longimicrobiales bacterium; assembly: GCA_041690395.1. GTDB lineage: Bacteria > Gemmatimonadota > Gemmatimonadetes > Longimicrobiales > Gaopeijiaceae > JAWLHJ01. The sequence continues at coordinate 665,321 of JAWLHJ010000001.1, read as the reverse complement.
GTGCTCTTCCGCGCCGCATATCGAAAGTCGCTCGAGATTCGAACGATTCCCGAGGGAGGTCGCGCGGTGAGTCCCGGGCGTTCCTCCGCGTGGTACCGGCGCCCCTGAGCCGACGTCGTTCCGGGCGTGACGGAACCGATCGTTCGAACCTCGAACGACTTCCAAGGGGAGCCGTGACGGCGCCCCGAGCACAAAGAGAAAGCCCCCCCACCAGTCCCCGCGGACCGGTGAGAGGGCTTCCCTCGTCACCCCGAGCAGCTCCCTACCGGGAGCCGCCGCCGGGGGAGCCTACTGGGACACCGGCCGCTGCCCGAGCGCTCCGTAGTAGATCCCGTTGAACAGGAAGCCGAACGTTCCGTGCGACTGCGAGCGGAACGTGATCTTCGGCCCGAAGATGAACATCTTGCCCTCCCCGTAGTCGGCCTCGAACGCTCCGACCCCGTCCTCCAGGTACTGCTGCCCCCAGGACCACCCGCTCTTCAGCGGCTCGGCCGAGTCGAACCAACCGATCCGTCGCACGCCCTCGGCGTCCGGGCGGATGCGGAATGTCGGGCTGTGGCTGAACAGCACGTCGACACGGTCGTCGTAGCCGTGCGTCATCGGGCTCTGATGGTCGACCCGCATCTCCAGGATGGATCCGGGCGTGAAGTAGTCTTCACGCGTGAGCTCCTCGCCGTTCCGAACGAGGTGGTTGTCCACCGGCAGCCCGGCATGGTAGGCCAGGTTCGCCGAAGACCCGATCGCGATCGCCGCTCCGCCCTCACGGACGAAATCGAGAACGCGAGGCACGGAGTTGGCCACCGTCAACCGTCCGAGCCGGTCACGGTACTCGGCCGGAATCGTCTGCGGGTCGGTGCCCAGCTGGCCCTCACGGTCTTCCTGAGGAACGATGCCGTCCTCGAAGAGGAGCACGTCGTACTCCGAGAGATCACCGGAATCCAGATCCGGCGCGAAGACGAGCTCGAAGTCGAACTCGAAGTCCTCGAGGATCATCCGCGTCCAGCCGGACGGCATGGAGCCGCCGTACTGGTCGACCAGACCGATCTTGACCGGCTCGAGCTCCATGGCGGAGCCCGACGGCCTTCCCGCCACACCCACGAAGTCGAGTCCCTTCTCTTCGGCCAGGGTCTCGACGGTGCTCCGGCTCGTCTCGAGGTAGAACGCTCCCGTCTCGAACGTCTCGCCGCCGACCGTGACGGGCTCGGTGTACCACCACGCGCTCCCACCGGACCCGAGCACGCGGTTCACCGCGGTGAACGCGTCGTTGATGTGGGCGACGAGGTACCCGCGGGCGTTAGGGACGCCCGCCACCGTGCCGGCCGGGGGCGTGTCGATGATGTCGGGAATGAGCTCGAACGGCCCGTCGAACCCTTCCATGACGCGGTCGAAGTCCACGCCCATCTGCCAGGCGAGCGTCCACCCGGTGTTGTCGTACGGCGCGGTCGGAGGAGCGCCCGGATAGGCGAAGTCGTTCGGGTGCTGCTGCTCCTCGAACATGTCGAGCACGTGCGGACGGAAGGCCTGGTCGCCCTTCACGACGTACGAGCCCGCCGGGTACGACTGGCCCTGCACGGTGAAGTCGGCCGTGGCCCGATGCACGTCGACGCCGTTGTAGAGCAGCGTGTTGACGAACTTGGTCGCGGTCGGGAAGTCGACCTGGTCCGACGGAATGATGAAGCCGCGCGGCTCACGGTCGTCCGGGTCGCGCAGGAAGCGCGCCCAGTCGGCTCGGTCGCCGCGGTTCATCTCCTCGGCCGCCTCGTCGATCTCGAACGGAAGGGTGGTCCAGGAATCCCGGCTCCCCCGCTCGATCGAGTTCATCCCCATGCGCCAGATGTTGAACAGCAACAGGTCAGAGTTCCGCGAGGCGTAGTCGAGCACCGCCCAGTTGGCCGTCTGCGAGTACTCCACGGACTGCCGGAAATGCCACGGCCCCGGCTCGACCGGGAGCGGATAGTCGGCGCTCGGATACTGCGTCCGGGGAACGAACGGGATCTCGATCGGGGTCGGATGGCCGATCGTCTCCGTCAGCAGCCCGATCATGTTCTTGAAGTACGGCGTGGTGCGGAGGCCGCCGTTCCACCACGTGGAGTACGAAGCGCCCGAGCGCATGGTCGTGCCGCCCTTGCCCTCCTGCACGAACCGGTGGTGCATGGCCGAGCCGACCTGGTCGAGGCTGGTGACGATGAGCCCGTCGAGGTAATGGTTCGGCGGATCGCGGAACGGCGGCGCGAACATGACGGTGCCGGCCGGTCCCGTCTGATGGTGGTTGTAGACGATCTGCGGGAACCACTCGCGGTACATCGAGACGTTCATGTTCTGCGTCTCGGCGAGCGCCGCCATGTAGAAGTCACGGTTGTTGTCGTGGCCCGCGTACTTCTGATAGAGCACCGGAATGCCCGACGAGCTCCGCTCGAGCGGATCGTCGTTCCGCATGTACCAGTCCGAGACCAGCTCCATGCCGTCCGGGTTCGCGTGCGTGGCGAGGATGATCACGTCGTCCAGGATGCGCTGCGTCTCGGCGTCCGTGTAGTCGTTCAGCCGGTACACCATCTCCGTGAGCTGCTGCGCGCCGAGCACCTCGGTCGCGTGCAACCCGCCGTCGATCCAGACGATGGCCTTCCCCTCGTCGGCCAGCCTGCGGGCCTCTTCCTCGCTCACACCCTCGGCCTTCGCCAGCCGCCGCGCGATCTCCCGGTACCGGTCGATGTTCGCGTGGTTCTCGGGAGAGGTGATGATGGCTTGGACCTGCGGACGCCCTTCCTCCGTGAGCCCGATGGTGTCGAGCACCATCCGGTCCGACTGGTTGGCCAGCTCGATCCAGTAGTCGTGAAGCTGTTCGTAGTCGATCAGCTCGTAGTCGGCACCGAGCTCGTGGCCGAACTGCTGCTCCGGGGTCGTGACCCGGTTCTGCGCCCACGCCGGAACCGCCAGCGTGAGGAGGAGCAGCAGCGTCGACCCGGTGGCATGTAGCATCCGTCTGCCCATGGGCTTCCGTTCTCCTGAAATATCGGATTTATCAAATAACGCGCGCATTCACGGGGCGCAGCGCGATGGAGGAATATCCCCCGCGGCGGGCTTCCGTTCCCGGAGGCCCGGAGCTGGAGCGAGGGCGTCGGGGCCTCAACCCTCACCGACGAGGGGCACGAAGCGAACGTGGCCGAGCGACTCCCGGACGACTGCGCCCCCGGCCCGCTGCTCGAGCCGGACGAGTTCCTGGTCCTTCATGGGATCCCCGAGAGGGATGACGAGCCTGCCGCCGGACACGAGCTGATCGAGCAGAGGCGCGGGGACCTCCGGACCTCCGGCCGAGACGAGGATCGCGTCGAACGGAGCCTCCTCCGCCCAACCGAGGGTTCCGTCCCCCTCCCTCACCTGGACGTTGTCGTAGCCGAGTCGGCGCATCCGCTCCGATGCGGCGCGAGCGAGGGATCCGTGGCGCTCGATGGCATACACCTCGCGGGCGATACGCCCCAGGACGGCGGCCGCGTAACCCGATCCCGCTCCGACCTCCAGCACGCGGTCGTCCGGGGCGAGGGAAAGCGCCTCGATCATCAGCGCCACGACGTAAGGCTGGGAGATCGTCTGCCCTTCACCGATGGGAAGCGGACGGTCCTCGTAGGCCTCATGACGCGAGTCCTCGGGAACGAACTCCTCCCGAGGGACCGTCCTCATGGCTTCGAGCACGGCCGGGTTCCGGATTCCGCGTCGGGCGAGCTGGCGCTCGACCATGCGGGCCCGCTGGGCCGCCGCGTCGCCCCTCACGGGGAAAGCCTCCGGTCCGAGGCCGCGACCACCCCTCCGAGCACTCGCTCTTTCTGGAGCCATCGGGACACGTCGCTCGCGGAGATGACGCCGACGAGCCGGGCCTCGTCCACCACCAGGACTCGCTGTACGCCGCTCCCCGCCATGGTCTCGAGCACGTCCTGGAGTGTCGCGTCCGGAGCCACGGTGAGTACCTCGGCCGGGGCCATCACGGCCTCCACGCTCGTCGAGGGCCACCGGTCCCGTGGCGTCGCCCGGACGTGGTCCAGGGTGACGAGCCCGAGGACCCGGCCATCCCGGACGACCGGGAATCCCTGATGCCGCTCTCGGAGGAGCCGCCCTTCGACGAAGTCCGCCAGCGACAGATCCGGCGACACGGTGCTCGGGTCGGGCGTCATGATCCGGTCGGCCCGCAGGTGGCCGAGGACGCCACTCATCAGGTGCTGCTCGTAGGACGTGAGGGCCGCCGTCCGCAGGAACCAACCGATGAACACCATCCACAGCCCGCCCACGACCGCGCCGGCCAGCGTCTGGAGGGCGCCGAGCCCGATGAGCGCGTATCCCAACGCCTTGCCCCCCTGCGTCGCCCACCGGGTGGCTCGGGTCACGTCTCCCGTATAGCGCCACACCAGGGCGCGGAAGAGCCGTCCGCCATCCAACGGGAAGCCTGGAAGCAGGTTGAAGAGCGCCAGGATCAGGTTGATCAGGGCGAGGTACTCGCCGATGACCAGGGCGGGCGCGGGAAGGCCGAGCGGCTCGCCGACCCGGACCGCGACCCAGAAGAGCCCGGCGAGCACGAGGCTGCAGAGCGGGCCGACCCCTGCGATGGCCAGCTCGTCTTCGGGGTTCCGCGCCTCGCTCTTCGTATGGGCCATCCCGCCGAAGACGAAGAGCGTGATGCCGGCCACCTCCACGCCGCGTGTGCGGGCGACGACGGAGTGAGAGAGCTCGTGCGCGAGCAGGGATGCGAAGAAGAGGATCGTGCCGGCAACGCCCATCACGAGATACGCAGCCGGCTGCAGGCCCTCCAGTCGCTCGGGGAAGACGCCCGCGGAGAGGGACCAGAGGATGAGGAAAGCGATGACGAACCACGAGTAGTCGATGCGGATCTCGAACCCGAGGACCGAGCCCAGCCGGAAGCCCGGCATCACGGGGTCTCGGCTCACGGACCCATCCTCGGGCACGGTCCGCTCATGCCGCCGGCGCCCCGGACTCCGAGCGTGGGACGCGCGCCTGAGCGGTGCGATGGAACCGCGGAGGCCGCCGGTGCCCGGTCGCCTGCTCGAAGGCATACGCCAGCCGCAGCAGGGTCGGCTCGCTCCAGGCCCGGCCGAACATCGACAGTCCCACCGGCAGGCCGAACAGGAAGCCCATGGGAACCGTGAGGTTCGGATAGCCGGCCATGGCCGAGGGCGTCGAGCACCCGCCGCCCCGTCCGGTGGTCGCCCCCGTGTAGTCGGCGAGCTCGGGGATCCCGGAGGTCGCCCCGACGATGGCGTCGAGCCGCTGCTGGTCCATGACCCGGTCTATGCCCAGCTCGCGCGCGTACCGGCGGCTGTTGAGGAGCGCGTTCCGGTACCGCGCGTCGGTGAGTGGCCCGCGCGCCTGGGCCTCGGTGAGGAGATCGTGCGGGAAGAGGGAGAGCTCGAGGTGGGGGTTCCGCTCGTTGTACGCGATGACGTCCGCCAGCGACCGCACCGGCGCGTCCGGCCCGAGCGTCGCGAGATATGCGTTGAGGTCGGCCTTGAACTCGTGGTACAGGACCTCCATCTCGAAGTCGTTTCCGAAACGGAGCTGCTCGGGGAGCGTGATCGGATCCACGATCGTGGCGCCCTCCGCCCGCATGGCGTCGAGCGCCTCCTCGAACAGGGCGTCGACGCGGTCGTCGAACCCCATGTACCCCCGGGCGACGCCGATGCGGGCTCCTTGAAGCCCCGCAGGGTCGAGGAAGGTCGTGTAGTCGGGTTGCGTGTGCGCGACCGCCTCCTGGCTCGCGGGATCTCGCGGATCCGCGCCGGTCATCGCCCCGAGCAGGATCGCGACGTCGCGTACCGTGCGCGCCATCGGCCCGGCGCTGTCCTGGCTGTGGGCGATGGGAATCACGCCGCCTCGACTCATGAGCCCGAGCGTCGGCTTGAGGCCGACCAGGCAGTTGCGCGACGACGGCCCCACGATCGAGCCGTCCGTCTCGGTGCCGATCGCCACCGTCGCGAAGTTGGCCGCGCACCCGGCCCCCGAGCCCGAGCTCGAGCCGCCCGGCGAGCGGTCGAGCGCGTACGGGTTGCCGCAGAGCCCTCCGTCGCCTCCGTCCCAGCCCCGGCCGCTCCATCCCGACGTCCCGCGCACGAACGACTTGAAGCCGGCCCACTCGCTCATGTTGGCCTTGCCGAGCAGAATCGCGCCGGCCTCGCGCAGCTTGGCCGCGATGTGGGCATCGGTGGGCGCGATCGAGCCGAGCAGCGCGGTCGAGCCCGCGGTCGTGGTCATGCGATCGGCGGTGTCGATGTTGTCCTTCAGGAGGATGGGCACCCCGTGCAGCGGGCCGCGCGGGCCCCGGTCCCGCAGCTCCGCGTCGAGGGCGTCGGCGATCTCGAGGGCGTCCGGGTTCGTCTCCAGCACGGCAAACAGGCGGGGGCCCTGTCGGTCGAGCGCCTCGATACGCGCGAGGTACATCTCGGTGATCTCCCGGCAACTGTAGGTGCCGGCCGCGAGCGCCTGGGCCACGCCGTCGATGGTGATCTCCTCGAGCGGGAAGTCCGGGATGTCCCAGGGCGTGTCGCCCGGGGATCGCGCGGACGGCATGGACCCTTCGCCGCCGGACCGTTCCGTGCCGGCCCCGTCGGGAGCGCACGCCCCCACCCCCAGCATGGCCGCGCCCGCACCACCCACCACCCCGGCGCGGATGAAGTCCCTACGATCCATCGCGGCCATGGGCCACCTCCGTGCAGACCGTGTATCCGGGGCGCGGCACCGTTCGGCCCGCACCCGTCATCCAACCGCTACGGTTCCGACCGTTACCGTCCCGGGCCGAGCAACACCGCGTTCATGAACAGGAGCTGCGTGGCCTCGGCATAGGCACGGTAGTTCGGGTCCTCCGCGAACCCGATCACCTGCCCGCTCCCCATCGGCTCGTACATCAGGAACGCCTTGTTGGCGAGCTGCGGCCGTCCTTCCTCCCAGACGATCCCGCTCAGCACGAGCTCGTCCAGCCCACCGTACCGCCCGACGTTGACCCCGTCGTCCAGGGTGAGCGGCGTGAAGATCCGCGACCCTTCCACGAGCACGCCGATCTCGCCGTCCGTCCCGGCCGCGAGCCAGTGCTCGGTATCGAGGACGACGCTCAGGATGGCGCCCGGGACCGACGGCGGAGCCTCGTCCAAGGGGTCGATGGCGTCCAGGTAGTCGATGGGCTGCTCCGGCGTGTCCGGGCTCGGCGGGTCGGTGCCCGCCGCGCGGCCTCCGCGCCGTTCCGCGTGCGTCGACAGCAGCCCCGCCCTGGTCGCCCACGCCGTGGAGTTCGCCATCGTAATCAGCGTGCCGCCTCCGCTCACCCAGGCCCGCAGGTCGTCGACGAGCCCGTCCGACACGGCGCCGCCGTAGTTCCCGCTCGGAAACACGATCACGTCGAAGTCGGACAGCGGCACACCTCCGAGCGCGGACGTCCGGACGGCGGTCGTACGCTGTCCGTACCGCCGCTCCAGGACGTAGCGGGACCAGCCGACCGAGTAGGTAGACCCCGGCTCGTCGTAGACGAGGAGCACGCGGGGCTCGTGCAGAGCGCGGGCGCTCCCGCTCCCCAGCGACGTCCCCTCCGTCACGTACGAGTCGTCGATCGGCACGACCTCCGCGCCGTGCTCCGCCGCGATTCGTCCGAGCTCCGTACGGAACTCGGGCCCGTTCTCGGCGGTCCGGACGATCGCCGTGCCGACGCCCCACGAGCGACCGGCCAGCTCGAAGGCCCCGCCCGCGGCCCGGATCCGAACCCCCTCCCGGAGGGCCTCGGTGACCGCAGCCGCGGTGGTCGTATTCCACGGCATGAGGTAGCCGACCGTCGCGGCCGGCAGGACCGTCGGCGTCACCGGACGCTCGGCGGTCAGCTCAGGCCCCGCCGTGCCGGTGGCACCCGCGGACTCGATGACCTCCACGTCCCAGAGCAGCGACTGGCTCCAGGCCGTCAGGTCGTAGATCTCGTCGCTCTGGCGCCTCGCCCGACGCTCGATCTGCCGCTCCACGAAATCGGGATCCATGGGCACATGGCGGTCGAGCAGGTTACGCGCGAGCCGACTCGCCGGCTGATCCAGCGGGATGACGAAGGTGCCCCGCTGGGGCAGGGTCCGCCCTCCTACCGAGACCGGCCCGCTCGCCTCGCGCACTTCGATCCCGTTGCGGACCATCAGGCGCGCGAGCCGCTCGGCCGCGCCCGGGTCGTGCGCCGAGTGGAGCACGAGCTCCGCGGCGCCCTCTCGTCCCATCTCGATCCCCTCGCGCCGGAACGCGAGATAGTCGCGAAGAATGCGCTCCTTGTTGCGCGCCGCCGTCTCGGCCGTCGTGATCCCCGCCGTGAAGTGGTGGAGCACCCCATCCCCGTAGGTGAGGAGGTCCCCGTCGTCGCGCAGGAGCACGAGGGCCCGGGCCGAGGCCTGCTCGAACGTCATTCCGAGCGCGCCGTGGCCGGTGGGCCAACCGTCCATGTATCCCGGGTAGAAGAGGTCGTAGACGTTCCGGTTGAAGTACGCGAAGCCGCGCCGGTCGAACGCCTCGGCGTTCGCCCGCCCGAAGACGTCCATCAACGCGACCTGCCGCTCACCGTACCAGGGATTGGTCGGCTCGGCGGCGGGCGGGAAGAAGTAGGTCGAGTTGCCGCTCATCTCGTGGAGGTCGACCACGATGTGGGGCCAGTAGTCGAGGAGCACGTCCACCCGGCCGCGCGTCTCCGGCTGGCTCTGGATGAAGACGTCGCGGTTGAGGTCGAACAGGTAGTGATTCACCCGTCCCCCCGGCCACGGCTCATCGTGCTCGGCGGAATAACCCTCGGGGCTCGGCCACCGCGCCCGGGTCTGGAGATCCTCGGAGACGAAGCGCGCCCGACCGTCGGGGTTCTCCGACGGATCGATGAGCACGAGAGACTCCCTCAGGATCAGGTCGACCACGGGATCGCCCCGGGCCGCCAGCAGGTGATACGCCTCCGCCATCGCCGCCCCGGTCGAGCTGATCTCGTTGCCGTGGATCCCGTGCATGAGCGCGGTGACGACCGGAGCACGCTGGATGAGCGCATCGGCGTCGGCCTCCGAGAGTCCCTCCGGATGCGCGAGCCGCCGGAGATCCTCCCGGACCTCGTCCAGCCGGGCCATGCGCTCCGCCGACCCGATCACCATGACGACCAGCGGGCGCCCCTCCCAGCTCTCCGCGTACTCGAAGAGGTGCGTCCGTTCCGGCGCGGCCTCCGCGAGCGCCTCCATGTAGCGGACGACGTCGGCCGGAGCCGTGATCTCTTCATGGAAGTCGTGACCCACGACCTCTTCGAGCGTGGGGACCGCGGGGTCGTAGTTGGTGCCCGGAGCCAGCTCCTGCGTCGGCGGGGGTACCTGGAGGAGCGCGAGCACCGCGAGGGAGGCAATCGTCATGCAGAGGTCCTCGAGTCTTTGGAAGCCGGGAGGAGCGCGGCCGTCAAACGGCGCAGGTCATGTCCTGCGCGCAGCACATCGGCGACTTGATCATGCCGTGGCCCTCGGGGCACTTCGACACCGCGACGGTACCCCCGTCCGGCTTCGTGATCGAGTCGTGGACGAGCTCGGTGTCGCACTTCGCGCAGGTCATGTTGACGCTCATGCCGCATTTGTCGCAGGTGTACGTGGCCATGGGAGGCTCCTCGTGGATGTGGCTCGATGTGTGTGGTGATGCGATCCCTGATATGAACGGGATCGCCGGCGCGGTACAAGGGAAGCTCGTCAGCTCCCGACGGCCGCCGCCACCCGGAGTACAGTCCCGTCATCCCAGGGCTTCCCCGCGATCTGAGTCGCGATGGGCAGCCCGCCCTTCCCCGCTCCGTACGGCACGCTCACCGCCGGCCATCCGAGTGCATTGAACGGGTTGGTGTATCGGGTGGACGCGGCCACGCCGAGGAGCGGGGCGACGTCCGGTTGGCTCGGCGTGCTCAGCACGTCGCACCGGTCCCAGAGTTTCGACCAACGCTCCCTCAGCCGGGCCCGGACCCGCTGCGCCCGGAGCATGTCGTCGAAGCCGTAGGCGAAGGCGCCCACCAGACGTCCCCGACAGAACCGTCCGTAGCGGTCGTAGTGCTGCCGGAGCGAGAGAGCGTGGTAGGACGCCGCCTCGACGGCGAGCGTCAGTGAGGCGACACGCCAGAGCACGTGCATGTCCGACAGATCCACGTCGACCAGGGTGACGCCGCGCTCGCGCAGCCGCTCGTTCGATTCGCGCCAGGCGGCCATGGCTTCGCCCGATCCGAGCTCCTGCCCGGATCCATCGGCGGCGAGGACACCGACGCGGACGCCCTCGAGATCCCCCCCTCCTACCGACGCTACGCGCCGGACAGCGTCCGGTGTGCGGTAGTCGCTCCCGACGCGGGTGCGGGCGTCGCGAGGATCGTGCCCGGCCAGAACCTCGAGAACCAGGCTCGCGTCCTCGACCGACCGGGTCAGCGGGCCGACGTGATCGAGCGACCAGGCGAGGGGGACGCACCCCGCCAGGCTGGCGCGCCCGAACGTGGGCTTGTGCCCCACCACGCCGCAGAGCGCCGCCGGAATGCGGATCGACCCACCCGTGTCCGTCCCGAGCGCGGCGTACACGCACCCAGCGGCTACCGCCGCGGCCGACCCGCTGCTCGAGCCGCCCGCGTCGTGCGCGGGGTCCACCGGATTCCGTGTCGAGCCGTAGTGCGGGTTCGTGGACCCTGGCCAATAGGCGAACTCCGAGAGGCGGGTCTTTCCGACGATCACCGCGCCCGCCGTCTGGAGCCGCTCGACCGCGGCCGCGTCGGTATCAGCCCCTCCCTCGACGTGGATCGTCGAGCCGGCCGTGGTCACCGTGTCCTTCATGCGGAAGAGGTCCTTCACCGCCACGGGAACCCCGTGCAACGGGCCGCGGTAGTCGCCCGAGCGGATCTCCTGCTCGGCCCGCCGGGCCGCGTCCATGGCTCGATCGGCCAGCACCAGCTGGAAGAGATTCAGCTCGGCATCGTGCGTGGCCACGCGCTCGAGCGAACGCTCGGCCAGCTCCACCGGAGAGATCTCACCACGACGGAGGAGCTCCGCGACGTCCGAGAGCCGGTCGGGAATGCCGTCGTCGTCCGGGGGCGCCGGGCGGGCCGGCGCGGTTCCGTCCGTCGCCGTCGCGGTCGCCGTTCTCGCCCCATCGCCCGGTCCCCAATGGGCCAGGAAGTCGGGAAGCCCGGACATCTCGGCCGCGGCGAGGATCTCCCTCGCTTCGGCCACCCGTTCCACGTAGCCGTCGGCCTCGATCCGCTCCAGATCCTCCTCGGTCGCCGGGATGCCGGCCGCGCGCAGATTCGCGCGCAGCCGGTCCATCACCAGCGCCTCGTGCTCGGCCCTCGATCCGCCTGAGGGCATCAGTCCATCCCGAGACCCAGGGTCGTCATTCCTCCGCCGGCTTTCCAGGCATCGTATCGCATACGGAGCGTCTCGACCGGGTTCGGGCTCTCGCTCGCCAGCGTGTTCTCGTCGTCCACGTCGATGAACAAGGTGTAGTCACCGTCCGAGTGGCCCTCGCCGACCGCGTCCTCGGGCTTGGCGGCCGCGATGTAGGCGACGTGCGCCGAGCGGTGCGTGCAGCCCATCTCGGTCTCGGGAACGGGGTCGGTGCGGCACGAGCAGCGGGCGTCACCGCCGTTGTAGTCGGCGGCCTCCATGGCGGCCATCACCCGGTCCGTGACCGTCCCCTCGGAGCGGAGGAAGGCGTCGACCGCCGCGGTCACGACCCGATCCGATTCCAGGATGTTGCCCTGCACCGCGAAGTAGATCCCCTGGTCACGGACCTCGCTCTGCACCGCGAGTGCCGCGTAGCCGTTCCCGGTCCCCGAGAAGCCGGCCATGCGTCCTCTCAGGTCGACCATTCCGAATTGACGCCGCTGGATATCCGGGTCCTCCTTGAGCATCGCCAGGATGTCGTCCGGATCGGTGCCGTTCTGGATCTCGCGGAAAAGCAGCATCTGGTTCTCACGCGTCGAGTCGACCCCGGCCTGCGCGGCCGCGACGCCGACCCCCGGAACGACCACCGCCTGGATGCTCATCAGGCCGCCGCGCGTCCGCAGCCCCTCGGCGCTGACGCACGTGGCCGACGCGATGACGACGACGCCGGTCCTCGAGTCCACGGCGATGATCGACCAGGTCGCCGAGGCGGAGCTCGGCAGCAAGGTGACGGCGAGCACCGCGAACAGGGCGGCTACCAGGGTCGTGCGGAGGGAGCGGACGAAGCTCATGACATCGATCTCCTGAAGATCGGGTTGGCGTTTCGGGTCACCGCGCCGGGTCGCTCCCCATCGACGAAAGGGGCTCCCGGCAGGGCGCGCGGACAGTATAGTGCGGCCATCCCTGTCGCGCTCGTCTCACCCACCCCACACCGGACCGCATCCTGAACACGCTCCTCCTCGGCATTCTCGCCTATGTGCTGGTCCAGTTGGTCATCGGCGTCGTCGTGTCGCGACGCATCCGGACGGAGACGGACTACCTGGTCGCCGGACGCTCGCTGGGGCCGGTGCTCGCGACCTTCACGGTCTTCGCGACCTGGTTCGGCGCCGAGACGTGCATCGCGGCCGCGGGCGCCATCTACGAGAACGGGTTGTCCGGCGGATCGCACGACCCGTTCGGCTACGCCATCTGCATCATCCTGGCGGGGCTGATCTTCGCGGTTCCGCTCTGGCGACTCCGCCTCACCACGCTCGGCGACGTGTTCCGGCTCCGCTTCGGCGGATCGGTCGAGCGCACCGCCGTGCTCCTCATGGTACCGGCCTCGCTCTTCTGGGCGGCGGCGCAGGTCCGCGCATTCGGTCAGGTGCTCTCGTCCGCGTCGGGGCTCGAGATCGAGATCACCGTCGGCATCGCGGCGGCGGTCGTCATCACGTACACGATCGCAGGCGGGCTGCTGGCGGACGCCTGGACCGACGTCGTCCAGGGCATTGCGCTCATCATCGGTCTGGGCGCGCTCGGGTGGGCCGTGCTCCGGCGCGAAGGGATGGACGTCCTCGCGCGCATCGAGCCGGCGCGGCTCGACCTGTTCGGCGCGGAGCCCGTGCCGCTCCTGGCCATCGTGGAGGAATGGACGGTTCCCATCGTCGGATCGATGGTCGCCGCCGAGGTGGTCGCGCGCATGATCGCGGCCCGCTCGGCGCGACTCGCCCGCAACGCGACCGTGGTGGCCGGCTTCGCCTATCTGCTCATCGGGCTCGTGCCGGTCGGCCTCGGGCTGGTCGGCGCCGTGCTCCTGCCCGGACTCGGGGAGCCGGAGCAGATCCTGCCGCTCCTCGCCGCCGAGTACCTGCCGCCCTTCCTCTACGTCGTGTTCGCGGGCGCGCTGGTGTCGGCCATCCTCTCGACCGTCGACAGCGCGCTCCTCGTGGCCGGCGGCCTGGTCTCGCACAACGTGGTGGTCCAGCTCCGGCCCGGCCTGAGCGAGGCGGCCAAGGTACGGATTGCCCGTGTGGCCGTCGCGTTCTTCGGTGTGCTGGCGTACGTCATGGCGCTCCGAGCCGAGCGGGTCTACGCGCTGGTCGAGGAGGCCTCGTCGTTCGGGAGCGCGGGCATCGTCACGGTCGTGACGCTCGGACTTTTCACACGGATCGGCGGGCGGGCGAGCGCGCTCGCCTCCCTGCTGGTGGGCGTGGGCGTGTGGATCCTGGGCGCGTACGTGCTGGGGGTCGCCTATCCCTACCTGACGTCGCTCGGCGCCGCGGTGGCGGCCTACCTGATGATCGCGGCCGCCGGGTCGAAGCCGGACCGCGTATTGGCACCGGTGGCCGAGCCGTCCGGGACCGGCGCGGTCGTCCCGGTGTAGGCGAGGCGCGCTCCGAACCGACGCCTACCCACCCCGCCATACCGGAACCGCCGTGCCCCGCTCCACGCCCCTCCGACTCGGCATCGTCGACCAGTCTCCCGTGCCCAACGGAAGCGACGCCCGGCATGCCGTCGCGTCCACGCTCGAGCTCGCGCGCCTGGCCGACCGTCTCGGCTTCTCCCGCTATTGGCTCGCCGAGCACCACAGCACCAACTCGTTCGCGGGATCGGCGCCCGAGGTGCTCATCCCCCGGGTGGCCTCGGTCACGGAGCGTATCCGCGTCGGCTCCGGGGGCGTGATGCTCCCCCACTACTCACCCTACAAGGTCGCCGAGCAGTTCCGCATGCTGGAGACACTCTTTCCGGGACGCATCGACCTGGGGCTCGGGAGAGCCCCCGCCGGGACCGGAAAGGCCGCCGCCGCCCTGCGCTACGGGCGGGAGGCGATCCCCGTGGAGCGCTTCCCCGATCAGCTCCAGCACCTCGCCGGATGGCTGGGCGAGACGATGGAGGACGGTCCGTTCGCCAAGGTCCGAGCCACCCCACGCGGCAAGGACGTCCCCGAGCTCTGGATGCTCGCGTCGAGCGGCACGACCGTCGATGTGGCTGCCGGGCTCGGCCTGGGCTACTCGTTCGCGCAGTTCATCAGCGGTGTGGACGGGAGCGCGGCGGTGCGGGCGTATCAGCAGCGGTTCCAGCCGAATGACCGTCTGTCCGTGCCCGCGGCCAACGTAGGAATCGGGGTCCTCTGCGCCGAGACGCGTGAGGAGGCCGAATGGCTCTCGCTCAGCCTCCACCTCTGGCGCATGCGCATCATGCGGGGGGTCGACCGCGGGATTCCCTCCCCCGAGCAGGCCAAGGACGAGTTCGAGCAGTGGGGCGTGCCCATCTCCGAGCTGCTGGCCGACGACAGCAGGGTGGTCATCGGGGACCCCGGACAGGTCCGCGACGCGCTTCTCGCGCTCGCCGAACGGTACGGGGTGGACGAGCTCATGACCGTCACGGTCACGCACGACCTCGAAGCCCGGCGCCGGTCGTACGAGCTGCTCTCCGACGTCATGGAGATCAGGCCCGCAACCGAGCCTCCTCGATCGCAGACTTGAGCGTGTCCACCGACCACGGCTTCGGAAGGAAGACGACGTCCTCCGGGAGCGTCGAATCGCCGACGAGCTGCGAAGCGTGACGTCCACTCGTAAGTACGAACGGCATCCGCGACCCGCGTTGACGGGTCCGTCGGAGAAGCTCCAGGCCGTCGATCCGGTCCATCGAGATGTCCGAGATGACCACATCGAAAGTCGGCCCGTCCTGCGCAATCAGGTCGAGCGCCACGTCACCGTCGACCACGGCCGTGACCGAGTGCCCGAGACGTACCAGGACTCGCTCGCAACTGCGGCGGAGCGCGTCGTCGTCCTCCACGACCAGCACATGAAGAGAACGCCGCGAGACCCCCGGGCGGAGCGAGCGACCCCGGGCAGGGCGGCGTCCGTCGAGCGAGGCAGGGCCTGAAGCCGCCGACTCGACGCTCAGAGGCGGCTCTACCGCCTCCACCCCCGGTGCGTCGGGAACGGGGTGAGCCTCGGACGAACCTTCCCGTTCGGCATGGGCGTTGACGCCTCCGCTAGCGAGCGGAAGATAGACCCGGAAGCTCGTTCCCACACCGATTTCGCTGTAAGCGTGGATGTGACCACCCTGCTGTCGGACGAGACCGTGGACGGAAGAGAGGCCGAGTCCCGTCCCGGAACCCTCCGCCTTCGTCGAGAAGAACGGCTCGAAGATGTGGTCGAGTGTCTCCCGATCCATCCCGATACCGGTGTCCGTCACGGTGAGACGACCGAACCGGCCGGCGTTGATCCAGGGTCGCTCTTCGACGAAGCTGTCGTCCGCCACGACCTCGTCAACGCTGATGACGAGCCTCCCTCCGTCGGGCATCGCATCTCTGGCGTTCGTCACGAGGTTGAACAAGATCTGTTGAAGCGCCCGGGGATCGGTGTGGACCGTGGGACCGGGGTCTGGAAGGTCGAGCACGATCTCGATCTCGTCGGGAATCAGCTTGTCTGCGAGCCGCATCGCGTCCGTCACGACCGTCGAGAGATCCTCACGACCGATCTCGAGCTCGGCTTTCCGGCTGAAGCTCATGAGTCCCGCGATCAGATCCCGACCAGCTTCAGCCGCACCCTCGATGTCCTGAAGCAGCTCCTCCCTCGATACCGCGTCGTCGCCCGGATCACTCCGAAGCATCTCCGTATTGGAGAGGGTGATGGTGAGGAGGTTGTTGAAGTCGTGCGCGACACTGCTGGTCATGCGGCCGATCGCTTCGAGCTTCTGCGCCTGTTGGAACTGGGCCTCGACCGTCCGGTGCTGCGTGACGTCGAGGACGGTTCCCACCCAGCTTCCGTCCTCGGTGAGTCCACCGGACTCGACGGGCTTCCAGTGTGCCGCGAGCCAGCGGTCGTGACCGAGCTCGATACCCTGAGCGCGCGCCTCCACCGAGAACGGGGTCCGCCGCAGCGCCTTCTCCCGCCACAGATCCTCCATGCGTGGGTGCTCCTCGCGGTGAAGAGCCTCCCACCAAGACCGCCCGACCCAGACTTCCTCCTTCATGTCGAGCGTCTGTCGCCACCACGCGGACATCTCACGGATCCGGCCTCGCTCATCGACCAGAAGGACGCCCGCATCGGTGAGCGCGCGAAGGTTCTCGAAGCGCCGCTCTGTCTCCGCCAGATCGGCCTCCGCCAGGAACCGCTGTTCTTCAGCGCTCCTCGTCTCCGCGAGCGCCCGTCGCCGGGCCCTCCGAAGGCCCTCGATGCCGAGTCCCGTCAACGCCAGAAAGACGCTCCAGACGGCCAGGAACACGCTTTGAGCCCGGCGCTCCTGCTGGATCGTTGCGCGAACCTTCTCGTGCACTCGCCGGTCCAATGCGACGGCCATGTCGTCCAGGGCGCTGAACCGAAGCGGCACGGCAGCGGCCGACGAAGTCATGGACCCGCGCTCGGCCAGCGTGCTGCGCAGGTCATGGATCGCGGTCGTCATCGAATCGATCGCCCCGGAGATCACGGGATCATCGGCAAGACCCTCGGCCTCGAGACCGATCAGCGCGCTACGCCCCTCGAGGAGATCGGCCAGGTGGCCGGTCGCGTTGTTCAACTCTGCGAGGGACCGTGTTCCATCGACGGTCGGGTCCCCCTCCGCGTCCCGAACCCACGCCAGATGGGCGCGGGCCAGGGCGAGGCGTAAGCTCATCAGATTGTCGGTCGCGGCCACGGACTGCTCGACCGTCTGCATGGCGCGCCGCTGGGTCGCCGCGAGAAGGACGATCGAGAGCAGGCCCAAGACCAGGAAGATGAATACGCCGAAGGAGCGCCAGAGTCGCGCCGAACCGATCGCGAGAGGATGTCTCACGGCGCTACCCGGTGTACGCGGTCTGGCAAGGCGTCCGCTGTGAAACCGAAGCCTTCGAGCTCCTCCAGGTGCTCCGGCGAGCCCACGAATGCCCGGAGTCCCTCGTTGAGCGCCGCGATCAGGTCCCCATCGGCCTGCCGCACGACGAGCGCGCTACACCCCTGAACCAGCCCCGCGATCCGAGAAGAAGGGGTGTAGGCATGCACCCGCAGGTCCGAGGCCGACCCTAGAGCGTGCCGCAGCGTCGGTTCCGTGAGCGCCAACGCTTCGACGCGCCCCTCACGCACGACAACGATACCGGTCTGGACGTCGGGGACTCGGACGACGCGATCCTCGGGAACGCCGAGAATCTCGACCGCATCCTCCTCGACGGTCCCACGGACGACCGCCACGCGCCCGGCCGCGGCACCGGTAAAGGCGGAAAGGTCTCTGGGCGCTGGTCCGTCGTCCCGGACCACGAGCGCCGGTCGTGAACAGCTCGTAGCGTGGGTGAACGCGACGCGAGAGGAGCGCTCGGGGGTCACGAAGAGCCCCGAAGCGATCACGTCCACACGACCATCAGCGAGGCCCGCGAGCAGTTCGTCGAAGTCCATCCGGACCCAGCGGACGCTGTCTATGGAGAGCGGTGGGAGCGCTCCCCGGAGGGCGACGGGCGACTCACCGACGACCGCGCCCTGGTCATCGACAAAGGCATACGGAGGCTCGTGCGTGTACGCCACCCTCACGAATCCGTCCGTCCGGATCCGATCCAGACTGGTCTCCGAGGGCGCACTGCACGACGCAACCGTGACCAGCACGGGTAGGCAGAACGGTAGGGCGCCTCGGTGCCACATGGGCAAGTCCTGACGATGACACATCTCAGACGAGACCAACGAACCATCGTGGCTGCCGAGAACCATGGGTCGGTTGTTCGTCGCGTCACTCGCTCAAAGGTTGAACGAACACCCGCAGCTTGCAATGCCTTCGTTCTGTGCCCACCGATCCGTAACGCGCGCCACTCGGAGCCGATAGCGCCCGTCCTATGGCCGCGGGGGCCGTTCACAACCGCAACGCGGCGTGCAAGACGCCCTCCTCCCGGTCGTCATCCAGGGCAAGCACGCGATCCCCGAGACGACAGGAGGTGGGACATGAGCGTTTCACGATGGACGCTGATCCCGATGCTCACGGCCGCGCTGGCCCTCGCTGGCCCGACCGAGCCGGCCCCGACCACGGACCCCGGCTCCAGGGCGGGTGGCGCCGTCCTGACCGGGCGCGTCACCGACGCCGGAACCGGGGCCCCGATCGCCCAGGCCCAGGTGTCGGTCGACGGGTGGGCGGGCGCATTCACCGGCGCCGACGGCCGCTACCGGATCGCCATCGACGGGCTTCGGCTCGGGACGGAGGTGACGGTCACTGTGCGCCGGATCGGCTTCGAGCCGATGAGCCGCACGTTGGCCCTCACGGATGCCGTCCACACCGTCGATTTCGCGCTGACGGCCGCCGCGCTGCGGCTCGAAGAGCTGGCCGTGGCCGGCCAGGCGGCCTCCATGGGTCGGCCACAGACCCGCGAGGCACGGGGCGACATCGCCTTCGCGCCCACCACGTTCGGGCAGGCCCAAGCCCTTCCCGGACGCTACAACCCCGACTTCCACACCGAGTCGTACGCGCTCATCGAGGAGAACGAGTTCCGGATGGCGCGCTCGGCGCCACTGTCCACGTTCTCGATCGACGTCGACCGGGCCTCGTACTCGAACGTGCGCCGCTTCGTGCGCGACGGAGTGCGGCCTCCCATCGACGCGGTGCGCATCGAGGAGCTGGTCAACTACTTCCCATACGGGGATCCGGGTCCGATCGACGCGCATCCCCTCCGGATCACCACGGAGGTCGCGCCGGCGCCCTGGCAGCCCCTCCACCACCTGGTGCGCATCGGCCTGAAGGCGCGGGACATCGACCTGGAGAGCGCGCCGAAGAACAACCTCGTCTTCCTGCTCGACGTGTCCGGCTCCATGAACTCCCCCGACAAGCTGCCGCTGCTGAAAACCGCGGTCCGGATGCTGGTCGAAGAGCTACGGCCGCAGGACCGGGTGGCGATCGTCGTCTACGCGGGCGCCGCCGGCTTGGTGCTCCCGTCGACCCCCGGCAGCGAGAAGGGCGTCATCCTCGACGCTCTCGAGTCGCTCGAGGCGGGCGGCTCGACCGCCGGCGGCGCCGGCATCGATCTCGCCTATGCGGTCGCGAGCGAGCACTTCCTCGAGGAGGGCAACAACCGGGTCATCCTCGCGACGGACGGCGACTTCAACATAGGGGCGTCCAGCGACGCGGAGATGATCCGCCTGATCGAGGAGAAGCGCCGGGGCGGGACCTTCCTCACGGTGCTCGGATTCGGCACCGGGAACTTGAAGGACTCGAAGATGGAGCAGATCGCCGACCACGGGAACGGAAGCTACGCCTACATCGACGGCGCCCTGGAAGCCCGCAAGGTGCTCGTGGGCGAGATGGGCGGGACGCTGGTGACGGTGGCGCAGGACGTGAAGATCCAGGTGGAGTTCAATCCGGGCCGGGTCGCAGCGTACCGCCTGATCGGATACGAGAACCGCCTCCTCGCGAACGAGGACTTCGACGACGATACGAAGGACGCGGGAGAGATCGGTGCCGGCCACTCGGTCACGGCGCTCTACGAGATCGTTCCCGTCGGTGTCGAGAGCCCGGTCGAGGTGCGTGACCAGGGCCAACTGAGGTACCAGCAGGTGCCGGACACCGGTCCGCGCGCCGACACCGACGAGCTGCTGTTCGTGAAGCTCCGCTACCAGGAGCCGGGTGGCTCGGAGAGCCGCCTGCTCACCCATCCGGTGCGGCGCGTCGTGGAGAGGCCGTCCGAGGACTTCCGCTTCGCCGCCGCGGTGGCCGCGTGGGGGATGCTGCTCCGCGACTCCGAGCACTGTGCCGGCTTCGGGCTCGGCGACGTGCTGCGCCTGGCCGAGGGAGCCAGGGGTGAGGACCCGAACGGGTACCGCGCCGAGTTCCTGCAGCTCGTGGCGCATGCTCGCTCGCTGGAACTGTTGGCGGGCTCCTGAGCCCCCACGACCCCACGGCGTGAGGCGCCGGCGGCGGCGGCTTCGGTGATGGCGCCGGAGCCGCCGCTCGCCCTCGCGAGCCCGCGCCCGTCGGGCCTCGGCGCCGAATCCCTTTCGGCGCCCGGCCCCGCGCCGTACTATGAGGTACGAGGGTCGCCGCTCGACACGAGCCGACCCGTCCCGCGGAGGCGGCTGCCTGAGGGTCGTACACCGGCCCACATCCCGGCCCGCGAGAACGCACGTCGCACTGTTGGGGCTCCCCGGAGCCCATGAAGGCTTGCCTCGATCAGCCCTTCCGATCGCCGGAAGGGACGGGGCTTCTCCGTGCCGGAGGCGTGCGATGACGAAGGACGGGACCATCCGCCTGGCCCGAGCGTTCTGCTCGGCGCGGGACCGGAACGTGCCCGTGCTCCGCCGCGAGCATGCCGAGGCGTCCTCCCCGGACGGTCTTCCCGAGCTCGTGTCCTGTCTCGACTACGGCGTCCGTTGTACCGGCTGGCTCTGCCCGCTCTTCACCCTGCCCACCCTCCCCCCCGAAGAGCTGCTGGCCGAGGCCGTCCAGGCCGAGCGCGAGCGTAAGAAGAGAGCCGTGGCCGACGGCCGCGCCATCCTCGCGCGCGCTGTGAAAGAAGGCGCCGCCCGCAAACAGGACCCCGACACCCCGACGGCCTCCTGAGCTTCACTCCGCCGGACGAACGACCCCACGCACCGCACCCTCGAGCTTCGCCATGCGCCCCACAGACGTCTCCGACCCGCATCATTACCACCGCGTCGTCGACTGCCAATGGGCATGCCCGGCGCATACCAACGTCCCCGAGTACATCCGGCTGATCGCGCTCGGCAGGTACACCGAGGCGTACATGCTCAACCGGTGGTCGAACGTCTTTCCGGGGATCCTCGGGCGGACATGCGACCGGCCCTGCGAGCCGGCGTGCCGCCGGACCCGACTCGACGAAGAGCCCGTCGCGATCTGCCGCCTGAAGCGCGTGGCGGCCGACCTCAGAGGCGACGTCTCGGAGCTGCTGCCCCGCATCCCCGAGAAGAAGAACGGGAAGAAGGTCCTGCTGATCGGCGCGGGACCGGCCTCGCTCACCGTGGCCAACGACCTGATGCCGCTGGGCTACGAGGTCACGATCTACGAGAAGCTCGAGCGCGCGGGTGGGCTGATGTGGAACAACATCCCGCAGTTCCGACTTCCGCCACGCGTCCTGAACGAGGAGATCGACATGATCCTCGACATGGGCGTCGACCTGCGCACGGGGCATCCGGTCGAGAGCATGGCCGCCGTCCTGGAAGAGGGGTGGGACGCGGTCTTCATCGGCACCGGAGCGCCGCGCGGCAAGGAGCTCGACCTGCCGGGCCGGTGGGACGATCCGGACAAGGTCCACATCGGCATCGACTGGCTCCAGTCGATCGCGTTCGAGCACATCGACTCGATCGGCGAGCGGGTCCTCGTCATCGGCGCGGGCAACACGGCCATGGACTGCTGCCGGAGCGCCAAGCGCATCGGCGGCAGAAGCGTGAAGGTCATGGCGCGTAAGCCACGCCCGCTCTTCAAGGCGAGTCCGTGGGAACTCGAGGACGCCGAGGGGGAGGAGATCGAGATCCTCGAGAACCACGCGCCGAGCCGGTTCGTGACCGAGAACGGGCGCCTGGTCGGCATGGAGTTCGAGATCGTGCGCTGGCACGAGCCCGAGGGGGGCGGCCGGCTGAAGAAGGAGGTGCTCGACACTACGGTCATCCCCTGCGACGAGGTGATCCTGGCCATCGGCCAGGACGCGGCCTTCCCCTGGATCGAGCGCGACATCGGCATCGAGTTCAACGACTGGGACATGCCGGTGGTCGACAAGGAGACCTTCCAGACCACCCGGCCCGGCGTGTTCTGCGGGGGCGACGCCGCGTGGGGCCCGGAGAACATCATCTGGGCGGTGGAGCACGGGCATCAGGCCGCCATCAGCCTCCATCGGTACTGCCAGGGGGAGCCGGTCGAGGAGCGACCGCCCTACGGCCAGAACCTCGTCAGCGTGAAGATGGGGCTCCACGAGTGGAGCTACTCCAACGACTACGACGAGGCGCACCGCCAGGAGATGCGGTATGCCGACCTGCAGGAGCGGCTCGCTTCGATGGAGGTCGAGGCAGAGCTCGGCTACGACCTGGAGCGGGCCTGCCAGGAGGCCGAGCGCTGCCTGAACTGCGACGTCCAGACGCACTTCACGGACAAGCTGTGCATCGAGTGCGACGCGTGCATCGACGTGTGCCCACTCGACTGCCTCACCATCACCTGGGACGGCGACGAGGACGACGTGCGCACGCGGCTCACGGCGCCGGCCGAGAACCTCGACCAGCCGCTCTTCGCCTCCGGGCCGCTTCCGCATACCGGCAGACTCATGTTCAAGGACGAGAACCTGTGCATCCACTGCGGATTGTGCGCCGAGCGCTGCCCGACCGCGGCGTGGGACATGCGCAAGTCGGAGCTCCTGAAGCCGTACGCGGGGCTCGCGGCGGGTGAGCGGCACGCGGACCGGCGGGTGGCGGAGGTGGGTCGGTGAGCTCGGCGAGAGACGCGGGCGTGAACGACTTCGCGTTCAAGATCGCCACGGTGAACGGGACGGGCTCGGCCAGCGCGAACGGCCTGCTCATGAAGACGATCTTCCGCATGGGGATTCCTGTTTCGGGCAAGAACCTCTTCCCGTCGAACATCCAGGGGCTCCCGACCTGGTACGAGATCCGGGTGAGCGGCGAGGGACACACCGCGCGCCGGGCGGAGTTCGACATGATGGTCGCGATGAACCCCGCCACGTACGCCCAGGACGTCCGCGAGGTGCGTCCCGGTGGATGGGTGCTGCACGACTCCACCTGGCCGCTGCCCGACGAGCTCCAGCGCGACGACGTGACCTTCCTGGAAGTCCCCCTCGCCCGACTCTGCAACGAGCGCTTCGACGGCGCCCGGGCCCGCATCCTCCTCAAGAACATCGCCTACTCGGGCGTGTTGGCCGCTCTCCTCGGCATGGATCTCGAGGTGATCGACACGCTTCTGCAGGAGACCTACGGGCGCAAAAAGGCGCTTCTGGACTCGAACTTCGAGGCGGTACGCATCGGGTACGACTACGCGAAGGAGCATTTCGACTGCCCGCTCCCGTTCCGGCTCGAGCCGATGGACGAGACCGGGGACCACATCCTGATCGACGGCAACACCGCGGCGGCACTGGGCTGCGTGTATGCCGGCGCGACGGTGGCGGCCTGGTATCCCATCACGCCGTCCACCTCGCTCGTCGACGCGTTCAGCGGCTTCTGCCGCGAGCTCCGGAAGGACCCGGAGAGCGGGAAGAGCCGCGTGGCCATCATCCAGGCCGAGGACGAGCTCGCCGCGATCGGGATGGTGATCGGTGGCTCGTGGGTGGGCGCACGCTCCTTCACGGCGACGAGCGGACCCGGCATCTCGCTCATGAGCGAGTTCATCGGCCTCGCGTACTACGCCGAGATCCCGGCGGTCATCTTCGACATCCAGCGGACGGGGCCGTCGACGGGGATGCCGACGCGGACGCAGCAGGGCGACGTGATGATGGTGGCCTACGCCTCACACGGCGACACCCGGCACATCGCGCTCTTCCCCGCGCACCCGGGCGAGTGCTTCGACATGGCCGTCGCGGCGTTCGACCTGGCCGAGCGGTACCAGACCCCGGTGTTCGTCGTTTCGGACCTGGACATCGGCATGAACGACTGGGTCGTTCCGGCGATCCGGTGGGACGACGCCTACCGACCGGACCGCGGCAAGGTCCTCTCGGCCGACGAGCTGGAGCGGATGGACAAGTTCTACCGGTATCTGGACGCGGACGGCGACGGGGTAGCAGCGCGCACGGTGCCCGGGACACATCCGAAGGGGGCGTTCTTCACGCGCGGCTCGGGACACGACCGCTACGGACGCTATACCGAGGACGCCGATGCCTACCAGGACGTGGTCGACCGGCTCGACCGTAAAGTCGGCGGCTCCGTGGAGCGGCTCCCGAAGCCCGAGGTGCGCATGGCGGGCGGCCCGGGATCGGATCCCGCCGAGATCGGGCTCGTCACCATCGGTGGCTGCAGGGCGGCCGTGCTCGAGACGCAGGCGCGGCTCGGCGAGCGCGGCCTGGCTGCCGACGTCATGCGGATCCGGGCTTTCCCGTTCGGCCCCGACGTGCTCGAGTTTCTCCTGGCGCACGACCGGCTGTTCGTCGTGGAGCAGAACCGCGACGCGCAGCTCCGCTCCCTCCTCGCCCTGGAGACGGAGTTCCCGCTGGCGAGAATGACGCCGGTGCTTTCCTACGGCGGAATGCCCCTCAGCGCGAAGGAGGTGATCGAGGCCGTCGAGCGAGCGGTCGAAGCCGCGACGTCCACCGAAGAGGCGGCGCCACACCGCCGGAGGAGGCGCGCATGACGCACATCACCAAGCCCAGGGTACGGCACCCGAGCCTGGCCACGAACGCCATCGGGCTGACGCGCAGGGATTACGAGGGCTCGATGTCGACGCTCTGCGCCGGATGCGGGCACGACTCCATCACGGCCGCCATCATCCAGGCCGCGTGGGGGATGGGCCTCGAGCCGTACCGGGTCGCGAAGCTGAGCGGCATCGGGTGCTCGTCGAAGACGCCCACGTACTTCATGGGGCAGGCCCACGGCTTCAACTCGGTGCACGGGCGCATGCCGTCCATCGCGACCGGCGCCCAGGCCGCGCACTCCGACCTCACCTACATCGGGGTTTCCGGAGACGGGGACTCGCTCGCGATCGGGCTCGGGCAGCTCTGCCACGTCATCCGGCGGAACGTGGACATGCTCTACGTCCTGGAAAACAACGGCGTGTACGGGCTCACCAAGGGACAGTTCTCCGCGTCCGCGGATATCGGGACGAAGGCGAAGCGTGGGCAGGTGAACCGGCAGCCGCCCATCGACCCCGTGCTGCTGGCGCTCGGGCTCGGCGCCACCTTCGTCGCGCGGAGCTTCTCGGGCGACAAGGCCCAGCTCGTGCCCATTCTCGACGCCGGAATCCGCCACAAGGGCTTCGCCTTCGTCGACGTGGTGTCGCCCTGCGTCGCGTTCAACGACCACGAGGGCTCGACCAAGAGCTACAGGTACACGCGCGACCATCTGGAGGCGGCCGTCGACGCGGATCTCGTGCTACCCATGGCGGAGATCACCGCCGCATACGAGCCAGGATCGGCGCGTGAGGTGAAGCTCCCCGACGGGAGCTCGGTGCGCTTCCGGAAGGTGCCGGACGACTACGACCCCGAGGACCGTGACGCGGTCTACGCGTACGTTCGCGCCCGGCAGGCCGAGGGCGAGATCCCGACCGGCCTCCTGTACGTGGACGCGGACGCTCCGGACCACGTCGACACGCTCGGCACGGTCCCGGGCAACCTGGTGGACGTGCCGTTCGAGGAGCTGTGCCCGGGGAGCGAGCGGTTGGAGGAGGTGCTTGCGGGGTTCCGGTG
Source organism: Longimicrobiales bacterium (assembly GCA_041690395.1). Classification (GTDB taxonomy): domain Bacteria; phylum Gemmatimonadota; class Gemmatimonadetes; order Longimicrobiales; family Gaopeijiaceae; genus JAWLHJ01. Next base: position 639,611 of record JAWLHJ010000001.1, on the reverse strand, counting down.
AGGGAGGAGGGTTCCGCGTGGACGGCCCGGGGCGCATTGACCAGTCTGACCAGTCTCGATAATCTCCGGCATGTCTCCTGACGAGCGCGTCTACTCCACGTACGAAGCAAAGACCCGCTTCTCCGAGGTCATGCGGTTGGTCCGTGAGGGCCGCTCCGTAATCGTGACCTATCAGGGGGAGCCGGTCGCCGAGATCCGCCCCCTCGATCCGAAGGGAGGAACCGCCGCCCGGCTGGAGTGGCTGCGGAGCCGCGGCTCCCTGTTGGACGGAGACCGTGGCGGGGACCTCCCCCAGCCCCTCGTCCGCCGCCCCGGCGCGCTCGCGCGCTTCCTCGATGACCGTCACGGATGAAGGCCTGCTACCTCGATACCTCGTGCCTCGTGGCCCTGGCCTTCGGCGAGCGCGGCGCGGACGAGATCGCCGCCCGCCTACGGACCTTCGACGTGCTCCTCTCGTCGACCCTCCTCGAGGCCGAGTTCCGGTCCACGCTCGCCCGGGAAGACGTCCCTGATGGGGAACGCTTCCTCCGGACCATCTCCTGGATCCTTCCGGATCGACGTCTCTCGGCGGAAATCGAGCGGATCCTGGCCATCGGATACGTGCGCGGGGCGGACCTGCAGCACCTCGCGTGCGCGCTTTACGCCGCCGAGTCCCCTCGGGACGTCCCGTTCCTGACGCTCGACGGTCGCCAGAAGGAGATCGCCGCCGCGCTGTCCTTCCCGACTTGAGGCGGTGATGGTCCGAACAAGCCCTACCCCTCGAGACCGGCGGCCCGCTCGGGCATACCACGCGCGGTGAAGTGGGCCGCGAGCGCCTCTCGCGCCCGGACGACGCGCTCGTCGGTGGCCTCGAACGTGTCGCTGAGGATCTCGTACGCCTCCGTGAGCAGTCGCTCCGCCTCGTCCCGCCGGCCCGCCGCGTCGAGCGTGAGGCCCAACTCCAGGCCGGACGCGGCGATGTGCCAATGACCGGCGGGTAGCCCGCCGGCGCGTGCCGCGTACGCCTCCTCGAGCACCGTGCGCGCTTCGTCCAGCCGCCCCGCAGCGTGGTACAGCCGGCCCAATTCCGTGAGCGGATACGCGAGGTTGGGGTGCTCGGCGGGGAACGCCGCCCGGTGGTGAGCCAGCGCCTCCCCGAGCGTCTCCTCGGCCTCCTCGATCCTCCCCATCTGCAACAGGAGCGCGCCCAGGCTGTGCGTGGTCGCGGCCACGTACGGGTGACCGTCGGGGAAGATCTCGCGCACCATGTCCGCCGAAGCACGACGTGGCTCGAGCGCCTCCTCGAGGCGACCCACACCCGCCAGGATGTTGGCCAGGTTGCCCAGGCTCGCAGCGACCTCCACGTGTGGCCCCTCGAACACCGCCCGGCGTATGGCGAGCCCCTCCTCGACATAGGGGATCGCCTCCTCGGGACGTCCCCAGCGAGAGAGCGTGCTCGCGTGCTGGTTCAGCGCGTACGCGACCTCCAGGTGCTCCGGACCGAACACGGTGCGGGTCATGGCGAGCGCCTCGGCACCGACCTCGAACGCCTCGGCGTAGCTCCCCCGGGACCTGAGGAGGTCCGTGAAGTTGGCGAGCGCGCTGGCGAGGTTCTCGTTGGGCTCGGGGTCGAGCCTCCGGTACATCGCGACGGCTTCGCGCATATGCGCCTCCGCCTCGTCCAGCCGTCCAAGCTCGCCGAGCGACGCCGACAGCCAGTCGAGGGCGCTGGCGACACGGACATCGTCACGCTCGCCGAGCTCCGCGCGATAGGCGTCCAGCGCGGGCTCGAGCAAGGCGACGGCGCCTTCGTAAGCGCCCGTCTCGTAGGCCAGCCCGGCTCGCTCGACCAGGGCGTCCGCCAGATCCGCCCGGGAGATGCCGTCGACACGCTCCCGCACCGCGAGCGCCGAGTCGATGAGCGTCTCCGCCGGATCGTACTCGCCCAGCGCCCGATAGACCCGCCCCATGACCAGAGCGATCTGGGACTGGACCATCGGCTCCGCCTGGAGGGCGGCGGCCACGCGGCTCGAGCCACGGTCGAGAATCTCACGGACCGTCACGTCCGCGCTCGAGGCCTGGTTCGGGTCGGCCTCCGAGAACAACTCCTCCAGGAACGCGCTGACCCGCTCGGCGGTGGCGGCTTCCGCCTCGGCCCGGTCGCGCTCGGCGGCGACGGCCCTCGCCTGCAGCACCGCGTTCACCGTGAAGGCGACGCCCAGAAGGAGTACCAACAGGGTGCTGCTCACGAGACCCCGGTTCCGTCCGACCAGCTTGCGAGCCCGGTACGCCCAGTCGTCGCGGCGCACCGCCACGGGCATCCCACTCAGATGGAGCCGGATGTCCTCTGCCAACGCCGCCACCGACGCGTAGCGCGCTTCCGGCTCCTTCCGGAGCGCCCGGGAGACGATCGCGTCCAGGTCCCCGGTCAGCCGGCTCCGTCGCACGGCGTCCGGGGTGACCGCGCTGACCAGGGGTGGCACCTCTTCCGTGATCCTCGCCGCAAGCTGGGCGGGCGTCAGGCCGCGGGTGTCGATGGGCAGACGTCCCGTCAGCAGCTCGTACAGGACGACGCCCAGGGAGTAGACGTCGGCGGCCACGCCGGCCCTCCGCCCGAGGATCTGCTCCGGGCTCGCGTAGGCGGGGGTGAGTAGCCCATGGCTGCGGGTGACACGCTCCGAGCCTTCCACCACGGTGTCCACGAGCCTGGCGATGCCGAAGTCCAGCAGCTTGGGGAAGCCCTCCCGGTCCACCAGGATGTTGCCCGGCTTCAGATCTCTGTGCGCCACCAGGTTGGCGTGGGCGTAGGTCACGGCGTCGCAGACGGACAGGAACAGCCGGAGACGCGCCTCGACCGCGAGATCACGAGTCTCACACCAATCGGTGAGGGGGATCCCGTCCACGTATTCCATGACGAGGTACGGCGTCCCGTCGGTCGTGCTGCCTCCATCGACGAGCCGGGCTATGCCCGGGTGCGCGAGGCCCGCCAGAATCTGCCGCTCGGACCGGAACCGCTCGGACATCACGGGACTGGGCAGCCCTCCACGCACCAGCTTGACCGCAGCCTGCGCATCATAGGCGCCGTCCGCTCGCTCGGCGAGGTAGACTGTCCCCATGCCACCCTCCCCGATGGAACGGAGCAGTCGCCACGAGCCGAGCCTGGTCCCTCGGACGTCGGGAGCGTCGAGGGCACGGGCCTCTCCCTGCACGGCGCCCGCGATCACGTCTTCGGAGCCGCGCTCCGCATCGACCGTCAGGAGCGCGCGGAGCTCCTCCTCGAGCTCGACATCGCCCGCGCAGCAGCGCGAGATGGCCTCCTCCCGCTCGTCGGGCGGAAGGTCGACGACCGCGTCGAACGCCGAGGAGAGCCTCCGGAAACGGTCACTCGAACCCTTCGTCATCCGTCAGCTCCCTGTAGAGCCATGCCCTGGCCATCCTCAGGTCCCGGTGCACGGTCGCGGAAGAGATCCCGAGGGCACGGGCGATCTCGTCGTAGGAGAGCCCACCGAAATAGTGCAGCTCGACCACGCGCCCCTTCCTCTCCTCTAGCGACGTTAGTCGCTCCATGGCCTCATCGAGCTGGATGACCAGTTCCGGCCGGCCGCCTTCCGGCAGGACCTCCTGGAGCGTATCCAGCGCAATGGGGTGCACACCGGCGCCCCGCTTCTGGCGGAGGCGCCCGCGCGCGTGGTCCACGAGAACCCTCCTCATGGCACGCGCCGCGACCCGCATGAAGTGCCCGGAATCCTCCCAGCCGACATCGGCGCCGACGAGCTTCAGGTAGGCCTCGTGCACGAGCGCGGTCGTGTGCAGGGTGTGCCCCTCCACTTCATTGCGCAGGGCCAGGCTCGCGAGGCGGCGGAGCTCGTCGTAGACGAGGGGGACCAGGTCTTCGAACGCGCCGTCACGACCGTTTCCCCACTCGACGAGAAGCGCCGTGACCCGATGGCTCGGCGAGGGCTCAGCGCCCCGCGGCACGCTCATGCCAGGCCCGCAATACTTCGGCTTCCTTCTCGGGACTCATGCCGGCGCGCAGGGTCGCCCGGCGTTCCGGGTCCCTGGAGTGGTGGTACTCGAGCGTCGCGGTCGCGGTGTCCGCCAGGGAGCGGAACGTGAGGCCCGCGGCCACTTCCCGGCTCAGGTCGAAGCGTGCGAATCCTTCGTAGCCGGGCGTCGGCGGCCGCCACACGGGCAGCTCACGATAGGGCCTGAGCCCATTCTCGATGCAGAACTCCCGCTCGACCCACGTCCAGGTGAGAGGCGTCGTCGTCACACCGGCGATCCCATAGAGCATCTCGCCGATGGAGCGGCCGTTCTCCGGTCCGATGCCCATGAAGGTCCCGTAGGTCCGGTCCTCGCAGAGGCGAACGACCCACTCACACAGGTCCCGCACGTCGATGACCTGGATCCGGGCGCCCTCGGGCGTGCCGGGCGCGAGAATCTCGCCCCCGCGCTCGATGCGTACCGGCCAGTACGTGAAACGGTCGGTCTCGTCGCCCGGCCCGACGATGAGCCCCGGGCGGACGATGGTCGTCCGGTCACCGAACGCGGCACGAGCCTCCCCCTCGGCCAGCGCCTTCGACAGGCCGTAGGGGTACGGCTCGCCCGGTGACCAGTTGGACGTCGTCTCGGGCGTGAGCAACGGTGCATCGACCGTGGCCGGGACCATGCTCAGGTCACGGAAGACCGAGCGCGTCGAGATGAAGAGGTACTGGTCGGCGGCGTCCGCGAGCAGGTTGGCCGAGTCGCGGACCCACATGGGCGCATCCGCGCGGGACGCCGAGTTGTCGATCACCGCGTCCCACGTGCGGCCCTCCAGCGCGCTCAGGTCGGGCGCCGCACGGTCGCCGGTGAGCTCCTCGACGCCGTCGAACATGCCCGGGGCGCTCCGCCCCCGGTTGAAGATCGTGACCTCGTGGCCGCGCTCGACCGCGTAGCGTACCTGCCAGGGGCCGATGAAGCCGGTTCCGCCGAGAATGAGCAGGCGGATCCGGCGGGGCGCGGTGCGCGACGGCCGGGAGCCGGGTCGGGCATGCGCGCCGGACGCTGCCCGCGCGTCGGCGGCCCCGAGCACTCCCGCCGGGTCACCGAGGCCGAGCGCGACGGCGCCGCCGGCCACCGTCGACCGGCGCAGGAACTCCCGCCGGGTGGTCATTCCCGCCACTCCAGCGCCGGGTCCGCGTCGTCCCGGTCGGACGTCATGTTCCGGCGCGTCTGCTCGAGCAGGCGCGTGTCGAGCCACGCCGTCCACCGGGCCCAGAGATCGAGGAGCGTCTCACGCGCCGCCGGGCCGTGGTCCTCGTTCTCGTAGAGGTACATGGACACGTCCTTCCCCAGACCGTTGAGCGCGTGGAAGAGCTTGGGGGAGTGGATCGGGTCGGTGCCGACGTTCTGATCGTGCAACCCGTGGTAGAGCAGCAGCGAGCCGGTCAGCCGGTCGGCCCACATGAAGGGCGACATCTGGAGATAGGTGTCCCTCGCCTCCCACAGCGTCCGTCGCTCGCTCTGGAAGTGGAGCGGGGTGAGCGTGCGGTTGTAGTTCCCGTCCCCCGCGATCCCCGCCCTGAAGAACGGAGTGTGCACCATCGCGTTCACGGTCCCGAACGCCCCGTACGAGTGTCCCCCGAGGCCCAGCCGACGCCGGTCGATGATCCCCCGGAGATCGAGCTCGTCGATCACCGCGGCCAGGTTGTTCCTGAGGTCGTGCTGGTAGTTGTCGTTCATGCGGCCTTCCTTGCCCACGATGGGCGCGTCGGGCTCCACCACCGCGTACCCCATGCGGATCAGGTACTCGATGGAGCGCGTCCCGAAGTTGGGGAAGGCGTTCTTGTTGTGCGTGAGGAGCGTCTCGTCGTACTCCTCCTGCTCCGTGTACTCCCGCGGGTAGAACCAGAACATGGCCGGGAGCCGGTCACCCTCCCGGTAGCTCGTGGGCAGCGTGACGTTGACCCGGAACTGGAATCCGTCGGGGCGGGTGACCGTGAAGGTCTCGCGCGGAGCGAGCGTGAGGTCCGGCGTGTAGTCGACGTTCTCCGTGAGCTGCGTGAGGGCGTCCCAGCGACGGAGGTAACTCTGGGGCACCTCGGTCGCGGACTCCCGGCTGACGACCCACTCGAGGCCCTCGAGATCGCGGTACGCCCGTGGCTGCTCGAAGACGTCTTCCTCGTCGGACTCGTAGATCCGGGTGCGCTCGCCGGTGCGGATCCGGACACGGTCCACGTAGCTGCGCGGGCCGACGTCGAGCGGACTCTCGTCGTAGTCGACCCCCTGGTAGAAGACGTGCGCGGCGTCGGCCGAGAGCGCGACGTCCCCGTCGACACTCCATCCCCGCCCCCCGCGCGTGGCGAAGGTGCCGTCCGCGGCTACCGGCACGCCGGGGTCCTCGTACACGTCCCCGGCGTCGAAGCGGGCCAGCGTGTGCCTGGTGCCCGTGTCACCGAGGAACACGGCGAAGTGGTGGGCCTCCCCGTCGTCCTCTTCCCGGATGAAGACGACATCCTCCCCGTCACCGAAGCGGACCCACTCCATCTCGAGCTCGTTCTCGAGCAGAACCTCGCGGTCGGCTTCGCCGAACGGCGCCCGCCAGAGGATCAACCGGTCGGGCCGGTCACCGTTCGACGTCTCCTCCTCGTCCTCCTCCTCGTCGGGGCGTGGCGCCCGCTCGAGGTAGACGAGCCCCGAGCCGTCCGTCCGCCAGGCGATGTTCCTCGGTCCGTCACCCTCGCCGTAGGCGGAGAAGCCGGGACCACCCGCGCGGGGACCACCCTCCAGCCCGGTGTCGAGCGGGTCGGCACGGACCTCCGCCAGAACGGATCCCTCACGGTCCCAGATCTCCTGGATCGACCCGAACATGCGGACCGGTACCACGTAGCTGAACGGACGCACCATGCCCTCGACGAGGACGTGGCGTCCGTCGGCACTCACGTCGAGGCTTCGCACCATGACCGGGTCCCCGACCTCGGTCGCGTCGCCGCCCGCGACGTCGATCAACGCGACCTGTCCCGTGTTGTGCCACTCCACCAGATCCTTCTCGTAGGGCGTCGCGAGCAGGCTCTTGAAGACGCGCAGCATGTTCTCGCCTTCCTCGGTCAACTTGACCTGCGGGCCGCGGGGCCGGGCCGGCTCGACCGGCATGGGCGCGCGGTTCCGGGGGACGATCACGGTCGCGAGCGTGCTTCCGTCGGCCGACCAGTCGAACGACGTGAAGCCCGTGGCCAGAACCGGACGCGGGGTTACCCGCCGCGCCTCTCCGTCCAATCCCGCCACGTAGAGATGCGTCTCCTCGGGTGTGTGGGCGAAGAACGCCAGTCGCGTGCCGTCGGGCGACCAGGCCGCGTTCGTCACCCTCGCGCCCGAGGGCACCTCAACGTCCCGCACCGTCCCGTCCGTGGCCGAGACGAGCTGGATGCCCACGTCGCTCCGGATGGTGAGCGCCCGGTCGCGGTTCGCCCGGTGGTCGATGAACTGACCGCCCAGGTCGTGGAACGGGAGCGCGAAGCGATCCATCGTCACCGGCCCGTCGCCCACGGAATGGAGGAACCAGTCCCCGCTCGCGTTGATCTCGGAGAGCGTCACGTTCAGCCAACGGGGCGCGAGCACGGCCTCCGCGATCGCGGTCGGCGGCTGCGCGAAGTCCTCCTGCTGGAGGACCGCCTCCGGATCCCATCCTGCGGGACGCTCCTGGGCAGCGAGGGGAGCGGCGAGTCCCACCGACAGGGCGAAGGCGAGGATCGGGAATCGGCCGAAGCACGAACGAGCGCGAATGCGAGACTGCATGGGGCTTGCCTCCATGGGCGGACAGCTGACTGAGCGTCATCGTACGCCCGCTTCCCGCGAACGGGCAAGCGAGGGGAACCTCCGCGCCGAAAGCCTCGTATTCCTATGGATGAGAATGCTCCTGCCTCCTCTGCTCGCGCTCGCGGCGACGATCCCGCCGGCCGCGTCGGCCCACGCGCAGGCGCCCCCGCCCCCCGTATGTGAGAACGAGCCCGAGTTCCGACAGTTCGACTTCTGGATCGGGACGTGGGAGGTGTACAACGCCGCGAACGGCCAGCGCGCCGGCACCAACCGCATCGAGTCACGGCACGGCGGGTGCCTCCTCGTGGAGAACTGGAGCTCGGTAGGCGGCGTGGACGGCACGTCCATGAACTACTACGACAGCGTGCGTGGGACGTGGAGGCAGTACTGGGTCTCGGGGGGCTACTCCATCGAGATCGAGGGTGGGCTCGACGACGAGGGCCGGATGGTCCTCGAGGGCGAGCTCCACGGCTATCGCTCGCGCCAGGCCGTGCCCTTCCGTGGGACCTGGACGCCCAATCCCGACGGATCGGTGCGCCAGCTCTTCGAGCAGCTCGACGCCGAGACCGGCGAGTGGGTCGTCTGGTTCGACGGCCGGTACGAGCCGGTCGGAGGCTGACGAGTACCAGCCGGCTTCCGAAGAAGACGGTGAGGGCGCCGCGCATGCGGCACCCGTGGCCCGCGGGCCGGTACGCGGCTTGCATGGATGGCGGCCCACAGACCGTGCCTCCCTCCCGAGACCACGAGAGTGACCTCATGACGCCCCATCGTACGTCCAGCATCGGCACCCGTCGCCGGCTGCCCGCCGCCCATACGGTCCTCCTGCTCCTGGGCGCGCTCGCGCTGATACCGACGGCCTGTGGCGACAGCCCCACCGATCCGTCGAACGGGGACCCCAACGGTGACACGCCCTACGCGCACGACCGCGCGACCGGGGCCTCCGCCGCCGACCTGCTGTCCGACCAGGACTTCGAGCACCTCGTGGTCGAGGTGCAATACGTCGAGGGGATGGCGCCGGAGCCGGGTGCCCTCGACGACCTCGCGGCGTTCCTCGAGGCTCGTCTGAGCAAGCCGGGCGGCATCGAGATCCGGGTCGACGACCAGCCGATCGGACCCGCGACCGGCACGACGTACTCGGCGGCGGACATTCGTGCCCTCGAGGAGGAGCACCGCGAGATCTTCACCTCGGGCGACACCCTGGCGACCTACCTGCTCGTCGTCGATGGTCAGTACACGCAGGAGAACGTTCTGGGCATCGCCTATTACAACACGTCGACGGCGCTCTTCGGAGAGAAGATCCAGGACAACACGGGCAGCCTGGGCCAGCCGACGAAGCGCAGGGTCGAGGCCACGGTGGCCATGCACGAGTTCGGGCACATCATGGGTCTCGTGGACAACGGAACGGACATGCAGGAGCCGCACAGGGATCCCGACAACGGGCGCCACTGCGACGACGACCGGTGCCTCATGTACTACGCCGTGCGGACCACCGACTTCCTCGCGAACCTCCTCGACAGCGGGCCGCCGCCGCTCGACCAGAACTGCCTCGACGACCTCCGGGCCAACGGTGGCCGGTAGCGCCGCCCGGCGCGTCGTCCGTCCCGGGGCGCTCGTGGGACGGACGACGCGTGCGGGAGCGCTCGATCACCCCTCGGGCATCAGCGAGACCACGAACGGCCCGGCGGACAGCCCGCGAGGCGTATTCTCCACCCCGGGCTCCGCGTGGGCCCGCGCCTGGAACTCCGGACCCTCCTGCACGGAAAGGACGTAGCCCTCCGCGGCCACGTCGACCGACGACGCCTCCGACGTTCCGAGGTCGTGCAGGAGATGCAGGAACGCCCAGCGCGCGAACGGGTCGTCCGGGGCGGCGACTTCGGCGTCGACCGGCACCAGGACGGGCTTGTCACCCGCGGGCACGACCTCGAGGGTTTCCAGGTCGATCCGGTCGCCGTCTCCGACGAGGTAGAGGCGCAGGCCGGTGCCCCCGTGACCGGTCGGCGACCGTTCCGCGTCGCGTGCGTCCACGAGCACGACGCCAGACGCCCCGACGACCCACGCCTCGGGCCCGTCCACGACCAGCGCGGTGTTCTCGTCGATGCCGAAGCCGACCCCGTCCCCGACGCCGGCCAGGGTCGCCACCAGGAGTCGCCCGATGCGCCCGCGCGCGAGGAAGTGCTGATCGTAGACCGCACCCTCGTGGAAGCCCATCCCGGGCTCCACGAGCACGCCTTCCGCGTCCTCCTCCTCTCCCTCCTCGGTGACGACCCCTTCGGCCAGCGCGCCGGCACTCGAGCCCCCGGCGATCATGGTCGGCGACATGATGGCCGCGCCGGCGCTCGACCCGGACACCACGGCCCCTGCGCGGAAGCGCTCCATGACGGCGTCGTAGGCGGGCGTCCTCGCGCCACCGGGGAGGAACACGTCGACCACCCGGGACTGGACCCCGCCGACGAACCAGAAGCCGGAGCACCGGCTCAGGCGCTCGGCGATCGCCGGATCTCTCGCGGCATCGGGGTTGTCGGTGGTGATGAACACGCCATCCACCGAATCCGCGCCGTGCTCCGTGAATGCGGCCACCGCCGACGCCATCGACTCCTCCGGCACGCCGCTCGCGGTGGGCAGGACGCAGAAGGGGCCATCCCCCTGCCTGGCCTCGAGGACCGCCCGGTATACGCCCGCGTTCCCACGGTCGAGGGCGCCTCCGACGATCACCAGTCGCCCGGCCGGCTCCGCGGCCGCGGGGTCATCGGCCGGTCCGGCACAGCCGGCCGCGAGGCCGAGAAGGGCGGCGCACGCGAACCCATGGAGGCTCGTGCGGAGGGATGTCTTCGGGTCTGGCGCGGGATACGGCATCGGTTCGGGCTCCAAGCATCTCGAGAATGTGGGAAGGGCGCGGCTGGACTTGGCAGCCGGCCCGGGGCACACTAGGAGGTCTCATCCAGCTTCGACAGTCCGAATCCATGGCCGCCCCCGACCCCGGCAGACCCGAATGACCACGCCCGAGTGGATGCTCGTCGGAGTTTTCGTCGGAACCATCGGGCTCATGTTCGGCACGCGCCTGCGGTCCGATCTGGTCGCCATCCTGGCGGCCCTCTCCCTCGGGCTCCTCGGCGTCATTCCGGACGGAGGCGTCTTCCAGGGGCTCAGCAGCACCGTGGTCATGACGCTCCTGGGCCTCTTCATCCTGGCCGAGGGTCTCGAGGACACCGGCGTGATCCGCTGGGCGGCGATGCGGCTGTCGACCGTCGGCGGTGGGAGCGAGGGCCGGCTGCTCTTCACCCTCATGGCGACTGCGGCGGCGCTCTCTCTCGGCATGAACAACGTCGCCGTGGGCGCGCTCTTCCTACCGGCGTCGATCCGCGTCGCGCGCTCTTCGGGCGTGCCCGTATCGAGTCTGCTGATGCCGGTGTCGTACGCCACCCTCCTCGGCGGCATGGCGACGATCTTCACGAGCGCCAACATCATCATGAGCGACCTGCTGATACAGCAAGGCTCGGAGCCGCTCGGCATGATGGACTTCGCGCTGACCGGGGGGCTGGTGGCCGTCGTGGGCATCGCGTTCATGCTCTTCGTCGGCCGCCGTCTCCTTCCCGAGCGAGCCAAGGACGCCGAGGACCCTTACGGCGACTTCTTCGGTCTGTACAAGCTCGGCGAGCGCTTCTGGGAGTTCGAGGTACGGGCCGGCTCCAAGCTCGAGGGGAAGACGATCGAGGAGATCGGCTTCAGGGAGCGCTTCGGCCTGTCGGTGCTCGCCATCCGCCGTCGCCACCGGACCTTCCTGGTGCCGGGGCCGGGCATCGCGATCGTGGCCGGCGACCGCGTCGTCGTGCTCGGCCACAAGGACCGCGTCCGCGAGCTGGTGCCATGGGGCGTGGAGCTGCGCACCGGGGCGTCCCCCGGCGACCTCCAGGAGGAGCTCGAGCTGACCGAGCTGGTCGTGCCTCCGCGCTCGCGCGGCACCGGAAGGACCCTCACCGATCTGGAGCTCCGCACGAAGTACGGCGTGACCGTGCTCGCGCTTTGGCGTGAAGGCGAGATCATCCGGACCGATGTCGGTAAGACGCCGCTCGAGATCGGCGACGGGCTCCTGGTCGTGAACCTCCCCAAGCGACTGGACGCCCTGACGCGGAGCGGGGACTTCCTGCTGGTCGGCAGCAAGCTGTCCGCGCCCGAGCGGCCCGAGCGAGCGCCGGTCGCGCTGGCGATCTTCGGCCTGGTGGTCGCGGTCGCCTTCTCGGGGCTCCTCCCGATCGGCGAGACGGTCCTCGCCGGCGCGATGGCCATGGTCCTCACGCGCTGCGTGACCATGGAGCAGGCGTACCGGTCGGTCGAGTGGCACGTGATCTTCCTGGTCGCGGGTCTCCTCCCGCTCGGCTTCGCCATGATCGACACCGGACTCGCGGACCGCATCGCCGACGGTCTCGGCGCGGCGGTCAGTGGGGACCGACCCATGCTCGCGATCGCGGTCATGTTCGGGGTAAGCACGGCCGCCACGCAGATCATCGGTGGGCAGGTGAGCGCCCTCCTGGTAGGGCCCGTCGCACTCGCCGTCGCGGCCACGGCAGGCATCGCCCCCCAGCCCATGGCCGTGGCGGTCGCCATCGGCGCGTCCACGGCATTCCTCACGCCGATCGCGCATCCGGTCAACGCGATGATGATGGGAACCGGAGGCTACCGGAGGCGCGACTTCGCTCGGGTTGGCGCGGGCATGACGGTCGTCACCCTCCTGGCGATGATGGCCGGGATGTGGCTCTTCTGGGGCGTGCGGTAGCGGCTGGAGGCGCTCGCCTCAGCCGCCCAGAACGTCGCGGAGGAAGCGCATGCTGAGGCTCAGCGCGGCGTGCCCGTGCCACGCTCCGTGTCCGTGCATGGCCCCGAGCTGCAGCGCCGCCACGTCGGCCGCCTCGACGTAAGCCGCCGGTCCCACGGCTCCGGCAGGCACGTACGCGGCCGCGACGACGCCCACGTAGCCGGGTATCGACCTGCCGGTCCGGTACAGGAGCCCGGCATGAGCGTAAAGCAGCGGCTCCACGCCCCTCCCGGACTCCGCCGGGGGCGCGCCGTTCACCCCGACGCCCAGCATGCCCGTCAGGTGCCAGACCCGTGACGCGACCTCGACCGGCCCGCTCCCGGGCGTGCCCGGCAGGGGCAGCGGCGGCTCCTCGCCGAGCGGACGCCGGAACTCGGGCCCGAAGGCACCGCCGGCCACGTGCCCCGACACCCAGGCTCCATGAGCCCTCCAGGACTGCGCGGCGGAGTCCGTCGGTGCCGCCGCGAACGCGAGGGCGGCGGCCACCACGATCGCCGCGGCCCGGACCGCGCGGCGTGGCGGTGCCACGCCGGGTGGCCGCGCCGCTCCGGGCCGTCGAGCCCCACGGGCCGTCACGTCGGCACTCCCGGCGCACCCGGCCCACCGGGTGGCGGCACGTCCAGCGCCACCGGGGTCACGCCGTGGAAAGACGACTCCGGCGCACGCACCGGCGGGGCGGTCGGCGGTGGGGGCGCGTCGGCACGCAGGAATCGCCGGGTGAGGTCGAGCGCGTCGGGATCGTTGCAGAGGAAGGCGTGCTTCTCCGAGCGTCCGGTCAGCGCCACCACGCGATCGCCGAAGCCCGCGCCGCCCCAGCCGAGCGTTCCCAGATAAGGCACCAGGTCGTCCCCCTGCTGATTGCGAGCGTACGAGTGCGCTTCGGGCAGACGGTCGCCATCCCGAACCACCTCGAAGGGCGTCATCTGCCGCTTGCCCATGATCGCCATGGCCATCGTCCCGGACCCGAGCCGCGAGAAGGGACCCGCCAGGAGATCCGCGGTCTCGCGAGCCCGGAGCAGGAGATCGTCCTGGACGCCTTCACCGAACGGACCCGGCCACCCACCCCGCTGGAGGAGTTGCCGGTCGTCCGACTCGGGCGCCTCGTCCGCGCGCACCACCGCCCGCCAGGTGGGGAGCATCTGGTAGAGGGCCGGCCAGGTCAGCCCCATCCCACGGGCCGCCTTCACGTTGTCCTCACCCAGACCCTCGCTCCCCCAGATGAGCGCCTCCGCGGCGCGCATCGTACCCGCCAGGGGAGACCCGACGAGCACGACGCGAGCCACCAGGCGTGAGAATTCGTTCAGGTCGAACGTCAGCTTACTCGCGAGGATGATGACCAGGCCGCCCTGCGAATGGCCGATCAGGTTGAACCGGCCGTTCGCCGGCTTGTTCGCGCGCATGTGCTCGAGCAGAAGCTGGGCGTTGTAGCGCATATCCATCCGCCAGTCATACGGCCACGGCTCCGCGAACGACATCATGCGGTCGTATGGGGTCCCGACGACCGCATGCGGCACGATCTCGGTGCCCGGCTCCAACGAGGTCCGGCTCGGACGCCAGCTACCCGGGTCCTGCGCGATGGACAGCAGCCGTTGCCATTCGTCCGGAGGACGCCCGCCAAGCTCGTCCTTCTGGAGGCCGAGGCTGACCCGGACCGCGTTGTAGACGATGTTCCCGTTCTGGTCCGCCAGCGAGGTCGCCTGCGTGCCGGGGATCAGCAGCGTCTCATCGGCCATCAGCGCACCCCCACCCACCCTCGAACGGACGCGAACAGCTTGGCGGAGTCGTATCCGACGCCGTCCTTGAAGACGAGCCGGGTGTTCCGGAAGGCGGCGACGTCCGCGGCCGGATCACCGGTGAGGAGCACGAGGTCGGCGACTTTGCCCTCCTCGATGGTCCCGATCTCGTCCTCCCGCTCCAGGTAGAGCGCGCCGTTGCGGGTGGCGACCTCGACCGCCTGCTCGACGGTGAGGCCGATCTCGACGAGGAGCTGCAGGGCCCGTTGGTTCGCGTAACCGGGCACGACATCGCCGCCGCCCGTCGGGTCCGTGCCGACGACGAGCAGTCCGCCGGCGTCGTAGAACGCCTTCTCCATCGCCATATACTTCTCGAGCAGCTGCCCCGCCTGGTTGCCGGGCTCGCTCGCCCGCGCGAGGCGCGCCTCGACCTGTTCGCGAAGCTGTGGCAGCATCGCCTCGAGCGCCCCTTCCGGAGGTGGCGCGCGGTGCGGCGCGCGTCGCTCGACGACGGTGAGCGTGGACGTCACGGCCACACCCCGCTCCACGAGATGGTCGACGAGGTCGGTGAAGGCCGGGCCTTCGATGTCGAGGTCCAGGTAGCTCTGGCTCGCGCCGCGCGGACACTCGTCCGGCTGCTTGTCCGCCACCCAGTCGGTCGCGGCGAAGAAGCCGTGCTCCAGGTTGTCGATGCCGAGGTCCGCCGCCTCGCGGTAGGTGATCGAGCACAGATGGCCGGTCACCTTGATGTCACGCGCGTGCGCGGCCTCGATCGCGGCCCCGAGGGTGGCCCGGTCGATCAGGTTGTACGCCTTGAACGACGTGACGCCGAGGTCGGCCCAGAAGTTCACGTGGTCCCGGGCCTGCTCGGGCGTCGAGAGGGCCGGGAACGCCCAGATGAAGCCACCCGGCCCTTCCAGGTAGGGTCCGGTCACATCCATCGTCGGGCCCGGTATACGGCCCGCCTCGATCTCGCGACGGATCGAGAGGTCGGTGTACGGATCGAGGCTTCCCCCGGTGCGGATGGTCGTGGCCCCACCCGCCAGGTACAGGGGCGGAAAGGACACCTGGTTCGTGTTGTAGCGCGTCTGGCCCGACGGATAGAACATGTGCTCGTGGAGCATCACCAGCCCGGGCATGAGCGTGTGACCCGCGCCGTCGATCACCTCCGCCCCGGGTACGCTACCGAGCTCGCGGGTCGGCGCGACCCTCGCGATGCGCCCGTCGCGCACTTCGACGGACATGCCCGAGCGGGCCGGCGCGCCCGTGCCGTCGATGAGCCGCACGTCGCGGATGAGGACGTGGGACGCCGAGACCGAGACGAACTCCCTGACGCTCTCGGAGAGCGCGTCGTACGATTGCGCGGCGACCGGAATCGCAACCCCCGGAAGGGCCAGCGCCGCGGCGACGAGCGCGGTCGATGCTCTCATGCTTTCTCCATCCTGACCTCCAAAGTGATATCGATCGCCCGGTGGAGGGTGCGACGCCCCGGGCATAGGCCGCAAGTCGCGTTCACCACGAGCCCCTTTCGAACCCATCGGGCGGGTCGCGAGTATTCCCATATCCGTCACCGCGCCAAGGCATCGATCATGAACCCGTCACGCCAGATCCTCCGTAGCCCTTCCCACATATCCCTTCAGCGGCCCTTCCCGACCGCCTGGGTGATGCTCCTGATGCTCGCTGCCGCACCGGCGCTCGCGCCCGAGGCCGTGACCGCCCAGACGGTGGACTCCAGGGACGTGGACATGGGCGCCATCCAGCGCAAGATCGAGCTGATCCACCCGAGGAGCGGGCCTCCCGGCACCGTCGTGCGCGTCAACACCGAGGACATGCCGGTCATCACGCCGATCCGCGTCGGCATCGGCGCCGCGCAGGCCGGCTTCGAAGCCTTCCAGGAGCTCATGACCGGTCAGGAGGGCGAGTTCGACGTCTCGGTCGCGGTCCCGGAATGGGCGTCGTGGGACAGGGTCCACCTGTTCATCGTCTTCGATATCTACTTCCGCCCCATCGCGCTCTCCGATGCCTTCCACGTGACCAACGACGAAGGCATGGTGCGGCGGACCGGACGGGTGACCCACCGGGACGACGGGTGCTCGATCCTCCGGGACATCGACGGCATCCAGTACGCTCTGCTCGGGGAAGACGGCACCGTCGAGGGCATCGAGGCGAACACGACCGTGACCATGGACGGTCGCGTGCTTCCGCGTGAGATGTGTGGCCTGTCGAACGTGCTGGAAGTGACGAGCCTGCGGGCGGACTGAGGACGACCTGGCCGCGCGTGCAGCCTCGGCGCGGACCTTCCTACAGCGCCGGTCGCCGCAGGTGGAAGTCCGTCGCGTCCTGATACGCCTTGGCGAGCCGCAGCATCCCGGCTTCGCCGTAGATCTTCCCCACGAACATGATCCCCGTCGGCGTGCCGTCCTCGGCGAATCCGTTGGGAACCGTGACCGCGGGATGCCCGGTGAGGTTGGTCGCTCCGTTGTTCGCGCTCCCCCCGTGCGGCGCCACATAGACGTCCAGATCGGCCATCGCCTCGGCCATCCGCTGCATGAGCAGGGTCCGCCGCCGATTCATCTGCACATACTCCACAGCGGGGAAGAGCCGCGCCACGCGCATGAGCATGTCCTCCGGCTCGTCCCGGTCCTGGATGAGCAGGTCGATCCGGCCGGTCTGCACCAGCTCGTCGAACGCGGCGGACTCGTCGACGAGCAGCATCTGGAGCGCGTCCATGTCCGCGTCCTCGGGCAGGCTGAACGGCCGTAGCTCCACCCCCATCCGGCGAAGGGTCTCCAGCGTGGCCACGTCGTTGGCGCGCCCCACGCCACCTCCCCGCCCTCCGGGCTCGCCCCCGAACGCTTCGGCGAGATACCCCACCCGAAGTCCGGCCAACGGCAGCTCCGCGTCCCAGTTGAAGGGCCGGTCGACGACGGCGAGGTCGAGCAGATCCGGGCCGCGGATCGCCTCGAGCACCAACGCGCAGTCCTCCACCGACCGGCACATCGGTCCGACCTTGTCGAGGCTCCAGCTCACCGGCATCACGCCGTGGCGACTGACGATGCCGAAGGTGGGGCGGAGCCCGGTGATGCCGCAGGTCGCCGACGGTCCCACGATCGAGCCGAGCGTCTCGCTGCCGATCGCGAACCCGACCAGACCGGCGGCGACCGCGGCGCCCGGCCCGGCCGACGATCCACCGGAGCCCTGCTCGGGATCCCAGGGATTGCGCGTACGCTTCCCGCCGAACCAGCGGTCACCGCGCGCGATCTCACCGGTCGACAGCTTGGCCACGAGCACCGCTCCCGCCTCGGCGAGCCGCTGGACCACGGTCGCGTCGTAGTCGATCACCTGGTCGCGGTACGCCTCGGAGCCCCAGGTCGTCGGGTAGCCCTGCTTGGTGATGATGTCCTTCGCGCCCCAGGGGATCCCGTGCAGCGGTCCCCGGTAGCGCCCCGCGGCGATCTCCGCGTCGGCGCGCTCCGCCTCCGTCAGCGCCAGCTCCTCGGTGAGCGTCACCACGCACTCGAGCACGGGGTCGTGCCGGCGAAGTCGCGCCAGGTACATCCGGGTCAGCTCGACGGACGTCACCTGCCCGCTCGCCACGAGCGCGCCCAGATGCGTGACGGGCCAGAAAGCGACGTCCTCCAGATTCGCGGGACGCGTGACCGTCGGCGTCGGGCTCGGGCGGAACGGCCGGCGCTCGTCGTCGAGGCGCTGGCCCGGCACGACCGGGCTGAAGTAGAGCGGCGGCGCGACGTTCTGATCGATGTCGATCTCACGCAGACCCGCGTAGATCTCCAGGTTGGCCGCCAGCGTCTCGACCATCTCCACGCGATCCGCCTCCGAGAACTCGAGGCCCGCCAGCTTCGCGGCCTGGTCGATCATCCCGGGCGTGATGGCCTCCTGCCCGCCGCCCGACTCCGCCCAGAGCGCGCCGGGGAACAGCGTCGATCCCAGCCCGAGGCTTCCGCAGTAGGCGAGGAAGGCGCGGCGGCGGACGGCGTCCGGCCGCGAGGGGTCGGTCGGGGATGGCTTCGGCATCGGGTCGCTTTCGGGGATGGGATCGAGGTCGGGGCAACCTGGGAAGCTCCACCCGCGCGAACAAGAGCGGAACGCCGTCGGCACCCATCCGGTACAGCGAGGGGCGCCCGGACCCGACGAGAAGGTCCGGATTCGATCCCCCAGGAAGCCGGCAGGCCCGCCCCATGGAGCATCCGACCCCGTTCAGGCCCATCGACCACGCGAGCTTCGACCCCGAGCGCATGGGCAAGAGCAACCTCTTCCGCTCGGATCGCGTGCTGGTCGGGCTGAACGCCTTCGAGCCCGGTCAGGAGCACCGACTCCACGCGCACGAGGGCATGGACAAGGTCTACCACGTGCTCGAAGGCTCGGGCGTGTTCCTGCTGGACGACGGCGAGAAGGCGATGGACGCCGGCACCATGCTGATCGCACCGGACGGTGTGCCGCACGGGATCCGCAACACGGGAGACGGGCGTCTCGTGGTGCTGGCCGTGCTGGCGCCGGCACCATGACCATGGACCGCCGACGATTCCTCCACCTCGCGAGCGCGGCCGGGGCCCTGGCCGCCTGCGATGCTTTGGCGGGACACACTCCGACAGACGTCCAGGATCCGCGCCGTACACCCCTGCCCCGTCCCCGGGAGCTTCGCGCGAACGGTGCGACGCTCCGGGCCGGACCCACCTCTGTCGACACGGGGATCGCGCGGGGCGAGGCGTGGACGCTGAACGGCGCACTCCCCGCCCCTACCCTCCGCATGCGACGCGGGGAGCGGGTCGGCATCACGCTCGAGAACGGGCTGCCGGAGGAGACGATCCTCCACTGGCACGGCCTGGACGTCCCGGAGGCCGCCGACGGGCACCCTCGGCTGGCCATCGCCCCGGGCACACGGTACGACTATGGGTTCGAGGTGAGGGACCGGGCGGGCTTGTACTGGTACCATCCCCACACGCACATGCGGACAGCGCCACAGACCTATCGAGGGATGGCGGGGCTGCTGATCGTGGAGGACGAGGAGGAGGCCGCGCTCGACCTCCCGTCCGAAGACCGAGAGATCCCGCTGGTGCTCCAGGATCGGCGTGCCTCGTCGGGCGCCCCTCTGGAGTACCGGGCCGCCGGCATGGGACCCGACCGGATGATCGGGTACCTGGGCGACACCCCCTTCGCCAACGGCGTCGCTCATGCCACGACGCGCGTCGCTCGGGGGACCTATCGCCTCCGGATCCTGAACGCGTCCAACGCGCGCATCTTCGAGCTCGGCCTGAGCGACGGCCGCCCGCTGACGCTCATCGGAACGGACGGCGGGCTCCTGGAGCGACCCACGCGCGTCGAGCGGGCGATGGTGGCGACCGGTGAGCGGATCGACGTGCTCGTGGACTTCTCGAGCGCGCGTCCGGGCGACCGGATCTACCTCCGGTCGTTCGAGTTCCAGATCCCGGGCATGATGATGGGCGGTCCGGGCATGGGTCGGATGGGGCGCGGCATGGGACGGGGGATGGGCGGCATGATGGGGGGGCTGCCCCAGGGCGCACCCATGGACCTGCTCGAGCTCGTGGTCGAGGACGGTCCGGCGGAGCCGGCGTTCGAGCTACCCGACCGGCTGTCGCGGATCGCGGAGCGACCGGTCGACGGGAGCACGCCCCGCCGCTCGTTCCGGTTCGAGAGCATGATGATGAACCACACGATCAACGGCCGCACCTTCGAGATGGAGCGCGTCGACGAGCGCGTGCCGCTCGGCCGCACCGAGGTGTGGACGATCGAGAACCCGAGCGAGCTCCCCCACCCCGTGCACGTGCACGCCGGCCAGCTTCTGGTGCGTTCCCGCACGGGCGGGCGTGGGCGCGTCATGCCCTGGGAGGCCGGCCTGAAGGACACGGTCCTCGTACTTCCCGGCGAGCGCGTCGAGGTGGTCGCGCGGTTCGAGGCACACCGGGGCCTGTTCCTCATGCACTGCCACAATCTCGAGCACGAGGACATGGGCATGATGCTGAACTTCCTCGTGGAATAGCCGATGAAGAACCCGTTCCTCTGGATCCTCCTCCTCCCCCTCGCGGCGGCCACGGGCACGACGACGCCCGCCCCCCTCGCTCCGGAAATCTCGTGGGCACCGTCGACGCCGGCCCAGGGACACCTGTTCCTGCTTCGGGTCCATGACACGGAGGGAGCGCGGATCGCCGAGGTGGACGGCGTGGTGGCCGGAGAGCGGCTCCACTTCCACCCGACGGATGACGGCCGGCACGAGACGCTCGCCCCGGTCCCCATCGACCACGAGGGTGCGCTCGACGTGGCGCTCACGGTCCGCTACACGGATGGACGGACGGTAGAGCTACCGCGGGCCGTCCCGGTCGCGCCCGGCGCCTACCGCCACGAGCGGCTGACGGTCGCGCCGCGTTTCGGCGCCCCGCCGGACTCGGCGGACCAGGTCCGCCTCGCACGTGACCAGGCGAGGGCCCGCAGTGTCTCGGACGCGGCGCACCGGACCCCGAGGCTCTGGACGCCCGAGATCCGGATCCCCAGGGACGACCGCGTGACCAGCGGCTTCGGCGACGGCCGGGAGTTCAACGGGCGGGTGACGAGCCGCCACATGGGGCTCGACCTGGACGGCGATCCGGGGGACATCGTGTACGCGACCGCGCGTGGCGTGGTCGAGCTGGTGGACGAATTCCTGCTGGCCGGAAACATCGTCTATCTGAATCACGGCGCCGGACTGGTGACCGGGTACTTCCACCTCAGCGAGCAGCTCGTGGCGGAGGGTGACACCGTCGAGGCGGGGACCCCGGTCGGCCGCGTGGGCGCGACGGGACGCGTCACGGGTCCCCACCTCCATTGGGTCGTCCGCTACGGCCACACGAGCGTGGATCCCCGCAGCCTGCTCGCGCTCAGCACCACCGCACCCGCACCCGGTACTCCACGCGCACCGAGCCGCGCGACGGGACGAGCGGCTCGAAGGTGAAGGTCGACGCGTCCACCCGTGTGCTCGTGTGGGACTCGGACACGATCTCCCAGTCGCCACCGGCCGGCTCCACGATCTGCACGGTCACGTCCTCGTCCTTGTGGTTCCGCACGTCGATGCGCCAGGTGCTCTCAGACACGCACCGCGAGATGACGGTGTAATCCATCTGCGTCCGGTCGGCGACGACGTCGAACGCCTCGCCCATCTTGATGCGCACGCGCTCGTCACGGGGTGTGTGGTCGATCAGGTCCTCACCGATGAACTGCTGCTGGCCGCGCGCGTCACGCTTGTAGACCCGCACGGTTCCGCGCGGGAGGGGCATGCCGAGCCCCGCCTCCTCGCTGTTCTCGAAGTCGAGGAAGACCCCGACCTTCTGGTTCGCAGAGATCTGCCCGTATTGGCTACGGTAGTACTGTGGCAATCCCCGGAAGATGAGCTGCTTCTCGACCTCGAAGTCCGCGGCTTCCAGCAGGACCACCTGCTTCTGCTCGTTGTTCACCACGTCGGCGGGGCGCTGGAGCGTGTAGAGGTGGTACTCGAAGAACGCCTCCTCCTGGAACGAGGGCGCGGCCGCCCTGGCGCCGGTCACCACGAGCTCGTCGAGCGCGAAGCCCTCCTGCGCCGACAGACGCTGGACGTCGCCGGCCACCAACTGCAGGCGGGCGCCGTCGTACGTGGCTCCGCTCCGGTTCGTGAGGGTCACCCAGCCCGTGAGGTCCGCGGCCGTGTCGTCCTCGTTAAGGACCATCACGTAGTCGGACCTCCAGTTCAGGTCGTTCGTGAGATACGTCACCTCGACCCGCTGCCGGTCGCCCGCCGCGTCGAGACGCCAGAGGAGGGTCGGCGCGGCGATGAGATTGTCGGGGAGTTCGGGGAAGCCGAAGCGTCCCGGGTAGTTGAACGTGATCTCTCCGTCGATCCTGAGGATCGGCCCACCGTTGACGGAGATCACCTCGGCCTGCACGGGCTCGTCGATGCCCGTGACCGGATTGGTCCGGTAGACCGTCACCGTCCTCCCCACGTACTTCTCGAGCAGCTTCTGCGGGTCGAGGAGGTCGAACTGGTAGTTCTGCTCCAGGACCTGGAGTCCGGCGCCCGCCAGCGGCCGGATGTGCACCGTCTCGGGCTGGATGCCCGACGCCACGTCCGCGAACTCGAGGTCGATCAGCCCGCGGGAGAGATCGAGCGTCCGGATCTCGCGCACGAGACCGAAGTTCTGGTTGTACACCGTGATGGACACCGAGTCACGGTCGGCCGCGGTGGAGCGTAGGGTATCCGCTACCTGGACGGCCCGAGTGGCTCGGTCGACGGTGGCGTCGATCATACCACCTGGCCCACCCTCCGCGCCGGACGGAAGAACGAGCGTCGAAAGCACCGCGGCCGTTGCGATGAGGCTGCGCATCATGGGGTCTCCTTGGAATCTCCATCATCCATCGATTTCACACCCCTAGGACGATCCGGAGACGGGAAGCCGCACATGGACCCCGCCGTCCGGTTGAAGCGCCCGCAGGAGTTCCGCATTGTGGTCGGGTGAGTGGAGACCGGAGGAACGGCGGCGCATACCCGCCGTCGCGCAGCGTTCTCGTGGCCATGGCCTTCGGCCTGGGCTTCGCCGCGGCGTCGTGCGGCACGTCCACCGACGAGGCGCGCGAGACCGTCGCCCTCGAGGTCTGGTACCACGCCGGCCAGCCCGGTGAGCGCGCCGTGCTGGAGGCGCAGGCGGCCCGGTTCAACGGCGCCCAGGACTCCATCCGTGTCTCGCTGGCGTTCCTGCCCGAGGGCTCGTACAACGCCCAGGTCCAGGCCTCGGCCGTCGCGGGGCAGCTCCCCGACCTGCTGGACCTGGACGGTCCGTACGTGGCTACGTACGCATGGCAGGGCCACCTACGCCCATTGAACGGGCTGCTTCCGGACGGCGTTCTGTCCGACGTTCTCCCTTCCGTCCGGACCCAGGGGTCCTGGCACGACACGCTCTACGCCGTCGGGACGTTCGACTCCGGGCTGGCGCTGTACGCGAACGCCGACGAGCTCGCGAGCGTCGGCGCGCGCATCCCGCAGGGGCCCGAGGACGGCTGGACGGTCTCCGAGCTCGACGACATCCTCGGGCAATTGCGAGCACGGGACGCCGATGGTGCCGTCCTCGACCTGAAGCTCAACTACGAGGGGGAGTGGTTCACCTACGCCTTCCAGCCGGCGCTCCGGTCGGCGGGCGGCGGACTGCTCGACACGTCCGGCGACACGCCGACGGCCCGCGGGGTCCTCGACGGTGACGGCTCGTCCAGAGCCGCCGAGGCGTTGCAGCGATGGCTCGTGGACGGATTCGTGGATCCGAACCTGGACGACGTCGCGTTCACCACCGGCCGGGTGGCCCTCTCGTGGAGCGGGCATTGGGACTTTCCCCGCTACCGGGAAGCCCTGTCGGAGCGCCTGCTCGTGCTCCCGCTCCCGGATTTCGGGCATGGAACCCGGACCGGCCAGGGCTCCTGGACCTGGACGATCCCACGCACCAGCGATCATCCGCGGGAGGCCGCGTCCTTCCTCCGCTTCCTCCTGGAGCCCGAGCAGGTCCTCGAGATGGCCGCGGCCAACGGCGCCGTACCCGCCACCCGAACGGCCGCGACACGGAGCGAGACGTACCGGCCGGGACGACCCCTCCACGTCCTCCTCCGCCAACTCGAAGAGGGATGGTCCGTACCCCGCCCCAGGACGCCCGCGTACCCGTTCGCCTCGTCCGTCTTCCAGGACGCATTCGACGCGCTTCGAAACGGCGAGCCGGTCGGTCCGCTGCTGCGTGACGCCGCCCGGACCATCGACCGCGAGATCCGCGACAACCAGGAGTTCCGTCGACCGTGAGCGCCCCCGCATCCGCCCGGGCCCCAGCGTCCGTACCGCGTGCCGACGGCGACGGCGTACTCGGCCTCGGGGCCGGCCTCACGGGCCTGTCCATGGCGGTTCCCGCCCTGGCCGGCCTCGGCATCTTCGTCGCCGCGCCGTTCCTCCTGGCGGTCGCGCTTTCGTTCACGGATCTCCGGCTCGGCTCGCCCCTACCCGTGTCCTGGGTCGGCGTCGAACAGTACGTCCGGGTGCTCTCGTCGACGACGTTCCAGCGCGCCTTCCTGAACAACATGTACTTCACGGCCATCGTCGTCCCCGTGCAGACCGCCCTCGCCCTCGCGGCGGCCCTGCTGCTCGACCGGGGGCTCCGCGGCACGGCGGCCGCGCGTGTGGCCCTCCTCCTCCCGGTGGTGTTCCCGATGGCGCTCATCGCCGTGGTGTGGGAGCTGCTGTACGCGCCCGGTCCCGACGGTCCGCTCAACGCGCTCCTCGGCACGCTCAGCTTCGGCGCCTGGACGCCGCGGGATTTCCTGCGAGACCCGGCGCTCGCGATGCCCGCGATCGTCGGTCTCTCCATCTGGCAGGGCATGGGCTTCCAGATGGTGATCCTGTCCGCCGGCCTCCAGGCGATACCCGGTCGGCTGCACGACGCGGCCGCGCTGGACGGCGCCGGCGCGCTGCAGCGGTTCCGCCACGTGACGCTGCCCGGGCTCCGCCGGCCCTTGATCCTGGTGGCGGTCATCACCGCGATCCTCTCGTTCAGGCTGTTCGACCAGGTCCGCATCCTCACCCGGGGTGGCCCCCAGGAGCGTACGACGACCGTGATGTACGAGGCGGTCACGGCGGCGTTCGACCGGCAACAGGTGGCGTTGTCGGCGGCCATGAGCGTGGTGTTCTTCCTCGTCGTGCTGTTCATCTCTTTGGCCGGGCGGCGACGGTGAGGGGGCGCGGGCGGTCCGGTGACGGGCGGTCGTGGCGCTCGGGGACCGCCTTGCGCCGGAGCGCGACGTACGCCCTGCTGGCCGCCGCCGCGCTCGTCTGGGTCGCGCCGATTCTCGTCATGGTGGCTGCGAGCTTCCGTCCGGAGGGACGCGTGCTCCCCGAGGCGGGAACGCTGCGCGGGCTCGTCCCGGCCGACCCGACCCTCGAGAACTATGTGGACGTCTTCCAGCGGGTCGCGTTCGCCCGGATGTTCTGGAACACCCTCGTCATCAACGCCTCCATCGTCGTCGGGGGACTCGCCGTCAACGCCACCGCGGCCTACGCGCTCGCGCGGCTCGAATGGCCGGGCCGGCGCTGGTCGCTCGCGCTCGTGCTGGCGCTGCTCATCGTGCCTTTCGAAGCGATCGCGGTCCCCCTCTTCTACGCGGTGACGACCCTCGGATGGCGCGACGGATACCTCGTCCAGATCCTGCCGTTCGTCGCCAACGCGCTCTCCATCTTCATCTTCTACACGTTCTTCCTCGACTTCCCGCGTGAGGTCGAGGACGCCGCCCGGATCGACGGCGCAGGCCCGTGGCGCACGTTCCTCGAGATCGTGGTACCGTCGTCGCGCGCCGTATTCGCCACGGTCGCCATCATCACCTTCGTCCTCCACTGGGGGTTGTACCTGTGGCCCCTTCTGGTGACGAGCCGGGTCGACGCCCGACCGCTTCCCCTGGGCATCGCCACCTTCAGGGCGCTCCCTCCCGTACAGTGGGGAGACGTGATGGCGTTCGCGGTGATGATGGTGGCGCCCGTGGCGATCCTCTTCGCCATCCTGCAACGGTGGTTCGCGCGCAGCGTCGCGGCGGCCGGCATCAAAGGCTAGAGACGACATGGCCAGCATAACCCTGAAAGGCATCGACAAGATCTATCCGGACGGGACCCACGCCGTCCGGGATCTGAGCCTCACCGTCGGAGACGGGGAGCTGGTGGTCCTGCTCGGACCGTCGGGGTGCGGCAAATCCACGGTGCTCAGGCTGATCGCCGGCCTGGAGCCGCTCTCCAGCGGCACGATCCACCTCGGCGATCGGTGCGTGAACCAGGAGCCACCGGACCGGCGGGACGTGGCGATGGTCTTCCAGAACTACGCGCTCTACGGGCACATGACCGTGCGCGGCAACATCGACTTCCCGCTCCGGATGCGCGGCGTCGCCCGTGACGAGCGCCGCAGACGGGTCGAGGAGATCGCGGCGCTGCTCGAGCTCGAGGACCTGCTGGACGCGCGCCCCGGCGCGCTCTCGGGCGGTCAGCAGCAACGGGTGGCCATGGGCCGGGCACTCGTCCGCCATCCCGCGGCCTTCCTCCTCGACGAGCCGCTGTCCAACCTGGATGCTCGGCTGCGGACCCACGTACGCGAGGAGGTCCGCCGCATCCAGCGGAAGCTCCTGGTGACGACCGTACACGTGACCCACGACCAGGTCGAGGCGCTGAGCCTGGGCGACCGCGTGGCCGTGATGCGGGACGGCCGGATCCAGCAGTGCGCCTCCGGGCAAAAGCTTTACGAGCGCCCTGCGAACACCTTCGTGGCGGCGTTCCTGGGGCAGCCCGGCATGAATCTCTTCGAAGCCGAGGTGGCGGCACGGTCCGGCGACGGGTCCGTCGCGGTGAACCTCCCGGGCCTCGAGAGACCGATGCCGGTCGAGATCGGGGCGAAGAGCAGGGCCGGGCGTCTCACCCCCGGGTCCGCCGTCGTCGTCGGCATACGTCCCGAGGACGTCGAGCTCGCCGGGAACGATCAGGTCGGGGTACCGGGTACGATCGAAGCGGTCGAGGAGCTCGGCAGCGAGCGCGTGCTCCACGTGAGCATGGGCTTCAAGACCGTCGACGTTACGCGTTCGGCCGACTCGGCCAGCCCCGGGCTGCTCGCCGCCCGAGTGGATCGCGGCCGCCGGCCGCCGCCGCTCGGCGGGCGCGTGGCCTTACGCTTTCCCCCAACCGCGTTGTACCTCTTCGACCAGCAGGGGCGCAGCGTTCACGACCCATGACCGACTACCAGCCGATCGACTGCGGCGTGCACGACCGTCTCGAGTCCTATGCGACGCTCGGAAGCGTCTGCGACGTGCGCTTCGTTGCCCCCGACGGCTCGGAGCGCTCCGCATCGGGGCGCATCGTCGACGTCTTCGCTCGCGACGGTGCGGAATACCTGCGGCTGGACGACGGCACCGAGATCCGGCTCGACCGGCTTCGCACCGTCCAGCCAAGCTGATTATCTTCCGCGCCCCGGAAACCCCAGCCCCTGCTCCGTCATGGCCAAGAACCAGTCCTTCGACATCTCGACATCCGTCGACCTCCAGGAAGTCGACAACGCCGTCAACCAGACGATGAAGGAGATCCAGACGCGCTACGACTTCAAGGGTACGAGCTGCACCGTCGAGCTCGACCGGGATGCCGGTGCCGTGAAGCTCGACGCCGACGACGAGTACCGCCTGCAGGCCGTGCTGGGCGTCCTGAGGGAGAAGCTCAGCCGGCGGAACGTTCCGTTGAAGAACATCGACCTCGGAAAGGTCGAGGTCGGGACGCTGGGCCGGGCCCGCCAGACGGTTACGCTCAAGCAGGGCATCGATCAGGAGACCGCCAAGCGCATCTCCAAGGACATCCGTGACTCCGGCTTGAAGAAGGTCCAGGTGCAGATCCAGGGTGAGGAGCTGCGCGTGACATCGGCCTCCCGGGACGTGCTCCAGGACGTGATCGCCCTGGTGAAGAAGGGCGACTACGGCGTCGAGCTGATGTTCGGCAACTACCGCTGACCCTCACGTCCGTCACCCGCACCCTCCCGCACCCGCGCCCTCCCGCAGCGACCATGGATCTCCACCCGCACTGGCTCCAGGAGCACAGCGCCTCCTCGCTCGCGCGCCTCATGCCGAGGATCGAGGCGCGCTTCGCGGCCGACGCCGACCCGGCGGAGTGGGAGGCCTACGTGGAACGCATGCGGAGACACTTCCCGCGGCTCTTCACCCAGCTCCACGCGCTCTACGGACACCACTACGACTTCTTCTACCACCTCGAGAGCATCCTGGTCTCGGCCACCGAGATGTGGCTCGAGCGCTCCGACGAGCTGAAGGCGCTCGACGGGACACGGGCCGCGGACCCCCACTGGTACCAGTCGAACCAGATGGTCGGCGCGTCCTGCTACGTCGACCGGTTCGCGGGCACCCTCGACGGGCTTCGCGAGCGCGTGCCCTACCTGTCCGAGCTCGGCGTCACGTGCCTGCACCTCATGCCGCTCTTCGAGCCACCCGAAGGGGACGACGACGGCGGCTACGCCGTGAGGAGCTACCGGCGCGTCGACCCCGCCCTGGGATCCATGGACGAGCTGGCGGAGCTCGCCACGGAGCTGCGCCATCGGGGGATCTCGCTCACGCTCGACTTCGTGTTCAACCACACGTCCGACGAGCACGATTGGGCGGAGCGCGCGCTCGACGGAGACGCGGAGCATCAGGCCTACTATCGCATGTACCCCGACCGCGAGATGCCCGACGCGTTCGAGCGTAGCATGCCCGAAGTCTTCACCGACGACCACCCGGGAGCGTTCACCTACCGCTCCGAGATCCGCAAGTGGGTGTGGACGACGTTCCACACCTACCAATGGGACCTGAACTACGAGAATCCGGTGGTCTTCAACCGGATGGTCGAGGAGATGCTGTTCCTGGCCAACCAGGGCGTTGAGGTGCTTCGCCTCGACGCCGTCGCCTTCCTCTGGAAGCGGCTCGGGACCAACTGCCAGAACCTGCCGGAAGCGCACCGGATCATCGGCGCCTTCAACGCGGTCGCGGCGATCGCGGCCCCAGCCATGACCCTGCTCTCGGAAGCCATCGTGCACCCGGACGAGGTGCGGAAGTACGTGAGCGTGGACGAGTGTCCCCTCTCGTACAACCCACAGCTCATGGCCCTCCTCTGGGAGGCGATGGCCACCCGTGACGTCCGGGTGCTCCGGTCGTCGATGACGCGCCGGTTCAAGCTCCCCGAGGGCTGCACCTGGCTCAACTACGTCCGGGGGCACGACGACATCGGGTGGGCGTTCGCGGACGAGGAGGTGCAGGACAGCGGGTTCGATCCGGCGGCGCACCGGGCCTTCCTGACCGATTTCTACACCGGCCGGTTCGAGGGGAGCTTCGCGCGCGGGGAGCCGTTCCAACCCGACCCCGTCACCGGGCTGGCCCGTGTCTCGGGCACGTGCGCCTCCCTGTGCGGCGTGGAGCGCGCGCTGGAGGACGGCGACGAGGGGGCGCTCGATCTCGCGGTCCGGCGCATCCTCCTGATCCACGGTGTGGCCGCCACGATCGGGGGGATCCCCCTGCTCTACCTCGGGGACGAGATCGCTGCGCTGAACGACTACGGCTACCACGAGGAGCCCGAGATGACGGGCGACTCGCGTTGGCTCCACCGCCCCGTGTTCGATCCGGAGCGCGCCCAGCTACGGCACGACCCCGACTCCGTCCCGGGACGGGTCTATCACGGCCTCCTCCGCCTCCTCAGGTTACGCAAGAGCCACGCCGCGTTCGGGGAGGCCGACACGGAGATCACGGACACCGGGACCCCACACGTCTTCGGCTTCATCCGGAGCCACGAGGACCGGATGATCTTCGTGCTGGCCAACTTCACCGAGCGACCGCAGGCGGTCGAAGCGCGCAGGCTGCGCCAGATGGGCCTCCGCAAGACCGCCGTCGATCTCTACGCCGGCCGGACCGTGACCGCCACGAAGGAATTGGTGCTGGAGCCCTATCAACTCATGGTGCTGAGTCGGGGGCGGGCGGCGTAGCTTCACCCTCGGCGCCCACGACCCGCACGGGGAAGGCGTCGGTCGTGCTCCCCACGTAGAGCGTCCTATGGGGGAACGGGATCTCCACGCCCTCGGCGTCGAAGCGGGCCTTGATGTCCTCCTGGATACCGTTCTTGAGCTTCAGGAAGTTCGCCTGCGTGGCCCAGACGCCGAAGAGGAAGTTCAGCGACGACTCCCCGAATCCCTCGAAGACCACCACCGGCTCGGGCTCCATGAGGCACGTCGGGTTCCGCTCGGCGATATCGAGCAGGAGCGCCCGGATGCGGGCCGCGTCTTCCTTGTAGGCGACCCCGATCCGCACGTCCACCCGACGGATCGGGAAGCGCGTGATGTTGATCATCTGGCTCTTCACCAACGTCTCGTTGGGTATGCGCACCATCCGGTTGTCGAAGGTGCGAAGCTGGACGCTGAGCGTGTCGATGGAGACGACGCGGCCCGTGACACCGCCGACCTCGATGAGGTCGTCCACGACGAAGGGACGCTCGGCGATGAGGAAGAGCCCACTGATGACGTTCGAGATACTGGTCTGCGACGCGAAGCCGAGCGCGATCCCGAGCACGCCTGCGGCTCCGAGCAGAGGCGCCAGGCTGAACCCGAGCTCCCGGAGCGTCGACACCACGACGATCAGGAGTCCGCCGTAGAGCATGAGCTTGCCGGTGACGAGTCCGGCCTGGGCGTGGACGCGCCCCGTCATCCAGGCGCGCGTGCCCCGGCTCGCCAGGAAGACGAGCGGCATACCGACGAGCACCATCACGACGGCGCGGAGGGCCGTACCCAGCGGCAGAGCGCCCAGGATGTTCGTGGCCGTCTCTGGAGCGACTGCGATCGTGTCCTGGAGGATCATCGCTTCACCCGCCCAGCACCGAGAGGGAGCGGAGACGGTCGAAGGTCCGGGCCTGGAGTCCCCTCCGGATCGCCACCCTCGGGTCGGCCAGCCGTCTTCCCGACGGCTCCTCCTCGGGCGCCTCGCCGCCGAAGCGGATCTCACTCCCCTCGGTCGAGGCCATGTAGCGCACCCGGACATCGTCCGTCCAGACCCGACCGTCGTGCTCGAACAGCGACAGGTGGAGCGCGCGCACGGCGAACCGGTCGACCGGGAGCGGATGGTCCGACCCGTTCTCGAGGTGGATCGGGCACATGGCGATGTGGGGGACGAACAGGTCGGGCGAGATCTCGGCCCGGGCCTTGGTCTCCAGCCAGTAGGCCAGCTCGCCCTCCGCGACGGTTCCCCACCATGTGTCCGAAAGGACGAAGCTCGGTTCGTCGAGCACGACCAGCTCGCCCATCCTCGCGCCGCTCACCACGACCTGCACGAACAGGGGAATCCGGACATACACATCCGCCTCACCGTGCCCGGGAAGGTGGAACGGGAGCTCGTGGGAGACGACGAGGAGCCGCTCGGGAAGGGCCGGACGCATACGCACGATGACGTCTTCCGGCACGGCCCAGCGCTGCCACTCGCCGTCGGTGTCGCGGGCCCGGTCGTCCCGCTCGGTCAGTAGCCAGATCTCACTGCCGCGCCGCTTCATGCGCAAGCGAAGCGACCCGAGCGTGAGGTCGACCGGATCGTCGGGCGCGAGGTCCACTTCGCCCCAGGTTCGTTGGTGGGTCATCGTGGACTGATCGCCGACGGAGCGGGCTCCGTCAAGGCCGAGAAAGAGAAACGGGCGGGTCCGGCACACTCGCCGAACCCGCCCGGTCACCCCTCGCGTCGCGGGAGGCGACCGCGTCTCATCCGGTCAAGCGATCTTGACCAGGAGGAGGTCGAAGGTCAGATCCTTCCCCGCCAACGGATGGTTGGCGTCGATCTTCACCGCCTCGTCGCTCGTGTCGGCCACGACCACCGGAACGGCCTGACCGTCGGGCGTCTGCATGCGCAGCTGCTCACCGGGCTTCGGATCCATGCCGTCGGGCAGCTGGGTGCGCGGCACGTCCATGACCAGCTCGTCACGGCGCGGCCCGTACGCTTCGTCCACCGGGATCTTCGCGGTCTTCTGGTCACCGACGGTCATCCCCTCGATCGCCTTCTCGAAGCCGGGAATCACCGCGCCCTGGCCGAGCGTGAGCTCGAGCGGATCGCGGTCCTTGGAGGAGTCGAACGTGGTACCGTCCGCGAGGCGGCCGGTGTAGTGAACGTGCACGGTGTCGCCTTGCTTGGCCTCGGACATGAGCATGGGTCTCCTGTCTTATCGCTTGAATGCTACCTTCATGATCTCAGGCCTGGTACGACCCCGGAGAGGCCGGGATGTTCAGATCGGCCCCTTTGCATACACGCTTTCATGACGAAATCCCTCGCCGAAGAGATCGCCCGGCGACGCACGTTCGCGATCATCAGCCACCCCGACGCGGGTAAGACGACGCTCACGGAGAAGCTCCTCCTCTACGGCGGGGCCATCCACGCGGCCGGCTCCGTGAAGAGTCGCCGTGCGGCCAGGCACGCGACCTCCGACTGGCTCGACATGGAACAGGAACGCGGCATCTCGATCACCGCGAGCGTGCTCCACTTCGACTACCGCGGCTTCCGCATCAACCTGCTCGACACCCCGGGCCACCAGGACTTCTCGGAAGACACGTACCGCGCGCTGACGGCGGCAGACAGCGCGATCATGCTGCTCGACAACCGGAAGGGCGTGGAGACGCAGACCGAGAAGCTGTTCAGCGTCTGCAAGCGGCGGCGACTCCCGATCTTCACCTTCGTGAACAAGTGCGACCGTGTCGGCGAGGACCCGCTGGGCCTCCTCGACGACGTCGAGGCGGAGCTGGGGATCCGCTGCTTCGTCGCGACCTGGCCGGTACGGCAGGCGGGTCGGCTCGTGGGCGTCTACGACCGGCTCGAGGGCGACGTGATCCTCTACTCGAAGACGGACGATCACGGGCAGTCGAGGCCCGAGGCCCGGCGTGTCGCCCTGGACGGACCGGAGCTGATCGACGCGATCGGGGAGGATGGAGCGGCCCGTCTGCGTGAGGAGGTCGAGCTGATCGAGGTGGCCGGCGCCCCCATGGACTTCGACGCCGTCGCCACCGGCGAAGCGACCCCGGTCTACTTCGGGAGCGCGCTGACCAACTACGGGGTGGACGTCTTCCTGGAGCGGTTCCTCGCGAGCGCACCGCCACCGACCGCGCGCCAGAGCCAGGACGGACCGATCGACCCGGCCGCGCATCCGTTCTCCGGCTTCGTGTTCAAGGTCCAGGCGAACATGGACCTCCGGCACCGTGACCGGATCGCGTTCGTCCGCATATGCTCTGGCCGCTTCGAGCCGGGCGAAGAGGCGATCGTCGCCCGTACCGGAAAGACGCTACGCCTGGCGCAGCCCCAGGAGTTCATGGCGCGCGAGCGGACCCACAGTGAAGACGCGGTCGCCGGCGACGTCGTCGGGCTCCACGACCGTGGCAGCCTCCGCGTCGGGGACACCGTGGCGATCGAGGAAGGGCTCGAATACCCCGGGGTTCCGCGCTTCTCGCCGGAGCTGTTCGCGCAGGTGCGCATGGAAGACGCGCTCCGACGCAAGCACCTCGACCGGGGCCTCCGGCACCTCGCCGAAGAGGGCACGATCCTGCTCCTGTTCGCCCCGTCCATCACCGGCCCTGTCCCGATCGTGGGCGCGGTGGGACGGCTCCAGTTCGACGTGCTCATCGACCGGCTGGAGCGCGAGTACAACGTCGAGATCCGCCTCGAGCCCCTTCCCTTCCACTGCGCGCGCTGGGTCACCGGGCCGGAGGCGACCATCCGGAAGGTAGCGTCCCTCTATGGACGCCGTGAGGTCGAGGACGCCGACGGGAACCCGCTCATCCTCTTCGATACCGAGTGGGCGTTGAAGCGGACGGTCGAGCAGGAGAAGGACCTGGTCTTCCACGACGTGCAGCCGCGGCGGGGGGCGAAGGCGAGCGCGTAGCAGGTCCCTCGTCGGGCGGGATGGCGGGCCGAATCAGCCGCCCGCGATCCCCATCCCCGTGACGTTCCGCCCGAGCTCGATCACCTCGGCGACCTCGTAGCTCCGCACGTCGATCACCGTGACGTTCCCGTTCATGGTGTCGGACTCCATCCCGGCGTGACCGGCGTGATCGGCCATCCCGG
The DNA here is from genome assembly GCA_041690395.1 of Longimicrobiales bacterium. GTDB lineage: Bacteria > Gemmatimonadota > Gemmatimonadetes > Longimicrobiales > Gaopeijiaceae > JAWLHJ01. The sequence goes on along the minus strand of JAWLHJ010000001.1, from coordinate 605,654 downwards.
ACATGTGGTCGGCCTTGTTGTTGCTGGACACGAATGCCCTCGTGCCGTCTGCACTGAAGACCACCTGATGCGGCTGGCGGAAGCTCTCGAACGCCAGGCGACGCTCGACCGTCCAGTCGGAGGTCCGGACGATGGCAACCTCGTTGGCGCCCTTAACCGGCACCCAGACGGTGGTACCGCCCGGCCCGAAGACCGGGTCGAACACCATCGGACCGAGCTCGAGCGACGCGACCTGCCGTGGATGGGCCGGATCGGACAGGTCGAAGGCCAGCAGTCGGCCGGACAGCTCCGTGGCGGCGACCATGGTCCGTCCGTCGTCCGAGATGTCGAACTGGACGAGCGCGTGCGGCGGCCCCTCGAGGTCGGTGAGCGTCACGTCTTCGGTCTCGAGGTCGATGGCCGCGATCTGGTTGACACCCAGGCTCCCGGTGTAGGCCCAGCGCCCATCGGGGGACAGCGCCATCGGGTGCGGACGGGGCAGGAAGACGTCGATCTCCTCTCCCTCCATGGTCCGCGTGTCCACCCAGCCGACCCGGGTCGGAGGGTTCACCGCGCTCATCGAGCGACTCGCCATGAGCACGCCGGATCCCGCATCGAAGCTGAGCATCCCGGGCGTCGACATCTCGAACGTGCCGAGCAGGTCGCCGGCCCGGTCGAAGCGCGCCACCCGGTTCTCGCCGATGAGCGACACGTACCAGCGCTCGCCGCCGGGCTCGACAGCCACGTGATGAGGATTCGCGGTACGGGAGAAGCCGAGAGCGGTGAGATCGACGCTGCGCACGACCTCGAGGCTCTCCACGTCGATGATGGCGACGCGGGCCTCGTCCTGCACGCAGACGTAGAGGTAGGGACCCTCCTGGGCCGCGGGCGTCCCGGTCGTGGAGCGCTGGCCGCCGGGGGCCGTCGTCTGGGCCCCCGTGCCGGCCACGGGCGCCCCGCACGCGACGAGCACCAGCGAGAGAACCGCGGACAGCCGTCCGGAAGAGCGAGTGAATCCAGGCATGCGTCTCCTTCCCCTTCGAATCCGATGGTCCGATGTAACTGCTTTGGCCCTCAAGCTCCCGCCCCTGCGGGCGCCGCGCCGTCTGCCTCCACCTGCTCGCGGATCTGGCGCTTGAGGCGATTCAGGATGGCGCTCATACCCCTGAGCCGCATGGGAGATACCACGTCACCCAGCCCCATCTCCGCGTAGAAGTCGGACGGCACGTCGAGCACCTCACGCCATCCGGCGCCTTCCAGGCCCTCACGCAAGATACCGGCGAAGCCACGCACGGTCGGGCTCTCGGCGGGTGCGTCGAAGAAGAGATGGACGGAGCCGTCGTCGTCGACACGCGTGGCGAGGAAGAACGGCGTCTGGCACTCGTGTACCTGCTCGAGCGCGGAGCGGTCGCCGGCGAGCTCGGGCGGGAGCTCCGGCACCTTGTTGGCGAACTGGAGGAGCGCCTGCACCCGCAGGTCCTTCGGTGCGCGCTTGAAACGGTCCACGATCTTGGACAGGTCGGCTGGCATGCTCATGGTGGTGAGCTACCACCCGGCCAGGCGCGGGTTCCGTCGTGAACCCCTCGGACGGCAAGGGGGTTAGCAGACCCGACGGGCGCTCTGGCGCCCGATCGCGTAATCCAGACCCGACCTGCCCATTCCGGAGGAACCATGTCCGCTCCCCGTGACCGAGATCCCCGATTCGAGAAGTACGCGCACCCGGAGAAGCTCGTCTCCACCGATTGGCTCGCCGAGCACCTCGACGACCCGAGCGTCGTCGTCGTGGAGTCCGACGAGGACGTGCTCCTCTACGACACGGGACACATCCCGGGCGCTATCAAGGTCGATTGGCACATGGACCTCAACGACCCGGTGACCCGTGACTACCTGGACGCCGGGAAGTTCGCGGAGCTCATGTCCTCCAAGGGCATCTCCCGCGACACCACCGTCGTCTTCTACGGTGACAACTTCAACTGGTGGGCCGCATACGCCCTCTGGGTCTTCACGCTGTTCGGCCATCCGGACGTCCGGCTGCTGGACGGCGGGCGCAAGAAGTGGATCGACGAGGGCCGGCCGCTCACGACGGACGTCCCCGAGCGCCCCTCCACCGACTACCCGAGGGTGGAGCGGAACGACGCCGCAATCCGCGCGTTCCGCGACGAGGTCATGGACCACGTGAAGGCCGGCGGCAAGCTGGTCGACGTGCGCTCGCCCCAGGAATTCAGCGGTGAGCTCCTGCACATGCCCGACTACCCACAGGAAGGGTCACTGCGCGGCGGACACATTCCGGGAGCGGCGAGCGTGCCGTGGAAGCGGGCGGCCAACGAGGACGGCACGTTCAAGGATGTCTCCGAGCTCCGGGCCATCTACGAGAAGGAGCAGGGCCTCTCGGCCGACAGCGACGTGGTCGCGTACTGCCGCATCGGGGAGCGGTCGAGCCACACCTGGTTCGTGCTGCACCACCTGCTCGGATACCCGAACGTGCGCAACTACGACGGGTCTTGGACGGAGTGGGGCAACCTGGTGAGAGCGCCGATCGAGCGCTGAGGCGGGCGGGCCACCGGGGGCACGCACCACGCCGGCACAGCCCCAGAGGTCCCGGAGCCGCGGGGGGCGCTACCCGGCGCTCTCCGCGGCCCGCCGACTCTTCCGGATGACCGACAGCGCCATGTTGTAATGGCGTAGCCCGGCCTTCGGGTCGTGGACGACGAACATGGCCCCGTGCTGGTCGTATCCCTCGGGATTCACGCCGGAGTAGTTCATCAGGGTGGACGCGAAGTCCGATGTCATCCGGGCCTGGTCCTCGTCGGCCGGGTCTGGGCTACGCCACAGAGCGTCGATGGGGAGGTTCAGCTCCGAGCCGCGGTGCAGCGCGATGAGAACCTTCGCCACCAAGGCGTTGTGCGGGAAGTTGAAGTGTAGATGGAGCGGCGAGTAACGGGCCGGGTCGGGACGTACGCGCTCGAAGTCGGCCAGCAGAGCGCCCTCATGGCGCGCGAAGAGATCCCTGAACTCGGCGACCTGGGCCCCGTAGTCGGCGAGCGCCCGGGGCGCCTTCTCGAAGAAGGCCCAAGGATCGGGGGTCAGCCCGTTGATGACGGCCTCCGCCACCGGGAGCCGATCCGGCTCGGCAGCCCCTTCCGTGACGAGGCGGTCGTAGGCGCGGAGGAGCTCCAGGACCGAGGTGAGGAGCCACGGATAGTCGCCCACGTTGTCGTCCCGCATGCGGCCGATGTCGCGACGGTACATGACCCCGAACCCCCACCGGAGGTGGCCGGCGAGCACCGCCGTGCCCAGCGTGGCGAACCGCGCCCGGCGATCCGGGGCGTCGAGCCCCCAGACCTTCTCGATGAGCCGGTCGTAGGCCGCTTCCTCCGGGTGGAACTGTGACACACCGAGGACGAGCAGCGTCTCGGCGTGCTCGACGAAGCGGTGTCCGCTTCCCTCCGGCCCCTGGAGCAGACGGACGAGGTCGTCCACTCGCTCCAGATACAAGACCGGATCCTCCGCGTCCCACGCGCGCATCGCGCACAGGATGAGGAGGTGGAAGAAGTAGTAGTCCAGGAGGATCGCCAGCACCTCGCGCTCCGTTCCTTCGACCATGCCGATGTCGGCGAAGTAGTCGAGGAGGATGACCGGGGTGCTCTCCCGACTGAACTCGAGCTCCCTGAAGTCCCAGCTGTGGAGGACGCGGAACCCTTCGCTCCGGGTTCGACGGTCCATGCGGTCGACCACGTCCTTGAGGACGAACCCCTGCCCCCCTGCCTGGAAGCCGTGCGCACGCATGGCGGAGCGCAGATGCCGGAGCGCCGGGCCCATCCCGCCCCGGGCCAGCGCCTCGTCCACGAACTGGTGTCTGAAGGGGCCGGCGAGCATGGACTCGAGCAGGTCGGCCGTCGTTTCGTTGAGGATTTCGGTCGTGTCGGTCATGAGCGAAGCTACCAGATTCTCACCGGCATCAGGGCCATGGGCTGCCGGGCCATGCGCTCCATGAACTGGTGCGTGTACGCCCGCACCTCGAGGCCGCGACCGTACACCTCGACGAGGTACAGATCGTAGGGCTGGTACATGGCGAGCTGGGACAGCCCCCCGATCACCGGCATCTCGTCGACGTAGACGCGCGGCTCCACCAGACGCCCCCTGCGCCGGACGCACTGGTCGGCGAAGGCTCGGCCCCCGCACGTCTGGATCTGGAGGGTGGCCTCGCGGTCGAGCATTTCCAGCACGTCCCTCGCCGAGCTACGGACGAGATGCTCCTGGCCCACGGAATGGACCGGCAAGGTCGTCGCCCGGCGCCGCCGCGTCAGTCGCTCCTCCATGGTCTCGAGCCGCTCGGCCACCACGCTCAGGCCGTCGACCAGCACCGCGGTAGGCGGGAGCGGCACCTCGATGTCGAGCGCCGACCCCGCCGGGAGGAAGCCTTCCACCCCCTGCGTCTGATAGCCGTATCGACGCACGGTGAGCTCGAAGTCGCCGCTGGTCAGCTCCCCCAGGTCGAAGCGACCGAGGGAGTCGGTGAGCACCGCCCGGTAGTTGTCGCCGAGCACAACGAGTGCGTTCTCGATCGGGCGCTCGCCGATGACGTCGATGACCACGCCGGCGAGGCGGCCGTCGTTCGCGCGCTCCTGCGTGTCTTGCCCCGACACGGGCCCGGCACCGCAGGCGAGCGCGGTCGCCGCGAGGGCGACGAGCGCGGCGTGGCGCACCGGCGGTCCACCGGCAGGCCGGTGCCGCCTTTCCGAGCATCGTGTCGTCATGAGTCTCTCGCCTCCTCCCGGGTCGTTCATCTCCCCACCAACCTAGTCTGCGGCACCGGCCGCGTCGGCGCGAGGTCCTGCCGATCCGCGCCTCTCGCCCGCCCCGACCCTTCAGCCTCCGATGCGCTCTCCGGGAAGCGCGGGCGTGTGCGCCGGGTCGCGCCGCGCACGGGTCAGGTGCTCGAACGCGTACCCGAGCCCCAGCAAACGTGCCTCGCTGAACGCCGGGCCGAAGAACGACAGGGCCACGGGAAGCCGGTCGTTGGTGAAGCCGGCCGGCACGATCAGGTCCGGGAAGCCCGTGAGGTTGGCGATGTTCGTGGCCGACGGCCCTCCCCCACCACCGCCTCCGGCGACGAGCCCCGGCCGGCTCGGCGACGTCGGATAGACGATCGCGTCCAGGTCGTGCTCGGCGAGCAGCCCCTCCACGACGCCCCGAACGAGCGGGAGGCCGTGGTCGCGCATCATCACGTACGCTGCGTCGTCCGTGCTGCCGCTCCGCTCCTCGTCCTCGAACAGCGACCAGCGCGTCGGGTTCGGCGCTCCGCCTCCGGCCGGTAGCGACACGATCTCCTTCGTGCGCTCGATCATCTCCGCGAGTGTCTTCGGGTACGTCGGCCCCAGCGTCGCGAGATAGTCGGGTATGTCGGCACGGAACTCCCTCCATCGGATGGTCGTGTACCAATCGCCCTTCGCGTCCAACAGCCATCCGGGCACCCGGACATCGACCACGGTCGCGCCGGCCTCGCGCATCGTGTGCAGCGCCGCCTCGATCACCCAGTCCACTTCCAGGTCCTGGCCCATGAAGTCCCTGGCGATGCCGATGCGGGCGCCGGCCAACGCCCCCGCGTCGAGCGCGTCCACGTAGCTCGGGGCACGAACCCGATCGGCCTCGGCGGTCGCGGAATCCGCCGGATCGGTACCCGCGAGCACGTCGAGCATGGCCGCAAGGTCGTACACGTGACGGGCCATCGGGCCCGCCACGTCGAACGTCAGGGAGAGCGGGACGATACCGTCGCGGCTCACGAGTCCATGCGTGGGCTTCAGTCCCGCGATTCCGTTGGACGCCGTAGGCCCGCGGACGGAGCCGCCCGTGTCGGTGCCGATGCCGAGCTGCGCGTAACTCGCGGCGATGGCGACCCCGGTCCCCCCCGACGACCCCGACGGCGAGCGGGCGAGATCGTGCGGGTTCCGCATGGGGCCGGCCACCGAGCTCATGGTCGGACCCGATGCGAACTCGCTCATGTTCGCCTTGGCCAGGATGATGGCCCCGGCGTCACGCAGCCGCCTCACGATGAACGCGTCGTCCGGCGGGACGGAGCCGGCCAGGAGGAGCGACCCGGCGGTCGTCGGCATGTCGCCGGTGTCCACGTTGTCCTTGAGCACGACGGGGATCCCGTGCAGCGGAGAGCGTGGGCCGCGCTCCCGCCGCTCCCGGTCCAGCGCGCGCGCGGTTTCGAGGGCGTTCGCATCGACGTGAAGGACCGCGTTCAGCTCGGGGCCGGCCGCGTCGTACGCGGCGATGCGCGCCAGGTACATCTCCACCAACCGCTCCGACGTGAGCGCTCCGGAGTCGAGGGCCCGTGCGAGGTCCTCGATCGAGGCCTCGGAGAGCGCGACCTGGGCGGTGGTCGGCGTCGGGGCTGCCGCCCCCACCAGGATGAGCGTGAGCGCGAGCACGACGTTTCCGGCGTGTCGATGGACGGAGCGATGGGGCGACAATGCCATGGGCGTCTCGGGTGGATGGTGCGGAATGCGCGGCAAACTACGACTTGCCCACCGCCCGGCGCGAGCCGCATCGTGGCCGTGTCGGACCGCACCTCACCTGCATCGGGAGACAGACCCATGCCCCGTCCGCTCCGCCTTCGGCTCCACACCGCCGGCCTCATGCTCGCTCTCGTCCCTGCCCTGTCGATCGCGGCCCCGAAGCTGGCCGCCCAGGACATGGACGCGCCCCGTCCCATAGCCGGCACCAACACGCTCTGGATCGAGGAAATGACGTGGATGGAGGTGCGGGACGCGTTGGCCGAGGGGATGACGACCGTCATCGTCGGCACCGGCGGCGTCGAGCAGAACGGACCCTACGTCGCGAGCGGTAAGCACAACTTCGTCCTGACCGCCACGACGGAGGCGATCGCCCGCGAGCTCGGGAATGCCCTCGTCGCGCCCATCGTGAAGTTCGTGCCGGAGGGAGACATCGATCCGCCGTCCGGGCACATGCGCTACCACGCGACCATCAGCGTCACGCAGGAGACGTTCGAGGCGCTCCTGACGGACATCGCTTCGAGCTTCGCCGCCCACGGCTTCACGGACATCGTGCTCATCGGGGACAGCGGAGGGAACACGCGCGGCATGGAAAACGTGGCCGCCGCCCTCAACGCGGCCTGGGCCGACCGCCCCGCGCGGGTGCACCACATCCCGGAGTACTACACGGAAGACATCTACAGCTGCGACTACCTGAAGGCGGAGCTCGGCATCTTCCAGGAGCCGGACGAGTGCGTGGCGACCCGGAACGAGTACCACGACGACTACCACTACTCCTCGATCATCGCGACGACCGATCCGACCCGCATCCGGGCCCAGCAGCGCATGGACGCCGGGCTGTTCAGCATCAACGGCGTCAGTCTCGAGCCGCTGGCGCGCACCATCGCCAACGGCAGGCGCTTGGTCGAGTACCGTGCGGAGATCACGGCCCGGGCCATCCGGGAAGCGATCGCGAGTCGATGACGGAAACCGCAAGCGGCGAGGTCGCGGCTCCCGAGGCCCACCAGGATGGCGCGACGGGCGCGGCCGCGGAGCCCGAGCGCTTACCCGAGCCGCCCGGGCCGCCGCCGCCACTCCCGACCGACGTCCCCGGGCGGGTCACCTCACCCGGCCAGAAGCTGTCCGACGACTTCCGGAGCTTCCGCCTCCTGGAGGCCGCCAGGTACACATGGTGGAACCCGCTCGGCGCCCCCGAGCCCGAGCGGGACCTCCTGCGCCTCGACGTTCCCGAGGGCTTCACCCACGACTTCGCGAGCGTCCCACGTGTGCTCTGGATGCTCATCTCCCCGCTCGACCTGGGTCTCGCGTCGATCTTTCACGACTGGCTCTACCGCAACGGTGGACGGGTGACGACGCTCCGATGGGACCGGACTGACGGACGGTGGGACCCGGTCGACGACCCCTGGTCGCGCCGGCATGCCGACGAGCTCTTCGCCCGGATGATGCGGGAGCAAGGCGTGCCGAAGTGGCGCCGAAGGGCGGCGTACCTCGCGGTGAGGATCGCCGGCGGCCGGCACTGGCGCGGTTGATCGGGCGACCCGCTTCACGTTATCGTTTCGCCACACGATCAAGCTTCAACGAACCAACGGCCCAACGCATGAGCAACACGCCCCTCCGACCCGCGACCATGATGTGTCGCTGTTGTCGTCCGGCTCTCCCTCGGGGAGAGGCCGTGGGGCGCCCGTACATGTGACGGACGCGTGAAGCTCCGGGCCCCGTGCCCGGATCCCCGGCCCCTCTCCGAGTGAGAGGGGCCGGTTTTTTTGTGACCTGCCCTCCGAAGAGTCGAGAGACCCATGACCATCCGAGACCCGATCGCCATCTATCACGAGCACCCAGACTGGTTCCGCCCGCTCTTCTCCGAGCTGGACCGGAGGGGCGTGCCGTACGTACGGCTGGACGCCAGGCGTCACACCTTCGATCCGACAGGCGAGCAGCCGAGCTACGCGCTCGTCTTCAACCGTATGAGCCCGTCCGCGTACCTGCGCGGACACGCGTCCTCCATCTTCTTCACCTCCCAGTATCTGGCCGACCTCGAGCACCGGGGCGTGCGCGTCGTGAACGGGTGGCGGGCGTGGCAGACGGAGATCTCGAAGGCCGAGCAGCTCTCCCTGCTGAAGCGGCTGGGGCTCCCCGCGCCTCGGGCTCGGGTGATCCACCGGGCGGAAGACGCCCCGGCGGCGGCCGAAGGGCTCCGCTTTCCGGTCGTGGTCAAGCCGAACATCGGGGGGAGCGGCGCGGGTGTGCGGCGCTTCGACGCCCCGGAGACGCTCGCGGCCTCGGTCGGCGAGCTCGACCTCGGGGTCGACTCGACCGCCCTCGTGCAGGAGTTCATCCCGGCCCGGGACGGACGGATCGTCCGGGTCGAGGTCCTCGACGGGAAGTTCCTGTACGCGATTCGCGTCTACACTGACGGCACCGACTTCAACCTCTGCCCCGCCGACGCATGCCAGCGCGTGGACGGGGCCGAGCTCGAGCGCTCGGCATGCGCGTTGGACGCGCCGAAGAACGGCATGAAGGTCGAGGGCTACGAGCCGCCCCCCGAGGTCGTGGCCGACGTCGAGCGCATCATGGAAACCGCCGGCATCGAGATCGGCGGGGTCGAGTACATGATCGACGACCGCGACGGCCAGCTCTACTACTACGACGTCAACGCGCTCTCGAACTTCGTGGCCGACGCGCCGAACGTCGTCGGCCTCGACGCCTTCGCGCGGCTGGCCGACTGGCTGGAGCGCGAGGCCGAGGCGGCGACCCTCGGCTCCCGGCGTGCCGAGCCTGCCGCCGAGCTCGCCGTCGCCGCGGGAGGTGCCCGATGAGGTTCGGATACTGGCTCCCCGTCTTCGGGGGATGGCTGCGAAACGTCGAGGACGAGGGGATGGACGCGTCGTGGCGCTACGTGAGCAAGCTCGCGCGCCGGAGCGAGGAGATCGGGTTCGACCTGACGCTCATCGCAGAGCTGAACCTGAACGACATCAAGGGGATGGACGCCCCGTCGCTCGACGCCTGGAGCACCGCGGCCGCCCTCGCGGCCGTGACCGAGCGCCTCGAGCTGATGGTCGCGGTGCGGCCCACCTTCCACGCCCCCGCACTGCTGGCCAAGCAGGCGGCGAATATCGACCACATCAGCGGCGGGAGGCTCTCCGTGAACGTGGTTTCCTCGTGGTGGGCGACCGAGGCGAGGAAGTACGGCGTGCACTTCGACGAGCACGACGACCGGTATGCGCGGACCGCCGAGTGGCTCGAGGTCGTCGACGGCATGTGGAGGCAGCCCGAGTTCTCCTTCGAGGGGAAGTACTACGAGGTCGAAGACGCCATTCTGGAGCCCAAGCCCGTGCGTGAGCCACGACCCACGGTGTACGCCGGCGGCGAATCCCCGGCCGCCAAAGAGCTCATCTCCACGAAGTGCGACGCGTGGTTGACCCACGGCGACCCGCCGGACGTGATCGGTGCGAAGGTCGACGACATGAAGGCGCGCCGCGAGGCGGCGGGGCTCCGGCCGATGTCGTTCGGAGCGGCCGGATACGCGGTCGTGCGCTCGACCGAGAGCGAGGTCGAGCGGGAGCTCGCCCGGATCACCGACGTCCGGGAGAACGCGCGGGGGTACGCCAACTACCAGGACTGGATCAGGAACACCAAGCTCGAGCGGAAGGTCAGCATCGAGGACTACTCGGTCTCGAACCGCGGACTCCGCAGCGGCCTCACCGGAACGCCGGAGCAGGTCGCGGAGCGGATCCTCGAGTTCGAGCGCGCGGGTCTGGATCTGCTTCTACTCCAGTTCTCGCCCCAGCTCGAGGAGATGGAGCGCTTCGCCGAGGAGGTGATCCCGCTGGTGCGGGAGGAGTCGAGCGCGATCCTGGTGGCGTGAGGCGGGCGGCCCGGCCGGACTTCCGGCCGGGTCGTCGACCGGGGCGGCGGGCCGGTCCACCTTGTCGGCGTCGACGGTAGGACACAATCTGATCGGACGTCGCAGCCCTCTCCCGGAGCCCCCTCGATGCGCACCCCGAGCTCGATCCTCGCCGCCGGCCTCGTCTGCCTCGCCGTCACCCTCGTCCCGCGACCCGCGGCGGGCCAGCAGCTCTACGACTTCGGCACGGCCTTCGGCCGCGCCGCCGCGGTGGCGAGCGGTGACGTGCTCGTCGCCGAGCCCCAGAACGTCGTTCGCCCCGGACGCGTGTACGTGTTCCGGCCCGGAACGTCGGGATGGAGAGAGTCACAGGTGCTCACCGCCTCGGGCGCCGAGCGCTCCGACGGCTTCGGCCGGGCCGTCTCCGCGCGGGGCGACGCCCTGCTGGTGGGCGCGCCGAGAGCCGGGGACGGGGCGGGTGCCGCCTACCTGTTCCTCCGTGGGGACGAAGGGTGGCGCGAAGCCGCCCGCATCGGCGCGCGCGAGGGGGCGACGGGCACCGGGGGGGCCGTCGCGGTGACGAGGACCGGGGCCGCGGTCGTGGAGCAGGGAGAGGGCGGCGAGCGTGTGCGCGTCTACGCGCGGGAGGGCGGCACGCTCCGGGAAGAGATCGTACTGCAAGCCGCGACGGCCGACCGGCGCTTCGGCGCGGCGGTAGCCTTCCTCGGCGACGAAACCCTCCTCGTGTGCACCGCGGACGCCGACGGAACCGTGCTCGTCGAAGCGTTCACCCGCGGCACGAGTGGGACCTGGGCCCCCTCCGGGTCGCTCGACACCAACGTTCCCTTCTCGATGTCCGGCGGCTTGCTCTCGCAGGACTCCTACAAGGAATGTGGGCTCGCCACCGACGGGGAGTTGGCGGCGGTCGGGACGCCACTGGCGTCCGGAGGCCAGGGGGCCGTGACCCTGTTCACCGTGGACGCCTCCGGAGCCCCGGCGCGCGACACGACGCTCGCGGCTCCCGAAGGAGCTCAGGGCCGCTTCGGCACGGCCCTGGCGCTGGCCGGCGGTACGCTCTGGGTCGGCGCCCCGAATGCCGCCGGGATGATGGGTGCGGTCGCACGCTTCCGGCAGACCGCCGGCGGCTGGGGTCCCGGCGAGGCGATTCGCGGTCCCGGAACCGACTTCATGCCCGTGTTCGGGCTGGCGCTCGCCGCGGGGCCGGACGTGGCCGTGGTGGGCTCGCCGGGCGACGCCTACGGCGCCGGCGTGGCCGTCGGGTTCGAGCGCACCGGTGACGCGTGGACCGAAGCCGGCCGGTTGGAAGGCGAGGCCGAAGGGTACGACGCGGTGTCCGGCGACGCCGTGGACTGTGCCGAAGGGAGCGCCGCCATCTTCTCGTGCGACCAGATGGACCTGGTCGCGCTCCTCCCCGTCCACGAGCTCGGCGCATCCCGGGGAGCGATGGTGAACGACGTGTGGGGCTGGACGGACCCCGAGACGGGGCGTGAGTACGCCGTCGTCGGTCGTTCCGAGGGGACGTCGTTCGTCGACGTCACCGACCCGACGCGGCCGGTCTACCTCGGCCAGCTCCCCAAGACCGAGGGGAGCCGCGGCCAGGCCTGGCGCGACGTGAAGGTCCTGCGCGATCACGCTCTCGTGGTGGCCGACAACGCCGGGGAGCACGGCATGCAGGTGTTCGACATGACCCGGCTCCGGACCGTCGACCCGGCGGATCCTCCGACCTTCGAGGCCGACGCCCTCTACACGGACATCGCGAGCGCGCACAACCTCGCGGTGAACGAGGAGACGGGCTTCGCGTACACGGTCGGCAACTCGGGGGGCGGGCGGGGATGCGCGTCGATCCACATGATCGACCTCAACGACCCGAAGAACCCGACCTTCGCGGGATGTTACAACGACCCGTCGGTCGGGTTGGGCGCCGCCGGGCAGACCCACGACGCCCAGTGCGTCGTCTACCGGGGCCCCGACGCGCGATACCAGGGCCGCGAGATCTGCTTCGGATACGGTGAGACGGCGGTCAGCATCGGCGACGTGACCGACAAGGAGGCTCCGGTCGTCCTCGGTAACGCCAGCATGCCGAACACCGCCTACATCCATCAGGGATGGCTGACGGACGATCACCGCTACATCTACGTCAACGACGAGCTCGACGAGATGAACGGCTTGACCGACCGGACGCGCACCATGATCTGGGACGTCGCGGAGCTCGACGACCCGGTGCTCGCGGGCGAGTACCTGGGCGAGACGAGCGCGACCGACCACAACCTCTACGTGCGCGGCGACATGATGTACCAGTCCAACTACGCCGCCGGGCTGCGCGTCATCGACATCTCCGACCCCGTGAACCCGCGCGAGGTCGGCTTCTTCGACACCGCGCCGTTCGCCGACGACGTGCCGGGCTTCTTCGACGGATCGTGGAGCAACTACCCGTTCTTCGAGAGCGGCAACATCCTGGTCACGAGCCACAAGCAGGGGCTCTTCGTGCTCAAGCGGAGGGTGCCGATCAGCTGAGGCCGGCCTCCGTGGCGGCCTCCGCGCTCAGCGCCCCTCGTACCCCCAGGGCGCGTGCGGAGCGTCCACCGTTCGGCTCAGGTCGAAGGTGAAGGTCGCCCGCGGCTCGCCGTTCCGGGTCAGATGGTAGGTGAATCGCTCCCCGGGCTCGACGGTCATGATCCAGACGTTGGTGGCCGCCTCCGGCAGCAGCTCGGCGGTGAAGGCGTCGGCCGGGAACGCCTGCGTCGTGGCCGTTCCGACGTCGCGCGTGTCGCCGCCGTACTGCGTGACCGCGTCCTCCGAACCGTCCTCGTGCCGATGATCGTGCTTGAGCCGGAGCCCCGTGTCGGTGCGGGTCACGATCCAGGTCCGCGAGCGGTTCTCGCCGACGTGCAGCGGAATCTGGATCTCGTCGGGCGAGCAGCGGCGGACGTGCATGACCATGCGCCCGTCGAACCCCTCACCGGAGACGAGGGTCGCCTCGCCCTCGAATGCCTGGCCACACATCGACTCGAGCTGCGCGAAAAACTCGTCCTGCGGCGATGGGACGGTGGCCGCCTCCTCCGCGGCCCCGCCGCATCCCCACGCGAGACAGAGCAGCGTGGCGGCGGTGCGGCGAGCGATCGATGTGTCCATGGCCTGGTCCTCCAGGGGGTCGAAGACGTGGCAGCCATCGTGCGCCGGGCGCGGCCCGCCGTCAAGCGAGCAAACGGGCGGCGGAGTTCCGGCTTGCCGGAACGACCACCCCCCGTAGGTTGAGTCGGACGGTCCGAGGCTCACGGCCGCATCCACCGGAGACGTCATGCCCGCAGGTTATTCCGGCACGCCCCTCTTCAAGAAGCTCGGCCTGAAGCCGGGGATGGCCTGCCAGGCCCTCGATCCGCCCGACGACTACGACGACCTCCTGGCCGGACTCCCCGGGGACGTCCATTTCGGCTCCCGGCAGCGGGGTCCGCTGGACTTCGTGCACGTTTTCGTGACGGAAGCCGAAGGGCTTCAGGACCGGCTCACCAAGCTGCGGCTCCAGATCGCCCCGACCGGGATGATCTGGGTGTCGTGGCCCAAGAAGGCATCGGGTGTCGAGACCGACGTCAACGGGAACGTGGTCCGCGACGCCGGGCTCGGCGCCGGCCTGGTGGACATCAAGGTGTGCGCCGTGGACGAGACCTGGTCGGGGTTGAAGTTCGTGATTCCACGGAGGCAGCGCGGCTGACGCCTACCGCCGCACCCAGGTCAGCTCGCGAATCATCCGGCGGATCTCCTCGGCCTTGCCGGCCTCCGTGAGCGCCGCCCACATCGCGTCGACGGCCACCTCGTCCACGAGCCCCGGCGGGCTCCCGCCCGACTCGCTGTTCGACAGTCCCCGCTCGCCGCGGAACGCGTCGACCGCGGCCGCGATGTCGTCGCCGTACACCTGCCAATCGTCGTCCCGCTCGAGTGTCTCGGCCTCGGGCCGGTAGTGACCGAGCGCATGCATGATGAGCTTCACCTGCCACACGTCGGAGCCGGCCTGCTGCTGGAGCGTACGGAAGCCGAGCTTCCCGGACACCGCATCGTACACGCGGCGCATCTCACCCACGGGCTCCGGGTGCTCGCAGATGTTGACGTGAACGGTCTGGCCGTCGTCCCGGCGCGCCATCCCCTCGCGCGGGTCCGCGACGACCACGGCCGCCGACTGCATGCGGCCGTAACGCCGATCTCCCCCGGCAGCCTGGCCGGCTTCCATCGCCGCGATGAGCCGATCGGCGAGGTGCAGCCCTGATCCCTCGGTCGCCTCGAACGTCCTCGCGACCGCCTCGAGGACCTCCGGGCCGACCAGCACGTTCCCCTGCGTGGCGTAGTGCGGCCCGGCCCGGTGACCCGCCCACGGCCCCGGTCGGCTCCCCGTGTGCTGGGCGCTCCGACCATCCAAAGCGATGACGCCGACCTGCCGGCTCTCGACGCCCTCGTCTTTGGCCAGCGCCGCCGCGAGCGCCTCCGACGGACTCATCCCCTCCTCGATCATGTCCAGCAGCTCCCCCCCGTACTGGGTGCGGGTGGAGGCCTGGGTGGCCACCGCGCCCACGCCCACACGCACCCACGGCACGCCGTTGCCCACGCACGCGTTACGAGTCGTCACCGCGGCGCCCGTCTCGCCGGTCTCGGGGTCGACTCCGACGATGGAGAAGGTGTGGAACTCGAGCTCGGGGCCCCACTGTGCGGGCTCCTGGGCGGCGGCGGAGAGCGGCAGGGCAAGAAGCCCCCCCGCGAACGCGAGTCGGGTGACGGCGGCGAGCGACTGAGCGAGCGTCATGGACACGGACCTGGCTGAAGGATCGATGCCCGCGAAGGTAGGCCGGTCGGGCCGTGCTGGGGAGGGCCCCGAAGCTGGGGCGGATGCAAACGGGCCCCCGCCTCGGAGAGACGGAGGCCCGGAGCGGCCGGGCGCCAGCGGCCCGACCCGACCAACCGACGCGTCAGCCGAGATTGAGCGTCTTCGAGATGCTGATGCCACACACCGTTCCCGCCATGGAAGCGGATACGGTCTCGTCGAGCCCGTTGGCCTCGATGTCGAGGGTGATGTCGACGGTGCACGTCCCCTCGCTGTCGTCGGTCGCCCAATCGACGGCGCCCTGGTAGCCACCGTCCATGGAGAGCGACGACTGGGAGATGGACATGTTCAGCCCGGCCGAGACGCTCGGCGCGCCGTCGAGCGTGAACACGATGCCGTCCTGGGACGCGGCCACACATCCATCGTGGACCTGCGTGATGGAGTAGGACGCGTCGACCTGCGTCTCGGTGTCGCCCGAGAACTCGAGGTCACCCGAGACCGTCACGGTGCCGCCGAGCTCACAGGGAAGCGTGCCGCTGATCGACTCCGACCCGCTGACCGGCATCCGGGAGGGAGCGCCCGCCTGCGCGTCCGGCGGGTTGTTGCTCGCGCTGGTGAACACCGTCGAGCCCACGACCTCGGCCAGCGCCTCGGCTTCCGCCTGGCTCAGGTCTCCCACGACCTCCGTCGTGCTGTCGCCACACGCGGCCACCGCCACGAGCATGGCCAGCGTCGCGCCTCGAACATGAATGCGGTTCATCGGTCTCGTCCTCGTTCAGAATGTGCGTCTCCGACCCCAAATCCAGGAAGCAACATCCGGACCAGAGAACCTAAGTCGACGCCTGGCATAGCCTTGCTTGCCCACCGCCAAACGCCGTCGGCCGCGCGCGGCCCGCGTTCCACCGAACGACCTCGCACCCTGCGAGGCGCGCCCGGACCATGCCCTCGACCTACTCCAGGTAGGTGTAGCCCTGGAATCCGTCGTCGAGGAATCGTCTCAGGCTGACGGTCTCGGCGAGTGTCAGACGGCCCGCCGCCAGTGCCTCTTCGGCGTCCTTCCGGAGGTCTTCGCGCATGACGTCGGCGTCGTACTGGACGTATCCGAGCACCTCACGCACGGTATCGCCCTCGACGACCTCGTCGATGCGCCAGCGCCCGTTCTTCCCGTCGATCACGACGTGCACGGCGTGGGTGTCGCCGAACAGGTTGTGCAGGTCCCCGAGCGTCTCCTGGTACGCGCCGGTGAGGAAGACACCGAGGTAGTACGGCTCGAACTCCTGATCGGCGTCCTCGGGCGCCGGCACCAGCTCGTGCAGCTCGAGCGTGCCTTTCGGCCCGTCCGCGGACGGGAACTGCTCGATGCGGCCGTCCGAATCACAGGATATGTCGACCAGAACCCCGGACCGCGTGGGCCGCTCGTGTAGCCGGTGGATCGGCATGATGGGAAAGAGCTGGTCGATCGCCCACGAGTCGAGGAGCGACTGGAAGACGCTGAGGTTCACGAAGTAGAGGTCCGCGAACGTCGCCGTCAGATCGGCGAGCTCCTCGGGCACCTCACCCTCGAGCATCTCCAGGACCCGCCGTCCCACGCACCAGTACATCTCTTCGGTCGCCGCACGAGAGGCGATGTCCATGTATCCCAGGTTGAAGAGGCTCATCGCCTCTTCGAATGCGTGGGCCGCGTCGTTGAACAGCTCCAACGGATCGAGCGAGTCGGCGTCGTCCCCGTCCATTCGCTCGTACGCGTCGAGGATGTCGCGGAGCGGCTGCGGCACGTCGTCCGCGCCGAGCGCCCGCTCCAGGAGCGGCTGGTTCGGCGTCTCGGGGAGCCGCCGGCTCGCCACCGCCTCGCACACGATGGCCGTACAGTGGCTGACGAGCGCCCTCCCCGACTCGGAGAAGATGTGCGGCGGGTCGATCCCGGCGTCGTCGCAGATCGACTTGATACGGTGCACCACGTCGAGCGCGTACTGCTCCACCGTGTAGTTCGATGAAGCCGGGCTCGCCGACTGGGTGCCGTCGTAGTCCACGCCGAGCCCGCCGCCCAGGTCGAGCATGCCCATCGGGGCCCCCTGCTCGACCAGCTCCGTGTACAGGTGCGTCACCTCGCTCACCGCGTACTTCACGGTCCGGATGTCGTAGATCTGCGAGCCGATGTGGCAGTGCAGGAGGCGGAGCGAGTCCAGCAGGTCGCGCTCCTTCAGATAGTCGACGGCCTGCAGGACCTCGCTGACGGAGAGGCCGAACTTGCCGCGCAGCCCCGACGAGGTCGCCCACCGCCCGATGCCGCCCGCACCCAGGCGCGCCCGAATCCCGATGTTGGGCCGCACGTTGTGCGCCTCGGCCTGCTTCACGATCAGCTCCAGCTCGTGGAACTGCTCGACGACGGGGATGACGTTCCGGCCCATCTTCGCCGCGAGGATCACCGTCTCGATGAACTCGTCGTCCTTGAAGCCGTTGCACACGAGCGGCATCGGGTTGTGGCCCACCGTCAGCGCGAGCCCGGCGAGGAGCTCCGGCTTGGAGCCCACCTCGATGCCGAAGTCGAGTTCCTCGGCGAAGCGAACCACGGCCTCGCAGAGCTGGCGCTGCTGGTTGACCTTGATGGGGTAGACGCACGAGTACCGGTTCCCGTAGCCGACCTCTTCGATGGCGTTCGCGAACGCGTCGCGAAGCTTCGTCATCCGATGGCGCAGCAGGTCGGGGAAGCGGAGGACGACCGGAGCCGTCAGCCCTCGCGTCTCGAGCCCCTCGATGATCTCGAGCAGGTCGAGTGACTGGCCTTCGGGCCCGTTCGGGCGCACGACGAGCGTGCCCGCGTCGGAGATCCCGAGGTAGCCGTCACCCCAGTCCTCGAACCGGTAGGTATCGGCGGCGTCCCTCGTCGTCCACTCCGTCGACCGTTCGGGATCGACCGTGACCACATCGCTCATCGCTGCTCATCCTCGCGCGGCGGCGCGCCGGGTTCGGGACGTGGCGCGGCCCGAGCACGACACTCTAAGAAACAGGTGTTGCGGGAGTGGAATATCGCATGCCATGGACCGACGTGTCATACCTCCCCGGAAGACACCCGGCGGAACACCTCCAGCACCACCTCCACTTTGGCGGGCTTCGCCCCGACCCACTCCTCCCATGCATCGGCGTGCGACTCGGCCCGCTCGAGCAGGGCCTCCACGACCCGCTCCAGCAGGTCGAGCACCTCGGGCGCGGCCAGGTTCACCTTCGGCCACATGCCCGCCACGATGTCCATCGTCTCGCGACTCCGCCGGAACCGGTCGGAGAGCTCCTGGTCCGTGAAGAACGGACCGCGGGCGGTCGCCGTGAGGCATCGGCCGAGCAGCTCCACGACGTCGTCGTCGAGCTTGCGGCGCAGCACCTTCTCGGAGCGGAACTCGAGCACCCTCCCGAGGAAGGTCATGAGCGGATAGACGGCGTCACCGAGGTGGTCGAGGGTGATCGGCGGCGCCTCCCGCGGATACAGGTACAGCCGGTCCCAGTGCTCGTCCTTCTGCTCGACTTTCTCGGACATCTCCGGCGTGATCCAGTCGTAGCCGACCAGGTCCTCGAAGCGCACGAGGTCGAGCCCCCGCTCGTCGAGCACCCGTTGGATGCGACGCGGCGTCACGACGAGAACCGCGCCGTCGGTCGTCTCGATGCGAGCCACGGCCCCGGCCCCCGCCAGGACGTCCTCCTCCCCGAGAGGGCTCCGGGGCACGAGCTCGGCATTGAGGTCGGGACGCTTGGCGGCGGCTTCCTGGAAGATCTCCATGAGCTGCTCCGTGAGGAGCCAGTCGACCATCGTCATGAGGCTTCGTCCACGACCTTCGTTCAACGGGAGATATGGCCCCGGCTCAGGCCTGCCCGGGAGCCGAGAGGCTCGGCGCTCGTCACGATCGGGCTCCCCCGATCGTCTTCAACGAGCGGGGTCGCGGGTTCCGAGACGAGTATCGGGAGCAGGCGACCTGCCACGCTCGGCGCGACCGCATCCGAGGGCATGAGCGGAGGCATGTATCGGTGACCAAGATAACGAATTCGACTCACGTCTACGCCCGCCGGGGCGCGGTCTTCACGTGGCTGGCGGCCGCCCTCGCGGCCGGGTCGCCCGACCGGCTCGAGGCCCAGGCGCTGGACCTGGACTTCGCGATCGAGCAGGCGTTCACGACGCTCGACGACATGAGAACGCCGACCGGCTACCGGGTCGGTATGGCGATCCCCTGGATGATCGGCCCGGTCGGCTTCGAGCTCGGGTACCGCACGGTCTCCGAGGATCTCGGCGTCCGGACGCAACAATGCGGCCTGGACACGTGCACCCCCGGCCCGTTCGACACGGTCATGCGCATGAGGGCCGCCACGCTCGGTGTCGGCGTCTCGCGCATGCTCAACCCGTTCGTCGAGCTGTCCGCGGGCGTCACCGGGTCGCTCACATGGCAGGACACCGAGTATCGCCCCAGGCCCGACGCGTCCCCGGGGGCGTACGGCACCGAGCGAGTCGGACCCGACCCGGGACTCGGGGCCTACACGTCTCTGCGGTTCCCGCCCCTACTCTCCGCGCTGCGCCCCTTCCTGTACGCCCGCGCCGAGTGGATCGCGGGAGGAGCGTGCGCGGCGGACGCGGCCTGCTTCGGCGACCGGTATCTGGGGAGCGCCGGGATCGGGATGTACGCGCGGATCCCGTAGCCGGTCGGTCGGATCGCCACACGAAAGCCCCCCGGCCCCGAAGGGTCGGAGGGCTCCGTGTAGGTGACAGTGCGGCTCGCGCCGCGTTCGACTCAGGTGGCCGGGGCGGTCACGTGCACATGCAGCGCATCCGCCTCTTCCTCTGCCGTCTCGAAGTCCGGGTGTCCGGTTCCGACCGCGCCGTGCATCAGGCGGACCACTGCGTACGTGTCCCCGGCCGCGACGCCCTGCAGGCGTCCGCTGAACTCGCCGGGAGTGGCCTGCACGAACTCGGCGACGGTCTCGTCCCCGATCTCGACTTCGAGGTAGCTGTCGTCGTCGGGGACGATCGCCTCGCCGTCATGGTCGATGAAGCGGACCGTTATGAGCGCTGTCTCTTCGCCTTCCACGACCTCGAGCTCTCCGGTCCAGACCCCCTCCTCGTAGGTGGCCACGACCTCACCGTTGAGGACGAGCTCGACGCCCTCGGCCTCCTCATGGTCGTCGAGGCCGACGGGATCGTCGCTGCACGCGCCGAGCGCGACTGCTCCAGCGGTGGCCAGCACGAACGCTCCGTTCCGAATTGAATGCATGGTTGTTTCTCCTGTGATGTGACTCGTGGCCGCCTTCACTGGGGATCGCGTCGAGCCCCGGCAGCCGCTGCTCAGAACACGACGCGATAGGTGACGCTCAACCCCCGTCCAGCCTCGGGCATGATCTCCTTGACCCGGGACAGATGATTCCGGTACTCGCTGTTCGTGACGTTCTCGGCGCTGACGGAGATGGTGTGCAACCGCCCGGAGACCGTGAGCCGCAGGCCGGCCGAAAGGTCGAACACGGCATGGCCGTCCGTCGGGGTCTCGAACTCGTCGACGCGGTCCTGCCTGCCCGCCAGCACCGTCTCGCCTCTGAGGAACCACGCGGGATGCTCATACTCGAGCCCGACACGGCCCTGGAGCGGCGGGATGAGCGGAAGCGGCGTGTCGTTCTCGTCCCGCTGCCCCCTCACGTACGAAGCCGTTCCATGGAGGGTGAGGTGCCCGATCACGCTCCAGTCCAGCCGTCCCTCGAAGCCGGTCAGGAGCGCGTCGTCGCCTCGGAACTGGTAGATGGGCAGGTTGATGTTGCTCGTGTCCCCGGTCTCGGCCGGATAGATGTAGCCCGAGATGTCGTTCCTGAATCCCGTGAGCTCGGCCGACACACGGTCACGCTCCAGACGGACGAACACGTCCACGCCCGTTCCCACTTCGTTGTCGAGCGAGGGGTTCCCGACCTCGAACGCGTATGCCGCGAGGTGCGGGCCCTCCGAGTACAGCTCGTTGATGTCCGGCGTCCGGAAGGCCCTCGCCACGCTCGCCCCCGCCGTCACCCCGCCCGGAAACGCGTACAGCAGACCGAGCGATCCCGACGCGGCGTGGAAGGTGCGGTCGCGGATCGCCCCGATGTCCGAATCCGGGTCGTCCTGGAGCGGGTCCGCCTTCGCCCAGTCGTACCGGAGTCCGGCCTCGATCCGAAGCGGGTCGAGGTCGATCTCTTCGAATACGTAGCCGGCCAGGGTCGTCCTCCGGGTGTCCGGGGTCGCGAGGCCGCCCGCGAAGTTGAAGTCCTCGAGCGACGCGCGCGTCCCGATCGCCCCGTTCGAGAACGGGCCCCAGCCCTCGTGCCGGGCCAACAGGTCGGCACTCGTGGTCTGCAGCTTGAAGAACGTCCCGATGACGTTCGGCGGCTCGACCTCCAGATGCCGATACCAGGTGTAGGAGCCGTCGACCTCGACCGAGCGGAAAGGACCCCACTCGCCCTCCAGCCGTCCATCGACCCGGGTCGACATCCGCTCCATCTCGATGCGGACGCCCTCCTCGTGGCCGCCGACGAAGCCACCCGGAATCCCGTAGTCGTTCTTGAACGCCCTGAACGCCGCGCCGATGTGGCCGCTCTCCTCGACCCACGCGACGCCTCCACCTCCGTTCCAGCTCTCGGCGCCGGTGTTCTCGAGCCGCCCGATCGGGGTCCGGAGGTCACCCGAGGAGCGTCCTCCGATCTCGAAGCGGACGGGGATCCGGTCGGTTACGGCGGTCCGCACGTGCGCGCTCCCACCGAATGCTCCGGTCACCGACTGTCCTTGCAGCGTCACCGCGCCCGTCGGGTGGTGTGGCACGTCCGACGGCACCTCGTCACGGATGACGTTGACCACGCCACCGAGCGCGTTGCTCCCGTAGAGGATGGCCGCGGGTCCCCGCACCACCTCGATGCGCCGGGCCGATGAAGGGTCCATCGCCGTGGCGTGATCCGATCCGGTGCTCGACATGTCACCGCTTCGCACACCGTCTTCGAGCATGAGCACCCGGTCGCCGCTGAGACCCCGGATGACGGGGCGGGCGGTGGCTGGCCCCATGCTCGTCACCGCGACCCCGGGCTCGGACGACAGCGTGGCGGCCACCGTCCCCTGGAGCCGACGCTGGAGGTCCTGGCCACTCAGCACGTTGACCGGCCGCAGGGCCTCGGACGCGCTGCGCTCGGTGAGCGCGCCCGTGACGATCAGCCCGCTCACGTCGAGAGGCGAGGCCGTGAGCTCGATGACCAAAAGAGCGCCGGTCTCGTCCGTCGACACCTCCAGCGTAACGGTCCGGTACCCGAGCCGCTCCACCCTCAACGTATGCATGCCGGGCGCGAGCCCGGCGATGTGGAACGAGCCGTCTCCGTGGGTGGTCGCCGCCGGCCGCGCATCGAGCACGGAGACGAGGACTCCCGCCAGCGGCTGCCCGGACTCGGCGTCGCGGACCAGGCCCTCGATCTCGCCTTCGTGCTCCGGCGTCTGCGCTTCCGCCCGGGTCGCGCAGACGGTGGTGACCAGCACGGCCAGCGCGAGGAGCGCGCGTCGGGAGACGTTGCTTCTACGTAATGCGTTCATGGATCTCGTCGGGTTCACGACGTGGAGGCCGCACGCCACGGAGGATCCGCGTGTGCGACCGCTCACTCGGCGACCGGAATGGGCCGAACGTCGGATTACAGATGGAACAGCCGTGGGACGGACGCCCACGACGGGACTACGCGGAGGGAGGTGCCCGCGGTCCGGTCGAGCCCTCGAGAACGGGACTCGGGATGTCGGCCTCGACGGAGCCGCCGAGACGATGAAGCTGGTGAACCTGGTCGCCGACCCCGACGTTGACGGCGGCCCGCGATGGGTTGGCGAGCCCCGTCGCCCGCACGACCTGACAGAATGCGTGGTCGTGGTGCGGGGCGCAGTCGTCGCTCCCCTCGGACTCCACGTGGGTCGGCGTGCCGTAGCGATCCATGTCGAGCACACCGTCCGCCGCCGGGAGCGCAACCGCTGCGGTGAGCTGGAACACGGCCATGACCAGCACGCCGAGACGGCGCACCAGGCGGTGGTCACGTGTGTGGCTCAGAGCGTCCATACGGCATCCACGGAGGAAGACAGGCATGTTCAGTACCTGTCCATGAGGCGATGGTTCCCGGCTCCTGCCGCCCCCCCGTGGCGCATCAGCGCACCTCGAAGAGCGTGTTCGGAATCAGCTGGAGATACGACAGCGACTCGTTCGCTCGGCGCACGTTGCACGAGTGGTAGCGGATGTCTCCATTGCGCGTCTCGACCTCGTCGTACGGCTCCGTCCCCGAGAAGCCGCCGATCAACATGCCGTCGATGTTTCCCATGATCCGGTCATCCACCCATCCGGCGAGCACGATCCCCTCCCAGGTGAAGCTGGGGTTGGCGTCGAACTGGTCGCGGACGATGAGCACGCCACGACCGCTCCACGGAGACGTCCCGTTCAGGCTCCCGTTGATGCGGACCACCGGAAAGGAGTCGGCGGGCAGGGTGGAGAAGTCCGGTTGGACGTCCTCGAAGTCGACCGGGAAGCCAGGGTCGGACAGCACGTCCCACCTGAGCCCCATCCGAGTCATGAACTCGCTGTAGCCACCGCTCCAATACTGCTCCTCCGGGCTCCCGAGGAGAGTTCCGGTCCTGTCGATGTCGTCCCGGGCGATCGCGCCGCCGATGGGGGGCGCAACTCCCCCCGGACAAACCGCGCCGCCAATGTCGATGCCGCTCACGGTGCTGTTGTTTCCGACGAGGAAGTCCTCGACGCTGAGCACCACGGCGGCATGCAGTGGAACGGGTCGGCGGCGGTGGTGCGCGTACGCGCCGACGACCCTCCGGGCCGGAGTGCCCGGCACGAGCGGATCGACGATGGCGGCATCCGACCGGATGAAGTAGACGTCGGTGAACGGGTCGAGCGCCGACATGCGCCGCGCGGTCACGAGCGTCTCTCCGGCACCGATCGCGTATCGCATCGAATCCGCGACCACGCCGAGCTGCTCGGACACGAAGCGCTGCAGGCCGCCTCTGGCGATCGCCAGGGCCTCCTCACCCTGCGTCGCGTAGCGCGCCATCCTGGCCTCGGAGCTCACGATCAGATATCCGGCTCCGCCCATGATCGAGATGGCGAAGAGCATGAGGACGACGAGCGCGAGCACGAAGCCGCCCCGCGAGCCGTCCATTTGCTGCACGCCGACCGCCATGGGGCGCGGGACCACCCGACCCGATAAGCCCGTCACGGCGCGTTCACGAGCGGCAGGTTCGTCGACAGTCCGAAGGTGACCTCGGCCCCGGGCAGATTCTGGGAGCGCATGCGGGCGTCGAGCACCAGGCGTACCGCGTCGATGGCGCCGACCGATCCGGCGTCGACGGTGTCCTGGTACGTGGTCCCGCCCAACCGGTACCGGAAAAGCGCCGTGGTGTCGATGCCGGACGCGAACTCGACCGGGTCCCGCCCGTACGGCTCGCGGAAGAGCGCCAGCACCCCGGGCTCGAGATCCGAGTCGTCGATCCGAAACGTGGTCTCACGGAAGAGCATGACGAGCTCGCCGACGTCGGGGATGTCGAGCCCGTAGAGAAAGATCAGCCGCCGGATCGAATGGAACGATCCGTAGGCGTTCAAGGTGTCGGCCCCGTTGCCCGCACACCGGGCCGCGCTGCCGGTGCTTCCCCCGTCGACGAAGCTCCACGTCGCCCGCTCGTAGTCCCAGGCGCCCGTCGACTCGTCCAACACCGCCACCCCCGCGATCTCCTCCGTCGCCATCCGCGAGACGCCCCCGTCAATGTGGACGTCGATGTTCGTGAAGAAGGCGCCGGACTGCCCACAGACCGTGGCGACGGCCACCGGGGACCGGACCGTCAGGGTGCGTGGTCCGGCAACGAGGATCCCGGCCCTCATCGACGAGCGGAGCTCGCGCGCGAGGAGGTCCGTCGCGGCTCGCGCGTTGTCGTGGACACCCGCCCGCAGCACCTGGTTCGCCTGATACCGGTTCTGCACCAGGAACGTCGAGCTGACCAGGATGATCACCAGCGACGACAGCACGAGCGCGATCAGCGTCTCGACCAGGGTGAAGCCCCCGCGCGCCGCGCTCACCAGATCTCCGAGACATAGGAGGTGGTCGCGAGCATCGGGCCCTGGCCGTCGACCGGCGTCAGCGTCACGTCCACCCGCGCCAGTAGCGGGGTCAGGCGCGTGAGCGTCACCACCCGTTCGTAATCGAGCCCGGAGACGACGAAGGTGTCGGACTCGGTTCCGGTCGAGAGCGAGGCGAAGGGCTCGGCCTCCAGCGAATCGAGCCTCTCGGCCGCCCGCAGCGCGAGGGCCGACGAGACCCCGGCGTACCGCATCTGCGTGCTCGACGCGGTGCTCAGGCGGATCACCATCAGCACGCCGATCGAGAAGATGACGAGGGCGGCGACCACCTCGATGAGGGTGAACCCGCTCCTCCACCCGGTGGCCGGCGTCGACGACTCGCTCACGACGCCTCCAGACGCGACCCGCCCAAGCCGTTGAACGAGACGGTATAGGCCGCCGTCCCCGCGACGAAGCGAGCGGTGCCCAGCGTCCCCGGTGCGCCGGACAGGTCGGCGAAGCCGCGCCGGTCGAAGACGAGCGAGTCGCCGTCCAGGTCGAGCTCGATCGCCGAGAGGTCCGGGCCGTCGGAGCCGGTGTAGCGGCGCTGGGCGACCTCGGTGCTTCCGTCTCCGGAGACGATCTCGTACCGCATGCTGCCCTCGTAGAAGCGGACGACGACCCGCTGCTGCGACCGGACGGCGAACATGCGGGCCTGGGTCAGATCCTGGGCGAACACCTGCGCCGCGTGGCGGGCGGCACTCCGTCCGAGATACCGGCCCATCGTGAGGCCGGCGATGCCCATCAGGGCGGCGCTCAACGTCAGCACCGCGATCAGCTCGATGAGCGTGAACCCCCTCCGACGGAGGCGCCCCGGGGTCATGCCCCCCGTTCCGCCAGTGTCGCGAGCTCTCGAACGACGACGGAGATGGCCGCGAATCCGACGGATGTCTCCGCTTTCAGATCGGTCACGAGGCCACGGAACCGCTCGATCTCACGGGCCCGGATGCGCAGCAGCCTGTCCGTCGCGTGAGCGATCGTCTGTCCATCCTCGGCCCGCTGGATGATGCTGACGACGATCCTGCGGTGCGCGCGCGCCAGGTCCTCCGAGAGCGCCTGGGCCGCGCGCTGCTCCCAGTGATCCCCTCCGGACGTAGCGAACGCGGTGCGGCGGAGCCAGGGGACGTCGAACAGGTCGGAGGTCCGGTAGAACGCCTGGGCCGCGGCCACGGGATCGGACTCGGTCTCCCGCGCGATCTCGAGCACCTCCAGCAGCTGGTCGAGGAAGCGGAGCGTGATCAGCCGCCGCGAGAAGACCTCGTCCGCACCGACCTTTCGGATCTCCTCGACACGGGCTTCGAACAGCGTGCGATCCTCGCCCTGGACGAAAGACGCGAAGTTGTCGCGTAACACGGCCAGACCGGGGACGCTCCGGTCGACGACAGTGGCCGGGGAGATATCGTGGTCGACGTTCTGGAGGACCCAGCGGGTGGTCCGCTCCAACACGCGCGCCAGGCCGAGGACCCAGCGGTAGGCGACGCGGAGATTCAGGCGGTCGTGCTGCTCCGCGATCTGTGACAGGAGCGCCCGGTGGTCGGACAAGCGGGCGGCCACGAGCCACGCCCTCGCCACGTCCTCCACCTTCGATCCGGTGTCGCGGGCGACGCGGGTGATGAACGTCGCGCCCATGACGTCCACGAGATCGTTGGTGAGCTGGCTGGCGATGATCTCGCGGCGCAGCCGGTGACCCTCGAGGTGCTCCCTTCCGGATGCGTTGATCGCGGCAGGGGGGAAGTACCCCAGGAGATAGCTCTCGGTGACGGGGTCGTCCGGAAGCCCACCGGCCAGCAGGCGCGTCTTGAGCGCCAGCTTGGCATGCGCCAGGAGCACGCACAGCTCTGGCCGCACCAGCGTCTGGCCGCGCTCCTTCCGCTCTCCGAGCACGTCGAGCGACGGCAGCCCTTCCGAGACACGGTCGAGCTCCCCCGTCTTCTCGAGGGCGAACATGAGATCCCTGAAATCGTCGAAGCCCTCGCGCGCCCGCTGCTCGTCGAGCGACACCGCGAGGCTCTGCGACCGGTTGTCATCCAGCACGAGCTCCGCCACCGCCTCGGTGAGCTCCTCCAGCAGCTCGTTGCGGCCGTCCTCCGTCATCGAGCCGCCCACCACCGCCGGCGCGAGGAGGATCTTGAGGTTCACCTCGTGGTCCGACATGTCGACGCCCGCCGAGTTGTCGAGGGCGTCGGTGTTCATGCGGCCGCCTTTCAGCGCGTAGGCGATCCGGGCCTTCTGCGTCAGGCCGAGATTCCCGCCCTCGCCGATCACGGCGCAGCGGAGCTCCGAGGCGTCGATGCGGACCGCGTCGTTCGCCGGGTCTCCCGCGTCGGCATGCGTCTCGCCGTCCGCCTTCACGTACGTGCCGATTCCACCGTTCCAGAGAAGCTCGACCGGCGCCTTGAGCACCCAGCGAATGAGCGACTCGCCGTCCATGGTCTCCGGCTCGTCGTCCGGAACACCGAGCGCCTCGCGGGCCTCCGGCGTCAGCTCGACCTCCTTGGCCCCACGCGGAACGACCATGCCGCCCTCGCTCAGGAGCGAGATGTCGTAGTCGGCCCAGCTGCTTCGCCCCAACCCGAAGATCCGCTTCCGCTCGGCGAAGGACGTCGCAGGATCCGGATCTGGATCGATGAAGACGTGACGGTGATCGAATGCGGCCACGAGCTTGATCTGCTCGGAGAGGAGCATGCCGTTGCCGAACACGTCGCCGCTCATGTCCCCGATACCCGCGACCGTGAACGGCTGGACCTGGATGTCCTTCCCCTTCTCCCGGAAGTGACGCTTCACGCACTCCCAACCACCGCGCGCGGTGATGCCGACCGCCTTGTGGTCGTAGCCGTGCGAGCCGCCGGAGGCGAACGCGTCGCCGAGCCAGAAGCCATACTCCTCCGACACGTCGTTGGCGAGGTCGGAGAAGGTGGCCGTGCCCTTGTCGGCCGCGACCACCAGGTACGGGTCCGGCTGGTCGAACGGAACCACGCCCTCCGGCGTGACCGTTCGCCCCTCGACCAGGTTGTCGGTCACGTCGAGCAACCCCCGGATGAGCGTCTGGTACTGGCTACGCCCCTCCTCCCATCGCTCGTCGGGCTCGGACGGAACGACGCGCGTGATGAAGCCACCCTTCGATCCGCCCGGCACGATCACCGCGTTCTTCACGACCTGCGTGCGCACGAGGCCGAGCACCTCGGTCCGGAAGTCGTCCGGCCGGTCACTCCAACGGATACCGCCGCGGGCCACCCTGGCCCCACGAAGGTGGATCCCCTCCATGCGCGCGGAGTGCACCCACACCTCGTAGAGGAGCCGCGAGGAGCGACCGAAGTCGAGGTCCGCGCACTGGAACTTGAACGAGATGTACGGGACGCCACCCGAGCGGGCGGTCGGGTCGGCACCACCCGTCCGGTAGTAGTTGGTCCGGGCCGTCGCGCCGATCAGCTGTTCCAGGCGCCGGAGCGCCCGGTCGTCCGACAGGAGGCTGACGCCGCGCAGAGACGCGTTGAACGCGCCGCGGATGTCGTCGGCGACCGACTCCCGTTCCGCCGGGGACATCCCCCGCTTGGGGTCGAATCGTGTCTGGAAGAGCTCGAACAGCTCGCCCGCGATGCCCGGATGCGCCACCAGGGCCGACGGGAGCGCCAGACGACTCGGCACCGCCCGCATCTGGAAGGCGAAGCCCGCGTAGGCACGCAGGACGTCGACTTCCCGCCAACGCAGCCCGGCCGTGACCACGAGCGCATTCAGGCGATCACTCAGCGCGTCACCGGCCCGCACCGCCAGGATCGTCTCGGACAGCAGGTCGGCGCGACGCTCGACGTCGAGGAGCTGGCCCTCGGAGTCGAGCACCGCGAAGACGTAGATGGTCGCGTCGGGCTCCCCGTCGCCGCCCACCACGAACGGCTTCACGGCCAGGACCTTGAGTCCGCAATCCTCGAGAACCGGCATGAAGTCCGAGAGGACGAGCCGCTCACCGCGGAGGAAGACCTTCAACTCCGTGACGTCCTCGACGCCGGCGATCCGCACGCCCTCGCCCCGATTGGCGAACGCGATGGAGGTGGACCGTCCGTCCGTCTTCATGGACTCGAGCGTCTGGATGTCGGCCACGGCGACGTGGGGGTCGGTGGCCGCCTGGTACTCACGGCTGAGGGTGCTCGCGTAGGCCCGCGCCAGAGTCCTCGCCTCGTCCGGGCTCGTCACCAGCTCGAGCCCCTCCTGGATGCGGTCCTCCCAGGTGCGGATCAGCCGCCCGACCGTCTGTTCGAGCTCGGCGGTGTCGACCTCCTCCATGCGCTCCACGGAAGCGCCCATGTGGAAGTGGAGCCTCGCCTGATCCCCCGAGCCGAGCGCGAGGTGGTAGTTCAGCACGTCGCCGTCGAAGACCCGCACCAGCTCCCGCTCGATCTCCTTGCGGACCTCGCCCGAGAAGCGGTCCTTGGGCAGGATCACCATGACGGAGAGACCCCGTTGCAGCGGGTCCTCGCGGAGCGCCACGCGCACGTCGTCCGTGTTGTACGCCGTGAGGACGGTGCGCACGTCCTCGCCGATCTCCTCGGCCGAGGTGAGGAAGAGCTCCTCCTTCGGCATCGAGTTGAAGATCGTGATGATCTCCTTGTAGTCGTGCGACCCCTGCCGCACTCCGGCATCTCGTAGGATCTCGGCGAGCTTCTGCCGGAGGATCGGTATCTTCTCCGCGGCCTCCGAATACGCGCGGGACGTGAACAGTCCCACGAAGCGGTGCTCTCCGACCGAGCGGCCTTCGTCGTCCAGCTTCTTGACGCCGATGTAGTCCATGCGCGCACGGCGGTGGACCGTCGACTCGGCGTTCGTCTTGGAGATGATGAGGACCGGTCCCCCGAGGGCCAGTCGCCGCATCCCGTCATCGAGGCGAGACAACGGCACTCCCGCCGCGAAACGCGACTCGGCTTCATTGCGGAGCACGCCGAGCCCGGACCCGGGCTCCACGATGACCATCCGATCGTCCGCGTCGTCCTCTACCGGAAGGAAATCGTACGCACGGTATCCAAGGAACACGAACCCTTCGTCACGAAGCCATTCGAGGAAGTCCCGGATCTCGGCCAGCTCGCTTTCCAGCTCTTTCGACGACGACGCGTGTTGGTCGACCTCCTCGATGACCCGGTCGACCGCGTCGATCATCGGCTGGAAGTCGTCGGTGGCCCGCACCACGTCCTGGAGCCGGCGAGCCAACTCCGAGCGTAGCTCCTCCAGGCGCTCCGGATCGGAGACCCGCTCGATCTCGCAGTGGACGAGGGATTCCTTCGTCCCGGTGTCGCTCGGTGGCGCCACGGCCGTGACGTTCCCTTCGCGGTCTCGGGTCACGTCGAGGATCGGGTAGACCATCCACGATACCGGCAGCTCCTGCGCATGCAGGAACTCCCGGATCGTGTCGATGATGAACGGCCGCTCGCTCACGTTCGTCCGCACGACGGTGTTGGCCGCGTCCCAGCCCTCGTCGGCCACCGTCGGATTGCCGACGCTCACGTCGACCCGAGACGGCTTCGACGACCTCAGGAAGCGGTACGCGCCCAGGGTCATGCCGGCCAGATCGGCGAGGGAGCGCCCCCTCAGGAGGTCGTCCGGCGCCCGCTTGAGGAAGGCACGTACGAAGCCGAGAGCCGTCGAGGCTTCGGACTCGGGAACGGAGGTGCGGACCCGGTCGCAGACCGCTTCGACGGTCTCGGCGGAGTCGCGGAGTCGGCGGCGGGCCGTATCCGTGGAATCGCTCATGAATGAGAAGGCGGCTCGGAGGAGCGTCGGAGCGAGGAATGGAAGATGGAACAACGTTATCTGAGATCGGTGCGCCGGGAAACCCGCGGGATTCCCCCTGTCCCGTCATCGAATTCCCCACCCCCGGCGATTCCTCTACCTTGCTGCATGCGCTTCCTACACGTCGCAGACGTCCATCTCGACACCTCCTTCGCGGGCCGGTCCGAGGCCGTCCGGCGCCGGCTCCGTGAAGCTTCGCGCGAGGCGTTCCGGCGCGCGGTCGACGTGGCGCTGCAGGAAGAGGTCGATGCCGTGCTGATCGCCGGCGACCTCTTCGACGGCGACCGGCTCTCGTTCGAGACCGAGCGGTTCCTCCTCGAGCAGGTGGGTCGGCTCGGCGACCACGGCATCACCGTCGTGTACGCCACAGGCAACCACGACCCGGGCTCCGTCGCCGGCGGACCCCGTGCACTCCCCTGGCCCCCCAACGTCGTGACGGCGACGGACGCGACGCCGAAGCGGGTGGCCATCACGGGGCGGGGAGGCGGCACGGCCGGCTACGTGAACACCATCGGGCACGAGACCGCGCGCGAGGAGCGTGACCTGTCCCGTCTCCTGCCCCGCCCCGAGGGCGAGCGGCCCGAGGTGGGCCTCCTCCACACCCAGGTGCACGCGTCCGCGGGAGCCGATCAGCACGGGGCGTACGCTCCGTCCGATCTGGCCTTCCTACGGCGAGCCGGGTACGACTACTGGGCGCTCGGACACATCCACATTCCACAGGAGTTGTCCGCCGATCCGCCGGTCTGGTACTCCGGGAGCCTGCAGGGCCGGACGCACCGCGAGCAGGGGGACCACGGTGCGCTCCTGGTCGATCTGGGCGACCGGCACGCCCCCGACGTCTCGTTCCGCCCGCTGGCATCGGTGCGCTGGGAGACGGTGCGGGTGGGCGACCTGGACGCCGTGCGCTCCCTCGACGCGATGGTCGGCCACGTAGCCGCGGTGTGGCGGGACACGCGCGCCTCCGACCCGGGTGCGCCCGGCACCGAGTGGATGATCCGCGTGGAGCTCGCGGGACCGTGTCCGCTCTGGTCCGAGCTCCAGCGTGACGAAGACGTGGCGACCCTGACCACCGAGCTCCGGGACCTCCTCGGCGTCCTCGACGTGACCGTGAGCGCCGCGGGGGTTCACCCGGTCATCGCGCTCGAGGAGCACCGGGGCCGCAGGGACGTGCTGGGTGAGGCGCTGCGGCTGGCACAGCGGGTTCGGGAGGGCTCGGCGACCCTGGCGGACGTGCTCGCCGACGACCTGGCGGGAGCCCCTGGCGCCTCCCGGGAGGCGGTCGACGCCTATGTGCGGTCGCTGCTGGACGGGGTCGACGGGGAGATCGCGGCGCGGCTCCTCGAGGACGCGGGTGGCGGGACGTGAGGATCGAGCGACTCGACATCGACGCGTTCGGCAAGCTCGCGGCGTTCGACGGAAAGGACGGCCCCCTTCCGTCGCTGGTTGTCGTGCTCGGCCCCAACGAGGCCGGGAAGTCGACGGTGTTCGAGTTCCTCACCACCATGCTCTACGGCTTCTCTCCGGCCTCCCGCGAGCTCAACCCGTTCGTTCCCTGGGGGACCGACGAGGCGCGGGGATCGCTCGCGCTGCGCCTCCACGACGGTCGAGCAGCGACCGTGACCCGCAGGCTCCGCTCACAGCCGGCGGCCCAGCTCGAGGTGGACGGCGGCACCACCGACCTCCGCAACCACCCCCTGCCGTGGGTGGAGCACGTACCGCGCACCGTCTTCCGGCAGGTGTTCGCCGTCACGCTCGGTGAGCTCGCGAGCTTGGACGAGGAGACATGGGGACGTATACAGGACCGGGTCGTCGGCTCCATGGGGGCGTCCGACCTCAAGGCCGTGCGCGGCGTGGCGGGTGAGCTCGAGCGTGAGGCCGGCGAGCTCTGGCGCCCGAACCGTCGGGGCAACCAGAAGGTCCGCGACGCCCGCGACCGGATGAGGGACCTCCGCGCCCGGCGCCGGGACGCCGTCTCCCGGGACCGCGAGCTGCGCTCCCGGGTCGACGAGCTCGACCGCGCCCGCCAGACGCTGAAGGCGCGGCGGGAGCGGCGGGCGGCGGACCAGGTCATTCTGGAGCGCGCACAGCTCCTGCTCCCGGTCCGCGCGCAGTTGGAGCGGATCGCCGGCCTGCGCCGGGAGGCCGGGCCCGAGGAGCTCCTGGCCGACCTGCCCGCCGCGCCGCACGAGCGGCTCGTGGAGCTCAGGGACCGGGTCGAGGCCCACGAGGACGCGCTCCGGAGGCTCCGGCACGAGCGGGCGCTCCCCGAGCGAAGCGTGGCCGAGCTCTCACCGGCCGTCCGGTCGTTCCTCGACCACCGTGACGAGATCACCCGGTACGTGTCGTCCGTCTCCCGGACCGCCGCGCATCGGGCTCGAGCCTCCGACCTCCGCGAGGAGCTCGCCACGCTCGACGCCCGGCTCGACCGGGTGTCCCGCGAGTTGATCGATCGGCCCTGGAGCGAGGCGCCCCGGGACCGTCTCCTGGAGCTGACGCCGGCGGCCGTTCGCGTCGCCGTGGACCGGGTCGAGCGCGCACGCTCCCGAGCCGGCCACCCGGAGACGGCGGAGACGGCGGGCGCTCCTCCGGGACCGGGGAGCTTCCTGGCAGGCGTCTCGCTCCTGATCGCCGGGCTAGCCCTGACCGCGTGGGCGGGCTCGACCGGGGCCGCGCTCCTGACCGCGCTCGGCGCGGCCGCGGCGACCGGTGGTGGAGCGATCGCCTGGAGCGCCCGGCGAGCCCGCGACTCGGCCGAGGCCGCCGGGGAAGAGCGACGGGCCCGCGAGCGTAGCGCGGAGCGTGAGCTCCGCGAGGCCGTGGCCGCGTTCCAGACCGTGGTACGCGGTGCCGAGCTCGCGGAGCGTCACCGCGATCGTCCCGACCCGTCCGTGATCGACTCGCTCGAACGGCTCCACGAGCTCGCCGAGCAACATCGTGGGCGGCTGCGCACCCTGGAAGACGCGATCTCGCGCGTCGAGAGCGCCGCGCGGGAGGGCCGGGCGCTCGCCTCCCGCATCGGCATCGGAGGCGCCGAGGACGACGGTCCGGAAGAGTTGGCCGCCGTGTTCTCGGACCGCCTCCGGGCCGCGGAGCGGACCGAGCAGGCCGCCGAAGCCGCGCAACGCGAGCTCGCCGGACTCGACCGGCGGGAGGAAACGGAGCGCCGCTCGCTCGACGAGGCGCGGAAGCGGCTGGACACGCTCGAAGAGGCGGCCGAGCGGTTCGGTGAGGGTCCGCCCGAGGAGACCCTCCAGGTCGCGGCTCACCGCCTGGAGGCGCTCGACCGGGCGCGGACGCTGGAACGCGAGCTCGAGCGTAGCCACCCCGACCTCCCCGCGCTCCGTGAGCGCATCGAGCAAGCCGAGCGTGAAGGCTCCCGCTGGCTCACGGACGAGAAGGACCTCGGCACCCGCCGTGCCCGCGTCCGGCAGCTGTCCGACGAGATCGAAGAGCTGGAGGGAACCACACGCTCGCTCGAGAAGGAGATCGAGCTGGCGCGGGGGCGTGAGACCGCCGACTGGGTCGACGGCGAGATCGCCACCCTCGAAGCAGAAACCGAGGCGATGGTCCGCGAGCGGGATCGCAAATGGGTGCTCGCGCGCCTGCTCCGCGAGGCCGACCGCTCGTTCAGGGAAGAGCACCAGCCCGACCTGATGCGCCGGGCGAGCGGGCATCTCGCGCACCTGACCGCCGGCCGCTACGACCGTATCCTGGTCGAGGAGACCGACGAGAGCGACCTCTTCCGCATCAGCGGGCCCGAGATCGCCGGGCCCATTCCGCTCCGTCACCCGATCTCGACGGGAACGCTCGAACAGGCCTACCTCAGCCTGCGGCTGGCCATCGTCGACCACCTCGATCAGGGGGCGGAGCCGCTCCCCCTCTTCGTCGACGAGGTGTTCGTCAACTGGGACGCGGAACGACGCGCGCAGGGCCTCGAGGTACTGACCCGCCTCGCGGAGAAGCGGCAGGTGTTCCTGTTCACCTGCCATCCCTACATGGCGCGCGAGATCGAGGAGGCCGGCGCCCGGGTCGTCGAGCTGGTGAGGTGAGCGAAGGGGTCGCCGGCGCGACGCCGGCCTATGGGCCGGCCGCGGGATTCCTGGAGGCTCTGCACGTGGAGCGCTCGGGTCTCGACCCGACGTCCGGCTCCGACGTCTTCCTGCTGATCCACGGCTACGGTGCGTCGACCTTCTCGTGGAGGTCGTGGGCGCCCGTGCTGGAGCGCCGCGGCCACGTGATCGGCGTCGACCTGCTCGGCTGCGGCCGGTCGGCGATGCCTCCTGACGGGCCCTACGGCCCGGTCGGGCAGGCCGCACTCGTTGTGGAGATGCTGGGACGCCTCGCCTCCGAGGAAGGAATCGAGCCAGGCCGGGTTACGCTGGTCGGTCACTCCCTGGGGGGCGGCATCGCGCTCCTGACGGCGCTCGAGCTCCAGGGCGCCGGAACCCCGGCCGCCCGCCTCGTGGTCCTCGCGGGCGCGGCCTACCCGCAGCGCATGCCGCCATTCGTGAAGATCGCCCGCACGCCCAGGCTCGCGCGCCTGTTGTTGGCGGCTCTGCCGCCGGGGCTCCTGGCGCGGCAGGTACTACGCTCGATCGTCTTCGACCCGTCCGTCGTCACCGATGACCTCGTGGAAGGCTACGCCCGTCCGCTGGCCCGCGAGGGTGCCCCCGCCGCGCTCATCGTGACCGCCCGCCGCATACAGCCGCCCGACCTCGCGGCGATCACGGAGCGGTACCCGTCGCTGGTCGCGCCGACGCTCCTGCTGTGGGGCCGGCACGACCGGGTCGTTCCGGCCTGGGTGGGGGAGCGGCTCGCTCGCGCGCTTCCCGACGCCCGCCTGCGGGTCTTCGAGCGCTGCGGCCATCTGCCTCAGGACGAACTTCCGGACGCCTCGCTCGCCGCGCTGGAGTCGTTCCTGGGCGATTGACTCCTCAGGTGCTTCCACGCCTGACCGGCGACGAGCGGCACGAGGGCCGCGCCGCCGACGATCGCCCAGTCCACCAGCCCCAGAGGCACGGTCCCCAGAACGCGTTGAAGCATGGGGACGTAGACGGCGAGGAGTTGGAGCGCGACACCCAGGAGCAGCGCGGCGACCATCCACCGGTTGCGCGTGCCTCCCGACCCCAGGCGCACCGGCCCGAAGCGCCTGGCGTTCAGCGCGTGGGCGAGCTGGGCGATCGCCAGGGTCATGAACGACATCGTGACGGCGTAGCCGGGCGTGGCGGGGCCGCGGGTGAGCGCCCACCAGAAGACACCGAGCGTGACCGCGGTCATGAGCGCGGCATAGTAGCCCAGATACGTCAGAAGCCCCCTGGAGAGGATGGGTGCGTCCCTGGGCCTCGGGGGCCTGCGCATGACGTCGGGCTCGGCAGGCTCCGCCGAGAGGGCGAGGGCCGGAAAGACGTCGGTGACGACGTTCAGCCAGAGAAGCTGGAGCGGGAGGAGCGGGAGGGGCGCCCCTGCGAGCGAAGCGCCGAGGACGACCCCGACCTCGGAGAGGTTACAGGAGAAGAGATAGAAAACGAACTTGCGGATGTTGTCGAAGATGACGCGGCCCTCCTCCACCGCGATCCCCACGGTCCCGAGCCGATCGTCGGCGAGCACGAGATCCGCGACACCCTTCGCCACGTCCGTGCCACGTCCACCCATGGCGACACCGATGTCGGCCCGCTTGAGCGCGGGCGCGTCGTTCACCCCGTCGCCGAGCATCCCCACCACCTCGCCACGGGCGAGCAGCGCCTCCACGATCCGCAGCTTGTCCCCCGGGCTGACCCGGCCGAAGACCGACACCTCCCCTGCGACCTCCCGGAGCTCCGCTTCGTCCATGGCCGACAGCTCGCTTCCCCGGACCACGCGTCCCCCGGCCTCCAGCATCCCGAGTCGCTCGGCGATCGAACGCGCCGTGGCCGGCTGGTCCCCGGTGATCATCACGACGCGGATCCCCGCGGCCCGGAAGCCTTCGATCGCGTCCTCGACCCCTTCGGCCGGAGGGTCCATCAATCCGACGAAACCGAGCAGCGTGAGGCCCTGCAACGCGGACTCGCTCCCGGCTCCCCCCTCGTCCGTCGTGCCGGTCGCCACCGTAAGAACACGGAGCCCTTCGGCGGCCAGCGCCTCCTCTTCCCCGCGGAGCTCTTCACGGAGCGTCTCGTCGAGCGGCTCCTCCCCATCCGCGCCCAACCGCCGGTCGCAGCGTGGGAGCACCCGGTCGGTGGCTCCTTTCACATGGATCTCGACCGGACCGCCGTCCCGCCGATGGAAGCTGGCCATGAGCATGCGGGCGCTCGAGAACGGGAGGCGAGCGACCTCGGGGGCCTCGGAGACGAGCTCGTCCCGGTCCAGCCCCTGCTCCATGCCGAGCCGGAGCAGGGCGACGTCCGTCGGGTCACCGACGCCCTTCCACTGGCCCTCCACGCGCTCGAGCGTGCCCTCGTTGGCCAGCACGGCCGAGCGAACGAGCTTCCGGAAGCCTTCGAAGGGCGGGCCCTCGCCGTCCACGTCCACCCGTCCCTCGGCCGAGAGCAGGGACGTCACGGTCATCCGTCCGCTGGTCAGCGTTCCGGTCTTGTCGGCGCAGACGACCGTCGCCGACCCGAGGGCCTCGACAGCCGGCGGACGTCGCACGAGCGCATTCCTCTTGGCCATGCGCCACATCCCGACGGCCAGCGTAATGGTGGCCACGACCGGCAGCCCTTCGGGTACGGCCGCGATCGCCAGGGCGAGGCCCGTCTCGACCACCAGCCACGGATCGCGCCCGCCGGCCAGGCCGACCGCGATGACGAGGAGCGCGACTCCGAGGGTGATCCAGATCAGCCGACGCCCCAGAACGTCCAGCCGACGCTCGATGGGCGTCGGCTCATGCTCCAGGGTCCCCACGAGCTCGCCGATCTTGCCGACCTCGGTCGCCGTCCCCGTCGCCACTACGACGGCCGTCCCCGACCCTCGGGCCACAGTGGTGCCCTTGAGCACCATCGACGTGCGGTCCCCCACGCCCGTATCGCCGGACCGCTCCTCCGCGACGGGCTCCACTGACTTCAGAACCGGCATCGACTCACCGGTGAGGAGAGCCTCGTCGATGCTCAGCTCGCTCGCCTCGAGGAGGCGTGCGTCCGCAGGCACCCGGGCGCCTTCCGAAAGCACGACCACGTCGCCCGGCACCAGCTCGGCCGCGTCGATCTTCACCCGGTGCCCGTCGCGGAGCACCTCCGCCTCTTCCACCTGGAGTCGACCGAGCGCGTCGACCGCGATGCGTGCTCGCCACTCGGTCCAGAAGCCGACGATCACGTTGATCGCCAGCACGATACCGATCGCGATCGCTTCGACGGCGTCCCCGATCGCGAGCGCCACACCCGTGGCGACCACGAGAAGCCACGCGACCACGCTCGAAAGCTGGTGCTTGAAGATCGCCCACGCCGACACGGGCTTCTGCGGCCTGAGGCTGTTCGGGCCGTACCGCTCGAGCCTGCGGGCGGCCTCGTCCGCGCCGAGGCCGCCCCCGTCGGCCTCCACCTCCCGCAGCACCTCGTCCACCGAAAGGGCGTGCCACGCCGTCACGGTACCGGGCTCCGGCGCATCTCGCCCTTCAGGGACCCGGGGCGCCGCGGCGCCGGCGAACCCGGGTCCCTTCCGACTCAAGCGGTGAAGCGCAGCCTCGCGGCTACTCCCTCGGCCTCGTCGTCCAGGCGGTCCGCGCTCTCGCCCGAGAGCTCCTCGACGCTGGCGCCCTGCTCGAACGCCGTACCGACGAAGTGGTCCGCCAGGTCCGGGTGGCGCTCACGGAAGCCCCGGGTCAACAACAGAGTCTCGACCTGAACCCCGCGCAGCGCGTCCTCGGTGGCCTGCACGCCGAGCGCTCCCTTGCCGCCGGAGCGGGCCATGTCCATCACCGCACCGAGCAGCTCGCCCTGCCTCCTCCGGCTGATCTCCGAAGCGGCGGTCTCCACGGCGGCCCGCACCTCCGCTTCGCTCATGGCGAGGTGCATCGACGGCACCACGATGAGCCGGTCGGCCATCTTCTCGAGCTGTGCCGCGACAGCGGTCTCACGCTCGGCGATGCCGCCCAGCACCACGTAGCCGTCACGCCCGGCGAACTCCGCGACGACCTCGACCAGCCTCGCCTGGAGATCCGACGCGCTCTTCTCGAGCGCCCGCTGCGCCGCGTCGGTCCCGGTCTCGCCGTGGGTGCCCGTGTGCGTCGAAGCACGCTTGGAGGAGCTCGACTCGCCCGGCTCTCCGATGTCGACATCCGCCAGGAGGTCCGCGCGCTCGTGCAGCTCCCCGTTCCGGTAGGTGAAGACGCGGGCCTTGCGGCTGTCCACGAGGACGGCCACGACCATGCGGTCCTGCTTCAGCGCCCTGACGTAGGGGGCCGCGCGCAGGCCGCGCTCCCAGCGCACCAGGTGGGGCATGGGCACCGGTAGCTCCTCTGCGTAATGCAGCGCCTCGGGAGTAGCGAAGCCCGCCCACCCGCGGGCGGGGAGGAAAGCACCGTAGCGACGGAGCTTGTCCTGCA
The DNA here is from genome assembly GCA_041690395.1 of Longimicrobiales bacterium. Lineage (GTDB taxonomy): Bacteria > Gemmatimonadota > Gemmatimonadetes > Longimicrobiales > Gaopeijiaceae > JAWLHJ01. The sequence goes on along the minus strand of JAWLHJ010000001.1, from coordinate 566,071 downwards.
CCAACTCCCTGGCCCGGTCGAAGGCGTCGACCTGGTCCGGGCTCTCGGCCTCGACCCGTGCCCGCTCCTTCGAGAGCCGCTGCTCGAACTCGACGGTCCAGGCGCGGCGCTGGGCCGGGTCGTGGCCGTCCCCGTCCACGTAGACGCTGAGCACGTTCTCTTCACGATGGGTCCGGTACAGGTCGATCAGCTGCTCTCGGTTCAACATGTGCTGCTCCCCTCCAGGTGAGCGCTTCGTGACGATGTCGGTCCCGATCCGGGACGATTCAGTTGAAGCTGCGGCGCGGCGCGCGGCACTGGGGCCAGCTACTCGGCGTCCCCGGAGCGGGGTCGGACGGCAGCACCCTCGTGTCGCTCGGAACCCGATCCGGGTCCTCGGAAGCCATGTAGGCGAGCATGGCCGCCAGTGTCGCGTTGTTGCGTAGATCCGCGAACACGATCTTGTCGAACGTGTCGAGGTTCGTGTGCCAGGTGTACTGTCGATAGTCGGGGTAGTTGGACTGCAGGCGGAAGCCTGGCGACGGCACGCAGATGAACGACATATGGTCGCTCCCGCCGACCTCCGGCACGCCCGGGATGTCCAGCTCGATATGTCCGGTGATCTCGCCGGGGATCTTCGAGAACCAGCGGCCGAAGTGGGCCCCCGCTCCGGTGAAGCCCTGCATGCGGATGAAGTCGATGCGCCAGGTCCCGTTGTCCTGGTTGAACGCGGCCTGCAGCCCGTCCACGACGTCCGGGTTGTCGGCCGCGAACGCGGTGGAGCCGATGAGCCCCTGCTCCTCCCCGCCCCAGTGCCCGACCAGGATCGTGCGGCGCGGATTCGGATAGGTCTCACGCAGGATGCGCATGGCCTCCATCATCATGATGGTGCCGGTACCGTTGTCGGTGGCGCCGGACGCGCCGTCCCAGGAGTCCAGGTGGGCGCTCAGCACGACGTACTCGTTCGGGAGCTCTGTTCCGGGAATGCGTGCGACGACGTTGAACGCCGGGACGTCACCCAGGAACTCCGCCCGTGCGTCGAGCCGGATGCGCGGACCCTGGCCGCGCTCGGCCATGCGCGCCACGAGTCCGTAGTCCTCGCACGCGAGGTGCAGGCCCGGGATGGTCCGGGACGGCGCGCTGAAGATCTTGTCGGCGCCCCACCCCTCGGACCATCGCGCGGTCAGCAGACCCACCGCTCCCGCCGCTTCGATGCGCTCGACGTAGTCCGACCCGATCGCGCGCAGCGACGCCTGCCAGGCGGCACGCCCCCGGTCGCGGGCCGCCTCCATTTCCTGGTAGGCTTCTTCGGTAGCCCACTGCTCCCACGACTCGTTCGGACGGCAGGTCGGCTCGGGAAGCGAGATGCCGACCATGCTCCCCTCGACGGTCGGGAGCCAGGCTTCGAAGTCCGCGGCGCTGTCGAAGCGGGGCATCTGCACGACGTCGGCCTCGACCGGCCCATCGGTTCCCGGGCTCCATGCCAGCATCATCCCCTCGAGCGTGCGGACGCGGGGAGCGACCAGATCGATGTGCGTGTAGCCCCGGTCCCACCCGATCCACGTCCCGTACTGCTGGCGCTCGGCTTCGACGCCCCATGCCTCGTACTGCTCGATGAGCCAATCCGCGGCTTCCTCGTAGGCCGGCGAGCCCATGAGGCGCGGCCCGATCGAATCGACCAGGGCCTGGGCGAGGTCGAACGCCTGCGAGCCCTGCTCCATCCCCTCCTCCCACATCGCCCGGATCACCGGATCGTCGGTCGGGAACGTCTGTGCCGTGGCCTGGCCGGCCGTGAGCACGAGGAGCGAGATCGCGGTCAAGGAGGTCTTCATCATCAGTGGTATCCCTTTGAGCCCGTCTTCGTTGCATGGCGAGACCGACGGAACGTCGGCCCACGACCGACACCATCGAAATCTAGGATAGCGGTGCGCGAGGGGAGGAGCCCCCTGGCATGGACGCCGCGTCCGAAGGGGACGGCCCGGCCGGGAGGTTCAGTCGTGGGGCTCTGGCGAGTCCGGCGACTCGTTCATCTCGCGGTAGAGCCAGGCACGCGCCGCCGCCCAGTCCCTCTTGACCGTGGCCGGCGAGACTTCCATCGCCTCGGCCGTCTCGGCCACACTCAGACCGGCGAAGAACAGGCATTCCACGACACCGGCCTGGCGCTCGTCCACCGCCTCGAGCCGCTTCAGCGCCTCGTCGAGCGACAGCAGCTCGTCGAGCGCGTCGTCCGTGACGGCGTCGCCCTCGTAGAGGGTCACGTCGCTCCGCCCACCACCACGCTTCTGGGCCGTCTGCTTCTCGGCGTAGTTGATGAGCACCTGACGCATGGCGCGCGCAGTTGTGGCGAAGAAGTGCCCGCGGTTCTCGTACGACCCCGGACCTCCGGCGGCGAGCTTCATATACGCCTCGTGCACCAGCCCGGTCGTGTTGAGCGTGTCGGACCCCCGCCAACCGCGTCTCCGTGCGTGGGCGATCTCCCGCAGCCGCGGATACGCCACCTCGAAGACCTCGTCGAGAGCCTCGGGCCGCCCGTCCGTCGCCGCATCCAGCAGACGGGTGATGTCCGCCGCGTCGATACGCTTGTCCATACCGCCACGATAGGGGCGACCGACGGTCCCGACAACACGCGTGAGCCCGTCCGACGGAGAACCCTGTATCCCCGATACGGACGGAGGCGAGGCCCCCGGCCAGAACCCTACCACGGAGGACACCAACATGTCGGAAGCAACCCTCGAGCGGCCCGCCCGCGGCCCACTCAACGGAGTCGATACCCCCACCCTGTTCGCCACCATCAACGCGGTCGACAACCAGCGCGAGCTCGCGGCGTTCCGCTTCCGCTCGACGACCACCTGGCAATCGGGCACGCACAGCCGCAGCTCCATCAAGTCGTTCTACGGCGCGGGCGGCGAGCACGAGCACGTGCGTGAGTTCATCGTCGACGCCGACCACCCCCAGGTCCTCGTCGGCGCGGACAACGCTCCACTCCCGGTCGAGCTCGTCCTCGCCGGGCTCGGCTCCTGCCTCACCGCCGGCATCGGCAACATCGCCGCCGCTCGCGGCGTCACCCTGAAGTCTGTCGAAGCCACCATCGAGGGTGAGATCGACATCCAGGGCATCCTGGGCCTCTCCGACGAGGTTCGGAACGGCTACGAGCGGATCCGCGTGGACTTCCGCATCGAGGGCGACGCCGACGAGGCGACCCTCCGCAAGATCGTCGAGCAGTCGCGCTCCCGCTCCGCGGTGTTCGACATCATCACCAACTCGGTGCCCGTCGAGATCAACGTCGACGTGGCCTGAGGTTGGACCGGCCGGAGCGCCGGCCGGAGGAACGTCTCCGGCCGGTCTCCCGCCTCCGCCTCTCGTCTCCCCCCGCTCCGCCATCCGCAGCCACGGCCCGTCCCATGAGACGCATCGACACCCTGGTCATCGGCGGAGGCCAGTCCGGCCTCGCCATGAGTCGAACCCTCACGGACGCCGGCGTCGAGCACGTCGTGCTGGAACGCGGCGGGGTCGCGGACCGGTGGCGACGGGCGTCGTGGGATTCGCTCCGGCTCCTCACGCCGCGGTGGCAGGCTCGCCTCCCCGGCTGGCGATACGAGGGGCCGGACGCCGAGGGCTACATGCCCTGGCGCGAAGTCGTCACCTATCTGGAAGGGTACGCGGCCTCGTTCCCGGCGCCGCTCGTGACGGGCGTCGAGGTCCGCTCGGTTCGACTGCTCGAAGACCGCTTCCTGGTCGCCACGAGTGACGGCAGCTGGCTGGCGGACCACGTCGTCGTCGCCACCGGGGATTGCCAACGGGCCAGGATCCCGAGGCTCGCGGACCGCCTCCCGCGGACAGTCGTGCAAACCGACTCCACGCGTTACCGGAACGCGGCCGCTCTCCCGCCAGGCGGCGTCCTGGTCGTCGGAGCCTCCGCTACCGGAATCCAGCTCGCGGCGGAGCTACAGGCGTCCGGGCGCCAGGTGACGCTAGCCGTAGGGCGTCACACGCGCCTGCCGAGGCGATACCGCGGGCGCGACATCCTGTGGTGGCTCGACGGCATGGGCGTCTTCGACGAGCGGGCGGACCAGGTGGCCGACCTCCGTGCGTCGACCGAGCAGCCCTCCCTGCAGCTCGTCGGCTCGCCCGAGGGGCGCGACCTCGACCTCGCGACGCTGATGGGCCAGGGAGTGCGTGTGGTCGGCCGCGTGCTCGGAGCCGACGGCTCCACGGTCCACCTCGGTGACGACCTCATCGAGGTCACCGTGGCCGCGGACGTGAAGCTCGCCCGCCTACGGGAGCGGATCGACGCGTTCATCCGGGAGCGGGGCATGGAGGGGTCCGTTCCCCCGGCTCCACCCTTCACGCCCACCCCACTCCTCACGTCTCCCGACCGCATCGACCTCGCGGCCGAGGGAATCCTGAGCGTGCTGTGGGCGACCGGCTACGCCCGCAACTACGACTGGCTCGAGATCCCGGTGCTCGACCCCGGCGGGGAGATCCGGCACGTGGGCGGCGTAACGCCCGTGCCCGGTCTCTACGTCATGGGACTCCGCTTCCTGAGACGCCGGAAGTCGAGCTTCATCGACGGCGCGGGCCAGGACGCGCTCGACCTCACGACCCACATCCTGACGCGGCGCATCGAGCGGCGCTCCGTCCGGGCGACTGCCTGAGGAGGCGGACACATGTCGGAGCAGCCCAAGGAGCCGGCCGCCGGCCACGACGCGGACATCGCGGACCACTACGACGTCGTCGTCGCGGGGGCCCGCTGCGCCGGCGCCGCCACCGGGATGCTACTCGCGCGGAGCGGGCTCCGGGTGCTCGTGGTGGACCCGCAACGTCCCGGAAGCGACACGCTCTCGACCCACGCGCTCATGCGGGACGCGGTGTCACGGCTCGGCAGATGGGATCTGCTCCGGCCCATCGTGGCCGCCGGCACGCCACCCGTGCGCAGGACCTCGTTCGTGTACGGCGACACGGCGGTGCCCGAGGAGCGCATCGACATCGACATCGTCCCGCGTGACGGCATCGACGCGCTGTACGCGCCCAGGCGCACCGTGCTCGACCCGGCGCTCCAGGAAGGCGCCCGCGCGCACGGCGCGGAGGTCCGCCTCGGATGGTCCGTCACCGGCCTCATCCGTCGATCCGGGGCCGTGGTGGGAGCGGAGTTGTCCTCGACGGACGGTCGGCACGCCTCCGTCCGAGCCGACCTCGTGATCGGCGCCGACGGGATCCGCTCCCGCGTCGCCCGCCTCGTCGGGGCCGAAACGACGCTCCAAGCCGAGCACGCCGCCGCGACCGCGTACGCCTATCTGCCCGACCCCGGCCTCGAGGGCTACGTGTGGGCATACCGGCCCGGCGTCAGCGTGGGCGCCATCCCGACCAACGGGAATCGGGCGTGCGTCTTCACCTCGATGCCCCAGGCGCGGTTCGAGGCCGAGCGGGCCGGTGGTCTCGCGGGTCTCCATCGCCGACTCCTTTCGGAGTGCGTACCGGAGCTCGCCGCGCGGCTGGAGCGCACGCCGGGCGAGCCCACGGTGCACCGGGCGTTCCCGGGCGTCCCGGGCTTCATCCGGGAGGGACACGGCCCCGGATGGGCGCTGGTCGGAGACGCCGGTTACTTCCGCGACCCCATCACGGCCCACGGCATCACCGACGCCTTCCGCGAAGCCGAGCTGTTGGCCGACGCCGTCGTGTCCGGTGAGGCGGGGGCGCTGGCGCGCTGGTCCGAGGAGCGCACCGAGCGCGTGCGGGCCTTCCTCGAGGTGACGGACCGGATCGCGTCGTTCGCGTGGAGCATGGACGAGATCCGCGAGCTCCATCTGACGTTGAGCAGGGAGATGCGGACCCTGGCGAAGAGCTACATGAGATCCGCGCTCCAGGTGACCTCGACCGCGCCCTCGAGCGACTTCGCGGTCGGACACTTCGACACGTGAGTCTCCAGCGCCCGATCGACCTTGTCGCGGGGCGCGCCCGCCGGCAGCCGCAGCGTGTAGTGCACGTGGATGCGCGTCAGGACGACGACCTTGTCCACCAGCTCGTTGATGCCTTCAGCCCGAGCGTCGATCGCATCGGGGGCCATCGGGATCCCGCGCACCTCCAGTGCGCCATTGAGTGTCCCGAGTAGTCAGCCGGCGGCCGCCGCGACGAGGTAGTCGACCGGCAGCGGCAGATCGGGCTCGTCGTCGAGGCCGTACGCCGCCTTCACCGGACCGTGGACGCCGAACTCCACCTCGGTGCCGTCGTGCAGGGTCGCCCGGCGGTGGACGCCCGCGATCTTCCGGACCTTCGAGCGGGACACGTAGACCGGCTCGCTCATACTTCCTCCAAGAACGCTGGGTTGTCGAAGTCTGGAACTGCATCGAACGATAACAGGTGCGTCCGGACGGGCGGCTCAGTCGGTGCCGGGCACCTCGCCGGCGGGGTTATGTGGCAGGTAACCAGCACACCGGAGCACCGGTATCGGCGGATACTTCGGAAAGCGCGGGTCCTCCCTGGACTTCTCGCACAGATGGAAGCGGGAACCCCGGCGGTTCTCGATCACGCGGTGGTGGGCGCAGCCGGCGCAGAGGCCCGGCCACGGTCCCGCCGCGCCACCGGAGCCACCCGTCGACCCACCCGGGCCAGGCCGCTCGCCGGGCCCATCCGACGCATCGCTCACGGGCGGACACCGAGGAAGCCGACCTGACGCCCCGCGTCGCCGCCCCTGTGGGAGTGGAAGCCCCCGTCCCCACAGAGCGTGCAGTGCTCGGAGACCGTGACCCGATCCGCCGCGAGCCCGGCTTCGACCGCTCGATCGGCCAGAACGGCCCTCAGGTCGATCGGCTCGGGGCGCTCGGGCGCCGGCAGGCCGAGCCCGGCGAAGACCTCGCCGCCCACCTCGTAGCATGCGCCGCAGATCGACGGCCCGAGATGGAGGTGCAGCCCGTCGGGAGGGCTTCCCCGGCTCCGAAAGACGGCGAGCCCCCGCTCGAGCACCCCGGCCGCCACCCCGCGCCATCCGGCATGCAGGAGCGCGACCTCGCGCCGCTCGGGGTCGACGACCGACACCGGAACGCAGTCCGCGACAGCGACCGCGAGCAGGACCCCGGGTACGGCCGTGAAGTGACCGTCGCAGTCCGGTACGAGCTGGAGCCCATGGCCTCCGAGAGGTCCGTGGCTCCGAACCGTGTCTTCATGAACCTGGCGAGCGTGGGCCACCGCCTCGCAGCCGCTCCACCCGAGTAGCCGGCCCCAGGCCTCGGGCGTCGATTCCACCCGTTCCCCGTTCCCGACTGGCAATCTCCCCCCATCCGGACCGAAGAGCCGCAGGTCGAACGCCCCGTCGCCCCCTCTGACCGTGGTGCCCTGCACGAGCCAGGGGAAGCTCCGCGCCCACTCCGGATGCACGACGGCCGGCAGCCCCGTCGCGGGGATCTCCCGGACGGTGCGAACACTCCCACGCACGCGGTCTCTCCGGCTCATAGGTCTCCTTCGGGGTTCACGGAAACCGAAGGTAATAACGATCCGCTCGGACGCACTCGAACGCACGCCCGGAATGCGGTACCTTACGGGGATACCCTGCATCCCCGCCTTCTCGAGACGACCCTCCGGGGTCGCACCAGACGACCCCCTGCGGTCGCACAGGATGATGGACGACACGCTTTTCGACAGCTTGAACGCCGCATATGCGCAGGCGATGTACGAGCAGTTCGCCCGCAACCCCGACGCCGTGCCGACCGAGTGGCGTCGCCTCTTCGCCGATGGAGGGGCCCAGGCCATCGCCGAGGGACTCCTCCGACCGGACCAGCTGAACGGCCACCCGGAACCGGCGGCGCCCACCGCGGAAGCCCCCGCGCCACGCGCCGCCGTCGTCCGCGCCGAGCATGCGGAGCTCTCCGACGAGGCCGCCGACATGCTCCGCAAGGCGCTCCCGGCGATCTCGCGAGCCACTGCCCTCGTGCAGGCGTTCCGCGACCACGGCCACCAGCTCGCCCGCATCGACCCGCTGGGCACCGAGCCGCCCGGGCATCCCCAGCTCTCCCCGGCGTTCTTCGGCACGTCGATGGAGGAGCTCGCCGAGCTCCCGGCTTCGCTCATCCTCGACGACGCCGACGACGACATGTCGGTGGCCGACGCGCTACGTGATCTCAGCGAGATCTACGCCGGCTCGATCGGCTACGAATTCGAGCACATGGACGACCACGTGAAGGTCTCCTGGCTGTGGAAGCAGGTCGAGGAGGGTGCGCACACCGCAGCCCTCTCCGACGACGAGAAGAAGGAGCTCCTCCACCGGTTGACCCAGGTGGAAGGGCTGGAGCAGTTCATCCACAAGGCGTACCTGGGCCAGAAGCGCTTCTCCATCGAGGGGAACGACACCCTCATTCCGATGCTCGATCTGGCCATCCACATGGCCGCCGAGCACGGTGGAAGGGAAGTCGTGATCGGTGCCGCCCATCGGGGCCGCCTGAACATCCTGACGCACACGGTCGGCGTCTCGTACGACGAGCTCCTCGCCGAGTTCGAAGGTCCGTCCTACAAGGGCGGCCAGCTCGACGTGGGCGGCACCGGCGACGTGAAGTACCACCACGGTGGACGCGGTCGAAGGGTCTTCAGCCAGGACGAGTCGATCGACGTGTCGCTGGCGCCGAACCCGAGCCACCTCGAGTTCGTGAACCCGGTCGTGCAGGGCATCGCCCGCTCGCACCAGTTCACGAGCAACTCGAAGGACGCCGCTCTCGACACCAGCGCGGTCGTACCCGTGCTCATGCACGGCGACGCGGCGTTCGCCGCCGAAGGCGTCGTGGCCGAGGCGTTGAATATGGCCCGCCTCCAGGGCTACGACGTGGGCGGCACGGTGCACGTCATCGTGAACAACCAGGTCGGCTTCACTACCGATCCGAGCGACGCCCGCTCGACCCATTACGCGAGCGATCTGGCGAAGGGATACGGGATCCCGGTGGTGCACGTGAACGCCGACGACCCCGAGGCCTGTCTCGCCGCCATGCGCCTGGCGATGTCGTACCGCAAGGAGTTCGGGGACGACTTCGTGATCGACCTCGTCGGTTACCGGCGCTTCGGGCACAACGAGGGAGACGAGCCGGCCTACACGCAGCCCGTCCTCTACCGCAAGATCGCCCAGCACCCGACCGTCCGGGCCCTCTACGCCGAGCGGCTGGTCGCCGATGGGACGATCACCGAGGCCGACGCGACGTCGCTCGTCGAGGAGATCTCCAACACGCTCCGGTCCGCTCAGGACAACGTCCGCGAGCGGCTCGCATCCGGCGAGGGCGCCGCGGAGAGCCTCGCCGACACCGAGCGCGACCCGGAACGCGACCAGACGCCCGACGACATCGTCCGTCCGGAGTCGACCGGGGTGCCGTTCGAAGTGCTCGAGCACATCAACAAGACGAGCCTCACGGTGCCGGACGGCTTCAAGCCACACGACAAGCTCTGGCGACAGCTCTCCCGCCGCGCGAACGAGTTTTCGGTCGACCGCGCCATCGACTGGGGTCACGCCGAGGCGCTCGCGTTCGGAACCCTGCTCATCGACGGGATCCCGGTCCGTCTCTCCGGCCAGGACGCGGAGCGCGGCACGTTCAGCCACCGCCACCTGGTGCTACACGATTCGGAGACGGGAGAAGAGGTCGTTCCGCTCCGCGGCGTCTCCGACACCCGCCTGGAGGTCTACAACTCCCCGCTGACGGAGACGGCGGTCGTCGGCTTCGAGTACGGCTATTCGGTCGGAGCCGGGAACGACGTCGTGCTCTGGGAGGCGCAGTTCGGCGACTTCGTCAACGTCGCGCAGGTCATGATCGACCAGTTCATGTCGTCCGGCCTGACCAAGTGGGGGCAACACTCCCGCCTGACGCTGCTGCTGCCGCACGGGTACGAGGGTCAGGGGCCGGAGCATTCGAGCGCCCGGCTCGAGCGGTTTCTCCAGCTCTGCGCCGAAGACAACATGCGGGTGACGTATCCGACGACACCGGCGCAGTTCTTCCACCTGCTCCGCAGGCAGGCCCTCCGCCGCCCGGAGCGCCCGATGATCGTCATGACGCCCAAGAGCCTGCTACGGCATCCGATGGCGACTTCGAAGGTCTCGGAGCTCACGGAAGGGACGTTCCGCCACGTGCTGCCGGACCCGAGGGTGACGGATCCCGACAAGGTGACCCGTCTCGTCCTCTGCACGGGCAAGATCTACTACGACATCGCCGGACACGACCGTCGGGACGAGGCCGACGCGGTCGCGGTGGGGCGGATGGAGCTCCTCTACCCGTTCCCGGACGAGCAGCTCGGGGCGCTCCTCGCATCGTACCCGAATCTGAAAGAGGTCGTGTGGGTGCAGGAGGAGCCGCGCAACATGGGCGCGCTGACCTACGTCGGTCCCCGTCTCCGCCCACTCGTCCCCCGGAAGGTGTCGCTGTCCTACACGGCGCGTCCCGAGCGGGCGAGCCCGGCCGAAGGCAAGAGCCGTGACCACGTGAAGCAGCAGAGCCGCCTGGTTCTCGAGGCGCTCGGACTGGAAGGGTCCTCCGAGGAAGGCGCGATCTAGTGTCCCGAGTCAGGAGTTCGTTGCGCACCGAGAGCGCTGCGGCGCCGTCGCGGCGAGGCGCGACGACGAGGCATAGCACCGCTACGTCGAGGAGGAGCAACGCGGCCGCGGCGGATGCCGCGGCGCTCGAATGCCGACGAACTTCTGACTCGGGACACTAGCCGGCCGACTTCACCAGCGGAGCAGGATCTTCCCGAAATTCCGGTTGGCTTCCATGTGCCGGTGCGCCTCGGCGGCCTCCTCCGCGGAAAAGACCCGGTCGACGACCGGACGGAGGGTCCCGTCCTGGAAGCCCGGCAGCACGTCACGCTCGAAGGCGCGCGCCAGCGCCACCTTCTCATCGAGCGAGCGGGAGCGCAGCACGGTCCCGCGGAGCGTCGCCCGTTTCCGCATGAGGAGGCCGAGGTCCACCTCCGCCTTCGCGCCGCCCGGGATGCCGACGACCACGTGCCGCCCTCCCGTCGCGACCACGCGCTGGTTCCCGGCTAGATACGGCCCGCCGACGAGGTCGAGCACCACGTCCACGCCCCGTCCGGAGGTGGCGTTCAGGACCACGTCCGGCCACGCGTCGTCCCCCGGCACGCCGTGCGCCATGCCGAGCTCCTCGGCGGCGCGCAATTTGTCGGCCGTTCTGGAGGTCCCGATCACGCGCGCTCCGGCCCGCGAAGCGAGTTGGACGGCGGCCGTGCCCACGCCGCTCCCCACCGCGTGCACGAGGAGCCACTCGTCGACCCGGAGGCCGGCCTGGAGGAAGACCGCGTCGAACGCGGTCATGAACACCTCGGGGATCGCCGCCGCCTCCACCCGGTCGAGTCCGTCCGGAACGGGCACGACCTCGCCTTCGTGGACCGTCACGTGCTCCGCGTAGGCACCCCCGCCCGTGATGGCCATGACCTCGCGCCCGACCCACGCCCCGTCCACACCCTCGCCCACGGCGTCGACGACGCCGGCGAACTCCATCCCCGGGATGTCCTGAGGATACCCGTCGGGCGCCGGGTACCGTCCGAGCCTCTGCAGGAGGTCGGCGCGGTTCACCCCCGACGCCCCCACCCGGACCCGGAGCATGCCAGCGGCCGGCTCGGGACGAGGCACGGTGACGAGCTCCAGGACGTCGGGCCCGCCGGGCTCCCGCATGCGGATCGCGCGCATCGTGTCGGTCATGCCACGACGCTACCGTCCCTCCCGACGCGTGTCCACGTCGGGCTGCGACGCTCCGGCCGCTGCGCTACCTTTGCGTGTTTGCATGCTCCTCGACCATTGCCATGAAGCTACCGTTCGATCTCGACCGTCCGCTGGTCTTCTTCGACCTGGAGACCACCGGACTCGACCTCAAGAAGGACCGTATCGTCGAGCTGGCGCTCATCAAGATGACGCCGCACGGCGACGTGCTCGAACGTGTCCGGCGGTTCAACCCCGAGATGCCGATCCCGCCGGAGGCGACCGCCGTGCACGGTATCTCCGACGCGGACGTCGCCGACGAGGAGCCCTTCTGCCGCCGGGCGCGGGGCCTGGCGCGTATCCTGGAGGGGTGCGACCTGAGCGGATTCAACGTCAGGCGCTACGACGTCCCCATGCTGCTCGCGGAATTCAAGCGATGCGGGGTGCCGTTCTCGCTCGAAGGGCGGCGGATCGTGGACGTCCAGAACATCTTCCACCGGGAGGAGCCCCGCGACCTGTCCGCGGCGGCACGTTTCTATCTGGGGCGGGAGCACGAGGAAGCCCACACCGCGCTCGGTGACATTCGCACGTCCGCCGCGGTGCTCGGAGCGCAGCTGGAGCGTTATGCCGAGCTCCCCCGGGACCTCGATGGCCTCCACGCCTACTGCGACGAGTACGCTCCGGTTCGCACCGAGGCCGAGCGATGGTTCACCGGACCGGACCAGGGCCGTGCCTTCCGACGCGGCAAGCACTCGGGGCGCCCGCTCGACGAGGTCGCGAGCTCCGATCCGTCGTATCTCGAATGGATGCTGAGCGCGGACGACATGGACGAGGAGGTCCGCGCTCTCGTGCGTGACGCCCTCTCCCGCGCCCGGGGCGGCGGGAGACCGCCGGACGCCCCGGACGGCACAACGTCTCCGGCCGAGGGTTAACAGGCCCGCATGAACCGCTTGCCCGCCACCCCACATACCTTCCGCCCGACTCCATCGGACCCGCGCACATGATCCTGTTCCAAGCTCATTCCGGCTTCCGCTACCTGGTGCTGCTCGCAGGGCTCCTGGTCATCGGCTACGCGGCGTACGGCGTGCTCACCAAGCGCCCGTACGACAAGACGATGCGCATGCTGTCGTTCCTCTTCGTCATGTCGATCGACCTGACGGCGCTCCTCGGACTCGCCACTCTCTTCGTGGGCACGTTCTATCCGCAGCTCGGCGGACACATCGTGACCATGATCCTGGCGGTCGTGGTCGCGCACGTCGTGTCCGCCGTGATGAAGCGCCGCCCCGTCGAGGAGCGCACGTACATGCCGCACCTGGTGGGCACGGTCATCGTCCTGGGGATGGTCGCGACGGGGATTCTCGCGATCGGGAGACCGATCGTCGGGTGACCCCGGCCGTCCGAGAACTGGCTCCGCTGCCGCCGCTCGAGCCCGCGTCCGACCGACCGCCCTGCCCACGTCCCGACGACCTCGGCATCGTGATGGGTGGAGGAGGCGCACGCGCGGCCTACCAGGTCGGCGTGCTACGCTCGATCGCCCGCCGCTTCCCGGATCTCTGCGTCCCGTACGTCACGGGGGTGTCCGCGGGAGCGATCAACGCGGCGCTGCTCGCGTCGCACCACGGGACGTTCCTCCAGGCGATGGACGAGTTGGGCCATCTCTGGGGGCACCTCACCATCGAGGATGTCTTCCGGGTCGACTCGAAGACCCTCTTCGTGAACGGGCTTCGCTGGCTTCGCCAGCTCGTCTCGGGCGGCGCCGGCACGCACGATCCGGTCAAGGGCCTCGTCAACACCGAGCCCCTCCGGCAGTACCTGACGGAAGTGCTCCACGCGGTGGACGGTGAGCTCACCGGCATCCGCTACAACCTGGAAAACGGATGCCTGAAGGCCGTCGCCATCAGCACGTCGAGCTACTCGACGGGTCAATCCGTGACCTGGGTGCAGGGCTCGGACATCAAGGAATGGGAACGCCCCCAGCGGACCTCCCGCAAGACGACGATCGGGGTCGAGCACATCATGGGATCCGCGGCTCTGCCGCTCTTCTTCCCCGCGGTGCGCATCGGCGGCGGGTGGTACGGCGACGGAGGCATACGTCTGACCGCGCCCCTCTCTCCGGCGCTCCACCTGGGCGCCCGCAGAATCCTGGCCATCTCGACGCGGTACGACCGCTCGGACGCGGAAGCGGAGACGCCCACCGTCCACGGGTATCCGCCGCCGGCGCAGGTGATGGGTGTGCTGACCAACTCGATCTTCCTGGATCTGCTGGACCACGACGCCATACGGCTCGAGCGGCTCAACCGGCTCATCCGGCAGCTGCCGCCCGAGCGCCGCGAAGGGCTCGCGCCCGTCAGCCTTCTGACCCTCCGTCCGTCCCGTGACCTGGGCAAGCTGGCGGGCGACTACGAGGCGACGCTCCCGCGGGCGTTCCGCTTCCTCACCCGAGGCCTGGGCACGCGACAGACGCGCAGCCCGGACTTCCTGAGCCTGATCCTCTTCCAGCCGGACTTCCTGCGGGCGCTGATGGAGATCGGAGAGGAAGACGCCGAGCGACGGGCCGACGAGATCGAGGCCTTCCTGTGCGCCCAACCGGCCGGTGCTTCGCCGGCCCGCTGATCGGTTCCCGGGAGGCCCCCAAAGCCATCCCTTTTGTTAGATTTCCGGCATGGGCCGGCGCTTGTGGAGCGGGCCCGTCCGAGCGGAGGAGATGGCTATGTCCGAACAGAACAAGCTGGCGTCGGAGCTCGAGTCCAGGGAAGTCGCGGAAGGCGCGAGAGAACAGGACTGGGAGAAGAAGAGCTTCGCGCGGGCGCTCTTCGAGGGACGCTTCGATCTGGGCCTCGTCCATCCCCATCCCGAGCCCGATCCGGACGAGCAGGCACGCGCCGCCGGGTTCCTGGAGCGACTCGAGGCGTTCGCCCGTGACCACATCGACGGTGATGCGCACGACCGCGACGGTTGGGTTCCGCAGGAGGTGCTCGACGGGCTCGCGGAGATGGGCGCGTTCGGCATCAAGATCTCCGAGGAGTACGGCGGGCTCGGCTTCTCCCAGCTGACCTACAACCGGGCGCTCGAGATCGTGGCCTCCCGGTGCGGCGCGACGGGTGCCTTCCTTTCGGCGCACCAGAGCATCGGCGTGCCGGGCCCGATCCAGAAGTTCGGAACCGAGGAGCAGAAGAAGCGCTACCTCCCGAGGCTCGCGAAGGGTGCGCTGTCGGCCTTCGCCCTGACCGAGCCCGACGTCGGCTCCGACCCCGCCAACATGGCGACCACGGCCGAGCTCTCCGACGACGGCAGCCACTGGATCCTCAACGGCGAGAAGCTCTGGACCACCAACGGGCCCCGGGCGGAGATCATCATCGTGATGGCCCGCACCCCCGCGCCCGAGGGCTCCAAGAAGAAGCCGATCACGGCCTTCGTCGTCGAGACCGAGTGGGAAGGCGTCGAGACCGTCCGTGAGTGCCACTTCATGGGACTCCGGGGCCTCTCGAACGGCATCATTCGCTTCACCGACGTGAAGGTCCCCCGGGAAAACGTCGTCTGGGGCGAGGGCAAGGGGCTGAAGCTGGCCCTGATCACCCTCAACGTCGGACGCCTGGCGCTGCCGGCGTTCTGCGCCGCCGCCGGGAAGGGCGCCCTCGAGATGTCACGTGACTGGGCGGGCTCCAGGGTCCAGTGGGGACGTCCCGTGGGCCAGCACGACGCCATCGCGCAGATGCTCGCGAAGATGGCGGCGGACACCTTCGCCCTCGAGGCGGTGGTCGAGCTCACCGCGCTCATGGCCGACTCGGACAAGTTCGACATCCGGCTCGAGGCGGCGATCGCCAAGATGTGGGGCACGGAGCTCGGCTGGGACCTGATCAACGACGCGCTCCAGGTCCGGGGTGGTCGGGGCTACGAGACGCACGATTCGCTCGCGGCTCGTGGAGAGGTCCCGTACCCGATCGAGCGTTATCTGCGGGACATGCGCATCAACACGATCTTCGAGGGATCCTCGGAGATCATGCGCCTTTTCATCGCGCGTGAGGCCGTGGACACGCATCTCCGGGTCGCCGGCGATCTCGTGGACCCGCGCGCGTCCCTGGGCGCCAAGATGAAAGCCGCCGTGCGCGCCGGCTTCCACTACGCATGGTGGTATCCGACCCGCTTCCTGGGATGGAGCGCCTGGCCACGCTACAGCCAGTTCGGACCGCTCGCGACGCACCTCCGCTTCGTGGAGCGCACGGCCCGCAAGCTGGCCCGCTCGACGTTCCACGCCATGGTGCGCTTCGGGCCCGCGCTCGAGAAGAGGCAGTCGGTGCTCGGACGGATCGTCGACGTTGGCGCGGAGCTCATGGTGATGACCGCCGTCGTGGTCCGCGCACACTGGCTCGTGGAGAAAGGCGTCGACGCGCCGGGCGCCAACGCCCTCGCGGACCTGTACTGCCGCGGCGCCCGACGCCGCATCAAGGACCGCTTCCGTACCCTCTTCGACAACGACGATTCGAAGGGCTACTCGGTGGCGCGCCGCTTCCTGGACGGTGAGTTCGAGTGGCTCGAGAAGGGCGTCGTGTCGGCCGAGATCTACCGGCAGAAGGTCGCGAACGGGCCGGCCGACATTCCCGAGCCTTCCCGCCCGCGCGAGCCGGCGGGAGCCGTGAGCTGACGAGCGAGCTGACTAACGAGATGAGCGAGATGGAGACACGACAGGGAGCCGAGCGCGAGCTCCACCCCAGGGCGTTCGTGGTCACGGTATTCTGGACGCTCGGGCTCCTCTTCCTCGGGAGCGTCGTGCACGCGACCGAGTCGAGCCTGGCCTGCCCCGACTGGCCCACCTGCTTCGGGAGCATGGTTCCCGAGATGACGGGCGGCGTGTTCTGGGAGCACCTGCACCGCCTCGTGGCCGGCGGGTTGGTCCTGATGTTCGCCCTGGCCACATGGCTGACCCGCAAGGAGGTCACGGACCGCCCGTGGATGTTCCGCGCCTGCCTGGCCGGCCTCGGGCTGCTCCTGCTTCAGTCGGTCTTCGGCGGCATCACGGTCATCTACCAGCTGCCGACCGCGGTCTCGACCACGCATCTCTCGCTGGCCTTCATCTTCGTGTCGCTGGCCACCGTCCTGGCCTCGTCGAGCGCGTGGCGGCCGAAAGGCGTCTCGATGCCCGAGCGTACGGCCTCCCGGCTCCGGCGCTTCGCGGGCGTCACGGCCGGACTGGTCTTCGCGCAGTCGGTGCTGGGAGGGCTGGTGCGTCACCTCGACGCCGGGATGTCCTGCCCGGACGCCCCGCTCTGTCTGGGCCAGGTGGTTCCACCGCTCGTGAACCCGTTGATCACGAGCCATTTCCTGCACCGGGCCCTGGGCATCGTCACGGCCGCGGCCATCGTCGCCCTGGCCGTGTGGGCCGTCCGCGCGGGGGTCCCGAAGCGGATCCGCCGCTGGACCACCGTGGCCGCGTGGCTCGTCGTGGCGCAGGTGCTGCTCGGCTTCGCGTCCGTGCTCACCGTCTTGGCCGTGGCTCCGGTCTCCGTGCACACACTGGTCGCGGCTTCCCTGCTCGTGGTGCTCGTGCACGTGACCACGTCGGCCGCCCAGGTTCCGACACCCGCTCAGCCCAGCGAGCGCGCCACGGCGGCATGGAGCTGAGCCAGCTCGGGGACACACTCGCCGCGGTGAACGCGACCCTCAACGCGACGAGCGCTCTCGCGCTCTTCACGGGTCTCTACTTCATCCGCCGGAAGGACCGGGAGCGCCACCGGCGGGCCATGCTCACCGCGGTCGGCGCATCGGCGCTCTTCTTGGTCTTCTACGTGACCCGGGTGTTCCTCACGGGCACGCACGAGTTCGCCGGGGTCGGCGCGGCCCGGGTGGCCTACCTGGGCATCCTCTTCACGCACATGGTGCTCGCCGTGGTCGTGGTGCCGCTGGTGCTCCGCCTGCTCTACCTCGCGCACAACGAGCGCTTCACCGAGCACGCGCGCCTGGCCCGCTGGACCTTCCCGATCTGGGCCTACGTCTCGGTGACGGGGCTGGTCGTCTACCTCCTGCTGTACCAGGTCTACGGGTACGTGTGACGCCGGGATCCAACACGTCCCGAGGCCGCGTAGTCGATCCGCGTAGCGTCGGTTACCTGGAAGCGCTGACCGCCGCGGTGCTGTGGGGCTCGTCGGGTATCTTCAGCGTTTTCCTGTTCGACCTCGGCGTGCCGCCCCAGAGCCTCGCGCTCCTCCGTCCGGCGCTGGGAGCCGTCATGCTGGCGGGACTCTTCCTCGCGACCCGCGGGCCGAGCTCCCTTCGTCTGGACGGACGGGGACTCGCCGTGCTCGGGCTCGGTGGCGGCGCCGTCGTCGGCCTCTTCCAGCTCGCATACCAGATGTCCATCGACGCCGTGGGCGTACCGTCGACGGTGGCGCTGGTGTACGTCGCGCCCGCGGTTGTCGTGGCGGTGTCCGGCCCCCTGCTCGGAGAGTGGCCCAGCGGGCGACGCGTGATGCTCGCGGGCCTCACGCTGATCGGCGTCTGGATGACCGTGCTCGGCGCCGACGAGGTCACGCCCGCGTTCGGCGGCGTGGGCGTCGTGTGGGGGGTGCTGGCCGGCCTGGCGTACGCGGGCTATACGCTGTTCGGGCGATACGCGACGCCCCGGTTCGGGTCCCGGGCCACGGTGCTCTACACGGCGGTCGGCTCGTGCGCCTGGCTCTCCGTGACCTTGCCCATGTTCTCCGACGGGCTGGTCCTACCGCCGTCCGGCGCGGCGTGGGCGCTCCTGGCCGTCTTCGCGCTACTGACGGTCGCCGGCGCCCAGTTCCTCTTCTTCGATGCGCTCGGCAGGATCGAAGCGGGGCGCGCGGCCATCACCTCGGCGGCCGAGCCGGTCGTGGCCGCGCTGCTCGCGACGGCCCTGCTGGCCCAGGGACTCTCCCCGGTCGGCTGGGTCGGCGTAGCCCTGGTCGTGGTGGGCGTGGCTGGCGTGGGCGCCGACCGGGTTCGGCGACCTGCCGGGTCAGGCGGGTAGCCCGATCTCCACCTCGGCGCCGCCGTCCGGGACGTTCCGGAGCGTGATCGATCCTCCCATCGCCTCGACGGACTTGCGGGCGTGCGGCAGCCCCAGCCCGAGCCCATCGTCCGTCTCCGAGTAGAACGGATCGAAGGCGCGCTTGAACGCATCTTCCGAGAAGCCCTTCCCACGGTCACGGACCCGGATCGAAGGCGTCGCTCCTTCCTGGGCGACCGTCAGATCGATCGTCGCTCCGCCGCCGAACCGGGCGGCGTTGTGGAGGACGAGGTAGAGGGCGTCCATCAGGGCTTCACGCGCGACGGACGCGCGGATCGACGACGCGCCCAGCTGGAGACGGACCGTCACTTCGTGATCCGCGGCGAACTCGCGCGACACCTGCTGGACGAGCGGAACCAGATCGGTCCCGCGGGGCTCCTCGCCGGCTTCCGCCAGGAAGAAGTCCACGTCCTCGAGCGCGCCCAGCGCCAGCTCGATCCGCTCCCGAAGCTCCTCTGCGTTCGCGCGGTCGTCGGCCTCGGCGAGAGGCTCCCTCACCTGACGATGCAGGAAGCGGCTGACACGCCCGACTGCGTCGGCCAACGCAGCACGTCGCTCCTCGTCCCGCGGCGTCCAACCGTGCTCCAGCGCTGTGACGAGCTTGCCCGCGACACCCGTCGCCGACCTTCCGTCCGGCAGGCGACCCGTGGAGACCGCGTCGACGAGCGCAGAGAGCTCTCGCTCCATCTCCGCCCGCGCGGCCTCGCGCTCCTTCTCACGCAGGGATCCCCTCCCAGCGGCGGCTACAGCGAAGCCGACTGCGAAGCCCACCACCAACCCGATCACGATTTCCATGACGCCCCGTCAGGCTGAAGAATTCATCTCGTCCAGAACATCCTTGAGCATGTCCGCATGCCCCTTCGGATCCACACCCCGCCACGCTCCTCGCACGGTCCCGTTGCCGTCGATCAGGAACGTGCTCCGCTCGATCGTCATCCCGTACACGGGATGCGACTTCCACACCCCGTAGGCTTCGAGCATCTCGTGACTCTCGTCCGAGAGAAGGGGGAAGTTCAGCCCGTGCTTCTCGCGGAACGCCCGGTGCGATTCGATGGAGTCGGCGGACACGCCCAGAACGACGGCGTCGAGGCCGTCGAAGTCCGGGAGCTTATCACGAAAGTCGCACGCCTGCACGGTGCAGCCCGGCGTGTCGTCCTTGGGATAGAAGTACAGCACGACGTTGCGCCCCCGGAGATCGGACAGGGACACGTCGCCCCCCTGATCGTTGGGAAGCGTGAATTCGGGGGCTCGGGATCCCTGCTCGACCATGTGCGCAGCTCTCGTCTGACGAAGGGGAGGGGGCGGCGGACGGCACGACGCTCGACGGCTACACCGCGTGGCGGCTCGGGTTTCGAGACCTGCTAGGAGCGGGTCGCTAGACCTCCCAACGACACAACGCCTGGCCATGGGCCTGACAGAGCGAGTGCCGGACCGGGACGGTCTCCCCCGACACCTGTTCGAGAACGGCCTCGCAGAAGCCGACCAGCAGGTGGCAGGCGTCGCCTCCGGGATCGCTCTCGATGAAGAGCAGGGAACGACCTTCGATGATGAACCGGCCACGGGCGAATCCGCCGACGGGCCGCCCGAACAGACGCTTCAGCCGCTTGCGCACCCGTGACCGGGCGATCGCGTAGCGCACGGCGGCAGGAAGGAGGCGAGCCAAGCCTGGAGAGCCGTTTCCACCCGCCAGAGAGCGGCCGATGTGCTCGAACACCTCACGCCCGTCCGGGCGACGGTTCACGAAGCGGAAGAGATCGCGAACCTCGTCGTCGGTGAGGCGGGCCCCCTTGCGCGCGTCCTCCTGGAAGGCGCGGATCTGCCGCTCGACGACATCGCTCAGCCCGAAGCGCCGCGGCATGGTCTGGCTCGGGTCCTCGTCCTCGAGCAGCTCGGCGGGCAGATCACGGTCGCGGAGCGCCTCGAGGAGTCTGAGGGCCACCGACGCGTGGATCCGCCGACGCTGACCGTTCGCGGGCACCTGACTCGTGGGGGGGTTGGACACCGGCGCACCGCTGGAAGGGTTGAGGGAGCACGGGCCGTTAATGTCGGCGGAGGGGCGGGCCCGTGCAACGCGCGTTGGGGACGAGTTTTCGTAACGTACCGATTTGAGCGTGACGACCGCCCCCTCGACAGGTATATACGACGTGCGGCACGTGAGCGGCGAACGCCGCGGCGGGGCGAGACGTAAGCGTTGCGGGCAGCCACCCTAGGGGGGGTGGGTGTTACAGCCCGGGCCTTGCGGCTCCCCCGCCTTTTTTTTGTTTGTGTTGGCCGTTGCTTATCTTGGCCGCATGAAACGTTATCCCGCCTTCGACCCGCCCGAGTACCTCGAGTGGGCTCCGAGCCCGGATCTGCTCCGGGAGTACGTCGAGACCATCGAGCGCGACGCCGACCGGCGCGAGATCGTCGAGAGCCTCGCCGAGGCCGATCTCCTCTCGCTGTACCGGGACCTCCTGCGCACGCGCCTGCACGACATCGGGCTGAAGCGCTGGGTGCGCACGGGCGTGATCTCGAAGGCATGGCTCGGCACCGGCGAGGAAGCGGTGACCGTGGGCACGGTCCGCGCGCTCGACCCGGAGCGCGACATGGTCAGCCCGATGATCCGGAACGCCGGGGCCCTGCACATGATGGGGATGTCGCTCGCCGACATGTTCCGGGGGTATCTGGCCACATCGGACTCCCCGAGCCGGGGACGCGATCTCCATATCGGCGATCTCTCCAAGGGCGTCATCCAGCCGATCAGCCATATGGGCACGAGCGTCGACGTGGTCGCCGGAGTCGCGATGGCGTTCAAGACCCGGGGTGAGACGCGCGTTGCCATGACCTGGGTCGGCGACGGCGCCACCAAGACGGCGGCCTGCCACGAGGGGCTCAACCTCGCGGCGGTTCTCGATCTCCCGGCGATCTTCGTCATCCAGAACAACCAGGTGGCGCTCGGCACCCGACTCGAGGAGCACAGCGCCGGCGACCTGCACGCGTGGCCGGCGATGTATGGCATCGAAGCCTGGTCGTGCGACGGAAACAATGTGCTCGACGTGTACGCGGCCACCCGGCTCGCCGTCGCGCGCTGCCGCGTCGGCAAGGGGCCGGCCGCGATCGTGGTCGACACGTTCCGGATGGGCGGGCACGCGACCCACGACGAGCGCGAGGCGCGTGACACGTTCCCGGCCGAGCTCTTCGAGCACTGGGGCCGCCGCGACCCCGTCGGGATGTTCGAGTCGTACCTCCGGAGCCGGGGTGTCGACGACGACACGCTCACCGAGATCGAGGCCGAGGTCACCCGCGAAATGGACGAGGCCGCGGACGACGCCCTGGCCTCCCGCGATCGCATCCCGCCCCCGGAACAGGCCCTCTACGACGGCTTCTCGGAGGGCGGCGTGCTCCTGGGGCTGGAGCGCCGCCCGGTCTGACTCTCGTTTCAGGCTTGAATCGGGGCGCGGTTTCGGGCATTTTACGGGCACGCCTGACGTGCCTTCAACGCGTGAAACGTCCCGTTTCACGACGATTCATATGGTCAACGCCAATCCGGACGAGCTCGCGCGGTTTCTCGGGGAGACCCCTCTCGAGGAGCTGACGGACGAGCAGCTCGTTAGCGCGCACCTCACCGGGCGCCCCGGAGCGTTCCAGGAGCTGTACGATCGCTACCGCGATCGCCTGATCCATTTCGTCACGCGCAAGACCGGCGATTCCGACCGCGCCCAGGACCTGGTGCAGGAGGCATTCATCCGGGTCACGCGCCATCTGCATCGCTTCGATACGTCGAAGAAGTTCTCGACCTGGGTCTACACGATCGCCAGCAACCTGTCGAAGAACGAGCTCCGCAACCGCTCCCGCAGCCCCCTGGTGCTCTTCCAGCGGCTGACGAGCAACTGGGACGACGACCACCGTCCGCTCCAGTTCGAGGATTACTCGATGCGGCCCGACGACCTCTACCGGAAGCGCTATCTCCGGAGCCTCGTCGAGGAGATGGTCAAGGAGCTGCCCGAGCATCATCGCCTGGTCTTCCGACTTCGCGAGCTCGAAGGCAAGAGCTACGAGGAGATCGCCGAGATCACGGGCGTGAACCTCGGCACGGTCAAGAGCCGGCTGCACCGGGCCCGCAACTCGTTCGCGCAGCGCATCGAGCCGTTCCTGAACTGAGCCGCGAACGGGCGCGGCCGCGCGACGGTCACTCACACCCAGGAACGTGGTGAACATGTTCGAGGACCTCCGGGCCGCGTTTCGCCAGGCCGTCGAGAACTTCAACCGCGAGCTCCATCGGGACCAGGTCCCGGAGACCGTCGACGCGCTGCTGAAGGGAATGCAGCGGGAGTTGGTGGATACCCGGGCGCTGGTGTCCGACCTGGAGTCCCAGATCGACCGGGCCAGGAAAGAGGCCGCGCACGAGGCCGAGCAGGCCGAGGCATGTCGGCGCCGGGAAGAGATGGCCCGGCGCATCGAAGACACCGAGACGGCCGACCTGGCCGCGCAGTACGGCGAGCGACACCGGAAGCGGCACGAGCTCCTCGAGCAGAAGGTCGCGGCGCTCGACGAGGAGCTCGCGTTCCGGCGCAAGGACGCCGAGGACATGATGGCCCGGCTGAAGGAGGCCCGCACCCAGAGGGAAGGGCTCACCGCCCAGGCCGGGCGTGCGTCCGCCCGCGACAGCATCGGAGAGGCGGACGACCTGTTTTCGGAGCTCGACCGGATGGCCGAGAAGATCGAAGGAACTCAGCGCGAAGCGGACGCGGCCGAGGCCCTCGACGACCTGGATCTCGACGGGGGCTCCGACTTCCACGTGGAGCTGGACGACAGGGCCGTCGATCCGCCCGACGTGGACGCAGCCCTCGCCGAGCTGAAGCGGAGGATGGGGAAGGAGTAGCCCCCGCCTACTCCTGGAGGTGCGCGAGGTCCCTGAAGAAGAGCAGCCCCGCGCACTCGCCGCACAGGAAGAGCACGTCCTCCTTCACGTCGGACCCCAGCGGCTCGGTCCGGTCGGCGACCCCGTCGACGATGACGAACCAGCTCCTTCCCAGGCTGTCGCCGAGGGCGACCACCAGCCCGTTCGCCGCGAGATCCACGAGCTTCGGGCTTTCCTCGACCTCGAGGGCCGGAACGGCCAACGCGTCGAAGTCGGTCCGAGCGGGATCCCGGCGGAGATCCAGCACGACGAGCGGCTCGAGGCCTATGGTCGCGCGGGCATGCCGGCGGCTCCGGGCATCGGGCGCGCTCACGATGCCGCCGCGGTCGCCGCCCGCCAGATAGATGATCCGCCAGAGCGGCAGGGCGAAGCGCGATCGCTCCCCCTCACCGCCCCAGAGCGCAAACGCGCCGGGGTCGTCCTCGTCCGCCTGAAGATACTGGCGAATGTCGATGATGCCGTCGGACATACTCGAATCAACAGCGACACGCGTCCCACGTCAAACCGACGGCCTGGAACCGCTTCCCTGGCTCTCGCCTCCCCCTTCGAATAGATTCCCCGCGTTGAACAACCCTCCATATCCGGCAACCGGGAAGAGGTCGGTACCCGAAATGCAGAATTGGATCGGCATCGCGATCTGGATCGTCATGGGCATGGTCGTCGGCCTGGTCATGAAGGCGCTCATACAGCGGCCCGAGGAGACCCCCGGCCACACCCCCATCCTCATGGTGCTCGGCGCGTTCGCGGCGGTCATCGGCGGGATGCTCGGCGTGGGTATCGTGCACCTTTACGAGCCCCTCGCGATCAGCACGGGCGGCATGGCCGGTGCGGCCATCTTCTCCGTCATGATGACGTTCGTCTACCGCTGGGGCCTGCGCACGCTCATCTGAGCCCGCGCGCCGCGGAGCCCCGCGCGCAACTTCCCTCCAGCGACCGACCCGGAAGGGGATGATGTCCGAAATCGCCCGCTTCCTCGACGAGAACCTCCCCAGGTTCCGCTCCGAGCTCGACGACTTCCTGCGGATCCCCTCCGTCAGCGCCAAGACGGAGCACGATCCGGACACGCGCAGAGCCGCCGACTGGTTCGCCGAGCGTCTCCACGACGCCGGCCTCAAGGCCCAGGTGATCGAGACGGCCGGCCACCCCGTGGTGCTGGGTGAGTGGCACGAAGCCGGGCCGGACGCCCCCACGGTGCTGGTCTACGGGCACTACGACGTGCAGCCTCCGGAGCCGCTCGACGAGTGGACCTCGCCGCCGTTCGAGCCGACCGAGCGCGACGGCCGCATCTACGCGCGTGGGGCGGCGGACGACAAGGGGCAGCTCTACATGCACGTGAAGGCCCTCGAGACGCTCCGAGGGTCCACCGGCACGCTCCCGCTCAACGTGATCGTGCTGGCCGAAGGCGAGGAGGAGATCGGCTCGCCGAACCTGGTCCCGTTCGTGGAGGAGCACCGCGACCGGCTCGACTGCGACCTGGTCGTCATCTCGGACACCGGCATGTTCGCGGAGGGACTCCCGTCGCTCCTCTTCTCGCTTCGCGGCCTCGCGTACTTCGAGATCCACGTGAAGGGCGCCCGCTCCGACCTGCACTCCGGCGAGTACGGCGGCGCGGTCGCGAACCCGGGGAACGCGCTCGCGAAAATCGTCGCGTCCCTGCACGACGGCGACGGGCGCATCGCCATCGACGGCTTCTACGACGACGTGCTGGACTGGGACGAGTCGACCCGAACGGGTATCGCCTCGCTCCCCTTCGACGACGAGGCGTACCGCCGCGAGCTCGGCGTGGACGAGCTGGCCGGCGAGCGCGGCTACGGCACACTCGAGCGCCTCTGGATCCGCCCGACCTGCGACGTGAACGGCCTCCTGTGCGGCTACACGGGCGAGGGTGCGAAGACCGTGCTCCCCAACCGTGCCATGGCGAAGGTCAGCTTCCGGCTGGTCCCCTCGCAGTCGCCCGCGCGGGTCGAGGAGCTGCTCGCGGCGCACGTGCGCCGCGTGGCGCCCGCCGGCGTCGAAGTCAGGGTGAAGGCCCTACACGGTGGCCGGCCGTGGCGGGCCAACATCGACGGTCCCGCGTTCGAGGCCGCCGGGGAGGCGCTGGAGGAAGCGTTCGGCACCAAGCCGGTCGCGATGGGCGGCGGCGGGTCGATCCCCATCGTGGTCGAGTTCGAAGAGCGGTTGGGCGCGCCCGCTCTGCTGGTCGGGTTCTCCCTGCCCGGGTGCAACCTGCACGCGCCGGACGAGTGGCTGTCGGTCGAGAACTTCGAGAAGGGGATCGAGGCGTTGGTGCGCCTCTATCCCAAGCTCCGCCGACTCAGCGAGTAGACGTCAGCGCCGACCCGCGCCCCGCACCATCGCGGCCGCGCGCAGCAGCGCCCGCGCCTTGTTGAGCGTCTCCTCGTACTCCTTGTCCGGATCGGAGTCGGCCACGATGCCCGCGCCGGCCTGCACGTAGCCGCGCCCCTCCGACGCCACCAGCGTCCGGATGGTGATCGCGGTATCCATGCTCGCGCCGCCGTAGTTGAAATATCCGACCGCGCCGGCGTAGGGCCCACGGCGCACCGGCTCGAGCTCGTCGATGATCTCCATCGCTCGCACCTTGGGCGCACCCGAGACCGTGCCGGCCGGGAACGAGGCGCGGAAGACGTCCATGGCGCCGAGCCCCTGCTTGAGCCGTCCCTCGACCTGACTCACCATGTGCATGACGTGCGAGTAGCGCTCGATGACGAAGAGGTCCGGAACCGTCACCGAGCCGTACTCCGCCACCCTCCCGACGTCGTTCCGGCCCAGGTCCACGAGCATCCGATGCTCGGCCAGCTCCTTCTCGTCGGCGAGGAGGTCCGCCGCCAACTCCGCTTCCTCCTCGGGCGTCGCCCCACGGGGGCGGGTTCCCGCGATCGGGCGGACGATGACGCGGCCGTCCTCGACGCGCACGAGCACCTCCGGCGAGCTCCCCACGAGCGAGAGGCCCTCGAGCTCCAGGAAGTACAGGTAGGGCGACGGGTTGAGGCTCCGGAGCCCCCGGTACACTTCGAACGGCGTGGCCTGGAGGTCGAAGCCCAGCCGCTGGCTGAGGACGACCTGGAAGGCGTCGCCGGCGAAGATGTACTCACGGATCCGCTCGACGCCGGCCATGTACTGCTCGCGGGTCGTCGGGCTCTCGAACGGCGGATCGATGTCCGGCTCCGCGTCGAGCTCGAGCGGCGGGGGCGCGTCGCGCTCGGCGAGGCGGGCCACGAGCGCCTCCGTCCGGTCCGCGGCGTCGTCGTAGGCACGCCGGAGCTCCGCCTCGTCCCACCCCGGCTCCACCGGCACGGCCGCGATGGCCATGGCTCGGCCCTTGAGGTTGTCGATCGCCAGCACGACATCCGTGAACATGAAGACGCCGTCGGGTAGGCCGAGGTCGTCCTCGGGCGCGTCCGGCAGCCGCTCGATCTGGCGCACGACGTCGTACCCGAAGTACCCTACGGCCCCGCCCCAGAACCGCGGCAGCCCCGGCACGTCGGCCGGAGCACGCGCTTCCAGGCGGGCATCGAGGTCCGCGAGCGGGTCGTCGCACGGCACGTCGGTCCACCCGGCGTCGGGCGTCCACCAGCTCACCTGACCACGGTGGAGCTTCCACGCGGCGCGCGGCCGGGTGCCCAGGAAGGTGTAACGGGCCCACTGCTCTCCGCCGACCACCGACTCGAGAAGAAATCCGAACGGCGGCTCCGCGAGCTTCGCGTACGCGGTCACCGCTGTATCCACGTCGAAGAGGAACTCGCGCCAGACAGGCACGAGCCCCGCACCCTCGGAGAGGGCTTTGAATCGATCGAAAGAAGGAAAGAGCTGCATGCGGCGGACCGGGGTGGGCGAGCCCGGAGGCGCGGGCTCGTGAGCGCCCCAATGTCCCAAGGTGCCGGAGGCCCGTCAACGGCGCTCCTCGCGGTCGATACGGGAGGGACCTTCACGGACCTCGTGCTCCGGACCGAAGGCGGTATCCGTACGCTCAAGCTGCCATCGACGCCGGCCGACCCGTCCGAGGCGGTTCTCACCGGGATCGGCGAGCTGCTCGAAGACGGCGACGCCTTCATGCTCCTGCACGGCTCGACGGTCGCCACCAACGCCCTCCTGGAGCGGCGGGGCGCCCAGGTCGTGCTCGTCACGAACGAGGGCTTCGAGGACGTCATCGAGATCGGCAGGCAGAATCGGCCTCAGCTCTACGCGCTGGTCGGTCACCGGCCGCCGCCCCTCGTGGCGCGCGACGACCGGATCGGCGTCGCCGGCCGTCTCGGTCCGGACGGCGCGGAGGTCGAGCCCGTCGACCCCGAGGAGCTCGCCGGCCTCGCGGAGCGGGTGCGTGAGCTCGGCGGGCGGGCCGTGGCGGTCTGCCTGCTGCACGCCTACGCCGACCCGGCGCACGAGCGCGCCGTGGCCGAGGCGCTCGCGGACGTCGACGTCCCGGTGTCCGTGTCCAGCACCGTCCTCCCGGAGTTCCGCGAGTACGAGCGCACGTCCACGACGGTGGTCAACGCATACGTGACGCCGCTGATGGACCGTTACCTCGGACGTCTCGAGGCCGAGTCGGGAGCGGTGCGCACGACCATCATGGGCTCGAACGGCGGAGCGCTCCCGGTCGCGCGCGCTCGGCGCGAGCCCGTTCACACGGTGCTGTCGGGCCCCGCCGGCGGCGTGATGGGGGCGCTCGCCTGGGCTCGGCGGGCGGGTCACGACTGCATCGTGACGTTCGACATGGGCGGCACATCGACCGACGTGTCGCTGT
This sequence comes from Longimicrobiales bacterium, assembly GCA_041690395.1. Classification (GTDB taxonomy): domain Bacteria; phylum Gemmatimonadota; class Gemmatimonadetes; order Longimicrobiales; family Gaopeijiaceae; genus JAWLHJ01. The sequence goes on along the minus strand of JAWLHJ010000001.1, from coordinate 537,732 downwards.
GTCCCGGACGCCCGCTACGGACCCGGGAGTTCGAGATCGGCGGGAGTCCCGTCGCCGTGCCGGTGATCGACATCCACACGGTCGGCGCGGGCGGGGGGTCGATCGCGCGCGTCGACGCCGGAGGTGCGCTTCGCGTCGGCCCCGAGAGCGCCGGCGCAACCCCGGGCCCGATCTGCTACGGCAACGGCGGGACGGAGGTGACCGTGACCGACGCCCACGTCTGGCTCGGGACCCTTCCCGCCGACGGCTTCCTGGGCGGCGCGCGTGCCCTCGACCGAGAAGCGGTGCGGGCGCCGCTCACCGAGCTCGCCGCCGCGCTCGGTACCTCTCTGGAGGATGCCGCCGAAGGCGTGCTCACCGTGGCCGACACCGCCATGGAGCGGGCGCTTCGCGTCATCTCGGTCGAGCGTGGCTACGACCCCATCGACTTCACGGTCGTCGCCTTCGGCGGTGCCGGCGGCCTCCACGTGGCGGAGCTCACCGGCCGCCTCGGCGCCTCCAGGGCAATGGTCCCCCCCGATCCAGGGCTCCTGTCCGCGTACGGGATGCTCGCCGCGCCGCTCACCCACGAGGCGTCGCGCACCGTGTTGGTGCCCGAAGACGCCGCGGACGCCCCGGGCCGGGTCGAGCGGGCCCTGGCCGAGCTCGAGCGCGAAGCGCGCGCGGCGATCGCGGCGGACCTGCCGGACGCGGACGACGGCGAAGGCCTCACCACGGAGCGATGGATCGACGCGCGCTACCGGGGGCAGAGCTTCGAGCTCGCCGTCCCGTCCGCCGGCTGGGCCGCACGCTTCCACGAGGCACACGAGGAACGGTACGGGTACCGCCGCGACGACATCCCCGCCGAGGCGGTGACGGTGCGCGTGGTGGTCACCGCCCCGACGCCGGTGCTGGATCCGCCCGAGCTCACCGAAGCGACCGCCCTACCGCCGCTGTCCGACCTCGAGGTCTTCCACCGCGGGCAGGTGCTGGCGGCATCCCGGGTCGATCGCGCGGCGCTCCGGGCCAGCCACCGGGTGGACGGCCCGCTCGTCGTGCAGGAGTACAGCGGCACGACCTGGGTTCCGCCGGAGTGGACCGTCGAGGTCGACCGGTGGGGCACCCTGCACCTGGAGCCGAACCGGTGACGCGGGCCGGTAGCCCGACGGCCGCCACGCTCCGACCCTCGCGGCTGGACCACGCGCCGGCACTTTCTGCGGGCGTTTCGAAAGTCGTTCGAAAGTCGAACGATTCGAGAGAAGCCTTGGTGGAGAGCCCCGGGGATTTCTCCGCGTCATACGGGTGCTTCGAGGCCGACGTCCTCCTGAGCGTGCCGGAAGAGATCGTTCGAAGATCGAACGACTTCCAAGTCGGCGAAAAGCGATGGAGGTCCCGCCGCGCCCTCCCCGTTATCTTTTCGACTTCGCGCACTTTCCAGTGACCCAGACGCGCATGCCCGCTCCAGACACGACCCGAGGATCCTCCCCCACCGTGGGACCATCCCCGACCGCGGACGAGCTGCGACCGCCATACGGCGCGGCCGCACTGGCCGCCGCGGCGGTCTTCGCGCTATACGCGCTCACGCTGGCGCCCACGACGGCCTTCTGGGACACCAGCGAGTACATCGCCACGGGGCACATCCTCGGAATCCCGCATCCCCCGGGGAATCCGCTCTTCGTGGTCCTCGCGAAGGCCTGGTCGCTGATGCTCGCGCCGCTCGGCCTCGAGGTCGCGGTCCGCATCAACCTGTTCAGCGCCTTGATGAGCGCGCTGACGCACGGGCTCTGGTTCCTGGTCGTGCACCACATCCTCCGGTACTTCTCCGACGACCGCCGCTTCCGGCTCGTCGGGGCCGCGACCGCCGTCCTCGTCAGCGCCACCGCGTTCACGGTGTGGAGCCAGTCGAACGTCAACGAGAAGGTCTACACGGTCTCGCTGCTGACCATCGCGCTGCTCACCTGGCTCGCGTTCCGTTGGCAGGAGAACCTCGGGAAGGGCAAGGACGACAACCTCCTCATCCTGATGGCGTTCGTCCTCGCGCTCAGTGTCGGGAACCACCTGATGGCGTTCCTCGCCGCGCCGGCGATCGGAATCTTCATCCTTCTCGTGCACCCGCGCACGCTCCTCAACTGGAAGCTCTACCTGGGCGGCGCTGCAGCCGCGGTCCTCGGCCTGAGCATCCACCTCTTCCTGCCGCTGCGCTCCGGGCTCGGTCCGGTCATCAACGAGGCGGCACCGACCTGTCCGGACATCGGATCGGCCATCACGGCCGTGGTCACCTACGGGAAGGCCGGGTGCGTCGCGCTCGCCGAGGCGCTGAACCGCTCGCAGTACGACAAGCCGCCGCTGGTTCCGCGCCAGGCCCCGCTCTGGTCGCAGCTGGTGAACTATCTCCAGTACTTCGACTGGCAGTGGTCACGCGCGCTCGGCGGCGAGCAGCCCGTCTTCGCCCGCATGCGCATCCCGTTCACCATGCTCTTCACCGGGCTCGGGGTGTGGGGCGCCTTCGAGCACTTCCGCCGTGACCGCGTCAGCTTCGCCTACGTGGGCACGCTGTTCGCGACGCTCTCCTTCGGGCTCGTCTACTACCTGAACTTCAAGTACGGCTACTCCCTCGAGGCACCGCAGGCCGACCGCGGACTCCACGAGGTGCGCGAGCGCGACTACTTCTTCATCGCCAGCTTCTCGGTGTGGGGGCTCTGGGCGGGAATGGGGATCGTCACGCTCTGGCGCGAGTCGGTCACAGAGTTCAAGACGACCCTCGCGAAGGCGAGTCCGGTGTTGGGGCTCGCGCTCCTCCCGCTGGTGCTCAACTGGGGATACGCGGACAGGAGCGAGGACTACGCCGCCCGAGATTGGGCGTACAACCTGCTCATGAGCGTGGAGCCGTACGGACTTCTCTTCACCAACGGGGACAACGACACCTTCCCCCTCTGGTATCTGCAGGAGGTGGAAGGCATCCGGCGCGACGTGACGGTCATGGTCACCTCGTATCTGAACACCGACTGGTACATCCGGCAGCTCCGGGACCTGACGGCGCCCTGCCCCGAGGGGGTCGATCCGTCGGAGGACTTCACGGTGATCCAGTGCCAGCGACCGTACACGCCGGACGGCGACGCCGCCGCGTACGTGACCGACGCCGCGCAGGCCGGAGCGCTCACGCCCATCCTGCTCGAGGAGCCGGTCGAGGCGCCGACGCGCTCCATCATCTCGCTCACGGACGAGCAGATCACCCAGGTCGCCGCGTCCTACGTGCAACTCGACCAGAACCAGTCGCTCCAGCTCGGAAACGTCGTGGCCCGACTCCAGGCCGGGCAATTCCTCGAGCCGTGGCAGCAGTTCGCGCTCAACCTCATCAACGAAGCGATCGACGAGCGGCCCATCTACTTCGCCTCGAGCGGGAACGCGGCGGCGTCCCTCGGCGTACGGCCCTACCTCGTGCGTCACGGCCTCGCGTTCAAGATGTCGAACGGGCTGCCGGACGAGGTCGCCACCGAGGGCGTGGTGCGGCTCGAGAGCTCCCCGTACATCCCCGTGACGGGTGAGTGGGTCGACGTCCCCCGCACGCAGACGCTCTTCGACGACGTCTTCATACAACGGTCCGGCATTCCCGACGAATGGGGCTTCTGGCCGGACCACTCGACCATCGGCATCCCCAACTACTATTCCTGGGGATACCTGGCGCTGACCGAGGCCGCCGCGCAGGCCGACCAACCAGAGCTCATGCAGCGATATCAGGAGCGCACCCAGGCGTGGGCCGAGCTCGGTACCGTGGGCTCGCCGGAGGAACGATGAGAAAGATCTCGACACCCGACGCACCGACCCCCAAGGGCCACTACAGCCAGGCGATCGTGCACGGGGGACTGGTGTACGTGGCCGGCCAGCTGGCCATCGATCCGAGCGACCCTGACGCCGACCCGGGCGACGCCGGAGCGCAGACGCGGCTGATCTTCAAGAACATCGCCGCCATCCTGGACGCCGCAGGCTCGAGCCTCGACCGGCTCCTCCAGGTCACGATCTACGTGACAGACGTCTCCGCGTGGAGCGCCGTGAACGAGGCGTTCGCAGAGGCGCTGGGAGACCACCGACCGACGCGGGCCATCGTTCCCGTGGGTCCGCTGAATCGGGGGCGGGACGTCGAAGTGGTCGCGATCGCGGCGATCTAGCTCACCCCATGCGGGGGATCGTCATGTTGTCCAGGAAGAGACGATCCCTGGGCCCGAGGGTCTCGACCCCGTCGGAGTCGATCCGGCGGAGCAGGCGCTCCACCTCCTCCTGATTCAAAGGGTGGAGCCGGGCGAGCTCGATGGAGCCCCACCGCTCCCGGTCCTCCTGATTGCGCACCCCGAGCGACGAATAGTGCGAATTCGGGGCCTCCACCCGCCGCTTCTCGGCAAGACGACGCCGCCGCCGCGCGATCCACGCGGCGCGCATCGCCACGCCTCCCATCACCATGGCCATCACCAGGCCGAAGACCCACACACCCATAAGCGCTTGCAACGTTAAACGGGACACTCGTCTCAACATGATACGACGAGTCACGGGCGCGAAAGGTTGCGTGACGAAGACCGGGACGGGCGCGTCATAGGGGCGCGGAGGGCGACCCACCCCGGTCCGGCGGGCACCGGCTTCAGGATGGGTCCGGTCGGCGTGCCGTCTTCGCGCACCTCGAGCAGGTAGTCGAAGAGCTCCGGGCGTGCGTCGACGGCCATCCCGCGGGTGATGAGCACGATGCGCGGGATCTCGCGGATCAGCCCCCTCAGCAGGAGCAGCGCGCGGCTGCGGGTCTCCTCGTCGAGGCGGTCGAAGGGCTCCTCGATCGGCAGCGACGCGAGAATGCGACCCGACCCGGCGGCGAGCGAGGCGGCGGCGAGCCGCAGCGCGAGTCGGGCCGAGGCGAGGTCCTCCTCGGTGAGCGGCTGGAGCACCCCCCCGATCCCCTGCAACCAGGCCCGGCCGTCCCCTTCGGTCACGGCCAGGATACGCCCGCCGGAGATCCGGCACAGGAAGCGTGACGCCCTGTCGAGGACGAGGTCCTGGGCCCGCGTGAGGCGCGCCGCTCGCACCGCTCGCAGCGCTTCGGCGACCACGCGCTCGGCCCCGCCCAGCTCCGGGGAGGACACACCCGCGGCCGAAGCCCCGCCCCGCTCCGCGAGCCGGTTGCGGAGGATCTCCACCCGCTCCGACCCCGCCTCGATGGCCGCGTGCAGCCTGACCGCACGCCCTTCGAGCTCACGCAGGTGGACCGGCTTCATCTCCAGCTGATTCCATCGGCTTCGCCACCAGCTTCCGTCCTGGACCACCCCCTCCCACTCCTCCCGCAGCTCTCCGAGCACCTCCTCGTAGTGGCTCGCCAGCACCCGGCCACACGTCGGGCAGGGTGCCTCGGGACCGCCGGCCTCCATACGCCGGAGCCGAGCGCGCAGCTCACGTGCCCGGTCCCGGTACGCGTGCAGGGTCGTCTCGGCGTCCTGCCGCTCGCGCAGCCAGTCCATCGTCGCCACCTCGAGGTCGCCGTCCACCTCGGCGGCGTCGGCACGGACCTCGAGGAGCTCCTGCTCGGCGGTGCGCAGCTCCTCGGCCAGGGCCGTCGGGTCGGGGGCGGCCGTGTCGGTGGCGGCGTCAGGGTCCGGTCGGGAGCTCCGGGCGCCGTGCTCGCGGAATCCGCGCGGGGCGACCCCGGCTCGCTCCAGCGCCGCGTCGACGAGCGGAAGTCCGCGGCTCGCCGCCACCGCCTCGACGGCGAGACGAAGCGCGCCGTCCAGCGTCTCCGCCTCGGTGCCACGCCAGAGGCGACCGAGCGCGTCGGGCTCGTCGACCCGCGTCTGGACCAGCTGCGCCACGGCCCTGCGTGTCCGTGACCCACCCCCGAAGATCGCGGTCAGCCCGGCCGGGATCGACGTGCTCACCCGCCCCAGCCCTTCGAGGACGCCGTCCAGCGTCTCCATCCTGCCGATCGGACGACCGATATCCTGGTCGGCCACGTCGGGGAGCCAACGCGCCACCAGGACGTCGGTCTCCGGCGAGCGCGTCGCCTCGCGCTCCAGCTCCGCCTGGACCGCCTCCCGGAGCCGGCGCGCCCCCTCCGACGGCAGCCAAGCCTCGGCCGGCACGCGTGGCTCCTTCCCCGCCTCGACGGCGAGATGCAGGGCGCGGCTCCGCAGCGCCTCCATCGGCTCTCCCTGGAGAGCCAGGAGGTCGAACGGGGTGGCACCCTCCAGGCGGATCCGCACGATCTTGCCGTCGATGCCCCCCGGCACCTCCTCGGTCACTTCGCGCACCCGCCGACGGATCCGATCGGGATCGCCCGAGCCGACCTTGATGGGGGCCAGTGCGACCACCGGCCGCCCGGGGATCGGATGGAACGTGGTGGTGCCGCGCTCGAGGTCCACGGTCAGGAAGCCCTTCTGATCGGTGGCCTCGTCCCAGGGATCGAGCGCGACCCGCTCGAGCGAGCCGGCGTAGCGCACGCGGTCCGTGATCCCGTGTCGGCGGTGCTCCCCGCCGAGCGCCACGTAGTCCCAATCCGACGGATCGACGTGGACGCCCCGCTCCGTGCCCGGCTGGTCGGCCCGAGCGTGGAGCACGAGGATGTTCCACTTGCGTCGGGGGTCCGGCTCCGGCACGACCGGGGGATGGCGAAGCACCGCCCGGTACGGCATCAGGCACGCCATCAGGTCGAGCTCGTCGATCATGATGGACCGCGTGAGGGTGGTCGCGGCCTCGACGTTGGAGAAAGTGTCGAGGACGGCCAGCGCGCCAGGGTCGCCCGACCGCCGCGGCGTGTCACGGGGGCCGGCGACCATGAGCACGGGCGTGTCGGGAAGCGACGAGCGGAGCAGCTCGAGCCCGCGAGCGAGCGCGACGACCGCTCCCGCCGGCGGATCGGGCCGGTCGAAGACGTCACCGGCCACTACCACGACGGCGGGTGCCAGCCGCACGAGCTCGGCCGCGGTCCGCTCGAACGCGGCCGACACGTCGCGCTCCCGGATGTCCATGTCGGACTCGACGCGTCCGTACGCACGGAATCCGAGGTGCAGATCCGAGAGGTGGGCGACGATCACGACGTCGTCGGGCCTCCCTCCGGAGACGTCGCGACCGGGCTCGGCGCCTCCTCCCGGCGGAGCACCAGCACTTCCTCGACCGGATCCGACCGGTCGCGCCGGCTGGCGGCCCACCCCGGTCCGGCCAGCCCTTTCGGGTGGTGCGCGGCCTTCGGACCCCACACCATCGCTCCCCCCGGACCTACGAGGCGAGCCAGCTCCTCACGGGCGGCCAGCGAGAGCGCATCGGCCCCTCCGATCGCGTCGAGCATCCGCCCGTCGACGAGGACCAGGTCGTAGTGGCCGGTCAGCTCCCGGACGGCATCGCCGACGTTGCCGACCCGGACGCGGAGGCCCGGTGGGGCGTCCGCGGGAACGGTCGCTGGCGCGTCCGGGGGCGCGGCGAGCGCAGGCGCGACGGCCGCGTCCTGGTCCTGGTCCGGCAGGCCGGTCGCGAAGTGCGACCGCCCCAGATCCACGACGCAGTGAGCCCGCTCGAGCACGGTCGCCTCCGCGGCGCCGCCGTCTCGTACCGCCACCAGCGCGGCCCGCGACGCTCCCCCACCCACGTGCAGAAGGCGCCAGCCACCAGGCGCGGACGCGGCACGTTCGCGGACCGCAGCCACGTCCCAGGGTCCGTCATCGGGACGATCGCCCTCGTGACGCCGGCCGCCGGGGGCGTCCGCGACAGCCATGCGCCGCACCGCGCGCACGACGGGACCCTCCATCAGAACCCAATCCACCGCCCGGCCCCCGGCCTCGACCCGCTCCTCGACCCGCACCGGCGGCGGCCCAGCGCATCCCTCGGCGACCAGACGACGACGCGGCCGGCCGGTCCGCACGACGCCGTAGGCCATGCCCGCCAGGGAGAGGAGCACGAGGCATCCGACCAGGAGCGACGACGGCGTGGGGGCGCGGGGCAGGAGCAGACCCGTCGCGGAGAAGCCGAGGGCCGCCCCGAGCGTGCCGACCGCCGCCAGCCGAGCGCCGGCCGGCGGGCCTTGCTCACTCGCCTCCCCGGCCAGCCCGCTGAACAGGGTACCGCAGGCGTAGAGCGGCAGCCCCGCGAGCACGGCGAGGCCGAACCCCTGACCCCACCGTCCGCTTCCCAGGCTCGGCATGATGGTCCACAGCGTTCCGAACACGGTGGCGACCAGGAACGCCACGAGGGCCAGCAGCCACCGGCGCCTGAGTCCGTCGGTGATCTCCGGCGCCGGCACCGGGAAGCGCATTCCGACGGCGAGGGCGAGCGCCTCGACCGTGAGGAGCGTCGTCAGCGACCGGTTGAAGCCCGGTCCGGCATAGAGGAGAAGGCCGATAGCGACCTCCGCGGCCACCGCGCACACGATTCCCACCACGAGCACGGGCGCCCACCCCAGGGGATGGCGGGCGGGGCTCGTCACGGAGCGACCGATCCGAAGGCACCTTCGTGGTAGACCATCGACGGCCGGTCGGACACTCCGGTGCCTCGCACCTGACCCAGGATGATCGAATGGTCTCCGCCGGGAAGCACGTCGTGCAGGTCGCACTCGAGCCACGCGGCGGCTCCATGCAGCACCGGGTATCCAGCGGGTCCGAGCCCCCAGGCCACCTCGTTGAACCGTCCCTCGGAAGGGTCGACCGCGAACCGGCTCGCGACGCCGGCCTGGCTCGCCGACAGCACGCTGACGCCGAAGCCTCGCGCCTCGACCAGCTTGTCGTGGGTATCGGACGACCGGTCGATACAGACGAGCACGAGCGGCGGGTCGAGCGACACCGACGTGAAGGAGCTGACCGTGAGGCCCCACGGCTCTCCGGCCGCGTCGGCCACCGCGACGATGGTGACGCCGGTGGGAAAACGCCGCATGACGTGGCGGAAGTCGACCTCGTTCGCGCTTCGATCCATGTTGCTCCGCGTGTCACGCAGGGGATTCTGCCGTCGCCGGGCGGGGCTCGGGGCCCGCGCTTGCTCGACGGTGCCTCACCGCTAGCTTTCGGAAGCCCGCGCCAAGGCGGTCCCGAACCGCGCGAACCGACCCGAAGGCCAGATGCGACGCCATTTTCTAGCGATTGCGGTGATCTTAACCGTGCCCACCGGCTGCGACAACGTGGCCTGGGGCGGCATCGAGGTGAGCGTGGAGTCGCCGGAGACCACGAGCGAGGGGGCGCCGGGAACCGAGTCGGCGGCGGCCCCCGCCGAGGCCGTGGCCGAGCCGGAGCCCATCGGACCGCTGCTGCTGGCGGGCACCAGGACCGGATCCGCCCTCACCCTGACTCCGGTCGGTATGCTCGGCGCTTCGGGGCTCGAGCCGCTCCCCACCGATCCGGACCGACGAGATCTTGCCCTCGATGCACTCGGAGCCGACTCCGAGTGGATCCTCTTCGCTGCCGGAGTGCGCGTCGGCACCGCCACCGTCTCCGGCACTCGAGCTTCGTCCCAGGTGTGCGGCCTCGGCATGGTGCTCGACGCGGTACCACGCCTTCTCCCGGCCGCCGTCAACGCGGATCGGCTTCTGGCGCTACCCGCGACCCTCGCCGGGGAGTGGCCCTTCGACGACTACGCTCCGCTGGCGCACACGTACAACCAGCGGGTCGCGTCGCTCGACATCGGCCGCAACGCGCTACCCCGCGTCGGGGCGCCATGGCCGCCCAACGGCATGCTTCCGGTCCGACGAGACATCCGGGCGTTCCGGCCGAGCGGAGACGCCACGGCGTCGTTCGCGGCCTCGTTCGTCGTGGGCGACACACTCGACACGTCCGCGCCCAGCCCCACGGCGTACTCCCTGTTCATCATGGCCGACCAGGGCCCGCAGGGCTTCAGGGAAACCTACCTGTCCTACCGCACGGCCGAGGAGGGGAAGGCCGCGCCCCGCTTCTTCGGGCACCTCGACTGGGACCAGGACGGGAGTGACGACGTGCTCCTCGAGGTCTTCGGCGAGGGTCTCCGCGGATACGTGGCCCTCGAGCGGGGCCCGGACGGCCGCTGGGCGCGGTCGTTCGGCAGCGCCTGCCCGCACACCGCGGGGACCACGGAGCGTTGATCCGCCCGCACCGGGCGCGGACTCCTCTTCCGAGGCGACGGCGCGCCTTCCGACGTATCGCCGGCGTCGTGCACGCACTCCTCCTCACGATCTTCGCGGCGGCGTGTGGGGGGGACGGGGCGGAGGAAGGTGCGCAGGAGGGCGATCGCCCGGAACCGCAGGGTTCCGCCACCCGCATCATCTCGCTGGTTCCCTCCGCGACCCTCACGCTGCGCGAGATCGGTGCCGCGGACCGACTCGTCGGCCGGACCGACTTCGACACCGGCGCGTGGGTGGCCGACCTCCCGTCGGTGGGGGGCGGGCTCGAGCCCAACCTCGAGGCCATCGTCTCGCTCCGACCGGACCTCGTCGTGCGCTTCGCCGGGAGCCAGGACCGCCGCACGCCGGCCCGTCTGGACGACCTCGGTATTCCGCACATCGCCGTGCGGCCGGACCGTGTCGAGGACGTGCTGGAGACCGTGCGCGTCCTCGGCCGCGCCACCGGACTCGAGGCGTCGGCGGCCGAGCTCGTCGCCCGCATCGAGGCGGGCCTGGCCGAAGTCGAGGAACGGGTCCGCCCGCATCCCCGGAAGCGGGTCGCATACGTGCTCGGCGGCACGCCGCCGTGGGTGGCCGGACCCGGCACGTACATCCATGAGCTCGTCACGCTGGCTGGCGGCGACAACGTGTTCTCCGACCTGGGCGAGTTGTACGCCGGGGTGAGTCCGGAGGAGATCCGGTCCCGGGAGATCGACGTCGTGCTGGTCTCGGGAACGGACGTCTTCGACCCGTCGCTCGCGCCGGACGCGCGCATCGAGATCGTCGATGAGAGCATCGAGATCCCCGGGCCCCATCTCGCGGACGCCGCGCTGCAGCTGGCCGAGCTCATCCACGGGCCCCTCGCGCCCGCTTCACCATGAGCCGCTGGACGCTCGGCGTCGGTCTCCTCATCGCGACGCTCGTCTCGGTGCTCCTGAGCGTGCGGCTCGGCTCGGTGCCCCTGACCACCGCCGAGGTCCTGGCCGCGCTCGGCGGCAACGGCGACCCTGTCGTCCAGGACATCGTGCTCCGGCTGCGGCTGCCACGGGTCTTCCTCGGCGTGCTCGTCGGCGGCGGCCTCGCGATCGCCGGTGCCACATTCCAGGCGCTCCTGCGCAATCCGCTCGCCGAACCCTATATCCTGGGGATATCGGGCGGGGCCTCCGTGGGCGCGGTGCTGGTGCTGGCGTTCGGCTGGGTGGCGGCCGGGTCGTGGGCGCTCCCGCTGGCCGCGTTCGCCGGTGCCGTGCTCGCGATCGTGCTCGTTTTCCGGGTGGCGACCGCCACGGGCCGCGCCATGGACGTGCGGGTCCTCCTGCTCGCGGGGGTGGTCGTCGCGGCCTTCTTCTCGGCGTGTATCGCGTTCATCCTGGCCATCTCGCCGGCGCGGACCGTCCAGAGCGCCGTCCTGTGGATCATGGGCAGCCTCGCGGGCGCCACCTGGCGGAGCGTCCTGCTGACGGCCGTCTACACGACCCCGGCCGTGCTCCTCCTCGTGGCGATGGCCCGCCCGCTCAACCTGCTGGCCATCGGCGAGGAGACCGCCCACCACCTCGGCGCCGACGTCGAGCGGGTGAAGCGGATCTCGCTGGTGGTCGCGGCGCTGATCACCGCGTCGGGCGTCGCGGTCGCCGGCGTCATCGGCTTCGTGGGGCTCGTGGTTCCGCACGCGGTGCGCCTCGTGATCGGATCGGACCACCGCGCGCTCCTGCCGCTCTCCTTCCTGGCCGGCGCGGCCTTCCTCACGCTGGCGGACCTCGGTGCGCGCCTGGCCCTGGCTCCGACGGAGATCCCCATCGGGGTGATCACGGCGTTCGTCGGCGTGCCCTTCTTCCTGGTCCTGCTGCGCCGGAGCGTCGCCACGCCATGAGGCTCACGGCGGAGGGGCTGGTGGTGCGGTATCCGGGGAGTGATAGGCCGGCCCTCGACGACGTCTCCATGGATGTCCCCTCGGGGTCGTTGTATGCCGTGCTGGGCCCGAACGGCTCGGGGAAGTCGTCCCTCATGCGGGCGCTGCTCGGCCTGCTGCCGACGGAGCGGGGCCGGGTCGAGATCGACGGCCGTCCGGTCACCGCCTGGGAGCGTCGCGAGCTGGCGCGCGCCGTGGGGGCGGTGACGCAGTCGGAGTCGATCTCGTTCCCGCTCACCACGAGAGAGCTGGTCGCGATGGGGCGGTATCCGTACCTCGGGCCCCTGGAGCGGGAGCGGGACCGCGACCGCGAGGCGATCGAGCGCGCGCTCGTATCGTGCGACCTGACCGAGCTGGCGGGGCGGGACGTCACGACCCTCTCGGGCGGCGAGTTCCAGCGGGCCCGGCTGGCCCGCGCCCTCGCCCAGGAGCCCCGGGCGCTCGTGCTCGACGAGCCCACCGCCAGCCTCGACATCGGGCACGAGATGACGATCCTGGAGCTGCTGCGCTCCTCGGCCGACTCGGGCATGACCGTGCTCCTGATCACGCACGGGCTCGACATGGCGGCCCGGTTCGCCGACCGGCTGCTGCTGCTGTCGCGCGGTGTCGTCGCAGCGGAGGGCACGCCGGGCGACGTCGTGCGCGAGGACATCCTTCGGGCCGTGTACGGATGGCCGCTCGCGGTGCACGCGGACCCGACGACCGGAGCCCCGAGGGTCACGCCGTTGGCGTCGGGCTGAGTCGGGGTCGTCGGGAGCCGGGGCGGCGGCGGCGCGGCAGCGGCGGGCGGGCTGGGGGTCGGACTGCACACGGACTGCGTAGAGTTGCGTCTCTTGTCGCTGCCTCGAAAGTCGTTCGAAAGTCGAACGATCGCTTCCGGCGCGCCCACGGCAACGTCGGCCTCGAAACACCGCTATGGCGCGGACAACGCCCCGGGAATCACCGGCACAAGGCCCTCGAAGATCTTTCGACTTTCGAACGACTTTCGAACCTCGGGCGGAAGCAGCCGGGCACGGGCGGACCCTCTCCCCTCGACCGAGCCCTAACCCGGGTCCGCCGCGTCCTCCGCGTCGGCCCGCAGCGCCAGATAGCTCGCGTATCTCGAGGCGAACAGCCGCCCCTCCTCCACCGCGTCGCGCACCGCGCATTTGGGCTCGGTCCGGTGCGTGCACGAGCGGAAGTGGCATCCCTCGGCCTCGGCCTCGATCTCCGGGAAGCAGGCTTCGACGTCTTCGGGCGCCACACCCCAGAGCCCGACGTCGCTGAAGCCCGGCGTGTCCGCCACGAGGCCGCCGCTCTCCAACCGGATCAGGCGGGAACCGACCGTCGTGTGCTTTCCGGTGCCCGTCTTCCGCGACAGTCCTCCCACCTTCAGGGAGAGTCCGGGCTCGAGGGCGTTCAGCAGCGACGACTTCCCCACCCCGGACGGCCCGACCAGAGCCGACGACCCGTCCGCCAGCAGCGTCCGCAGCTCGTCCACTCCGTCGCCCGAGTGCGCGCTGACCGGGAGCACGCGGTACCCGAGCGACTCGTAGAGGTCGACGAGCTTCGCGAGCTCGTCGGTTCCGATCGCCAGATCGACCTTGTTGACGACCAGCATGGGCCGCATGCCGCTGGCTTCGACGAGAGCGAGGAGCCGGTCGACCAGGTCCGGATTCGCCGGGGGGTCACGGAGCGCGACCACCGTCAGGACCCGGTCGAGGTTGGCCGCGAGAATCTTACCCGCACGACCCCCACGTCCGCGCCGCACCAACGCGGACTCGCGCGGCTCCACGGACTCGACCGTCCACGAGTCGCCGGACTCGGTCACGCCGACGCGGTCGCCGATGACCACCTGACCCTGATGGCTGGTCGCGCGCTTCACCCGACCCCGTAGGCTCGCCTCGACCCTGCGGCCGTCGTCGAGCTCCACCACGTAGGTGCCGCCCGCGCTCTCGTGTACCACACCGAAAAACGCCCCCCGCGAGAGCGGCGTATCGCTCCCACGAGGGGCGTTTCGGGGCTTGCCCGGCCGCGAACGCGGCCTGCGCGTCACGCCGCGAACGACTCCAGGGCGTTGCCTTTGTCGCCCTCGCGGAGACGGCGCAGCGCCCGGTCCCGCAACTGACGGATCCGCTCGCGCGTCACGCCCAGCAGGTTGCCGATCTCCTCGAGTGTGTGCTCACGCTCCCCTTCCAGGCCGAAGTAGAGACGCAGCACCTTCGCGTCACGCGCCTCGAGCGTGGAAAGTGCTTCCGTGATCGTCTCGGTAAGGAGCCGACTCTCGACCTCGATCTCCGGCTCGGCGGCCTCCTCGGTGATGAAGCGCTCCACGAGCTGCGAATCCTCGGAGTCACCGATCGGCGCATCGAGACGGATCTCGGCGGCGTTCAGCGTCTGCAGCGACTCGACCAGCTCCGGCGTCAACGACGTGGCCTCGGCCAGCTCGTCCGTGGTCGGCTCGCGACCCTTCTCCTGCTTGAGCCGCTCCTTCTCACGGAAGATGCGCGCCAGATCGCTCGCGCGGTTGAGCGGCACACGCACCGCGCGGCCGTGGTTGGCCAGCGAAGCGAGAATCGCCTGCCGGATCCACCACACGGCGTAGCTGATGAACTTCACGCCCTGCTCGGGATCGAACTTACGCGCCGCCGTGACCAGACCGACGTTCCCTTCCTGGATGAGATCCGTGAGGGAAACGCCGCGGTTCTGGTACTTCTTGGCCACGCTGATCACGAAGCGCAGGTTCGCGCGGGCCAGCTCCTGGATCGCATCCTGATCACCCTTCTGGGCGCGAGCACCGAGCTCCTTCTCCTTGTCGGGAGTAATGAGCTCATGGCGGCTCACGTCGCGCAGGTACTGATCAAGAGCGCTCTGCTCTTCGACGCTCGCGTCGAAGCCGGAGAGCAGGTTCCCTTTGCCGCGACGTTTCCGACGCTTACCAGTCGGGGCAGCTGCCATAGTCTTCTATCTCCTTCGAGTCCTCCCCTGCGGAAAAGCGTCCTGAATCGGCCGCCCTTCTACGCCAGGGACATCTAGACTTCAAAAAATCCTGAGCCGTTTAAGGTGTCGGGCACGGCCAGGAGTGTCAACGTGTGTGAGCGGCTCTGTACTCGACGTCGTCGCCGAGGTTCCCTTTCCGCACTTCCATATAGCCCGTCACGACGTCCACGGCAAAGATGGTCGTCCGCTAGCCCTGTTGCTCCTCCACGGAGCGCCCCTCTAGCTTGGCTCCCCATGCACCCTCACACCCTCGTCCCGTGACCGATCCGTCGCCCTGGATCGTCGTGGGCGCCACCGACATCGGTCGACGCCGCACCCGCAACGAGGACAGCTTCGTCCTCGCGCCGGAGCACGGCATCGTCGTGGTCGCGGACGGCATGGGGGGACACCCCGGTGGTGACGTCGCCAGCCGCATCGCCGCGCGAGCGACCGCGGATGCGCTCGTCCGTGCGCTGGCGAACGGCTCGCCCCCGGCCGACCGAGCCAACGTTACACCGGACACCCGGGAACGAGCCATGCATGATTCGGTCCTCGTGGGGCACGAGGCCGTCCTGGCTCGCAGCCGCGCCGAGCCTCGCCTGTCCGGCATGGGCACGACGACGTCCGCACTGGCGCTCGACCCCGGGGGAACGGGCTACACGATCGGCAACGTGGGGGACTCGCGCGTCTACCTGTTCGCCGACGGCACGCTCACGCAGCTCACGCGGGACGACACCTGGCTGGAAGATCGCATCGAGTCCGGTCACCTCCGCCGCGAAGACGCGCAGGGGCATCCCGAGGCCCACCTCCTCACCCAATGCGTGGGACTCGATCAGACACCCGACCCGCGCGTGTCGAGCGGGACCACCGGGCCCGGCGACGTCTTCCTGCTCTGCTCCGACGGGCTCATGGCCTGCCTGACCGACCGGGAGATCGCGGGCCTGCTCGCACGCACGCTCGACGGAACGAAGGAGGGGGCGGAGCGCGCCATCGAGGGCCTCATCGGCGACGCGAACGCGGCCGGAGGTGTGGACAACATCACGGCGGTGCTCGTCGCCGTTCGGTGACGCGCGGCCGGATGTCCGCGCTGGGCAGGTCCCTCAGACCTCCGCTTTCCGCGTGATCCGCTCCAGCACCACATCCGCGGAAAGCTCCCGCCGCTCCAGGGTGAACACGCGCAGCACGCGGGTCGTGCGGTAGAGCTCCTGCGCGACGCGGGGCAGATCGAAGAGCCCGGGCACGCCTTCGCGGCCGGTGCGCTCGACGCCGCCGTCCCGCCGCTCGATGAGGATGTCCAGTTGGAACATGGCCGCTTTGGCCGGAAAGTCGATCATGACCTCGCCCGACTCCAATCCGAGCTCGGTCGCGAGGTCGTCCTCGACCGCGCGCTTCCACGGCGAATCACCCACCGCCCAGTCCTCGACCCTCCGCCCCATGAGGTCCGCCGCAGTCAGCTCGACCGCCCGCTTAGGGAGGCGTCGCTGCCTGAGTGCGGGTAGCCAGCGGGTGGCGATGCGCTCGGCGATCTCCCCGTCGTCCTCGAGCGCCCGACGCCCGACCTCGTGCAGCAACTCCTCGTCCGTCGGACCCACGAGCTCGTCCGGGTCGAGGAGCCCGGCGCGCACCGACTCCTCGACGATCCGCTTGTACAGCGCCGTCGCCGCCCGGACCGCGTGATGCCAATACACATTCCGGAACATCTGATACTTCGCGAAGAGAAGTGATTCGAGCGCGGCCACGCCCTTCTCGTGAACGCCGACCTCGAATGCTTCGGAGACCGGGTCGCGCACCAGCACCAGCGCCTGCAACAGGCGGGGCACGTCCACCTCGCCGTACGGGACCCCGCAGAAGCGCGCGTCGCGCCGTAGATACTCCATCTTGTCGAGATCGAGGCTGCCGCTGATCAACCCCCGTAGCGGGACCTGGCTCTCTCCGGTGATGAGCTGATGGATGCGCTCGGGCGCCGCGAGCCCCAGGGGGGCCATCGCGTCGCGGAGCTCCGGCGACTGGAAGAAGCGCCGGCCCATCTCCTCGTGATCGCCCGGAACGTTGTGCTCCTCGAGCTCCTCGAGCGCGTGGGAGAACGGGTAGTGGCCGATGTCGTGCAGGAGCGCCGCGTACGGAACGAGCTCCTCGTTCTCCCAGGCCTCCGGCGGCACCCCACCCCGCTCCCGGAGCCGGCGCAGCGCCTGCACCGTCAGGTGGTACACGCCCAGCGCGTGGTCGAAGCGCGTGTGCGTGGCGCCCGGGTAGACCAGGTGCGTCCAGCCGAGCTGCCGGATGTAGCGGAGGCGCTGGAACGCCGCCGTGTCGACGATGCGGAGCGCCGTCGGATCGAGCCGAATGGTATTCCAGAGCGGGTCCCGGATGATCTTTCCCGCCGATGTGGTGCTCATGCTCGCTCCGCCGTCTTGAATACGTCACTGCTCAAGATACCATCGAGCCGGGGCCCCTTCATGGCAGGATACGCCAGCCGAGCGCCACCGGCCTCCTCCTGAATGATCCCGAATAAAAAGCGAAAGCGCCAGTCCCTGGTTGCGGGATGCCTCTGTACCGCGCCTACGCACGAATACGTACAGCGCGGGCTGCCGTCGCTTCCTAGCTTGGGACACGTATCCTCGATGGTCCTGCTTATCTGGAGGCGATGATGAGACCGGCGGCGTGGTGCCTGCTACCGACCATCCTCGCGGCCACCGGCTGTGAGATCCTGGGTCTCGGCTCCTGTGTCACGACCGTCTCGGGCACCGTGTACGAGGATGGCGTTCCCGTGCCGGGGGTCGAGGTGAAGTTCTCCACTCCCTCCGCTCTCCCTCCACCCGGCTCACACCTTTGGATCGCGACCGCGGTCACGGATCGCGAGGGTAGGTACACGGTATCGGGCACGCATCCGAGTGAACCGAACGAGTGCACCACCAAATACGTGGACATACCGTGGACTTCGCGTCGGGCGCTCGGGCTCACGACCGCGGCCCTGGAGACCGTCCAGCAGGTGCGGAGCGGTGTGACACAGACCGGATACGACTTCCACTTCAGCCGGGACGTCTGGTACCTGGGCGTGCGGACGGAGATACGGATCGGTACAACACCGCTGGCCGACGTTCCCGACACCGTGGAGATGGCCGTCGGCGAGATCGTTGACCTCACGGCGTCGTTCGCCGCTACGGACGCCCCCGACCCGGGCGGGACGCACCGCGATGAAGTGGACTGGCTGTGGGACGGCAACCCCCAATGGTCGTGGGAGAGCTCAGGCGACGCTCCGATGGATGATCTCATTTGGGACGAGTATCACACGTACACGCCACCCTTGAACAAGCTGAGCTTCCTGGCAGAGGGCGAAGGCGATTTCGTCGTCGTCTGGAGCCTGGACGGCTCCCCGTTCACGGATACCATCCGGATCCGGGTGGTGGAGCCGGAGTAACGGCGCCGGACTGAGTGGGCCTCAATCCACCACTCCCCCCCGCGATTGCGGTGCGCGCACGTCCTCGCGTACGTTACCGAAGAAACAGCGAAAGTTCTTCCGCGGCACCCGCACCGCCACCTCCACCCGCAGACCCGTGAATCCCAACCCCACCCTCCGGGAGCACGTCCGCGCCCGCGCCGAGAACCGGCCCGGCGTGTATCGGATGTTCGGGCCGGACGGGCGGCTGCTCTACGTGGGGAAGTCGGTCCGGGTGCGGAGCCGCCTCCTCTCCTACTTCCGGGCGCCGCGCGGCGACAAGGCATGGGAGCTCATCAAGGAGAGCGCCCACATCGAGTGGGACTACATCCCGAACGAGTTTTCGGCGCTGGTTCGCGAGATGAAGCAGATCCAGACCGCCCAGCCTCGCTTCAACGTGCAGCATCGGCGGAGGAAGATCTACGTGTTCGTGAAGATCACGAACGAGATGGCGCCCAGGGTGCTGGCGGTGAGCCGGATCGCACCCGACGGGGCGGCCTACTTCGGTCCGTTTCCGCGCGTCGGCGCGGTTGCGCGTACGGTGCGCGAGCTCGGCCACGCGCTCGGGCTCCGGGACTGTCCGGGGAGCACGCCGGTCTTCTACGGCGATCAGCTGGAGATGTTCGGCGGCGGACGTCCACCGCGTTGCCTGCGCGCCGAGCTGCGGACCTGTCTCGCGCCCTGCTGCGGCCGGCCCACGGAGGCGGACTACGCGTCCGCGGTCGCGACGGCCCGCGCGTTCCTCGAGGGGAAGAGCGGCGGCCCGCTCGGGGAGATCGAGGCGCGCATGGCCGAGGCCGCCCGGCGGATGGACTTCGAGTACGCCGCGCTCCTGCGCGACCGACTCGAGCGGCTCATGCGGTTCCGTGACGAGCTCACCGCGTTTCGGGGCACGGTCGAGGACCTGACCTTCGTGTACCGCGTACCCGGGCACCACGGAGACGACCGCGTCTACCTCATCCGCAAGGGGCGCATCCGGCGTGAGCTCCCGTTGCCGAAGGGAAAGCGCCAGCGTGCCCGGGTCGCCGAGGCGGTCGAAGAAGTCTACGGCGAGCCCGACACCGGCCCGGCCGCGCTCACCGCGGACGAGGCGGCCGAGATCCTCCTGGTGGCGCGCTGGTTCCGGCTGAACCCGGACGAGCGCGGGCGTACGGTGGACCCGGAGGTCTGGCTCGAGGAGCACGGGCCCGCGCCTGGCCGGTGTTTAGCGGCGCGTGGCAGAAACGTGATACGGCAGGTGGATGCGGCGACCGCGTAGGGATGTTTCTGCCGCATAGGGTGGTCGAGATGCCACGGAGCGGGATCTCGGCGGCGGCCTCGCAATCTTTCTGCCGCATAGCGTGGTCAACATCCCAATCGCCGGTCGAGGTCGTCTGGTTTGGAACGTTTCTGCCACTATCATTTCCCACGAGCATGACCCACCTGGACATGCCCCAGGACCGTCGAGTCAGCGCCGAGCTCGGTTCGCCAAGATCAGTTGCTGAGAACGACGAGCGGGCTCAGAACACCAGGAACGGCGGTGTCCTCATCGAACACCCGTCCGAGCGCGGGCCGGACGCCCAGCACCTGGAAGTAGTTGCCGGTCGTGAAGTCCACCATGATGGCGCGGCACGAGCCGCCCGGGGAGGTCAGGCGGAGCTGCATGCCCACCTGTGCGGCCACGTCGGTGAACGTGCGTGTGGGCGAGCCTTCCACCCTGTCGTCGTCTTTTCGACTCCAGTCCTCCCCGTGTCGCGAGCATCACCCTTTCTGCCACGGGCTGTCAGACTAGACCCTCCCGCACGCCCGCCCGAACCGCTCCACACCCTCGGCCACTTCCTCCGGCGAGATCAGGAGCGACGGGCCGATACGGATCACGTTCCCGTGCAGCCCGCCGGAGCCGATCAGCAGCCCCTCGTCCCGGGCCGCCTCGACCAGGGCGCGAGTACGGGCCGGGTCGGGCGCTCGGGAGTCCGGGTCGGTCACCAGCTCGACGCCGATCATGAGGCCCATCCCCCGCACCTCCCCGATCCAGGGGTAGGACGTCTGGAGAGCGGCCAACCCCTCGCGAAGCTCCCGTCCGCGCGCCTCGGCGTTGGCCGGTGCGTCGGCCTCGACGAGGACGTCGAGCGTGGCCGAGAGGGCCGCCATCACGACCGGATTCCCCCCGAAGGTGGAGATCGTGTTGCCCTCCCACGCACCCGCGATCGCGTCGGTGGTGATGGTGGCCGCCGCCGGGAATCCCCCTGCGAGACCCTTCGCCATGACGATGAAGTCCGGCTCGACTCCGGCGTGCTCGATGCCGAACCAACGCGAGCCCGTCCGCCCGAGGGCGGCCTGGACCTCGTCCGCGATGAACAGCCCGCCGTACGAGCGGATCAGCTCGGCCGCCCGTCGCAGATACTCCGGCGGCGGCACGATGTAGCCCGACACCCCCTGGATGGTCTCGAGGAGGAGCGCGGCGGGCCGCCCGTCGGTCGTGGTGACGATGACCTCCTCGAGCTCCTCGATGTACCGGTCCACGCACGTGTCGTCGCACGGCCGCCGGTACGGGCAGCGATAGGGGTACGGCGAGCGCGCGTGCACGACGCCGGCCGCCGGGGCGGGAAGCGGCCGGAAGGTGGGGTGCGCGGTGAGCGCCATGCCGAGGGCGGAGCGACCGTGATAGCCACCCCGAAGCGCGACGATCTCCCGGCGCCCCGTGACCGCACGGGCCATGAACACGGCCGTCTCGATGGCCTCGGTCCCGGAGTTGGTGAAGAACGTACGGCGGAGCCCGCCCGGGGCGAGCTCGGCCAGTCGCCGCGCGGCCTCCATGTGGGGCTCCGTCTCGTACAGGGTCGAGACGTGGCCCAGCCGGCGAAGCTGCCGCTCCACCGCCTCGATCACGCGGGGGTGGCAGTGGCCCACCGACGTCGTGAGGATCCCCGCGAAGAGATCCAGATAGGCGCGGCCGTCGGTGTCCCAGAGGCGCACACCCTCCCCGCGGTCGAGGGTCAGCGCCTCCGGGTACATGTGCCGCATCGACGGCCACGCGAGGTCGTCTCGCGCCGCGCGGATGCGCCGGGTCGCTTCCTCCGTCACTGCATCCTCGGGCTGTCGGACGACCGCCGTACCGCCGGCTGACACGCGGGCCACTCGGCGGGCCGGCCCTGGAAATCGGTGATGATCTCCCGGCGCTCGCGACTTACACGCTCATCGGAGTTCGCCGCCAGATAGGCGAGGGACGCCGTCAGCACGACGTTGTTCCGGAGATCGTCGAAGACGACCTTGTCGAACGTGTCGCGGTGGGTGTGCCAGGTGTGCGAGCCGTAGTCCCAGGACAGGGCGCCCAGATTGAACGCGGGCGCGCCCCAGCACACGAACGAGGCGTAGTCCGAGCCGCCTCCGCCCGGGCTACCGGGCAACTGGACACTCACGTGCGTCGACACCTCGTCCGGCACCCGCGCCAGCCACGACGACAGCGTACCCGCCGCGCCGGTGAAGCCCTGCGGGGACAGGTTCACGATGCGCCCGGTGCCGTTGTCCTGGTTGAACAGCGCCTGCAGACCTTCGACGACCTCGGGGTGATCCTCGGTGAACGCGCGCGAGCCGTTCAAGCCCTGCTCCTCGCCGCTCCAGAGCCCCACCATGATCGTGCGTCGGGGCCGCGGATACACCGTGCTCAGGATACGCGCTACCTCCATCATCAGCACGGAGCCGGTGCCGTTGTCGGTCGCCCCAGAGCCGCCTTCCCACGAGTCGTAGTGCGCCGAGAGCATGACGTACTCGTCCGCCAGGTCGGTGCCCGGAATGGTGGCGATGACGTTGTGCGTGGGTCGCTCTCCGAGATTCTCGGACTCGGCCCTCAGCCGGACGACCGGGCTCTGCCCGTTGGCGACCAACCTGTGGACGAGCCCGTAGTCCTCGCAGGACAGCTCGAAGGTGGGACGCTCCCGCGTGTAGGCGTTGAAGACACGCGTCGTGCCGTACGAGCCGGGCCACTGCGACGTGATGATCCCGAGCGCGCCGGCGTCCTCGAGTGCTTCGTGCAGGTCGCGGCGCCTCGGGTCGGTGGATCCGGTCGCGGCCAGGCTGGCGTTCCACAGCGCCCTGCCCGCGTTCCGGGCCTCGTCCATCCGCTCGAACGAGCCTTCCATGGCGTACTCTTCCCACTGCTCGTCCGCGCGGCACGTCGGCTCGGGGTAGGACATCATCACCCAGGTGCCGGCGACGGTCTCGAGGAACTGGTCCCAGTCGGCGGATGTGCGGATATCCGGCAGGTACGTCACGCCGCCCTCCACCGGCTGGCCGCCGGTGCCCGGGCTCCACGCCAGGATCCGTCCTTCGAGGGAGCGGACCCGCGGCGACACCAGGTCGACGTGGCTCGGTCCGCGATCCCACCCCTCCCAGGTTCCGTACTGCTCACGTCGCGCCTCCAGTCCCCACGAGCGGAAGCGCTCGACCGCCCAGTCCTGGGCCCGGTCCATCTGGGGCGACGCCGTGAGCCGCGGCCCGATCGAGTCGAGCAGCGCCTGCGAGAGCGGCTCCACCTGCGAGCGAACCGTCGCCTCTTCCCAGATCGCGCGCAGGACCGGATCGTCGTCGGCCAGGCTCTGCCCGGCCGCTGTCGAAGCGGCCAACACCAGGACCGACAGTCCCATCGCGGCGCCCCGCGTGACCCTTTCGCACATCCCACTCATCCGCCCACCTCCAGCTGGAAGCCGCAGTTATAAGCCCGCCATCTTCTTCACACGCTCGAACTCGTCCTTCTTCACCGACTGCACGGAGAGACGTCCGTACCGTACCAGCTCCATGTCCGACAGCTTGGCGTCGTCCTTGACGTCCGACAACGGAACGAAGTCCGGCGCCTTCGCGACGAACTCGATGTCGACCATGAACCAGCGGGGATCGTCCGGATCCGACTTCGGGTCGTGGTACTTGTGCTTCTTCTCGAACGCGAAGTGGTCCGGATACGCCTCCTTGGAGACGCGCGCCAGACCGGCGATCCCCGGAGGATTCGCGTTGGAGTGGTAGAAGAGCACCTCGTCGCCGACCTTCATCTCCTGCATGTTGTTCCGCGCTTTGTAGTTGCGGATACCCTCCCAGCAGGTGGACCCCTCACGCTCGAGGTCGTCGATCGAGTACACGTCGGGCTCCGACTTCATCAGCCAATACCGCTTCGCCATGGATCCGCTCTCTCCCTGAGTCGTTCGTCGTCATCGTGACGGGGAGTATGGGAAGATCGGACGCTCGGTGCGACCCGGACCGCCCATGCGACCCTCCCCGCCGGCCGGCCACCGTCACCCCTTTGCCTGATCCTCGATCCGGTGGACGCGCGCCTGGCCGACGCCGTGCCCCTCCACCGACAACACCTCGATCTCGAGCCCCCGGTAGCGCACCCGGTCTCCGGCCTTCGCGGGACGGCCCACCAGGTCGAGCACGAGGCCGCTCAGGGTATCGACCTCGGGATGGTCGAGGGCGCGTCCCAGGGCGTCGCCCAGGTCTTCGAGGCGGACCCGGCCCAGCGCGCGAACCTCGCCCGCCACGTTGCGGCTCAGCTCCGGAACCCCCTCCACCTCTCCCACGACTTCCTCGAAGATGTCTTCGATGGTGACGAGCCCCGCCGTGCCTCCGTGCTCGTCCATCACCACGGCCATCCGCGAGCCGCTCCGGTGCAGCGCCTCGAGCACCCGGTCGAGCCCGAGGCTCTCGGGCACGAACGGCAGCGGGTGCACGAACTCGTCGAGCACCACCGGCTCGGAGCCGTCGTCCCGGACCAGGTCCCGCACGTGCACGCAGCCGACGACCCGGTCGAGACTCCCCTCGTAGACGGGATAGCGCGTGTGGGGCCGCTCACGCAGCCGCCGCTCGAGCTCTTCCGGCGCGATGTCCTTCGGCAGCCCGCGGATCTGCACGCGGGGGATCATGACCTCTCGAGCGGTGAGGTTGCCGAAGTCGAGCAGCTCCTGGACGACGCGAGCCGACTCTTTCCGGAGAAGTCCCCCGGCCTGGCTCTCCCGCACGATGTACTCGAGCTCGCCGGGGGTTCGGTACGACTCCGACCCGTGCTCGGAGCGGCTGATACCGATGAGCCGGAGCACCCCGTTCCCGATGCCGTTCAGGGCCAGAACCAGTGGGAGCACGGCGAGCTGAATCCCGCGCATGATGGGGGTTACCGCGAAGACCGTCGCTTCCGCGTGTTGTAACGCGAGCGCCTTCGGCACCATCTCGCCCACGACCACGTGCCAGTAGGTCAGGAACGCGATCGCGACCACGGTGCCCGCGGCGTGCGCGCCGATCCATCGCTCCTCGCCCATCCCCCACCCCTGGAAGACCCCCGCGAGCCACTCCGCCAGCAGGTGCTCACCGTACATGCCCAGGCCGAGGCTCGACAGCGTGATGCCGAGCTGCGCGGTGGCGATGTACCGGTCGAGGAGCATCGGGTCTTCCTGGGTGCGGCGCAGGAAGCCGCCCCAGCGATCGCCCCGGTTCGCTCTCCGCTCGACCGAGGCGCGCGGCACCGTCACCACGGCGAATTCCGCGGCGACGAAGAGCCCGTTCAGGAGGATCAGGACCGTGACGATGAGCACCGGAACCAGGACCGCGGTCATACGTCACCTACCGCGCTCGGCGCCGGCTTCACGACCACCCAGGTCGCCACCACGCCCTCGACCCCTTCCACCATGACCGTTGCATCGTCGACCAGCAGCGTATCGCCGACCATGGGCACACGCCCGAGCCGGTCGGTCACGATACCGTTCACGGTGTCGGCTTCGCCCGACCAACGTAGGCCGGTCATCTCCTCGGCCTCGTACACGGTCAAGCGGCCGGGCAGCCGGATGCTCCCGTCCGCGAGTCGCTCCGGTCCGGGTCCCTCGGGCCAGGGCTCCTCGGCCATGTCGCCGAGCAGCTCGGCCAGCAGATCGTGGATGGTGACCAGGCCGGCGACGCCGCCGTACTCGTCCACGACGAGGGCCATGACCGCCCGGGTCTCGCGAAGGCGTGCCAGCAGCCTGTCCGCGGAGAGCTCCTCGGGAACGCCCATGATCGGACGGGAGAACGCCGCCAGCGCCGTGTCGCCCTTCCCTTCCAGGCGGGCCATGGCCAGGTCGCGCGCGTGGACGTAGCCCGCGATCCCGTCGATCGTCTCGCGGTAGATCGGATACCGCGTATAGGGGAGCGCCTTGGTGGCCTCGTGCGCTTCGGCGACCGTCTGGTCGGCGCGCAGCGCCACCATCTCCGTGCGCGGAACCATGAGCTGCCGGACCCGCCGCACGCCCATCGACAGCGCCTGCTGGAGGCGCCGCTGCTCCTCGGGCGACAGCAGCCCACCCTTGCGGCTCTCCGCGACCAGGTACTGGATCTCCTGGGGAGAGTGCAGGTGCCGGTGCCCTTCGGGCGATATGCCGAGCCCACGCAGGATGATCCATCCGCTCCCGTTCAGGATCCAGATGAACGGCGTCAGCACCCGGGACGCGACCTCCATCGGCAGGACGGTCGCCAGGCTGACCGGCGTCGGGAACTGGAGCGCGACGGACTTCGGGACCAGCTCGCCGAGGACCATCTGGGCGACGGTGAGTCCGATGAGCACCGCGAGCGCGGAGGCGGACTGGGCCGCCGCGTTCTGCAGCCCGCCGAGCCCTTCGAAGACCGGAATGAGCAGGTGCGCGAGGCTCTGCTGTCCGAACGCACCGAGGATCAGGCTCGACAGGGTGATGCCGACCTGGCACGCCGCGATGTAGGCGTCCAGCGCCCTCGGGTCGTCCATGATCCTCATCAGCCGCCGGGCGAAGCGGTTGCCTTCCTCGGCGGCCTGCTGGATCCGGCTCGTGCGGACGCTGACGGCCGCGAACTCCGCCGCGACGAAGAGTCCGTTCAGGGCGATGAGCAGGGCACAGATCGCGAAGATCTGGATCATGCCCGTGCCCGCCCGATGTCGACCTCGATGTTCCTCCACCGCTCACGCCGGAACACCCCGACGCTCAGCACCGCCCGCGTGAAGTGGCCGATGACGATCGCCATCCAGATGTGGTGGGCCTCGAGAGTCGAGAGCTGCTGGATGGTGAAGCACATCCCGAGCGGGATGATCACCTGGGACACGATGGAGATGTACATGGGACTCTTCGTGTCACCGGTGCCCTGGAGCCCGCCGGTGTAGGCGAGGGCCACCGTGATGAAGAGCCCCGAGATCGACAGATAGCGAAGCAGCTCCACGCCCAGCTCGAGCACCAGCTCGTTCTCCATGCCGAACACCCCGAGGAGAGCGCGTGGAATCAGCACGAAGCTCAGCCCGAAGATCGCCGCCAGCAGCAGTCCGAACCCCGCGGCCGTGTGCACCGCGCGGCTCGCGCGGTCGGGCTGCCCGGCGCCGAGGTTCTGGCCGGCCACCGCGGCCGTCGCGCCCATCATGCCGACGGAGGTCCAGGTGATGAACGAGAAGATCTGCGTGTAGCTCACCACGTACGCGGCCTGCGCCTCCGCGCTCACCGCGAGCGCCCCGACGAAGGCGAGGAGGAACACGCCGCCGACGTTCATCGCCACGCCCTGGATGCCGGTCGGGAGGCCGAAGCGGAAGATCTCCCGGATGATCACCCAGTCGGGCTTCAGCCCCATCCCCCGGTGGAACTGGACGACCCAGTGCCCGTCGAAGAGCCGCACGAACGCATAGACGGTCACGATCCCCGCTGAGATGACCGTGCCGAGCGCCGCACCCGTGGTCCCGAACGCCGGAATCGGGCCCAGCCCGCGGATCAGGATCACGTTGAGCACGATGTTCAGGAGCGTGAGCGCGACGCCGAGGCGGAGCGGCGTCTGCGCGTCCCCGGCCGAGCGGAGCGCCCCGCCGAGCATGAAGAACATCAGCATGCCGAACGAGAACACGAACATGATCCGGAGGTAGGGAAGCGCTTCGGCCTGCACCTCCGGCGCCGCATTGACCAGATCCAGCAGCCAGGGCGCCGCGAAGTACCCCACGGGCGCCATGACCCCGACCACGATGAGCACGGACGTGATGAACGCCTGGTAGACGGTGCGGTTCACCTTCTCCGAGTCGTCCTGCCCCGCGAAGCGCGCGACCAGCACGCCCATCCCGGTGAAGAGCGAGCTGATGAAGACGATGACCACGACCCAGATCTGCCACGACACGCCGATGGCCGCGTTCCCGGTGTAGCCGACGTAGTGCCCGACCATCGCGTGGTCCACGATGCCCTGCAGTCCGCCGATGATGTTCTGGAGCATGGTCGGCCAGGCGAGCTTCCAGACCGCGCCCTTGATCGGGCCCTCGACGATGGATCGATCGAACCTCCTGCCCGGCGGCGCCACCTTCATGCGTGTGCGGCCCTACCAGACGAGGTGGAAGGTGCTCTGCCGGCGGAACGCCCAGTGGCGGTCGCCGTCCGTGTCCAGATAGGCCTCCTCCTCCTGCCGGCAGCGGGCGATGTCGCCGCCCCACTCCGGGATCTGGCGCGTCGCCTGAAGCTCGATGGAGTGCCACGTCGACGGGAGCAGCACCGCGTCCCCGCGCACCGGCACGCCTTCCTGCGCGTCCCACCGGCCGATCAGGGGGCCGGCGCCGTGGCCGTGGTCGCCGATCGGGTGGGTGTAGACCGTCCCGTCGATCCCCTCGGACTCCATGCGTGCCAGGATGGCCGCGAGGATCTCGTTGCCGGTGCGGCCGGGACCCATCTCCTCGAGGTGGATGTCCTGCATGCGGTTCGAGTCGGCGAGGCACTGCCGGAGCCCTTCGGGCGCCTCGGTCTCGCCGGGGCGCAGCACGTAGCCGAGATGCTGCGTGTCGGTGTGGAGGTTCATGGCCACCACGCCGAAGTCGGTCCACAGCAGGTCTCCCGGCTGGATGACCGTCGGACCGTCGCCGGACACGCCGCCC
Organism: Longimicrobiales bacterium; assembly: GCA_041690395.1. Lineage (GTDB taxonomy): Bacteria > Gemmatimonadota > Gemmatimonadetes > Longimicrobiales > Gaopeijiaceae > JAWLHJ01. The sequence continues at coordinate 509,522 of JAWLHJ010000001.1, read as the reverse complement.
TGACGCTGCACGTCGACGGACGGCTGGAACCAGTTCGTGTAGCCGAGCTCCTGCGACTTCTGGCGGAGCCACCAGACGACGTCCTCTGTGGTCGTCTCACCGGGCGTGATGACGGCGTTCGAGAACGCCTGCGAGATCATCGCGTGGACCGTCTCCTGGATCTTCCGGTAGCGGGGCATCATCTCCGGGAGCCGCAGCCCGATATAGTTCATCGCCAGGCGGGGCTCGCGGACGACCCGATCGACGTAGGGGCCCAGTGCCTCCTCGAGCGCCTCCCGCTCGCCGGCGTGGAGGCCGTCGGAGAACGCCCACACCGGGTCGATGTTCAGGACGATGTTCGCCGGGTCGCGGTCCTCGACCAGCTCCCGGAAGAGCGTCCACTGTTCGTCGCCCACCAGCTCACCTGTGTCCTCGGTCGGCGCGGGCCGGGAGGAGCGGAACGCCTCGAAGACGCCGCCCTGACTGGTACCGCCGAGCGCCAACCGCTCGACCGTGCCGTCGGGCTGGCGGGTCATGACGTAGATGGACCGGCGCCGGGCCGCGAAGGTGGTCGGGGCCGTCATCGACCAGAACACCGGATCCTCGGCGTATTCGCGCATGGACAGGACCCACATGTCCACGCCGTACTCGGACATGAGCGCCGGCAGCACCCGATCGAGCCGTGCTTCCAGCCACGCCTGCTGCTCCACTGCCTGCTCGCGCAGCGTCGGCAGCGGATGCACGCGCGCCGGTGTCCCGTCGGGGATCATGGCCGGAGCCTGCGCGCCGGCTTGCGCGGCCATCGGGCCGCTCATGACGGTCGCGAGCGCGAGGAACGCGAGGACGAACGGGGATGCTGGCTGCCTCATCGATGCTCCGGTCGTTGCGGGATACCTGCCCTCCGAGCAGCCCGCCTCGGAAATCCGGCGGGCCGACAGACTCCGAAGCTAATCGAAGGAGCCGGGTGCGCCATCGACAGGTGCGACGCGCGTCGGGTGTCTGTGACATCGGGTTCCCGCCCGCCACGCGACGCTCCCGCGCAGTCACCCGGCGCGGTCGCGCTGCTCGGTTCGCCAGGTTGGAAGTCGTTCGAGGTTCGAACGATCGCTCCCGTTACGCCGCGCGCGGCGTCGGCTTCGGAGCCCAGGTCCGGCGCGGAGATCCGCTCACGGCCCAGGCCACACGGCTCCCTGAGAATCGTTCGACTCTCGAACGACTTTCGAATGGCGCAGGAACGACGCACCCCCACCGTCGGGGGCGCGCCCGCGACCGATCGCACCCTGGCCGCCGGCAAGGTCCGACCATGCGGAAGGGCCGGCGCGGATGGATCTCCACGCCGGCCCTTCGTCACTGCCGCTCGGCTGCCGTCTACCGCGGCCCGGCCGCCTTCACCTCATCGGCCACCTGGTCGGCGAACTTCTTGAAGTTCTCCTTGAACATGCCGGCCAGCTTTCCGGCGGCCGCATCGTACGCGTCGCCGTCGGCCCAGGTGTCCCGCGGGTGCAGCACCGTGGAGGGCACGTGCGGAACCGCCGTCGGAACGGCGAGCCCGAACACCGGATCCTCCGCGAACTCGGCATCGTCGAGCGTGCCATCGAGCGCGGCCGTGACCATCGCGCGAGTGTACTTCAGCTTCATCCGGCTCCCCACGCCGTAGGCGCCGCCGGACCAACCGGTGTTGACCAGCCACACGTTCGCGCCCGTGTCACGGAGCCGCTCGCCGAGCATCTCGGCGTAGACGCCGGGATGACGCGGCAGGAACGGCGCACCGAAGCACGCGCTGAAGGTGGCCTTCGGCTCGGTCACGCCCCGCTCGGTGCCCGCGACCTTGGCCGTGTATCCCGAAAGGAAGTGATACATCGCCTGCTCGGGCGTGAGACGCGAGATGGGAGGGAGCACGCCGAACGCGTCGGCGGTCAGGAAGACGACGTTCTTCGGCTGTCCGCCGCGCCCCGGGATGACGGCGTTCGGGATGTAGTGGATCGGGTACGAGGCGCGCGTGTTCTCGGTGATCGAGCCGTCCTCGAAGTCGATCTCACGGGAGTCCTCGTCGAGGACCACGTTCTCGAGGATCGTCCCGAACATCTGGGTCGCCTCGTAGATCTCCGGCTCACCCTCGCGGGAGAGGCGGATCGTCTTGGCGTAGCAGCCGCCCTCGAAGTTGAAGACTCCCTCGGCGCTCCAGCCGTGCTCGTCGTCGCCGATGAGGCCACGGCTCGCGTCGGCCGACAGCGTGGTCTTGCCGGTGCCCGAGAGACCGAAGAAGAGCGCTACGTCACCGTCGTCCCCGACGTTCGCCGAGCAGTGCATCGGGAAGACGCCACGGTCCGGGAGCAGATGGTTCAGCACCGAGAAGATCGACTTCTTGATCTCACCGGCGTAGCGAGTGCCCGCGATGAGGACCTCCTTCGTCGTGAAGTTCACGACGATGGCCGTGCTGGAGCGGGTGCCGTGCCGTGCCGGCGTGGCCTCGAGGTGCGGCGCGTGCAGCACCGTGAAGTCCGGCTCGAAGCCCGACAGCCCATCCGCGTTGAGGCGGAGGAACATGTTGTAGGCGAACAGGGAGTGCCACGGGCTCTCGCTCACCACCCGGACGTTCAGGCCGTGCTTGTCGTCGGCGCCGGCGCGGGCGTCGCGCACGTAGATGTCGTCGCGGCCGTCGAGGTAGGCCACGAGGTCGGCGCGGAGGGCGTCGAAGTGCTCGGTCGACATCGGGACGTTCACGTTGCCCCAGTCGACTACGTCCTCGGACAGCTGGTCACGCACCACGAAGCGGTCGTTCGGCGAGCGCCCCGTGTGCGGCGCCGTCACGGTCGCGATCGCGCCCATGTGCACGATCTGTCCGTCACCGCGCCGGAGCGACTCCTCGTAGAGTCGCGCCGGAGACAGGTTCCAATGCACCTCGCCCGCGGGCTTGAGGCCGTGATTCTCGAGTCCGTAGCCCCCGTGGCCCGTCGCTGCGACGGACTGCTCGATGGTCCGGGTCGTCATGTATGCTCTCCTAGAGCTGGGTTTCCGGCTCCACCGATCGTGCGCTGCGACACCAGCCGCCGGAAGATCTCGTTCATACGAATTCCGGACGCGAAAGTCGCCCGGAAAGACATCAAACTTGTCCATTTCCGGCCTGTCAGTCCACCGATACGCTGGTCGCCGGGTGTTCGCGTCCCGCACGGGGCGCCCCTCCAGGTTGCCACGGGCGGGGTGCTGGAACACGTTTCGCGCGTCCTGGACGCCGTGCCGGTCGGCCATCGGTGGAGACTCGGCGGAACGTGAGAGAGATAGGGAGGAGGCTGGATGCAGGTCGGACGGCGAAGCGAGGCGCGGACGGTGGTGGTCACCGGAATCGGGCCGATCACGGCGGTCGGCACGGGTGTCGACGAGCTGAGAGAAGGCCTCAGGGCGGCGCGCTCTCCCATACGCGACGTCACCGCGTTCGACGCGACGCCGTTCCGGAGCCGTATGGCCGCCGAGCTCCCGGACTTCGACGCCGAGCGCTATCTCGACGCCAAGCAGGTTCGTCGGCTCGACCGCTTCGTCCAGCTGACCCTCTCGAGCGCCAGGCTCGCCATGGATGACGCCGGCCTCGACGCGGAGGCCATCGCCGGCGACCGGACGGCCGTGCTCATGGGCTCCGCCATGGGAGGGATCTCCCACGCCGAGACACAGCTCAGGGCGTTCATCCAGGAGGGCGCGCGTGCCATCGATCCGCGCATCGCCACGACCACCTTCGCCGGCGCGGCGAGCTGCCACATCGCCATCGAGTACCAGGTCACGGGCCCCAACTCGACCAACGCGATGAGCTGCGCCGCCGGAACCATGGCCATCGGGGAGGCCGCGCGTCTCATCCGTGAAGGCACCGTGGACGTGGCGTTCGCCGGAGGGGTGGACGCCCCCCTGGCGCCGGTCTGCTACGGCGCCTTCGCCTCGATGCGGGCGATGAGCAAGCGCAACGACGACCCCTCGGCCGCGTGCCGACCCTTCGACCGCGACCGCGACGGCTTCGTCATGGGCGAGGGCGCTTGCGTCCTGATTCTCGAGGATGCCGAGCGGGCGAAGGCCCGGGGCGCCCGGATCTATGCCGAGATCGCCGGCTACGGAACCAACAACGACGCCTTCCACATGGCCGCGCCCCGGCCCGACGGCTCACGCGCGGCGGCCTGCATGACGACGGCCATCGACGCCGCCGGCCTCGACGTGACCGACATCGACCACGTGAACGCGCACGGCTCGAGCACGCCGCTGAACGACCCGACAGAGAGCCGGGCCGTGCGGGTCGCGCTCGGCGACCATGCGGACCGCGTCTCCGTCACCGCGACCAAGCCCTACCACGGGCACGCGCTCGGCGCGTCGGGCGCCATCGAGGTAGGTATCGCCTGCCTCACGATCCGGGACCGCTGGGTGCCTCCCGTCCTCAACCTCGAGCATCCCGACGAGGAGTGCGACCTGGACTACGTCACGGGCCCGCGGGGACGCGAGCAGCGGGTCAGGGCGCTGCTCACGAACTCCTTCGGGTTCGGCGGCATCAACGCCGTCCTCCTCCTCACCGAGCCGTCCGCGGCGAGCTGAAGCCGGAGCCCCTGGCCCATGCCCGAGCTCGCCCCCGAGCTGTGGATCCTCCTTCCGCTGGTGATCGCGGCGGGAATCGATCTCTACCTGACGCTCCTCGTCCTCGGTGCCGCGCCCACGCTGCCCTGGTGGGACCACCCGCTTCCCGGGGCGCTCGGCGACCTCGACGCGACCTCGATCGTCGTCGTGATCGGGCTGACCTACGCGCTCGAGTTCCTGGCCGAGCGGCGGCCCGCCTCCGGCCTAGTCTGGAACGCCGTGCATGCGCTCATCCGTCCGGTCTCGGGGGCCCTCCTGGCCGCCCTGCTCCTCCATGGCCAGAGTCTCTCGGTGGTCGTTCCCGGCGCGTTGCTCGGCGGGCTGCTCACGTCGCTCTCGCATGCGGTCCGCTCGGGCTCGGCGCTCCTCCGCTGGCTCGATCCGGCCCCCGGGCCCCATCCGCTCCTCGTCTCCCTGCTCGAGGACGCCACGGTCGTCGCCCTGGTCGTCCTGTCACTCGACCAGCCTCGCATCGCGCTGGGAGCGGGCGTCGCCCTTCTGCTCATCGGCATCCCCTTCGCGCCGACCCGCGTGCGCGCCTTCGTGTTCGCGACCCGGCTGGCGTCCGCCCGTGCCTTCCAGTCCTTCCGGCAGCGGGTGTGGACGCCCACGGACCGGCTGCCCACCTGGGTCAGGGGCACGCTCGAGGACGACCTCATGGCGCCGGGCGGCGGACTCCGTGGCGCAAGAGCGGGTATTCTGCGGCTGCCCGGACTCGCCCGCTTCGCGACCGGGTGGGTGGTCGTCCGCGGGGACGAGCCGGCGTTCGTCTTCGGTCCTCGAGGGCGCACGGGGCGGGCCGTGGAGCTCGGCACGCTGACTCTGGGCGAGGTCGTGGAGGAGGAGTTCTACCGGCGTGTCGACCTCCGCGACGAACAGGGACGCTCCCTCAGGATGTTCTTCTTCGTGAACGGCCCGAGCGCCGCCTCGCTGGCCGCGGAGTTCGGGGGTCGTGGGCCCGCCGCGGCCGCCGACGCGACCGCAGCGGCACCCGACGCTGCGGAAAAAAACCTTTGACCCTGTAAACAGGCGTTCTTACCTTCATTTTCACGCCTTAGCATCCGGGCCGGCTGTTTCGAGCCGCGACGAACACGTCCATCGTCGCTGTGCCGACCCGCCGAGTCACGGTCCGTTCGACCCGCAGCCGAGGAAACGATCGCTCGAATGTTTTCTTCCTCTCGTGGCTTGGATTCGTTCGACCAGTACCTACAGGACGTGGAGAAGTATCCGCTCATCCAGGACCCCCTGGAGGAGCGGGAGCTCGCCCGGCGTGCGCGTGTCGGGGACAAGGAGGCGGCCGAGCGGCTGGTCACCGCGAACCTCCGATTCGTCATCTCGTATGTGAAGAAGTACCAGGGACGAGGCTTGGGCCTCGCCGAGCTGGTCTGCATCGGGAACGAAGGGCTGCTCAAGGCCGTGAAGAAGTTCGATCCGGACAAGGGCGTGAAGTTCATCTCCTACGCCGTGTGGTGGATCCGCCAGACCGTCCTGCAGGCGCTCGCCGAACAGACGCGCTCCGTGCGCATCCCGCTCAACCAGAACTCGAACCTCGCGCGGCTCTCGCGCACCGACACCCAGCTCACGCAGAGCCTCGGACGGTCTCCGACCGACCAGGAGATCGCGAACGAGATGGAGGAGCCGGTCGAGACGGTGCGCGCGCTTCGCAGGGTCGCGGCGTCCGAGCTGAGCCTCGACGCGCCCATCGACCGCGGCGACCGCGACAGCTCGAGCTTCGGCGAGCGGTTCGCCGGCGCCGAGGGATCCGACATCGAAGAGGATATCGAGGCCGCCGCGCGACGCGACTTCCTCGAGTCGATGTTCGAGACCTATCTCACCGAGCGCGAGCGGAAGATCCTGTATCTCTACTACGGGCTCGACGACGGCGAGGAGCGCACCCTCGAGGAGATCGGATCGTTGCTCGGCGTGACGCGCGAGCGGATCCGCCAGATCCGGAACCGCGCGTTCGAGAAGTTGCGCGAGAGCCCGCAGGGTGAGTCGCTCTCCGGGTTCTGGACGCCGAACTGACGCGACCCCGCCGGGCCGCGCGATCCGCTCGGCTCGCGCTCGAACCCGCCGCTCCACGAGAGGCCCTTCCCCCGGGGAGGGCCTCTCGCGTTCCGGAACCGCCCGGGTGAGCGCCGCGTACCACCAGGGAGCCCATCCCGCCCCGAGGCCTCCCTTCGGAGATCCCGCCGTGCCGTATCGCCGACCCGTATCCTCGCGCCCACCGCGCCCCTCGTCATGACGACGGCGTTGGTGCGCTCGACCCGCACGGCCCGCACGGCGGCCGCGGGCTTCGTCCGCGCGGCCCTGGTGGGCGGAGCCCTCCTCGGCCTGGCGCTCGCCCCGCGGACCGCGGCCGGACAGGACGTTCCCCCCATGACCGATCCGGCGCTCGCGGAGTCCGACGTGGCCGCGGGGACCTGGAACGCTCCACGCGCCCTTCGCCTCGTCCAGCGCGCACGCGAGCAGCGCCAGTCGCTCGTCGTGGACAGCACCATGCACTCCTACCGGGCTCAGGCGCGGGGCTACGTCTACTTCTTCATGGACCGGCCCGACCAGGACCTGCGCTCGCTCGTGAAGGCCGACCAGATCGCGCTCGAGGTCATGTGGCAGGCCCCCGACCGCACCCGGCAGCACATCATCGGGCTTCGTGACGAGAAATTCCTGCCGACCGACATCCGCTATCACCTCGATCACCTGACCGTGGTCCAGGACGACTTCGGCGACAACATCCGCATGGGCGACGGCGACGAGGTGTCCGCCGTCCCACACCCCGCGGCCCCGGGCTCCGAGTCGGTCTACGACTTCATGCTGAACGACTCGCTGACCCTCCGCTTCCCGGAGGGCGGCGGCGACATCCGGGTGTTCGAGCTGCGGGTGCGCCCGAAGCGTCTCGACCAACCCGGCTTCGTCGGAAGCGTGTTCGTCGACCAGGCGTCCGGCGCCATCGTGCGCATGAACTTCTCGTTCACCCCCGCGTCCTACGTCGATCCGTACGTCGACTACATCCGGGTGTCGCTCGACAACTCCCTCTGGATGGGCCGCCACTGGCTCCCCTACCGGCAGGAGATGGAGATCCGGCGCGAGATCCCCCTCCTCGACTTCATGGCGGGGAGCGTCATCCGGGGACGTTTCGAGGTGAGGGACTACGACTTCAACGTCGACTTCGGCCCGCTCACCTTCGCCGGCCGCAACGTCAGCTCGGCATCGCCGGCCCAACGCGAAGCGTTCCAGTTCGAGCAGGGGCTGCTCGACGACCTGGACGAGGAAGGGCTCAGCACGACGCCGGCGCTGGAGGACGTCGAGACGCAGGTCCGGGAGGTCGTCGAGGACCGGTACCTGTCCGGCCTCGCCCCTTTCCGCTTCCACCTCTCCAGGATCTCCGAGTTCTTCCGCTACAACCGTGGCGAGGGGGCCTTCCTGGGCGCCGGCCTCACGGTGCGCCCCGCGAACGACATCCGCATGCGGGGTTCCGCTGGATACGCCTTCGGACGCGGCGAGCCCACCGGCGCATTGTCCATCGAGTCGGCCCGAACCACCCGGATTCGACCCGAGGTGCGGCTCTACTGGAACGACATGCGGGACATCGGGGGACACCCCGGCGCCCCTCCGCTCGAGAACACGATCGCCGCCCTCTCCGGCGAGGAGGACTTCCTCGACCCGTACTTCACGCGCGGCGCCGCCCTGGCGTTCCGGACCGGCCGGGGCCTGACGGGCCCGTCGCTCACGCTCCGGTGGGAGCAGCACCACCAGGCGACCAATGTCGTCGCCGACGACCCCGAAGCAACGGAGTGGCGGCCCGTACGGGGCATCGATCGGGGGACGCTCGGGAGCATCGAGCTCGCGCTCCCCTTCCAGCCGTCGCGGAACCTCTCGACGACCGTCACGCTCACCGCGGGGCGCATGGAGACGAGCAACTTCGCGACCGCCGAAGTGGACGCGTCCCGCAGCTACGAGCTCCCGTTCCTGGAGGGCCACGGGGTACTCAGCGCGTCGGCCGGAGGCGTGACCGGAGGCGCACCGGCCCAGGCCCTCTACCTGCTCGGCGGCCGCCACACGCTGGCCGGGCACGACTACCGCGGATTCGTCGGCGACCGCTACTGGCTGGTCCGGAGCGAGACCACCTTCCCGGTGCACGAGAAGTGGGTCGGTATCCGCCTCGTCGGAGCGCTCGGCGCGACCTACCTGGGCGACCGTACGCTGCCCGAGCTCTGGACGCCCACCGACTCGGACGGCATACGGGCGTCCATCGGCGCGGGGCTGTCGATGGCCTGGGACGTCATGCGCGTCGATCTCGTCCGCGGCCTCGACGGCGGCGGCTGGGAGGCGGTCTTCTCGATCGCCCCGGGGCTCACGCCCTGGCTGTAGGCGGGCCGGGGGGCAGACCCGCGAGTCCGGGGGGAGCCCGCGAGTCCGGGGAGCCCGCGGGCCCAGGGCCCGAACCCGCGGGCTCGCTCCTCGTCACGCCGCCTCGGACATCTCCTCTTCGTCCGCCGCGCTCTTCGCCGACAGCAGCACGACCTCCCGCACCACGACCTCGGCCGTCGGGATCACGACCCCGTCGCGCTCGTACGAGTCGTACTCGAGGCGCCCCTCGACGTAGATCCGGTCACCGGTGCGGATGTAGTCCTCGGCGAACTGGGCGAGCCGGTTCCAGAGCGTGAGGCGGTGCCAATCGGTGCGCTGCTCCTCGTCTTCCGCGCCGGGCGCCGGCCGCCGGTTCGTCGCGAGCGAGAAGTGCGCCACCTTGGTTCCGTTCTTGGTCTGCTGGACGTCGGGATCGCGGCCGACGTTCCCGATCAGGGTGATCTTGTTGATGGAGCGGCTCATGGTGCTGTCCTCCGGTTGGGTGTGCGGCCGGAGGGGCCGCCCGCCTCGGGCGGGGCGCGCTCCGGCTCCTGTCGACCCCAACGATGGGTCCAGCGGCGGGGCGCCCGGATGGGAGGACGGGACGGATATCAGCCCTTACACTCGTACCAGTTCGGCCCCACACCCGTGTCCGCCACGAGCGGCACGTCGAGCTCCAGCGCGCCCTCCATGTGCGACACCACGATGTCGCGGGCCTCGTCGACCTCACCCTCCGGCACCTCGAGCAGGAGCTCGTCGTGCACCTGGAGCAGAATGGTCGCCGACGTCTCGGCCTCGTCCAGCGCGTCCTGGACCTCGATCATCGCCTTCTTCATGAGATCGGCGGCGGTCCCCTGGATGGGCGTGTTCTGCGCCACGCGCTCGCCGAACTGCCGCATGTTCCAGTTCCCGGACTTCAACTCCGGGACGTAGCGGCGCCGCCCGAGGAGCGTCTCCACGTACCCCAGCTCCTTCGCCGACTCCACCTGCGCATCGAGGAAGTCGCGAACCCCCTGGAACCGCTCGAAGTACGTGTCGATAAACGCCTTCGCCTCTTCCCGGGAGATGCCGAGGCGCTTCGCCAGAGAGAAGGGACCCTGGCCGTACAGGGTGGCGAAGTTCACGGTCTTGGCGCGCCCCCGCATGTCGGCGGTCACGTCGTCGACGTCCACGTCGAAGATCACGGAGGCGGTCTGCCGGTGCACGTCGATCCCCTCGCGGAACGCCTTCACGAATGCGGGATCGCCGGAAAAGTGCGCCAGCACGCGCAGCTCGATCTGGGAGTAGTCGACGGCCAGGAAGAGCGTCCCGGGGTCGGCCACGAAGCCCTTCCGGATCTCGCGCCCGAGGTCGGTCCGGATCGGAATGTTCTGGAGGTTCGGATCGCTGGACGACAGCCGGCCCGTTGCCGCCACGGTCTGGTTGAAGCTCGTGTGGATGCGCCCGGTGCGCGGGTTCACCAGCTGCGGCAGCGCGTCGACGTAGGTCGAACGCAGCTTCTCGAGCTCGCGGTACTCCATCATCAGGCGCGGCACCTGATGGCCCATCTCAGCCAGCTCCTCGAGCACCGACGCGTCGGTCGAAGGGCCGGTCTTGGTCTTCTTGAGCACCGGGAGGTCGAGCTTCTCGAAGAGGACCTGCCGGAGCTGGGGCGTGGAGTTCAGGTTGAAGTCCCCGCCCGCGATCTTGAAGATCTCCTCCTGGATCTGATCGAGCTCGCGCTTGAGCCGGATCCGCATCGTCCTGAAGAAGTCGTCGTCGATTCTGATGCCCGCGCGCTCCATACGCGCCAACACGGGCACCAGGGGCATCTCGAGGTCCCGCATCAGACCCGCCAACTCGTGCTCTTCGAGCTGTGATACGAGGTGCGGGCGTAGCTCGAGCGTCACGTGCGCGTGCTCGCACAGGTAGTCCCGCATGCGCTCCACGCCGCCTTCCACGACGGCCACCTTGTCGCGCCCGGAGCCGATGACGTCGGCCAGCTCCTTCGGCTTGTGCCCCAGCAGCTCCATGGAGAGCGTGCCCAGGTCGTGACTCCGCCGGCCGGGATCGATGACGTAGCTCGCCACCATGCCGTCGAACGCCATCCCGCGCAGCGTGATGCCGTGCAGCGAAAGCGCCAACGCGGTGGCTTTGAGGTCATGGCCCACCTTGGCCGCGCCCTCGTCCTCCAGATACGCGCGCAGCTTGGCCGCGCTCTCTCCGTCGAGCCGCGGCAGGTTCGCCGGCCCGTCGTCCCCCTCCCCCTCGAACGCCAGCTCGAACCGCTGGGCGTGCCCGAGCGGCAGGTACCACGCCTCGCCGCCCGGCACCGCGAACGCCACGCCGACCAGCTCGCCGCGCAGTATATCCGCTTCGGACGCCTGCGCGAAGACCGAGACGACCTCCTCGCCCCGCAGGCGGTCGACGAGCGCGTCCAGCTCGGCGGCGTCCGCCACCACGCGGTACTCGACGTCGGCCCGGGCGAGCCCCTCGACCGGAGCGCCCTCCTCCTGGGCCGCCTCCGCGAATTGCTCCGTGAGCCGCCGGAACTCGAGCTCCAGGAAGATGTCCCGGAGTTCGTCGTTGTTCGGATCGCCGAGCGCGAGCCGCTCGAGGTCGAGGTCGACCGGCAGATCGGTCATGATCGTGACGAGCCGCCTGGAGACCCGCACGTCGTCGGCGTGCTCCTGCAGCGCCTTCGCGGCCCGGGCCGGCTTCACGTCGTCCGCGGCGAGCAGGGACTCGATGTCCGGATACCCTTCGATGAGCTTCACGGCCGTCTTGGGGCCGATGCCGCGCGCTCCCGGCACGTTGTCCGAAGAGTCACCCACGAGGGCCAGATAGTCGATCACACGGTTCGGCGGGACCCCGAACTTCTCGTGCGCGTTCACCTCGCTGACCCACTCGGCGGCGACGCCGTTCGCCCCGCCGCGCCCCGGGTTCATGAGGTGCACGCCCGGCTGCACGAGCTGGTAGAAGTCCTTGTCGCCCGAGACGATCACGGCTTCCAGCCCGGCATCCCGCGCTTTGAGGGCGAGCGTCCCGATCACGTCGTCGGCCTCGTACCCGTCGAGCTCCAGCACCGCGTCGTTGAAGCCCTCCACGATGGCCCGCACCCGTGGGAGGCTCGCCCGCAGGTCGTCGGGCATCTTCTCGCGGGTCGCCTTGTAATCCGGGTACATCTCGTCGCGGAACGAGCTGCCCGCGTCGAACACCACGGCGAGGTAGTCCGGCTCGAACTTCTCCCGGATGTCGAGGAGGAACCGCGTGAAGCCGAACGGGGCGGAGGTGTTCTCGCCCTGGGCGTTGGTGAGCGGCCGGTTGATGAACGCGAAGTACGAGCGGTAGATGAGCGCGTACGCGTCGATCAGGAAGATGCGTGGGACGGTCTTGGGCGGGATGTCCAAGGCGGATCGGGGTCGGGGGTCGGCAGCCCGTGGGCTGGCTCAAGGACGCACGAAGATATCGGATGGCTCCGATCGGGCGAACCCGCCCCCCCGACCACCGGGCCGGGACGTCAGGCGCGGATGACGTTCGCCGCCTTCACTCCGCGATCGGATTCCTGGATCTCGAACTCCACTTCATCGCCCTCGGCCAGGGTCCGGAAGCCGTCCCCGACGATCGCCGAAAAGTGGACGAAGACCTCGTCGCCCTCCGGGGGCTTGATGAAGCCGTATCCCTTCGAGTCGTTGAACCACTTCACGGTTCCCTTCATCGCGTATCCTCCGCTCCAGGAGACTTCCTTCTCAGATCCACCTTAGATACAGGGACGACGTCGGCGCAAGCGGGCCCGCGGCCGGCGACCGAAAGACGCTCAGTCCAGCTCGTCGTCCCCGTACAGCGCCCGGTAGAGGCCCAGATTACGGCGCACGTTCTTCACGTAGCCGCGGGTCTCGACGAACGGGATCCGCTCGGTAAATCGGAGCTCGTCCGCCATCTCCGGGAACTCGCGCCAACGCACCGCCCGGGAGGGCCCGGCGTTGTACGCGGAGAGCACGAGCGGGAGCGCGCCGTCGAAACGGCGGGTCATCTCCACCAGGAACGCCGAGCCGAGGTGCAGGTTCACCTCCGGGTTCGACAGCGCGTCGGACGTGAAGCCGGCCGGGCCGTGGGCCCTGGCGAGCTGGGCTCCGGTGGGCGGCATGACCTGCATGAGCCCGATCGCCCCCGCGTGGCTCACGATGTCGGCCTTGAACGCCGACTCCTGACGGATGAGCGCGGCCAGCATGATCGGGTCGACGCCCCACTCCTCGGCTTCCCGCCGTACCAGCTCGCGGTACGGGAACGGGAAGGTGATCCGGAGCACGGCGCGGTCCCAGCCGCCGTCGTCGACCAGGGCCCAGCCCAGGTTGATGCCATCGATGGTCCGGCCCCGCTCGATGAGCGCTTCCGCGAGCCGCACGGTCACCGCACGGTCGCCACGGGCCCGGTCGCGGAGCCGCGCGACCTCGGCGTCGGCGCCCCGTCGGAGCTCGGCGTCGGCCAGCACGTCGAGGCGGGAGAGCCCATCGGTCAGCCAATCGGGCTCGACCGGGTCGACCCCGGGCTCGAGCTCGACCGTGTACGCCTCTTCGGCCAGGTCCGCGGCCATCACCGCGTAGTAGGAGATCGGCTGGCCCATGACGCGCCGCAGATGCCCGAGGCCCGCCTCCCGGTCGCCGGCCTCCAGTCGGGTCCGGCCCGCCCAGTAGGCGGCCTCCTCCCAACGCCGCCCCTCCGGGAAGTCGGTGAGATACGCCTCGAAGGTCTCGGCGGCGCGCCCCGTCTCGCCACGCGCCAGGTGGATCTGGCCCGCCCGCATGCGCGCCTGGCCGGCCCGGCTGTGGCTCCGGGCCGCCTCGGCGACCGCCTCGTAGTGTCGGAGGGCCTCACCCACGCGCCCGGCCTGCTCGGCGTCGTATCCGCGCATGAAGACGACCTCGGCGGCCTGGTCGCTCCCGGGGTACTCGTCCACGAGCCATCCACGGAGCGTCCTCACGTCGCCCGTGCGACCCTGGCGCTCTCGCATGCGCGCCCAGATCTCCAGGTTGCGCGCGGCCAAGCCCGGGTCGTCGAGTGACTCGCGGAGCTCGCGAAACTCCTCGAGCGCTTCGTCCTGGCGATCGCGGACGGTCGCCATGAGGCGGGCCCGCTCGAGACGGGCCGACGCGGGCATCGGCTGGCCGAGGTCGTTCGCCAGGCGGTGGGCCCGGTCATAGGCGCGCAGGGCGCGTCGTCCGTCGCCGGCGCGGTCCAGGATCGACGCCAGCCGCAGGTTGGTGGCGGCGTCCTGCCCGCCGATGTCGACCAGCGCCGCCGCGGCGCGCGACAGAGCGGAGCCCGCCGTGTCCTCGAAGCCCGCGGTCAGCGCGTCCAACGCGGCGGTGGTGTCGCCGGCGGCGAGGCGGAGCAGGCCGACCTCGACGTGGGTTTCCGCCACGCGGCGCTCCGAAGCGCCCTCGGACCCGAGCCGCTCGACCAGTGCTTCGAAGGCATCGAGCGCACGCTCCGGGTCGTCCGCCGCGAGCAGCGCGTCGGCCTCGGCACGCCACACCTCGTCCAGGGCGACCTCGTCGGTGACGCGGGTGAGGAGCGTCCGGGTCGCCACCGTGTCTCCCTCCGCCACGGCCTCGCGGACCAGGTCGGCGGCGAGCCAGCTCCGCACGGTGGGCGTCCCGACGAGCATCTCGAGTCCCTGCTCCGCGGCCTCACGCTCCCCGGCCCGCCAGAGCGCCCGCACCCCCCGCACCCGCGCGGCCGATCGCTCGGCCGCGTCGCCACCGGCGACGTCGATGTAGCGGTCGAAGGCGGCCGCCGCCTCGGACCAGCGCTCGGCCCGCTCCAGCGCCCGGCCCATCAGGAACAGGCCGTCGCCTTCGCCGACCTCTTCAAGCCAGTCGGCATCGTCGAGCAGCAGGCGCACCCCCGTCCAGTTGTTCCAGCCGGCCTCGGCGCTGGCCAGCAGGAGAACGTGCTCGGGGTCGGAGTCGGCCATGCCCTCCGCGCGGAGCGCGAGCGCGGCGTGCCAGTAGCGGCCGGCCGCGAGCTCGTCCAGCGCGGAGTCGGAGGGCGCATCGAGCGAGGTCGCCCCCGCCGCGCGGAGCCGCGCGAGCGCCCGGTGGACCGGGTCGCTGGGCACGTGGAGCGCCTCACCCGGCAGACCCTCGTCGGCGTACGCCGATGTCACGAGCCCCGAGGTCGCCCAGTCGTCGGGCACGAGCCCGCGGTCACTCCAGCGCGGACCGTTGGCCAGCACGATCAGGGCCAGTACGGTGACGCTGCAGGGGATCAAGCTTCTGGGCATGGTGTGTCCGGCGCGGAGTGGGAGTACCTCAGCTATCGATAATCACGCTGCAAGGTTCCCGCCAGCGGAATCGAAAGTCGTTCGAGGTTCGAACGATCGCAGCCGTCACGTCACGACGACGCCTGCCGCGGAAAGCCCCGTAGCGCGCGGACGAACGCACGAGGCCGGCTACCCACGGGCCCTCGCAACTCGTTCGACTTTCGAACGACTTTCGAACTGCCGATCCGAAGCTCTCGCCCGCCGGCGCCGCCCACCAACCAGCCCCCTCCGCCGGCGCACCCGCCCGCGCCGCACCAACGCACGAAGGGCCGGCCCGGGAAACCCGGACCGGCCCTCGTTCGGCTCGCGCCGTGTACTTCCGGAAGCGCCGTCCTAGCTGGCGCGCCCCGTCTCGATGGCGTGGAGGGTGTCGACCATCTTCTGGGCGGACTCCTCCATGTCGATCACGAGGCTGTCGATGCGGGCCACGAAGTAGTTGTGACCGATCGACACCGGGATCGCGATCATCAGACCGATCGCGGTCGTCAGGAGCGCGACCTTAATACCACCGGCAACCAGCGTCGCCTCGACCTCACCTGCGGCCTCGATCGACTGGAAGGCGATGATCATACCGATCACCGTTCCGAGGAAGCCGAGGAGCGGCGCGACGTTCGTCAGCGTGGCGAGGACCACGAGACCCTTCTCGAGCTTGCTCATCTCGATGAGGCCCTGGTTCTCGATCGCCTTCATGACGCGCTCGGTGCCTTCCTCATGACGCTCGAGACCGGCGTAGAGGATGTTCGCGGCCGGCGCGTCGGTGTCACGGGTCAGCTCGAGCGCCTCTTTGATCCGGCGCTGCGTCAGAAGCTCGTCGACGTCCTTGAGGATCTGGCGCGTCTTCGCAGCCTTCGCCGTCAGGGAGATGAACTTGACGATGATGACGATGATGCCCAGCGCCAGACAGAAAGCGAGCGGCCAGCGCATGAAGCCGGTGTTCTCCCAGTTCGTCGAGATCTGCTCCTGCCATGTGAGCGCAGGGGCATCGACGCCCGGGATCTGGAGCAGTGCGGCGTACAGGTGCATCGCCAAGGGGACCTCCAGCGAGAGTTTCTGGTGAGCGTACGTTACGCTGCACTTCCATCGTTAACCCTTGATGGAAGCGCGTTTTTTTCGAGGGTCGCAACATGGCTGTAGGCCCCGGAGGGTGTCAAGGGTTCACTTCCCGGGCCCGAGGGCCGCCTTGTGACAGGCCGCGACGTGTCCGGCGACCTTCTCCTCCAGCGCCGGACGGAGCGAAGAACACGTCTCGTCCTTGGCGGGATGCGGGCATCTGGGGTGGAACGGACAGCCGCTCGGAGGCGAGATCGGGCTGGGCACATCTCCCCCCAGAACGATGCGCGTCCGCTGCGCACGACCGATCGGATCGGGGCGTGGTACCGCCGAAAGGAGCGCGCGCGTGTACGGGTGTCGCGGATCCCGGTAGAGCCGATCCGCGGGAGCGTTCTCCACGATGCGGCCCAGGTACATGACGGCGACCCGGTCACTCACGTGCTCCACCAGCGCGAGGTCGTGGGCGATGAACAGATACGTGAGTCCGAGGTCACGCTGGAGATCCTCGAGGAGGTTCACCACCTGCGCCTGGACCGACACGTCGAGCGCGCTCACCGGCTCGTCGAGCACGAGTAGCTCGGGCTCCACGGACAGCGCCCGCGCGATGCCGAGCCGCTGCCTCTGACCGCCGCTGAACTCGTGCGGATACCGGTCCACGTGCTCCGGTCGCAGCCCGACCCGCTCCAGCAGCTCCACCACCCGCCCGCGCCGGTCCGCCCAGCCCAGCCCGTGCACGCGCAGCACCTCCTCGAGCATCGCACCGACCGACAGCCTCGGGTTCAGCGACCCGTAGGGGTCCTGGAAGACGATCTGGGCGCGCCTGCGGAAGCGCCTGAGCTCCTTGCGGTCGAGCGCGCGCACGTCCATCCCGTCGAAGCGGATCTCCCCTTCGTCGGGCTCGATGAGCCTCAGGATCGACCGGCCCGTCGTGGACTTGCCGCACCCCGACTCGCCGACGAGGCCGAGCGTCTCCCCCCGACGGATCTCGAAGTCGACGCCGTCCACGGCCTTCAGGACGGCCCCGGAGCGGCCCAGCGCGCCCCCCCGCACCGGGAACCCTGTCTTCAGCCGGCGGACCTGGAGGAGCGGCTCGGCGGCCGCGGGCGGCGCCTCGCTCACGGCCGCTCCCGCCCCGCGCCCACCGCGGGCGCCTTCCAGCACCGCGCCGCCCGGTCCTCGCGACCGAGCCCCACCAGGTCCTGCGGCTCCCCGCACCGCTCTTCGGCCAGCGGGCAGCGCGCCCGGAAGCGGCACCCATCCGGCCAGTCGGTCGGAGCGGGGACGGTGCCCGGGATCGGCACGAGGCGTCGGCCGGGCTCGTCCACGGACGGCAGCGAATCGAGCAGCCCGCGCGTGTAAGGGTGCCGCGGGTCGGCGAAGATCTCCTCGACGGTACCGCGCTCGACCACCTGGCCCGCGTACATGACCACCACGCGGTCGCACACCTCGGCTACGACGCCCAGGTCGTGCGTGATGAGCAGCACGGCCATCCCCCGGCTCGCGCGCAGCGCCGCCAGCAGCTCGAGGATCTGCGCCTGGATCGTCACGTCGAGCGCGGTCGTCGGCTCGTCCGCGATGAGGAGGTCGGGCGCGCACGAAAGCGCCATCGCGATCATCACCCTCTGCCGCATGCCGCCCGAGAGCTCGTGCGGATACTCGTCGACCCGGCGCTCCGCCCCGGCGATGCCCACCTCGTCAAGCAGCCGCACGGCTTCCGTGCGCGCTTCCCTGCGGCTCATACCACGGTGCAGCCGGAGCGTCTCGCCGATCTGGTCGCCGATCGGATAGACCGGGTTCAGCGAGCTCATCGGCTCCTGGAAGATCATCGAGATCTCGTTGCCTCGAATAGCACGCAGCCTACGCGCCGTCGCGCCCACCAGCTCCTCGCCCCGGAAGCGGATGGAGCTCCCGTCGAGCACGCGCGCCGGGGGCGTCGGGAGGAGCCCCAGCACGGACAGCGACGTGACCGTCTTGCCGCACCCCGACTCGCCGACGATGCCGACCGTCTCTCCGGCCCGCACGTCGAACGTGACGCCGTCCACGGCCCGCGCCGTGCCCTGGTCGGTGTCGAACCAGGTGCGGAGCCCCGTGACCTCGAGGAGCGCGGGGGGCCGCTCCGGCCCGCCCGCCGTGGCCGTCTCGCCCCCGCTCATGACCGCAGCCTCGGATCGAGCGCGTCGCGCAGCCCGTCGCCCACCAAGTTGAACGACAGCACCGTGAACACGATCGCCAGCCCCGGGAACGTCGACAGCCACCAGGCGTCGAGCAGAACGCCCCGGCCCGCGTCGACCATCGTCCCCCACGACGGTGTCGGCGGCTGCACGCCGAGTCCCAGGAACGAGAGGCCCGCCTCGAGCACGATCGTGTTCCCGATGCCGAGCGTCGCGGCGACGATCACCGGGGCCAGCGCGTTGGGGATCAGATGCTTGAAGATGATGCGCGTCTTGGAATAGCCGAGCGCGACGGCCGCCTGCACGAACTCACGCTCCCGGAGGCTCAATACTTCGCCCCGCACGATACGCGCAGTGCTCGGCCAGAGCGTGAGCCCCAGCACCGCCGTGATCAGAAAGATCGACGGCTGGAAGAGCGCGATGATCGTGATGAGGAGGATCAGCCGCGGGAACGAGATCACCATGTCGACGAAGCGCATGATGACGGTGTCCGCGAGGCCGCCGAGGTAACCCGCCACCGCCCCGAGCAGCGTTCCGATGGTCACGCTGATGGCGACCGCCACGAACCCGATCGAGAGCGAGATGCGCGCTCCGTAGAGAAGACGCGACAGCACGTCCCGCGCGAACTGGTCCGTGCCGAGCGGGTGCGCGGCCGAGAGCCCGACGTACCGCTCGGTCATCAGGTCGCCCTGCGCGAGCGGGTCGTAGGGGGCGACGAGGGGTGTGACCAGGGCAAGCGCATATAATCCGCCGATCACGATCAGCCCGGCCACCGCGGTCCGGTTCCTGGAGAACGCGCGCACGGCCAGGTCCCACTGGCTCACCGCGACGGCTCGCCCGGCGAGGGGCTGGCCCGCGTCGCGCCACGACCAGACCCACGCACCCGCGAGCCCGAGCACCACGGTGGCCACGGCGAGCCGCTCGTCCCAGGGGCCGCCGGCGCCCGCCCACACCCGGTCCCAGCGTGCCACCAGTAGCCACAGGAAACCGACCCAGGCCAGCAGCGCCGCCGCCCCCACCCCCCACCGCCCCGCGAGAAGCTGGGGCGCGCCGGGCAACACCGCGGAGAGCCCGCGCCCGCCGACCACGCGGCGCCGGGGGCCGGCCGTCACGGGGTCGCCGACCATCGCGCCCCCCCTACTCATACCGGATCCTCGGGTCCACCACCGCATACAGCACGTCGGCGAGGAGGTTGGCCAGCACCACCATGGTCGCGAAGAAGAACGACGCCGCCATCACGAGCGGATAGTCGCGGCGCGTGATCGCTTCGACGATCGCGCGCCCCATCCCCGGCCACGCGAAGATGTACTCGACGAACACCGTGCCGCTGAACAGCACCGGGATGTAGAGCCCCACCAGTGTGATCACCGGAATGAGCGCGTTCCGGAGCGCGTGCTTGAACACGACCGTCCGCTCGGGCAGCCCCTTCGCGCGGGCCGTCCGCACGAAGTCCTGCCGGATCACCTCCAGCATGCTGCCGCGCATGTAACGCGCGATCCCGGCCGCCAGCACCAGCGCGAGCGAGAGGGTCGGCAGCACCAGATGCCGCGCGCGATCCGCCACCTGCTCCCACGGCCCCATGAAGTCGTGGCCGGTGCTCGTGATCCCCGACGCGGGGAAGTAGATCGGCCAGTCCCACACGTTACGCGCCATCAGGCTGAACGTCAGGATCAGCATGAGGGCGAGCCAGAACGACGGCATCGAGTAGAAGAACAGCAGGACGACGCTGAGCGCGGAGTCGAGGCCCGAGTACTGCTTCACGGCCTGGATGGTCCCGAGCACGATCCCGACCAGGAAGGCGAGGCCCAGCGCGCACGCGGACAGCACGAGCGTATTGGGGAGGAAGTCCATGAGGACGTCCAGCACCGGCCTGTTGTACGAGAACGAGTAGCCGAAGTCCCCGGTGAGCATGGCGCCGACCCACTTCACGTACCGCACGTGCACGGGCTGGTCGAGCCCGTAATTCACCCGGAGCTGCTCCACGACCTCGGAGCTCATCCCCGGAGCCATCATGTAGAGCGTGGGGTCACCCGGCGCGGCGTTCACCACGAAGAAGATGATCGTGGCGATGCCCAGCACGAGCGGCACGGCTCCGAGGAGCCGGCGGACGACGTAACGGGTCACGAAGGGCCCCGGCGGGCGCTCAGCCCCGCGACGGCGCGGGCGGCCACGGCAGTCGCGACCCGCCCGGCCGGCTCATCGTGACGCCGGGTCGATGTACCAGTCGCGGATGTTCACCCACTCGCCGCGCTGATCCATCACCACGTTCTCGACGCGGCGGTTCCAGCCGTCGAGCCGCTCGATGAAGTAGAAGAACGTGTAGGGCTGCTCCTCGATGAGCGCGTCCTGGTACTCGGCCCACAGCGGCGCCGCTTCATCACGGTCGAGGGTGACGGCCAGGCGGTCGAGAAGCCGGTCGAGCTCGGGGTTCTGCGTGCCCGACCATGCGTACGGCTGGTCGATGCGCCCCGAGTGGAAGAGGTCGGTGTCGTCGAGCCGGAACTCGGTCACCCATCCCATGACCACGCCGTCGAAGTCGCGGAGCTCCGGCGTGTTGATCTGCTGCAGGAGCGTCCCCCACTCCACGACCAGGGGCTCGATCTCGACCCCGATGCCGGCGAGCTGGGCCTGCATGATCTCGGCGATGTCCTGCCGGATCTGGTTCCCCTGGTTGTACTTCACAGTGATGGAGAGGGGCACTCCGTCTGCATTCTCGCGCACGCCGTCCCCGTCCCGGTCCACCCACCCGGCCTCCTCGAGGAGCGCGGCGGCCCCTTCCGGATCGTACGGAAGGCTCTCGATCTCCGGATCGTACGCCCAGTGGAAGGGCGGCACGCTCGTGTGCGCCACTGCGCCGTATCCCCGCAGGATCGCGTCCACGACCTCCTGACGGTTCGTCCCCATGGTCAGCGCCTGGCGCACCCGCGCGTCGGCCAGCTGGGGTCGCCTGGAGTTCCACACCACCATCACGTAGTTCCGGAACGTGAACGTCTGGAACTCGAGGTGCTCGGCCTCCTGGATGCGCGGCGCCTGGTCGGGCGTCGGGGCGAAGTAGACGTCGATGTTCTCGGTGAGCAGCTCAGTCAGGAGCGTGGTCGGCTCGGGGATGACGCGGTAGATGTAGCGGTCCACGAACGGGCGGCCGCCCGTCCCCTCCGGGAACGCCGGGTTGGCGTCGAACACCCACCGGTCCTGCGCCGCGTGCGAGACGAAGACGAACGGGCCGTTCCCGACGGGGCACACGCTGCCGTACGGGTGCTGGCGGAGCTCGGCCGGCGGCACGTCGCCCAGCAGATGCTCGGGCAGGATGGCCACCGTCGACCAGGCGTTCAGGAACTCCGAGTGCGGCTGGAGCCGGATGCGAACGGTGAAGTCGTCGATCACCTCGACGCCCTCGGGGCCGCGTACGTAGTAGTCCCAGAACGCGGCGTTCGGGAAGGCGGTCTCGGGGTTGGTCACGGTGCGATACGTGAACGCCACGTCGTGCGCGTCGGTGCGTTCGCCGTCGTGCCAGTAGATGTCGTCCCGGAGCCGGAAGGTCAGCTCGGTGCCGTCCTCGGACACCTCCCACGACTCCGCCAGGTACGGCTGCGCCTGGATGTCCGCGTCGTACTCGATGAGCGTCATCAGCCCCACGAACATCTGGTGCTGGGACGACGAGTAATCCGAGGTGACGGCGGCGTTGAGCCCGTCAGCGATCTCGCCGATCGCCCCGGCCACCACCGTCCCGCCGTAGCGCGGATCGTCCGGCACCGGGTTGGCCTCGCGCTGCTGGTCCACCCAGTCCTGCACGCGCGGCATGACGTCGGCGCAGAACGGGTCGGAGAAGGTCACGCGGCCGGAGTCGTCTCCCCCGCACGCGGCGGCCGCGCCCACGAGTCCCAGAGCCAGAAGCTTCTTCATCGGAATGCGCCTCCTCAGCGCCGCCAGGTCCACCCTTCGTCGTCGTACCGCTCGGACTCCCACCGCGCCGCGGCCTCGAGCACGCGCGCGTCGTGATCCGCCTCGCGCCAACGAGCGTCGGCGAACCGCGTCCGGAAGCCCCGCTCCACGGCGTCACGCACGTCCGCGACCGTCACTGATTCGAGGTGACGGCGAAGCGGGCGGGCGGCCGAGCCCGAGCCCAGCGCGCCCTGGTCGTCCTCGATCAGGATCGCGCCGTGCTGCAACAAAGCTCCGTCCAAGCGGGCCTGAGCGCTACCCACGAGCTTTCCGCCCTCCAGAACGACCTCGCCTTCCGCGGGGGTGTCGAAGCAC
The DNA here is from genome assembly GCA_041690395.1 of Longimicrobiales bacterium. Lineage (GTDB taxonomy): Bacteria > Gemmatimonadota > Gemmatimonadetes > Longimicrobiales > Gaopeijiaceae > JAWLHJ01. Next base: position 486,806 of record JAWLHJ010000001.1, on the reverse strand, counting down.
GGGCCCGCGTCGGGGCGGAGGGCCGGAGAGGTACCTGCCAGGGCCACCTGGACACCCAGAAGGCCGAGCCCCTCGACGAGCGCCTGGTTGACCGCAGCGTAGGCGCCGCGGGGGCCGCCGAACGCGCGGTCGGGGAGCACGGCGGCGTAGGTGAGCTCGGCGCGGTGGAGGACAGCCCGCCCTCCCGTGGGGCGGCGCACGAAGCGGAAGGCGGGCTCGGCGCCCGCGACCCGCCCGTCGGTCGCGGGCCCCCACCGCTCCCGCGCCGGCTCGTTCCGCCCGAACGACACGGTCGGCTCCGTCCACTCGTACAGCCGGAGCACCGCCACGCCGTCGTCGAGCGTCTCTGCGAGGGCGTGGTCGAGCGCCATGTTGCGGGGGCCCGACGCGGGGCCGTCCCGGTGGAGCCGCCACTCGCGCGGCGCGCTCACCCTACTTCCGCGTACGACTCCGTCGGCGGGCAGGCGCACACGAGGTTCCGGTCGCCGTAGGCGTTGTCGACGCGCCGGACCGACGGCCAGAACTTGTGCTCGCGGGTCCAGGCGGCCGGGTAGGCCGCCTGCTCGCGGCCGTAGGCGTGCTCCCACGTGTCGCCCACCACCATGGCGGCGGTGTGCGGCGCGTTCTTGAGCGGGTTGTCCTCGGCGTCGGCCAGCCCGAGCTCCACCTGCTCGATCTCCGCGCGGATGGAGATCATCGCGTCGCAGAAGCGGTCGAGCTCCTCCTTCGACTCCGACTCGGTCGGCTCGATCATCAGCGTACCCGCCACCGGGAACGAGACGGTCGGGGCGTGGAAGCCGTAGTCGATGAGCCGCTTGGCCACGTCCTCCTCGGTCACGCCGGTCTTCTTCCGGAGCGGGCGGAGGTCGACGATGAACTCGTGGGCTACGCGCCCCTTCTTCCCTCTATAAAGGATGTCGTAGTGCTCCTCGAGCCGCTTCGCCATGTAGTTGGCGGAGAGGATGGCGACCTCCGACGCGCGCCGGCACCCGTCCGGGCCCAGCATCGCGATGTACGCCCAGGAGATCGGCAGGATGCTCGCGCTCCCCCACGGGGCCGCGGACACCGGGCCGATCGCGCGCTCGCCCCCCACCTCGTGGAACGGGTGACCCGGCAGATACGGCGCGAGCTTCTCGTTCACGCAGATCGGGCCCATGCCGGGCCCGCCCCCGCCGTGCGGGATCGCGAACGTCTTGTGCAGGTTGATGTGGCACACGTCGGCGCCGTAGTCGCCCGGCCGCGCGAGGCCCACCTGGGCGTTCAGGTTCGCGCCGTCCAGATAGACCAGCCCGCCGTGCTCGTGGACCACGCCGCAGACGTCGCGGATGTGCTCCTCGAAGACGCCGTGCGTCGACGGGTACGTGATCATGATGGCCGCGAGCACGTCGGCGTGCTCCTCGGCCTTGGCCCGCAGGTCGGCCATGTCGACGGTACCGTCCTCGGTGCTCTTCACGACCACGACCTTCATGCCGGCCATGACGGCGCTGGCCGGGTTCGTCCCGTGCGCCGAAGACGGGATCAGGCACACCTTCCGGTGCGGCTGATCGTGGTCCCGGTGGTACGCCCGGATGACCAGCAGCCCGGTGTACTCGCCCTGCGCGCCGGAGTTGGGCTGGAGCGAGGTCGCCGCGAAGCCGCTGATCTCCGCGAGCCACCGCTCGAGCTCGTCGAAGAGCTCGAGGTAGCCGGCCACCTGCTCCCGCGGCGCGAACGGGTGGATCTTCCCGATCTCTGGCCACGTCACGCCCGTCATCTGGGTCGTGGCATTCAGCTTCATGGTGCACGACCCGAGGGGGATCATGCTCGTGTTGAGCGAGAGGTCCTTCGACTCGAGGCGGTGCAGGTACCGCAGCATCTCCGTCTCGGAGTGATGCTTGTTGAAGACCTCGTGCTCCATGAACGACGACGTGCGGCGGGCCCACTCGGGCAGCGGCGACATGTCGCCCCGGGCGGCCAGGTCGCGGGCCGTGAACTCGGCGAGCTCGCCGCCGTTGAACACGCGGAACAGGTCGTCCAGGTCCTCGGGGGTGGTCACCTCGTCGAGGGCGATCCCCAGGGTGCCGTCGCGGAAGTCCCGCAGGTTGATGCCCAACTCGAGCCCCCGGGCCAGCACCGCGCCCGCGTCGTCGTCGGGCCGCACCCGGATGGTGTCGAAGTACGTGTCGGTGAGCAGCTCGTGGCCGAGGAGCCCCAGCCCGGCCGACAGCACGCCGGCGCGCGCCCGCACCCGCTCGGCGATCCTCCGGATACCGTCGGGGCCGTGATACACCCCGTACGCCCCGGCCATGATGGCCAGGAGCACCTGCGCCGTGCAGATGTTCGAGGTCGCCTTCTCCCGCCGGATGTGCTGCTCGCGGGTCTGGAGCGCCATCCGCAGGGCGGGATTCCCGTCGGCGTCGACCGACACGCCGATGATCCGGCCCGGCATCTTCCGCTTGAAGTCCTCGCGCGCCGCGATGAACGCCGCGTGCGGCCCGCCGAAGCCCATCGGCACGCCGAAGCGCTGGCTGTTCCCGATCACGAGGTCGGCGCCCCACGAGCCCGGGGGCTCCAGGAGGGCCAGCGCGAGCAAGTCGGTCGCGCAGACGACCATCGCGCCGGCCTCGCGTGCCTGCTCGGCGAAGTGCCGGTAGTCGATCACCCGGCCATCCGTCGCCGGATACTGCACGAGCACGCCGAAGACGTCGTCGCCGAACGCCTGCTCCTTGTGGTCGCCCACCACGACCTCGATCCCGAGCGGCTCCGCCCGCGTCCGCACCACCTCGATGGTCTGCGGGTGGCACAGCTCCGACACGAAGAAGGTGTTCCCGTCGTGCTTGTGCTCGCCGTAGGCCAGGTGCATCGCCTCGGCCGCCGCGGTCCCCTCGTCGAGGAGCGACGCGTTGGCGATCTCCATCCCGGTCAGGTCCATGACCATGGTCTGGAAGTTCAGGAGCGCTTCCAGGCGCCCCTGCGCGATCTCGGCCTGGTACGGCGTGTACTGCGTGTACCAGCCCGGGTTCTCGAGGATGTTGCGCTGGATCACGCCCGGCACGTGGGTGTCGGCATAGCCGAGGCCCAGGTAGGAGCGGAAGACGCGGTTCTTCCCGGAGATCTCCCGCAGCCGCGCGAGGAGCTGCGGCTCGGTCAGCGCCGCCGGCAGGTCGAGCGGCTCGTCACGCAGGATGGAAGCCGGCACGGTGTCGCGAACCACGTCCTGGAGCGCGTCGTACCCCAACGCGTCCAGCATCGAGGCGACATCCGCCTCGTCAGGCCCCAGGTGGCGGGCGGCGAAGTCCGCGGGGGCGTCGATGCGGGTCATGTGGGGAGCCTCAGTCGATGTGCTCGGCGTAACCGTCGGCGGTCAGCAGGTCGTCGAGCTCCGCGGGGTTGGCCACCTTCAGCCGCACCATCCACCCCTCGCCGTACGGGTCCGAGTTCACGAGCGACGGGTCGTCCTCGAGCGCCTCGTTCACCGCCACGATCTCGCCCTGCACCGGACAGTACAGATCGCTCACCGCCTTCACGGCCTCGATCGTTCCGAACACGTCCATCTTGTTGAAGGACGATCCTCGGTTCGGAAGCTCCACGAATACCACGTCGCCGAGCTCCCCCTGGGCGTAGTCGGTCACGCCCATGGTGTAGACGCCTTCCTCGTCCGTCGGCTTCAGGTACTCGTGCTCTTCGGAGTAGAGGAGGTCGCTGGGGATCTCGGACATGCTGCTTCTCCGCTTGTGGGATCGCTCGGGTGGGGCGAGGTCCTGAGGATGATGGTGGGACGGGCCAAGGTCAAGGTCGCACGCGCCCCTGGAACAACGGGCTCCACGGGACCATCTTCGGGGGAGCCCGGCGCGCCTCCCCCGAGCCGGATATTATTGGTTCCCGATAGATTCGAAGAGATGCCATGTCCATGCTACTCACCGATCCCCGGCCCGCGCTGACCACCCTCTCCGAAGAAGAGCAGATGTTCCAGGAGGCGGTCCGGGACTTCGCGACGTCCGAGATCGCACCGAAGGTCATGCAGATGGACGAGGCGCAGCAGATGGACCGCGCCATCATCGACCAGCTGTTCGAGCTCGGGCTCATGGGCATCGAGATCCCGGAGGCGCACGGCGGCACGGGGGCGGACTTCTTCACCTCGGTCCTCATCGTCGAGGAGCTATCGAAGGTCGATCCCTCCATCGGCGTCCTGGTGGACGTGCAGAACACGCTCGTCATCAACGCCATCCTCCGGTGGGGCAACGAGGAGCAGAAGGCCCGCATCTTCCCGAAGCTCGCCAGCGACACCGTGGGCGCGTACGCGCTGTCCGAGGCCGGGAGCGGATCGGACGCCTTCGCGCTGTCGTGCCGCGCCGCGCAGGACGGCGACGAGTGGGTCATCAACGGCCAGAAGCTCTGGATCACGAACGGGAACGAGGCGGGCCTGTTCATCGTGTTCGCCACCGTCGATGCCGACGCCGGTTACCGCGGCATCACCGCGTTCATCGTCGAGAAGGGGCAGGACGGGTTCACGGTCGGCAAGAAGGAGGACAAGCTGGGCATCCGAGCGTCGTCCACGACGGAGCTCGTTTTCGAGGATGTCCGGGTGTCGGCCGAGAACGTGCTCGGTGAGGTCGGAAAGGGATACAAGGTCGCCATCGAGACGCTGAACGAGGGGCGCATCGGTATCGGCGCGCAGGTCGTCGGGCTCGCGCAGGGCGCGCTCGACCACACCATCCGCTACGTGCAGGAGCGCGAGCAGTTCGGCCGCCAGATCGGATCGTTCCAGGGCGTGCAGTTCCAGCTCGCCGAGATGGCCACCGAGATCGAGGCCGCCCGCCTGCTCGTGTACAACGCCGCGCGCCTGAAGGATGCCGGCCAGCCGTTCCTCCACCAGGCCGCCATGGCCAAGCTGTTCGCGAGCGAGGCGGCACAGAGGGTCACCTCCACGTGTATCGATCTGCACGGCGGGTACGGCTTCACGAAGGAGTACCCCGTCGAGAAGCTCTATCGTGACGCCAAGATCGGCACGATCTACGAGGGCACCTCGAACATGCAGAAGCAGACCATCGCAAAGGCGCTGATGAAATGACCTATCCCGAGCCCGCGCTCGCGCTCGTCACCTTCGGCCCCATGGAGATGGTGCTGCTGTTCGGCATCCTCGTCATGCTGTTCGGCGCGAAGAAGCTCCCCGGCCTCGCGCGCGGCCTCGGAAGCGGCATCCGTAATTTCAAGGGTGAGCTCGGCAAGCCCTCCGAGTCCGAGGAGGACGAGGAGTCGGCGGAGGCCCACACCACGGACACCGACCGGAACGGGTGAGCCCGCTCGACCAGGTCGTCGTCGTCCTCGACCACCCCAAGGACGTCGTCAACATCGCCGGCGTCCTGCGGGTGATGATGAACTTCGGCCTCTCCAAGCTCCGCCTCGTCGAGCCCGACGACTTCGACCCCTACCGCATGGAGGGGATCGCGCACCGGAGCATGCCGCTCATCGAGGCGACGACGCAGCACGAGACGCTGGCCGATGCGCTGGCCGATGTCTCGTTCGTGGTGGGGACGACCGCGCGGGCCCGGACGGCGGGGCGCAGCTATACCGAGCCGCGCCGCGTCGCCCCCGAGATCGTCGGGCGCACCGCGGACGGTCTGGTCGCCATCGTGTTCGGCCGTGAGGACCGCGGGCTCACGAACGCCGAGCTCGACATGTGCCACCAGGTGGCCATCATCCCGACGGATCCCGAGTACTCGAGCCTGAACCTCGCCCAGGCCTGCCTCGTCATCGCCTACGAAACGTTCCTCGCGGCCGAGGGCGGGCTCGACGAGCTGCCCAAGGGACGCCGCGCCACCCGCCCGCCCACGCACGCCGAGCTCGAGCAGACGTTCGACGCCCTCGGCGACGGCCTCGCCCGCATCGAGTTCTACAAGGCTCGGAAGCCCGAGGCGGTCATGCGGACGATCCGCACGCTCATCACCCGGGCCGAGCCCGACCAGCGCGAGGCGAAGCTGCTGGCGGCGATCGGGTGGGAGATCGGGAACTACCTGGACAGGAAGTAAGGCTGCGGGTCGCCGCCCGCGGGCGGCGGGCGCGGACAGCCGGGGTGCGTCAGCCGCGCGTGAAGCGGTCGAGCGCGTGGTGGCCCGTGTGCGTCAGGCGCACGGCCACTTTCCGCCGGTCGTAGAGGGTCCCGCGCACGCGGTGGACGAGGCCCGCGCGTTCCAGCGCGTCGAGGTGGTGGGCCAGGGTGGAGGGGCTCATGCCGAGCGAGCGCGCCAGCTGGCCGGGGGAGAGCCCGTACGACGTGGCGCCGGCGAGCTGCACCAGGACGAGGTAGCGCGCGGGGGCGAAGGGCGCCGGCCAACCCTCCCGCGTCGCGATCCGGTCGAGCCGCCGGGCCGCGCTCGTGACGAGGCGCCAGGCGCCATCGAGCTCCTCCGGGTCGATGCCGGCGTCGAAGGGCCCGGCGAACGGATTTTTCGAGGGTTGGGTCGGAGGATGGGTCGGAGGGAGATGCATCTTGTTTCGCGTCCTCGTAAGTCTTTCGAGGTTCGAATGATCTGTGCCGTCACCAACGATGATGACGTCGGCTCCGAGACGCCCGTATGGCGCGGCGAGACGGCTGTCAGGTCACGGCCACAGCTCAGCGCGACTCTTTCGACTTTCGAACGACTTTCGAAGTGCCGCGAAAAAGAAACGAGCCCGACACCCTGAGGGGCTGGGGCTGCGCCCCACGATGACATCCGAGGGAGCCCCCGCTCCCCACACAACGGTTGTTTCCGCGGCCCGGGATCCCATATGTTGAAGGGACCCCGCGTTCATCCCCTGAGACGCCGCTCGTCGGCGCCCCTTTCTCCATGCCATCACACGACGACCGGACCACCCGGTCGAGCGTTGAAGAACGTTACGAGGTCCTCCTCGAGACCGGTCGCATCCTCACTTCCACGCTCAGCGCGGGGGAGCTGTATGCGGCTATCCATCAGGAGACGGCCAAGGTTCTGAGCGCGTCGAACTTCAGCGTGTCGCTCTACGACCAGGGGCGCGACCTGGAGCGCGTGGTCTACCGGGTGCAGGACGGCGAGGCCCAGGCGGTCGATCTGGGCTTCCGCGGCTCCGACTCCGAAGTCATCCGGCAGAGCCAGGGCGTGCTGGTCTCCGACGACCCGGACGGCCTGGCGAGCCTGACGCGCATCGAGGGCGGCAAGATGGTGTGCCGCTCGGGCATCGCGGCGCCGCTGGTCCATCACGGGCGCGTCGTGGGGGCGGTGAGCGCGTGCAGCACCCGCCCCGACGCATACAGCCAGGACGACCTCGCGCTCCTCCAGGGCATCGCCGACATCGCGGCCATCGCCATCGACAACGCGCTCCAGTTCGCGGAGATCGAGCGGCGGCGGAAGGAGGCCGAGCGCATCGAGGAGATCGGGCGCGTGCTCACCAGCGAGCGCGACCCCAACGAGGTGCTCGGGCGCGTGGTGCAGGCGGTGCTCGACGTGCTCCACGTGGACGGCGCGGCGGTCTGGCAACGCTACGGGCTCGAAGGCGCGAAGGGGCGCATCACCGACTCGGGCGGCGACATCGCGCTCCCCGTCGGCGCCCCGTGGGACTTCCACGACGACCTCGAGACCACGCTCATCCACGAGCGTCGCTCCGCCGTCATCGACGACATCCGCGCGAGCCAGCTCATCCCCGACCACCTCCGGGAATACCTGGAGGGAGGGTCGGGCGTCGCGGTCCCGATCATCGTGGACGACGAGGTCGTGGGCGCGCTCGCGGCCGGAAGCCGCAAGCCCCGGCACTTCGGCTCCGAGGAGACGGCCGTCATGCAGCGTCTGGCCCGCCAGGCCTCGGTCGCGCTCGAGAACGCCCGCCTGCACGAGACGCTCCGCGCGCTCTCGCTCACCGATCCGCTCACGGGGCTCCCCAACCGGCGCCGCCTCCAGCTCCACCTCGAGCAGGAAGTCGCCGCCGCCCGCCGCGGCCGGTCGCTGACGGTCGTCGTGTTCGACATCGACAACTTCAAGGCGGTCAACGACACCCAGGGGCACGTGACCGGCGACGAGATCCTCAAGGCGTTCGCCGACCTCCTCGTCGAGGAGAACCGGGCCATGAATCTCGTGGGACGCTACGGCGGCGACGAGTTCGTGTCGGTGCTGTCGGACACGGACGCCGACGGAGCCAAGCAGTACATCGCCCGCGTCCAGCACGGACTCGGCCGTAACGCGACGCTGAGCCCCCACCGGGTATCGGTCAGCATGGGCATCGCGGAATTCGACACCTCCGAGATGCGCTCCGTCGACGACCTCCTGCGGGCGGCCGACATCGACATGTACCGCGTGAAGTCGCAGCGCCGGGCCAGGCAGCACGCGGGCTCCTGAAGTTCCTCTCCCTGAAGTCCTCTTCCTGAAGTCCTCCCCCTCGCATATCCCGATGACCGATACCGCGAAACGCACCGAGGTGCGCGAGCTTCTCGATTTCGCCACCGAGCTGGCCCACGAGGCCGGCGACCTCTCGCTCACCTACTACGGCCGGGTCGTCGAGCACGACGCCAAGGGTGACGGGTCGCCCGTGACCATCGCCGACCGCGAGGCGGAGCAGCTCATCCGCAAGCGGGTGGAGGAGCGCTACCCCGAGCACGGGATCCTCGGGGAAGAGTACGGCGAGTCGAACGAGGGCGCGCGGGTCCGCTGGATCCTCGACCCCATCGACGCGACCCGCTCCTTCATGCGCGGCGTGCCGCTGTACGGCGTGCTCATCGGCATCGAGGTGGAGGGCGAGGCCGCCGTGGGCGTGGCGCACTTCCCGCCGCTACGGGAGACCGTCGCGGCCGGCACCGGGCTCGGCTGCACCTGGAACGGGAAGCCATGCCGGGTCTCGGACGTGGCCACCATCGGACAGTCGGTCGTATGCACCACCGACGTCGAGCGGCTCCTGGCCCGGGCCGAGGGCCCCGGCTGGCGCCGCATCCAGCAGCAGGCCGCGTTCAGCCGCACCTGGGGCGACTGCTACGGCCACGCCCTCGTGGCGACCGGCCGTATCGAAGCCCAGATCGATCCGGTCATGGCCTCGTGGGACGCCGGCCCGTTCCTCACCATCGCCACGGAGGCGGGCGGGAAGTTCACCACGCTCGGCGGTGAGGCCACGATCCACGGAGGCTCGGGCGTGAGCTCGAACGGTCGCATCCACGACTTCGTGCTCGAGGAGTTGGCGAAGGGCTGAGGTGGTCCATACCTTGCACCGTCTCAAAGAAGGACAGGTTGATTCCCCGACGGCTCCACGGAGCCGGAAGGATCTCAGATCGTGACCCCGAACGAGCCTCAACCCGGAGCGGAGTCCGACGTGAACCGTGGAACCGTGTTCTTCGTCGACGACGACGATCGTCTGCGCAACGTGACCTGCCGGCTCCTCAAGGCCCGCGGCTTCACCGTGCTCGAAGCCGAGTCCGCGGAGAAGGCCATGGACGTCCTCGAGAACCACGACGGTCACATCGACGTCGTGCTCATGGACATCAATCTCCCGGACGGCTGGGGCGCGTCGGTCGCGCAGCGGCTCCGGGCCACCCGCCCCGACATGGCCGTGGTCTTCACCACCGGTTACGCCGACGTCGACCCGATCCTGGCGAGCGCGCTCAACGACGCGGAGTTCGTCGTGAAGAAGCCGTTCTCCACCGAGCAGCTCGTCGAGGTGCTCGAGAAGGCGATGGCGAAGGTGGGTGGGGAAGAGGGGGAGCGGGCGGGGTAGGGACCCCGGGCGCTCAGCGCCGCCCGATCAGCACCGCGATCAGGACCCCGGGGATCGCGCCGAGGGCCACGCGCCCGACCGTGCCCCAGATGCCCCCGCCCCGCTGCGGCACCACGATCTGGTCGCCGGCCTGCAGGTTGAGCTGGTCGAGCGTCCACCCCTCGCGCATGGCCTCCTGGAGCTCCTGGCCGCCTACGAGCGTGTTCGAGGCCCGCTCGATGCGGAGCTTGTCGAGATCCGACTGCGGACCCGGCCCACCCGCCGTCATGATCGCGTCGCCCACGAGCATTTCGGCGGGCACGACGTAGAAGCCGGGCCGCCCCACCTGCCCCTGGATCGACAGCCGCATGAGCCCCTGCGCGCGCACGACCGGGTTGTTGATGAACTGGCCGAGCTCGCGCGTCAGGTGCGGCTCGATCTCCGAGCGCAGCACCCCCGCCAGCGAGATCTCGCCGAAGAGTGGAAGCACGATCTTCGGGCCCGTCTCGACGGCCACGGTGTCGGGGAGCTGGGGCTCGCCCTGCACGGACATCACGATCCGGTCGCCGACGCGGAAGTCGCCGGCGCTGAGCCGCTGGCGCACGCGCTCCATGCCCGTACGGGCCTCCTGCTTCATGCGGTTGGAGTACGCGGGCGAGGCCAGCACTTCCTCGTAGAACGTCACCAGCCGCTCGAGATCGTCGCGCGTGCGGACCGAGTTCCCGGGATCCGTCTCGAGGAGGGTCTGGGCCGCGCCGAGCGCGGGAAGCATCAGGAAGGCGGCGAGCGCCAGAACTACCATTGGAGTACGCATGGTCACAAACTAGGTGCAAAGCTCGGGCCCGTACAACGGGGCTCGGGAATGCGGCAAAAACATCGCGAGTCCGCAACAATTGCGGGCACGAGCACCACAACCGGGACAGCCCGAACGCCCAGATGATAGGCCGGTTTTCGCGCACGTTTCTTGCAAGCTGGGTCACCTCGACTCACTCCCAGCCTGGTGACGGCCGCAATGCGCGCCACTCAACTCGATACCCCCGCGTACATGGACAACGCTCCTGAGTTCACCCCACTCGTGCTCCTGGTCGACGATCAGGAATGGACCTCGCGGTCCATCGAGAGCATCCTGCGCCCGAAGGGTCACGTCGTGCTCAAGGCCTATACGGGCCAGCAGGCGCTGGAGCTCGTCACCAAGGTGAACCCCGATGCCGTCATAGTCGACGTGCATCTGCCGGACATCGACGGCATCGATCTGCTGCGGAAGCTGCGAGAGTCGCCGACCATCCAGCCCACCACGCCCATGCTCATGATCACTGCGAGCAGCGTGGGGAAGGCGGAGCGGCTGGAAGCGCTGGGCGCGGGGGCGTGGGACATCCTCACGCATCCGGTCGACCCCAACGAGCTCGTCCTCCGCATGGACACGTTCGTGCGGGCCAAGCAGGACTCCGACCGCACGCGTGAGGAAGGGCTCACCGACCCCGGCACCGGCTTCTACAACGTGCGGGGCATCTTGAAGCGGGCCAAGGAAATCGGCGCGGACGCCGTCCGCTACGACCGTCCCATGGCGTGCATCGCCCTCGGGCCCCACGTGCTCGGCGCCGAGGAGCAGGAGCAGCCGGCCACCCAGGCGCTCATCGAGGAGATCGCCCGGCGGGTCGCCGGAGCCCTCAAGACAACCACCCGCGTCTCCGACACCGTCGGTCGCCTCGGACCGGGCGAGTTCGTCATCGTCGCCCCCGGCACCGACGACAAAGGCGCCGTCCGTCTCGCGGACCGCATCATGGAAGCGGCCGAGAAGGTCGCGCAGGAGCAGGGACTCGATGCGATGAGCTTCGAGGAGCTCCGGAAGCTGCGGGCCGGGTTCTGCGCGGTGCGCGGGAGCGATCCGCTCAGCGCCGAGGACCTGCTGCTGAAGGCCACCATGGCGCTCCGGCGCGCGCAGGCGGACGACGGAAGCTTCCGGGTGAGGGCGTACGAAGCTTAGCTGGACAGCAGCTTCGTCCCCTCCTCGTCCTCTTCCTCCGGAATCGGCTGGTAGTCCGGCAAATACGTCGTGTAGTAGTACGAGTCGTATCCGCCGGTCGGATCGACGTCGTTCAGGATCGCCCCAAGGAGCCGGATCGGTAGACGTTGGAGCAGGTCGAGCTTGGCCTGCGCGAGATGTTTGTCCGTCGTGCCCGTCCGGAGCACCAACGCCATGTTCCCCACCAGCGACCCCAGGATGACCGCGTCGCCGCCCGCCGCGAGCGGAGGACAGTCGACGATGATCACGTCGTACGACCGCTTCAGCGTCCCCATGAAGCTGGCGAGGCGGTTCGAGGCCAGAAGCTCCGGCGTCGACGAGCCGCGGGTGCCGCAACCGATGAAATCCAGGTTCTCGATGTCGGTGGCCTGAATGATGTCGTGGCCGGAGCGTTCCCGGAGGTAGTCGACCAGACCGGGCACCCGCTCGCGTCCGAGCAGCCGATGCGCGTCACCCCGGCGTGTGTCGCCGTCGATGAGGAGCGTGCGGCGGCCCACCTCCGCGAACGCCACAGCGAGATTGGAGGAGATGAGCGACTTCCCTTCTCCGGCCGAGGGGCTCGTGACGGCCACGGTCACCGGCCCGGCCGAGCCGTACGCGAAGCCCAGATGAATCCGGAGCTCCCGGAACGCCTCGAGGGCCTGAGCCGTGTTGAGCGCGCCCTTCCGCCCCTTCACCTTGGCCTGCTGGATCCGGGGAATGCTCCCGAGAATGTCGAGCCCGAACTGCTTCTGCACATCGCCTGCGTAGCGGAAGCGGCTGTCGAAGCGATCGACGAGGAGGGCGCCGCCGATGGCGGTGCCCAGGCAAGCCAGGAGGGCGAGGCCCGCGAACATGATCCGCTGGTCGTCGCTTGGAATCTGCGGCGGGGTCGCGCGGTCCAGGATGCGCACATCCGGAATCGAGCTGGCCGCGGCGAGCCGCGCGGTCTCCACCCGGCTCCGGAGCTCGTTGTAGAGCGTCTCGGTAATCTGAACACGGCGACGACGACGCCCCTCCTCGATGGTCCGGGGTGGGATCTCGCTCAGCTCGGACCCGGCCGACGCGACCCGCCCCGCGACCTGGTTCTCCCGCGCCTCCATCTCACGCAGGATGCCGCGGGCGAGCTGCGGCACGCTCTCCGTCTCGAGCGTCTCGATGCGCTCGCGCAGGTCCTCGACCGGCGGGAAGTCGTCGGAATACCGTTCGCGGAGCGCACGGAGCTCCGAACGGGCCTGGACCAGCTCGTCGAGCACGACGGACATCTCGGAGGACTGGGCCACCGACGGGATCGTCTCGAGGGCCTCGATGCGCACGCCCTCGCTTTCGAACGACGCCACGACGTCGGCGAGCTGCTCACGATCGCGGCGGATGGTCTCCAGTTCGACCTGCATGTCGAAGTAGTTGGTGAACACGGGATCGCGCGTTTGCTCGAGCCCGGGGGAGATCGGTGTCGACTGGTCCGACGGAAGGGTGATGGTCGTGACCCGGTACTCCTCGAGGTCCTGCTCGGCCTGGGCGAGCTCGTTCTCGGTGTAGACCAGCTGCTCCTCGAGGATCGCCACTGTCTCCTGGAGGCGACCGCTCTTCAGCTCGGCCGCCACTTCGACGTGACGCTCCATGAGCGAGTTGAGCACACTGGCGATCTGCTCGGGATTGCGGCCCGGGAGCGAGAGGCTTAAAAAGTTGCCCTGTTGATCGATGCCCGTGACCAGTCGCTCGGAGAGCTGCCGCCCCGCGTCGCGGGGGTGCATGATGGCGAACTCGATCTCGGAGTTGGGCGGGAACGAGCCGACCTGGGGCTGCCAGACCAGCCCGACGTCCGCCCCGATGGCCTCGCCGAATTCACCTCGCTGCACCACCACGCCGTCGGAGGTGGAAAGCGTAAACGCGCGACCATCCGAGCCGACCTCCAGCGCGTACCGCCCGGGCCGGAACTGGTCGGCCAGGCCCAGCGTCTCGAACGCGTCGCGATGCTCCATGGGCGCGTTCACGTAGAGCTTCTCCTTCACGACCACCGAGTCGAGTACGGAGTTCGAACGCAGCAGCTCGATCCAGGCACCCGCCTGGAGCAATCCGCTGGCGCGAATCGGTGTGACGTCGCCAGTGCCGCCCCCGCCCTGCGGCTGCACTTCGAGCCAGAGACTGCCGTTGGCCGTATAACCCACCGGCGTCAACTGCCACGCGGCTCCCGCGCCCACGACCCCGATGATGCCCGCAGCCACCACCCACCACTTGTAGCGCAGCACCGCATAGAGATAGCGACGCAGGTCGATGCCTCCGCCTTCTTCCTCCAACTCGCCATAGTAGGGAGCTGGCGCCCCCATCGGTGCATACGGCTCCGGCTCCACGGCACGACCGCGGCCTGTCCCGTTCTCTTCGGGAAGGTCGTTCGGTCGTCGAGTCAGCTCGTTGTCGGACATGCGCGCCTGGGTTCCGTGGGCGATGAGAGTGGTCGAGCCGCCGTCACGGCTCATAAAGAAGATCTCGTGTCGGCAAGCTCTACGCCACGCCTACGTTGCCCACCGGGCCAGGGTTCCTCGGCCCGGACGCGTGTGGTAAGGAGGACACATGTAGCAGTCACGACGCACTTCGGTTGCACGAAACCCTTGTATCCGTGCAACAGTCGTCGAAGATTGGAGTCCCCCGCTCCCTCCCGAATCCGCCTACCACAAGGCCCAAGCCGACCGATGCAGCAACGACACACCGCTCCCGGTGGCAGAGTACCGGCGCCCTCTGGACCCGACCTGGACCTCGTCGCGGTCGATCCCGAGGTGCGGAGCTCCATCGAGGTGCTGGTGGTCGACGACGAGCATTCGCTCCGCGAAAGCTGTGCATCTCTGCTCCGGAGCGAAGGGTTCAACGTAACGGTGAACGGGCGGGGTGACGACGCGCTCCGGCTGGTGAAGAACCGGCGCTTCGACATCGCGCTCTTCGACCTCTACATGGCGCAGGTCTCCGGGCTGGAGCTACTCGAGGCCACGCTCGAGACGCATCCGGACACCATCGTCATCGTCATGACGGGGAACCCGTCGGTGGAGTCGAGCGTCACGGCACTTCGTGCCGGGGCGTGGGACTATCTGCCGAAGCCGTTCTCGGCGACGCACTTCGAGATCCTCGTGGGGCGGGCGGCCCACGCGGTCGTCATCGCGCGCGAGAGTCGCAAGGACGTGGAGAACCGGAAGGCCTCGGTGTCGGGTCCCTCCGACAGCCACAGTGACCAGGTTCGGCTCTACGGCCAGAGCGCTGCGCTCAGGAAGGTCATCGCGCTGGCCGAGAAGGTGGCGCGCACCGACGCGTCGGTGTTCATCACCGGGGAGAGCGGCACGGGCAAGGAGGTCATTGCGCAGTACATCCATCTCCACAGCCGGCGGCGGAGCCGGGAGATGGTGCCGGTGAACTGCGCCGCGATCCCCGAGGACCTCCTCGAGTCGGAGATGTTCGGGCACGTGGAAGGGGCCTTCACGGGCGCGGTGCGCGAGAAGGAGGGGCTGCTCGAGGTCGCGAACGGCGGCACACTCTTCCTCGATGAGCTCACCGAGCTACCCCTCCCCACGCAGGCGAAGCTTCTGCGGGTGCTGCAGGACGGGGTGGTCCGCCGCGTCGGCTCCACCAAGACCGACGCCGTGGTGAACGTACGGTTCATCGCCGCGACCAACCGCGATCCCATGCGTGCCATCCAGGACGGGTACCTCCGCAAGGACCTGCACTACCGCCTCCGCGTGGTGCCCATCCACATCCCGCCGCTCCGCGAGCGCCCGGAAGACATCCCCGTGCTCGCGACGCAGTTCCTAGAAGAGTTCTGGAAGCAGCACCGCGACGGAGGGAAGCCGCCCTACTTCTCCGACGACGCGATGAACGCGCTCCGTCGGGCGCCCTGGAAGGGGAACGTGCGCGAGCTCCGGAACGTCATCGAGCACCTGGTGGTCATGGCGGAGTCCGGTGGCGAAGTCGCGGCCGACGACCTGGTGTTCATCGACGACCAGCCCGGGCAGGAGGGCGACGGCACCGCGCGCTTCGCCCAGTCGATCATGAACATGGACTACCACTCCGCCCGGGAGCAGGTGCTCGCGCAGTTCGAGGTCGACTACCTGACCAACGTCGTGCGCACGTCGGGAGGCAACATCTCCGACGCGGCCCGCATGGCCGGCGTGGACCGCACCACGCTCTACCGGCTGATGGAGAAGCACGGCATGGAGCGGGACAGCCTGCTGCGCGCCATCCACGAAGGGTCGCGCGGCTCCGGCTGATGTCGCCCGAGACGCCGCACCCCGTGGAGATGGGGCACGACTCCGAGGCTTCGGTCCTCGAAACCGCTGCCCAGCGGGTGGCCGCGCGTCTCCACGAGCACTTCCCCGAGCGAGCCGCCGACGAATACGAACGGCTCCGCCGGAGACTCGCGACGATGGTCGTCGCGCTCCGACGGATCGTGGCGGGCGCGACTGGCGCCTCGGTGCCTGCGTTCACGCGTGCGGACGAGGTGTTGCTCGCACGCATGGAGCACGAGCTGTTGTGGATGTCCAGAGCCAACGCCGAGACCGATGCGGTGCTGCGGGCGTTGCGGGCCTGCTCCACGTACCGGAACCCGTCATCCGAAGACGGGCAAGCGCCCGATGCGGGCGCCTCCGACCTCCGGAGCCGCATGCTCGGGCCCGACGCCTTCGAGTTGCTCGTCGAGGTCGCGCACGACTTCCGTTCGCCGCTGACGTCGATCCTGTTTCTGTCGGAGACCCTCCGCGACGGCCACAGCGGTGAGGTCAACGATCTGCAGCGGAGCCAGCTCGGACTCATGTACAGCGCCGCATTCGGGCTCGCCAACGTGGCAACCGACGTCGTCGACCTGGCCCGGCGCGGGCTCGACCTGGTCGACGAGGAGCCGTCGCCGTACGGGTTCAGTGAGGTGTTCCGGAACGTCGAACGCATGATCCGGCCCATGGTGGAGGAAAAGAAGCTCGAGCTCCGCATCGAGGTTCCGGCCCACGGCCAGTCCGAAGGGCATCCGCACGCGCTCGGACGCGTCATGCTGAACCTCACCACGAACGCCGTCAAGTTCACCGACGAGGGGCTCGTCGAGATCGGCGTCAAGCAGCTCCCGCAGGGCCGGCTCGAGTATTACGTGCAGGACACGGGGCGCGGCATTCCGGAAGACCGGCAGAAGGAGCTGTTCCAGCCGTTCAAGAAGCGGCGCGGTCAGGGGCAGACCGGCGAGTTCTTCTCCGGGAGCGGGGTCGGGCTGTCGATCGCGCGACGGTTGGTGGAGGCGATGGGGGGGAAGCTGGAGTTCACCACGTCCAATGAGGAAGGGACGCGATTCTTCTTCGTGCTGCCGGGTCCGGCCAGACGCTGAGTCGCTTCCGGTCGGTTACCTCCTTGGTGCCCTCGGAGCCTTGACCGCACACGCGGTCCCCCAGGCCGCTCCCCGCCGTGTTGCAGCGCCTCCACACTCGTAGGTAACCGCCTACAGAGATTGTGGGAAACCGCCGCCGCGCGCCTCGAGCGTAACATCTGTATATCACTGTGCACCATGCACTTACGAGATGCGGTCCACATTCGCCCCCGATGTGAACACGCCTTGCACAAAGGTTCGGCACACAGCACGGAACCGATACCACGAGGCGATACATAGCGTGATCAGCTCTACGACTCGAAAGCACTGGGGACTTCAGCACCGGAGCATGGCGCCCTCGCGCTCATTCCCCGGCTCGCTGACGACCGAGCCCCTCCGCCTCGAGCCGCGGATCGGGCGCTCCCCACGGAAGCCCGACTACAGTGAGCAGGTACGGCGAGGCATCAACATCGTCGTCGCCAGCATCGGCATCTTCCTGACCGCGCCCATCATGCTCGTGGTCGCGGTGCTCATCAAGCTGACCTCGCCGGGCCCCGTCATCTACAAGCAGCACCGGGTGGGCGTCGACCGGCGCGGTAACCGCGGTCCCGGCTCGGAGAACTACCGCCGGAGCGTGGACTACGGTGGGAAGCTGTTCACCATCTACAAGTTCCGCACGATGCGGAACGACCCGAAGGCCGGCCAGCAGTGGGCGTCGAAGAACGACCCCCGCATCACGTCCATCGGCGCATTCCTCCGCGCCACGCGCATCGACGAGCTACCGCAGTTCTTCAACGTGCTCAAGGGCGACATGAACATCGTCGGCCCGCGACCCGAGCAGCCCCAGATCTTCCAGGAGCTGCGGCAGAACATCAGCCGCTATCAGGAGCGGCAGCGGGTGCTGCCTGGGATCACCGGCCTCGCGCAGGTGACGCTCGGTTACGACACCAGCGTCGACGACGTCAAGAAGAAGGTCGAGATGGACCTCGAGTACATCGAGCGCAGCTCGCCGACCGAGGACCTCATGATCATGGCCAAGACGTTGCCGGTGATGGTGTTCCGCAAGGTGTGGATGTGACCGCGGCTTTCACGCCGGAAGGAGCAAGCATGGACGTGATTGGAGTCGTGGAGCTAACTCCGGATCTCCCGGCTGACGTAGCCGAGAGACTCGTCACTGCGGTCTACTTGGCTTCAAGGAATGGAACGGTCGGTATCTGCCTGAACGGGATCTCCCTTGCCTCATTGGACAGGTGGCTGGATCCGGTAGTCAGGGCCGATCGGTGCCAGGCGCACGGAGTCGAGTACTTCGACGGAAACGACAAGGAGGAGTTGTTCCGGCGACTGACGGGGGCGCGGTTCTTCGTGGCCGCATCAGACGACCTCCGGGTTGCCTTGGAGTTCCGTGGATCAACCGTCATGACGGTTGATCAGGGACTTGAGTTTCTATCGAACGAGCTACCAGCCTCGGCAAGCGTGCACTGACTGCCGCCACGCCCCCCCTCCGAGCGCCAATGTCCTGTCCCGTTGAGTCGTAGGTACCGGTAGGGTGCGGACCCATTAGTTTGAAGGGATGCTCCATCTCCTGTTGCTCCCTATCGCTCAACGCAGCTCCTTTCCATTGGTCCTATGATGGAATCGGGTGCAGGCGCTCTTCCTGACGGAGAAACGATGACGGGCCCGGAAAACCGCCCCATGTACGTCCTTGGAATATCTGCCTTCTTTCATGACAGCGCCGCCTGTCTCTTGAAGGATGGGGAGATATTCGCAGCTGCCTCTGAGGATCGCTTCACCCGAATCAAGGCCGATGCGTCGTTCCCGCGAAACGCGGTGGACTTCTGCCTCGACTTTGCTGGCATCGGCGTAGAAGACCTCGAGTATGTTGGCTTTTACGACAAGCCCTTGCTCAAGTTTGAGCGTATCCTAGAAACCTATCTGGGTGTCGCCCCGAGAGGCTTCCGTTCGTTCCTGATGGCTGGACCGCTCTGGATCAAGGAGAAGCTCTTCATGGAGCGGGAGATCCGGGAGCCACTGGGTTACGACGGACAAATCCTTTTCAGCGAGCATCACGAATCCCATGCCGCCAGTGCGTTCTTCCCTTCGCCTTTCGAGGAAGCCGCTATCCTGACCATGGATGGCGTCGGAGAATGGGCTACCGCCTCTATGGGCGTCGGGCGTGGGAATGACCTCGAAATCCTGAAGGAGTTGCACTGGCCCGACTCACTCGGACTACTCTATTCCGCGTTCACGTACTACACGGGATTCAAGGTGAACTCGGGTGAGTACAAGGTGATGGGCCTAGCCCCTTACGGCGAGCCGAAATACGTCGACGTCATCTTGGACAAGCTCATCGACCTGAAGGAAGACGGCTCGTTCACGATGGACCAGAGGTACTTCAACTATCTGAAGGGCCTCACCATGACGAACGGTGCGTTCGACGAGCTCTTCGGAGGTCCTCCGCGGAAGCCGGAAACCCGTCTCACCCAGCGCGAGATGGACTTGGCCCGGTCAGTGCAGGACGTGTGTGAAGAGATCATGCTCCGGATGACCCGTACCATTCACACGGAGACTGGGCTTCCCAACCTCTGTCTGGCGGGCGGTGTGGCCCTGAACTGTGTGGGCAACGGGCGTATCCTGAGGGAGGGTCCCTTCGAAAACATCTGGATCCAGCCAGCCGCGGGCGACGCTGGGGGTAGTCTCGGCGTAGCTCAGTTGATCTGGCATCGCCACCTGGCTCAGCCACGGCACGTAACCGCCGGGAAGGATTCGATGAAGGGCTCCTACCTGGGGCCGGGGTTCTCCGAGACCGAGATCCGCACGCGCATGGACCGGTTGGGCGCAAAGTACGAGCGGCTAGAGCGCACAGAGCTCAATGAGCGTGTGGCCGAGCATCTCGCTGACGGTAAGATCGTCGGCTGGCACAACGGTCGAAACGAATTCGGGCCGCGTGCACTCGGAGCCCGGAGTATCCTGGGTGATCCACGTAGCCTCAAGATGCAAGCGGACATGAACCTGAAGATCAAGTTCCGCGAGAGCTTCCGACCATTCGCGCCCAGCGTTCTCAGGGAGCGTGTTCATGAGTACTTCGAAATGGACACCGACTCTCCCTATATGCTCCTCGTGGCTCCCGTTAAGGAGGAGCGTCAGATCCCTATGACGGATGAGCACAAGAAGCTCTGGGGGATCGAGCAGTTGAACGTGCCGAGGTCCGATATCCCCGCGGTGACGCACATTGACTACTCGGCCCGTGTGCAGACGGTGAGTCGAGATACGAGCCCCGACTACTATGATCTGCTGAAGGCTTTCGAGAACCGCACCGGCTGTCCCGTCTTGGTGAACACCTCATTCAACGTCCGAGGCGAGCCGATCGTCTGCACCCCTGAGGACTCGTATCGCTGCTTCATGCGCACGCATATCGACTATCTCGTGGTGGGTCCTTTCCTTCTCGCGAAGGAAGACCAGCCGGAATGGGAAGAGGAGGGAGATTGGAGACAAGAATTCCAGCTCGATTGACGCCTGAGGAAGGCCGGAAGTTCGCCTTCCCGGTCGGAATCGCATTCCTCGTGCTGGGCGGAATCGTCTGGTGGCGTGGACATGAATCCGTCGCTTCGGGCTTTGGTGTCTTAGGGGGTACCCTGTTGCTTGCCGGGCTGTTGATTCCCGGCAAGCTCGGGCCGGTGTACCGAGCCTGGATGGGCTTCGCTCTCCTTCTATCGAAGATCACCACCCCAATCTTCATGGGGATCACCTACTTTCTCGTCATCGCGCCGATTGGCGTGGTCATGCGGCTCTTGGGCCGCAACCCCGTGGTGCGAGTCCCCGAGAACGGGAGCTTCTGGACGTCTCGGGGGGCGAAACGAAAGAGTGATCTACAGAGGCAGTTCTGATCCACGACGGATTGCGCTGGGACTTGGCGATAACCGACAAACATCGAGGCAATAGACAATGGCGCTGATAAAGGAACTTTGGGCGTTCATGAAGGAGCGGAAGAAGTTCTGGCTCCTTCCCATCATCGTAGTGATGCTGATGGTCGGAGCGCTCCTCGTGTTCGCGCAGGGATCGGCACTGGCGCCGTTCATCTACACGATCTTCTGATCGCCGCCCCATAGACGCGGGCATACCGCTCCACCCAGGGCTTCGGGTCGTAGTCACATTCGACCCGCGCACGGGCAGCGGTGGCACGTGCCTGTGCTCCCTCGGGATCCAGAATGGCGAAGGACATGGCCCTCGCCAGCGATTCACGGTTGCCGGCATCCACCAGGAGAGCCTCCTTCCCGGATACTACATCGGGGATGCCTCCAACGGCCGTGGTCACTATTGGGACCTGTGCCGCCATCGCTTCGAGGAGAACGATAGGCGTACCCTCAGTCCAGGACGAGAGGCAGAGGACATCGAAAGCCGGGAGGAGTCGGCCAGCCCCCGGAACGACTCCGGCCCAATGGACCCTGTTCGCGATGCCGAGTCGCCGCGAGACGGCCTCGAGCGCTGAGCGTTCCGGCCCGTCACCGATGAAGACGAGCCGACTCTCCGGCACAGTGACCCCGGCAAACGCCTCCAAGGCAACGTCCGGCGCCTTCTCTGGACTCATCCTTCCGACCCAGCCAATGATGGGCTGATTGTCCGGAAGCCCTAGCTCAGACCGTGCCTGGGACCTCGATAAAGGACGGCCTGTCGGCGCCCAAGCATTCGGTAGCGTCGTCAGGACCGCAGGCGGAACTCCGTTTTCTCGCAACTCCGCCTCGATGGCCCGAGATACTGCCACGACGCCGTCGAATCTGCCGAGGAGTCGGGTCTGTAGCCACTCGTAGAGAGAGTTCTTCAAGCCCTGGCCAGAGAATCCATGTACCGTGCTCACCGTTTTCAGGCCGAGCCGCCCCCCAAGGGACGCTGCCATTGCGTCGGCGCGATAACCATGGGAATGAATCACGTCGCTCGGGACTTCCTCCAAGGTTCGCGCAATCGCTCGATGCTCCGCTAGATACCGCCTCGGTGAGAAGACGAGAGGCACTGCTCGAACACCATCCAACGCAGCCGCCGCGTCCCAGAAGGGCTGGCCGTCTGGAGGAGTTGTAAACGTGCCGATCACCGTGACCTCGTGACCCGCGCGTGCTTGACCGGCCGCGAGCGTCAGCACGACCGACTCGAGGCCACCGAATGGAGCAGGAGCGGTCAGGTGAACGACGGAGGGCCTCAACATTGTACGCGACCGGCGCTCCCCAGCCTTTTCACGATGCTGCTCTGGCTCTCTTGGCGCTCATATGTTGATAGGTCTGACGGATCGGACCGAAATCGAACTCGTTGAACAACGTCGTCAGCCTCGACCAGGTTCGAGTGCGACCTGCGAAGGTCCTCAGCCGCTGCACGGGCTGGCGGGACACCCGTGGAGCCCAGGCATCCATCTCCCATGGATGGATATAAAACATTCCGGGTACGTCCCGAGCCTCCGACTGCTGGAGTCCAGCCCTGACCAACGCCAGAGGCAGCAGTCTGAAGTAGGCTCCGCCGGAGGCAGGCAGAGATTGCCCTGCGATTCGAGCGGTCGTCGCTGGCAACTCGAGCAAGCGACCAGCACCGCGCTCGATCCAGTGAGGATCTCGCGGCGCGCTCGGATATCCGTACGTCGGATGCTGGCTCACGGGAAAGAGGCTAGCATCATAAAGGTACCCCTCCTCGATCAGAACATCGAAGGCCCACTCCAGCCCCGGGACGATGGAAAAGCTTGGGGCTCGATACCCGACGACGGGGCTGCCGACCAGACTCTCCAGAATGGCCCTACTCTTGCGAATCGATCTACGAAAACCTTCTACCCCAAGTGAGCGGACCAAAGCATGTTCGTGGCCATGCGACGCGACCTCGTGTCCCTGACCGGCGATTCGTCGCACCATCGCCGGCTCCCGTTCCGCGAGCCAACCCACAATGAAGAACGTTCCAGTGACGCTGCGGGCATCGAGAAACTCCAGGAGCCGGTCTACGACACCGGGAGACCGACGGCCCAGTCTTGGCCAATCCGCAGGTGGAAACGACGGCGCGAGTGCCGTCGGATGGAAATACTCTTCGACGTCGACCGTGAAATGGTGCCGTTGAGATCGCCCGCTCAAGTCAGACAAGCGTTTGCTCGCTGGAGGGCCGGAACCACTCCATCCGGCTCGTAGGTATGGAAGGCTCCCCCCTGTGACTCTTGGCTACTCGTACACTGGATTCCGATATGCGCATAGTCGTCTTCACAGGGCGATGTGACTTACGGCGAACCCCCCTCTGGTCCGTGCTCGTGGCGAGAGAGGGCATAACATCGATCTTGGTCTGCCGCCAAGAAACCGAGCGCGGATCGGGACCACCATTCCTCCAGCGGCTCAAGCGACAATCACCAACGGGGATCAAGATCTATGCCGCGAGGCGCAGCAACCCGGAGATCATGGAGATCGAGTCTGAAGACCTTCACGCCCCAGATATTCTAACGAGAGTGCAGAACTGGAAGCCGGATCTCGGGATCTCCATCGAGGCTCCCCTGTTGGAGCGTCAGCTCTTCGGCATTCCATCCCTCGGCACCATTGGGATCCATGAGGGAGATGTTTGGAACTCTGCTGGAGTTCCGGAAGACGCAACCGATAGGACATCGATCGTGGCCAATCTACAGTTTCTCTCGGATGGGAGCGATCTCGGGGACATCGTCGCGAGCGGCTCGGCACCAATCTACCCAGCCGATGATCTTGAAGCCGTGATGACCCGGGCGGAGGAGTTGTGCATCTGCATCTTTCGGGAAGGCCTCGACAGAATCATGGCAGGCGAGACGGAGCTCCGCCCACAGTCCGAGCCTCAAGAACGCCCGATCGTGCCACCGGCAGCACCCATGGGTGTCCCGCGAGCCGGAGATCCTAGGCCTGGTGGTGTCAGGCGTTGGGCTCGAGTGCCGCTCAGAGTGATCAAGGCCATCGCCTACCATGTGATGCTCTGGACCTACTGTCCAGTACGCGATCTGATCCGAACGTTCACGGCCAGACACCCGGTCCGCATCTTCACCTTCCATCGCGTGACCGCTTTGTGCCGCGACGGCATGACGGTTGCCCAATCCGTCTTCGCCGATCAGGTGGACTATCTCACTCGCACACACCGTGTGGCTCCTCTCGACGAAGCCGTCCACCTGGCGTTGTCGGGCGCCAGACTTCGCCGGCCTGTTGCGGCGATCACCTTTGACGACGGGTACCGGAATGTTCTCGATTTCGCCTACCCGATCCTCGCCGAGCGCGGCCTCGTGGCGACTTGTTTCCTCTCCACAGGCTTGGTGAGCACCGACCGCCGGTTCGATCACGATCTCGATTCTCCCATCCGGAAGCAGCTGCAGGTCATGGAGTGGTCCGATGTCGAGACTCTCGAGCACGCAGGCTGGACCATCGGAGCACACACCGTCAATCACGCACGTGTCTCCGAGTTGGACGCCGGTCAGTTGCGCCACGAGCTGGCGGCTCCCCTGAAGTTTCTCGAAAACAGGGGCGGAAGACAGATCTTTCTTGCCTACCCTTTCGGGTTGGCTGGAGACGTGTCACCAGAGGCGATTACGTTGGCGGAGGAACTGGGGTATGCAGGCGCATTGATGGACTGCGGCGGGGACGCCGGGCCGGATTCGGCCCGTTTCCGACTACCTCGCATCGAGCTCGGTGGTGACCACCCGACATATGCATGGAAGGCCTACGCGAGAGGCGTGGTTCTAAGGCGGTCCACCTGATGGAGCCCGATGGACGCCCGACGCGCGTCCTTTTCCTCACGGCGGACATGGGCGGGGGTACTGGCGCCCACATGCGCTCGGTGATCGAACGCCTCGTGCGCGCCGGTCTTGATGTACACGTGTTATGTCAGGGCCCGATGGACGTCACGCTCCCGGCTTCTGTCAGGCTCGTGCGTAGACCCACGTACCGGCTTCTAGACCGATTTCCACTGGCTCAACTCAGAGACTTGAGGCAGGCTGCCGCCATCATCCGGCAGATCCAGCCGGACATCGTACACACCTACTTTTTCTGGGCCATCATGTATGCCCGCGTCCTGAAAGCCCTTGGACTCGTTCGGTTTCTGATCGAGAATCGAGAAGACCAGGGCTTCAGTTGGACGGATCTGGACTACAGAATGCTCCAGGCCACTGCCCATATACCCGATCGGGTAGTGTGTGTGTCCCAAGCGGTCCAAGACGTCGTCGTTGAGCGGGAGGGCCTCGATGCGCGGCAGGTCACGGTCATCCACAACGGCGTCATCGTGCCCGAGCAACCCGAGACAGCGGACGAGGACACGAGATTGCTCCGGCGAGAGCTGGGCCTGGTCCCCGAGGACCGGGTCGTGGGCATGGTCTCGAACCTGAATCGAGCGGTCAAGGGTGTCCCCTATTTCATCGAATCCATGCCGCTGATTCTCGCGGAGGAGCCACGGGTCCGGTTCGTGATCTTCGGCGACGGGCCCGATCGGCAGGACCTCGAGGCTCGGGCCAGCCGGCTGGGAGTGACGAGCAGACTCATCTTCGCCGGATATCGAGACGACATGGCGAAATGTTATCCGATCATGGACGTGTCCGTCCTCACGTCGCTTTCGGAGGGGCTCTCCATGACGATCTTGGAGTCCATGAGCCACGGTATCCCTGTCGTCGCCACGCGCGTGGGGGGCAACCCAGAGCTCGTCATGGAGGGAAAGACGGGCCTGCTCGTGGCTCCCAAGGACCCCGCCGCCTTCGCAAAGGCGGTTCTCCGCGTGCTCAAGGACTCAGCCCTCGCCCGGTCCCTCGGCCTCGAAGCACGGGAGGTCATCCGAAAGAAGTTCTCCCTCGACTCAGTCGGTCGAGCGTACGCGGCCCTCTACAGCGATGCGATATCGGAGGGATGATCGCGATTCGCGGTCCCTTGATCTGCTTTCCTTGCAAGCACGACGTAGCCCTCTCCGAGTCCACGCAACTTCGTGGAAGGCAGCAAAGCCTCCATACGCCGCCCGATCTGCGCAGTGACCCTCGGAAAGGCCTTGTCGAGAGGGCGGGGCCACGGCAGGTAGTGAAAATAGCCGTCCCGGACGACCTCGAAGCCCGCCGGGCCCAAGGCTGCACTGAATCGTCTAGGCTGGTGCCTCCGGACGTGGAAATGCCGCGGGCGGGCCGGCGGCTTGCCCAGACGGGTCCAGAGGCTGTTGAACATGGACCGCACCGCATCTGACCGCTTCAATGCCTCTATCGCCGAATCCAGCGCCAGGCTCGGGGCAGAATCGTTCGTGACGGACAGGATCAACCGGCCGCCCGGACGCATGACACGAGCAAACTCCGCGAGAACTGGCTCGTCAGCCGGTAGATACTCGATCACTCCGGTCGAGCACACCAGGTCGAACGAGTCGTCTCGAAACGGAAGTAGGTCGATGCTCCCACACGAATAAGAAACACGCTCGCCTGAGTCGGACCGATCGATCCTCGATCGAGCCTCCCTCAGCATTCCCGGCGCAGCATCCATGGCCGTGACGCCCCAACCGCGCCGAGCGAACTCCTGGACCAGAAATCCCGGCCCACAGCCCGCATCCAGCACCTCGAGAGGCGTGACCGCAGTGCTCAACCCCTCCAAGAACTCCAAAATCCGGGCATGCCGGTTTCGCATGAAGGAATGCGCGTCGGCCTCGTAGTGCTGGTGCGCGTACTCACTGGCGGTCGTGTCGAAGAATTCGACGGGGGTCTTCTCTCGCCGAGTCTCGTGCACGGCTCAGAGCCCCCTTGTCGCGATGTGTGTGCGCATGCGGCTAGGGGCTCTCGATGTCAAAGAGAGCGAGATCATCCCGATGAGCTCGCGCGAACGCCTCAAGATCGAGTGTAACGCCGTCATCCTCCGCAGCGAACGCTGGATCCCTGAGGAACCTCCGGAGCGGCTCGTTCCGCTCCGTCTCCACATAGGCCAACCGAGTCCGGGAAGGGAGGCGGTCGGAAAGCCACACGAGGAAGGCATACTCCACGCGTCGCTGAAATACCCGGCAGGACATGACCAGGGACCTTATGGTGCCGTCCCCGTCGACGAGGCATGAAAGAATCTCTCCGTGGCTCCCGTGACGATCGGAGAGGCTCGCCGTGAAGAGGCGCCCGCCGTCAGCGAGCAGGGTCTCCACCTCATCGTCGGGGACTCGGATTCCGTTCAGATTGAATTGGTTCGTCTTGTTGATGAGCTGGACGGCGCGCTGTCGATCTCCCTCCGACCGATCGCGCACGGTGAGACGCATCTCGAGGCCCTTGAGGAAGTCCTTGAGATCCGCACCTCGCACGTCCTTCGGCACCAAGCCGGCCACTCGGCGGCGATACAGCTCGGTGCGCTCGCGGTCTTCGTCCGACAGCTCCTCCCGATGGAAGAAGCGTGAGAGCTCGGAGATCATGCGTGGCAGCTCCGCGGCATCACGGGGGAACTGGACGAGACGAATGTCCGGCAGGACCTTGCCGACCTCCGCCAGCTCCACCGGATTGTCATCCACGAACACGAACGAATCCAGACCGAGGTTCAGTTGCCGGGCCAGCTCCTCGATCTGACTGGACTTGGCGTTGTAGCTGGCGAGAATGCTCACGAAGTCGTTGGGTACGAGAACGCTGCCCTCGGCCTCCAGAGGGGCCGTGGCCAGATCCGGGTCGTTCTTGGTCACGCCGGCGATAAGTACGCCCGCTCTCTTGAGCCGCTTGATAAATGTCTGATAGACGAAGTGGATAAAGCCCAAGCCGGAGGCGGAGAAGTGGAGGCCATCGACCCCATCCTCCCCGACTACCCCATGCCAAAGGGTATTGTCGAAGTCCGTAACCAAGACCTTTCCGCTGGACGGCCGACGCTCCAAGACAGCCGTGATGATGCCACGGGCTAAGGAGCCGAGAGCAGACGAGGCCAAGGGCGATCCGGACCGAAAGAGACTCTCCAGTGACACAGCATCCCCAGGGAACACGTCCCCACCGACCTCTTCCACAATGGCCCGAAGGTGATGGTCGATGGCACGCGACGCATGATGGTTCGGCAAGACCTCGGGGATCGGCGACGCCACGTAGAGCAAGGGTGGGCGCTTCCGGCTCCGGATCCGCTCCATCACGGCGCGTGCGTCCTCCAGGAGCTCATGCAGGGATCTGGGGGCCTCGGGAAACCCCGACCGCCAATCCAACTCAGGCAGTAGGTCCCATGGGAAGAGGAGAAAGACTTCGGTCTCGTCGTCCTCCGGAGGAACATGCAGGGTCTGAGTCAGCGTGTTGAACGGCAGCGTCCGGACTCTTGCCTCGAACCCGCGTTCGGCCGCGGCGGCCTGAAGGAACGGGAGGAGCGGCTCGGGCTGCCCCGACATACCCAAGAGGAAGTCGAGCGGTGGGCCGCCCTCGAAGCTGGCCAGGATCCTTCTCGCCTCGAGAAATTTCATCCCGTCAGCCCTGCCGCTCGGTGAGAAGCTCCTCGACGATCATCATGGCCGAGTCGAACGAGTCGAGCTCGAGAGAGTCCGCTGTCCCAATCGAGATCTCGAACTCGGATTCCAGGGCGGTCACGAGCGACGTGTGGCCGAGAGAGTCCCATCTTTCACTCGACTGCCGGTCGAGTGACCTCGGGTCGACCTCTGCGGGTAGCTCGAAGACAGCACTGAAGATCTCGATCAATCGGCTCTCGATCTCCATGGGCATGTTCGTCCTGTTCATGTTGAGCTGCTGGACCGACGATCCCACTTGAATCGGACTTTCCTGAGAACCAGATCTCGCGCGAAGCGCCTCTGCATCTTCGCCCATTCCCTACGAGGTAACGCGAGGGAGCCGCGCCGCTCCTTGAGCCAATCCAGAAGCTCACCTGCAGTGGGGAACCACCCCGGTCGCCGTGCCACATACTCGAGGTTTCGCCGCGTCTCTGGATTGACCTCCCCATCGCGCACGAAGCCCTTGCCCAGATGGGTGGCGATGATCGTGAACCCTCCTTCCCTCTCGAGCCGGTCGACGTTCCCCGGAGACGTCAAGCGGTTGAACTCCCGCACCGTCTCGGCATCAGACGCGGAGAACCATAGCGGTATCAAGGAGCGACGGGGATCCGAGTACGGCATCGATGGGTTCACTTTGGCCACATTGAGATCGTTGAAGGTAAGGTTCCTGCCGTAAAGGACGTGGCGTTGGGCGAGATCTCCCCACCACCACGGTGAGCCCTGGATATGGCCCTGATAATAGTCAGGATCGGTACGGGTGGCCCACCCGAGGAGGGAAGCGAGGCTCGGCATGTCCAGCCGCCCCCGACCCCAATACAGGTTCTCGCGGTTCAGCGCATGGTTCGCGTGAATTCTAGGGCTGCTCCCAAAAACGTCCGTGAACCGCTCGATCCCGGCGGCGGTCCGCTCGCGGCCACTCGACTCGAACGACGCACAGTGCCAGGTGACCTCGAAGCCCTGGGCCTGGAGGCTGCGCACCCACTCCCGGTATCGGTCGTCCTCCAGCGTCTCACAAGCGAAGAAGTCCGAAGGGCCTTCGTGGCGGAACGGCCACACCGTCTTGGTGGCTCGCATGCCCAGCTCGTCGAGCAGCTCGTAGATCGGGCGCAGATTCGCCAACGTCCCGTCGTCCGTGTCGTCGAAGATCGTGAACGCGAACCGCGCTCCGTTCGGGAACTCCATGCCGCTGTCTCGCACCTCGTCAGAAAGCTCCATCGGCCTGCCCGTCGCCACGTGTAAGCCACCACGACTCGAGCGGACCCGGAAAACATCTGTCGTCGGCATCCCTGGCCATGAAGTGCACGTTCCCGGGTATTTTGAGAAAGCTGCGTCGGGACAGTACCCGACCAAGAGCCGGATGTGATCCCGAGCACAGCACTGCGTCTGCGCCCATCTCTGTGGCCAGCCTCTCCGCCGCCGCCACCACGGCCAACCCTGCAGGTGTATCTTGCGGAAGGAAGACGACGTCGGTAAGCGTGGCTACGGACAGGCCCTCCAATCGGCCTTGCGCGGCCGGGCCGGGTCGTCGCACCACCGCCCATCCCCGCAGGACCCCGTTGGCCCACACCGCGACAACCTGGTAGCGGTCGCCATCCTGATACCGCCAGCGGACGAAGCGCGCATCCCGAAGGGCTGCGTACGATACCTGGGCGCGAAACTCGTCCCAGACAGCATCGATCGCCTCGTCCAATATCGCATCCCAGCCAACCGTCGTCCGCAGGCCGCGCGGCGGTCGGCCGCGCAGCATCGAGCCGAAGGCCAGAGCCGCCGATACGGCGACGCCAGCAGGATACGCGAGGCCGGTCCGCCGGACCACGTCGGTCCCCGTCTGGATGTACGACGGGACGCCCTCCAGAACTCTTGCAGGCTCAAGTCGAGCCAAGATACGGGCCGGCCGTAAGGGCAGGATCCGGTTGAACAGAACACCGAGATCCCGAAGTCCGTGGGCCTCGAACAGCCGTCTGGCCTCCGGAGCGACTACGGTCGCGGCAGCTGCCTGCAAGGACCCAATCGCGGTCCGCAGGATCTCGAACCCGACCGGACCCGACCGGAAGGCCGGATCCACCTGAAATCCCTTGAGCCAGTATGCGGGGAAGCTCTCCCCCCCTACAGAGAAGCGGTCAGGGATCGTCCCGAGGTATCCGAGGACCACCTCGTCCCGAGTGAAGATCCACTTGGGCGGCTCGACGCCCGGATCCGCCGGGTTGTGCTCCGCCTCGTCGGCTCGCCAGCCCGCCACGCTCTCACCTGTTGCCGTCGGAGACCAGACCGACCGAAAGAAGGTGGCGAGGCCTTCGTTGTGCCCGTCCTCCACATGCCCGACGTAGACGGCGGGGCGCGTGCGCTGAGGTTTTTCTTTCGAAGCAGACACGCAGGGAGGAGGTCTGAGGACGAATGCAGGTGGGACTGGAGCCGGTTACCCGGGAAGCGCGCTGATGCTCCTGGGTCGACCGGACTGCAGCGGCAAGACACGTTCCATGCCGACCTTATCTCAAGGGGCGGACATGAATCGGGGGCCGCCGGAAAGGAATGCCGTCGTCGGAGCACGCGAGCCGATACCGACCACGACGCCGAGAACAAAGCCGCTCCACTCCCACCAGGGGGGCGGCGAGAAGGGCGTAAGGACGGCGATCAGAAGCACCCCGATGGCAGTGAGACCGCCCAACGCGACCGTCCTCGTCAGCGGCCCACCCAGAAGCCCCAGGGGAAACAGGAGCACAGCCATCCACCCCGTCCCGAGAACCGCCTGCAGCGATGCAGAAGCCCCATCCAGGGATAGCAGGAAGGACCAGGTATCTCCCGGAGTGACACCCAGGTCACAGCGAGTCGCCGCGTCCACAGCTAGACAACGCGCGGTTCCCGTGCCTCGGACTTCGATGACCGCGGTATCTCCCGAGAGCAACTCTCGAAGGGCTCCTCTCCACCGCATGAGGGGTCGGTCCATTCGGGCCACATCTGCCCACCTCCGCTCCCGCCAGACCAGATCCTCGCCCAGCACGCCGAGCAGAAGGATCTCGTTCTGTTCCATGTCGTATATGGTCGCCAAAGCCGCGATGCCGTCAGGTGGGGGAGCCTTGGTGACCGCTAGACGCAGTACCCATTCCTCATCAGGTGCGAAGCGCGGATCGAACTTCGGGATCCACGGGACGCTGGAAAGCGGTTCTCCGCTCAGCTCAACGTGGTGGATCTCTCCAGGATACCTTGCGAACTGCTCCAATCGGGGGTTCACCATGCCCACATAGGGCTCTTCGGTCCCCACCGGATGAAGGAGGACCCCGAAGGAAGTCAGGTACGCCAGCGGGAGAGAGCTGGCGAGGAGCGCGGCAGGACGTCGAGGAGACAGGCTCCAGGGTCGTGGTATGCGGAGAACGTGAGCCAGGTATGCGGCCATCCACGCCCCCAAGCCCGCTCCCGTGGTATTCCAGACCAAGTCCGCAACGCCGGAGAATCGCCCTGGCACCGAAGCCTGAACCCCCTCGACGACTCCGGACACCAGGAGTCCCACCAGGGCGACCTTGCCGGGGGACCACATGCGGCCCAGAAGGAGCCCAAGAGGGACGAAAAGCACGACGTTCAGGATAGCGTCACCCGTCCCTCGCTCACCGCAGATGATGCAGGTCCTGTAACCTCCCTCGACCCAGGCGCGACTCGGCGCTGCGGGCGTGAAGGTGATGAGGGCTACGAGGCAGATCCACCCAATGGCCATGGACCACCGGAGGAGGGTCCCAATTCGGACATGAGAGGCGAGGCGCATGCGGGGGGTCGGTGAAAGTCAGGGCAGCGTAAGAATGTGCCAAAGGAAGTCGGGGTGGACCAAACGCCATATGTCGACCGGGCCCTCGCAGGCCACCGATCTCGCGAATGGGTATGCCGACGTTAACTTCGAGTTGGTCGAAGATTCCATTCTCTCCCCGGTCTGATGCGACGCCAGCTCGCAAGCTATTCGCCCCTCCGTGCCCACCGGCTCTTGGCCGCGGCGAAGACGGCAGTACTTGCTCCGGAGCGCACTTTGGCCGAGCTGGAGGCCCGTCTCGCCGCCCGCTTCGACGCTCCCTTGGTTCTGTTGACGGATTCGGGCACGCATGCGCTTCAGATCGCGATGGAGTTGGCCCAGGAGCTTCGCCCAGGTGGCCCCATGGCCCTCCCGGCGTACTCGTGCTTCGATCTGGTGACAGCGGCGGCCGGTGCGCACGTGCCTGTGATGTTTTACGACATCGACCCGATCTCCCTCGCGCCCGACATGACATCGCTGGCCGCCGGGCTGCGACCTGAAGGACAGGGGCGGACGAAGTACAAACCTCCGGTCGCCGTGGTCGCCGGCAACCTATACGGGTTCCCGCTGGACTGGACCGAGCTTCGCAGCGCGACGCATGGGGCTGGAGCGCTCCTCATCGAGGACGCTGCACAAGGAATGGGTTCGGGGTGGAAAGGTCGAAAGGGAGGCAGTTTCGGCGACCTCACGGTGTTGAGCTTCGGCCGCGGGAAGGGCTGGACGGGCGGAGGCGGGGGTGCTCTGCTCGTGCGCCATCCCCAGATCATAGAGAGGGCGCAGGATCGAGCTTCGGATCTGCTCAGTCACGACCCCTTCTCGGGGACCCGGACGTGGAGTCTGTCCATGGCACAGTGGCTCCTGGGCCGCCCATGGCTCTATGCTCTACCGAACCTCCTGCCCGGCCTCGAGCTGGGCGAGACCGTGTACAGTGCGCCTTCGTCGCCCCGGTCCATGCCGCCCGCGGCTGCCGCCACGATCTTGGCCCACGAGGATCTCGCCTTCGCCGAGGTCGATGTCCGCCGGCTCTCGGTCGAGAAGTGGAGCGAGCAGGGCCTGGACATGCCCTCGGCAACGTTCTGCAGACCCCTGGACCGAGGTCGGTCTTCGTACCTCAGAATCCCGGTCCTAGTGCCCGACCCGGAGGTCCGGGATCGCCTCCTGGAGCGAGGCCGTTGGCTCGGGGTGAGCCCTGGGTACCCTCTTCCCCTTTCGCGCCTCGAAGCCGTCAAGGCGCTCTGGCATGCGCAGCCAAGCGGACTCGGCGGGGCTGAGCAGTTGGCCCGGGAGCTCATCACGCTCCCCTCCCATTCCTTGGTGTCAAGGACCGACCGACGTCGGCTCCTCGAGCTCCTCAGGGCGGCAAAAGGTTTCCGGCTCTAGGCGCCGCTTTCCCCATGGCAGGACCTGTTGCGTCTCGGTCCACGCCCCTCGGCCTGTTCACCATGGCTTCCCAGCCCAGGACCCCCATGGGCGTTGGCCTGGCATAGCTATTGCTTAACGTGGTGACGACGCAACGAACAGATGCGCCGCCGAAACGCACCGCTGAAACAGAGCAACCCCGTCGAAAGACGGTGACGCAGAGTCAAGGGGCTACCACGACGAATCCGTCGTCATGCCAGCCGAGCCGCCAGCGGGTCTCCCGAGAGGAGGACCTTCTGGTGGCAATCCATGTTGCTCCCCTCACGCCCGCAAAGCGGTGGGCGAGGGAACGAGACAGGAAAGGGCCGACCACCTCGCACGGCGAGGGGCGAGCCCCGAAATCCGTGGAGCATCGGCTATGCGCTGGGCAACTACCACAGGTGGCGGGCGGGCGTTCGACTTCGTTCGCTTTGCCTTGATCACATTGACTGCGTTCACTCTCGGCTGCGACCGGGTGCCGACCGACGCAGGAGAGGTTCGTTCGGTTCTGGATATCGACCTCACCGCGGCGAACATCACTGTCGTGGGCGGCGCCTCGCAGGAAGGTGTGGTCGGGTCGCCCCTTCCGGAGCCGCTGATGGTCCGGGTAACCTCCGGGGATGGGCAGCCCGTCTCCGGTGCCGAGGTCCTCTGGACCTTCACGGCGGGTCGCGGCCTTGGGGCATCGGGGCAGGCCGGTAGCGAGGTGACCAGTGTCACCAACGCCGACGGGATCGCGTCGGTCAACTGGGAACTCGGCACCCAGGCCAGGGTGCAATCCGCCGAAGCAGCCATCGTGCTCCCTCATGATCCGAACACGGTTGAAGGTGGGCCCTCGGGGGCTCCCGAGCGCAACAAGGGCAAGAAGACGGGGTTCGAGGCCACGGCGCGGCCGTCGTCCATCAGCTCCATGCGCATCGACCCGTCTCCGGTGGCCGCGGAGCCGGGTGATTCCGTGTCCTTGGAGATTCACGCCAGGGATGCATACGACAACTCGGTAGAGCCCCACACGGTCAGCTGGGAGAGCGCGAATACCGAGATCGCCACAGTGAGCGACGCCGGGCTCGTGCAGATCATGGCCACCGGCACCACCACCGTTACGGCGAAGTCAGGTCCCAATGTGGCTACCGCCGAGGTCATTGGGGTGAGTGGTAGTGCGAATAGCCTGGCCATCGTGAGCGGCCAGGGGCAGTCGGGCACCGTGGGCGAAGCGCTTTCCCAAGCGCTCGTCGTCCAAGTGCTCGATGTGGACGGGGCTCCGGTTTCTGGGGTCACGGTGTCTTGGAGCGTCACTTCCGGCGGAGGGCAGCTCGTTGTCCCGGCCGGAGGCACCGACGCAGAGGGACGCCACGGTGCGACGTGGACGCTCGGAACCACCGTTGGCACGCAGTCGATCAGGGCCAGCGTGGATGGCCTCCCTGAGGTCGAATTCACGGCGGAGGCAGGCGCTGGGGCCGTCACCTCGGTATCCCTGGCTCCCTCTAGCGCTTCTCTCGAGATCGGAGCGACGCAGCAGTTCACGGCCGAGGCCCTGGATGCCGACGGGAATCAAGTACCTGGAGCGGAGTTCATGTGGTCGGTGAGTGATCCGGCTGTCCTGAGCGTCTCCGGGAACGGCCTGGTGACGGCGCTCGCCGCCGGCTCCGCTACCGTCCGGGCCGCCGCCGGGGGCATTTCGGGAGAGCAGTCAGTCACCGTGGCTTCTGCGGGGACCGAACTGCCCGCAGGAGCGTATGTGGAACTTTCGCCGGCGTCGATTTTGCTCGAAGTGGGCCAAACCACGTCCGTTACCGCCGTTGTGCGCGACGCCTCGGGGAATATCCTCGACGGCTACGAGTTCAGCCTCACCAGTACCAACCCGTCCGTCGTGGAGGTGGACAACATGGGTCAGCTACTAGCCAAGGCCGCTGGAACGGCCGCGATCATGGCGACGACGCTCTGCTGCAGCGCAGAGTCAAATCCGGCGCAGGTGGATGTCAAGGAGCCGCTACCTCCGGGTGTTCAGCCCGAGCTGGTGTTTGCAGCGGATTGGAGTACAGCGACGGGTAAGAGCGAGAATGCGATCCGAGACGGGAACAGATGGAATCCTGGTACGGGCGTAAACGCCGTAGAGGGAACCGACCCGCTAGAGGTTATCCGGGTGCCAGCGGGAGTGAACTTCCCGACAGCCAACGCACTCCAGGTCCAATACCATTATACAGGCCAGTACCCGGACAGCAGGATGCCGTCCAAGGTTGTGACGGATGCGCTTGAGGTCGGTGAAACCCTTTACTACCGCCACTATCTGTACTACTACCCCGAGAACAAGGACACGTATGTAGGCACGCCACATTACTTCCAGCCAGAACCCGACGCCGCGAACGCATCGGGAGGGTATCGCTGGATGATGTACGTCGTGGGAGAGATCAACGGCAGCAATGGTCCATATATCCCCTACTACATGGGACGCCCGGACATCGGATTGACCTCCGACGGAAAGTTCGAGGCGGAGCTACAGCCTGGAATCGCGTATCGGATCGAAATCGCCTTTACCCGCCTGAGCGTGAACGCAAGTGATTTCGACATGCGAATCTATGACGAGTCGATCAGTATGGATACTCCGATCTGGGATGCGAGCAACGTCAACTCCAGCTATGACAACGGGCAGTCTCTCGGAGACCGCAAGCCCTTGACCTTGTTCACGGACGCAAACGCCCTCAGCCTAAGGTCCATCCATATCGGTAACAATGGGCCAGGGGGCGATCGGGTAGCGTTTGACCAGTGGTTCTTGATCGGTGGCTTTGCGGCCAGCAAGGATGGGTG
Organism: Longimicrobiales bacterium; assembly: GCA_041690395.1. Classification (GTDB taxonomy): domain Bacteria; phylum Gemmatimonadota; class Gemmatimonadetes; order Longimicrobiales; family Gaopeijiaceae; genus JAWLHJ01. The sequence continues at coordinate 450,422 of JAWLHJ010000001.1, read as the reverse complement.
GGTGGGATCCTACGTACCGGGTGAAGCCGAGCCATTCGCTCGATAGGTAAGACGGCTGGATCAGTCGCCAGCTTTGATTCCTCGGGGGGGCGGGCCTGCAGGCCCGCCCCCCCGGCCTATCGACCGATCTATTGAGGGTCTCCCCGTGAGAAGTGATGGTCGAGGCTTCGCGTCCCACGCCAGCCCTTGGGCGTAGACTGATGCCGAGGAGTACCACGAGACTCAGCGCTGTGAGCATGACCGAACTCGGCTCGGGGACTTGGACGCAAGTGCGGACCGCTTCTGAGCAGCCGAACTGGGATTCAATCGACCGCACTTGATGGCCTGAGAAGCGATAGGTAGCGTCATCGGCGATGGTCCAGCGTCCTAGCAGTTCGGTCTCCCACTCAAGCTGCCCCCCACAAGTGTACAGGTGTCGAACGCGTCCTCCCCGGCAGCAAGGGCATCGGAGCATCCCCATACGTTGAACGCGCCGGTGATCACGCCGAAAAAGGTCGTTCGGTAGCGATACGCCCCGCGCTCGTATTCATTGGCGGGCGACGAAATGGGCGGCAAGTCCTTTCCGTCTGGGTCATCCGATAGTGCTCCTTCGCGAGCGCCCCGGGTGGTCGCGTATGGATGGGTCAACACTCTTGAGCATTCTACGAGAGCCCAAGCGAAATAAGCCAGAGAGCGAACAGCGGCCATATTTCTGCTAGCTACCTGTCATTGCCGTCTCGGCACACGCGGCACAACGACGGCGCCCCTCCGGCTGCTGTAACGACTATCAGCAAGATGCACTCAGTTCCTTGAGATTGACCGAAGCACTCCGTAGAATTCTCGCTTCATAAGTCGTGAAACCGCTTCTCAACGCTTGTACCTTTCGCCGGTCTGCCGCCGCAGTTGCCGAGTTCCCCTCGACACAACATTGAGGAAACACCAACTCCTGTGAGAACAGCACTCCAACGATGTGACCGCTTCGTCGCTCGCACTCAGAACTGGATGTACGACCACCTCTGCAACGTCCGCCGGTTCCGCCCAGTCATCTTTGCCGACGAGTTGGTCAACCGGGAGGAGTTTCCGGATTTGGAAGCTCGGAGGTGGAATCCGTACACATTGCCTCGGCGAGCTTGGCATCGTCTGTCCGGGGGTGCAATACCCCCTCATGATGCCCTCCGTCTAAGGGCGCTCAAGCCCGTCTTGCTTCACAGCCATTTCGGGTATGTGGCTCTTGGCGACGCTCGACTTCAGCGGCATCTAGGAGTGCCCTGGATCGTGAGTTTCTACGGAGCGGATGCATTCGAGGTACCACGGACTGCTGAGGCGCGAGATCGCTACCAAGAGATCTTCCCGCACATTGACCGGATCCTGGCACTTGGCCCGTATATGGCCGGCGAGCTGGAGCGTCTTGGATATCCGAGGGAGAAGATCCGGGTCCATCCGCTTGGAGTGGACGTACAGGCTCTGCGATTCCGGGCTCGGAATCGCGCGGCCGGCGAGCCACTCAGGATTCTCTTCGCCGGGACGTTCCGAGAGAAGAAGGGGATACCCTATCTCATCGAGGCCTTAGCCGGCCTGAAGGCTGAGGGGATCCCAGTGTCTCTGGACCTCGTAGGCGACTCCTTGGGGAAGCCTGGTGACGACGAGACAAAATCAGCGATCTTCGATCAGATCAGGCGCTTGGCGGTGGAAGACATCGTCCGCCACCACCCGTTCCTTAGGTTCGAGGACCTCTTGGCCCTTGCCTTCGAATGCCACGTGTTGGTTGCGCCCAGCGTGACCGCACACTCCGGGGATGCGGAGGGCACGCCGTTCATCATCCAGCAGATGATGGCAACCGGGATGCCAGTAATCTCCACACACCACTCAGATATTCCCCACATCTACGGCCGACTGGCCGACAGGCTGGTGGCCGAGCGAGACTCACGCGCGTTGGTCGACGCATTGCGGGGCTACGCTGAGAATCCACACACGATCGAGCGAGATTCCTACGTTTTTCGTGAGCACGTCGAAACCACGCTTGATATCAGACTCCGGGCAGAAGCTCTGGAGGATATCTATGACGAGGTTAGCTGACTAGCCGATAACCCGTGTGTCGGCCATGTGATTCGTAGAACTGCGTGACGGCAGTCACGGGATGTGGCGCCAAGAAAGTGGTCAATGGCGCAGGCCCAACGAGCCGAGCAGCCGCTCGACGACGCGGGTAGCGTAGTAGCGCAGCTTTCGTCGCCAGTCCTTGCGTTCTCGTTCGACCTTTCGCCTGACTCGGCCAATGTAATCGAACCCGGGCGACCACCTCTCTAGGGCATCATGAAACCGCCGCAGGTGCGGCCGCAGATGCGGGTCCAAATCGCTCAACACACCGCGTGCCAAGCTTTCAGTGAAGTGAATGAACACAATCGGGTCGCGATCATTGATCCAGACGCTACCGTCCTCCCTCTTGACTCTTCGGCATTCGACTTGATTCCAGTTGGCAACATTACATCCCCGATGCTTCACAACATGGACACCGTCGAACATCACGGGCAGCAGGTTCAGGTGCGTCTGATCGTCATAGATTCCATTCCTTCGATCGTCCTTACACGATGCGAGTGAGTTCTTCGCCCAATGATCCAGGGCGTCTCGCCCCCAGTGCGAAGCTCCCACGAAGCCGGCATTGTACAGCCCCTCGGTAAAGAGAAGCCTGAAGTTGTAAGCATCATCCGAGATGCGGCTACAGCGCCAATGAGGAGTCAGAAGAACCGATGATACCTCAAGTTCATCGACCAGAAAACGATAGTCGCCGAAGAAGTACAGGTCACAATCCCCGTAGAGGACGCGGTCCGAAGTTGCCATCAACTTCTGCATGAAGACCGGCTTGAGCGACCACCGGAGAGCGTCAGGATCGTCACCATACTCTTTCTGCATCGCGGTCCCGAGTCCCCCGTCGTCAACCGCGCTCAGATCGTGCATGGTGATGTGACCCTGAGCACCGTCTGGTATCGCGGGTTCTGGGGCATCGGTAACCAATACGTGGAAGTCCACCTCAGGATCGAAGGCGGTCAGGGATTCATGGAGAGCCATCGCCCAGGGAATGTGACTCTGGGTCACGATCGTGCAAAAGGAATAGGACATGTCTGGTCAGTATTCAGCGACTGCGGAACAAGAGCGACCAGATTTCAAGGTCCAATCTGCGTCAAACGCTCGGAACCCAGTTGCTGCCCGCCTTCCCTCCGCACACACGCTAGCCCGTCGGCGCAACCTGGGTCTACCCACTCTGCAAAGACGCATCCGACTTCCCCTCCCTTTGTTGAAGCACCTGCTCAAGAATGGCCTTGAGATCACCATGCATCGAGAAGTACTGATGGCCTTCGGATCTGGCCTGGGATCGCGGAGGCGGGACGTCTCCTTGGCGGCAGATCCAACTCAGAACTGATCCCAGTGCCTCTACCTGAGCGTGGTCCACCTGGCTCCGGAGTTCCGAGACTGAACACGCGCTCTCAGTATCAACCGGCTGCACGAGAAGGATCGAGCCGGTGTCGATGCCAGGATCGATCAAGTGTACCGTGCAACCCGTGGGCTCTCCAAGTGCTACGCTCCACTCCGTAGCGTTCATGCCACGCATGCGAGGGAGAACGCCCATATGGGCATTCAGGATACCCAGCCGCGGGATATCGATGAGGGGCTGCCGCATGATTCCAGCACCAGCGTGCACGAGGATGTCGAGCGACTCTGAACGGACTTTGGCCAGGTCCTCAGGTTCCGTCCATGACCCTAGTTCGATCATCCGGAGCCCCCTCGCTCGGCAGTACTCCGAGGCGCTAGAGAAGGTCGGCGCCGCTCCCCCCTCCGTTGACGTGGTCCCGCCGATCGGGCTCGGCGAATCAGCACGTCTGCTGAGTACCCTCCCGAAGAGTCGTGCCACGCCGTGCTCGCGTCCGTAGTCGATCGCACGCGCCCAGGCCGGTGGATCCTGTATCGGTCGAATGAAGACCACGTCTGGGCAGAAGTCCCAACTCTGCCACGATTCGGCGAACTTCTCCACTTTATCCGACCATTCGTCGGCAAGCAGCCCGACCCTGACAGGCGGCGGTTGAGCGGATTCCACGGACTCTGGCAGAGTCGTTGGTACTGAGCCCATGACCGCACCCAGCGAAGCATCCCGCCCCACCGGGATCTGAAGAGCGGCCAGAGTGTGGCGCTTCTCGATGAGCGCATCAATGAAGAACTTGGCGGCCCAATTGGGCACTGCCCACCGAATGTACTCCCCATTCAGGGGGACCGACCCTGGCACTCCACCACGAATCCCGGGATTCGACGAATCGATCGTCTGACCGCGCTTCACCAAGTCCAGCGCCTTCAGAGCCGCATTGACGAGAGGTAACTCCGGCCGCATGCGGTGGAGTTCAAACCAGATGAGCGCCATCTGGGCGTTACCAGTCAGGCAGGCCGAGTCCGACACCGCACGCCAATGAGAGTCGAGCCGTCCAGGCAGCCATTTGGAGAGCTCAAGCCGTCGCGCCACAGCCCGTGCGGCACGTCGAGCGACGGCCAGCCCTCGATCACTCTCGCATATCTGAGAGAGAAGCAGAACACCCCAGATCGTGTAAGCGATGGTGTGAGTATGTGCGGACGCGGACGCATGTTCGGGACCACCGAATCCACAATAGTCGATCCACCCGGTCTCTTCACGGACCTGCTCCAGCACCCAATGGAGGTGCACGCGGCCCGCATCGACGAATCGAGGCTCCCCTACATGGACTCCGAACTCTGCAAGCCAACAAGACGCATGCGCCATGTAAGTATACGGAGACGCGGTACCATATAGGTGCTTCCGCCAGACCCCATCGGATTCCTGAGTCTCACGAAGCCATTCCGCCACCCGAAACGCCGACGTCAGGGTCCGGTCGTCGCCTGTCTCCTTGTGCCAGGCCGTCAATCCCGTGAGGATCTGGGCGGAGTTGAATGTCGAAGGTTCAGTCCGATTCTCCGCGATTTCCAATCCCGGGAATGCTCCTGATTCCAGCTGTATCCCTAGTAAGAAATCCACCGCATGCTCCGCCCGCGCCATGAAGCCCTCGCCGGGCAATTCACGGTCGAGAGCAATGAACGTCGGAATTATGTATCCCGTCGTCTCGGGATAGGAGGACGACCAGCCGCCGGAGAACCGATATCGGCCTGATACGCCCCCGTCCTTGGTGGCGTCTTGCGCTCGAGCGAGCCACATGGCCGCGGCTTTCAGGTGGTCGTCGTCGCTCAGGCCTTGAAACTGGTTACGTCCCTGCCCTACGTGGGCCTGGAGGAATGCCGACAGGTGTGTCGGACGCCAGAGGGCTCCGTCGCGGGCTTCTCTAAGGAGTCGCTTCATCGTTAGCGCGCTTCTCTTTGCAGGCTTCTCGGGTATGTACTTAAGCACACGCAAGCGGTTCGAAGAGCGAGCTAGCCGCGGATCGCTAGGCCACTTGGCTCTTCCCTGGGGCGTCCGAGCGTCCCTGATCGAAGCTCCAAGATCCGATCCGCAACGTCCCGAAGCGCCTGCTGGTGGGACACCGCCAGGATTGTCGTGTCGCCCTTAAGCCTTACGAGGCTATCACACACCTCTCGCTCGGTGACGGGGTCCAGTGCCGTGGTCGCCTCATCGAAGATGAGCAGCCGGGGCTCCCCCACCAGTGCGCGGGCGATGGCAATCCGCTGGCGTTGACCCCCGGAGAGCTTGCCCCCCGCCTCCCCGATCACGCGATGGATCCCATCGGGGTGCGAGGTGACGAAGTCCCAGGCCCCGGCCTTCTGGAGCGCCTCGATCACCCGATCTTCCGGGATCGCGGTGTCTCCCAGACGGACGTTGTCCAGAACCGTACCTCGGAAGAGCACGGTCTCCTGAGGTACATACCCGATCTGGTTTCGCCACTTGGACTTCTTCAATGCCGACAGCGGTACGCCATCCAGGAGCACCTCACCTTCCGAGGGGGTCCTGAGCCCGACGAGGAGGTCCAGCAGCGTCGTCTTCCCCGCCCCCGACGGGCCGACGATGGTGAAGAAGCTGCCTGCCGGAATCTCGAAAGATACGTCGGTGAGAACGGGCTGATCCTCGTAGCCGAACCAGACGCTATCGAACCGAATGCTTTCGCTCAGCCGCGGGGGGTCATCACCGACATCGGCATTCTCTCGCATGGCCTCGGCGGCATCGATCTGATCGCGGATGGACCAGAAGGCGCTCTCGCCGACCGCCACGTCCTGGTAGCTCAGCTGCAGCTGGTTGATGGTAGTGACGAGACGATAGAAAATCGCCGCCATCACGATCACGTTCGGGAACGGTAGCTCGGCGAGCTCGACGGCACCGTAGAGGCCCATCGCGAGGAACGTGATCACGATGGGCTCGTGGAAGGAGCGCATGCTTTCGGAGGCCGAGACCTGATTCCGGACCGCGACGTTGATCTCCTCCGCCTCGCTCTCGAGTATAGGGAGCAGGAAGCGCTCCCTGGCCATGGCCTTGATGGGCTTGATGCCCGGAAGCGCCTCCGCGAGTCGCGCCACCAGCGCGCTCATCATCGCCGTCTGAGCTTCGCCGGCTTGGCGAGCAATCCGGAAGAAGCCCTTGAGCACGACGAGCGTGAATCCGGCCACCACGATCGCCGCTGCCGCTACCTGCCAGGAAAGGAGAAAGGCCAGTAGGCCATATGCGAGGACCCGCACCCCGGCAGCGAGAATGGCACAGCCCTGACGGAACACCGAAACCGCTCGGTGCGCCTCGAAGCTGATGGCGTTGGCGTACTGCCCGGCCGGGCGACTCACGAAGTGCGGCCAGGAAGCCTGGAGCAAGGCACGGATGAGCCGGAGCCTCAGCTCCGTGGTCAGATCGGCGACCGTGTAGCCCAACTGTCTCATCGCCATCCAGAAGAGGACGGCCTTGAGCGCCATCATTCCGACGACCAGGAGCAGCATCGCCCCAAGCGTAAAGGGGATGTGGAGGAACTCGAGCGCCGAAGAGAGAACGCTCATCAACACCGAGTCCTCCGTCCCGGAACGCGAGGAGAGTTGGAGCACCGGGACGAGGGCGAAGAATCCGAGCCCCTCGGCAAGGCCGGAGAACACCAGTAGAACCACCATCAGAGCGGAACGCCCTGGATGGAGCCGATAGAAGTACAGGAGCAGGGCTCGCGTACTTCGATCCTTCGGTGGAGTTGGCTCGGTCACGGCTCAAAGCTATTGAGGGGGATCGAAGGCAATCCGCTCGCAAGTTCCGTGCTAGCGGTCTTCGACGGTCGCTCTCGGCCGATGGCGCCCGGAACGCTGGCTGCCACTCCGTCTTGATTGGGACCCAAGAGGACAAGGGTTCGAGGAAGAACGGAATCTACGGCTTCCTGCGCTCCATGACGAGGATAATCGGCACTCAGGTACTGCGCGACTCGTGACCGTTCAGGCATGTCCGTTCCGCAGCGTATAGGATAACGTGATGATTCCACGCTCGAGCGCTTACCCACTCCCGACATCCTGATGCCACGGATTCTCATCGTCGCGTATCATTTTCCTCCATCTCGGGAGGTCGGCGCCCGACGGCCCGGGCGCCTTGCACGGTACCTGTGTGAGCAGGGGTGGAGCGTGGATGTCGTGTGTGGCGCGCCGCTGCCCGAGGACTTCGACGGATGGGGGAGACCTTCGACGAGTCAGCCTGACCCCAGTCAGCTGAGCCTGGTTCATGACGAAGCGAAGGTCACACGGATATCCACGCCGTTCGTATTTGGCCGCGATCCGGGGCGTGTCCCCCACGCGACGGTGGGAAGAGTCTGGTGGAAGGCCCGGGCGTACGCAGAGTGGCTCACTGGCACACGAGACTGGACGGGTAGATGGGGCGAGCGAGCCGCGGTACGGGTCAGCGAACTCCTACGGGCCCGAGGCTATGCGGCGGTCGTCCTCGGCATCCCACCGCTTCCGGCCGTCGTTCCGGCATTGCGGGAGACCGTCGCGCAAGGAATTCCCGTTGTCGCCGACTTTCGAGACATCTGGCTGCCCCTGCCAGATGCCTCCGGTTCCTTTGGCGCACTGCGCCCGGAAGCGCGCCGGATACGAGAGCACAATCTCGAGGTCCGGGAGGTCTTGGAGTCTTCTCACGCGATCATCCACACCTCCGCGGAGGCCACGAGCTATGTCGAGAGCGTTCATCGATTCAGGGATGATCAGGCTGTCCATACCGTCCCAAACGCCTTCGAGGAGGTGGACGACGGGACGGCTCCAAAAGGACCCGAGGAACCGCTGAGAGTCGTCTACGCCGGATCGCTCGCCTATGGAAGGGACGAGCTCGTCCTGGCGTTCTTGGAAGGCCTCCGCTACCACAACGTCAGGGCCGACACGGCCGTGGAGCTGATCCTGGTAGGTCATGCGCCCGCCAACGTCGTGGAAGCCGTCCGTGCCTTGGGCCTGACGGAAGCAGTGACCCTACACGGCTGGATGGAGCGGGTGGAGGTCGTCGAGCTCCAGCGAGACGCGCACGCGCTCCTCCTCCTTCAGCCCGCGGGCGAGCCCGGCGTGGAAAACGCGATCCCGGCAAAATTTTTCGAGTATCTTGAGCGACGGCGAAACATTCTGAGCATCTCTCCGGTCGCCGGTGACCGCTTGGTCCGCGAGCATGACCTGGGCGTCGTTGTCACGGACCTCGGGCCGGTAGGGATTGCCAACGCACTGGGGGGCCTCGTGGAGCGGGTGAGCCGCTCTCCCGTGTTACCGCCGCCGCCGGAGCACTTCTCCGAAGAGTTCACAGGTCGCCAGTTCATGGAGATTGTGCGGGCGCTTCTCTGACCCGCTTGGACCGAAAGAGGCCTCTGACGCCGTCCCAGAGGGCCAGGAAGCGACCCGAGTAATAAGCCGCAAACAACCCGAAGCTGTAGAGTCGCGTTCGCCACGGAACACCACGGAGCCGTGTGAAGCTGGACGCGACCAGTAGCGCCAGGACGCTGGCAGCCAAGGCGGCGCCCAACACCAGGCGCCCCAGAGCTGCCGCGGCGACCGACCCGACGATGAGCGCCACGAAGATGAGGCTCGCAAGGGCCACCTTCGAGCGCAGGACGGAGCCTGGCGACATCGCGTCGCCACGACCGTGCCATCGTTCGCGTCGGACGAACTCGCCGAGGGTCGACGGGAAGTCGTAGTGGAATACCTCAAGCCTGGGCTCAATCAGAACCCGTCCCCCAGCCCGGACAAATCGTTGCCCAAGGTCGTAGTCCTCGCCCGTCTCGAGTCGCTCGTTGAAGCCGCCAAGGGCCAGAAAAGTCTCCCGGCGACATATGAAATGCGCGGAGCCCAGATGGGTTGCTCGCTCGGTGAAGGGCACGAACCAGTGCTCGGAGAGAACAGAGCCGCTGGCGGGCGGCGGCGACACCTGCGACCCGGCGCAGTCCTTGGGCGCCCTCTGCAGAGCCTCCAGGATGGGCTCGATGTGGATTCCCCACGCAGGGGATAGGGCGCAATCCGCATCCAGGAAGACCAGGAATGTTCCTCTTGCCTGACTGACACCGCGGTTTCGCACACCGGCGATGGTCGATGCGTCGCAATGGATGACCCGGGCTCCGGCAGCCCGGGCCACGGAGGACGTGTCGTCCGTCGAGCGATGGTCTACCACGATGATCTCGTGGACCAATCGGTGAGGAACGTGCTCGTTTATGGAATGAACACACCTACCGATGTTGTTGGCTTCGTTGTAAGCGGGAATGACGAAGCTCAGATCCGCCGCTTCGCCCTCAAACGACGTCGTTCCCGGAGTCACGACGACACCGGGTTCGCTACAGTCTCGGTAAATCCTGTGGGCGCAGGACGCTCCGGTAGCGCGACCCGCTTGCTCCAGCGCATCGAGGGGACCTCCAGGTACTTCCAAAGCACCCACGACGCCACGATCGCGACCCCGCAACCGCTCACGAATACCGCCAGCACCAGGGGAAACGGGGCGCCTTCACCAGCAAACCGCCCAACGAGCCTGATCCAACGCCATCCCACGATCGCGTGGAAGAGGTACAGACTGTATGAAGTCACGCCGAGGAACTGCACCACCCTGTTCGATAGTAGGGAAGCCATCTTGTCTCGCTCATAGGACCACCACAGGAGAGCCGAGGTCCATATCGGGATGGTCTGGAGAAAGGGTTGTCCCTGTATGACGATCACCAGGAGGAGTAGCGCCCACGCCAACACGAGCGGCCTCCAGGAAGTCTTCCCCGAAACCACCCAGAAGACGCACGTGCCCATGAAGAACTGGAACCACCGGATAAGCGCGAACCCCGGATGGATGGTCAGCCCGAAGACGTGGTATCTCCCGAACAGCGAAATCACGAAGAGCAGACTGAATACAAGAACTGCGAGCCAACGAGTGGCTCGCGGGCCGAGAGCTCTGCGGGCTTCATGGCCGATGACGAAGAGGAGGACGAGCCCTAGATAGAACTGGATCTCGTAGCACAAGGTCCAGAAGATGGGGACGATGTCCCCATAACCCAGGATGTTCTGCGCATAGAAGAAATGAGACGCAACCTGCGGCCACGAAGGGAGCTCCGCCACCGCGAGCCCCAGCCGAAGGCCCAAATAGACCAGTAGAATCTCCAGGGCCATGGCCACCCAGTAGGGTGGATCCAGGCGAATGGAGCGGCGCACTGCAAACCGACCCAAGAATGCCAGCGACAGGTGAGAATTCCTCACGCTGTAAGGGATGACGAATCCACTCAGGACGAAGAATACGTCCACCCCGAGAAAGCCCTGCTGGAAGACCCACGACACGACCGGCGGCACCCAGTTCTCGAACGTCAGCGACGTTGCAAAATCGAGGTGGAACAGGACGACAGCGAACGCGGCTACACCCCGCAGGCCGTCGATCGTCAGAAAACGAACCCGTTGCCGAGCGGCCTTCGAAGAGCGAGTCGTATCCTGAGTTCGCATCAGCGGCTCGGGGGACGCGCGTCAACCACGTCGAGCTCCTGAAGCCGGCTGGTGACGATCTGCGCGGCTAGCCTGTGCCCGGCTTCATTCCAGTGCCCGTCCCATTCGATATACAACGGCTCATCCCGGGTGGCGACCCAGGACCGGAAGCCGGGGGTAAGGTCGATCAAGGGAAGGGACAACTCCTCGGCGATGTCTCGCATGATCCGCTGAGGGCGCTCACGATCCAGCTCCCATCCGTCGCTGGTGCGACCCGACCCGATCACATCGTCGAACATCTCTTCAGAGAGCTGATGACGTATCGGCAACAGCACTACGGCAACCCTTGCGCCGTGGTCGGCCGCCACCGACTGCATGCGCCCGAAGAGCTGCTCGGTCAGATCCCAGCCGAACTCGATCTCCTGAGGGGCAGGATCCCTGAACAATCGATGCACATGGGATTCGAGAGCCTGTCCGACCGCCCGCATGGTGCGCAGATGCCGCGCTTCACGCACAACCTGTACGAGCTCGAAGTTCACGGCGAGAAACGCCTTGAGTTGGAGGCTCTTGTACGTGAGCCATGGGATCGGATCCCGATCCTGAGCGACCAGTTCGCCATCCCTGAGCGTATGCCAGTACTGCCGGAGATTGTCGCTCACATCGTTGTGCAAGGTCATGGCAACGACGATCAGATCAGGCTCATAGGCGAGCCCGTACTCCGTGAGATACCGTAGCTGATCATCCGTGCCCCAGCCACTCACCCCGGCATTGATGACCTCTACTGATTGCGGGGTACGCCCCCCTAATTCCGATTCCAGGAGGGCTGGCATCGACGCTTCGAACGCAACCTGCTGAGCCTCCATGAAGGAGTCTCCGAGCACCATGACCCGAAATGTGCCCTCTGGCTTGGTTCGATCATGGTCCCGGTCTCTCATTCCCGCATCGTTGGTGGACACCACGCGATCGAACCTGGGTCGATATCGGGTGATGTCGGGATAGAGGAGCGCCAGCCCATACCTGTCCGAGTATGCAATCGAGGTTCCACGCGGTGCCAGAGTTCGGACCGCGACTTCAGCCAGCGCCAAGGCGATGACGGTCCCCAACACAACCAGCAGACCATTGCCTACCCAGGTTCTCCAGCGCATCAGGGATGCCTCCTGACAGCAGATGGCGAAGCTAGGATGTCAGCCATCGGCGGAGCCTCGGCCCGCTCAATCCTGGCGAGCACGAAGGGAAGGGCGTTTCCCACAGCGAAAAGGATCCAGATGTGAGCGTAATAGAGTATCGACAGAAATATTCCGCTGACTGATGCTGCGAGAATGGCCCCCTGGACCGCAAATGCGACCGCACGGAGTTGAAGGAGGTCCGACCGGACACTACTCCAGCGCGCGAGTCGCCCTGCCTTCCGGATGACCCTCTCGGCGCCCGACCAGGCACTCCAGAGGAGCGCGAGAAAGCTGACGACTCCAACCAATCCGAGATCGGCGAGCAGTTCTACCCACATGGAGTGAGCAGCCATCCCTCCCAAGGAGCGCCCGAGTTCTTGCACCGAGCCAGCGGACTCGAAGGCGCCCAGCTGCCAGGGGAAATTGCCTGCCCCCACACCGAAGATCGGGTGATGGAACCACATATTTAGACCAGCGGTCCATGCTCGGAGCCTGAGCCCACCCGTGCTGTCGGTGCTTACGTCCGTCGTGTTCTGGATCTCGGCCCAAAAGGAGGGACCGGCGATCAGAGCGAGTGCCAGCGCAGCCAAGGATAGGACGCCGACGGCCAGCCCTCGGCGCGGGGAGCGGAAGATTACATAGGCCCCCACCGTGCACAATGCGAGGAACCCCCCTCGCGAGGGATTCGCGGCGAGTGCAATAGCCGCGATGAACACGAGAATACACGACAAAAGCAGGAGCCGTGGGATCCACCGCTCTTGGGTCAGGAGGAGAAAATACGCGAACGGCAGTGCCATGGTCATGAGCGCGGCTACATAGTTCTCGTCCTGCGCGCCAGCGGCTCCTGCGGGCCCATATCCGCCGTGGAAGACGGCCCATATACCTATGTAGGTGGCGATCCCCAGGAAAGTAACGACCCACATGCGTACGTGTCGTGGACGTCGCAGCACTGACTGAAGTGGAAGGCAGTGCGTCAGGAACAGCACGGCCATCAGGCGGGTCTGGAAATAGACGGAGAAGTTGTTGGCGGCGAAGGGAATCATTATCGCCATGTCCGCCAGCAGGACGAACCACCATGTCCCCGCTCGGCCGAGTTGCTTCTGGCCGCGCTGCATCCATAGGAAGACGGAGACGAGCGATATCAGGATCGGCAGGCGGAACGCCTGGGGCGGTCGTACCAACTCGAAGAACATCCAGATGAGCAGCAGGATCAGCGCGCCCTCGATCGGGCCCATCCGCTTCGAGTGCGAGCGCCCGGCCGGCGCGCTCGAGCGCCCGCGTGTGATGGTTTGAGGGCCACGCATACGACTAGAAAGTGAGGGCATCAAGCGCTCGGTTGCCGACCATGGTGCCGGAACTCGGCGAGGACCAGACGAGAATCTTCGGCGGCCAAGGGAAAGGCCAGGGATCCCAAGTAGCATCCCGACAGGGTAAGATATGTGGATTCTGGCATTGGCGACTACCTCCGGACGGCGCGTCGGATCCAGGTGCTGGCGGCCTGCAGTGCAAAGTAGAGGCCACGCCGGAGGCCCCTTCCCGCGCTCCATGCTCGAGGAGTCTGGATGGGTCGATGATAGGTTCATAGGACTTTCCCCGGCCAGCCAAAGCGACAGGAGATCGTTCTTGAAGAGCTCGCACAGAGTCAGATCCATTCTCAAGCAGTCTGGACTCTACCTCTTGATCATAGGAGTCACCCTGGGGGTCATGGACCTGGCCCTGATCATGACTGGCCTGTTTCCCCCGCCGTCGAACCACGGCGTGGCCGGCATAGGGTGGGTCGCAGCCCCGCGCACCGGTGAACAACGAGAAGACGTCTGCACGGAATTTGCGAGCGGACAGATCTACCGGTACGCCCGGAACGAAGACGGGCTTCGGACGTCGCACTCGGCTGCCCTCCTGAAGGGCCCTGGAGAGAGACTCGAGGTTGCAGTAACCGGGGACTCACACACGGACCTCTGCGCCCCGAACGATCGGACCCACTTCGGCTTCACCGAGACAGCCTTGAATTCGGCCGGGACCCCTTCCGCAACCTATGCCTACGGGGCGGGACGGTACTCCCCCCTGCAGGCGTACCTGGCGATCAAGCCGAGGTTGGACGAGTACGAAGCCGATGTTCTGATCCTGAACCTCTACACAGGGAATGACTTCTACGACCTGTTACGCGTTGACGACCGGCCTTATCTCGTCCGCTCGAACGGCGGCTACCGGATCGCTGATCCGGTCTGGTATCTCTATGACGCGCCGGGAGAGGAGAACCGGAGCAGGATTCTATATGCCGTTCGAGCCGCGGGGGAAGCGATCGGTGTCAGCGGCATTCTGCTTCGGCTCCGATTCCTCCGGGACGCTGCACGCGAACAGGAGCAGGGCTTCGGGTCCGTCCTGGCCTACGTGAACGACTTGCGGCGTGCCAGCTCGAGCACCCTCGGCTACTCCGCCGCGTACTCGGCCCAAATGCTCAACCAACAGCTCTTCTTTCACCACTTTCCCGGTTCTCGCCAAGAGAGCCTTCGCCGGACCCGAGCGGTCCTGGATCTGATCCGCGCGGAGAACCCGAATCTCACGCTGGTGCTGAGTCCTATCCCCTCCTACCAGATCGTGGAAATGACCGACCCGGACTCGACCTTGGTCCAAGTCATGGCTCGGCTGCCGATCACCACGCAGGAGGCGGTTCAAACCGAGGAGGGTCTCTACTGGGCTCTGCGGGACCAGGCCGACGCGGCGGGATGGATCTTCGTGGACAACCTGACTCCGCTTCGACGCTACGAGGGCTCGCCGCGTCTTTACAATGATTTCGACTACCACATCGAGCCTGTCGCCAGCGAGATCATCGGCCGGCAGCAGGCCGAGGCGCTCCTGGAGGTTCTCGACCAGGGGGCCGCTTCACCCGCGGTAGGGTCGGCGCCCTGAGCAGCACGACGGCTTCCACCTCGCGTCTCAACGCATCAATGCATCAACCGTGCGCTCGGCCGCCCGTCCATCCCATCCTTCGGGTGATCGCTCTCCGACGCCAACCCGTCCTTCGCCGGCGGCCTCCTCGTAGGCGCCTCGGATACCATCCACGGTCAGGGGCCAGGGTGCAAGGCGGTTCGTGCCTTCTTCGATGGTGATGGGACGCTCCGTTTGCTCTCTCAAGGTCACACAGGGGACACCGAGAGCGGTTGTCTCCTCCTGAACACCGCCCGAATCAGTCAAGACCGCCTGTGAGGCATCGACGAGAGAAAGCATCTGCAGGTAGCTCAATGGCTCCGTGACGCGCAGTACCTCGAGGAGCCCTTCGAGGCCGAAGCGTTCGATCTGTTTTCGGGTTCGCGGATGCAGGGGTAGCACGACAGGCACGTTTTCGGCCACGGACATCAATCCACGCAGACAAGCCTCGAGCTGTTCCCGCTCGTCCACGTTCGACGGACGATGGAGTGTCGCCACTACGAACCCCCCCGCATCCAGCCCCATCTCGTCGGCGAGCGCGATCTCACGGGCGGCGGGAAGTCTCCCAAGTAGCGTGTCGATCATCACATTGCCGATGAATGCGACCCGCCTCTCGTCGATCCCCTCGAGCCTCAGGTTCTCGGTTGCGTCACGGCTCGGAATCAGAAGCAGATCCGAACACCGGTCCGTAAGAACACGATTCACTTCCTCCGGCATGCGCCAGTCGTAGCTTCTGAGCCCCGCTTCCAGATGAGCGAGCCGGGCACCTGTTTCTTCCTTCAGCTTCACGGTGACCAGGGCACACGCCACCGTCGAGTTGACATCGCCGGGCACGAGGACCCAATCAGGGCGAGCCTCGAGCAGGACCGGCTCGAACGCCTCCATGATCCTTGCAGTCTGGGCGGCATGGCTACCCGAGCCCACGTTCAGATGATGGTCGGGGGCTCGGATGTCGAGATCCCGGAAGAAAGAGTCGGACATCCGGTCGTCGTAATGCTGACCCGTATGAACCAGAATGGTTCGGTGCCCCGCCTTGTCCAGAGCCTTCAGCACAGGGGCGATCTTCATGAAGTTCGGACGCGCGCCGGCGACCAGCATGACCGTGCGATGCTGTTCCGATTTCGACATAGTTTCGAACCGAGAGAAGGGAGGAGCCGGGATTCGATCGCTCCCTGCTGGGAGCGCAGCAACCTAGGAAGGGGGTATGCGGCAAAACAAGCGCTTACGAACCCCGGCACCTCTTGAGTCCGGTGTATCCAAGAGCGCGACCGGTTATCGCACCGCCAAGCGGTTGAGGACGAGAGGCAGCTCCTCAACGAGGGCTGCGGTGAAGATCTGGCGCCCGATTGAATCCAGATGCTCCCCATCCGGAAACCGCTCGGGAGATAGAATCAGGTGGGTCCGCACATCCAGAATTTCCGCGCCGGCTTCCAGCAGGATCGTCCGCTCCTCCGGATCCAGGGACCAATAGTTCGGAGCTGGCATGGGAATGGCAACGACCCGAATCCCGGCCGTCTGAGCGTCGCTGAGCATTGCCGCGAGGTTGCGGTACTCCGGGGAAGGCCGGGCGGTCTCCAACGCTTCTTTCGGCGTTGGTGCCCGTAGGAGGATCGGAGCCAGCTCGGTGTAACGAGGGACGACCAGGTCCATGATCCTGGGCCGGATCCGCTCTCCCAGCGCGACGATCGCCAGCCATCGAGCCGCCATGAACCGGGCCCTCGACTCGAATGTGGCCAGCTCCTCCGCAAACAGGATCGGTATGTCAGCCGAACGGACGTGGTGGGCTGCAAGGCGCGAAAGCGCGACACCGGCCTGGCGGTCGCGCAGGTGCCCGGGGCCGAATCCGAGAACCAGCACGTCGGGCCGGGATTCCTGGGCAACCACCGTCTTGCGGAACAGGTACCGCCACTCCAAAGGCGTCGTCCCGTCTGGACGGACGATGCCCGTGGAGACCTCCGAGTCAAGGGTGTTGCCTAGGGCCCGAGTCGTCGCCGGAAGGTCCAGGCCCGCACCAATCAACGAATTGCCCCAGAACAGCACCGTGATCCCGTCTCCCCGCCCCACGGCCGCCGCTATGCTGTCGACGGTCTCCAGGTGGGCGACATCCCCCGATAGAAGCGATTGATTCTGACGGAGCCCTGCCTCCACCAAGAATATCAGAACGAGAACCGAGAGAACGACCAGCAGCTCGGAGTTCAGCTTCATACGAATTCTACGCTCAGAACTGGAAATAGATGAACTCGCTCGGAACAGGCGCAGGGAACCACAACAGGTAGAAGACGATCGCCGCATAGAACGCGGCTCGGACGGGCCAGGCCACGGTCAGCAACGCGAACAGGTCGTTCTTGTACTCGACCCAGATCTCGTAGATCAGCATCGGGACTACGAAGAATGTGAGTAGTGAGAACCCGATCACGGCCAGATCGGTCCACACGTAAGGCCCTGAGAGCGTCGACAGAAAGATCATCGCCTGCGTCACGGACTCCGCCCGAAAGAAGAGCCACGTCACGCAGACGATTTGAAAAGTCACGAACATCCGAATCGCTCTCGTTGGCCATGGGCGAGCGGGCGCGGGCGGGAATCGGGCCGAAAGCCACCTATGGATTGCGAGCCAGGTGCCGTGGACCGTTCCCCAAACGACGAACGTCCAATTGGCGCCGTGCCAGAGACCACCGAGGACCATGGTGGTCATGAGGTTGCGGTAGGTCTGCTTGGAGGTACCCCGGCTTCCGCCCAGGGGGATGTACAGGTAATCCCTTAGCCAGGTGGAAAGGCTGATATGCCATCTGCGCCAGAAGTCTTGGGGCGACTCCGCGAAGTAGGGCTGGCGGAAGTTGTCCATGAGCGAGAATCCCATCCAGCGCGCGGTACCCTGTGCGATCAAGCTGTAACCATGGAAGTCGCCGTATATCTGGAAGGCGAAGGCATAGACGCCCAGCAGTACCTCGGTGGCGCTCAGAGTTGTAGGATCTGCCGAGAACACACGGTTGGCCACCAGAGCCATGTTGTCTGCGACGACGACCTTCTTGAAGAGACCGAACAGGATACAGTACAGTCCGATCTTGAAATCTTCCCAAGCCACGCGTCGAGGAGTCGTGACCTGAGGGAGCAGCCGCTGGCCGCGCTCGATCGGCCCAGCCACGAGCTGGGGAAAGAAGCTCACGTACAGGGCGAAGTCGAGAAAGTCGTCAGCCGGCTTCATCTCCTTCCGATACACGTCCAGGGTGTAGGACATCGTCTGGAACGTGTAGAACGAGATGCCAACCGGCAGGATGATCCCGAGCGATGGAAGGTTCGGGTTGAACCCGAGCGCAGTAAGGAGATCGGCGGCGCTCGTGACGAAGAAGCCGAAGTACTTGAAGATGCCGAGCAAGCCGAGGTTGACCACGACCGACAAGGAAACCAGGCGCTTCCTCAAACCCTCAGTCGAGCCGGAAGCTTCTAGCCGGCGAGCCACAATGAAGTCGACGACCGTCGAAAAGGCGATCAGGCTCAGGAACCGCCAATCCCAGGCCCCGTAGAACAGATAGCTCGCCACCAGCAAGAGTCGGTTTTGGCCACGGTGCGGAAGCACGTAGTAGATGGCCAAGACCGCGAAGAAGAACAGCCAGAACTGGAAGCTGTTGAAGAGCATTTGCCGTTGGGGTTCTGTGAGTTAGGTCGTTCGCGGAATGATCTAGCGCCCTGCCCCTGTCGAGGCGCCCCGCCGGTCGGGATGCCGCAACCAGAAATGGAGTACCAACTGCGCTCTTCAGCCGGCAGCGAAGCTAGACCAGGGCTCGCCAAACGGACAAGTCCACTATTGCGAACGGGGAGCAGACAGTATGGAGCAGGTATTCCGGGTATGATGCCTGAGCCGGTAGATATACATCTGTCCGTGGCAGGAATCTTGCCACCGGACGCTCCCTGCGTCCTCTTCCGTTGGGTTCCACCTTTAACCCCATCTCCTTGACCACCGCGAGTGTACTCCAGCCGATGTATGTGACACGCAATCGAGTTCGCCACGTCACGGTGCGACCAAGCCGGTGATCCGGCTCCGAGAAACGCGATTCCTGGGTCCGACAGGAGCCAGCACTTCCGTCCTGGTCTCCTCGGCTTTTGCCGTCCTCGTCGCTGCCTTCTGGCCGACATGGGCGGGCTTGCTTGAGGTCTGGCTGGACTACTTTACGCACGCGCTGGTGGCTGTTGCTCTCGCAATTGTCCTCATCTGGCGTGGGCGGCCCGAGTTTTTCGAAGGAGCAGCTGTGAACGGGAAGTCGTGGTGGGCGCTACCCGTCGCGGGGCTTTCCTTAGTGTGGCTGCTCGCGGGTCTGGCGGACGTACAGATGGTGCAGCGTCTTGCCATGCTGGGGGTCTTGCTCGGTTGGGCCGGGATCGTCGCCGGCCCATCGGGTCTCAACGCAGCCGCGCCGATCGCGGGTGTTCTTGTCCTCACCATCCCAATCTGGGACGCCCTGACCACCCCTCTACAGCACCTCACGATTCTGGCCTCTGGCGGAGTCCTGAGCCTTTGGGGGTTCGAAGCCGTAATCCGCGAGACCTTCATCACCATCCCCCACGGGACCTTCGAGGTGGCGGGATCCTGTGCCGGTGTGAACTACCTGCTCGCGGGCCTGACCATTAGCGCAGTCTACGCGCTCCTCTTCTTTTCCCGTGCCTCACACAAGATCGCCATCGTAGTGGGCGCCGCCATGTTGGCGATCGTCGGGAATTGGGTCCGGGTGGCCACTCTCGTGATGATCGGGCATTGGACCGAAATGCAATCGAGCCTGATGGAATCTCACGCGGTCTTTGGTTGGATCGTCTTCTCCGTCGCGCTCCTACCGCTCTTCCTCTTGGGGGAGCGCCTTGGCCGGTCAGACGTCGAGAGAGACCACGAGTCCCAAGAACCGCCGCATGCATCCACGCCGCGTCAGGCGATCCGACGCATCGGCATCGCGACCGTCGCCGCGTGTCTCGGCCCCATCCTCTACGCCCTGATTCTGACGACGGCGAGCTCGCGCCCAGCACGCGCGACCCTCACGGGAGTATCGCCGGACTCCGCGTGGTCCGGAACTGACTTGGAGACACCGTCTTGGCTGCCAGGGTATAGCGGGTATGACGAGGCACTCTTCCAGGCATGGAATAATGGAGCCGACACCATTGAAGTCCTTCGGCTGGTGTACCAAGAGCAGACGCAGGGCAAGGAGCTGGTGAGCGACCAGAATCGGCTCGCGCCCGACCCTCAGGTTCTGGCGGCTCGGACGATCGGGCCAGTCGATGCATCTGGACGCAGAATCGGCCAGGCCATCGTTCGCTCCGACACGACGCCCGTGCTCG
This sequence comes from Longimicrobiales bacterium, assembly GCA_041690395.1. GTDB lineage: Bacteria > Gemmatimonadota > Gemmatimonadetes > Longimicrobiales > Gaopeijiaceae > JAWLHJ01. The sequence goes on along the minus strand of JAWLHJ010000001.1, from coordinate 430,164 downwards.
TATGGTGGTGGTTCCACGTCGGTGGCCAGGATACACCCAGCCGACTGAGAAGCAAGCTACTCGAGATGCGAGCGCGGATGGGATCGGGTACGGCATCCGAGCTCATCACCGTCTCCATGCCATGCGCGCCCGACTCATGCACCGAAGCCGCCGAGGTCCTCGCGACCTTCGTGTTGGGAAAGCGCTGAGTCTCGGCCCCCAAAAGGTGTCACGGGTCATCAGGCGGACGCGATTTCATTCTCCGGAGACCCCGTGAGACCGAGATCGACGGCTGCCTCGGAAAGGGTCCGCATGCTGAACCCTTGATCTCGGCAGTACGCCAAGAAGCTCTCGATCCGACCCACGAACTCCATGCGTTCAGCTCCATTCCGGACGAACGGCGTCGCTCCAGGAAGGAGTGTGCATGAATGGAAGGTCATGGACGCGTAGCTGAAGCCAGACTCTCGGCAAGCCTCGACCAAGCGTCTCATCTCAGCCCCGGTGCTGTTCTCGGGCGAAAGCCACCGACGAGTCGCCAACCCCGTCCTGTCGGCGATACCCACTAGCTTGAGCTTTGTCAGACGGCTGTTCTCGAGCTGACGCCGCCAGCGTCCCCGGACGGCAGGATCGCCATGAAGGAAGCCCACCGTCGTAGGGAGTTCTATGAGGTCACCCGACTGATCAGGGGCAAGGGGCTTCGACGCACGGCAGCGGTATGGGACGAGGGGCGCTTCGCCATAGTCTGGTCCGCCAATAGGAGACCAGTCGATGAGGGGACTCACCGAGCAGTCGATTTCGTAGCCCTCGGCGACCAGGGCCTCCGAAACCGTGGGGCCGAAGCCCCATCGTCCAGCCCGGAAGCTCCGAGGCCGAACCTCCAACTCGGACTCGATGAGCCGGGTGACTTCCTTGATCTTGCCTCGGTTCGCCTTCAGTGGGAGCGCGAACATCATGGAGCGGTCCTCGCCCTCGCCGGTCGCGGGCGGTGTGTTCCACGGATGGCAATGCCCGCCGATCTCCACGTCCTCACGGGCCGCGAGCTCTTTCAGGATTCGAAGGGACTCGTCCTGGACGAGAGGCGGTCTGTTGATCAGATAGGTAGGTCGCGCACCGAACCGCTCGAACAGCTCCTGGAGCTCGTTCAGGTGCAGTATGTTCTCCGTAGACGCACCGTGCATCACGTAAGAGCCCCAGTCGTCTTCCTCCGTGTCAATCGTGATGGTGACGATCAAGGGCCCTCCTTGTTGCGGATCGCATGGCGATGGATTGGGCGATGCCGCTCCTTACACATCACAGCTGCTGGACCGCGCATGCTTTTCTGGCTTCCTTGTTGCGTGACGTCGAGGAGCGCCTGAGTGCGGACGCCGAGCCGGGTGGAGCATACGTGAACGCACTAAGGGTGCCAACGACCGTCCACGTGGTAACGGTGTACGGGGGGCGGGCCTGTTAGGCCGAGAAGCGTCGCTGGTAACCCACAGAAATGTGGCACGGGTCCAACAGATTGACTGTGACTTCGCTCCAACTGCGCACGGGACGATGAACGACATCCCCATGGTGGTAATGGCCAGCGCTCTGGCCCTCCTGCTCTATACCTACGTCGGGTACCCCCTCGCCCTCCTCGTGTTGGGCAAGGTCTCCCGGCGGGAGGCCGATGCTTCCGAGAATCCGGTCGAGTGGCCCAATATCTCCGTATGCGTGCCGGCCTACAACGAGCAAGATCAGATAGACGAACTCATGCGGAGCCTCCTGGCCGTGGATTACCCCCGAGACCGAATCCAGGTGCTCATCGTGTCGGACGCATCCTCCGACGCTACGGACGAGATCGTAGGCACCTACGCATCCGAGGGCATTGAGTTGCTCCGCCTGCCGGAGCGGTCGGGGAAAACCAAGGCAGAGAGTGCCGCCATCGGCCATCTCCGCGGGGATATCATCGTTAACATGGACGCTTCCATCCGCATCCGCCCCGATGCGCTCAAGCCGCTCATCTCGGTGTTCGCGGACCCGCAGGTCGGATGCGCCTCGGGCCGGGACGTGAGCGTCGGCTCCGCCAAAGGCGACGCAAACGTCGGCGAAGCCGGCTACGTAGGTTACGAGATGGGTATCCGCTTCCTGGAGACGCGTATCGGTGGCATCATCGGGGCGTCGGGCTGCTTCTACGCCATCCGCCCAGAGCTTCACCGACTCTCACTTCCCGAATCTCTCAGCCGCGACTTCGCCGCCGCTCTCCACACTCATCAGCATGGGTTCCGAACGGTGTCCGTCCCTGAAGCCGTGTGCTACGTCCCCCGGTCCCCGAACCTTCGTAGGGAGTACCGCAGGAAGGTGCGCACCATCACCAGGGGCATGCAGACCCTGTGGTACAAGCGCCAACTCATGAACCTGTTCACGAACGGCCTCTTCGCCTGGAAGCTCCTCAGCCATAAGGTCTTCCGCTGGGCCCTTCCTTGGGCCGCGATCGCCTCCTTTCTCGCCCTTGGCGTGATGGCGCTGACCAACAGCTGGGCGCGGTCCTTGTTCGCCGTCGGGGTCGTGATCCTCGCGCTCGCCGGAATCGGGTGGACGATGGCCGAACGTCCTAACACCCCACGCATCTTCTCTGTACCAGCCTTTCTGGTGGCCGGCAACCTCGCCGCCGCACACGCGTTCCTCAGGGTCTTGCTGGGCCAGAGGGACGCCCTCTGGGAGCCTACGCGGCGGCACGTTGTGAAGGCGGAGAGCTAGGGGTGGCTCCGCGGTAGCTAAGGGAGCGAGCGGGCAAGGATGGGTCCCACCGCGTTGGCCACGCCCAGAGGGAGCTTCTGCCAAGCCTGCGTCGCGAGCCGGAACTTGGGGCTGTCCGGGTTGGGAGTGGCGACCACACCGCTCGGGGACCACTGCGCCCAAGGCAGGGGGTGGTCCTCTGTGTCCCACTGCTTCTTGAACCTGTGCGTCCCCGACCCGGGAGAGCATCGCCCGAAGTTGAAAGCGTGGGCGCCCCGGCGAACGGACTCCTCCATCAGCGACCAGTAGAGGAGCATGTTCGGTGCGACGCGGCTATGCTCCCGGAGTGCCCCCGCCCAGGTGACTTCGAACTCACCGCCCCACAGGAAACCACATCCTGCAGCCATCGGAATACCTGCGCCCTCGACAACGGCAAAGACAACGTGGTCCGGGAAGTGCTCCAGCAACGCCTCGAAGAATCTCTTCGGCAGAACGGGCGTGCCGAGGTCTCTCATCGTCGTGGAGAAGATCTCGTAAAAGCCGTCGACATGCTCGGCCCCGATCCGCCCCTCCAGGCCCTCCTTCATCGGTCGTCTGACCTGGCTCCGGACCTTCGCTTTCAGGCCGTCCTCCCAGAGCTCCTCGGAACTCTTCGGGAGCTCCTTGATCACGGTGATCTTCCGATTAGAGACGGACAAGCCGCCTGGCACCTCCCGTCGGTCCCGAAGCTCGAGCAGGTCGACACCCAGGCGACGGGCTTCTTCCACGGCGTGAGCCGCCAAAGCCGCCCGCGCCGGTTCGGATCCGATGGGGCCGCCGTAGCTGAGAAATGGCATGGAGACGAGATAGTCCCCGAAGAGCGCACTCTTCACCCGCACCAGCGGCAGCAGGCCCTGACACGTGCTCTCGGCGTCTACTGCCGACCACCACCACGCCTCATGTCCGAACACCTCTTCCATGACTTGGCGCCAGCCGGCGAGATGGCAGAACGTGCCTCCGCCGAGACGTCCGACGGTGTCGTCCCATTCCCGCGCGGATCCGGAGAAGGGCTGAACGGTAATGGGACGTTCGGCGTTTCTCAGATGCATCATATCTCGAACGGGGGGAGTCCGGTAAAGTCAGATCTGCCCGGAAGGGGGTGCATCTCCAAACTAGAGACACCCTGCAAAGCAACAAGGCAGCCACTTGTCACTATCTTGTCGGGTGAGTCACTGCCGCCCGCGTGAAGCCACGGACCAAAACCTCTCGTCGGCGAATCGATGTGTTATCTCCTTGAGCAGCAGACATGCCGTTCCAACTCCTCCGTAGTGCTTTAGCCAGGACCCGAGACGCATTCGACGCAAGCCTGCACCCGAAGCGCAAAGCGCGCGCCACGGAACGACTGCGAGACTTGGATCCTAAGTCCATCCTGTTCCTTTGTCTCGGCAACGTTTGTCGTAGCCCCTACGGCCACCGCGTGCTCGAGGCTCGGTTGATGGCTCGACACGTCGATTCGGCGGGCTTTATCGGTCCAGGTCGCCCCCCTCCGGATACCGCCCTGGAAGTGGCTCGGAGTCGTGGGATTGAACATGCGAACCATCGGTCTAAGACACTTACGCCCGAGCTGCTCGAGTCGGCGGACGTAGTGTTCCTGTTCGACCGATTCAATGTCGCCCGCCTTCGCCGCTTCGGCGGCAGAGCCCCACGTCGTGTGTTCTGGTTGGGGGATTTTGATCCGATGTGGGCTGGAAAGCGGGCGATCATCGATCCTTGGGGCAAGCCTCGCAAGGAGTTCGAGCGCACGTTTGAGCGCATCGAGCGGTGCATCGACGAGGTCGCGCGCGTCCTGGATCGTTGATTACCTTCTCCCTTCAGCGAGCTGCCGCCAACGGGCCGGAGGATCCCTTCGCTCGACCCTGAGCGCCTCGACCATGGGGAGCGCAGATCGAGTTTGCGGAGTCGATGAGGCCGACCCAGACTTCCTAGGAGTGGGCGGCTTCGTCGGGTTTTTCTACGCTGATCTCAGAGCTTAACGTGTTCTGCCAACACTCTTCCATCGCCCCCGCGAACCTCATGCTTCCCACGGCAACTATGGGCAGAGGAGCATCCTGATGCAGAGTCTTCTCGGAATGCTCCGGTGTGGGGCCGACGCCACCCCTCCGGATTGGCACCGCTAATGACGGTGCTGACCGAGTTGACTTGTGAGACACTTCGGGGCTTGTCCTTCCGACTTCGCCGGCTGGCACACCTCTCACTTGCGGTGTGGTCGTCGGCCTGTGTCATCGGCGAACCTCTGACAGACGCGGACTCCCTTCCCCCACTATGGTCAGAGGACTTCTCCGGGCCGGAGGGGCGAATCCAAGACTACGACCCGGCGTGGGTGCACATCTTCGGCCAGGTGAATCTGGACGCAGCGTCCGGCGCAGCAATGGCCGATCCGGGACCGGAGGATGGTGATGATGACTATGCGTATCGCCCCCAAGCGGCGAGTGACCTGGCAATCATCAGCGAGGTCTATTGGGACCAACAGGATGGTGTGGGCCTCCAATTGGTCTGTCCCCCCGGTATCGTGCATGAGTCCCTTTACGAGCTCGCGATCTACAACGACCGGTTACAACTGCTTCGGTACGATGGGGGCGGTGATCCGACGGTTTACGAGGTGCTGGAGACGACAAGGACCCTTGGGCTTTCGAGTGGCGAGTACCGGCTGACACTACGAGCCAAGCACGATGGGACACGGTGGAGGCTGCTTGGCTTTCTCCACCGTGCAGGTGACGAGCGCTCGCTCGCCACCGTCGAAGCGCTGGATGACATGCACGGCCCTTCCATCGGCCAAGGCATCGGCATCTACAACCGTTCCGAGGAAGCGAGCCGGTTCTTCTCGCTCGAGGTACGCGGCCACTGATTCGCTGGCCCTACATTCCGGGAGGAATCTTGAATCCTCCGGCAACTCGCTTGGAGAGGACCAGAGCGCGCCCGAACGGATATTTGAGTCGGTCCAGCATCGAAGACTCGTACGGAGGACGCGGCCTCAGGCCCATACGCCTCAGACGGTCGTTCAGTGCATACGCATACGCAGCTCTTCGCGTCGCCTTCGTATAGTAGACAAGGCCGATAGAGACCGAATAGGTGTCATCCTGGCCTATGGGTAGAGCCTCGGTGTTGGTCGTATGGCCGGCCGTGCTGGGCATATACACGCCCTGTCCAGGACCGAGTTCTTCATTGAAGACAGCCCGCTCGAAGAACTCATTCCGAAACCGCACCTTACTTGAGGAGCCACGGCCTATCTTGTCTTCAACGTCAACCTCGGGCACGACGACGCGATCTGAGGGATCCCAGACGCTCATACGCTTCCGACCGCGGATCTGAAGGAAGAAGTTGTTTTCCCGGTCGATGTGGAACGGGGTTGCTGATGGGGCCGAGGACACGAAAATGAAGCCATCTGCTTCGAAAGGGCCCGGATCGTGAGCATCGAGAAGTGGCGCCACGCAGGCCATCGCTTCGGCGACGAGCTCTCTGTACTCCGGATCCGTCTGGACGTTGTAGAGCGAAACCCAGGATCCGGGCTCCTCGATGCGCTCGAAGACCTCTCCAAGGGACATACCCTGGTCGTGCTCGGAGAGGATCTTCAAGGGGTCTTCACTAGTGGCCCCGCTCCGCATGAACTTCACCTGATCAATGCCGGAAGAGCGAAACCGTTCAGCCAGCCCCCGGAGGCTCGACAACTGTAGCAGGGGGTGATCCGAGAACGAGTGGCTGAGGCGAGACACCCGCCGCGGGTGAAACGACTCGTCATCGTGGACCCTGATGTGCCGCGTGGACACTCCGGCGACTCCTGCTTTCTCGACAACCGACATGACTTCCTCCTCGGGGGATGGGAGACTCAGTCTTCTGCACCGCTCGGGGCTCGGGTTCGCCCGATCCTGTGGCTTCGGTCGGGCGGAAGCGGTAGGGAGGAGATCGGACGGTCCGGATCCTCCAGCGCCTGAAGCACCTGGTCCCTGAGCCCTTCGAGCCATGCGGCGACGCGCTCCTCGTCATACAGGTCGAGGTTGAACGTGCACTGGACTTCGAAGAGATCGTCGTTCCGCTCCACGACATTGAAGAAGGCATCCATGTTCTCGAACTCGCGCGGCACTGATCCGATGCTCGAGACCAGGCCCGAGAAATCAATGCCTTTCGTAGACGGATCGAGGTTGAACGCGACCTGGGCGAGTGGCGTGCGACTCTTGTCGCGTGGTGGATTCACACTGCGGACCAGGTCTCCGAATGTGCAGTACTGGAACTCCATGGCATCGAGGAATCGACCCTGCACATTGCGTACGTGGTCGCGGAAGGCTGCTTCCGGGTCAACCTGCGCACGGATCGGCAGAAAGTCGACGCAATGCGACACGAGGTCACGACCACCATACCGGCTCTGGCCCGCCAGAGAGAAGCCCACGACGAGGTCGGATGCGCTCGTGATTCTGTTGAGGAAAGCGTAAAAGCTCGCCAGGAGAGTCACGAAAACTGTGCTCCCGAGACGTTTGCTTCCCTGACGGATTCGGCTGGATTCGTCGGGATCGAGCGTAAGCCAGATGCGGCGAGCCGGATAGGTCTTCACGGGCGGGCGTGCACGGTCGGATGGCAGCTCGAGGGGAGGCGGTGGGTCGCTCAACTGGTCGGTCCAGTATTCCATCGACTCCCGACCTTCTTCGCTTTCTGCCCGCCCTTGGCACTCCTCCACCCATTCGGTGAGAGGCATGACATCGGGGAGCCGGGCGGATCTTCCCTCCACCCGCGCGCCGTAGAGCTCAGCGAGGTTGCGCATGAGGACGCCGCATGACCATCCGTCGGCAATGATGTGGTGTGCAGTCAGGAGCAGTAAGTGCTCATCCGGCCTCAGGCGAACCAGTCTCGCCCGGACCAGCGGTCCTTTCAACATGTCGAAGGGTGTCGACACCTCAGCGTGCTCTATGGCACGTCTCTCGTTCATCCGTGCCGTCTCGTCCAGATCCGCCAGGTCGATGACTTCGAATGGCGCAACCAGTTCCGGCAAGATTCGTTGTGTCTTGCCGTCTTTGCTCGGAATCGCCCGGAGCGCCTCGTGCCGTTGCACGAGCTGACGGAATGCCGCTTCCAACGCCGCGGTGTCGAGAGCGCCCTGGAGGTGGATCGTGCTGCAGAGGTTGTACGCGCAAGATGCCTCGGCGCTACGAAGCGCCACCAGCCAGATCTCCTGCTGTCCCGGTGTCAACGGTACCACGCGCTCAGTGCGTTCCGACGGTTCCGTGTCGAGGCCTGCCCCACCGGCGAGGAGACCCGCCCTTTGCATTTCCACGACGCTCGCCTTGTAAGCGTCTGCGACCCGCTTCCAGTCCTCGTCGGTATGGGCGACCGACCAGAACAGAGGGCGCGTCTCCCGGCTGAATACTCCGTGCAGGAGCAGGTAGTGGGGAAGCAGATCGGAATACGGCTCGAACTCCTTGTAGGATACGAGGAAGAACGAGCTGAAGTGCTCGAAATAGATCGAAGCGCCCTGTGCTTCGAACCAGTCGTTCATCTCCTTGACCCACAGGGCATTCTTCCTATTCAGTTCCTCCTGTAGGCCAGGACCTTGCTCCCTCAGGTACTCGAGGCTGGCGCGGGCCGCCGCCAAGGCGACCGGATGCCTTACGAAAGTCCCGGCGAACCACGTCATGTCTGCCTCCGGCACGGAATCGTCACCGAACTCCCAGTGCCCGCCGTCGAGAGCATCCATGTACTCCGCCTTACCGGCGACAACGCCGATCGGGTACCCTCCACCCACGATCTTCCCGTATGTCGCAATGTCGGCCTCCACTCCGAGCAGTGCCTGTGCTCCTCCGAGATGGCTGCGGAAGCCCGTGATCATCTCGTCGAAGATCAGCGGGATATCGAGCTCGCGCGTCAGAGCTCGCAGCTGCCGCACGAAGTCGAACGGTTGCAGGCTCGGGTTCCTACTGCGCACAGGCTCGAGGATAACGCAGGCGAGTTCGTCCGCGTGACGACGTATCGAGTCGAGGGCTGCCGGGTCCCCGTAGTCGAGGATCAGTCCGCTCTCGACGGCTCGTTCCGGGATTCCGGGAGCGATCGGGAAGTTCTTCCGCTCGTCACCCACGTCGACGGCCTTCACGAGCACCTCGTCGAAGATTCCGTGGTAGTGGGCAGAAAATGACGCGATCCGGTCGTTGCCGGTGACCGTGCGTGCGATTCGGAGTGCGGCGAGAACCGCCTCGGACCCGGTGTTGCAGAAGGTCACCCGTTCCATCCCCGTGAGCTCGGATACGAGTGACGCTACCTCTCCCGCCAACTCGACTTGCGGGCCGATGGCGAACCCGGCGTCGAGTTGTTTCCGGACCGCCTCGGTCACGTAGTCCGGGCTGTGACCAAGGAAGTTCACGCCGAAAGCACCCACGACGTCTACGTACTCGTTACCGTCCAGGTCCCAGATTCGAGAGCCCTTCGCCCGGTCGATCACGAGCGGATAGGTCAGCTCCTTCCACTCGGAGCGGAACCCCACAACACTCCTTGGGTCGGCCAGCGTACGGCGGTTCGCCCCGACGAACGCCTTCGACTTCGCGGTCCGCTGGGTAACCTTGGCGGTAAGCTCCGCGATGGCCTTGTGTTGACGCTCTTCGAGGCCTCGACGCTCCTTGTCCACGGGTCGCCAGGGGCCGTGCGTCGTGGGGGACGTAGTCGTGATCTTGTGTCCAGGACTGCTCGAGGCCGACCCGCTCGGGGCGGGTTCCGCTGGAGGCTGAGCGGCAGCGGGGACGGCTGGGGCTGCGGGCACGCCGCCGCCCAAAGCCACCAACTGCTGACGCATGATGTCCAGCTGTTGCTGAATCAATGACTGCATAGCGTCGGACATGGGAGGCCTCTCCTGTGACCCGGTTGCTGCACCGAGCGGTGGCGCTGGGTGCCCGACCGCGGCCAGACTCGTGTCGGCCGGCGGCGTGGGAACGGTTTCTGCGGGATAGAAATCGGGTGCCAGCTCGTCGTCGAGATGCGCGGCCAGCGCCTCGATGGAGGGCGTCGCCTCCATCAGCTGCCGAACGTTCAGCTTGACCTTGAAATGGCGCTTGAACTTACTGTTGGCCTGGGCGAGAAAGAGCGAGTCGAATCCCAATTCCAGAAACGCTGCCTTGGGATCCAACTTCTCGATCTCGATACCGCTGAGCTCGTGTACGATCCCTCGAAGGTCATCCACAATACGGTCGAGTCGCGGACGAGCCATTACTGGGTTTGCCATTGGGGTGGCCTGTCTGGTCGGTGGTGTGTGTGCGGCGGACTGCTGGACCCCTTGCCTCGAGCCCGGCACTCCGCCGGCGGTCGCCTGTGGCGTAGCGGGGCCTCCCCATGACTTCGCGGGAATGGAATAGGTCGTTCGCTCGAAGGGGTAGGTCGGTACCGGGACCCTTCTTCGGTGATCAGGCCCATGGAGTAGTGCCCAGTCGACGTCCACACCCGCGGCCCACAACTCGCCAAACGACCGCAAGATGAAGACGCTATCGTCCCCGCTCTCCCTCGGGTGTCGCGTGGACGCCACGACATCGACGCCCCGGCTCCCGGGATGCTGTCGGACCTGCGTCCCGAGCACGCGTCCAGGGCCGACCTCGAGGAACGTCGTGGCGCCCGAGTCGGCTACGGCCTGCACCCCTCCAGCGAATCTGACGGGGTGCCTGAGATGGCGAACCCAGTACGACGGATCGGTGGCTTGGTCTTCCGTCATCCACGTGCCACTTACGTTGGATATGAGAGGCACCCTGGGCGGCGTGAGTGTGACCGAGCGCATGAACTCCTCGAACTCGCCGAGGATCGGGTCGACCATGGGCGAATGGGCGGCAACGGAAATATGGACGCGCGTGCAGTCGATTCCCTTCGATTCGAGATGGCGCTCCAGGTCCGCCACTGCCTCGTCGCTGCCCGAAACGACAGTGGCATCAGGCCGGTTGATCGCAGCGATGGACAGTGACTCTCCCAGACTGTCGACGATCTCATGCTCGGGAAGGGGCACCGCCAGCATCGACCCTGCAGGTAGCTTCTCGAAGAGTCGACCACGCTCGGTAACCAGAGCCAGACCGTCCTGGCGGCTCAACACTCCGGCGAAGTGAGCCGCGGTGTACTCGCCCATCGAGTGCCCGATCAGTGCTGCCGGCTGGACACCCCATGAGAGCCAGAGGTCGCCGAGCGCCGCTTCGACGGCGAAGAGCGCCGGCAATGCGAGCGATGGGCGCTCCAGGTCGGCCGTCTGCCCGGCTCCGAAAAGCAGAGCGATCAGGTCCAGCCCGACAGTGCTCTCGAGAATCTCGTGACACTCCTCGATGCCTCGCCTGAACACCGGCTCCCGCTTCCACAGGCCTGCGGCCATCCCTGGATATTGCGAACCGCCGCCCGGGAACATGAAGGCGACGCTCGCGACGTCCGGCCCTTTCCTGGTTAGATCCCTGGTTCGGTCTCCGTTACGAAGGACTGCTGCTGCCTGATCGGGACTGTCGGCAACGACGACCCTACGATGAGCGAACCTGCTCCGACCGACCTGCAAGGTGTGCGCGGTGTCGGCGAACTGGGAGGCGTTGTCCACCGAGTCCAGGCATCGGGCCAACTCAGAAGAGAGCGTCGCCAGAGCCGATTCCGTCCGTGCCGAGATCGGGAGTACCTGGAGGGCTCTCGTGGGAGAATCGGAGGGAGCGTCACTCGCGGCCTCCTCGATGATGATGTGGGCGTTCGTCCCACCGAGTCCGAACGAGCTCACTCCCGCACGCCTGGGCTCATTTCGTCGGGGCCATGGTGTCAACGATTGGTTGACGGTGAAAGGACTGGCCTGAAACGGGATATGTGGGTTTGGCTCGTCGAAGTTGATGCTCGGTGGAATCTCGCCGTGGCGGAGCGACAGTACCGTCTTGATGATCCCTGCGGCGGTCGCGCCCGCGTCCAAGTGCCCAATGTTGGTCTTGATGGAGCCGATGCGACAGAAGCCTACTCGGTCCGTGGATTCCCTATAGGCTTTCGTCAGCCCCTCGATCTCGATCGGATCACCGAGCGGAGTGCCCGTGCCATGCGCCTCGACGTAGTCGATGCTATCAGCCGAGACGTCGGCGTCCCGAAGCGCGTCGGCGATGACTCGAGCTTGACCTTCCGGACTGGGTGCTGCGAAGCCAACCCGACGGGCTCCATCGTTGTTCACGGCTGAGCCGAGGACCACTGCGAGGATTCCGTCGCCGTCCCGGACCGCATCTTCATAGCGCTTAAGGACAAGCATCGCTCCACCACTTCCGCGAACCATTCCTCGAGCGTTCGCGTCGAATGCACGAATTCGTGCCTCGGGCGAGAGCGCTCCGCCCTCCTCGTAGAGATAGCCCACGCGATTGGGGGCGATGACCTTGCAGCCACCAGCCAGAGCCACATCGCTTTCCCGGTTCAGGAGGCTCTGGCGAGCCAGGTGGACGGCTACACCCGACGTGGAACAGGCTGTCTGGACATCGATCGATGGTCCCGTGAGCCCGAGGCGAAAGGAGACGTGGGTCGTCGGAAAGTCTCGCTCGTTGCCGATCAAGCCCGGATGCTCCGCCAGGATATCGGCCAACTCAGGGTGTGTGGCGAGTTGGTTCATGAGGTAGGAGTTGCGCCCGACGCCACCGAAGACCCCCACCCGCCCTGGCACCCCTTTCGGGTTGTATCCGGCATGCTCGAGAGCCGTCCAGGCGAGCTCGAGGAAGAGCCGTTGCTGGGGATCCATGAGCTCGACCTCACGGGGCCGAAAGCCGAAGAAATCGGCGTCGAAGTCCTCGGCGCCATCGAGCGGGAAAGTAGCTCGCACGTATTCCGGGTTGGCGATGACCTCGTCTGGAACCCCGGCCGACCTCAGATCTTCCTCCGAGAATTCAACTCGTCCGTCCTGGCCGGCGCGGAGCTTGGCCCAGAGCTCATCAACATCGCTTGCTCCCGGGAACCGACCCGCCATTCCGACGATCGCGATCCGACGGTCCCCCGTGAGCGCACTGCCCCTCGAGTGAGCAGTGGTATCCACCGTTCGGCGTGGCGCGGCATCCGACGTCGCTGAGCCCAAGTGGTCGGCCAAAGAACGAATGGTCGGGTGCTCGTATAGCTTGACGATGGGTACGTCGAGATCGTGCTCCCGCTTCAACGTGTCGATGAGCTTGAGAGAAAGGAGAGAGGTTCCCCCGACATCGAAGAAGCGCTCGTCCGGGTCGACGTGGCTGACACCGAGAAGATCGCACCAGACAGTGTGAAGGACTTCATGGAGCTGGCCAGCTGCACGGGCTGACCGTGCCGGCCTTGCTGTGGCCGGATTCGGCAGGGCCTCCCGATCGATCTTCCCATTCGACGTGACCGGTAGGTTGTCCAGGAACACGATGAACGAAGGCACCATGTATTCCGGGAGCGCCTCCCGCAGATGACGTCGAAGCTCGTCAGGAGATGGTGCAGTCGTGGCCTCCTCGACGACCACATATGCGGCGAGGCGCTTCTCGCCTCCGTGCTCTGTCGCCACTGCGACGACTCTTTGGATCGACGGGTGCTTCGCGAGCTGGGCTTCGATCTCACCAAGCTCCACGCGATACCCCCGAATCTTGACCTGTTGATCGGCCCGCCCGAGAAATTCCAGCGTTCCGTCGGGACGCCAAAGAGCTAGATCCCCTGTTCTGTAGAGACGCCCTCCCGTCCGTCGGGTGAACGGATCCCGGACGAACCGCTCGGCAGTCAATTCGGGGCGGTTCAGATATCCATCTGCGACACCATCTCCACCGGTGAAGAGTTCTCCCGGTACTCCGATCGGCATGAGCTCACCGCTCGGCCCCAGCACGTATGTCGTCGAGTTCGATATGGGCCGTCCAATGGGAACAGTCGAGCCGAGGGCGTCGGCGGACGTCATGCGGTGGCAGGCAGTGAACGTCGTATTTTCCGTGGGTCCGTAACCGTTGATTACCAGGCAATCCGGGAATGCCTCGAGAACCCGCCGAGCGTGCGAAGCGGACAACACGTCCCCCCCCGCGAGCAGCTGACGCACCCCGGCAAAGCTTTCGATGCGTGAGTCCACGAGTTCATGGAAGAGGGCTGCCGTTAGCCAAAGCGTCGTGATCCCGGCATCCTCGATGAACGATCCGAGATCCTCGATGCTGAGGGGTCCTGCAGGTGCGACGACGACCGTTCCTCCGTTCAGCAGCGCACCCCAGATCTCCAACGTCGAGGCGTCGAATGAAATGGGCGCGAAGGCCATCACCCTGTCATCCGGAGTCAGATCCGCATAATTGGGGGACGAGACCAACCTTATGACCCCACGGTGCAGGGCCCGCACGCCCTTCGGAGTTCCCGTCGAACCCGAGGTGTAGATGACGTACGCGAGCTGATCGCCCGACGTCACGTCCACCTTGCGGTGCACCTCGTATTCTTCCGCTGCAAGCCGAGGCAACGAGACGCTGACCAGGGAGAGTGGGTTCGCGCTGAGCCCCTCGAGTCGCTCCTGGACCGATGGGTCGACAAGCACGATCCGGATGGACGTGTCTTCGATCATGAAAGAGAGACGCGCGTCCGGGTAGCTCGGGTCCAGGGGGACATAGGCGCACCCAGCTTTCAGTATACCGAGCGCCGCGATGATCATTTCTGGCCCGCGGTCCATCGAGATCCCCACCAGGTCACCGGGCCGCGTCCCATGCTCGAGGACCTGCTGCGCGATACGATCAGAGGCTACGTCGAGCTGCCCGTAGGTCAATCGACCCGAGTCGGCCTGGATGGCGAGCTTCTCTGGGTCGCGTGCGACCTGTTGCCGAAAGACCTCCGGAATCGATGCATTGCGCGGATAATCGACCGCAGTCGAGTTCCACACTTCCTCGACCAGCCGATACTCGTCGTCCGGCATAATCGCAAGCTCATTGATCGGCTGGTCCGGAGATGACAACATCGACCCGATCGTGATCTCGAGGTGCCGCAGGAACCGCTCCGCCGCAGCCTGCTCGATCGCGCCTCGATCGAAGTGGAGCGAGACATGGATCCCGTCAGCATTGGCTCGAGCGGAAAGCAACAACTGAAAACGCTCGAAACCCTTCTGTTTGAACCGTTTAACGGCCTCCTTGCCAACGGACTGGTCGCTGCCGTCAAAGAGGAAGGGGTATGGCGTGCGGACTGGCGTTTTCACTTCTCTTCGAATCTCGTCGGAGTCCGGTGACACTGCGGCACTGACGAGCTCGGATTGACCAGCGATCAGCTCCATCACGCTACGGGCCGACGAGGTCCAGTCGATACGAGGACGAATCGGAAGAGGCTCCGCACCATCGATGGCCGCGATGATCAGAACGTCCGGCTGCCGTGCGTAGCGAGCGAGCAAAACATGAAAGCCGGCCAACAGGAGGGACGGAAGAGACTGGGACCACTGCTCGGATGCCAATCCCAGACAATGAGTCAACTCATCAGGGAGTGGCCGAGCGACGCGGCCCAGGGTGTCGCCTTTCGGGGTATCCGCTGGGAGATCGAGGTTGGATGTCCAGCCGCTGACCCGCTCTTTCCACTTATTGGTGTCGATAGTCATTAATGTACCTTCCGATGGAAACACTCGAGTAAGCTAAGTGGCATGAGCTCGGGAACGCGAGGAGACGTCGTAGGCATGACATCCCTGGTTGGAGGCTGGCTCTTGAGAGCAGCGCCTCGGAGCATGCCACTGGTCCGCCTGGTCGCATTTCCGCCTGCCGGAGCGGGAGCAGGGTGGTTTGGATCCTGGCGTCCCGTTCTACCTACCTGGGTCGAGTTATGGTGTGTCAGCTCACCGGGCCGCGAGAGTCGATTTTCCGAACCACCGCTCAGGCGTCTGGAGGATATCGTGGCTGGGGTACTCCCTGCCCTGAGCCACATCGATGACGTTCCGATCGCTCTGTTGGGGCACAGCATGGGAGCGATGGTGGCCTGGGAGACCTCGCTGGCCCTCGCGGACCGAGACGACCCACTGCCCGTCCATCTGTTCGTCTCCGGCCACCGGGCCCCACGATTGCCGCGCGAAGCGCGACGTGAGTTTGCCTTGCCAGATGACGAGCTGGTGGCTGCCGTCGAGCATCGATATGGCGGGTTTCCAGCAGAGTTGCTCAAGTACCCTGAGGTACTGGGCATGGCACTCCGAAGCCTGCGAGCGGACCTTGAAGCGCTGGCACAGCATAGTGTGGCACCCAGACCACTGCTACCCATCCCCATCACTGCCCTCGGTGCAATCGATGATCCCGTGGTTCCCGTTGCAGATCTCGATCCATGGCGGGAAGAGACCAAAGCGTCCTTCGTCATGAAGGCCTTCCCGGGCAATCACAGCTATCTCGCATCGGCACCGCCCGACGTAACAGCTTTCATCATTCATCAGCTGCGCACGACTCTCGGAGGTTCGTAGGTCGGCATGAGAGTTGCCCCTGCGTAGCATGAAACGGACCGCGCGCTCCAGCCGGAGGAGAGGGTACCGCGGTCCGCCTGAGTCCGTTCTGCCGGGGAAGATCTGTGGACCGTCCTATAGAAGAGTGGATCAAGTCACTACCGGGGCTCCGGAACTACCGCAAAGCCAAATACCGCCGTCGCTTCGAGCGTGAGGGCACGCACAACCTCTTCTACGGGGTATACTCCTCGTTTGCAGACGCTCTCAGCGATGTGCCGGAAAACCGTGAGCTGGGCTACGATAATCCTGGTTCGGCGCTCCTGTACGAAGATCACTTGGCGAGAATCTGGCCCGAACACTATCCCGTCTTGTTCTGGTTGAGCCGGAGCTGGGGGGCTCACCAGCGGGTGCTCGATTTCGGGGGGCATCGCGGCGCGTTGTTCTACGCCACTCGACGGTGGCTTGGAGCAGGTCCCGAGTGGTATGTGTTCGACGTCCCGGCCGTCGTGGAGGAGGGGCGTCGTTGGGCGCACGACCACGGAGTGGAACGACTGACCTTCGAGTCCGATTTGAGCCGCATTCCGGCCCCGGACCTGGTCGTTGCTGCTGGCTCGCTTCAGTACGTTGAGGAGTCCCCCTTGGAGTGGCTCGAACGAATCCCCGGGGAGCCTCGTTATCTGTTGGTCAGCACGACACCATTCCACCCTGACCGTGAGTTCGTGACCCTGAACAACATGGGAACCGCCTACTGCCCGTACAAAGTGCGGCACTTCCGACGATTCTTCGAAGGGTTACATGATCTGGGGTATGCTACTGTCGAACAGTGGCATCATCCCGGTAAGGCTTGCAATGTGCCGTTCCATATTCCACCGGGAGAGGTCACCTATCGGGGTGCACTTTTCGAGCGAGGCACCCGATGAAAGGTACGGTTCTGGAGCTGTTCGACGCTCAGGTGCGATCGCACGAGAGCAAGCCCGCGTTGTCGGGGTCGGGCGAGGCAGTCACTTATGGTGAGCTCGATATCCGAGCGAATCGGGTGGCGAACGCGCTCCGCTCGATGGGAGTGCGTGACGGGGCACGGGTTGCCATCTCCATGGAGCGATCGCCGGCGGTGATCGTGGCTATACTCGGTGTCCTCAAGGCCGGTGGCGCATATGTGCCGCTCGATCCATCGAATCCAGACGAACGGCTTCGGCTGATCCTCGCCGACGCTGATCCACTTGTGCTCCTGACAGAAAGCTCTCTCGCTGAGCGTTTTGCCGGCTTCGTGAACATCGTTGAGATCGACCGGGACGGACGTGTCGCGGCCGCGTCTCCGGATCCGTGCTCCAGCGCGGTCCGCCCGGACACCCTGGCCTACGTCATCTACACGTCTGGAACGACCGGGCGGCCCAAAGGCGTCATGGTGACCCATCGGAACCTCGAGCGGCTCATGGTTTCGGCCGAGGCACTTTTCAACTTCAATGAATCCGACGTGTGGACGATGTTCCACTCATACGGATTCGATGTCTCGGTCTGGGAGATGTGGGGCGCGTTGGGGTTCGGAGGGCGCCTCATCGTGCCGTCCGCCAACACGGTCCGATCTCCCGACGCGTTATACGACCTGCTGGCTCAAGAGCAGGTTACGGTGCTTTGCCAGACCCCCTCTGCCTTCAACTCGATCTTGGACCTAGAAGCTCGAACTCAGCGAGGCGACTTGCAGTTGCGCCATGTGATCTTTGCGGGGGAGGCCCTTGATCCACGCCGGTTGGCCAAGTGGTTTGAGGAGCACGGCGACGAGACCCCTCGAATGATCAACATGTATGGGATCACGGAGACGACGATTCACTCGACATTTCGCCGGATCACCAAGGCCGATTGCCTGGCAGAGGCGTGGTCTCCGATCGGCGTGCCCCTGCCGCACGTAGACATCCGGCTGCTCGACGAGTCAGGCGAACCCGTGGCGGATGGAGAGGTCGGCGAGATACACGTTTTGGGCGATGGTGTCGCGGAGGGTTACCTGAACCGGCCGGAACTCACTCTCGAGCGCTTCAGCCCTTCCTCAGACGGCCTTCGGATGTACCGCTCCGGAGACCTGGCCCGTCGGTCGCCGGACGGAGACCTTCACTACCAGGGTCGTGCCGACAACCAGGTTCAGATCCGGGGGTTCAGGGTGGAACTCGGAGAGATCGAATCCGCCCTTCGCCGTATTCCCGAGGTCGAAGACGCGGTCGTTACATACTCGTTGGATCGGCCCGGCGGCAGATTGATCGGGTATGTGGTCTTGGGTTCGGGTCACGACGGGCTCAGTGCTTTAGAGGATACACTCCGCGTGAATCTCTCGAGGCACCTGCCGACGTACATGCTGCCGTCCACGTATGTGGCCATCGAGCAAATCCCGCTAACAGTCAACGGGAAGGTCGACCGTTCTGCGCTTCCTCCGCCCGAAGAGGTCGCAAGCCCCTCGGAAGGCACGGCTTCTGCAAGCGAGTCCACGTCAGCGCGAATCACCGCGATCTGGAAGAACCTTCTCAGCGTTGAGCATGTGAACGCAGACACCGACTTCTTCGAGGTGGGTGGCCACTCCTTGCTCGCTGTCGAGGCCATGATTCGGATTCAGGAGGAGTTCGGCATCGATATCGCGTTGGGAACGATGTTCGAGCATACGACTCTCGCCGCGGTGGTGTCGCGGGTTCACGACGCGATAGCGGGAACGGAGGAGTTCGTATTGTGAGCGCGGAGGACATTCTCGCGTCCCTCCAGGCACGTGGGTTGGACGTTTCGGCGTCTGGTCCCGACCTACGTGTACGGGGGCCTGCAGGCGCACTGACGACAGAGCTGAAACAGCTTCTCACGGATCACAAGCAGGCCCTCATCGAACATCTCGGCAATGGTGCCACCGCCGGTATTCCCCGGAGCTGGAGCGGCGAAGACACGGACCTGTCGTTCATGCAGGAGCGAATGTGGTACTTCAGTAAAGCAGGCCTCGCTCCGGCCTACAACGTTGTGGCCGCATATCATCTGAAGGGCAGGCTCGACCACCGTGCCATGCGGGCATCGATCAACGATCTTGTTGCCCGCCACGCTACGCTTCGTTCCTACGTCGTGGAGGACGGTGGGCGACCTCGACTACGGTACGCGCGGGGCGTCGAGATAGAGCTTCCGGTTGAGGATCTCTCGGGGATCTCCTGTGCTGAGCGCCTGTCCGCTTGTCACGATCGGATTCGAGAGGAGTACTTCCACGATTTCGACGTTCAGACACCTCCACTCCTCTACTTCAAGGTGTTCCAGCTTTCGGAAGATGAAACCGTCCTGTACTGCAACCTGCACCACATGCTCACGGACGCGTTCTCTTTCAGCGTCATCGTCCGGGAACTCGCGGAAGGCTATGCGGCACGGGCCGAGGGGCGAGAGCCATCCTTTCCCCCGCTGCCGATACAGTTTCCGGACTGGATCCGGTGGCAACGGACGCAATACTCCGGTGAACGTCTGACGGAGGACCTGGCGTACTGGAAGGAGCGTCTGTCGAAGCCCCTTCCTCAGTTTGAGCTGACCCCGGACTATCCGCGGAAGAGCGCGTTCGATTTGTCCGGATCCGACTTCGCGTTCGAGATCCCGCCCGCGAAGAGGGACCGGCTGGCCGAGGTCGGCCGGACTGTAGGTGCGACACCGTTCATGGTGCTGATGGCTGGTCTCAAGTTGGCGATTCATTACCTGACATCGGCCACGGACATAATCGTCGGGACCCCCGTAGCCGGTCGCGCGCACCCCGAGTTGCGAAACCTCATCGGAGGTTTCCTCAATACGATTCCCGTGCGCACTACGGTGGACCCGAACGAGTCCCTTCGTCACTACCTCCGGACGGTCAAGAACGCTCTGCTCGGCGCCCTGGCGCATCAGGACGCTCCCTTCAACGATGTCGTCCGTAGCCTTGGGCTACCTCACGATCCGTCGAGAACGCCCGTCTACCAGGTTTCTCTGAATCTTTGGGATATCTCGGATCGACCTGTGATCTGGGGGAACCTGGAGGCCACACGTTTCCACGTTTCGACGCCCTGGACCCACGCTGAGTTCGCGATGTGGTTGATGAATTCTGAGGAGGAGGGAATCCAGGGGACCTGCACCTACTCGACGGAATTGTTCGACCGGGCTTCAGGCCTCCGGCTCGGGCACGCCGTCCATCAGGTATTGGACCTCTTCCTCGAGGACCTCGACAGAACCATCGCCGACGCATCGTTGGTGACGGACGAGGAGCGAGTAGAGTGGCTTGAATGGAATACCACTGGGCGTGAGGCAGGAGAGCATGCGTTGGTGCATGAGCTCCTGCTAGAGGGGGCTGGCAAAACGCCCGACCGTGACGCGATTCGCGATGCTACCCATACTCTGACCTACGGGGACCTAGAATCGGAGTCGGCCAGGATTGCGGGAGCTTTGCGCGCGGCGGGAGTAGCCGAGGGCGATCTGGTTGCCGTATTGCTCACCCGTGAAGCCAGGATCCTCCCACTGCTTATCGGTATCCTCCGATCGGGTGCAGGTTACGTTCCGCTGGATCCCGAGTATCCGTTGGACCGGATCCAGTTCATCGTGGGGGACTCAGAGGCTGTTGCCATAGTGTGCGCGGATGATACCGCGCACCTGGTGCCGGACGGATCGACGATCCTCAACTTGGACGACCATGCGTTCGAAGAGAATCCGGATTTCCGATCAGAGGTTCAGCTGGAACCGGAGAGCACTGCCTATGTCATCTACACCTCAGGATCGACGGGGCGACCAAAGGGGGTGAAGGTCAGTCATGCGAACGTCGTGAACTTCCTCTCTTCGATGGCTGACAAGCCTGGACTTCAGGAATCGGATGTCCTGCTCGCAGCCACCACAGTCAGCTTCGACATCTCTGTCCTCGAGCTGTTTCTGCCCTTGGTCGTCGGCGCTCGAGTGGTGCTGGCGTCACAGGATGAGTTGGACTATCCGGACGAATTCATCCAGAGTCTCGAGGTATGGCGGCCTACAGTCGTCCAGGCCACACCGAGTTTCTGGCGGATGTTGTTCGAGGCCGGATGGCAAGGTGACGCGTCGCTCAAGGTACTTGTGGGCGGTGAGGCGCTTCCGATGGATCTTGCGGCTCAACTCGTCGAGTCGGTCGGGGAACTCTGGAACATGTATGGTCCCACCGAAACCACGATATGGTCGACCATCCACCAGGTCGTGCCGTCTGACCTCGAGCTCCCCTCCATACCGATTGGCAAGCCGATCGCCAACACTCAGGTGCTAATCGTTGACGGCGAGCTACATCCGGTACCAATCGGAGTGAAGGGTGAGTTGTTGATCGGGGGCGGAGGTGTCAGTCTGGGATATCATAGGCGCCCCGACTTGACGGCACAGCGCTTCGTCGAGCTGGACGGTTACGGTCGCATGTACCGTACGGGAGACAGAGCCCGTTATCGCCACACCGGAGAATTGGAGTTCTTCGGCCGTCTCGATTGGCAGCTCAAGGTCCGAGGCCATCGCATTGAGCCAGGAGAGGTGGAGCAGACACTCCGTGCTCACCGGAGCGTCAAGGAAGCCGTGGTCGACGGCGTGGATTTCGCCGATGGCGACATGCGCTTGGTGGCTTGGGTCGTATTCGACACACCGGGAGGCGCGACACCGAGCGAGCTTCGTGCGCACCTCCGCGCGACCCTACCGGATTACATGGTCCCGGGGCTATTCCTGGAAATCCCGGAGATACCTCGGACACCTAGCGGGAAGGTCGATCGGGCTGCCTTGCCCTCTCCAAAGATCATTCCGAGACAGACCGAGGATTTTCGTCCGCCCCGTCCCGGAGCCGAAGAACTGGTTGCCGGGACTTGGAAGGGCCTGCTCCAACTCGATGCCGTTGGCAGGGATGACAACTTCTTCGAATTGGGTGGCCACTCGCTGCTCTCGGTTCGAGTGATCGCCGAACTGGAGCGGGAAACAGGCCAGCGCTTGGATCCTCGCCTCCTCTTCTTCTACTCGCTGGAACAGGTCGCGGCCGCCCTTGAGGCCGCAACAGCCAGTGCGTGACTGGTCGTCCGTCGCGACCGATTCTTGATCTGGTGACGTAGGCTATGATTCCGCTGTTGCTCGGGACTTCGGAACGACCGCTCCAGGGGGTATACACCCCGGCTGTTGGTCGACGTCGTCGACAGGCTGTGGTAATCTGCCCGCCGTTCGGCCAAGAGTACATGAGGTCTTACCGTACGTGCCGCATTCTTGCGAGCCGGCTTGGCGAAAACGGCTTGGACTGCATCCGGTTCGACTACTTCGGTACCGGTAACTCCGGAGGCGAAGCTCGGGACCTTTCTTTCGAGGGTGCGGTCCAGGACACGTGCACCGCAGTGCAAGAGGCGGTGGATGTAGCTTCCGTTAGACGGGTAGCCCTCGTCGGCCTACGAATCGGCGCGCTGGTTGCGGCCCATGCCATGGCACAGTCCAAGTCCGTCGACAACCTGGTGTTGTGGGATCCGATCGCCTTCGGCGCGGACTATGTATCGGAGCACATTTGGGAGGATTCTGACGGCAAGGCCGGGGAAGACCGTGAGATACAAGGTTTTGTATTCTCTGAAGGGCTTCAACAGGGCCTGGCGAAGGCAAGCATCACCGATGTCCGGCGATTGCCGTCAAGGGTCCTCACGATCGTGTCTGAGGATCTGCCTAAACATCGCAGCCTCCATCGTGAGCTCAAGGCGAGAGGCGGGGATGTGGAGTACGAAGTTTTTCCCAACCCTCCCTCCTGGAAGGAGATGAGCAACGTGGGGGTCGGCGCCGTGCCGGCGGTTCTTCTGGCCAGGATTGCGCAATGGGTGGCGTGAGACCGCCGTTCGTCGAGGCTCCCGTCGTCTTCGGTCGCGATCGCTCCCTTGTCGGAGCCACGTGTGTGCCGAGAGAACCTGAGGGTCCGCCAACTGCACCGGCAATCCTGTTCATCAGCTCCGGTATTATTCATCGTACGGGTCCCAACCGCATCTATGTGTCAATCGGGCGAGCTCTCGCCTCTGAAGGGTTCTCGAGTCTTCGATTCGACCTCTCAGGCATCGGCGACTCTGTGCTTCCTCCAAGTGCAGAAGGCAGATCGATTCAGGAACGGGTTGAGGCGGATATTGACGACGCGATCGACTTCATGGCTGCCCACTTCGGTGCTCATCAGTTCGTTCTCATTGGACTCTGCTCCGGGGCAGACAATGCGCTCCGGACGATGGGACGACGAGACGACGTGGTCGGAGCGGTACTCCTGGACCTCAATACGCACCTGACTCCTGGATTCTGGGTGAGGCACTACGGGCGCCGTCTGCTCCGCGCCAACTGGTGGATGAAGGCCTTGACGGGAAGGCATCGCTACGTACGGCGAATCTTCGGAACCATGAAACGAGCGCTAGGGCGCCGAGGGGCACAATCCGTCCCGGAGCCGGAGGCCCCCAGCCTCAATCTGGATGCATGGGTTCCCAAGCCTCTGATGAGGGAGTATTTCGAAAGAATTGTGACCAGAGGTGGTCGGCTGCTGTGCATCTTCACCGCCGGTCTACCCAGGCAGTACAACTATCGCGAGCAGCTACTGGAGGTGGTGCCCGGAATTGACTTCCGAGATCGGCTCACGTTGGAGTACTATGAAGACTCGGATCACACATTCAGCCGCGAGGAGCTGCGGGATCGTCTGACCACGGCAGTCGTTGATTGGGTCCGGCAGGAGTCTCATGAGCCGCGCCGGAGTGCGGTGTAAGTCCGCAGCCCGCTTCTCAGGTGCGTCTTGGCGAATTGGGTGCTGGTGGTGGCAGCCGATCTGACATAGGGACCACACCTCATCGTGAAGCCAGGTCCGAGAACCATTGAATGGACTCGCGTAGGAAGGGGGCCGGATCGGTTAATCGGAGAACCTCGAAGCGGTCGCCGGGACGCCACGGCATGAGAAACCGTCCGAGAGCACCGAGCGGCCCCGGAAGGGTGGTGTCGGCGGCACGTGCCCGGCGCCCATGCCGCAACATCCAGATTAGATGGTCGACATCCCCCCACAGCCATCGGCTCCGCACGTGGCGCGTCGGCTCGAGGGCGTGCGGAACTTCCCGTCCTTCTGCTAAGTCCAGAAGGAGACGAGGGAAGTCCACACCCGCGTCGATGGCGAGCTGGAGTGAGCCCCAGAAGCGGCCATTGATTTCCATGAGATAAGGCGTCCCGGTGGCGACGTCCTCTTTGAACTCCACCATTGCCACGCCCGTCCACCGAAAGGCCTGGAGCAGCCTTTCGGCATGACCGAGGATATCCTCCCGCAGACGAACAGCCTCGCGGTACACGCTGACCCCGCCAGTGGGTGGCTTCTCGCGAATCCGCCTATGACCGAAGGAAGCGAGCGGCCGCCCCGCGTCGGCGAGAAGGAACGCCCCGAGTCCAGGTCCCGTGATCCGTTCCTGGGCGAGTATCGGATAAGCTTCCGGTGGGAAGTCCCTCAGTACCGTGGGCGCGTCACTCGCTCGCTCCAGCATCCGGACCCCGAACCGGCGGATTCCGTGTACTCCGACAACGGCCGACCTCGCAGGCTTGAGGACGAGCGCCTCGCCAGGGAAGAAATCCATGAGCGCCACCGGGTCTGCCAGCGGGGCTTCGATCACCACCTGGCGCGGCACCGGAACGCCCACATCTCTGGCCACCTGCATCAGGTGGCGCTTGTCGGCGATGGCCTCGTAAACGCTCCTGTCAGGGAATGGTATGATGAGGCCCGGAATCCGATGAGGCATATCCAGCAAGAGGCTCATCGACGTGTCGGTCGTCGGGAGAAGGACTTGGATGTCACGTTCTCGGACTACCTTAGCCACAGCCTCGACGTATGCCTGGGGGTCGGTGGTTGGATCGGCCGCGCGATGCACTGCTCGCACGAAGCGGGAAGCCCCGGCGAGCGGCCGCCGGTGTGTCGAGCACACATGCACGTCGTGACCGGCGCGCCCCAGAGATCGGACGACTGCCAGGCTCGAGCGCTGCTCTCCGTCGGTAACCAGAAGTCGAGTCACGGACTCGAGACTAGATGGTCGTAGAGGAACATAAGAGCGCCTTGAGCGGCTCGACCCACGGTGCTCAGTAGGCCGACTCGCCGACGGGTGTCACCGAAGCGCCTGAATGAAGCCCAGACATCCACTGTCCGATTTCCTCCACTAGGAACCGCTGGTGGTCGAGACCGGTGAGCGTGTGGCCAGCCTCCGGAACGAACCGCACCTCTACGCGCTCTCCAACGGACAAAGAGGGGAATGCGTCGGCGTACTGCCGCTCGTAGTTGACTTCGGCTCCACCTGTGAGGAAGACGTACATTGAGGCGTCACGCGCCAGCAGCTCACCCAATCCATCTCGGACGACCGTTCGAGGCGGGAAGGTCCGTCGGTACTCCGGCGCGGCGAAAACGTCAGACTCGGTCTCGTCGATCGTCTTGTTTCCGGGCAACCGCACCCGGATCGAGTGCAGCCATGCCTTCGGATCGAGCAGCTTCGGACCAAAGCGTCGCAGATAGTAACCAAGCGTCCGGTACGTGAACGGATCGATCTGCCAGATACCGACGGTCCGGCCATCCTTCAGCGCCGTCCAGAACGCTCCGTCGGCCCCGGAACAGAGTCCCCCGAGTACGAACCGGTCCATTCCCTTGACGCCAGCCAGGTAGTCCATGGCCTCACGGGTTTCCTGGACGAACCGTTCCTCGATGGGAAGCGTGTCCCTGCGGGTCCCTGAGTCGCCGACACCGGAGAAGTCGAACCGGAGTGTCGTGAAGCCTCGTTCGGCTAGCGCCCTCGCGATCTGCACGTAGATGCGGCTCGCGCCTACACGGTGGAGAATTCCCGAATTCAGAATGACGTGCCCCGGTGCTCCGGGAACAGCCAAGCTGGGATCGGGCTCCGTCAGGACCCCGACGAGAATACCGTCCGGGCCAAAAGTGAGGGCTCGCTCTTTCATGCGGACGCTCCAGGTCGTTCGGTCGGCTTGTTCACGATGGTTCGAAGAATCTGCTCCGGAATATATGCGGTGTTAGCGCCCCGAGGTCCTCGTTTCGAATCCAGGGAAGAGGCTCTGGAGATGCCGGGCCGCGGAGCGTACGACCGCCGTCCAACTCAGATCCCGCCCCAGATCGAGACTGCGACCCAGTCTGAATTGGCGAAATACCTTGTCGGCGGTCGCCCCGAGCTCGTCGTCCCCATCGGTCCGCAACTCGATGAACCGCCCGTTGACCTGCAGGCTCTCGCCACCCCACAAGAACTTCAGCGCGAACAACAGCGAGTCCGAATCCGTGCGAATGTGGCACATCCCAGGGGAGACGCCAGCTGGACGAAGACCACGAACGGGATCGAATGCATAGGCTCTTTCGATATCTTCGACGTGGATCAGGCCGGGCTCGGGGTTCCTGAAAAGCTGAACGAAGCGCTCCATCGTTCCGAGTTCTTTACCCGCGTCGACAGCCTGGTCGAGGCGGATGAGAAGCGGGCTCACCGCCTCGCGAAGGCGGGTCACATAGCTCTCGGACGCTTCGAGCAGCTCCCTTTCCGGCACGGTGCGGGGAATCGGCAGCTCGTCCATCGAGGGAAGACTTTCATGATGCACCAGATACCGCGAGACGCTGCCCGTGCTGTCGTGATCGTCGCCTACGGTCCATCGGTCTCCGGGGTAGAGCACGACGGTCTCGGCTTCGGTCTGGCCATCGATGAAGTCCACGACCCGGTCGATCCGGTTCACGTCGGCGTTGAGGTGGTGCGCAGCCCGGCTCGAGAACCAGACGAAGCTGGCGAACGGGACCACCTGACGGGGTTCGATCACCTCGATCTGGAGTCGGATGTTTTCGAGGATTCCCTTCGCCACCTCGCCCCGTTGATGCGAATCCTCGGGGTTACCCGTCCACGCCGCGTAGGAGAACTGAGTCATCAAAACGTCGACCGGGCCCACCTGCTCCTTGATCGAGTGAGCGATCCCGGGCTCGTCCACACCACAGTCGTTGATGTTCAGGAGCGTCCGATCCCCGTCGCGCAGGCACATCCACGAATCTGCGTCCCACTCCGTCGGCAACGGGTTGCAGAGCATCTCGACCGACCCGTTCAGCGGGTACCAGGTGTCTGGCTGCAGCTCTCGGACTTCAGCGAATCCGAACTTCTCGCAGAAGCGGGCCAGCTTGCGGTCCACGCTCGATTGGAAAAGGATCGTGATTCGAGCACGGACCTCTTCGGGAATACGCTTCAGATCGGCGGGGCTGAAATGATCCGGGTGCTCGTGCGAGAACCAGATGTGCGTGACGCGATGGATGTCCTCGTCGCGGAGTGCTGTCGGGGCGAGCAACTGCCACCCTCCGTTGAAGGCAGAGCCTTCCAACCAGGGATCGCACAGGAGGACGATGCCATTGGTCTCGACCAGGAAACCGGCATGATTTACGAAGTTGAGCTGCAAGGGGAGTCCTCGGGGCGACGACGCGTAGTCGCGAGATGGAAGAGGAGAGCCGTACTCACGGGGGGCGATCCTTCGAGGAACTACGGGTCAATGTCGCAGCATATTCTGAAGTGTACAACACACGCCGACGATACCTTGCGCCCAGAGACCGCGAACGGTCGCGCCCTCGCCTCCAAGTCATCCAGCGTCTAATCGCCCTGGAGCGGACGCTCCCGCAGCTTCGGTCAGCTTGTCGACGATCGTTCGAATGATCTGCTCCGGAATGTAGGCGGAGCCGAAGGGGTCGGCCTCGGTCCAGCTACCGGACGAGGGAACCACTTCCAGGTGCACCTCGTCGCCGCCGGCTCGGAGATTGCGAGCCAGCTCTTCGTAGGCGGGCTCCTCGGTGGACACGACGATCTCGGTGCGTCGCCCGGCGGCCCCTTCCAAGCTCAGCAGGTCCACATCCTCGAGCTCCGCCTTGAGAGCTGCGGTGACGGGTATTCCCTCCACGCCGAGCGGCTTTCCGTCTGACGAGACTTGGCCGCTCGTAGCTTCGCGGATGAATTGCTCTCCGGACACGATGGGATCCCAGAGGACCAGCCGCTTGACGTCGTCTCGCTCGCGAGCCGCCAAGGCTGCAATGGCTCCCCCGAACCTCAAGCCGACGATGGAAACCCGCGAGGCTCCGACCATATCCCGCAACTCGTCGATGGCCCAGTCGACATCCTCGATCCAGGTCTCGAGGCGCGCCTCCTCTCCCCGGCCCCAGGAGTCACCGGTGCAGGAATAATCGAAGCGAAGCACGCTGGCGCCTGTCCGGGAGAGGAGATTGCTGAGCTGTCGGAAAGCTCTGTGCGCCCGCAAGTACTCCCCCAGCACAGGGTAGCAGAGCAGCACCGCGTCCGGGCTGCCGGACACGTTACGGGCCTGGCTGTACACCCCGAACAGGGGCCGCTCCGAGGGACCGAAGAAGAAAGGATTCATCGTCCTACGATCACCTTCTTTACGCGGGAGAGGAATCCACCGTCGTCGGTACTGCCCGGAGCCTCAT
Organism: Longimicrobiales bacterium; assembly: GCA_041690395.1. Taxonomy (GTDB): domain Bacteria; phylum Gemmatimonadota; class Gemmatimonadetes; order Longimicrobiales; family Gaopeijiaceae; genus JAWLHJ01. Next base: position 401,713 of record JAWLHJ010000001.1, on the reverse strand, counting down.
CGACCTCCGCCGCTGCCTCGGTTACGGCTTCCGGCCCCGTGCCCTCGGGCACGGTAGCCGTCCTCACCCCTCCACCCTTCCTTTCGATATCTTCGGCGATCTGCGCGAGGGACTGCAGCGTAAGCGCGTTGGCGTGAATGCGGACACCCGTCTCCTTCTCCGTCCTGACGATGGCGCGAATCCCCACCAGTGAGTGGCCTCCGACGTCGAGGAAGTTGTCGTGGACACTCACCCGGTCGAGCCCGAGCAGGTCCTGCCAGATCGCGGCCAGTGCCTCTTCGGTAGGCGTGCGCGGGGCCACGTAGTCGTCGACCTCGGCGAAGGGGTCTCGCAGCTCGGAGCGAAGGAGCCGCCCCTCCTCGTCGCGCGGGATCTCCGGAAGCTCGACGAAGTTCTTCGGCACGGACTCGGGCGGAACGAGCCTTCGCACGTGCCGGCGGATCTCGCTTACGGTGGCATGGAGTCCGGCTTCGAACGCGACGAAGGCGACGAGACGCACGCCACCACCCACGTCCGCGGCCGCGAGGACCGCGGCCTCCGCCACGGCCTCGTGCTCCTCCAGTGCGGCTTCGACGGGCCTCACATCGACCTGCGGGACCGGCTTTCTGGTGCTCTTGCGGGCGCCCGCATTCGAGCTTGCCTCACCGGCTTCGGCGATGACGGCACCGAGCGGGCGAGGGCTTACCAGGATGTGGCCTGAGACATCGCTTTCGGCGATCCGCAGGAAGGCCTCGCCTCCGTCTCTCGGCCCAATGGCATTCTGGAGCCATCCGGGGGCGTCCGAGCCACCCTCGCCCTCCGAAAGCTGGCCCTGGGTGACCCGCATCATGCTGAAGTCGGAAATCTCGGCGACGAGTGCACCTTCCTCGTCGTAGATCCCGACGTCGAAGCTCGCGAACGAGGCTTCGTCATCGACTTCCTTCAGTGCGACATGGCTGCTCATCCGCGGCGCGAACGCACCATGGACGCGTACCGCTCCATATCCCACGGGGACCAGGGCCCCATCGCCCCGATCGAGCTCCTCGATGAGGTCCTGCGCGCCGGCCGTGGCCGTGTCGAGAAGCGCCGGGTGGAGGTGGAACGACCCGAGGTCGTCGTGAAACTCCTCCGGCAACGCCAGTTCCAGGAGCGCCTCGCGGCCCTGGGCCGTGGAGCCCGTGACGTTGTTCCACCGCGGACCGAAGTCCATGAACGGGTGCACCCCTCGCCCGTCCGAGGTGGGTGCATCGAACCGCCCCCGGACCTCCTGGACGCTCGTCGCCGCATGCGGAGCGTGCTCTTCGGGCGCATCACCCACCCAGGCCGTCGCATGCTCGACCCAGGCGTCATTCTCGTTGCTGCGGCCTCGCAAGACGGCCTCGAATCCCTCCCCGTTCGCGGACAACCGTACCTCCAGTTCCCGCGGTTCCTCGCGGGTGACACCGAAGGGGCGGAGGAAGACCAGATCCTTGAGCAGCGCGGGGGGCTGTCCCACCGCTTCGCGATAGGCGGCGTGCACGAGCTCGACATACCCCGACCCCGGCAGCACCCATCCGCCATCCTTCACCCGGTGCTCGTCGAGCATCCAGTGGGTACCGACCTCGAAGCGCGCACGGAACCCGATGTCACCGGCTGTGCCGGAGCGCGTGTCGAACAGGTGATGCTCGAGTCGAGCCCCACCCTCGTCGGCCAACACATCCTCGTCGTACCGGTCCGTGCCCGTCAGCTCGGCGGCCATCCCGACGTCTCGCCAGGGGCCCCAGCCTATGGAGACGGTGCGTCCCCCGGCACGTTCCGACCGGGACTCCGCGAAGGCGTCCAGGAACGCGTTGGCCGCGGTATAGTCGAGCTGTCCGGCCGCGCCGATCACGGAGCTGCTGGAAGAGAAGACAGCGAAGAACGCCGGCTCAATGCCCGCCTCGGTCAGGGCCCGGTCGAGCTCCCTGGCCCCGCGCACCTTGGGCTCGAGCACGCTCCGGATCCGCTCGTCTTCGCGCCCCAGAAGCGGGCCGTCGTCGAGGACGCCCGCCGCGTGCACGACGCCGTCGATGGCTCCGAACCGCTTGTGAACGGTGGCCACGAGGTTGTCGACGGCCGAAGCGTCGGTGACGTCCGCGGCGTACACCTCGACCTCGGCGCCCATGGCCTCGAGCGCCTGGACTTCACGAATGGCCCTGCTCGTCTTGTCGGTGGCTGGGTGCTCGCGCAGCCAGGCATCCCGCGCCTCGGCTGCGGGAAGCCCGCTCCGGCCTACCAGGGCGAGCCGCACCTTGGCCTTGCAAGCCATGGTACGCGCAATCACCAGCCCGATCCCTCCGAGCCCGCCGGTGATGAGATAGGCACCGCCGTCGCGGACGACCCGGTCGTCCGTGCCGGCGGCCACCGGCGTGCGATCGAACGACTCCACGAACCGTTCGGCGGGCGTGAGTGCGACCACCGGCTCGGCCGCCGACGACCCAATCTCGTCGGCGATTCGCGCCAGATCTACCGCGGGCGACGCGTCGATCAGTCGTGCGCGCACGGTCGGGATCTCGCGCGGTACGACACGGACGGGGCCGAGAAGCAACGCGTGCGTCGGCTCGAGGGTCGTTCCGGCGTCTGCGTGCCAGAACCCTGTGCTCAGAGCGACGAAGTCCATCGGAAGTCCAGGGGCGGTCGACTCGAACGCCTGGAACAGCCGCAGCGGCGCGTGGAACGCTCGAGCTTCGAGATCGTCCGTCGCCCCGTTGTCGCCGGACCCGTCGAGTGACCAGGCATGGACCACGACGCCCGGCATGAGAGCAGCGCTATGCAGTGTCCTCGCCAGATCGTCCCAGTCCTGACGCGAGCCCGGCGAAAGCTCGAACACGGCTCCCTCCGAGACTTCCCGGAACGTCTTCCCGGCACGGACCCGCAGGACGGTAGCCCCACGACGACCGAGCTCGTCGGCCAACGCCGCCCCCCTGGAGTCTTCATCCGCCAGCACCAGGACCCGCTTGCCTGATAGCTCACGGGCAGCGGGTGCATCCGCTGCCGACCACTGTCGCCTGTAGAACCACCGGGACACATCCTCTTCGCGGTCCGAGCCCTTGGCTGCCTCGGCCGCGCTGTCCGAAGCGCCTTCCCGCGCCTCACGCGGCGCCGGAGCCTCGATGAAGTACGGCTCCCGCTCGAACGGGTAGCCGGGCAACGGAGTCCTGCGGTTCGAGAAGCCCGCGTCGAACAGGGACCAGTCGATGTCGACACCGTGGGCCCAGATCTGGCCGAGTGCGGTCAGGTGGAATGCCTGGGCGTCGCCGATCTCGTCCGGATGCGGGAGCGAGTGCGCGATGGGCTGCTCAGGCGTCCGCTCCGGATGGAGCTTGGCCAGGGTCGCGAGGGTGCGGCCGGGGCCGACCTCGAGAAGCACCGGGCCGTCGGGCGCGAGGAGCGACGAGAGCCCCGAACCGAACCGGACGGTCTCGCGGAGGTGCCGGACCCAGTACTCCGCGGTCGTGACCTCGCCAGGCTGGACGGGGGCGCCGGTGAGGTTCGACACGAACGGCCGCTCGGGCTCGGACAGCCGGAGGCCCGAGAGGTACCTCCCGAACTCCTCGAGAATGGGCTCGAGCATGGCGGAGTGGGCCGCGACGTCGATGCGCACGCGCCGCGTATCGATCTCCAGGTCGGCGAGGCGGCTCTCCAAGGCCTCGACGGCCGCCACCGGTCCAGCGACCAACGTCAGCTCGGGGGCGTTCACGGCGGCGATGGAGAGCTCGGGTCCGAGATGCGGCTCGACCTCCTCGACGCCCACGTTCACGCTCGTCATGGCACCAGGCGGAAGGGTTTCGAACAGACGCCCCCGAAGGCTCACGAGCGACAGGGCTTCCTCCGGCGAGAAGACCCCGGCCAGACAGGCAGCGGTGTACTCACCCATGGAGTGCCCGATCATCGAAGTCGGCTCGATGCCCCACGACATCCAGAGACGCGCCTGCGCGTACTGCGTGATGAAGAGCGCCGGAAGGGCCCTGGAGGGCCGCTGGAGCGACTTCCCGGCCTCCTCCGCCGCCGCAGCCTCGGGGTAGAGCAGCGCCCTGAGATCGAAGTCGGCTTCCCGGTCGAAGTGGGTGAGCAACCGGTCCACGACCTCCCGGTAGACGGGCTCCTGCTCGTACAGCGCCCGGCCCATGTCCGGGTACTGTGCGCCTCCCCCGGCGAAGAGGAAGACGACGTCCCGCCCACGGACCTTGGCGACTCCGTCGACCAGGCGCTCGCCCTGCCCGGTCGCCAGCACGTCGATGGCCTCCTCCGCTGACCTGCACACCACGGCCCGACGATGATCGAACGCCTTGCGCCCATGGCGCAGCGTATACGAAACGTCCGCGAGCGCCTCGTCCGGGTGCGCCTCGAGGTGCTCGACGAGATTGCGTGACGCCGCCTCGACCACGCCCCTCGAGCGCCCGGAGACGGGCAGCAGGTGCCAGGGCCTTCCCTCTCCAGCGGCACGTTGCGCGGGCGCCTCCTCGACGACGACATGGGCGTTCGTCCCGCCCACGCCCAGCGAGCTCACGCCGGCCCGGCGCCGGTCACCCACACGGGGCCACGGGATGGTCTGGTTGTTGATGAAGAACGGGGTCGACGGGAGCTCGAGCTGCGGGTTGGGTGCGTCGAAGTGCACGGTCGGGGGAATCTCCGCGTGCTTCAGCGCCTGGACGACCTTGATCAGGCTCGCGACGCCGGCGGCGGTGTCCAGGTGCCCGATGTTCGACTTCACGGAGCCCAGGGCACAGAAGCCGGTCTTCTCGGTCTGGGTCCGGAACGCCTGGGTGAGCGCCGCCACCTCGATGGGGTCGCCGATGGGCGTGGCGGTCCCGTGACCTTCCACGAACCCGATGGAGTAGGCGTCCACGCCCGCGACGGACACCGCTTCCGCAATGGCCTTCGCCTGGCCGTCCACGCTGGGCGCCAGGTAGCTCACCTTGCCCGAGCCATCGTTGTTCACGGCCGAGCCGCGGATGACGGCGTGGATCGTATCGCCGTCTTCCAGGGCCTCCTCGAGACGCCGGAGGACGACGACGCCTACACCGCTGCCGAAGACCGTACCTCCGGCCTCGTGGTCGAACGACCTGCAGTGTCCGTCCGGCGAGAGGATCTCCCCTTCCTGGTAGACGTAGCCCCGGCCGTGCGGCTGGTTGATGGTCACCCCTCCGGCCAGGGCCATGTCGCACTCCCAGCTCAGGAGGCTCTGACAGGCGTAATGAACGGCCACCAGGGAAGTCGAGCACGCCGTCTGGACACCCACGCTCGGACCCTTGAGGTCGAACTCGTACGAGATCCGGGTCGAGAGGAAGTCCTTGTCGTTGCCGGTGTGGCGAAGCAGGAAGAATCCGACCGAATCCCGAAGCTCATCGTTGGCCAACACGTTCTGCCAGAAGTACGAGCTGACCCCGCACCCGGCGAAGACCCCCACGTTCCCCCCGAAACGCTCCGGCACGTGACCCGCGTGCTCGAGCGCGTGCCAAGCACACTCCAGGATGTGCCGGACCTGCGGATCCATGATCGCCGCGTCCTTCGGACTCATGCCGAAGAAGCCCGCGTCGAAGTACTCCATGCGGTCGAGGACGGCCTCGGCCTTCACGAAGTGGGGGTCGTCGAGCAGGGACCTGTGCACCCCGGCCGCCTCGAGCACCGAGTCCTCGAGACGCGCGATGCTCTCGCGCCCCTCGCGGAGGTTCCGCCAGAACGCGTCCACGTCGGCGGCGCCGGGAAAACGACCCGACATGCCGACGATGGCGATGGCGCCTTCGGGAATGCGGGAATCGGTCACGACGTCGTCCCTCCCGAGGAAGGACGCCCGCCTCGGGCCCTCCGCCTCATGGCCGCGCGATCGAGGCCCTGCTCCGCCGCCGACTCCTTCTCGTCCGCACCGAGATGCTCGGCGAGACCGCGTACCGTCGAAAACCGGAACAGATCGGTCAGAGGAATCCGCCGTTCGAGCTCCGTCTGGAGCCGGGACTGGACCTGGACAGCCAACAACGAATGTCCCCCCGCGTCGAAGAAGTTCTCGTCGATGCTCAGATTCTGTACACCGAGCTCCTCCATCCAGATGGCCGCGATGCGGCGCTCGAGCTCGTTCCGCGGGGTGGCGGCCGGAGCGGCGGGCCGACTCCCGGCTCGTGCCGCGGAAGGCTCCGGAAGGGCCTTCCGGTCGACCTTCCCGTTGGGCGTCATCGGCATCTCGTCGATCGGGACCAACATCGACGGCACCATCACGTCGGGAAGCGAACGCGCCAACTGTTCACGGAGCTCGTCCTCCGATGCATCGCCGGGACGGGTCGGCACGTAGTAGGAGACGAGCCTCACGTCAGAGGGGCCGCGCTCCTGGACCACCGTCACGGCGCTCTCGACGCCCGAGTGGCCCACGAGTACGGCGTCGATCTCGCCGAGCTCGATCCTGTGGCCGCGGATCTTCACCTGGTGGTCGATGCGGCCCATGAAGTCGACGACACCGTCGTCCCGCTGCCGCACCAGGTCACCGGTCCGGTAGACCCGTGCGTCGGAGTCGGGGAGGAACGGGTCGGGCAGAAAACGATCCGCGGTGAGCTCGGGCCGGTCCAGGTAGCCTCTCACGACGCCCGCTCCCCCGATCCACAGCTCTCCGGGGACACCGGGGGGCACGGGGTTCGCGTTGCCGTCGACCACGTAGAGGCGCTCGTTGGCCAACGGCCGGCCGATGGGGACCACCGCCTCCTCGGCGTCTTCGGGCTGAACCTCTCGTATGGATGACCAGATCGTCGTCTCGGTCGGTCCGTACACGTTGAGCAACCGATTCGGACCGGCGCGCAGGAGCTCGTCCGCCATCGGTCCGGGGAAAGCCTCGCCCCCGACGAGCACGGCCTGGAGCCGACCCAGCGCCTCCTTGGCTTCGGGATCCGCGAGGAACATCCGCATCCGCGACGGCGTGGCCTGCAGGTGGGTGACGCCCGCGCTCTTCACCTGCGCGGCGAAGCCCACGGGCAGACCGTCTTCTGCGGAGCCCGACTCCGTCTCGAGTTGCTTCACCCGGGTGCGCAACTCGGCGAGCTGGTCGAGGTGCGCGAGCGTCGTGGCCGTGTCGACCCCGAAATCGACGAGGCACGCGATGTCATCGACTCCGGCCTCTCGAAGCTGCTCGATGCGCTCCATGCACCGGTCGACGGATCCGAACAGACCGCTGGTCTCGTAATACCGCTCGAACGCGAAGTCGAGGAGCGAATCCATGTCCTCGTCGGACAGGCTCCCGAATCCGCCCTCCGCGCGGTCCTTTTGGCGAGACCGGTCTTTGTAGATCTCCCACGCCTGGTGGAAGTTCTTCATCAGGCCGACGGCGGTCTTCAGGTAGGCCTTCATGGGTTCTCGGACCCGCTCACGCACGTCCGCGTCGTCCCCGCCCACGAACGTGTGCAGCATGAGCGAGACCGTGCCCGGCCCCTCATGACCGGCCTTCTCACGCGCCTCACGGTACACCTGGATCTTCTCGGTGATGTCTTCGACAGACTGGCCGAGGAGGTGCGTCAGGATGTTCGCGCCGATCTTGCCTGCCGACTCGAACGACTCGACGCTGCCCGCCGTGGTCACCCAGATGGGCAGCTCGTCTTGGATGGGCCGCGGGAGCGTCCGCACCGCCACGTCCCCCTTGGGACCAGGGAATTGGAGGGTCTCACCCCGCCAGAGCTTCCGGACGGTCTCGATGGCCTCGTAAAGGTACTCCTTCCGGTCTTCGTAGTTGTCCGGGCGGAGGCAGAAGTCGTCGGACTGCCACCCCGACGCGAACGATACCCCGACCCGGCCGCCTGAGATGTTGTCCACGACGGCCCACTCTTCCGCGACCCGGGCCGGGTGATGGAGCGGAAGCACCACGCTTCCCGACCGGATCTCCACATGCTCCGTGATGGCCGCGACCGCGGCCCCGGTCACCGCCGGATTCGGATAGAGACCTCCGAACGCGTGGAAGTGGCGCTCCGGCGTCCAGACCGCCTTGAACCCGTTGCGATCGGCGAAGCGAGCGCCCTCCATGAGAAGCTGGTACTTCTGGCCCGGGTCAGCGCCCTCGTCGGCCGAGAAGTAGAACAGGCTGAAGTCGATGGAGCGCGTGGACTTCGCCGACGCCTTCGAAGGCGTCTCGACCGGTGCCGGCGCCGAGCGCTCGTCGTCGTAGAGGACGACTTCGAACCCGCGGGTCAGCGTCCAGAGCAGTTCCAGGACGGAGATGTCGAACGACAGCGTCGTGACCGAGAGCCATACACCCGGATCGGTACCCAGATGCTGGTCCATGGCGGTGAAGAACGCGGTCACGTTCCGGTGCTCGACCGCGACGCCCTTGGGTCGTCCCGTGGAGCCGGATGTGTACATCACGTAAGCGAGGTCCTCGGGTCCACCCCTGAGCTCGAGAGGTGCGTCGTCCTCCCGGAAGGCCCGTCCGTCGGCATCGAGGTGCACGATGCGCGCACCGTGTTCCGGCAGATCGGCCAAGCGGGCGCGGGACGACAGCAGGATCTCGACCCCCGAATCCTCGATCATGAACGCGAGGCGATCCTGCGGGAAACCGGGATCGAGGGGAACATAGGCCCCCCCGGCCTTGAGGATGCCCATCATGCCGACGATAGCCTCGACCGACCGTTCCGCGACCAGCCCGACCAGGGTGCCCGGCTCGACACCCAAGCCGACCAGGTACCGGGCCAGACTGTTGGAGCGCTGGTCGAGCTCGCGGTAGCTCAGAGCGACAGAGCCGTCCCGGAGCGCCGGGCGAGCCTCGGCGCTCGACACCCGCTCACGGAACTGTCCATGGACGGTGCGCTGGGCCGGGAGCGGGTGTTCCGTGTCGTTCCAGCGGTGCAGGACTTCATCGCGAAGGGCCGCAGGAAGGAGCGACAGATCTCCGACGCTCGCGTCCGGGCGCTCCGCCATCTGATGAAGCACGGCCTCGAGCGCTCCGAGCATCGCTCGAACCCGGTCCGCACTGAACCTCCGCGCGTCCGCGACCGCCACGAGCTGCATCGGATCTTCGCCGTAGACGTGGACGGTGAGCTCCGAACCGAGTCGCTCACGCAGCTGTGCGTCTCTGGTCTCCCAGGCGCCGCCGAGCGCACGAAGACGCGTGGCCAGGGTCTCACGATCAAAGACTACGATGCTCTGAAAGAGAGGCGTGTTCCGGGGCAGATCGGACCACGACTGGATATCGGGCAGCGGGGTATGCTCGAAGGGCCTGACGTCGACCTGCTGTTTCCGGATCTCCGTCAGCAGATCACGGACGGAACCTTCCGCGGGAAGCCGAGCGCGGGTGGGTACCGTATTGATGAACAGGCCCACCATTTCGTCCGCACCTTCGACGGTGCCGGGCCGCCCCGCGCGCGTCTGTCCGAAGACCACGTCATCCTCGCCCGACAGCTTGCCGAGCACGAGGGACCAGCCCGCAAGCACCATCGTGCTCAACCGGACATTATTCGCTGCCGCCACCTCGCTCAATCGCGCGGTCAGGCCGGCAGGAAGCTCGCGGCGAAGCTCGAGGGTGCCGCCGTCCACGGATCCTCCGGCAGCCACGTCGATGGGGGTCGTGTACCCTTCGAGAAGTGGCCTCCAGAAGTCTTGCGCTCCGTCGACCTCGTGCTGCGCACTCCAGAGAAGATACTCCGAATACGGGCGGACGGGACGCATCGGCGCATCGACGCCTTCGCCCAGAGCGTGGTACACGCGCCACACCTCGTCGAGCACGTGCACGAACGAACCCGCGTCAAGCACGATGTGGGGCACAGTCCAAACGCACCGGAACCGCTCATCTCGGAACTGCAGCAGCGTCACCCGCGTGAGCGGCGGCCGGTCGAGCTGAAAACCCCGGGCGCGGTCATCCTGGAGAAACGCCTCGAATCGCGCCTCCAGCTCGGACTCGGACGTCCCGGTCCAATCGTGTACCTGGAGGTCGACGGTCGGCGAGTCATGGAAGATCCAGGACGCCCGCTGGCCTCCGTCCCGCTCCAGGCCGGCCCGAAGCATCTCGTGCCGTCCAACCACGGTCTGCCAGGCGTTTCGCAGTCTTCCGGCGTCCACGTCCTCGCGGAGATCGACCACAATCTGAAGGACATCCAGGCCTCGCTGCTCATCACGGAGGTGGTGATACAGCATGCCGAGCTGCATCGGTGTGAGCGGCAACGAGGTGGCGGCAGTGGTACTCATATTTCGAAGGTTTCCCGGATACGGCGGTCAGGAGTGCGAGACAGGCCGATAGCCCGCTCGTCCAAGATCGGAGGGAATCGATGAGTACGCGAGCAAGGAGTGCACCACGGCTCAGCCTTCGGACGGTGGGCGGATGCGAAGAATCACATCGCCTCCCGGACGCGGACTTCCGCGACCGTCCTCGTTACTGGTGCCCACCCACAAAGATCCGTCAGGAGCGAACCGGACGAGACGCATGCGGCCGTACCCTCCGCTCGAGAGGACATCGCCGCAAGAAGCGACCCAACCGCCATCCCCGTTCCGGGTCAGGGCGATCCGCTGAAGGGTGCGTCCCCGCAAGCCGGCCACGACCGCGTCGCCGTACCACGGGGACTCCGCTCGCCCGTCGATATCCATTCCAGCGGGAGCGATGGCCGGAGTCCACTGGAACACCGCCGAGCGCAGCCCTCCTCCCTCCGTCACCCCCGTCGCGATCGGCCAACCCAGGTGACCGCCAGGCTCCACCACGCTGAGCTCGTCACGGTCCCTCCGCCCGTCTTCGACGTCGAGCCCTGTCGGCCCGTGGTCGATGACGAACAGGTCCTCGTTGCCAGGATGCCAACTCATCCCTTGAACATGCCGGATGCCCCTGGCGAACACCGGGGACTCCGGCGCGACCCCCTGCGGCGTACCGTCAGGGAGATACCGAAGAATCTTTCCTCGATGGGATTCCGGGTCGTGAGCCGTCCACGGTGCGGCGCCGTCGCCGTTCGAAAGGTAGAGGAAGCCGTCGGGGCCGAATCGAAGGGCCCCGCCGCTATGAAGCATGAAGGCCGGCAGGCCATCAATGACGACCTCCGGCTCCGACGCGCGACCGTCGACCTCACGAATGCGGAGTACGCGCAGCGTGGTGGGATGTCCGCGTTCCGGATCGATGCTGCGGATCACCCTACGCCACGCGCCCCGGGCCAGTCTCGTCAGATTACCGCCGTCCACCCGACGGTGGGTCGCGGCTACGTAGACCTCCAGGATACCCTCGCCGTTCCTCCGAACATCGATACCCATCAGGCCGACTTCGCCCTCCGTGTAGACGTCGAGCCGGGCCCAGGGCTCCTCGGCCAGGGTTCCATTCGATGCGACGAGCCGGATGCGTCCAGGGCGCTCCGTGATGAAGGCTCGACCGTCGTCGCTGAACGCGACATCCCAAGGCACGTCGAGCCCGGTCGCCACGGTATCCACCTGCAGCGCCGTTGCGGTCGGTGAACCGCCATCGGGCGGCCCCGTGCACGCGCTTTCATCGACCGGTAGCTCCACGACGCCGAGCTCCTCCGGCTGCGGTACGGCCTCAGGGGCCTGGCAGGCTGCGAGGACGATGCAAGTGCCGAGGATCGTCAGAGGCAAAGAAGCCGGGATGGGGCGCATGCACAAACTGTCTGAAGGGGACGCTCCAAGGTCAACAGTATCGTCGTCACGTTCCTGGAGCGTTCTGGCATGAAACACGCACGGTAGTCAGAAGCTCCCGTTCCCTCGTATCTTCGTCCGGCCCCTTTCACACACCACCGACGAGCGCTGCTTTGCGACCGAGCATTCTATTCCTGATGCCCCGACTCGTCGCGCTGACGCTGGCGGCCGCCTCCATCGCCCCCGACCCGGCCTCCGCCCAGTCCGTCGTCTCCGCCTCCGTGCGCGGCACCATCACCGACGACCTCGGCCAGCCCATCCCGCGGACCGTGGTGACGCTCGAAGCCATCGGCGGAGGCTCCACGCTCGAGGCGATCACGGGCGCAGGGGGCACGTTCGCGTTTCCGCTCGCCGCCCCCGGCACGTACCAGATCCGCGCCGAGGCCTTCGGCTACCAGCCGCTCGTCGCGCGCACACTCGAGCTCGCCGGCGGTGACGCGGTGCGGGTTCCCCTCAGCCTCCGGACGGCGACGCCGCCCGTGGTGTCCGTCGACACGGTCGCCATCGAGGCCACGGCGTCCTCGCGGAACCGCCCGGGCGGTCTGAGGCTCGGAGGCACGGACGTGAACGAGCTCCCGACCCGCTTCGGCGACCTCAGCGCCATCGTCGGTCGCTCCTCCGCGTTCGGGCCCGATCTCGGCAGTCAGGGCCTTCCGGGGTCGATGTCCCTGCTGATCACCGACGGGCTCCCCGTCGCCCGGGCCGAGCACCCGACGCGGCGCTCGGAGCACCTGGCGGATGCGTTCTTCCCGCGCGCGTTCCTCTCCTCGGTGACGGCATTCCACAACGCGACCGACGCGGAGTGGGCGGGCGCGGCCGGCGGGTACGCCACCGCCGCGACGCTGTCCGGGGTCGGGAGCGGCGCCGAGGTCGAAGGGGCCTGGAGCGGCGGGCCGCTCTGGTCGTCGGGCCAGCTCGACCTCGACGACACGCCAGGTCTGACCTCGTACCAGGCGGCCGGCCGCGCGTCGTTCGACATCAAGCCGGACACCACCCAGCTCCTGATCGCCTCGGAGATGCTCCAGCACGAGGCGCCGCTCGCGCCGCGCGTCGGGCCGGAGCTGGCCGAGGCGCTCGGCGGGCTCGGCGCGGAGGTCGTGACGTCGCTCGCGGCACCGTCCGTCGAGCGCATCTCGCGCTACTCCGGACTCGGGCGCTTCAGCACCCAGCCGAACGAGAACAGCCGCGTGTTCATCCGCGGCGCGCTCAGCTACTCGGAGCGCACGTTCGACGGTCCGGGCTCCCTCCCGGCCCCTGCCGCCGGCCTCGGAGAGACGTCCACCGAGTTCTCGCTGGCGAGCAGCTTCGTGAGCGAGCTCTCCGAAGGGGTCACGCTCGAGCTCCGCGGCGGCGTGTCGGCGAGCGACCGGACGTTCGCGTCGGCGACCCCGTGGATCCCCTCGGCGTACCTCGCCGAAGCGGGCATCCCCCTCGGCGACGTCCCCGGTGCGCCGGCCGAGACGTCCCGCACGGACTTCTCGCTCCTGCCGGTCATCCGCTGGGACCTCGGTACATCGGGCGCGCTGAAGGGCGGCGTCTCCGTGCGCGCGGCGCGTCACGACATGAGCAGCGCCACCTGGGGCACGGGCGACTTCCTCTTCACCGATGCCGATGCGCTCCTCGCCGGACGCGGGGTGGCCCGGGTCGCGGACGAGGCGCAGGCCACGTTCACGACTCGTGAGGTCGGGATGTTCGCGCAGTACGACGTGACGCCCGCACCGGGCCTCGACGTCTCGCTCGGCGCGCGGTTCGACTACGAGCAGATCCCCGATGGCGAGCCCTCGCTCGACACCGACTGGCTCGCCGTATCCGGGCTCTCCAACACGGACTATCCGAGCGCGTTTCCGCAGGTCGATGCGCGCGCTGCGTTCGCATGGGACCCGGCGGGCGACGGGCGCACGCGCCTGTTCGGAGTGGGCTCGCTCCACAGTGGCGACGTCGATGCCCGGCACCTGTTCGAGGCGTTCGCGCGTGACGGCGCGGTGGAGGCCACGCGCTACGCCGGATCCGGCCTGAGCTGGCTGAACGCCACCGTGCCCGGCTCGGCTGGGTCGGCGCCGACGCTCGCGCTGCTCGGCCCCGACGTTCAGCCTCCGCGTTCGCTGCGGGCGACCGCGGGGGTCGTGCGGGAGCTGGCCGCGGGCCTCTCCGTGCACCTGTCCGGGGATTTCCGGCGCACCGACTTCCTGATGCGCCGCCGCGACCTGAACCTGCCCACCGCGCCGAGCGCGCGGGACCAGTCGTCCCGCGACGTCTACGACACGCTGGTGAAAGACGGTGCGCTGATCACCGTCGAGGGCGACGACGGCCGCCGCTTCCCGGCGTTCGGGGCGGTGTGGGCGCTCGACCCCGATGGCTGGTCGGAGTACCGGGGTGTGACCGCCGGGCTCGAGTACCGAAGTGACGTCCTCGACCTCTACGGCGCGTTCACGCGGTCCGAGACCCGCGACAACTGGATCGGCGCCGCGCGGGGATCGGCCGAGGCCGAGCTCGATCCGCTACTGCCGGCCTTCGTCGAGGACTGGTCCGAGGGGCGCTCCGACTTTGACGTGCCCGACCGCGTGACCGCGAGCGCGCTCGTCAGGATCCCATCGCTCCCCGGCTCGTCCGTGGCCGCGACCTACCGGTTCGCCTCCGGTCGCCCGTTCACGCCCCGCTACCGGTACGGCGTCGACGCCAACGGCGACGGATCGTTCGAGAACGACGTGCCGTTCGTGCCGCAGCCCGACGAGCTCGGCGCCCTGCACTCCGAGTGGCGGTGCCTCCGGAACCAGTCGGGCGGGTTCGCGGTGCGGAACTCGTGCCGGGGTCCCTCGAGCCACGATCTCTCCGTCCGACTGCGCGTCGGACTCGGTGAGCTCGGCGGGCGCCCGGCCTCGATGTTCGTCGAAGGGCTGAATCTGATCGAGCCCGAGGAAGGACTCATCGACGAGGCACTCATGCTCGTCGATCCCGAAGCGGACCTCACGTACGCCCAGGGCGACACCCGGGTCACCGTCCCGCTCATGGTGAACCCCGACTTCGGAAACGTCATCGTGCCCACCAGCCGCGGCCGCATGCTCCGCGTCGGACTGAGGATCGGAGGATGAAGGCGATGCGACGCATCAAGACGACGGCGGCGACTCTGGCCGGGCTGGGCCTGGCGCTCGGCGCCTGCTCGGACGCCACGGACATCGACCGCCTCGAGATCTCGGCCTCCGGGGCCGTGGTCGGACAGGCGTATCTGGATCTCAACGGGAACGGGACCGCGGGGGCCCAGGACGAACCGCTGGCCGGGGTGAGCGTCGTGCTCACCGCGGCGTCCGGCGGGGTGGAGATCGCCACGGCCGAGACCGACGACGAAGGCGTGTTCCTGTTCGAGGACGTGCCCGTCGGCCGCTACACGCTCGCGGTCGGCACGGACGTGCTCGCGGACTCGCTGGTGCCCGTGGAGGCGGCCGAGCCGTTCGATGTCGGGCTCGAGGAGCCGGTCGAGATCGTGCTCGGGGCGACGTATCCGGCGCTGACCGTCGAGGAGGTAGCCGACGCGGAGCCGGGGCGCAGGGTGTTCACCACCGGAATCGCCCTGAATCCTCGCCCGAACTTCGGTGATGGTCGCGTGTTTCTGCGCGGGGCATCGCGTTACCTGCAGGCGACGAACGTGGACCGCTCCACGCCGAACGTCTCCGTGGGCGATTCCGTCCGGTTCCTCGGGACCACCACGAGAGAGGCCGGCCAGCCGGGTCTCGACGCCGTGACGCCCTACATCCTGATCCAGCAGGCCCAGGTGCCCGTGCCCGTGGAGGTCTCTACCGTGGCGGCGGCGACCGCCGACGGTGGGGCATTGGACGCGGCGCTCGTCGTGATCCGGACCGCGGTCGTATCGGACACGATGACCGTCGCCGGCACCAACGACTTCCGGTTCCTGGCGGATGACGGGAGCGGGCCGGCCGATGTCGTGCTCCGCCCGTTCCTCGGGATCCCGCGTCCGGCGGAGGGAGATACCGTGTCCGCCGTCGGGATGCTCTCACCGTTCGACGACGGGAGCGGCGTGGTACGGTGGGAGCTGCTGGTGCGCGCGCCCTCGGAGCTGGCGATCATCCCCGTACCCTAGTGCTGCATGCATACCACGGTGTGGGCGGCGTCACACGCGACTGAGGGATCGACACCACAATCGAAGCCCGCGACGTGGGCCGAAGAAACGCCGAGAGCCCAGTGTTTGCGCGGATCCTCCTCAGTCGGTCCCGCGGCATGACGGTTGCAACCAATGGGGCACTGCGGTGCATACCCCCCACGTTCGACCGAGGGCGAGTAGATGAAGAAACTGATTTGGACCTGGAGCGCGATAGCGGGCATTGCCCTGATCGCAGCTCCATCGGCAGCCGAGGCGCAGCAGGAGAGAAACTGGCTCGTCTGTGGCGGAAACCACTTCGACACCTGTGCGTCCGTGTTCGTCACGGTCAGTAACGATGCGAACTTTGTCGGAGTGTCCAACGTCGAAATGAAGATCTGGAACCTGTCCGGCTCAAATGGCACCCACGCGAGCACAGTGTTTTCGAAGATCGGCTTCTTCCACCAGGATTATGCCAGCGGAAGCTCCATCGCGGCTGAAGCGCTGGGGCCCCTCGTCATGGACGGCGACGGTACGGGGGCACAGAAGGACTGGACCCTCACCAACCCGAATAGCGCTGGTGGGATCGTTGAACTGGACCTCACAACCAGTTCGAAGCAGACGACGCCGCCCAAGACGAGTGGTGTGCAAAACGGCCTCGCCAATATGTGTGACGAGGAGGGCTTGCCCGGTGCCGAACTATGGTTGAATCCCTGCGCAGGCGACGATTTCCACAACGACCCAACGGCCGCCGGGTGGATCACGATCAACTTTGCCATCGATGGTCAGTGGGACCTCGCGACGACTGAGATGCTCGTCTTCGGCCAGAACGGACCGGACGGCCTGTCGACTCAGTGCATCTCTGGCGACAACTGTCACACCGTCCCCGAGCCCACCACCTGGCTGCTCCTTGCCAGCGGACTCCTCGGCCTCGGCTTCGTCAGCATCCGCCGTCGTCGTGAGTCGGAGTTCGACCTGACGGCCTAGGCGTCCTTCGGACGAACGGCACCGCAAAACGGGCCGGTCCCTTGGTTGGGGCCGGCCCGATTCTTTTCCTATCCACACCGGATGTGCGCGCGTAGGTTGTCCATCCGTCACACCGAACCGGACACGGGCCCATGTCAGATCGTCAATCAGCGTCGCCTCGCCCCCCCGTCACCCAGGACCAGCTCGCTCGGGTGGCCGGCGGTATCGGCATCCTTTTCGTGCTGGTAGCTGGCGTGGACGTATTGCTCACCTGGTTCCCGACCAACTTCGGCAACCGAGAGTGGGAGTTTGGGACGGTCTCCGGGAGCTTCAACGGCCTGCTCAGCGTGGCGTTCGGCTTCGCGCTCGTCCAGGTGTGGTTCGCGCACGCAGACCGGGCCTGGCCGCTCCGTGCCCTGGGCTTCGTGCACATCATCATCGCCCTGCTGATCATCGGGGCCGCCCTCATGTACGCGCGCAATGTGTCCATCGCCCTCTCCGCGGCCACGGCCGGAGGCGCCGGCACGGGCATCATGAAGGCCATCATCAAGACGTCCTTCCAGAGCGTCGCGTTCCCGATCGCATTTCTGCTTCTGGCGCGCCTGTCTTTCCTCTGGGCAGGCCAGGTCGGACGAGCGGCCGGCGGCGGAAAGAGTGGCAAAGAGCGCATCGGCGTAATCGCAAGATGATCAGCCACGACTGGCCGTCTTCTTGCTTCCCTCTACCCTCGGTCACGCGGCCGGCCGCACCCCCTCCCGGGCCCCGCGTCGCAGCACCAGTAGGCGCGCGGGGCTCCGAGCCTCCTCGTGACCGTCCGAACAGGTGACGCGACCCGGCGACAGAGGTGTCGCCCGCGCTAGGCAGGGCGCGTCACTACCAGGTCCCAGGCACCCGGAAGAGAGGCAGCATGTTCAACGGCGACAGCACCCCGATCGACCTGTACTCCACCCTCCCGCAATCCAAGTTCTACGATTCCGGGGCCGAGTACCTCGAGGCGGCGACGCGGGTGGCGCAGTGGAGTGACCGGCAGGGGTGCACGGGGATGCTGATCTACACGGACAACTCGCTGGTGGACCCGTGGCTGCTCGCGCAGATCGTGCTCGAGCGCACGGAGCGGCTCTCGCCCCTGGTGGCCGTGCAGCCGGCGTACATGCATCCCTACTCCGTCGCCAAGATGGTGGCGTCGCTGTCGTTCCTGCACGGGCGGCGGATGTCGCTGAACCTGGTGGCGGGCGGCTTCCGCAACGACCTGATCGCGATGGGCGACGAGACACCGCACGACGACCGCTACGCGCGCATCACGGAGTACGGGCAGATCGTGATGGGGCTGCTGCGGGGCGAATCGGTGACCCTCGACGGAGATCACTATCAGGTGAAGAACCTGAAGCTCACGCCGAAGCTGCCGGAGGAGCTGTTTCCGGTGGTTCTGATGTCCGGATCCTCGGCTGCGGCGCTGACGACGGCACGCGCGATCGGGGCGACGGCCATCCGCTATCCCCAGGATCCCGAGAAGGAGGAGACCAGCGTCGAGCGCCCCGAGGGCGTGCAGATGGGGTTGCGCGTGGGGATCGTCGCGCGTGACGACGCGGCGTCTGCGTGGACGGAGGCGGAGGCGCGCTTCCCGGAGGACCGCAGGGGCCAGATCATGCACGACCTCGCGATGAAGACGTCGGACTCGCAGTGGCACAAGCAGCTCTCGCAGGACGCGGCGGCCGCGGACGACGGCGGCGACATGGCCACGCGCTCCCCGTACTGGCTGCATCCGTTCAAGCAGTATTCGACGTTCTGCCCTTATTTGGTGGGCAGCTACGACCGGGTCGCCGACGAGCTGGCGCAGTACTTCACCATGGGGGATCGCGCGCTGATCGTGGACATCCCGCAGGAAGAGGACGACCTGATGCACGCGAAGCGGGTCCTGGAGCGGGTCGGAGCAGGATCGGCTTGACGGCGGGCAGACCCGGCAGGCGCGGGTCCGGCGGAGGCGGCGAACCCAACCCCCTGCGCGTGGTGCTGATCGCCGAGGAGGCGGCGGGAGCCCGGGTGTTGAAGCTCCTCGACAAAGCGGATGCCGTGGCGATCGAGGCCGTGTTCGCCTCCCCGGACCGCGCCGGCGAGATGGGCTCGGTGTGGGCGATGGCCGAGCGCTTGGGCGCCCCCCTCGAGCCCGCGAAGGCCGTGAAGACCCCGGACGCGGCGGCGGAGCTGGCGGGGCGCGACGTCGATCTCGTGCTGAACGTGCACTCGTTGTTCATCGTGCACCCGAGCCTGCTGGAGCTGCCGCGGCTCGGCGCGTACAACCTCCACCCCGGCCCCCTCCCGGAGATGGCGGGGCTCAACGTGCCGAGCTGGGCGATTCTGCTCGGACACGAAGAGCACGGGGTGACCCTGCACCGGATGACCGCGAGCATCGACGAGGGGACCATCGCGTACGAGGATCGTTTTCCGGTTCGTCATGACGCGACGGGGCTCTCGCTCTCCCTCGAGTGCGTGCGGCGGGGCGTCCCGCTCGTGGCGCGGCTCCTCGAGGCGGCCGCGGCCGGGGACCCGATCCCGGCCGACCCGCAGGACCTCTCGCGTCGCCGCTATTTCGACCGCCGGGCGCCAAACGGCGGAACCGTCGACTTCGCCCAACCCGGCGCCCGCGTGGAAGCGCACGTCCGGGCCGCGAACTACCGCCCGTTCCAGTCTCCCTGGGGGCACCCGCGGGTGCGTGCCGAGCGGGGAGTGATCGAGCTGGTCGAGACCCCGACGGTCGAGCCGGCGCCCGCGCGCGAGGCGCATGCCGCCCTTCCCCCGCCCGGCACGGTCCGGCACGCAGATGGACACGCCATGGTTGCGTGCGCCGACGGATGGGTCAGGTTGGAGACGGTGCTCTTCGATGGAGCGCCCAGGCAGGCGGTCTCGTTCATCGGTGATGGAGAGGTGCTGCGACAGTGACCACCCCCCGGCTCCTCCCGGCCGCGCTCCTCCTCGCCCTCTTCGCGTGCGTGGGCGAGCCGGCCACCGGCCCCGACGCGAGCGGAGCCGCCGCGGACCTCCCCGTACAGCTCGCCCTCATCGAGGGGCCGGCCGACGGCACGGCGCTCCCCATCAACCGGATCCGGGCGGTGGTGCGCGCCCACTCGGTCGACGTCGATGGCGTGGCCACGGCGGGCGAGATCCTGGCGGAGGAGCGCTTCGACGTCGATCCGGCCGCCCGCTCCTGGGAGATCGATGTCCGGGTGCCGCTCGAGCCGCGAGCGAGCGCGCGCGTGGTCGTGCAGCTGAGCCTGATCCACGTCTCGGGCGCGACGGAGCTGGTCGAGTTCTCGGGGACGACCGAGCCGGTGCTCCTGGAGCAGGGCACGTCGGTCGAGCCCGCGGACGTGACCCTCGTGCGCGGGCCGCTCTCCAACCTATTCGCGACCGGCGTCACGATCGTGGCGCCGCCCGAAGTCGCCGTGGTGGGGGTGCCGGTGCCGCTCTACGCGACGGCGACCACGAGCGCCCAGGAGGCGCCGTCGGTGTTCTGGGTGTCGCTCGATCCGGCGGTGGGCACGGTCGCAGGAGCGGGCGCGAGCGCCGACCCGGGCGCCAGCACCGACGCGGGAGCCGGAGCGGTTCTGACGGGGGTCGCGGAAGGAACCGTCCGGGTCGCGGCCGCGGCGGGGGCTCACGCCGACACGCTGTCCATCGGCGTGCTGCCCGCTCCGGCGGATCCGGCCCTGTATATGTACGGCTCGACCCTCACCGTCGCGGAGGGCGATACCCTCACGCTGTCGTTGGTCGCGCTGAACGACAGCGGGGCGAGCGTGGACGGCGCGAGCGTGTCGTTGACGCTCCCGCCCGGGTTCGTGCCCACCGTGTGGGAGACGTCGGCCGGCACGGTCGACCCTCAGGCCGACGCATTCACCTGGGCGATCGGCGCGCTCACCGCCGGCGAGGCCCACACGCTGACCCTGGATCTCTGGATCGATCCCGCGGCACAGCTCACGGGCCGCGGCGTCTCGGTCCAGGGCGAGCTCCTCCTCCCGCAGACGTTCCAGGACCCCGACGTGGAGAACAACTTCGCGGGGTGGTTCGTCCAGGTCGTGGCGCCTCCGTTCTAAACGTTGGCATTCCCGCGCTGACGGCCACATCTTTGAAGGATGGGGGGTCGGCACTGCCGACCCCGTCGTTTCTCCACCCGATACCCACACCCCCCCGCCTTCATGCTCGACGCCCCCGGAGATCATCTCGAAACGCTGCTCGGCGAGTACGAGCAGCGGAAACAGGACGAGACGCGCCGTCTGGTGCAGAAGGCGCTCGTCCTCGAGGAGGACCGCAAGCGCGGCGCGGAGTATCTGCGGCGCTGGGCGCTCCAGCATACGCGCGACGTCGCGGAACGGCTGCAGCATGCCGGGCACGGCGTGGTCTATCAGGAGCTGCTCGACAGCTATCCGCCGAACGTGCGCATCCATCTCTATCCGAAGGCGAGCCCCCTCGACGACGAGAAGCCCGGGCGCACCACGCTCGAGCTCACCTGGGGCGACCCCGAGTCCGACGAGGTGATCGCCAAGCGGTGGAGCGCGGAGGGGCCGTCGACGACGCGCAAGCAGGCGGTCATCGAGGCCGAGGAGATGGACGATATCTGGGTGCGGGAGCAGCTCCTCACGTTCGTCCGCGACGTGCTGGACCTGACCTGACGACCATGTCCGACGCGTTCGACGTCTTCGACCCGTTCGAGCCGCTGGAGGCGGCCGGGGAGCCGGCCCCGGAGCCGGCCGGGGGGCCGGTGGGCGAGGGCTCCGCGGGCGTGGAGCGGGTGGGGGCGGGCGAGAGCTCGACGGCCGACGAATCAGCGGCCGGTTCGCCCGAGCCGTCGCGGGAGCCGGGCGCGGCCCGACGGTGGTCCGCGCCCGCGGGGCGACCGATGCCGCCCACGCCACGACTGGCGGACGCGGAGCGCACAAGCTCCCAACACCCGAGCGCTCATCCGCGCCCGGATGCCCCCTCGCGGGGGGAAGCCCCCGTCCGGCGGCTCCCCACGGGTGAGGATTTCGAGGACGCCCTGGACGCCGTGCTGTTCGGCCCGCGCGGCTCCGAGGGTGAGTCGGGGTCGGTGGTCGGCGGGGCACCGGCCGATGGGCCCGAGAACAGCGGACCGGCCTCACCACCGCTCGTGTCCGCGGCCGATCTCGCCGCCTTCCGGGCCGTCGCCCTGCCCGAGCTCACCGCCGCGGTCGAGCGCCTCTCGGCCCGAGGCCATCTCGCCTCCCTGGCCGACGACCTCGACCGGGAGGAGCCCGTCGTGACGGTCCTGTTCCGCCCGGACCAGGGGCCGCTCGCGGCGTTCGGGGCGACGGCCCGCGAGCCCGCCCGGTTCGACCTCCGGCTGTCCACCGACCTCGACGGCGAGGTTCAGGTCGTCGCGGGCTACACGCTCGGCGCGCCCGACGCGCCGTTCACCCTGCTGTCCCGCACCCGGCTCGCTACCGTGAGGGCGGACTGGGTGGTCAAGCGGTTCGTGGAGTTCGTCCAGCGGGTGCTCAGGCTGGACTGAGCAGAGTCTGGCCCCGGGCCCGCCGGGGCCCGGCCGTGGCACCGGGCCACCGGACATCAGACCACCGGACCCCAGGGCAAACTGCACAATCGTGTAACCCTGCGGCGCCACATAGAGGTTTTTCCCCGCTATGCGGGGAAAACTCCACAGTCATCGTTGGGCGCGGCCGAGACTGTGCGGTTTGCATCGGCCAGCGGGGCAAATCGACACAGAGGCCGAGAGGGCCTGCACGATTGTGCAGTTCTCCCCGGCGGACAGCGCCCCCCGCCCAGCGCCCCCCAGCGCTCCCCCCCAGCGCGCATCCCTGACGCGCGGCCCCCCCCCCCCCCCCCCCGGCAGCTCCCTCGCCCCCCGGCATGTGCAACGCTCCCGGCCCGGCCTTCCACCGCCTCTTCTGCCTGCGTCGCGCATCGGTCCGTGGTCTCCGCGCAACGGGTCCCGGGGCTCCCCGGGCGGCAGTCGGCGCCAGTCCGTGGCCAGACCTCGCCACGGGCCCCGGTACCGACTTTGCACCGCAGAGGTGAGCCTCTAGCTTTCGGGTGTCGTCCGCACCCCCCACCTCTGACAGCCCCCCACCATCGCTACCGTACCCCCCCTTCGGCGGCAGCGTCGGAACGGAGCGGAAGGTCCCGCCACGTATCGTCGATACGGTGAGTTCGAGGATCGTCCGCGCCGCACCCGTGCTCGCGTCTTCGGCCTGTTGGCCATCGCCTTCGGCACCCTCTACGTCGGCCTCCTGCCGTTCAACCTGAACCCCGAAACGCCCGTGGCGGCGTGGGCGTTCTTCGCGGCGGAGTTGGCGTGTCTCCTCCTTCTGGTCGTGGCCACGTCGAGCGTGTGGCGCCTGCGCTTCAAGCCGCCCGAGGGGCTCCGGTCACAGGCGCATCCGTCGGTGGACCTGTTCATCACGGTGTGCGGCGAGCCGCTGCCGGTGGTGGACCGCTCGCTATCCAGCGTGGCCCGCCTGCGCTATCCGGGACGCCTGACGGTCTACGTCCTCGACGACGGAAACGACGAGCGGGTCCGCGCACGCGCCGCGCAGCTGGGGTTCGAGTACAGGTCCCGCACGGCCGAGGGACTCGAGCGCACGCACCGGAAGGCCGGCAACCTGAACTACGGCCTCGCCCGGAGCTCGGGCGAGCTGGTGTTCACGCTCGACGCCGATCACGAGATCGACCCTGCGGGTCTCGAGCCGCTCCTGGGCTACATGCGCTTCCCGGAGGTGGCGTTCGTGCAGTCGAAGCAGCGGTTCGTCGTGCAGGAGGACGATCCGTTCAACGCCCAGGATCCGGTGTTCTACGACGGCATCCAGCTCGCCTTCGACGACTCGGACACGGTCATCTCGTGCGGCTCCGGGGTGCTCTACCGTCGACGGGCGCTCGACGACGTGGGCGGGTTCGCCACCTGGAACCTGGTCGAGGATCTCACGACGTCGTACGAGCTCCATGCCAAGGGATGGAAGACCCTCTACTACCCCTATCCCATCACGAAGGGGCTGGCGCCGGCCAACATCCACGAGGTGTACCGGCAGCGGGGGCAGTGGGCCACCGACACCCTCCGCCTCTTTTTCTGGGATAACCCCCTGCTCAAGAAGGGCCTTTCGTGGCGGGCGCGGTTCCGGCACCTGATGATCTCCGTGACCTACCTCTGGTCCGGATTCCTGGTGCCGATCTTCTTCGTGTTGCCGCTGTACGCGTACATCACGGGCCAGGACCTCATGACCAGCAACGAGGGGCTCGTGGTGACGGCGCGCATCGCCTACTTCGTGCTCTTCGTCCTCGCCGTGCGCTACATGTTCCGGGGCCGGAGCGTGGGCAAGCAGTTCCAGTTCCTGGTGGGGCTCTTCCCCGTCTACATCGCCGGGGCCGTCCGTGCGCTCCTGCATCCCAAGGGACGCCCGTTGGCGTACAAGCTCAACAATGCGGGTGACCGGGAGACGGCCGAGCCCGGCGCCGCGCGCACGTGGTGGGTGCTGGGCCCACAGATCGCGCTGTTCATCGCCAACGCCGTGCTTCCGTTCTGGGCGGCGTGGTACGGGACCGCCGGGCCGTGGACCATCGCGCTGAACGTCGCGGTGTCGAGCTTCGTGCTGTGGACGCTGTGGCCCGTCATCGTGGCGGGGCTCACGCACCGGAGCCATGCGATCGCCGTGGCCGGTCTCGACAAGCTGGAGACCCGTGAAGCCACGACCTGAGCACGAGCGCCGGAGCCGGCGACGGGGACATCCGCTCCGCGCGGTTGTGGTGGCGGTCTGGGCCGTAGGCGCGTTCGCCGCGCTGGTGGCGGCCTATGGTCCGTTCTGGCGCGACGTGGGTTACTGGATGGAGCGGGCCATGGCCCACGCCGAGGTTCAGGAGTGGCAGGCGGCGCTCGTCAACGTGGGCCGCGCCCTGGACGGCGCACCCGCCGACCCGTCCATCCTGACATTCGCGGGCCACGTGCACCGGGAGCTCGAGCAGTGGCCCGAGGCCGCCGGGCGTTTCGAGCAGGCCTTGGAAGTCGATGCCGGGCGGCCGGAGGCGGCGCTCGGGCTCGCCGAAGTGCGCCTGGCGTTGGATGACGCGGACGCGGCGGCCCGCGCGCTCTCGAGCATGCGCATGGCCGACGCCGACCCCGCGCAACGGGCACGCGCGATCGCCCTCGCCGAGGAGGCCGGCCGGCCAGCTCTCGCGCTCGACCTCCTCGAGGCGACGCACGGCTCCGGCCCCGATGCGGATCCGGACCTGGACACCCGTCGGACACGCGCCCGGCTCGCCCAGGCCGCGGGGCGCGAGCAGGAGGCACTCGACTCGTACGACGCGCTCCACCGTGACCGTGCCCTCGACGCGGAAGGCGCGCTCGCCTACGCCTGGATGCTGAACGAGCGCGGGGCGCACGACGAGGCGCTGGAGGTGCTCGAACGGGCGCCGGTGTCGGCGGACACCCGCGAGCTCGCGGTCCGGACGGCGCTCTGGGCGGACGAGCTCGAGGCTGCCCGCGCCCAGCTCCAGGCCCTGCCGGCCGGGAGCGGCGCGGTCGAGGAGCTGTCGGTGCTCGTCGCGGACGCGGAAACACGCCGGATCCGCGCCGCCCGCGAGGCCGCCGCCCGGGCGGAAGCGGAGGCCGAGGCCGCGCGCCTCCGGGACACTCCGCCCGCGGATCCCGCGGGAGCGCTGGCGTTCTGGCGGGCGCGGCTGGCCGCCGACCCGTCGGATGAGGGGGCACGTGCCGAGGTCGTCGCGCTCCTCGAGGCCGGAGAGCGGTTCGAGGAAGCGCTGGGCGCGCTGCTCGGCGGAGACGCGATCGACGAGGTAGCCACCGAGGGTGGACCGCGGGCGGTCCACGCGGCGCGGCTGAGCCTGTGGGCGG
This sequence comes from Longimicrobiales bacterium, assembly GCA_041690395.1. Classification (GTDB taxonomy): domain Bacteria; phylum Gemmatimonadota; class Gemmatimonadetes; order Longimicrobiales; family Gaopeijiaceae; genus JAWLHJ01. The sequence goes on along the minus strand of JAWLHJ010000001.1, from coordinate 376,202 downwards.
GACGGCCCGACGATGCGGTTCGGCTGCTCGATCCGGCCGAGGGGGCAGCTGGAGGGCGCGTAGGTGGGGTGGCTGGCGGGCGTGCCGACGGGCCGGCGGCCGGACCGACCGGCGGACCGGCCGGGCTCCTGGCCCGGGCGCGCTTCGAGGCCGGAGACGCCGAAGGTGCTTACCGAACGCTGGCCGCGGCCCGGACGGGCGGCGATCCCACACCGTCCGAGGCCTCGGAGCTGCTGCTCACCGCGCGCGTCGCGGACGCCACGGGCCGCCCGTCCGAGGCGGCCGAGGCGCTCGGCGCCCTGTCCCGCCTCCGGCCGCTCGACGTGGAGGAACGGCGCTGGTGGGCCGGCCTGCTCTGGCGTTCCGGGGGGTTGGAGGGCGCGCTGGCGGGCTACGAAGGCGTGCGTGATCTGACGCCGGAGGATCCGGCCGTTCACCGTTCGATCGGGGACCTGCGCATGGCCCTGGGCGACGCCCAGGGCGCGGAGTCGGCGTACCGGGAGGCCGTCCGACTTGGCGGCCCCGCGGACCCCGCCGGACCGGGGGTCGCCCTCGCGCTCCTGCAGCAGGACCGGGCGGCAGACGCGGTCGAGGCGTACCAGGCGTACCTGACCGCCGCGCCCGGAGATGACGAGGCCCGCCTCGCGCTGGCGCGGGCGCTCGCCGGGACCGGTGCGTTCGGGGAAGCCGCGGTGCAGTACGAGCGCGCGGTGGGTTCTGCGACCGAGGCCGATCCCGGGCTCGCCGCAGAGGTCGCGAGCGCCTGGATGGCCGCCGGAAAGCACGCGCAGGCTGAGCCCTGGGCGCGTCGGGCCGCCGCCGACCCCGACGAGCCCCTCGCACGGGCTCGGTACGCGCACCTTCTGGCGCTCCTGGACCGCCACGCGGAGGCGGAGGCCGCGATCGAGGCGCTGGAGAGGGAGGCCCACGCCGACGCCTCGTCCCTCGAGGGCGCGCTCGTGGAGGCCTGGATCCACCGGCTACGGGGCCGGACCCTGGCCGCGCTTCGGGCGCTGGACGGGCGGCTCGCCTCGCCCCGTAGGCTCAACGAACAGACGGCGGCCGGCGAGCAGGCCCTTTCCGGCGAAGACCCCCGACTGGCGATCGAGGCTCGCATCTTCCGCGCCGAGGTCCTCGAAGCCCGCGGTGATGCCGCCCGGGCGCGGGAAGCCGTCGCGGACGCCCACAGGGCCGGGGCGGCCGACACCGACGTGCAGCACGTCGACCGTGCCCTCGAGCACGGTGCCCGGCCGCGGGCAGAGGTCGGCATCACGGGCGGGAGCGACGCGCGCGATCTGGACGTGACCACCGTCTGGGCCGGGGCCGCGCTCCGGCCCGCGTCGTTCGGCGCGCCGGCCATCTCGGCCGAGGTGCGCCACCGGAGCGCCTCGCAGCTCGGCGCCACCGGGGACGGCACGGCCTTCGTGTTGGGCGCGGACTCGTTGTTCGTTTCCCCGGCGCTGTGGCTCGACGGGCGCCTCGGGCTCGAAGCGGCCGAGGGCGGAGGCACCCGCGTGCTGGGTGGGCTCGGCGCCACCTGGGAGACGCTCGGCGCGGTCCGGTGGTCGCTCGACGTGTCCCGCGTACCGGTCTGGTCCGAGGCCGAGCGCCGCGGCGCGCCGGAGTACGCCCGCGTCTCGAACCTCGGCGCGCTCGATCCGGACCTCATGGTGAGTGAGGTCCGCGCGGCCGCGTCGAGCACGCCCCGGAGCCCCGTCGACCGGAGCGTCCATGCCGAGATCGGTCTGGCGCGCTACTCCGACGGGAACGATCGGGCGTTCGGATACGCGCAATGGCGCCTGCCGCTCCACGAGAGAGCGGATGCGTCCTTCGCCCTCACACCCAACGTCTACGCGGAAGGGTACCGGACCGCGCGCCCGAGCTATGCGAGCCCCTCGAGCTTCGTCGCGCTCGGCCTAGCCGCCGAGGCGAGCCGGACCTTCGGGTCGGTGACGCTCGACGGTCGGGCGAACCCGCACGGCTACCGGCTCCCCGGAGACAGCGGGCTCGGGATCGAAGGGCGCCTCGGACTCACGCTCGGCACCGCGCTCGGCGACCTGCGGTTGGAGGGGCGCTATCTGAAGCAGGGCCGCGTCTACGATCTCTTCCGGATCGGGACCGAGCTGTCGCTGCCGCTCGGCCGCGCCCCCCGCTGATCCTATGCGGCGCAGGCTCGCCACCGGCCTCGCCCTGTCGCTCGTGCTGGTGACGGCCTCCTGTTCCGACCGGCGCGACGCCGCGGACGCGTTTCTGGAGGACGCCTGGACGGTTTACCTCCGCCAATACGTGCATCCCGACGGATACGTGCTCGACCCTCGACGGGACGGCGGCCGCGTGACTTCCGAGGGACAGGGCTACGCGCTCCTCCGTGCGGTCTGGGAGCGGGACGAAGCCGCGTTCCGGCGGATCGCGTCGTGGACCGAGGCCCACCTCCAGCGCCCCGACGGGCTTCATTCCTGGCTCTGGACCCCGGAGGACGGGGGCCGTGTCGTCGACCCGAACACCGCGACCGACGGTGACATGGAGATCGCCTGGGCGCTGCTCATGGCCGCCGAGGTGTTCGGGGATGATGCGCTGCGCGACCGGGGCGCGGAGATCGTCCGGGCCGTGCGGACGCACGCTGGGCTGGCCCTCGCGCCGCCCCGGGCCCCGACCCGGCCCCCGGCCCGACCCCCGACTCCGGCCCCACCCCTCGATTCCGGAGACGGCGCCCCCACCTGGTTCCCCGCCGCCGGCGACTGGGCCGTGGACGAGCGTGTCGCCAACCTCTCCTACTTCGTCCCGTACGCGCATCCCTGGTTCGCGTCCGTGGACCCGGCCGGGGGCTGGGACCGGGTCACCGACATAGGCTACGACATCTTGGAACGCTGGCTCGCCGCCCCAGAGCATGCCCTTCCCCCGGCATTCTTCCACCTCGCACTCGATGGCGCGCCCGAGCCGCTGTCCCCGGACACAGAATTAGAAACAGTATTCTCCTTCGATGCGGTTCGGCTGTATTGGCGGGTTGAAGCGGACTGCGGGCTGCATGGTCGGGCACGGGCGTGCGCGGATCCACTGGGCGTGAGGTCCACCCTCGAGCTGCTCGCGGACCAGTCGGGAATCGCGTCGAGCTACGACATGGACGGCACCCGCCAGACGGGCGATCAATCGACCACGTTCTACGCCGCCCTCCTGCCGGCCGCGCGTCGGTACGCGCCGGACCTCGCGACCGAAGTGCTCGAGCCACGGCTCGACGCGGCCTCCCTCTCGCTCCTGCTCGCCGCCCCGGACCGCTACTACGACCACAACTGGGTGTGGTTCGGGCTGGCTCTGGATCGGGGGCTTCTGGTGGAACGGACGCCGGAGGCGCCGGGACAGGACGGGACGCCGGGGCGGGAGGGGACGCCACTGCAGTAGGAAGGCGCCAGGGCGGGAGGGGCGCCGAGGGGACGCCAGGACGCGAAGGGCGCCAGGCGCGACAGGACGGCCGGGCCGCGAACGGACCGCTAGGACGCGAAGGGACCGCCGGGACGCGAAGGGAACGCCGGGACGCGACGGCGGACAGGACGCGAGGAGCGCCGCCCGGGGACAACTGCACAATCGTGCAGGTCCTTCCCGCCTCTGTGTCGATTTGCCCCGCCAGCCGATGCAAACCGCACGGCCGCGGTCGCGCCCGGCAATGAATGTGGACTTTTCCCCGCATAGCGGGGAAAACCCTCTATCTGGTGCTGCAACCCTGCACGATCGTGCAGTTCTCCCCCCGCCGGACGCCCCCAAAGCGCCCCCACGGACGCGCCCTCCTCCCAACGCGTGCCCCAATCGTCCGCAGATCCCTCCCCCGCCCCATGCGCGACACTGTAGAGGGCTGTCGGGCGGCGTCCGGCGCGGTCCGTGGGGACGCAGTTCGAAAGTCGTTCGAAAGTCGAACGACTTCGGGAGGCGCCCTCCGGTGAACCACTGCGTGGATTTCCCCACCACACCTGCCCTCCCGGAACCTACGCGATCGTGGCTGTCACGGACGAGATCGTTCGAACCTCGAACGATTCTCGAAGTCGCGGAAGAAAGCTCACAACCCAAGCAGCCGCTTGATCCCGCCGGATCTCCTCGGCACACAGGTTGATGTGGGTCCTGATGCTCACGGTGCTCTCCCTCGGTGGGTCGTCGGACCCGGCGCCATCGACCGAGTGCCCGCGTACCCGTCTGCCCGCCCTCCGTGCGTCTCTTCGGGATTGCGTCTAGATTCCGCGCATGTACTGGATCATCAAGCTCGTCCAGAGCCTCGTGAAGGCGCTGAACTCGGAGGGGACGCCCGGCCAGGTCGCCGCAGGCATCGCCGTGGGCGCGTGCCTCGGCCTCACGCCGCTCCTCAACCTGCACAACCTGCTCGTCGTCCTGGCGATCCTCTTCTTCCGGGTGTCGGTCCCCGGGGCGATGCTCGGCTGGATGATCTTCACGCCGGTGGGCTTCCTGCTCGATCCGGCGTTCGACCAGATCGGCCGTGCGCTGCTCATGGACGCCGACGGGCTCCGACCCGTCTGGGCCGCCGCGTACAACACGCCGGTGATCGCGCTCGCCAACCCGACGAACACCATCGTGGTCGGCAGCTTCGTGGGCTGGCTCGCGCTGTCGATCCCGATTTTCTTCGCGGCCCGCTTCGGCGTCGCACGCTACCGGGCCACGATCTACGAGCGGTACAAGGACGCGAAGTTCTTCAAGGCGGTCCGGGGCTCGAAGCTCTACAACACCTACCGGATGTTCCGGCCATGAGCGACCAGCCAAAGGACCACCGCCGGGAATCCACTGCGTCCGAGGGCCCGACCGCCCCCGAGGCTCCCGCCCGCTCCGGCGCGCGCCGGAAGTCCCACATCCTCCGCCCGCCCGGGCTCGTCGTCTTCCTCGTCCTCTGCCTGCTCCTCGCCGGCGCCTGGTGGCTCTGGGCCGACCGGCTCGTGGAGCGGAGCGTCGAGTCCACGGGCGCGTCGATCGTGGGCGCGAGGGTCGATCTCGACGCCGCCGACGTTCGCCCGACCGAGGGGAGCGTCCGCCTGACGGGCCTCCAGGTGACGAACCCGAACGCGCCGATGACCAACCTCTTCGAGGCCGAGGAGGTCCTGGTCGATCTCATGCTGGAGCCGCTCCTCACCAAGAAGGTCGTGGTGCAGGACCTGGTGGTGACCGGCGTCCGCTTCAACACGCCGCGGGAGACGTCCGGGGCGCTCGAGAATCCCGACCCCGAGTCGGGCGCGCTCTTCCGGGAGATCGATGCCTGGGCGGACCAGATCGATCTGCCGCCGCTGAGCCTCGAGGGCCTCTCGACCGTGGTGCGCACCGACGCGATCTCGACGGACAGCCTCCGCACGGTGCAGCACGCGCGGGCCCTGGCCGGGCGCGCGGATTCGTTGCGGGAAGGATGGCAGGACCGCATCGAATCCCTGGATCCCCGACCGCGCATCGACTCGCTCCAGGCCGTGGTCGAGCGGCTCGAGAGCTTCCGGCTCACCCCCCTCACAGCGACCCAGGTGCCGGGCCTGGTGCGCGACGGGCGCACGGCGCTGGACCGCCTGACCAGCCTTCAGGACGAGATCGCCGCCCTCGACGACGAGGTGCGCGGCGGCGTGCAGTCACTCCGCTCGGGCGTGGCCAAATTCCCGGAGATGCGGACGGCCGACCTGGCCTACGCGCGCAGCCTGCTGAACCTCCCGTCGCTCGAGGGGCCGGACCTGTCCCCGGCCATCTTCGGCGGCACCGCGCTCAACTGGCTCAAGCCCGTGCTCTACTGGGCGCAGACCGCCGAGCGCTACCTCCCGCCCGGCCTCGATCCGCGGAACCGGCCGGGACCGAACCGCGCCCGGGCCCAGGGGACGACGGTCGAGTTCCCGGGACGCGCCACGTATCCGTCGTTCCTGCTGGAGCAGGGTGAGCTGGGTCTGGAGATCGCCGGCGAGGGGCTGGCGGCCGGGCAGTACACGGCCGACCTCCGCAACCTGACGTCACAGCCGACGCTGGTCGGACGCCCACTCGAGCTCGTCGTGGGACGCACCGGGAGCGTGCAGGGTCCCGCGGGCCTCAGCCTATCGGCCGTGCTCGATCACACCACGGAGCTCCTGCGGGACTCGGTCTCCCTCGACCTCGACGGGATCGGGCTCCCGATGCTCGCCCTCGACGCCCTCGACGCCCGGCTCGATCTGGGCCTCGGCGACGTCGACTTCGACCTGCTCCGGGTCGGCGGGGAGATCGACGCGCGGCTCCACTGGAGCTCGGACAACGTGCAGTGGCTCCGCCTGGATGGCGGGAGCGGCACCGAGACCGGGAGCGCCGGATCCGGCGGGGCCGCCGTCCAGCAGCCCCGCACCCTCGCCGAGTCCCTCACCGGCACCTCCGCCGCGGACCTCCAGGTCGGCACCGCCGAGTGGGCCCGCGACCTCCTCTGGCGCACGGTCGCGAGCCTCCAGCAGGTGGAGCTGACCATGGGTCTGAGCGGCAGCATCGAGAGCCCATCCATCTCCGTCGACTCGAACATCGGGTCCGCGGTGGCGGAGAGCCTCCGCCGGGAGCTCGGCCGGGAGATCGAAGCCGCCGAGGCACGGCTCCGCGAAGAGGTCGACCGGCGCGTTCAGCCGCTCGTGCAGGACGCACGCGGCCGGGTGGACGCGGTCCAGACGCAGATCGCCGACCGCGTGGAGCAGCAGCGGGCGGAGGTGGAGGCCATGCGAGCGCGGCTGGAGGAGCGGATCGACGCGCTGGTGCCGGGCATGGATTGAGCAGGTCCACCCGGCATCGGCCGCCACGCCGGCCGCGTCAGAGGCAGGGCATCCAGCCGACCGCCACGACCAGCCCGCCCATCCGGACGTAACGCCCTCGCAAGACCTCGATCTCCGGCACGCGGGCCTCGGCACCCGCGGCATGCCGGGCTCGGAACCCTCCCGAGTCCAACTCCACCGCCACGTCGAGAAAGTCCAGCCACATCCCCGTCAGCGGGAAGACGGCCTTGTGGATGGATTCCTTGGCGGAAAAGCAAATGATGTGCTGGCTCGAATCAGGCAGCGCATCCGCCTCCTCCGGCGTGATCACCTGAGCAGGCACCCCGTCGGGAAGCGGCCGGTCGACCTCCCCGTCCAACCCGATGCCGCGGACCACGTCGGTGCGCGCCGCCACCGCCGCGACGAACCCGTCACAGTGTGTGATCGACCCGGTGAAGCCGCCGGGCCAGACGGGCTCGCGCGAAGCGCCCACCGGGATCTCGACGAAGTCGGGGGCCTCCGCCCCGTACCCCGCCCTACGCAGCGCCTCCCGCGCACACGCCCGCCCACGGGCGAACTCGACGCGGCGCTTCGGCACGGCCCGCGCCACCGCCTCGGCCTCCCGGGGTCCGAGCTCCGCCTCTCCAAGCGCCGGCGACCACACGACGACCGCCACCCCCAGAGGCAACAAAGCCCCCAGCGCCGCTTCCAACTCGGCGGCACCGGGGGCTTCGCTTGCGCTCAGTGGTCCGTTCGCTCAGCCGCCGTGGCGGCGGAGCATCTCGGCCTGCATGTCGTCGCTGGCGAAGATCGCGACCTCGACACGGCGGTTCTGCTGCCGGCCGGCGTCCGTGTCGTTCGAGGCGATGGGCTCGGTCTCGCCCATGCCGACCGCGCGCACCCGTCCGGCTTCGAGCCCAGCCCCGATCAGATAGCTCCGGGCGGACGCCGCGCGCCGCTCCGACAGGCCCTGATTGTACGCGTCCGAGCCGACCGAGTCGGTGTGGCCCACGACGAGAACCTCGGTGCCCTCGTACTCCTCGAGGGACGCCGCGAGGTCGCTCAGATTCTGCTGACCGGCCCCCTGCAGGTCCGACGAGTCGAAGCCGAACAAGATGCCGGAGTCGAAGGTGACGGCGATGCCTTCACCGACCCGCTCCACCCGAGCGTTCGGGAGCTTGTCCTGCAGGTCCTCGGCCTGGCTGTCCATGACGGCGCCGATGGCCGCACCGGCAGCGCCGCCGACGGCCGCGCCGATGATCGCTCCGCGGGCGGTTCCGCTGGTGAGGCCGCCGACGACGGCCCCCGCGGCCGCGCCCCCCAGGGCGCCGGTACGGAGGTTCGAGGAGCAACCCTGAATGGCCATGGCACCCATGAGCGTAGCGACGATCAGCGTGCGACGGCCCAACGACATCGTATTCATCGGATCCGGAACCCTCCACCGAGAGGATGAGAGTCGGCGCGCCCGGAAGCGGGCCGGCCCTGTGATGACTTGCGGTGCGCGAAAGTCGCGAACCGCGTCCCCTAAACTACTGCAGAAGGCGCGCCACGACACGGGATCGCCGACGTGTTACCCCGTGAAACGGCGTCGCGACCCATTATTCCGCCCCGATCCCCGATCCGGCCAGCGCCCGCGCACGCCGTCTCGCCCCGAGCGCCCACGGCACGACCAGCGCCGCCACAGCCATCGCCCAGAGCCCGATGGCGAGCGAGCTCGAGAACATCACGCTCCACTCGCCCCCGCTCAAAGCCAAGGCACGGCGCAGGTTCTTCTCCATGAGCGGTCCGAGCACGAGGCCGAGGATCACCGGCGCGAGCGGGAAGCCGCCCTTCCTCATCCCGTACCCGAGCAGGCCGAACCCGGCCATGAGCACGAGGTCGAACGGGCTCTGGTTCACGGCGTACACGGCCACGAACGAGAGCGCGGCGACACCCGGCATGAGGATCCAGCGCGGCAGCCTGAGCACCCGTACGAACAGCCCGACCAGGGGAAGATTGAGCAGGAGGAGGAAAACGTTGCCGACGTACATCGAGGCCGCGAGCCCCCAGAAGACCTCGGGATTGCGCTCGATGAGCAGTGGGCCGGGCGCGAGCCCGAGTCCGAGGAGGGCGCCGAGCAGGACCGCCGTGGTGCCGCTGCCGGGGATCCCCAGGGTGAGAAGCGGGATCATGGCACCCGTGGTGGCCGCGTTGTTGGCCGCCTCCGGACCGGCCACGCCACGCTCGTCGCCGCGCCCGAAGCGGCCGCCCTCACCGGCCATCTTCTCCTCGACGCTGTACGACAGGAAGGCGGCGATGGTGCCACCCGCGCCCGGGAGCACGCCGACGAAGAACCCCACGACGCTCCCGCGGATCATCGTCCAGAACGACCGGAACATGGCACCGAGCTTCATCGACACCTTGCCGTACCGGGCCGCCGCCTCGCCCCCCCACTCGGTCTTCTCCAGCACGAGGAGCACCTCGCTCACCGCGAAGAGCCCGATGGTGACGACCACGAAGTCGAGCCCGTCGAAGAGGCGGAGCTGCCCGAACGTGTAACGGGGCACGGCGCTGTTCGGATCCATGCCGATGGTCGCGAGGAAGAGGCCGAGGCCGGTGGCCGCGAGGGCGCGCGGAACGCTCTTGCCCGAGACGCTGGAGAGAGCCGAGAACGCGAAGACCATGAGCGCGAAGTACTCGGCGGGGCCGAAGCGGATGGCCCAGCGCGAAAGGGCGGGCGCCAGGAAGATCAGCCCGAGGATCGAGAGCGTGCCCCCCACGAACGACGACACCGCGGCGAGTGCGAGGGCCTCACCGCCCCGCCCCTGCTTGGTCATCTGGTGCCCGTCGATGGCGGTCACCACCGCGGACGCGGTCCCGGGGACGTTGAGCAGGATGGTACTGATCGAGTTGCCGTACTGCGATCCGTAGTAGATGCCCGCGAGCAGGATGAGGGACGACTCGGGCGGCAGCCCCACAGCGTAGAGGAGCGGGATGAGCATCGCGATCGCGTTGATCGGGCCGATGCCGGGAAGCATGCCGACGACGGTGCCGACCACCACGCCCCCGAGGGCGAGGCTCAGGTTGAGCGGTTGGAGCGCGACCGAGAAGCCGACGGCTAGCTGGGAGAGGGCGTCCAAGTCGTGGTCCTGCTCAGGCTTCGAGGATACCGAGCGGGAGCGGAAGCCCGAGCCCGTATACGAAGAGCGCGTAGAGCAGGAGCGCGAAGACGAGCCCGGCCGCGGCGCCACGGGCTGTGGGCCCCCCGAACAGGCGGGCCAGCACGGCGAACTCGAGGGTGGTGGCGAGCACGAAGCCGAGCGGGGCCAGCAGGAAGGCGTACACGACGAAGCTGACGGTGCCGAGCGCGATCCGGCGGGCGGCGCCGGGTTCCGGGCCGTCCGCACCCGTCTCGCCACCGTCCGCGCCCGCGATCCCGCGCCCGACGCCCGCCTCTGCCCCGTCCGCCTCCGCCCGGGCCGCCTTCACCCGGTCCGCCCGCGCGCTCCGCACCAACGCGAGGCCTCCCATGGCGAGCAGCACCGCGGCGACCATCGGGAACGCCTTGGGCCCGAGCGGATCGGTCGGAAACGCCACGTCGAACGTGGTGGCCTCGAGCGCGATGGCGGCGGCGGCCACGACGACGCCGAGGGCCGCGATGAGCGGGGCGCGGGAGGCCGTCATCGGTCCGCCCCGGTCACCGGATCACCCCCATCTCCCGCGCGAGGCCGCTGAACGCGTCGACCTGCTCCATCACGAACGCCTCGAACGGCTCGCCGACCAGGAAGTACGGCCGGAGTCGGGCCTGCGCCCGGGCGGTCGCCCACGCCTCGGACTCACCCACCGCCCGGAGCCGCTCCACCCAGGCGTCGTACTCCGTATCGTTCAGTCCACCAGGGACATAGAAGCCCCGCCACGTGACCCACTCCACGTCGTATCCCTGCTCGATCGCGGTGGGGACGCCGGCCAGCAGCCCGTCGAGCGGCCCGGGCGAGAGCACCGCGAGCACCCGGATCGAGCCGGTCTCGAGGTGGCTCTCGACCTCGGACGCTTCGCCGCTGAACACGTGGACGAAGCCGCCGAGCAGCGCGGTGAGTGCCTCCCCGCCGCCGTCGAACGGGACGTACCGCACGCGGAGCGGGTCGATCCCGGCCTCCCGCCCGAGCAGCAGGATCTTCATGTGATCCTGGCCGACCACGGCGCTCCCGCCGCTCACCACGATCTCGTCCGGGCTCGCCGCCCAGTCCTCGAGCAGCTCGCGGAGCGATTGCCACGGCGCGTCCGCGTCGACCGCCACGATACCGTACTCCGCTCCGATCGCGCCGACCCAGCGCACGTCGTCCGCTTCCAGGTGTCCGAACTGCCCCTGCGCGAGCCGGAGGGTCGTCGCCGGGCTCGCGGCGATCAGCACGTTGGGGTCGTCGTTCCGCTGGGCCACCGCGTGGGCGAACGCGACACCCCCGCCGGCCCCCGGCATGTTCACCGTCGAGACCGCGCCCGGTACGAGCGCGAGATCGGTCAGGATCCGGCCGGTGACCCGGCAGGTCAGGTCCCAGCCCCCTCCGGCGGCCGCGGGCGCCAGGCACTCCACGCCGCGGCGCGCCGGGTCGGGGGCCGAGCAGGAGGCCAATACGGCGGCCAGCATGAGTATGACATACTCATGACGCACTGACGCCATGCTCAAGACTCGACGGACTCCGTCATGACGCGGGTACGATCGGCAGCACGGCATGTGAGGGCCGCGTCCGGTCCATATAGACCGTGTTCGTCGCCACCCGGCTGTGCGTCGCGAGCCCCTCGGGCTCTCCGGTGTTGAAGTTCAGGTCGAAGTGCGGGTAGTTGCTGCTCGACACGTCGAGCCGGATCCGGTGCCCGCGCGCGAACAGATTGCTGGTCGGAAACGCCTCGATGGTCACTTCGTAGACCTCGCCGGGCTCCATGAGCTCGGGCTGCTCCCACGAGTCGCGGTAGCGCACCCGGATGATCCCGTCGGTGACGTTCATCGCGTATCCCTCGGGGTAATCCTCGTTCGGGGGATACACGTCGACGAGCTTCGCGGTGAAGTCGGTGTCCGGGGCGTCCGAGCTGATCCAGAGGCGCACCATGAGCGGGCCCGTCACCTCGACGTCCTGCTCGAGGGGCGGCGTCTGGAAGACGAGCACGTCCTGACGCTCGGCGAGCGGCCGGTAAGGAGGCGTCGAGCCGTAGAACTCCGACGACTCGCGCTGGTCGTAGGCACCCCCCGCCATGATCGGCGCGCCGGACGTGATGGTCCCGCCGATGCTCGGCACGGGACTGCGAGGGTCGTACTCGTACCGTCGGGACGCGTTCTCCACGTCGGGCGGCTCGGGAGTCAGCGTTCCGCCCACGCCGAGGTAGTACGGCTGCTCGATCGTGCCCGGGATCGGCCATTCGGCGGCGGTCCGCCAGCGCCCGCCGTGGTCCATGCGACCGTCGGCGTTCGTGAGCCCGCTCCCCCCGCCCATGACGAAGTAGCGGACCGCGGGCTCGGCGTCGACGCCGTTGTCGACCCCCCTCAGCCAATGCTCGAACCAGCGGAGTCGGAGCTCCCAGAAGTCCGACGCCACCTGGCCGTCGAGCGTCGCGGCGGACCCGAAGTCGACGTCGCCGGCGTAGGTCAGCGAGCGGTCACCGTGCGTCCACGGTCCCATGATGAGGGTGAGCGGCCCCTTCCCGAGGGCGTTCAGCCCCAGATAGTTCTCGATGGTCGTGCGCGGATACGGGTCGAACCAGGAAGACATCAGCGCGATCGGCGCGTCGGGCCAGTTCTCCCAGTATCCCGCGGCGTAGATGGCCGGGTGCTTCCAGTAGTCGTCGAACTCACCCCGCGTCCACTGCTCGAAGAGATACGCCTCGTAGTCGGGGGCCAGGCTCACGGGCGAGCGTCCGGGTGCCCACGGCATCTCCCGGAACCACTGATGGATGTCGACGGCCTCCATGCGGCGCTTGAGCTCGGGATCGGCCAGCACCTCGGGGCTCACGAGGGCGTTCCGGTAGGCCCACGTGGCCTGCTTCAGCTCGAACGCGCCCCCCTGCCGGATCCCGCCCTGGTACGAGTTCGAGAAGCCGCCCGAATCGATGAACATCGACGCCACCCCGGGCGCGCCCGCCGAGGCCAGCGCGGCCTGGGTGTGAGCGGCGTACGACAGCCCCATCGTCCCGATCTGCCCGTCGCACCAGGGCTGATCGAGGATCCACGCGCAGCAGTCGTATCCGTCCTCGACGTTGTCGAGGTACTTCGTGTACGTCCCCTCCGAGTCGTAGCGGCCGCGGTTGTCCTGGTAGATGACCGCGAAGCCGCGATCGACGAACATGCGCGCGACCTCGGCCCGCCCCTTCGCCTCGTCGGGCTCCGCGCGCGACCGCTCGCTCCGGCTCGGCCGCGTCTTGCCGTAGGGTGTCCGCTCCAGGATGACGGGGAACGGCCCGGGGAGCGCCTCGCCGTCGACTGCCGGCAGGTAGACGTCCGTCGCGAGGTGGACGCCGTCGCGCATCGGTACCCGGAGGTCCGACAGCACGGTCATCCCGCCGGGACCGGCGTGCGGCACGAACGGCCCGTGGGCGGCCCTCCCCCTCCCCCCGCCGTCACCCCCGAAACAGCCCGGGAGCTGCGTTCCGAGTGCCAGGACGCCCATCGCCTTGGCGAAGTCGCGCCGGGAGAGTCGGCCCGCCGAGTCCAGAGAGGGCCTGTCGAGGGGTGGACGCATGCTCAAGGAATCAACTCCGGCTGGGGCGGGGGGGGGAGCGGCGGATATTAGCCCCCGTCGTCCCGGCGCGCATCCTCAGCCGAGCGCGCAGGGGTGATGTCTTCCCCGCAGGGTTGAAACTCGTTCGAGGTTCGAACGATCTCTGCCGTCACCGTGGCGAGGACGCCGGCTGCCGGGCGCAGGTACTACGCGGGAATCCTCCCTGGCGTCGCCACCCGACCCACGTTCCAACTCGTTCGACGTTCGAACGACTTTCGAATGGCCCGCGCGGAAGAGACCACAGCCCGCACCCAAGCCCCGGCTCATTCGAATCAGATGCCCTGGCGAGCGAACCGGCCGCAGGCCAGCCAGGCCCGCTAGCCGATCAGCTCCAGCAGCTCGACCCGGAAGATCAGAATCGACCCGGCCGGCACGTTCTCGTACGAGCGCGCGCCGTACCCGTACCGCGGTGGGATCACCATGAGGCGCTCGCCGCCCGCCTGCTGCCCGAGCATCGCCAGGTGCACGCCCTCGGGCACGATCTCTCCACCGAGCTGGAACTCGATGGTGTCTTCCTGGAGGTACTGAACGCCGGTGTTCAGGTATCCGCTGTAGACGATCGCGACCTGGTCGCCGAAGTCGGCTTCGGGGCCGGCGCCTTCGACGAGATCCTGGATGTAGATGCCTTCGCTGGTCACGGTCATCGCGTCGAGATCGATGCCGAGACTCTCGGCGAACGTGACGTCCTCGATGACCTGGTAGTCGACCGAGGGACCCGCGGGCTCGTCCTGCAGGCAGCCCGACGCGGCCAGCGTAAGGAGCACGAGCGGAAGGGCGAGCGGGAAGAGTGACGAACGAGGTGTCTTGCAGTGCATAGGCGAGGCTCCGTGTGACGTTGCGATCGATTACGTTAGCCACGAACCCGGGAGGCACGCGAGGGGCGTGCGACCGGCGACGACTCCGAATACACCGCGCGGCGGCCCGCTATCCGTCCGCGCATCCTGAAGGGGGACCCGTGAGCGAGAAGCTGTATGACGTGGCCATCCTGGGCGGCGGCAATCTGGGCGAGGCGCTGGCACGTGGCTGGGCCCGCGCGGGCTCGTTCGAGGCGGGCCGCATCGTCGTGACCCGCCGCCACCCCGAGAAGCTGGCGGCCCTCTCCGCGGAGGGCTTCGTGGTGACCGACTCGAACGCCGAGGCGGTGCGGGGGGCGAATCTGATCGTGCTCGCCGTGCAGCCGCAGCAGCTCGGCGCGCTCCTGGGCGAGATCGGGCCGGCGCTGGAGTCCGGACGGCATCGGCTGATCTCCGTCGTGTCGGGCGCCTCGATCGACGAGATCCGGAAGGCCGCGGGCGGCACGTCGGTCCCCATCGTGCGCGCCATGCCGAACACCGCGGTCATGATCGGCGAGTCGATGACGTGCCTCGCGGGCGAGGAGGGGGGCAGCGCCGACATCCTCCGCGAAGCCGAGGAGCTCTTCGACGTCGTGGGCCGCACCCTGGTCATCCCCGAGGACATGATCGTGCCGGCGACCGCGCTCTGCGCCTGCGGGATCGCGTTCTTCCTCCGCTGCGTGCGGGCCGCGGGCCAGGGCGGCATCGAGATCGGCTTCCATCCGGAGGATGCGGCGCTGCTGGCGGCCCAGACTGCCAAGGGGGCCGCCGCGCTCGCACTCCGCACCGGCGCGCACCCCGAGAGCGAGATCGACCGGGTGACGACTCCGCGCGGGTGCACCATCACCGGCCTGAACGAGATGGAGCACGCCGGCTTCTCGTCCGCGATGATCCGCGGGATCGTGACGTCGGCGCGCGCGGCGGCCGACCTGTACTCGGAGTGATCCGATGAAGGACCCCGTAGTCGTGCGCCAGGACGGGAGCCAGCTGGTGGTGGAAGCATCCGCCGGCCCGGTTCCCGTTCTGGGCGTCTTCTTCGTGGCCATCGGCGGGATCTTCGTCTACGGGCTCCTCGGCGGCTTCGTGAACCTCTACGAAGTGGGGCTCTGGGAGCGGGGCGTGGCCTGGGCCGTGAGCCTGGCCGTCATGGGTGCCGGGGCCTGGATCCTCCACGAGGCCCGCGGCCACCGCACCGTCATCGATCCCGTCCGGCGGACAGTCGTCATCTCGCGGCGGGCCCCGTTCCATACGGGACGCGAGCAGATCCGGCTGGCGGAGATCCGGGAGGCGGTCGTGACCCGTGACTCCGATTCCGACGGCGACCCCGTCTACGGGGTCGGACTGGAGCTACAAGGCAACCGACGGGCCTCCCTCACGCCCATCCTGTACCCCGACCGCACCCTCTGCGACCGGGCAGCCGCCGAGATCAACCGCTTCCTGGAGGGCACGCGCTGAAGAGCGGCCTCAGCCCGTGCCCAGCCGCCCGTACCCGTGCGCTTCCAGGTCGCGCGGCACTTCCGCCTCGACCGTCTCCGGATCGACCATCGGCTGCCACAGCTGCATGGCGGGGAAGGTGCTCAGGAACCACCGCACCGCGCCGATATAGAGACCGAGGAACATGCATCCGATGAGCGGATGCCAGATGGTGAACACCGGGTCGCCCTCGTGCCAGAGCGACGGCGCGACCAGGCCGTACCGCTCGAGCCAGAGCCCGACCATGATCACCGAAGCGAAGAACGCGAGTAGCTTCGGCTTCATCTTCGCCTTCCGGCCGATGAGCCCGACGAACGGCACCAGGAAGCAGAGCACGATCACGAGCAGCGAGAACTTGCCCCACACCGGCCCGGACCGGTTGATGATCCAGGCCTGCTCCCAGGGCAGCTTGCCGTACCAGATGACGATGTACTGGCTGAAGAACAGGTAGGTCCAGAACACCGTGAACGCGAAGGTCAGCTTGCCGATGTCGTGCCGCTGCTGCAGCCCGATGTGGTTCGCGAAATCCTTGTGCTGGGTCCGCAGGTACAGCGCCCACAGCGCGGTCGAGGCGATGCCGCCCCAGAACGCGCCCATGAAGAACCAGGCGCCGAACATGGTGCTGAACCAGTGCGGCTCGAGCGACATGGCCCAGTCGTAGCTGACGATGCTCATGACCACGGCGTAGATCATCACGATCGCCGGCGCGATGGTCGTCATCCGGTGGTAGCTGGCGACCTCCTCCTGCTCCTGGCCGATCCACCCCTGGGTCAGCCGCTCACGCCACGACGCCCGGGCGGGATCGCCCTCCTCCTCGCCCTCCACGAGCCCCATGTCGGGGCGCACGGCGAGATACACGAAGTACGACGCCAGGCCGAACAGCAGCATGAGCCCGAGCACGTTCCGCGAGATGAGGAACGGCAGGTTCAGGTAGGCCGCCTTGTTCTGCACGACGACGTCGTCGGCCATCATCTCGATCCACGGGAAGTACTCCTCCCCGAGGGTGAGCATGGGCAGCATCATGACGAACGAGATGGGCAGGAACGCGGCGAACGCCTGACTCACCCGGCGCATCGACCAGTTCCACTTCGCCTTCACGATCCATGTGGCCACGGCGAACATGACCCCGCCCATGGCGATGCTCGTGAAGAACATCCAGTTCGTGACGTAGCTGATCCAGGCCGAGAGCGGGTCCTGGCCCAGCCGGATGACGAAGGCGACCAGGCCGACCACGAAAAGTCCGCCCACGAGCCGCGACGCGGACTTCGAGCGCGGCAGATACCGGACCGGGACCTCGGAGGGAACGTGGATGTGTGCCATCAGTCGCCCGTCCCCGCCTGAAGCGTTCTCACGTAGTTCACGATCTTCCAGCGATCGAAGTGGGTGATGCGGCTACCGTACTCGGGCATGAGCCCGCGGCCGACCCGGATCATCGCGTAGAGGTACTGGTCGCTGTATCCGGCGACCTGCGCACCCGAGAGGTTGTACGCCGGCAGAATCGGATGGAGCGCGGCGATGTTCGCGTTGGCGCCCACCCCGTCCGGCCCGTGGCAGACGATGCAGTAGCGGTCGTAGAGCTCCTGACCGCGGGCCATCGCCGTGGCGTCGTTCGGGTCGATGGGGTTCACCAGCCCCTGGATGACCTCGTTGCCCACGCCGGGCGTGCCGAGGTCGGCCTGGGTGAAGCGCGGTACGTCGACGCCCTCCGGCTGGCCGAGGTTCACGACGCCGTCCTCGGCCGGGTAGTTGCCCGACGCGAACGCGTACGAGTTCTCCGGTGCCTGGAGCGGGTGCTCGTACGGATCGAACGTGCGCTGGTCGCGCATGCTTCGGCCGAACACCATGACCATGGCGTCGTCGAGCGGCTTGCAGGCGCCGGCCGTCAGGATGATGGCCAGGCCGGCGATGACCGGGCGGGCGAGTCGGCGGGCCGTGCCCGTGGCGTTACGCATGCGCCGCCTCCCCTTCCCGCAGCTCGATGGGTTCCTGCTCGTTCATGATCCTGCGCGCCTCCTCGAGGCGGTCTCCGGTAGCCTCGACGTAGACGCCGTAGCGCCCCGCCGTGAACTCCGGATCGTAGACGACGGCCGGCTTGAAGTTCGGAAGCCGGCTCAGAACGAAGAGTCCGATGACGGTCGCGAGCGCTCCGAACAGAACCGTCATCTCGAATGCGATGACGATGTAGGCCGGAATCGAGACGATCGGCTTGCCGCCCACGACGAGCGGCCAATCCATGGACGTCCACGTGGTGAACGCGAACCCGGTCGCGGTGCCGGTGAGGCCCCCGACCAGCGTCCACACGCGCACGGGACTCTGGTCGTAGCCGAGCGCGTCCTCGATATGGTGCTCGGGGTAGGGCGCGAACGCCTTGATGTCCTTGAAGCCCGCCTTCTTGAGCCCCTCGATGGCGTCGACCGTGCTGTCGAGGTACTCGTACGAGGCGAGAATGCCCTGGCCCTGCTGGCTCATCAGTGGGCCTCCTTGTTCTGCTTACGCATGGGCGCGGGCAGGACTTCCTTGAGCTCCTGGATCGCGATGGGCGGCAGGAGCCGGGTGAAGAGCAGGAACCAGAAGCCGAACCAGGCGAAGCTCCCGACCATGATGCTCATCTCGGTGATGGACGGTCGGTAGACACCCCAGGCGAACGGCTCGTACTCGTGCGAGAGCGAGACCACCACGATCACGAAGCGCTCGAACCACATCCCGATGTTGATGAAGATCGAGATGACGAAGAGCGCCGGGATCGAATGCCGCACCCGCTTGAACCAGAGCATGATCGGGACGAGGCCGTTGCAGACGAGCATCGTCCAGGAGGCCCACCAGTACTGCCCGAAGAGGCGGTTCCAGAACGCCGTCCGCTCGATCTCCTCACCGCTGTACCAGGCCATGAAGAACTCGGACAGGTACGCGTACAGCACGATCAGCGACGTGAGGAGGCACAGCTTGGCCATCGCGTCGAAGTGCTTCGTGGTGAGGTACGCCTCGAGCCCGAAGATCTTCCGGAGCGGCACGGTGAGCGTGATCACCATCGCCACGCCGGAGAAGATGGCGCCGGCCACGAAGTAGGGCGCGAAGATGGTGGCGTGCCAACCGGGCACGATGCCCATCGCGAAGTCCCACGAAACGACCGAGTGCACCGAGAGCACCAGCGGAGTCGCCAGCGCGGCCAGGAAGATGTAGGCCTTCCCGAAGTGATGCCACTGGCGGTCGGTCCCCTGCCAGCCGAGCGAGATGGCGCTGTAGAGCTTCTTGCGGAGCCCCGTCGCGCGGTCACGCGCGGCGGCCACGTCGGGGATCGTCCCGAGATAGAAGAAGACCGCCGACACCGTGAAGTACGTAGTGACGGCGAACACGTCCCAGACCAGCGGCGACTTGAAGTTCGGCCACAGGAACCGGGAGTTCGGATACGGGACCAGCCAGTACGCGTGCCAGAGCCGTCCCACGTGAATGAGCGGGAAGAGCCCGGCGGTCATGACGGCGAAGACCGTCATCGCCTCGGCCGCTCGGTAGATCGACTGTCGCCACGGCGCCCGGAACAGGAACAGAATCGCCGAGATCAGCGTGCCGGAGTGCGCGATACCGACCCAGAACACGAAGGTCGTGATGTAGACGCCCCAGCCGACCGGCGACGTGAGGCCCGAGACGCCGATCCCCCGGACCATCTGGTAGATCCAGGCTCCGAAGAAGAGCCCGACGCCCGCGACGCACAGTCCGAAAAGCGCCCACCACCCCTTGCCGGGGGTGGAGAGCACCTTCAGGACGTCGCGGTTGACGTCGTCGAGCCGGGTGACGTCCGGATGCGTGAGCGCGCCGCGCTCGGTGGTGCCGACGGCCATTACTCGTGCCCTCCGGACACCTCGTGGAAGGTGACCTTCTTCAGGTAGTTCACGGCTGGCTGGGTGTTGATGAGCTCGTCCAGGACCCTGTAGGTCCGCTCACTCGCGACCACCTGGGCCACGCGTGAGTTCGGGTCGCGGATGTTACCGAAGACGATCGCCTCGGCCGGGCAGCTCTGCTCGCACGCCGGCACGATCTCGCCGTCGCGGACGGGCCGGCCCTCTTCGAGCGCCGCCCGGTTCTCCGCGTCGCGGATGCGCTGCATGCAGAAGGAGCACTTCTCCATGATACCGTTGGTCCGCACGGTCACGTCCGGGTTCCACTGCCAGTTCATCGGCTCGGGGACGTTCTCGTCGGTGTACCGGTACCAGTTGTAGACGCGGACCTTGTACGGGCAGTTGTTGGCGCAGTAGCGCGTGCCCACGCACCGATTGTAGATCTGCGCGTTCACGCCCTCGGGCGTGTGGTAGGTCGCGAACACCGGGCAGACCGGCTCGCACGGCGCGTTGCCGCAGTGCTGGCACAGCATGGGCAGGAAGCGGACGTCGAGATGGCTGGCCTGCGTGGCGTCGATGTGCTCGTAGTAGCGCTCGAGCCGGATCCAGCTCATGTCGCGGCCCATCTGCACCTGGTCCTCGCCGACCCAGGGGATGTTGTTCTCCGACTGACAGGCCGTGACACACGCGCTGCAGCCGGTGCACTTGTCGAGGTCGATGGCCATCGCCCAGCGCGGACCTTCGTGCGCGTCGGCATACTCGCCGTGGCGGGAGCCCTCGAGCGGGAACGCCTGCGACGCCCCGTCCTCCGCGTCGACCGGCACGAAGCCGCCGACGCCCTGGAGCTCCTGGAGCGGCCCGTGGTGCGCGCCCTCTTCGCCGTGGTCGTCGGTCGCGTGACCGAGCTCGGCGAGCGCGACGGCCGGCGCGATCGGCCGGTCGTGCTGATCGTTCGAGCCTTCGATGGTCGCGTGCCGCCGCCGCTCGCCGGTCGGCGTGACGGACACCTTCGTGGAGAGCGTGACCAGGCCGCCGGACGGCTGCTCCGAGACGGCGCCCAGCAGCGTCACGGCGTTCACGCCCTGGCCGGTGGCCCAACGACCCATGTTCGTGTGGCCGCTGCCCATGGCCAGGGCCACGGTGTCCTCGCGGATGCCGGGGTACGGCCAGACCGGGACCTCGAGCTCGCCGTGGGGCGAGTTGACCGTGACGATGTCGCCCTCGCGGATGCCGCGGGCTTCCGCGGTCGCCGGGTTCATCTCCAGCCAGGAATGCCAGGTGATCTTCGAGACCGGGTCGGGAAGCTCCAGCAGCCAGGGGCTGTTGGAGAACTCGCCGCCGCCGAAGCGGGACGACGGGTGCACCATGAGGGTGAGGTCCCCGTCGCCGTCGAAGGTCGGTACGTCGAACGTCAGCGCGGCATCGGGGGCCCGGAGCTGCGGCGTCGCCGCGGCCGGGGCGGACGTCTCGACCACGCCCGAGCGGAGCGCTCGGCGCCAGGCCGTCTCGAAGTCGCCGGTCGCCGGATCGTGGGCCGCCTGGTGGCGGGCCCGCAGGTACTCGTAGAACGTCGCGGCGCCGAGGTCGTGCCCGAGGTGCGATCCCACGGAGAGAAGCACGTCGCCGAACTGCTTGCTGTCGAAGTGCGGGACGTTCTGCATGACCGGCTGCTGGATGGTCATGACGCCCGTACGGGCCATCGAGTCGCCCCACGCCTCCAGGAAGTGCCGGTCCGGGAGGATGAGGTCGGCCATGGCCGTGGTCTCGTCCGGGGCCGAGGCGAAGCAGACCTTGTAGGGCACCTGCTCGAACGCTTCGACGAAGCCGGCCGACTGCGGGAGCGAGTAGGCCGGGTTGGTCCCGTGGACCATGACGACGCCGACATTGCCGGAGGCCATGCGCCCGATGGCGCCTTCCATGTCCGCGTAGCTGCTCGTGGTGCCGACCGCGCCCGTGCCGTAACGGACGGTGGTGCCGACGTTGCCCGCGACCTCGTTGAGGATGAGGACCGCCAGATTCGCGGCCGTCGCGTTGCGGTGATGCGAGCCGACGCCCGGCCCCATGGCCAGGCTCGGCGTATCGCCCGCGAAGCGCTCGGCGAGCTCACGGATGGTCGCCTCGTCCACGCCGGCCGCCTCGGCCGCCACGGCCGGGGTGTAGGCCTGCAGCAGATTCTGATACGGACCGGCCGCGCCGCCCTCGGCGATGACCGAAGCCATGCCCAGCGCCACCGCCGCTTCCGAGCCGGGCCGGATCGGGACCCACTCGTCGGCGTTGAGACCGGTGAGCGAGAGCCGCGACCCGAGGAAGACGAACCGCCCCTTCGCGTTGGCGTCGTCGACCGCGCTCATCCGGGCGAAGCCCTTCTGGTGCGCGACGGGCGACGGGCCGCTCTCGATGAAGTCGTTCCCGAACGACAGGAGCAGACGCGCGCTCGCGATGTCGTACTCCGGGAGGCCGGCCTCGCCGTACGCGATGCGGACGGCCTCGCGGAGCGGCGCGTCGGAAACGGCGTCGTACGTGACGCGCTCCCCGCCGACGGCCGTGACGAACTCACCGATCAGGGTGTCGAGCGTGGGGCCGGCGTTCCCGCCGATGAACAGCACGCTCTGGTCGTCGGCGAGGTTGCCGATACGGGCGGCCAGCAGGCGCTCGACTTCGTCCCAGGTGCCCTGGCGAAGGCGGTCGCCCTCGCGGATCATCGGGCCGGCGAAGCGGTCCGCGTTGTAGAGATGCTGGAGCGTGGCGTGTCCGCGCGAGCAGAGCCCGCCCTGCGAGACGGGGTGATCGGGGTTCCCCTCGACTTTCACGGCGCGCCCTTCGCGCGTCCGCACCCACATGCCACAACCCGCGGAGCATCCGCCGCAGGCCGTCGTGTACCAGGTCGCGACGCCCGGAGTGATCTCGTCCGGTGCCACGACATAGGGAAGAAGGCGCTCGACATCCCCGGTGGAGCAACCCCCGAGGGTCGCGCCGGCGCCCGATACTCCGAGCACCTTCAGGAAGTCCCGCCGCTTGACGTCGGTCATGATATGTATCCGGCGCTCGAGGCTAGTAGTGGCAGACGGCGCAATCGATGGACGCCTCGTTCTGACGATGGCAGTCCACGCACCATCCCATGTTGTCACCGCCCCAGACCGGATCTCGTTCTGAGATTACGCCCATTTCCTGCACCTCTCCGTGACAGTCCTGGCACTGGAAGCCGGCATCGATGTGCCGCATGTGCGGGAAGTGGGCATGGTCGGAGATCTTGTAGATACGCACCCACGGGATCGGCTCGCCGCTCTCCATGTAGCCCTGGATCTTGGCGACCTCCTCCGGGTTGTTCTGGCCCTGGACCACCTGATGGCAGCCCCAGCACGTCGCCACGGACGGGAGCCCCGCGTCGACGGAGCGCTCCGCGGAGTAGTGGCAGAACTGGCAGTTCATGTTGGCCTGCCCTTCTCCACTACCTGCGTGCAAGTCGTGCGGGAACGCGATGGGCTGGACCGAGGACTCCACGGCGCTCTGCGCACCGCTCTCCCCCGCTCCACCACCCTGGACGAACGCGAGCCCGCCGAGGGCGAATACTCCGGCGAGGCCGCCGATCAGCCAGTGCTGTTTCATTCGAAGGCTAGGTCCTGAACGAAGCGACGCGCCCAGGGATCGGGCGCAAGGAGGCACGTTCCGCTACCGTCCGGGGTGTGCTTGTGACGAATCGGAACATGCCCTGAAAAATCGGGATCAACCTACCCTGAGCCAAGGGGTGGGGTCAAGCGGGACAGGGCCTGGCGCGAGAACCTTTTTGCCCGCGCGAGTGTTATACTTTCCCACTCCGCACACCCGGCCCGCGAGGGGTTCGACCGGGGCCTCGCGGGCTCCCCCACCCGACAGCTCCGAACGCTCCGACAGGTCGCTCGATAAGGGAAAACGCTTGCGCCCCCGCGGCTTTCGCGTCCCCGTAGGCGGAGCTTCGACGGACCCACAGAGGAAGGTGTTGATGCCGGAGTCGACAGCCGAGGCGCCCGCGCGCGAAGCGCGACCATCACTCGAGCTCCTGGACCATCTCGTCGAGGAAGTGGAGACGGTCTTCCACGGGAAGCGCGAAGTCGTACGCCTCGCGCTCGCGTCGCTGCTGGCGGGTGGCCACGTGCTCTTCGAGGACGTGCCCGGGGTCGGAAAGACGACGCTCTCCCACGCGCTCGCGAAGGCGCTCGGGCTCGGATTCCGACGGATCCAGTTCACCTCCGACCTCCTCCCTTCGGACGTGCTCGGAGTCTCGGTCTACGACCCGCGCACCACGGAGTTCGAGGTCCGGCCCGGACCGATCTTCACCAACGTCGTCCTCGCCGACGAGATCAACCGGGCGCCGCCCCGTACCCAGAGCGGCCTGCTCGAAGCGATGCAGGAGGGCCGGGTCACGATCGACGACCGCACCTTCGACCTGCCCCGCCCGTTCCTGGTGATGGCCACGCAGAACCCGCTCGAGCACCACGGCACGTATCCGCTGCCGGAGAGCCAGCTCGACCGGTTCCTCATGCGGATCACCGTCGGATACCCGGACCCGGAGGCCGAGCGCCTGATCCTCTCGGAAGCGTCTCCGAACGCGCCGGTCATCGACCGCCTGCGCGCCGTCCTGTCGCCGGACCAGGTGCTCCAGCTCCAGAAGCGGATCGACGAAGTGAAGGTCGCGCCCGACATCCTCGACGACCTCATGGAAATCGTCCAGCGCACCCGCACGTCGTCACGCCTGCGCATGGGCGTGAGCCCGCGTGGCGGCATCGCGCTCCACCGAGCGGCCCGCGCGTACGCGCTCACGCACGGGCGCACGTACCTCATTCCCAGCGACGTCCGCGATCTGGTGGTGCCTTGCCTCGCCCACCGGGTCATGCCGGCGGGCGGATCGGTCGGCACGCCGGATGGCCACGACGAGGCGGCCCGCGTGCTCGAGGGGATCATGGACGAGGTCGAGGTACCGGTGTGATGACGTGGGTGCGCGACGTCGTGCGGCGGATCCGCGCGTGGCGCCGCATCCGCTTCACGGCCGGCGGCGTGGCCTTCACCATCGGCACCACCGCGGTCGGCTTCGCCGCGCTCAACACCGGTAACAACCTCCTGTACCTTCTGCTCGGTGCCATGCTGGGCTTCATCGCCGTCAGCGGCTGGCTCTCCGAGCAGGCGATCCGGGATCTCCACGTCGAGCGGCAGATCCCGCGGGCCGTGACGGTCGGGCGGGACCTCCTCCTGACGTACCACGTCCGGAACCGGAAACGGTATCTCCCGAGCCTCGCCGTGGAGCTCTCCGAGACCGGCCTCGCCGAGCCCGCATTCGTCTCGCACGTCCCCGCCGGCGGGCGAGCGACGGCCCGCTCCTCCAACGGCTTCGTCCGGCGGGGCGTGTACCCGCTCGGAACGCTCACCCTCGGGACCTCTTTCCCGTTCGGGCTCTTCCGCAAGGAGCGCGACGTGGAGCTTCCGGGCGAGGTCGTGGTCTGGCCACGGCACGACCTGGCCGTGCGCGACCCGGCACCGGGCGCGGGGCGCCTTCCCCGGAGCGGCCGGTCTCCACGCGGCTCGTTGGGCTGGCGGGGTGAATACCGGAGCCTCCGCACCTACCGGCGTGGGGACGACCCGCGCGACATCCACTGGAAATCGTCGGCGCGGCTGCGGCGGCCGGTGGTGCGCGAGTACGAGCAGGGCGCCTCCGAGACCCGCTGGATCTGCCTGGACACGCGCGGCGTCGAAGGCGACGCGGCCGAGCGCGCAGTGGAGATCGCCGCTTCGCTGGCGGCCGGCTGCGTGGCGGAGCACCGGCCCTTCGGGCTCGCCACCCCGGAGGGCGTCGTGACGCCCGGCGACGACATCGGCACGCTGGAGCGGGCGCTCGACCTCCTCGCGAGGGTCGAGTTCGACCCGGCGTGCGCGGCACCCGCTCCACCGGTCGCTCCCAGGTCGTGCGTGCTCGTGACCCTCGTCGGCGCCGAGGGCTTCTCCGACACGCTCCTGGTGACCGCCGAGGACGCGGAGGCCGCGGCGCGGGCCAGGCTGAAGGCGGTCGGAGCCGAGCCCGGTGCGGAGGTCGCGGCATGAATCTGCGTCTGCTGCACCGGCGGCTCGCGGTCCTCATGGGGCTGGCCGGGCTCCTGGCCTTCTCTGGCGGGGCCGGCTTCGAGCCGCTCACCGCCGCCCTGGCCTTCGCCGGACTCCTCGCCGGCCTCTTCTGGCACCCCGACCTCGAGCGGTCGCGCCGGCTCGAGCGGCTCTGGCTGCCGCTCGCGACGCTCCTCGTGCTGAGGGCGCTCGTCCACGTCTTCGTCATCCGCGGCGACGTCGTGATCCCCGTCGTGGATCTCCTGCTGCTGCTGATGGTGGCCGAAGCGCTGCGGGCCCTCGAGGCGCCCAACGACCTCCGCCTCTACGCCTTGTCGTTCGCGCTGGTGCTCGCGTCGACGGCGTACCGCCCGGGCGTTCTCTTCCTGATCGGCTTCGTGGCGTACGTGGCGCTCGCCACGGTGGCGCTCATGGTGGGCCACCTCAGGCGCGGCGCCGAGCGGCACGGTGTCCGCGAGGTACCGCTCGGCAGGGGTCTCATGTGGACGACGGCGGGGCTGTCGGGCGTTGTCCTTCTGGTGGCGGGGTTGGTGTTCCTCACCTTCCCGCGGGTGTCGCAGGGCTTCTCGGGTCGTGGTGACACCGTCGCCTCGTCGATCGCCGGCTTCAGCGAGGAGGTCTCGATCGGCCAGCACGGCGCGACCATCCAGGGCAACCCCGAGATCGTGCTGCGTGTGGAGTTTCCCTCGGGCCCGCCGGGCGACGTGGGGAGCCTCCGCTGGCGCGGGCGCTCCTACGACCGCTTCGACGGAGTCCGCTGGACCCGGTCGCGCTCCCTGCCCCCCGCGTCGGCGCCACGCGACTGGTATCGCGAGCGTTGGCAGGGCCCGGTGATCGAGCAACGCATCTTCGGTGCGCCCCTCGACAGCCGGGTGCTGTTCGCGCTCCATCCCGCCATCCGCATCGACGCGGAGAGCGGAGTCCAGCCGCTCGTGGACAACGCGGGAGACTTCATCTACTGGGGCTCGGGAGCCCCGACGTACACCGCCGAGTCACCGGCGCTGCCTCCGTCGCCGGAGACGCTGCGAGCGGCCGAGCGCGGGTTCACACCGTCCGACCGGTACTTCCTCCAGCTCCCGGCCATCGATCCCCGGATCCAGGCACTGGCGGACTCGCTCACCGAAGGGCTCGACACGCGCTACGACCGGGCGGTCGCCATCGAACGATACCTCCGGAGCTTCGGATATACGCGCGAGCTCCCCGCGACCGCCGCCCAGACGTCGCTCGAGTATTTCCTGTTCGAGCGGCAGGAAGGCCACTGCGAGTACTTCAGCACGGCGATGGTCGTGCTGCTCCGGGCCGCCGGGATCGAAGCGCGCAACGTGAACGGCTTCATGGGCGGGCAGTGGAGTCAGTTCGGCAACTACCTCGTGGTCACCCAGAACGAGGCGCACTCGTGGGTCGAGGTCTGGTTCCCGGAGTACGGGTGGGTCACGTTCGATCCGACCCCCGCGGGCGACGGGAGCGTGACCGCCCAGACGATCTGGTTCTGGCCGGGGCGGATCCTGTTCGACGGCATCCAGCACCGGTGGAGCAAGTGGGTCCTCGACTATGGGTCGGACGACCAGTCCGGCCTTCTTTCGCGTTGGTCGGGATTCCTCACCGACGACCCGCGAACGACGTCCGACGGGTCAGCGCCCTCCGAGCCCGAGTCCCGGATGCCCGCGCTGCTGATGCTGCTCGCGCTGGTCGGCGCCGGGCTCGCCGCGTGGCGCTGGCGCGGGAGGGACGCGGCCCGGCACGGGCCGGCCGCCCGGGCCTACCTGTCGCTGCGCCACGCCTGCGACCGCGCGGGGCTCGGGATCACGCCCGGGGTGACGCCGTCCGGCCTCCTGCTGCGGGTCCGGTCGCTCCAGCCGTCCGCGGCGGAATCCGCCGAGCGGGTAGTGGAGACGTACCTGCGGTCCCGGTGGGGCGGAGAGCGCTTCGACGAGTCCGACGCCCGGGAGATCAAGGGCGCGCTGGCGCGGGCGCGGACGGCGCTCAGGAAGGGGCGGCGCACGGCGGGTGGGGCGGCTTCGGACGACGCCTTGGTGGGCGCCGCGTCGGCGGGTGTACGAGAGCGCCCGGAAGGCGTATCGTCCTGACATGACTTCCGGACCTCACGCATCGTCTTCGGGCTCCGTGCCCGGTCTCCACGTCGCGACGCTCACGCACGAGGGGCGCATCTGGGACGCGTACCTCGAGTTCGACGACGATCCCCGCCGGCCCACGTCGTACCGGGGGCGGCTGCGCTTCGACCCGGCCGACGAGGCGGACGACGAGGCCGTGCGCACGACCGTGATCATCATCGAGGACAGCTACGAGGAAGCCGTGGCCAAGGCCCGGAGCTTCGACACCCGGCAGCTCCAGGGACTCCTCCGGTCGGCGCTGCCGGAAGCGGAAGGGTGAGCATGCGCGGCGCACGCGCCGCGGCCCTCCTCCTGGGGACGCTGTTGGCCGGCGCCTGCGCGCCCGCCGAGGAGGGGAGCCGCCTCGCCGGAGTGACCGAGCGTCTCGTCGCCACTCCGTACTTCCGGCCGTACGACCTGCCGGCCGTCACGCTCACCGATCAGAACGGGGAGCCGTTCGAGCTGCGCGCCCGCGCGGCCGGCAAGGTGACCCTGCTCTACTTCGGCTACACGAGCTGCCCCGACGTCTGCCCCATCACGATGGCGCGGGTCGGGCGGAGCCTGGCGCTGCTCGAGCCCGAGGAGCGGGCGCGGGTCCTTCCGGTCTTCATCAGCCTCGACGCCGAGCGTGACACGCCGGAGCAGGTGCGTGACTGGGTGGGCGCCTTGCACCCCGACATCGTCGGGCTGACCGGCCCGCAGGAGCGTCTCGACGCGGCGGTCGAGGGGATGGGCTTCGTCTTTCCCGACATGGAGCGTCCGGAGGAGGGCTTCTACGAGGTCGCCCATCCGGTGGACCTGTTCATCTTCACGCCCGAGCTGCTCGGACGCTTCGGCTACGACCACGGCGAGGCCACCCCCGAGGAGATCGCCGCGGACCTGCGGGCGCTGGTCGCCTTCGAGTGGGGCGGAGCGGGCGCGACCGCTTCCGGGAACGGCGCCGGCGCGAGCGGCGCCCGGGCCGGCGGGAGCGACGCGGAGGCCGGGGGCACCCGGGCCCTCGGTGACGCCGGAAGCTCCGCCGGGCCGGTCCGAACCGGAGGCGTGCAGGTCGAAGACGCCTTCGCGCTCGACCCGCTCGGGCAGGACCGGCTGGCGTTCTACGCGACGCTACGGAACGAGGGTGCCCGCGCCGACGCGCTGGTCGGCGTCGCCTCGCCGAGCGGCGGGAGCGCTTCGCTCCACCGCATGGTGAGCGAGGACGGCATGATGCGCATGGAGCCCGTCGACGTGATCCCGCTGCCGCCGGGCGAGACCGTCCGACTCGAGCCGGGCGGACTGCACGCCATGCTCGAAGGGCTCCGCTCGTCCCCCGCGACGGGCGACAGCCTCGAAGTCACCTTCCGGTTCGCCAACACCGACGCCCTCACCCGCTGGATCCCCGTCCGCCACCCGGCGGACCTGACGGCCCACCCGTGAGCGGGGGCTGACGCCGCGCGTCAGGCCTCCCGCACCCACCTCCACAGCTCCCTGAACGTCGGGCGCTTCCCCGTCATCAGGATGCCGACCTTGTAGATACGGCCGGCCACCCACGCGATGGCCACGATCGCCCCGGCCATGAGCCCGAACGAGAGCGCGATCTGCCAGGCCGGGACGAACCCGCCCGCGATGCGCGCCCACATCAGGATCGGCGAGAAGAGCGGAAACAGGGACAGCCCGACCGACGACGGAGCCGACGGGTTCTCGATGACGTGCATCACGAACACGATCGGGACGACGAGGAACATCACGAGCGGGAGCTGCGCCTGCTGCGCGTCCTCGTCGGTGCTGCACATGGCGCCGACCGCGGCGTACAGCCCCGAGTAGATGAAGAAGCCGAAGACGAAGTAGCCGATGAAGAGCGCGATCAGGCCGGGACCGGGCATGACCGACAGCAGCTCCCGGGTCGAAGCTGCGTTCACCGCGTCCGGGCCGCCTCCCGTGACGAGGAGCGGCAGCCCGCTCCAGACGATCAGCGCTCCGGTGAGCGCCCACACCATGAGCTGCGTCAGCGCCACGCCCCCCACGCCGAGCACCTTCCCGAGCATGAGGTGCCACGGCTCCATGGCCGAGACGATGACCTCCACGATCCGGCTCGTCTTTTCCTCCAGCGTGGCCCGCATGACCGCGACCGCGTGCAGCAGGATCACCATGTAGAGCAGGAAGGCGCCGATGTACGCGACCAGGAAGCGCGGCTCTCCTTCCTGGGCCCCCTCCGCCACCAACAGCTCCACGTCGAGCCCGCCGCCGCTCAGCATCGCCTCGACATCGACTCCCTGGATCTCGAGCTGGACCTCCAGGGCGGCGCGCACGATCGCGGAACGGAGGGTGGCCCGCTGCAGCGCGCTCGGGCGCCGGTTCACGTAGAGGACCGCGTCGCCGGACTCGAGCGTGAACTGGTCCAGCATGACGAAGCCGCTGATCTCCCCTGCGGCGGCGCGGCGGCGGAGGGTGTCCACGACGGCGCTGGTCCAGCGGACGCGCTCGGAGGGGAAGCCGGCTGCGGCGAGGTCGTCGGCCAGCCGCTCGTAGAGGGCGTCCGTGCCGTCGACCACGGCGAGCGGAAGACGCTCTTCCGACCGGCCCGACGCGAACAGGGCCGGCACGGCGAGCACGGCGAACAGGAAGAGCGGGCCGCCGATGGTCGAGATGACGAACCAGCGCGACCGGACCCGCTGCAGGTACTCCCGCCGGATGACGACCCACACGTTGCGAAGGCTCATGACGGCATCGCTCCCCCGTCGGCGCCCACGTGCCGGACGAAGATCTCGTGGAGCCGCGGCTGCACCAGGTCGAAGCGGAGGATCTCGGCTCCGGCCGCCATGGCGCTCCGCAGCACCGCCTGGTGCGCGTCCGGGTCCCTCAGCACGAGGTGGAGCGTGCCCTCGACCCGTTCGTACGCCTCGATCTCCGGACCCTCGAGCCAGCCGTCGGGGCCGGTGAACTCGACCGCGACGACCCCTTCGCGCTCCCGGGCCCTGAGCGTCCGGAGGTCCTCGTCGAGCACCTTCCTCGAACGGGAGATCAGGCAGACCCGCTCGCAGAGGCGCTCCGCCTGGTCCATGAGGTGCGTGGACAGCAGAATCGTGATGCCGTTCCCGCTCAACGTCCGGACGATCGACTCCAGCGAGTCCTGGTTGATGGGGTCGAGGCCGCTGAAGGGCTCGTCGAGAATGAGGAGCTCCGGCTCGTGGATGACCGTGCCGACGAACTGCACCTTCTGCTGCATCCCCTTCGACAGGTCCTCCACCCTGCGATCGGCCCACGCCCCGAGCTCGAGCCGTTCGAGCCAGCCCATCGCCCGCTCGCGGGCGGTCTTCCGGTGGATCCCGCGGATCTCCGCCAGGAACACCAGGAGGTCGAGGACCCGCATCTTCCGGTAGACGCCGCGTTCCTCCGGCAGATAGCCGACGCGCGCGCGGCGGGCCATGTCCGGCTTCCCCCCGAACAGCGAGACCGTACCCACGTCCGGGTGCAGGATCCCCATGATCATGCGGATGGTCGTGGTCTTGCCGGAGCCGTTCGGGCCGAGAAGCCCGTAAATGGAGCCCCGCGGAACCGCCAAGTCCAGGTCCGACACGGCGTTATGATTGCCGAACCGCTTGCTCACCCCTTGCAGGCGAACGGCGATTTCGGAATCGGTCATCGATGCTCCGGAGGGATGGGGTCGCGCGAAAGCGGGCGATCCGTACCCGAATCCCCCGACTTTGTTTACATTAGTCGGCTCTATTGCAAATACGAGGAGGCTCGATGGCAATCTATCGGACGCTCTACTACACGGACGTCACCGTCGGCGTGGGCGGCCGGATCACGATTCCCCAGGACATGCGCGAAGATCTGGGGATCGACGAGGGTGATTCACTCACGGTCCGGGTCGAGGAAAATCCCCGCGGTGGACGGCAGATGGTCGTCTGGAGAGCGGAGCAGCAGCCCGAGGACGAGTAGTGTAGCAGCCTAGCCATCGATTCCGCCTTCGCCCCGTTCGAGATCCACCCAACGAACGAGGTCCGCCAGCGGTCCCCGCCCGTCATGATGCCACCAGGGCTCGGGGAAGGGAACCGCGGCGAACGGGGCCACCCGCGAGACTCCGATGCGACCCAGGGCTTCGGCGACCTTCTTCAGACGGTCGCCCAGTCCGGTCACACCCACCGTCTGGAGGTGGGGACCCGAGGGCCGCACCCGCTCGACGAGTTCGTCGAGGGTTCTGAACGGCCGCACCACCACGACCCGTCCGACGCAGCTGGTCTCCAGCGCGCGGTACGGATCGTAGAACACCGACCACGGCGCGGCGCCCCCGTGTCGCAACATGGGCCGGTCCTCCGCGTCGTCCCCCCATCCGGACGACAGCATCTCGGCCGTCCCGCGGAGCTGGTGCACCGCCGAGCGCTCGAGACGGTCCAGCGCACCGGCCGGTAGCTCGGCCTCGAGCTCGCCCAGCGCGTCGGCCAGGAGCGACGCGAAGCCGGACGGTGTCACCGCCGAGCCGACGTCTTCCACGTAGACCACGCGCGTGGACACGCACCCCCGCTGATCGAAGAGCCCGGCGGCCCGTGCGACCTCCCCGGCGGTCTTTCGCGCCGCGGACTCCGACGTCAGCGCGCCCGCGCCCACGACGCCGAGTCCTTCCCTGTGATGATATCCGACGAAGCGCGCCGTGATCGGCGCCCGCGTGCGGACGGACGCCACCGCCGCGTCGCTCCCGTACGACACGACCACCTCGGCCGGCCGGAGCGCCGCGCGCTCGACCTCCTCCTCGCCGCCCGGCCAGTAGACGACGGCCAGCAGGTCGGCCAACCCGGGCGACGCGGCGCGGAGCGCCCGCGCGAAGAGCACGGTAAGGACGACGTCGCCGAGGCCCGGCTTGAGCAGCGTCGGTGCCCCGAGCAGGAGGCTCCGGACCAGGGCGGTCGCGCCGACGCCCGGAACGCTTCCGGCGACCAGCTGGACCGCGAGCCGTGGCGCCACGGCCATCACTTCCCGCCCACCGCGCCCGACCATCCGGTCCAGGGGCGACGGATCGCCGAACTCCTCCGACAGGAGTCGCTCGAGGCGGTCCGGAAGCCAGTCCCGGGCCATGCCGTCGAGCACCTCCCGGGCCATCGATTCGGAGAGCCCGGAGGTGGCCGGAAGCAGCGCGAGCGCTTCGTGGCGGAGCGGGTCGTCGGGGTCGAGGAAGCGGGCGCCGACCGTGCCCAGCGCCCGGACCCGCTCGGTGGTGTCGCCGGTCGTGCCCGCCTCCAACCCGCCCGCCCCCAGCCCGCCGGCCCCCCGCTTCGCCAACCCGGCCGCGAGCGCTCCGATCCACTCGGCGTCCGGCGCCGGGTGCCGCACGTCGCCCGACTCGGTCGTCCGCGTGCGCTCGGGCACATCCATCCACGACGGGAGCACCCACGCGTCGAAGGGGCGGGACGGAGCGCTCACCGCCCCACCGACATCAGCTCGTCCATGGCCCGCGAGCAGCCCCGCGGCTCCGCGCCCACCACGCGCCCGACCAGTCGGACGTCGCCGCCCACCACGGACCCGACGTCCTCGGTCAGCACGTGGCACACGGACCCGGCGTTCGCCAGATCGAAGAACGCCAGCAGCCCCTCCTCTCCCTCCGGGAGCGGCGCGAGCGTGACCGGATCGAGCGCACGGGCGCGCAGCCAGGGCGGGGGTCGGTGCCGCCCCGCCGCTGCCACCCCCTCCTCGAGCACGGGCTCGTAGAGCTGCGAGAGCAGCTCGGTCATCCCGTATTCGTTCACGATCCGGTGGCGCGGCGTCCCGGTCCGCCGGACCAGGCGAGCGTAGAGCTCCTTCTTCGGGATCTCCCGCGCGCGGCCTTTGAAGCCCCCGGTCTCCATGATCCGGCTTCCTTCGGGGAGCTCACCCAGCCCCGGACCCTCGTGCTCGAGCGCGTGCACGAAGGCGAACGCGGTCCCGAGCAGAAGCACGGGGGCGTTCAGGTCGCGCGCCTCCGTGAGGGCCGCGTCCAGCCCGGCCGCGTCGATGGTCCCCTCGGCGTCGACGATCCACCGGACGTCGGTCGCGTAGTGCTCGGCCGCCGCGCCGACCATGAAGGAGAGCGACGAGTCGGGCGCCTGGTCCGGCGAGGGGATCAGCGAGACGAACCGCAGCCGCTCGACATCGGGAAGCAGATACGTCCGGAACGTCGGCAGCAGAGACGCGCGGTAGAGCGAGACGTCCGGGACGTAGTGCGTGCCACGGCGCGTGCCGCCGCGCGTGGTACCGCTGGTCCGGAAGACCACTTCGGCCTCCTCGGGCGCACCGCAGGCGAGATCGAGCGCCTTGAACGCAGCGACCGGCACCGGCGGCACGTCCGTCCAGGAGGCCACGGCATCCGGCGTCGCGCCGCGCCCCTCGCAGAAGCCGCGGAAGACGGAGTTGGCCTCGAACTGGTAGCGGAAGACGCGCAGCGCCAGCGTCTCGAAGCGGCGCTCGGGCCAGGCCGGCGCGCACCCCTCGCCCAAAGCGACCACGAGGTCGTCACGCAGCCCCTCGAATCCGTCGGCCCGGCCCCCCTGAGTCGTCATCTCCCTCTCTGGTCGTCGTGAAGCCATCTAACGTGGATCTCGGCTCGCGAGTCAATGTATACTCAGGTCTATGCCCGCAGGCCTCGCCCGCCCGTCTCCGGACGCCGGGCCACGCCCGCGCGCTTCAAGGAACACGCATCCCGGCCCGTCGCCCGGCGGAGCCGCACTCTTCGGAGACATAGATGAATTCGGTCATCCGTGCGACCACCCTCCTCGCACTGATCCAGCTTTCGGCGCCTCTCGGCCTCCTCCGGGCCCAGGACGCGGACGGAGGTGCCACGGAGGTCGTGCTCACCGCGGAGCCCATCTCCGACGCGGTCGAGATCGACCTCGACGGGCAGGTGACCGAAGACGCGTGGTTCGACGCCCAACCCATCACCGACTTCACCCAGCAGGAACCGGTCGAGGGCTCCGCGCCGTCGTACCCGACAGAGGTGCGCGTGATGTACGACGCCGACAACCTCTACATCAGCGCCATCGTCTACGACGACCCCGAGGGCGTGCTGGCCTACCAGAGGGAACGGGACGCCGGGCTCGGCACGGACGACCGATTCATGTGGATTCTCGACACCTTCCGCGACGGCCGCACCGGATACTTCTTCGAGATCAATGCGGCGGGCCTCATGGGCGACGGGATCATCACCGGAGGTGGTGGAGGCGGCCGCGGGCCGGGCGGAGGCGGAGGCATCAACAAGGCCTGGGACGGCATCTGGGAGGCCCGCACGGCCATGCGCCCCGACGGGTGGTCGGCCGAGATCCGGATCCCGTTCCGCACGCTGAACTTCAACCCGAACCTCGACACCTGGGGGATCAACTTCCAGCGCACGATCCGGCGGCGGAACGAGGAGATCCTCTGGCGTGGCTGGCGGCGCGGCGAGGGCCTCTTCAGCCCGGTCTTCGCGGGCCGGCTCGAGGGACTCCAGGGGATGTCCCAGGGCATCGGCCTCGAGGCGATCCCGTCGGTCGTGACGGGATGGCGGTCCGAGCCGGGGCTCGGCGACGAGGGAACCAGCTATCCCCGCGACGTCTCGCTGGACGTGAACTACAGCGTCACCTCCAGCCTGCGCGCCTCCGTCAGCCTGAACACGGACTTCGCGGAGGTGGAGAGCGACCAGCGCCAGGTGAACCTGACCCGGTTCTCGCAGCGCTTCCCGGAGCAGCGCGACTTCTTCCTCGAAGGCTCCGGCGTCTTTTCGTTCGCGTCGAGCAGCGGCCCCTCGCCGTTCTTCTCCCGGCGCATCGGGCTCACCGAAGGCCGCCCGATCCCGATCAACTACGGCGCGCGCCTCACGGGACAGGCCGGGCCCTACGAGCTGGGCTTCTACCAGATCGGCACCGGGCGGGAGACGTATCTCGAGGACGACGTGCCCGCCACGATCCCCCGTGAGGACTTCACGGTGGCGCGGGTGAAGCGACGCGTCTTCGAGCAGTCGGCGTTCGGCGCCATCTACACGCGTCGCGCCACGACCAGGAACGACGTGGGCTTCGCTCCCCCGGACGCGCACACGGCGGGAGTCGACCTGGACCTGAGCTCGCGCAACTTCCTGGGAGAGAACAACGCCGAGCTCGAGGCGTTCGTCGTCTGGAACTCCAATCAGGACCGGAATGTCGACCGTTCGTTCGGCGACCTCTCGGCCCGCGGCTTCAGGCTGAACTTCCCGAACCCCGAGTGGAGCGGGCACCTCTCCTACCGCGAGTTCGGCGAGGCGTACGAGCCCGAGGTCGGGTTCGTGAACCGGAACAACTTCCGGCGCGTGGAGCCCCGCATCCAGTACACGCTCCGGCCGGAGCGCTTCGAGTGGATCCGGCAGATGGACTTCTCCGTCCAGTTCCGGAACCTGACGCAGCTCGGCACGGGGCTCCTCGAGGAGCGCGTCTGGGAGTTCCAGCCCGTCAGCTTCGACTTCGAGAGCGGCGACGGCTTCAATTTCCAGGTCGAGCGCACCTACGAGTTCCTCGAGAACGGCTTCGATCTCTTCGAGGTCCCGATCGCGCCCGGGGGATACGTCACCTGGCGGAACAGCATCTTCGGCCGCACCGCGGGCCGACGCATGGTCAGCTTCTGGGGCGGGCTGAACTGGGGCGGCTTCTGGAACGGCGACCGGCTCGGCTACAACGGACGGATCACGCTGCGGCCCACCCCTGGCGTGAGCGTTTCAACGAACTTCGAGCGCACCGACGTGACCCTGCCGCAAGGCTCGTTCACCGCCGACCTCTACGAGCTCGAGGGGCAGTGGAACCCCTCGCCGTGGGTGAGTGCCACGACGCAGTTCCAGTACGACAACCAGACCGAGATCGTGGGTCTCTTCACGCGGCTGCGCTGGATCGTGACGCCGGGAAGCGACCTGTATCTCGTGTACACGCAGAACTGGCGGAACATGGGGACGGGACTGCTGGACAACCCGGACCTGATCACGCTCTCGCGCGGCGGTTCGGTGAAGGTGTCCTATACGTACCGCTTCTAGCAGGTCGCCGAAGAAGGGGGTGCGGTGCGGCCCGCTACCCGCGGCGCACGCGCCCCGGTTCCAGCCCGCCGGCGTGCAGCACCTTCTCGCGAAGGCGCTCGCCTTCCTCGTCGGTGAAGTCGACGACCGCTCTTACGTGACTCTCGAGCGCCTCGTACCGGTCGACCGGAAAGTCGTCGCCCTCGGCGTGCCGCAAGGCGCCGCGTAGCGACTCCAGCTCGCGCTCGGCTTTCTCGGCGGCGCGCCGCAGGCGGTTCAACGCCTTTCTCGCTTCGGATTCGGCTGTGCTCATGCTGGTCAGGTCGGTGGAGGAGCGAAGCGTATCGCGTGAGTCTGGGCGAAGGGGCGGGAACGGGCAATGACGGAACAGACCCGGACCATGGGGTTACGCGTCGGCCATGTCGAACCGTCTGGATCTGATCGTGGTGGGCGCGGGGCCGTGCGGCGTCGCAGTGGGCGCGGCCGCGGAGGCCGAGGGGCTCTCGTGCGTCCTGTTCGACAAGGGGTGTGTCGCCAACTCCCTCCTCGACTACCCCTACTACATGACCTTCTTCAGCACCGCGGTCATGCTCGAGGTCGGTAACGTCCCCTTCACGATCCCCGACCCCAAACCGACACGGCGCGAGGCTCTCGCCTACTATCGACGGGTCGTGGAGCACTGGGGCATCGATGTCCACCAGTACGAGACCGTCGTGGAGATCTCGGGCCGGGAGGGTGCATACCGGGTCCGGACGCGCACCCGCGACGGCGAAGAGCACGACTACGACGCCGACGCGGTCGTCGTCGCCACGGGCGGCTTCCACCGCGCCAATCTGCTCGACGTGCCCGGCGAAGAGCTGGACAAGGTCCACCACTACTATCACGAGCCCTACCCGTACTACGACCAGGACGTGCTCGTGGTCGGCGCGGGTAATTCGGCGGTCGAGTCGGCGCTGGAGATGTACCGGAACGGCGTCCGGGTCTCGCTCGTGCACTTCCTCGACGAGATCGACCGGGGCGTGAAGCCGTGGGTCGTGCCGGACATCACGAACCGGCTGGAGCGGGGCGAGATCACCCCCTTCTGGCGGCACCGGGTGGCCGAGATCCGGCCGCGCTCGGTCGTGCTCCGCTCCGAGGACACGGGCGAGGAGACCACGATTCCGAACGACTTCGTCGTGGCGATGACCGGATGGCGGGCCGACCATGAGCCGCTCCGCAAGCTGGGCGTCGACGTCGACGAGGCGACCGGAATCCCCACGCACGATCCCGCGACGATGGAGACGAACGTCCCCGGTCTCTATATCGCCGGCGTCATAGCGGCCGGTAATGATGCCAACAAGATCTTCATCGAGAACGGCCGCGAGCATGGCGCGTTGGTCGTGGCCGACCGCATCAGGCGCGGCTGAGCCCTACCACCGCACCGACCGTGGGAACCGGTTGTTCACGATGTTGGCGAACGACGATCCCCACCGGTAGCTGAGCCCCAACGACGCGTCGTACTGGTATCCGGAAGGCAGGCTCTGGCGACCGAGCAGGATGTCCTCGTCCGAGATCTCGCCCGCCGGGGTGTGGATGTTGTCGTTCACACGTGAGGCCCCCGCCGAGAAGTTCAGCTCGAGCCCCCTGAGAATCCGGTAGCTCAGGTCGCCGCTCACGCCGAAGCTGTAGAACTCCCCGCCGTCGTGCAGGTACTGGTTCGCGTCGATCCCGAGACCGGCATTGCCCCATTCCTCCCGCGCCCGGTACTGCACGCCCACGCGGTGCACCGGCAGCGTCTCCTCTTCGACGCCGAAGATCGTCGGCTCGATGTAGCTGGAGTGCTCGACCCCCACCGAGTAGTGCGCGATGAACTGGCGCCGCGTCGCTTCCGCGTAGGGGTAGTAGTTGTATTCCACCGCAGGACTGATCCGCACACGGGCATTCTGGTTCCGCCGCACGGAGTTCCGGAAATCGGTGTCGACCCCGATTCCCATGTGCGGACCCACCGTACGGACGGCGAGGGCGGTAAGGCTCCAGTCGTTGCGGTCGTCGCGCACCTCGCGGCCGTCGGCGAGGTCACGGCGCTGGCGGCGCAGGTCGATCCGGCTCCCCAGATTCAGCTTCCAATCTTCCGTGACCCGGTCCGCGTTGAACTGGGGGTTGAGGCGCGTCGACGACTCGGTCTCGCGGAGATCCAGATCGCCGGAGACGGCCACGCGGAACGTCCAGGAGTTCCACGGATCGTAGAACGCGTCCTCCGCGTCGTCGTCCTCGCCGGAAACGCGGGCGGCGTCGCCCGAGAAGCGAACGTCCATCTCCGGTCCGAGGCCGACGGCCACGGCGTACCGCAGCAGACCGATGCGCAGTGTACGCGCCAAGCCGTCCATGGTCTCGGCCTGCACGTCCTGACCGCTGGACTGGAACGTGAGGGCGTCATCCAGCCCTTCGAAGCGTCCGCGTCCCACGAAGTCCAGGGTGTACCGTCGGTTCCCGCCGCCCATCCCCTGGCTCGTGAAGATGATGTGCACGTCGCTGTCGGCCCGGTCGCGCGCCCAGTTCACGAAGGTGATCTCGGTGCGGAACTGCGACTCGTTGCAGTTCGGACCGGACTGGCAGTCGAGGAACACGGCCGGGCGATCGATACTCCCGTTGGTGAAGCCGGCGGGAAGCTGCGCCGTGGCCGCCGTCGGAAGGACGAGGCATAGCATGAGGACGAACGGGACGGCGACGGCTCGCGCGTCTCGCGCGTGGGGTATCTCGGCTCTCAACGATCTCGACCTTCGCGTCTTCGGTCTGGATGGCGGCGGGCTGGGCAGCCCTCAAGGTAAGAAGATCGGATTCGTGGTGCGCATCCCATGGCGCGTGACTTCTCGTTCCGCCTCCTCGCAAGTCGTTCGATCTTCGAACCATCGTTTCCGTCACGCGTAGGATGCCGTGGGCTCTGAAGGCCCGGTGTGGCGCGGAGATCCTCTCGGGCTTCGCCTCTCGATCCCCTCTCCAAGTCGTTCGACTTTCGAACGACTTTCGAACTCGCGAGAGCCGCCCACCAACGCTGTCGAGGAAGGTGGGAGGGAGGCGCGGGCGCGTCTGCCAGGCCGACCGCCCTGACTCAGCGAACGCGATCGGCGGCCGTGATGTCGAGGTGGGTGACCTGTGCGAGGTTCAGGCGCGCCGCCTTGCGGTACCTGGCCGTCCCGCCGACCAGGCCCTGGTCCGCGACGGCGAACGCTTCGATGCGCTCGTCACGGCACGAGACCGCGACCTCGAGGCTGTGCCCGGACGGGATCATGCCGACCGACGACTCGACGCCCTGGGAGAAGTACCCGGCCTCGATCAACGCGCCAGTGTCGTTCGAGAACACGACGGGACAGCGCGCCGTCGGATCCGAGGCGTTCCGTTTCAGGTCGTGGGTGACGTCGTGCGCCTTCCATGGGCCCGCGGTCGCGGCGCAGCCGGCGGTGCCGACGACGACGAAGGTTGCGAGCAAGGCGACGCGGCCGAGGATGAAGGTGCGCATGAGGGCCTCCCAGTGGTGGGACGTTCATCCACGATACACCACTCGGAGCGGGGGCGCTCCCAGTTCGACGAAATCGTTACAGATGTGTAACGACGCCCTGGTTGCGGGCGCCTTGCCCGTGACGGGGAACCGCACGCGCGGTTCATTGATTCCCTGGTGAGATGGTGCGCGCCCCTTTCCAGCCGGGACCCCCTATGAGATTCAGCCCACGATCCCTCTCGGTCGTGACCGCGGCCCTGCTCACGGCCTCCTGCTCCGCCGGAGCCGATGACCGCCTCGGGCCCCTCGACGACCAGGCCCTCCCACCGGCGGATCTCGAAAGGGTCGCCGTGGGCGACGAGGCTCCCGACTTCCGACTCGCTTCGCTGGCAGGCGAACCGGTGCGCCTCTCCGACTTTCGCGGTGAGAAGGACGTGGTTCTCGTCTTCTACCGCGGCCACTGGTGACCCTACTGCGCGCAGCAGCTCGGGGAGCTGCAGGACATGCTCACGGATGAGCGGAACCAGACCACGGAGATCGTGGCCGTCGCGTCGGACGGACCGGAGGAGCTCCAGCTCATGGTCGATCGCGTGCGGGAGGAGACGGGAGGGCGCGTCATCGACTACATGCTCCTGTCGGACCCCGGCGCCGCGGTCATCGGGCGCTACGGGCTCCTGAACGAGGACGCGGCTCCCGACCGGCTGATTCCGCACCCGACCACGTACGTCATCGACCGCGACGGCATCGTTCGCTGGAAGATGACCGAGGTGAACTACCGCGTCCGCCCGGAGAACGAGGACATCCGGGCCGCGTTGGAGGAGCTGCCCGGCCTATAGCGTGCCGGAGTCCACGGCGATCTCGCTGCCCGCGAAGTCGATGGCCTCGACGCCCCGACGCACGTAGGCCAACACGACCACGCCGTCTTCCGCGGGCGAGCGCACCGCGGAGGTGATCCACCCCACGGCCTTCGCGTCGTCGCCGGGGGCGAACAGCTCGGTGCCGGGCTCGGGCAGCGGCACGTCGCCCAACACGAGCCTCCGGAGATGACGGTTCACGTGTCCGCGGTCGCGGATCCGGACGATCACCTCCTGCCCCGTGTAGCACCCCTTCTGATAGTCGATGGCCCGGTCGTGGATGCCGGCCTCGATGGGGATGGTCGCGTCGGTCATATCGACCCCGAACGCCGGACGGCCCGCCTCGACCCGGAGCGTATCCCAGTCGTCCGTCGTCATCGTCACCGCGCCGGCCTCCACCAGGCGCTTCCCCAGCGCGCCGACCGCGGTCCGCTCTCCCACGACGTAGTACGTGTCCGGGCGCACGTCGCGACTCCGCACGACCACAGGTCCGTCGGCGCCGAGCCTCAGCCAGCCTCCCTCACCGAGCCCCGTGAGCCGGTCGGCCTCGAGCCGCAGCCCGAACAGGATCCGTGACAGCGCCGCCGTCGCCTCGGGACCGACCACAGCCAACATGCCGGTGTCGGTGCTCACGTCGTCCAGGCGGGCGAGCCGCGGGGGTAGAACCTTCCTCAAATGCTCGAAGAGCCCCGGCGCGCCGGCCTCGGGAACGTCCAGCAGGAAGCCTCCTTCCTCTTCGTCCACGGAGAGCAGCGCCCAGAGGTCGGTCACCATCTTCCCCTTCGGCGTGAGCACCGCATGGTAGGTGGCGGTGCCGCGCGCCACTCCGGCCTCGTCGACCACCGGCGGCTCGGGAAGCGTGCC
The DNA here is from genome assembly GCA_041690395.1 of Longimicrobiales bacterium. Classification (GTDB taxonomy): domain Bacteria; phylum Gemmatimonadota; class Gemmatimonadetes; order Longimicrobiales; family Gaopeijiaceae; genus JAWLHJ01. The sequence continues at coordinate 334,248 of JAWLHJ010000001.1, read as the reverse complement.
GGTGAGGATCCCGTTCAGCATCTGCCTCGGGGCGCGGCCGTGCACGCGCAGGCGAGCCCGCCCCGATCGGTCGAGCAGGGCCAACCCGCCCGTCGCGGCCTCGTAGCCGGGAGACACGGCGGCTTCCCGGAGCGTGGCGTTTCGCGTCGTCGTGTCGGTCACAATCCCTCCACGTCGGCGGGATCGCGTCCCGCCTTGAGGTCGCGCAGCATGTCCTCGACCCGGTCGGCGTCGGCGGCCCCGGGCGCCACCCGCAGGTACTTCTCGAGCTGGGTGGCGGCCTCTTCCCTCCGGCCCAGCCGCGCGAGCAGCAGGCCGCGCGACCGGTTCTCGGTCGGGGCGGTCGGCGTCAGCATCAGAATGCGCTCGACCGCGGCCAGAGCCCGGTGATGATCGGCGACGCGCATGTAGACACCCTTCAGGTTAGTGAGCATGCGCACCAGCATGTCGCGCCGGGTGGCCTCACGCATGAACGAAGGCTGGAGGCGGACCACCCCGCCGTACGCGCGGTCGAGGAGCTCCTGGGCCTGGTCCTCGAAACGGAGCTTCCCGCCGTCGAACGGATCCACGAGCAGGTCCACGGCCTCGCCCCGGAAGCGCACCAGGAAGTGGCCCGGGAAGTTGACGCCCTCGAGCGGCAGCCCGAGACGCCATCCGACCTCGAGCACCACCATCCCCAGGGTGAGCGGAATGCCCACCCCCCGGTCGAGCACGTCGTTCAGGAAGGAGTTGCGCGGGTCGTAGTAGGCCTTCCGGTTCGCGCCGAAGCTACGACGGCGGTAGAGCGTGTCGAGCATTTCCTGGAGCACCAGCAGGGGCGCGGTCTCGTCGGCGAGGCGGTCCTTCACCTCCTCGGCGATCTGATCGAGCCGCGCGAGGTAGAGCTCGACCGAGAGCTGCGGGTACTCCTCCTGGGCGATGAGCAGCGCCGCCCGAGCCAGATCCATGTCCGGCTCGGGTGCCGACAGCTCCTCGGCCAACAACCCGCGTGGCGATTCTCTATGACTCACGTCGTCTCCCTGGTGAATCCGGAAGGGCCTGACGCCCTTCCGCGACACCGACCCCTCCGGTGCCGCTCCGTCCGTGGCTACACCGTTCGTCGCTCGGGTTTCCTCGGGACGCGGTCGGCGCCACCTTCCGACGCGTCCAGAGCGCGACCATGGTCCCGACGCAGGCGGTTCGGGGCCCGCCCCGTCCACCCCGACCTCGGAGGAGCGATGACGAACGAGCCGCGGGACCAGCGGCCGGCAATCCGGCTGTCCCAGCTCAGTCACGGCGCCGGCTGAGCGTGTAAGCTCGGCATGGCCGAGTTGGCGCACGTGTTGCGTCACATGCTCCCCGTGGACGACCCGAACGTCCTCGTCGGTCACACGACGGGCGACGACGCCGCCGTGTATCGCTTGTCGGCGGATCGCGCGCTCGTGGTGACCGCGGACTTCTTCACGCCCATCGTCGACGACCCCTTCGACTTCGGACGGATCGCCGCAGCTAACGCGCTGTCCGACGTCTACGCGATGGGGGCCAGGCCGCTCTTCGCCCTGAACCTCGTCGGATTTCCGCGGAAGCTCCTCTCCGAAGGGCTGCTCGAGGAGATCCTGCGGGGAGGCGGTGAGATCGCGAGGGAGGCCGGCATCCCCATCCTCGGTGGCCACACCATCGACGACGCCGAGCCGAAGTACGGCATGGTCGCGATCGGCGAGGTCGACCCAGGGCGGATGGTCACGAATGCCGGCGCGCGGCCCGGGGATGTCCTCGTTCTGACGAAGCCGCTGGGCGCGGGCATCATCGCCACGGCGATCAAGGCCGGCGCGGCATCCGCCCCGGTGGTCGCGGGCGCGGTGAGCAGCATGGCCACCCTCAACCGCGGTGCCGCCGAGGCGATGGTGGCGGCCGGGCTGCGGGCCGCCACGGACGTCACGGGCTTCGGGCTTCTGGGGCATCTGCGCAGCATGCTCCGGGCGTCGAAGGCCAGCGCGCGCCTACACGCGGCCGACGTGCCGCTGCTCGAGGGCGCGGCCGAGCTCCTGGCAGCCGGTCACGTCCCGGGAGGGACGCGGCGCAACCTGGAGGACCTGGCCCCGGACGTGACGTTCGGCCCGGATGTCTCCGAGGCTCAGCGGACGCTGCTCGCCGATGCGCAAACGTCCGGCGGGCTGCTCATGGCCGTGCCGCCCGACCGGTTGGATGGCGTTCTGTCGTGGCTGGAGGGCGCAGCCCCGGTCGCCGCCGTGGTCGGAGTCGTGGAACGAGGAGAGGCCGGGCGCATCGTCGTGGAGTGACGCGCCCGGCCTCTCGGGTCCGTTCCGGTCGCCGCGAGCCGCCTACTTCTTCTTGCTCGCCGGCTTCTTCTTCGCCGGAGCCTTCTTGGCAGGCTCCTTCTTCGCGGGACTCTTCTTCGCGGGGCTCTTCTTCTTGGCCGGAGCCTTCTTCCTGGCCGAAGCCGTCGCGGGCCCTCCGTTCGCCTTGCCCCCGCTCTTCCCGCCGAGCGCGACCTCGATCACGTCGTCGAGCGTCTCGGCCGTGTGGAAGACGAGCTGCTTGCGCACTTCTTCCGGGAGATCCTCGAGATCGGCCTCGTTATCGACCGGAAGCACGATCTCCTTGATGCCGGCGCGCGCGGCACCGAGCACCTTCTCCTTGATGCCTCCGATCGGGAGCACCCGGCCGGTCAGCGTGAGCTCGCCGGTCATCGCCACGTCGCGCCGCACCTTCCGACCCGAGACGGCCGAGATGAGGGCGGTCGCCATCGTGATACCCGCGGACGGTCCGTCCTTCGGGATCGCGCCCGCCGGCACGTGGATGTGGACCTCTCGCTTGCGGAGCGCCTCCTCGGCGATACCGAGCTCCTTCCAATGGGCCTTGGCGTAGGAGAGCGCGGCCCTGGCCGACTCCTTCATGACATCGCCGAGCTGGCCCGTCAGGACGAACCCGCTCTCGCCGGGCATGACGCTGGCCTCGACGAACATGATGTCGCCACCCATGGGCGTGTAGAACATGCCGGTCGCCACGCCGACCGTGTCCTCGTCGGCCATGCGCTCGGGGTGCACCCGCGGCCGGCCAAGGAACTCCCGCACGTCGTCGGCGGTCGCCTCGAGCTGCTCGATGTCGCTCGCCGCGATCTTCCGGGCGACCTTCCGGGCGAACTTGCCGATCTCCCGCTCCAGCTGGCGTACGCCCGACTCCCGCGTGTAGCTCTGGATGACCGCGAGGATGGCTTCGTCGGTCATGGTCAGCTCCTCGTCCTCCAGGCTCGCGTCCTTCCGCTGCCTGGGGAGCAGGTACTTCTTCGCGATCGCCAGCTTCTCGCGCTCGGTGTAACCGGCGAAGTCGACCCGCTCCATACGGTCGAGCAACGGCCCGGGGATCCGGTCGAGATAGTTCGCGGTGGCGATGAACAGCACCTCGGAGAGATCGAACGGAATGCCGAGGTAGTGGTCCACGAACGTCGAGTTCTGGGCCGGGTCGAGCACCTCGAGCAGTGCCGAGCTCGGGTCTCCCTGGAACGAGACGCCGAGCTTGTCGACCTCGTCGAGCAGGAAGACGGGGTTTTTCGACTTCGCCTGGCGCATGCCCTGGATGATGCGGCCGGGCATGGCCCCCACGTAGGTGCGCCTGTGGCCGCGGATGTCCGCCTCGTCGCGGGCGCCGCCCAGCGAGATCCGGACGTACTTACGCCCCAGCGAGCGGGCGATGGACTGCGCGATGGACGTCTTACCGACGCCGGGAGGGCCGACGAACAGCAGGATCGGGCCCCGTCCGGCTCGCTCTTCGTCGTCGTCCGAGGCGGGCTCGGCATCCGTGTGGGGCTCGTCGGCCGCGTCGTCACTGCCCAGGAGGGCATCCTGACCGTTGCCCGAGCCCCCCACGTCTTCCGGAACGCCCGCGTCGTCCGAGTCCGCCGCATCTTCGGCGTTGGCCGCCGAGCGCTCGAGGTAGAGCTTGCGGACGGCCAGGAACTCGAGCACGCGGTCCTTCACGTCCTCGAGGCCGTGGTGGTCGTCGTCCATGATCTCCGTGGCACGCTTGAGATCGATCTTCTCGTCGGTGCGCTCCTGCCACGGAAGCTCGGTGACCCACTCCAGGAAGGTGCGGATGACCTGGTACTCGGCCGACTGGGGGCTGGTGCGCTCCAGGCGACGAAGCTCCCGGTCGACCTCCGACCGCTGCTCCTCGCCCAGGTCGAGTTCCTCGATGCGCTGGCGCATCTCCTCGACGTCGTCGCGCTCTTCCTCCTCGCCGAGCTCCTTCTGGATGGCCTTGAGCTGCTCGCGCAGGAGCATCTCGCGCTGCCGCTCGCCCAGCTCGGACTGGACCTTCGCCTGGATGTCCTCCTGGGCATCGATCCGGGCCAGCTCGCGCTCCACGGCGACCAGGCACTGGCGCATGCGCTCCTCGTCGTCGAGCGTCTCGAGAAGGCGCTGCTTGTCCGCGGTCTCCAGCTCGAGGTAGAAGGCGACGAGGTCGGCGAACGGGCCGGGATCATCGACGCCACGGATGAGCTGGTTCAGCGCTTCGGCCGGCACGCCACGTCGGGTGCCGAGCTCGGCGGCCCGCTCGCGGAGCTCGCGGTCGAGCGCCTGGAATGCCGGATCCGACGGGTCGCGCGGCTCCTGCCGGTCCATCTCGAGGAGGACCGCATGGAGCATCGAGTCGCCCTCGGAGCGATACGAGATCGCCTGGGCCCGGCTCTCGCCCTGCACCAGGAGCTGGACGCCCCCGCGCACGCGATGTGTCTGGATGATGCGGACGATGGTGCCGACGTTGTACAGGTATTCCGGCTGTGGATCGTCCACGTTCTCGCGCTGAGCGACCGCGAACAACCGCCGGTCGCCGTCGAGCGCTTCCTGGACCGCCTCGACGGTCCCGGGACGCCCGGCCGAGATGGGCACCGCGACACCTGGGTATACCACGGTGTCGCGCAGCGGCAGCACCGGCAGCGTGAATCGCTCCCCCATCGTCTCTACTCTCTCCTCGTCCTCGACCAGGGTCGGGGCCGTGTTCCGATCGTTCGGAGTCATGTAAGCGGGTCGTTGAAGAAATGGACCTCGTCCGGCGCGGCTGGACGCTCGTGCCGCGGATACTTCCAGGGTGCATGATTCCTGCCAGCCGAAACGGGCCGAATCCATGCCCCATCCGCATGACGTCTGTCATTATGACGCGAACAGCGCCGGCGTACCGCCACTTTTTCGGGTCGCCCCGGACGGTTAGCTTGGCACCTCCTACCACCCGGCGCCACACGCAGGGGTCAACATGCGCGAATGGCTCGATGGCATCACGTGGTTCCGCGGCTCGTCCGTCCGCATTCGGGGGATGGGCCGTGAGGTGCACGTGGACCCCGCCGGCGTCACCGAGGAGTCCGAGGCGGATCTGATCCTCCTCACCCATCCGCACTTCGACAACTTCTCGGAAGACGACATCGCGAAGGTGCGGGGGCCGGACACTGTCGTCGTGGCCCCGTCGACCATGAAGAAGCAGCTCGCGGACGCGGACCACTTCATGCGGCCGGGGGACATGCTTCAGCTCGACGGCTTCGACGTCCTGGCCGTGCCCGCCCACAACGTCGGCAAGAAGTTCCATACCCCCGACGACGGCTGGCTGGGGTACGTCTTCACCGTGAGCGGCACGACCTTCTACCACGCGGGAGACACGGACTTCCTTCCGTCGATGGCCGGCATCCGCTGCGACGTCGCGTTCCTTCCGTGCGACGGCCACTACACGATGACCGTGGAGGAGGCCGCGCGGGCCGGCGAGGCCTGCGGCGCCGAGGTCGTGGTGCCGGTCCACTGGGGTGAGCCGCACGGCACCAGGGCCGACATCGATCGGTTGGAGGCGCTGTTCCCGGGCCGGGTCCTCGTTTTCGAGCGGGAGGGCGCGCGGAAGGAGGCCGACGGTAGCAGGAAGGAGCCCGAGGGCACCTCTTGAGCCCGTCGGGGCGCTCGACGGTCTACGCGCCGCGTTTCGCCGTCGCGTCCAGCCAACCCCTGGCCACCGGAGCCGCGCTCCGAACGCTGGAAGAGGGCGGGAACGCCATCGACGCCGCGGTGACCGCGGCGGCCGTGCTGAACGTGGTCGAGCCGTACATGACGGGCATCGGCGGCGACATGTTCGCACTCCTCTGGTCGGCGAAGGAGGAACGCCTGGTCGGCCTCGACGGGAGCGGACGGGCCGGGAGTGGGGCCAACGCCGACGCGCTGACGGCCGAAGGGCTCCGGGAGGTGCCGGACCACGACGCGCGCGCCGTGACCGTCCCCGGTGCGTTGGCCGGCTGGGACGCGCTGCTCGAGCGCTTCGGCACCCGAACCCTTTCGAACGTGCTCGCGCCCGCGATCGCCCTAGCCGAGCGCGGATATCCGGTCACGCCGATCATCGCCCGTGACTGGGCCAGCGTCAGCGACGTTCTCCGGCGCAACGAGGCGGCCGCGGCCACCTTCCTCCCCGGGGGCCGCGCGCCAGCGGCGGGCGAGTGGTTCCGGCTGCCGGACCTGGCCGAGACGTTCCGGGGCATCGCCCGCGACGGCGTCGGAAGCTTCTACGGGGGCGCTCTGGGGCGACGGTTGGTGGACGGTCTCGACGCGCTCGGCGGCAGCGTGACGCTTTCCGACCTGGACCGACACGAGGTCCGCTGGGTCGAGCCTCTCGGCGTCGACTACCACGGGGTGACCCTGCACGAGCTCCCACCGGCGGGCCAGGGGATCGCGGCGTTGCAGATGCTCGAGATCCTGGAAAGCCATGACCTGAGCGGCATGGGGCACAACTCGGTGGCGTACCTTCACACGCTCGTCGAAGCGAAGAAGCTGGCCTATGCGGACCTCGCGCGCTTCGTCGCGGACCCGGAGAACATGGCGGTCCGGCCCGAGGCGCTTCTCGACGCCGGATATCTGGCGGAGCGAGCGCGGGAGATCGACCCTGTCGCGGCGGCCGAGCGCGCCGATCCGGGTGAGCCGGCGACCTCGTCGGAGACGGTGTACCTGACCGTCGCCGACGAGCACGGCAACATGGTCTCCTTCATCAACTCCATCTACAAGTACTTCGGATCGGGTATCGTGGTGCCGGGCACCGGCTTCGCGCTCCAGAACAGGGGGTGCGGCTTCTCGCTGGACCCGGGTCACCCGAACCGCATGGCGCCGGGAAGGCGGCCGCTCCACACCATCATCCCCGGCTTCGTGACGCGAGAGGGACGGCCGTGGATGTCGTTCGGCGTCATGGGCGGCCCGATGCAGCCCCAGGGACAGGTGCAGGTGCTGCTCAACATGCTCCACTTCGGGATGGATCCGCAGGAGGCCCTCGACGCTCCCCGCTTCCGCCACCTCGAGGCGCGGCGGCTCTCGGTCGAGGCGCTCCCCGGTCACGTCGCAGCCGGGCTGGAGCGGCGCGGCCACGAGCTCGTGCCGCCGGAGGGGTTCGCGTTCGGAGGAGGTCAGGCCATCGTACGTCTCGATCGCGGCTGGGCCGCGGCGTCGGACCTTCGTAAGGACGGCATGGCGGCGGGAGGCTGACCACGGCCCCGCTGGCACCCCGTTACGCAGCCCCTGAGTATGACATGAGTGCATCATGAGTAAATCGGACTTCATCATCCCGTTCGATCGCCTTCCTGAGCGGTTCGCGGAGCAGATCGAGCACCCTCCGGCCGAGCCGACCCCCACCCGGCCCGCGGCGACGATCGTGCTGCTGCGTGACGGTGAGGGCGGGCTCGAAGTACTGCTCATGCGCCGCAACCGGAACGCGGGCTTCGTGCCGGGTGCGTACGTATTCCCCGGGGGCAGGGTCGACGGCACCGATGCCACGCCCGAGGCGCTGAGGCGGCTCGACGGGTTGACCGTCGAGAGCGCTGAGGCCCGGTTGGCCCTTCCCGGAGCGGACCCACCGGCGATCGGCTACTACCTGGCGGCACTGCGCGAGGCCTTCGAGGAGACGGGGATCCTGATCGGCCGCCGACCCGATGGAACCGCGCCGCCGACCGCCGCTTCGAGTCCCGAGGTCGACGGCGTGCGTGACGACGTCATGGAAGACCGGATCGGCTTCGGCGAGGCGCTCGACCGCCTGGGCTGCCGGCTGGACGGCCGCTCGGTCGAGTATCTGGCCCATTGGATCACTCCGCTGGTCGAGCCCCGTCGTTACGACACGCGCTTCTTCGCGGCCCGCGTGACCGGCGACACCAGGCCGGTGGTGGACCCGCGCGAGATGACCGACGCGCTCTGGGTCTCCCCGCGAGGGGCGCTCGCTCGCTACGCGGAAGGGAGCTTGCCGATGGTCTTCCCCACCATCAAGACGCTCGAGCAACTGGCGCCCTACCCCGACGCCGACACGGCCCTGGCCGAGATCGCCGCAGCACCCGTGCGCACCATCCTGCCGAGTCTGGTGATCACGCCCACCGGCGTGGGGTTGGAGCTGGACGAGGAGGGATGACCTGAGCGCGGGCGGGTCGGGTCGCATGGGCCGCGGCGCGGAGCGACGGCGCCCCGGCCGTGCCTTGCCGATGCTCGCGTGGTGCGCGGCGGCGTTCCTCCTGGCGGGCCCGGCGGCGGGCCAGAGCACCGACCCTTCCGATCCGCCGCTGGAGATCCTCCACGGCTTCACCCTCGTCGACGGGCTGGGCGGCCCGCCCGTGCCCGACGCCGCGATTGCCGCCCGAGGGGCCGAGATCGTCGACGTGGGGCCCCGCGACGAGGTCCTCTCCCGCCTGTCGGGAGCGGCCGACGCCCTCCACCTCGACCTGGGCGGCGGCTGGGTCGTGCCCGGGCTCATCGACGCGCACGTCCACCTCGCCACGGCTCCCGACCGCGACGCCGCGACCACCGAGCTCAGGCGGCTCTTCCGGGCCGGCATCACCTCCGTCCGGGACATGGCCGGCGACGCGCGACTGCTGGGCGCGCTCGCACTCGAGGCGCGCACCGGCCGGATCGAGGCTCCCGACATCCACTACGCCGCGCTGGTGGCCGGGCCGCCCTTCTTCGAGGACCCTCGGGCCCGGTCGGCGTCGGAAGGCGTCGGTCCGGGCGAAGCCCCGTGGCTACAGGTGATCGCCCCCGGCACGGACCTGTCGCTGGCAGTCGCCCGGGCCCGCGGCACCTCTGCCACCGGACTCAAGATCTACGCGGACCTCGACGCCGAGACCGTGCGGCGCGTCACCGCCGAAGCACACCGTCAGGGGATGCCGGTATGGGCGCACGCCATGGTCTATCCGGCGCGTCCGCTCGACGTCGTGCGGAGCGGCGTGGACGTCGTGTCGCACGTATGCCCCATGGCATGGGAGGCGATGGCCGAGGCTCCGGCCCGTTATCACCACCCGGACCGGCCCGGCTACGAACGCGTCTCCGCGGCGGCCCCGATCTTCGAGGAGCTGCTTACCGAGATGGTCGCGCGGGGCACGATCCTGGACGCGACGCTCGCCATGCATGCCCGTTTCGAGGGGGGCGCGGCCGAGGGGGGAGGACCGGCTCCGGCCGGCCCGCCCGCCGTGTGCAGCCGGGATTTCGCGCGAGCGCTGGTCCGCAGGGCCCACGCGTTGGGCGTCAGGATCGCGGCCGGCACGGACTTCAGCACGCCCGCGGGGGAGCCCCCCGCCCTGTTCGCAGAGATGGAGGCGCTGGTCGAGCACGGCGGCCTCTCACCCCTGGACGCGATCGCGGCCGCCACGCGGGTCGCGGCGGCCGCGATCGGCCGTGAGGACCGGGTCGGCACCCTCCGGCCCGGCTCCGAGCTCACCTTCGTCCTCCTCGACCGCGATCCGACCGCGGACATCGGCAACCTCCGCTCGGTGCGCGAGGTGTGGAAGCGAGCCGCCCGTCATCGACGCTAACGGCGGGCCGCGGCCCTCCCCATCTCGATGGTCTGGAAGCCGCTCTCGCCCCAGTTCATGACGAAGACGTCGAAGCCCTGCTCCATCCGCATCTCGATGTTGTCGGGCGACGCGGGAAATCCGCAGAGCAGATCGAACTCGTTGCAGGCGTCGAGCACCGTCTGGATCGCGGCTTCCCATGCCTCCTCGTCGAGCACCCGACTGCCGTCGGGCCCGATGCTCGAGAACACGCCCCTGAGCGTTCCGGCGCCCGGCCACAGCACGCCCACGCCGGGAACGGCGGCGATCTCGCGAACGTTCTCGAGCCCCTCGAGGCTCTCGATGATGACCCAGGAGATGAGCTCGCCGTCCGGATCGAGCGGCCACAGGTCCGCCTGCTCCCGGTACTCCTCCGGCGAGAGTCCCCAGTAGTCGGGGGCCGATCCGAGCGCGTCGTCGGGACGGGTGCCGCCCTCGGAGCGGAAGCGCATGGCGTCGAGGCCTATGCTGAGCTCCTCCGCGCTCTCGACATGGACGAACATGATGCCGTTGACCCCCGCCGCGAGCTGCTGATGGACGTGCGTCGCGGCGTCCGGGTCCTCAGAGATCTTCTCGGTCTTCACGACGAACGGATGGGTCCGCGCGGTCGCGCCGTTCGCCCGCATGGCGCCCACGAGCTCCTGGAACTCCGGAAGCGCCTCGTCGACCCCGCCCTCCATGGCGCTGTGGAAGACGTAGTCGCTCAGCTGGTACTCCATGGTCTCCGCCGCCAGCTCAGCCTGGGTCTTCGTCTCCGAGGGGTCCGGCGCGGGATCGCCCGGGCGCCGTGGCGGGGTCGCGCGGGGCACGTACAACCCGAATACCGGCACGTCCTGCTGGTGCAGCGCGATCATCGGGTTCATATGGAAGGCTTCGGCGGAGCTCGCCGCTCCGTCGCGCGCCTCGCCTTCGGATTGGCAACCCGACAGGACGATGACCGCGACTCCGGCCAGTCCCAGGGTGATCGACTTGCGCATTCGGTGTGACCTCGTGACTCGGGTTCGTGATGCTCGCCGCACACGAAGATCCCGAGGTGTCCCGGCGTGGCGGCCGCGCCACGGTACGGCCGGACCAGGGCGCTCGCAAGGCGCCCGCCGGAGCGCCCAGGCAGCGACGCGGCGTTACCTTGGCTCCATGCGCCACACCCGGATGCGTCACGCCCCGACGCGGCTCGTCAGCCGCTCGCTACCGATCGGGCTGGTCGTGCTCGCGACGGCCTGCGCGGAGCGCGGACAGCAGGAAGAGTCTGCCGCCGCGGGACGGGCCGAGCTCGCCGCGCGCTCGCTCGCGGCGGCTGTCGAGTCCGCGGACACCGCGCTCATCCTCGATCTGTTCTGGCCCCACGCTTCATACGACGACTTCGCGGCCCAGCACAGCTACGAAGGGATCGACGAGATCGTCGGATACGTGACCGAGCCTCACAGCTGGGGCGACGAAATCTACAAGAACGTTGGGCGCGTGCACGTGACCGAGCGGGGTGCCGTGGCGGAATGGGTCTTTTCCGCCGTCCAGAACCGGCCGCTGGGCGACCTCGCGCCGCGCGGGACGGGCCGCGAGATCGTCCTGAGCGGCGTCACGATCCTCGAGGTGGAGAACGGGCGGATCATCCGCGCGGCCGACTACGTGGACACGCAGCCGCTCCTGCTGCAGCTTGGCGCGCGGATCGAGCTTCCCGGAGGCAGGGTGATCGAGCAGCCGGCGGCGAGACCCGACCCGTGACCCATGAGCCATGACCCATCCACTCCCGGAGACTCGCGGATGACCCATCCTCCCATGGTCCGTCGCAGGACGCGCAGCATGCGCAGCACCCTGCTCGCCGGAGTCCTCTTCACTGCGGCGCTGTCGACGCTCTCCACGCTGGGCGCGCCGAGCCCGGTCACCGCCCAGGAAGCGCGCGCCCGCTGGGAGCGCGCCTGCCAGATCCGCCAGGAGAAGTTCGACCTGGTGCTGCCCGGCGCCATGCGCGACAACGGGATCGACATGTGGATCGTGGTCATGCGCGAGGGACTCCTCGACCCGCTCTGGGAGACGCTCGGCCGCGGCTACGTGAACGGATGGGCCTACTGGGTCTTCACCGACGCCGGCGACCGCGTCGAGCGCGCGGCCTTCGGCGTGGGCGGCTACGGCCCCGAGGAATGCGCGAGCTACGATCACTTCGGGAGCCCGGACGAGCTCAGGGCCTGGGTCGAGGCGCGGGCGCCGGAACGGATCGGCGTGAACATGTCGCCCAACCTCGGCGGAGCCGACGGGCTCTCCCACACGTCGTATCTGCACCTGCGGGAGGAGCTCGGGGCTACGTACGCCGAGCGGCTCGTCTCGGCCGAGAAGCTGGTTTCGGACTTCCGGGCCACCCGGACGGCCGTCGAGATCGCCACCTTCGCGGAAGCCGGTGAGATGTCGCGCGAGATCGCTGAGCGTGCCTTCTCCAACGAGGTGATCACCCCCGGCGTCACCACGCTGGAGGACGTGGCTTGGTGGATGCGCGACCAGCTCCTCGCGCGCGGCCTCGACTCTTCGTTCGACATGCCGTCGGTCTATGTCACCGGCCCCGAGGGCATCGAGGCGATCTCCTCGGACCGGATCATCCAGCGGGGCGACCTGCTGATGCTCGACTGGGGCGTCGGCTTCCTCGGCTTCTACACCGACATGAAGCGGGTCGCGTACGTGCTGCGCGAGGGCGAGACCGAGCCGCCCGCGGGTCTCCGCCACGCGTTCGCCCAGGGCGTCCGGGTGCGCGACGTCATGAAAGCCGCCATCCGGCCGGCGCCCACCGCCCAGGAGGCGCTCGACCGGCTGTGGGCGGCGATCGAGGACGCCGGCTTCCGCCGGGTCGAGTTCAACCAGCCGAGCACCGACCCGGACATCGTCGACGTCAACATCGGACCTCACTCGGTGGGCGACTGGGGACACGGCATCGGCCCGTCGCTGGCCTGGTTCAACCCCGAGCAGCTCACGTACGAGTTCCGCCCGGGGACGCTCTTCTCGGTCGAGCTCTTCGCCTACACGTCCGTCCCGGAGTGGGGCGGCGCCAAGGCGCGGATCCCGCTCGAGGACGATGCCGTCGTGACCGAGCGCGGCGTAGAGTGGCTGTACCCGGTCGCCGATCGACTTCTCGTGATCAAATGACGATCGTTCACGCAGGCCACCGACCAGGCCGCGCGCCCATTCAGGACATCCAGAGGATCTAGACCATGAGCAGCAAGTCCGCCCCCGGAGACCGCCCCATCTGGTTCCTCAACCGGGGCGTGCTCGTCGTTCGCCCCCGCCAGCCGTTCGTCGACTGGGTCCTGTCGTTCGACGACGACGGGCCGGTCGAGCCGGAAGACGCCTGGGAGTCCGTGAACTCGTTCCTCGTGCCCGAGTTCGACGACCCGGACCAGACCCAGGAATGGATCGAGGCGAACATCGAGACGGTGTTCGAGATCATGCTGAACGACTGGGTCATGGATCCGGAGCACTGGCCCGAGGATCGCGGGTGGGAGGCCTTCGGCGAGTGGTTCGACCTGGAGTACGTCGACCTCGCGTGGGATCTGGTCGACGAGCCGTTGTCGAGCGAGGCGCCCGCCGAGGCGGAGGGGCACGAAGCGTAGGACGGTATCACCAACGGCCACCCAGGGAGGAAGGCGATGCCCGGGATGAACGGAAACCGGACCATGTGGATCGTGGGACTCGCGCTCGTGGGCTCCGCGTGTGGTGACGGAAGCCCGTCAGCGTCCGCCGAAGGCCCGGAGCCGTGGGGACTTTCCGGCGAGCCCGTTCTCGAGATCGGCGTGGTCGACGGCGACGAGCGGTATCAGCTCCACGAGGTGACGGATGCGGCACGGCTCGACGACGGCCGGATCGCCGTGGCGCACCAGGGCACCGCCGAGATCCGCGTCTACGATGCCGAGGGGCGGTTCCTGCTCGCCGCCGGCGGCCCGGGGGATGGCCCCGGCGAGTGGCGCCAGGTCGCGGCGGTGCACGCGCTCCCGGGAGACACGCTCGTGGTGGTCGATCCGCTCCTCGACCGCGTGGGCCTCGTCGACGCGGCCACCGGCGCCTATCTCGGCGAGCTCGGAGATGCCCGGGCCATGGAGCTCCTGCCTCGCCGGCGGCACCATGCGGGGCTGATCCTCGAGGCGCCCCCGGCCTTCACGGCATGGGGTGCGTTGGAGGAGGCGGCCCGCCAAGCGGACATCCGCTCCGCCCAGGCGCCGACCGAGATCCGCTTGGACGCTGATGGACGCCTGTGGGTGTCGCCGGCCCTGAGCGCGGCCGACGCCTCGCTACGTGTCCTCGACCTGGAGGGCGGCGAACGGGCCGTGCTCCCCCTTCCGGATCGCTTCGAGCCCCTCGCTGTGGACGAGCATGAAGCGATCGGGGTATGGCGCGACTCCCTGGACGTCGAGCATCTGCGCGTCCATGCGGTCGAGGGAGCGGGTGCGTGGTCAGGACCCGGCGTAGGAGACGCCCTCGTCGGTGACTCCGCGGCCCGACCGGACGAGGCCCGGTCGGCGGATGCCCCGGAGCTCGTCGGCCACTTCAGGAACATCGCCATCGCGCAGGAGATGCAGTACCCGGGCACCGGCACGTACACGACGGACCTCGATGCCCTCGGGAATGTCTGGGACTTCGAGCTGCCGGCGGGGCTTCGCATCGACTTTCTGGCGGCGGGCCCGAGGGGGTGGTGGGGCCGACTCGTCGACACCGAGACCGGCGCGGGGTGCATGCTGGTCTATGGCGCCTTTCTTCCCGTCGAGGGGCTCACGTCCGGCGCGCCGGCCTGCTGGGAGGGCGCCGGGTGGGAGGGCGCCGGGACGGACCCGTGACCGGGCGGCCGGCGCACCTCCGCCCGCGTCACATCTGTCGGTACGACGGCCCGCTTCCACCCTCGCGCGGCGTCCAGCGCGGACCGAGCACGTCCGTCGCCTTGCAGTCCACGCAGTTCGGCGCGTTGACCACGAGCTTGTCGCCGTCACGCTCGTAGACCCCGGCCGGACAGAGGTGGACGTACATCTCGGCCGCTTCGGCGCTCACGTCCTCGCCGACGATGAGGTGGCTGGGTATGTCGTCGCGGGTCTGGTTCCCGGCCTTGTAGACCGCGTCGACCTTCGAGAAGGTCAGCTTGCCGTCGGGCACGAACTTCTCGCCCTCGCCTGTGAGCGACTTCGTCTCGGCCGCGTCCTCCTCGACGGTGATCTTGCCCCCGGGGAAGGCCCCCTTCGTGAGTGTCATGAGACCCGCCTTCGCGCCTCCGGAGACGAAGCCGCCCTTGAACGCGAGGCGCATGTTCCGGCGCTCCTTCAGGTCCTTCATGATGACGCTCCCGTCGACGGCGGCGGTGTAGCCGGCGAGCGCGTCGGCCGAGGTATCGCCCTTCTTGAGCGCCTCGAAGATCTGGCGGGCGGCCATCATGCCCGAGTGCATGGCGTAGTGGATGCCCTTGAGCGACGAGACCTCCACGTAGCCGGCCGCGTCACCCACGATGCAGAGCCCGTCGCCGTGGCGCCGCTCCGGCACGGAGTAGTAGCCTCCCTCCGGGATGGTCTTGGCCCCCCACTCCACCATCTCCCCGCCCTCCAGATACTCCCGGAAGAGCGGGTGGAGCTTCATGCGCTGGAGCGCTTCGTGGACGTCGAAGCGCGCGTCCTCGTAGTCGAGCCCGACCACGAGCCCGATGGCGATCTGGTCGTCGGCCATCGGATAGACGAAGGAGCCGCCGAACATGGTGCCCTGGAGCGGCCATCCCATGGTGTGGATGATCCGGTCGAGCGGCTTCTTCACCTCCCAGATCTCCTTCACGCCGAGCGCGTAGATCTGCGGGTTCTGCGAGGTGACGCCCTGCCAGTCGAGCCAGGCCTGAGAGAGGGGGCCGCGCGTCCCCTCGGACAGGACCGTCACCTGCGCCGTGAGGTCCATGGGCGGCATGGCGTCGGGACCGGACGGCTCCCCTTCCCGGTCGAGGCCGGCAGGGGTGGTCCTCACGCCGATCACCTTCCGACCCTCGACCAGCAGCGAATCGACGGGGAAGCCCGGGAAGACGTTCACGCCGAGCCCTTCGGCCTGCTCGCCCATCCAGCGCACCATCTCGCTCAACGACGCGATGTAGTTGCCGTGGTTCTTCATGGTCGGCGGCGTCGGGATGCGCACCGATTTGGAGTCGGTCAGGTAGTAGACCGCTTCCTTCTCCACCGGGCGCCGGAACGGGAAGTCCTCGACGCTCATCTCCGGGAAGAGCTCACGGAAGGCGCTCGGGTTCACGACCGCGCCCGAAAGGTTGTGCTCTCCGAGCTGGCCGGCCTTCTCCAGCACGCCGATCTCGAGCTCACCGATACCGCCGCCGGCCTCGTTGTCCTTCTTCACCAGGCGCGCGAGCTCGATGGCGCCCGCCAGCCCGGCCGGTCCGCCACCGACGAACACCACGTCCATGGGCACGGCTTCCTCGTCGGGGGTATCCTCGACGATGAGCCGGTTGCGCGGCAGCGGGGGCTGGGCGTCGAGCGGACGGACGGAGTTGCGCAGGGCGCGGTTGCCCTCGGACATGGTGGCTCCGGTGTTGTAGTGGGTGCGGCGTTACGAGGCGCCGGAGCGGGTCGGACCCGCTCGGACCGCCGTGTGTATCGATTCGACTCCGGACGACGGGTACCGGGCGTCGCGGCAGACCGGAAAGATCGCGAAGTCTCGGCGCCGGCTCTACCCTTGGCGCCGGACCGCCGGGCGGGGACGCCCCGAATTCACACTGGAGACGATCCGAGCATGAGCGACAGACGCCCCACCACGCTAGGCGCCCTGAAGGCTTCCGGTTACGAGAGCCGCACCGTCAAGGACGAGATGCGCGCGAACCTTGTCCGGAAGCTCCGGGACGGCGACGAGCTCTTCCCGGGGATCCAGGGATACGAGGACACGGTCACGCCGCAGATCGTGAACGCCGTCCTGGCGAAGCACGACTTCATCCTGCTGGGACTGCGTGGGCAGGCGAAGAGTCGGATCCTCCGGCAGCTCGTGTCGCTGCTCGATGAGGAGATGCCGATCCTCGCGGGGAGCGAGGTCAACGACGATCCGCTCGCGCCGATCTCGAAGTTCGGCCGCCTGCTGATCGACGAGCACGGGGACGACACACCCATCGAATGGGTCGACCGGGAGCACCGCTACGTCGAGAAGCTGGCCACGCCGGACGTGACCATCGCCGACATGATCGGTGACGTCGATCCGATCAAGGCGGCTCGTGGCGGCCACATCCTGGCCGACGAGCTCACGATCCACTACGGGCTGCTTCCGCGCGCGAACCGCGGCGTGTTCGCGATCAACGAGCTTCCCGACCTCGCCGGCAAGATCCAGGTGGGCCTCTTCAACATCCTCCAGGAGGGGGATGTTCAGGTGAAGGGCTATCCCATTCGGCTGGCCCTCGACGTGCTCATGGTCTTCACGGCGAACCCGGAGGACTACACGGCGCGCGGCAAGATCATCACTCCGCTCAAGGACCGGATCGGCGCGGAGATCCGGACGCACTATCCGGAGGAGCTCGAGACCGGGGTGTCGATCACCGAGCAGGAAGCCTGGACCGCGCGTGACGGGCTGCCGGTGGAGGTTCCGGACTTCGTGTCCGAAACGGTGGAGCGGGTCGCCTTCCTGGCGCGGAAGGACAAGCGGGTCGACCAGCGCTCGGGCGTGAGCCAGCGCCTGCCGATCACGGTCATGGAGACGGTGGTCTCGAACGCGGAGCGACGCGCGCTCCGCCACGGCGAAGACACGGCCGTTCCGCGCATGACCGACCTGTATGCCGCGCTGCCCGCGATCACCGGCAAGATGGAGCTCGAGTACGAAGGTGAGCTCCACGGCGCGGACAAGATCGCCCGGGAGCTCATCCAGCTCGGCTCTTCGCAGGCGTTCGATGTGCGCGCCGCAGGGGCCGACGTCGACTCTATCGTCGAGTACTTCGAGGGGGGCGGGGCGATCCAGGTTGGCGAGGACTCGGCGTCGGCCGCGTGCGTGAAGGGCTTCAGCACGGTGCCGGGACTGCTCGGCCTCGTCGAGAGCGTGGGGCTCGCACCCGCCAAGGTCAGCGACGGAGTGCGCGCCGCGGCCTGCGAGCTCGTGCTCGAGGCGCTCGTGGCGCAGCGGCGGATCAGCCGGACCTCGTCCGGCGGGTACTCGAAGGCGCTGCACCAGAATCCTCCACAGGGGAAGGGATACAAGGGCTTCGACCCGATGGGCGGCATGGGGTCGTAACGGGTCACGCGTACGACCCAGCGGCCCGCCGACTACGTATACGTACGTAGCCCGGGCACCCTCGTCACACCGGTATGGTGGTCCTACCTTGGCCTGATCGACCCCGGGCCACTCGTGGACCCCCTCCCGGGAGGTGACAGCATGGGTACGTACCTGGACGCGGCTGGCGGTGACCTGCCCAGGGAGCTTCCCCTGGTCGGTCGGCGAGATGAGCTCGCACGTCTCCACACCCTCTTCGGCCACGAGAGTCGGGTCGAGCCCATGATCCTGATGACCGGCGACCCCGGCGTCGGGAAGACCCGGATGTCCCGCGCGCTGGCCGCCGAAGCCGCGCGGCGCGACTGGACGGTCGCGGAAGGCCGGGCCTACCCGGTCGAGTCGGGCATGCCGTACAGCCTCATCGCCGATGCGTTCCTGCCCATCCTGCGCGGCTTCGACGAAGGCGCGCTGACGGTCCTGACCCGCGGCACGTCGGGAGACATCCGCCAGCTCTTTCCGGCCCTCGGGCGGTCGGAGGCGCCGGGCGACGAGGGCTGGGACCCGGGCGAGTCGAAGACCCGGCTGTTCTGGAGCTTCACCGAGTTCGTGAAGCGACTGTCCGAGAGGGCGCCGATCCTCATCGTCGCCGAAGATCTGCACTGGGCCGACGCCTCCTCGCTGTCGCTCCTGCACTTCCTCACGCGTCAGCTGCAGGGTGAGCCGATCCGGATACTCGCCACGGCGTCTCGCGGATACGGGCAGGGGCTCGAGGCGTTGGACCGCTTCGAGCGCTCGCTCAGCTCGCTCAACGTGCTCGCCCGCCACCGGCTTCCACCCCTGTCGCTCGAGGCCACCGAGGAGCTCCTGCACGAGGTCTTCCAGGTCAGGGGCTCGCCGCTCAAGGACTTCGCGGCGCACCTGTTCCAGTGGACGCACGGCAACCCGTACTTCCTGGAGGAGACCCTCAAGGCGTTGGTCGACTCCGGACGGCTCTACCGCCGGGACGGCACCTGGCTCGGGTGGGACGTCGAGCGCCTCGACCTCCCCGGCTCCGTCCGCGACGCGCTGCTCCTGCGCCTCCGCGCGCTGTCCCCGGACGCCCGGTGCGTCGCGGAGGTGGTCGCGGTCAGCGGCGGCAGGGCCGCGCTCCGACTCGTCGAGGCCGTGGCGGACCTGGACACCGAGGGGGTGACGGCCGCGGTCGCGGAACTCACGGCGCAGTCCATCGTCGACGAGTCCGAGGACGACCGCGACATCTTCCTCGACTTTCGGCACCCGATGCTGCGGGAGACGCTCTACCAGGACCTCGGCCCGTCGCGCCGACGGCTCCTCCACCGCACGTTGGCCGAGGGCCTCGAGCGCGCCTACGAAGGGTCGCATCCGCCCGTCGACCAGCTCGCCTACCACTTCGAACGAGGCGGAGAAGCGACCGCCGACCCGAAGGCCGTGCGCTACCTGGCCGACGCGGGCCGCTCGGCCCTCCGGCGGCACGCGGACCGTGAGGGCGTCGCATACCTCTCGACCGCGCTGGCCCGGTACCCGGCCCCGGGGACCGCGTCGGCCCCCGGGGCCGAGTGCGTCCCGCGCTCGGAGATCCAGGAGCACCTCGCCCGGGGGCTGGCCCGACTCGGCAGGCACGACGAGGCCGCGGCCTTGTGGCGGGAGCTCCTCGCGGAGGCCGAGCGCAGCGGGCGTCGCATGTCCGCCGCCAATGCGCTCAGACACCTGGGCCTCGTCGCGTTCTGGAGCGGTCACCACGAGACCGCCATCACCGAGTACGATGCCGCCCTGGACGCGCTCCGGGGCGCATCGGAGGAGCCGGACGTCGCACGCGCCCTCGAAGCGCGCGTCCTGCTCGCGCGGGGCGTCGCCCTCCAGGAGGTCGGACGGGCGGACGAAGCGCGTGCGTGCATCGAGGAGAGCCTGGAGCGAGCGAGCGACCTGGACGACCCTATGCTGCTCGGGCGGGCACACCGGGCGCTCGCGCTCCTCTTCACCTGGATCGGCGAGGCCGACGAGGCCCGCCGGCACGGATGGCAGGCCATCGAGCTGGCCGATCGGGCCGGGGATCCCTACGTCCGATTCTGGGGGCGTTGGGCCCTGGCCTCCCTCGAGGGGCTGACGGGCAACACCGGAGAGATGAAGGGGCTGATGGGACAGGCCCTGCACGTCGCCGAGGAGTTGCGGTCGCCGGTGCTCAAGCTCTGGACCGCGGAGTTGGAGATCGAGTACGCGTACGCGACGGGCGATTGGGACGGCGCCCTCGCCCGGGGCGAGAGCGCCATCCGGCTCGCGACGAACCTGAGTCAGTCGGGACTGCTGCCGCGACTTCTCGTCTGGACTTCGATGGTCTATCTCGGGAGGGGCGACGGCGCCCGCGCGCGCAAGCTGGCCGACCGGGCCTGGACACAGGCGGGGCTCGACGGCGCGCCCGGCGACCGGGGCGACGTGCACGTCGGCGTGCCGGCGCATATCGGCCGGACCGCCTGCCTCGTCGCCGAAGGACGCTGGGACGAAGCGGTGGACGTGGGAGAGGCCGGCATCGAGCTGGCGGACCGGGCCGGATACGTGTTCTGGACCCTCCACTTCCTGTTGCCACTCCTGGCGGAAGCCCACCTCCGGCGGCGGGACCTCGAGAGGGCACGGAAGGCAGGAGCCAGGATGCGCGCCGAAGGAGCCCGCATCGGGCACCGGCTCGCCGCGGCTTGGGGCAACGCCTGCGAGGCCCTCGTCATCTGGCTGTCCGGCGAGGAGTTGGGGCCGGCCATCGAGATGCTCAGGGCCGGCGCCGAGTCGCTGGAGGAGATCCCGCTCCTCTACGACGCGGCCCGGATCCGGAGACAACTCGCCGGCCGCCTCTACGATGCCGGTCGCAAGGACGAAGCGGAAGCCGAGCTGCGGCGGGTCCACGTCATGTTCCATCGACTGGGCGCCCAGCCCGAGTTCGAGGCGACGCGGGACATGTTCCGGGAGCAGGGTCTTTCCCCGCCGCCCATCCGGCCACGCCCGGGATCGGCGGACCTCACTCCGCGCGAGTGGGAGGTCGCGCTCTGCGTGGCGAGCCGGATGAGCAACAAGGCCATCGCGAAGGAGCTCAGCATGAAGGAGCGGACGGCGACGACCCATCTCACCCGTATCTACCGCAAGCTCGACATCCGGAACCGCCACGAGCTCGCAGACATGGTTCGCGAGGGACGGTTGCCCCCGCCGGAAGCGGACGGCCGCGGCGACGGAGGGATCGGTGCTACGTAACAGCCCGGCAGCCCGTACGCGGTCACGCGTACCGCATGCCGTGACGACGCGTGGCAACGTTCCGGGCACGGTGCAAGAGCACCGCAACCCTGGACACGGGAGTGCCGCATGTACGCCAAGACCATCGACACACGTCACCGCCCCGCTCTGCGACGTTCCAGCCTTCCGCGTCGCGCCGGGCTCGCGTCCCTCGTCGCCGTGAGCCTCACCGCCGGCTGTGCCGACGCGCCGGGAGCGCTCGGACCCGGAACCGAGCCCGACCCGGCGCTCGACCGAGTCGGCACGCATGGCCCAGAGTTCACCGTCTACTCCCAGAACCTCTACCTGGGGGGAGATACCGGGCCGCTCCTGTCGCTCGACTTCGGAAACGTTCCGGCCGTGATCGAGGCCACCAACCGGTTCTGGCAACAGGTGACCGCCAGCGACCCCGAAGCACGGATCGAAGCCGTGGTGGCGCGCATTTCCGCGCACCGACCGCACCTCGTCGGACTCCAGGAGGTCTTCCGCTTCACCGTCGTCGATCTCGCCACGGGCACGCCGACCGTCACGGCGTCCGTCGACCTGCTCACGATCATGGAGGACGCGATCGCGCGGCACGGGCTCCCGTACGAGGTCGTCGCAGTCCAGGAGGCGACGACCACCGGGCAGGCGGGCGGCCTACCCCTCGCCGTGGATCCGGAAGCGGCGCGGGTGACCCGGATCCTCCAGTTCACCGATCGCATCGCGGTGCTCCGCCGCACCGACGTCCCGGTCGAGGCCGTGCACCAGGACGGGTTCGAGGCGGCCTACGACCTCGGGCCGCTCACGCTCGAGCGGGGGTGGATCCGGGTGCGGACGAACATCGACGGCGTTCCTCGGCACTTCGTCACGACCCACCTCGAAGTGCAGGGCCTCGCGCCAGTGCAGGCCGCCCAGGCGGACGAGCTGATCGGGCGGGTGACGGCAGACCTCGACGGCCTGACGGTCGTGGCCGGCGACCTCAACTCGGATGCGGCCAACCCCGGCGCGCCATCGTGGACGCCGACCTACGACGATCTGATCGCGGCCGGATTCACGGACGCATGGGAACAGTCCGGTCAGCCGGCCGGCGATCCGGGGTACACCTGTTGCCAGAGCCCGGACCTCAGAAACGAGACCTCGACCCTCATGGAGCGGATCGACTTCGTGCTTCTGCGGGGCGCGGGAAACCCGTCGCGGAGCGGGCTCGTGCCCGGGAGCGTGTCGGTCGAGATCGTGGTGGACGACGCGAGCGACCGGATAGCGGCCGGGGGGCTCTGGCCCTCCGACCACGCGGGGATCGTAGCGTCCGTCCGCGCGGCGCCGGGACTGTTCGGACAGCCGTGAGGGTGGGCGGGTCGGCGCGTGCCGGGCCGGCCCGTCCCGAGCCGGGCGCCGGACCTCAGAACGGGAAGAAGACGGGGATCACGAAGCCGGCGGCGACGGCGAAGAGGACCGTGAGCGGCCCGCCCACGAGGGTGAAGTCCGAGAAGCGGTAGCCGCCGGGTCCGTAGATGAAGGTGTTGGTCTGGTACCCGACAGGCGTGATGAAGCTGTTGGACGCCGCGAGGATGACGGCGATGACGAAGGGCATCGGCGACACGGCGAGGCTTGCCCCCAGTGCCACCGCGAGCGGCGTGACGACCACGGCGGTGGCGGCGTTGCTGACGATGGCCGTCAGCAGTGTCACCAGCACGTAGAACGCGACCAGGACCCCGTGCGGTCCGAGCCCACGCGTGAGATCCAGGAAGTGGATGGTCGCCAGCTCGGCTGCCCCGGTGTCCTGCATCGCGATCCCCAGGGGTAGGAGAGAGCCGAGCAGCACGAGCGGCTGCCAATCCACGTCCTCGTAGGCTTCCTCGGGCGTGAGGCATCCGGACACGAAGGCCACCACGACACCGGCCATCGCCGCCACCAAGATCGTGGTGAGGCCGACCGCCGCCGACAGGATGACGGCAGCCATGATCATCGCCGCGACGGGAAGCTTCCGCTTCCGACGGGGCGGCAGGTCCAGGGGTCCGAGCAACGCGAGATCTCCGGTCGCCCGAATCCGGCGGAGATCCTCGGACGTCGCACGAACGAGGAGGATGTCACCCGCCTGGAGCGTCACGGTTCGCATCGGCTCGTGGACGGCTGCGCCGTGCCGCCGGATTCCGACGACCGGCACGCCGTACGTGCCTCTGAAGCGCAGCTCCTCGAGCGAGTGCCCGACGACCCTCGACCTCGGCGGCACGAGCACCTCGCTGTAGTGGGCCGGGCCCTCGTCTTCTTCCAGGTCACTCGACGAGAGGTGCGGTCCGGTCCCCGATATCTGGAGACCCACGCTCTCCTGGGCGTCGTCGATCCGCGCGATTCTCCCTCGTACGACCAGCCGATCGCCCTCCTCGATGACTTGAACGCTCTCCGGGAGCAGGATGCGCTCGTCTCCTCGCTCGATCGCGAGGACGTCGAGGTCGTGCTTGCGGCGGAGATCACTCTCGGCCAGGGTCTGGCCCACGAGCATCGAGTCCGGGCCGACTTCGAGTCCGGAGAGATACTCGCCGAGCTCGTAGCGCGCGTCCATGTCGTGCTCGCCGTCGCGATCCGGCACGAGCCTGCGGCCCAGGGTGAGAAGGTAGACCAACCCGATCACCGTGAGGACGAGCGCGGGAGCGGTCACGTCGAAGAGTCGGATACGAGGCAGCCCCAGGTCTAGCACGAGTCCGGCCACCAGCAGGTTCGTGCTGGTGCCGATCAGCGTCAGAGTGCCCCCCATCTGACTTGCGAAGGACACCGGCATGAGGAGCCGGGACGCGGGGATGTCACGTGCGTGGGCGAGACCGAGCAGCACGGGAACCATAACGACCACGACCGGCGTGTTGTTCACGAACGCGCTCGCCGGCACGACGACCGCCAGCGAGACGAGGAGCAACCTGAAGCCGCTGTCACCCGACAGCTTGGAGATCCACCGTCCCAGCACGTCCACGCCACCCGTGCGCACTAGCGCGGCAGACAGCACGAACATCGCCGCGATGGTCAGAATGGCTTCGCTCGCGAAGCCGCTCACGCCCTCGGCCGGAGTCACGACCCCGGTCAACATGAGGGCCACCATCACGATCAGCCCGACCACCTCTATGGGAAGGCGGTCCCACACGAACAGGGCGATGGCCGCCACGGTGATCGCGATCGTGATCAGCATGTCGGGGGTGATGGGGGGAGGGCTCACGGCACGCTCTCCAGCACGGCACGCTGGGCCACCGGCAGGGCCATGGCCTCCCGCTCGCCGGCACCCGCCCAGCGAAGCTCTCCAGCGTCGACCCAGTCGGCCGAGGGTTCGGTCGGCTCGAGCTCGAACAGCCACGGCGCGTAGGTGGCGTCGATGTGGGTGAAGCGATGACGGACCAGGGGCAGGGGTCGAGGCTTCGTCAGCTCACCGTTACCCACGAGGTCCGACGCTACCTCCGTGGCCACGGCACTCGTGTCCTCCCTTCCCGCGACCTCCCGCTCGGGAAACGCCCACATCCCGCCCAGCAGCCCACCCGTGGGACGCCGTTCCAGGAGCACCGCACCGTCCGGAGCCTTGAGGACGGCGAGCGCGAAGACGGCCTGCCTGGGAGTCTGCTTCCTCGCGCTCGCTGGACGGTCGTCGACCGTGCCGGCGGCGCGCGCCGCGCAGACCCAGGCCACCGGGCAGGCGTCGCACCGTGCCCCTCTCGGCGTGCAGACCGTCGCACCGAGCTCCATGAGCGCCTGGTTCCAATCGCCCGGACGGTCGGCGTCGACCAATGCTCCGGCGGTATCACGCAGCCAACGCGCGGAAGGACTCGGCTCGTCGTGCCAGCGGGCGAGCACCCGACGCACGTTTCCGTCGACGGCCGGCACGGCCTCGTCGAAAGCGATGCTGGCGACGGCGCCGGCGGTGTACTCCCCGACTCCGGGTAGCTCCCGGAGCCGCTCCGCGGTCGACGGAACGCGGCCCCCGAACCGCTCCCGCACCTCCTTCGCCGCAGCATGGAGGTTCCGGGCCCGTCGGTAGTATCCCAGCCCCTCCCATGCCTTGAGCACATCCGCCTCGTCGGCGACCGCCAGCGCCCGCACGTCCGGGAACCGCTCAAGCCAGGGTTCGTAGTACCCCATCACGGTGTCGACCCGCGTCTGCTGCAGCATCACCTCCGACACGAGGATCCGATACGGGTCGGACTCCCCGCGCCAGGGCAGATCACGCCGTCGGCCGTCGTAGAATGAGAGCAGGTCCGCTCGCAGGCGGTCGAGATCGGGATTCATGGCGGCAAGGTATCTCCAGACGTAGCATGGTGTCATGCGCTTCACGACGTATTCCAAGTACAAGGGCCGCTGGCTCGACGCCCTGAACCTCGAGTCTCTGCTCGAACACCTGTCCGACTTCCTCATGGACGGTGGCTTCGCGGGTGGGCCGAACTTCCACCCGTTCTGGGGCTGGTCCGGTACGGAGGACACCAGCTCGACCGACGCGCTGAAGAACGCGCTGTTGAAGGCTTTGCTGGAGAGTGGGCAGCTCACCCCCGAGATGATCGACGAGCTTCGCGGGGAAGGCGAAGGCGACGCCGACGTCCAGAAGGAGATCGCCGAGCTGCTCGACCAACTCGTGCAGCGGATGGTCGAGGAGGGCTACATCAACCTCGAGACCGGCAACCCGCAGATGCCCGGCCAGACGTACGACGTCACCGGTCAGGGCCAGGTCGACGAAGCGAAGCAGGCCGCCCAGAGCGTCGAGTTCAGCCTCACCCGCAAGGGGATGGACTTCCTGGGGCACCGCTCGCTGAAGGACCTCATGTCGGCGCTCGGCAAGTCGAACGCGGGACAGCACGACACGCCGCATCTTTCCACGGGCATCGAGGCCGAGGCCGCGTCACGGCCCTATGAGTTCGGCGACACGATGAACCTCGACATTCCCGCCACGCTCAAGAACGCCATCGAGCGCGAAGGTCTCGACGTGCCGCTCGACCTCGACTACGGCGACCTCATGGTGCACCAGTCCGAGTACCGTTCGTCGTGCGCGACCGTGCTCATGCTCGACATCTCGCACTCCATGGTGCTCTACGGGGAGGACCGCTTCGCGCCGGCCAAGCGGGTGGCGCTGGCGCTGTCGCACATGATCCGCACACAGTTCCCGGGCGACTCCTTGAGTGTCGTCACGTTCGGGGACCGCGCCGAGGAGATCCCGCTCTCGCAGCTGGCGAAGGCGCAGGTCGGTCCATACCACACGAACACCGCCGAAGGCCTGGAGATCGCGCGCCGGATCCTCGCGGCGCAGAAGAAGGACATGCGCCAGATCATCATGATCACCGACGGGAAGCCGAGCGCGATGACCCTGCCCGACGGGCGGGTCTACACGAACTCGGGAGGTCTCGACCCGGCGATCCTGAAGCGGACGTTCCAGGAAGTGGGAGCGTGCCGGAAGGCGGGGATCCTGATCAACACGTTCATGCTCGCGCAGGACCCCTACCTGGTGCAGTTCGTCCAGAAGGTGTCCGAGATCGCGCGTGGGAAAGCCTATTTCACGACGACGATGACGTTGGGGCAGTATATCATGATGGATTTCCTGCGGAACAAGCGGCGGCGGGTGGGCTGAGGGCTTTCTGGTGTGGGGGCGGGGGGGCGGGGCATCCGCGCTCCGCTCTGGGGTCGCTTTTCCGCCTCCGCCCCTCCCCACCACCGGCGACCAACGGCGCTCTGCGCGGACGCCCCGCCCACCAGCCCCTCGAGCATTCCGCCGTCCACCCAATGGCGGCTCGTTCCGCGAAGGGGCCTCGGAGGCAGGGCGCCTCGGCCGGACTCCGAAGCCTCGAGCAGGCACTGGGCCACGTCAGCGGTCGGCCCGCCCGCGGAGCATCGAACCGGGCTGGGCGGAACGGATTCCTCGGACCCCCGCCCGATCGTGGGCGGTGGGGTGGCGCACTCGCTCGGAGCGGCGTTGGTCGCGGAGGGGGGCGGAGAAGTGTGGGGAAACGACCCCAGAGCGGAGAGCGAGTGCGCCGCCCCGCCGCCCTCAACCCGCGAGGGAAGAGTCCTACTCCGCGTCCGTACGCGAGGCCGACGCGTCCTGCTCGTCGAGCTCCTTCGACCGCTTCCGCACCCAGAGGCCGACCCCCGCCACCATGCCGAGCGGGAAGAGCGACAGGAAGACCGTGGTGACCAGGAAGGCCTGACGGTTCTCGTCACGCGAATCGAAGCAGACGGGGCATGCGTGCGCTGCGTCGGGGAAGATCGCCAGGAGCACGAGCGCGGCGGCGACCGCGATCACGGGCAGGCTGCGCATCGAATGCATCACAGGTAGACCCTCCAGTAGAGCACGGGCCACACGAGAACGACGAAGTACCAGAACGCGGAGACCGTGGCGAGCTCGTGTCCGGTCAGCTTGCCCTTGTCGAGCCGGGCGTACGTCCAGCCGAGCGCGATCAGGGCGGCGAGGGCGTGCAGGCCGTGGGTGCCGACGATGAGATAGAAGAACGCCCCGTACGTGCTGGACGTCATCGTGAGCCCCTCACCGAGCAGCGCCACCCACTCCGCCCCCTGGAACAATACGAAAAACGCGCCGAGTCCGAGAGAGATCAGGAGCGGAATCCTGGCGAGCTGCGCATCGCGCCGGAACGCGAACCACGTCAGCACGAGCACGATGCCACTCGCCATGAGCGCCGCGGTGTTGATCGCGGTCTCCTCCACCGGGAGCCGGGGCTGGCCGAATGGCGGCCACATCTGCCCGGCGACCTGCGAGCGCACGATGGTGTGAGCGGAGATCAGCCCCGAGAAGAACATCAGCTCGGTGAAGATGAACGCGATCATCCCCATGACGCCGTTCGGGATGATCTTCTCCCGGCGCACCGGCTCGGGGCGGTGCTCGAAATCGGCGGTGGCGGAATGTGCGGTCATCGTGTTACTCCGGCTGGAACCCCATCACGTAGTCCGTGAGCGCCTCGATCTGCTCGTCGTTGTACGTGTTCTGCCAGGCCACCATCAGTGGCGAGCCACCGACGGCCGCCGCGCCCTCGCGGATGACCGTGTAGATACGGTCACGGTCACGCTCCGTCCAGAAGGCCGGGTCCGTGAAGTCGGCAGGCTGAGGGTTGAGGGCCGCGGCCGCGGCCCCGTCGCCCATGCCCTGCTGACCGTGACACGTCGCGCAGGCGATGTTGTACTGCGACTGCGCATTGAACACACCGGGCTCCGCCTCGACCATCTCCACCGCTTCCCCGGCGGACTCCTCCTCTCCATGCCCGCCGATGCCGCGCTCGGTGGCCGCGATGGCGGCCTGGTTCACCCAGTTGCGGCCCTCGTGCTTCATGACGTCGGGCGCGATGCCGAAGAACATGAGCGCCATGACGATCAGCGAGGAGGTCAACATCCACTTCATGAGCTTCTTCTCCCAACGGAGATGCATGAAGTTCTCGATGACCAGGTACGCTTTCACCGCCGCGACGCCGAACGCCGTCACCAGCGTGACCCAGAGGATGCCGAACTCGGGACCCACCACGCTCACGACCAGCAGGAAGAGCAGCGTGAAGTAGATCTTCTTGTAGTTGACGTCGTGATGTCCGGAATGGTCTGACATATCTCGTCTCGGCCTACTTCGCGATGTAGAGAAGCGGGAACAGGAAGATCCAGACCACGTCGACGAAGTGCCAGTAGATGCCGATGAGCTCGACCCGCTGCAGCTCACGGCCCCGGTACGCGTCGAACGCCACGACGCCCATGATGATCGCGCCCGCGATCACGTGCAGCGCGTGGAGCCCCGCCATGGTGTAGTAGAAGGACCAGAAGGTGTTCGAGGTGATGGTGTAGCCGTGGCTGATCTCGTACCACCACTCGTAGCTCTTGATGCAGACGAAGGTGAGCGCACCCCCGATCGTGAACACGAG
Source organism: Longimicrobiales bacterium (assembly GCA_041690395.1). Lineage (GTDB taxonomy): Bacteria > Gemmatimonadota > Gemmatimonadetes > Longimicrobiales > Gaopeijiaceae > JAWLHJ01. The sequence continues at coordinate 305,121 of JAWLHJ010000001.1, read as the reverse complement.
GTACTTCGCCGCCTTCTTTCCGTCACCGCGCTCGGCGGCCTGGTGGGCCAGGACCGCGGTGAAGCTCGAGGTGAGCAGCACGAACGTGTTGACCGTCCCGATCATCGTGTTCGTGACCGCGGCTGCGTCGGCCCACTCCGGGTGTCCGAGGCGGTGCATGAGATACGCCGCGATGAGACCGCCGAAGATGACGACCTCCGAGGCGAGGACCCACCAGATCGCGAGACGACCTGTGGGGATCCCCGTGGCGGAACGGAGCGTTGCGATAGGCTTGGCGTGTGACATCAGGCTGGTTCGTTCTGGGGCCAGTAGTCTTCTTCGCGATCCGGATGGCTGTACTCGTACGGCCCGCGGTACACCTTCGGAAGCTCGGCCGGCGGCCAGTTGCCATGCGGCGGCGGCGAGACCGTGGACCACTCGAGGGTGTTCGCCTTCCACGGGTTGTCCCCCGCCTTCTTACCCGAGATCCACGACTTGATCACGTTGTAGAAGAAGACGAACTGGAAGAGCAGCATGATCACGAGCGAGATCGTGGCGATCTGGCGAAGCGTGAACATCCAGGGCTCGGCGAGCTCCGGGAAGTGCTCGAAGTTGTAGATCCGGCGGTGCTGCCCGATCCCCCCCAGCATGAAGAGCGGGATGAAGATCGTGTTGAACGGGATGATCGTGCCCCAGAAATGGATCTTGCCGAGGCGCTCGTCCATCATCCGCCCGAACATCTTCGGGAACCAGTAGGTGAACGCTGCGAACGTCCCGATGATGGCGATGGGGAAGAAGGTGTAGTGGAAGTGCGCGAGCACGAAGTACGTGTCGTGCAGGTAGATGTCCGCGCCGCTCGCGCCGAGGAAGATGCCGGTGACGCCGCCGAGCAGGAACGTCGAGATGAAGCCGAGCGCCCACAGCATCGGCGTCTTCAACGTGATCGAGCCGCCGTAGAGCGTCGCGATCATGACGAACAGGAGCTCGGCGATGGGCACCGAGATCAGGAGCGTCGTGATCGTGAACACGTTCGCCATGCGCGGGTCGATGCCCGCCACGAACTGGTGGTGCGCCCAGACGAAGAAGCTCAGCACGGCCGTCGCGACCGCGGTGTAGAGCATGATCTTGTATCCGAAGACCTTCTTACGCGCGAAGGTCGCCGTGATGTCGATCACGAAACCGATCGCCGGCAGGAGCACCACATAGACCTCGGGGTGCCCGAAGAACCAGAAGAGGTGCTGCCAGAGGATCGGGTCGCCACCGCGGGCCGGGTCGTAGAATCCGGTGCCCAGCGTCTGGTCGAACAGGAGCATCACCGCGCCGGCCATGAGCGGGCCGACGGACAACATGAAGAGCACGCTCGCGATCACGATCATCCACACCGTGAGCGGGATGTCGTACGCCTTCATGCCGGGCGCCCGGGAATTCATGAGCGTGACGATGAAGTTGATACCGCCGAGCAGGAACGCGACGAACTCCAGGGCCACGGCGGTCAGCCATAGTGTGGAGCCCAGATTCGTCAGGTTGTATTCCGCCACGGCGGACAGCGGCGGGTAGGACGTCCAGGCACCGCCGAAGCCACCCCCCTCCACGAACAAGGAGGCGAGAAGGATCAGCGCGCTGATCAGGAAGATCTGATACGAGAGCCGATTGATCCGCGGGAACACCATGTCGTCCGCGCCGATCATGAGCGGAATCAGGAAGTTCCCGAAGGCGGCGATGAGAACGGGCATCGCCACCCAGAAGATCATGATCGAGCCATGATTCGTGATCAGGGAGTTGTACTCGCCGGGCGAGACCTGCCCGAAGCCCGGCACGCTGATGCCGGGGAACGCGAGCTGCATCCGGAACACGTACGCCATGTAGCCCCCGATCACGGCCATGAACATGCCCGTGAAGAGGTACTGCATGCCGATGATCTTGTGATCGGTCGACCAGATGTACTTCAGGATGCCGGTGGGCCCGTGATGGGCGTCGGCCCCGTGGTGGTCGTGCTCGACCTGGACAGCGGTGTCAGCCATCTGCTTCCTCTTGCCCTACTGGGCCGCGGAGGTCGAGTTCTCCGCGATCCACTGGGCGTGTGTGTCGGCGTCTTCGATGTGGATTCGTGCGGCCATGATGCCGTGTCCGATGCCGCAGATCTCGGCACACTGCACGTCGTGCTCACCCGTCTCGGTGGGACGGAACCACCCGGTGATCGACCGTCCGGGGACGGCGTCCTGCTTCAGCCGGAACACGGGAACCGAGAAGGAGTGCACCACGTCCCGCGACTCCAGCCGGAAGTGGTACGTCTTCTCCACTTCGACGTGGAGGTCGTCGACGGTGAAGATGTCGTCGGCCGTGTCGAGCGTGTTGTCCGGGCCGGGATGCTGGAACGTCCAGGCCCACTGCTGTCCGATGACCCGGATCGTGCTGTCGGCCTCCGGCAGGCGCTGCTTCACGTCGTACCAGACTCGGACCGAGCCGATGATGATGAAGACGTCGCAGACCAGGACGAGCGCGTGCGGGATGGTCACCCACCGCTTCACGTGCTTCTCCTTGCCCGTCAGGTACTGCGACTTCTCGCCGGGGCGGGCCCTGAACTTCCAGATGAGCCAGAAGAAGATGCCCTCGGCGGCCAGGAACCAGAAGCCGACGAGCACGAAGACGAGCATGATGATCCCGTCGATGCTTCCGGCGTAGGTCGAAGCCTGTACTAGAAAACGCTCGATCATTCTGCTAGCCGAGTGTCGGGGATCACAGGAGGATGAACACGACGACGACCCCGACGAAGAGCAAGCTGCTCCAGACCGTGATCACGAAGGCCTTCTTCGCGTCCACGATAGCGGGGTTCTCGTCGTCCGAGGGCGGCGCGAGCGCCACCCTCTCTTCGGGGGTCAACGTGGGAGCCAGCTCCGCGGCGGCGTGGTCGCTCATGGGATTCGTTGCCTACCTAAGCGTGTACACGTACGCGATGACGTCTTTCATCGCCTGCTCGGAGAGCGCCAGCGTATTCACACGCATGGTGGCGCCCCAGGTGTCCTGCGGATGTGCGCCGCGCGCCCCGGACTTGAAGTTGCGGAGCTGGTTCAGCATGTACCAGTCGTGCATCTGGACGATGGGCGGCGAGCGCAGGAGCTCGTCGCCGAGCCCGGACGCGCCGTGACAGGCAACGCAGACCTGGTAGCTCGCGGCCCCGGCGCCCGCGTTTCCGTCGAGCGTGCTCTCGGGATAGACGGCGGGGAGCGACGCCGCGTACTCCGCCACGGACTCGATGTCGCCCTCGCGCGTGAGGGATACCGCCATGGGCCGCATGCGGAGTCCGGGCAGGTCCTCGTGGTGACGCCCCCGGAATCCCTGCTGGAACCCCTCCAGCTGTGCCTCGATGTACCACTGGGGCAGCCCGGCGATGCTCGGCGCGGCGATGTCGACGTTGCCGACGCCGCTCTCGCCGTGACAGGGCGTGCAGGTCTGGTAGAGCGCCTCGCCCCGGGCCATGCCCACCGGCGGCGGCGTGGCGTCGCACGCGGCGAGCCCGCCCGCCAGGAGCGCGAGCGTCGAAAAGCGGAAGATCCGGAGTCGTCCCATGATCGCTATTGAGGTAGTGGTATGGCTTCGTCGACGAGCATGATCGGGATTTCATCCCGGATCGGATAGAGCACGTCGCCGGCTTCCCGGACGAGTCCCTCGGAAACCGGCTCTTCCAGCTTGCGTCCACCGCGGCTCACGACCGCACCGCGTCCGATCGCCTCGTTCAGGCGACGGAGGGTCTCGGCGTCCGCGACACGCAGAGGCTGCTTCGTCTCGGGACACACCAGGATGTCCAACAGCTGCTGATCGACCATCTTTGCTCGACACTCCATCTCCGACCATGATCCGGCGGCGAATGTGCCGCTCGGTTCCCGGCGGGAGGACTGGGACCCGACACGAAGCCGCGTAACTTACATAGGTCCGTGTACGAATGGGAGGCCAAGCATGACCGCGCGCAATATCACGAGAAGTGGCCGACCAGGCCGATCGCACCATTGGGTGCTTGCTGTCGGGCTTCTTCCGTTCCTGCTCGGCTGCCCGGCGAGCGACGATCGGAGCGCCGACGAGCGCGACGAGACGCCGGCCGCGGCGGACCAGCAGGCCCGTGCGAGGGGAGCCATGGAGGGAGGCGCAACCAGCACTCCCCGGCCCGCCGCGGGACACGCCTGGGTGATCTTCGGGGCCGATACCGTCGTCGCCGAGGTCGCCGCGACGGCCGACGAGAGAGCCGAGGGACTCATGTACCGTGAGGAGGTGCCCGACGGGACGGGCATGCTCTTCGTCTTCCAGGACAACGACGTCCGTGCCTTCTGGATGGCCAACACGTACGTGCCGCTCGACATCGCCTACATGGATCCTTCCTACCGGATCGTGGACATCGTCCAGATGGAGCCGCTCGTCACGGACACCTACCCGAGCAGCGCGCCGGCGATGTTCGCGCTCGAGGTTCGCCAGGGCTGGTTCGCCGAGGAAGGCATCGGCGTGGGCGACCAGGCGGAGGTCGTGTTCGGCGTCGGCGCCGGACGCTGAGGGACGCGCATCGTCGGGCGCCCGTGCGCGCTCACGGGCCCCGGTCACGCGCGCCCGACCGACTCCCTGAGCACCCCGAGGAGCGCCTCGATGTCGGCCTCGTCGTTGTAGACGTTCGGAGACACCCGGAGCGCCGAGCCCCGTAGCGACACCGAGATGCCACGGGCGGCCAGACGGTCGCGCAGGTCGGTCAGATCCACCGCCGCCGGCATCCGGAGACCGAACAGATGATGGGCCCGCCAACGCTCGTCCTCGACCCCGAACCCGAGCTCCGAGGCCTCGGCGACCAGGCCGGCGGTGAGGGACCGGCAGTACGACTGGATCCGCTCCGGGCGCCAGTCGAGAAGCAGATCGAGACTCCGCTCCGCGATGGGGAGCAGGAAGAAGTTGGAGCGCTCGGCCATGTCGTAACGGACCGCTCCGGGGGCGTACTCGTCCCGATACTCGACCAGGCGCTGGAAGTCGTGGCTGTCCTCGCGGGCGATCCAGGTTTCCTCGAGCGGGACGCCGTCGTCGAAGCGCGAGCCGAAGTACGAGAGCGCCAGCGAATAGGGGCCGAGCATCCACTTGTACGCAGCGACCACGAGCGCGTCGGGCCGCACTTCGGCGACGTCGAACGGAAGGGCCCCGACGGACTGGGTGGCGTCGACCACGAGCGCCGCGCCGACCTCCCCGCATCGCCGCCCGATCTCCACCAGGTCGAACCGCGTTCCATCGGTCCAGTGGACGTGCGGCACGGCGACCACGGCGGTCTCCATGTCGATGGCTTCGAGGAGGCGCTCGTTCCAGAGCGCGCCCCGTGACGTGCCGGCCGCACCCGGATCGGCTTCACCCGGACCCACGGAGCGCAGCGTGGCGCCTCGCTCCTCCGCGAGCCGCCGCCACGCGTACACGTTCCCGGGGAACTGCTCGGCCGTGAGCACGATGTTCTGTCCACCTTCGACGCTCACGTTCCGGGCCGCCGTCGCGACCCCGTAGGACACGCCGGGCTGGATCGCGACGCGCCCGACGTCGCCGATCCCCACGAGGCGCGCGAAGCGCTCACGGATGCCGTCGCTCTCCCAGAACGCGTCCGGCGCGGTGATGTCGGATGGGTGCCGCTTCCGCGTGAGGGCCGCTACGCCCGCCTTCTCCGACGCCGCGGGCAAGGGGCCCATGTAGGCGCAGTTCAGGTAGGGCGCGCCCGGCCGGAGGCTGAAATCGCCCTTCCGGCACGTGAGCGCGGCGGCACCGATTCCCGACGGCGTCGTGTCACTCATCGCCCGAGCGCGCGTGCCGTGCCGCGTAGGCGATCAGTCCGAGGAATCCGACGAAGACCACGACCAGGATGATGATCTCGAAAATGTCCATGTCGCATTCTAACCCTCACCCCCGGCTCCTGACACTTCCCTGACACCGGTCCGGATGCCGGCGGTCACGCCGACGGATAGCTTTCGGGATCATGGCTCCGGGAACCGTATCTTCGCGGCTGGGACGAAGCACCGCCTTCGTGGGGGTCCTCCTCGTGGGCGCGCTCGCCCTGGCCGGGTTGCTCGCGTACCAGGCGTTCGACGCCAGCCGCTCCCACGCGGCGGCGGTGCACAAGACGCTGGGCGAGCAAGCGCAGTTCGCCGCCTGGGAGTACGCCAACACCGTGCGCCGCACTCTCGACGCCAAGGTCCTGTACCTCGGGCTCGACGTCGTCGCGGGGTGCGGGGGCAAGGTGCCCGGCGCTCTGCTGTCGATGGATACCGTGCGCACGGCGGCCCGGGCCTGGGAGTGGACCACCGTGGACGCCGTGTCCTCGGTTTTCCGTCTCGACCTGGCCAGCGGCTCGGTCGCGATCGAGGGGAAGGGCGCGCCCGCACACCTGGAGCACTGGATCGAGACCGAGCTCCGCACCCACTTCGACGCGAGCGCGGGCCCCGGATGGCAGCCCCGCATGCTCGAGGGTCCCGAGGGAGACGGCTTCGTCGCCTATCGCTTCGCTCCCGACGACCGCCGGGACGCGGAGGTCGTCTACGGCTTCCACGTGCGCCGGGGAGGGCTCGACCCCCACTTCACCTACTCGCTCGCTTCGTCGCCGCTGCTGCCCGAAGGCCTCACCGGAGGCCGGCCGAACGAGCAGGTGTTCGCCGTGTCGATGGAGAGCGGGAAGGGCCGCACCGTGTGGGCCGCCGATACCCACTACGTCTCGGACTTCGAGGCGCGTGACACGCTCGGCGCCCGCTACGCCGGCCTCACGGCCCGGGTCGTGGTGAATCCGGAGGTCGCGCCAAGCCTCGTCATCGGTGGCTTTCCGCAGTCCCGGCTACCCCTGATCCTGACGCTTCTGGTGCTGACCACGGGCCTGGTGGCGGGTGCGTTCTGGCAGCTCCGTCGCGAGACCGAGCTGGCACAGCTCCGGGCGGACTTCGTTTCCGGCGTCTCGCACGAGCTCCGGACGCCGCTCGCCCAGATCCGGATGTTCGGGGAGACGCTGCTCCTCGACCGGGTGCGCACGGACGAGGAGCGCCGGCGCTCGCTCGAGATCATCGTCAACGAGTCTCAGCGGCTCACCCATCAGGTCGGGAACGTGCTGCTCTACTCCCGCAGCGAGCGGGAAGCGGTCCGCGCGGACTGCGTCGAGACCGACGTCGCCGCGCTCGCCGAGGAGGTGGCCGAAGCGTTCCGGCCGCTGGCCGCGGCCGCCGAGCAGGACATCGTCGTTTCGGCGGAGGGCCCTCTCACCGCCTGCGTCGACCCGAGGCTCATGCGGCAGGCGCTCCTGAACCTCCTCGACAACGCCGTGAAATACGGCCCGGCCGGGCAGACCGTCGCCCTCGGGGTCACGGGGCGGCTCGGCGTCGTGCGCTTCTCCGTGGAGGACGAGGGAGAGGGTGTTTCCGAACGGGACAAGGGACGCATCTGGCAACCCTACTTCCGCTCGGAGCGTCATAGAGAATCGTCGACGGCCGGCTCGGGCATAGGGCTGTCGGTCGTGAGGGAGGTGGCGGAAGCACACGGTGGGACGACCCGCGTGGAATCCAGAGAGGGGGGTGGCGCGCGGTTCGTGGTCGAAGTGCCGCGGCTCGGCTGATGGCGCCGACGGGAACGGGAGGTGGGCCGGTGGGGACGATTCTGGTGGTCGAGGACAATGCGGACCTCGCGTACGGGCTCCGCAACAACCTCGAGATCGAGGGCTATACCGTCTATGTGGCCGAGGATGGTCCGGGGGGCCTCGAGGCGGCCCGGGCGCTCGAGCCCGACCTGATGATCCTCGACCTCATGCTGCCGGGAATGAACGGCTTCCAGGTGCTCCGGACCTTCCGGGCGGAGGATTCCCGGACACCGGTCCTGGTCCTGACGGCCAAGGGCGAAGAAGCCGACAAGGTGCTCGGGCTGCGCATCGGCGCCGACGACTACGTGACCAAGCCGTTCGGCGTGCTCGAGCTCCTCGCCCGGGTCGAGGCGCTCCTCCGTAGGGTTCCGGCGACGACGGCCGCGGCACGCGAGCGTCCGGTCGCGGCACGCATCAGCCCGGACCCGTCGCCCCAATTCGCGGCCCCTCTGCGCACCCTCACCTTCGGAAGGGTCGAGATCCAACCTGCCGCACGCGCGGTGCTACGTGACGGCGAGGAGGTGTCGCTCACGCCCAAGGAGTTCGATCTCCTGCTGGCGCTGATCGCCCGAAACGGCGCCGTGGCGTCCCGCGTCGCGCTCATGCGCGAGGTCTGGGGCCACCGCGCCGCCGTCGCGAGCCGCACCGTGGACACGCACATCTCCGAGCTGCGGAGGAAGCTCGAGGCCGAGCCCTCGAATCCGGACCACATCCTGACCGTCCACAAGATGGGATACCGTTTCCGCCACTGAGCGGTCATCTCACCGCCGCTGCCGGCTCACCACACCTCATACCCCACGAGGCCCTGACAAGGCCCTGACGCCGACACCACCACCCGGCCTCCACCGCTCTCTAGCTTGCCGATGAGCCGTTCCCATCGGGGAGGGCTACACGGTGAGACACGATGGACGGGGAGGTCGGGATGGGTGGCCGGGTCGGTGGTGCGAACGGGTGGCCATGGGTGTTAGCGATGGCGTGCGGGGCCTTGATGGGCCCCCTGTCGGGGGTGGAGGGGCAGATCGTGGGGGGAGACGGGGGGTCCGACCCGGCGCCGATTCCGGGAGCGCCGACGAGCCCCGCGGTCTTCCCGGTCTCGGTAGCCCGCTCGCCAATCCGGATCGACGGCGTTCTGGACGAGGCCGCGTGGACCGAGGCCGTGTCCATTCCCCTGCCGTTCGAGATCAACCCGGGCGACAACACCCCCTCGCGCTACCGCACCGACTGCCGCGTCACCTTCGACGACAGCCACCTGTACCTCGGATGCGCGGCGTTCGACCCCGACCCGTCGTCGATCCGCGCCTACATCACGGACCGCGACCGTATTCTGGGCAACCACGACCGCATCTCGTTCCTGGTGGATCCGTTCGATGACCTGAGACGGGGGTGGGTCTTCGAGGTCAGCGCCCTCGGTGTCCAGGCCGACCTCACCTACGACGAGCGCACCAGCGCCTTCGACACCTCGTGGGACGCCATCTGGAGCTCGGCGGGTCGGATCACGGACGACGGGTACAGTATCGAGGCGGCCATCCCGTTCGGCTCCCTCCGCTTCCCGAGCTCGAGCGACCCACAGACGTGGCGCTTCTGGATCAACCGCATGCGCCCCCGCGACCAGACGGTGACCATGCGCTCGAACACCCGGCTCCGGGACGAGTCGTGCCAGCTCTGTCAGGCTCACGCGCTCGCCGGGTTTCAGGGGATGGACCCCGGGCGCAATGCGGAGATCGTGCCGACGCTGACCGCGTCGCGCGTGGACGCCCGACCGGACGGCCTCGCGAGCCCGATGACGGCCGGCGAAGTCGCATGGGAGGCGGGTATCGACGCGCGTTGGAGCCTGACGACCGACCTGACGCTCAACGCCACGCTCAACCCGGACTTCTCCCAGATCGAGGCCGACGCTCCGCAGCTGTCCGCGAACAGCCGGTTCGCGCTCTTCTTTCCCGAGAAGCGTCCCTTCTTTCTGGAGGGCGCCGACCTGTTCTCCACGCCCATTCGTGCCGTCTTCACCCGCTCGGTGAGCGACCCGGTCGGAGGCGCCAAGTTCAGCGGCAAGTCGGGACCACACGGCATCGGTGTCCTCGTCGCGCGCGACCGGGTGAACAACCTCTTGGTTCCGGGCGATCTCGGTTCCCGGCGGATCAGCCGCGACGAGGAAGTCACGGCCTCCGTACTCCGTTACCGCCGGGACGTCGGCGACGGAGCGACGGTCGGGACGGTGGTCACGGCTCGCGAGGGAACCGACGGATACCGGGGGTGGCTGGGTGGCGTCGACGCCTACGTCCGGCCGCACCCCACGTTGGGCGTGAACCTGCAGGTGCTCGCGAGCCGGACCCGGTATGGAAGCGCCCTGTCCACCGAGGCCGACCTCCCCGAGGCTCCGTTCGGCGGCACCGCGTACATGGCGGATGCAAGCTGGAACACGGGCGATTGGGGCGCCTTCGCCGGGCTGAACGTGCGCGAAGCCGGCTTCCGCGCGGACGCCGGATTCGTGCCCCAGGTCGACACGCGCTCCGTCTGGGCCAACGTGGCGCGCACCTTCTGGGGCGGGTCGGACGCCCTCTTCCCCCGCGTGTCCGCGCGCACCGGATTCTGGCGGGACCGTACTCTCTCGGACCGGCTCATCGGGGAGGGAGTCTGGGCGCAGATCGACTTCGAAGGGCCATTACAGAGCAACGGCTGGCTCAATCCCTGGACCAGCCGGGAGTACTTCGACGGCCGCAGCTACGACATCGAGGGCCTCAACATCGGCCTGGGCTTCCGTCCGACGCCCGACCTCCGCCTCGCGATGAACGGGACCTTCGGCGACGCGATCGACTTCCGGAACGGCCGGGCGGCGCGCTCCGTGCGGCTCAACCCGAACCTGGAGCTGCGCCTGGGGCGGAACGTCGAGCTGCAGGCCAGCCACGGCATCCAGCGGCTGACGGTCGACGGAGAGCGGATCCTGACCGAGAACGCGGGCCAGCTGCAGGCCGCCTACAACTTCAGCCCGCGCGCGTTCGTCCGGACCACGGTGCAGTACCGTCGGACCGACCGGAACCCCGCGACGAACCCGGAGCTGGACCGCACCATCGAGGAGAGCCTCGCCACCCAGGCGCTGTTCAGCTACAAGGTGAACCCGCTGACGGTCGTGTTCCTGGGCGTGTCGGACGACCGGCTGTCCTTCGAGGAGCACCTCGGGGCCCGCGTCGGGCTCACGCCGCGCGGACGAACGTTCTTTCTGAAGCTCGGCTACGCGTGGAGGCCGTGAAGACCGCCGCCGACCAGGTCGCTACAGACCCAGCCAGTAGTTCATCTTCACGATGAAGCGGTTGTCGGCGCGAAGCCCGAAGAGCGCGTCGGTGTCTCGAGCGAGATCGAAATCGCCGAGCGCCACTCGTTGCGACTGCTGCCGCTGCCACACGAAGAACAACGTCGAACCCGGCCGGTACTCCCAGCGGAGCACGGCGTTGCCGAGGAGGGAGCGGAAGTTGAAGTCCCGATCCGTGAACGAGTGGTCGGGGATGCCGTCGTCATCGAAGTCCACGTACTGGGTATCGCCCGAGCGACAGATCGACGATGCGCACACCACCTGGCCACCCTGGTCTTCCGCGGCCCCCGGCACGAGGTCGACGAAGTCGAACGACTCCGCCCGCTCGAGCTGCTTGTAGCCGACGTAGTCGCCGGACGACAGGAGGGGCTGGGCGAACACCTGGAGCGACAGGTCCGGCGCGAACGTCCAGTTCATGCGCCATTCCATGGAAAATGTGCGCCTCTCCAGGTCGGCGAAGAGGTACCGGTCGCCGTAGGTGGGGGAGAAGTCGCCCAGCGCCGCCGTGGTCACGTATTGATCGCTCGACCGCGAGCTCTCGAACCCCGGATTGAAGGACAGCTCCACGTTGTCCGACGGCCGCACCCGGAGGTTGCCCCGGATCTCGTAGCGGCCGCCGCCACCCCGAAGCTCGTCACCGACCTGGAGGTTGGTCCCGATGCTGACCCGCTTCCGCTGATCGCTGTCGAGATTCACGCTGAAGCTCGTCGACGCCGGCACGATCATCATCGGGCCGCCGCGCGTGCGCGAGCGGCTCATCTGTTCGGGGCTGTACGACGCGTTGCCCCGCAGGCTCCAGTAGTTCAGGAGCTCGCCGTTCGCGTGCAGGTTGAACGATCCGCCCGTACGGGCGCGCTTCCAGGAGTCGAGCGACCATGTGTCGTCGAACCCCTCGTGGCTCCAGTTGTGGTAGTTGCTGAAGTTGACGTTGTAGTTACGGAACAGGCTGCCGGGCTGGATCTCGCGGTACCCGATGCGGAAGCCACCGTCGATGCGCTCGGCGGTCCCTGAGAAGCCTGCATCGTTGATCTCGAAGCCCTTGGTGACCTCGGCCGCCCACACCGCGCCCGTCCAATCTCCCGACCGTCGCTCCAGCTGGAGACGCCACTCAGCGCCCGAGATGGACCGTGCGGTCGGATCGAGGTCGAACCGGGTGGCATCGGGCCGCTGGAAGTAGTGGTTGCTGGCCCGCTGGACGCGCGTGATGGCCTCCTCGTCCCCCCGAACGTGGCTACCGGCGAGGAACCCCCAGAGCGCCCATGCGCGATCGCTCCACTGGTGCTCGAAGCGCAGCCCACCGTTGAAGGCGCTCGACGGAAGCCAGTCGAACGACCCGTCCCCGGGAAGCTCCCTGCTCATCGCCGTGCCCATCCCACGGACCTGCGTCGTGCCGCCGTTGAAGTCCTGTGCGAGGCTCACGACCCCGTACTGGGCGCGCGGCTCGACGAGGAACTCTTCCGTCGTGCCGTCTCCGAGCGCGGACCGGCCGCCCTCGGACCCGGTCACGGCACCGAGCACACCCACGGAGAGTCCGCCGGACGTCCGTCCCGCGAGCTTGGCGGCGCCCAGGATGGAGGTGTTCGCCGGGACATCGGTGAAGAGCGGGTCACCCGGGATGCTTCCACTCGGCGCGCGCCCCACGCGGCGGCTGTAGAAGAGCTGGTTGCGCCCACCCGACAGCCCGAAGTCGAAGATGCGGGCGTCTTCCACGAAGAACGGGCGCTGCTCATCGTAGAAGGTCTCGAACGCGGAGAGGTTGATCACGGCCGGATCCGCTTCGACCTGCCCGAAGTCGGGATTGATCGTCGCGTCCAGGGTGAAGGCGGCGCCGAGACCGTAGCTCAGATCCATACCGACGCGGCCGGACGTGGTGGTTCCGGAGAAGAACGGGTTCCCCGGATCGGCAGGGCCGCGGTGGTGGCTGGTCACGACATAGGGAAGCACCTCGAAGCGCCTGGACGGTCGGGTGACGCGAACACCCTCCATCCGCCCCATCTGGCTCACCCGCCCACGCCGAAGCCGAGACACCAGGGAGTAGTAGCTCCGCTCGGCGGACGACGTCCGCTCGCGGAAGAAGTTGATGCCCCAGGTCTGCGGCTCGTCCGAGGCCTCGTAGCGGATCTGGGAGAGCGGAATCCGCATCTCCAGCGTCCACCCGTGCTCGTCGATGTTCACCGCCGACGACCAGACGGCATCCCAGGCGCCGTCGAGCTGGTCGTCGCCATACATGTACATGTCGCGCTGCACGTTCGCGGCGCTCAACCCGAACATGTATCCCGTTAGCCCATCCAGGTTGGGGTCGAGATGCATGCTGAAGCTGTCCGACTGGCCGCGGGAGTCGCGTCGGTCGAGCCGCGCCACGATCCGCTCCGGCTCCGGATCCCAGAGCCGGGCGGCAACCCAGACCGCCCCGTCACCGAAGACGACCCTGACCTCGGTGTCGTGCTCGGCCGGAACTCCCTCGACCGGCTGCTCCTGGGTGAATCCGGTGAAGACCCGGGCGGTCTCCCAGATCGGCTCGTCCAGAATGCCGTCGAGTCGCATGTCGTCCGGAATCGGCGCGAACGCGTCCAGCGCGTCGGCGGCCGATCGCGGCGACGGATGCCTCACAGCCGACCGCGACGACTCCAGGGAGACGTCGGTGGGCGCGAGCGCGGACTCCTGGTCGCTGTCCTGGGCGGCGACCCCGAGCGGGCTCACCGGGAGAATCAGAGCGGCGAGCACCCCAAAGGCTGCCCGCCGCGCGAAGATGTTCAAAGACTTCATTTTTTGCTCACTGGCCGAGCCGACCGGCCCCCTACCTCATCGGTTGGAGAACCACGCCTCTGCGGCAGGGTGGAGCGGAATCGGAGGCCGAGCCATCAGGTTCAGGTCGATCTGCCTCGCCATGTCGTGTACTTCCTCTAAGGCGACACGGTCGTTCTCCATAACGTTGAGAACCATTTCCACCACTGCGCCGTCCAACGACTCCATCGCCACGATCCAGTTCATGACCGCGACCGTCTCGATCGTCTCCTCCAGTCCCCGGTAGGCTCCGCCCGGGATCTCCCCCCGCGTGTAGTAGGGATGCTCCTCGAGCATCGCCTCCATGACGTCGTTCTCGATGCCCAGCAGCCGGATGTTCGACGTGGTCGTCGCCTCGAGGACGGCGGCAGCCGGATATCCGACGGAGATGATCGCGCCGTCGATGGCCCCGTCCTGCAGCGCCGAGGACGACTCTGCGAACGAGAGATAGCGAGGCGTGATGTCGTCGTAGGTCAGGCCGTAGGCCGCGAGGACGTGCTGGGACAGGGCCTCGGTTCCGCTCCCGGCCGCGCCGACCGAGATGGTGCGGCCACGGAAATCAGCGACGCTGGTCACGGGAAGGTCGCCCCGCACCAGGATATGGGTCACGTTCGGATAGAGCGGCGCAACGGTGCGCAGCCCGGTCACCTGCTGGCCGAAGCTCCCCTGGCCGTTGTAGGCCTGGTAGGCGGTCATGCCGATCGCCATCGCCAGGTCCATCTGACCCTGGGCGAGACGATTGATGTTCTCCTCGGAGCCGCCGCTGACCTCGGCCGTGTACTGCCGCGCCGAGTCCGCGACCGAAAGCCGGCTCGCGATCGCGCCGCCGAGCGGGTAGTAGACGCCGCCGGTTCCGGCCGTGCCCAGCGACAGGAACTGCTGTCGTCCCTCGCTGTCGCACGCCGCCATCACAACCAGGGCAAGAAGGGCAGCCCATCTCATCGCCACGAACCTCATATCGCCTCCGCAGGGACCACTTGTTCGGACTTCATGAAGATGTACGTCACCAGCACCAAACCTATCACATCGCTCGTCCAGCCCGGATACACGAGCACTAGGGCCGCGGCGATCGCGATCGCGCGCTCCCAGCCGGCGAGACGGCGGCGGGCGTATCCCATGGCCCCCGCCGCGAGGGAGATCACCCCGATGGAGCCGGTGATCGCCGCGCTCGCGATGGCGAGCGGCTCGCCGATGAGAAGCAGCTCGGGCCCGTAGACGAACATGAACGGAACGAGGAAGCCCGCGCCCGCGAGCATGGCCGCCGCGACGGCCGTTCGCATGGGTGGCGCGCCCGCGATGCCGGCGCCCGCGAAGGCCGCCAGCGACACCGGCGGCGTGACGTTCGAGATACACCCGAAGTAGAAGATGAACATGTGGGCCGCCAGCAGCGGCACGCCGAGTTGCACCAGCGCGGGTGCGCCGAGCGCCGCGAGCACCACGTACGCTGCGGTGGTCGGCAGCCCCATGCCCAGGACGATCGATCCGAGGGCGGTGAGCACGAGCGCCGGCAGGAGGTTCCCGCCCGAGAGGGTGATGATCAGCTCCGACATGCGAAGCCCGATGCCGGTGAGCGAGGCGACGCCGACCACGATACCGGCCGCGGCGCAGGCCGCCGCGACCTGGACGGCGCCGGTGCCGGCCCGCTCCATGATCTCGACCATCTGTGTACGCGACGGGCGGGTCTCGGGTCGCAGCAGCGCCATGATGAACGCCGACGCCACGCCCCAGAAGGCCGCGCGCATCGGCGAGCGACCCATGCCCAGCAGCAGGACGATGATCGCGAGCGGAAGCAGCAGGTGGAGCCGGTTCATCACGGGCTCCGTGTTGAGCTCCTTGTCCCCCTCGATGCCCATGCGCCCGGCGCGGAAGTGGATGGCCGCGAGCAGCGCCACGTAGTAGAGCAGCGCGGGGATCGTCGCCGCGAGCGCCACGTCGAGGTACGCGATGTTCGTCCACGTCGCCAGAATGAACGCGCCCGCGCCCATGACGGGCGGCATGAGCTGCCCGCCGGTGCTGGCCGCCGACTCGATGGCCGCCGCGAAGAACGGCCGGAAGCCGGCCCGCTTCATGAGGGGGATCGTGAAGGTGCCCGTGGTCACCACGTTGGCGACGGCGCTCCCCGACAGCGACCCCATGAGGGCGCTCGCCACCGCCGCGGTCTTGGCGGGTCCGCCCCGGGTGCGCCCGGCGACCTTGTTGGCCAGGGCGATGAGCAGGGCGCCCCCGCCGGCTACGTCGAGCACGGCGCCGAACAACACGAAGAGGTAGACGAAGTCGGCCGAAACGCCGAGGGGAACACCCCAGATCCCCTCGGTGGAGAGGTAGATGTGCTCGATGAGCCGGGTCACCGGATATCCACGGTGAGCGAGAATGCCCGGCAGGTACGGTCCCGAAAGGCCGTAGGCCAGCGCCAACAGGCAGATGGTGACCAGCCCCCATCCCGTTGCGCGCCGGGCCAGCTCGAGGACCAGCACGATCGCCAGGCCTCCCCACACGAGGTCGAGCGTGGTCGGGTTGCCGGAGCGCGCGACGAGCTGCTGGTTCTCCAGCGCCAGATACGCGCACGACGCCACGGTGAGCGCGGCCAACAGCCAACCCAGTGCCCCGCTCAGCCGCGTGAACACGGACTCGGAACCGTCCGCGCGCGCCACCTTCTGAACGCCCACGCCGAGGAAACCAAGCGTGGCCATCAGCGCGAGGTGGACCGGCCGCTGGACGAGCGCGGTGAACGGCGACACTCCGGCGGAATACATGTGGAAGAGGCCGGCGGCCACCGATGTGACGGCCACGACCAATCCGGCGATCCTACCTCGGGCGGGACTCAAGCAAGCTCTCCAGCACAGGGGTGCGTGGGGGGACGGGCGCGCGAGCCCAGGAAAGAACAACCGGACCGTCCGGGCCGCAAGAGAAACCCGTCGTCACCCTTGGCCGGGGAATGGCGACCGTGTATTCTGAGACATGAGCTATCGAACCAATCCGGACCGGATTCTCGACAACATCGACCGTTCTCGGAACCGCGACGCCGAGAGCGCCCGCTACAGCGTGGACCGCCAGGCGCTCGGTCGCGAGCTCGATACCGACATCCCCGACGTCGACGCGACGACGACGGAACGCATGAAGCGTGTGTTCGGAGCCATCGAGCGGGCCTACACGAAGGCGGCGCAGCGCACCGAGCTCGGCCGCCTCGCCTCGCGCTTCCAGGCCGTCGGGGACATCCATCACCACCACGCGCGCGGCGACGTGAGCATCTCCGTCCACTACATGGACCACGAGCGCTACGACGACGTGGGCGTCACCCCCTTCGAGATCCGGCCGTACCACATCGCCGAGGCCAAGAAGGAAACGAAGACGAGCCGCGCCGACGTGAATGCCCTGAGGGTGCTCCGGAAGGAGCTGCGGGAAGGTGTGCTCACGGCCTATCAGAAGCTCGAGCCCCGCATTCGTGATGCGCTGCGGGACCGGGCGGACATGGGCCACGTGCAGGTGCAGGTCACCATGGACCTGCGACCGGGCGAGTAACACCCGTCGCCACCGGGGGCGTCCGCGGCTCTCAGCAGGTCGCTGAAAGAGGGGAGTACCCCGCGCGACCTGCTAGTCCCGCCCACGTACTCCTCGTCTTCCTCGACGGGGTGGGCATCGGCCCGGCCGATCCCGAGCGGAATCCGTTCTTCCGGACACGGCTGCCCGCCATCGAGCGTCTCGCGGGCGGTGACCCGCCCTCCCTCGATCGTCTCGCCGGCACGGATGCCGGCCCGGGCTTCTTCCCCCTCGATGCCACGCTCGGAGTCGACGGAACACCACAGAGCGGCACGGGCCAGACGGCGCTGCTGACCGGTCTCGACGCCGGGGCCCTCTTCGGTGGCCACTTCGGCCCCTGGATTCCGGTCCGGCTACGTCCGCTCGTCGAGGAGCAGAGCGTCCTGCGGAGCGTGGCTGCGGCGGGCCGATCGGTGGCGTTCGCCAACGCGTACCCCCGCGGGTGGCCGGGGCCGGGCGGGAGCCGCCGGATCGCGGGGCCTCCGTTGGCGGCACGCGGAGCCGGCGTGCTCGACCGGCACGAGGAAGCGCTCGAGCGGGGTGAAGCCGTGTCGAGCGAGATCGTGAACGAAGGCTGGCGACGCGTGCTGGGCCATCAGGGGGTACCCGAGATCGATGCGGCCCGGGCGGGCCACAACCTCGCGGCCATCACCGGCCGCCACGACCTGACGCTCTACGCCCACTACGCCACCGACACCGCGGGGCATACGCGCGACATGCAGCCCGCGGTACGCGCGCTCGAGCGCGTCGACCGTTTCCTCGGTGGGCTCCTGGAGCGGCTTTCTACGGATACCCTGCTACTCGTGACGAGCGACCACGGCAACATCGAGGACGTCGAAGCCGGCCACACCCGCAACCCCGCGCTCGGACTGGCGACCGGCCCGGGGGCGGACGAGGCCACGGCGATGCGGGATCTGCGGGACGTCGCGCCCTTCATCCGGAAGCTGCTCGGAGTCGACTGACGACGGAGCCCGACCGACGACGTGGGCCCGACCCGGGAGCGGCGTCCGATTCCGGCATGCCGTCGCCCCTGCCCCGGAGCGATCGTGCGCCATGGCGACACGACCGAAGATGCTCGGACGGCTCCTCGTCGAGGACGGCAAGCTGAGCGAGGCACAGCTCTCCACGGCGCTGCAGGAGGCACGCCACGGGAGCGAGCGGATCGGGGAGGTCCTGACGCGGCTCGGTCTGGTGTCGGCCGAGGATGTCGCGAGGGCGCTCGCCGCCCAGCTCGGCCTGCCCTACCGGGCGCCGCCGATCGTGCCCCACCCCGAGGCCGTGCGCATCGTGCGCCCGGCTCTGGCGCGGGGCCGATGCGTGGTGCCCGTCGACGTGGAGCCCCGAACGCTCCGCGTCTGCATGGCCGACCCCCTCGATCTCGCGGCCATCGACGACCTGCAGTTCCAGACCGGGCGGCGCGTGAGTCCGAGCGTCGCGTCGCCCGATGCCGTGCTCGACGCGATCGAGGCGGCGTACGGGAGTGATCTGGAGGCACTGGTGGAGTCGCTCCCGGAGGAGCTCCGTGGACCCTCCACCCTGCCGGACCAGGAGCTCGAGCGGGCGACGCGGGCGGCGCCCGTGGTCCGCCTCGTCGACCGGATTCTCCGCACGGCCGTGGACCGGCGAGCGAGCGACATCCACGTGGAGGAGACCGGAGAGGACGTACGCGTCCGCTTCCGGGTCGATGGGATCCTGGAACGTGCGCTCGATCTGCCGTCGGCCGCCCGACGGGCGGTCCTGTCACGGGTCAAGGTATTGGGCGGCATGGACATCTCGGTGCGACGGCGTGCCCAGGACGGGCGGATCGCCATGACGCACGGAGGGCGACGACTGACCTTGCGGGTGAGCACGCTCCCGGTGAACGGAGGTGAGAAGGCCGTCGTGAGGATCCTCGACTCCGAGTCGGCGCCGTGCAGCCTCGAGGAGCTGGGGATGAGGCGGAGCGACCTCCAACAGGTCCGGAGGCTGGTGACGCGCGGCGAGGGGGTCATCCTCGCCGCGGGGCCGACGGGCAGCGGCAAGAGCACCACCCTCTTCGCCGCCCTGTCGGAGATCGACCGCGATACGCGCAACGTGGTGACGCTCGAGGACCCGGTCGAGTACCGGCTGCCCGGGGCGAGCCAGATCCAGGTCGATCGGCCGGCCGGGCTCGGCTTTCCCGAGGCGCTCCGGGCGGTGCTGCGGCAGGACCCGGACGTCGTCATGGTCGGCGAGATCCGGGACCGCGAGACGGCCGAGATCGCGATGACTGCCGCGGTGACGGGTCATCTCGTGCTGTCCACGATCCATACGACGGACGCAGCCGCCGCGGTCACCCGCCTCCTCGACATGGGCGTTCCGCCGTTCCTGGTCGCGGGCGGGCTCGCCGGCGTGGTGGCCCAACGGCTGGTCCGGCGGGCCTGCGCTCGTTGCCGGGCTCGCGGGTGCGAGGAGTGCGGCAATGGCTACATCGGCCGGACCGGCGTCTACCAGGTGCTCGCGATCACCGACGCGCTGCGGGACGAGATCTCACGCGGCGGATCATCGGCGAAGATTCGGCGCCTCGCACGGGAGGCCGGCATGGTCGGAATGGACACGGACGCACGCCGCGCGGTGGCTTCGGGGCTCACCACGCCGCACGAGATCACGCGGCTGATCCACGCCGCCGCGGGCGCGACCCTGCCCTGCCCGTCGTGCGACGGCGCGGTGCCGGTCGGGGCGCTCGCGTGTCCCCGGTGTGGCTCCCGCACGGCTCGCATCTGCTCGTGCGGCGAGCGGCTGGAGGCGGGGTGGCGCTACTGCCCCTGGTGCATCAGGCCCACGGCACCGGTGGGCTGACGGTGCCGGTGCTCACGAGCGAGCGAACCGTCAGGCCGGAAAGGTGGCCTCGCGCACCGTCAGGTCCCGCACCCGATCCACATCGACCTCCACTCCGATCCCGGAACCGGTCGGGACCTTCATGTGTCCGTCCGGATCCACCTCGAACTCCGGCGACACGATGTCCCGGTCCCAGTATCGCCGGCTGGCCGAGATGTCACCGGGGAGGGTGAAGCCCGGGAGCGACGCGAGCGCCAGGTTGTGCGCGCGCCCTACGCCACTCTCCAGCATGCCCCCGCACCAGACGGGCAGCCCGCGCTCGACCATCGTCTCCTGGATACGGCGGCTCACCGCGAGCCCGCCCACCCGCCCCGGCTTGATGTTCACGATCCGGCAGCTCCCCAGCTCGAGCGCCAGCTCCAGGTCGCCCTCCGACTTGATCGACTCGTCCAGACAGACGGGCGTCCGGATGCGCTCCTGGAGGCGGGCGTGGTGGAGGAAGTCGTCATAGGCGAGCGGCTGCTCGATCATCATGAGGTCGAGGTCGTCGAGGGCCGTGAGGCGGTCCATGTCGTCGAGCGTGTACGCGGAGTTCGCGTCGGCCATGATGAGGAGATGGGGAAAGCGATCGCGCACCGCGCCGAGCATGTCGAGGTCGCGGCCGGGCTTGATCTTGATCTTCACGCGCGCGTACCCCTCGTCGACGAAGCCTTCGACCTGCCGGATGAGCGCCTCGTCAGTACCCTGGATGCCCACGCTCACCCCCACCGGCACGCGCTCGCGAACACCCCCGAGGTGTGTGGACAGCGAGACACCGGCGAGGCGCGCGCTGAGGTCCCATCCCGCCATCTCGACCGCGGCCTGGGCCATGCGGTGTCCGCGGATCCAGCTCACGGGCTCGAGCAGCCCTTCCGGTCCGGAAGCCTCACGTCCCACGACGCGCGGCAGCACGAGGTCGGTGAGGACATGCCAGGCGGTGTCGGTCGTCTCGTAGGCGTATGCCGGCGTCTCGCCGGCCACGCATTCCCCCCATCCCTCGAGGCCCTCGCCGTGCAGCGTGAGCAGGAGGATGCGCCGTTCTTCCGTGACGCCGCTGCTGATCTCGAAGGGGTGCCGGAGCTTCATGCGGATCTCCCGCAGAACCGCGCGATCGATCTTCATGGAGCGTCTCCGGGGTTCTCGGTCCGCGCCTCGAGCGCGTAGGTCACCAGGTCGTCGCCGCCGATCAGTTCCGTCACTTCGTATCCCCTTCTCAGATAATGGACGAGCACCTTCCGGGTCGCCTCTCTCCACGCTACCGCCAGTCCGCCGTCGCGAGCCATGACCGCTCCGATATCCGACGGTATCGGAACGCCGATGCGGGGTGCGTCGAGTCCGAGGCGGACGGCCTCGGGGCGCGGAGCGGGCTCCCCCTGACCGCGAGACACGTCCAGAGCTAGAACGATCGGCTCGGCGGCGATGGACGGCGAACCGCCGTGCGCTCCGGTGTGCCCCCCGGCCTGCCCGGCCCGTGAAGCCACGGTCGGCGAGTCGAGCCGCCAAAGCGCGACGAATCGATCGGTGCCGATGCCGCGGTGCAGCTCGGAGTCCGTCTCGCCGTACATGTCCTCCCGGTACTCGCGCACGACCGCGCCCAGCTTGTTCAGGTTGAGATGCGCGTTGCGGGCGCGGAGCGGGTCGAAAGTCCAAAGCATGCGGGTGACCCCGCGATCCAGCACCGCCTGGCGCTGGAACCACTTGAGGCGGGTGGCCAGCCCCCGGCCGGCCACGTCGGCCCGCACGGCCAGCATGTCGGACCAATGCACGGGCTCGCTGTCGCCGTCGAGGCCGGTGAGGCCGAACACGAAGCCGTCGAGCCGACCGCGGGGGTCGAACGCGCCGGCGGAGACGCCACCGAGCTCCTGCCCGACCTTCAGGATCGCCGTTGGCACACGCTCCGAGAATCCGTCCCCCCAAACTTCCTCCTGGAGCGCCACGCACGCCCGGTAGTCGTCGAGCGACGCGAAGTGGCGGACCGTGTGATCGGCCGCGGAACCAGCGGCAGGCGACGGACCGCCGGTCACTCCGACGCTCCGGCCGCGGCACCACCCGTCGACCCACTCCCTCCGGCGACCGGCATCATCAGGAGACACGCGAGCAGGGCGCACCGGTCTAGCGTCGGCCCGATCTCGATATGCTCGTGGGCGGCGTGGGGGCCGTCGCCGACGCACCCCAGGCCGTCGAGGGTGGCCGTGTACAGGCTCGTCGTGTTGCCGTCCGATCCGCCGCCGGCCATCCCCTCCTCCAGATCGAAGCCGAGGGCGGCCCCGGCCTCGCGCGCCTGGTCCCAGAGCGCCCGGTTCCTCGGCGTGCGCTCGAGCGGCGGGACGATGACGCCTCCGGAGATCTCGAGCGACACGCCGGCGACGGTCGGCTCGATCGCGGCCACGGCTTCTTCGAGCGCCCGGGCGTCGGCGACCGTGGTGACCCTGGCATCGACCGCCGCCCGGGCCAGGGGCGCCACGACGTTCGCGCCGATGCCGCCCTCGATGACACCGACGTTCAAGGTGCGCCCGATCGTGCCGTCCTGCAGGCCGTCCAGTGCCCTGATGACGTACGCGAGCTCGAGGATCGCGCTGGCGCCGGCATCCGGATCGAGCCCGGCATGCGACGCCTTCCCCCGCACCGTGACGTCGAACCTCCCGATCCCCTTTCTCGCCGTCTTGATGCGGGCGTCGGGCGCGAGCGCCGGTTCGAGAACGAACGCGCGGCGGACCCGGGCCGCCATGCGGCGGACCCAGCGGTTCGAGTCGGGGCTGCCGGTCTCCTCGTCCGAGTTCAGGAATAGGACGGGCGTCGCAGGCGGCTCGAGGCCGAGGTCGCGAAGGGCGCGCAGCGCGAACACCATCTGCGTCAGCCCGCCCTTCATGTCGAGCGTGCCTGGCCCGTAGAGCCGGCCGTCATCCTCCCGGACGGGCATCGTCTCGAGCGTTCCGACCGGCCACACCGTGTCCGTGTGTCCGACGAGCAGCTGAGCGGGCGGGCCGCGGCGTCGACCGGCAGGCCGGGCGTAGAGATGGCCGCCCGAGCCGCGACCCGGGAGCTTCCGGACCTGGAAGCCGAGCTCGGCCAACGCGCCGGCGAGATACTCCTGTACGGCTGCCTGCGTCTCGGGCCGGTTCGTCGGAGATTCGCATTCGCAGAGCCGGGTGAGGAAGGCCACGAAGTCGTCACGCGCACCGCGGACATGCTCGAGCACCGCCGCAGCCACGTCCGGTGACAGGGACGTCGTTCCCTTGGATGCGGTCACGACGCGTAGAACCCGGCGCGCCGATAGCTCTCGTCCAGCAACTCCACCGGATGCACGGCACCGGTCGCCGATCCCTCGAGCCGCAGGCCGGCACCGATCTGCATCATGCATCCCGGGTTCGGCGTCGCCACCGCGTCGGCCTCGGTCCTGCGGACGGCCCGAACCTTGTCGCCGCCGATGCGCCCTCCGAGGTCGGGATGCGTGATCCCGTAGATGCCCGCACCGCCGCAGCACTCGTCCGCCTGCTCGACGACCCGGACCTCGACCCCCGGCACCGCCCCGAGCACCTCGAGCGGCGCGGCGCGTATGCCCTGGGCGTGGAGCAGGTGGCACGGGTGGTCGTACGCGACGCGACAAGGCACCGCCGCGCCCTCGCGGGGGCCCGCCTCGGCCAGGATCTCGTTGACGTCCCGAACGCCGGCCGAGAAACGTGCGGCCCGCTCCGCATGGGTCGGGTCGTTCTCGAGTAGGACGCCGTACTGCTTCATGCTCGCCCCGCATCCCGCCGCGTTCACGACCACGACTTCGACCCCGGCCGCCTCGAACGCGTCGATGTTGCGGCGGGCGAGCTCGCGGGCTCCCGCGAGCGCCCCGGCATGCGCGTGAAGCGCGCCGCAGCAGTCCTGCCCGGCCACCGGCACGACGTCGAACCCGTTGGCCCGCAGCACCCGTCCCGTGGCCCGATTCACCCGGTCGTAGAGCCCCTGCTGCACGCAACCGGTCAGCATCCCGACCCGTCCCCGGGACGCTACCGTTCCACCGGCGCTCCCCGTCGAGGCCCCGCCGCCCGGAAGGTCCGATGGTTGGCGCGCCGGTGCCTTCCAGGGCGCGCTCGATGCAAGCATGGCGAGGCCCAGCTTCGCGCTCCCGAACAACCGCCCCCTCGGGAGGAGGCGAGCACCGAGGGCCGCGAGGCCCGTGGCGCGCATCAACCGCCCGCCGAGGAAAAACATGTGGCGCGCGCCGCGGGAGGCCATCAGGCGTAGCAGCATGCGGGTGAGCAGGCCCGCTGGACGGGCCGCGATCGCGGTCTCTCGTGCGTGCTCGAGCAAAATGCCGTACTCGACCCCCGAGGGGCACGCGGGCTCGCAGGCTCGGCACCCGAGGCATCGGTCGATGTGCGTGCGGAACGCGTCGCTTCCGGCGTCCAACCGCCCCTCCACCACCGCCTGCATGAGATGCAGACGACCCCGAGGCGAGTCCGCCTCGTCGCCCAGCCTCGTATAGGTCGGGCACGCGGGCAGGCAGAAGCCGCAATGGACGCAGGGGAGGAGGCGCTCCTGCTGCTCGGCGAGCGCGCTCGCGAGCGCCCCCCCGACCGGACCCGGAGCGGACGGGCGCGCGCTCACCGGACCGCTCCCTGGCCAACCGCGCCGTCCGCTGGTGCGGCCCGGCCGGCGGACGGCCAGAACACGCCGGCCGGGTCGAAGACCGCACGCACCCGCGCGGTCAGCTTCGCCTCTCCGGCCGATGGCGTGGAGACCGCATCCCCGAGATCCGGCGCCGCGCCCCCGGGAGCGCGCTCCACGCCCAGCGAGCCACCGAGGGCCTCGAGAGCACGACGCAGCGTCGCGAGGGCCGGCACGTGACCGCCGTCGAAGCCGAACCGGACGGTGCCGGAGTACGCGTCGCAGGAGAACGGAACGCGCCCCAGCGTCGAATCCAGGGCCGACAGGAGGTTGCCGAGCCGGTCCGCAGGCGCCGAGGCGTTGCCGACGCCCAGCGCGGGCGCGTCTCCGGACACGGTCGCGGTCCGGTTCTCGCCTGCGCCGCCCGCGAGCAGGTCACGCGCCGCTCGGGTCACCATCGTGACGTCCTCGTCCACCACCTCGACCGGCCGTCCGATCGCACGCTCGAACGTTCGCTGGTCCGCGTCGACGGTCGGGCGGGCGCCGTGGAGCCGGACGAGCAGCGCCGCTCCCTCGGCCGACGCGTCGGCCCCCGAGACGAGCACGGACGAAGCGGGGACGACCGGGGCCCGCGCGACCGCCCGGGCCGCGCCCACCAGCGCGCTCGGCGTGTCGGCCCGGGTGATCAGGAGACGATCCACCCTCGGCTCGGGAAACAGCCTCACGCAGATCTCGGTCACGACGCACAATCCCCCCAGACTCCCCACCACCGGCCGCAGGAGGTCGAAGCCGGCGACGTTCTTCACGACCCGCCCGCCAAGCCGTAGCCGCCGGCCATCCCCGAGCACGACGGTCGCGCCCAGCACGTGGTTCCGGAGAGCGCCGTACCCGGCGGCTAGAGGCCCCGACAGCCCGGACGCGACCAGGCCACCCAGCGTGCGGCCCTCGACGTCGGGCGGGTCGAAGGGGAGCCACTGCGCGTGCGGGGCGAGCGCCTCGCGGAGCGCCGAGAGCGGAGTGCCGGCCAGCGCCGTGAGCGTGAGGTCCGCGGGCTCGTAGATCGTCACGCCGGACATGCGCTCGGTGGAGAGCACCGCGCACCGGGCGGGGGCGACGATGCGCGGGATGTGACGCCCGGTTCCGACGGGCAGGAGGGTCGTTCCCTCGGCGCGGGCCCACGCGAGCGCTTCGGACACCTCGGCGGGATCCCCCGGGCGGATCAGCGCCTCGACCGAGCCCGCGAGCCGAGGTGCGTCAGCCGTATCGCCCAACGCCTCGGAGGGCAGCGCATCCGCGAGCACCCTCAAGCCGCTTCTCCCGTCCCGGCGTCGGCCGCCGCAGGGTCGGTGGGCACCTCGGGATCGGGCAGCACCTTGCCCGGGTTGAAGAGCCCGGACGGGTCGAACGCCCGCTTCATCGCACCCATGGCGGCCAGCTCGTCGGGGCCGTGCACCAGCCGCATGTACTTACGCTTGTCGACCCCGACGCCGTGCTCGCCCGTGATGGTGCCCCCCGCGTCGACGCACAGCGCCATGATGTCCTTCGACGCCTGTTCGACCCGCGCCAGCTCATCGGGGTCGTGCCGGTCGAAGATGATGTTGGGGTGCAGGTTCCCGTCTCCGGCGTGGAAGACGTTGGCGATCTGGAGATCGTAGCGGCGACCGATCTCGGCCACGCCCGCCAGCACCTCGGGGAGTCGCGTCCGCGGCACCGTCGCGTCCTGGACCAGGAGGTCCGGCGCGATACGGCCCATCGCGCCGAACGCCTTCTTCCGCCCCTTCCACAGCGCGGCCCGATGGGACTCGTCGACCGCGCGCTGGACGTCACGCGCACCGGCCTCACGGCAACACGCCTCGGCCCGGTCGGCGTCGGCGTCCAGGCCCTCTTCGGTGCCGTCGAACTCCACGACCAGGGCCGCACCCGCGTCGGTCGGATACCCCGCGGCGTACACGCTGGCCTCCACCGCGCGGATGGTCGCGGCATCGACGATCTCGAGGGCGGCGGGGAGCATGCCCGAGGCGATGATCGCGGTGACGGCCCGTCCAGCGTCCTCCATCGACTCGAAGATGCCGAGGAGCGTCCGGACGCCCTCGGCGATGGGGAGCAGCCCTACCTCGATCTCGGCCGCGATACCGAAGCATCCTTCGGACCCGACGAACAGCCCGACGAGATCGAGCGCGCCGTCGGGAGCCCGCCCGGCTCCTCCGAGCTCGACGACTTCTCCGTCCGGGAGCACTACGGTAAGGCCGGTCACGTATCGCCCCGTCACGCCGTACTTGAGGCAGTGCGGCCCTCCCGAGTTCTCCGCCACGTTCCCACCCAACGTGCACGTGCTCTGCGACGACGGATCGGGCGCGTAGTAGAGACCGTGTGGGAGGGTCGCCTCCGTCAACCGCCCGTTCACCACGCCGGGCTGGACCCGAGCGATTCGGCTCTCCGGATCGATCGAGAGGATCCGGTTCATGCGCGCCGTGCCCACGATGACGCCGTCCGCGCAGGGAAGCGCGCCGCCCGACAGGCCGGTTCCGGCCCCGCGTGGGACGACCGGAACCCGCGCGTCATGAAGCAGCCGCACGGCCGCCGCGAGTTCGTCCGTGGTGGCCGGGAGCACCACCGCCCGTGGCGCCACCCGGTACTGGGTGAGGCCGTCCGACTCGTACACGAAGAGGCGGTTGGGGTCGGTGATCACCTGATCGCGGCCGACCGTGTCACGGAGTCGCGAGACCAGAGAAGCGTCGAGAGTCATGTCCGACGATACCCCGCTTCCGCCTTCCCGTGCAACGCGCCGCTCACGTCCTTCGCACACCTCTCACGTAGTCCACCAACGCGGCGAGGCTGCGCGCGGCGGCACCGTGCAACCCGTCCGGCACGCTGTCGCCATATACGTGCGCCATGAGGTCATCGACGTCGAGGCGGGGAAGCTTGGGGAGCGCGGCCTCCACCTGACGCACGCGCTCACGCCGGTGCGCCTCGAAGCGCTCGATCGCGGCGGCGGCGTCTTTGAGCGGAGGGCCGTGGGTCGGATAGATCACGTCGAGCTCCAGCGCCCGCAGCCGCTCGAGGGAGTCGAAATAGTCGGCGACGCACCCCGGATATTCGGCGACCCAGGTGGTATCGCCCTGGCCGAGCAGGAGATCGCCCGCGAACAGCGCCCGCGCGGCGGGCCAATGGAAGCAGAGATGCTCGAGAGCATGTCCCGGGGTGTGGACCGCCACGAGCGACCCCTGGTCGGTCTCGATCGAAGCGCCGTCTTCGAGGACCCGGTCCACTTCGGGGAGCGGCGGGCCGAACACTTCGGCGCCGAGGGCGTCGGCGAGGGGACGGGCGGCCGCCGCATGGTCCGCATGCCCATGCGTGAGCAGAATGCGAACCTCCTCTGCTTCCTCGACCGCCCCGACCAGGGCCCGGACGTGCGCCTGCGCGTCCGGGCCCGGATCGATGACCGCCACGTTCCGGTTCCCGACCAGGTAGGTGCGGGTCCCGTCCAGCGTGAACGGACCGGCGTTGCCGGCGTTCAGAAACCGGGGCTCTAGTGGCTCGAGCCCGGCCCCCGAGCGTTCCGTCAGGAGCGCCGCTCCGCCGCCAGCTGCTCGGCGAGCTTGTCCGCTACGCCGACGAGCGCGATCTCGTCCTCTTCCGAGAACGAGTCCTTCTCCTCGGAGTCGATGTCGATCTGACCGAAGATCTCGTCTCCGGCCCGGATGAGCACGACCAGCTCGCTCTGCACGTCCGGCGAGCACGCCAGGTAGTTCTCCTCGGTGCTCACGTCGGGGATGTTGAGATTGGTGCCCTCCGCGACCGCCCGTCCGCACACGCCCGTGCCCACGGGAATCTTCGCGTGCTCGGTCGGCTCACCGACGTAGTTGTGGAGCCAGAGCTCCTGCGCCTCCTCGTTCAGGAGGTAGACCCCCACCCAGCTGTACTCGCCCGCCTTCGCGATGGAGCGGACCGCATATCGCAGGAGCGCGTCGGACAGATGTCCGTCGTCGCGCATGTCCTGCAGCTCCTTGATCACCTTCCCTGCCTCGACCATCGATTGCTTCCTTCAGAGTGTGCCACCCACGCCGGCGCGGTCCCGGGTCGGCTTCCTGCGATGCTGCTTCCCACATGAGGACCGGCGTCTCTCCGGACGAGAGCGTTCCGCGGCCCCGGTCTCCGGGGGTCCGAACCTTAGATGTACGGACATGGGCCGTCAACGCGGCGTGAAGTCCGTGTCGGCGTCGATGTCGCGTACGAACGCGGCGATGAGCGCGGCGGTCCGGAAGAGATCCTTCACGCTGACCACCTCGTTCGGGGAGTGCATGTAGCGGTTCGGAACCGAGATGACCGCGGTCGGCACGCCCCGTCGCGTCAGGTGGATCCCGTCCGCGTCGGTGCGGGTCGCGGAGGGCGATGCCTGGATGGTGAACGGGATCTCGGCCGCCTCCGCGGTCCTGGCGAGCGCTTCGAACACCTCGTTGTGCGAGGCCGAGCCCCGACTCAGCACGGGGCCCCCGCCGAGCTCGTGCTCGCCGAGCTCCTTCTTCTCCACGTCGGGAACGTCGGTGCTGAACGTCACGTCGACCACGAGCGCGAGGTCCGGCTCGAGCCGGTACGCACTCGTCCGGGCGCCGCCGCCCGAGTGCCCGATCTCCTCTTGTACGGTGGCGACCGCGGTGGCCGTGGCGTAGCTCCGCTCGCCTGACAGCATCCTCAGGGCCTCGAGCACCACGAACGCGCCGATGCGGTTGTCGATGGCACGGCTCGCGATCCGGTCGCCGGCGAGACGCGCCATCGGCTGCGCGATGACCATCGGGTCACCGACTCGCACGCCCGCCTCCGCCACCTCGTCGCGCGACGAGGCGCCGATGTCGACCCAGAGGTTTTTGATCTTCGACGCCTGATTGCGGTCCTCGGGCGTCATGAGATGGATCGCCTTCTTGCCGACGACGCCGACGACGTCGCCGGACCGTGCCAGGATCATGACCCGCTGGCCCACCAGGACCTGAGGGTCCCACCCCCCGATCGCGTCGACATACAAGTAGCCGTCCTTGTCGATGTGCGTGACCTGGAGGCCGATCTCGTCGATGTGACCGGCCAGCATGACCCGCTTCTCGCCGGTGCCCCGCAACGTGGCGTACGAGTTGCCGCTCACGTCGACGTCCACCTCGTCCGCGAAACCGGCCGCCTCCTCGCGCCACACGCGCGCCGCGCGAACCTCGAAGCCGGAGGGCCCGGGCGCGTCGAGTAGGCGCTCGAGAAAGGAGATGTCCTGGGTCATGGGCGGCCTCGGGGGGTTGGAAGTACGGCTGCGCGTGCCGGACCCGGAAGTTATCCGCGAGCGCGAAAGCGGTCCACGGCGTCGGAGGACGGCGGAATGTCGGCTCGGGTCCCGCTCAACGGTCGTCGGGCTCCACCTCGATCCCTTTGGTGGGATCGAGCCCGAGCTCTCCGTCCGGACGCCGGCTCTGGCCGGGGGTCGGCGTACCGCCGGCCCCGGGGGGACCACCGAAGCCGAAGCCACCGAGCCCGCCCGAGCCGAACGTGACCACGCGCACCGATCCGTCCTGCATCCGCCGCTCCAGGCTCCGACGCATGCGGCGCTGGATCCACCGGCGCGTCGGTGGCAGCAGCAGCGCGAATCCGAAGAGATCCGTGAGAACACCGGGCGTCAGCAAGAGCGCGCCTCCGACCAGCACGCAGAGACCGTCGAAGACCGCCTGACCGGGTAGACGCCCCGTCTGCAGCTCGTTCTGAAAGCTGAAGAAAACGCGTAGACCCTCAGCCCGTGCCAGCCACGCCCCCGCCGCCCCGGTCAGCAATACGAGGCCCACGGTCGGCAGGAGCCCGATCGCGCGCCCGATCTGGATGAGCAGCGCCAGCTCGATGACGGGAACGAGCACGAAGAGGACGAACAGCCGACCGAATAGATTCATGGTGGCTCCTACCGGTTCGCTTCCGGGGGGTTCCTGTCCCGCCTTGAAGCCCCTTCCGGGGTGCGTCACCTTTGGTGCCGGGGACCGTCCGCCCAGCACGGACCGGCGGCGCCCGCAGGGGGTAAGCCCTCTTTCACGCCGTACTTCGAGCCGCAACGCGAGAGCACCCATGGAGCAGACCTACTTCCGCAAGGGCTTCGGACTCAAGAAGGAGCTCCGTCCCCTCATCGACGCGGAGTATCAGTCCGGGCTGGTCGAACGTATCCGCTCACGCGGCTATCAGGACCAGTTCGGCGACGTCACCGTCCGGCTCGCCCAGGAGTTCGGCTTCTGCTACGGAGTCGACCGGGCCGTGGACTACGCCTACGAGACCGTCCACAAGTTCCCGGACAAGCGGATCTTCCTCGTCGGCGAGATCATCCACAATCCGCACGTGAACCAGCGGATGACCGACATGGGCATCCAGTTCATCTATCCCGAGGACGACGGCACCTTCGAGTTCTCGTCCGTGGGCCCGGACGACGTGGTCATCATGCCCGCGTTCGGCGTGACGCTGCACGATTTCGACACGCTCCGCGACATCGGCTGCATCCTGGTCGACACGACCTGCGGGTCGGTATTGCACGTGTGGAAGCGTGTCGAGAACTACGCGAAGGACGGCTTCACGGCGCTCATCCACGGCAAGTACACGCACGAAGAGTCCCGGGCGACCGCTTCGCAGGTCAACAAGCACGAAGGCGGCACGTACATCATCGTACGGGACATGGACGAGGCGAGCCTGGTCTTCGACTACATCGCGAAGCGCCCCGGCCACCTGAGCCGAGAAGCCTTCATGAAGCACTTCGAGGCCAAGGCCACGCCCGGCTTCGATCCGGACGTGCACCTGGAGAAGGTGGGCGTCGCCAACCAGACGACCATGCTCGCGAAGGAATCCCTCGCCATCGGCATGAAGGTCCACGAGGCCATGGTCGAGCACTTCGGCGAGGAGCACGCGGCCGAGCACTTCAGGTCGTTCGGAACGATCTGCTCCGCGACCCAGGAGCGTCAGGACGCGGTCGCCGAGATGATGCAGGATCCGCCCGACATCATGCTGGTGATCGGAGGATACAACTCCTCGAACACCAACCATCTGGCGCACCTCTGCCGGCAGCACACGCGCACCTTCCATGTGGAGGACGCCGCGTGCATCGACGTGGAGCGGGGCACCATCCGGCACAAGCCGGAGCTCGACCCTACCGCCGATGAGCTCGTGGACGAGGACTGGCTGCCGGAGGGCCCCTTCCAGATCGGGATCACCGCGGGGGCGTCGACGCCGAACAACAAGATCGGAGAGGCGTTACTGCGCGTCCTCGCCATCCGCGGCATCGAGCTTCAATCGGACCAGGGGGCGGCTCAGCCGGCCTGAGAGGCCGGGACGTCCCGCGGCGGAGCTACTGCGCGAGATCCTCGCGCGCCACGCCACGGCCGAGCTTCTTCAGGAGCGTGCGAAGCTGACGGCGCTCACCCGGCTCCACGTGTCGGGTGAGGTGCTCCACGAACTCGGCATGACCCACGAAAACGCTCTCGACCAGACTCCGTCCCTCGACGGTCAGCTTGGCCTGGATCACGCGACGATCATCCTCCGAGCGTTCCCTGTAGACGAGGCCCTGCTGTTCCAATCGGTCCATCACGTAGGTGACGTTCCCGCCCGTGACGAGGAGCTTTTCAGCGAGCTCGCCCAGCGAGAGTGGACCGAGGTGGAAGAGGGCCTCGAGGACACCGAACTGGGGTGTGGTCAGTCCGTACTCCTGGATCTTCATGGAGACGGCCTTCGCGAAGCTCGAGTAACATCGAGCCAGCGCGATCCAGAGGCGGAGCGCCTCCTCCTGACCCACCGACCACTCGCGTGGTGCGGGTTGGTCCAGGTCGGAGGCGTCCACCGTGGTTTCGGTTTCTTGCATCAGGTCAGCTTAGATGTGAATGGGCCGGCCGAGAGCGGCAAGCGCCGCCTCCGCCACACCCTCTGACAGGGTGGGGTGCGGATGCATGGCCCTTTCCATCTCCTCCACGGTGGATTCGAGATGGCGGCCGACGACGAACTCCGCGATGAGCTCGGTCGCGTGCGGGCCGACGATGTGGGCTCCGAGAATCTCGGAGTACTTCTTGTCACGGATCACCTTGATGAAGCCCTCGGAGTGACCGGCCGCGACCGCGCGCCCGACGCCGACCCAGGGGAACTTGCCCACCTCGATGTCGTGCCCCTGCTCCTTGGCCTGCGCCTCGGTCAGGCCGACCGAAGCCACCTCGGGGTGGCAGTAGGTGCAGTTCGGCACGTTGCCGTAGTCGACGGTGTGGTGCCCGTCTCCGGCGATGTGCTCGACACAGACGATGCCTTCGTGACTCGCCTTGTGGGCCAGCAGCTGATGTCCGGCCACGTCACCGACGGCGTAGACTCCCTTCACGTTCGTCTGCATATACTCGTCCACGACGACGAAGCCCCGGTCGTCGACCTTCACGCCGGCGGACTCGAGCCCGAGGTCCTGAGAGTTGGGCACCCGCCCGACCGCCGACAGGACGTACTCCACGTCCACCGTCTGGTCCTCGCCCTTCGCGTTCGTGAACGTGACCGTCACGCCGTCGTCCTTCACTTCGGCCTTCTGGAAGCGAGCGCCGGTGTGGATGTCCATTCCGCGCTTCTTGAAGGTCCGCTCCATGAACTTGGAGACCTCGGCGTCCTCGAGCGGGAGCACCCGATCGAGCGCCTCGACGATGGTCACCTTCGTGCCGTAGGAGGCGTACACGTCGGCGAACTCCATGCCGATCGCGCCCGCTCCGACGATGAACAGCGACTCGGGCGCCTTCTTCTGCATGAGCGCACCGGTCGACGACCAGATCCGGTCTTCGTCGATCTTCAGCACCGGGAGATCGCGCGGGCGCGATCCGGTGGCGATGATCACGTTGTCGGCGTCGTAGGAAGACCGGTTGCCGTCGGGCCCCTCCACTTCGACCTTCCCCTTCCCCTTCAACCGACCGAAGCCTTCGAGGTGCGTCACCTTGTTCTTCTTGAAGAGCATCCCGATGCCGTTCCGCATCTGGTCCGCGACGCGTCGGCTCCGCTCCTGAGCGGGGCCCAGATCGAAGGTCACGTCCTTCGCCACGATCCCGTGCCGCTCTCCTTCCTTCATCTCGTTGACCAGGAAAGCGCTCGTCAGCATGGCCTTGGTCGGAATGCAACCGATGTTCAGGCATACGCCGCCGAGGTGCTTGTCCTCCACGCACGCGACCTTCATGCCGAGCTGGGAGGCGCGGATTGCGGCCACGTAGCCACCAG
Organism: Longimicrobiales bacterium; assembly: GCA_041690395.1. Taxonomy (GTDB): domain Bacteria; phylum Gemmatimonadota; class Gemmatimonadetes; order Longimicrobiales; family Gaopeijiaceae; genus JAWLHJ01. The sequence continues at coordinate 271,240 of JAWLHJ010000001.1, read as the reverse complement.
GGCCACCGCCGATCACGATCAGGTCGAAACGCTCGCCGTTCTTACCAGCCACGCGGGTTCCTCTTTCGATGAAGGGGGCGGACGTGCCCCGTCTGGTTCGCAGGAATACGGAGTCTACGAAGGTAGAGCCGCCGACATGGAGGGTAAAGTGACCGGGGCCGACGCATGACCAGGCCGCTCCGGGTGGGCTTCGTGGTTCAGGGCGAAGGTCGTGGCCACATGACCCAGGCTCTGGCCCTCGCGCGTTTCCTGAGGGATGCCGGACACGAAGTGACCCGCGCCTGGGTCGGGACGAGCCGGTTCCGGTCGGTGCCCGACTACTTCCGGGACGGGATCGGCGCACCCCTCGAGACGTTCGACGCTCCGGTGCAAGTCCCGGACCGGAAGCGCCTCGGGGCTTCGCCGCTCGCGACCCTCGCCGATGTGGCCAAACGGGCGCCGGGGTTCCTGAGGGGAGCGAGGCTCCTGCACGAGGGCACACGTGGTCTCGATGTCGTGGTGAACTTCCTCGATATCGTGGCGGCCCTGTCTCGTGTGTTGCACGGGAACCGCATCCCCACCGTCGCGGTCGCTCACAATTACGTCTTCCTGCATCCGGACACGCACCCCCTCCCGGGCGGTGGGTGGGCGGAGACATCCGTGCTCGCATGGAACCGGGCGACCGCGGCCCGAGCCCGGATTCGGTTGGCCCTGTCGTTCAGCCCCGGTCGCCCGTTGCCCTCCGAGCGGCTCCTGGTCGTGCCGCCTCTCCTGCGCGCGGGGCTGGACCACATGACGCCGAGCGACGACGGCTTTCTCCTGGCCTACGCGTTGAATCCGGGGTACGGAGACCTGCTGGCCGACTGGCATCGAGGCCGCCCGGACGTTCGGATCCGCTGTTATCTCGACGGCGGAGCCTCGGCGCTTCGGACCCGGCCGGAGGGCGGCTTCACGGCCTGCGAGTTGAGTCAGGACGCCTTCCTCGGAGATCTAGGACGGTGCCGGGCCTTCGTCGGATCGGCCGGGTTCGAAGCCGTGTGCGAGGCCTTCTACCTGGGGAAACCGGTGCTCGCCGTGCCCACGGCGGGGCAGTACGAGCAGGAGCTGAACGCCTGGGACGCGGCCCGGCACGGCGCGGCCTGGGCCGGGGACTACGATGACCTCGACCACTTCTGGGATACCCTTCCGACGCCCACCCCCGCCTCGGTCGCCGCCTTCCGTGCGTGGGTCGCCTCCGCCGCCGAACACCACGTGAAGGCGGTCGAGTGGGCGGCACGCGGCGGGTCGTGATGGCGGCTCCCGCTTCCCGCTCACCCCGTCCGGGCGTAGACTCGGGGCCGCACGACTGACGGGGGCAGGCACAACAGGGAGGACGGCGTGGTCAGGGTAGAACGGGTGGAGGGGCGGCGGGGCGTCGCCCGGTTCGTGGACGTGGCGTGGGCCGTTCAGGCCGGTCGCGGCACGCCCTGGGTCCCCCCGCTGCGGGCGGTGGTCCGTGACCTCCTCGACGACCGTGGGAACCCATTCTACGAGAAGGCCGACCGGGCGCTCTTCATCGCACGACGGGACGGGCGGCCCGTGGGACGCGTCGCGGCGATCGAGAACCGCTGGCACAACGAGCATCACGACGACCGCACGGGGTTCTTCGGGTTCTTCGAGTGTGAGAACGACGCCGAGGGCGCGGAGGCCTTGCTGGGGGCCGCGGAGAGCTGGCTACGGGAGCGAGGGCTGAAATCGGCTCGCGGGCCGGTGAGCCCCTCCATGAACCACGAGTGCGGCCTGCTGGTCGGTGGCTTCGAGCACCCGCCCGTGCTCATGACGCCCTGGAACCCGGCCTACTACGCGGATCTCCTGCAGGTCCGGGGCTACGCCAAGGCCAAGGATCTGCTCGGCTATTGGATTCCCGCCAGAGACCGCCTCGCCGTTCCAGAGCGCGTGGCCCGACTCGCCGAGCGCACCCGCAAGCGGAGCGGTATCACCTTCCGTGAGCTCGATGTGCAGATGCTCGAGCGCGAGGCCCGCAAGGTGCTCGAGCTCTACGAGGATGCGTGGTCCGGAAACTGGGGCTTCGTCCCCCCGACGTGGGACGAATTCTGGCACACGGCGAAGGACCTCAAGGCCGTGCTGGCCGAAGACTTCTCGTTCGTGGCCGAGGTCGACGGCGAGATCGTCGGCTTCATGATGATCGCGCGCGACGCGAACCGCGTGCTGGCGCGGATTCCGTCGGGGCGGCTCTGGCCGTGGAACATCGCCCGCCTCCTGTTCGGAATCCCGAAGGTGCTTCGGGGTCGGGTCGTGCTCCTCGGGCTCAAGCGCGCATACCGGAACCGCGGCCTCTTTCCCCTGTTCGCGCACGAAGCCGCCCGGCGGGCGCTCTCGATCGGTGCCGAGGGCGCGGAGGCGTCGTGGGTGCTCGAGGACAACCAGGCGCTGGTGACCCCGCTCGAGGCGATGGGCATCGAAGCGTACCGGCGGTGGCGGCTGTACGAGAAGGACCTACCGTAGCTGCGACCCCAACCCGACGAGCTCGTGGCAATCCGAGCACGTCCCCCAGATCTCCCCGAGGATCCGGGCCTTCTCGCCTCGCTCGGAAACGGAGAGCGCTTCGACGCCGAGATCGTGCATTCTGGCGCTGAGCGCTCGACCCTCGTCGGGCTCCGCCATTTGGGAGGCGTACAGCTCCTCCCTCAGTGGCTGCCCCGAGAGAGCCCGGGCGCCGGCGCGCCACGCGAGGTCGGATCCGCCGACGAGTGCCTCCCACATACGCGACGATCCCCAGGCCAGCACACGGATGTGGTCTTCGGGCGTCACAGGATCGGCGATGCGCCCGACGGTGAAGGACGGTCCCAGCCCCGCGGACAGGTGACAGTCCCCGCATCGTCGGGCGACGTCCGCAGCGGTCCCGGCCAGCTCCGCCCCCGTGCGCGCGCGCTCGACGGAGCGCACCGCCGACTGGAAGGCCTCACGGGCTGGAAGCGCGTCGGACGGCAGCGGCTCCACGGGAGCCTCGCGCAGAATCGCGGCCGCGGACTGGTGGGCCCGGTCGGCGTTGCCGAAGATCGCCGCGGACGTGAGGGCCCGGGCGTGATCGTAGTGACGGAGCATCAGAGCCGTCACCGAACTCGCCTGCTCAGAAGCGGCGGGCTCGAAGCCCGGCGTGTCACCACCGCCCGCCGAAGTGCATCCGGTGAACAGCACGGCCACGCCCATCAGGATCGTACCTCGCCTATGCGCACCCATGACGGCCTCCTCGGCGAACGGGGAATCGCGGAGGAAAGATACGGGCCGGTCGCGGGGAAAAGCGAACCGATCAGACCAGGATGGCCGCCGGCTCCTCGAGCATCGCCTTCAACGTCTGCAGGTAGCGCGAGCCCTGCGCCCCGTCGATCACCCGGTGGTCGCAGCTCATGGTGACCTTCATCCGCGGCCGGATCACGACTTCGCCGTCAACCACCACCGGTGTCTCCTCGATGCCGCCCACCGCCAGGATCCCGGCCTCCGGCGGGTTGATGATCGCCGTGAACTCGTGGATGCCGAACATCCCAAGGTTGGACACCGAGAACGTCGCGCCCGTGTACTCGTCGGGCTGCAGCTTCTTCTCGCGTGCCCGACCCGCCAGCTCACGCACTTCCTCGCTGATCGCGGCCAGACCCTTCAGGTGCGCGTCGCGCACGATCGGCGTGATGAGCCCGTCGTCGATGGCGACCGCCACGCCGATGTGGACGGCGTTGTAGCGGCGGATGAAGCCGTCGTGCCACTGCGCGTTGCACTCCGGGTGCCTCGCGAGCGCCCCGGCCGTCGCCTTCAGGACCAGGTCGTTGATCGAGACCTTCTTCCCGTCGCCCTCGAGCATGGCGTTGATGCTCTTGCGGGCCTCCATGACCCGGCCCATGTCGACGTCGATCGTGAGATAGAACGTCGGTACCGGACCGATGGACTGGACCAGCCGCTTGGCGATCGCCTTCCGCATCTGTGAAACCGGCACGTCCTCGTACTCGGGCCCGGCGTGGGCGGGACCGCCCGCGGGTGCCGCGACGCCCTTCTCCTTCGCCTCCTCCACGTCGCGCTTCACCACCCGGCCGCCCGGGCCCGAGCCCTGGACGCGCTCGATGTCGATTCCGGCCTCGTCGGCCAGACGGCGCGCGACGGGCGAGGCCTTCACGCGGCCGCTGGACGTGCGTGCGGCTTCGCCGGAGGGAGCAGCCCCCTTCTTCTCGGCAGGAGCCTCCGCCGACTTCGACTCGGATGCCTCGTCGCCCTCGGCGGAAGCAGCCTCGTCTTCCTCGGCACCCTCCTTCGCCTCCGCCCCGTCGTCCTTCCCATCATCGCCGGACGCGTCACCGCCACCGCCCGACGCGCCCTCCACACCCGAGATGTCCTCGTCGGCATCCGCGATCACGCCGATGACCGAGCCCACCGCCGCAGTGCCGCCCTCGGCGAGGAAGATCTTCCGCAGCACGCCGGCCCCGCGCGCCACGAGCTCCATGGTCGCCTTGTCTGTCTCGATCTCCGCCAGCACATCGCCGTTCGAGATCTCGTCGCCCTCGCTCTTGAGCCAACGAACGAGCTGGCCCTCTTCCATCGTCGGGCTCAGGGCCTCCATGTGGACCTTCGTTACCATGATTCTGTCTCGCTCTGGAATCGGGCGCCGGTGAGGCGTTTCGGAGTGAGGGGGTGTCGTTCGTTCAGCGGTAGAGCACGCGGTTGCACGCCTTCACGACGCGGTCCGCGGACGGCTTGGCGATCGCCTCGAGGCCCTTGGCGTACGGCATCGGGACGTCGGCCTGGGTCACGCGCAGGATCGGGGCGTCGAGGTGGTCGAACGCCTCTTCCTGGATCATCGCCGTGATCTGGGCGCCGGTGCCCGCGTAGGGCCAGCCCTCTTCGAGGTATACGACGCGGTTCGTCTTCTTCACGGTCTCGAGGATCGCGTCCATGTCGAGCGGCCGGATGGTCCGGAGGTCGAGCACGTCGGCCTCTATGCCGTCCTTCTCGAGCTTCTGGGCGGCCTGGAGCGCGACATGGATCATCTTCCCGTGCGTGATGATCGAGACGTCTCCACCCTCACGCTTGAGGTCGGCGACCCCGAGCGGGATGATGAAGTCGTCGTCGTCCGGCACCTCGCCCTTCATGTTGTAGAGGAGCTCGCCTTCCATGAATGCGACCGGGTCGTTGTCCCGGATGGCGGCCTTCAGCAGCCCCTTGGCGTCGGCCGGCGTCCCCGGTGTGACGACCTTGCACCCCGGAGCGTGCGAATAGTAGGTCTCGCACGCCTGGGAATGCTGCGCGGAGAGCTGGAGCGCGGCTCCGGTCGGTCCCCGGAACACGATGGGCATCGGGAACTGCCCCGCGGACATGTAATACATCTTCGCAGCGCTGTTGATGACCTGGTCGATCGCGAGGAACGCGAAGTTGAAGGTCATGAACTCGATGACCGGGCGAAGCCCCGCCATCGCCGCGCCCACGCCGAGTCCGGCGAAGCCCAGCTCGCTGATCGGCGAATCGACGACGCGTTGGTCGCCGAACTTCTCGAGGAGTCCCTTTGACACCTTGTAGGCGCCGTCGTACTCGGCGACCTCCTCACCCATGAGGAAGACGTCGGGGTCCCGCTCCATCTCTTCGCTCAGCGCCTGGTTGAGCGCCTCGCGGTAGGTCATGACCGCCATCTATCGATCCCGTCCGTCGAAGAAGAGCCTGCCGTGGTTTTCCTCTGCCCACACGTGGTGGAACAGCTCCTCGGGGTCCGGATGCGCCGAGGCGTCGGCGAAATCGGCCGCCTCCGAAGCGATGCGCCGGGCCTCCGCGTCCATCTCCTCTAGACCGGCCTGGTCCAGCAGCCCAGCGTCGAACAGGGTGTCCCGCAGGATCGAGATGGGGTCGTCCTTCTTCTTGCGTTCCTCGACTTCGTCGGTGGAGCGGTACGTCCCCGACACCGGATCGGACATCGAGTGCCCGCGGAATCGGTACGTCTGGAGATCGACGAAGCGCGGCCCACCTCCGTTGCGGACCTCTTCGGCCATGTCACGGAAGGCCGCGTACGTCTCGAGCACGTCCTGACCGTTCACCGAGCAGGACTCGATCCCGTACGAGATCGCGCGCTCGGCCACCGGCGTGGCCGAGACGCGGCTGAACGCGGTGCCCATGCCATAGTGGTTGTTCTCGACCACGAAGATGGCCGGCAGCTTCCAGATGGCGGCCATGTTGAGCGCCTCGTGGAAGCCCCCCTGGTTCACGGCGGCGTCGCCCATGAAGCAGACGACCACGCCGTCCTCTTCTTTGTACTTGATCTTCCAGGCGATGCCGGCAGCGAGCGGCACCTGGCCTCCCACGATCCCGTGCCCGCCCATGAAGCGCACATCGGCGCCATAGATGTGCATGGAGCCGCCCTTCCCGCGCGACGGCCCGTCCACCCTGCCGTAGAGCTCGGCCATCACGGCGTTCGCGTCCACCCCCTTCGCGATCGCCTGCGTGTGCTCCCGGTACGCGGTGATGACGTAGTCGTCCTCGCGCAGCGGCCTGATGCACCCCGCCGCGCCCGCCTCCTGACCGATGTGGAGGTGGCAGAAGCCCCCGATCTTGCCGATCGCGTATGCCTCTTCGGCCTTCTCCTCGAAGCGCCGATAGAGGAGCATGTCCCGGAGGAGGTCGAGCGCCAGCTCCTCGCCGATGCCATGCTTCTCCAGGGCTCCGCCGTTCTTCGCACCGCTGCTCTTCTTCTTCCGAGTCTTCGTCTCGGCCATCTCAGGCTCCGTTCACGGGTCGACCGGGCCGGCCGAGCTCGAGCTGGACCAGATCCAGCTTGACCTCGGCGGGCGCGGGAATGTCCGCTTCGAGTACGTTCTGAATAGCGCCGGGCCCACCCGCCTCGACCTCGCGCGCCTGCTCCTTCGCGTGGTAGCTCGACCGGACGAGCGGCCCCGACTCGACGTGCTTGAAGCCGAGCTCCTGCTCACCGATGCGCTTCCACTCCGTGAACTCCTCCGGAGTGACCCACCGGGCCACCGGAATGTGCATCGGGGACGGCCGGAGATACTGCCCCAGCGTCAGAATGTCCACCGCCGCCTCGCGAAGATCGACCATGGCCTGCCGGATCTCGTCGGGCTCCTCGCCCATCCCCAGGATGATCCCGGTCTTCGTCAGCATCCCCGGGTCGAGCTTCTTCACCGCCCCCAGAAAGGAGATCGAGCGCCAGTAGCGTCCACCAGGACGGACGTCCGGGTGCAGCCGCTCGACGGTCTCGAGGTTGTGCCCGAGGATCGCCGGCTTGGCGTCGACGACGATCTGCAACGACGGCTCGTCACCCTTGAAGTCCGGGATGAGGACTTCCACCGAGCAGCCGGGAACGGCTTCGTGGACGCGCCGGATGGTCTCGGCATAGATCCCCGCGCCGCCGTCCGGGAGCTCGTCGCGATTCACGCTCGTGATGACGACGTGCTCGAGCTCCATCTCCTGGACCGTCTGGGCCACGCGACGGGGCTCGTCGGTGTCGAGCCCGGTCGGCATGCCGTGCGCGACTCCACAGTACTTGCAGGCGCGCGTGCAGACGTCGCCGAGGATCATGAAGGTGGCGGTGCCCGCCTCCCAGCACTCGCCGATGTTCGGGCAGCCGGCCTCCTCACATACGGTGTGGAGTGACTCCGAGCGCATCATCTTCTTGAGGCGCATGTAGTTGGCGCCGCCGGGCGAGCGGACCTTCAGCCACGCGGGCTTCCGCGAGCGGATGTCGATGGTGTCCAGGCCCTCGTGGGCCCGGATACGTGACGTGCCCTTGGGCTTCACGGTCCCGGTGTTCTTACCGGTCGGCGCGTACCCCTTGGGGGCCTGATCGGTGGTGCTGCTCAATAGTCTGCTGACCTCCGCTGCGCGAGACCGGACAGTCGCTCGCAGCACGGAAGGATCGATGCCGAGATGAAAATCCCACGGAGAGCCCGTTCCGACGCCCCGGTGGGAGCCTGAAAAGGTAGCCGTAGCCCGCGTGCGGTTACAAGGATCCGTCCGAGAAGGGGGGCTGAAGGAGTGGGTTGGCTCCTCCAACACCCTTCTACCTGTCGGTAGCGCGCCGTCCCCGGGAGGCGGGATGCGCGCGACGGCGCTTCTTGTGCGCGACGATGTGGTCTCGGACCTGCGCAGGGTCGTCGGTGACGCAGATCAGGTCCAGGTCGTCGGGGGCGATCTTTCCCTCGGCGGCCAACGTCCCACGGATCCAGTCCATGAGCCCCGCGAAGTACTCCGTCCCGAACAGGACCACCGGAAAGTCCTTGATCTTACCGGTCTGAATGAGCGTGAGCGATTCGAAGAGCTCGTCCAGAGTGCCGAAGCCGCCGGGGAAGATCACGAACGCCTGGGCGTACTTCACGAACATGGTCTTCCGGACGAAGAAATACCGGAAATCCACGGAAACGTCGAGATACGGATTGTCGTGCTGCTCGAACGGGAGCTCGATATTGCACCCGATGGAGAGGGCGCCACCCTCCTGGGCCCCCTTGTTCGCGGCCTCCATGATGCCCGGGCCCCCGCCGGTGATCACCGCGTAGCCCGCCTCGCCGAGGAGCTTTGCCGTCGCCTCGCACGCCTCGTACTGGGGATCGCCGGGCTGCACGCGCGCCGACCCGAAGATGGAAACCGCCGGACCGATGTTCGTCAGGGCCTCGAAGCCCTCGACGAACTCGCCCATGATGCGGAACACGCGCCACGCGTCCATACCGACGTGCAGGCCATTCTGCACGTCGAGCAGTCGCTCGTCCTCGGTTTCGGGGCGGCGGCCGTCCGGCATGCGAAGGCCCGGCAGGGGTGGTTTTCGGTCGTCGTCGGTCATGCGGATCTCAGCCATTCGCCGGTGCGCTTGAGCGCGTCGTCGTGCTCGTGCTCGGGGGCCCAGCCCAGCGCTTCCCGGATCCGGCGCGACGGGAAGGGGTTCTCGCCGAGGGCGAGGTCGATGACCCGCTCGAGCGGCAGATGCTTCGCGCCCGGGGCGCTCACCCCGAAATGAGCGAGGAATCCCCCGACGGATCGTACGAGCGGTGCCGGCAGCGAGAAGAAGCGTGGGTTCTTTTCGAGCCCCTCCGCCAGGCCCTCGAACAGTTGGCGCTGGGTCAGGGGGTGGTCCATCGCGACGTTGAAGGTCTCTCCACCCGTACACCGTTCGACGGCGAGGCGGAGCGCCGAGGCTACGTTCCCCGCGTAGACGACCGGGAGGGTGTTGTCGCCCTCACCGAGCAGGGCCACGAACGGCAGGCGCAGAAGGCGGGCCAAGGCGGGCGCCATCAGCCGGTCTCGCTCGCCGTAGACGGCCGCCGGACGGATCACCGTCACGGGGAGCCCACGTCTGGCCTCGATGCCCCGGACCACCTCCTCGGCCTCCCGCTTCGAACGCGCGTAGAGATCGCCCGGAGGGATCGGGGCGTCGACCGGTGCCTCCTCGTTCTTCGTGCCGGGAATGCCCCCATACACGGCGACCGTGGACACGTGCACCACCTGCGCCACGCCGGCGAGACGGGCCGCGGTCAGGACGTGCCGGGTGCCGTCGACGTTCGTCTCCCGGACCTTTGGCCAGGAGCCGCCGGCATACACCTGTGCGGCCGCATGAACCACCCGGTCGCACCCCTCCATGAAAGGTGCGAGGGTGTCCGCGTCGGACCGGATGTCGCCCCGCACGATCTCGCAGCCGACGCGATCGAGGTAGGCGGTGTCCGAGCCACCCCGGCAGAGCCCGACGACCTCGTGTCCGGCCGCGATCAGCTCCCCCGCGAGGTGGGACCCGATCAGGCCGCTGGCGCCGGTAATGAAGACACGCATGGAGGATCTCCCGGGAGGGCGTCAACGCCCGCTCAGGAACGCCTCCGCCGAATCCCTTACCGTGCTCATGATCTGCGCATGGTCGAGGTACTCCTGTAGGCCTCGCTGGCTCTCGGCGTCGTACACCGCAAGCAGATGCTCGTAGAGCTCGGCCGCCCTGTCGTCCCGCCCGAGCTCCTCGGCGGCGGCAGCGGCAGCGGTCAGTCCCAGGACGTGATCGGGGTCCTCGGCCAGGATCGCCTCGGCGGAGGCGAGCGCGCCCTCGAGGTCCAACGCCGTGCGCTGCAGGAGCGAGAGGTGAAAGAGCCCATCGAGGTCGAGGGGCTGGGCGCGCTCGTACGCTCCGATCGCCATCGGGACGAACGCCTGTGCCCCGGCGGAGTCACCCTCGGCAACGCTCGTCATGACCCGGTTGAAGAGACGGTCGGCGGCCTCCCTGGGCGTCATCGAGTTGAGGTCGACGGCGGCAGCGCCGGCCGGGGCTCCCGTCGCGGCCGCCGGCCCCGTGGTCCCGGGCGTGGGCGGCGGACCGGGGCGGACCATGGAGACGCCAATCGCGACGATGAGCGCGAACATGGCCGCGCCCGCGATCCACCACGGAAGATTCTGGCCCCCCACGACACTCGCCGCCGCGGCTCGATGACCGCCCGTGACCACGTCGTTCTTGGCGCCGCACTGACTGCAGAACGAGGCGGCTGGTCCTAGCTTGCCGCCGCATTGACTGCAGAAGCGGCCACCCAGCTTGGCACCGCAGTTCTGGCAGAAGTTGCCGGTCGCCGGCTTGTTGCATTCCGGGCAGAAAGGGGCCGATGATGCGTTGGGGCTCATGTTCGTCTATGACTCCAGATGTCGCTGCGATCGTGGGTGGAGCCGGTGCTCCGGCTCGGTCGGGTGGCGCGTCACGCTCGGCGGATCGTCCACGGGATGGTACCCTGCGCCCCGAGGTGCTGCAACGGATCGAAGCCCCGGGCCCCCTAGGTCGCGGATCCCGGAGCGACCTCTCAGAGGCCGGTGGGTTGATCGATGAAGCTCCACTCGAGGCCGAATCGATCGGCCACGTGGGCGGCGAGCGCCTTGACCCCGAAGGTCTCGGTCGCGTAGTGACCACCGAGAAGGACGTGGATGCCCGCTTCCATCGCATCGATGTACGTGTGGTGCGGCCCTTCTCCCGTGACCAGGGCGTCGAGGCCCATCTCGGCGGCCTCCCGCAGGAACGAGGCGCCACCGCCGGTCACGACGCCGACCCGCCGTACCTCCTTCGGGCCGCCGGGAATGACCTGCACCGAGCCACCCACCGCCTCGCTGACGGTGCCGGAGAGATCTTCGACGGACGTTGCTCCTGGCAGCGTGCCCCACCACCCCACCGCCACCCCCTGGTACGCGGCGAAGGACGCACGTTCGGTCAGGCCGAGCGCGTCGGCGAGGAGCGCGCAGTTACCGATCTCGGCGTGTGCGTCGAGAGGGAGGTGGGCGCTGTAGAGCGCGACGCCCCGCTGTAACAGGGGCCGCAGCCGACGATACAACGGCCCGGTGACCGGCGCGGAGCCGCCCCAGAAGAGGCCGTGATGAACGACCATGAGATCCGCCCCGGAGGCGACGGCCGCCTCGATGGATGCCACCGAGGCATCCACCGCCGCGGCGATGGAGGCTACGTCGCGATCGCCGGCGACCTGGAGGCCGTTGTACGCAGGCCCGTAATCCGGATGCCCCTCTATAGCCAGATAGTCGTCCAGGTACTCGACAATAGATTCTAGTTTCATGTTTTCGACACCTGGGGACGGCAACGACGCCCGGCGCGGCAGAGCAGGGACGATCCTCGGTGGACAACGTGTGGAAAAGTTGAAAACAAGGGAGAGCAAGGGCCGTTGTCCACAGGGGGACACACCCACAAGTAACGAGGCCCCAAAGGTTTACCATACATCACGGTGCACCGCTGGCCGAGATATCCACATTATTCGGGCATTGGGGATATCCCGGGAGCAGAAGCATCAACGGTCGGTTTCGTCAGGACCCGAATCGGAGTCGTGATTCTGAGATGTGGGACCGCGCTTCTCGTTGGTCTGCTTCATGTTCACGCTGCCGTTCAAGACGGCACCCTCTTCGAGCTGTAGCCGAGGCGTGTACACCTCCCCGTCGATCTGACAGGACGCCTGGAGCTCCAACCGAGACTCCGCCGTCACGGAGCCTTCGACCCGCCCAGACACGACGGCGTCCTGGGTGATGACGTCCCCGATCACGAGGCCATCGCGACCGATGACGACCGCCTTGGCGGCCCGAACGGTTCCCTGCACGGCGCCCTCGATCCGGAGTGTGCCGTCGGTCTCACAGTCGCCCACGACTTTCATGCCGGGTCCGACGATGGAAATGACCGATTCGGGTGCGCTGCCCTGACTGGTTCGCTCACGCGCCATGCGAAGTGCTCCGTCGAACGAGGAGAGTCGGTAACGATGAGGCGCCGTTGCGCCTCACGAGGGTTGGTCGACCAGAGACAGGGGGTCCACGGGTTCGCCGTCGAGAATGACCTCGAAGTGCAGATGAGGTCCCGTCGAGCGGCCGGTCGAACCCGAGAGCGCGATCACCTGACGCTCCCGCACGGACTGGCCGAGGGACACGAGCGTATTCGACGCGTGCCCATACAGGGTCGTGTATCCGTCGCCGTGGTCGATCACGACGTACCGGCCGTACACCGCGTCGTCACCGACGTCCGAGACCGTCCCGCCTCCAGCCGCCCGAATATACGAATCGGAGGGCACGGCAATGTCGAGTCCGGGATGCCGGCCCTCGAAGCCCTCATGCAGGCCCTGGGTGACGAATCCCCGCTCGGTGAGCGGCCAGACCGTCGGGGGAGTCGGACCAGCACGTCGCGCGGACGCACCCGAGGCCGCCCGCCGCACCGGATTGGCGGGTGGCAGCCAGACGTCCGATGGGCGGTCGATCGCCGCCGCGCCGAACATGCGGCGGATGTTCGCGTACTGGGTCTCCATCGCCTCGAGGCGCTGGACCAGCGCAGCGACGCGTTGGCGGTCGCTCGACATGACCGCTACCTCGCGCTCGAGTTCGGACGCCTTCAAGGCGCGGGCCGCGAGGTACCACCAGCTTCCGACCATGAGCGCGAGGGCGAGCGCCGCGCCCGTCCCGAGGAGTGCGAGCCACCGAAGGCGTCCATAGGAGAAGTGGTACGTCTTGCTGTCCCTGCCTCCGTGCGGGACGACCACCAGGGACAGGCGGCGTTGATCCTTGCTCATGATGTGACTCCCCTCAGCGCACGACGTCGGTCACGGCGCGGCCCGTGACGATCTCGAAGACCCGCTCGAAGTCCTCGTCGTCGTGATAGGCGATCTGGATGGTGCCGCCCCCCCCGCGGGCGCGCTTCAGCGCTACCCGGGTGGAAAGGTGATCGCGGAGGGCCTCCTCGAGCGACTGAACGACGGGATCGGTCGGTCGGTCGGGCTTGCTCTTCTTCGGACGGGAGGCGCCCGCGCGTCTCTCGGTCTCACGAACGGACCAGCCCTCCTTCGCCGCCTGGCGCGCGAGCTCGCCGGCTTTCCCGGGATCCTCGACCGCGAGCAGCGCGCGTGCGTGCCCGGGCGTGATCGCGCGCTCCTGGAGGAGACGTCGCACCGCGGCCGGGAGGTTCAGGAGTCGCACGATATTCGCCACGGTGGAGCGATCCTTCCCCACCGACTCGGCGATCTCGGCGTGGCTCATCCCGAACTTATCGGAGAGCGCGACGTACCCCTCGGCTTCCTCCAGGGCAGAAAGCGCCTCGCGCTGCAGGTTCTCGACGAGCGCCAGCACGAGGAGCGTCTCGTCCGTGGCGTCGCGCACGACGACGGGCGCTTCCTTCCACCCCAGACGGGTCACAGCCCGGAAGCGCCGCTCGCCCGCGATCAACTCGAAGCGGTTCGCGCTGTTCGGAGACGGGCGAACGACCAGGGGCTGGAGAAGGCCGTTCGCCTCGATGGAGTGGGCGAGGTCGGCGAGCTCCTGCTCGGTGAAGACTGTGCGGGGCTGGAGGGGATTCGGCACGATGGCCGCGAGGGGTAGCGCATGGATCTCGGCTGAGTCCGTGTCGGGGTCGAGATACTCCCCGATGAGTGCGCTGAGGCCCTTCCCCAGGCGAGGACGCTCCGTCATGGCGCAACCTGTGGCGCAGGCCGGGTGTTGCGGGCGATAACCTCTTGGGCCAGAGCGAGATACGCCTCCGACCCGGTAGACAGCACATCGTACTCGACGATCGGCTGGCCGAAGCTCGGTGCCTCTGCGAGTCGGACGTTCCTGGGGATCGTCGACTCGTAAACCTTGTCCCCGAAGTAGTCGCGTGCCTCCTCCGCTACCTGTCGGGATAGGTTCAGGCGCCGGTCGTACATCGTGAGGAGCACTCCCTCGATATCGAGGCGCGGATTCAGGCCGCGCTGGACGAGGCGCACCGTGTTGAGGAGCTGACTCAGTCCTTCGAGCGCATAGAATTCGCACTGGATCGGAATCAGCACCGAATCCGCGGCCGTGAGTGTGTTCAGCGTGAGGAGGCCGAGCGAGGGTGGACAGTCGACCAGTACGAAGTCGTACTCGTCGCGCACCTCTTTGAGAGCCTCCCGCAGGATCGACTCGCGGTTCGGGGTCGAGACGAGCTCGATTTCCGCACCGACCAGGTCCCTGGTCGAGGGGATGACGTCGAGGCCAGGAAGGTGCACCTCGCGAACGATGGCCTCCGACGCCGAGCGGTTGCCGATCAGGATGTCGTAGACGGTAGGGCGGCTCGCACGATCGGTGATCCCCAACCCGCTGCTGGCATTCCCCTGCGGGTCGATGTCCACGACGAGCGTGCGCTTCTCCGCCACGGCGAGCGAAGCGCCCAGGTTGATGGCGGTCGTGGTCTTGCCGACGCCGCCCTTCTGGTTTGCTATGGCGATGACGCGGGACATTCGTCGCAGGCTCGTTGTGGAATGTGCGGGACTCCAATATACGCCATCCCCGCGCTCACGGAATGCAAGAAGTGGGCACCGCTTGACCTGAAACGGTCGGTCGAGGACTTTCCGGCGTGGGACGGCGGCTCCCTGAACGCGGTGCGCTTTCCCCTTTCGTCTTCCGGGCGAAGGCCCAAGGAGTCAGACGCGATGAAGTACGAGAGGCCGGTACGCCCGAGGGGAGCACGTCCACGCGCTCGCAACGGATTCGGACTCGCGTTGCTGCTGGCCGTCGCGGCATGCGGTGGCTCCAGCCCGTCCGACGTCGCGACACCCGATCCCGCGGTCGAGCCGTTCGTGGGCGACTGGGACGCCACGGAGTTCGTCGTGACGAGCGTCGCCGACGAGGGGACGTTCTTCGACCTGATCGACGCGACCGGCCTGTTCACGTTGAACGTGCAGCCGAGCGGCGCCTACACGGCAACTCTGTTCATTCCCGATGAGATGCAGCAGCCCTCCGTCGAGAATGGGACGCTTTCTGTGGTCGGCGCGGCAATTCGGCTGAATCCCGCCCAGGGGGCCAGCGCCACGTCGGCCTACGAGTTCGACGGTCCTGATGTGCTGATCCTGGACGGCCCGACCGAGTTCGACTTCAACTTCGACGGAACGTCCGAGCCCGCCACGCTGCACGTCGTGCTGGAGCGAAGCTAGCCCGGGCTCGCCCCAGACCGAGCGGATCTCATGGCATCCGGCGGGCGCGCTGTTTCACGTGAAACAGGCCGAGGTCTGCGACCCCGCCCGATCCCTCCCGTGCCCGGCCCTCCCTGGGGGGCGCTGGCGGGGCCCCTGTTTCACGTGAAACAGCCCGCGTCGGCTTCTAACCGACCGCCGTGCTGGACGCGACTCGCCGCCTGACCTCCAACAGGAGATTCTGGAGATCCGCGGGCGACACACCGGGGATGCGGCCCGCCTGAGCCAGCGTCCCGGGACGCACAGCTGCGAGCTTCTCTCGCGCTTCGTGCGACAACGTCTTCATCTCGGTATAAGGAAGATCGTCACGGAGCTCCACCTCAGCCTGACGCCGAAGGCGCTCGGCGCGCTCCCGCTCCCGCATGACGTACCCCTCGTACTTGAGCTCGACCTCGACCGCGGCCAACACCGCATCTTCCTCCACGTCCTTCGGCGGCTCTGGCCCCACGTCGAGCAACGCGGCGGCCCCGACCCTGGGTCGCTTGAGCACCTCCGCCGCCCGTGTGGGTTCAGGTAGCGGGGTCGAGCCGGCGGCCTCCAGCAATTCCCGCGAGGCCTCGGGGTCGATATTCGTCTCACGGAACCACACCAGCACCCGGTCCTCGGCGGCCAGCCGCTCCCTCAGGGCCACTGCCTGATCCTCCGTGAGTAGGCCGCGCTCCCTGGCCAACGATCCCAACCGCCGCGGAGCGTTGTCCTGCCGCAGGAGGAGGCGGAACTCCGCCCGGGACGTGAATAGCCGGTAGGGTTCGTCGACGCCGCGCGTGACGAGGTCGTCGATCAGGACGCCGATGTACGCCTGGTCCCGCTCGAGCACGAGCGGGGCTTCACCCCTGACCCGCAGCGCGGCATTGATGCCCGCGACGATGCCCTGCCCCGCCGCCTCCTCGTATCCCGTGGTCCCGTTGATCTGTCCGGCGAAGAAGAGCCCCGGCACGTCCTTCAGCTCGAGCGTGTGCCGGAGCTGGTGCGGCGGGAAGTAGTCGTACTCGATGGCGTACCCGACCTTCGTCATGACGACGTCCTCGAGCCCCGGCACCGTACGCAGGAACTCCAACTGCACGTCGGCTGGAAGCGACGTGGACAGGCCGTTCACGTACAACTCGGTCGTGTGCAGCCCTTCGGGCTCGAGGAACACCTGATGCCGTGGCGCATCGGGAAAGCGCACGACTTTGTCCTCGATCGAGGGACAGTAGCGCGGTCCCCGTCCCGCGATCTCGCCTCCATACAGGGCGCTTCGCGCCAGGTTCTCCGTCACCACGCGCTTGAGGCCGTCGCTCGCCCACGTGATCCAGCACGGCATCTGCTCCGGGACGGCCTCCCGTGTATAGGCCGAGAAGCGGTAGTCCCCGTCCTCACCGTCCTGCCGCTCCAGCCGCCCGACGTCGACCGTCCGTCCGTCGACGCGAGGCGGCGTCCCCGTCTTGAAGCGGGCCACTGACAAACCGAGCCCTTCGAGGCCCTCCGCCAACTCCACCGAAGGCGCCTCACCGGCGCGTCCCGCCTCGACCCCGGCGCTCCCCCCGATGTGGATCTTCCCGCGGAGGAATGTCCCGGTCGTGACCACCACGGCATCCGCCTCGAACTCGAGACCTCCACGCGTCCGGATCCCCAGCACCTTCCCGTCCTCGGCGACGAGCCCGGTGACCATCTCCTGGAACAGGTCGAGCTCGGGAAGGCCGTCCAGAACGCGTCGTACCGCGATCGGATAGAGCGCGCGGTCGCACTGGGCGCGAGGGCCCCACACTGCGGGTCCCTTGGACCGATTCAGCATGCGGAACTGGATCCTCGATGCGTCGGTCGCCTGGCCCATGACCCCGCCCAGGGCATCGACCTCGCGAGCCACGACGCCCTTCGCCACGCCGCCGATCGCCGGATTGCAGCTCATCTGACCGAGCCGAGTGAGATCCGGGGACACGAGCAGCGTTCGGACGCCGGCCCGAGCGGAAGCCGCCGCGGCCTCCGTGCCCGCGTGCCCGCCGCCCACCACGATCACTCCGTACTTCTTCCTCATCGCCGCTCCTTACGCGCCCTGCATGTTATCCGCCGCCGCCGCCCTCGGTCCGTCATCCACGGTCGATCTCGAACGAGCTCCACCCGGCGGCCTCGTCGCGCAGCGCGCTCCCTACATCGAGTCGCTCGACGCGGGACACGTTGGCCGGACCCGGTCCAAGCCGGAGCCGGGCCGCCAGCGCGTCCAGCGCCCCGGCCGGCCCGGCCGCTTCCACCTCGACCGCGCCGTCCACCAGATTACGCACGCGCCCATTCAACCCCACGTCCGCGGCCGTCTTCCGGGTCCACCAGCGGAATCCGACTCCCTGAACGCGTCCCTCCACTCGGTATCTCCGTACCTCCCGCATACCTCCGGTGCCGTCCGCCATCACTTCCCCACGCAGAAGTCCCTGAACACCACGTCCAACACGTCCTCGGTGGAAATCACGCCGACCAAGTCCTCCAGGGCGCTCTCCGCCTCGCGAAGATGGGCTCCGGCCACCTCCGGCGGCACCCCGTCCTCGAGGGCGGTCCCGAACGCCTTCACCGCCTCCGCGGCGTCCCGGAGCGCCCGCGCATGGCGGCGGCGAGTGATGACCGGCACATCGTCCGCGCCCCGCGCCAGGCCCGCGAAGACGAGCGCCGGCAGGGCGGTGCGAACCTCGTCCAGCCCCTGTCCGGACACGGTCGATACCCGGATGGCGCGCCACGACCGTTCGGCCGCCGACAGCCCGCCCGCCTCGAACGCTTCGCCCACCTGGTCCAACCCGTCCACCCGGTCGCCCTTCGTCTCGACCACGATCAGCGTCCGCCCTCTCTGCGCATCCAGAAACGCGCGCTCTTCTTCATCCAGCGGCTTACCCGCTTCGACGCAGAACAGCATGACCTCGGCCGACTCCAGATACCGTCTCGTCACCTCGATCCCCAGGCGCTCGATCCGCTCGTCGGTCTCCCTCAGTCCGGCCGTGTCCACCAGCCGGAACGGGAAGCCGCCGAGCTCGACGTCCGCCTCGATCGCGTCGCGCGTCGTGCCGGCGATCTCCGTCACGATCGCACGCTCGCGCCCCAGCAACGCGTTGTACAACGAGGACTTCCCCACGTTCGGCCGGCCGGCCAGAACCACGAGCGCACCCTCACGCAGCAACTCCCCTTCGGGCGCCGTCGCCAGCATCCGCTCGATGCTCCTCGCGACCTCGCCGGCCTCCTCACGCACTCGCTCGAGGGGCACCGGCGGATCATCCTCCTCCGGGAAATCCACGTGGTGTGCGAGGAGCGCTTCAAGGCGCACGAGCTCGGCCCGCAGGGCCCCCACCCGCTCCGACAACCCCCGCTCCAGCTGGGCGACCGACGCCCGATGGAGGGCCCGGCTGCGTGCATGGATCAGGTCGTCGACGGCCTCAGCCTGCACGAGGTCCATGCGCCCCCGCAGATACGCGCGGCGGGTGAACTCGCCCGGCTCGGCCTCACGGGCTCCCGCGGAGCGGCAGGCGTCGAGCACCAGGTGCGGCACCAGCACGCCCCCGTGACACGAGATCTCGACGAGATCTTCGCCCGTATAACTGTCGGGCGCGACGAAGCGCGTCACGAGCGCCCTGTCGATGACCACGCCGTCCTCGGGATCGACGATCCGCAGCAAAGTCGCGGCACGCGCTGCGGGCGCCAGATCCTCGACCTCAGGAGCGACCTCCCGCAGGACCCGGAACGCATCCGGACCCGACATGCGCACCACCGCGATGGCGCCGACACCCGGCGCGGTAGACAGCGCTACGATGGTGTCGACTTCCATGGGCGCGCCCGGCTATTCCTTCTTCTTGAGCGTCGGCGGCGGCTTGTCCCTCATCTTACGGCGCTCCTTGGCGATCCAGACCTGCTGGGGGATCGTGGCCAGGTTCGTCGTCGCGTAGTAGAGATTCAGGCCGCTCGCCAGGTTCATGAAGATGAACAACATGAATCCTGGCATCACCCACATCATCATCTTGAGCTGCGCATTGGGTTGATCGAGCGACTTCAGGCTCACCCACTGCATCAGGAACATCGACACAGCGAGGATGATCGGCAGGATGTAGAACGGATCCTTCGCCGACAGATCAGGCAGCCACAGGAACTCCACGCCGCGCAGCTCGATCGTGTTCTGGAAGACGAAAAAGAGCGCGATGAGCATCGGCCAGGGAAGCAACATCGGCAAACATCCCGCGAACGGGTTGAAGCCGTGCTCCTTGTACAGCCGCATCATCTCCTTCTGCAGCTTCTCCGGATTGTCCTTGTGCTTCGTCTGGATCTCCTGCACTAGCGGCTGGACGGCCATGTTTCGCAGTTGTGCCTTCATCGCCTTGTGGTTCAGCGGGAAGAGCACGATGCGCATGAGGACACCCACGACCATCAGGACCCATCCGTAGCCGAGGTCCAGCGTGGTGTGGAAGAACACCAGGACGGCCATGATGACCGACACGAACGGCCGGATGATCGGACGGAAGAAGCGCCATCCGTAGGGATTCACCTCTTCCATGCCCTGACCCAGCGAGGTCAGCCGCGTGTAGTCCTGGGGACCCATGAAGAGGCGGTAGGCGAACTCACCGTTCGCGGCGCTCTGGGCCGCCCAGATCGAGATGCGGTCCGGGAGATCGCTCGGCTCCAGGATCAGCCCGCCCAGGTAGTCGCCGTTGGCCTCCCCCGACGCCTCGTCGCGGCCAGCGAGCAGCGAGATGACGAAGAACTTGCTCCGGGTCGCGGTCCAGAGGAGTGGCCCCTCGACGATGCCCGGCTCGGCGTCGTCCAGGTTCGTGGACTCGATGCCGTCCTGCACGTGGTTGTACACGTACGCCATCATGCGGGCTTCGTCGGCCGAGTCCGCCTCGGCGTACGCGAGTCCCTGACCGACGTCGGTAAGCAGGAGCGGGCGCTCCAGGCCGACGACCCGCCCGGCCACGTCCACCTGGTACCGGTCCGGATGGAACGTGTAGCCGACCTCGAAGGTCAGTCCACCGTTCGGGGCCTGGTAGACGAACCGGAGCGTCTGGGGGGAGCCACCCTCCTCGAGCGTGATTCCGTCGGCCGGCTCCACGACGTACGGCACGCGAGACAGGTCGAGCGTATCGCGTCCCACGACCAGCCGGTGCTCGAAGTACCCGTCGACCCCTTCCGGAATCAGGTCGACCAGCCCCTCGCGGTTCAGCGCGTCGAACCGGGTCATCTGCACGGACACCATGCGCGCCCCGTGCGTGGAGAAGTCGTACCGGAACATCGGGCCGCTCACCGTGACGATGCGCTCCGGCTGAGCGCTCTCGACCACCGCCCCGGCCTCCGGCACCGTATCGGTCGCGGGTCCCATGCTCGGCTGAGCGCCCCGAGCGGGCACCGCGGTAGCCGGCGTGTCCTGCTCGGCGGCGACCTCGGCCGGCCCCCCCGCCACGGAGTCCGCGGTCGGCTCCGTACCGTCCTGCACCTCGGGCACGACCGGCGGGAACAGCAGGTTCGTGCCGACCAGCACGCCCAGCATGAGGACGATCGCCATCAGGAAACGGATCTCTGTTCTCATCCGGTCGTCATTCTCGAGTCACGGGGGGCCACCGGCTGATGGGCGCCGGTCGCGTCAGGCGTGGTGGGTAATGCTTCGAGTGGAACGGGATCGTAACCCTGGCCACCCCATGGGTGGCAGCGCGCGACCCGCCGGAGCGCGAGCCAGAACCCCCTGGCCGCTCCATGGCGCTCCAGCGCCTCGACGGCGTACGCCGAACAGCTGGGCACGTATCGGCAGGCGGGTGGAGTCCACGGGGATATCGCGGCCCGGTAGAACCGGACCAGTCCGATCAGGAGCTTTGCGACCACGTCGTCTCCAGGGCCTCCGCCAACTCGCGCTTCAAGTCTTCGTATCGCGCCGCATAGGCCGACCGGCGGGCGCGGACCAGGACGTCGGTCCACGCCTCAGCGGCGTCCAGCCTCGGCAGCACGTCCTTCCTCCCGATCTCCCGCAACCTCCGCTTCACGAGATTGCGATCGACGATCCGGTGGCCGTGCTTCGGAACGATAGCCCCGAACCGGGAACGCGAAGCGGGGGACGGCGCGAAGAAGACGTCGAGATTCTTCGTCCTCCTGCGCTTCCCCCGCTCCAGCAACGCCTCGATCTCGACGCTGCGCGTGATGCGCGCCCCCCGCGGGAGAGTCTCTCCCCGGGGCCGCGATGCGCCGCCTACTTCCCGCCGACCTTCACGACGAGTTGAGCGCGGCCGCGACGACGGCGCCGGTTGAGCGCCTTGCGTCCGCCCTTCGTCTTCATGCGTGCGCGGAACCCGTGCTTGTTGACCCGCTTTCGGTTGCGCGGCTTGTATGTCGGCTTCATGGCTTGGAGCCCGGTCCATAGATGACCAAGTTTGTAAACGAGCTTGAAAAGATAAACAGACGGTGTGGAAAGCGTCAACGCAGGGGGGTCCGAGCACCGGAAATTCACGGAAATCCAGGCGCTCCGTGGCCTCGTTTGACTTTTCCACATCGCCTGGATAGCTTCGGCGCCCGTCCAAAACGGGAGCCCACCCGAGCCGTCACCTCCACTCCGAGCACGCATCCCGAGATGCCCCCGTACCCTCCCATTTCTCGCTCAGGTCACCGGGCCGGAAACGAGGGTGCGCCACGCTCCTGGAGGGTGCCTTGGAGCTGACGGCGGCCGAGCTCTGGTCGAAGATCCAGGACGTCGCCCGCCAGTCCGTTCCCGAGCACAGCTTCAACACGTGGATCGCGAGCGCGTCGGCGGTCGCGACCACGTCCGACGAGCTCATCCTCGAAGCACAGAACCCGTTCCACGTCGAGTGGCTCGAGGACAAGTTCGGGCACGTGCTCGACGCTGCCGCGGAGCGCGTCCTCGGCCGTCCACTCAAGGTCTCGGTCCGAGCCGCCGAGCGTTCGACCCAGACCGCGATCCCGGTCGTCGAGCTGCCGACCCCTCGAAGCTCGGACACCACGGAGTCGTCGCATCCCGGCTCCGCTGCGTCGCCCGAGCCCAAACGCTCGCCGGTCGACGTCCCCCGGCCGCTGCTGAACGAGCGGTACACGTTCGACCGTTTCGTGGTCGGAGCGAACAACCAGCTCGCCTCGGCCGCGTGCAGCGCCGTCGCGGACAAGCCGGCTCGGATGTACAACCCCCTCTTCCTCTACGGGGGCGTGGGTCTCGGCAAAACGCATCTCATGCACGCCATCGGGAACCAGCTCCTGGCGCAGAATCCCGACAGCCGCATCTCCTACATCTCCTCCGAGAAGTTCACCAACGAGCTGGTGGGCTCCATCCGCGAAGGACGCACGGCGCAGTTCCGCAGGCGCTACCGGGACATGGACCTCCTTCTCGTCGACGACGTGCACTTCCTGGAGGGCAAGGAGAGCACGCAGGAGGAGTTCTTCCACACGTTCAACGCGCTCTACGACGCCCAGCGCCAGATCGTGCTGACGAGCGACCGGCCACCCAAGGAGATGGCCCGCCTCGAGGAGCGCTTGGTCTCGAGGTTCGAGTGGGGCCTGGTAGTCGACCTCCGTCCGCCGGACCTCGAGACCCGCATGGCCATCCTCCGGAAGAAGGCCGACGACGACGGGCTCTCCATGGACGACGAGATCATCGAGTTCATCGCCTCGTCGTGCACCTCGTCCGTTCGCGAGCTGGAGGGCGCGGTGATCAAGCTGCTCGCCTATTCGTCGTTGACGCACCAGGAGATCACGCTCGACCTCGCCCGGACCGCCTTACGCGGCGTCCTCGGACGTGGGGAGTCCCGCCCACGCGTGTCGCCGGAGCTCATCCGCGATACCGTCGCCCGCCGCTGGAGTGTCCGGCCGGAAGCGCTCGCGTCCAAGCGGCGCACGAAGGACCTCACGGTGCCCAGGCAGGTCGCCATGTACCTGATCAAGGACATGCTCGGCATGTCCCTCGTCCGCATCGGCGAGCTCTTCGGGGGCCGCGACCACTCGACCGTCATCCACTCCATTCGTAAGGTCGAGGAGGATATGGTGAGCGACAAAGACTTCCGTGAGGCCGTCCACGCCGCCCGCCGTGAGCTCGACGAGCACGTGCCCAGGGGAGTCTGAACAAGTGTGTGGAGATCTGTGGATATCCGACCGATTCTTCACACCTCCCCGGTCCTGGTCCCCACGCCCCGGAGCGTCGGCTCGACTTCTCCCCGCGCTTTCCCGGTCCCCCCGAGTGGTCGCAAGAGCGCCCACCCGTTACGCAAACGTCACCTTCGGCACCGAATCTTCCACAGATCCACATCCCCTACTACGACTATGTTTTTATAGAAAGAAGGGAGATAGTATCCAGGGTCTGTGGATGAACGGGCGCTCGAGTCCGTCCCCCCGCTTTCAGCCGTCCCCAGGAGCCATGATTCGATGAACTTCACGATCACCAGACAGAACCTCCACAACGGTCTCGCGGCGGTGTCGGCCAGCATTCCGTCGAAAACGACCTTGCCGGTACTCTCGAACATCCTCTTCGAGGCCGAAGGCGACGGAGTCTGGATGAGCGGAACCGATCTGGACGTCGCCGTCCGTGTGCGCGTTCCCGCCGACGTGAAGGAGCCGGGAACCCTCACGGCGCCGGGCAAGAAGCTCCAGGAGATCACGAGGGAGCTTCCGGACCAGGCAGTCGACGTGTCGACCCGAGGCGATCAGATCGAGCTCCGGTGCGGCCGGAGTCATTTCAAGCTGAACGGCCTTCCCGCCGAGGAGTTCCCGAAGCTCGCCGAGGTGGACTTCTCCACCGGCCTCACCGTGACCGGGAAGGACCTCAACCGCCTCATCCACCACACGTCGTTCGCCGTATCCACGGAGGAGAGCCGGCCGATCCTGAACGGTGTTCTCTGGGAGCTCCGGGCCGGCGAGATGCGGATGGTAGCGACCAACGGTCACCGCCTCGCGCGGATGAGCGTCTCGGTCGAGGACACCGGCACCACCTCGGCCGACTTCATCGTGCCTCCGGCGGCGCTCCAGCAGGTGCAGCGCCTCTTCAAGGACGACGACGCACTGAACGTGGCGCGGAGCGGCAACCACCTCGGCTTCAAGAGCGAGCGCACGGAGGTGTACACACGGCTCATCGAGGGGACGTATCCGAACTACGAGCAGGTGATCCCGAAGGACAACGACAAGGTCGCGACCGTCCCGAAGAAGTCACTCGAGTCCGCCGTGCGACGGATGGCCGTGGTGGCGTCGGATCAGACGCACCGGATCCGGCTCAAGTTCGAGCCCGGGCGCGTGCACCTGAACGTGCTCACGCCGGACCTCGGTGAGGGGCATGACGAGCTCGAGATCGGCTACGACTCCGAGGAGCTCGAGATCGGATTCAACGCGAATTACCTGCTCGAGGTACTGAAGTACATGCCCTCGGACGAGGTGGACATCGCGTTCAAGGCGCCGGAGCGGGCCGCGACCATCGTCCCGACCGGCGAGGGTGAGGCCGACTACCTCTGTCTGGTGATGCCGCTCAGGCTACTCGACTGACGCGAGGCTGAGCGGTTCACCGGCCGGTCCGGAGGGGACCCCTCTAACCGGCGCGGAACAGGAAGCGGCGGTCGGGGCGCGAAGTCAGCCTCCGGCCGCCGCTCTGCTTCTGGCCAGCTCCAGAAGCTCCTCTCCGCGGAAGACCGAGATCAAAGGGAGCCCTCGATCGGAGAACCGCGCGGCTGCGTTTTCGGACCGGTCGACGAGCGTCAACACACCGATCACCGTCGCGCCGTACTCCTCCACGGCGTCGATCGCCTTCAGCGTGCTTCCGCCGGTGGTCATCGCGTCCTCGACCATGAGACACCGGGCGTCGACGGGAAGGCCACCTTCGATGCGCTGGCCCGTGCCGTGCTCCTTCGCCTGCTTCCGGACAGAGAACGCGTCGAGCGGCCGGCCCTCGAGCCAGCTCGCATGGGCGATCGCGTAGGCGATAGGGTCGGCGCCCATGGTCAGTCCACCCACGTGGCTGGGCCTGAGCCCGCCGTCACGGACCGCGGCCAACGCCACCCTCCCGATGAGGTACTGGCCTTCCGCCGACATCGAGGTGCGACGTGCATCGACGTAGTAGTCGGAGCGAGCGCCGCTGGCGAGGGTGAAGTCGCCGAGGCGCACCGAGCGCTCGACGAGGATGCTCTTGAGCCGCTCGCGATCTTCCATGCGGGTTCTTCCAGGAGATGGGTTCGAGTGTGGTGTGGTTCTCGGGCGCGGTCAGCGCGGAGCCAGCGCCCAGGCGATCCAGGGTCCGTCGTGCGAGAGCGAAACGTCGATATCTGCGGACCTTCCGTCCACCAGCATGCGGGGTGGGCGGCGGCCCAACGCACCCGGCCCGCACACGATCTCCACGCGGCCGACCTCGACGCCGAGGAGGTCCGCCGCGTCGGCACGGGCCGCGATCCGGACCGCGGCCGACGACACCGAGTGCACCGACGCCCGCTCCAGCTCCGTGAAGTGCTCCAGGAGGCTCTCGAGCGGCGCGAGCCAGGGAGCGTCGGCCCGGTCGAGACGATCGACCCTGGTGGGCCCCTCAGTGACGCGCGGCATATGCGCCAAAACGTGCACGTGATCGTGGGGCCCGGCGTGCCGAACCACCACCCGCACATCCTCCGACTCGTACCGAACGACGCCGTCCCCAGCTCCGAACCACGTGACCTCGAAGCGCCGGTGCGCGAACGGGGGCGGCTCGCCGAGGGACTTCGAGACGACTTTGTAGGCGGCCTCCTTGGCCGCCCACCCGAGCCATAGGCGGAGCGACGGGTCGTCATCGGCCAGAATGCGGGCGCGCTCGCCCTCCGTGAACACACGGGCGACGAAGCGCTCGTCCAGGTGACGATCGCTGGTCCGCGGCGCGGTCAGATCGACCACGTCGTTGCCGACGAGCACGGTGGGTTCGGAAGGCGTGGGCACGAAGGTTCGGCGGCCGCGTCAGAGTCCGGCGTACATGATGCGCCACACCCGACCCTGTACGCTGTCGGACACGTAGAGGGAGCCGTCCGGCCCAACCGCGACGCCCACCGGGCGCGAGTGGTCGGAGGAATCTTCCTCGTTCCGGAAGCCGTCCGCGAACGTCTCCCACGCGGGGCCGAAGCCGGTTTCAGACACCGGAACGAACGCGACCTGAAAACCCTCCTGGGGATTCGGTGCGCGGTTCCAGGAACCGTGGAAGGCGATGAACGCGCCGCCGCGGTACCGCTCCGGAAACTGGTCAGCGAGATAGAACTCGAGGTCGTTGGGCGCCCAGTGCGCGGGGAACGCGACGAGCGGCATGTCCTTCTCCGCGCAGCGGCCCACCGCCTCGCCGTCCCCACCGTACTCGGGGGCGAGGAGCTTCCGGCCGGTGCGCGGGTCGTGGAAACAGTATGGCCAGCCGAAGTCCGACGCCTCCGTGATGCGCACGAACTCCTCGGAGGGCATTTCGGTGTTGTCCTCGACGGTGAAGACGTCCGGCCACATGGAGTGGAGCTGGTCCCGTCCGTGCACGACGCCGTAGAGAGCGCCGTCGTCCGAGTTCGCGCGGAGAGCCACCACGTTGCGGAGCCCGGTCGCGAAGCGTTCGCCATCCGCCTGGGTCTGTCCGGTCCGATCGGGGGAGAACCGCCAGATGCCGGCGCGCGTCCCGAGCTCCGGACACGGGTCCATTCCCGGCGAGCCCGGCGTGCGCGCCTCTCGCATGCACGCGTTCGAGGGCGAGCCGATGTTGACGTACAGAGCGCCGTCCGAGCCGAGCGCGAGGCTCTTGGCGGCGTGATTGCGCGAGTCCGGGAGTCCCGACACGAGGGTGTCCGGCGGGCCCGCCGGACGCATGGCGCCGGCCTCGATGGGGTAGCGGAGAACCGCATCGTCGGGCGCGAAGTAGACGTACCCGCCGGCCAGCAGGACCTCGTTGCCCCCGTTGTCCGCCCACGCCTCGCGGACGTCGGCCCGGCCGTCACCGTCGGAGTCGCGCAGCACGGTAACGCCTCCCGGAACGCGGGTCCGGGTGGGTCCGGTCGTGGTGTTGCCCCGGGCGACGAAGACGTCGCCGTTCTCCGCGACGTCGAGGTGCCGGGCACCCACGACGCCGTCCGCTACGAGCACCGCACAGAACCCGTCCGGCACCGTGATGCCGGAGTCGTTGGCGGCGCACCGCTCCGCGAGCGTCGTGGGAGCGTCCGCGGCCGAGCCGCCCGGCTCCCCGGTCCCGCAGGCCACGAGCAGCGCGGCGCACGCCAGGGCGGCAGCACGGCCGGAGGAGCGACCGATCCCACCTGGACGGGGCGAACGAGAGGCTCGGCTCAGCGGCCGGGCTCGACTCACGTAACGGGCTCGGTTCGACATCTGTCCTCCGGAGTGGTGGTGAGGCCCTCCCGCACTTCTTCGGGCACACGCATGGGCTTTCCGTCCGGGCCGATCCAGACCGCGGTGACAAGCGCCTCCGACACCGTCGTCTCCCTGCCGTCCGGCTCGCTGCGGACCATGCGCTGCGCCAGCACCATGCTGGTGCGGCGGAACGACTCGGCCCAGGTGCGGACCAGTAACCGGTCGCCTCGCCGCGCCTCGGCCAGGTAGTCCACCTCGATGCGGACGACGTAAATGCCCCAGCCGCGCTCCTCGAGCACGGACCACGTGAAGCCGGCCTCCTCGAGCGCTTCGAAGCGCGCGTGCTCGAAATAGTTGAGGAAGACGGCATGGTTGACGTGCCCGAACGAGTCGAGCTCCGAGCTCCGCACGATGATGGGGGTCTCGGCGACCGGCGTCTGGCTTTCGGGTGTAGCGACCATGTCGAAAGATCGGAGCGGGGGTCACCACGGCAAGGGCGCTACCACGGCAGTGGCGCCACCAAGGTGGCGCCCGACGGGCCCGCCTCGTGCGGCTGGTCGTCGTCGGCCCCTCGACTTCCGTGTCAGAATTTCGGTAGCCTCGCCTCATCCCTCATCCGAGATTGCCGCCATGGATACACATCGACTTCCTCCCGAGCCGCGCATGCGGGAAGCCTTCCTCGGCGGTGACGGGACCTTCGACGGGATCTTCTGGACGGGCGTCCGTTCCACGGGGATTTTCTGCAGACCGAGCTGTCCGGCGCGCAAACCCCGTCCCGAGCAGCTCTCCTTCTTCGCCACGCCGGAAGATGCCGAGGCGGCGGGGTACCGCCCGTGCAAGCGGTGCCGCCCGTTGGAGGCACCGGGCTCGACGCCGTCCTGGCTGGGTCCGCTTCTCGAGGCCGTCGAGGCCGATCCCTCCCGGCGCTGGAGCGAGAGGGAGCTGCGCGAGCGTGGGTTTCAGCCGGAACGCGTGCGCCGCTGGTTCCAGCGCACACACGGAATGACGTTCCAGGCGTACCACCGGGCCCGCAGGTTGGGTGCCGCACTCGAGGAGGTCCAGGGCGGCCGACCCGTCGGACGGGTCGCGTTCGAGTCCGGCTACGACTCCCTCTCCGGCTTCCAGGATGCGTTCCGCCAGACCTTCGGCGCGCCTCCGACCGAGCTCGGCGACGCGCTCCTGGTTCGCGTCGATTATCTGACGACTCCCCTCGGCCCCATGCTCGTCGGAGCGTCCGACCGGGCGATCCATGTCCTGGAGTTCACGGATCGGAAGGCGCTCGAGCGTCAGCTTCGCCGTACGAAGGACGGGCTACGAGCCGTGCTGACGCCCGCGCCGTCGGAGCTGGGCCAGCGTATGCAGGCGGCCCTCGACGGCTATTTCGACGGGGAGACCGACGCGCTCTCCGGCCTACCCCTGGAACCGGTCGGCACCCCGTTCCAGCGCAGTGTCTGGTCGCGCCTCGAAAAGATCCCGGCGGGTGAGACGATCAGCTACGCCGACGTGGCCGAAGCGCTCGGGCGCTCGAGCGCGGTCCGGGCGGTGGGCGCCGCGGTGGGCGCGAACCCGCTCGCGCTCGTGATCCCGTGCCACAGGGTCGTCGGGTCGGACGGGCGCCTGACCGGATATGCGGGAGGACTATGGCGGAAGCGCCGGCTTCTCGACCTCGAGCGGGCTCAGACCGCGACGGCCACCTTGCCGAAGCGCCGGTCGCGTCCGCGGTAGTCCTCGAGCGCGCGCGAGAGATCGTCCGCGTCGAAGTCCGGCCACATGCGTGGCGTGAAGAGCAGCTCCGCGTAGGCGCACTCCCACAGCAGGAAGTCGCTCAGCCGCTGCTCGCCGCCCGTGCGGATGAGCAGGTCCACATCCTCGGCCGGACCCGTGTCGTTCATGGCACGCCCGAGCAGCGCGGCCATGTCTTCGCGCTCGACGCCCCCACGCTTCACGCCCTCCGCCACGGCGGCGGTGATGAGGTCGCGCGCGGAGTAATCGACGGCGAGCCGAAGTCTCATCCGCCGGTTCCCCCGGGTCACGGCCTCGGCCTGTTCGATGGCGCACACCAGCGGCGCCTCGAGGCGGTCGCGCCGGCCCACGACACGCAGCTCGACGCCGTTCTCCGCGAGCTCCTCCGTCTCGGTGCGCAGATAACGCGCCAACAGCTTCATCAGGAGCCCGACTTCACGCGCCGGCCGCTTCCAGTTGTCCGATGAGAACGCGTACAGCGTCAGGGTGCGCACGCCCAGGTCGGGCGCCGCCTCGACCACGCGGCGTACCGCCTTGGCGCCGTGCCGGTGGCCCCACTCACGCGGCCGGTTGCGGGCATTGGCCCACCGACCGTTGCCGTCCATGATGATCCCGACGTGCAGCCCGGGGCCGCTCCCGTTGCGTGACTGTGTGTCCCTCATGCCACCCGTCCCCGGGCGTCGGTCACGCCGATCCCGTCCGTCACTCCGACCCCTCCGGTTGTTCGCGCGTCGCGTGTATGATCGCCTCCATATGGTCCAGATACGCCTCGAGCTCCCGCCGGCCCACCGCGGTGAGCCGGTACTCCGTCCGGGGCGTGCGGCCGTCGAACGTCTTCTTGCAAAGCACGTACCCGGCGTCTTCGAGACGACGGGCATGCGCGCTCAGGTTCCCGTCGGTTGTGCCGAGGAGTGCCCTGAGGTCGGTGAACGTGAGAGACCCGTTCACCGCGAGGGCGCTGACGATGCCGAGCCGGACACGTTCGTGGATGACCCGGTCCAGTTCCAGGGCTCCGCCTTCCGGATATCCCTCGACCGGCGAGAGTGCGGACGGACTCGCGCCGCCTTCTCGCGCGCTACGTGCAGCGGCGACGCCACGCTCAACCGCCATGACGTCTCCAGATCACGAGGCCGAATGCGAGGTGAAGCCCGCCGAACCCGGCCGCCATGAAGGCGTCGCCCCAACGCGCGGGCGCCAGAAGGGCGGCCGCCCCCACGGCCATGAACAGGACGCCCATGAGCGGGACCGGGCGCACCGAGTGCGAGCCTGCCGCGACCACGGCCGCGCCGTACAGCATGAGCCAGCTCCCGGGGAGCAGGCTCGTCGTGCCCGCCGCCAGGCACGCGACCGTCAATACCGCGCCGACGACCAGCGGCGGCACCACGTTCCACGCGAACTTCCGGCCCGGACCGGTCAGGAGGGGGATTCCCTCGGCTCTCGCCTTTCGTGCCATCAGGGAGCTCGCGGCCGCGAAGGAAAGCCCCGCCGCGCCCAGCCAGGCCCCGAGCCAGGCCCACAGATCCGTGGCGCCCCAGGCGAGAGCAGCCGCGGCGAGCGCGATCACTCCCATGGCCATGACGCCCAGGCCCGACACGTGCGTGAACGACCCAGACCGCTCCATCGTCTCACGGATGTAGCGCAGGTCGTCCATCGCGCGGTCGTGCAGCGCGAGTGGCGGCTTCTGGGTCCGTCTGAGCTTGCGGGCGGGGAGATTCATGGTGTGTCAGAATCGAGATGTCGTACGGCGCCGTCAAGCACTTTGTGTGACAAAGCGCATCGGGCGGGAAGCGTCAGGCCGCTGGCGCCGCCGCTCCGCCGGGCTTGGGGCCCGCTGCGGCGATGACCGACAGCGCCGCCGGAAGGACCCGCACTTCGAGCGTGCGCTCGGCCGCGACACGCACCTCGCCGTCCATCTCGAAGCGCGGTGGCGCGGAGAACGTCACGGTGAAGGCGCGGTCGTCGAGCACCTCGACGCGGTCCGAGGCCACGTGCCGACCCTTCTCGGCCGCGTTGAAGAGCCCGAGCCGCTGGAGCGGCTTCGCGTCGAGGATCCGGCACGCGTGCAGTAGCCCGTCGTCGACCGATGCACCGGGCGCGATGGGGAAGCCGCCGCCGAAGTAGCACCCGTTCGAGATGGTCAGCATGAGATAGCGACCGTCGCGTTCGCGCCCGTCGGCGGCCCGGAGGTCGATCTCAGCACCCGGAAAGCGGAAGAGCTGGCCGAGCGCGCTCACCTTGTAGAGGAGCTCACCCTTGAGGAACCGCGCGCGAGCCGCCGCGTCGATCACCGCGATGTCGAACCCGAACCCGACCAGGTTCAGGAAGTGGCGCGCCTCGTATCGGTCGGGATGGTGCTCGGGCGCGCTCGGAGTCTCGAGCCGCCCCACGTCCACCAGTCGCCTCTCACCGCGGGCGAGGACGGCGACCGCCTCGGCCGCGCCGTCCGGCCGGAACCCCAGGTTCCGTCCGAAGTCGTTCCCGGTCCCGTTCGGCAGCAACCCAAGCGAAACATCACGCCGTCCGCTCGCCACGAGCCGGTCCGCTACGTTGCTCCAGGTCCCGTCCCCGCCGACCGCCACCACCACGTCGTACCCTTCGGCCGCCGCCCGCTCGGCGAGATCGCGCTCTTCGCCGGGGCGGGTCGTCTCCGCGAAGGTGATGTCCGGGACGGCATCCTCGAGGAGGCGTCGGTACGTGGCGATCCGGCGGCGGCCCCGCCCCCTCCCCGAGGCGGGGTTGAAGATCGCGAAGTGGCGGCCCGCCGCCGTCAGATCGACTCCAGCTCTTCGAAGGTCTGCAGACCCTTCCTGTACCACTCCTCCCGGAACGGGAAGGTCTCGATCTCGTTCGGGTCGAGCCCGCCCAGGAACGGATGGTCGTACAGGGTGATCTCGCCGCGCTCTTCCTCGTGCTCGGAGTGCGGGGCCTCCATATAGATGTTCACCTTGTACTTATCGTCCGGACCCACGGTGAACACGTTGTAGAGGTTCTTGGCCGGAGCCGCCTCGAACTGGGTGACCACGAGGTCCAGCACGGGGTCGTCGCCGTCCAGGACGTTCACCGTCATGGTGCCGTCGGACTCCTCGAAGCGGATGTCCATGTCCTTCATGATGTGCGGCAGGTGCCACTTCGCTATGGCGTGCTCACGCGAGGCCTCGGTCGACGTCGCGACCATGAACGGATACATGGCGGCCTTCGGCAGCGGCTTCCCCGGCTCGACGAGCGGCGGCACGATGACGGCCAGCACGACCTCGTCGTACTCGCCCACCTCGCTCTCGGTGAACCGGAACGCCGTGATGGCGAAGATGCTGCGCTCGTGCTGCTTTTCGAGCGGCTCCAGGTGGGGCGGGAGCACTTTCCGCGCTTCCGACGTGGGCATCTCGAAGTAGGCGCCGACACAGTTGTCGAACCCGTAGTACGTATACTGGATCTCGCTCATGTCTCTCTTCGTCTTGATGATGGTCGCCGACACCGGTTAGCGTTGGGCCGTTCACTCTCCACTCGACGGCTCCCCGTCGACACCCCGGTCCGCGGGAGGCGTTCCCGGTGAAGCTCCGAGGATACGTGGCTCTGGCGATCGTCTGCCTCGGGCTGCTCCTCTCCGATATCGTTCAGCGCTTCGTGATCACGCCGTGGGTGAAGCTCCGCCCGTCCCGGCGCGTTCCGGTTCTGACCGCGTGGATCAACTTCATGGCCCGGCTCGTCACGCGACCGTTCGTTCGCGTCGGAGCCGCACACATCCCGGTGCCCGGGCGCGTGGTCCCCGCGGAGCCGGGCGTGCTCATCGTCATGAACCACCAGTCCCTGTTCGACATCCCTCTCGTCGTGCAGGCGGTCGACGGTGGTTACCCGCGCATCGTGACCCGCAAGCGCTATGGCCGCTGGATCCCGCTAATCTCGCAGATGACGAGGCTCTATCAATACCCGTTGGTGGACCCCTCTGCAAACCCCGCGACCATGAGGCAGACCTACCGGGAGCTTCGGGACATGGCCCGCAACGCCGAGCTACCCGTGGCGATTTTTCCCGAGGGGTCGCGCTCCCGCGACGGCTCGCTGGGCCGTTTCCGCACGAAGGGGCTGGCCCTGCTCCTTCGCGCCCGACCCTGGAAGGTCTACGTGCTCGTGGGTGACGGCTTCTGGAAGCACCCGCGCTTCGCGGACTTCCTGAAGGGGATCTCGGGGATCCGCGGCAGCTTCGCCCTGGCCGGGGTGCTCGAGTGGGACGACCCCAGGGCCGATCCCGAGCCGTTCATCGCCGAGGTGCGGCGGCTCATGGAATCCGAGCTCGAGCAACTGCGCTCCGAGTCCCAGGCAGCGTGAGTCAGCCCGTGCGGAACGACGTGGAGCGCCAGGAGCAGGGGGGCGACATGCCCGCGAACGATCTCACGGCCCGGTTGGTGGACGCCGGGGCCGGCTCGGTGCGGGCGGTTCTCCTGTACGGCTCGCATCTGCTCCGTCCGAGCACGGACGCACCGGACCGTCACAGCGCCATCGACCTCGTCGTGCTCGTCGACGACTACCGGACGTTCTACCACGGGCTCCAGTCGGCCGGCGAGCTCCCGCGGCCCACCTGGCTCATGACCGCCCTCGCCCAGGTGCTCCCCCCGAACGTGATCGCGTTCGCGCCGGACGGCGGCCGCTCGTTCATCGCGAAGTGCCTCGTGGTGAGCACCGAACACTTCGAGCGCGCGCTCGGACCGGACCCGAAGGACCACTTTCTGCTGGGCCGCATGGTCCAGAAGGTGGGCCTGGTGTGGTCGCGGGACGGGGGGAGCGCGGCCTGGGTGGGCGCCCAGCTCCGCAGTGCGTACGACCACGTCCTCGACTGGATGGCCCCCTACCTCGACGACCCGTTCGACGCTGAGGAGCTCGGACGGCGGCTGCTCGAGGTGTGCTACCAGGGCGAGCTCCGCCCAGAGTCGACCAGTCGCGCGGACCAGATCTTCCGGGCGCAGGCGGACCATTTCCGCCGGGTGTTCAGGCCCGTGCTGGAGCGAGCCGTGGCCGGTCACGTGCTCGAGTCGCGGCTCGATGGCTATCACTTCGTCGAGGCGCCCTCGGCGGGCGACGGACGACGGTGGCGCTGGCATTTCCGCATCTCGAAGGCCCGCGCGACGGCGCGGTGGCTGAAGCACACCCTCACGTTCGCGAACTGGCTGCCCTACGTGGTGCGCAAGGTGGAGCGCCATACCGGCCGCGAGATCCACCTGACCACGCTCGAGCGGAAGCTCCCCCTCATCTTCCTCTGGCCGCGCGCCGTGCGCGTGTTGCTGACGCGACCCGACGGCGAGGATGAACGCTAGATGCGCACCGACCTCCTCGTGCTCCTCGGCCTGGTGGGCTTCGCGCTGATCAGCATGCCGCTCTACGCCCTCGGCGCCGCCCGTCGCGGCCGCGACCCCCACGAGATCTCGGACCGCGGGAGCTTCGTGCTCGGCGGGTTCGTGCGGAGCTGGTTCTACTGGTTCGTCGGCCCGGTCGAGCGGGCCGCGCTGGCGCTCCGCCTCTCGCCCACCGCGTTCAACCTCCTGGGCGTCGGGTTCGGCGTGCTCGCCGGGGTGTTGTTCGCGCTGGGCAGGCCGAACCCCGCAGGATGGGCGGTCCTGCTCGGCGGTGCCATGGACGTGCTCGACGGCCGCATCGCTCGGGCTCGCGGCATGGCCGACGACCGGGGCGCGTTTCTCGACTCCACCCTCGACCGGTTCGCCGAGGTGGGCGCCCTCGTCGGGCTTCTCGTCCTGTTCCGAGGCGATGCCGGGGCGGTGTCGGTGGTCGGTGCGGCGCTGGGAGGCTCGCTGCTCGTGAGCTACGCGCGGGCGAGGGGGGAGAGCGTGGGCATCGTTTGCAAGGTGGGGGTCATGCAGCGGGCGGAGCGGCTCCTGCTCGTCGGGTTCGGGGGAATCCTCGACCCGTCCTTGACGGCCGCGCTCGGCTGGGCGCAGGGAACGCTGCTGCTCGGGCTGGTAGCGCTGGTCGCCGTCGGTACCGTCGCGACCGCGGTGTACCGCACCATGTGGATCGCCGCGCGGCTGTAGGGGGCGGCTCCACCGGGCGGGAGAGGGTGTCCGGCCAGGCCCGCCCCCGAGCCAGCACGAAGCCCCCGCCCGGCGAATCGCGGACGGGGGCTTCGGTGTGTCGGGACTCCGGCGACAGGACTCGAACCTGTGACCCGCTGATTAACAGTCAGCTGCTCTACCAACTGAGCTACGCCGGATCGGTGCGGACGGCCGGTCCGCAGAGCACCAAATAAAGGGAGCCGGGAGGGGGGTGTCAACGAGACGCCGATCACCCGACCTGCTCGAGCCCCGACGCCGCACGGTCGACGGCTCGCGCCAGAATGCTCCATACCGCCGGGCCGACGTCGTGGGCGACCTCCCACAACTCGTCGAAACGCCGGAGCGCCGCTCGGGCTCCGTCACCCCCGTGGACGGACGCCAGCGCCGGGCCCCGGTGCGGATACGGCCGCTCGAACCAGTGGAAGCCCGACAGCACCGCTCGCGGCGTGCCGGCTGACGCGAACACCGTGAAGTCCGGAGACCAGCCCCCGAGTGGGGCGGACCGCACGTCGAGCCGACCCGACTCCATCATGTCGAGCAGCAACGACACGTTTGCGATACGCCGCGGCTCGGCCCGCATCACCCGCGCTTCGCCGTCGAGGCGGAGCGCGCTCAGCTCTGCGACGAGGACCCGAAAGGACCGGACGCCGGAGAGCTCCCGCGCACCGAGGTCCACTGTCGTCAGCCGGACGCGCGTCACGGCGGTCGCGATGGTGTCGGACGACGCGGCCAGCGCGCCGAAGACATCGCGGAAGTCGGGACGTCCGTGCTCGTCGAGCAGGGCGCCGGGAGATGGGACGACTCCCGGGGGGAGCCCGGAAGGAAGTTCGTGCATCGGAGCAACTCCGTGATTTAGCTTTGAACATGGTGAATGGTGGCGGCGGGCTCGGGACGGGGGGATGGCGGATCGGGACGCGAGTGCCCCCCGGGACACCTGGATCTCTGAACCGCCCGGGCCGGCGGATAGGCAGCGAACGGCCCATCCGGTTTTTGCATAAACGAACAGGCTCGGGTCGGACGAACCCACCCTGTGACGGGATCGACATATTCGTTTACCCGCGTGAATCTTGACTTCCCCGAAGCCCACGCGTATTTGTATCGCGTTCCGCGTAAACATCTGAAGTTGCGATTTCCTTCCCCATCGCCGTCCACCCCGATCTCGAGCGTCTACGGAGTGGATTCGTTCGGGGCCCCCGGGCTCCTCTGGAGAGTGTGTGACCGTTCGCCCCGAAGAACGCGGCCGTTGGACGATCCAGGACGCCGAGCGCCTGCTCATGTCGCTCAACGGCGTCCTCTCCGCGCGTGTCGTGGCGCGGCCAGGCGGGGCCATCGACGAGATCCATCTGTTGACCACGGACGACATCAAGCCGAAGCAGACCGTGCGCAACGTGGAATCGGCGCTCCTGTCGTACTTCGATCTGTCGGTCGATCATCGGAAGATCTCGGTCGCGCAGACCGACCGCCGGCCGGCCGTGGTTCCGGTCGAAGATGAGCCGCTTCACATCGCCCAGCACTCCGAGGCTGCCCAGCCCGAGGGTCGCCTGCTCTTCGTCGCCCACCGCATCGAGTCGGAACGCGCGAACCAGATCCGGCACAAAGTGGACATCGAGTGGAACGACGAATTGTTCACCGGCGAGGCTGTCGGAGCCGACGTGCCCAAGGCCAAGCTCGAAGCCGTGAGCGCCGCGACCCTCCAGGCCCTCGAGCTCGCCGCGCGGTCGCGCGTCGAGGACGAGCGCCGGAGCATCACGCTCGCGCTTGACGGGACGAAGCTCGTTGACGCCTTTGACCGCACGTTCGTGCTCGTCGCCGTCCATGCGATCAACGGAAGACATATCACTGCCCTATCGGGCGCGACCCCGGTGACCGGTTCACCCGATCGCGCCGCGATCATGGCCACGCTACAAGCCACGGACCGCTGGGTCCGTGGACAGTTCTAGTCCGGGGCGTGATTCGCCCCAGCATGTGACTCAAGCCACGGAGAGAAACGAACCCCCTCGGTCC
The DNA here is from genome assembly GCA_041690395.1 of Longimicrobiales bacterium. Taxonomy (GTDB): domain Bacteria; phylum Gemmatimonadota; class Gemmatimonadetes; order Longimicrobiales; family Gaopeijiaceae; genus JAWLHJ01. Next base: position 233,748 of record JAWLHJ010000001.1, on the reverse strand, counting down.
GCCTAAGAGCGAAGGCGAGCGGTAGAGCGAAGCGCATGCGGTACTCCACAGCGGGTATTTCGGAGACCGACACCACCATAAAGGAGGTGAGCGCAGATGTTCGTGTCTCTACTGATGGGCGCCGTAGACGCGGTTTTCGCGATTTTTAGTCGCGGGCTAGTGACCTGGTAGGTGGACTGAGGGGGCTTCACTCCAAGTATGTTCGAACGGCAAGTCCGCATTTACGTCGGAGTCATGTGGGTCCTGGCGGCAGTCTGTCTAGTGATGACGGACTGGTCCGCGATTGCTGGGCTCCCACTCGCCAGCCTCCTCGGGCTCGGCACTCTGATCGCCATTGGCCTAATGTCGGAGTCTGTGGCGATTGGGCTCAGCGTTGGAGGCTCCGAAGGCCGCTCGTCGATCACGTTCCTGCCCTTACTCGCAGCCGTCCAGCTCTTCGGTCCTGAGGCAGGAACGGTGCTGATCCTCACAACCCTCGCCTTCGCCGAGTTTTTTGTCAGGCGGAAGGGTTGGTTCAAGGCGACGTTCAATGTCGCTCAGGCCGTCTTCGCGGTCACGATCGCCGGCTTGGGTTTCGAACTCCTAGGTGGAACGGCGCTTAGAGGCTTGGAGTGGACCGAGGCGCAAAGCGTTGCAGGCCAGCTGTGGCCATTCGTAACGTTTGGTCTGCTCTTCCTTGCGTTGAACCACGCGGCCGTAGCGCTGGCTATTGCGTTCAGCCAGGGCTTGGCATTCAGAAGAGTTTGGGAGTTGGTGCTGCGCAACTCTGGTGGGAGCGTGAACGACGTTCTCATAAGCCCCATCGCGCTTGCCGTGGCGTTCTTGTATGTCCAGTTCGGAATCGCTGGGATACTCGTTGTTCTGCTTCCGATGCTTTTCATTCGGTACTCATACCTGACGACGGCGAGGCTTCGGGAAGCCAACGACGATCTGCTGACAGCCCTGGTCAAAGCCATTGAGACTCGAGATCCGTACACGTCCGGCCATTCTCAGCGCGTTTCAGCGCTTGCACGGGAAATCGCTGAAGAGCTTGGACTTCCGCAGAGGATCGTCGAGCAAGTGCAGACCGCAGCATTGCTCCACGACATCGGTAAGATCGAGGCAACGTACACGGACATCCTCGCAAAGCCCGATTCCTTAACAGCGGAGGAGCGAGCGATCATTCAATCGCACGTCACTCGCGGGGAACAGTTGCTGCGAGACCTGTCCTCAGTTCCTGAGAGCGTTGTACTGGCTGTGCGCCACCATCACGAGCGTGAGGACGGGCGAGGATATCCCGATGGCCTGCGCGGCCCGGACATCCCCATCGGAGCCAAGATCATCATCGTTTGCGATGCTGTCGACGCGATGCTATCCGATCGGCCGTACCGCAATGCGCTACCGTTGCGGGTTGTAGAGGAGCAACTCCGGGAGCACTCGGGTCTTCAGTTTGATCCAAGGATCGTCGAGGCCGTGGCCAACACGCCGATACTGGAGAGCTACGCTCGATTGATGAGTGGACACCGGACCAGCGGAGCGACACCCTCTCGCTTGAAAAGTGGGCTTACGTCCGGGGAGTTGGCTGTGGCACCTCTCCGGCAGACCGTTCCCTCTTGGGCATTGCGCGCTCGAAATTAGCCGTCGCTCAATTCGAGCTGCCTAACTGGTCCAAGAGGTAGCGGAACTCCCTTGCCCGGTGTTCAAGATGGAGTTCGTCCGATACTTCCAGGGCTCGTTTCGCGAGTTCCCTCGCCTCGTTGCTGCCTAAACGGCGAAGGACCCGAATCTGATTCCTCATCAGCTTGAGCCAGGCGAGCACGAGTCGCTCCTCTACGGCGAGCGCGGCCGAACCCAGGCGGTCTGAAGCGGCCGAGAGGTTTCCTCGTAGTTCATCCATCCGACTGCGAAAGGAGACCAGTAGGGTTGGGTCGAAATACCACGTCGGGGGATTCGGCTCCAGCTCGTCTTCAAGACTCCGGGCCTTTGTAACGTCCCCGAACTCGAGGGCGCAGAAGCCGAGGCCCGACCGAACGAGGTTTGCAGCGTATGATGGCGTCTTCGGACCGACGAACTCGGATGCCAAGCGAAACATCTCGCTTGCGCGGTGGAAGTCCGCTTGAGCAAGTGCCAACTCCCCGGCGTTTATCGCCTGATTGAATCGATTCATGTCGAGTTCTGCCGAGCCGAGCATCTTGGTCGACTTCGCCATGGAGACCTCTGCGGCATCGAGGTTTCCCGCGTCGAGATGGGCCACCGCGATGTTGCTTTCGAGGCTGAAGCGCAGTAAGAGATCGCCGCTGGTCTTGGCCACGGTCGTCGCCTCGCCCACCAGACGTTGCGCCTCTGCCGTGTAGAACCGGCCCTGGTACTGAAGCACCAAGAGCAGGCGTAGCAGCGACCGAAGCCTGTGTTCACTCTGTGAGTCACAAAGCTCCACACCCAGGCGACCATGTGTCATTGCTGACTGTGGGTCTCCGAAGAGGATGCCGAGCGCGAGACCGGAGTGAGCGACTGCTCCGGCCTCCGGTGGCCCATTGGCAACAACTTGCTTCATCTCCCGAAAGAGGACCGCAATACCTGGGAAGTCTTCAAGGTTGTGGCGCAGGTGCAACTCCACATCCAACCCCAGCGCCAGTGCCTCCCAATCCCCCAGCTCCTGAGCTTCCCGCTTGATGGCGTCCAGGCGGCGAAGGAGCTCGGCGGTTGGCGCCGCGTCGGCTTCCGCGAGGCCCTCGACCCGTCGAATGTCCATGCGAAGTGCCCTGTTGGGGTCGCCGATCTCGCGGAGCCGGACCGAGGCGAGCTCGAGGATCGGGTTGGCTCGCTCTATGGCTCGGCCCAGGTGCAGCGCCCGGCCCAGCTCGGCGGTGGCGACGGCTCTCCTGCCGGGGTCGTCTTCGTTCTGCACCACGAGGTCGAAGAAGTAGGCGGCTTCGGCCACGGCTCCGCTCTCGATCGCGCTCGTGGCTGCGGCCCAAGCGTAGCGAACGGCGGGCGCGCGTTCACCGGCACGAGCATAATGCATGGCCAGCTCACCCTCGGGGACGCCATCGTCCGAGCTCGCGAGATGCTCGGCGATCGATCGGTGGAGGACGGCTCGACGCGCGTCGCTCAGGTGTTGATACAGCGCGCTTCGGAACAGCTCGTGCGCGACCCGCACCCTGTTCCCTGCCATGTCGGCCAGCCTCAGTTGCTTCAGCTCTTCAGCGCAGTCGGCGCAATGATCGAGCGGCAGCCCGGTCAGGTCGGCGATCTCCGTGAGCCGCATCGGCCGCGCTCTGGCGGCCAGCAGGCCGGCTACCTTGGTGGCGGTCGGTGAAAGTAGGCCGACCCTTCGCCGCAGGATCTCCTGCAGAGATACCGGGATCGCGACTTCGTCGACGGGGAGTGCGGGCAGCTTCAGGCGGCCTGCCCTGAAGTCCTTGGCGATCTCGGTCACGTACAACGGATGGAGCCCGCCCAGCTCACATAGACGATCGTTGACTCGTGGGTCGACTTCGCCACCCAGCACGAGGTCGACGAGGCGCCGACCGTCCTCTGGGCTTAGCTCCTTGAGATCGATCCGGGTGATGGGCAGGTGCTCAGCGCTCAGCAGATACTTCGATGCGGGGTCGAAGGGGTCGATGAGATCGGGTCGGATCGCGGCGACCACGCCGAACGCGCGGCCGGCCCATCGACGCTGCACGAACTGAAGCGCGGTCACGGTCGTGGCGTCCGCCCACTGGAGATCGTCGAGGAACAGAAGCGTGGGTTCTTCAGCCGCGACACGCTCGAGGAGGAAGTAGAGCGCATCCATGAGCCTGCGCGAGAGGTGGGCCTCCTGGATCGGGGGGGCCTCCTCGATGGGCTCGTCGTCGTCGATGGGCAGGAGTGAGCCGATGACCGACCGCCAGGGGACCCCGAGGGCACGCAGATGCCCAGCGAGATCAATCTCGGAGAACGCGTCGGCGAGCGGATTGAGTGGGATGCGGCGCTCTGGCTCCGCGGGGCGCGCGCTCAGACATCGGTACCCCGCGAGGACGGCCTCCTTGCGGATCTCATCCAGGACCCTCGTCTTACCGATTCCGCCCTCGCCGGTGAGCAGGACGAAGCGGAACGAACCGTCCTCCATGCTCCTGAACCCTTCCACGGCTTGCGCGATCTCGGACCTCCGGCCCACCAGCGGGACGCGAGGATCGGAGTCGGGCGATGCGCTTACCGGCGTCGACCGCAACCGTTGGACCCGAAGCATCAGCTCATCCAGCGACGCAGCGGTGTCCTTGGAGACGCCGCTCTCTCGGAGTCTGGCCAGCACGGCCTCGGCGGACGCCAGGCTTCCAGTCCTCGCTCGGGATTCGATCACTCGGGTCGCAACACCGACATCGTCCGGGAAATGCATGTAGAGCGCCTCCGCCGCGTCTCGAGCTTCACCCCAGAGGCCGGCCTCCGAGGTCTCGTCCCATCGCCGCGATGCGGCCTTCCGGAGATCCTCGAAGAGCCCGGCGCGCCTGGAAAGGAGCCAATCCTCGAAGGCGTTTCCGGGTGTCCCGCCGAGACGACTGGCCAGCCCATGTGAGAGCATGCCCGCCGCCTCGGCCAGAGAGCCGCGCTTGAGGAGCGCCTCGAACCGCCGCAGGTCGCACTCCACTCCGGCAGCCATCGGACGCAGATGATCCGCTTCGGCGTCAACGATCACGCCGTTCAACCGCTCATGAGTTCGATGCAGCAGCTGGCGGATCCTCTGCCGGAGTCGCGGACTCTCGTCTTCCTCCCAGAGAACCCAGCCGAGGCGCGGGCGGCTGATACCCTGGGCCCCGTGGCCGAACACGACCGTGACGAATGCCTGTTGCTGCGACGTCAGATCAATCGGCTCGTCGCGAGCGATCACCTTCGGGCCCCCGAAGAGCTCGACGGTCAGCCCGGCGACGGGTGACAGCGCACCCCTGCTCATGGTCGACATCGATACCTCGTAGTTCCTCGGTGAACGCCGAGCCGCCACCCGGTGACGGCGTCCGTGCCTCGTTCCGACCGTCATGTCAGGCCCGGAGGGGGTCCCGCCGCCTTGCACGCGCGTGCCGGCGGAGGGCAGGAGGCGTGGTCCCCCGGAGCGGGACTCCGCTGAACTTATCCGCATTGGTCGGGGCGAACGCCCCCGCCTCGGCTTCCCGTCGCAGCCACTCCTCGAAGACCCACTCCCAGCCGAGGCGCTCCCGAACCTCCGTTGGACGGCACCCGAACAGGCGATACATCTGGTTACTCACCGAGAACCCGTCGGGGTAGCCCTGACCGCAGGCCACGGCAAACACGCTGTCGTCGGTGTTCTGCAACCTTATCACCACCCGCAGCAGGCGCGCCATCTGCAGCCAGTGTGAAGGCACCGGGAGGCCGAGCGTCATGAAGCGCCTGCCGAGTGCACGCCTTGACATGTACATGTTCCTGGCGAGACCGGTGACCGAGCGCAGATTCTCGGAGAGCTCGACGATCCTTCGGATCAGCCGGACGGTGTCGTGGTCGAAGCGGAGTCCTCTCCACTCGAGGTAGTCGGTGACTTCCACGGCGAGATCCAGCGGTGGACGCCTTAGAACGTGGGCCAGCTCGCTGGCCCGTGGCTCCTCGTGGTGCGGAAGGATGCCGTTTGGCCTCAGGCGCTGAATAGCCTGGACGAGTGCCGGATTGCCGAGGATATCGGGCGACTTCGGAAGGACGGTCAGGAGAGAGAGGCCGCCCGGGCGATTGCTCAACAACTTCAGCTCGGGAGGGTCCGTGGCCTTCCCCATGAGCCACACGATGGCACTACCCCGGCGTCGTGCGGCTTCCTTGAGCTCGGCCCTCCCACCGGTGAACGGCTCGAGGCGTTGATAAGGGTGAGCGAGGAGGCTGAGCGAGGAAGCTCCGTGTCCAGACATGCCAACGTCTCCCGGTCCCGAGGATGGATGATCGACCGAGTCCATCCTGAGGAGGGGGCGTCACCAGGGCGTTACGAACGCAACACGGCCCCTCCCCACACGGTGGTGGGAAGGGGCCGCGCGCACGTAGGCTTAAGTCCGCTCATCCGTCCCCGCTTTCGGGCCAGCTTGGCGGAACGCCGCTTACGGCTCCCGCGTCAGCTGCCCGACAGCGCGAACGGGATCGTCCCGAAGATGACGAAGCCGTCGCCGCCCTCGATCTCCAGGCGGACGCCGACCATGGGGCGTAGCGAGCCGGCGTTGAACTTGAGGCCGCCGCCCAGGTTGAGTCCGAGCTCGGTGTTGTCGCCGCCACCGACGGGCGTGTCCACCGACCAGCTCGCGACGTTCAGCCCCGCGAGCGCGAACGGGGTGACCGTGCTCTCATCGAGGATGAAGTCGTAGAGGAGGCCGCCGTTGAGCTCGAAGTAGTCGACGGCGTCGCTCTCGGGGAAGAACCAGGCGAAGTCGAACAGGAAGTCGACCTGCTCGTGGATCGCGTCGGCCGACAGCGTGAGCGCCGCGCCGATACCGAAATCGAAGTCGTTGTGATATGCGATCTGCGGTCCGAGCGTGGCCTGTGCTTGCGCGAAGCTCGGAACCGCGACCAACGCGGCCGCGATGGCAAGCGCTTTGAACGTTCTGGTCATGAGGTACCTCTCCTTCAAAAGGGAAGTGCCGGTCCAATATTTGAGTCTAAGCCCTAATTTAGCGGAAAGGGAGCCTTATTCGCAGCCGCCCGCGTCCGGCCGGAGCGACCTTGTCCCGCGCGCGTTCCATGGATAGATCCCAAGCGGGGCCGCCGGCACCGGCCGGAACGCCCCGTCTATCCCGCATCCGGAGCAGGCCATGTCCGACACGGAGCCCGTGCACGCGCCCTCCATCACCCGGGGACGCGCCCGCACCCGGACCGCGGTGGTGGCCGGCGTGCGCACCCCGTTCGCCCGCTCGGGCACGATCTTGCGCGACCTGTCGGCCATCGACCTCGGGAAGGTGGCGGTGCGGGATGTGGTAGCCCGCGCGGGGCTTCGGCCGGCCGACGTCGACCATCTGATCTACGGCACGGTGGTGCACGACGTGCGTGCGCCGAACATCGCGCGCGAGGTGGGGCTCGCCACGCTTCCGGTGACCGTGCCGGCCGTGACGGTCTCGCGTGCCTGCACCTCCGCGAACCAGGCGATCGCCGACGGGGCTGCGCTCATCGAGCTGGGTCAGGCGCAGGTCGTGGTGGCGGGCGGCGCCGAGTCGCTCTCGCACGTGCCGATCCTGGCCGGCGACCGGCTGGCGAAGGCGCTGGTGAGCGCGTCCAAGGCGAAGTCGATATCCGACAGGCTCGGGGCCTTCAAGGGGCTCCGGCCGAAGGATCTGGCGCCCGTGAGCCCGGCCATCGCGGAGCCCACCACGGGCGAGACCATGGGCGAGGCGGCCGAGCGCATGGCGAAGCAGAATGGCATTTCGCGCGAGGCGCAGGACGAGTGGGCCCTCCGCTCCCACCGGCTCGCCGCGGCCGGCACCGAGGACGGGCGCCTGACGGCCGAGATCGTGCCGGTGTACGTCCCGCCGAAGTACGAGGACGTCGCCGAGAGCGACAACGGCATCCGAACCGACACCTCGCTCGAGGCGCTTGGTGCGCTTCGCCCCGTGTTCGACCGGAAGTACGGATCGGTCACGGCCGGCAACGCCTCGCCGCTCACCGACGGCGCGTCGGCGCTCGTGCTCATGAACGGCGAGCGGGCTGCAGCCGAAGGCATTGCCCCGCTCGGGTTCATCCGGAGCTGGGCCTGGACCGCCCTCGATCCCGGCGAGCAGCTCCTGCAGGGTCCTGCCTACGCGGCGCCCATCGCCCTCGACCGGGCGGGGCTCACCATGAAGGACATCGGTCTCATGGAGATGCACGAAGCGTTCGCGAGCCAGGTGCTCTCGAACCTCCAGGGGCTCGACTCGAAGGCGTTCGCCCGCGACGTGCTCGGCCGGAGCGATGCCACCGGACATCCGGACATCGACCGCATCAACGTCATGGGCGGCTCGATCGCGATCGGGCATCCGTTCGGTGCCACGGGCGGCCGCGTCACCCTCACGCTCCTGAACGAGATGGCGCGGCGGGACGTGGAGTTCGGGTTGATCACGGTGTGCGCGGCGGGTGGGCTGGCGTGCGCGATGGTGGTGGAGCGTCGTTGAACCCCTTCCCCTCCAGCACCTTCGCGCGGCACTTCTCGATGCGCCGCTCGCGCGTCTCAGCGCGCTTGGCCTCGGAGATGTGTAGCACGTAGCTCCTCTTCCTGCCCGGGGTCAGCGCCTCGAACGCCTCCCGGTACTCCGCATCGTCGCGGAGACGCTCCTCGAGCTCCTCCGGCATTTCGTGCTTCGCGACCTTCTTCTTCGGGACCGCCAGGCCCGCCTCTTCGACCGCGATGGCCTCCTCGACGTAGGCCTTCACGGCGGCTTCCAGCCCGGCCACCTGATCCCGGCCGGTGAACTCGATCCTCATGGCGGACCGCGTGTTCTCGCCCTGCGACCGCAGGATGCCCTGGGGGTCATCCAGAAGGGCGCCCTTGAAGAACATGAGCGACAGGTGCGCCTTGAACGGCTGCATGATCACGATGTTGCCGCCGCCGCCCACGTAGCACGGCTTGCCCCACTTGATCTCCTCGGTGAGGTCGCAGTCGAGGAGGATGCGCCGGAGCTCGCGCATCTCCTCCTGCCACCGCGGGGCTCGGTCGATGAAGTCGTCGGCACTGGCGTTCCTGGCGTTCTCAGCGGTCATGCGTCGGTCCTGGGTCGGCGGTTGCCCCGGGAGATGTATGGCAGAACGAAGAGGTAGAGGCCGGTAATGAGGAGCAAGGTGAGCGGGAGCAGGGTGAGCATCCCCACGGCCGTGGCGACCTCCTCGCTGACCAGGGGAGCGACGTTGAGGACGATGTTCACGAGGACGGCCGCCGTGAAGATCACGGAGAGCCAGCGGTGCGTCTGTCGAATCCATCGGTTCCAGCTCAAGGGGATCTCCTCCAGGTTATCGTTGCCGGATGTCGGGATGGGCGACGGTCGCGCCGTGCACCCTCTCGACGTGTTGACGGAACGGACCGCGGAAGTGTGACGAGCCTGCCCACCCCGGGAGTGTGATGCGTGGCGGACGACCAGCAGCTGGCTGAACGGTTCGAGTCGGATCGGACTCGGCTGCGAGCGGTGGCCTACCGCATGCTCGGCTCGCTGAGCGCCGCCGAGGACGCGGTGCAGGAGGCCTGGATCCGGCTCAGCCGCACCGACGCTGCCGAGATCGACAACCTCTCCGGGTGGCTCACGGTCGTGGTCTCGCGGATATGCCTGGACGTGATCCGGGCCCGAGAAGCCCGAGCCGAAGAGCTGGTCGGCGTGCGCCTGCCGGACCCGATCGTTACCCGTGCGGACGAGCCGGATCCGGAGCACCAGGCGCTACTCTCGGACGCCCTCGGCCTCGCGCTCCAGGTAGTCCTCCAGGAGCTCCGGCCGCCGGAGCGGCTGGCGTTCGTGCTTCACGACATGTTCGACATGCCGTTCGAGCTTGTTGCCTCGGTGGTGGGCTCGTCCACCCCCGCCGCCAGGCAGCTCGCGAGCCGGGCCCGTCGCCGTCTGCGGGACGCGCGGGTCGAGCCGGACCGAGACCTCTCGCGCCAGCGCGAGGTCGTGGACGCGTTTCTCGCGGCGGCGAGGGCGGGCGACTTCGAAGGACTCCTGAGCGTCCTGGACCCGGAGTGCGTGCTGCGTGCAGACGCCGGGCCACTGAGGGCCGGCCTCTCCCAGACGGTCCGGGGGGCGGAAGAGGTGGCCGGTCAGGCGATCCGCTTCTCGACCTCCGCACAGTCGGTGGAGCCCGTGCTCGTCAACGGCGCCGCCGGGGTCCTGGTGGGCCAGGGTGGGCGGGTGTTCTCGCTCACCGCCTTCACGATCGTCGATGGGCGGGTGGTCGCGATGGATATCCTGGCGGATGGCGAGCGACTCGAGAGGTTGGCCGGGTGACACCCAGGGCGCCCCTGATCCTCGACGGCCGGCTTCTGGCGGAGCGACGCCTGCCCGCGCTACGCGACCGGGCGAGCCGGGTCCGCGACCTGCGCGGAACCCCGCCCCGGCTGCTCCTCGTCGCCTTCGCGGGGGCCGACGGTCGTGCTCCCTGGGTGTCCCGGAAGGTTCGCGCGGGTGCGGAAGCGGGGGTCGACGTCCGGCCCCTCGTTCTCCCGGCGGACACCGAGACGCAGGGCGCCGCAGCCGCCCTCGACCGGGCCGTCTCTGATTCGCGGCCCGACGCGATCCTGCTCCAGGTACCGTTCCCTCCGGATATCGACCTCGATGTGCTCGTCGCGGCCGTGCCCCCGGAGGCCGACGTCGACGTCATGAGGCCCGCCCGCTTCCAGGCCTTCATGGCAGGTCGCCTGGACCGCCCTCCTGCCACGGTCGCTGCGGTGCTCGCACTCCTGGAGGATGGCCCAGTGGACGTCCGTGGCCGGGCGGGCGTGGTGATCGGAGAGGAGATGCCCTTCACCGCGATGCTCCGCGAGGCGCTCGCGCGACGCGGCGCACGGGTGATCATCGTGCCGGCGGAGTCGGGCGAGCTGGAGGAGCGACTCGCGGACGCGACCCTGGTCGTCACGTTCGTGAATCGGGTCGGTGCCGTGCGTTCCTCGGACCTTGCGTCGGGAGCCGTGGTCATCGACGGCGGTTACTTCAATCCGGGCGGGCGCGGAGACCTCGACGTCTCCGAGGGCGTGGACCATCTGGAGGCCCTGGCGCCGGTCCCGGGCGGAGTCGGTCCGATGACCGTGTCGGTTCTCCTGGAAGGCGTCATCGTGGCGGCCGAGGGCCGTCAGCGCTGACTCAGGGCGTCACCCGTTCCAGCTTGTCGGGATTCAGGACGGTGAAGATGCGGTGGACCCGCCCGTCCCGGACCGAGAACGTCGTCACCGAGATGAGCGCCCGTTCCACGTAGTTGAGCACGGCGGGCTCACCATTGACGCGTCCCAGCTTCAGCGTGACGGCGTGCTCACGCCCGGTGGAATCCCGCCCGGCCGAGCCGCGGGCGGCCTTCCGGAACGCCCCGATCATGCCCCGGGCCACGGCGTCGGCGCCCCGGATCTCGCGGAGCGCGGCCCAGGCCTTGCCGCCTCCGTCGGTCAGATGCGTGGCGTCCGGAGCCAGGAGCTCGAGAAGCCGGTCGAGGTCCTCGGCCGCCACGGCGAGGGCGAACCGGTCCGCCAGCGAGCGCCGCTCCTCCTCCGTCGCGTGTTCGCGCCGTGCCCCGTCCTGCACGCGGGCCCTGGCCCGGTGGACCATCTGCCGGCAGGCGGCCTCGGAGCGGTCGAGGGTCCGAGCGATGTCGGCGTACCCGACGTCGAACGCTTCGCGGAGGAGGAATGCCGCCCGCTCCTCGGGTCCGAGCCGCTCCAGGAGATGGAGGAACGCGAGGGAGAGGTCGGAGGCGAGCTCGGCGGCCCGGCTCGGTGACTCCGGGGCCGAAGCGCCCGGGGATCCCGACACGGGTGCCGGAAGCCAGGGGCCCAGGTAGTCGGCCCGATGGCGCCGGGCCTGCCGGAGCCTGTCGATGGCGAGCCGGGTCGTCACCGCCACCAACCATCCTTCGGAGTCGCGCACGGCGTCCCGGTTCGTCTGGAGCCAGCGGAGCTGTGCCTCCTGGACGATGTCATCCGCGTCGTCCGGGGTGCCGAGCATCCGATAGGCAATGCCCCAGAGTCGGCTCCGCACACCCTCGAACGCCTCAATCATCGGGGGTGGGTCCCTTCCGGGCCGAAACACTCAAACGGTTCCAGGCATTGATGGCCGCGATGGCGAACGTCAAGCATGCGATTTCCGCTTCGGAGAACTGGGCGCTCGAGTGATCCCAGGCCGCGTCGGAGACGCCCTCCGGGGCGAGACGCGTGACGGATTCGGTCCATGCCAACGCAGCCCGCTCACGATCGGTGAAGAAGGGCGCGTCGCGCCAGGCGGAGACGGCGTTGACGGTCCGCGCCGGCACCCCCGCCGCCAGGGCGTCGCGGTAATGAAGGTCGACGCAATAGGCGCACCCGTTCATTTGCGACGCGCGGAGGGAGACGAGGTGAACGAGGGCCGGCTCGAGGTGCTCGAGGGCCGCCTGGCCGCCGGTGGCGAGAGCGCGGGCGGCGCCAGGAGCGTGGCGGTAGTAATCGAAGCGTTGCGTGGTCATGGTGATCGTCCGTTCAGGGGCGCATAGTCATTCAACCTGGAAGGACGGAGGCCGGCGCCGATTGTGACAGGGAATTGGCGAGCGGCCCGGAAGTAGCCGCCGGGCCCCCGAGACTGTTGCCGAAGGAGTGAGCAGGCATGCAATCGATCGATCTCATCCGCGAGAACCTCCGGCGCAGCGAAGAGATCGTTCTCGCGCGCATCGAGGACATGCGCGACCACTGCATGGTCTTCCCCACGCCGCGCGGTGGCTGCCATACGCTCTGGGTGCTCGGACACCTGGCGTACATCGAGGCGCTGGTCGTGCGGCGCATCATGCTCGGTGAGCGGAACCCGCTGGGCCATTGGGCGGAGCTGTTCGACGGCGCGGGCGTCTCCGGCGACGCGGCGCGATTCCCGCCGTTCGACCGGGTGTTGGAGGCGTGTCGCGGCGTCCGCGCCTCGACCACCGCGTTGCTCGACTCCCTGAGCGAGGATCACCTCGACCGGCGGAGCGCGAACGTCCCGGACGGGGCGGAGGACCTCTTCGGTACTCACCGTCGCTGCCTGCAATACACCGCCGACCATTGGTTCATGCACCGGGGACAACTCGCCGACGCTCGGCGCGCCGCGGGCGTGGACCGGATGTGGTACTGACGGGGTCGTCGTCCCGTCCGATGTCATGCCACGACCTCCCGACTCGTTGCACCATCGGCGGGGATGACCCCCGCCCCGAGCCCGAGGAGGAGCACGCATGCGTCACGTCGACGTCCCGTGGCCGCGGTCCCGCAGCGTGTCGGCAGTGGCGCGTAACCTCGCCGTGCTGGTGGCCGCCGTCGCGGTCGCGACGGTGGTCGCGTTGGCGGCCTGCACGGACACGATTCTGTTCGCCGACGCGTGGGACGTGCAGGGGTCTGTACTTCGATAGCGGTTGGGCGTGCCTGGCTATGGCGTTCCCGCCCGTCGAGGTCGGTCCCGGCGACTCCGTCGTCTACCGGGTGGACTTCCCGGTGGATGCCGTGCTCGGGGACACGCTCCCGGTCGGTCCTTACGCGTTCACCGGAGTGATGCTCGGACTCGGGGCGACGGATGCCGGCACCTACCGAGCCCTGGACCTGGGCACGCTGACGTTGGGCCTCGAGCCTGCGGACCCGGCGCTCGACGGCCCACCACCGGGGACCGCCCGGGCTCGCCGCATACCTACGCCCTGACCCCCGCGCCCCCGATCGTTCGAATCCGCTCGGCCAGCCGCTGGGGCACATCGCTCCCTATATAGAGGACGCGCTCGTCCGTGAGCCGCAGCCGCACCGCCCGGGTCCCGCGCGCGGTCCACGCCTTGGTCTTACCGAGCCCGCGTATCCCCCACCCACCGAAGTCACGCATGGGGCGGTAGCGCACGACCTCCATCCCCTCGATCTCGTCGAACGGGACATGTCGCCGCAGGAGCGGGACGCGGCCCAGGTGAACGAAGACGCCGGTGTCGTCGACGCGAACGGTCATGCCGCCGATGATCCAGCGCAGCGCCACGCCGAGGGTGATGATGCCGGCGGCGATCGGGACACGCACGGTGGCGGGAAGATCCGTATCCCATCCCGCGAGCATCGCGAAACTCGTCAGCGCCAGCGCACCCCAGAATACCCCCTCCGCCCAATGCGGCCAGGGCGTCCGCTCCACGTAGCGTGCTTCGTCGGTCCTCATGCGAACGTTACGCTTGCAGCGCGGCGTTTCTTCACTCAGACTGCTGCGCTCGCCGTGCCCTGAACCCACCTGTTGGAGCCACCCCGTTGGAAGACCAGGCCGAGAAGGACGACAAGTACGGTATCGCGCAACGCCTAGGACTCCTGGGCGGAGCCGCGGGCTTCGCCTTGCTGCTCTTCATTCCGGGACCGGAAGCCCTTTCGGTCGAGGGTTGGCGGACCGCGGCGGTGGCCTTCCTCATGGCGGTCTGGTGGATGACGGAGGCGATCCCGATTCCGGCTACGGCCATCCTGCCGCTGGTGCTCTTCCCGACGCTCGGCGTGTTGGACGCGCCGGCTGCGTCGGCGCCGTACGCGAACGACCTGATCTTCCTGTTCATGGGTGGCTTCTTCATCGCCGTGACCATGGAGCGGTGGGGCCTGCACCGGCGGATCGCGCTCGGGATCCTGGCGCGCGTGGGCACGGGGCCGCATCAGCTCGTGCTCGGCTTCATGCTCGCGACTGCGTTCCTCTCCATGTGGATCAGCAATACGGCGACGGCGGCCATGATGCTTCCCATCGGGATCGCGGTGGGGGAGATGTTCCGACCGCAGGACCAGGAGGGACCCTACGAGTTCGGGATCAGCCTCATGCTGGGGATCGCGTACGCGGCTTCGATCGGAGGTAGCGCTACGTTGATCGGGACGCCGCCGAACGCGGTGCTGGCCGGTGCCGCCAGCGAGATGCTCGATGTGCAGATCGGGTTCGTGCAGTGGATGGGGGTGGGCGTGCCCGTGGTCGTGGTCATGCTGCCGCTGACCTGGCTGCTGCTGACCCGCGTCCTCTACAAGCCGGGCAAGCTCTCCGGGGATGCCGACGCGATCATCGAGAACGAGCGGAAGGGGCTCGGGCGCATGAGCTCGGGCGAGCGGGTGACGTCGGTGGTGTTCGTGCTCACGGCGGCGGCCTGGGTGCTTCGCGGTGAGAAGACGTTCGGGAGCGTGACGGTGCCCGGACTCGAGAACCTCACGCCTTACGTGACCGACTCGACCATCGCCATGGGTGCGGCGTTGCTGTTGTTCATGCTCCCGGTGAGCTGGAGCAAGGGTCAGTTCGCGCTCGATTGGGCCACGGCGCGCAAGATCCCATGGGGCGTGTTGGTGCTGTTCGGCGGCGGCTTGTCTCTGGCGCGTGCGATGGACCAGTCGGGGTTGGCTACCTGGATCGGCGGAGCGGTCGGCGCGCTCGAGACGGTGCCGGTGCTCGTGCTGATCGCGTTCACTGCGTTGATCGTGATCTTCCTGACGGAGATGACGTCGAACACCGCGACGTCGACCATGGCCATGCCCATCATGGCGGGAGCGGCCGTGGGTCTCGGCATCGAGCCGTTGCTGCTCATGTCCGCCGCCGCCCTCGCCGCGGCGATGGCGTTCATGCTGCCCGTGGCGACGCCCCCGAACGCCATCGTGTTCGCGTCGGGCTACATCACCATCCCCCAGATGGCGAAGGCCGGGCTGTTCCTCAACTTGCTCGGCGTGATCGTCATCTCGCTGCTGGGTAGCCTGCTGATTCCGATCTTCCTCGTGGGGTGAGGGGCGCCGGACGCAGGGGGCGGGCGGCGTCGGCGGTGGCCCGGGGCGGGGGGATCCCGTAGGCTGGACATTCGGGTGGTGGTGAGGATCGCGGGGAGGGGGTAGGTATGGCAGGTGTTCGGGAGCACGAGGTTTGATCGCCCTCGATCAGGCGGGCCGAGCCCTCAGGGACGGTGTGCGCGTTCCCCCTCCGCCCGCGCTCGCACCGTGGGTGGTGGAGGGTTGGGTCGACCGGGTCCGTGGGCCGTCCTGGATGGTCGTCGCGGACGATTCGCCACACCTGATCTATTCCGAGACCGAAGGGGTCGGAGGGCTCTCGCACCGGATCGCGCTCGTTGGGGCCCGCTCCCGGGCCATCGTGCTGGACCGATCCCACCGCCGGATCACGATCGCGGTGAGGCTCCGCCCGGGGGCCCTGCCCTCGCTCTTCGGGATCGCCGCCCACGAAGTCACCGACCGGAGCGTGCCGCTCGAGCTCCTTCCTCGGGCTCCCGCGAAGATCGCCCGAGCGGGCCCCCCGGCCTCGGAGCTCCTGGAACGGACGGCGAGCGCCCATGGAGTCGAAACCCTCTTCGCCTGGATGGGCTGGCGGCTGGGCGTCGACGAGGCCCTGGGGACAACCCGTGGTGCGCCCACGGCTCGGGCGGGCCGGCGTGCACCGAACCCTGCCGGTACGGCTTCACCCGATTGGCGGATCCGCGCCTTACCGGACCCCAGGAGCCAGGGCTCTTCCGCGTCGGTCCCGCTCGGGGTGCTCTGTCGGGAGCTGGGTGTGTCCCCCCGGACGCTCAGGCAAGCGTTCCAGGACGGCGTCGGCCTGCCTCCGTCCACCGTCCTGCGCATCCGGCGGCTACAGGCCGCGCTCCTCGAGGGGCTGCACGGGCCCGAGGGATGGTCGCGTGTCGCCTATCGGTTCGGATACGCCGACCACTCTCACCTGATCCGCGACTGCCGCGACCTGCTAGGCGAGACGCCGGAAACGTTTCGTCGCCGGTTCGCGCCGGAGCGCCCTCCGGGCGCCTCCATGCCGATTCGTACAATCGCGCATGGCGCCGAGCCCTCAGAATCCGGCGGTACGACGTGAACCCACGCACTGGAGAACGCCATGAATACGGCTGGTCCCTGCGTCTTGCTGGGCGCCCTGCTCGTCCTGGCCCCGGCCGTCCTCGAGGCTCAGGACGCCGTTCCGACGCGCCACCTCGACATCACGGTCGAGCACGATAGCCCGACGGAGCGCGCCACTGTCGAGCAGCTCCGGACGGTCGTCGACGCGCACGACGCCTGGCGCTGGACCTGGACGCGGCGCATCCACATCGACCAGACCGAGATCCCTCACAGCCATCCGGTGCTCACGCTTCATACCCGGTACGTAGGGGACGACGCCAGTCTGCTGGCGACGTACCTGCACGAGCAGTTCCACTGGTGGGCGGTGGAGCGGCAGGACGCGGTGGAGGCGGCCATCGCCGACTTCCGCGCGATCTTCCCGGAGGTCCCGGTCGGGAACGGGCGCGGGGCAAGGGACGAGCGCTCGACCTACCTGCACCTGATCGTATGTGACCTGGAGCTCCAGGCCGTGTCGAGCCTCATCGGAGACGACGCCGCGCGCGAACTCCTCGCGTCCAACCGGCACTACACGTGGATCTACGCGACCGTGCTCGACGACGCGCGGGTGCGCGAGGTCAACCTTCGCCACGGGTTCGACGCGCAGCTGGCCGACGCGCTCACTCCCTGACGGTCTCCCGGCACGTCGTCACGCTGGGTCGTCTCCCCCGGGGTCGCCCACCGCGGGGTCGTCCGACGGGGGCTCCGAAGACGCCATGCCGGTCGCGAGTCGCCGCGCCACCCCGTCCATCTGCTCGAGCCGGGTGCGCGCCCACGCCGGCACACCACCGAGCGCGGCCACCAGCGTGCCGACGCCCATGGCCAGGAGCGCCCCGGCGCCGGCGAGCGGCACGTCGGCGCCCACGGCGGTGAGCGTGCCGAGGATGCCCGACATGCCGAGCATTCCGGCCCCGACCGCGCCGAGCTGACGGGCGGTCCCCTTGCTCGTGCCCATGCGGAGGAGATAGGCCGAGCCGTGCGGCTCGATCCAGGCATGCAGGTTGCCGTTGGTCCAGCCGCGCAGGCCACCGTCCCGGTGCACCTTCCCGGTGGCGCCGAAGGTGGCGCGCAGGTCGGCCACGAGATGGTCCCACTCCGCTTCGGTCGGCGCGCGCTGGAGCGCCACCGTGCGGCCGACCGACAACGGAAGGCCCAGCGTGCGGTCCACACGACCCGGCCGCTCGAGCGCCCGGGCGGCTTCCTCGATGCGCTCGGCGGGGATGCCGACCTCGCGCCCCACGTCCTTCAGCTCGGCGAGAGTCAGCCCCTCGTGCGGGAGGCGCGCCGCGGCGGACTCCTCCCTCGCGCTCACCGCCCGGTCGAGGATCGCCTCGATCTCGTCTCCGTCGAACCTCCGCTCGTCGTCCACGCCACGTCCTCCTCGACGAAAAGAATGCTGGCACTGACCCACGGGCAGCGCTTATTAGTTGAAATGTAGGCGCACGCGACGTCGGGGGGCGCCGCGTGCAAGATTCTTCCCCGTTTTGCGCCTTGGAGTATGAGAGCGGGTGCGGACTGGCCGAGCCAGGTCGCTTCCCGCGCGACTTCATCCGAGGAAGACCCCCCGTGACGCGACCCACCATCCTCCTTACCGTCGGGTGCCTGTTGGCGCCCATGGCGGCCCGTGCGCAGGCGCCGGGGTGGGACGCCACGTTCTTCGTCGATCCGTTCCCTTCTCCCTATCTGAGCGATTGGGAGATGAACCCGACGATGGCGACGCTGACGGTGACCAACGGCACGGGCCAGGACGCCGACGTCACCGTGCGCCTGAGTCTCACGGATGGTCAGGGACGCGAGGTCATCCGGTCCCGGAGTGATCCGCTCTTCATCGCGGCGGGTGCCCCCGAGACGTTCCACACGGGCTCGGCGCTGACGGGCACGAGCAGCTACGACACGGCGATCGAGGACCAGATCGCCCGCACGGGGCGCTTCCCGGAGGGCGACTACACGCTCTGCGTCTCGGTCACGGACGGGGCGGGCTTCATGCTCGTCGACAACCGGTGCGAGTTCTTCTCGACCTACTTCCCCGATCCGCCCTACCTGCTGTTCCCGATGGATGGCGATACGGTGGAGCTCGGCGACCCGATCTTCGAGTGGACGCCGGTTCAGGTCCCGGTCGGGTTCGACCTCCGCTACGTCTTCCAGCTCGCGGAGCTCCTGCCCGGTCAGGAGCCCCATACGGCCCTCACCTCCGGGATTCTCCACTTCGAGGACGCCGTCGGCTTCAACCCGTCGCTGACGTATCCGCTGGGCGCGCTGCCGCTCGAGGACGGCAGGCGCTACGCGTGGTGGGTGCAGGCACTCGACCCGAACGGCCTGCCCGTCTCCTCCAACCAGGGGCGGAGCGAGATCTGGACCTTCACGCACGACGGCGAGGGGGAGGACGACGGGGGAGAACAAGTCGGGGCGAGCCTGCACGGCCGGATCGTGCCGCCGGGGCCGGGCGTGGGCGGGCCGCTGGCCGACCTGGGTACCGCGGACTTCACGAGTATCCGCGACGCGCTCGAGGAGCTCCCGGACGAGGAGATCCCCATTCCGCTGCCGATCGGCGGCGTGGGCGCGTTCGACGCCCTCGCGCTGTCGAACGTGTCGGTGGAGGTCGACGACGTGAGCCGGACCGTAGCGATCTCGGCGACCGCGAGCCTGCCCCTCGGCAGCGTGAACGTGCTGCTCCTGGGGCAGTGGGACGGGAGCGACGGGCCGGGGTCGTTCGCGCTCGCCCTGGAGCCGCTGGTGTTCGACCTGGGCGAGTGGGTGGCGGGGCTCGAGGGCACGCCGCTGGACGAGATCGATTGGTCGGGCGGGATCCTGACCATCGCGGACCAGGTGCGGACGCTCGACATGGCGTCGCTGCCGGCGTCGGTGGAGCGCTTCTACGGCGAGCCCGTGGTGGAGCTGGAGGTGGGCGTGGCGCTCGCGCACGTCCTCGACCTGCGTGACACGGCGCTCCAGGAGCCACTGGCGAACCTGGGCCTCGACGTGGACGAGGCGGAGTTGAGCGGAACGGTGGGCCTCGACCCGTCTACGCTGTTCGGTCCGGTCGAGGAGCGGGAGGCGCCGGAGCTCGACCTGACCGCGACGCTCCGGGGTGCCCGCCTCGCCGACACCCCCGAATGGCTATCGGTGCAGAGCTACGCCCTCCGGGTCACGAACGAGCCCGACCTCTTCGCGCGGGTGGAGCTCGGCGCCGAGGCGCAGTTGGGCGAACGGACCTTCCCGTTCACCTTCGCCCTCGACCTGAGCGAGGACGGGGACGCGCCGGCCGTGCTGACGGGGCGCATGACCGATCCGCTCGAGGGCCCGTTCGGCATCGACTGGCTCACGCTGCACGATGTCCGGCTGACGCTGACGCCCGCCGTGGAAGAGGGTGAGGCGTCGAGCGCGGTCCTTCGCGGGGATCTGCCCCTGGGCGAGCGGACCGTCGAGCTGGTAGGCGTGCTCGAGGGGAGCGGCGAGGGCATGCAGGCGACGTTCACCGCATCGCTGGAGGAGCTTGCGCTGGCGGACTTCGTGTCGTTCTCCGAGAGCGCGCTCGGGGGATCGCCGTTCGGCGACGGCGTGCCGGCCGACTTCGAGGCGTTCCGGGATCTCTCGCTGGAGATCCGCTCCGGCGATCCGCCGATGTTCACGGCTTTGGCGACCGTGCCCTTCCCGGGGGCGGGGACCGAGTTCATGTACACGTTGGTGCCGACGGGCGGCGGCCCGAGCTCATTCGCCCGGGGACTGGCCGCGGTCAGGCTGTCCGACTGGGCCCTGAGCGACATGATCCCGGCGCTCGAGCCCACGCCGCTCGGCGGAGTCCCGTTCCCGGGCCTCGCGATGACGTGGACCCACGACCTCGGGCTCCCGGAGGGCGGATCCGGCGGTGGCGGTGGTGGCGGTGGTGGCGGTGAAGACGACGACCCGGAGCCGTTGGACCCCGAGCCTGCGCCCGGGCCCACGCCGAACGGCCCGGCCTGGAGCATCCACTGGCCGGACCTGAGCGGTCGCGCTCGCGACTTCCTGGCGTGGGCGTATCCCTGCCTCGACGACCCGACTGCGTGTCCGGAGCCCACGCCGGCCCCGCTCCCGCCCGACGACCCGGAGGACCCTGACGACCCGGACGGGCCGGGGACCGGCTCCGGCGGAATCGACTGGCCGGACATCGACATCTCGGGCGTGTTCTCGTTGTCCGATCTGGCGGATTGGGTCCGATCGCTGATCGACTTCCAGCCCACGCCGGAGCCCGGTCCCCTGCCGCCGCCCGACCCCGAGCCTGCTCCGGGGGACGACGACGCGCGGATCCGCGGCTTCCCCGGCATCTCCATCGGCGACCTGCTGGACGGGCTTCCGTTCGAGCCGGTCGATCTGGACATCGACATCGTGCTGCCGCCGATCCCGGACGGACTCATCGGGCTGCCCGACTGGTTCCGCGTCGAGGGCCGCACGCTCCGGCTGGTGGGCGACCCGGAGATCCGCATGATCGCCGAGACCGTCGTCGAGGCCGACCTGGAGGGGCCGAAGGTCTTCCACCTGTCCGCCGACGTGACCAACGCGGAGGGGGGCGGCGCCGCGCTCGAGGGGCTCATGGAGGGCGCCTGGAGCCAGCCGTTCGGCCTCACGTGGCTGACGCTCGACTCGGTGCACATGGCCGTCGGCGCGGGCTCGGTGGGGCCGCGCGTGGCGCTCGGCTCGACCCTCGCGATCGGGAACGTCGACGCGGCGCTCGGCCTGAATGTGCGCGGGCCAGCCGAGGATCGCCGCATCGATTTCACAGCGCGGGCCGCGAACCTCTCGACCCGTGACGTCGCCCTGTTCCTGAACGACGCGTTCGACGCCGGGCTGGCCGTGCCGGAGAGCGAGCTCACGCTGGACAGCCTGAGCGTGGCGTTCTCGACCGGCGACGCCGAGGCGTTCCACCTGACGGGCGGATTCTCGGCCGGGCTCGACGCCCGGGAGGCCATGGTGGCGCTCTCGGCGATGCTGCCCGGGCTCACGGTTCCGGACGACCTCCCGTTCGAGCTCGGGACGCTGGGCTCGACCTGGTTCGATCTGCATGTGGTGGCCGACAGCATGTGGGGCGGATACGGCGGCCGGGTCGCGCTCGGCGAGCAGGACGCGGTGGCGTCACTCGAGGGCTCGGCCCGGGTCGAGTTCGGGGCGCCGCGCCCCACCGGGGATCCCTGGGTGACGCTGGAGATGGACGTCGCCGGGCGAGACCTGGTGTCCGACGACGTGATCGACGTGGTGGCTGCCGCGGTCCGGAACGACTGGGAGGTCCCGGAGCAGCTCGAGGCGGTCGGCACGGTGGCGCTCGACAGCGTCCGGGCCCGGGTGGCCATGGACACCCGCACGGCCACCGCGAGCGGCGAGCTCTCGGGTGCCGGGAGCTTCGAGGGAGACGCCGGTGCGCTCCAGGCTTCGGTCGACGTGGGCTTCTTCGTGGAACCGGAGGCGCCGTGGGCGCGGGGCACGCTGGGACTGGAACTCCGCGACGTGCCGATGAGCCAGGCGTTGGCGGAAGCGGCCGCGGCCCTCCCGGGCGAGTGGGCGATCCCGGACGCGCTCTCGTCCATGGATCCGCTCCACCTGGATTCGGCGTCGCTCGCGCTCGGCTTCGACTCGCGCACCGACAGCGTGTCGACGAGCGTTCGCGGCGCGGGAACCCTGGGCGAGGCCGATGAGACCCAGGCCTCCGCGGAGCTCACGCTGGTCCGGACTCCGGCGGACGAGTGGGCCGTGGGACGTCTGGCCGTCGGCCTCCGTGACGCGTCGCTCCCCGAGGCGCTCGCCCGGGCCGAGGAGCTGCTCGCGGCCGAGTGGACGTTGCCCGAGTCCGTCTCGGGGCTCGACCCGGTGGTGCTGGACTCGGCCGCGCTCGGAGTCGCGTTCGACTCGCGGACCGCGACGTTCACGAGCGACCTGGGCGGCACTGCCCACCTCGGGGAGGGCACGGGCCGCATGGACGGCGCGCTCGACCTGGCGCTGGTGTCGACCGCAGACGAGGCGTTCGCTCGCGGCGGGGTGACACTGGGTGTACGTGCCCTGGACATGACCTCGGTGCTCGACGAGGTCCGAGCGTTGCTGCCCGGAGACTGGTCGCTCCCGGACGGGTTCACGGCGCTGGACGGGTTCTATCTGGACGATGCGGAGCTGGCGCTCGGCTTCGACACGCGGCAGGACAGCCTGAGCGCCCGCACGCTCGGCTCGGGGAGGCTCGGAGATGCCGGCGCGGGCTTCACGGCCACGACCGACGTGACGTTCCTGAGGCTCGGGGACGGCTCGGACGTGGCGGGAAGCGTCACGCTCGGACGTGAATCGGTCACCATGCCCGAGGCGCTCGACCAGGTGGCTGCGCTCCTGCCCGGAGAGTGGGCCCTTCCGGAGGGATTCGACGCGTTCGACGACGTGTCGCTCGACCGTGCGGAGTTCCTGCTCGGCTTCGACACCCGCACAGACAGCGTATTCGCTGCGGTATCCGGGGCGGGAGGCCTCGGCGGGCTGGCCGCGGACGCGCGCCTGGACTTCCTCCGGCTCGCGGACGACGACCGCGTTTCCGGCGCGATGACGCTCGACGTGGGGAGCGTCGGGGCCGGCGAGGCGATCGACCGGATCGGCTCGCTCTTGCCCGGCGAGTGGGCCCTGCCCGACGGCTTCGACTCCTTCGATGCGCTCACCCTGCAGAGCGCGTCGCTTACGGCCGGCTTCGACACGGGTCCCGACAGCCTCTGGGCTGGCTTCGAAGGGGCGGGCAGCCTGGACGGCGTCGGCGCCGACGCGAGCCTCGGGTTCCAGCGGGTCAGGGGCGCGTCTGGCGGGAGCGGCCTCGTGACCCTCGCCCTCGGCGACGTGTCGCTCGGCGACGCGTTCGGACGGGCGACGTCGCTGTTGCCCGGGAGCTGGCCGGTGCCCGAGGTCGACTTCCCCATCGGGGACCTGCGCGACGTGCAGCTCCAGCTCGGCTTCGACACGCCGGCGGACAGCGTGTGGGTAGGCGTGGACGCGGGAGCGGTGCTGGCCGAGCGGGACGGCCGGGCCACGCTGCGGGCGCTCTCGGTCGGCGGCCTCTCGGGCACGCCGCGGAGCTGGGCGGAAGGGACGTTCCGGGTCGATGTCGGCACGGTGACGTTGTCCGAAGCGCTGGAGCTCGCCGCGAGTCTGGCGCCGGGGTCGGTCCAGGTCCCCGAGCTGGACTTCGACCTCGGAGGCATCCAGGAGGCAACGCTCGAGGCCGGATTCCGCACGGGCGACGCGGCACGGACGTGGGCCGGGATCTCCGGCGGATTCCAGATGGGAGCCCGGACGGCCCAGGCTGAAGTGGAGGTGTCGCTCGGCTCCTCGACGCCCGAGGGACGGTTCCGTGCTGCCTTCGACGGCGGGTTCGGCGCTACGGACGTGGTCGAGCTCATGAGCGGCTTCATGCCGGGCGGCGCCGTGGAGCTCCCGCCGCTCGGTCCGCTCGACGTCCGCCTGGACCGGCCGACCCTGACGGTCCGCTTCGGGGAGCGTCCCGGGGTGTCGTTCACGGGCGCGACCACCCTGTTCGACAAGGCGGGCGACGCGCTCTTCTCCTTCTCGCGCATCGACGGGCAGCCCCAACTGGTGCTCGGTGTCCAGGTACCCGACCTGAGCTTCGGCGACCTCGTGCCCGAATTCCAGGACCCGATCACCGACCAGCTCAACCTGTCGCTCGCGGCGCTCACCATCACGCGCGGGCAGGGCACGGTCTCGTCGGACGACCTCACCGAGGAGGAGCGGGCCTTCTATTTCCCGCTGTTCGGGGGATCCCGGGGAGGCCGAGGGTCGGGAGACTCGGAAGGCAGCGGACCGGGTGGCGGCGCGACCGGCGGCGGAGGCGGCTTCGGCGGGCTGGGGAGCTTCGACGTCACGCTCACGCCCGGCCTCAACCTCACGGGCCTCGTTCCGCTCGACGGGGCGGGCGCGCTGAAGGACATGGTCGACATGCTCGCCCCCGGCGGGAGCGATCTCACGTTGACCGGCAACCTGCCGCTCCCGGGATTCGGCGGCGGCGGCATCCGCGATCTCTCGCTGCGTGCTGCGCTACCGCCCATGGCGCCGCCCGGAAGCCCGGCCTGGTTCGTCGAGGGCGAGGTCGCGCTGCAGATCTCCGGCAGGCCGTCGGTCGGGCTGGCCGGTGCGATGACGCTCGACGTCGACGGCGACACGCTCACCTTCGACATCGAGTCGAACGTCGCGGTCGTGCCGGCGGGCGTGGAGCTCTCCATCGCAGGCGGGCTCGCGGCGGCCAACCCGTGGGTGGGCCCTCTCGGCATCGACTGGCTCACGCTGAACGAGATCCGACTGGCCATGGGGCTGAACCCGGTCAACGTGCGGCTCGGCTTCCTGGGCGACGCCGTGATCGGCAGCCAGGACATCCGCATGGCCCTCGGAACGCGGCTCAACCTCTACACGGGCGTTCCGATGGGGGCGCTGGTGCTCGGCGAGACCGACGAGGGGCTCACCCTCTCCGATCTACAGGACTTCGCTCAGCGGGTCGCGGGCGAGGGGGCCGAGCCGCTCCCCATCACGGCGCTGCCGAACATGGCGCTTCGAGACCTCGGTGTACGGGTGGCGACCTATACCGACTTCGACCTGGGGATCGAGGCCGGGATCGGCCTGCGTGGCGCCTTCCTCATGCAGACCGGCCAGGGCGGCGAGCTGTCGGAGTTCGGGAGGATCGACCTCAGCGTGGACCGGGAGGGTATCGCCGGCCTGGCCGACATCGGCGCCTGGGCGATCGGGCTGGTGGCGTTCGACGACGCCCTGCTCGACCTGGCGCTCACCCGCGAGGCGCAGCACCTGATCATCGAGGGCGGCGCCACCATCGACGACGCGATCAGCGGGGACGTGGCGCTGTCGATGACCCGCGACAGCCTCGGCTTCACCACGGACTTCGACCTGTTCGACCAGTTCCGCGCCCACCTCGACGCGCGGGCCGGCTTCGCGCTCACCAGTCCCAGCTTCCAGGTACGCGCGGCGCTCTATCCCGACTTCACCGACGCGGTCACGTACGACGTGGCGGGACGCCTGATCCCGGTCGGCCAGCAGTCTCTCCAGACGGCCTCCGTAAGCCTCGATGCCGCCCGGCAGTCGCTGGATGCCGCCGAGGCGAGCCTGGACGCGGCCGTGTGGCTGGCGTCCGAGGCCTCGCGCCAGGCGATGAATGCCGCGTATACGCTGTACGTCACGGCGGACAACAACTTCCGGGTGGCCGACTCGCGCTACCGCTATTACGCGGCGCGGTGCAGCTGGCGAAGCCCCGGATACTGCACGGCCCGCAACTACTGGCGAAACGTCCGCGCGGCGCGGCTCGCCCAACGCACGATCCGGTGGTCGGCGTACTCTGCGGCGCGGACGGTCTACGAGAACCGTGAGTACCTCGAAGACAACCCGGCCGTGGCCCAGGCCCGGACCTCGCTCGACGACGCGCGCTTGGCGTTCAACACCCTTCAGGCGGAGGTCGATAGGTACAGGGTGCTGATCGACGACCTCGCCGATTGGATGGATGCGTACGAATCGTGCCCGAGCTGCGCCCGTCCGCCGATGCCCGTCCAGGTCGTGAGCGCCGAGGCGGCGGCGGCCCTGAACGGCTTCTTCGGACGGAGCAGCGTCGACCTGACCGTCGGATACAGGGTCTTCGGAGACCGGCGCACACTCCAGGCCGGGTTCGGTGGCTCGATCTCGGATCTTTCCCAGGCGGTCTTCCAGGCGGTGTCCGATGCGTTGTTCTAGCGTGTCATATCTCCTTCCGTGCCTCCTCGCCTTGGCGGGCGCCTCCGCGGCCGGGGCTCAGGACCCGGGTCCGGCCGAGGTTCTCGACGCCGCCGACTCTGATGCTGTCCGCGCTCTCGACGCCGCCCTCTCCCCGGACGGCCGCATGGTGGCGTTCCGCGCGATGCGCGACGGCGCACCCCGTCTCTTCGTGATCGGGGCGTTCCACTCGCTCGGCGCCGCCCGACCGCTCACGGCCGCCGACGCATCGGTCGGACATTACGCCTGGGCGCCCGACAGCCGGCACGTGGTCTTCACGAACCAGGATGGCCACGGGCTCCGTGTTCTGCGGCACGAGGGAGGATCCCTCGGCGTGGCCATGGCCCCAGGTGCGGGCGTCGCCGGAACAGAGCTGATTCCCGAGACAGCGGGCGCGGTTCGTATCGCCGGCTTCGCACCGGACCCCGTTGCGGTGGTGGTCGAGCTTCCCGGGCGCTGGCCGGACGCGCCGGACCTGGTCCGGGTGAATCTCGGCACGGGCGCGCGGACGGTCGTGGTCCGCAACGACGGCGGGGTCCGCCGCTGGGTTCCCGGCCCGTCCGGGGCCCCTCGCCTGGGCATCCGGGAAGACGAAGACGGCGGTACCGAGGTGGTACGCTACCGGGAAGGCGAGCTCCTTCCCGTGTACCGGTGCGCGGTGGACGAGCGCTGCGACGTCGTGGGCTTCCATCCGGACGGCCGTGTCTGGCTCCGTTCAGACGACGGGCGGACCGCCCCGGCGCTCCTTCTGCTCGATCCGCTGACGTCCGCCGTGGAGCTGGTCCGAACGGATCTGAGTGACGATCCGCGCGCCGCCTTCAAGGACGACTCCACGTCCGTCGAGGCGATATCGAGCGTGCGCGAGGTGGTGGGTACCGACGCGACCCTGACGTTCCAGGAGGCGGCCGCGGATGGTGGTCGCCATCTGGTCTACGCACGAGGACCCGAGGGGGGACGGCTCTTGCTGCTCGACCGGTGGTCGGGCGTGGTCGAGGGTTTGATGACGCTCGCGGAGATTCCTTCTCCGCCGGTCTTGGTGACCTCCGCGGATGCGTCCGCCCTCGTGCCGGTACGGCTGGAGTACCGGATCACCGAGGAAGGCAGCCTTATGCCCCCCATCGAGATGGCGCGCCGCATCGAGCGGGCGACCGAGGACGGCGAGCCCGTGTGGCGCGTGGTGGACGAGGCGGACGTGCCGACGTTCGAGATGCCCCAGGTGGACATGGATGCGATCTCCGAGGATCCGGCCGCGATCGACGACATGTTCGGCGACGACCCCTCGTTCGATCCGTTCGCGCAGTCGGCGGAGCCGACCGGCCGCAGGAAGGGGAAAGACACCGTGGTACTCGATGGGAGCACTTTGGCACCCCTTCGACGAGAGGCGGAGGGGGCCGTCCGGATCGAGCTCGACTTCCGCGAGGGTCGCGTGAGCGGGGTCATGGAGACGGAGGGCTTCGAGACGCCCGTCGACGTGGAGACCGCGGAGCCGGTGTGGTCCGATGGCGCCGCCCTGGAGACGCTCATGGCGGCGTTGCCGCTTGAGGAGGGCTACCGGATGCGCGTTCCCGTGCTCGAGACGCAGGCCGCCGTCCTCGACACGGTCGAGATATCGGTCCGGGGGACGGAGCGGGTCACTACGCCTGCGGGCTCGTTCGATACGTGGCGCCTCAACCTCTCGTCGTCGTCGACCCCCGATCGTAAGGAAGTGTGGTTCGTGAGAAGGGCGGCGCCGCACTACCTCGTGCGGTCCGAGACACGCCTCGAGGACCTGGTGCGGATCACGGAGCTCGCCGACGCCGGGGGGCTGCCACGATGACCCGCGGGCAAGGATTCCTGGTTCTGGCCCTGATCCTGGTCGCCCGGGCACTGCTGTTGCCGGCCGGCGCGCGGGCTCAGGCTCTAGACCTCGACCTCGATCGGCCCGCCCTCAGCTTCGGCGGTGAAGTCGGCACGTTCTCGGAGCTGTATGGCGTCTCGGGGGCGGAACGGAGGCGACCCGGAGCCACGGCGCGTCTCTATCTGCGTCCGACGGCGTCCATCTACGGGCTCGTCAGCGTGCGCGGCGACTTCCTCCTCTCCACGGAGGGGAACCAGCTCGGAGCCCAGGCCAGGCAGAACATCAACCAGTACTCGCTCAGCCCCGACTGGGGGTGGGGACGCGCCACTGTCGGCGACTTCAGCGGCAGCTACTCGCCGCTCACCTACAACGGTATCCGGGCCCGGGGCGCGAGCGTCGACGTGGAGCGCGGCGCGTTGCGGCTGTCGATGTTCGGAGGCCGCTCGCGGAGGGCGGTCGACGGGGGTGCGGTGTCGGGGAGCTACTCCCGGACCGTCGCGGGGGCGCGGCTCGGGGTCGGGGAAGCGCGCGGGACGTCCCTCGCCCTCGTCATGGTCACGGCGCTCGACGATCCGGGCTCGCTCGATGAGCCCACCGACACCCTGTTCCTGGATCCGCAACCCGACACGACGTTCGTGGAAGACACGCTCTCCGTCGGCCGGGACAACCGGTTCGCGGTGACGCCGCAGCAGAATCTGGTCATGAGCCTCGTCGGGACGCTCGCGCTGCTCGACGACCGGCTGAAGCTCGAGGCCGAGTTGGCGGGGAGCGGCTACACCCGGGATCGCCGCTCGGACCCCATCGACAATCCCGAGCTCCTCGACCGCATTCCGGGGATCGCCGAGGCGCTGTTCACGCCGCGGACCAGCTCTTCGGCCGACTACGCGTACACGCTCCAGGGGCAGATTTCCCCGATTCCCGCGCTCACGTCGACCGTGACGTTCCGGAACCTGGGCGCGGGGTATGTGTCGCTCGGAACCGCATCCCTGCTCTCCGACCGTCGAGAGATCCAGTCGCGGACCGCTCTACGGCTCGGGCGCGTGAATGCCAGCCTCGATCTCGGGCGGCAGAACGACAATCTCGCGGACCAGAAGGCGTTCACGACGACACGGAACCGGATCGGCGCGTCCCTGTCTACTCGACTCACGCGCCGGTGGACATCGAGCCTGCGCCTGCAGCGCGCGACGCTCGACAACGAGGCTACCGAGGAGGAGCGCTGGATCGCGTACGGGAGCTGGCTCCTCGGCACCAGGCAGTCGATCGCGTTCGGAAGAGCGAGTATCCTGCGCAGCACGTCGGTCGATTACAACTTCCGCTCCACCGGGGACGAGAACCCGTTGCGGGACGCGAGCACCTCCTGGGCGCACACCGCCAGCTGGAGCGTCGTGGTGCAGCCGTCCCGTGTGTTCTCCATCACGCCGACGGCCGGTCTCGTCCATTCGAAGTTCGGCCAGGAGGATTGGGCCACGCGGACCAACTTCGGCCTGGGAGGGCAGCTCGCGCTGGCCCGCGGCAGGTGGGTCTCCGGGCTCAACCTGAGCCGCACCCACGTCCACCGGACGACCGCGCTCCAGGCGACGCTCACGTCACGATTCCAGCTGACGGAGAGCGACGCCTTCGTGTTCGGAGCTCGGCTCAACGACAACGAGAACCTGGGCGATCCGGGTCTCAGCTTCAGGGAATCCACGGTGAGCTTGCGATGGACACGCCGATTCTGAGGGCGGGCGTCGCGCTCGCGCTCGTCACGCTCGGCTGCAACGGCGGACCGACCGACCCGAACGGCCTGGACGACGGCCCCCTTCGCGTCCGGCCGGTCCTGGAGACCGCCATCGGGCCCGAGCGTCTCGACCTCGATGCGATCGGGGTGACGATCATCGCCATCCGGGACGGCTCCGTGGCCTCGGATACCGTGCTTTCCTATACGGGTGATCCCGAGACGGTGCTCGGATGGGTGCTCGATCTCGAGCTCCCGGCGCGGGTGCTGGTGGAGGCGGAGGCCTGGTCGGGTGCCACGCGCATGTTCGCCGGATCGCTCGAGGCCGAGGTGGAGGATGCATCTCCATCGGGTCCGCTCACGGTCCACGACCTCGACATGGCGTTCGTGGGTCCGGGCGCGGAGGCGGTCGAGATCCAGGTGACGCCCGCCGAGCCCCTTCTCACCTTCGGTGATACCGTCCGGTTCGCCGTGACCGGCCGCGACGCGAATGGGCAGGTCGTGGACGACGTCCTCGCGTTCTGGTCGTCCAGTGACCCCGGGCTCGCGCCGATCTCGCCAGAGGCTCTGTTGGAGGCGCCGCACGAGCGTGCCTCGGTGCGGGTCGAGGCGGTGACTCCCAAAGGTCTGTCCGACGACACGGGTGTCGCCTTCCAGCCGTCCACGTCCACGCTGGTGGTCGTCCGCGGGGATGGCGCCAGCGGTCCGGTCAGATCGAGCGTTCCCCTCGAGGTGCGCGTGGTCGGCGCCGACGGTGGCGGGGTGGCAGGCGTGGACGTGAGCTTCGCGGCCGACGAAGGCGCCGGCGTGGCCGACGGCCTGGTCGTGAGTGGAGTGACCGGAAGCGCTTCGACGATGGCCACGCTGGGTCCGGTCGCGGGCGAGTACACCTTCACCGCGTCGGCGTCCGGGGCGGCGCCCGTGAGCATGGTCGTGACCGCGTTGCCGGGACCCGCCGAGCCGGGCTCCGCGACGATCACGGCGTCGCCGACGAACCTGGAACCGGACGGGACCGCTACTTCGACCCTGACCGTTCGGTTGTTCGACGCGCACGGGAACGCCGTGACCGAGAGCGGCGGCGTCGTGGTGCTGGCCACGACGCTGGGCGACCTGACTTCCGTGATGGACCACGGCGACGGGACGTACACGGCCTATCTGAGCAGCGCGGAAGCGGGCACGGCGACAGTGACCGGTACGCTCGAAGGCGAACCCATCGATGACACGGCGGTGGTGACGTTCACGGAGTCGGGTGGACCGAGCGGTCCGGTCGTGGCCTTCGCGACGATCGAGGCGGCTCCGACCGAAGTGCCGGCCGACAACGACACGCAGTCGACGCTGACGGTGCGCCTGTACGACGAGAACGAGGGTCCGTTCGGCGAGAGCGGCGGGGTTGTGCTGCTGGTCACGTCGCTCGGCGACCTGACGGCGGTGACGGACAACGGCGACGGGACGTACACGGCCTATATGAGCAGCGCGGAAGCGGGCACGGCGACAGTGACCGGTACGCTCGAAGGCGAGCCCATCGACGACACGGCGACAGTGACGTTCACGGACACGGGCGGGCCGAGCGGTCCGGTCGTGGCCTTCGCGACGATCGAGGCGGCTCCGACCGAAGTGCCGGCCGACAACGACACGCAGTCGACGCTGACGGTGCGCCTGTACGACGAGAACGAGGGTCCGTTCGGCGAGAGCGGCGGGGTTGTGCTGCTGGTCACGTCGCTCGGCGACCTGACGGCGGTGACGGACAACGGCGACGGGACGTACACGGCCTATATGAGCAGCGCGGAAGCGGGCACGGCGACAGTGACCGGTACGCTCGAAGGCGAGCCCATCGACGACACGGCGACAGTGACGTTCACGGACACGGGCGGGCCGAGCGGCCCCGTGATCGCCTCGATCGAGGTCACGCCGACCACGACGACGCTGACCGCCCTCGGCGCAACGCAGGTGTACTCGGCAGTGGCGCGAGACGAGGGCGGCCAGCCGATCGAGGGCGTCACCTTCGCGTGGAGCGTCGATGACGAGACCGTGGCGACCATCGATCCCGCGACCGGTCTGGCGACTGCGGTGGGGAACGGCAGCACCATCGTGACCGCCACCGCGGAAGACGTGACCGGCACGGCCACGCTCACCGTCGAGCAGACAGTTGCGAGCCTGACGCTGGACCGGACATGCGTCGTGGTCGAGCCGTGCGAGCCGCTCCCATCCTTCGGTGACCAGGTCCAGATCGTGGCGGAGGCGCTCGACGCGAATGGGTATGTCGTGGCGAACACGACGGTGGCATGGAGCAGCGGTGATCCTGCCGTGGGCGCGATCGACGGGACCGGGCTGGTCACCGCCGTCGGGAACGGGGCCACGATGATTCTGGCGAGCGCGGACGGCGTGTCTGCGACGATCGAGGTCACGGTCCACCAGAAGACCCACGCGGTCACGGTCGAGCCGAGCGACTTCGCGCTCGGCGTGGCCGCAGGTGCGGGCGACGGTGACCCGGCGACCGGGCCCGCGAGGGCCGTGGCGGTGGTGCCGTCCGAGCAGCAGCTGACCGGGACCGCCTACGATGCCAACGGGAACGTCATCGACGACGCGTCGTTCATCTGGGAGTCGCTCGATCCGTCCGTGGCGACGGTCGACGGGAGCGGGCTGGTGAGTGCGTTGGCCCCCGGGACGACCCAGATCCGCGTGACGTCCGAGGGCGTGTCGGCGGACGCGACGGTGACGGTCGAGTGAGCGAGCCGGCCTGGCGGTTGCCCCGGTCAGCCGCCGGTGCCGGCTGACGTCGGAAGCGAGGCGAGTTGGGCGTCGATGGCCTGGACCTCGGGATGGCTCTCGCCGAGACGGTCGGCGGCGTGGGCACGGGCCTCCCGAAGCTCCGACGCGGCCTCGGCGAGCCTGCCGGTGCCCTGCAACAGGTGCGCGAGCTCCCTCCGAGTCGCCCCGATGTCCGGGTGGCCCGGGTCCAGCGCGGCCGTCCGGACGTCGAGCGCGGCCCGGAGAAGCCCCTCAGCTTCCTCCGTCGCTCCGGCTTCCCGAAGTGCCACGCCGAGATGGTGACGCGCTTCGGCGATCCAGGGGCTGTCGTCCGAGAGAGCGCGGGTCCTGATCTCGAGCGCCCTGCGAAGCTGCTCGACCGCGGCCGGCGCATCGGACTCGGCGAGGCTCACGGCCGCGAGGTCGACCAGGCTCGAGGCCACGTCCGGGTGCGATTCCCCCAGCAGGCGGACGCGCATCTCCAACGCCTGACGGTGTATCGCTCTCGCTCCCGGTGGGTCTCCCGCCGCGAACACCGCCTTCCCGAGATTCCCCAGATCGCCGGCGACGCGCGCGTGCTCCTCCCCCAGGAGCCGGCGGTTCATCTCGAGCGCCTCTCGATGGAGTGCCTGTGCCGCAACGGGGTCTCCCGCGCGCAGTGTCGCCACGCCGAGGTTGTTGATCAGGATGGCCGTGGTCGGGTGTTGCTCACCATGGACGACCCGCGCGACGGGGACGATATCCCGGAAGACGGACTCGGCCTCCGCGTACCGGCCCATCCGCCACAGAACCGAGGCGAGGTTGTTCATGGACGTGAGCACATCGGGATGCTCCGCGCCCAGCCGCGCTCTTCGCCCGGCGAGAACCTCCCGGTGCAGCGCCTCCGCCTCGGGGAAGCGGCCCATGTGCTCCACGACGACGGCCAGGTTGCTGGCGGTCATCAGGACGTCGGGGTGCGTCGGGTCGAGGATCCGGCGTCGGATGGCCAGGGCCTCCTGGTTCAGTGCCCGCGCCTCCGGAAGCTGGAGCCGCGTGCGCTTCACGAACGCCAGGGTGTGGAGGGCCGTCGCGAGCGACGCCTCGTGCTCTTCGCCCGTCGCCGTCCGCAGGATCGTGACCGCCTCGCTCCCGATCGAGTCCGCCTCCGCCAGCCGGCTCTCGCCCCGCATGAGAACGAGTGCGAGCTGGGTCATCGCTTCACCGGTCTCCGGCGCGGTCGGCCCGAGGGAAGCGCGTAGGATGGCCAGGGACTCGCGCACGGCCGTTTCAGCGCCCGAGAAGTCGCCGCCGGAGCTCCGCGCCTGGCCCAGGCGGCGGAGCAGGACGCCGACGTCGGGGTGGTCGGGGCCCTTCAGCGCCCGCTCACGCTCGACGGCTTCCTCGAGATGCTCCTCGGCCTCGGCCCACAGTCCCAGCCCACCGTACGTGTCCGCGATGACCCCCAGCAGGGCGGCCTGTACTTCCGGCTGATCCGAAAGCTCCGTGAAGACGCGGTCTACGCCCCTCTCGAGGATCTCCCTCGCTGTCAGATCCGCCGCGCCCGGGACGTCGGGATCCGGAGCTCGAAAGAGGTCCTGGAGGAACTCCGCCACTTCCGTGGCCTTGGCGGCCTCCGTCTCCGCGAGGTCGCGCTGCTCCGCGAGGCGCAGGGTGAAGACGGCGCTGACCCCGAGAAGGACCGCGACGGCGGCCCCGAGCCCGAGCACCGGGGCGCGATTTCGCACGGCGAAGCGCTGGAGGTTGTACCAGACCGTCGCCGGACGGGCCTCGACTGGATACGACGCGAGGTAACGCACGATGTCGTCGGCGAGTTGAGCCACGGTGGCGTAGCGCTCGTCAGGATTCCGGGCGATGGCCTTGTCGACGATGTAACGGAGATCCCTGGGGATCCTTTGGACGTCCGGGCTCACGTGAGCCCCATCCGGTCCCGATCGGGTGTCGCCGCGGCTCGGGAGTCGGTCCGTGAGCAGCTCGTGGAGCAGCACGCCGAGGGCGTAGACGTCCGCTCGCGTGTCCACCTCCGCTCCCGCGATCGCTTCGGGACTCATGTAATCGGGAGTGCCGAGAACCGCGGTTCGCTCGTCGCGGTCGAGCTCCAGGTCCGAGGCCACCAGGGCGATGCCGAAGTCTATGAGCTTGGGCGTCGCCTCGCCGTCCACCTCGGTCACCAGGATGTTGGACGGCTTGAGGTCTCGATGTACGACCGCCTTCTGGTGCGCGTGGCCGACGGCACGGAGGACCTTCAGGAAGAGCTCGAGGCGTGCCCGCGTTCCGAGCTCGTGCGCGGTGCAGTAGTCGGTGACGGGTCGGCCCTCGATGCGCTCCATCGCGAAGTAGGAGCCACCGTCGTCCGTCGCTCCCGCGTCATAGATCCGGGCGACATAGGGGTGGTCCAGCGTCGCGAGCAGGCGCATCTCGGCTTCCAGGCGGGCTCCGAGTCGCGGGCGGAGAGCGCTCCCGCGGACGACCTTGAGCGCGACGTCCCGCTCGAGCGGCTTTTCCTGACGCGCGGCGTAGACGACGCCCATGCCGCCCTCCCCGAGCACCCCGTCCACCACGTAGGGCCCGATCCGTCCCGGTGTCCGCGCGGTCGGCTCGAGGTCGAGCGCCGCCCGGCCGACACGAGCCTCGATGTCGCGCGTCACGCCATGGAGCGTGGGGGCCACCGACAGGTCCAGGAGCGCACGGGCCTCTCGCAGAAGCTCCGTGTCGCCGGCACACCTCTGCTCCAGCCAGGCGTCTCGCGAGGCCTCCGGCTGCTCCAGCGCATCGCCGACGAGGTCGATCAGCTCACGGAATGTGTTCCGTTCCACGGGTCAGCTCGGGGCCAGCTCACGGCGGAGCCACAGCTTCGCGGCCGCCCAATCCTTCGAGGCCTTACGGGGTGACACGCCGAGGGCGGCGGCCGACTCGGCGAGCGTCAGCCCGGTGAAGAAGCGCAGCTCGACCAGCTGCTCGAGGCGGGCGTCGAGACGCCCCAGGCGCCGCAGCGCCTCGTGCAACTCGAGAAGCTCCATGGCGCGACCCTCGTCGGACACCAGCTCGCCGTGCAGCGTGAGCGGGCTCGCCCCGCCTCCGCGCTTGTCCGCTCCGCGTCGTCGGGCGGCGTCGACGAGCACGTGCCGCATGACGCGGCTCGCGAGCCGGTAGAAGTGTGTACGGTCGGTGACCGTGGCGTCGGACGCTTCGGACAACCGAACGTAGGCCTCGTGGACCAACTCGGTCGGCCGGAGAGGCTGCCCGGGGCGCTCGCCGGCGAGGTGTCGTGAGGCGATCGCCCGCAGCTCGTCGTAGACGACGGCCGGAAGCCTCCCCTCTCCGACATCGATCGTGACGTCGGCAGGCGGGGACAGCGGCGGGGCGTCGGACATGCTGGCAACCTCGAGAGGGGGTACTCCCCCAACGATGTGCGCGGGTGCCCCCGCGGTGCAAGGAATACGATTGCGGGTCGGGCCGGGGGCCATCCAGATTGCAGGGACACTCAGCCCTGGAGGAATCATGAACCGCCGATCCCGCCTTGCCTCGAGCATCCGGCTCGCCTGCCTCACTGCCCTCGCCGTCTTCGTCGTCGCACCTGCTGACTCGCTCGCCCAGATGGGCCCGCGCGGAGGGGGAGACATGCCGGCGATGGACGCTGCCCGCCGGCAGTACGAGGCCGTGCGGAACTATGTGCTCCAGACCGCACGCGGCGTACCCGAGGACGTGCTCGCCTACCGGCCGACCGAAGAGGTCCGCTCGTTCGGCGAGCTGCTCGGACACGTCGCCAACGCGTCGTACGCCTTCTGCTCCGCCGCGCTGGGTGAGGACTCCCCGGCATCCACGAACTACGAGGAAGTCACCGACAAGGCCGGCCTGACGGCCGGGCTCGATGCGGCGTTCGCCTACTGTGACCGTGCGCACTCGGAGCTTCGCGGACCCCGGCTGATGGAGGAGGTGTCACTCTTCGGCCAGACGGGCTCACGGCTCTGGGTGCTCGTGTTCAACGCGACCCACACCTGGGAGCACTACGGGAACCTCGTGACCTATATGCGGTTGAACGGCATCGTACCGCCGTCTTCAGGCGGCATGTCGGGCGACTGAGTCGTCGCGTAGGTCGCCGTTCTGAGTTTTGGAGATCCTGATGGAGGGAGCGTGATGACGAGGATGACGGGAGGATGCGGATCGCTGGTCACGACGTTGCTGGCGCTGACGCTGGCGGCGCCGGCGAACGCCCAATCGCACGCCGAGCATGAGGTACATGCGGCCGTGGAGCAGATCTTCGAGGGTATGCGTACGGCGAATCCGGACCTCGTGCGGGCCGTTTTCGCGTCCGACGCCCGGTTCGCGGGGGTCGACGAGACGGGGACGGTCACCGTCCAATCGGTGGAGGGGTGGCTCGAGGCCATCGGTACGTCGGAGCGCCGCTGGGACGAGCGCGTCTACGACGTCGAGATCCAGGTGGACGGAAACATGGCGTCCGCGTGGACGCCGTACACGTTCTATCTGGACGGAGCCGTACGGCACTGCGGCATCAACTCGATCGAGTTCCTGCACGACGGATCCGCGTGGAAGGTGACGCAGATCGCGGATACCCGGCGGACCGAGGGATGCCCGGATCCGCTGGGGGGCTGAAGCCGTGAAGGAGTTCTACCCCAGCCTCGCCACGAACTCTTCGATCAACTCCAGCGTCTTCGGGTGCTCGAGCACGTCCGTGTGCTCGGCCCCCTCGATGAGCACATAGGGCTGGCCCGCGGCGGCGGCGAGCCTGTCCGCGTGCTCGCGGACGACGCGGGTGTCGTGCTCCGGCTGCAGCATGAGCAGCGGCACGTCGACCTCGCGGATGCGCCGGCTGGGCGTGAAGTCGCGGAACGTGCTCCCGATCTTCCTCCAGAAGAAGGGTCGGAACGCGGCCACGATGAGGCGACCCGGGAGCCCGTGGTCGGACATGTACTCCGCCGTGACCTTCATGACGTCTGACGGCGCGGCGATGAGGACGAGCGCGTCCGGGCGGGCGCCTTCCGCGACGGCGAGCACCGCGCCCGCTCCTCCGAGCGAGTGTCCGACGAGCACCAGCGGGCGATCCGGGAACCGGCCCCGGGTCCACTGGAGCGCGGCCGTCACGTCGTCACGGAAGTGGCGTACCGTGACATAGGGCAGCTCCTCGTTCCGGCCGTGGCCACGCACGTCGAAGAGGACGACCTCGTACCCGGCCTTCGCGAGCGGTTCGCCCAACCGAAGGATGGTGCCGTAGCTGGCGCCCCATCCGTGCGCGACCAGGAAGACGGGTCGACGGATCTCTCCGGGCGGCCGGAGCTCCCAGGCCGCGAGCTCATGATCGCCCGAGGGGATGCGGAAATCACGGTAAGCGACCTCCTCGAGCTCGCCGATGGTCCGGTCGGGCGCGCGTGGGCGCGGGCGCACGACGAAGTTGGAAAGACGGTCGAGCGCGTAGAGGCCCGCGGCCGCGACCCCGGCGACGACGAGGGGATTCACTCGCGGACCCGAACGGACGCGGGTGCGCGGGGCGCCCCGGTCGTCACGCGGCCCTGATCCGCTCCAGCGCACGCCGGACGTACACCGGCACCATGGCGCGGCGCCAGTCGGTGTCCACGATGATGTTCTCGAGCGGATGGCACTGCTTGTGGGCCCGGGCGCACAGCTCATCGACCAGCGCGTCGTCCAGGCGCTCCCCTTCGGCCAGGTCCGACCAACCGGAAAGCGCTCTCGGACGCGATCCGAGCGCCGTCACCACGCCATCGATGCCGCCGACGACTCCGTCCTCCTGGACGTCCGCGGAGATCGCGACCGTGAGGAGTGGGAAGTCGATGGCGTGCCGCTGACGAAGCTTCGCGTAGGCCTGGCGACGATCGGCGGAGGCCAGGGGAATCCTGACTTCGGTCACGATCTCTTCGGCGGTCCGGACCGTGTTGGCGATGCCGTCGGCCACGAAGAAGTCGGTCACGGGCACCTCACGCCGGCCGTCTGGGCCCTCGATGACCGCCACGGCGCCCAGCGTCATGAGGACGGGCGGCGTATCGGCAGAGTGCGCGGCGACGCACTTCTTTCCGACCCTGGTCACGTGGCAGACGTCGCCGTCCTTCTTGAGACAGAACCCGAGCGCGCTACGCCAGAACTTGGACTGGTTGTAGTAGGTGCAGCGCGTGTCGAGGCAGAGGTTGCCGCCGATCGTCCCCATGTTGCGAAGTTGGGGCCCGGCGACGTGTCCCGCCGCGTCGGCGAGCGCGGGAAAGCGCGCCCGCACCTCGGGGTCACGGGCCACCGACGTGAGCGTTTCCGCCGCCCCGATGCGCAGGACACCGTCTTCGACCCGGATGCCTCGGAGCTCCTCGATTCCCTTGAGGGCGATCAGGTGATCGGGCTCGAACAGGCGGTGCTTCATGTTGGGCACCACGTCCGTGCCGCCCGCGACGTACATCGCGCGACCCGCGTGCTCGCCCATGAGCTCGATGGCCTGGGTGACGGTCTCGGGCCGGTGGTGCCGGAAGGGGGCCATGCGCAGCATCGTCTATCAGCGCTCCTGGGGTCTCGCGACCATGATTCCGTCCTGTCCTTCGATGCGGAGGATCCGATCCGCGAGCGGAACCTCGCTGATCTCGACCGCCTCGCCGACGAGCGGGGCGTGCAGCAGGTGGAGCGTGCCGTCGATCCAGAGGGCCAGCCCCGTGTGGGCGACGTCGAGCCCCGGAACCGTGCTGGTGGCTGCGATGACGTCGCCGTTCCGGATCCGCTCGGCGACCTGCGCGATGCGCGACTCGGGCACGTACAGCCGCTCCGCCTCCGAGAGGCGGGCTTCGGTCTCGCGGATCATCCTCAGGAACGCGGTGTCCGCGAGCTGGCGGTACGCGTCGGCGTGCGTCGACATGAAGTCGATGGGCTCCGGGTCCGGGATCGCGCCCAGCTCAGGGCCGACGTTCACGAGCAATCCCCGGCGTGCGTTGTCCGACAGCCATTCGCTGAAGTAGTGGAGCCGGCTCGGATAGCCGTCGAGGCGCCCGCTCCGGTACCGATACTCGGCGAGGAGCGTCTCGTAGCGGTCCTCGGCCGCGCGGCGGTCCGCCAGCAAGCGGGGTCCGTCCTCGCGGATGAACCGCGTGAGCGCGAGCGCGTTCTCGACGAACGTGACGCAGTCGAGCCCCTGGAAGTTCACCACGACCCGTTCCGGTCCTTCGACTTCGAGCGTCCCGGGCACGTACGCGGTGCCCACGAAGCGCCGGCCCACGGCCGCGACGGCATCCCCGAAGGAAAGCGTGTCGATGCGGGCCACCTGCCCCCATCGCACCGTGCTCTGGAAGACGTTCCAGTCCTCGGCGGGCCAGTCCCCCGCGGCGGCCACCTCCAGCTCGGACGGACCCGCGGTGGCCGGGCCGAGCGGGTCGTCGAGCGGAAGGCCCACGATGGCGACCGCAGCGGCGACGATGCCGATCACGGCGACGCTCCAACGGAGGATCGTCATGGCACGGCTCCTGGGACGGCCGCGTGTTGCGGAGCCGCGGGCTTCGTCAGGGTGCCCGCCTCGCGGGCTGCTTCGACCGCCCGCCACACCCGGGGCGGCGAGAACGGAAGCCGGTCCATGCGGATCCCGATCGCGTCGTAGATCGCGTTGGCGATGGCCGGAATGGAGGGGTGCAGCGGGCCCTCGCCGGCCTCCTTGGCGCCGTAGGGCCCCTCCGGGTCGATCGACTCGACGATCAGCGACTCCAGCTCGGGCGTGTCGAGGCTGGTCGGGATCCGGTAGTCGAGGAGCGACGGCGCGTTGTGGAGCCCCGCCCGCCCGTGGTCCGCGTCCTTGAAGATCTGCTCCTCCATGAGCGCCTCGGCGAAGCCCATGTAGGCCGAGCCCTCCATCTGGCCTTCGACCAGCACGGGGTTGAGCGCCCGGCCGCAGTCGTGCGCGACCCAGATCTTCTTCACGTCGATGATGCCGGTCTCGACATCGACGTCCACCTCGGCCACGTGCGCCGTGAACGAATAGGCCGGTGACGCGCCGATGGTGCCGCCCCGGTACTCGCCGTGCACGTCCTTCGGCGTGTTGTAGGAGCCGGTCGCTCCCAGCGTGCCGAACTTCGCCTCGGCCAGGTTGAAGGCCTCGCGAATCGGCAGTTGGCGCTCGGTGTCGGGCGCCCAGTAGGCGCGGCCACCGGCCAGCAGCACCTCGCCGGGCTTCACCTCCCACGCTTCGGCGACCGCCTCCTGGATCAGGCGGCGCAGCTTGCGGGCGGCGTCGATCGCGGCGTTGCCGAGCATGAACGTCACCCGGCTCGAATAGGCTCCGAGATCGACCGGCGTGAAGTCCGTGTCTCCGCGCATGACCCGTACGTGGTCGAGTGGCACCCCGAGCTCCTCGGCGGCGATGTACGCGACCACGGAGTCGCATCCCTGGCCGATCTCGCTGGCCCCGCTGAAGACCGCGACGCGCCCCGAACGGTCGATCTGCATCTGGACACCGGACTGGGGCATCTCGTTCGGGTAAATGGGATAGTTGGTCCCTGAGATGTAGGTCGAGCCCGCGATACCTATTCCCTTGCCGAAGGGCATCTTACGGAACTTGTCCGCCCACCCGCTTGCCCGCTCCACCGAGGCCATGCATTCAAGAAATCCATTGGACGTAACGCGTAACTCGTTGACAGTACGTGTGTTGGACCCGATGAAATTGCGTCTACGGAACTCGATGGGGTCGATGCCGACCCGCTCGGCGAGCTTGTCGATCTGCACCTCGAAGGCGAAGCGAGGCTGCACCGATCCGTGGCCACGCTTGGGTCCGCACGCCGGCTTGTTCGTATAGACGCGCGTGGAGTCGAACCGGTACGCG
The DNA here is from genome assembly GCA_041690395.1 of Longimicrobiales bacterium. Taxonomy (GTDB): domain Bacteria; phylum Gemmatimonadota; class Gemmatimonadetes; order Longimicrobiales; family Gaopeijiaceae; genus JAWLHJ01. The sequence goes on along the minus strand of JAWLHJ010000001.1, from coordinate 192,449 downwards.
GGCATCTGGTACGGCGCGCACAGGAGCTGCCCCGAGTAGTAGGTCGTGACGAGCCCGAACGAGGCGTACGCGCCCCCGTCGAGGAGGATCTTCGCGTCGACGGAGGTGAGCAGCCCGTCGGCGGTGGCGCCGGTCCGGTACTTCATGTGGAACGGGTGGCGGCCGCGGTGGCTGTAGAAGACCTCCTCGCGGGTGTAGAGGATCTTCACGGGCCGCCCGGTCATCATGGCGAGCTTGCCGACGCAGAACTCCAGGTCGAAGGGCTCGCTCTTGCCGCCGAACGCCCCGCCGACCAGCGGCTGGATGACGCGCACCTTGGCGGGATCGACTTCGAGGACGCGCGACAACTCCCGGTGCAGGTAGTGCGGCACCTGGGTCGCGGACCAGACGGTCAGCTTGCCGTTCCCCTCGTACAGCCCGATGGCGCAGTGCGGCTCGATGGGGGCATGGGTCGTCCCCTCGAAGAAGTACTCGCCCTCGACCACGACGTCGGCCTCGTCGAGGCCTGCATCGACCTCGCCGAACTCGAGCTTCACCTTCTTCGTGACGTTGCCGTTCCACCCTTCCTTCTTCGCATCGTGGATGTACGGGATGGAGCCGTCGGCCTCGAGGGCCGCGAACGGATCGTGGAAGGCCGGAAGCTCCTCGTACTCCACCCGGATCAGGTCGAGGGCGCGGATGGCCGTGTCCTCGTCGACGGCCGCGACCGCCGCGACTCCGTCGCCGATGTAGCGGACGCGGTCGGTGCAGAGGGGGTACTCGTCCGGGGTCCAGGGGATGATCCCGTAGGCCGTGGCCATGTCCCGTCCGGTAACCACGGCGTGGACGCCCTCGAGCGCCTCGGCCTCCGATGTGTCGATGGAGACGATACGCGCGTGCGGATGCGGGCTCCGGAGGATCTTGCCGTGGAGCATGCCGGGAAGGACGATGTCGTCGGTGTACACGGCCCGGCCGGTGGACTTGTCGAGCCCCTCCACCTTCCGCATGGGGCGACCGATCAACTTCAAGTCCGACTTGCGATTATCGCTCGGCTTGATCATGGCTCGGACCCTCCGGTGGAGTCGTTGGGTTCCTCGCCCCGGAGCCGCGCGGCCGCCACCTCGACCGCGTCGTAGATCTTCGCGTAGCCCGTGCAGCGGCACAGGTTGCCGGAGAGTGCCTCGCGGATCTCTTCGCGCGTGGGGGCCCGGTTCCAGTCGAGCAGCGCGGCCGCGGAGCACAGGATGCCCGGGGTACAGAAACCGCACTGGGCGGCGCCTTTTAGATCGAAGGCGTCCTGGAGCGGGTGCGGGCCCTCGGCCGTGGCCAGCCCTTCGACCGTCCGGATCTCGGCTCCGGCAGCTTCCCAGACCGGCGTGATGCACGAGAGCGTCGGCGCCCCGTCGACGAGCACCGTGCAGGCGCCGCAGTCCCCCTTGTCGCACCCCTGCTTGGAGCCCGTCAGCCCGAGCGCGTAGCGAAGCGTCTCGAGCAGCGTATAGTGCGTCGGGACGCCGACTTCGTGCCGGTCGCCGTTGACCCTGAGTCGAACGATGTCCTTTGTCGCTTCCATGGGGACAAGGTGGCCAAGCCGGCCGGACTCCCGCAATACGAGCCGCTCCGCGGACGTTCGTCCGTTAGAGGGCGCCGGGCGCCGGATCCCGGGCCGGGTCGGGGTGTATCCCTCCTCCCACCCGGCCCGCCCCGTGGACATCACGTGTCGGTCCGGTGAACTTCGAAGTTCAAGTAGCTCGAATCAGCGGTGCCCTTCCAGCGGCCGTCCCGTCGGCAATGAGGGCGGAAGGCCCGTGGCACAGGAGAGATCGATATGCCCTACCCCGAGATGATGGTCGCCCCCATGCGCGAGGACCTCGTCCGCATCGGCTTCAGCGAGCTCAAGACACCCGATGACGTCGACGCGAAGCTGGGGTCGGAGAAGCGGACCACCCTGCTCGCGGTCAACTCCGTCTGCGGCTGTGCGGCTGCGATGATGCGTCCCGCCGTCTACCTCTCGCTCCAGGGTGAGAAGAAGCCGGAGGTGCTGACCACGGTGTTTGCCGGGCAGGACCTCGACGCCACAGAGAAGGCGCGGGAGTACATCACCGGCTATCCGCCGTCCTCTCCGTCCGTCGCGCTCTTCAAGGACGGCGAGCTGGTCTACTTCATGGAGCGCCACCTGATCGAGGGGCGGCATCCCGAGGACATCGCGGCCGACCTGCAGAAGGCGTACGAAGAGCACTGCTGAGGGCCTTCACGGCTCTTCCAGGCTCGGGCGCATGGTCCGACGAGGGGCTCGCGAACAGTCCCTTGGATCACGGACTCCGCCGTCCGGCCTGGCCCTCGGTAAGGGCCGGCCATGACGCTGACGCTGGTCCGGCACGCGATCGCCACCGACGGGGCCGACGACGACCGGCGACCCCTCTCCGGTAAGGGCCGGCGGCGATTCGCGAGGGTGGTGCGGGCCCTGGCCCGCATGGAGATGCGCTTCGACGTTCTCGCGCACAGCCCGAAGCTGCGCGCTCTGCAGACCGCCGAGGCGCTCGTGCCCCGGCTCCGCGCCGAGGGCTCGACCACGGTCCTGGACCAGCTTACGGAGGCGCCCAGCACCCAGCTGATCGAGACCTTGGCGACGTGGGATGGCGACGTGGCGGTCGTCGGACACGAGCCCCACCTGAGCGCGCTACTGGCCTGGTTGGTCACGGCCTCTCCTGCCGACGGTGCGGCGTTCCGCCTCGCGAAGGGCGGAGTCGCCGTTCTCGAGGGTCCCGTGGCTTCCGGAGCCATGACATTGACCCTCCTGCTCACGCCCAGGCTCGTGCGCAGGTTGTGATGAGCGGGAGGCTGCGTTCCTTCGCGGACGGCGCGGATCGGTTGGAGGCTGCTGCTGCGGTGGCGCGGGTGGGCGACGATCCGGAGGGGGTTCACGCCCTCCGGGTCACCTGTCGACGCATCCGGGTCGGGCTGCAGCTCTCGGGTCTACGGGTGCTCGAGGACGACGTTCGGTGGCTGAGTGACCACGTCGGCCCCCTCCGCGATCTCGACGTTCTGCTTACTGAGAGCCGGGTGCCTCGCGAGTTGAGAGCCTGGGCGACGGACAAGCGTGCGGCGATCAGGCACCAGGCTCTCGCCCCATTCGAAGGGCCCCGGTACCGCGGTCTCGTGCGGGCGCTCCGTTGTCTCCCGGAACTGGAGCCCCGCCGCGCCGAGGAGGGCCTGGGCCGTTACGGGCGGCGGGTGACCAAGGCCGCCCGCCGGTTCGAGGGCGAGGACCTCTCGCTCGTAACCCCCGAATCGGAGGCTCCCTCACTGCGGACCTGCCTGCAACTACCGGCCCTGCGGTCCGCACACGCTCTTCGCAGACGCCTCCGCAACCTCCGCTATGCGCGCGAGTGGGCGGGGCTCGACACGCGCGGGCTCACGAGAGCCCAGGACGAGTTCGGGGTCCTGTCTGACGAGACGCTGCTGGCGCGGTGCGCTCTGGCTTGGGAGGCCGATGAAGGAGTCGTGCCCGAGCGTTTCCGGGTCGCGCTCCACCGGCGGTTGCTGGCGGGGCTGGAGAAGGCGAGCAACATGGCCGCTGCACTGCCCCCGTCGTGCACCTGGACGAGTGGTTCGGGTGCTACCAGATCCCCATGAGCAGGACGGCTCCGACCGTGGCCACCGCGAGGCTCCATCCGGCGAGTACGTCGAAGGGGTAGTGCACGCCGAGGTAGCAGCGGCTCACGCCCACCAGGAGCCCCAGGGCGAGGGCGACCGCGCCGAGCACCCCGCCCACGAAGATCAGGATCGGGAGGCCGACCGAGAGTCCTGCGGCGGCATGTCCGGAGGGAAAGGAGAAGCGGTCTTCCGGCTCGATCAGCCAGGAGAGGCCGCCGGGTAGCGATGGCCGGGGCCGCGTGACCGTGCGTTTCAACACGTGCACCACGAGGTGGGAGAAGGCGAGGCTCCAGGCCGCGACGCCTCCCGCGGAGGACGTGGGTCCCTGTGCCAGGAACGCGAGGGCGAGGGTCATCGGAATCACCACGGTCGGATTGCCGAGCTTGGTGATCCAGCGCATCGCGAGCTTACCGAGGCGACGCCGCCGGGTGATGAACGCGCACAGGAGTCGTTGGTCGATGGCGGTGAGCGAGAGCATGATTCCGTTCATGGTTTCAATCCACACCCAGTAGGTTCGCGTCCCGGGTCAGGGGGGGGTGGCTCCACCTGGCCTTCTGCCTGCTCGCGGGTCGAGCGAGCGACGTTGCTCCGTCGTAGGCGTCCAGCACGCCGTCCAGGACGGTGGTCCAACTGCGGGAAAGCGCTTCGGATCGCGCGCCCTCCGCCAGGCGACGCCGCTCGTCCTCGTTCTCGAGGAGGCGGATGCAGGCGTCGGAGAACGCTACGACGTCGTTGGGGGGCACGAGCGCCCCGGTCTTTCCGGGCAGGACCGTCTCCGTGACCCCGCCGCGGTTTACCGCCACGGCGGGCACCCCGCTGGCGAGCGCTTCCAGCACGACGTTGCCGAACGTCTCCGTCTCCGAGGCGAAGACGAACAGGTCCGCGGCCGCGTACGCTTCGGCCAGAGCCCTGTCCCGCAGGAATCCGGTGAAGTGGACATCGTCCGGGGCGCGCTTGCGGAGGCCCGCCGCAGCCGGGCCGTCACCCACGAAGACGAGGGCGACCCGCTCGTCGAGACGGTCGCGGACACGGAGGTAGACGTCGAGCAGGACATCGACCCTCTTCTCGTGCGCGATGCGCCCCGCATACAGAAGAATGCGGTCCGCACCGGGGGCGATGCGCTGCCGGACCTCTTCGGAACGCAGCTCCGGGTCGAAGAGCTCGGTGCGCACCCCCCGTGACCAGATGCCGAGACGGCCATGGAAGGCGTGGGCCTCGAGCTCCGCGAGCGTCGCTCGGCTCGGGCACAGTGTCGTCGTGGCCGGGTCGTGGAACCAGCGCAGGTAGCGCCACACCCACGGCTCCAGGAACGGCGCGCGATACGACGCGACGTAGGCCGGGAAGTTGGTGTGGAAGGACGTCACCAGCGGCACGCCGTTTCGAACGGCCCAACGTCGTCCTGAAAGACCCACCGACGACTCGGTCGCCACGTGGACGACGTCGGGGGCGAAGTCCCTAAGCGCCCGCTTGCCTTTCCCGTCGATGCCGCGGGCGAGCTGGAGGTCCGGGTAGATCGGGATGGGTATGCCCGGAAGCTGCCGATGCAGTACGGTCTTCTCGGCCGCGCTCGGAGACACGTGAGGAGACACCAACGCGATCTCGTGCCCACGCGCTTCCGCGTGCGAGACCAGCATCCCGAGGGTCCGCGCGACCCCGTTGATGTCGTTCGGATAGGTGTCGGTGAACAGAGCGATCTTCATCGGACGCTCCTCGCGTCGAGGATGAGGCCCAAGACTGCCGCAGGCCTACGTCTGTACGATGGCCGAGGCCGGTCGCGGCCATGTGAAGACCGTGTCACGAAGCTGTAGCGCTGATCAGGGGGAGTCGGCGCCCGGGAGGTCACCGACGGATGCCCGGCGAGCCCCGTCGGCGGAGGCCGAAGCCGGCGACGACGAAGCCGAGACCGACCATCCCCGGAATGCGGAGCACGACATCGGGCAGGCCGGCGTAGTGTGTCACGCCGTTGACGATGGCCGTGGTCATGGGAAACAAGTGGAAGGGCTCGTCGAGAGCGGTCAGGGTCGTTTCCATATCCGGCAATAGAGCGCTGAGCACGAGGAGTGTCGTCCCGCTCGCCGCGAGCACGGTTCCCGCGGCGAACGACGGGCAACCGCTCACGCTGTGCGCGACTCCGTAGGACCAGGCTAGGGACCAGAGGACCGACGCGGTCGCCACTGCGAAGAGGGTGGCCCGGAAGGGGTCCTCCGACCAGAAGAGAAGCCAGAAGTAGTCCGGCCCCCGGAACGCGATGACCGGAAGCACGAACGCCGCCGAGAGCAGCAGTGCCGCCAATGGTGTCGCGACTTCGCGGTGGCCGGCGTCTCCTCGCCATGGTCCGGTGAGGCCGCGGACCAATGCGATGGTGTAGATCAGGACGAGCGCCGCCAGGCCGACACCCAGGGGGACCGACCCGGCGAGCAGGAGCACCGGGATCGACAAGGCCGCGGCAGTCACGGTCGCGGTGAGAATCCACCCCACCACGCGCGGGCGCCGGACGGCCGGAGGGTCCAGGAGGAGCGGCGCGATCAGCGTGAGCACGAAGACGAGCAGGAGCACGAGAATCCGGGCGGAGGTCCTTTCCGCGCTCCCGTCCAGCGTCCGATTCGCGAGACCTACCGCCCCGTCGAAGTGGAACGCAGGGAAGTCCAGGTCGGCGGCGAACATGGTCTCGTGCTCGGCGGCGGCCGAGGTGAAGCGGTCGGCGGCGAGCCTCCAGTCGGTGGCGTCTCCGCCCTCCTCGAGCCAGCGATGGTACCCGAGGAAGTACGCCCGAAACTCCGCCAGCGTCGCATACAGGCTGGTCTGATAGTCGAGCGAGCGCACCAGGCCCGCCCAGTCCGGGTGCCCGCCGAGAGCCGGCTCGAGCGCGAGAAGCCGGGCCTTCATCTCCCGAGTGAGCCGCACCGCCTCGTGCCCCTCACCGATCGCCGTGTCCACTTCGTCCCGCACGGTCCGGTAGAGGGTGCCGAGCACCGAGCTCCATCCCCCGACCTGGTCCCACTCGAAGATCCAGAGGATGGGCGGAACCTCGATGCCCGCTATCTCGACCCGGGTGCGGGCGAAGGGTCGAACGTAGAGGGCCTTCTCCAATGCTTCCCGCGATGTTTCGAGGATGTCGGCGAGGGCCGTCGCCGTGCGGAGATCGGCATCGAAGGCGACCTGTGCCCATTCTACCGCCAGGGTGCGCGGGTCGGCGTGCGGATCGACGGCCAATCGGGAGGTGGCATATACGTTGGCGTCGGTCCAACGCCAGAAGCCGGTGACGTCGAAGAGAGACAGAGGGCCGGCGCGCAGCGGCCCGCCTTCCTGGGTCCAGAGGGACGTGCCCACGAGGTTGGGGTTCGCCTCCATCACCTGGTGGAGAGCCTCGCGGTGGGCGTGACCGAGGTAATTCGGGATGGCGCCGAAGCCTTCGTACTCCCGGCGCGCCTGGAATTCGACGATCCGCCGGTGATCTCCCACCAGGAGCGTCGGGTTGAGGGGCAGGAAGCCGAAGTAGTCGCCCGCCACGAACTTCGTGGACACCACCAGCGCCGGGCTGTCGATGGAGCCCAGGGCGTTCAGGTACGTCTCGGGGTCGTGGTGGAGATCGCCCAGTGGCCCGAGGCCCACCGACCAGGACCGGAAGACGAGGTTGCGGTCGTGGCGCTCGAAGACGGGCAGCAGCGTGCGCAGCATGAGCTGGAGCTGCGCCGGGGTGCGCACACCCATGTAACTCGCGTACTCGGTGCCGTCGACGTTGAAGAGGGGGCCTGCCTCGCCGATGCGGACCACCACCCCCGCGACTCCGGGCATGGTCTCGAAGAGCTCCTCGAAGGCCGCGGCGTAGACCCCCCAGAACCGGGGGTCGTCGGTGTCGGCCGCCCCCAGTCGGGCACGGAAGTAGCGATCGAGCGCGGGCGTAACCACCGGTAGATCGGTCTTGAGATAGGTGGCCATGCCGACCGCGTCCGCTTCACGGGCGAGCTCCTCGAAGAACGAACGGTACGCCAGGTGCCGCTGGCGCAGAGGCTCGGTGCGTGGATAGACCTCCAGCCCATCGCCGACCCGGTCGAAGTTGATGGTCTCGAGGAACGCATCGAGGACGACCGCGTTGCTGCCCATCCCTGCCATGCGGTGCACGTAAGCTTCCCAGTCGGCCCGGATCCGGGCGCCCTCCTCCTCGTCGAGCCACGGGGCCTCGGAGAGCACCAGCTGGTCGAACGCGTGGGTCGCGTGGGAGTAGGTCGTTCCCCATGCCGCGGTATCGGCCGGGATGCCGACACCGCCGGCGTCGACCATGCGGATCGGAAGCTGCTCAGAGGCTCGTGCGAGCCCGGTCGCGGCTCCCGGGACACCGGGCGACGCCTCCCACTCGAGCCCCGAAAGGGCCTTCTCACCCACACCGACCTTGAATGGACGAGAGAGGCCCCACCCGATCGGGAGCGCGATCAGGAGGAGCGCCGCGACTTTCTGTGCGAGCCGATTGGCTGGGATGTCGATATGCGTGTCCGGTGAGTGTCCGACCGAATCGTCTCAGCCCTTCGCGACCGTACGGTACCGGCTTCCGCACAGGTGCGTCACGGAGCAGGCGGACGGGCGCCGGGGCCTCCATCGTGCCCGGGAGCTTGGGAACCCTTCCCGAGGACCAGGCGTTCGACAGCCGAGAGACGTCGCGGAACCCCGACCTTCGGAGCAGTCCATGGAGCATTTCGACGCCATCGTCATCGGCACGGGCCAGGCGGGGAAGCCCCTGGCCGGAGCCCTCGGAAAGGCCGGCCGCCGCGTGGCCATCATCGAGAAGGGCCGGGTGGGCGGAACGTGCGTGATCGACGGGTGCACGCCGACGAAGACCATGGTCGCGAGTGCCCGGGTGGCCCACCTGGCGCGGCGGGCCGGGGACTACGGCGTGAGGGTCGGCGACGTCGAGGTGGACCTCGAGGTGGTGCGGCGTCGGAAGCGCGACATGGTCGACGCCTGGAGCTCCGGTGGGGAGAGGGGGCTCGGGCGGATCGACACCGTGGACCTGGTGTTCGGGACCGCCCGCTTCACTGGTCCTCGCGCGGTGGACGTGGCGCTCGCCGAAGGGGGCACGCGGTCCCTGACCGCGGATCAGGTGTTCATCAATACGGGCACGCGGAATCGTGTCCCCGACCTGGAGGGCCTCGACACGGTGCCCTGGCTGGACAACGCGTCGCTCATGGAGCTCGCGGAGGTGCCAGAGCACCTGGTCGTGCTCGGCGGGGGCTTCATCGGGCTGGAGTTCGCCCAGATGTTCCGACGCTTCGGGTCGCGCGTGACCGTTATCGAGGCTGGTGACCGGATCGCTCCCCGCGAGGACGACGACATCCGAGAGGCGTTGCGGGAGATCCTCGAGGAAGACGGCATCGACTTTCGGTGCGGGGCGCCGGCGAGCGAAGTACGTGCCGATGGGCCGGGGGTCGAGGTGCGCCTCGGTGACGCCGGAGGGGACGCGGGCGTCCGTGGCACCCACTTGATGGTGGCGGTCGGTCGTGTGCCGAACGCGGACGATCTCGGCCTGGAGCGAGCGGGCGTCGAACGCACCGAGCGTGGATTCATCCGGGTCGACGATGCGCTGCGCACGACGGCCGACGGGGTCTGGGCTCTCGGCGACGTGAACGGCGGCCCGCCTTTCACGCACATCGCCTACGACGACTACCGGGTCGTGCGGGAGAACGTGCTCGGGGACGGGGGCGCGTCGCGGGCCGGCCGGATCGTGCCCTACACCCTCTTCACGGATCCGCAGCTCGGTCGAGTCGGACTCACCGAGCGCGAGGCACGGGAGCAGGGCCGCGACGTCCTCATCGCGAGCATGCCGATGAGCCGGGCCGCGCGGGCCGTGGAGACCGACGAGACCCGCGGGCTCATGAAAGCCGTCGTGGACGCCGGGACCGGGCGCATCCTGGGCGCCTCGATCCTCGGCGTGGAGGGCGGCGAGATCGCGTCGGCCATCCAGATCGCCATGATGGGCGGGCTCACCTGGCGCGACCTCCGGGACTCGGCCTTCTCGCATCCGACGTTGACCGAGTCACTGAACAACCTCTTCGCCACCATCGAGGGATGAGGGCCATCACCCCACCCAGACGGTCTTCACGTTCACGAACTCGCGAATGCCGAGGGGCGACAGCTCCCTCCCGTACCCGCTCTCCTTGATGCCCCCGAACGGGAGCCGGGGGTCGGACCGCACGGAGGCGTTCACGAAGCAGGCGCCGGCCTGGAGCTCGTCGCGCGCGATGCGCTCCCCGCGCTCGTGGTCCCGCGTGAACACAGCCGCGCCGAGGCCGAAGACGCTGTCGTTGGCGATGCGGATGGCTTCGGCTTCGTCCCGCGCCTCGATGATGGCCGCGACCGGGCCGAACAGCTCCTCGTCGTAGGCGGGCATGCCGGGCGTGACGTCGGTCAGCACCGTCGGCGGATAGAACGCCCCCGGCCCGTCGGGGAGCTTGCCCCCGAGCAGGAGGCGTGCCCCGGCCGACACGCTCTGCTCCACCTGCTCGTGGAGCTCGTCGCGCAGGTCCGTCCGGGCCTGGGGTCCGAGCTCGGTGGCCTCGTCGAAGGGGTCGCCCATGCGAACCGAGGTCATGCGCTCGACCATGCGGCGCTCGAAGTCCTCCCGCACGCTCGCCACCACCACGAACCGCTTTGCGGCGATGCAGCTCTGGCCCGAGTTCGTGAGGCGGCTCTTCACGCACGTCTCGACGGCGAAGTCGAGGTCGGCGTCCTCCAGCACGACGTAGGCGTCGCTCCCGCCGAGCTCGAGCACGGTCTTCTTCACGAGCGATCCGGCCTTGGCCGCGACGGCCTTTCCCGCCCGGACGCTCCCGGTGAGGGTAACAGCCCGCACCAGGGCGTGCTCGATGAGCCGCTCGCTCGCCTCGTGTCCGATGAGCAACGAGCGGAACAGGCCACTGGGGAAGGCGGCATCGCGGAAGACCTCCTCGATGGCGAGCGCGCATCCGGGCACGTTCGAGGCGTGCTTGAGGAGGCCTGCGTTGCCGGCCATGAGGGTGGGCGCAGCGAAGCGGAAGACCTGCCAGAACGGGAAGTTCCACGGCATGACGGCCAGCACGACCCCGAGCGGCTCGTGGGTCCAGTACGTCTTCGCGCCCGTGTCCGGCGTTTCGACCGGCACCGGCGCGAGCTGCCCCTCGGCTTCGTCGGCGTAGTAGTCGCATACCCACGCGCACTTCTCCACCTCCGAGCGGCCGTCCTTCAGCGGCTTACCCATCTCGAGGGCCATGAGCTCGGCGTAACGGTCCGCTCGCTCGCGGAGCAGCTCGGCCGCCTGTCGCATGAGCCGCGCACGCTCTTCGAAGGGCTCCCGCCGCCACCGCTCATGCGCGGCCTGCGCTCCCTCGAGGGCTCGCTCGACCTCGGGCCACGAGGTGTCCTCGTACTCGCGCACCGTCTCGCCCGTCGCGGGATTCACGACCTTCCACGTCATCGCCTGCCTTCCTTGTCGTGGTTCTTCAACGCCGTTCCGGAGCATACCGTGTCCCGGTCGGTTGCGGGACCTCGACCGACAGCGCAACCTAACGGGACCCGCCGTCCCGATGGCCGTCCACCCGCGCAGGAGTCCCGTCACGATGCGGTCCGCCCTCTCAGCTCTCGTCCTGGTCTCGATCGCCGTATCGCCGGCCCTGGTCGAGGCCCAGTCCGTCACGAACCCCTACCGACCCGACTACACGTGGGGCGACCTGCCCGACGGCCGGGAGTGGGGCTCGGTGAGCGCCATGTATCCGGCGGGTGACGGAAACATGTGGGTCGCGGAGCGGTGCGGCCGGAACACGTGCGTCGGTTCGGACGTCGATCCCGTACTCCTGCTCGACACCGACGGCAACGTGCTCCGGAGCTTCGGGGCAGGACTCCTCTCGTGGCCGCACGGCATGTTCGTGGAGCCGGACGGGAGCATCTGGATCACGGACGCGTCCACTCAGGGCGCGGAGGAGATCGGACTGGGTCACGCGGTGCGGAAGTTCAGCCCAACGGGCGAGCTCCTCATGACCATCGGTGAGCCCGGGATGCCGGGCGACGCGCCGAACCGGCTGACGCGCCCGAACGACGTCCTGGTGGCGCCTGACGGTCACATCTTCATCGCCGAGGGTCACGGCCCCGCGGAGCCCAACCGCATCCAGAAGTTCGCGCCCGACGGAACGCACGTGGCGACCATCGGCCGCACCGGGTACGGGCCCGGCGAGTTCCTCGAGCCGCACGCGCTCGCCATGGACTCCCAGGGTCGACTGTTCGTCGGGGACCGCTACAACAACCGGATTCAGCTGCTCGATCAGGACGGCAACTTCATCGCGATGTGGACCCAGTTCGGCCGGCCGAGCGGGATCTTCATCGACGAGCACGACCTCATGTACGTGGCGGACTCCGAGTCCGGCCCGGCCACGAACGACTATACGGGCCAGCGCAACGCCGGGTGGGAGCGGGGTATCCGCGTCGGAGACGCGAGGACGGGTTGGGTCTTCCACTTCATCCCCGAGACCTGGAACAACCCCAACCTGGGCGTGAACAGCTTCAGTGGGCCCGAGGGCGTCGCGGTCGACCAGGACGGCAACATCTACGGCGGCGAAGTCTCGCAGCGGCGGGTCGTCAAGCACCTCCGCCTCCACCCGGTGATGATCCCCAGGCGTCCGGCGGGGTAAGGCGGGAGCGGCCCCCGACGGCTCCGGGGTGCCATCACCCTCCACCCCCCCGACATGACCTCGAGCGACGAACCGAGCGACTCTCCATGGTTCCGCAGGCGCCTCGGACAGGCGCTTCGCGTGGTGGGGGTGCTTACGGGTCTCGTCGTGTTCGGACTCGTATTCGTCGTCGGGGCCCTTCAGATCGACGGGGTCGCCACGTGGGCGGCGCGGACGGCGGCGGGGGCGGCCTCTTCGGACTCGCTGCGGATCCGGCTGGGAGGGGCGTCGCTGCGGGGGCTCACCGACATCACGGTGACCGGGGTCGAGGCGGCCACCGGGTCCTCCGCGGAGCCGACGCTCGTCGTATCCGTCGACACGGTGGGTCTCGACTTCCGGATGCTGGCGCTGCTCCGGCGACACGTGTCCGTGGAGACTCTACGGATCGTGGGGGTCGCGGTGTCCGGATCGGTTCCGTCCGGGGACGGCGCTCCTTCACCGGACGAGGATACGGGCGCTGTCGGTTGGACCTTCGGGGTCGACCGCCTGGAGGTCGATGTCCGCGAGATCGCCCTCTCGCTTCCGGACACGGCGTCCGACGAGCCCTGGAGGCTGAGCGAGGGTCGGCTTCGAGCTCGGGACCTCTCGCTCGCCGAGGAGATGGGCGGAACCCTGGACACGCTCCACGCCCGCTTCCGCCCCCCCGACCGACCGGAAGGCTGGGGTCGAGTCGCGGCCTCGGGCAGGCTGGAACGGGACCACGTCGTCGTGGACGGGCTCGAGCTCACATCGCCGGAGAGCGACGTGCGCGCGACCGGGCGGATTCCCCTCTCGCTCGCCGGTACCGCGCCCGAGGGGCTCGAGCTCGATCTCGAGATCGCTCCTCTCCATCTCGCGGACGTGGGACCGTTCCTGCCCGCGGGTATGGCGGACAGCGTGCGCGTCCGCGGAAGCGCGGAGATGCGAGTACTGGCCGATACGCTGCGGGTGACGGCGGATCTCGGCGCGAGTGTTCCGGGCCGTGTGGATGTCGAGGCCGCCGTCTGGGGTCCGCGGGAGGAACCCGACGTCGACGCACGCGTCGAGGTGAGCAGCTTCGACCCGCAGCCGTGGGGCCTGTTCGACCGTCCGCTCGTCGCTCGCCTGGACCTGACCCTCGGACTGAGGAGCGTGACACTCCAGCGGGTGCACGGAAGCCTGGTGGCGGAGCTGCAGGTCGAGGACCCGTCGGGCCCTCTCGACGGTCGGGCCAGGTTGAGCGTGGAATCGGAGGGTGCCGCCGATCCGTGGCGGGGCGCCTGGACCCTCGTGGGCCTGGACGCCGAGGCCGAGGGGACGGTCGGTGTGGGCGCTCTGGAGCGACCGGAGTGGACGATCGACGGCGCGGTGTCGTACGCCTCGCCCGGAGAAGTCGGCACGGACGCCGGGTTCGCGCTCCGTTCGGGCTCCGGGCGCTTCGAGGCCGCGGGGACCGGGCTCGCCCCGGACTCCCTGGACGCCCGAGCCACGGTCGAGCTCGACTCGCTTCGCGCGCTGGTGGGTGGCGCCGCCGAGGGCCGGACCATGTTGGTCGGTCCCGGCCGGATCGATGCGACGCTGTCCGCCGGGCTCGCCACGGGGCGAGCCACGCTCGAAGCCGCCGGAGGACGCGTCGAGCTCGCGCTCCAGGGCGACGTGTCCGCACGCACGGGCAGGCTCACGAGCGGCACTGTGAGGGACCTCGACGTGGCCGCGCTGGTTGGAGACACGGTGGCGAGCCGGCTCTCGGCGGACCTCAGGGGGGAGGTCACGTCCGCCGAGCCCCTGACCGGCACGGGGCGCGTGGACGTCCTCGCCGCGAGTTACGGACCATGGGTGCTCGACTCGGCCATGGTGTCGGCGAGCGCGGCGGATGAGGCGCTGGACCTTGTCATGCGGGTGGCGGTGCCGGACTCGGGCCGCGTCAGTGCGCGCGCGCGGGCGCTGTTCGACGGAGGTGACTTCCACACGGTTCAGATCGACTCCCTCGGGTGGCGGCACCTGGACGCGAGGGTGTTGGCGGCCGGCCCCGCCACGGACAGCTCCGCGGTCCCGTCGACCGACCTCTCGGGGAGCGGGACCGGCGGACTGACCCGGGACGAGGAAGGATGGTCGGGCACCATGGCGCTCGGCCTGCTCCCCTCGATGATCGGGACGGCACCGCTGGACGCCGGGCAGATCGACGTTCGTCTCGAGCCGGGCGGTCTGGAAGTCGATGCGTCCCTCACGTCGGGAGAAGGGGGTATCAGCGCACGGGTCGCGATGGAAGGCGGCGGGGAAACCCGAGTACTGCGGGTGTCCGAGCTCGCCTTCCGGGACCTCGACCTGGGCGCGCTCAGCGGGGGGCTGGTCCCGCCTACGAGTCTGCAGGGCTTGCTCGTCGCCCGGCTCGACGGATCGTCGGTCGAGACGGCGACCGGGTCGCTCACGCTCGATCTGGCTCCGTCTTTCGTCGACAGCCTCGCAGTCGACACGCTGGGCGTCCAGGTCGATCTGGCGGAGGGGGTCGTCCAGGCCCGCGCGCTCGCTCAGCTTCTCTCGGGGACGTTGGAGCTCGAGGGTCGGTCCGACGTCGGGGGCGATCGTCCGAACTACACGCTGAGCGGCCGGATCGCCCGTCCGGCGGCGGACGGCCTCACCGGACCCGTCGGATTCGCGCGGCTCGGTCTCGAGGGCGAGGGCTTCGAGCTCGATTCCACCAGGGCGACGCTCTGGGTCGAGGTGGACTCGGGGGCCGTGTTGGACGAGCCCGTGGAGTCCGCCTCGGCCCGCGTCGCGCTCGACCGGAGCTCGGTGCGGCTCGACACGCTCGACGTGCGCGTCGCCGGGCTCGAGCTGTCCGGCGGAGGGACCCTTCCACGGTCCGCGACGGGCCTGGCGCCCGACGGGGTAGACGATGACGGTGGTGGAGAGATCCGACTCGTCGGGGCACTCACGCGGTCGGACCTCGTGCGGGCGCTCCGGCCGGAGGGGACGCTTGCCGCGGGTGAGGCGACGCTGACCGTCGTCGCTCGAGGGGCCGTCGACGACCTGCGGGTCGAAGCCACCGGTCGGCTCTCGGCGCTCCTCTACGACGCTATCCAGGTGCGGGGTCTCGAGGTGGACGCCTCCGCGCGGAGGACCCCGCTGGAAGGATGGGTCGAGGGGGAGGCCAGACTCGCCATGGATCGGCTCCGACTACCGACCGCCCCGGTCGAGCGCGTCGAGATCGACGTACGGCTCGAGCCGGATGACGAGCTGTTCGTGACGGCGTCGGCGGTCATCGATGGTCGGCGGGACGTGGCGCTCGAGGCACGGGTCGAGGAGAGGTCCGCCCCGTCGGCGGTGCGCATCGAGCAGCTCGCGTTCCGCGCGGACCAGGACCGGTGGACCCTCGGGTACCCCGCGCGGGTCTCGTTCCGCGACGGCTTCAGCGTGGATTCCCTGCTGATCTCGACACCCGAACAGGCCCTCCGCGTCGAGGGCACGGTTCCTTCCGAGGGTGCGCTCGACCTGCGGGCCAGCGTCACGGAATTCGAGATCTCCACCTTGGCCGACCTGTTCGGGTACCCCGCCCTGCGCGGGCGCGTGTCCGGAGAGGTCGACATGTCCGGCACGTCCGAGGCGCCCGAGATCACGGCCCGGCTCGACAGCAGGCTGACGCCGGCCGACGTGCCGCCGGGCGACGTCGACGTGACCCTCGACTACCGAGAACGGGCGCTCGAGGTCGACGGCGTCGTGCTGCTCGACTCCGGTCCGTCGTTTCGCGCGGACTTGAGCCTCCCGTTCCACGTGACGTTGTCGGGAGACACCGAGGGCCTGCTCGAAGCCGGTTCGATGAGCGGATCGGTCTCCGCCGAAGCCTTCCCCGTCGCGTGGCTCCAGCCGATGGTTCCGGACGACGTCGCGCGGGAGCTCGGAGGCACGCTCGAGGGACGCGCCGAGCTGGGAGGTAGCCCGGCTTCGCCCTCCTTGTCCGGCACGTTCTCGCTCCGGGATGGCGCCGCGACGCTTCCGTCGCTCGGGGTTCGTTACCGGGAGGCACGGGCGCTCCTGGAGTTGGACGGAACCCGTGTTCTGCTCGACTCCGTGCGGGTGCACTCCGGCGACGGCTCGCTATCGGCGACCGGCGCCGTCACGGTCGAGCATCTGGCCGAGCCCGGCTACGACGTCGAGGTCCGGGCAGACCGATTCGAGGCCATTCGTTCCTCCGCCGTCCAGGCGACGGTGTCGGGTGACGTGCGTGTCGAGGGGACCGGCCTGGCGCCACGCATCACCGGTCTCGTCCAGGTCGAGCGCTCCGAGCTGTACCTGGACGATCTCATGAGCGGCTCCTCGGCCGACCCGGTGACGCTCACCGACGAGCAGTGGGACGAGTTGGCGCGCGTCTTCGGCTACCAGAGACCGTCGGAGGGGGGCGGGCAATCACCGCTGATGGACGTCATGGAGCTGGATCTGGACGTGCGGCTGGGTCGTGCGTCGTGGGTTCGCCAGCGCGCGAATCCGGAGCTTGCGGTCCAGTTCAGTGGCGACATGTCGGTGACGAAGGAGTCCGGGGACTCGCTACAACTCGTCGGTAGCGTCGAGGCTGTTCCGGAGCGGAGCTGGGTGGAACAGTTCGGGCGTCGTTTCAGCATCGAAGAAGGCCGACTCACCTTCCGCGGGACCCCGGCCGCGACGATGGTCGAGGTGCGCTCCGCCTATGCCGTGCCGTCCCGGGAGAACCCGGGGGAGCCCGAGGTCGTCCTCACGCTCGAGGTGCGAGGCACGCCGGACGCGCTCGACCTCGAACTTTCGTCGACTCCTCCGCTTGAGGCCTCGGACATGGTCTCCTATCTGGTCACCGGCCGGCCCGCGAGCCAATCACTCGAGGGTGGCAACGGCTCGTTGACCGAGACGGGGGGAGCGCTCGCGCTCGGACGGGTGAGCGGCGCGGTCGAGGCGTATGCGAAGGAGCAGGTGGGCCTCGACGTGGTCGAGATCACGACCGACGGCATGAATGGGGTCACCCTGCTCGCCGGTCGTTATCTGTCACCCAGCCTCTACCTCGGGGTCCGTCAGCCCATCTCGCTGCAGAGGTCGTCCGACGACCCGACGCAGCGCGCCCCCGAGCCGGAGATCGAGGCCGAGCTGCAGGCGGTCCGCTGGTTGCTGCTGAATCTCCGTGCGGGGGGACGCACCGGCGTGGAGTTCTACGTCCGGTCGAGGATCGCCTATGACTGAGCGCGCGTTCTCCCTGACTGTCGGCCTCGTCGTCGTTCTGCTGCTGTTCGCCACCCCGGCCGTCACCGCCGGACAGGAAGGTACTCCGCTCTTTCTCGTTGACTCGGAGACCGAGATCGGCTCCGTGGGCTTCGCGTTCCCGGAGGGCCGGACGTTGGACGCGGGCGACCTCCGCCGGCAGATCACGCTCGAAGGACCCGGAGCCCTCTTCGGCCTTCGCTCGCTGCTCGGAGTGCTCCCGCTGATCTCCTCACCGAGCCGATCCCGGTTCGACCCACCATCGCTGCTCCGGGATGTGGTCCGTCTGGAGCGCTACTATCGGGATCAAGGCTTCCCGGAGGCCTCGGTGACCTACGAGGTGATCCTGGACGGGGACGACAATCGGGTGGACGTCGCGTACGTGGTCACGGAAGGCGCGCCGCTGCTCCTCGACTCGATGCTGGTCGAAGATCCCGAGGGCGGGCGTCTGGAGGACGCGCTGGCCGAGGAGCTGCGCCCGTCGTGGAGGGAGTTCGTCGCCGAGCTGGCCGAAGAGCGCGGCGCCCGCCTGAGCTCCGGTGCCCGGGCGCGTTACCAGGACAGGATCTCGGCCTGGCTGCGCGACCGTGGCTATCCCCGCGCGAGCACCAGCGCCACGGTCGAGGTTCTGGAGGATGCCGGGGGTGGCTCGCTCGCGAGGTTCCGGGTGACCGTGGAGTCGGGCCGCCGCATGCGGGTCGGTGCCGTGCGGGTGCAGGGGAACCAGCGGCTCGCCGAGAACGTCCTCCTCCGCGAGGTCCCACTGCGGGAAGGCGACTGGTTTTCGAGAGCCAGGCTCGCGGAGGGGCAGAGCGAGCTGTTCGGCCTCGACATGGTCCGTGTCGCGGTCGTGGGGACAGAACCCGACAGCGTGCGTGACGACGACACCCCGAACGATCGGGTCGCCGTGCGGATCCGTGTCACGGAAGGGAGCCTTCATCTCCTGTCGTCGCGCCTGGGGTGGGGCTCCGGCTCCGGTGTCTCGGGGGATGTGTCATGGAGTCATCGAGACTTCCTGGGTGGGGCGCGGACGCTCGAGCTCGCCACGGAGGCGCGGACCGGGTATCTCGCGCCCGAGGCGACCTCCGCTCGCCGTTACGGCCTGTCGGCCTCCCTGCGGCAGCCGTGGCTGGGCGACCGCCGCGTGGAGGGCGTCCTCCGGCCTTTCGTCGAGTACCGTGACGATCTGCGGGACGAGTCGGTCCAATGGGGAACGGAGCTGTCGGCACTCTATCGACGAGGCGCCAGACGGAACGTGACGCTGCGGTACTCGCTCACGTCGCGCCGGGTGATCGAAGCGAAGGCCGGCGCCGTGGTCGGCCAGGATTTCGATTTTCTGGACGTCCTGGCCTCGGTGGACACCCTCGATCTCGACCGCCGCACCAGCAGGCTGAGCGCCATCGGGCAGTGGTCACGCGCGCCGCAGGGTGGAGAGGGTCCGCACCACGACTGGAACTTGTTCGGGAGCGCCGAAGTGGCGGGGCCTCCTGTTCTCTCGACGGTCGAGTACGGGAAGCTCGTCGGCCAGATCGGAGGATACCTCCCGCTGGGAAGGTCCTTGGGCGTCCGCGCCCGCATCGGCGGTGGGCGGGTCTTCCCCTTCGGCCTGTCGGTCCCGGCGCCCGACGGGTCGGACCGCCTGGAGGTCTACATCAAGCTCCGCGACGCGGTCCTGACCGCCGGAGGCAGCCAGGACGTGCGTGGATGGGGTACCGACCTGCTCGGCCCGAAAGCCCCGGATTTCTCGTTCGCCGACGGCTCGGCGGTTCCGACGTCGCGCTACCTGCCGCTGGGCGGCCTCGCCCGGTGGTCCGGCTCGGTGCAGCTCGAGGCGCCGTTCCCTTTCCTGGCAGGCGGACACGGCCTTCACGTGTTCCTCGACGGCGGGCGGGTGTGGACGCCCGACGGACGCTTCCTCCCGACGGACGGTGCGCTGCTCGCGGACCAATTGGGTGCCCGCGCGCGTTGGGGCACGGGCGTGGGGGTGTCGATCGGCACGCCGGTTGGGGCCGTGCAGCTGGACGTCGGCTACAAGCTCAACCCATCCGCGCTCGACGTTCGCGATGCCCGCGCGATCGGGCAGGCGCTCCTCGAAGGTCGTCCCGTGACCGACGTGCCCGAGCGACCCATCCAGCGCTGGCACCTACACCTCTCGCTCGGCGGGATATCCTAGGGGCGTCTCGCAGGGGCGTCAGGAACCTCCCCGAATCCGCTCCCGCTGCGCCGCCGCGATCTCGACCAATCGGCGGAGCTCCTGGATAGGCTGCTCGTGGTCGTCCACCTGGAGCCTCAGGACGACGTCGTTGTTCAACCACACGCCGCCGTCTTCCTGAACGATGAGCATGGCCGCCGACTGCATCCCGCGCCGGTCGCCGCCCGCCGCCTGACCGGCCTCCAGCGCCGCCAGGAGACGGAACGAGAGGTGCCCTTCGGTCTGCTCGAAGGCCTCGACCATAGCGTCGACCACCTCCGGTCCCGCCAGGATGTTGCCCTGAGCCGAGACGTGACGTCCCACCCGGTGCCCCGCCCAGTCGGAAGCTTCGGGCCCGGTGTGGGCAGCCACGCTGCCGGCGACGTCCATGACCGCGAACTGACGCCCTCCGATGGGCCATCCCTCCGGTCTCGGATTGGGGTCGTTGCGGAGGAGCGCGGCCACGACCTCCTCCGGAGGGAGGCCCGTTGCGAGCAGCTCGAGCCCCTGGGGTCCGTAGCTCACGTCGATGATCGCCTGGGTGGCCACGGCCCCCACACCGGCTTCCGCCCACAGGACGCCGTTGCCGACGGAGAACACGCGTGACTGCACCGCACCGCCGACCTCTCCGGTCTCGGGGTCGTACCCCAGGATCGAGAACGTCGCCACCCCGGGCACGCCCTCGGCCGGGTCGGAGATGGGCTCCTGACCGGCGACGAGCTGGGGGAGGCCCACGAGCGCCGCCAGGCACACTAGCATCGCTCCCGGGAGGCCCGAGCGCCCTCCGGGGCGGTGTACGACGTCAACAGTGCAGCGAGGAAGCATGTCTATCTCCTGGGGTCGTGAGTGTTGCTGGCGAACATGAGGACGAGACTGTACCCTCGCCAGCTTCATCTCACGCGCCACCGTCGTCTACGGCGGCCCGTCCAGTGGGATCGAGGCCGGATCTGCCGTATATTGCGGCCGCTCGGCCGGACCCGGGCTCAGATACAGGTGGGTCCCTGCCGCATCCCCACGACATCGTTTGTCGCGACGGTTCGCCGTCCGGCTGATCCAATCGATCATCGCACGAATTGCATTTATGAGCGACGAAAATCCGAAGCCCGACGGCGAGCCACGCCGCAACTTCCTGGCCGCGATGGGGGCCGTGATCGCCGGCGGTCTCGCCGGTGTGGCCCCCGCCCTCGCGGGCGTGGCGACGCTGCTCGATCCGTTGCGCCGCACCCGTGACGATCAGGCCATGGTCATGGTGACCAAGCTGCCCGTGCTGCCGGCCGATGGCGTGCCGAGGAAGTTCACCGTGTCGACCGACAGGGTCGACGGGTGGACGACCTACCAGAACACGCCGGTCGGAGCGGTCTACCTGAGGCGCACGGAAGAGAACGAGCTCCGGTGCCTGAACGTGGTGTGCCCTCATGCCGGCTGCTTCGTGAACCTGGCCCCGGGCGCGACGCACTTCGCGTGTCCGTGCCATCGCAGCCGCTTCGCATTGGACGGATCGATCGACGATCCGGCCAGCCCGAGCCCGCGCGCCATGGACGAGCTCGAGTGTGAGATCCGCAACGACGACGAAGTCTGGGTTCGCTTCCAGAACTTCCAGCCGGGACAAGAGCACAAGGTGCCGATCGTATGAAGGCGATGCTCGATTGGCTCGACGACCGGACAGGCTACCGCGGTCTCCTGAGCGAAGCACTCTACGAGCGGATTCCGGGCGGCGCGCGGTGGCGTTACGTCTGGGGCAGCACGCTCACCTTCGCGATCGGGGTGCAGTTCGTCACCGGACTCATCCTGTGGGCGGCCTACAGTGCGAACGCGCAGGGCGCCTGGGAGAGCGTCTACTACATCCAGTACGAGATGTGGGGTGGATGGCTCCTTCGTGGCATCCACCACTACATGGCGCAAGTCACGGTCGTACTCCTCCTTCTCCACCTCATGCAGGTGGTCATCGACGGAGCGTATCGCGCGCCGCGCGAGGTCAACTTCTGGTTCGGGCTCGGCCTCCTCGGCCTGGTGCTCGCCCTTTCGCTGACCGGGTATCTGTTGCCCTGGGACCAGAAGGGGTACTGGGCCACGAAGGTCGCGACGAGCATCGCGGCGATCACGCCGTTCGTCGGCCCCGAGGTCCAGAAGCTCATGATCGGCGGCCCGGAGTACGGGCATCTCACGTTGACCCGCTTCTTCGCGCTGCATGCGGGAATCATACCCGCGGCCATCGTGCTGCTGATCGTGGGACACATCTATCTGTTCCGGAGGCACGGGATCACGGTCAAGGATCCCGATCACGCGCCGGACTCGATGTTCTGGCCCGACCAGATCTTCCGCGACGCCGTCGCGATGTTGGCGGTCATGGCGACCGTCCTGATCCTGGTCTTCGCCACGGGCGGAGCCCACCTCGGAGCCCCGGCCAACCCGACCGAGCCCTACGCGGCGGCGCGCCCCGAGTGGTACTTCATGTTCCTCTTCCAGTGGCTGAAGTATTTCCCGGCCGGCTGGGAGGTCGTGGGCGCGATGATCATTCCCGGGATGATCGTGACGGTCGTGGCCCTCATTCCGATCCTCGGGAACTGGAAGCTCGGGCACCGTTTCAACCTCGGCCTCATGGCCTCGCTGATCATGGGCGTCGGTCTGCTGACGTTCCTCGCCTACGCCCAGGACGGCGCCGACGAGGACTTCCTGATGGCCAAGGAGCAGGCCGAGCAGGAGGCGCACCGTGTCCAGGAGCTCGCCGCCGCTCCCACCGGCATCCCGCCGACGGGAGCCCTCGACCTACTCCGGAACGATCCGCTCACCCAGGGGCCGAAGCTCTTCTCGAGCAACTGCGCGAGCTGCCATACGTACAACGGGCACGACGGTCTTGGAGCGCCGCCGGCCGAGGACCCCTCGGCGGCGGACCTCCACGGCTTCGGTAGCCGCGAATGGTTGGACGGGCTCTTCGACCCCGAGCGGGTGAACACCCCGGAGTACTTCGGAGCGACCGACTTCCGGAACGGCGAGATGGTGCGATTCGTCCAGCGTGGCATCCCGAATGCCTGGACGGACGAGCAGCGGGCGGAGCTCGAGTACGTCATCGCCTGGCTCTCGGCCGAGGCGGGCCTCACCCGCCAGCAGGACCTGGAAGAGGCCGAGGCCGCGCGGATCGAGCGTGGTCGCGACGCCGTGGTGAACGAAGTCGTGGACTGCACACGGTGCCACATGGTCTACGGTGTCGGCGAGCAGGAGGGACCGGAGCTGACCGGGTGGGCGTCGCGCGATTGGATGTTGCGGATGCTGAACGATCCCGCGCATCCGAGCCTATACGGAGAGGACAACGACCGGATGCCGGCCTTCGGCGCCGACGAGATCCTCACCGACCGGGACATGGGTCTGATCGTGGATTGGATCCGGGAGGACTGGTACCGGGCGACGGACTCCCAGGAGTAGTCGCCACGACCGGACCCCGGTCCTGACGGGAGAAACGAAGAAGGGCCGTCCGCTTCGAAAGCGGACGGCCCTTCTGTCGTTACGGAGTCGCGTCTGGCGTCAGTTGTTCTGCGCGCCCTCTGCGATCCATGTCCGGAGGACCTCGATCAACTCGGCCGGAACCGGGTCGCCGTCCTCGGGCATGTCACCGTTGACGATCATCTCGAGGAAGAGGCTCCCGTCCGGATCGCCCGGCTCGATCACCGGACCGTAGTCCGACCCGGCCATCAGCCCTTCGTAGGTGCTCATATCGTACCCGAGCTCGATGACGATCTCACCGTCGGCCCCCGGACCGCCGTGACAGCTCAGGCAGTACTCCTGGAGGATCGGCACGACGTCCGACTCGTAGCTGACTTCGATAGCCTGGTGGGCCCACATGGACTCCGCACGGTCGACCGGGGCGGCGTCCGGGGTGCTACCCTGGACCGCAAGCGCGATGCCGACCGGAAGGACCATCGCAGAAAGAAGCTTCGTGCTCTTCTGTCGCAACATCTAATCTCCTGTCCTTCGGCGAGGATCTGCTCGCCGTTCATGGTACGGACGCTCCGGCCGGAAACACCGACGCGGACGCGGGACGTGATCCTACAAGATTTTACGGATCCCGTCACCTGCGCTGACTAAGTACAAGAGGCGTGCCCAATCGGTTCCTGCAGCCATGTAATGGCCCCGGACGCCAGGCGGTGCGCGCCTTCCCGCTTCCCAGGGGGGTGCTCGACGGCCCTGTCCATACGACTCCGTTGGCCACGGGGTCGTCCTCAATGGGGGACACATCGTGGGTCGCGGCTCCCTTGCCCCACAGGCCCGTGTTGCATCCCTTTCAAGCTTCGCGCTCCACAGGGAGCCGGCGAATCATCAGAGAGGAGTCGAGAGGCATGAAGCGACCATACACCGCGCTGACCATCCTGGCCGCGCTCGCCGCGTGCGGTGGGGCCGGGGATGAGGCCGATACGGGTTCCGAAGCATCGATGTCCGCGGTCGAATCGCGTATCGCGGTCTCGCCGACGGCTGCGGGCGAGTTGCCGTCCGCCATCGTGGGCGAGGGTGGAGCCCTCGAGGGGATGGACCTCAGCTACGTGCCGGGTGACGAGGAGACCGTCGGGTATCTGGCGGTGCCGGAAGGCGACGGTCCGTTCCCGGCTCTGGTCATCATCCACGAGTGGAACGGCCTCAGCGACCGGGTTCGTCAGATGGCCGACGACTTCGCGGCGGAGGGGTACGTGACGCTGGCGGCGGACCTTTTCCAGGGTCGCACGGGATCGAACCCCGATGAGAACATGGCGCTCGTGCAGGAGAGCATGAACGACATGCCGCGCGTGGTAGAGAACTTGAATTCGGCCGTGCGATACCTGCGCGGACGGCCCGACGTCACCGGGCGTGTAGGCGCCATGGGATGGTGCTTCGGAGGGGGGATCGCGCTTTCCTTCGGTCTCGACGGTGAGAACCACGAGGCCACGGCCATCTTCTACGGCCGTCTCGTCGACGACCCCGAGGCGCTGCGCACGATGGACCACGAGGTCTACGGGACGTTCGCCCGGCTCGACAGTGGCCCGTCACCGGAACAGGTCACGGCGTTCGAGGCCGCCATGGACGCCGTCGGTCTGGAGCACGATCTCCACATCTACGACGACGTCGACCACGGGTTCTGGCTGCGCGTGGACGAGGATCCCGCGACGCGGACCGAGCCGGCGCTCGACGCCTGGACACGGCTGAAGGACTACCTGGGAAGAACGCTCGGCGGGTGAGCTTCGGCGCCCCCGGGGTTGCCGGTCTGCTGGATCGGCGACCTCGGGGCCTCTCCCCGGGGACCTATTCGCCCCGTTCCAGCCGCCGCTGCTCCCGCCGCTCGAGCCGTCGCCGTCGTCTGGCGTCCCGTGCGGTCTCGCCGGGGCGGCGGACCGAGATGTCGACGCCGCCCATCACCGCGATGCCCGTGATGCGGAGGGACGGTGCTCCCGGACTCGGCTCCACGGCATCCTCGGCGGCGTGGTCGAAGCCTCCCATGACGGCGAAGCCCGTACTCTCGACGTGCATGTCCGGCGGCACGAGGATGTCCACTCCGCCCCAGAACGCGTAGATCTGCACCTCGGTGACGCCAGGGGGCATGACCGCGTCGCGGAAGTCCAGCTCGGCCCCACCCATGACCGCCATGACGACGCTGTGACGTGCCGGCGACCAGCGTCCCTTCCGACCATTGCCGCCCATGATGGCGACGACGAGCTCGCGGTCCTTCACCCGGTCGGGGTCCGCCAGCTCCTGACCTCCGGGGCGTTGCTCGGGGGACGCCGCCCTGCGCGCCAGGCTGTTGGGCGCGGTCGGGAGATCCGCGAGCAATGCGTCGAGCTCGCTCGAGGAACGCGCCTGGTGGGCCGCGTCGAGGCGGCGCTCGAACTCCTCGACTGTCAGCCGGTCGTCAGCGAAGTGGTCGCAGAGCGCGTCGATGGCCGACTTCCGTCCCTGCTCGAGCGGCACGTTGTCAGGGGCGTTCGAGGGTGTAGGCATGCCGCAATCTCTAAGCCTCGTCCAAGTTCGTCACCAGGGCGCGCGCGAAGCGGCTGAGAACCATGGCCGCGACGCGGATCTCCTCGGCGTCGATCCATTCGTCGGCGGTGTGGGCCTGCTCGATGGAGCCCGGCCCGAAGCAGACGGCGGGGATTCCCGCCTCGTTCAGGTACGCCGCGTCGACCCAGGCGCTCATGCCACGGACCGCCGGCGCGACGCCCTCTTCGTCGAGCGCCTCGAGCAGACCGCGCACGACGGGCGTGTCCTCGGCGACCTCCGTGCCCGGCCGGTCCAGCGTGACGGCCAGGTCGGCATCGATCTCAGGGTGGTCCGTGACCAGCGCCTCCAGCGCCTCCTGAAAGGGCGCGACCGCATCGTGGACCGATTCCGTCGGGAGGGTTCGACGCTCCAGGACGAGCTCGCACGACTCGGGGTAGACGGAAGCCGCAGCGCCCCCTCGAATGGTGCCCGCGTGGAAGGACCCGTGCCCGAGCAGTGGATGCGCGGAGCCGCTTCGGAGCGCTGCGGCGTGCTCCTCCAGCGCCGTGAGGTAGAGCGCGGCGTGCCGTATCGCGTCGATACCCAGCTCCGGTCTCGATCCGTGTGCCGCCCGACCGCGGAAGAGCGCGCGGATCCACACGAACCCCTTGTGGGCCGGCATGACCGCCAGCTCCGTCGGCTCGCACACGACCGCGAGATCGGCCGTGACACCTTCCTCGACGAGGCGGGCCATCCCGACGCTGGCGTTTTCTTCGTCCGCCGTGAGGGCGACGACGAGGTTCGGGCGCTCGGCCACGGGCGCATCGACGAGCGCACGTGCCGTGGCCAGGAGGGCGGCCACGCCCCCCTTCATGTCGCACGACCCCCGGCCCCAGAGACGTCCGTCCCTCAGCTCGGCCGCGAACGGGTCGACGGTCATGCCTGCCACGCCTACGGTGTCGAGATGTCCGTTCAGGAGGAGCGTCGGGCCCGTGCCTCTCAGCCGCGCCACCACGTTCGGACGGCCGGGCACGGCCTCCCGGGTCGATACGTCGAAGCCCCACCCCGCCAGCAACCCCGTGCAGAACGCGGCGATCTCCGCCTCTCCGGCCCCGTCGCCCTCGAGGTCCGGATTGACCGACGGGATGGCGACGAGGCGCCGCGCGAGTGCGACGGGGTCGCCCGAACGGGCGGCGGCATCTCCGATTTCCGCGGTCACGCGCGCTCCCTCGCGGTCTTTCGATGCGTGGGTTCTGCGATCATGGTGCATGCTCGCATCACTCGATGTCCTCCCGGGAGGGACGAATCCGCATGATCGGTGTACTTCCAACAGAGTCCGCCAATGGCTTGCTTTTTGCGCCCGGGAGCGGACAGACCTTCCCCTCTCGGAGCGTGCCATGAACAAACTGGTTGTCGGACTTCTCGGTGCCACGGCGCTCGCGACGACGCTGCTGATCGTGCGTCAACAACGGGATCCCGTCGACATCAAGGGCCCCAAGGCCCTTCCGAGCGACGCGTCCGCGCCCCAGCCGGTCTCCCTGGACAGGTTGCGCGCGGTCGGATTCTGAGCGAGCCCGGGTGGCAAGCAAAGCGGCGAGAGAGACCGGGTCTCCCTCGCCGCTTTTGCTTTTCCAGCGCCACCTGGCGTGAGCCGGTCGGTCTCGGGAGGCTACTCGAAGTGCGTCTTGTTCTTCTCGACGTAGTTCGTCCACTCGGGCGGCACGTCGGTATCCGGGAAGATCGCCTGCACGGGGCACTCGGGCTCGCACGCTCCGCAATCGATGCATTCGTCCGGGTGGATGTAGAACTGGTCATCCCCCTCGTAGATGCAATCGACCGGGCACACCTCCACGCAACTCGCGTCCTTCGTTTCGATGCATGGCTCGGTGATGATGTATGTCATGGTCCGCAAACGTCCTTGGCTGCGTGTCGCGGGCGGGTGACCCGGACGGGGTCCCGCACGTGAAGACAACCGATAATCAAAGCGAGTAGAGGCCGCAAGCGCGCGGCCGGCTCACAGCCGTCGCTGGAAGGTGCGGAGCCAGTGTCGATACCGCCGGGCGAGCGTGGACGATCGACGGTCGGCGACCGGGAGCCAGACCGCCGATACTTCCTCGACCATCTGCGGCCAAGGCGTCACCCGGTCCCTCAGGTGCTCGTGGCGGAGATGATCCAGCCGCTCGGCCAGTGTGGCCAGCGCGGTGGCGTCGTCGAGCGTCACGAGGCGCTCGGTCAGGTCTTCCGATCCGGGCGACGGGATCGTGGCACGGGCAGCGGCGACCCCTTCGCCGACCTGGGCCCGCACGAGGTCGTCACCGACGCGGAGCTCCGGATCCCTCGACTCGATCAGGACGGCGAGCTCGATCGATTCGGCGGTCGCGTCCGGGACATCGTTGAGGAGGATCAGCGCGACTCGCCCGGGGTGGAGGTAGGCCGGGTGATGGTCGTCGGTGAGAGCGACTTCGCGGGGCCTCATCGCCTCTTTCAGGGCGCGATCGATCCGCGACACCTCGGGCTGTCCGAAGCCGTGCCGGGTCGCCACGGCCACGACCGAAGCCGCCATGGCCGCGCCCCGCCCCCCGTCTCGCACGGACCCTCAGCCTCGCAGCGCCCGATCGAAATGCGCCAGGGTGGCGCGGAGCGCGTCGTCGAGCTCCGGGGAAGACACCTCGAAGGGGTGCCGGGCCTCGAAGGTGTGTCCGGCACCCTCGACCCAATGACCGCTGGCCCTCGGCCCGGCCTCTACGAGCTTACGGCCGTCCTCGGGGTCGACGGTGTCGTCGCCCGTCCCGTGCACCACGAGCCACGGACGGTTCAGTCGCCCAGCGGCCCCGAGGATGTCCAACCGCTCCCGGTTGGCCTCGAAGTCCTCGAGGAGCGCGACGTCGAGCGGCATCTGCTGCCGCGTGCGAAGGTTCGGGATCCAGACCCGCCCCTCCCGACGCCACTCCCCCTTCGCCTCCTCCGTCCACCGGTCGAAGGTCGAGATCGCCGCCCACGTGACCAGGGCGTCCACACGCTCATCCTCGGAGGCGGCGATGATCGCGCTCCCCCCGCCCCGGCTGTGCCCCAGGACGCCGACGCGGTCCGGTATGAAGCCCAGCAACGTTCCGTCGCGGAGTCGGTCGAGCACCAGGTGCAGCTCGTCGAGCTCGAGGGAGAGCGTGTTCGCGCCGAACTTCTCGAGCTCGGAGAACGTGAGGAGGTCTTCGCCCACGCCGTTCCGCGAGAAGTTGAACGACACGACGGTGTGGCCCGCAGCCGTCAGGCGGTCGGCGGTGTGAGGGAAGAACGCCCAGTCCTTGAAGCCTTTGAAGCCGTGCACGACGAGGACAGCGGTGCGGGCGACACCGTGCGGCCCCGTCCCCGGGTCCGGCAGCCGTATGTCCCCACGGATCACGTCGCCCGGTCGCGGCTCGAGCGTGAAGGGGCGTTTCACGGCTTGATCCACTCCACGTCGGGAACACCGCTGCGGTGGTTCTCGAGCCGAGCGAAGGTGAAGAGCAAGTCCGACAATCGGTTGAGGTAGGGCACGACCGCGTCGCTGACCGGCTCGCTCCCGGCCAGACGGACCACCTCGCGCTCCGCCCGGCGGCAGACTGTCCGGGCGAGGTGGAGCGCCGCGGCCCCGACCGTCCCACCCGGGAGCACGAAGGCCCTCAACGGCGCCAGCTCCTCGTCGGCTTCGTCGATCCAGCCCTCCATGTCGGTCACGCGCCCGATCGGAAGCTCCGGGGTCGATGGCCGCTTCCGCCCGTCCCGCGCCGGAGGGGTGGCCAGGTCGGCACCGAGGCTGAACAGATCGTGTTGCACGGTCTGCAAGCGGGAGCGGACGCTCTCGTCGGCGGTCTGCGCGATGGCGAGCCCGATGACCGCGTTGAGCTCGTCGACGGTGCCGTACGCCTCGACGCGCGCATGAGCCTTGGGGACCCTGCCTCCTCCGAAGAGGGCGGTGTCGCCGTCGTCCCCGGACCGCGTGTAGATCTTCATGGCGTCACCGGAGCTTTGTCAGGTTGCGGATCTTCTGGGCCTTTTCGAGCAGCGAGATGGTCTCTTCGCCCGCTTCGACGGGTTCGGGCGTCGCAAGCAGGTCCCGGATGTCGAGGAGTACTTCGAGCTGGATCTGGTCGCGCTGGTACTCGAGGTCCAGCGCCTGCATCTTTCCGGAGTCTCCGGCCTTCTCGGCCTCGGCGAACGCGGCCCGGTAGACCTTCTCGAGACTCTGGAGCACGCGATCTCTGCCACGCATGGAAGCCTCCTGTTCGTGCGGGACCGGAAGGGGCCAGCTATGTTCATCGTCAGGAGAACCAGGGTCAACCCGAAGAGAGTGGAGCGACATGGAGGGAGCGACGAGCGACCCGGAAGTCACGCGCCGCGCGAACGAGCTCTATTGGGGCTCGGACGAGAGCGTGAACCAGATCGCCGAGCGGCTGGACCTCTCCAAGAGCGCCCTTTACGGGATGGTCGGTCCGCTCATGTCAGGGTACGGATGCCCCGTCTGCGCCGCGGAAGTCGAGTTCGCCAACCGGACAGCCCGTGATCGTGACGAGCTCGAATGTCCCGCCTGCGGCTGGGAGGGCGGCGAGAGTGAGACGGTCGCGCTCGATGACGGTGCGGACGAGCGCGGATGGGCGCCGTCGGTGCCGTCCAGCGCCGAGGGTCGCCGCGCCCTCCTCGGAGGGGCTCTGCTCGGCGCCGCCGCCGGGCTCCTTCTGTTCGGCTTCACCCGCCGGCGCCGCTGACATATCGTGAGTAAATCCAGGTCCGACAACTACTTCGAGACCGAGGTCGTCCCGGACCCGATCGATGTCGCACGTGACATCGACGAACGGTTCGATCGCCGCATCGTGATGACCGTGCCGGACCGGCACAGCCCGAAGCTCCGAAGAGCGATGGAGCTCGTGAACGCCGACGACGACCTGTATGGCATGTGGCTGGCGGCGAACGTGAACGCTGTGGAACGCCTCGGGATGACCGACCACGGTCCAGTCCACGTCAAGATCGTCATGAACATCGCGGTGCGCATGTTGCGGCTTCTGGTCGAGGCCGGCGTCGCGCCCCACGTGGTCCGGAACTACGAGCTCGAAGCCGAGGATGCAGAGGTCGTGGTCGCGCTCGCCGCGCTTCTCCACGACGTCGGGATGTCGATCCACCGCGAAGATCACGAGTCGTTCAGCCTCTTCCTGGCGACGAAGAAGCTCGGGGAGATCCTGCCCGAGCTCTACGATGCGCGCAGGTGCACGATCATTCGGTCGGACATCCTGCACGCGATCATCGCGCACCGCTCGGGCGGGAAGCCGCTCACGCTCGAGGCGGGGGTCGTGCGCATCGCCGACGCGCTGGACATGGCCAAGGGACGATCCCGCATCCCGTTCTCGGCCGGCTCCCTGTCCATCCATTCCGTCTCCGCGGCGGCGGTCGACTCCGTGTCGATCGAGCGTGGTGAGGCCAAGCCCATCCGGATCCGGGTCGAGCTCTCCAACTCCGCGGGCCTGTTCCAGCTCGATCAGCTCCTTCGCAACAAGCTGAACGGGAGTGGCATCGAGGACTACCTGGAAGTACAGGCGACGCTGGGCGAGGAAGAGAAGCGTCTGCTGACCGACTTCAGCCTCTGATGGGTCGCGGCACCTTCGCGCCTGGAGCGCGGAGTGGATTCCCCGTTGGCCGACGGGGATCCCCCGCGGTCCGGCAGGCGCAGTGATGGAGGTGCAGGTCTCGTTCGGGCTCGCCTTTCTCGCGGGTCTCATCTCCTTCCTGTCGCCGTGCATCCTCCCGGTGGTGCCGAGCTACGTGGCCTTCGTTTCGGGCCTGACGCTCGAGGAGGTGCGGGAGGGGAGCGGCGACGCGCGCCGGTCCGCCGTGCTGCACTCCGTGCTGTTCGTCGTCGGCTTCACGATGGTGTTCATGACGCTGGGGCTCGTCGCCACGGCCGTCGGGACGCCGATCGCCCGTGCGCTCCCGTGGCTGAGTCGCCTGGGCGGGGTCGTGATCCTCCTCCTGGGGCTCTACCTTCTCGGCGTTCTCCGGATAGGATGGCTCTCGCGAGAGGTCCGGCTGGGCGCCCCGAGCAAGGCCGCGGGTCCGCTGGGATCGGTTTTCGTCGGCATGGCGTTCGGCGCGGGTTGGACACCGTGCATTGGACCGATCCTGGCCTCGATCCTACTGTACACCAGTCTCGAATCGACCATGGTCGAGGGGATGTTCCTGCTCGGTGCCTACGCGGCCGGGCTGGGCGTCCCGTTCGTCGCCGCCTCTTCGGCGCTGAACGTCTTCCTGGCCAGGGCCGCTCGAGCGAGGCGTTGGCTGATTCCGCTGCAACGGGCGGCGGGCGCCGTTCTCGTCGTCGTCGGCGTCCTGATGGTTTCGGGACGTTTCGCCGCAATCACCGGGATGCTCGCGGGAATGGGGCAGCTCATCGATCTGGATATGCCATGATGCCCGATTCCGCTACCGTCCGCCCCGATGGGACGACCTCGTCCGATCGCACGCGCCGGCCCGCCCCGCTGCGCCGGCCTACGCGCTCGGGCACCGCGATCCTCTTCGCCCTGGCCGCGCCCCTGTTGCTCGTGTCCTGCGGCGGGGACGCTGCTCCCTCGGCCGACTCCGACTCGCCGGCAGACGTGACCCGTGGCCTGCTTTCGGCCGCCGGAGCGGAAGGCGGGAGCACGTCGAGCGGCTCGCGCACCGGTCCGCTCCGGGAGGTTCCCCTCGCCGAGCTGGGCTTCAACCGGGGCGTCGAAGGGGCGCCCGTCCAGGTCATCGAGATGTCGGACTACGGGTGCGGGTATTGCCGGCGCTTCCACATGGAGACGTTCCCGACCCTGGAGGAGGAGTTCATCGAGACCGGGATGGTCGAGTGGAAGTTCGTGGCTTACGTGACGGGGATGTTCGACAACTCCCGGGCCGCCCTCAGGGCCGCGGAATGCTCGCTCGAGCAGTCGCCCGAGCTCTTCGAGCGGGTGAACCACAGGCTCTGGGAAGATCAGGCCGCCTGGAAGTCCAGCGGCAACGCCACCGACCTCGTGCGGGAGTGGGCCATCGCGGCCGGTGTCGATCCCGCGACCTATGACGCGTGTCAGACGGAGGGGCGACGCCTGGACCGGATCGAGACGGCCGGCGGCCTGGCGCGAGAGCTCGGCGTCCGGGGCACGCCGACCTTCCTGGTGGTCGGTTACGGGCCGCTCCAGGGCGCGCTGCCCCTCGACAGCTTCCGGCAGATCCTCCTGTCCGTGCACGAGGACGCGGTGGCCCGCACCGGAGCGCAGGACTGAGCGGACCGGTGTGGAGGGCCGGTGCCGATCGGAGGGTGGCGCGGTGCCGGCTGGCTGGCGCCTACGCTCTTCGGCCCGCACATTCGCGGTCGGCCGCACCCGCGGCCGCGACGCCCCGGTAGGTCGCGAGAGGACGGCTCGAGCGCCCTCGCCGGAGGACGGATCACCGGCGAGGAGACACGAATGGATCAGCGCGTGAAGTGGGCCCTCTGCACACTGGTCGTCATGGCCGGACTCGTGCCCGCGACCATGGCGGCACAGGAAGGACTTCCCTCCATCGAGGAGAAGACCGCGGAGATGACCCGTGTGGACGGGTTCGTGCCCATGTACTGGGACGAGTCGGCCGGCACGCTCTGGCTCGAGATCGCTCGCTGGAACGAGGAGCTGCTCCACTACACGTCGCTTCCGGCCGGCCTCGGCCAGAACGACATCGGCCTCAACCGCGGTGACCTGGGCGGCCGGCACGTGGTCGTCTTCAAGCGGGTGGGCCCGAAGGTGCTCATGGAGGAGCCCAACTACGGCTACCGGGCCATCTCCGACGACGCCATGGAGCGCCGCTCGGTCGAGGACGGCTTCCCGAGCTCGGTGCTGTGGGGCTTCACCGCCGAGGCCGAGACCGGCGACCGCGTGCTCGTCGACGCCACCGACTTCCTCATGGAGGACTGGCACGGGGTCATGACCACGCTGCAGAGGAACCAGGGATCCTGGAGCCTGCAGGAGTCCCGCAGCGCGGTGTACATGCCGAGGACTCGGGGCTTTCCGAGCAACACCGAGATCGAGGTCACCCTGACCTTCACGTCGAACAACCCGGGCGGCCTGGTGCGGAGCGTCACGCCCACGGGGAATGCGCTGACGGTGCGGCAGCACCACTCCTTCGTCGAGCTGCCCGCGCTCGACGGATCGTATGAGCCGCGGCTCGCCGACCCTCGAGCGGGCTTCGGGGGCCCGACCTTCATGGACTTCGCGCAGCCCATCGAGGACGACCTCACCGTCCGGTACATCGCCCGCCATCGCCTCGAGAAGCGCGACCCGAACGCCGAGCGCTCGGAGGCGGTCGAGCCGATCGTCTACTACCTCGACCCCGGCACGCCCGAGCCGGTGCGCACGGCGCTCATGGAGGGCGGCGCATGGTGGAATCAGGCGTTCGAGGCCGCCGGCTACATCGACGCCTTCCGCATGGAGATCCTGCCCGACACGGCCGACCCCATGGACGTCCGCTACAACGTGGTCCAGTGGGTGCACCGGTCCACCCGCGGCTGGAGCTACGGCAACTCGGTCCAGGATCCACGCACCGGCGAAATCCTCAAGGGACATGTCACGCTCGGCTCGCTGCGTGTCCGCCAGGACTATCTCATCGGTGAGGGGCTGACCGCGCCCTATCTGACCGGCGACGAGAGCCCGGCCGACGTGCGGGAGATGGCGCTCCAGCGCATCCGGCAGCTGTCGGCGCACGAGATCGGGCACACGATCGGGCTCAGCCACAACTACATTGCCAGCGCCCAGACCGCCGACGGCACCATGTCCGTGATGGACTACCCGCATCCGATCTCCCGCGTCGAGAACGGCCGCGTCGTGCTGGGCCGCGAGTCTTATCCCGACGGGATCGGCGCCTGGGACGAGATCGCCATCCGATACGGCTATACGCATTTCCCCGAGGGAACCGACGAGGCCGAGGCGCTCGAGGCGATTCTCCGGGAGGGGATGAGCGAGGGCATCACGTTCATCACCGACCAGGACGGCCGGCCCGCCGGGAGCGCACACCCCAACGTCCACCTGTGGGACAACGGGGCCACCGCGGCGGGCGAGCTCGAGCGCATGATGGACGTCCGGAGGGTCGCGCTCGACCGCTTCGGCGAGGCCGCCATTCGCATGGGTGAGCCGATGGCGACCATGGAGGAGGCGCTCGTTCCATTGTATCTGCATCACCGGTACCAGGCCGAGGCCATCACCAAGGTCGTGGCCGGTCAGTACTACACCTACGCCATGAGGGGCGACGGCCAGACGCCGCTTCGTCCGGTCCCGGCGGCGGAGCAGCAGCGGGCGCTCGATGCCCTCATGCGGACGCTCGATCCGGCGGAGCTGACACTGCCCGACGCGGTGCTCGAGAACCTGCCGCCCCGTCCGGCCAGTTACGGCCCCCATCAGGAGCTCTTCGAGCGGCACACCGGGCTGGTGTTCGACGCCATCGCGCCCGCCCGCGCTTCGGTCGAAGCGACCCTGGGCTTCCTGTTCCACCCGGAGCGCGCGACCCGCATGATCCAGCAGCGGGCGCTCGATCCGACGCTGCCGGGGCTCGAGCAGGTCATCAGCCGAGCCCGCGAGGCCACGTTCGGAGCGCAGCCGACGGGCGCCTACGAGGCCGAGATCAATCGTGCGGTCGAGCGGGCGCTCGTGGAGCGCCTCATCCGGCTGGCCGCGGAAGCGCCGATGGCCCAGGTGCGTGCCGTCACCGGATACCAGCTCGAAGACATAGCCGTGTCCGTCGCGGAGGCCTCGATGAGCGCCAGTCCGTCCGACCGGGCGCACTACCTCGCGCTCGCGGCCGACATCGGGCGCTTCCTGGAGCGGCCGTGGGAGCCGGTCACCACCCCGGATGCACCGGGCATGCCGCCGGGCAGCCCGATCGGTGACTCGGGCATGCTCTGGGCCGACCTCTCGTGCCCCTGGGGGAACTGAGGGGCGGCCGGTCCCGGGTCCGGACCCGGCCCCCCTTGACGGACCGCCCCACCCATGGCATAGTTGCGTATGGCAACTATCTTCCCGTCCACGGCGTCAGGCACCGAAACAGGTGCCTCCGACGCGCTCGATCGCGATGTCGGGGCGTTCACGGACGCGCTGGGCGAGTTGGTCCGAGTGGTTCAGTTCCGGGACCGCGACCGCGCCTGCTGCCACGACCTGAGCGTGACGCAGTGCTACGCCCTCGAGGGAATCGTGGACGCCGACGGGCTGACCGTGAACGAGCTCGCGGCGCACCTCTTCCTCGACAAGAGCACGGTGAGCCGCGTCGCCCGCGGCCTGGTGGAGCGGGGGCTCGTTGCGCGCGAGGCGGACGCCGCCGACGGGCGAGTCGTCCGGCTCGTCGCCACGGCGCGCGGCAGGGCCGTCCACCAGGCGATCGCGTCGGACCTTCTCGAGGAGTATCGCGACATGCTTGCGGATCTGGCTCCGGAGGCGAGGGCGTCGGTCGTCCGGGTCGTGGAACGTCTCGGTTCGGCCTTCGCGCGGAGGGTCGACGTCCAGGGAGGAAGTTGCTGTGTCGTCCGGTAGACGGGCGGTTTTTTTTCACTCATTAGTTGCCATAGGCAACTACCTGGAGGAATCATGAAGAACGTGACGGAAGCCCCGATCGGGGGCGAGGTCGGCCTGACGCAGCATGCGGCGGCCGTGACACGGGTGGTCCGCGAACGGTATGCCCGGGTGGCCTCGGAGGAGGGAAGCTGCTGCGATGGAGGGTGCTGCGGCGGAGAGGGCGGTGGCGACACGGCAGAAAGCGTGAGCAGGTCCATCGGCTACTCCGATGCCGACCTGGCCGGTCTACCGGAAGGGTCCAACCTGGGCCTCGGCTGCGGGAATCCCACCGCGATCGCGGGACTCCGGGACGGCGAGACCGTACTCGATCTCGGCTCCGGCGCGGGCATCGATTGCTTCCTGGCCAGCCCCCGGGTCGGCCCGACGGGCCGGGTGATAGGTGTCGACATGACGCCCGAGATGCTCGAGAAGGCGCGGACGAACGCGAGGCGCGGTGGGTTCGACAACGTCGACTTCCGCCTCGGAGAGATCGAGGCGCTGCCCCTCCCCGACGCGTCGGTCGATGTCGTGCTCTCGAACTGCGTGCTCAACCTCGTGCCCGAGAAGTCGCGAGCGCTTGCCGAGATGCTGCGGGTCATGCGCGCGGGAGGCCGCTTCGCGATCTCCGACATGGTATCGGACGTGCAACCGCCGGAGGTCCTGCGGGGGAACCTCGACGCCGTGGCGGCCTGCCTGCCGATCAGCCGGGACGTCTATCTCGAGCAGCTGAGTGCGGCCGGCTTCGCCGACGTGCGCATCTCGGACGAGCGCCGGTATCCGGCGGAGCATCTACTCGGGGATCCCGGGGTGCGTCGCGTCATCGCGGAGAATCCCGGTACCGAAGCCGAACTCCGTCGCTTCGCGGAGGGCATCTACGGAGCGCACTTCGAAGGCGTGAAGCCTGGTGTGACCAAGCCACACGCGTAACGGATTGGGAGGCGTCGGCTCAACCCCAGACGTCGAAGAAGTCGACGTCCTCCTCATCCTCCTCTCCGCTGTCGTCGCGGTCTTCGGCCCCACGCCCCGTCTCGGAGCCCGTCGCGGCCACTGCCTCCGGACCCTCGGGCGCCTCCACCGCCTCGGGCGCCTCCACCCCCTCGGGCGCCTCCACCCCCTCGGGCGCCTCCACCGCCTCGGACCTGCCGGCCGCAGGCTCGACCCCGCCCTCTTCCCCTACCGGGGGCTCCGGAACCGGCGTCGACCGGACGGTCTCGGTGGACCGCACGACCGGCTCCCGTGCCTCCGCGGCTCCGGCCTCTCCCGTGAGGTACGTGAGAACCAGGGTCGATCCCTCCCGGATGGTCACGTCCCGCTCGAAGTGCTCGCCGGTTTCCGGATCTCCGGTCTCGACCACTCCGCTCAGAGCCGCAAGTGCTAGTCGGACCGCGATATCCGGATCCGCGTGGCGAATGTGGTCGCGATGCTTCAGGAGGAGCTCCGCGAGGGCCTGCAGCACGAACCGGCGGAACGAGGCGTACCCTTCGCCGCCTCCAGCCCCCATGCGGTCGAGGGACTTCAGAACGATGGCACGCGACCTATGGGCGTCGGTGAGCAGACGCGCGGAACCGCGTGCCACCTCCTCGAGCGATAACGAAGACCAGTCGCGCTCGGCGAGCTGCGCCTGCCAGCGCTCGCGGGCCTCGTCCCAGACGCGCTCCTCCAGATACTCGAGCAGTTCTTCCTTTCCCTTGAAGCGCGCGTAGAACGACCCGACCGAGGACCGGGCTCGCGCGACCACGGCCTGGACGGTCAGGCCGTCCGGACCCTGTTCGTCGAGCAGGGCGAGTGCCGCGCGCACGATCCGCTCTAGGGTCCGCCGGGAGCGGGCCTGTCGAGGCGGATTCACGTGGGCCGTCGTCGTCTCGTCGTCCATGCTCGTGCTCCAAATAGAATAGATGTCGAATTCTATATCGCTGCCCTCGGTGGTACAACCGCGTGCGATGGGTGGTCCACGGGCCGTCGTCCGCACAGATTACCTTCGTACGTCGGCCGAACCCAGTGCCGCCCCAGGAGAGGACGTCATGACCATCGTCGCGAGTTGGAAGGAAGTGCTACGGCTGGCTGACGCGGGGGCCCCCGCGCCGCCCCGTCGAGTCGAGCGCACGCCCGAGGAATGGCGGGAGCGCCTGACCCCGGAGCAGTTCCGGGTCGCCCGGCAGCAGGCCACCGAACGACCCTTCAGCTCGCCGATGTGCAGCAGGTTCGAGCCGGGTCTGTACGCCTGCGTGTGCTGCGGAACCGTGCTCTTCGACGCAGGCGAGAAGTTCGAGTCCGGCACCGGCTGGCCTTCGTTCACGCAGCCGGTCGCGGACAACGTCGTGGCGCACCGCGACGACAGCTCGCACGGCATGCGCCGCATCGAGGTCGTCTGCAATGTCTGCGACGCCCACCTCGGGCACGTCTTCCCCGACGGGCCGGCTCCTACCGGCCTCCGGTACTGCATCAACGCCGTGGCGCTGGAGAAGGTGGACGGACCGGAGCCGGCGGGTGGCTGAGGGCTGGTGGGCCAAGGGCCTCCTGTTCGAGAACTGCAACTGTACGACCGTCTGCCCCGGTCACGTGCACTTCAGCCAGCCCTGCACCCATGAGACGTGTCGCGGGTTCTGGGCCATCCGTGTCGAGGAGGGCGCAGTGGGGGACGTTCGGCTGGACGGGGTCGATGCCGTGGTGGTCTACGAGAGCCCGCAGGTCATGATCGACGGTGGATGGCGGGAGGCGATTCTCGTTTCGGACGATGCGGACGACGCGCAGCGCACCGCGCTGGAGGCCGTACTGAAGGGGACGCTGGGCGGACCCTGGGAAGTCCTGGCGCGCTTCGTCGACGACTGGCTCCCCACCCGATCGGTGCCCATCCGCATCGAGGAAAGCGAGACCCGGAAGAAGGTGGGGATCCCGGGGTTGCTGGAGGCCGTCGTGGAGGCGATCCGCGGACGGGATCGAACGCAACCCGTGGTGTTCGAGAACATCTACAATCAGATCCACGCACCGCATCAGGTCATTGCCCGGGGTACCTCCCGCTACGACGACGGAGACCTCCTCATCCAGACCGAGGGGACGCACGGCCTCTGGTCACGCTTCGACTGGCACGCTTGAGCGGAGGCGGCACCTATCCGACGGTTCTGGCCATGTGGGCCGGAATGAGCGCGGTGATGATGACCCCCGTTGTCTGGCCGTGGCTCCGGGCGCTCCATCGCGCGCTTCCGAGCGGCGCTTCCCGGGCGACCATCCCGGCCTTCTCTCTGGGGTATGGGGGTGCCTGGCTCGCCTTCAGCGGAGTCATGGCTGCGGCTCAGGTCGCCCTGGCCACCACGGGGGCACGCACGCCTCTGTCGGTCTCTGCTCCCGCCCTGGCCGGCCTGGCGCTCCTCACCGCTGGAGCGTTCCAGTTCTCCCGGCTCAAGCACGCCTGTCTGGACCACTGCCGTAGCCCCATGGGTTACTTCGTGTCCCGGTGGCGTTCGGGGCTGCGGGGTGCCCTCGAGATGGGGCTCCGCCACGGCCTCTTCTGCCTCGGTTGCTGCTGGGCGATCATGGCCCTGGCGCTCGTCGTGGGCGCCATGGACCTCCGCATGATGGGGGTGATGATCGCCGTCATGTTCCTGGAAACGGCGACGCCCGTGGGCCCGGCCCTGTCACGCCCTGTGGGGGGCGTGCTGGTTCTCTGGGGAGCGAGCCTCCTCGTGTTCGGCTGAGGAGCCTGGACGGTCCGGGACATCGACGCGGCGCGTGAAGCGGTAGTGTCCCACCAGCCACTCCGAGCCCTCCCGGTATCCGAAAAGCTCCTCGCATGCGAGGAAGAACAGTCGCCAACGCTGGAACCACCGCTCCGCGTCGGCCCCGTAGGTCCGGTCCAACACCGGCATGGCCGCGGCTCTCTTCGCCTCCAGGTTCTCACGCCAGGCGCGGGCGGTGCGGGCGTAGTGCGTCCCGTCCACCGCCCACTGTTCCTCCACCCGCAGGTCCGCGTCCATGGAAGGGAGCAGGTCGTAGGCCGGCATCATCCCCCCGGTGAAGAAGTAGCGGCCCATCCAGTCGTCCGACGCCTCGGTCTCGAACAGGTAGGAGTGCGTCCGGTGGCAGAACACGTGCACGAACAGCTTGCCCTCGGGCCGGAGCCACCCGGAGATACGCCGCATGAGCTCGGGAAGGTTTCGCATGTGTTCGAACATCTCGACGCTCACCACACGATCGAAAAGGCCACTCGGCGCGAAGTCGCGCATGTCCGCCGTCACGACCCGCACGTTCGCGGGAGCACGGCTCTCGATGTGGCGTCTTTGGGACGCCGAGTTCGACACGGCCGTGATACGTGCGTTCGGAAAGCGACGGGCCATGTGGAGCGTGAGGGACCCCCAGCCGCAGCCCAGCTCCAGGATGTCCTGGCCGTCCTCGAGCTCAGCGCGTTTGCCGGTGAGTTCCAGCATCGCGTCCTCCGCGGCCCCCAGGTTGGAAACGTGTTCCGGCCAGTACGCACCGCTGTACTTGAGCCTTGGTCCGAGGGTATGCTCGAAGAACATGGCAGGCACCTCGTAGTGCTGCTCGTTGGCCGCGTCCGTCTCCACCGCCAGCGGACTGGCCTCCAGCATGGCGATGAAGTCCTTCATCGGGGGGGCCGTCTCGATCTCCCGCAGCCTCGCGTCCAGCAGGCGGCGGACGCCGTAACGAAGGACCGACAGCGGCAGCACGCCACGCTCCGCCAGCGCGATGCCGACGCTGCTCACGCGCGCGCCTCCCGGGAAGCACGCACCTCACGGTTCGGCTCGAGTCGTGGGCCGCGACGGAGAGCCGCCCCTCCGCCGTCCGCACCGCGCAGCAGCGGCACCGGCACGCGCGCGTCGGGCTTGGCGAAGGTCAGCTGCACGCTCCCTAGGACGGCCTCGTCGAAGCCCCCCTCGCAGTAACAGAAATAGAAGTCCCACAGGCGCTTGAAGCGCTCGTCGAATCCTAGCGCGCGAATCTCCGGCCACCGCTCGAACAACCGGGTGCGCCAACGGCGCAACGTCTCGGCGTAGTCCGGCGTCATGTCGTCTAGATGCACGAGGCGAAGGTCGGTCGGCGCGGCGGCTCCGGTCAGGACCGAGACGGACGGAATACAGCTCCCGGGGAAGACGTACCGCTTGATGAAGTCGACCTCCCGGCGAGCGCTCTCGTAGTAGCGATCCTGGATGGTGATGGCCTGGATCGTACCGAGTCCGTCCGGGCGGAGCAGCGCGGCGCAACGCTCGAAGAAGGTGCCGAAATAGTGGTGCCCGACCGCTTCGATCATCTCGATCGAGACGAGCCGGTCGTAGCTTCCCCGAAGATCGCGGTAGTCACGGAGCAGGACCTCGACCCGGTCGGACAGCCCCGCCGCCCGCACCCGCTCGACGGCCACCTCGTGTTGACGCGGCGAGATGGTCGTCGTGGTCACGCGGCATCCATATCGCCCGGCCGCATGGATCGCGAAGCCTCCCCATCCGGTGCCGATCTCGACCACGTGATGCTCCGGCGCGAGCCCCAGCTTGCGGCAGATGCGATCGTACTTCGCCTCGGAGGCCTCGGCCAGCGAGCGCGCCTCGCCCTCGAACAGCGCCGCCGAGTAGGTGAGCGTCTCGTCCAGGAGGAGCGCGAAGAAGTCGTTTCCCAGATCGTAATGGGCCTGGATGTTCCGCCGGGAGCCTCGCCGGGTGTTGCGGTTCCAGGCGTGGGCGACCGATCTGAGCGGAGCGGCCATCCTCGCCCACCCGGTTTCCAGACCGTCCAACACGTCGCGGTTCCGGAGGAAGAGCCGCACGACCGCCGTGAGGTCGTCGGTCGACCACGCCCCGTCCATATAGGCCTCGCCCGCGCCGACGTGACCGCCGAACGCCAACGCCCGGAAGAGCGAGCGCTCGTGCACGCGGATGTGGGCTTCGGGGTCGCCGCCCGGTCCGAACGCCTCGATGCCGCTCGAGCCTTCCAGCGTGAGCCTTCCGGTGGTGAGGCGGTTCAGGCGGGAGCGCACCAGCCGCTCCGCGAGGTTCTGAATGACCGTCATGAGTCCCGATGCTTGGGGTGATCGAAGAAGGGCGTACGCTTGAGCCACAGCCGCAACGCCTGGGCGTAGAT
Source organism: Longimicrobiales bacterium (assembly GCA_041690395.1). GTDB lineage: Bacteria > Gemmatimonadota > Gemmatimonadetes > Longimicrobiales > Gaopeijiaceae > JAWLHJ01. Next base: position 150,174 of record JAWLHJ010000001.1, on the reverse strand, counting down.
GGCCGTCACGACCCGGGCCGTCATCCACGGATGACGGGCCAGGGCGCCGGCCAGGGACCGGCCGGTGATCGGGCGGCGTGTCATTCGGAGCGTTGCGTCGAACACGCGCCGTCCGTCCTCCACGCTTTCCATGTCCACGGCCAGGTCGGCGCCGGGCGCGGAGAACCGCCAACGGTACTGCTGCTCCATGGGCATGAACGGCGACACGTGGAACGCCTTGGGGAAGCGTGCGAAGGGGGCCACGGGACCTCCGTCGGGACCGTCGACGACGTAGGCGTGCCGCTCTCCCCATGGAGTGTTCGTGACTTCGGCCACGACCGCCTGAATTCGCCCGTCGTCCTCGGCGGAGAAGCAGTAGTAGAACGTCACCGGATTCTGCGCGTAGCCGAGATACCTCAGGTGCGTGAGCATGCGCACGGGACCACGGGGTCTGGCCCGGCCGGAAGCCGCCACCCTGTCCAGGACCTCGTCCCGGAGTGGGCGGTCGGGGCGGCCCAGATAGTCCGCGCGCCGGAACCAGGCGACGGCAGGTCGTCGCGTGGACCAGAGCAGACGCCCTTCGAACACCTCGTCGAGCTCGTCGAGGTCGAGGTAGACCATGAAGAGCGGATAGGCGAATAGGTGGGGCACCGGCTCGAAGCGCCGGTGTCGGATCGTCCCGAAATAGAGCGCGCTATTCAGAATGTCACCCCAAAGCCTTCAGCGACCCGCACGGCGGAGCGGACACCGTCCTCATGGAACCCGTTGCCCCAGTAGGCGCCGCAGTAATGCGTACGGTCCCGGCCGCTGATTTCGTCATACCGCCCCTGGGCCGCGAATCCTTTCAGGGAGTATTGCGGATGTGCGTATCGATCACGAAATAAAATAGAATCCTGATTTATGTCCTCCGTGTTCAACGACACACAGAAGGTGCTCCGAGCGTCGATTCCCTGGAGAAGGTTCATGTCGTAGGTGACATGGGGCGCGCCCGACACTCCTGGAGGGATGCGGTAGTTCCACGCGCCCCAGGCCCTCCTCCGACGGGGAAGGACCGAAGTGTCCGTGTGCAGTACCACGTCGTTCGACCGGTACTGGATGGCCGACAGGATGTCCCGCTCGGGCGCGCTTGCGTCGTCGAGAATGGCCAACGCCTGGTCGGAATGACATGCGAGCACGACATGATCGAACCGCTCCCCGTCCACGAGCACGTGATCCTCCCGGCGTGCTACGCTCCGCACGGGGCACGACGTCCGGATTCGATCCTGGAAGGATGCCACGAGCGCCTCCTTGTAACGGTCGGAGCCTCCGCGGACGACGCGCCACTCCGGCCGGTCGTCCACGGTCAGCATGCCATGTTGGCTGAAAAAGCGCACGAAGAAGGCGACCGGCATCTCGAGCACCTCTCCGGGCGGAGTGGACCAGAGCGCGGATCCCATGGGAACGAGGTAGTGACGCGCGAGACGCCTCGAGAACCGGTGACGGGCCAGGTAGTCGCCGAGGGTCTCATCGCCCAGCCCCGCCTCCAGGTCGCGCTCCGCGGTCCGGTTGAAGCGCAGGATGTCGAGTAGCATCCGGTGATAGCTCGGACGCAGGAGATTCGTGGGCTGGGCGAAGAGCTGTCGAAGGGTCGAGCCGTTGTACTCGAGGCCCGTCTCGTCGCACCGTACGCTGAAGCTCATGTCCGACGGCTGCGATGCGACGCCGAGTCTTCGCAGAAGCCGCGAGAAGAGAGGGTAGTTCGTCTCGTTGAAGACGATGAAGCCCGTGTCGACGGCGTGGAGTCGGCCGTCGATGTCCGGAACGACGACCGTGTGCGTGTGCCCCCCGATGCGGTCTCGGGCCTCGAAGACGACCACGTCGTGTCGGTCGTGCAGGAGGTACGCGGTCACCAGTCCCGATACTCCGCTGCCGATCACGGCGATGCGCATCGGATGCGGACTCCTCGGATGGGGGGGGAGGCTCGTCCCATTTACCGCTCCAATCGGAGTGGGTAAGGTGGGTGTGTCCAGGGTACCAGGCCAGACGCACTACACCCAGCCGGCCAGCCATGACCAGATCTCCCGGGGAACGGGAACGACCGCACGTGCGGATCGCCGAGTACCTCTACCGTCACGAGGCCGAGTTCGCCGCGGGTTTCCTACGGGATGCCGGCATCCCCTTCCGGCTCCAGATAGACGATGCGGGTGGCGCGGACGCGGGCGTGACCATCGCCCGACCCGCCGTGATCTGGGTGCGGGCGGAGGATGAGGACGAGGCTCGTGTGATCCTGGACCTGGACGACGGCAGCGGCGCCGCGGTGAAGCGTGTCCCGCCGCCGGATCGCGCGACGCAGGCCGCCCGCCCGGACGCCGGAGATGCCGACGGCCCGGCACGCGCCCTCCGCCCTTCCCGCGCTTCCGAGACCGGTCCGAGCCGCGTCCCGACTTTCGAACCTCTCTGCCTCACCGAGCGGATCGTCGCCGGCCTGCTGGCGCTGGCGCTCGTCGGACTGGCGTCGTACGGCGGAGAAGGTGCCGTACCCTGGGTCGGGGTATGGGAGACCGTCGCGCTCCTCGTGGGGCTCGTACTCGGGCTGAGCGCGGTCTCGGGGAAGACGCTCGCGTCCATCCGGGCCATCTTAAGGGCGCTGTCGGGAACGGCCCCCTGAACCGTTCCGTCCTCCACACATCGATCCGAAACGGCGGTATCGCCTCATGCGCGCAGTCTCGTTCAACGTCACCGTTCCCAGCTACGTCGTGGGTCGCACGCTCGGGCGCCTCACGGAGGCGGCTCGCTACGGAGGGCTGAGCGGACTCCGCTTCGGGGACGTGTCGGAGCCCGGGCTTCCCGGCGACGACTGGGCGCGGGTCGAGGTTCTCAAGGCGGGCATCTGTGGTACCGATATCGGCACACTGGACCTCCAGGCCAGCCCCGTGATGGAGCCGTTCGGCTCGTTCCCGGCCGTTCTGGGGCATGAGATCCTGGGGCGGGTGGTCGAGACCGGGCCGGCGGTGAGGGACGTGGCGGTGGGGACCCGAGTGGTGGTCGACCCGATGATCTCCTGCGGCACGCGCGGCTTCCCGGCCGACGACGAGTGCGTCTCCTGCGGCGCCGGCCGGCACTGTACGTGCGAGCGCGCCGGCGACGAAGGTCGGGTGGCGATCGACGGGAAGCCCCTGAGTCGGGGGGCCACCGTGGGCTTCCACAGCGACCTACCCGGTGGCTGGTCCGAGCGCGTCCTCGCGCACCGGTCGCAGCTCTTTCCGGTCGACGAGGCCCTCCCGGACAAGTCGGCCGTGCTCATCGAGCCGCTCGCCGTCGGCATGCACGCCGTGCTCGGTATGCGGCCGTGGGGACCGGGCCCCGCTCTGGTCATCGGTAGCGGACCCATCGCGCTCGGAACCATCTGGGCGCTGCGGGCGGCGGGCTTCGAGGGTGAGATCGTGGCGCAGATCAAGCGCTCGCACGAGGGCGACATCGCCCGCGCGCTCGGCGCTTCGAGCGTCGTTTCACCCGGCGACGAGGCGCGACAGGCGCTCGTGGAGACCGGCGCCCAGGCGTACATGCCCATCGTCGGCGACGAGGTCTTCGCCGGGGGCGGCTTCCCGTTGGTCTTCGACTGCGTGGGGAGCGGGCAGACGCTGACGCAGGCGATGCGATACGCGTCCCCGCGCGGCCGCCTGGTCATGCTCGGTTGCGCCGCCGAGATCCGAAAGCTGGATCTCACGTTCGTGTGGGCCCACGAGCTCGAGATCAAGGGATTCGTGGGATACGGGATCGAGGAGTGGCATGGGGGGAGGGCGCACACCTTCGAGATCACCCGGGATCTCCTGTTGGAGACGATGCCTCCGGTCGATCGGATGGTCACCCACATCTATCCCCTGGGGGAGTACCGGCAGGCCATCTCGACCGCGGCGAACCGTCGCAAGTCCCGGTCCATCAAGGTGTTGCTCGATCCCAAGGCCGGATGACACCGTCCGGGAGCGGTCCCCGTGTAGTGGTGGTCGGTGGTGGGGTGATCGGCGTGAGCTGCGCATACTTCCTTTCGCGTGCCGGCGCTCACGTGACGCTCCTCGAGCGCGGACGCATCGCGGGGGAAGCGTCGTTCGGCAATGCGGGCACCGTGTCGGCCGGACATCCGCCTCTCAACCGCCCGGGGAGGGTGCGTGAAGGGCTGAGCCGCATGTTCGATCCGGCCAGTCCACTGTACTTGCCGCCCCGATGGGACCCCGATCTGTGGCGTTGGCTCGCCACGTTCGCGCGGCACTGTACGCACGAGGCCGTCACCCGCTCCATGGAAGTGATGGCCCCCATGGGTCACCGTACTCTGGCGCTCTTCGAGCGGATCGTCGCCGAGGAAGGGATCGGGTGCGGATACCGGCCGGAGGGCTACTACGATGTGTGCGCCACCGAGGACGGCTTCGACTCGGCATGCCGTGAGGCCGATCTGATCCGGCCGCACGGATACGCTCCGGACGCGTTGGGTCCCGAAGAGTTGCGCCGGCGTGAGCCGGCCCTGGCCCCGGATGTCGTGGGCGGCGTCTTCTATCCCGAGGCCGCGACGGTCGACCCCCTCGCCTTCACACGCGGGCTCGCCGCCGCGGCCGTGCGGCACGGCGCTGTCGTCCGCGAGGGTGTGGAGGTGGTGGACGTGAAGGTCCGCGGTGGCCAGGCGGCCGGCGTAACGCTCACCGATGGCGCGTTCGAGCCCGCCGACGCCGTGGTTCTTGCCACGGGTCCGTTCGGCCTCGCCCTTGCCGGGCGGGTCGGCGTGCGTCTGCCCGTCCAGCCAGGCAAGGGCTACCACCGGGATATCCCGGTCGGCGCTGGTGGGGCTCCGGACCTCGGGATCGCGTGCGTGCTGCACGAGTCGTCGGTGTTCTGCACCCCGCTCGAGGGGCGCGTGCGGCTGGCCGGGACGATGGAGTTCTCGGGATGGAACGACACGCTGAGGCCCGAGCGGTTGGAGCAGTTGAGCCGGTCCGCGAAGCGCGCGTTCCGTGCTTTCGGCGGGGCGGCGCCCGTCTCGGAGTGGGCGGGGCTTCGCCCGGTGAGCGCCGACGGGTTGCCGTTCGTGGGACCTCTCTCCGACATGCCGGGCGCGTGGATCGCCACCGGTCACGGCATGCTCGGACTCACGCTGGGGCCCGTCACGGGCGAGTTCGTCGCGCATGCGATCGTGGCCGGCGAGCCCGTGCCGGAATCTCTGGCGCCGACCCCTGATCGCCTGCATTCTTAGGCTTCTCGAGACCCCCCTGACCGCCACCCAGAAGAAGGTTCCACATGACGTTGTCACGACGCGACTGGCTGAGGATCACCGTAGGCGCGGGCGCCGCCTTCGCCTTCCCGGGGTGCGCTCCGTCCGACGCGGGTGACGCCGGCGCGAATGGCGCGGGCGCTTCGGCGGGTGGTGGTCCGGCAACGAGCGCGGGTACGGAGAGCGGTGACCTCCTGATGCGCGCGATCCCGTCGAGCGGGGAGCGCCTGCCTGCCGTCGGCCTGGGGGGTGCGAACACCTTCTCGGCCACCGCGGGCGAAGAGGACTTCGAGACGATCGGAGAGGTCCTCCAGGCGTTGGTGGACGGTGGAGGAACGTTCTTCGACACCGCCGCCGGGTACGGCGCTTCCGAGGAGGTCTCGGGTCGCGTGGCCCAGGAGCTCGGCATCGCCGACCGGATGTTCTGGGCGACCAAGGTGAACGTCGCCGGACGTGGCGGGGGCTCTGCCGACCCGGCCGAGGCGCGCGCACAGATCGAGCGGTCGTTCGACCGCCTGCGTATCCCGGTCATCGACGCGATCAACGTGCACAACATGGGCGATCCACCGACCCAGCTCGGGATCCTCCAGGAGCTCAAGGGCGAGGGCCGCATCCGCTACATGGGGATCACCACCACGAGCGAGAGCCAGTACGACCATCTCGAGCAGGTGATGCGCGAGTACCCCCTCGACTTCATCGGCATCGACTACGCCGTGGACAACCGCGTGGTCGAGGAGACCATCCTGCCGCTCGCGCAGGACCAGGGGATCGGCGTGATCGTCTACCTGCCCTTCGGCCGCAGCCGGATGTGGGCCCGCATCGGCGACCGGCCCCTGCCCGACTGGGCCGCCGAGTTCGACGCGACCACCTGGGCGCAGTTCATGCTCAAGTTCGTGCTGGCGCACCCGGCCGTGACGGTCGCCACGCCGGGCACGAGCAACCCCGGCCACATGACGGACAACCTGGGAGCCGCGCGGGGTCGCCTTCCCACCCCCGACCACCTCCGGCGGATGGTCGAGCTCGTCGAGTCTTTGCCTCAGGCGTGATCGGGGCGGGCGCCGGAGGGTGTGTCGCCCAGCCGCGCCGCCCGCCCGGCGGGGCTTGCCCCGCCGTAGCCTTCAGAGATCCAGCGGAATGACGTCGGGGCGTACGCGGCTGCCGGGTCGGCTTCCGTCCACGTCGACCCCCTCGAGGCGGAGCAGGGCGATCTTGACGGCGAGCCCCCCCGAGTAGCCCGTGAGGCGACCGTCCGTGCCGACCACTCGGTGGCACGGGATCACGATCGGGATCGGGTTCGCGCCGACTGCCTGCCCGACGGCGCGTGAGAGCTCGGGCCCCCCGACCGCCTCGGCGAGGGCGCCGTACGAGGTGACACGGCCGTACTGCACCTCGAGCAGCCGCTCGTAGACCCGGCGCTGGAAGTCCGTGGCCACACCACTCAGGTCGAGCGGTAGGTCGAAGTCGGTGCGCTCGCCGGCGAAGTATTCGCGGAGCTGATCCACGGCGCGCCGGAGGGTCTCCGGGAGTCGATCGGGTGGGTCGAGGTGGTGCTCCGACGGCAACGGGCCGAACTCGATGTGGCGGAGGCCCTCGGCTGATACCCACACCGTGACCGGACCCGCGCGGGTCTCGGAGATGTGGGCCGAGTGGACCTCCATGACGTCAGTTCGCCGGCTCGGCCGCGCTTCGCTTGAGCGCCTCCCGGAGGGCGTCGAAGCCGAGCAGCGCGCACTTCACACGCACGGGGAACTTGCTGACGCCCTGGAGCGCCCTCAGGTCACCGAGTGCCTTGTCACGCGCCGCTTCCGCGTCGCCGTGCATGACGGCCGTGAACCGGTCGGCCAGCCCCTCCGCGTCGGCGAGCGAGCTCCCCTCGAGGAGCGTCGTCATGATGCTGACCGACGCCTGGGAGATCGAGCATCCCTGCCCCACGAACTTGGCGCTCTCGATGGTATCGCCGGCGATGCGAAGCTGCAGCTTGATCTCGTCGCCGCACACGGGGTTGGCCATGTGCACCTCGACGGTGCGGTCCTCGAGGTCGCCCTTGTTCCGGGGACTCTTGTAGTGCTCGAGGATGAGCTGCTGATAGAGCGAGTTGAGCTGCGGTGTTTCCATCGGGGTCCCCGTTTACGTGGCGTTGACGACAACATACGTCGGGACGCCCGTGCTTCGCCACGCGGTGCCGCTCGGACCTCCGTGTGTGCCGACTCCTGCGGGACCCGCGCGGTCAGGCGAAGATGCGGCGCACCTGATCGATGCCGTCGACCAGGCGGTCGACGTCGTCGGTCGTGTTGTACAGGTAGAACGACGCCCGCGCCGTGGCGGGAACATCGAAGTGCTTCATGACGAGCTGGGCGCAGTGATGTCCGGCCCGGACCGCGACGCCCTCGGCATCGAGGATCGTCGAGATGTCGTGTGGATGGGCGCTGTCCATGGAGAACGACAGCACGGCCGAGCGCTCGTCGAGCGACGTCGGACCATACACCCTCACACCGTCCAGCTCCTCGAACCGTTCGAGCGCGTAGCGCAGCAGGCTCCTCTCGTGCTCCACGATCGACTCCATCCCGATGCCGGAGAGGAAGTCCACCGCGGCCCCGAACCCTATCGCGCCCGCGATGTTCGGCGTTCCGGCCTCGAACTTGTGGGGGAGGTCCGCCCAGGTGCTCTCGTCGCGTCCCACGACGTGGATCATCTCGCCGCCACCGTGATACGGCGACATGTTCTCGAGAAGTTCACGTTTCCCCCACAGCGCACCGATGCCGGTCGGGCCGCACATCTTGTGGCCGCTGAACGCGTAGAAGTCCGCGCCGAGCGCCTCGACGTCGACCTGGGCATGGACGGCGCCCTGCGCCCCGTCCACCAGGACCACGGCACCCACCGCGTGGGCGGCATCGACGATGCGCTTCACCGGGTTCACCGTACCGAGCGCGTTCGACACGTGCGAGACCGAGACCAACTTCGTCCGATCCGTCAGCAACTCGTCGAGATCGTCCAGGACGAGGCGACCTTCGTCGTCGAGCTCGATGTAGCGGATGCTGGCGCCGGTCCGGCGCGCCAGGAGCTGCCAGGGCACGATGTTCGAATGGTGCTCGAGGACCGAGATCAGGATCTCGTCGCCCTCGCTCAGGTTGTCGAGCCCCCAGGCGTTCGCGACCAGGTTGATGGCCTCGGTGGTCCCCCGGGTCCAGACGAGTTGGTTCGGGTCGCTCGCGCCGATCCATCCGGCCACCGTGACGCGAGCCGCCTCGTAGGCATCGGTCGCGCGTCGCGAGAGCTCGTGGATGCCCCGGTGGACGTTGGCGTTGTCATGCTCGTAGTAGTGACCGAGCGCGTCGAGCACGGGGCGCGGCTTCTGCGAGGTCGCGGCGTTGTCGAGATAGACGAGGGGCTTCCCGTGGACCGTCTGGCCGAGCGCCGGGAACTGCTCGCGGATCGTCGAGGCGTCGTAGGGGGCCGTCGCGGCCGGTGGCGTGCTCACCCGAGGTCCACGTAGATCCCGTCGTCCCGAACCTCGACCGGATAGGCCCGGACGGGGCGGACCGCGGGAAGCGCCCGGCGCGCGCCGGAGCAGGCGTCGAAGCGAGCGCCATGGTACTTGCAGACGACGACGTCGCCGTCGAGCTCACCGTCCGACAGCGGGTACGCCTCGTGCGAGCACTGGTCCTCCAGCGCGCAGACCGTACCGTCCACGTTGGCGAGCACCACGGCCTGGCCGTTCGCCATCACGCCCTTGAGTTGCCCGGACGGGCATGCCCCGACGTCGGCGACGCGCACCCACTCAGCCATGGTTTGCGAGCTTGTCTTCGATCGCGCGGGTGACCTTCTCCACCACGCCCCCGAGCGGGAGCCGGGCGAGCACTTCACCCAGGAAGCCCAGCACCACGAGCCGCTCGGCGGTGATGCGGTCGAGCCCGCGGCTCATCAAATAGAATTTGGCTTCTGAATCGAGCTCGCCGATCGTCGCGCCGTGGGAGCACTTCACGTCGTCGGCCTCGATCTCGAGGTTCGGGAGCGAGTCGGCCCGCGCCTTCCCCGAGAGCAGGAGGTTTCGATTGGTCTGGTACGCGTCGGTGCGCTGCGCGCCCGGATGCACCCGGATGATGCCCCGGAAGACCGCACGGCTCGCGCCGTCCAACGCGCCTTTGTAGAGCAGGTCGCTGGCCGCGTTGGGGGCGACGTGGTCCTGACTCGTATTGAAATCGAAGTGCTGGTTCTTGTCTCCGAAGTAGAGCCCGAGCATATCCGAGTTGGAGCCGGGACCGAGGAGCCGCGCGTTGAGGTCGACGCGACTCACGGAGGCGCCCAGCCCGACGTTCAGCGTGTCGAGCGTGGCGTCGCGACCCGCCAGCGTGCGCTGCACCGACTGGAAGAAGGCACCCTCGCCGAGACGCTGGACCGACACGAACTGGACCTGGGCACCCTGACGCGCGATCACTTCGACCGCGTTCGAGACGAGCGTCTGCTGCGCGAAGTCATCGGAGAGGACCTCGTCGACGTACGAGACCTGGCTCGCGTCCTCGGCGACGATCAGCACGCGGCTGAAATAGGCCACACCCGTCTCCGAGACCCAGCGCGTCACCCGCACCGGATGCTCGAGCTTCACGCCGCGGGGCACGTACAGGAAAATGCCGTCGTTCCAGAGAGCGGCGTTCAGCGCCGCGAACTTCCCTTCCTCAGGCGGAACCGCCTCGCGGGCGAGGTGCTCGCGCACCAGATCGCCGTACGCGTCGATGGCGTCGTGCAGCGACATCAGCACGACGCCCTTATCGGCGAGCGCCTCGTCGATGTCCGTGTGGACCACGTGACCGTCGATCAGGACCAGGTGTCCGGACGCGTCCCTGTCCTCGGCCATGCAGTCGCGAAGCCGCTCGGGCCAGGCGTCGGGGTCGTCGGGCGCGGTCTCGGCGTCGCTCAGCCGGAGTGCGTCGAGGTCGAGCTTCTTCTTGAGGTCGGTGTAGCGCCACTCCTCGAGCCGGGTCGTCGGGAGCGGGGTGCGCTCGTAGACGTCCCAAGCATGGGCGCGGCGCTCCTTCAGCCAGTCGGGCTCGCCTTCGGAGGCGAGGGAGACGGCGGAGCCGTTCAGCGCGTCGGTGATGCCTTCCATGAAGCCGGTATCGTGCATGGGGTATGGATGCGGTGTCGTGAGGACGGAGTGGCGGTCAGCCTACCGAGCCTTCCATCTCGAGCTCGATCAGGCGGTTGAGCTCCACCGCATACTCGAGCGGAAGCTCCTTGGCGATCGGCTCGATGAAGCCGCGCACGATCATGGCCATGGCTTCCTCTTCGGAGATGCCGCGGCTCGTGAGGTAGAAGAGCTGCTCCTCGCCGATCTTGGAGACGGAAGCCTCGTGGCCCACGCTCGCGTCCTGCTCGTCGATCTCGATGTACGGGTACGTGTCCGTACGCGACGTGTCGTTGATGAGCAGCGCGTCGCATTCCACGTTCGAGCGCGCGTGGTGCGCGCCCTCGTAGACCTTGCAGAGACCCCGGTACGTCGAGCGGCCGGTCCCCTTGGAGATCGACTTCGAGACGATGGACGACGTCGTGTTGGGCGCGACGTGCACGACCTTCCCGCCCGTATCCTGGTGCTGACCGTTCCCCGAGTAGGCGATGGAGAGGATCTCGCCGTGCGCGCCCTCGCCCATCAGATAGCAGGACGGGTACTTCATGGTCAGCTTGGAGCCGAGGTTCCCGTCGAGCCATTCCATGTGGCCCCCGGCTTCCACCAGCGCGCGCTGGGTCACCAGGTTGTACATATTGTTCGACCAGTTCTGGATGGTCGTGTAGCGGAAGCGGGCGTTCTTCTTGACGAGGATCTCGATGACGCCGGAGTGGAACGACTCGGTCGAGTAGACCGGGGCGGTGCACCCCTCGATGTAGTGCGCCTGCGCGCCCTCGTCGACGATGATGAGCGTCCGCTCGAACTGACCCATGCGCTCCTGGTTGACGCGGAAGTACGCCTGGAGCGGAGTGTCCAGTGAGACGCCCTTCGGGATGTAGACGAACGAGCCGCCCGACCATACCGCTGCGTTCATCGCGGCGAACTTGTTGTCCTCGGCCGGAACGACCGTCCCGAAGTATTCCCGGAACAGCTCGGGGTGGTTCTTGAGGCCGTCTTCGATGGAATCGAAGATGACGCCCTGATCCTCCCACTCCTTCCGGAGCGAGTGGTACACCATCTCGGACTCGTACTGGGCTCCGACGCCGGCCAGGATCTTCCGCTCGGCCTCGGGGATCCCGAGCTTCTCGAACGTGTCCTTGATCTCTTCCGGGACGTCGTCCCAGGAGCGCTCCATCTGGTCCTGGGGGCGCACGTAGAAGTAGATCTCGTCGAGGGTCTCCTCGAGGTTCGTCAGGTCACCGCCCCAGGTGGGCATCGGCTTCTTGTTGTAGATGTCGAGGGCCTTCAGCCGATACTCGAGCATCCACTCGGGCTCGTCCTTGTGCGCCGAGATCTGGCGCACGACCTCTTCGGACAGACCCTTCTCGGCCCGGAACTTAGGCTTCCCCTCGGTGACGAAGTCGTACTTGTACTCGTCGAGGTTGAGGTCCTTGATCGTGTCGTTCTGGGGCATGGGAGGGTCCTCCGTTCAGTTGCCCGCGCGCTCGGCGCCGGGCTGGGTGTCCACCGCTGCTTCGTCTTCGCGCCAGTCCTTGTAGCCTTCCTGCTCGAGCTCGAGGGCCAGCTCCGGCCCACCCGAGCGGACGAGGCGGCCGTCCATCATCACGTGCACGACGTCGGGCTTGATGTAGTCGAGCAGCCGCTGGTAGTGCGTGATGAGGAGGATCGCCATGTCGGGGTTCTCGGCGGTGAGCTTGTTCACCCCGTCGGAGACCGTCTTCAGCGCGTCGATGTCCAGTCCGGAGTCCGTCTCGTCCATGAGCGCGAGGTCGGGGCGGAGCATGGCCATCTGCAGGATCTCGTTCCGCTTCTTCTCACCACCGCTGAAGCCGTCGTTCACGTGACGCTCGGCGAACGAGACGTCCATCTCGAGCAGCTCCATGCGATCCGTGAGGATGTCCGAGAAGTCGAACAGGTCGAGCTCCTCGCCTTCCGGCAGGTGCGCCTGGACGGCGGTCCGCAGGAAGTTCGCGATCGACACCCCGGGGATCTCCACGGGATACTGGAAGGCCAGGAAGATGCCGGCGCGGCTGCGCTCGTCGGTCTCCAGCTCGAGCAGATCCTCGCCCTTGTAGGTCACCTGGCCGCTCGTGACCGTGTACCCGGGGTGACCGGCCAGCACCTTAGCCAGCGTGCTCTTGCCGGAGCCGTTCGGCCCCATGATGGCGTGGATCTCGCCCTTCCGGATCTCGAGATCGACGCCGCGGAGGATGTCGAAATCCTCGTCGGCGACCTTGGCTTCGAGTCCGGAGATCTTCAGAATGGGAGCGTCGCTCATGCGTCCCTCGTGGCTATCGACGGAAGCCGCGCACGAGCAGCGTGCCCGGGCGCGACCTTATCAAGAATGATTCTTCGTTTCAGGACCCGAAACGTAGGGGGGGCTTCGGGGAGGGTCAAGGTGCCCGGACGCACGACGGCCCCCGGGACAGGTGAGTCCCGGAGGCCGCTCTCGAACTGAGGCTGGATCGTCGAGGGCGGTGCCCGGGGAAGCCCCCGGGGCCCGGCTTGCCCTCAGGCCCTACCGATCGCCGCCGGGACCCCGTTGTCCGCGATTCCGCGAAGGCCGGTCGCGCCCGGGCCGGGCGCCGCGCGCCTGCTCCCGCATGCCGCTTCGCCGGCCCGCTTCGAACGCCCGGCGCTGGGCCTGGAACTGCTGGACGGTCGCCCGTTGGTCCTCGGTCAGCAGCGCCTCTACCTCGGCCCGTGCCTGATCGGCGCTTCCTCGGCGCGCCTCGGCCGCCGCCCTCATGCGCTCGCGCGCCTCCGCCCGGTCGAGCGTTCCTGCTCGGAGCTGTGACCTGAGGTCCGCCCTCTCGGACGCGACCTCGGCTCGCTCCCGCACGCGCTCACTCCGCAGGGCCTCGAGCCTGGCCACCTGGTCGTCGGTGAGCGCCAGGCGGTCCCGCATACGGAGGATGCCTTCGACGCCGGGGGCGCCGCCATCGCGCGCGATCCTGCCTACCCTGTCCATCCGCTCCATCCGGGCGTCGCCCCTGGCCCCGGGGGCCCGCTCCTGCTGGGCCGGCAGCTCGGCGCCCGCTCCGGCGAGCATCACGGCGAGGATCAGAGCCCCGCCCATCGTCGTCTTCTTCATGAAGTCACTCCCGCACATGTCTCGGTGCCGCATGGGTCTCGGTGCGCCGATCGGTCGGCGCGCCGCGTGAAGCGCCCACCCTCGCGCTCCAACTATTGGAGTCCGGGCGGCGGCTCTTCGTTAGGTTGGCGACCGAGCGTGATACGGCCGACCTAGACCTGACCCCGACATGACCATGAGCCACGACAGACGCGGGCGTGCACCGACGCTGGTGCTCGTCCTCTCGTTGCTCTGGCAGCTCGCCTGCGAGGACCCCGCGGCGAGCCGCTCCGGAGTCGACGCGGAGACCTCCGCGGTCGCCCTCGAAGGCTCGGGCGACTTCGGCCATCCGGACAGCGTGCTGCTATGGACCGCCGGCGAGCGCCGGGCCGGCTTTCCGAGCTACGACCGCATCTTCCCCACCCGCTCGATCCCGGCGAGCGGTGAGCCGATGCCGCTCCCTCCCGCGACCGCCCCGTGGCCGGCCGCCCTCGACATCGATCGCTTCATGGAGCGTGACTCGGTCATGGGGCTCATCGTCGTCCGTGGAGGCGAGGTCCTGGCCGAGCGCTACGCCGACGGTCACGGGCCCGAGAAGCGATGGGTGTCCTACTCGATCTCGAAGTCGGTGGTGTCCATGCTCCTCGGGGCCGCCATCGAGGACGGGCTTATCGAGAGCGTCACCGATCCCGTGACCCGGTACGTGCCCCTGCTCGAGGGAAGCGCTTACGAGGGCGTCACGATCGAGGACGTCCTGACGATGAGCTCAGGGGTGGCCTGGAACGAGGACTACTCCGACCCGGAGTCGGACGTGAGCCAGGAGATCCGCTACGGGGCGGTCGAGCGACTTCGCTTCCTGGGGGACCGGGACCGCACGGCCGAGCCCGGGGAGCGCTTCAACTACAGCACCGGGGAGATCTTCCTGGCCGGCTCCATCGTGCGAGGCGCGGTGGGCAACAACCTGTCCGCGTACCTGCACCAACGCATCTGGGGACCGTTCGGCATGGAATCCGACGCGAACTGGATGCTGGTCGAGCCGGGTGGCCCCGAATACGCCGGATGCTGTATCAGCGCGACCCTGCGGGACTACGCGCGTCTCGGCCTGTTCGCGCTACGGGGCGGCCGGCTCGCCGACGGAACGGCCGTGCTCCCCGAGGGGTGGATGGCGAGGGCCACGAACCCGTCTCCGGCGAATCCCGACTACGGATACCTCTGGTGGCTGCACGAGGACGGCTCGTTCAGCGCGCGCGGCATCTTCGGGCAGCTCATCCACGTGGATCCGGCGCTGAACCTGGTGGTGGCCATGCACGGACTCTGGCCGGAGCCCGTGAGCGAGGCGCGGTCGGCGCGGCGCGCCACCTTCCTCGAGCGGCTCAAAGACGGGTTGCGCTGACCCGGAGGATTCCGGCGCTCCGTCAGGCCCGGGCCCCATCGAGCATGAGGTCGCTCACGACGGAATAGGCCTGCACCCAGGCGTTGCGGACGTCCGGGGTCCAGGCGTCTCCGGCGAACTCCTCGAGGGTGGCCAGAAGAATGGAGCCGACGACGGGATAGTGCTCGGCGCGGACGCCGTACTGGACATGCTTGGCGCCGAGGTCCTGGAGCACGGGCGCGAGGGCTTCCGGCTTCCGGGCACTGTTCACCGTAAGCTTGAGGGCGGCCAACAGCTTCTTCTTCTGCTCGCCGAAACGACCTGGGTCGAACAGGTGATAGGCTTCGGGAGCGGCCCGGAACAGCCTGAAGTAGAACCTGTCGACCAGGGCTTCCGCACTGGGTGCGACGAGGGCGAACGAGGTCTCGAGGAGCTCGGCCTGAAGCAGCTCTCCGCCCGGTGAACGGGTCGGTTCGGCGGCCTCGCCCGGGGCGGTGGCGTCGGGATGCGGATCTCCCGTCACGCCCTCCGTCGTTCCATCCGCAGGCTCCCGCAACGCCATCGCCGTACTTCCCGTGCCTTCCTGCATCGTTCCGCCTCTTCGACCTGGAGTCCCGTGAACACCTCGCCGTGCATCGGCGCTGGTCAGAGGATCGGTCGGTCGCCGCGGCCGCTTGAGCGGTGCTCGCGGACCCTGGCCCGCTAACGACCGCCGCCTCGGCGCAACACGTGGCCGGGTCGGAGGTCCAGATAGCGCCCGTCGTCGACGGTCACGACGCCGTTGACGACGACGAAGGGAATCCCTTCCGGATACTGGTGTGGGTCTTCGAACGTGGCCCGGTCGATTACCGTCTCCGGGTCGAAGACCACGAGGTCGGCGACGAGCCCCTCACCGACCCGGCCGCGGTCCTCCAGCGAAAGGGTCTCGGCCGGCATCGACGTCATCTTCCGAACGGCCTCCTCGAGGGGGAGCACGCCCAACTCGCGCACATAGTGGCCGAGCACTCGGGGAAACGTGCCGTACCATCGCGGATGCGGGTGTCCGATGCCGGGGCGCGTGAGGCGACCGTCCGACGCGATCATCGTCCAGGGGTGCCGCATGATCCGGGCGACGTCGTCCTCGTCGAGCACGTGATAGATCGCCGACGCGCCACCGCGGAGCTGGGCGTCGATCACGAGCTCCGCTCCGGTCTCGGGGGTGGAGGGCATCCCGCGCATCTCCGCCCAGTCGTGCAGCGTCCGGCCTTCCAACTCCGGCATCCATTCGACGCGGGCGAGCTGGACGCGGCGGAGGTCGTTGCCGCCCCGGTCGTTGATGATGTTGAAGACCGTTCCGGACATGATGCTGTCGCGGAGGACCGGGTCGGCCACCCTACGGGCGAACGCCGTGTCGCCACCGGCGAGCGACCACGGCGGAAGCAGGATACTGATGCCCGTGTAGGTCGCCGTGTACGGGTACTGGTCGATACGGACGTCGGTGCCGGCCGCGCGCGCCGAGTCGACCATGGCCAGCGTCCGCTCGCTGGAGCCCCACATGGGGTAGCCGACGGCCTTGTGGTGCGTGAGCACCGCCCGGATGTCGGCGCGGCGCGAGATCTCCATGAGCTCGGCCACGCCTTCGATCAGCTCGAGGCCCTCCTCACGGAGGTGCGACGTGTAGATACCGCCGGAGTCCGAGGCGACCTCGGCGAGGGCGACCACCTCGTCGATCTCGGAGTAGGTCCCCGGCACGTAGCGGAGGCCCGTCGACAGCCCGAACGCGCCCTCCCCCATGGCCGTGGCGACCATCTGCCGCATGCTGGCGAGCTCGTCGTCGGTCGGCGCACGGTCCGCGGTGCCCATCACCTCCCGCCGGATCGTGTTGTGCCCTGCGAGGAAGGCCACGTTCATGCCCATTCCCAGGATCTCCGCGGAGTCGAGGTACTCCGCGAACGGCCACGGGCCGCCCCCGTCCGGTCCACCGAGCGCGGTCGTGACGCCCTGGCGGACGTGGCTCTCGGCGCCGGGAAGGTCGAGGAGCGGGTCGAGGTGGGCGTGCACGTCGATGAAGCCGGGCGCCACGACGCGGTCCCGTGCGTCGATGACTCGCTCGGCCTGTTCCGGGTCGAGCGGCTCGGCGGAAACCCGCACGATGACACCGTCGCGCACCGCGACGTCGGCCGTGAAGCCCGGCGTGCCGGTCCCGTCGATGACGGTGCCACCCGAGAGCAGCACGTCCCAAGGGCCTTCGTCCTGCGGCGAAGAGCATGCTCCCAGGAAGAGAAGGAGCGCGAGCAACGGGGTCACGGAGCGGATGGCATTCATGGCGCCGGGCGGGGATCGTGGGTCGAGGCATGCTCAGGTCGATGACGGAGCACCATGCCGGTGAGAACGTCCCCTCGCAAGCGTGTGGAATAACGTAGCAGTGGGGCTGGGCCCCGCCTCGATGACCGATCTTGTGCTATACCATACGGTATGGTATAATCACGGCGGGCGGATCGTCGTGACCAAGGAGGGATCAAGATGACACGCATCACCCGTGACGACTGGATCGCCGAGGGCTTCCGCGTTCTCGCTTCGGAGGGCGACGGCGCGCTCACGGTCGACCATCTGTGCACCCGGCTCGACCGTTCCAAGGGCTCGTTCTACCACCATTTCGACGGCCGCCCCGGCTTCGTGCGCGACCTGCTCGAGACCTGGGAGCGGCAGGCCACCGACCGGCTCATCGAAACGGGCAAGTCCGACGCACCGGTGGAGGATCGCCTCCGGGCAGTGAACCGGCAGGCCTCGGAGCTGAAGAACTCGCGCCTGGAGCGCGCCATTCGGGGGTGGGCGGCTCGGGAGCCGGAAGCGGCCAGGGTCCAGGACCGCGTGGACCGGCGGCGGCTCGCGTTCCTCGAAGAGCTTTGCACCGAGCGCATGGGCCGGGGTGAGGCGGCCTCGCGCATGGCCCGGGTGATCCAACTCGTGTTCGTCGGCGCCCAGCACCTGGATCCGCCGCTGGAGGGCGAGGAGCTGTACCGGACCTACCGGTTTCTCGATCCACTGTTCGACGTGTGAGGAGGGGGAGATGACGACGATCTGGAGAATGCTCGGCGGTGTTCTGGCGATCGGGGTGATGGGTGCGTGGGCGCCCACGGTGAGCGGTGCTGCCGGGCTGCAGGCGCAGGAGGAGCAGGCGTCCGCGGCCCCGCGCACCGGTTGCTTCCGCGGCAGGCCGCTCCCGACCTGCAAAAGCTTCTGGCTTATCGAGATGCAGGGTTACCAGCCGCTCGCCCAGACCACGCGATCGGTGAGCTACAGCGACGGCCGGCCGGTGGAGATGACGGCATTCGAGAGCAGTCTGGAGTGGAACGTGGGGCATATGGTGAACGTCAGCCCCACCCTCGCCATCGGTGGGACCCTGAGTGTCGGTCCGCACGGCGGATCGGGAATCTTCACGGGACTGAAGGCCCGGGCGCGGCACTGGCTTTCCGAAGACCTGAGCCTCGAGCTCGCGGGTGGCCTCCTCGAAGCGGGCGGGAACTACCCGTCGGCGAGAGGTGCGACGGCCGACATCCGGATCAACGTCCGTGATCAGGGTGCGTTTTTTGTTCGCTGGGACGGGGTCTCGCTCTCCGACGTGCAGTTTCCGGATGCGAGCTACTTCGACGAGGGAGGCTTCCAGCAGGCGATCTCCGTGGGGGCTGCGGCCGGCAGCGTGCCCGCGCTCATCGCGACGGGGGCGCTCGGCCTCGGCTACGTGATCCTGCTCGGGATCTTCCTCGGCGACTCGAGCTGATGCCACGGGGGAGCAGCCTGGTCGGTCCCGCCCTTTCGGCCCACGTCGCCGTGGGTCTACTCTCGGGTGGCCTGGCTGCCCCAGCGCCTGCCGCCGCGCAGGAGGGTGCCGCGACGCCGGTCCGGGCGTGGTTGAGCCTCGGGCCTGGGGGCACGCCTGTTGGTGAGCAGTCCGGAACCGTGGGCGGCATGGTCGCAGCCGTGCTCGATGTGAGCGGCCACCGCCTCGCCCTCCGGTCCACCGAGTGGACACCGATCTGGGGCGCACGCCCGGATGAGCCGACGCTCCGGGAGGTCGGAGTCCTCTACGGACGCACTTTGCGCGGCCCCGTCGGGCACCTGGCGGCGGCGGCCGGGCTGTCGCGGTTGCGTTCCTGCGAAGGACGCAGCACGGTGCCGGAGCGGTGCAGGTCACGGGCCGCGGTGCCGATGATCGTGGAGGGGGCCCTGTCCTACCGTGTTCTCGGAATCGGCCTGCAGCTCTTCGCGACCCTGGCCGGAGAGGACAGTCACCAGGGCGTCGCGCTCTTCGTGCAGCTGGGGTGGATGCCCTGACCCGGGCGCCACCGAATCCTTCGTCTTCCGTACGCCGTAGGGTCACTCATGAAGGTCTTGCGCACGCAGTTGGCCATAAATACTCTTTTAACGTATATTCGCCCGACACATATATGGCAGGCACCCACGTATGACCCAGCCCCCGGAAGAAAGCGGCCTGAGCGGCATCGAGTACCACGTGCTCCTCGCCACGGCGAACGGCGCCCTCCACGGCTACGCCATCCGCGATGCGGTGGAGGATGAGTCCGAGGGCGCTATCGCGCCGCGGGCCGGGAGCCTGTATCGGGTCATCGCACGACTCGTGGGCGCGGGGCTGCTCCGGGAGACCGACGCCCCGGAGTCGGAAGGGCCGCATCCGGGGCGCCCGCGCCGCTACTACGGGCTTACGCCCGAGGGACGCAGGACCCTGGCCGACGAGGCCAGACGGCTGGAAGGCACGGCGGCTTTGGCCCTCGAGCGGTTGGGCGCGCGGCCGTGACCACGCTGTTCGCGCTCCTCCTGCACGTCTATCCCCGGCGCTTCCGAGCGCGGTTCGGGAGGGAGATCGCGGATCAGGCCGCAGACGACTGCGCCCGAGCCCTCGACGGGGGATGGTGTCGCGGCTGCTGGTGCATCGTGGCGACCAGCGCGGATCTGATCCGTTCGGGTCTGAGCGAGCGCGTGCGGCCGACATGGCACGGAGGCGGTGGTGGAGATGCGAGACTCGATGAGGAGGTGGGGATGATGATGGGAAGCTGGATACGAGACTTTCGGCATGCGACCCGGTCACTGGCCAGGTCGCCGGGCTTCACGGCGGCGGCCGTGGCGACACTCGCGCTCGCTCTGGGCGCCAACGCGGGCATCTTTGGCGTCGTGGACGCGGTACTGCTGCGTCCGCTCCCCTACGCGGACGCGGACCGGCTGGTGCACATCGCGGCGTCGGCGCCGGGGGCCGACTTCCCCGACGAGTTCGGGGTCTCGCGCGAGTTCTTCCACCAATACGGTGACAACGCCACGCAGCTCGAGTCGCTCGCGACGTACAACTGGTTCACCGCGACCGCGCGAGCCGGAGACCGGGTGGAGCGGCTCAACCAGTCCCAGCCGTCGCTCTCCCTCTTTGCGACGCTGGGGGCGGAGCCGGTCCTGGGCCGCTTGCCGGAGCCGGGTGAAGGCGACCGGGTCGCGCTCATCAGCCACGGGCTCTGGACCACGTGGTTCGGTGGTGACCCCGGGGTGCTCGGACAGAGCCACTTCTTCATCGACGGTCCCAAGGAGATCATCGCTGTGATGGGGCCGGACTTCCGCTTCCCCGCGGCCGCGGTGGACGCCTGGATTCCGGTCGAGTTCACCGAGGCAGTCACCACGCCCGGGCGCTTCGGCATGAATCTGGTCGGACGGATGACCCCCGAAGCCGATCACGCGTCGCTGGCGCGGGAGCTCGACGTGCTCGCGGACCGCCTGCCGGAGCTCTACGGCGGGAACGCCGCATACGCGGAGATCATCGAGCGGCACGTTCCGGTGGTCGGCTCGCTGCGTGCCGAGCTGCTCGGCGAGGTGCGCGGCCCTCTCTGGATCCTGATGGGTGCGGTGCTGCTCGTGCTGATGATCGCCGCCGCGAACGTGGCGAGTCTGTTCACGGTCCGCGCCGAGGGGCGCGGGCGGGATCTCGCGGTAAGGCGCGCGATCGGTGCCGGGCGCGGCGACCTGATCCGCTCGCAGCTCGCCGAAGCCCTGGTGGTCGCGGGCGGGGCGGGCGTCGGCGCCGTCGGTCTGGCCTGGATCATCCTCCCCGCGTTCAAGAGGTCCGCCCCCGACGCGCTTCCGCGCGTGGCCGATGTCGGCCTGTCCGCAGGGACGATCGGCTTCGTGCTGGTCGCTTCGCTGGCCGCGGCCCTTGCCTGTGGCCTCGCCCCGGCGGTGCGCTCGTCGAGGGCCGACCTGGACCGGCTCAGGGACGGGACGCGCGGCTCGACCCGGAGGACGCATTGGGGTCGAGACGCGCTCGTGGTCGGCCAGACGGCGCTGGCTCTGGTCCTCCTCGTCGGATCGGGTCTTCTCTTGCGGAGCTTCCAGGAGCTCAGGTCGGTCGATCCCGGCTACGACACGAGCGGGATCCTCAGCTTCCAGTTCGCGCCTGAGCTGGAGCACCTGGTAGACGGGCCGTCCTGGGCGCGCTTTCACCAGGACTTCATGGCTCGGCTCCGTGAGCTCCCCGGCGTCGAGGGAGTAGGGTTCGTGGAGAACATGCCGCTCGACGAAGGTCTGCTCGGTGTCGGGCTGGTCACCGAGGAGTCGGCCGCGGCCGACGCGGAGATGGGTACACGTGCGAGCGCCACGTTCGCCGGCGGCGACTACTTCAGGGCGATGGGCATCGAGGTGCTGGAGGGGCGCGCCTTCACCGACGACGACGCCGTGATCCCGGGGAACGTGATCGTGAGCCGGACGGTGGCGGATCTGCTCTGGCCCGGCGAGAACGCGGTCGGGAAACGCTTGCGAACGACGGTCCTGCAGGACTGGCACACGGTCATCGGGGTCGTCGAGGACATCCGGCAGTACGACTTCCGTGACGACGCCGAGCCCGTCGTGTACCTCCCCCCGGTGGGGCCGCGGCCCGACTCCTGGGCTCTGCCATCGCCGGGCTACGTGGTCCGGTCGGAGCGCGGAGCCGGCCTCGTCCCGGACGTCCGGGAACTGGTTCGGGACGTCGCGCCGAACGCCCCCATGTACCGCGTCTACACGATGGAGGAGCTCGTCTCACGCTCGATGACGCAGCTCTCCTTCACCATGCTCACGCTCGCCATCGCCGCCGTACTCGCGCTCCTGCTGGGCGCGATCGGGCTCTACGGGGTGCTGTCGTACGTGGTCAACGAGCGGAGGCAGGAGATCGGTGTGCGCATGGCGTTGGGTGCGGAGGCGGCTCGCGTCCGGAGGATGGTCGTGGGGCAGGGCGCGAAGGTTCTGGCGGTTGGGATGTCGTTGGGGCTGGGGGCGGCGTTACTCGCTACGCGCGCCCTGTCGAGCATGCTCTACGGGATCTCCCGCTTCGACGCGTGGACGTTCGTGGGCATGTCGCTCATGCTGACCGTGGTCGGGCTCCTGGCCAGCTACGTGCCGGCCCGACGGGCATCGCAGGTCGATCCCGTGCAGTCGATGCGGGGCGGGTGACGATGCTTCGTGGTGCGACACGCCGGCTCGGGGAGGGGCGCGCTCCATGGCTCTGGAGGTTCTCGGCGGCGGGTGTGATGGCCGGGCTGCTTCTGGGGACGCTCGGCTGCGGAGACCCGCCGCCCGACTCCGGGGCCGAGGAGCCGAGCG
The DNA here is from genome assembly GCA_041690395.1 of Longimicrobiales bacterium. Classification (GTDB taxonomy): domain Bacteria; phylum Gemmatimonadota; class Gemmatimonadetes; order Longimicrobiales; family Gaopeijiaceae; genus JAWLHJ01. The sequence goes on along the minus strand of JAWLHJ010000001.1, from coordinate 127,784 downwards.
AGGCCGAGCCGCGGGGCGATCTCCAGAGTCCGGAGCCGGCGTTCCAGACGGCGCTGTGGCCCGGGGAGGGCCGGCCGGTGTTGGCGGCGTCCGACACGGTCATCCTCCTCAGGTGGTTCCCTTCGGACACGAGCCGCGCGTCCGAGCGCGTCGCTTCGACGCGCGGTGAGGAGATCCCGTTCGGCGAGACCGTCTACCGGACCGCGCGACCGGGGGCTCTCGTCGTGCTCGCGGATCACCTGCTGACGGGAAGGAATTTCGGCCCCGTCCGCACGCTCACTCGCGAGGCCTACTACTCCGCCGATGTCACCCGGGGTGAGTGGACGCTCGCCCCGGGTGATACGCTGGCCCTCCTGCAACACCGGGCGGAGGGAACCTGCTTCGTGCGGGTCGAAGGGTCGGTCGTTGAGGCGGATCCTTGCCCCACGGTGTCGACGGATGATGTGCGCCAGGCGCGTGAGCCAGTCACCGAGTGGTGGGTACACGTCGATGCATCCGACGGACGCGCCGGCTGGGTTCGTGTCGGAGACGGGTTGAGGGAAGCCGGCCGTCGCTTCTAGCGGGCCATCACGACACCGGCCGCCCTCCCGGCCAGTCCCCACGCTGCACGATCACCCGCCCGTCGCTGACGACCATCAGCACGTCCTGGACGACTCCGATGTCCTCGAGCGGGTTGCGCTCGAGCACGATGAGGTCCGCCTCCATGCCCGGAGCGACCCGGCCCACCCGGTCTTCCATGCCGAACAGCTCAGCCGCGGTGGTCGTGGCGGCCTGAAGCGCCTGAAGCGGCGTCATGCCGATCTCCACCAACTCGAGCAGCTCGTGAGCGAGCGTCGTCGTGCTGTTCGGCCCGTATCCGGTATCCGTGGCGGCCACGATCTTCACGCCGATGCGATGAGCGTTGCCAGCCATCTCCTGGACACGCGGGAGCATGTGCCGTCCCCGCATGTTCAGGATCGCGTTGTCGTAGTCTCCGCCGGCCAGGGTCAGGTCACGCACGATAGCGATGGTCGGGACCAGATAGGTTCCGCGGTCGCGCATCAGGGTCAGCGTCCCTTCGCTCAGGTACGTGCCGTGCTCGATGCTCCGGACGCCCGCCGCCACGGCCGCTCGGCCTCCGGCGTCGCCGTGCGCGTGAGCCGCCACTCCGAGCGCTCCGCCCCGTTCCGCTTCCTCGACCATCGCGCGGATCTCCGTTTCGCCGTAGAGCTGCTTCCGGGGATCGGTGTTCGGCAGCCCCGCCCGCTCGGTGGCGTTCGTCTTCACGAAGTCGACGCCGCGGGACACCAGCGCCCGGGTCATGGCCCGCACGGCCTCGACGTCGGCAACCGGCGTGTCGTAGTAGGAGCCCAACTCCGGGTGGTCCTGGAAGAACGCCTCGGCGGGGTCCGGACGCACGTGGTAGCCCGCGGCCAGCATCTCGGGAGCGTCGAGCCACCCTTCCCGCTGGAGCTCGCGGATGCCCACGTCCGCGTAGTGGTCGGCGCCCATGCTCCGGAACGTCGTCACGCCGCTGAGGAGCGCGCGGCGGGCCTGGTCCTCCGAGCCTACGTGCACATGGGCGTCCATGAGGCCCGGTGCCAAGTACATGCCGCCGACGTCGACGACGGTCACGCCGGCCGGCGCTTCCGAGTCGGCGTCCCCGACCGAGGTGATCCTCCCGTCCGTGACCACGACCGTGGCGGCCGCGCGAATCGATCCGTCGGTGACGTCGACGACGTTGGCGTTGCGGAGCACCAGGTCCTGGGCGGCGAGCGGCGCGGTGCCGAGCACGCTCAGCGCGAGCATTGCACCGAGTGGGGCGAGCGGTAGGGTCGGGCGTGGCACGGGGACCTCCGGAAGCTGCGATCGGGTTCGTGGTTCGGCGGTGCGTCCCCTGAGCATGGGCCGCAAGGCGGGCGGCGTCCAGACTGGACGGATCGCCGGGGCGACCTTCAGCGACCCGCCAGCAGCTCGTCGACCGTCTCGATGAGCCTGGGCGCGTCGAACGGCTTGCGCAGGAACGCGGTCTCGTACTCGTCGATGCCACGCTTCAGGACTTCGTCTTCGTGATGCCCGGAGACGAGCAGGACCGCGACGTCGGGTCGGATCGTGCGGACGGCTTCGGCGAGCTCACGACCGTTCATGCCCGGCATGACGACGTCGGACAGCAACAGGTCGAATGTGTCGCCTTCTCGACGGCATATCTCGAGGGCCTCGTGGCCCGACGCCGCGTGGACGACCTCGTAGCCGTGCCGGGTGAGCACTTTCTGCATCAGCGGGCGGACCGAGTCGTCGTCTTCAACGAGTAGGATGCGTCCCGCCCGCTCCGTCGCGCCGCCGGCGTCGTCCGGCCGGTGCCGATCGTCGACATCGAGGCCCTGCTCGGGGCTCTCCGCGAGCTCGCGCCCGGTGTGACCAGCGGCCGGGACGTCGGAGGCCGGGAGGTAGATCCGGAACGTGCTTCCCTCACCGACCGCGGTATCGACTCGGACCTCACCCCCACACTGCTGCACGATGCCGTAAACGGTGGCGAGGCCGAGCCCCGTCCCCTTGCCGATCGGCTTGGTCGTGAAGAACGGATCGAACGCGTGCTTCAGCGTCTCTTCGGTCATGCCCTCACCGGTGTCCGACACGGTCAGGACGACGAAGGGACCGTCGGCGATCTCCGGAGCAGCCAAGTCGGCCGACCCGAAGGACGTCTCGATGCAGAGTCGACCACCCTGCGGCATCGCGTCCTGTGCGTTGACCACCAGGTTCACGAGCACCTGCTCGATGCTGCCCGGGTCCGCGTGGATCGCGGGAAGGTTCGGAGCGAGGCGCGTCTCCAGAATCACGTCTTCTCGAAGAAGGCGCCTGAGCATGCGCTCGAGATCGCCGACGAGCTCGTCGAGGTCGACCCTCCGAGGTTGCAGCACCTGCTTGCGGCTGAATGTAAGGAGCTGTTGCGTGAGATTCGCGGCGCGCTCCGCGGACTTCTGGATCTCCTCGAGATCCTCGCGCGCCTCGGCCTCCTCGACGGACTCTTTCAGGAACTGTGTCCGCCCGAGGATGGTGGTGAGGAGGTTGTTGAAGTCGTGGGCGACCCCGCCGGCGAGCCGGCCGACCGCCTCCATCTTCTGGGCATGCCGCAGCTCCTCCTCGCGGAGGCGGAGCGCGCTCTGCGTGTCCATGAGCTCGCTGATGTCCGCGACGACGCCCATGACGTGCTGAGGGCGACCGTGCTCGTCGAGGAACGTCTGCCCGCGGAGCTCCACGTGGCGGGGCCCGCCGTCCGTGCCGTGTACCGAGAAGTCGAGGTGCACGCTCGACTCTCCGCTGCCGACGCGCTTCGGGAGCTCGGCCAACCTCGCGTGGTCGTCCGGGGACACGCGATCGCGGATCTGAAGGAGGGCATCGTCGATATGGCGGGCGTTCACGCCGAGCATTTGCTCGGTGGCCGGGTCCAGCGCGATCCGGCCCGTCGACACGTCCCACTCCCAGGTGCCCATGCGCCCGGAGTCGAGCGCCAGCTGCAGGCGCTCGCGGCTCTCGCGGAGCGCGCGTTCCGTGCGCCTCTGTTCGGTCGTGAGCGCGAGGAGCTCACGCTGCCGGGCTTCCAGTCGCCGGACGCGTAGCCGGTAGGCTCCCCAGGCGAGGGCGAGGATTCCGAGTGCGATCAGCGAGCGGAACCACAACGTCTCGTGGAAATACGGCTCCAGCGTGAACGGCTGACTCGCCTCGACCTCGTTCCATGGCCCGGCTCCTCGGCGCGCGGCGGTCCGAAAGGCGTACGACCCGGGTGGGAGGGCGGTGTAATAGGCTTCGCGCCGCGCTCCCGACTCCACCCAGTCGTCGTCGAAGCCTTCCAGGCGATACCGGAAGTTCACTTCGTCCGGGGCGACGAAGGTCGGGGCGGTGAAGTGGAACTCGAGCGTGCGGGCATGCGGCCCGAGAACGACGTCGTCAAGCGGTGGGTGGGGCACGTCGTTCACGACGACGTACTCGATTACGGGTGTCGGGGGAGTGCGCTCGGGTACCGAGACGAGGGGCTCCAGGCGAGCGGCGCCCCGCATGGTCGGGAACCAGACGCTGCCGTCGGCCCGGAGGAGTCCCGCCGGATCGACACCGCCGTTCGCCTCGGCGGATCGGAGCCCGTCGGCGCGCGTGAACGCTCGTGACCGCACACCCTCGATCGCCCCACGGTCGATGGCGTCGAGATCTCCCACGCTGATCCGGTGGATCCCGTCGTTCGACGAGACCCAGAGGAAGCCGAGCGAGTCCTCGATCGCCGCATGGATCTGGCCCTCGAAGGGCCCTTGTTCCGGGCCGTAACGCGTCGTAGTGCCGTCGGGGCGTAGCCGGCCGAGGCCTCCGTTGCTCGCGACCCAGAGCGTTCCGGAGGCGGACTCGGAGATCCCGTTGACCGCGTTCGACGGCGCCCCCGGTGTGCCGAGGTCCACTGTCGTGATCTCGTCGTCCCGAAGCCGCGCGAGGCCGTCTCGTGTGCCGATCCACAGTGCTCCGGAGGGGCTCAGACGGAGGGACGTCACGAAGTCGCTCGGCAACCCGTTGTCCGTGTTCCATACGGCCTCGGGACCGGCGTCCCAGCGTTGGAGGCCCCGGCCCGGCATGCCGAGCCAGACGGCTCCGCCGGGCTCGACGACGATGGCCGTCGCCTGGGCGCTCAAGAGCCCGTCGTCCTCGTCGAGCGTCGTCACGCGGCCATCGCGAATGCGGCTCACCCCCGAAGGCGTTCCGACCCACACCTCGCCGTTCGGACCGCCGCCTCCCAGTGAGATGACGACGTTGTGGGCGAGACCTTCCGCGGTCGTGTACGCCCGGATGCCGTCCTGGCCGACGTGATTCACACCCCCGCCGGCGGTGCCGATCCAGAGCTCTCCGTCGCCGGTTTCGTGCATGGCCAGCGCGATGTCGGCGGACAGCCCTTCCGGCTGTCCGAGCACGCGCACGACGCCCTCGCGCATGCGGCCGAGCCCCGCGCCGGTCATCCCGAGCCAGAGCCCGCCCTCCCGGTCTCCGGCCAGCGAGAGGATAAGGTTCCCCGGAAGTCCGCGCGCCGTGGTGATCGAGGTGACCTCTCCGTCGACGATCCGGTTCAAGCCGCCGCCGTTGGTCCCGACCCAGATCGTGCCGGCGGCGTCCTCGTAGAGCGAGGTGACGGAATTGCTCGAGAGCCCCTGCTCCGTGGCCCACGCCACGAAGCGACCGTCCACATGTCGGGAGAGGCCTCCATCGGTGGTGCCGAGCCATACCGACCCGTCGGCCGATCCGAGCACGGCGTTGACACGGCTTCCCGGGAGCCCGTCGGATCGCCGGAACGTCTCGAGTGATCCGTCCCGGATTCTCGTGAGCCCGTCCACGGTGCCGACCCAGACGGCGCCGTCTTCGGACTCACCCACCGACAGCACGAAGTCGCTCGCCAGCCCGTCGGCGGTGGTGAAGCGCCGGCGTGTTCCGTCCGGGTCCCAGGCGGCGAGGCCTCCGCCTTCGGTTCCGATCCAGAGCGTGCCCCGCGTGTCGCGATGCAGGCCCCGCACGTTCGCGTGCGGGAGCCCGTCGTCGGTCGTAAACGCCGTGAAGGCACCCTCCCGAAGGCGTACGAGTCCTCCGCCGGCGGTGCCGATCCATAGGGTCCCGTCGGGGTCGGGCCAGAGCGAGGTGACCCAGGGCGTCGTGAAGGCGGGGGCGTTCTCGGGCCGGAAGACCCGAAAGTCGAAGCCGTCGAACCGCACGAGCCCCTCCTCCATCCCCAGCCACAGGAAGCCGTCCGGTGTCTGGGCTATGGCCGACGCCATGTTCTGGGGGAGCCCGTCGTCCTCCGTCCAGACGTCGACGGTGAAGTCCGTGAGCGGCCGGCCCGGATCGAGCGGGACACTCGTGTCCTGAGCCCACAGCCCAGCCGGGACGGTGGCGAGAATCGCGAGGACGAGGAGGGTGGGCCGCGGCCGCATGCCTGGGACGACGAAGAAGCTTGAAGGGTTCGGCGCGAACCTCGCGTGGGCGCGTCGGTCGTGTCAACGTTACGGGCCCGCGCCGGAGCAGGATCCGGTGACGTGAACCGTTGGGTGCGAGGAGCCCCCTGGCCATGAAGGATCCATGAGCGCGTCCTCCGCGCGCCCGGTAGCGCGGGCGCCCGAAGCTCCTCCGGCTCCCGAGGACCGGGGTGCGCCTGCCCACCACGCGCCGGGGGGCGGCTTTCGCAACCCATGGCCTCCGCACCCGGACCTCGAGCGGCGTCCGGGTGGCTTTCTGAGGTGGATGTGGGAGCGGTGGCGCTCGGAGCTGCCGCCCGATCCGTCGCCCGAGGAGGTTCCGAGAGGCCGGCCGGCGGTGTCGCGGCCCCATGCCGACGAGGGTGAGGTCCGGATCACGTTCGTCGGGCACGCGACCCTTCTCGTTCAGGTGCCCGGCCTCAATCTGATCACCGATCCGATCTGGTCGGCCAGAGCCGGTCCCTTCTCTCTTCTCGGTGGGCCCCGCTTCGCGGGTCCCGGCATCGACCTCGACGAGCTTCCGCCCATGGACGGCGTGCTCCTGTCGCATGGGCACTACGACCACCTCGACGCGCGGACCGTCCGGTCGCTCGTCGACCGCCACGGGGGGGACCTCCCGTGGTATACGCCGCTCGGGTACGGACCCTTCCTTCGCCGCCGGGGGGTCCGGGACGTCGTCGAGCTGGATTGGTGGGACCAGGTCGAGGTGACCTCGGGGCGGGGGCCGGTTCGCTTGATCTGCCTTCCGGTGCGGCACTGGACGCGCCGAGGGCTGCATGCGAACCGAGAGCTCTGGGCGTCGTGGGCGATCGTCCCCGCCGGCTCGGGAAGCCGGGTGTATTTCGGGGGCGACTCCGGATACTGCCCGTCGTTCCGGGAGATCGGGGAGCGGCTGGGGCCGTTCCGTGTCTCGATCCTCCCCATCGGTGCCTATGAGCCACGTTGGTTCATGGCGGACTCGCACATGAATCCGGAGGAGGCCGTGCGAGCCTACGGCGACCTGGGTGGGGCCGGCGCGATGGTAGGCATGCACTGGGGAGCGTTCCGCCTCACCGACGAGAATCCGCTCGAGCCTCCGGAGCGCACGCGTGCGGCGTGGGCCGAGGCGGGCCATCGTCCCGACGATCTCCACCTGCCGGGCGTCGGTGGGACCGTGCGGCTCGGGTCGGACGTCGCCGGCTGAAGCCCCGAACGTCCTTGGGGCGTTCGGTCGAGCACGCCCGCGGGCCGGTGCGCCCGCACCCTACCCGCCCAGGAGAGGCGAAGCCTCCGGAAGCGCCAGCCGGAGGGCGCCCCTGCGGACTTCGAAGCGGAACGACGTCCCGTCGACGGGTTCGCCGTCGAGGTTCACATGGAGCGTCTCGGTGGTCTCGATCTCCACCCAGGCGCCTCGATGGCCGAAAGAGGCTTCCTCCAGGACGGCGTCGCGGCCGTGGAGCAGGCTGTCGAGAAGCAGCCGGCCCGCACCGTCTCCTTCCGGGACCACGCGCACGTCGAGGAGCCCGTCGTCGATCACCGCATCGGGACACAGGACGATGCCGCCGCCGGCCTGGTTCCCGTTCCCGACGGCCACGGCGAGAAATCTGCCGCTCCACTCGAAGTCCGGGCCCCGCACCGTGCCTTCCTGCGCTTCCATGGCCGCGATCTGCGTGATCCCCGACACCGCGTAGGAGAGGCTTCCGAGCACGCGCTTGAGCCCGTCGGACGTCTGGACGGTGAGCCGTGTGGCGGGGCCTGCGGATGCGAGATTCACGACGGTGTGGTCGCCCACGCCCAGGAGGTCCACGGACCTCACGGACGCGCTGTCGAGGGCCAACCGAAGCGCACGGCCCGGGTCGTCGAGCGGGATCCCGGCGGACGCCGCGAAGTCGTTCGCCGTCCCGAGCGGCAGGATTCCCATCGGCACGTCCGCCCCATTCCGGACGAGGGCCTCGGCCACCTCGTGCACCGTTCCGTCGCCGCCCCCCGCCACCACGGTGCGGCCGTCGTCCGCGCCCTCACGGGCGAAGAGAGCCGCGTGCCCGCCCTCCCAGGTCAGGCGGACCTCGATGTCGACGCCCTCGGCCCGCAGCACCTCCACGACCTCCCGGATGTCCTCGCGGACCCCATGCTCTCCGTGGAGCACGAGGAGCGCGCGCACGCCGGAAGACGTCTGCGACGATCCGCTCACGACGTGGAGGCGGGTCGTCGGCGAGCCGTCAGCCATCCAGCGAGAACCAGTCCGGCCAACATCGCGCCAGCTCCCACCGACAGGGCCGGCTGCGTTCCGACCAGAATCACCAGGATGGCCATGTAGAGCACGACGGTGGCCATGGCCAGCCACGGATGGCCGGGCGTTCTGAAGGGACGCTCGAGCTCGGGCCGGTCGCGGCGGAGCTTGAAGTACCCGAGGAGCACCATGGTGTCTACGGCGATCGCCACGGTCATCATGAAGCGGATCAGCAGCTCGAAGGCCCCCGTGAGCGCCAGCGCCCCGATCCAGAGCGAGATGAACGTCAGCCCGTTCCTCGGAGTGCTGCGGTGGTCGAGCACTCCGAACCGTTGGGGCGCGAGGCCCTTCTGCGCGAGCCCATAGGCCACACGGGGGAGACCCAGGAAGTTCACGTTGGCGCTCGAGATCAGGATCACGAGGCTCGCGACGACCACCACGGTGCCGGCCGCCGCTCCGAATACGCTCGAGATGGCGTCGGCGGCCACGAGCTCGGAGCCGGCCATCTCGGCGGGCGTCAGCGCCGCGAGGAAGGACACGTTCATGAGCAGGTACAGCACCATGACCGCGACGGAGCCTCCGACGAGGATGCGCGGGAGGGCGCGGCCGGGATCCTTGACCTCCTCCGCCATCTTGGCGGCGTCCTCCCACCCGTAGTAGGCGAACGAGATCGACTGGTAGGCGAGGGCGAACCCCAGGAGACCGGCCGTCGGCCCCGACGCGGTCGTGGGTGCCGGCTGGAAGCCCGCGAGGTCTCCCACCCAGATGCCGGCGGCGGCGATCAGCAGGATGATGAGGATCTTGAGCACCGTCGTGACGTTCTGGAACAGGGTGCTGGCCTTGAGGCCACGCGTGTGCAGGGCGAAGAACGCGAGCACGATGGCCAGCGCCATGAGCGAGACCGAGCCCCGGCCCCCGAGGAGGATGCGGATGTACTCGGCGATGGCCACGGCCTTCGCCGCACCGCTGAAGCCGCGGGTGACCAGGAGCTCGGACCAGCCCGCCACGAAGCCCATGGTGTCGCCCCAGGCGTGGCGCGCGTAGACGTACTTGCCGCCGGCCTCGGGGAACGCCGCGGCCATCTCGCCCAGCACGAGCGTGGACATGGCCACCACCACGCCGCCGAAGAACCAGAGGCCCAGGATGAGCCACGGGTCTCCGAGATATCCGGCGATGAGGCCCGGAGTGCGCAGAATACCCGCACCGATCACGATACCTACCGTGATCGACATGCCGTCCCGTATCCTCAGGACGCGGTGGAGCTCGTAGCGCGGCGGTAGATCCGCGCGGGCGTCGGCGAGGGTCACGGTCGGCGGACCGGTGTCAGACCGGGCCGGCCTCCCCGATGACCGCCGCCACGATGCGACCGGGCCCGTGCACCCCCCGTACCAGGATCTGCCCGATGTCGGCCGACTTGGACGGGCCGGAGTGGAGTCCCACGGCCGAGGGTAGGTCCGGCTGGAGTGTCACCATGGCGCCCACGAGCGTCTCGTGGATGTCCTGCTCCCGCACGAACACCACGTGGGTGGGCGCCAGGAGCTGCGTCCGACGGCCGTCCCGGGCGTCGAGGACCAGCGATCCCGTCTCGGCAACGGCTGCGACGGCGGCGGAAACGCCGAGGGGTGCCAGGTCGGGGCAGGTGGACGGAAGCGCCGGGCGCAGTCGGCCCGGAACCGTCACGCCCACGGTCACGCTCTCGTAGCCGCGTGTGAATTCTCCGAGCCACCGGACCGCGGCCTCCGTGTCGACGAAACGCTCGACCTCACCCCCGGACGCCGTGAACTGCTCGGCGAACCGCTCCATCGGGGGACGGTCGTCACCCGCGAGAAAGCGTCCGTCGAAGCGACCCGGATGAGGGACCCTGGGCCGGGACGCCGTGGCGCCGCGGACATATCCCAGAATCCGATTGCGAGGGCTCACGTACCTTCCTCCTTCCTGCTCGAGGTGTTCAGAAAACGTTCGGGACTCGGCACGGGCGCCGCGCGCTCCCCCATCCACCCCCGCAACACCGGCAGCTTGCGGCCCGCCCCCTCCAGAGGCAGCGCTCCGACCACGTCCGACGCTACGCCGAACGCGCCCGGGTGCTCCGCGAGCGCCGCCCACACCTTCATGGCCACTCCGTCCACCGTCGGCGTGAGGCCTTCCTCGACCGCTCGCTCCCGCCAGTAGACGAGTAGCTCCGGTATTGGAATACGAACGGGACATACCTCCGCGCAAGCACCACACAAGCTTGAAGCGAACGGAAGCGGCATCGCCGCCTCCAGTCCGAGGATGCCTGGCGCCAGGATCGCGCCGATCGGGCCCGAGTAAGCCCATCCGTACGCGTGCCCTCCGGTCTGGCGGTACACCGGGCAGCTGTTGAGGCAGGCGCCGCAGCGCACGCACCGGAGCACCTCCCAGGCGTGCTCGTCGGCGAGCAGGCGGGTGCGCCCGTTGTCGACGAAGACGACGTGGACCTCGTCGGGTCCGTCGCGCTCGCCCGGGCGGCGGGGGCCCTGGATGAGCGACACGTAGTTGCCGATGGCCTGGCCGGTGGCCGAGCGCGCCGTCAGCTGGATGAGGCCGGCGAGATCCTCGAACTTGGGGACGAGCTTCTCGATGCCCACCACGGCCACGTGCACCGGCGGGATCGAGGTCGAGATACGGATGTTCCCCTCGTTCTCGATGAGCGCGATGGTGCCGGTGTCCGCCGCCAGGAAGTTGGCGCCCGAGACGCCCATGTCGGCCTGGAGGAAGTCGTCCCGGAGGATGCGCCGCGCGGTCGCGGCGAGCGTCTCCGGCGAGGCGTCGAGCGGCGTGCCGAACCGGTCGTGGAAGAGCCGCCGGCAGTCTTCGAGGCTGCGGTGGAGCGAGGGACCCACGATGTGGCTCGGCGGCTCGTCGAGGAGCTGGATGATGTACTCTCCCAGGTCGGTCTCCCGGACCTCCAACCCTGCCCGCTCGAGGCTTTCGTTGAGCCCGATCTCCTCGGTCAGCATGCTCTTGGCCTTCACCACGCGGCGCGCCCCGTGGTCGGCGGCGATGCGCGTGACGACGTCGCAGGCCTGGGCCGCGGTCTCCGCCCAGTGGACCTTCACGCCGTTCCGGAGGAGCGCGTCCTCGGCCTGCGGCAGATACCGGTCCAGGTGCGTGAGCACGTGTGTCTTCACGTCCCGGGCCCAGTCGCGCCACGCCTCCGCGTCGATCTCAGCCCACGCCGCCTGCCGTTTCTCGTGCTTCGAGCGGACGGCGCCCGTGATGGAGGTGCGCATGCCGGGGTCGTCCCGGACGATGCGGGCGGATTCGGCGCCATAGTCGCTCGGGCGTGACCGCTCACTCATGCGCCCAACCCCCGACGGAGGAGTGTCGCGAGGTGAACGAAGCCGGGGGCTGGATTGGACGTGCGGGGGGTGGGCGAGGCGCTCGGAGCCTGCGCCCCATCCTCTCTCGCGAGATGCCGGGCTCGGCCCGACAGCTGAAGAAGGCAGCCGCCGTCCGCCGAAGTCACGAAATCGATGTCGGGCGGCAGGGCGTCGAGCTTGCGGTCTGCCATGCCGCTCGAGACCTCCGGGAACTTCGTGCTGAACAGCCCGCCGAAGCCGCAGCACTCGGTATCTCCGCCCCACGGCACGACGTCGGCGCCGCACGCCCGTAGGAGCGCCACCGGCTCGTCGTGGACACCGAGCTCCCGAAGCGCGTGACAGCCGTGGTGGTAGACGACACCGACTCCCTCCAGTCCAGCGCCGATCCGTGGCGGATCACCCTCGTGGTCACGCCAGTCCGGACCGAGGACGCCGAGCTCGTGAACCAGGAAGGAGGAGAGCTCGTGAGCTCGCGGTGCGAGGCCGGGCGCTCCACTCTTCGCGGCACGCAGCAGCGACGGGTAGAAGCTCCGGATCATTCCGGCGCAGCTTCCCGACGGGAGCACGACATGATCGGCCGCCGCGAAGGCCTTCGCCGTCTGCCGGGCCATACGGGTCGCCTCCGCACGGTGTCCTGCGTTGTACGCAGGCTGCCCGCAGCAGGTCTGGCCGTCCGGCACGTCCACCGCCACGCCCAGGTGTTCGAGAATCCGCACCGCGTCCGCGCAGGCGTCAGCGAAGAAGCGGTCGGCGAGACAGGTCGCGAAGAAAGCGACTCGTGTGGGGCTCCTCGGGGCGTCTCCACCCCGCTCGTCGGACAGGCGTGCGGAGGCGGCGTCGGAATAGGGCATGGCTCCAGATACACGGTTCGGAGCCGATGCGCAAAGGAGTTCGCGTTACAGCCCCCCTTCGGCCCACGGCCCCCACATGGCGTAGGTGACGCTGGGCTCGGTGCCGCTCGTGGTCCGGTCGCCCTGGACGTTGAAGAACAGCACCTCGCCGTCCGGGCTCATGCACGCGCCGCAGAACTCGCTCGGTTCCTCGGCCCCGGGTAGGTGCGGCTGCCGCACCAGGTCGACGATGCGACCACTCCGGTCGAGGCCCCTCACGAACTCGTCGCCCGGACCGTCCTCGCAGATGATGAGTCCACCTCTGGGCGTGGTGCAGATGTTGTCCGGCGCGTCGAGGACTTCCCGTGAGGGCGACTCGAACACCAGTGTGAGCTCACCGCGGTCAGCCGTCGTCGGCCGGTAGAAGAAGACCTGGCCGGCCCGGGCACGTCCGCCGTCGGTCGATACGAGGTAGATGCCGTCGTCCCCGGCCCAGGCGCCCTCGAGGCGGGCGAAGGCCGCCGCGCCCTTGGCGAGTCCCTCACGGAACACGGCGGAAGGGTCTTCCTCTGCGGCGGGGTTGTCCGGGTCGTCGATGTCGATCCAGGTCGTCGGCAGGGTCTCCCCGGGACGCATGCCCCAAACCGTGACGAAGCCCGGGAGCTCCTCGATGGCCATGATCTGCAGGCGCCCGCCCTCGGCGAGGCGCTCCGGCCGGTTCGGGATGTAGCGGTAGAAGCCTGCACCGGGACGTGCCGGGTTGCCCATCTCGAAGCGTACGTCCTCGGTCTGGTACACGATGCCGGTCGCCGGGTCCACGGCCACGGCCTCGTGGACGAATCGTCCCATGGCCTTGAGCGGGACGGGCTCCACAGGCCCACGCGCGTCGACCGGTACCTCGAACACGTATCCGTGGGGTTGTTCGAAGCCCTGGGCCGGGCCGTTCGTGTTCTCCTCACAGCTCAGCCACGATCCCCAGGGAGTGGGGCCGCCGGCGCAATTCACACGCGTGCCGGCCAACGAGACGAACTCCTCGACGACCTCGACCTGCCGGTCCATGCCGCTCCCCGTGATGCGCACCTCGAGCGACGACGTCCCGCCCGTCGCCAGCCGGTCGTAGGCGGGCTCACCGATCGCGGGTCCGTTCCCCGCCGGCTCGGCCATCTCGTGATTGCGGATCAGGCGAATGTTGCCGTTCGGGAGCGGGAAGGACGCCATTCCGTCGAACGCGTTGGGCACGATGATGTCCGGTCGGCCGGCCGCCGGACGGAGCGCCTCGCTGATCCTGACGCACCGGAAACCGTCGGGTATCTCGAGCTCCGGACAGTCCACGCTCGGCCGCAGTGAGCCGTACCCGATGGCCTGGTGCACTTCGTCGCGACTCGCGGCGGCGGCCCTCGCCTGAGCGGGCGTCACGAAGTTCCAGGCCGCGAGCCCCGAGAGAGAGGGGGCCACCGCGGCACCGCCCCCTGCCGTCGCCAACCGTCGAATGAAGTCCCTTCTGCGCATCGCTTCGTCTCCGGATCCACGGGTGCAAGAACGCTGAATCTAGAAGGGGGACGACGGCCGCGTCTTCGGCGGAGGGCCGACCGAGGTCGAACAGTGACGATCTTGCGACACGACCGAGACGTGGGTCCCGCTCGGCAAGGCCCGCCTGAGACCTGGAGTCGCCGGCCGCCGGTCTCAGTCGTGCGGCGAGAACTCCCCGGTCTCGACGTCCAGGATGAGGATCTGCCCGTCCTCGATCAAGTAGTGCCATCCATGGAGGGCGATCTCACCGGCCTCGACACCAGCGCGGACATTCGGGAAGTCCATCAGTCGATCGAGCTGGACCACGATCGAGCGCTGTTCGGTGCGCCGGAGCAGGTCGTCGTCCACCGTCCCGTCGACTTTGGCGGGCCCCGCCAGCTCGAGCCACTTGCTCAGGTTCCTCGACGCGTTGCCGGGCGGCTCGTACAGCGCGCGGATGGCGCCGCAGTGGGAGTGCCCGCACACCACGATATCCTTCACATGGAGCACGTCCACGGCGAAATCGATCGCCGCGGAGACCCCGTGATGGCCTTCGTCGACCTCGTAGCTCGGGACGATGTTGCCGACGTTGCGGACGACGAAGAGGTCACCGGGGCCGCTGTCCGTGATCACGTTGGGCACGACCCGCGAGTCGGAGCACCCGATGAAGAGAGTGCCCGGCTTCTGCCCCTCGTCGACGAGGCTCCGGTATCGCTCCTGGAACTCGGGAAAGTACTCCTTGCTGAAGCGGCTCAAACCTTTCAGCAGATCATGGGTCATGATGGGCTCGAATCGTCCGGGGTCGTAAGGGAGGGGAACACCTAGTTTGTCCCATTCTCGACCCATGGACCAGGGGACTCACCCGCGTGGCGGAACTGGCGGGCGGGCAGCGTCCGAGCCATGATCCGGGTCACCTTCCTCGTCAGGAGCGACACCATGTCGGCACCCTCCCAGCACACCCACGATGCGGTCCCGCGCGAAGCCTGGCCGGCCCTCCCCCCGCTCGAGGAGTGGGAGGGGACGCGGGCGGCCGTGCATATGTGGAGTCAGGTCGTCGGAAAGGTTCGCCTCGCGCTCGCCCCGTGGGTCAACCATTCCTGGGGATCGGCGCTGTACGTGACGACCAGGGGGCTGTCCACATCCCCGATCCATCACCGGGGGGAATCGTTCGAGATCGAGTTCGACTTCCAGAGCCATGCCCTTCGGATCTCCACCTCACGGGGCCGTACGTGGGGGATGGGGCTCGGCCCGATGTCGGTCGCGGACTTCTACCGGGAGCTCTTCGGAGGCCTGCACGACCTGGACATCCAGGTCGAGATCCTCGCGCGCCCGGTCGAGGTCGATCCGGCCACGCCATTCGAGGAGGATCGTGTACCGCGGCCCTACGACGGGGACGCCATTCGGCGATTCTGGCTGGCACTGGTGCAGGTCGACCGGGTGATGAAGCGCTTTCGGGCCCGGTTCGCCGGCAAGGTGAGCCCCGTCCACTTCTTCTGGGGCGCTTTCGATCTCGCCGTCACGCGCTTCTCCGGCCGGCCGGCCCCGAAGCACCCGGGCGGGGCCCCGAACGTGGCCGACTGGGTCATGGAGGAGGCCTACTCGGACGAGCTTTCGAGCGCCGGATTCTGGCCGGGGGGCGAGCTCGGTGAGGCTGCTTTCTACGCCTACGCCTACCCGGAGCCGGAGGGATTCCGGAGCCGTCCGGTCCTGCCGGAGGGAGCGTATTTCCACGAAACGCTCGGGGAGTTCGTCCTGCCGTACGAAGCCGTGCGGTCCGCGGAGGATCCCGACGGCGCGCTCATGTCGTTCCTCGAGAGCACGTACGAGGCCGCCGCCGACGCGGCGGGGTGGGATCGGGGCCGTCTCGAGCGGGTGCTGCCACCGGTCACCTGACGAGCGTCAGGCGAAGGGCTCCGGCCTGCCGCCCAACGGTGAGCCCGCGCGGCCACCGGAGTGCCGTCGCTCCTGACTCCGTTCCGAGGGATCCCGGTAGCGGATGAGGCTCGCGAGATGTCGCTCCGTGGGTCGGCCGAGCGCACGCGCGAGCTCGCGCGTACCGTCTTCGAGGATGTCGGCGATCTTGCGCGCCGGCATCGAAGCCTTGCCGTCGCGGATGGCGCTGAGCCGGGCGAGCTGCTCGAGCCCGTTCATGAAGCCGGGAACGGCCGATACCGCCTGCGGCTCGTTGTCGAGCAGCCGTCGGCTACGCGTGCCTATGCCGAGGAACATCCCCTCGGTGAAGTCCGGGAGCGGGTCGTCGTCTCCCACGGCGTTCAGGATCCCGAGGATCTCGTCCGTGTCCATCTGGCGCGGCCCACCCTGCCAGATCCAGACGGCGTGTTCCACCGTGTGGAGTGCGTCCCAGGCGAGCTGCCGGCCGCGGGTCTGCAGCCGTCGCCGCTCGAAGAGCCATTCCACGAACGCGACGGTAATCACGATCCCGATGATCTCCGTGCCCAGATTCGTGAACAGGTTCCCTGTCGAGGTGTCGGGGCCCACCACGAAGGCGAGCCAGATGACGAGCACCGCGACGACGAGGAATCCTCCGGTGACGAGCGCTCTCAACATGGGGGTGGCTCCGGCTCGGGAGTCGATCCGGTATCCGGGAGGGATGCCGAGTCGGGAAGGGTCGTGTCCGGCTCGATCGCCATGGAGTCGGGAAGGGCGTCGCCCGGCGCGTCCTCCAGGGGCTCCGTGCGGTCGGTGCCGTCGGTGCCGTCGGGCGGCCCTTCGCCCGATGCTCCGCCGAGTCGCGTCGTCAGGATGGCCCGGTCGCTCGAACGCATCACGTTGGCCTGAAGCCCGGGTGGTCGCTGAAACGTGCCGGGACCGAGGATCTCGGCTGGCCGGAGCAGGTGCTCGGACACGGTCAGCGCGGTTTCGGAGGCCGCGGGCATCTCGAGCTCCAGAACGACGAGTGAGTCCGGCACGCCCCAGTGGTCGACCCACTGCACGGCGTAGGGGTCGGTGAGTGCCCGACCGTTGATGGAGACGATGCGCGTGCCGGCCGCGCCGCCGGAGCGGCGGAAGTAGAGTCGCTCGGCGCCGATCTCCGAACGGACGCCGAGCGTGACCCGCCGCACGGCGCCTACGGTGGTGTCGCGCTGGATGCGGAGGGTGAGTGCCGGGGCCGTGGCGGGAGGTGCGTCCGCGACCGGTGCACGCTCGGGCCAGTACCCCGTGGCGGATAGATCGGCCACCCTGTCGAACGGGCTCGCGACGCGTGAGGTGAGCCAGGCCGCGGCCGCGGAGTCCGGTGTGTCGACCGTGGATCCGTCGGATATCCAGAGGCCCCGGTCCGTGCCGCGCTCGTACTGGTACGCGAGCGTCGTGGATACGGGAGTCACGGGGCTGACCACGCTGCCAAGCCGGGCCATCCCGATCGAAGCTCCCGCTCCCATGATGGCGGCGAGCGGCAACCACCATCCGTTGCGCGTGTGCAGGTGCTCCACCGTCGGCACCACCAGGAAGAGGCCGCAAACCATCAGTGCGCCGAGGGGCGCGGCGAGCCGTAGGGTACCCGCAAGCCAGAGTAGCTCCGCAAGCGGCACGAAGAAGGCGAACACGGGCGCCGCCGCGAGGAGCGCGAGCAGCCAACCCGCGATCCCACGCACGCGTGCTCCGAGCAGTGCCGCGAACAGCACGGACAGGAGCGCCGTGATCACGGGCCATTGCAGCGGCGCGGCCGCGAGTGGCGCCACGACGGCGACCACGCCCGAGGCCACGAGCGGGAGAAGGACACCCCCGAGCGTCAGCTCCGCCACCGACAGCTTGCGGCGGGCGAGCGCCACCGAGCCCGAGACGATCAGGAGGGCGACAGATGCCAACGCCAGGACGTACCACCCCTCGCCGTAGTAGAGCGCTCCCGGAAGCTGGCCCGCCTCCGGGTGTGATCCGTAGGTCTGGTCGAGCAGGAGCCAGCCCGCCGCGTAGCCCAGCGAGGTCGCCACGAGCGACACGCCGAAGCCGGTGACCATGGCGGACACCCGCGCGCCGCGTCGACGGGCGAGGAGGATGGCCCCGACGCCGAGCAGGGCCAGCAGGGCACCGATGGGCAGGACCCACGCCGCCGGGTACACGACCATACCGAGCAGCGGTAGCGTGAAATAGACCACGTCCGGGGCCCTCATCTCGGACAGATCGGCCTGCCCGAGGGTCTTCAGCGCCCCCAGCGCGTGGATCCCGTGCTGTTGGAGGGTCCGTGGGGACAGCTCCGAAGGCGTATCCCTGGGTGTGTGGTAGACGGCCGCGTTGTCGATGGCGGCGAAGTTGAGCCCCTGCTTCCCGGCGCGCTCGAAAACCGTGAAATCGGTCGCGTTCGGCATGTACCGGAAGAACTCGTCACCGAGGGAGGTCCCGAACGCGTTCGGCGCGCCGGCCTTGAGGGCCCGCACGACCGCCCCGTTCCCGTCCGCCGTCTCGAAGAGGATGGACGGCCCGCCCGAGCCGCGCATCTCGAACGAGAGCACGGCCTGGACGTCGTTCAACCAGGGGTGGTCCCGCACGAAGCCCTCGGCCCCGAGCAGACCGAGCTCCTCCGCGTCGGTGAAGAGAACGATGACGTCGTTCCTGAGCTGCCCCGCGGCCTGGACCGCCCGGACCGCCTCGAGGATGGTCACCAGTCCGGACGCGTCGTCGCCCGCCGCCGGCGACAGCTCGACGCCGTCGTAGTGGGCGGTGATCAGCACGGCACCGGTCGAAGCCGAGCCGGGGAGTCGCGCCACGACGTTCCGAACCGTGGCCGCACGCGCGAAGTCTCCCCCTTCCCGGACCGCGGTCGTCGTCTGGACCTCGGGCTCGAGCCCGAGTGAGCGGAGCGCTCCCAGCAGGTAGCCCCGAACGCGGGCATGCTCCGGTGAGCCGGCGGGCCGAGGAGCCCGAGCGATCTCCTCGAGGGTCCGCGCCGCCCGGACAGCCGAAAAGGCGGTGTCGGGCCCGTCGGCCGGAACGGGCTCGGGGACGCCCGTCCGGATGCTCGCGGTCCAGCCCAACGCGATCATCGCCAGCAGCGTGATCGGTCCCCTCAGCCGAGAGGGGGTGAGGTCGTCGCCGTCGTCTTCACCGCCGGTCCCACCGGAAGCGGCGGGCGGCCCGCCCCCCTTCCGGCCCGTCTTCGAAGGCGGGCCGCCGCCCGCAGCCCCGCTCTCCTCCTCGAACGCCCGGAGATCCTCTTCCGTGATCCCGAGCTCTTTGTCGGACGGGAGGTCGGGCAGATCGTAGTCGCTCATGGGCTCGGTGGTCTTCTCGATGTGTTGGCTACGGGATGATGTCTTCGCGGAACTCCGCGGGAGCGCCGGATCCCGTCAGCGTCCGCACGAGAAGCTGGAGGACGGCGTGAAAGCCCGTGCTCGCGAGCTCCCGGGGGGTGAGTCCGGTTCGTGACCGCACGGCCCGGGCGAGTGCGGGCGAAGACGAGTACCCGAGTGCGAATGCAGTCTCCTCGACCTTCCTTCCGTCTGCCTGCAGCCGTCCTGCGACCGCGAGCAGGCGTCCCCACACGATCAGGTCGGACGGGCCGGGGAGTCCACGCTCGTGCAGCATACCACGGAGCGCGTAGAGGGAGAAGCCGAGCGCCCGCGCCATCTTCTCGACGGTTACGTCACCGCCGGCGTGGGCGAGTGTCCAGCCGATCGCTTCCGGCGCAGGAGACGGGAGCCGAGCACGTAGCGCTTCTTCAACCGCGCGTCCTCTCCGCGCCGCCAGGGCGTCGTCGACGGCCCCCTTGGTTCCCAGCACCCCGTCCGTCCCCGAGACGAAGCCGTCGAGCCCCGTCGCTCCCAGCTCGTAGAAGTCGCGCGACCGTGTCCGCTCCGTGAAGCCGATGACCGCGATGTCGGGAAACGCACCCCTGAGAAGTGCGACGCGCGCCAGCGCTTCGTCGGGCGACGGGTGGTCGGCGTCGATCAGGGCGCCCTCCACGCGGCCCCCCGAGATCTCCGCGACCAGCTCGTCCCAGGAGTCGGACGGCAGAAGTTCGTGGACTCCGGAAAGCGCCGCATTGAGGCGGGCGCCCGAGCGCGCGTCCGGCTGGAAGATGGCCAGTCGCGCCACGGGCACCTCGGAGTCGGGCCTGATCGTTGGGGACACGCCGCAACATGCCGGGGCGGGTCGGAGGTCAGCAAGAGAGCGGGTCGAGCGACGGGTGCCTCACACGTCGTCGGACCACGTCCGGTAGCGGTCCCGGATGACGAGGGCGAACAGCACGAGCACGCCGATCGCCATACCGCCCACCGCCACGCGCGTCCAGGCGTCGCTCCGCCCCGTCGACAGCTCGTAGGCGCCGTACGCGAGCCAGAGCCCGACGCCGATCCCGATGAACATGCGCTCGGAGGAGCGGAACACGCGGACCGCCACCCGGTCCCAGACCGACCGGTCCGGCCCCGCGGGCGGGAAGGTGAGGTCGTGGAAGCCGGCGCGCAGCGAGCGGAAGTTCTCGAGTTGTGCGCGCAGTTCCGGAGAGGCGTCGAGCGCCGTGTCGACCCGCGCGCGCTCCGCCGGCGGGAGCTCGCCGTCCAGATAACGCATCAGGTCCTGTTCGGACACGGGGCCGGGCGCGCTCACGGACCCTCCACTCCCAGCTCCACCAGGGCCGCCTGCAGCGCCTGACGGGCATGGAACAGCCGGCTGGCCACGGTGCCCTCGGGGATCTCGAGGATCTGCGCGATCTCCGCGTACCGGAAGCCCTGTAGCTCCTTCAACACGAGAACCTCCCGGTGCTCGTCGCCGATGCGCTCGAGCCCCGCCCAGAGCAGCTCACGCGCGGCGTTGCGCTGGCGGGCCCGTTCCGGCCCGTCCTCCGGGTCGGCGGGCCGGCTCTCGAGCCTCTCGTCCAGCGACTCGACACGGAACTTGGCCTTCCGGCTCCGGAGCATGTCGCGGCACTGGTTGCGGAGGATCTGGAAGAACCACGGCCCGAAAGGCTTCCGGAGGTCGAAGCGGTGGAGCGAGTCGTAGGTCTTCACGAAAGCCTCCTGAAGCGCGTCTTCGGCGTCCTCGGCGTTGCCCATCATGGCGATCGACAGCCTGAGCCCGGCGGGCTCGTAGGCACGCACCAGCGGCTCGTAGAAGCGGGGGTCTCCCGCCCTGCACTTTCGGATCAACTCCCGCTCGAGCTCCGGCCGCAACGCCTCTCCTTACTGGTCCCCGCCGGCGCGACGCGGTGTCGCGTGCCGACCTCCCCCACCGTCTACGCCCCGAGTACGGCGGCGCGTCGGGAATCCTTCAGCCCGCTCATCCATGGACGATCTCGGTCAGGCCCTCGAGCAGCGCGTCGAGGTCCGACTCGTCGTTGAAGTAGTGGGGCGAGATCCGGAGCGCGCCGTCGACCCCCTTGTCGTCGTAGTCGATCACCGCGTCGAGCCGGGTCTGGGATGACGTGTTGATGCCCCGTGCGCGCAGGGCCTGAACCAGGTCGGCGGGCACGTAGCCGTCCACCGAGGCCGTCACGATCGCGCCGAGCTCGGGACCCCGATCGAGCACCCGGACCCCGTCGATTGCCGCGAGCCCGGTGCGCAGCTCGTTCGCGAGCGCGCGGGCCCGATCACGGATGGCCTCGAGCCCGACGTCGAGGGCGTACCGGGCCGCCACGCCCGTCCCTAGCACGAGGCCCCACTGGAACTCCCAGGTCTCGAAGCGCTTGGCGTCCGGAGCCGGCTGATACACGTCTCCCGCCACCATGTCGGCGCCACGGAGGTCCGGAAAGAGTGGCTCGAAGCCGCGGTCGAGCACCCGGTCCGAGACGTACAGGAAGCCGGCACCCCGCGGACCCCGCAAGAACTTGCGGGCCGTCGCCGAGAAGAAGTCGCACCCGATGGCCTCGACGTCGACCGGCATCTGGCCCACCGACTGGCACCCGTCGACCAGGAACGGAACGTCCCGGGCCCGGCACATGGCACCGATGGTGGCAACGTCCTGGACGAGACCGGAGTTGGTCGGGATCTGGGTGACCGCGACCAGCCGGGGGCGTCGGCGATGGATGGTCTCCTCCATGGCCGCGAGGTCGACACCGCCCTCCGGCGCGTCGGGGACCCTGATCACCTCCACGCCGAAGCGGCGGGCCAGCGACAGGTATTGGATCTGGTTCGACACGTAGTCGTGGCGTGTCGTCGCGATCACGTCTCCGACGCGGAAGGGGATCGATGACAGAGCCGCGACGAACCCCGCCGTGGCGTGCTCGGTGAACGCGATCCGGTCGGGGGTCGTGCCCAGGAGATCCGCGACGTGCTGATACGCCAGCTCAATGGCGGCACCAGCCTCGGCCTCGGCCTCGTAACCCCCTATGCGGGCCTCGAGGTCGAGGTGCGCCTTCACCGTCTCCACCACCGGCCGGGGCATGAGGGAAGCGCCGGCGCTGTTCAGGTGCACGCGCTCGGCGCATCCGGGGGTGTCCGCTCTGAGCTCTGGAACGTTCAAGGGGTGGTCCGGTAACGGGGGCTGGATCGACGAGACCGGTCCCCGTGGTCGATGCACGGGGCCCGTCGCCATATTTGCAGGCCCCGGATCCGTGACACCACCCCCCCGCCCGGAGTCCCGTGACGTCGAAAGAGACGAAGAACGGCCAGGAGCGCTCCGGCGCGCCTCCCGAAGACGTGGTGCGTGAGGTCGAGCGGCTCCGCGCCGAGATCGACCGTCACAGCCACCTCTACCATGTCCAGGCGCGTCCTGAGATCGCGGACGCGGACTTCGACCGGCTCTTCGCGGAGCTCGTCCGACTCGAGGCCCGGTGGCCGCCGCTGCTCACGCCGGACTCCCCGACGCAGCGTGTCGGCGCGGCGCCGCAGGACGGCTTCGCGACCGTCCGTCACGTCGAGCCGATGCTCTCGCTGGACTCCACTCAGGACCCCGACACCGTGCGGCGTTTCGACGAGCGCATCCGCAAGGCGCTCGGCGAGGACGTCGACCCGGTGTACCTACTCGAGCCGAAGCTCGACGGCGCCTCCATCGAGCTGGTCTATGAAGACGGGCTCTTCGTCCGGGCCGTGACCCGCGGCAACGGGCTCGAGGGCGAGGACGTCACGGCGAACCTCCGCACCATCCGGTCGCTGCCGCTTCGACTCAGGGACGAGCGACGGCCGGTCCCCGGCTTCGTCGCCTTCCGGGGCGAGGTCATGATGTACATCTCGGACTTCCAGGACTACAACGCGCGCCTCGTCGAGGACGGGCAGGAGCCCTACGCGTCTCCGCGGAACTCGGCGGCCGGGGCGATCCGCCAGCTCGACCCGCGCGCCACCGCACGTCGGAAGCTCGACGTCCTCGTCTACGACGTCCTCTCGAACGACCACGGATTCGACTCCGACGCGGAGGGGGTCCGGGCGATCCGCGACTGGGGCTTCAAGGTGCCGGACCGGGTCGAGACCGTGCACAGCGTGGAGGAGATCCTGGCGTATCACGCTCGGTACGTCGAGGAGCGCGACGACCTCGACTACGAGATCGACGGGGTCGTGATCAAGCTCGACGACTTCGAGGCCCGGCGGGCGCTGGGCTCCACATCGCACCATCCGCGGTGGGCGCTGGCGTACAAGTTCGAGCCCCGGCAGGAGGTCACCCGGCTCGACAAGATCGACGTCCAGGTCGGACGCACCGGGGTGCTCACCCCGGTCGCCTTCCTGAGGCCGGTCGTCGTCGGGGGCGTCACCGTGTCGCGCGCGTCGCTCCACAACCGCGAGGAGCTCCGCCGCAAGGACCTCCGAGAGGGCGACACCGTGCGGATCCAGCGCGCCGGAGACGTGATCCCCCAGGTCGTGGAGGTGATCGAGCACCACGACGACCGATCGCCGCCGTTCGAGATGCCCACCGAATGTCCCGAGTGCGGCACGCCGGTGGTCGAGGACGGACCCCGCCTTCGCTGCCCCAACCGCTTCGGGTGCCCGGCCCAGCTCAAGGCGCGCATCGTGCACTTCGGATCGCGTTCCGCGCTCGACATCGAGGGGCTCGGAGTGGAGACCGCGAACCTCCTGGTCAACCTCGATTGGGTGGATGGGCTCGACGACCTGTTCGACCTCGATCCGGAGCGGCTCGCCACGCTCGAGGGCTTTGCCGAGAAGTCCGCTACGGCGCTCGTGGCGGCGATCCACGACAAGAAGGCGCCGCCGTTGGAGCGCTTCCTCGTCGCCCTGGGCATCCCCGAGGTCGGCGTGACCGTGGCGCGCACGCTCGCCGAGCACTTCGGCGACTTCTCCGCCATCCGCGGCGCGTCGAGGGATGAGCTCGAGGCGGTTCCCGGCATCGGGCCGAAGATGAGCGAGGCGATCGCGGGGTTCTTCGAGGACGAACGGACCGCGGCGGCCGTCGACGCGCTTCTCGCGAAGGGGATCGAGCCGGTCGGTCCCGAGCGGACGCAGGAGCCCACCGAGGACCGCGGGACCGCCGTGTTCACCGGCACGCTCCCCGTGTCGCGCTCCGAGGCGGAGGACGCGTGGCGCTCGGTGGGTGGCCGGGTCGTGGGCTCCGTGTCGGGGAACACCGACTTCGTCGTCGCGGGCGAGAACGCGGGGTCGAAGCTCGCCAAGGCCGAGAAGCTGGGCGTTCCGGTACTCGACTACGATGCGTTCCTGGAGAAGCTGGCCTCGCTTCGGGGGGGGGAAGGGTGATCGCGAACCTCGACATCGCGCGCGAGTTGGACACGCTCGCGGATCTGCTCGAGATCCAGGGAGCCAACCACTTCCGGATCCGAGCCTACCGGAACGCCGTGAACGCCGTGAAGAGCTCCTCCCGATCGCTCGCGGCCATGGTCGAGGCCGGCGAGGATCTGACGGAGCTCCCCGACATCGGGGACAGCGTCGCCCGGCACATCGAGGAGCTCGTCCGGGACGGCACCATCGCCCGGATGGAGGAGATCACGAAGGAGTACCCGCGCTCGCTGGCCGAGCTCGTGCGTCTGGAGGGGCTCGGCCCCAAGAAGGTGCGCAAGGTCTTCGAGGAGCTCGGCGTCCGCACCGTCGAGGACCTCCAGGAGGCGCTCGACGCGGGGGAGATCGAGAAGCTCGAGGGGTTCGGCAAGAAGAGCGCGGAGAAGCTGCGCGCCGCCGTGGAGGACCATCTCACGCACACCGGGCGCTTCCAGATCCACGAGGTGGAGCGTCTCATCGAAGGCGTGCTCGAGCACATGAAGGACGCTCCCGGCGTGGAGCGGCTGGAGATTGCGGGTTCGCTGCGCCGTCGCAAGGAGACCATCGGCGACGTCGACCTACTCGCCGCGCACGACGGGGACGGCACCCCGGTCGTCGAGCACTTCGTCGCGTACTCCGGCGCCGTGCGAGTGCTCGGCTCGGGGTCGACCAAGGGGAGCATCGTCCTCCACTCGGGCCTCCAGGTGGACCTCCGCGTGATCCCGAACGAGTCGTTCGGCGCGGCCATGCTCTACTTCACCGGGTCCAAGGAGCACAATGTGGCGCTCAGGACGCGGGCCGTGAAGGAAGGGCTCCGGGTCAACGAGTGGGGCGTCTACCGGACCCGGGAGGACGACGAAGGCCGCGACGCCGAAGACGACCGCCCGGCGGGCGCCGAGGGCGACTTCGGTGAGCGCTTGGCCGGCGACACGGAGGAGGACGTGTACGCGGCGCTGGGCCTTCCCTGGATACCGCCCGAGCTCCGCGAGAACCGCGGCGAGATCGTTGCCGCGCTCGAAGGCGAGCTCCCGGACCTGGTCACCCTCGACGACATCCGCGGCGACCTGCAGATGCACTCGACATGGAGCGACGGTCGGGCCTCCCTCGAAGAGATGGCCCGGGCCTGCGAAGCGCTCGGCTACGAATACATGGCCGTCACCGATCACAGTCAGGCGATGGCCATGGTCGGCGGCCTGACGCCCGAGCGCGCCCGCGCCCAGTGGGAGGAGGTCGAGGAGGTGCGCGAGAAGGTCCCGGGCATCCTCCTCCTGAAGAGCGCGGAGGTCGACATCCTGAAGGACGGCACCCTCGATCTCCCCGACGACGTGCTGGACGGCCTCGACCTGGTCCTCGTCTCGGTCCATTCGTTCATGGATCAGGACCGCAAGACGATGACCGAGCGGGTGCTCCGGGCCATGCGTCATCCCGCTGTGGATATATTGGCGCACCCCACGGGCCGGATCATCAATCGCCGCGTGCCCTTCGAGCTGGACGTCGAGGAAGTGATGCAGGCGGCTGCGGAGCTCGGCGTCGCCGTGGAGCTCAACGCGAATCCGAACCGACTGGATCTGGACGACGTGCATGTACACCGAGCGAAGGAGCTGGGCGTCCCCGTGGTGATCAGCACCGATGCGCACGGCCCGGAGGGGCTGAAGGACATGCGCTTCGGCGTCGCACAGGCGCGGCGCGGATGGCTGGAGGCCGGTGACGTGCTCAACGCCCGTTCCCGCGCCGACTTCGAGGTCTGGCTCCGTCGGCGCGACGCGTGAGGCGGGCCTCGTGAGCCAGCTCGTGATCGATGTCGGCGTGCTCGTCGTCGGTATCGGCGTGCTCTACTTCGGAGCGGAGTGGCTCGTGCGCGGCGCTGCCCACATGGCGGCGTCGCTCGGCATCAGCCCCATCGTGGTCGGCCTCACCGTGGTGTCGCTCGGCACGTCGGCGCCGGAGCTCGTCGTGTGCGTGGTCGCCGCGCTCGAGGGACGGCCGGCCCTGGCCACCGGCAACGTGCTCGGGTCGAATCTGGCGAACATGGGACTCATCCTGGGTGTGACGGCGATGATCACTCCGCTGAACGTCCAGCGCCGGGTGGTCACGCGTGAGATGCCCATCATGCTGCTCATCACGCTGGCGCTCTTCCCGCTCCTGTGGGACATGATGCTGAGCCGCGTCGACGGGGTCATCCTGCTCGCGGCCCTGGCCGCGTACCTCGTCTCGGCGTTCCGGACCGTGGGCGAGAAGGCGCCCGCGATCCTCGGCGAGGTGCAGGGCTTGGTGGAGGAGGGCGACGCGCCGCCGCCCCTTCGGCTCAAGGACTTCGGGCTCGTCGTCGCCGGGTGCCTGGGGCTCGTGGTCGGCGGCTACTCGATCGTCGAGGGGGCCGTCGGCGTGGGGACCGCGCTCGGCATCTCCGAGGTCGTGATCGGCCTCACCGTGGTGGCCATCGGAACGTCGCTTCCCGAGCTCGCCACCTCCGTCGTGGCCGCCATCCGTCAGGAGGCCGACATCGCGGTCGGCAACGTCATCGGGTCGAACATCTTCAACCTGGCGGGCATCCTGGGGGTGACCGCAATCATCGCGCCCATCCCGATCGAACGGACCGTCATGACGCACGAGCTCGTGGCGGTCACCCTCATGTCGCTGGCCCTTTTTCCGCTCGTCCGCATGAGCTGGCGGCTCCGCAGGTGGGAGGGTGCGATTCTTCTCGCCGGCTATCTGGGTGGATTCGCCTTCCTGATCTGAACCCGACCTGATATGCGCGTAAACGTTGCGCGCCGGGGATCCTGACGACCACCTTGGGGCGATGAGCCGAGACGTCGACGCGGTGTTCGAGGCGATCGACCGCTGGGAGCGGTCGGGCCTCGTCGATTCCGCCCTGGCCCGGACCCTCCGGAACGACACCCAGACCTCCGCGGAGGTCGGCACGCGCCGCATGGTGCAGTACGTGCTGGCCGCCACCGCGGCCACCATCGCCCTGATCGCGGGTGGCGTGTTCCTGGAATGGAGCTGGCCGCTGCTCGGAGACGGCGCGCGGGCGGCCGTGCTCGCGGCGTGCGGCGCGGGCATGGTGGTCGGGGGGATCTTCCTCGAGCGCGGCCGGCGCTGGCTCCCGGTCGCGTATCTCCTGCAGACCGCTGGCCTCGCCTTGCTGCTCGCGAGCTCCGTGTACTCGAAGCGGGTCTGGGGCGACATGTCTGTCGGCGGCATGGTCGCCGGTGCGTTCGCGCTCGCGGTGCCCATCGTGCTGGCACCGCGCGCCATCCGGACCGGGCCGGTCATGCCCGCGATCCATCTCGCGTTCTCGTTGGCATTCCTCGCGGTCTTCCTCGACCGGGCGACGCCGCTCTCCGAAGACGCGATCGTCTGGGTCCTCGATGCCGCGCTTCTGGGCGCGCTCCTCGTGCTGGGGCGGATGCTGCGGGACGACCCGGACGGCGCCGAGCACCCGTGGCTGCTGAACGCGTTCGTGACCGCGATCTCGGCCGGGTTCATCCTGATCGGCCTGACGGCCGTGGGCCCGCTGGGGCTCGAAGACGAGGCGGTCCTCCCCCTCGACCTCTGGCTGTTGATGGCGGTTGTGCTCACCACACGAGCGATCGGCTCGGACGACCACGGAGACCGGCGCGCCTGGCTGGCCAAGCTCCTGTCGTATCAAGTCCTGCTGTGGATTCCGTTCGGGTTCTACACCGCGCTCGAGCTCATCGACGGGCCGCCGGAGCTCGCTCTGCTGCTGGTCGGCGGCGGCGGCGTGGCCGCGTTCGCATACGGAAACACCCGAGGCCTCCGGCCCGTGATCGGGGCGGCGGCCGTCGCGTTCGTCGCGGCCGTCTGGTACTGGGGCGTGGAGCGGGGCGGCGCGCTCGGCGCGGTGTTCGCTCTGGCTTTCACCGCGGCGCTGCTCTTCTGGATTTCGGGCCGGTCGGGCGACCCGGACGAGTAGTCCGTCGCGCGGCGGACGCACCGCCGTCGACCTGCTACTTTCAGGGTCTGATTGCCATCATTCGATCTCGCATCCGCATCCAGGAGCTTTCAGCACATGCTACCCATCGACCTCTCCGGAAAGCGTGCCTTCGTGGCGGGCGTCGCCGACGACCGCGGCTACGGGTGGGCGATCGTTCGTGCGCTGGCGCAGGCCGGCGCCTCGATCTGCATCGGCACGTGGCCACCGGCGCTCCGCATCTTCACCAAGAGCCTGGAGCGCGGGAAGCTCGACATTTCCCTCCCCGGCGGGGGTGAGATCGAGATCGAGAAGATCTACCCGCTGGACGCCGTCTACGACACGCCGGACCAGGTGCCGGACGAGATCAGGAACGACAAGCGCTACGTCGACCTCGACGCCTTCACCATCGAGGAGATCGCCGACGAGCTCCGTGCCGACTTCGGGGAGCGTCCCCTGGATATCCTCGTGCACTCCCTGGCCAACGGACCCGAGGTGCAGAAGGCGCTCATCGACACGAGCCGCGAGGGCTACCTCGCCGCCGTGAGCGCGAGCGCGTACTCCATGGTCAGCCTGGTGCAGCGGTTCGCACCGCTCATGCGTGACGGCGGGTCGGTCGTGTCGCTGTCGTACCTCGCGGCCGAGCGGGTCATTCCGGGATACGGCGGTGGGATGAGCTCGGCGAAGGCCGCGCTCGAGGCGGACACCCGCACCCTGGCGTACGAGGCCGGCCGCCGGCACGGGATCCGCGTGAACACGATCAGCGCTGGACCCCTCGCCAGCCGCGCCGCCAAGGCGATCGGCTCGATCGATCGCATGGTCACTTATTACGAGGCGAACGCGGCGCTCCCCGAGTGCAACACGGCGGACGAGGTGGGGACCGCCGCAGCGTTCCTGTTGTCGCCCCTCGCGTCGGGCATCACCGGCGAGACGCTGCACGTCGACAAGGGCTACCACGCGATGGGCATGCAGGCCGAGGACCGGCTCGGCGAGGGCTGACGAGCCCGTGAGCTTCGGCGACCTGCTCCCCGACGTCCGGGTCACGCCGCCCGGGCCGCGCTCCCGCGATGCCGCGCGCAGATTGCGTGACGTCGAGTCGCACGACGTCACGCACGTGCACGAGGGGTGGCCCGTGTTCTGGGAGGAGGCCCGCGGCGGGAACGTGCGGGACGTGGACGGCAACGTCTTCCTGGATCTGACGGGCGCCTTCGGCGTCGGACTGCTCGGGCACGCACCTCGTGTCGTGGTCGAGGCCGTCGAGGCCCAGGCGCGTACCCTGCTGCACGGCATGGGCGACATCCATCCGCCCAGGGTGAAGCTCGACCTGCTGGAGCGGCTGGCGGCGCTGGCGCCCTGGAGCGAGAGCCGGACGGTGCTCTCGTCGACCGGCTCTGAGTCGGTCGAGACCGCGCTCAAGACGGCCCAGGTGGCCACCGGCCGGCCGGGCATCCTGGCGTTCGAAGGCGCTTATCACGGCCTTACGCTCGGAGCGCTGGCCGCGACAGATCGCGACCACTTTCGCGGGCGGTTTCTGGACCGCCTCTACGGCGGAGTGACCTTCGTGCCGTTTCCGGGCACGGGGGGAGCACCGGGGAGCGGCCGTGACGGCTCCTCCTGGATCGAGCCCGACGACGTACTCGCCGCCGTTGCCGACGCCCTCGACCGGGGTGCACCCAACGGAGATCCCATCGGTGCCGTGCTGGTCGAGCCCATGCAGGGGCGGGGCGGGGCGCGGGTCGCTCCCGACGGATTCATGGCGGAGCTCTCGCGCCTCGCCCACGACGCGGGCACCGTCGTCGTCGCCGACGAGGTCTTCACCGGCTCGGGCCGCTGTGGCGGCATGTTCGCGTCGCCCTCGGTGGGGCTCGATCCGGACCTGATGTGCCTCGGCAAAGCGCTCGGCGGTGGGGTGCCGCTGTCGGCCTGCATGGGCCGTGCCGAGGTCATGGACAGGTGGCCGGAGAGCACCGGCGAGGCGATCCACACGAGCACTTTCCTCGGGCACCCGCTGGGATGCGCCGCGGCGCTGGCCGTGCTCGACGAGTATGAGCGGGACGGAGTGCACGAGCGGGTGCGTGCGGCCGGCGTGGACTGGACCGAGCGGCTACGGGCGCGACTCGACGGGTGCAGCCGCGTGCGCGAGGTGCGCGGCCTCGGACTCCTCCTCGGCGTCGAGCTCGGCGAAGCGGACGGAGCGCCCGGTGGCGCGGGGACGGGCGGTGCGGTTGCCGAGGCGCTCCTCCGGGAAGGTGTGCTGATCCTTCCCGCCGGCCCGGTCGGCAACGTCGTCGAGGTCACTCCGTCGGTGTATCTGACGGAGCATCAGGTGGCCCACGCCATCGAGGCCCTGGCGCTGGCGATCGAGGCGCTGCCGCGGTCGGGCGACGGCGGCGAAGGGTAGTCGGTGAAGCGCGCCCTGTTCGCCGTCATTGCGATCGCAGTGGCATGGGCGGTCGCTTCATGGCTGCCCAGTGATCCGCCCGGCGATCACCGGGACGCCCCCGGCCCCGTGGACTCGTCCGATTCGGTCGGGATCCCGACCGGCTCCGCCGCCTCGCGCCTTCCGGTCCTCCTGATTCCCGGTTGGCTCGACACGAGCGAGGCCATGGACCTGCTCCGCTCGCGCCTCGTGGAGGCCGGGTGGCCGCCGGACCATGTTCGTGCCGTGTCGTTCGACGACCCGGCCGGAAGCAACCGGGACCACGCCGAGGAGCTCGGCGTCGTGGCGAGATCCATCCTCCGCGAGACCGGTGCCGACTCCCTCGACGTGGTCGCGTTCTCGATGGGAGGGCTCGCCACACGCTGGTATCTGCTCCGGGGGGATCCGGTCCCCGTCCGGAGGGTCGCCTTCCTGGCGTCACCCCATCGGGGGACGATGGCCGCGCACCTCGCCTGGGGCGACGGGCGCGACGAGATGCTCCCCGAGAGCCCGTTCCTCGACAGCCTGAACACCGGCCCCGCGCTCCCGGGTGGCGTCCAGGCGATCACCGTCCGGACGCAGATCGACACGCACGTCCTACCGGCCGAGAGTGCCACGCTTCCTGGGGTCCCCGACCACGAGGTCTGCTGTCCCACGCACCCAGGCATGCTCCGCGACACCGAAGTGTTCGAGATCGTGCGGAGGTTCCTGGACGGCGGGGGTTGACCGCGTCGTCATATGTTTCTTAAAATTTGTGCTCTCCGAAATCGGAGTGACGCCCCCATCGTCTAGTGGCCTAGGATATCGCCCTCTCACGGCGAAGACCGGGGTTCGAGTCCCCGTGGGGGTATTACGGAAGAGGGTCGCTTAGCTCAGCTGGTAGAGCGCTACGTTCACATCGTAGATGTCGCAGGTTCGAGTCCTGCAGCGACCATGGCCCCATCCTGGAAGTGCACACGCCCCAGTCGCTTACGCGGCTGGGGCGTTTTGCGTAGGTGTGGAAACCTGTGGGAGGTGTGGAAACGCGCCCGAGCCTAAGTGCTTGAAGGGCAACGGGTTGGTTTTCGGACGTGGTCGCCTCGTGGTTCCTGGGGGACTCGAAGGTGTGACCTGGCTCGAGCACCGAGGGTCGACGCGCGATCCGTCGTCTGTGCGGAGTTCCGTGGGATCAACGAAAACCAGGCGTTGCGTTCAGCGGACATCGGGAGCGGGCGGAAGGACCAACTCGAACTTCCAAACATCCACGTACGGTTGCCCGATATCATCCTGCCTGTAGCTGGCCGCAAACCCTTCAGGTGATATGAATACCACGTGAGCATCGATGCGGAGGGATGCGAACAGCGTTGCGGTCTCGGGCTCAATCACTTCAATGACCGAGTCCAACAGGATACTCTGGGCACCTTCGCGGCTTCCGAGGACCGTTCGACCGTACAGGTCCCTTCCCTCGCCAAGCGCGTTCTCCCATTCAGGGTCCGGAACGTGCGAGACGGTCCAGATCCTCCCCTCGGCATCAATTCGGGGCGTCTCCAGTCTAGGGGATGGACGTTGAGGAGACGTGCTCGGTCCTTCATGTAGAGCCTGGAACCAATCGGGGCTGCGGGTCAGGGTCTCGAGGTGTTGACCCGAGATGTTCCAGAGCTCCACCACGTAGCGGTCGTTGTGGGCTACCGCGATCCGACCGTCGGGGCTGACGGTAAGGCGCCGTCGCAGTGACTGTACCGGAGCCCCCGGACCAATGGGTGCGCCAGACATGAAGGAGCGGATCGGCGTCATTCCGCGATCAAGGACCCGGATGCGGTCTTGAGACGCACCTCGGGGAATCGCCGTTTGTAGCACAAGCTCGCCGCTCTCGGTCATGCCGAACCATGAGCTGAAGTCCGGAACGCGAATCGTTCTCGCGACGGTGAGCGAGGAGTCAAGCACTGTTAGCCGTCCGGCGCCGGCATCCAGGACAAGGATACTGTCGGCGAGTCCAGGCTGAATACCGATGACATTTCGGAACTCCTGCGGCCCCTGACCTGGCCTGCCTACCGGTCGTTCGAAGCTCCCCGACGAGTCGAAAAGGAGGACGGCGCCCTGGCGGTTGCCGGGTACGACCAGGTACCGGCCGTCCGGCGTGCGCGCGACAACCAGCGGGGTTGATAGCCCGGCGCGGCCATCGTCGTCCCGGAGCGTCGTCACGAGTTCTGCCTCGATCCGGCAGCTACATGCAGGCTCGTCCGAGACCGAACGAATCTCCTGGGCCTGCGCATCTGGGGCAGACACGAGGAGCGTCAGGATTGGGAACAGCCTTGTCGCGTCCATGAGCGAGATGGTCCTCCAAACAAGGAGCAAGACCCGCTACCCACGTCTAGCTGCCTGCAGTAGTGCTCACTCAACCACCTTCCGAGCGAGTGTGAGTTCCTGAAGGACGGGGCGGCCATCCGAGGTGACCCGGAATGCCCAGAAGCGGTCCTCGCCATGCCAGAGCCAGGAGAGATCTGCCGGCACCTGGGCGACTCCTATGTACCGCCCATGCAACGAGAACATTCTCCACCAGATCTCACCTCCCGGGATCGGCGGGTCGCCAGCGGCGCGCCAGAGTCCGCTAAGAAACATTCCGAAGACCGAATCGTTTACCGCATAAAGCTCGTTTGTCAGAACCGCCGGCCCGGGCTCGAGCACACTCGCGATCGGCCCATCCAGAGCGATTTGACGCTCGATGTCGAACTCCGTCAAAGTCCGCGCGCTCAAGGGCAACCGGATCTCCCGAACCAGGTCTCCGTCCAAGCCATGGACCGTCAGCACCGGGCGCTCGGACCGCATGGTCACGACATGCTCACGTAGCACCGTCCAAAGCGCTCGACCGAACTGAATTCCGGGGCCTCGAGCGCCGGGTGCCGGCTCAGCTAGGTCGACTCCACCCAGCAGTGCGGGTGGGTTCACCTCAGCCACTGCCACACGACGCACCCAAGCTCCCGGTCGGCCGGTCGCGACCTCCACGAAATGCGATCGTCCGTTCGGATGCGGTAGCGACTTGAACGGGACTTCAGAAAAGTCGAGTCGCTCGCTGCCCAGGTACGTTCCGTCGGGACTGTAGCCTAGGACCTGCCGGTTGGTGCCAGCGAGTATGCGGAGCGTTCCATCCCGGTCCTCACTCAGATCGACGTTGGGCGATAGTTCCCCAGGGCCCTGCCCATTGCGGCCGAAACGGTGAAGGGCTGAACCGTCTGCGGGATCAATGATGACCAGGGGGTCGTCAGCCTGCGGGTCATGCAAGAGGAGGGTCCCGTCACGCAGGGGCAGGGCCTTGGAGGGGTTGTAGACCAACGGCTCGGCGTCCGCTCCAACGGATCCGGCGGAGACCTCCCGGAGCACGGTGAACTCCCACTGGTACCGAGAGTCCGAGAAAGACGGCACACGCGGAGGCGAGGCGATTTCTATGCCACTTTCCACGGTGATAATGGGTTCGGAGTCCGCAGCGGACCCGCGCCCACATCCGACCAGGAGTCCAATCGCCAATAGCAGCCACCAGGATCCACCGTGCCGGACTCTCATCGGCGGCACCTCCCTCAGGTGAAGCTAAGCACACTCGGTCGCCCACGGCGATACTGGGTTACCCTAAACCCACTCGCTTCCGGATGCGCCATTCCAGATAACGCTCAGGTGTTCCCGACGTGCCCCCAGCATATACGCCTATCTTTGCTGAAACGCACCGAGTTTAACTGACAGCTTACGATGCTCGACCGCTCTAGGCCATGTAGGACGGGGATAGCGGTGTCCGCGTCCGAGAGTAGGAGCGTGCGGACCTCCGGACTTTTCCCCTCGTTTCTGAGGGCGGAGTGGCGTCACCTGGTGACGCTCAACTTCGTCGTCGATCCCGAGACAACCCAGGAACAGAAACCCGACCACGCTCAGATACGCCGCTCGTGCCCTCTGGCACCGGCCTCGACACCTGGAACGCTTCGAAGAGGTCAACCTGCGGTTCTAGGTGAAGCGCGAGCTGCTGGAGGGCGATCGGCGCGGCGTCGTGTCCATCCGCGAATTCGTCCCGGAGCGCGCCGTCGCCGGGGTCGCACGGCGCTTGTACGGAGAGCCCTGTTCGTCGTGCCCCATGGGGCACCGCATCGAGCTGGAGCCGGACGAGCCGAGTGTGGTGGAGTACCGGTGGAAGGTGGGCGGCGCGTGGCACGCGGTGCGGGCAGAGTGACGGCCGTACCGCAAGGACGAACACCCGGACATCTCGTCCGCGACGACAGCCTCGTCGCACGGATGGAGGCTGCCTACGAGTTGGTGCGGCAGCGATGAACGGGCAGATCGCGATCGGTGCCGGCGTAGGCATGATCCTCGGGGCGGCCTTCGGCGCCGCCGCGACTGGCCTGGTGATCGGTGCGGCCCTCGGGCTGGCCGGGGTGTCCGGCTCCGGCAACCGGCCGCCGAGGCGACTACGTCCGGGAGCGATGACCTCCGAGGTAATTGAAGCCCCGCGCTCCCGACTTTAGGGTTCGGAGGGCTTCGATTACCGGGTCGGCGCCGGCCCGCGTCGACGTTGCCGGAGAGACGAGATGACCGAGGACACCACGGCCGATCACACCTTGACGGCGCGCGGCTTCCCCGACGACGGCTCGCTGCGCTCCGCGCTCGCGGGGAACGCGATCTTTTCCGCACTCTCCGGCTTGGTAATGGTCGTCGGAACCGGTGCCGTGTCCGGAATTCTCGGTGGGGCGGAGGGGTGGTGGCTCCGGGTCCTGGGTACCGGCCTCGTGGCTTTCGGTGTGGTCGTGGGGCTTCTGGCTCGCCGTCGGCCGGTCGGTTCGATAGCTGCGATCGCGGTCACCGCCGCGGATGTAGTGTGGGTTCTCGGCAGCTTCGCGGGAGTGGCACGCTGGCACGACGAGCTCGGGGGAGAAGGGACGCTGGTCGTGCTCGGTGTCGCCGCCGCAGTGGCGGGATTTGCGATCCTCCAGCTTCGCGGCCTTGCCCGCTATGCGCGGAATCGGCGCGGCCGGACGGCCGCGAGGAGCCGGTACGACCACGTGCGTGCGGTGCCAGGGAGTGCCCCAGCCGTGTGGGACCGCTTGCGTCGGCTCGACCGCATCGGCGATTTCTATCCCGACCTGACCCGGGTGGAGGTGTCCGAGGAGAACGGGGTGATTCGGCGAACCTGCGGGATCGGGGAGGGGAGCGTGTGGTCGGAGGAGGTTCTAGTGATGGATGACGAGGGGAGGGAACTGGTCCTGGAATTCGACACCACCACGGGGCGCTTTCCGATGCCGGTCCGCGAGATGATAGGCGGATGGCAGGTCCAGCCTCGCAGCGACGGGTCGGCCGTGCATCTGTGGTATGAGTACACGGTTCGGTGGGGCTGGGCAGGTGAGGTTGTGGCCGCGCTGATGACCTCCAAGTTCAACCGCCAGCTCGGGCCGGTGGTCGAGCGGATCGGCCGAGACGGGCCGGGCGAGGCGGCGGGGAGCCCCGCCGGGGTGGCCCGACGCACCTCCCACCAGCGCATGGGCGACCCGGGTATGGAGGGGACGTGAGCGAGCGATCCCCCGTCGGGCCCATGATCCGCAAGTGGCGGAAGCGGCGGCGTTTGAGCCAGATGGAGCTTTCCTTCGAGGCTCGGCTCTCGCCCCGCCACGTGAGCTTCATCGAGACGGGACGTAGCCGGCCGTCGCGGGACGCGGTCCTCGCGATCGCGGGCGTGCTCGAGATCCCGCTGCGGGAGCGCAACGCGCTCCTCGAGGCGGCAGGGCATGCGCGGGAGTACCCCGAGGTCGACTTGGACGCGAGGGAGAGCGGGCACCTCCGATCCCTGCTCGGCCGCTTGCTTGAGGGTCACGAGCCGTGGTTCGCCGTCGCGCTGGACCATCGATGGGACATCCTCCTCGCGAACCGGACGGCGCAGAGGACGATCGACCGATACTTTGGCGACGACGCGATCCCCGGACCCCCCAACCTCATGCGCCTGACGCTTCACCCCGAGGGCTTCCGTCCCACGATACTCGACCTGGACGCCGTCGCGGCCCGTCTGTTCGCCTCGCTCGAACGCGAGGTGGCGCGCCGGCCGGGGGATCGGAAGCTCAACAAGCTCCTAACCGAGGTCCGTGGATACGGATCGGAGGGCATCGCCTCCACCCCCGCCGATCGCTCCGTACCGATGCGGCTCCGCACGCCGTGCGGTGACGCGGGTCTGCTCACCGTGCTCATGACCTTCGACAATCCCCTCGATCCGCTGACCGACGATCTTCGGATCGAGACGCTGCTCCCCGAGGATCCGGACAGCGAGCGGGTTCTTCTCCAGTTGTTCGCGTCGCCGTTGCCGCCACGTTCCCGATCGTGAAACGCCGGATGGGCCACACACGCGGGTGGGACGTGGCGAGCCCGTGGTCAGGCGCGGCGCTCCACTCGCCATGGCGGGAACCGTCGATTGTCGCCGGCGTGGTACAGCTTGATCCGGTTGCCGGACGGGTCCCTCAGCGTAGCCTCCCTCCACAGGTACGGCTTGTCCCTGGGTTCCTCATCGAACTCCACACCTCGCTTCTTCAACTCCGCGACCCACGCGTCGAGCTGAGCATGTTCGAAATAGATCACCGCTCCGTTGCGAAAATCTCCTTCGGTCCGGGCGAGCGAAAACGTCGACGCCCCCTCGGGACACTCGAATCGGGCGTAGTGCCCGGTCTCCACGATCTGCACGAAGCCGAGTCGGCGGTAGAATGCCGCGGCCCGCTCCACGTCATCAACCGGTAGTGTCACTTGATTCAGATTCACTGCTCTCTCCCGTTGTCGATTCGTCGTTCTTCCGTCACGCACGTCGTGCGGATCGTGCCCTGCCCCCGCACCACCTCGATCGAGCATATCCTGCGGACGGTCAACTGACCGCCGCCACCGCGCGAGGCCTTCCAGTACCCGAACGGCGGAGGCTGACCGCCACGGTCACCACTGGCCCGCGAGGCAATCCGTCACGCGGCCTGCCCCGCTCATGCCTGTGAACTAGGAGAACCCGATGTCAACAACCTCTATCTCACCGAAGCGGCTGGCGCGCATAGCCGGGGTGCTCTACCTCGCGGTCGTCGTGCTCCGCGGCCTTCCCCAACTCGTGGCCCGTCCGATGGTGCGCATCTCCGGCGATCCGGCGGCAACGGCCGAAGCTGTCACCGCGAACCAGACGCTGCTGCGAGTCGCATTCGTGTCCGAGCTGGCTGGCATCGTCGCGTTCATCCTGCTCGGGATGGTGCTCTACCGCCTGCTGCGCCACGTCGACCGGCAGGTCGCCGCCGCGATGGTGACCTTCCTCGCGATCGCGATCGCGATCGCGACCGCCAACATGGTCAACCATCTCGCCGCCGTCGTCATCGCTGCGGATCCAACGCTGGCCGCCGCACTCGGGGTGCAGGGTTCCGAAGGCTTGATGCTGCTTTTCCTCGAGTTGCACGAGGTCGGCTACGTCATCGGCGAGATCTTCTTCGGACTGTGGCTGTTGCCGCTGGGCTACCTGGCACTGAAGTCCGGCTGGTTCCCCCGTCCACTCGCCGTGCTGCTGATGGTTGGCTGCTTCGCCTACCTCACCATTGCGTTCACCGTGCCGCTGTTCACCAGGGTCCCCCAGATCGTGTTCGTGATCGCGCTTCCGGCCGGGGTAGCCCAGTTCTGGATGATCGGCTACCTGCTGACCCGTGGCGTCAACACCGCAGACCGGCAGCTCCCCACCCCCACCCAGTCTTGACCCGGCCGACCAAGAGGAAGGACCCACCGTGACGGTGGGCGGCGCCCGAGCCGATGCGGGACTCCTGGATTGCGACTTCCGGGAGGTGTACGGTCTTGGGGTCGTCGATGCGCTCGACAGATCGCCCTGGACGTGGGCGTGGTGGTGGTCGGAATTCTCACAGCGTTCGCACTCAACGCGTGGTGGGAAGTGCGGTCCGCGTCCGACCGCGAGGCGGCCCATCTTGAGGCCTTTCGCTCCGACCTGGAGGCGAACGTGCGGGACCTCGAGCGGCTGGCGGGCCGCCGTGAATTTGGCTTGACTAAGGGTTCTTTCCTCATTCCCGGACCATCGAAGACTTCGACTTCACCTTCCAGATCGAGATCCGCCTCAAGATGCTCGGTCTCGCCGGAATCCTACCCGCTCTCCAGGCCAGCCACACCGACGCGGTCGAGGCGATGCGCACGGCAAGCCAGGGCAACTCCGGGGCGCGCTCCAGACTCCGGGGTGCCCTCGCGGTCAGCCAGACGACGCTCTCGGTCCTGCTTCTCGTGGGCGCCGGGCTCTTCGTAGAGCAGCGCGATGGTCACGGAGGTCGGGCCGAGCCACGCCGTGGGCACGGCGCTCACCCTTCAGACGTCGATGGGCTTCCTGCTCACCATGGTCACCATCCAGGCGGTACCCGCCTTGGTGGAGCTCGTCGGGTGGGGGTGGCTTTCCCGTTCCTGGCGCTCGGGCCCGCAGAGGGGATCTGGGCGATCCGCCGGCTGGGGGGCGGTAGCGGACAACCGGTAGTTCCGGGTGGGGAGCATGGAATCGTGCTCCCCACCCGGGCGCCTTTGACGGCCGGTTAGCGAGAGGCCTGGGCCATGCGCCGCACGGCGTCCTCGGTGCTGACCACCTCGTTGGCGATGAACCGGAAGTTCGTCAGGGCCGCAGCGTATCCATCCAGTCCTGGAAACTGCGCGGCGGCGGTGCCGTCAGAAACCACGGCGACCTCGAAGCCCTGCTCGAGGAGTTCCCGGAGGTGAGACTCGATACAAAGGTTCGCCGACATCCCCGCCAAGATCACCTTCGTGATCCCCCGCTTCCGCAGCTGGAGGACCAGGTCGTTGGTCTCCGGCCCGTAGACCTTATGGGGGCTGGTAACGATGGCGTGGCCGTCCTCGATATACGGCTTGTAGCGTTCGAGCCAGTCCGCTCCAGAGCCCTCGAGGCCCTGTGTGTCGAGAGCGCCTTCCCGGTCGAACATCCCAATGTTGTGCATGAGGACTTCCAGTGGCCCACCGAAGTGCCAGTGGTGATCGGTGGGATAGTAGTAATGAGGAGAGATGACGAGCTGGTACTCGCTCTGCCTGGCCGCCCGCATCAGGGCCTCCAGGTTGTTCCGGGTATCGTTGGCGATCACGTTCTCGCCCACGGCGCCCCATGCCACCCCGCCCTCATGGAGGAAGTCGTTCTGGGGGTCGGTGATGACCACTGCGGTGGTAGCGGGATCGAAGCTGACCGACGTTTCCGGAAGCTGAGCATGCAGCGGAGCCGAGCTCAGGAAGAGGGCAGCCGCGACAAAGTGTGCGATTCTCATGTTTACAGTCCTGGTTCAGGATGAGGCGAGATTAGGACTCGCGTGTCCTACATGAGAATGAACGCATCGGTGCCGATGTCGGTTCCCGAGGGGGTGCGGAGGCTCAGCATCGGTTGCACCGGTAGACGGCACCCGGAAGCAGGAGCCGAAACCCCTGCTGTTCTATTGGGTCAGCTGCCCCGACAGGAGTGCCACCAGGGCTGTCCCCGCTCGGGCTACGTGCTCGGGATCGCCACGGAGGCGGCTCAGCAGGAGCCCCCCCTCGAGGGTAGCCACGACCAGGGCAGCGGCCTGAGCAGGAAAATCCGCGCCGCGCTCGGGCCCCGGTTCCAACTCCAGACGCTTCCGGATGCCGGCCTCGACCCCGTCGAAATAGTCGTTCAAGAGGGTGCGAACCGCCTCGTCGGTCTGGGCCAGATCCGAGGCGAGTTGACCCAGTGGACACCCCAGCAGACCCGCGTCTCGGTCCTGGAACGCAGCTGCTCGCCGGAAGAGGCGGAGGAGAGCCGGCCAGACGTCTCCGGACCGTTCCTCCAAGGCCGGGAGAATCAGCTCCTCGTCATAGCGCCGGGTCCAATGGCTCACCACCTCGAGGGCCAGCTCCCGCTTGCCGGAGAAGTGGTAGTAGAAGTTGCTCCTGACCACCCCGGCTTCATCCAGGATGTCCTGGACGCGGGTTTCCCGGTAGCCCCGCCGGAAGAAGAGGGCGGCGGCGGCCTCCACAAGGCGATCTCGACTTGAACTCATAGCTGACTCGTCCCCTGGGCGCGTCGAGCGCCCTCGGCAACGCTCTGACGTAACAGGTCGTGCTTTCGCAGAGCGAACAGACGGCATGCTGCCGCTTCATGCGGGAGATGGCTCTTCGCGATGCAGACTCCCATGACGATGGCCGAATCTATCCTGAACCAGAGAGCTCTCCCATGGTCAGCCCCTCCCCGGAAGCCCGCCCTCCTTTTGCCCCTTTCACCACGGAAATCGCCCTGTGACACCTGCGCCGCAGGGCGCCTCGTGGCGTGCCGTGAGTGACTGCTGCGCGCCGACGCTGGCGCATCCGGCGGTGTTGATCCAAAGCACGACAGGCAGCGCGAGGCGTGGAGGAGTTCGTATAGATGTGGAGGTCGAGTGTTGTGGGGAGGGTCTTCTCGGCTGCAACTGCCGGCCTTGAGAGCGCCTGATGAAGTAGGACGCCGAGCTTGCATGCGCCTCAGCTTCCCTCCCAAACCGCCAGCGTCATCTCCATCGGCATCGACCCTGTCCCAACGTAGGCGTCGAACTGAAACTCGGTCTCGAGGCGCCTGGTCACCCACTGCGGCATGAAGCTGCTGTTGAACGTCGGCCCATCGACGCGGAGGCTCACGCGGGGAAGCCCGTGCTCGTCGAACCGGAGAAGCAGGTTCTGGTAGCGCCAGGTGGCGTCGATCCCCTGCGGACTGACCTGGATCTGCTCGGGCCGGTCCGGCTCCAGGGTCACCACCTGGTGGTCCAGCACGCTCCCGTCGGATGTCCTCAACTCGAGGATCAACCGTCGGGGCCCTTGGCCGGTCCGGTGCGAAGCCGCGCCCTCTTCGTAAGAGCCGTCGAGCTCGGCCGCGGCTGCGGCAAAGAGCGGATCCACCGGCGGCGGCGGGGGCTGGAACGGCAGGTAGTGGCCGGGGAATGGACGGTATATGAAGGGCAAGTACACCTGATCGACCGCCATCGCTTCCAAGCCCGGCACCTCGCCGCCAAACGAGACCGAGGTAGAGGGCTCCCAGGCCAGCTTAGCATATCGACGATCCCTCGTGCGCACGAAGATCGTTCCGGGGTCGGGGCCCAGCGTTAATCGATCGGCCTCAGGCTCCTGCGGGGGCGCATCGATAAATCTGAGGAGATGGCCCTCGGCCCAAATGCCGATCTCCTGTTCCGAGATTGGGATGAAGAGGAGTCCTCCTCCCGGAGGGACAGTCAGGATGACACCGCGGTCCGGCGCCGCGAAACCCCGAGCAAAAAGATCTGCTCGTTCGGGCTCCGTCACGGCCCGGTTCTCCACGAAGCTCCAACCGAACATGCTGCCATCCGCCAATTGACCCATCCGTGCCGTGCCACCCGGACTTCGCTCCTCGTGATCGGGAATGGTATGAAGGGAGACGTGGGCACCCCCCTCCACGCGTGTTCGGAGTCCATGGAAGCCATCGGCCTCCATCAACAGAACGCTAGGTCCGCGGCCCACGAGCAGCGGAGGTCCCGGAGTTTGGAGCGAAAACGAACCGCGTTTGTCGGTTACGACACTCGTCCGGTATTGCTTGTCCCAAATGATATACCCCTCCGATTCCGAGCGACCCCAGCCGCTCCGCTCCAGAACCACAGTCGCTCCGGCGATCGGTTCCCCGCTTAAGTGGTCCAGAACCACGCCCTCGACGTGGGAGGTAAATGGACCCATGTGGCACCCGGCCTGGGAGAGGAGCAGAGGAAGGATGACCAAGGCGGCGCCCCTCGCCTTGAGACGCCCGAGCGCAGGGGCCTTCAGCCGCCAATCCGACTGGAGGGGGGTGCGCACCTCAGCGCTCCAGCAGGAAGCGACTTCGTCCCATAGACCCGGCACTCGGCCGTCCCGAAAAAAGCCGAAGTGCCCGACGTGATCCGTCCCCACATCGCCGGGGGTCACTCCCTGTGGACCCGGTTTGCGCTGCCGTACTGAGCATCTTCCTCGAGGCGTCGCCCTTCAGTGGGCTCGGCAATCGTCCTCAAGGTTTGGATCCCCCTGGCCTGGCTTGCCGCCACGAATTCACCAACTGAGCTCCGGTGGAGGTCTATCTGATATGTGTCGTGCCGTCCCGCCCAAACCGCCGTGATCCCGGAGAGAATCTGCATCTGAATTGCTGCCGAGTCCCACCCGACCATCACGAGCAGATAAACTA
Organism: Longimicrobiales bacterium; assembly: GCA_041690395.1. GTDB lineage: Bacteria > Gemmatimonadota > Gemmatimonadetes > Longimicrobiales > Gaopeijiaceae > JAWLHJ01. The sequence goes on along the minus strand of JAWLHJ010000001.1, from coordinate 84,794 downwards.
GGGGGGTGTCACTTCCTGAACGACAGCAGGTGCCTCCATGCCTCGTCCACCGACCCGGTCAGGGCCTCCTGTCGCTTGAGGGTGCTCGCGAGAAGCAGAGCTCCCTGGAGAGTCGCCAACACGAACCCGGCGAGGGCATCCGGATCGGCGTCTTCGGACAGGAGGTCCTTCCTGCGTAACTCCCATAATCGGCCCGCGAGCGCGCTGCGCTTGCGCTCGAACGCCTCGCCGAGCCGGGTCCGAAGGCGCGGATCGCGCTCGGCGAGTTCTGCGGCCATCGACCCTACGGGGCACCCGCCTCTGTATCCGGCGCCTTTCTGCGCCTCGACCACCACGTCGAGCCACGCCCGGATACCTTCCCACCCCGGAGTCCGCGCGAAGATCGCGGCCTGCTCGGCCTCTCCGACCCCGGCCTGGAACTCGAGGACGGCCTCGACCAGCTCAGCCTTGGTGTCGAAGTAGTGATAGAACTGGCTCTTCCCCGCTTTCGCTTCGGCGAGGACCTCGTCGACGCTCGTCCCGGCGACACCATTGACGTGCATCAACCGCGCTGCGGTCTCGACGATCCGGGCCCGGGCGGCCTGCCCTCGTGCGGTGAGTGCGTTCATCTGTGAACTCTAGGGGCGTCGGGCCGGGCGGGGAACGACCCACCCGGCCCGCCCCTTCAGATCAACCGCGCGCGGACGCCACTGGCGGCGACCACCGCTGAGCCTCGAAGGCCTCGTCGAGCGGCGTCTCGGCAATGTGGTTCGTGTAATTCGAGAGCGTCTTCATCGCCACGCCCAGAATCACCTCGAGCACCTGAGCCTGGTTGAAGCCCGCCTCACGGAACCGGGCGAGATCGTCTTTGGTGACGTTTCCGCGCTTCTCCACGATAGCACGGGTGAAGTCCCGAAGTGCGTTCAAGCGGGCCGTCGGCAACTCGCTACCGTCCCGGAGCGACTCGAGATCGGCCGCCTCGAGCCCCACCATACCCGCCACCGTCGAATGGGCGCCCATGCAGTAGTCGCACTGGTTCTCGAAGCTCGTGGCGAGCAATACGACCTGCTGCTCCTTCGGGGTGAGCGATGTCGACTCCAGGCGTGCGCCCAGGTCGAGGTAGGCGTTCGCGGCCGCAGGCGCATTGGCGAGCACCTTGATGAGGTTCGGCACGAAGCCGAACCCCTTGTTGGCCATCTCGATGGCTTCCTTGCCCTGGGGGGCAGCTGTCTCGGCGGTCTGAAGCGTGAATTCCGACATGGTGTCTCCTGTTGATGAACACGAATGTGACTGACTGTACCGTTTGGTACAATCGAATAGCGAGCGAAAGGGTTCCCGAGCCTCACAGAGGGATCCGTGGCTGATTCCGCTCATCGCAAGCGCGAGGGTCAGACGCATGTCGCCTGCCAAGGCCTCCTCCAGCGAACCGGTGGACCAAGTGACAACCGCCAGCCGTTCCGCGCCTGAGCGATCCGGGGCGCCTGCTGCTCCGCCTCCGCGAAGGACAGGGACCGCATCCACACCCTCGTCCGGCAAGGTGTGGAACCCCTCACCGAAAACGCCTGGTTAGGGGCGTCCTTTCGATCCAACCATCGGGGAACGTGGCCCAACGGCGGGCATAACCCACCATCGCCCCCAATCACCCGGAAGCGCTCAGAGGTTCTGCAGCGACCATGACGAGATTCAGTAAGTTATTACGCCCCAGTCGCGTACGCGGCTGGGGCGTTTTGCGTAGGTGTGGAAACCTGTGGAGGGTGTGGAAACGCGCCCGAGCCTAAGTGCTTGAAGGGCAACGGGTGGATTCCGGGTGCGGCGGCCGTGTGGTTCCGGGGGGACTCGAAGGTGTGACCTGGCTCGAGCACCGAGGGGGCGAGAGGGTCCGAAGCGCTATCCGTCGACCTTGCTCATAAGGGCCTCGACGACGGGTCGAATGGCTGGCACGTCGAGAACGGCGGTGTCCCAGACCACGTCAAGATCCACCGAGAAGTAGTCATGCACGATCTTGTGGCGTAGTGGGACGCGGCCGGCGGCCTCCCCGAGGATCTGAAGTTCGTGAACGATCGCGTCCTGGATCATCCATTCGCCATTGAAGTCCTCTCGTGTGACACGCTCGGTCGCTTCCATGACGCGTTCGATCGCATCGAGCATGTGCCGTAGATAGACGGCGTCAGGCTGCGTCATGAAAGAGGTCGCGGGCGGAAGCCAGCACGTCGTCACGCATGTAGGGACTCAGGCCACCCTCGGTAAGCAGGTCGACAGGTCGTCCGAAGAAAGCGCTCAGCTCATCCTCGAGCCGGATCACACCGAAGTATCCGGTCGGAACGGAAAACGATGCGATGAGGTCCACGTCGGAATCCGCCCGCTCCTCACCGCGTGATGCGGAGCCGAAGAGTCGCAGACGAGACACGCCGTGGTCCCGGCAGATCTGAGCCAGACGATCAGGATCGAAGTCAACCATACCAGAAGTCTCTATGCGGAGTCCCGGGGGGTCAACGAGAACACGGCGTAACGTCCCGTGGCATCAATCGCTACGTCCTCGCCGCCTACTCTGCCCGCAGCGTGACCGCCGGGTCGACCTGAAGGGCCCTCAGCGCAGTCAGAGCGGTCGCCACGAAGGCGATAAGGAGCAAGGAGCCGATTCCCGTCAGCAGGGGCACCGGGCTCAGCAGGCCCGAGGCCAGCTGCCAACGACTGATCACCAGTTCGAAGAAAGGCACCCGCACCAGGTTCTCGGAGAGCGCGAACAGGGACACTAATCCGATGCCCACTCCGGCCATGGTGGTCAGGACCGCCTCCCGACCCATCGCCGAGATGATCTGCGGCGCTCGGGCTCCGAGGGCCATCCTGACGCCGATCTCTCTGGTCCTCCGCGTCACGCCGTCCGACACGACGCCCACGATGCCGAGAAGGCCCAGGACCACACCTATGGCTCCCGCCCAGGTCACCATCCGATTGAGCAGTTGGATCTCCTGGCCGATGAATCCGAGGTGGGCTTCCGGGATAGTCTGAAGTTCCGCAATCTCGAGCATGGGCTTCGCCGATCCCATCTCCTCTTGGATGGCCCGCATCGCATGGGACGGCTCGTCCGTAGCCTGGACGAACAGGTGGATGGCTCCACAACCCCCCGTGATATCGGAACAGCCGACCTCTCCAGTCCACCCGGGAGGGAGCGTCGCCGACTGCGCGAGTGGTCGGAAGAGGAGCGGTTCCTCCACAACCCCTTGAGCCCGGACAAGGCGCCCGATGGAGCTCGGTCGGTGGGTCGCATCGACCGTCCCGACCACGGTCAACCACTCGCCTCCGGCCCCCAGCTGGACTTGCCGGCCAATGGGACTCTCACCTCGCCACCACCTCATTGCTGCCGCGTCATTGACGATTGCCACTGCTGGCGCGATCTCGGTGTCGTTCTGGGTGAAGCCTCTACCACGGGTGAGCCGGACGCCCGTTACATCGAAGAACGTCGGGTCCACCTCGTAGAACGCACCTCGGCTTTGGAGTGTCTCGACGCCCGCGGAACCGAGATCGATTCTGAGGCGGCCTTCCGGCGCGGGTGGGAACGGCTGGTAGGTGATACGGATCAGCCCGATACCGGCGATCTCCTCCCGTTGGGACAAATGCTGGAAAAGGCGTCCGGCCGCGGCCCACTGCCCGCCCCGATCCACGCCTCCGTCCTCGTAGTCCGGTACCAAGAGTACGGCCCGGTCGAGATCGTACCCCACATCTAGGCCGCGATACTCCTGAAACGCGAATCCAAGCATGACGCCCGTAACCACCAGCACGACCGACCCAGCAACCTGTAGCGCCACGAATGAATGGCGGACTCGACGGTCTCGAGCCGTGCCGGACGAGCCGCCGGAACGCGTCTGGAGGACTGATCTCAAAGGATCGCGAGCAAAGGTGCGAGATTCCTGAAACGCGACCGCGCCCGAGATCAACAGAGGCACGGTCACCGCGACCAGAAGTGAGGCTACACCAAGTCCGGGAGTGGCGGAGCGGGGTGTGGAGGCCCTGGCGAACTCGTAGACGAGGTCACGTCCCCAAAGGGCGAGAAGGAGCCCACCTCCACCCCCGACCATGCCCAGGAGGGCGCTATCCTCGAGGGTTTCTCTGACGAGGTCCCGTGTCGATGCGCCCAGCGAGCGACGGACGGCCATGTCCGCTCGTTTGGCCTGGGCTCGCACGAGAAAGAGGGTGGTGAGGTTCAGGACACCCACCAGAAGAATCGCGCAGACAGAGCCCACCAGTATCCAGAGCCGCGATCGATCGACCGCGGCACTCACTTCTATCGAGGGCACCGCCACGACCCCGCCTTCCACCCGACCATCCAGCGAGACGGCGCGTGTCAGCTCGGTCCCGACATCCCGCGCGGTGAAGCCGTCTCCCAAGCGCGCGACCATCCGGTAGGCGCCAGGAGGCGCGTCGGAGCCGGAGTGGTTCACCCAGACGGCGGCATCGGATGTGTAGGATCTCGGCAGAATGCCGACCAGGACATATGTCACGTCGGCGATCGTGATGGATTCCCCGAGGGCATTGGGTGCGCCGGACAGGTGCTCCCGCCAGAAGCGGTCGCTCGCGACCAGTGTCGGTGGGGCATCTGGGCGGAGATCCGCTCGGTCCAGAACGCGGCCCAAGCGAGCCGCAACCCCCAGGGTGCCAAACCAGTCGCCCAGCACGACCCTTTGGTCGACCCTGTGAGAGCCATCGGCCGACAGCACCGTCCTCGGCTGAGCCATGCCTTCCCCTACGAGTCCCGCCACGGTTCGCATTTCAGCCTCGATCCACTGCGAGGCCAGGTGCGCGGGGATTCCGAAGTCCGACGGCGTGCTGCTGCCAGGCCGAGCCGTCGGCAGGATCTCGACGAGGCGGTCAGGGCTCGCGTACGGAAGCGTCGACCGCAGAGCACCCTCGACAACCGCGGCCAACGAGCTCGCGAGACCGGTCCCGAGGCACAAGGAACCGATGGCCGTCACGGTGAACACGGGAGTGCGCCGCAGCCGGCGGACCGCGAGGCTCAGGGAGAATCTCAATCCGATGCTCTCCATTCGGGGATTCCACGTCCGATGACAAATCGGCCATCGAGCCGTCGGGCGCGGGATCCGGCAGCAGGATGTCCGCAGTGAGCTCCGCGTCCGCGATCATGCCTTCCACACCTGTATCCGGCAAGGTGTGGAACCCGTGTGCCCACGGATCGGCATCCGCCCTCGGTCATCGTCGTGCGACAACAGGTTGGCTGATCGGGCTGAGGTCGCGGCACCGGGGTCGCCCTGCAGCCGCGAGAGCCTACCAGGACCGCTCAAGCCACGCGCGGTGCAGTCGGAATCGTGAAGTAGAAAGTGCTGCCCTGCCCTGGCGTGCTCTCGACCGAGACGCGCCCGCTATGGGTCTCGACGATGCCCTTGACGATCGGCAGGCCCAGTCCAGCACCGCTGCCCTTCCGCTCCCCACGCCAGAATCGCTCGAAGAGATGCGGCATGTCCTCGGCGGCAACGCCCGGGCCCGTGTCCGCGACCCAGAACAGCACCTCGCCGTCTCGCGGCGCGGCTCCAACCGTGATGCGGCCCCCTGGCTCCACGAACTTGAGGGCGTTGCCGATGAGGTTCTCGAAGACCTGGAGGAGTCGGTCGCGATCCCCCCACACGTCAGGGAGGGCCGGGGCGATGTCGGGCCGAAGCTCGAGGGAGGCCGAGGCGGCCAGAGACTCCTGGGCATCGAGAGCATCGGAGACAATCGTCGCAATACACACGCGGTCCTGTCGGATGGATAGACGACCTGCCTCCATGTCGTTGACGTCGAGCAGATCCTGGATGAGCCGGTCCATTCGGTTGGCCGCGCGCCCGATCATTTCAGCCGGGCTCCGTGAGCGACGCTCGGACTCGTCTTGGCGCGGGGGCAGCCGCGAGGCCGCCGAGACGATTGTGTGTAGCGGGTTGCGGAGGTCGTGAGCCACGAAGCTCATGAGGTCGTCACGAAGCTGAATTGCCTGCTTCGCTGTGCGATAGAGCCGGGCATTCTCGATCGACAGCGCAGCGCGGTGCGCGAGCTCTTCCACCAGAAAGAGATCGGCTGGCCCATACGACCGGGTCGACGCGATGAGCACGAGGAGTCCCAGGCAGTCGCGATGCGCAACCAGCGGCACCGCCAAGATCGACTGCACATTGAGGTCGAGAAGGGCACGCAGGCTCTCCTCGCTCTCGGTCCAGGAAGCGAGGTCCTTCGGTGTCACACGCTCGACCAGGACAGGTCTCTTCGCTTCGAGAACGGTCTCGACCATGCGTTGCTGCTTTCCATCGAGCGGAATCCGCATGAGCGTTTCAGCAGTCGCCGCCTGGGATGGCTCTCGGGCGAGCACCCTGAACCGCCAAACCTCTCCACTCTCCTTGATGTCGACGATGCAGAGATCGGCGAGTTCCCGCACCACGATTTCTGCGATTCCCGACAGTGTCTCCTCGAAATCGAGGGTAGCCGCCAGCAGCGGACCTACTTCGGCGAGGAACCTCTGCTCACGGGCGATTCGTCGCTGCTCGGTCATGTCGCGAAGAACGGCCGTGGACATCGACTCGCCACCCGCCTCGAACGTCGAGATCGTGACGTCAGCGGGGAACTCCTCGCCGTTCTTCCGCAGCCCCAAGATCGACACGGCACCGCGTCCTCCCATTCGCCGTGAGACGCTCTCGTCCGTGGCGAACTTTTCCACGTGCTGCCGGTGGATTGCACGGAGCCGTTCAGGGATGAGGATCTCCAGCGGGGCTCCAACGACTTCGGCTCTCGCGTGTCCGAAGATGTTCTCGGCACCGTCGTTGAACATCCTGATGCGCTGGTCTTTGTCGATGACGATGATCGCATCCGCTGAGGTGGATACGATGCCCGTGACTTTCCCCCCGGCGAGGTGATGAGCATCCTCGAACTCTGCGGGGAGCTTCTGTCGCTCCTCGTCGGCCTGTTCGAGGCGGACGACCTCGGTCACGTCCACGACGCGATGGACGATGTAGACAACCTCCCCATCCAGACCGAAGACCGGCGAGTTGACGGGGCGCCACCAGCGTTCCGCGAGGCCGCCTCCCTCCTCTTCGGATAGCCGAATGTCGTACCTCTGTACCGCCATCGTGTCCGCGGCTCGACTTTCGAGCACGCGCTCGAGGGAAGCACCGAGGTTGCGGACGTCGGTGGCGCCTGGGTCGTCCGGGAAGGCTTCGAACAATCCACGACCGACGATCTGCTCGCGCTTGGTCATCGTGGCCCGTGCGTACCCGTCGCTTACGCCGGCGATGGTGAACCGAGGTGAGTCCGGCTCGAGGGCCAAGTAGAAGCAAGGGGCAGACTCGAAAAGCGCGCGGAAGTCGGGCGCTGATTCCCGAGCCTGGTTGATCGTGCCCCTTCCTTTCATGATCCGTGTGCTTCTCCTTGGCCATTTTTTTCCAAGATGCAGACTGCGAGTCCGTTGCGCTAATCACGTCCACCACTCAATCGACCGGCTGGCGGCTACCGCCCGGCGACGATTCAGTAACGATTCGACCGCACGCCCGTTTCGAGACGTGTCGGAATCGGTAGACGCGGACTCAGGGCCACCTCGGTCGATCACCCAGGCGGCAAAACCCGGCGTGCCTGCCTACGGTGGAGTTCCTGACCTGTGGTGCGACAGGCATGGTTTGTTGGATGCCCTTCCACACCTTCGGCCGGCAAGGTGTGGAACTCCGTGTGACGCTTTCCACGGCCGTTATGCGCGACTACGATCCCTGTGTCATCCTCCCGTCTTCTCTACTCCCTCCCCGATGCCGAAGCGAATCCTCATCGTCGAGGACGACGACGCCCAGCGCTCCGTCCTTCGACGGGCCCTCCGGCGTGAAGGCATGGACGTCCTGTTGGCGCCGGACCTCGCCACGGCCCGTTCTCAGGCCGCGGAAGCCCCCGATCTGGTGCTGCTCGATCTTCAGCTTCCCGACGGAAGTGGGCTCGAGATTCTCGGCGACCTGAAGAAGGCGAATCCCGACGGCGATGTCATCGTCATGACGGGGATGGATGACCTGAGCATCGCCGTGGAGGCGATGCAGCGCGGGGCGTACGACTTCCTTGCGAAGCCCTTCGACCGGGAGACGATCCTGGGGCTCGTGGGTCGCTGTCTGAGCGATCAGGAGGAGCGCCGAGCGGCGGGCGCCGCCGCGGTCGGTGGAGGAAAAGCGAGCGCGGGGAAGCTCGTGGGCGCCGCCCCGAAGATGCTGGAGGTCTTCAAGCTCATGGGGATGGCTGCCACGAGTCGAAGCCCTGTGCTCATCCGCGGACCCAGCGGCACAGGCAAGGAGCTGGTGGCCAGGACCATCCACAGCCACCAGATGGACGATCGCCCGTTCCTGGCCGTCAACTGCGCGGCGCTGCCGGACGGGCTGCTGGAGTCCGAGCTCTTCGGTCACGAGCGGGGCGCCTTCACGGGGGCGCAGACCTCACGCCGGGGTGCCCTCGAGCTGGCGGGGGACGGCACCCTTCTCCTGGACGAGATCGGTGACACGAGCGCGTCGTTCCAGACCAAGCTCCTCCGGGTCATCCAGGAGCGTGAGTTCACGCCTCTCGGCTCGGAGCGGGCTCGCCCCCTCAAGGCGCGCGTGATGGCGGCCACGCACCGTCCACTCGAGACGATGATCGAAGCAGGCGAGTTCCGGTCCGACCTGTACTTCCGGCTTCGGGTGGTGGAAGTGACGGTTCCCGCCCTGGCCGAACGCCGCCAGGACATCCCCCGCATCGCGCTCCATCTGTTGAGGGTCGCTGCCGAGCGGCTGGAGAAGCCTGTGCATCATATCCCGCCGGATGTGATGGACGCGCTGATGAATCACCCGTGGCCCGGCAACGTGCGCGAGCTGGAGAATGCGTTGATGCGAGCCGTGGCCATGTCTCGGGGACCCAATGTGACGTTGGAGGCTCTCGGGCTTACGGGGCTGCCCCAGGGCCGGGAACGTGCCGTGCGGGAGCACGACGCGCGTCACGATCACGGCGGAGCGCCGACCTCGTCTCCGGAGCCTGTCGAGGAGCTCGATGTGGTGGTCCGGGCCCACGTCCTGGAGGTGCTGGAGCGGGTGGAGGGGAACAAGCGCGAAGCTGCCCGACGACTTGGAATCTCGCCGGCGCGCCTCTACAGGATCATTTCGGACGACGACTGAGCGTCGGGCCTTTCAGAGACCTCCAGTGCCGGGCCCAGGAAGCGGGCCGCCCACGTCGTCGCACCACCGGGACCCATGGAGCGCCGGAATGTCGCTCCGATCTCGTCGAGGCGGACGCGCACGGCGTCGATGACGACGTCGTCGTGGCGCTTCTCCTCCTCGCCTTCCTCGTCGGTGAAGTGCACCTCGAGGCGCGGTCCTCCGGCCCAGGTCGTGGCGTCCGGGTCGGAGGGCGAGTGGACGCACATACGAGCGGCCGTGCCGGGCCGACGCCGATCCCTCACGGCACTCATCAGCAGAACCAGCACCTCCTCCAGCGTCGGGCGATCCGCGTACACCGTAGCCGCACCCTTGGCGTCCGTTCTCAGGTCCAGATCCGGGCCAGGGCCGAAGAGGTGGCGGACCAAGGGCTCCACCTGAGACAGGAACGCGGTCAGGTCCACGGCTGCGGGTCGTAGCAGCCGACTCCGTGTCATCTCTCTGAGCCGTGATGTGATGCGGGCGCCGTCCAGAAGGGCTGTTTGGAGTGCATCCAGGTCTTCCCGCGTCTCTTCGCGGAGCTTGTCCGGGATTCGCTCTGCGATCAGTTCCGCGTGGCCGATGGCGTAGGTCAGCACCTGATTGATCTCATGCGAGAGCCCCGAGGCCGCTCGCTCGAGCACGTGCGCCTCCAGGATCTGACGCAGTCGCTCCTCCAGGTGGCGCCTGGCGGTGGTCTCGTCGACGTCGATCTGCAGGACGCCTTCTCCCCGAAGGCCCGGCAGACGATGGCCGCGCGTACGCACGAACACCGATGTGCCCTCCGCGCTGAGCCATCGCGCTTCATTCTCGGTAAGCGCGTATTCAATGCGGCCTCGGACACGTGTCTTCTCGAAGGGGTCGGCGAAGAGCTGCTCGATGGACAGCACCTCTTCCATCATCTCCTGCCACGTGCCGTACCCCAACATATCCGCCATCCGTTGGTCCACGGCCAGAACACTGCCGTCCGGTGAGCAATGGAGGGTGCCTCGGCGCGTGGTACCGCAACGGAGATGTTCTGGCTTCGAGCTCTGCGTCATTCCCGTGATCCGTCGTAAGGAGGGCCTGCTCGCGGTCATTCAGGATCTTGATTGGCAAGGGTGGTGCCATTCGACGGTGAATGGACGTGCGAGACAGGAAGTGGAGATGGGTTCGGGCTTTCCTGCGTCCGGCGGGTGCGGTGCCGGTCCGGGGCCGTTCCGAACCGAGACGGGCCGGTGTTCCGTTGTGGAACGCGTCGGTGTGCCGGAACGAAACGGAACGTCGGCACGGACGAGGGGGCGGATCTCACACATCCCCTAACACGTTGTTTGATAATGGTTTGTGCGATGACTCGACGTTGGCACGTCGGTTGCTATTGGGCCGGTCCAGCAGTTCACCCGAGATACCTCGTCAGGCGGAGCCGACCCCGAATGGAACAGTGCCGACTAATCACGCGTCCCTGGGCTGGAGCCGTAGGCGCGATGCTCGCGAGTATGATGCCGCGCGCGGTTGCTCTGCTGATCGCGGGCGTCCTCACGGCGGGACTCGCCGAGGGCGCCACCGGTCAACTGCCTGACGCTACACAGGATTTCACGGGCTACTCCTATGAGTCGGGAGGTTCGGGCAGGATGATCAGCCCGGACGGCTTCTTCCTCCTCACCTCCGCGGACAATGCCGTACTGGGCGCTGACGGGTTCGGGGCGTACTTCAACCACCCGGCGACCAGTCACGGGGCGGAGGGCCTGGCGCAGTACATGGAGATTCAGGCCAACCCTGCTCAAGGTCTGGGCTCGTTTCGTCTCGAGAGCATGGTGGTCGGCGACGGGTTCGCAGGTGGCAGCAACCACGGGGACATTCGGGTCCTTGGATATCGTGACGGGGTCTTGGTGGCCGAGACGCCCGTATACCAAAGTCCGACGGCGGAGAACAACTGGCCGCTCGATTATTCGAGTTTCGTTGGCAAGCAGATCGATGCGATCCGCATTGAGTTCACCGTAGTCGACGGAACCAGGCGGGATGACTTCAACCTGGCCAGCTTCGACATTGCCGATGCCGAGGTTCCCAGGACCAGGCCGACCGTCACGACGCTGAGCGCGAGTGGGGTTGGACGGACCTCCGCGACCCTGGGTGGGGAGGTAACGAGCGAGGGAGACGACCCGGTGACCGCTGCCGGCGTGGTGTGGTCTGCCTCGACTGGGCCTACGCTGGCGGATTCGGCAGTTGCGATGGGCTTGGGCCTCGGAGCTTTCAGCTCGGAAGTGACGGGGCTTCCCGAGGATACCCAGATCTACGTGCGGGCCTACGCCACCAGTGCGGCGGGGACATCGTACGGGAGCGAGATCAGCTTCTCCACCCTCGCACCCACGCCTCCCGGGCCGGTCACGTTGTCGGCACCGATCGACGATGTGGTGGGTGCCGAGGTTCGGCCGACGCTGGAGTGGGAAGCTGCCACGGGGGCGGCGAGCTATGAGCTCGCGCTTTCCCTGAACAGTGACTTGAGCGCTCCCCTGCTCAGCCTTGCAGGGTTGTCCGGATCGAGCCATGCCGTCGCGTCGGATCTCTCCCATGGTACGGAGTACTTCTGGCGTGTCCGGGCGGTGAACGACGATGGGAATGGGCCCTGGAGCGCCACGGCCTCGTTCGTTGTCGAGACCGTTGCACCGATAGTGACGACCGGTGCGGTCAGCGACGTGACGTCGTCTGGGGCCAGCGTCGCGGGTGAAGTGACCGCCGACGGCGGCGCTACGGTGACCGCTCGGGGTGTGGTGTTCGCGACTTCGGCGAGCCCGACGCTTGCTGACGCGTCGGTGGTGATCGGGTCCGGAACGGGTGCGTTCAACTCTACGCTGAGCGGCCTGGATCCGGCGACGACGTACTACGTCCGCGCCTACGCCACCAACGTGGAGGGCACGAGCTACGGGGCGGAGACGACGTTCACGACGGGCGCGGTTGCGCCTACGGTGACAACGGGCGCGGTCAGCGATGTGACCGCCTCCGGCGCGGGCGTGGCCGGTGAAGTGACGGCCGATGGCGGCGCTGCGGTGAGTGAGCGTGGCGTGGCGTATGCGACCACGTCCAATCCGACCATCGCCGATGCCTCGGTTGTGAGCGGATCGGGAACGGGAGCGTTCAGCGCGGATCTTGGCGGCCTGGACCCGGCCACGACGTATTACGTCCGCGCCTACGCGACGAACGCCGAAGGCACGAGCTATGGTGCTGAGACCGCCTTCACCACGGGGGCGGTTCCGCCGACGGTGACGACGGGTGCGGTGAGCGGGGTTACGGCTTCCGGCGCCAGCGTCGCGGGAGAGGTGACCGCCGACGGCGGCGCTGCAGTGAGTGCCCGGGGCGTGGCGTACGCCAAGGCGGCGAACCCGAGCCTGGCGGATGCTTCGGTAGCGGGTGGATCCGGCACGGGTGCGTTCGACGCGGAGCTGACCGGACTGGACGCTGGCACGACATACTATGTGCGGGCGTACGCCACCAACGCCGAAGGCACGACTTACGGCGCCGAAACGACGTTCACGACGGACGCCGTCGTTCCGACGGTGACCACTGGTACCGTGAGTGCCGTGACGTCGGCGGACGCTAGCGTGGCGGGCGAAGTGACGGCCGATGGAGGCGCCGCCGTGAGCGCCCGAGGCGTGGTCTACGGGACCACGTCCAACCCGACTGTCGCCGACGCCTCGGTGGTGAGCGGCTCCGGCACCGGGGCTTTCAGCGCGGGCCTGACCGACCTGGCCCCGGCCACTACGTATTACGTCCGCGCCTACGCCACCAACGCCGAAGGCACGAGCTACGGCTCGGAGGTGTCGTTCACCACGGCGGGTGTCCTTCCGACGGTGGTGACCGGTGCGGTGAGCGGTGTGACCACCGATGGCGGAACCGTGGGTGCCGAGGTCACGGATGATGGAGGGCTGACCATCACCGACCGCGGGGTTGTCTATGCCATCGACCCGAGTCCGACCCTGGCAGACGCCGTCCTCCAGAGTGGCACCGGGGCGGGATCGTTCGCCGCGGACCTCGACGGGCTCGAGCCGGGGCAGACCTACTACGCCCGCGCCTACGCCACCAACGCGCTGGGCACGAGCTATGGCGATGAAGTGACCATCGCGGTCGACCGCCTCGCCCAGACCATCGACTTCGGGCCGCTGGAGGGCCGGGTCTACGGCGATGCGTCCGTGGCGCTCCAAGCCACCGCGTCGTCGGGCCTCGCGGTGACCCTCGCCAGCAGCGCCGAAGACGTGGCGACCGTGGACGGCGGAAGCCTCGTGCTGACGGGTGCGGGTCAGGTGGTCATTACGGCCACCCAGGCCGGCGACGGCACGTACCTCGCGGCACCTGTGGTGCAGCGGACACTCATGGTGGAGCGGAGGCCTGTCACGGGCACCTTCACCATCCAGGATCCGAAGGCGTACGACGGTGAGACCGATGCCGACGTGCTCACCCGAGCGCTGGCGGGCGTCCTCCCTGCGGATGTGGGTGAGGTGACCCTTTCGGGGGGGACCGCCACGTTCGCCGATGCCGACCTCGGGTCCGCCAAAACGGTCACGCTGACGGGCGCTTCGCTGTCGGGGACGCGGGCTGCCCACTACGAGCTGGTGGCGGTCGAGAGCACCACCGGGTCCATCGTCACGGGGGCGCCGTACACGGTGCGTCTGGAGGGGCCGGACGCCCTGGTGGCAGGCATGCCGGGGACGTACACGCTGACCCTCGTGGACGCGTACGGGCATCCCACGACGACGGACGCTCCGCTGACCTTCTCCCTCGCTTCCTCGCTCGAGGGTGCGGGGAGCTTCGAGCCCGCCACGTTGAGCGTCGGGGCGGGCGGCTCGAGTGCCACCTTCACCTATACGTCGACGCAGGCGGCGGATGCGGCCGAGACGCTCTCCCTCGAGCCGACCGGTGGGCCGGCACTCGCCGGTGGACCACTCCCCACCGTCCAGGCCACGGTGGCCGCCGCCGAGGTGGACCACTTCACGGTAGTCGTCGATGAGGCCGTGGTCTCGGAGGGCGCCACGGTGGGATCGGAAGTCCTCGTACGCGTCACGGCCCGGGATGCCTTCGGCAACCTGGTTCCGAGCTACAACGGAACCGCTGCCGTGACTTCGGACACCGAGCTCTCCAGCGGCGGAGGCACCACACCCGCCTTCGTGGACGGTGTCCTGGAAGCCCATGCGGTGGTGTTCGGAAGCGCGGGTGCGACCGAGCTCACCGTCGCCGCCACCGTCGGCGGGCAGTCGGTGACGGGCACGTCACCCTCCTTCCAGACTCGCTTCGCGGAGGCCCAGCTCTCCATCGATTTGGTGACGGACGAGGAGCGGCCGGCGCTGGGCTCCGAGATCACGCTCCAGGTCGTAGTGACCAACGAAGGATGGACCGTGGCCGGAAGCGTGGTGGTGGACGACCCGTTGGCGGGGCAGGACCGGCTGGAGGCGTTGGAGGTGCAGGTCGATCAGGGCTCGGTGGACGAGACCTCCGGCGCCTGGACCATCGACACCCTGGCCTCGGGCGCAACGGCCACCATGACCATCCGAGCCCGGGTGGTACAGCCATGAATCGCAACCAACTCGAATCGCTCGGATCATCCATGGGAGATCACAAGATGAAGGCAGGCATGAAGCGTCGGCGTCACCTGGGAGGGTTGATCGTGGCCCTCGCGCTCTCCGCGGGGGCGTGCTCCGACAACCCCATGGCGCCCACCATCGACGCGGCACCGCGGATCCTACTGGACCAGAAGGCGGTGCTCTCCGAGAGCCATCAGGAGGTGATCACGTTCACCGCGCGGGTCCTGGATCGGAGCGGCCAGGAGGTCGACGTTCCGCTGGAGTGGGAGACTGACAGCCCCGACGTGCTCGAGGTGCTGGGGGACGGCTCCTTCCGGACCCTGGCCAACGGCACGGCGTCCGTGACGGCACGGGTTCCGCGGACCCATCCGTCGGTGTCCCCGAACGGCTATTTCGCCGACATGGCGGACGCGGAAGCGCTGGTGCAGGTGGAGCAGGCGGCACGCCGGATCGCCTTCTTCGACGAGGACGATCCGGACGAGCCCGGCACGGGCGCCAGGGCCGTGACGTCCATCGACATCTGGGCCATCGACGAGCTGGTGGCCCTGGCCGCCCTACCGGCGGACAACGAGGGCCAGGTCGTGGACGGCCTGGACCTCGGCGGACTCACGTGGACGTCCGACGATGAGGACGTCTTCACGGTGGACGAAGACGGGACCATCACGCCGGTGGGCGACGGCGAGACGACCATCCGCGTTTCCGGCGAGGGTCTGAGCGGTGAGATCATCGTACGGGTGCGAGCGAGCCAGCAGATCCGCACATGCGCCCGGCTGAGCGTCGGTGGATCGACGGCGGCCGGGGAGTCCTGCTCGTCTCTGCGACTCACCTTCACCCGGGGAGGCTGATCATGAGAGTGCGCACGATCATCACCGTGGTGGCGACCGTCCTCGCGGGATCGGCTGCCGAGGTCCAGAGCCAGGTCGGTCCCGAAGGGCCGTCGTCGGCTCGCTCCATTCCCGTGACCGTGACCGCTCGGATGGGGTCGTCGAGCCTGCGCGGAGGAGGAGACGTGTTTCATCTCTTCGGCCGGGACCTCGGCCTCGGGCCGTCCGCGTTCGACGCGACGTCGCTGGAGCTCGAGATGGCCGCGTCGTTGGGGACGCGCACGGAGCTCTTCGTGGGCGGGATCATCCGGGGATCACAGGAAGCCGAAACCCGCGCCTGGGACGACATCGAAGGCTTCGAGGACGCGGCACAGTGGACGCGCCTGTCGGTGACGCCTGGCCTCCACGCCGGAGCTCGCTTGTTCGCGTTCGAGCGCGGCGAACCGATGGCGGGCCAGGCACAGGGAACCGCAAATCCCTACGCGAGCATGGCTGTGGGCCGAGGAAGGTACGCCCTTCGCCAGTGGGGCGAGTTCGTCGATGTGGTCTCCCAGGAAGGGTTCGGAGCCACGTTCATGGCCAGGGGAAGCTATCTGTGGGCGTTCGTCGGCACGGGAGTCGACTTCGCGATCACGCCGACGTTCACCTTGAACATGCAGGCGCGGCGCGATTTCGGCTCGCCGAGCCCGGATGGCGACTTCCAGCGGTTCGATGAACTCGGCCTGGGCGGGACGACCCTGTCGGTCGGAGGGCGCTGGCGCCGGCGGTAAATCCTGGGGTGCGAGGCGGCGGTGCGCTCGTTTGCGGACCGACCCGCCCCGAGACATCTTCGCGAGCATCGATCACGGAAGGACGTCCCTGGCCCCCCCGGAGCACTCATGCGCGCACTCGTCATCGGCGGCACCCAGTTCATGGGCCGAGCGCTCACCGAAGGGCTCATCGGCGGGGGGCACGAGGTTTCCCTGCTCCACCGGAGCGAGGAGCACGACCTGGGGCCCGGGGTGAGGAACCTGCAGGCCGACCGAGCCGATCTCGACCGCGTCGCGAGGCTCATCGGCGGCGAGCCCTTCGACGTCGTCTTCGACTTCGCTTACGACTGGCAGAACGGCACCACGGCCGAGCAGGTGGAGGGTCTCGCCCGCGCCTGTCATGACGGGCTCCGGCAGTACGTGTTCATCTCGAGCCTCGGAGTCTACTGGACGGGGCACGAGCTCGACGAAGATGCGCCGCTCGCCCCGGACGACCATCCGAACCCCTACATCGCCAACAAGGCGTCGACGGAGCGGACGTTGTTCGCGATGCACCGCGACGAGGGCTTCCCGGTCACGACGTTTCGGCCGCCCTTCGTGCACGGCCCACGGCAGCCGTTCTACAGGGAACAGTTCTTCTGGGACCGCCTCCGCGATGGTCGTCCGATCATCCTTCCGGAGCAGGGCGATACCGCGATGCATTGGGTGTATGCGGACGACGTGGCGCGGGCGTGCCTTCGCGCGGCGGAGACGCCCGAGGCCGTGGGGGAGGCGTTCAACGTGGGTCACATGGAGCCCACGACGCACCGCACCTTCGTGGAGGCCCTTGGACGGGTGGCGGGAGTCGAACCCGACTTCGTCCCCATCCCGCGCGAAACCATCCAGTCCGCCGGGGGGCACCTCTTCATGGAGCCGCTCTACTTCGGCGAGATGCTCGACCTGCCGCCCATCTCGGCATCCGTGGACAAGATCGCGCGTATACTCGACTTCACGCCGATCGGCCTGGAGGAGGGATTGCGGAAGGGCTTCGCGTGGTACCTCGAGCAGCCGAGACGCGAGGTGGACTATGCGTTCGAGGACCGCCTGATCCAGGCGGCGCGCTGACTCCGGAGCAGTGGCGGTCCGCCGGGCGCGCGCGGGCGGACCGTCGCGCCTAATCCTCCTGGTCGAGGCGCTCCAGGAGATGTGACTCGTCCTCGCACGCCCGGATTACGGCCGGTTCGACGAGGGTTCCGGCGGCCCGCACCCGGTCGCCCCGCTGCAGCACATGGATCACGCTCAACCCGCGAGCGACACAGCGTGCCTCACGCGAGGGGACCCGGATCGTAATCACGCCCCGGTCCGGGGTTTGAACGATCACGAGCCCGTCGCGATCGACGAACATCGGCGTGACGTTGAGGGCCGTGACCGTGCCTTCGACGACGACGGTCTCGCCGACCGTGAACGACCCCCCGGAGGCGCATCCTGCGAGCGCAAGCACCGCGATTACGGCCGCGGCGACATGCCGAGCGGCCCTCACGAGGTCGGCAGGCTCTCGACCAGCCGCACCATCCGCTCGAGATGCTCTTCCGTGGGGAGACGGCCCCTGCCGCCGCCGAGGTTGTCGACCATGTGCTCGGGATCGCCGGTGCCCGGGCAGGCGACGGTAACGGCCGGATGGGCGACGACGAACTTGAGCATGAACTGCGCCCAGGTGTGTGCGTCGAACTCGTGCGCCCATTCGGGTAGCTCGCGGTCGCCGATCCGCTGCCACATGCGGCTCCGTCCGAACGGCAGGTAGACGAGCACGCCGATTCCCTGGTCGAGCGCGAGCGGGAGGATCGTCTCTTCGGCGACCCGGTTGTCGATGGCGTAGTCGATGCCGATGAAGTCGATGGGGTAGTCCCGCATGACCCGGGCCAGATGATCGTACTGACCCTCGCTCGTGGTCGTGATCCCGATATACCGGATGCGGCCCTGGTCCTTGTACTCCTGGAGGACGCCGAGCTGGGTCGGCGGATCGCCCATGTTGTGGACCTGGTTGAGGTCGATGACGTCGAGGCGCATGCGGTCGAACGATCGCTCGATCTGCGCCCGGACGTCGGCGGGGTCGGCGGAGCCGCCTCCGCGGCCGACCACGTTCACCTTGGTCGCCCAGAAGATGTCGTCCTGGATACCGTCCGCTTCCGCCCACTGTCCGGCGTACTCCTCGGATCCGCCACCGCCGTATCCGGCGGCGGAATCGAACAGGCGGCCGGCGCCCTCGGCGTCGCGGGCCAGCTCGTGGAGCACCGCCCGATGGTCGGCGAGCTCCTCCGGGGTGGAGTTGGCGGAGATCCAGCGGCCCCCGAGCCCGATGACCGGAATCTCCTCGCCGCTCGAAGGAATCGCGCGGGTCCGAACCGGGCCGCTCTGCAGGGCTGCCAGCAGGCGGGGGTTCAGGCCGAGCAGCGCGCTCGCGCCGGCGGTCATGCGCAGCCATTCACGTCGACTGATCATTCTTTCGTCGTAGCTCCAGCGTTCTCGGGACATTCTGGGCGTACACTGGGCATCGCCCGCCATGCGGACAAGCGGCTCCCTGTAAGAGTAGTGTAAGCCGGGGATTGCAGCATCATTCCGTCGGGCGCTATCATGTGTGAGCATCTGCTCATATGATCAATCATGACGCGACGGAGCTTCCCAAGATGAGTGGAACGCCCTCTTCCGCCGGTCCTGGAACGGTGCCCGAGACGAAAGACCGGCCCGACGACGCCCTCTGCGACGCCACGCTCGTGCACGAGGACCGCGTTCGCGCTGCCCGTGCCGCGCGCGCCGGCGACTCCGAGATCGAGCTGCTGGCCGAGACGTTCCAGGTTCTGGCCAGTCCGACGCGCCTTCGGCTCATCGAGGCGCTCGCTCGCGGCGAGATGTGTGTTTGCGATCTCGCGGCGGTGGCGGGCGTGAGCCAGTCGGCCGTGAGCCATCACCTGCGCACCATGCGCACGCTCCGGCTCGTCCGGTACCGGAAGGAGAGCCGCATGGCCTACTACCGGCTCGACGACGCGCACATCGAGGCGGTATTCCGGATGGGGCTGGAGCACGTCCGTGAGTGACGTCGAGTCCCCCGAGGCGCCGGATCGCCTCCGACTCACCGTGCCGGACATGGACTGCCCGTCCTGCCTGGCCACCATCAGCGATCGACTTCGCAAAGTCCCCGGCGTGAGCGCCGTCGAGGGGAGCCCGATGCGGCGGGAGCTCGACATCGTCTTCGACGGCCGTGTCGCAGGGGCGGCGGGCCTCCGGAGCGAGGTCGAACGGCTCGGCTACCGGGCCGAGTCACGGGAGCCGGAAGGGGGGAACGAGGCGACCGGCCGACCGGCCCGGCCGCGAGTTGCCACCGCCTACGATACCTGGACGGGCGGACAGGCTCGCATCGCCTACGCGTCGGCGGCCCTCTTCGTGGTCGCGGGTATCCTGCACCTCATGGGCGTCGCCCCCCGCGTCGTCACGACCCCGTTCCGTGACGTCTTCCTCACCGACCTGATCTTCATCGGCTCGGCGCTCGTGGGCGGCTGGAACTTCTTCCCCAAGGGATGGCGGGCTGCCCGGGCCCTGGCCTTGGACATGAACTTCCTCATGACCGTCGCGATCCTGGGCGCCGTGGGGATCGGAGAGTACGCCGAGGGCGCGGCGATCGCGTTCCTGTTCGCGGTCGCCGAGCTCCTCGAGCGGTACGCGGTGGACCGCGCGCGGTCGTCGGTGGAGGCTCTGATGCTTCTCGCGCCGGAGACCGCGCGGGTCCGGCGGGGCGGCGAGGAGCTCACGGTGCCGGTCGACGAGCTCGTTCCGGGAGAGGTCTTCGTCGTCAGGCCGGGCGAGCGGCTTCCCACCGACGGTACCGTGGTCGAGGGGCACTCGGCCGTCGATCAATCTCCCGTGACCGGTGAGTCGATGCCCGTCGAGAAGGCCGTCGGCGCTACGGTCTACGCGGGCACGATCAACCGGGAGGGGTTCCTGGCGGTCCGGGTCGACAAGGCCGCCTCGGACAGCACCCTCGCGCGCATCATCCGGCTGGTCGAGGAAGCCGAGGGTCGGAAGACCACGACAGAGCGATTCGTGGAGCGCTTCGCCCGGGTCTACACCCCGGTCGTGACCGTTATGGCGATCCTGACGGTCGCCGTCCCCGTCCTCGCGTTCGGGGGCGACTTCACGGTCTGGTTCACCCGTGGACTCACCCTCCTCGTGATCGCATGCCCATGCGCGCTCGTCATCTCCACGCCGGTTGCGGTCGTGAGCGGGGTGACGGCCGCGGCCCGCCACGGAGTCCTGATCAAGGGAGGCACGTACCTCGAGGCGTTCGGCCAGGTGCGGGCGGTCGCGCTCGATAAGACCGGCACGGTGACGTTCGGACGACCCGAAGTGGTCGATGTCCGGGTCGAGGGGGACGAGCCCGGACAGGCACGCGCCGCCCTCGCCCGGATCGCTGCCGTCGAGGTCCGCTCGGAGCATCCGGTCGCGCGCGCCTTGGTGGAGCATGCCGGGAGCCTGGGCGTGCGGCCCGCCGGCGCGGTCGAAGCGTTCGCGGCCACACCCGGGCGTGGGGCGCGGGCCCGGGTGGACGGCGTGGACGTAGTGGTTGGCGCCCCCCACTTCGTGGCACCGGGCACGGCTCCGCCGGAGGAGTGGGTCGATCTACCCGGGTCGGTCGTCGCAGCGTCGGTGGACGGCGTCGTGGTGGCCTGGTACCGGATCGCGGACCGGACCCGCCGCTCCGCGGCACGACACCTCGCGGAGCTCCGTGCCGAAGGGATCGAGCGGCTCGTCATGCTCACCGGAGACGCCGCACCGACCGCCGAGGCCGTGGGTCGCGAGTTGGGCGTCGACGAGGTCCGCGCCGAGCTGCTCCCGGAGCAGAAGGTGGAAGCAGTGCGGGAGCTCACCCGGACCTACGGGCCGGTCGCGATGGTCGGGGACGGGATCAACGACGCGCCGGCGTTGGCTGCGGCCGGGGTGGGCATCGTCATGGGTGCGGCCGGCTCGGACGCCGCTCTCGAGACCGCCGATATCGCGCTCATGGGGGATGACCTCTCGAGGCTTCCCTACGTACGCGTGCTGTCCCGGGAAGCCGTTCGCGTCATCCGCGTGAACATCGCGCTGGCACTCGGCGTGAAGGCCGTGCTCGCCATCGGTGTGCCGCTCGGTGCGGTGTCACTGATCACCGCCGTGCTGGTGGGCGACATGGGCGTCTCGCTGGCGGTTACGCTCAACGCACTGCGACTCGCGAGAGTGGGGGCGGCCGACGGGTGAAGGCCACACGGCCGACGGATGCGCCCGGGTTAGCGGGTGGCGGCTACCGCGGCGGCCGCCCCGGCGACCACGGCCAGGACGCCGACCATGAGCGAGCCCAGCGAGTAGACGCCGGCCCTCATCCAGAGCCCCTCCCGGATGAGCTCGACCGTCTCGAAGCTGAACGTGCTGAATGTCGTGAACGAGCCGAGGAAGCCCATCGCGACGAAAAGTCGCAGCTCCGCCGAGGCGAGCGTCTCTGCCAGCCAGACCATCGCGAAGCCGAGTAGCAACGACCCCAGCACGTTCACCGTCCACGTACCCCAGGGGAACGACCCGCCGGAGATCGACTGAACCCAGCTTCCGAGCAGATAGCGCGAGACAGCGCCCAAGGCGCCACCCAGAGCCACGGCGACCACGGTCATGGACGGTCTCTCTGTTGGGACGGAAGATCTGGGACATCACGCGTACCCGCGGGGCCGCGTACCCTCCCGGAACGACGAAGGGGCCCGGCCCAACAGGCCGGACCCCTTCAATGTCGCTCGACGAGCGGACCGCTGCTACCGGGTGCCCTGCTCCTCGGTGCCCTGCTCGTCCGTCGCCTGCGCCGGCGGCGTGCCCTGGTGATCGATCACCAGCACGACCCGGCGGTTCTGCCAGCCGTCCTGGCCGGGGCCGGTCGCGTTCGGCTGGACCAGACGGGAGGAGTCCTCACCGTAGCTCACGGCACGGACGCGCTGGTCGTTGACCGAGCCGTTCTCGACCAGGTACTGGCGCACCGCGTCCGCGCGGCGCTGGCCCAGCGTCTGGTTGTACGCCGCCGAGCCGGACGGATCCGTGAAGCCCTCGACGGTGATCAGGGCCTCGGGGTAGTACTGCTGCACGACCGACGTGAACCGGTCGAGGATGGGTGCCGCTTCGGGCGTCAGCTCGGACTCGTCGAACCCGAAGTATACCGGCACGTCGAACCGGAGCTGGTCCTCGAGCCGCTGCACGGTGACCTCGAACTCCCGCTCCATCTCCTGGAGGTCGGACTCGAGCTGCGAGAGACGCTGCTCGACCGAGCCGATACGGCTCCCGAGCTCCTGCGAGACCTGCTCGTCGCCGGCCTCCATCTCTTCCATCATCTCCGCCCGCAGCGCCGCGAGACCGGTGTCCATCTCTTCCGGGCTCACGGTGGAGCAGGCACTCGTCGCCCCGACCAGGCCGAGGCCGGCCAGGATGGCGAACCTGTGGGTCTTCCAACGCTTGGTGCTCATACCTTCCTTCCTTCTTCTGGGATGTACGGGGTCCGCGGCGGCCGGGCTGTTGGGGTCCCGACTCCTGTTTTTCAATAGATGCAGGAAAGATGCCAGAACGCGGCGGGCTCAGCGGAGGCCATCCAGCAGCACGACGATCTCCACCCTGCGATTGGAAGCCCGCCCGTCCGCCGTGGCGTTGTCCGCGACCGGCCGCGTGAGTCCGAATCCCGTGGACGTCACGGCGGACGGCGCGAGGCCGTGCGCGACCAATGCGGCCCGCACGGCGGCCGCCCGATCCTCGGACAGGCTCAGGTTGAGCTCCGGGCCGCCCGTCGAGTCGGTGTGCCCCTCGATCGAGATCGGGTGGTCCCACCGGAGGAGCTCCTCGGCGATCAGCCCGATCTCGGAGTGCGCCATCGGGGACAGCGAGTCCTCGCCGACCCCGAACGTGCGATTCCCGCCCAGGACGACGGCTACGCCGCGGGCGACCCTCCGTACGTCCTGCACCGACTCGAGTCGCTCGAGGGCGCTGAGCTCCTCGACCATGGCCGCGGCGGAATCGGACGGGTCCGCAGCGGCCCGCTCGTCCGCGTCGGGCTCGTCCGGCTCCTCCTCTTCCTCGGCCGCGTCGCGCTCGGCCTGGTCCCTCGTCCGCGCCTCGGCGCGCGCCTCCTCGGCCCGACGCTCCGCTTGGCGCGCCGTGTCTTCGGCCCGGGAGAGCGCGTTCCGCAGCGCCTCCACTTCAGCCCCCAACTCGCCGAGCTCCTCCCGCAGCGCCTCCCGCTCGGCGACGGCGGCCGAGTCGGGCTGCCCGGAGGCGCCGACCGCGGGTGCTCGACCCGCGGCTGAGTCAACCTCCGCGGCCCGGCCGGGAACGGTGACGCGCACCCTCGCTTCCTCCTCTTCCGGTCCGGGCCTCAGCCGGACGCCCACGACCAGGCGCTGGTCATCGAAAAGGTCGAGGGTCTGGTAGGCCATGTAGCCTTCCAGCCGCTCGGTGAGCCGATGACCCAGCTCGACCCCGAGGTTCGGGATCATCACGCGGGTGACGCCGTCCTCTCGCAGGATCCCGACGCCGGCGGTGAGGCCGGGCCTGAGACCCCAGAGCGTGAACGGAGCGGGCCATGCCACGTCCGTCCCGAGGCTCCAGATGAAGTTGCTGCCGAACCCGAGCGCGAAGCCGGGTCGAACACGGAGGCTGCCCCCCAGCGCCGAGCCGATGTCGACCTCGCCGCCCATGATGCCCTGGGATGTCGGCTCGAGCCGCCCGCCGGCGTAGAGCGCTGCTCCGTCGAAGCCAGGCCCCTCTCCCCGGAAGATGCCGCGAGGGGCGGGCTCGCTCACGGCCCCTGCCGCGGCGCCACCACCAACCGCCCCGGGCGCCTGCACGTCGACCTGGAGGTTGCCGGGCACGGCGGGCGCGGCAGCCTGACCGGCTCGATCGGAGAGCTCTTCGATCCGTCCCTCCAGGCGAGCCACCCGCTCGAGCAACGAGGCCACGCGCGGATCACGGGCCTCCGTTGGATCAGCGTCGTCGTCCGTGCCGTCCTGGCGCGCCGCAGGATCGCCCGTCGTGGTCGTCACCGAGTCGACCCCGCGCTCGGGCCCGAAGCGCACGCGGATCTCCCCTTCCTCGAGCACCGGAAGCTCGAACGTTCTGGGGGCGGCCGGTTCCCCGGGCTCTCTTCGCGCCTCGGCGAGCAGGCGCTCGGCCGCGGACGGATCGTCCTCGGCCCTGAGACGGTCGAGGGCCCGGCGGAGACGCTCGACCTCGAGCTCCCCGAGCAGCCGTTGCCGCTCCAACTCGAGCTGCTCGATCTCGTCCGGCGTCGCCCGGCGACGGTCGTCCGTGGCCGGTGCGTCGCCGGCGGATCCGCCACGTCCGGAGGCGTCCGAAGATACCTGGGACGGCGTGTCCGATCGCCCGCGGCCTCCGCCCACCACGAACCGTATGCCCGCCGACAGAAGCCAGTTCGACCGAAGCTGGTCCGGGCTGCTCACGTCGGCGCTCGCCGGCTGCGTGAGGACGAGGTTCCGGACGGCGGCCTCTCCGCGGAACCGATCAGTCACGGTGAAGTCGAGGCCTGCGCCGATAGTCGCCGTCCACTTCTTCCGCCCGTCCAGGTCGGCGGTGGCGCGGTCGGCCTCGGTGAAGTGCACGCGGCCGCCGCCCAGAATCAGATGCGGCGTCGCGCCCGCGCCCCGGCGTACCAGGTTGAACGAGCTCTCGAGACCGTATCCGTAGAACAGCTCCGGCGAGGTGAGCCCGTCCTGCGCGCTACCGAAGGCGTACAGGCTCGTGCCGACGAACGGACCGAGGTCGACCCCGAGCAGCGCTCCCATGACCGGATGATTCTCGAGCCCGAGCTCGTCGGCGAACCCCATGGATCCACCGAAGAGCCGGACCGGGAGCGCGAGTGTCCGGAGATTCCGGACCGCCTCGTCGGTCTCCGGGTTGTCCCACGTGCCGCCGAGCGGCATACGGAGGCCGGCGCCGATGGTGTAGGTCCCGATGTCCCGGACCGGGTCGCTGGAGCCGTCGTCCTCGACCACCCCAGATCCGGGCCCGGCGCGAAACGACAGACGGCGGACCGAGAGCTCTCCGCTCAGGCGGTCGCGGACCGCGAAGCGCAGTCCTCCGCCGAACGAGGCCGCGAGGTGTCGGCTGGCTTCGGCGCCTTCCTGCTCGGGCCTGAACTCGACGACACCCGCGCCGAGCCGTACGAAAGGCGCAATCGGCGTGGGAGAGAGCGCCACGAAGATGTCTCCACCCCACCGCCGCGCCTCGACCGGCGTCGCCGAACCGGTCACTTCCTGTCTTCCCGACTGGAAGTAGTGGGCATCGAGCGAGACGAACCGCCCGAAGTGCGCCGACGCGAGAGCGCCGGGAAAGACGGTGTTCGGAATCAGGAGGTCCTCGCCCCAGCGCGTTTCCTCCACGCTGGGCGTCAAGGAGAGCCCGATACCCTGTGCGCTGCCTCCGGCGGGGAGCAGCATGAGCGCCATGACGAGAGCGCACGCCATGGCCGGAAGGGGTCGCGCGTCACGTCGAGGCATGGATGCCTTATGTCGGGTCCGGGAGCCCGAGGGCCCCGGAACATTCAATTCGTGCGATGAGTGCCCGGGCCGCCGGGTGACGGCCCCGCAGGCGTCACCCGGTCAGACCGTAGCCAGCTTCCTCGGCTCGACGGGATCGAACTTCTGGCCCTGGGACCAGCTCGTCACGTAGCCCGCCACCGCGCTGGCGGCGACCGAGTAGGGCGACCCGAGGTACAGCTGCCCGGGGCCCGAGCGGCCGGGGAAGTTCCGATTCTGCGAGGAGATCGACACGTCGTCCGGCGAGCTTGTTACACCTGGGCCGGCCGCGATACACGCCCCACACCCCGGCTCGATGAATTCGGCGCCCATCCGCTCGAACAGATCCATGTAACCCTTCTCGCGGCAGTACTCCCTGACTTCGATGGAGCCGCACTGGATGAAGAGCTTGACGTCGGGGTGGACCTTGAGGCCCTGTTCGTGCGCTTCCGCCAGCACGCGGGCGTACATGTCCATGTCGTCCTTCTTCCCGGCCGTGCACGACCCCGCGTAGGCGATGTCGATGCGGATCTTCTGCCCCTCGAGCTCGTCCAGGAACACGCCGTTCCCGGGATCGTTCGGGAGCGCGGCCATGGGCCGGATCTTCGACGCGTCGATCTCGATGACCTTCACGTACTCCGCGTCGGGATCGCTCTGGATCCCCTGGATGAGCTCCTGGGCGCGGGCGCGATCCATGCCGCGCTCGTTCACCATGAACTCCACCGACTTCTCGTCCGCGGCGATGACCCCGGTGAACGCCCCGACCTCGGCGGCCATGTTGGTCATGGTCGCGCGCTCGTCGACGGAGAGCGCTTCGACGGCCGGACCCGCGTATTCGATGATCTGCCCGATGGCGTGGCCGTCCCGGATGTAGGGATGGCGAAGGATCTCGAGCATGTAATCCTTCGCGGTCACGTTCGGGGCCGGCGTGCCGTCGATGACCACCTTGAACGACTGCGGTACCTGGACGCGCACGTCCTTGGTGATCCACGAGTTGAAGATCGCCGTCGTGCCGACCCCGAACGCCACGGCGCCGATGGCACCCGCGTGCGGCGTGTGGGAGTCGGTCCCGATGACGAGCATGCCGGGCTCGGCGTACTCCTCGAGGATCTTCGAATGGCAGATCGCCTGCGAGCCGAGCTGACGGCCCATCTGTTCGCCGTACAACTTCACACCCTGCTTCTCCGCGAACGTGCGCTGCTTCACCTCGAGCTCGTTGGCCACGTCCAGGAGCCCGTCCTCGATGCGCTCCTGGCTCATGACCTTCGACAGGAAGGTGAGGTGATCCCGGAAGAAGAGGATGGAGTCCTTGTCCACCACCTTGGCGTCCTCTCCGACCTTCTCCTCGAAGAAGATCGAGGCCATCGGCGTCACGTATTCGTGGCTGAAGCGGATGTCCGTGCGGAAGAAGCCGGCGTCTCCGGGCTTCACCCAGGGCACTCCGATCTCGCCCTTCGACGCGTCGGTGACGAGGTGCTTCGCGAAGATCTTCTCGCCGAGGGTCATCGGACGCCGCTCGGGTGCGCCGGACGCGAGCGCAGACGTGACCGGGATGGTCACCTTGCCCTGCAGTCGAGCCACGTTGAACTCGAAGAGGCCGCCGTACTCGATGATCTGGCGGGTGATCTCGTCCTTCCCGCGCGTGAACTCCTCGAGCTGGATCTCCTCGCCGGCCTCGATGCGGTCGATGATGCCGAAGTCGTCGGTGGTCAGGACCCCGAGGTTCTGGCAGTTCTCGTTGTAGATCCGCTCGATGCTCTCGGCGACCACGACCTGGATCCCCGCGTGGAGCTCGGCATACGGGCTGGCCTCGCGGCTACTTCCCTTGCCGCGGCGCTTTCCGGCCACCGAGCAAACGAAGCCGCCGTTGCGGACGGCGTTCCGCTTGACCGGGTAGTCGGTCCCTCCGGTGCTCCGGTTCGTCGTGCGGAGCCCGAGGTACGGGAAGTCGCCCAGCGTCTCGTCGTAGAAGAAGCAGATGTAGGCGGGCGTGATCTCGTCGGTGGAGATCTGATCGCGAAGGCGCGCCTTCAGCTCGTCCGTGAGCTCGAGGTTCTTGCCCTCGTACAGCTGGGCCTCGAGCAGCTCGGTGTCGTCGAGCAGGTAGAGGATACGTCCGTCGAAACGGAGGGTCGTCGGCCGCTTCTCGATCGGTCTTTCGAGCAGATCCTTGATCATGTCTTCTCTGCGGTGCTGGGTGTTCGTGAGCGCTCAATCTACACCCGAGGCGTGAATTCGTCGCGTCCGAGCACGCGTTGCCGGGCCCGTGCGCCTCCTCGGCTCGAGGGCTGCGACCTCGAGCGCGAACGTCAGCCAGAGGGTGGCCGCCGTCACCTCCATCAGCTCCTCGAAGATGGCGAGGCCACCCCCGAATCCCCATCGCCCGAGGTCCATGAGCTGGCCGGCGCCCATCACGACCGCTCCGCCCAACAGCCAGGCGCTCGCCGAAGGCGAGAGGAGCTTCCGAAGCTGGAGATACCGACCTCGCCATGCCAGGACGAGCCCGAGGACCGACGCGCCGGCGATCGCGGCGACTCCTACGGGAGCGAGGCCACCTTTCACGGCGAGGTTGATCAGGTCGTGCACGGAGCCCACGTACACGCCATCGACGCGACCGATCAGCCCACCGAAGACCCCGAGATAGTCGATCTCCTCGAGGAAGAGCAGCACGAAGCCGGCGCCGAGGAGCCGGAGGGACCGCCTCGCGTCGCCGAACCTCCTCCCGGCGGTATCGAACAGCACCATGGCGCCGGACAGGTACCAGAACATCGTGAGGGGTT
This sequence comes from Longimicrobiales bacterium, assembly GCA_041690395.1. Classification (GTDB taxonomy): domain Bacteria; phylum Gemmatimonadota; class Gemmatimonadetes; order Longimicrobiales; family Gaopeijiaceae; genus JAWLHJ01. The sequence continues at coordinate 56,189 of JAWLHJ010000001.1, read as the reverse complement.
GGTACACGCCTTCGTCATCGGACCAGCGGACGAAGGCTTCGGGCGACAAGACCCACAGCGCCATGCCGGACGCCAGGAGGAGACCGGCCATTCCCAGGCCGAGCGTCCACCTCGTCGTCGAGGCCAGGGAGACCCAGCCCTCCAGCAACCCACCCACGCGCGGACGCACGGCCAGCGTGGCCAGAACGACCGCGAGCCCGGCGAGCAGGTAGGACCACAGCGACCCCTTCACGTCGGGCGGGATCGGCGGGAAGAACAACAGGCACGCGTGCAGTCCGAACAGGCCGAGCGCGGCCCTTGCGAACCGGCGGGAGCGGCTCGCCCGCCGACCTTCGACGCGTGATACCGTGGCCAGATACACCGTGACGATCCGTCGATCGTTCGTGCGGGCCGCGCCGACCGTATCCGTCGTGGGAGGTCGTGAGCCCGCGGGTCCCTCCGTCCCTCTAACCCGTGCTCGAGCTCGACGGTTCCAGGTGCGCGGCGGCTCGGGCGAGAGCATCGTCGAGGTTGTCGAGGATGTTCTCCTGCCCGATCTCGTCAGCCAGGTACGACTGCGCGAGGGCGAACATGGGTTGAGCATGGACGTCGGCGAGGACCACGAGGGTGCCTTCGCGTCGACTCGCGCGCACGACCTCCGAGAGGGCATGCAGCCCCGTCGAATCCACGGCCGGCACGTTCCGCATGCGAAGGACCAGCACGCGGGGTCGCCCGAGGACCTGCTCCACGTGTTCCTTGAAGGCCCTCGCCGCGCCGAAGAAGAAGGGCCCGTTGATCTCGAAGACCTCGACCCCGTCCGGGATGTGCCTGGTGCGCGTGGCGTTCGTGTCGGTGGCGTACGTGTCGCCGTTGTCGCGAAGCTCCCGCGTGACCGCCTGGATGTTGGTGACCTCGGCCATGCGTTTCATGAAGAGGAGCGCGGCCAGGACGAGCCCCACCTGGATGGCCAACGTGAGCCCCACGGTCACCGTGAGCGTGAACGTGGTCAGCATCACGAGCACGTCGCTCTTCGGCGCCGTGAACTCCGCCTTGAACGCCCGCCACTCGCTCATGTGGTACGACACGACCAGCAGGATGGCGGCCAGGGCGGCGAACGGGATGTACGCGACCCACCGGCCGAAGAACAGCGTGATGATCAGGAGCGTGAGGGCATGGATCATACCGGCGACCGGCGTGCGCCCGCCGCTCTTCACGTTCGTCGCGGTGCGCGCGATGGCCCCGGTGGCGGGGATGCCACCGAAGAGGGGGGTGACGATGTTCGCGACGCCCTGGCCGACCAGCTCCATGTTCGATCGGTGCCGTCCGCCGATCATCCCGTCCGCCACGACGGCGGACAGAAGCGACTCGATGCCGCCGAGCAGTGCGATCGTGAACGCCGGTCCGATGAGTTCGGTAACCATGGCCAGGTCCACGCTGGGGAGCGACGGCGTGGGAACGCTGGCCGAGATCTCACCGAAGCGGCTGCCGAGCGTCTCGACGTCGAGCTCGAGCACACGAGCCATCACCGTGACGAGCACCAGGCTCACGAGGGGAGCGGGTACGCGGCGGCTCACGCGCGGCCACGCGAGGAGCGTGACGAGGGCGGCCGCGGACAGGGCGATCGCGGAGGGATTGTAGCTACCGATGTGCTCGCCGTAGGCGCGCCACTGGTCGAGGAACTCGGCGGGAACGGGCCCCATGCGGAGGCCGAGCAGATCCTTGACCTGACTCGAGAAGATGATGAGCGCGATCCCGCTCGTGAAGCCGGTCACGACGGGGTGCGGAATGAACTTGATGGCGCTCCCGAGCCGAGCCACGCCGAGCCCGACGAGCATGATGCCGGCCATGATCGTTGCCACGATCAGACCGTCGATGCCGTGTTGCTGCACGATGCCGTACACGATCACGACGAAGGCCCCGGTGGGACCCCCGATCTGCACGCGCGAGCCGCCGAGCGCGCTGATCAGGAAGCCGCCGATGATGGCGGTGTAGAGCCCCCGGTCCGGTGAGACTCCGCTGGCGATGGCGAAGGCGATGGCCAGCGGCAACGCCACGACGCCCACGATGACCCCCGCCTTGATGTCCGCCCCGAACTGAACGCGGTCGTAGGAGCGCAGGGTCGTGAGGAGCTTGGGCGTGAGCATGATCGGGTGGATCGGGTCGGGCGGCTGAGAGATATTGACCCGTCGGTCAATACGAGTTTACGATGGTAAATATTGGACGCTTGGTCAATGGAGGTCGGGTGCCGGGAGCGAAGGCGGGCGAAGACGAGAGGAAGGAGCAGATCCTGGAGGCGGCGCTCGTCGTCGCTCTACGGGACGGGTTGGAGCGGCTCACCGTCAGAGGCGTGGCGACGGAAGCGGGGCTCAGTCACGGGCTGGTGCACTTCCACTTCAAGTCGAAGGCGCGGCTGCTGGCGGCCCTGCTCGATCGGCTCCTGGACCGGACGGCGGCGTTCGAGGTCGGTCCGGACATCGTTCGGGTCACACCTCCGTTGGAGCGGCTGCTCACGCTGCTTCGGCAGGAGATGCGGCGGCTGACCAGCGACCGTCAGGCCATTCACCTGTTCTTCGACTTCTGGCTCCTGGGCACCCGCCAGCCGCGGATCCGGGCCCGGATGCGAGCGGAGCTGGAGCGGTACCGGAAGGCGTTCCACCCCATGGTGGCCGCCGTCGTGGAGGCCGACCCCGATCGTTTTGCGGGCGTGTCGACGGAGGGCCTCTGTGCCGTCGTCGTGGCCTTCATCAAGGGTTCGGCGGTGCAGTCGGTGATCGACCCTCAGTGCTTCGACGTGCGCGACTTCACGAAGGCGGCGGAGGCCCTGCTCTCGGGTCTGGCGACGCGCTGATCAGCTGAAGTCCACCGAGAAGAACGCGACCGCGATGATGATCGCGGCGACCGCGGCCGGCGCGATGAAGCGGATGAAGAAGTGCCAGACTCCGAACTTGAACCAGCCGGGTTCCGTACCGTCCTCGAGCTCCCCCCGGGTCGCCTCCTTGGCCATGATCCATCCGGCGGCGATGGCGGTGGCGAAGCCTCCTGTCGGCAGCATCCAGTTCGAGACGAAGTGATCCGCGGTGGAGAACCAGCCGGGCTTGCCGGCGAAGATCTCGAAGGTCGAGAGGCCGGAGGCCGCGCCGAACGAAAGCGCCGACAGGATCGTGAGAACGAAGACGGCCGCGCCGCACGCGATGGTTGCCTTGTGGCGGCCCACGCCGTGCTCGTCGATCACGTAGCTGGCCACGACCTCCAGCAGCGAGATGGTCGACGTGAGCGCGGCGAGCGCCACGAGGACGTAGAAGAGGGGGCCGAGAAGGGTGCCGAAGGGCACTTCCGTGTAGAAGAGCTGCGGAAGCGAGATGAAGAGCATTCCGACGGTCGAGCCGCTCACCTGCTCGGTCATGCCCGCCACGCTGAAGATCACCGAGAACATGATGACCGTGGCGACGATCGCGATGACCGTGTCGAGGGCCACGATCACGGCGGAGGCCTTCACGACCGACTGGTTGCGGTCGAGGTAGGAGCCATACGTGATCATCGCGCCCATGCCGAGGGACAGCGTGAAAAAGGAGTGACCGACGGCCTCGAGTAGCCCGGCCGGCTCGAGTGCCCCGAAGTCCGGCACGAAGATGAAGGACAGCGCCTGGCCGGAGCCTTCCATGCCGAGCGCGCTGACCAGGAGGAGAAGGAGGATGACGAAGAGGATCGGCAGAAAGATGCGCGCGATCCGCTCGATGCCGCGCTGCACGCCGAAGTAGACGATGGACACGGTCGCCACCATGAACAGCGCGGACAGCGTGAGCTGGAGGAGGCCGTTGGAGACCTGGGCGTTGAACAGCTCGCCCATGGGGAGATCCATGGGGAAGCCGTTCATGGTCCATCCCACGGAGCGTGTGAAGTAGAAGAGCGACCAGCCCGCGATGACCGAGTAGTAGGAGAGGAGGATGAACCCGCAGAGGACGCCCCAACCACCGACGACGCCCCAGAGAGGGCCGACCGCGGCCCTGAGGGCTCCCACCGGGCTCTTCTGAGTCTTCCGGCCGATGAGCAGCTCGGCCATCATGATGGGAAGGCCGACCGCCAGGATGCACAGGAGGTAGATCAGGACGAACGCGCCCCCATCGTTCTCCCACGTGATGAAGGGGAATTTCCAGAGGTTCCCCAGCCCGATGGCGCTGCCGGTGGCCGCGAGGACGAAGCCGACGCTCGAACTCCAATGTCCGCGCTGATCTTCCATGTCTCCACTCACTCCCGATCCGGTGCTGGATTATGGCGGACGAACATAGGGATGCCCGGGGGCTCCCAACAGCCGGCGACCTGTTAGACTATTCGCGAACGCCGGGCCGCTCCGGGCGGGCCGCGTCCTCTCACAAGACCATCCGCCTCGCGCCCACCATGCGTAGAATCCTCCCGCTCCTGGTCATCGCGCTCGGTTCGCTCGCCTGCGGCGGGGACGATGGGCGGCAAGCCGACGAGGGTGCCTTCCAGGCCGCCCTCCTCACCTCGGGACCCGTGAGCGACGCGGGTTGGTACGCCGGGGGGTACGAGGGGCTCCTCATGCTGCGTGACTCGCTCGGCGCATCCGTGAGCCATCAGCAGACGCGGACGCCGGCCGAGTTCGACGAGGCGCTCCGGGCGTACGCTTCGACCGGTTACGACCTCGTCTTCGCGCACGGCTTCGAGTATCAGGACGCGGCTCTGCGCGTCGGCGGGCTCTTCCCCGAGACCACGTTCATCGTGTCCGGCGGTGGTCGCATCTCCGACAACGTGATTCCGCTGATCTTCCGGCTCGAACAGGGGAGCTACCTGGCCGGGATGATGGCGGCCGGCATGAGCCGGACCGGGGTCGTCGGGATGGTGGGCGGCGTCGAGATCCCGCCGGTTCAGGGGACGTTCCGGGCGTTCGAGGCGGGCGCCCGGGCCGTGAACCCGGACGTGAGGGTGCTCGAAACGTTCGTCGGCAACTGGGACGACGTGGCCGCCGCGAAGGAAGCCGCGGTCGCTCAGATCGGGCGGGGTGCCGACGTGCTGATCCACAACGTGGACGCCGCGTCGTTCGGGGTCTTCCAGGCGGTGCGCGAGGCGGTCGCGGGCGGGGACGCCGTATGGGCGCTCGGCATGAACCGGGACCAGAACGACATCGCGCCGGAGGTGACCCTGGGGAGCGCGGTCATCCGGATTCCGGAGGCCTTCCTCGAGACGGCCCGACGCTGGCAGGCCGGTGAGATCGGGGGAGAAGCGATCTACACGGGATCCCCGGAGGGCGTCGTCGACTTCGTGCCGAATCCGGCGGTCCTCGATCGGATTCCGGACGAGCTGCGCGCCGCGATCGACGAGGCGCGTGTCCGCATCGAGGCCGGCGACCTCGAGGTCCCACGCGTTCCCTTCGTCGAGGGAGAGCCGGACGCTCGGTGACCGCGCCCCGCGTCCGCCTGTCGGGAATCGTCCGGCGATTCGGAGGCGTGACCGCCCTCGACGGTGCGTCGCTGGAGCTTCGGGCGGGGGAGGTCCACGGCGTTCTGGGAGAGAACGGCGCCGGAAAGACGACCCTGCTGAACATCCTCGGAGGGATGCTGGCTCCGGATGCCGGAGTCGTGGAGGTCGACGGCGAGCGGGTCGTGATGTCCTCGCCCAGGGACGCGTGGCGGCATCGGATCGGCATGGTCCACCAGCATTTCAAGCTCGTGGCCCAGCTCACGGTTCTGGAGAACCTCTCACTCGGGATGCGGTCCGCGCGGGGAGGGCTCGGCCTGCCGTTCGAGCGGGTGCGCCGCGGCGTGGCCGACCTCGAGGAGCGGACGGGGCTGCGGCTGGAGCTGGGGGCGCGGGTGTCGGGGCTGAGCGTGGGGGAGCGGCAGCGCGTGGAGATCGTCAAGGCACTCCTGCGCGAGCCCGGCGTCCTGGTGCTGGACGAGCCCACCGCCGTTCTGACGCCGGACGAGGTCGACTCCCTATTCGGCCTGCTGGTGGGCCTCGCCGAGGAGGGCCGGGCCGTGGCGCTCGTCGCGCACAAGCTCGACGAGGTGATGGCCGTGTCGGACCGGTACACGGTGCTCCGGTCCGGACGGACCGTGCTGACCGGCGCCAGGGGGGAGGTCGACGCGTCGGAGCTGGTGGCGGCGATGGTGGGGGGGGCGCCGACGCGAGAGGCGTCGATCGTCCCGCCGGGCGCCGGGGCCTCGCCCGGGCCCGACGGCACCGACGTCGCCTACCCCTCCGACACGGTCGCCTCCCTGGACGCCGTCGGGGTGCGGACCGACCGCGGCGGGGCCATCCGCGATGCGTCGCTCCAGGTCCGTCGCGGAGAGATCGTCGGGATCGCGGGCGTGGAGGGCAACGGACAGCGCGAGCTCGCGCTCGTCCTGGCCGGTCGCCTCGAAGCCGACGAGGGACGCGCCCTGCTCCCCGCCGGGATCGGGTTCGTGCCCCAGGACCGGACCACCGAAGGACTCATCGCCGACTTCGACCTGACCGAGAACGTCGGACTGGCGCTGCATGACCGGTGGCCGGGGCCGGGTGACGACGATGGAGGGCGCGCGTCCGCCGATGAGGGCGTCATGGGCCGTGAGGCCCGGGCCCGGTGGTTGATGCCGTGGGTCGAGGCACGGACGCGGGCTGAAGACATCCGGCGGCGCTTCGGCGTGCGTGCGCCGAGTGTGCGGACGCGAGTCGGCGCACTCTCGGGAGGGAATCAGCAGCGACTCGTCGTCGGCCGAGAGCTGGCCATGGCGACCGACCTGCTCGTGGCGGAAAACCCGACCCGAGGGCTCGACATCGCCGCGACCCGGTTCGTACGGGAGCTGCTCCGAACGCCCGGATCTCCCGCTCCCGGCATCGTGCTGATCTCGAGCGATCTGGACGAGGTGCTGGCCCTCGCCGACCGGATCTTCGTGATCGTGCGGGGACGGCTCGTTCCGGTGCCGGAGCGCTCGCGAACCCGGGAGGCCGTGGGCGCCCTCATGCTGAGCGGCGGGGTGTGACCGTGAGCGGGACGCTGCCGAGACTCCTGAGCGGACCCTTCGGCGTGGCGCTCGGAGCGGTCGGGGCGACCGTCGCCGTCGCGGCCGCGTCCCTCGCGCTCGGTGGGTACGACCCGGCCGGGGCCGCGGGCGCGATGGCTCGCGGCTCCGTCGGGAGTCTGCAGGTCCTCTTGTCCGTCACCCTCGTGCGAGCCGTGCCGCTCATGCTCACGGGGCTCGCCGTCGCGATCGCGTTCCGTGCCGGGGTCTGGAACATCGGGGCGGAGGGGCAGCTCTACGCCGGGGCGATCGCAGCCGTCTGGGTCGGATTGAACGTGGGTGGCTGGCCGGCGGCCCTGGCCCTGCCCGCGGTGTTGGGAGCGGCCGCGCTCGGCGGGGTGCTCTGGGCGCTCGTGCCCGCGCTGATGCGTGTCCGGCTCGGCGTCGGAGAGGTGATCACGACGATCCTCATGAACTTCGTGGGGCTCCATCTGGCGTCGTACGTCGTGCGCGGCCCGTTGCAGGAAGCCCGTGGCGTCTTCCCCCAGACGGACGCGGTCGTGGAGGTGGCGCGACTCGGCGTGCTGGTGCCGGGCACGCGGCTCCACTGGGGCTTCGCGGTCACGGTGGTGGTCGCGCTCGGGCTGAGCTTCACGCTCAGGAAGACGCGGGCAGGCTTCCGGATTCGGGCGGTCGGAGCCTCCCCCACGGCGGCCCGCGTGGCCGGCAGGATCGACTCCGAGCGGGTCTGGACGGGTGCGTTCCTGTCGTCCGGCGCGATCGCGGGATTGGCGGGCGGGGTCGAGATCGCCGGGGTGACCTACGCGCTCTACGAGGGGCTCTCTCCCGGCTGGGGGTACACGGCGATCGCCGTTGCTCTCCTCGCCGGGCTGAGCCCGATCGGAGTTCTCGCGACCGGTGCCCTGTTCGGTGCTCTGGAGGGGGGGGCAAGCGCCATGCAACGAGAGGCTGGGGTCCCGGCGACCTGGGTCAGCTTCGTTCAGGCGCTCGTCATCCTGTCGGTGATCGCGCTCGACCGGGTGCGACGGGTGGGCGTGGGGCTGGTACCTGCGGCGGCCGGGGGTGGGCGGGCGAGCGCCGGCGGCCCGGAAGGCTCCAGTGGGACGGGAGGCTCCGGAGGGACGGACCAGGCCGCGAGCGGCGAGGCCGAGCCCGGGGGTGGTCATGTCTGACGCGGATCTGGTGCTCTTCCTCGAGGCGTCGGTACGCCTCGGCGTACCTCTCGCCCTCGCGGCGATGGGCGAGGCGGTTGCCGAGCGGAGCGGGGTGATCAACATCGGCGTCGAGGGCTCGATCATCGGGGGCGCCCTGGCGGGGGCGCTGGGTGCGCTCTGGCTCGGAGGAGCGGTGCCGGGGGTCGTGCTCGGGGCCGTGGCGGGCGGCGCGGTCGCGTTCGTCTTCGCTGCGTTCGCGATCGGCCTCGGCACGGATCAGATCATCACCGGGACGGCGGTCACCCTCGGAGGCCTCGGCCTCACGGGCGCGATCTACCAGGCGCGCTTCGGCGCGACCGGCACGGCGCTCACGCTGCCCACGCTACCGCCCGTGCGGGTGCCGGTGCTGGCCGAGCTGCCGTGGATCGGCACAGCGCTCTTCGAACAGGCGCCGACGGCGTATCTGGCCTACGCCCTGGCACCTCTGCTCTGGTACTTCATCTTCAGGACCGAGTGGGGGCTCGAGCTCCGCGCCGCGGGGGAGGATCCCGACGCGGCGTGCGCAGCCGGCGTCCGGGTCCGGTGGACCCGGTTCTGCGCGACGGTGTTCGGCGGCGCGCTCGCGGGGGTGGCAGGCGCCCATCTGGCGCTCGCGCACGCAGGCACGTTCTCCGAGAACATGAGCGCGGGGCGCGGCTTCATCGCGATCGCGGTCGTGGTGTTGGGGCGATGGAATCCGGTACTCGTGCTCGCCGCGGCTCTGCTCTTCGGAGCGGCGTCCGCCCTCCAGTTCCTCATGCAGGCGCTCGGGCTGGACGTCCCGTACCAGCTGTTTCTCGCGTTCCCGTACCTGCTCACGCTGGCGGCTCTGGCGGGATGGGTGGGGCGGGCGCAGGCCCCCGCCTCCCTGGCGATGCCCTGGCCCAGGGACCAGTCTTGAACACGATACGCGCGGCCCACTCCGAAATCCCAGGTAGGACGAGATCGATGCAGTCTCTCCCGATGGACGCCCACAGCGGCTACGCTCGCACCTCCCGGGCCCTCACGCGGTGGGCGCGGTGGAAAGGTGCGCTCCGGACCAGGGCGGCCGGGACGATCGTGCTCCTCACGCTCATCGGGACCCTGTTGCCGGCTCCGGTGGAGGCCCAGCTCCCGCGTGACGCGGGCACCGTCGCGACCGGGCTGCTGCTCCGGCAGCTCGACGGCGTGAAGCGGGTGCTCATGGTCGCGGCCCATCCGGACGACGAGGACACCGGCTTCCTCACCGAGATGGCCCGCGGCCTGGGCGCGGAGACCGCCTACCTCTCGCTGACTCGAGGCGGCGGCGGCCAGAACCTCATCGGTCCGGAGCTCTTCGAGGGCCTGGGTGTGATCCGCACGGGGGAGCTCGAGGCGGCCCGGGCCCTCGACGGGGGGAGCCAGCTCTTCTCGCGGGCGTTCGACTTCGGCTTCTCGAAGACCGCGGAGGAATCCCTCACCATGTGGCCGCGCGACGAGCTGCTGGCCGATGTCGTGTGGGCCATGCGGACCTTCCGCCCGCAAGTGGTCGTGTCGGTCTTCAGCGGAACCCCGTCCGACGGCCACGGGCAGCACCAGGCGGCCGGAATCGTGACCCGCGAGGCGTTCGCGTTGGCCGGCGATCCGGAGGCGTTCCCCGAGCAGCTGCGTGACGGCGTGCGGCCGTGGCGGCCCGCGAAGCTCCTGGAGACCTCCCGCCGACGATTCCTGCCGGATGCCCCGATCGTGGAAGGGGAGATCGTGGTCCCCATCGGAGCGTTCGATCCGCTCCTGGGACGCTCGAGCTTCCAGCTGGCCATGGAGAGCCGTAGCCAGCATCGGTCGCAGGACATGGGCGCCGCGCAGCCGCCGGGCCCGCGGAACAGCGGCGTCGTCGTGGTGGCGTCGAATGTGCCCGATCCGGAGGGGAGCGTCTTCTCGGGGGTAGACACGACGCTGGTCGGGTTGGCGTCCGAGCTGCCCCCCGGGCCGTCGGCGCGCGCCGCGCGGAGCATCGGCGCGTACCGGTCCGCCATCGCCTCCGCACGGGCCGCGTTCGCCGGGGGCGGCACGGCCGCGCCTGAAGCGGGCGTCGTCGACGCGCTCCGCCGTGCCCTGTCGGCGCTGGACGCGGCGCTCGCTGCCGCCGAGGGGCACCCCGTGGACGAGCTCGAGCGCGTCCTGCTCGGCAAGCGCGCCCTCGTCGAGAGGACGCTCGCCGCGGCGGCCGGCATCGTGTTCGACGTCCGGGCCGACGACGACCTGATCGTGCCGGGACAGACGGTCGAGGTCGAGGCGATGCTCTGGAACGGAGGGTCGGATGTCGTCCGCCATCCCGAGGTCGTGCTGCTTCCCGGGCCGGACTGGCCGGTTCGACTCCTCGGTGTCGACGGGGTGTCCGACGAGGGCGTGGTGCCCGCGGGAACCCTCGCGACCTGGCGCTTCGAAGTGGAGATCCCGACGGACGCCGAGCCGAGCCGTCTCTACCATCTGGAACGGGAGCGGGACGGCGCGATGTACCGCTGGCCCGAGGACCGGTCGCTGTGGGGGCTTCCCAGGGATCCCGCGAAGGTGCGGGGGGACCTGTCCTTCGCGCTGGGCGACGGCGCTGCTGGCGTCGGCCTCGAGAAGCCGTGGCGATACGTGGGTGTCGACCAGGCGCTCGGAGAGCTGGTCGAACCGGTGCTGGTTCTGCCGGCCGTCTCGGTGGGCGTTTCGCCGGGCGGCATGGTCTGGCCGCGGGGCTCCGAGGAGACGCGCGCGATCTCGGTCGTGGTGCGGACCGAGGCCGAGGAGGGCGCGAGTGGGGAGGTGCGCCTCGAGGCGCCGTCCACGTGGAGCGTGGCCCCCGCCACTCAGGCCTTCGAGCTCACGGGCGCGGGCCAGGAGCGTTCGCTGACCTTCGAGGTGACGCCGACGGGCGCTCCGGAAGCCGGCGCACATCGGCTACGTGCCGTCGCGAGGACCACGGATGGCCGCCGCTACGATGAGGGCTTCACCCTCATCGACTATCCGCACATCGAGCGGGCGGCACTCTTCGAGCCTGCCGTGAGCGAGGTCGCCGTCGTGCCGGTCCGTGTCCGTCCGGGACTCCGCGTCGGCTACGTCATGGGGACGGGTGATGACGGCCACGAGGCGATCCGCCAGATGGGCGTCGACGTGGAGCTGGTCAGCGAAGAACGGGTCCGGTCCGGAAACTTCGCCGGATACGACGTGCTCGTACTGGGCGTGCGGGCCTACGAGGCCCGAGCGGACGTGCGCGCGGCGAACGAGCAGATCTTCGACTTCGCTCGTTCGGGTGGCGTGGTCATCAATCAATACAACCAGTACCAGTTCTCGGAGGGCGCGTACGCTCCGTACCGACTGGTCATCGGTCGGCCGGCGCCGCGCGTTTCCGTCGAGACCCAGCCGGTGCGCATCCTCGAGCCCGAGTCGCCCGTGTTCGCCGGTCCCAACCGGATCTCCGACGAGGATTTCGCGGGGTGGGTCCAGGAGCGGGGACTCTACTTCGCGTCCGAGTGGGCCGAAGCGTACGTGCCCATGCTCGAGATGAACGACCCGGGCGAGCCCTCGCGGCGGGGATCACTGCTCGTCGCGTCGGTCGGCGAAGGAGTGTACGCCTACGCTGCGCTGTCCTTCTTCCGGCAGTGGTCTCAACGGGTGCCGGGCGCGTACCGGCTGCTCGCCAACCTCATCTCGCTGGATCCGGAGGCGTGGCGGGCGTTCGAGGCGCGTTGACGATCCGGTAGCGCGCCTCCAGCGCCGCCGCGAGCCCGGCGACGGCGAGGGCGCAGCCGAAGGCGAGCGGCGCCCAGCGGAGGACGCGGCCCGTCAGTTGGACGCCCGGCTCGCGCATGATCAGGCCGTCGAGCGCGAGCCGGCGGCCCAGATCGGTCGACGCCGCCAGCAGAGCCAGGATCCAGCCGGCCCCGACCGCGATCCAGAGTAGCCGGCTCGACGGGATCTGCTCGATACGCCGGGCCCGAAGCCACCGGACGGTCCATGCCATGAGCGCCATCGCTGGTGGAGACCACACGATGAACGACGTCCCCTCGCCGAGGAACGGGCTCCAGACCCAGAGCGTCGCGAGCGAGGCGAGGAGGAGCGTCCACCCGATCGCGAGCAGCGTGGCGGGGGTCCCGGCAGAGGTCGTCGCGGCGGCGGGAGCACCGGCGACGGGTGCACCGGTGTGCGGCGTCGGTCCTGGCCCGGTCATTCGCGGTCTCCCGACGGGGCGTCGAGCGGCCAGGCGCGACGGCCGGACGATCCGGGAGGCACGACGAGCGTGGCGGTGACCTCCGGGCCGCCCGGAGGCCCGGAGGCGGCCGGGGGCCCCGCACGCGGCTCGGCCCCCGGCGCCTCGGTCACGAGCCGCACGGAGACCGGACGGTTCGAGGAGACCCGAACCCACACCCGCCCGATCGGCGCCTCCTCGGCTCGTAGCCGGAAACCGTCCGCGCGCTCGTTGATGCACCCCTGGAAGACGGCGTCCGTCGTGAGCGCGGCCGATACGGCAGCGGCCGACTCGGGGGGTGTGCCCGAGAAGAGCACGGCACCTCGCTCGGTCAGCGGGTCGACCCGCACGAGGACCTCCGTCGAGCGGGTCGGCCGCTCGGCCAGGACGACGGTCAACTCGAGGGTGTCCGCAAGGACGTCCGGATCCGTGGGCGGAACCGAGCCACAGGCGACCGGAATCGGTCCGTCGCCGCCGCCGCAGGCCGTCAGTCCGAGCAGGAGGACGAGCGCGACACCCCGAACGGCGCGACCCTTCATCACGCCTGCTCCTGCGGTCGGCCTCCCCCGCCGATGCTCAGCAGCAGTCCGACGAACACCACCGCCACCGCACCGATGACGTTGTGCCAGAGGAACGCGACTTCGGGGATCTGGAAGTTCACGTATCCGACGAGCCCCATGCCGGCGATGAGTCCGAAGAACGATCCTCGCCCTTTGGTACCCGGGATCATCGCCAGGATGAAGACGCCCAGAATCGATCCGTAGAAGAACGACCCGAAACGGTTCACCACCTCGATGAGCGATCCGAGCGTCGCCGCGTACGTCGCCACGACGCACGCGAACAAGCCCCAGAAGGCCGTGGCCCCCTTCGAGACGAGCAGGTAATGCGCGTCCGTCGCGTCGGGCCTGAGCCATCGTCGGTAGAAGTCGATGATGCTCGTCGTGGCCAGGGAGTTCAGCTCCGAGGAGATGCTCGACATGGCCGCGGCCAGGACCCCCGCGATGAAGATGCCCGCGAGCCCGATGGGGAGCTCCGACAGAGCGAAGCGGGGAATGATGTAGTTCACGTCCCGGGAGTCCCGGCCGGTGACCTCGGCCGCCATGGCGAGCGCCTCGGTGCGGATCCCCTGGATCTCGGCTTCACGCTCCAGGAAGTCCTGCATCGCGGTCGCTCCGGTGGCCTCGTCCGGCGCGTCCGCTGTCTGGAGGGCCGCCGCCGACCTCAGCGTAAAGACCTCGTCGTAGCGTTGTTGGAGGTCGCCGTAGGCGGCGCCGCGCTCGGCGACCACGGCCTCCTCGTGCGCCGGGTTGTAGAGCAGCGGCGGCTGCACGAACTGGTAGTAGACGAAGATTCCCACCCCGACCAGGAGGATGAGCGCCTGCAGCGGGATCTTCCAGTACGCGCTCATCAACAGCGAGCTGCGCGCCTCGTCCACCGAGCGTGCGGTCAGGTACCGCTGCACCTGGCTCTGGTCGGTGCCGAAGTACGAGAGCATGAGGAACGTTCCGCCGATGATCCCGCCCCAGAACGTGTAGGTCTCGTTCAGGCTGAACGAGAAGTCGAAGGCCTGGAGGCGCCCCGTGGCGCCGGCGATCCGGAGGGCTTCGTCGGGGCTGACCGGCATCTGGACGAGGAGGACCAGCATGATCGCGAGCATGGCGAAGACGATCAGGAACATCTGCTTCACATCGGCCCACGCGACGGCCTGCACCCCGCCCACCATCGTGTAGATCACCGTCGGGATACCGATCAACGCTACGGCCCACACCAGCGGGATGCCGAAGATGGCGCTCAGGACCACGCCCGGGGCCGCGATGATGGTTCCCGCGGACATGCCGCGCGAGAGCAGGAAGAGGAAGGCCGTCAACGAGCGCGTCTTCGCGTCGAACCGCTTCTCGAGGTACTCGTACGCGGTATAGACGCCGGATCCGTGGAGGAACGGCACCAGCGTCACGCCGAGGATCACCATGGCGATGGGCAGTCCGAAGTAGAACTGCACGAAGCGGATACCGTCGGTGGCGCCCTGGCCGGGCGTTCCGATCATGGTGATCGCCGAGAGCTGGGTCGCCATGACCGAGAGGCCGACGACCCACCAGGAGAGGCTCTTGTTGGCGATGAAGAAGCCCGCCAGCGAGTCCGTCCCCTTCGACTTGCGGATGCCGTCGACCACCACGTAGAGCACGTAGGCGACGACGATGACCCAGTTGATCCAATGCATTAGCAGGTCGCTGGAAGAGGGGAGTGCACCGCGTTACGAGTGTCACGACCCCGGGCCGTAGGCGGAGCGACGACTGCATAGCCATAGCTACGCGGAGGAGCGCCAACGACCGGGACGGGGTCGTGCCGCCGTAACCCGCAACCGTGTAGGTCGGAAAACGATGCGGTGTTGGGCGCAGGGGTGTTGCGCGGTTGATCCATCGTCTCTTCTCCTCGCCGTAGCTCTGCTACGACTCGTCGTCGTTCCTTGGCTGAACACGCGCAAGACCCCTGCGCGCGGTGCACTCCCCTCTTCCAGCGACCTGCTAGATGCCGTACCGGATCTGGAGGGCGGCCAGCGCGGCGAGCGCGACGGCCTGCACGACGAGGACCCGGACGAGCGTGCGCCGGAAGCGTGCGCGCGCCTCGGCCTTGGACGGGGGCTGCTGCTGCGTCATGACGGTCCTCGTGTTCGGAGGTGGAGTCGGCGGCTTTGGTTCGGCCCGGCTACCTTCGGCACGAGGGGCGGGGGGCGCAAGGCGGGGTCAGTCCCCGAGGCAGACCCCCATCGCGCGCGCCGTCTGGACGATGTCGCCGTCCAATGGTACCAGCTTGGTCTTCGCGATCGCCTCGCCGAGCGGGACGGCGCGCACCATCGGCGGGTCGAGCGCGACCATGCATCCGAAGGAACCCTCGGACAGCAGCTTCACGGCCGCGGTCCCGAAGCGGAGCGCCAGGAGGCGGTCGTAGGCGATCGGGCCGCCCCCGCGCTGGAGGTGTCCGAGCACGAGGTCGCGCGTCTCCCGGCCGGTCCGCTCGGCGATCTCGGTCGCGACCTGATGCGCGAGGCCGCCGAGGCGCTTCTCTCCGCTCCCCGCCGTCTTGAACACCGGCTCGCCGCCGATCGGGAAGGCGCCTTCGGCCACGACGACGATCGCGAAGTTGCGACCGGTACGGTAACGGTCCTCGATCTTCTCGCAGACGCGCTCCATGTCGTAGGGGATCTCGGGAATGAGGATCACGTCGGCGGTGCCGGCGAGCCCGGCGAAGAGCGCGATCCAGCCGGCGTGGCGACCCATGAGCTCCACGACCATCACGCGCTCGTGCGCCTCGGCCGTCGAGTGGAGCTTGTCGAGCGCGTCGGTTGCGGTCTCGACGGCGGTCAGGAACCCGAACGTGAGCTGGGTGGCCTCCAGATCGTTGTCGATGGTCTTCGGCACGCCCACGACCTTCAGCCCCTTCTCGGCCAACCCGTGCGCGATCTCGAGTGAGCCGTCGCCGCCAACCGCGACGAGGGCGTCGATCCCGCGCTCGGCGAGGTTGTCGATGACGGCCTGGGAGCGGTCCTCGTAACGGACGGTCCCATCCGGGTCGGTTACCGGATAACGCAGCGGATTCCCGCGGTTGGTCGTGCCCAGGATGGTTCCGCCCTGGTGCGTGATCCCGCGTACGGACTCCCGGCTGAGGCGCACCACGCCGTTCTCGCGGAAGAGCCCGTCGTAGGAGTCGAGGATGCCGTACACCTCCCATCCGAGGCCATCTGCGGCGAGCACCACCGACCGGATGACGGCGTTGAGCCCCGGGGCGTCGCCGCCGCCGGTGTTGATCGCGATGCGTTTGATGTCGGGGGTCATGGCGTCACGGTGACCAGCGGAGTGTGGTTCGAAGCTCGAGTCCCCGGACCCCCACGCCCTCCCCCCGTCGATCACGAATCGATCCGAGGAGGAGGCGCGCTCTGGGAAAGATCTCCGAGCGACTGAAGAAGCGTATCGGGAGATCCCCACCCAGCCCGAGGATCCAGCCGGAGCCGGCGTCCGAGCCGTCGGGCTCGGTCCGGGACTGAAGCCTCAGGTCGACGATGGGGCGGAACACGAACCCTGAGCCTAATCCCACGGCGCCCACCAATCCAGCCACCAGGAGGTTCTGCTCGGCGGTCGCGACCGTCGTGTCGCCGACCACCGCTCCGAAGTCGTCGACCAGGTCGAGGGTCAGATCGCCGTTCGCGCGGAGCACGTCCGACGCGTAGACGGTCCAGACGCCGGCGCCGGCGCGGAACGCGTAGCTCGCGTCGAACCGGAGCCGGTCGCCCGCCCGGAACAGGTTGCGGGCATTCGCCCGGTCGTCGCCGTACGAGATGAACGTGCCGCCGAAGGTGAGCGTGTTGTCCCCGATGTTGCGGTCGGCGCCTAAGCGGACCCGGAGCTCGTCGCCCGGCTCGTAGCGGAAGTCGGTGTCGGACTCGTCCGGCGCGAAGGAGCCGCGAGCGGCGTAGGCCAGGGCCGCTCCCACGCCCCACGCGCCCATCTCCCGGGCGGTCGCGAGGGATGTCGTCAGCGCGGCGCCGGTCCCCCAGCTGCTCTCACCGAAGCCGAGCAGCTCGGTGGCCAGCACGGAGGCCACGATGGCTTCCTCTCCGTCGTGGGAGGCGCGTCCGGTGGGGAGTTGAGCGCCCACGGTGAGGAGCGCCCACGGCGTGGCCTGGAAGCCCAACCGGACCTGGGTGTCTACCGGTCCCGACAGCGAGAGGTCGGCGTCGTCGACCTCGACCCGGCCGCGCGCCCAGGCCCCGTAGACGTCCAGCGAGCCGCGCGCGCCGAGCGGCGTCCGGCCGGCAACAGGAAGGAGCAGGAGGTCCGCCGCGTCGGCTCCGAGCCCCGCGTCGAACGAGTAGCCCACCAGCTCGACGCCGACGCCGAGCGAGCGCTGGGCCGGTACCTGGGCGCCCAGTGGGGCCGCGAGCAGTGGGACGCCGAGGGAGAGGAGCAGGGCAACACCGCTCCGGGCCCGCGCGCTCACCGATCACCTCCCGGCCTCGGGATGACCAGCCGGATCGTGGCACCGGAGCCGGTCAGGCCGATGTCGCCCGTCGCCTCCGCGATGGGGTCCCGCTCGGTGTCGCCCGAGTCGTTCGTCCGGGTCGAGCCCTGGTCTCCGGAGCGGATGTCCAGGAGCCCCGACGCGGGTGTCGGCGCAATGCCGTCCGTCAGACCCGTGAGGCGGCCGCGGGAGGAGGCGCCGAGAACGCTCGGCTCGCCTGCCCGCGTGGCGAGGGTGCCCGCGTCCGTCTCACTCGCCGTGGTCAGCTCCGTCGAGGCTTCGAGCGCCGACTCCAGCATAGGGTTCCCGGGCCCCTCGAGCGCCCGGGCCGCCTCGAACCGCTCGCGGGCGGCGGCGAAGTCGCCACGGTCCATCTCCCGGAGGCCCTCCCCGTATGCGAGGAAGGCCAGAACGTTGTCCATGCGGTTCTCGAGGATCGCCTGCTCCTCGGCCGGTGTCAGCTCCAGCCCGAGGACGTCACGGATGGTGCCGATGACCAGGGCCTTCTCCATCGTGAAGAGATCATCGAGCGCGGCGCTCTCGCTCACCCCGCCCACCCCCGACGAGCTCGCCACGCTCATGACCTCGGCGTCGGTCTGGAGGCGATCTCCACCGAGCGTCGTGAGGACGCCCTGAACCACGTGCTCCGCCCTGAGCAGCCGCCCCGCTCTCGCGCCGGTCGAGGGCTCCGCGTATCCGGCCGCGGTCAGCGCCATCTCGTCGAGAAGCGTCTGCACCTGGGCGCGCTCGAGCACGACCAGGGCGTTGGACAGGGCGAAGTCCGTGCTCATCATGTCGGCGAGCGCGTAGATCAGGGGCTCGAGCTCGGCACGCGGCGAGTTGAAGGCGAACGGGAGGATCGCGACCGAGCGCGGGGTGACGGTCTCGGCGTCCGCCACGCGCCCTTCCAGGGCGAGCGCCTCCCGGGCACGCTCCGCGAGTAGATTCCGGCCCATGAGGCGGACCCGGGCCTCCACGTCGCCCCGGATCGCCCCGGACGGATCCTGGTCGAGATGGCGGCCGTACGCGTCGAGGGCCTCGCTCCACTCCTCACGCTGCTCGTGCACGAGGCCGAGGTGCAGGAGCGCCGGTCCGCTCGCGTGACCACCCTCGACCGCGACCCGCAGGCTCGCGAGCGCCGCGTCGTGGGCGCCGGCACGGTACTGCGCGATCCCGAGCCGCACGCGCAACTCGAGGTCGTCCGGCCGGTCCGACACCTCGGACGAGAGCCGTGGGATATCCGCGGGACCCACGTCCGGGAGTCCCGTCGCGCACGCCGACAGGATCCAGGCGGCTCCCGCGATCACGCAGGCGAGCCGTCGTCTCGGACCGGGGCGAGAGCTCCGGCGACCAGATTCCCTGGGCGCGCCGCGGCTCGTGGGGTCACACATCGATGGAAGGATCCTTTCCAGGCGAAGCAGGCCGGCGGCGACGGAGGTGGGCGCGGGGCCTCCTGGCGAATGTCTCGCATCCCCCCGCGAGCGTCGGTAAATTATAGGATACGGCCGAAACCGCGGCAAAACTAAGGATTTCGCGTCCGGCTCCTCCCGTGGAGACCCCATGTTCGCAGCTTCCCACAGACGTGCCGCCACGCCCGTTCCACTCGCCTCGGAGGCTCGGTGGGTGAGGTGGGTCCGACGGCTCGCGCGGTCGCTGGGCCTCGTGCTGGCCTGGTCGCTCACGGGGCCTGGAGGCACGACGTCGGTCGCGGCGCAGCAGGATCTCCCGACCGTCGCGGTCATGGACTTCACCGGCTTCATGATGGGTGCGGGGGCCGACGCGCAGGTCAGCCTCGGCAAGGCCGTGTCCGCCATGCTCGTGACCGAGTTCAGCGGCCGCTCCGGCATGGTGGTCGTGGAGCGAGCGGAGATCCAGGACCTACTGCGCGAGCAGGACCTGGCCCTCTCGGGTCGGCTCGACGAGTCGAGCGCCATCGAGATCGGGAAGCTCCTCGGCGTGCACTACGTGCTCCACGGTCAGGTCACGAGCATCGTGGACGACCTCCGCATGGACATCCGGGCGGTCGACGTCGAGACGTCCGAGATCGTCGCCGTCATGAAGAAGAACGACCGGACCGACGCGCTCCTCGGGGTCGTGGTCGAGCTCGCCGACGACTTCGGGGCCGAGCTGAGCCTGACGCCGCCGTCCGGTCGGCCGGAGGTCGCGCCGATCCCCGTGGCGGCGACGATCGAGTTCAGCCGCGCGGTCGACTTCGAGGACCGTGGCGACATCGGGCGAGCGGTCGAGCACTACGAGCGGGCGCTGGAGATCCACCCGGAGCACCCGGGTGCACGCCGGGCGCTCGAGCGGCTGGGGGGAGAGGGGTGATGAGCCGTCGCGCGGTGTCCCGGCGGGACCGGATGTGGACGGTCCTCGGCCGCGTCGCGACCGGCGCCGCTTTGGTGGGAGCCCCTGCGCTTCAGGCCGCGGCCCCGACGGCCGCGGCGGCCCAGGAGATCGCCTTCGAGACCGACCTCCCGCGCACGCTGGTGTTCATCCAGGAAGAGGGCCGGGGCAAGGTCGCGGCCCGCGAGATGACGGCGTTCCTGCGCGAGGCCGGCTTCCCCGTCATCGACCCGGCGCTCGCCATCGACGAGGCCTCGCAGGCTCTGGTCGAGGCCGCGACGGCCGGCAATGACGGCGCCGCCACGCAGCTCGGCAGGGATTGGGGCGCGCAGCTCCTGATCCTGGGTGTCGCGGACTTCGCGACGCGTCCAGACGCGGTGAGCGGCACCCTGGTGACGGGGACCGCCGAGGTCTCGGTGCGTGCGCTTCGCCTCGACCTGGGCGACGTCGTGGCGGATGCCGTGGCGGACGCGCGGGCCCTCGAGGCGACGGACCAGGCGGCGCGAGCCCTGGCGGTCCGGGAAGCGACCCGGGAGGCGATCACCCGGTTCGTGGGCCCGATCATCAACGATTGGGAGGCCCGCGAATGGGAGGAGGAGGCCTACTGGGCTCCCGACCCGGGCTCGGTCGAGTCGAGCGTCCGGATCGCGTCGGGCTCCGGGACGCCGGCCCTGGCCGTGACCCGCGCGGACGTGCTGCCGGCCGACGGCGCCGCGACCCGGGGGCTCGGCGTGGTGAAGCGGGGGGACCGGGGGCGCTCGGACGTACAGAATGTCGTCCGGCTCGAGGGCGTGGTCGTCGGCGCAACGTCCGAGGTCCAGGTCGACGGGCAGCCGGCGCTGCTCGAGCCGCTCACCAGGGAAGAGGCCGAGCGACTGGGCGTGGGTGGCGCCGAGGCCCGTCGCTTCACCCGCGAGTTCACGCTCCCCATCAGCCGTGACACGGTTCCGATCCTCGCCCGGGGCATCCGGGGCGAGACGGTGACCGCCTCCGCCGCGCCCCGAATCGACCGGCGATGGGCCGTGGTGATCGGCGTGGGTGACTATGCCTCGCCGGAGATCCCGGATCTCGCGTACGCGCCCTCGGACGCGCGCGCGATCCGCGACTTCTTCGAGAGCGATGCGGCCGGGCCGTTCGACGAGGTGCTCTACCTGGAGGACGAGGCCGCCACCGGCGCCGCCATGCGCGACGCGCTCTTCGTCTTCCTCCAGCAGGCGGATTTCGACGACCTGGTGGTGATCTACTTCGCGGGTCACGGCGCGCCCGACCCGGGTCGGCCCGACAACCTCTACCTGCTGCCGGCCGACGCGGAGCTCGGCTCGCTCGCCGCGACCGGCTTCCCGATGTGGGACGTGAAGACGGCCCTTCGGCGCCACATCGCCGCCGAACGGGTGATCGTGATCGCCGACGCCTGCCACTCGGCCGGCACCGCCGACGGGGAGACCCTCGGCGACGCCCCCGGGAACAGAATCGCGGGCGGCTTCCAGGAGCTCTTCACGCCCTCCCGGCGGCTCATGATGACGGCGGCCGACACGAACGAGCTGAGCCTCGAGGACGCCCGCTGGGGCGGACACGGCGTCTTCACCCACTTCGTGCTCGACGGCCTGCGCGGCGCGGGAGACGGCGACCAGGACGGGATCGTGACGTTCACCGAGCTGTTCGACCACGTCGCGCGCAACGTCCGCTCGGAAACGAGTGGGCGGCAGAATCCCCAACGTAGCGGGCTCGGCGACGTGCCCCTCGCGGTGGTGGGCGGCGCCGGCTCCTGAAGATCCTCGTCACTGGAGCCACCGGCTACGTCGGTGGTCGGCTGGTGGAACGCCTGCTCGGCGCGGGATTCGACGTCCGTGTCATGGCCCGCGACCCCGAGCGCGCCCGCTCGCGAAGTTGGGCGGACCGCGTGGAGATCGTGCGCGGGGACCTCCTCGAGCCCGATTCGCTCGGACCCGTGCTCGAGGGCGTCGACGTGGCCTTCTATCTGGTGCATTCGATGGCCTCGGGCGAGGACTTCGAGGAGCGTGACCGACGCGCCGCCGGGAACTTCGTCGCGGCGGCCCGCGGTGTGCGGCAGGTGATCTATCTCGGGGGGATCCTTCCCGTGGACGACGACGGCCGGCCGCGGTCCTCGCACCTGGAGAGCCGCGGCGAGATCGGCCGGATCCTCGGTGAGTCGCTGCCCACGACCGAGTTCCGGGCGGGTCCCGTCATCGGAAGCGGGTCGGCCTCGTTCGAGATGGTCCGCTACCTCACGGAGCGCCTCCCGGCCATGGTGGCGCCCCGCTGGATTCTGAACGCGGTGCGCCCCATCGCCGTCCGGGACGCGCTCTCCTACCTGGTGGCCGCGGTCGGGCGCGAAGACACGCTCGGCGCCATCGACATCGGGACCGAGCCGCTCACGTTCAAGCAGATGATGGAGGGGTACGCCGAGGTACGGGGCCTTCCCAGGCTGATCGTGCCGGTTCCGGTCCTCGCGCCGAGGCTCGCCGCCTTGTGGGTCGGGCTCGTGACGCCGATCCCGAACTCGATCGCGGTGCCGCTCATCGAGGGCGTGGTGCATCCGGTCGTCGGCGACACGTCGCGTGCCCGCAGCCTCTTCCCGGACATCGAGCCGATGCCCTACAAGGAGGCCGTATCGCGGGCGCTCGACCGGACCCGTGCCGGCGAGGTGTCGACCCGGTGGTCCCTCAGCGGTGGCGGCAGCGACCCGCGCGTCCGCCTGGAGGATCGTGAAGGGCTGATCCGCGAGGTGCGGACCCGTCACGTCGACGCTCCGCCGGAACGGGTGGCCCGGTCGTTCTCCAGCCTGGGCGGTGAGCGCGGCTGGCTCGTGTGGCGCTGGGCCTGGGAAGCACGCGGCCTCCTCGACCAGCTGGTCGGGGGACCGGGGCTGCGGCGCGGCCGGCGCCACCCGGTCGACCTCTATCCCGGCGAGGCGGTCGATTTCTGGCGCGTGGAGGAGTGGCAGCCGGGTAAGCTGCTGCGCCTCCGTGCCGAGATGAAGGTGCCCGGTCGGGCCTGGCTCCAGTTCGAAGCGATCCCCGAAGGGTCGGGGACGAAGCTCGTCCAGACGGCCTTCTTCGTGCCGACGGGGTTCTTCGGGTGGCTCTACTGGTACGGCGTCTACCCGTTCCACGCGCTGATCTTCAGCGACATGGTCGAGGCGATCGGGCGCGACGCGGAGGCCTGAGTCGCCCGCTGCGCCTTCGACTCTCCCCGATCCGTCAGAAGATCAGCGTGTGCGTGTACTTCACGGTGAGCGTGCGCGCGTCCTCGAACGGCAGGCGGGGCAACCCGGTCCGGTCCCGCTCCACGTTCAGCCCCTCGTTCCACACCAGCCAGAGATCCTGGCCCTCCCGGAAGTTGTAGCGGAAGCGGGTGTTCGTGGTCACCTGGTCGGTCATTGAGCTGTACTGCGCGAATGCGTCCATCGAGACACGCACGTTGAGCGCGCCACGGAGCGTGAGCCGGGCGAGCGTGGCGTCGAAGGACTCGCCGCGCGCGTCGAAGTCGATGCGGTTCCACTCCCACCCGCCGACGACCTCGAGGTGCCGGCTCGCCGGCCAGGTCACCTCGGCGTCGACGCCGGTCCGCGTACCGTCGAAGAACTCCCCCGCCGTCAGGGTGATCCTGGGCCGGATGGGCCATGCACGCACCGGCCGGAGCTCCAGTGCTCCCTCGGTCGCCCAGTAGCTGCCCGCCGGGACCACCGCGTCCGCCGACAGCTCGAACGTCTCCGGGACGTTCTCGTAGCGCGTGGTCGTCGAGCCCTTGAGGATCATCCCCGCACGGGTCTCGAGCTGGAGGAACGGCTTGAGCTGGCCGGTATCCACGCGGTCGTCGGCGTTGCGGACCCACACGTTGTTCTCGGCGCCGAGCCAGATCCGGCGGAAGGGTGCGTCCGATCCCGGGAGCCAGACGTAGTTGAGATCGGCCTGTCCCCGGGTGAAATCGCTACGTGGCTCGAAGCCGACCCCCGGGTCGTACCCAGCGCCGGACCACGTTCCGGTCAGCTGATAGCTGAGGCCGCCGAGCTTGCGGCGCGTCCAGTCGACCACGACCCGGGCTGCGTCGAGGCCGTCGGGGGCGGCGTCGAGCGTCGCGGTCCCGCCCTGAACCGTCTGCAGCCACTTCAGGGTCAGGTACTCGTCGCCGGTCACGCGGAACGACCCGTCGACTCCGTAGGTGACGTTGTACGCCCCGTCGCCGCCGGACCGGCTCGTGCCCATGGTGCCGATGGACGAGTGTGGGTTGAAGACCTGCCGGCGGAGGCGCAGCACCCCGAACGTCTCGCCCGGGAGCCCACGCTCGGCCGCGGTCCTCATGCCTATGGCGCCGAGGTCCCAGGCGCCCACCCGCCCGACGGCACGCCCTCCACCGAGGATTCGGACGGGGAGACCGTCGGCCAACCCGATCCGGCGCGAATAGAAGAGCGTCCCCCGCTCGGCTCCCGTGTCGAATCCGAAGATGCCCGCGCGCTCCTGGAAGAAGGGGCGCTTCTCGTCGAAGAAGAGCGAGAAGCGCGTGAGGTTCACCTGTTGCTGGTCCGCCTCGACCGCGGCGAAATCGGTGTTCACCGTGAGGTCGACGGTGAGGTTCG
This sequence comes from Longimicrobiales bacterium, assembly GCA_041690395.1. Lineage (GTDB taxonomy): Bacteria > Gemmatimonadota > Gemmatimonadetes > Longimicrobiales > Gaopeijiaceae > JAWLHJ01. The sequence goes on along the minus strand of JAWLHJ010000001.1, from coordinate 31,889 downwards.
GAGTGGGGCTGAACTTCACGTCCCCGCCGACCTCGAAGCTCTCCTCCCCGAGCCGGTCGTAGCCGTTCTCGGCCGCGTTCAGGGCATGGCTCCGCGCAGCTCCGGCGAGCATGTAGGGCGTCACGTAGACGGGGTTCTGCGGCTGGATGCCCGTGAGACGAACGTCCTGGAAGGCCGAGGGTCGCGAGTAGGGCGCGCTGGAGGGCATCGCTGGATACGTCCACCGGCGATCTCCCCGGCTCTCGTAGGCGAAGCCGAGCAGCCCCATGACCACCGACCCGTCCGGTTGCGTCTCGAAACGGAGACTCGAGAAGGGAATCCGCATCTCGCCGAACCAGCCGTCGTCGGTGATCTGCGTCTCGAAGTCCCAGAAGGTGTTCCAGGACACGTTACCAGGCCCGGGATCCTGCCCGTCGCCGTCGATGGCGTGGTCCATGCGCGCCCCGAGCGGCAGGCCGGTGAAGCGGAGGGCGTTCTCGTTGTCGTTGAACGTGTCGAGCGCAATGGCGATGCCGTCGTCGCCGCCGTATCGGTCACGCGTGAAGGAGAACTGCCCGATATGGTCGGGGTCGTCGTGGTAGAGGCGCCCGGCCACGTAGATTGCTTCGTCATCGTACGCGATCAGGAGCTCGATGTCCCGGTCGCTGTCTCCGCGGAACGTGGGCTGGTACATCGTGAGCGGCAGCGGCGCGATACCTTCCCATGCGGCCTCGTCCGGAATGCCGTCGAGCGTGACCGGCCCGCGGAGCCTCGGGAGATCGATCACCCCGCTGGACTCCGGCGCGGTCAGGCCCCGGGTCAGCGCGTCCGTGCCGGGTGTCGCGCTCTGTTGGGCGAGCGCCCCGACCGGCGAGACGAGCGACACGGCCAGCACCCACACGGCGAGGGCGGCGGGAGCTGGAATCGAGGATACGTGCATGAATCGCCGTGTCGCGGGTACGAGGGTTCGGCGGTGACCTGCCGAGCGCGTCGCCACAGAGTATGGGGCCGACGGAGGCGCGCAAGGCGCAGCGGCCGATCTCGCTCCGGAACCGACTTCCCAGGAGGGACCGATGCAGCACTTCGATATAGCGCTCACCGGGCTCGCCGTCGTGGCGATGGCGATGACGCTGCTCTGGCTCGTGAGCCTCGTGCGACGGGACGCCAGCATCGTCGATCCGTTCTGGGCGCCCGGCTTCCTTCTCGTGTGCGGCACCTATGTCGTCCTCGCCCCAGACCGCGACTCTCGCGCCTGGATCGTGCTGGCGCTGACCGCGGCCTGGGCGGTTCGCCTCGGGTGGCACCTGCTGCGGCGCAACCTCCGCTCCGGTGAGGATCCCCGCTACGCGTCCATGCGGGCGTCCCACGGGGAGCGCTTCCCGCTCGTCAGCCTCTTCACGGTGTTCTGGCTGCAGGCGATCCTGCTCTGGATCGTGTCGGCGCCTCTCTTCGTCGCCGCGACCTCCGGAGAACCGCTCGGCCTGCTCGACTGGATCGGAGCCCTGCTCATGCTCGCCGGCATCCTCATCGAAGCGATCGCGGACCGCCAGCTCGAGGCGTTCAAGGCGGACCCCGGGAACCGCGGCCAGGTCCTCGACTCGGGCCTGTGGCGCTACTCGCGACACCCGAACTATTTCGGGAATGCGGTGCTCTGGTGGGGGGCGTACCTCATCGCCGTTGCCGGCGGGGGGGCCTGGACCGTGTTCGGCCCGGTGCTGATGACGTTCCTGCTCCTGAAGGTCTCGGGGGTGACGCTGCTGGAGCGGGACATCGAGGAGCGCCGGCCCGGCTATGCGGACTACGTGCGACGCACGTCCGCGTTCGTGCCTCTCCCGCCGAAGGACGGCTGAGCCGGGGGTGCCCGCCAGACCCCGGCCATCGCTATCATGGGGCGAGCCCCGGACAGGTCGGGGCGCTCGGAACTCGCATAACGAAGATGGAGGGCGGACCGTAACGTGATCGTCGTGACCGGAGGTGCGGGATTCATCGGCTCCAACCTCGTAGCGGGCCTGGAAGAGGCCGACGCGGGGCGGGTGAGCGTCGTCGATCGTCTGGGGACGGGCGACAAGTGGAAGAATCTGCGGGCCCGGGGGCTCGACGAGCTCGTCGAGCCGGAGGGGCTCGACGACTTCCTGGACCGACGCGCACGCGACATCCGCTACGTCGTGCACATGGGCGCGATCTCCGCGACGACCGAGACCGACGCGGACCTCATCGTCGACACGAATATCCGGCTGTCCCAGAAGGTCTGGCGCTGGTGCGCCGCCCACGACGTTCCGCTCATCTACGCGTCTTCGGCGGCCACCTACGGTGACGGAGAGCAGGGGTTCGACGACGACGCGAGCCCGTCCGCGCTCGCCCGCCTCCGGCCCCTCAACGCCTACGGCTGGAGCAAGCACGTCTTCGACCGATGGGTCACGCGCGAGGTCGAGTCGGGAGCGCCGCGTCCGCCACAGTGGGTGGGGCTGAAGTTCTTCAATGTCTACGGCCCCAACGAGTACCACAAAGGCGACATGAAGAGCGTGGTGACGAAGGCGTATCCGGGGGCCGCGGCGGGCCAGCCGGTGACCCTCTTCCGCTCGCATCATCCCGACTATCCCGATGGTGGACAGATGCGCGACTTCGTCTACGTGAAGGACTGCGTCGACGTGATGCTCTGGCTCATGGAGCACCGCGACGTGTCCGGCCTGTTCAACCTCGGAACGGGACGCGCGCAGACGTGGCTGGAGCTCATGGGCGCCCTGTACGGGGCGGTCGGACAGGACCTCGAGGTCCTCTGGATGGACACACCGGTGGAGATCCGGGACCGCTACCAGTACTTCACGCAGGCCGAGATGGGTCGCCTGCGCGCGGCGGGGTACGACCGGCCGTTCCGATCGGTGGAGGAAGGCGTCGCGGACTTCGTCGAGCGGCATCTCGCGACCGAGGACGCCTACCGCTGACGAGGCCACCGCTCCTCGGAGAGGTCGGCGGGAGCGGGTCTCCCCGGAACGCGAAACCCCCGGCCGCTCTTGGCGGCCGGGGGTTTCGCTTCGTGGATTCACGACCTCGGGGCGGGCGGTTACGTCATGCCCGCCGTCGTGACCATCCGCGTCACATCCCGGCGGCGACCGGAATCCGGATACGCGTGTTCTCCCACTCCATCACGATCTCACCGGCGTCTGCTCCGGTCGACTCGTAGGAGTAGGTGAGCATCTCGACCATCCCATCGGTGGCCTCGGGCGTGACCGTAAAGCTGCCGACCTCGGTGGCGCGGACCTCGTCACTGATCGGGATGCCCCACCGCTCGAAGCTGCTGTTCAGGAACACCTCCCACTGGTCCGCGCTCGGACGCGTGTAGAGCGAGTAGCTCCCCGCCGCGACGGAGATGCCGCCGATCGTGGCCGGCCCGTCGAGGTGGATCGCCGTGGCCTCGTTGGCACCCGAGCGCCACAGCTCACCGTACGGCACGAGCCCGCCCATGATCTCCCGATCGTTGGCCGAGGGGGCGCCGTAGCAGAGCTGGCCGTTGGTGTCGCCCACGGTGAAGGAGGTCGACTGGAGCGGGCTGGGGCGCTCGGCGGCTTCTTCTGCGGTCGCTCCCCGCAGGAAGCATCCGGTGTCCGAGACGCTGGCCGGCGCGGCCGCCATCTCGGCTTCCCCCATCTGGTCGTGCGCGGCTTCCTCGCCGCCGCCGCATGCCGCGAACACGGCGGTAACCATCAGGGAGGTGATCGTCTTCATACGTAGCATGCGGGAACTCCTGTTCGAGCGGATCTCGTTGCCTGGTGTCCACCTGGAGACATCAAGGAACGGGCCAGAGGCCCGCGCGTCAATGACCCCCGAGCGGTCAGCCGGGTCGTTGGCCGCTCGGCCACGGCGCGCCCTGGTTCTCCGTGCGAACCGGCCCGATCCCCCGGAACAGAAACTTCTGGACCCGCTTCCCTTCGTAGGTCTCCGTCGTGTAGATGTTGCCTTCGGAGTCGGTCGCGATGGAATGCACCGCGAAGAAGAGGCCCGGCTGCCGGCCACCGTCGCCGAACGTGGTGAGCACCTCCAGCGAGCGGCGGTCCATGACGTACACCTTCATGTTCTTGCCGTCGGCCACGTACATGTAGGTCTGCTCGGGATCCCTCGAGAAGGCGATGTCCCAGGTGGAGCCGTCACCCAGCGTGCGCGGCGCGAGCTGGATCTCGTCGACGTAGGTCCCGTCCTTCTGGAAGACCTGGATCCGGTTGTTCGGGCGATCGCAGACGTACACGAGCCCGTCGTTCGTCGGCTCCGCGCAGTGGACCGGCGTCCGGAACTGGTCGATCAGGGGCGCGTCAGGATCGTACGGTCCGGGGTTCGTGTCGTCCGGCACGTTCCCGTAGGCGCCCCAGAAGCGCTTGATCTCTCCGGTGTCCATGTCGAGCACGGCCACGCGGCGGTGCACGTAGCCGTCGGCGACGTACACCTCGTTGGCTTCGGCGTCGAACGAGATCTTGGCGGGACGCCCGAAGAACTCCGTGCTCGTCGAGTTGACCTCCGGCTGTCCCGGGATGCCGTACTCGGCGAGGAAGGTGCCGTCGCGGCTGAACTTCAGGAGGTGGCTGTCGCCCCCGCCGTTGCCGCCGATCCACACGTTGTCCATCGGGTCGATGGAGATGCCGTGGTTGGACGCCGGCCAGGTGTAGCCCTCGCCGTCGCCACCCCAGCTGTTCACGAGGTTCCCCTCCGGGTCGAACTCGAGCACGTAGGGCGCCGGGAGGCAGCACTCGCCGCTCGGCGGGTCCGTGGACGCGCCGATCTCGGTCCGCTCGTTGAGCGGCGCCTGGCGGTGGATGATGAAGACGTGGTCCCTCGAGTCGACGCCGACACCGACGACCGAGCCGAGAACCCAATGGTTGGGAAGCGGGTTGGGCCAGAACGGGTCGACCTCGAAGACGGGGGCCATCCCTTCCTGCCCCACCGTCCCGGCCGCTACGTCGTCGAGCGCTTCCGAAGCGCAGGCCAGCCCGATGGCGCCCGCGAGCAGTCCGACCCCGATGGTCAACTTTCGCTTCCGCATGGGTGCTTCACTCCAGTCTTGACGTTCCCGGGCGGCCGAGGGGCCGCGCCACATCGGGGTAGGCTACGGGTCGCCGGCCGGTTCTGCAATCCGTGAGGCCACCGCTTGTCTCCCGAACGACTCCGGCCGTAACTTCGCGCCTCCCTGAAACCCTTGCTCCGGACGGCGCGGATGTCACGTCTCTCAGGACTCTCCCTGCCCCGCACCGCGGCCTTACTCGTGGCCTTCGTGCTCCTCCTGCCGTCGTGGCCCGAGGCGCACGAGATTCCGGTCGACGTGACGGTCCAGGCGTTCGTGAAGCCCGACGGCGACCGGATGAGGCTGATTGTCCGGGTGCCGCTCGAGGCGATGCGCGACTACGAGTTCCCGCTCCGCGGACCGGGCTACCTCGAGATCTCCGAGTCCGAGCAGATGATCCGCGACGCGGCCCAGCAGTGGATCGGCGACTACGTCGCGCTGCGGGAGAACGGAGGGACGCTCGAAGGGCTCGAGCTCGTCGCCGCGCGGGTGTCGGCACCGGGTGACCTTTCGTTCGCGTCGTACGAGACGGCGCTCGCCAACGTGCGCTCCGCTCCGCTCTCCGACGGCATTCAGCTGTTCTGGCAGCAGGCCATGCTCGACGTGCTGTTCGAGGCACCGATCGAGTCGACGGCCTCGGAGTTTTCCATCGACCCGGGCTTCGCCCATCTCGGTCTCCGTACCGTCACCGTCCTCCGGTTCCTTCCGGACGACCAGACCGAGCGGGTGTTCCAGTACACGGGCAACCCCGGACTCGTACGGCTCGATCCGCGCTGGCACCAGGCCGCCCTGCGCTTCGTGGTGCTGGGCTTCGACCACATCCTCGACGGCATCGACCACCTCCTCTTCCTGCTCTGCCTCGTCGTCCCGTTCCGGAGCGTGCGTGCGCTCATTCCCATGGTGACCGCGTTCACCGTGGCCCACTCCATCACGCTCATCGCCTCTGCGCTCGGCCTCGCTCCGGACGCGCTCTGGTTCCCACCGCTCATCGAAACGCTCATCGCCCTGTCGATCGTCTACATGGCGTTCGAGAACATTCTGGGTGCGAAGCTGCACCGGCGTTGGGCGATCGCGTTCGGCTTCGGCCTGGTGCACGGCTTCGGCTTCTCCTTCGTGCTGTCGGAGTCGCTCCAGTTCGCCGGTGCCCATCTGCTCACCTCGCTCCTGGCGTTCAACGTGGGCGTCGAGCTCGGTCAGATCTTCGTTCTGCTGCTCGTGGCGCCCGCGCTGGAGCTCGCGTTCCGGAAGGGCGTGCCGGAGAAGGCCGGGGCCATCGTGCTGTCGGCGATCCTGGCGCACACCGGCTGGCACTGGATGACCGAGCGGGGTGCGGATTTCCTGCAGTACGACATCACGATGCCGACGCTCGACCTGGGCTTCGCGGCTACGGTGCTCCGCTGGATGGCCGTCGGGCTCATCGCGGGCGGCGCGGCATGGGGGCTCAAGGGCGCGTTCGACTGGCTGGGACGACGATACCCCGAAGTGGACGCGGCCAGCCCCGCGGGCTCCTCGCCCTAGCCACGGGCCCCCGGATCAGCGTTCCGGACCCGGGCCCCCACCGTTCTATAAGTCGCGCCAGTCCCTGTCCAGCACCACGCGGTATACCTCGCTCTCGATGAAGAGCTCGACGATGTCGGCGTCGAGAGCGCCCCTCGCCGCGTCCTCGCGCAGGATGTCCAGCGCGCGATCCACGGGCATCGCCTTCTTGTAGGGGCGGTCCGAGGCGGTCAGCGCGTCGAAGATGTCGCACACCGTCATGATGCGGGTCTCGATCGAGAGCGCGTCACCCTTCACCCCGTCCGGGTATCCGGACCCGTCGAGCTTCTCGTGATGACCGCGCACGATCTCGGCGATCCGGGAGAGCTCGTCCGTCCAGGGGATGTCGAGCAGGAAGTCGTACGAGTGGATGACGTGCGACTCGATCTGGGCCCGCTCACGCGCGTCGAGATTCCCCTTCCTGATCGAGAGGTAGTGGAGCTCCTCCTCGGTGAGGTAAGGACGGGCGAGCCCATCGGTGTCCTCGAAGGTTCGGGCCGCGATCTCCGTCAGGACCTCCTCCGCCTCCTGGTCGAGCATGCGGGGCACGTTGGCTTCACGGACGGTCGTCCAGAACCGGTCGAGCTCGGCGAGCTCCCGACGGAGGCGGTCGTCGACGTCCGCCAGGTCGCTCGCGACGAAGTCCACCGTCCGGCCGCGCTCCGCCGCCTTTTCGAGCAGCGCCGCGCGTTCCTCGGCGGCCGCGCGCTCCAGGGTGCGCCGGATCACCTTGAAGCGGCTCTCGACCCCGGCCTCGAGCACGGGAGGGAGCTTGTTCCGCTTGACGAGCGTCTCCTCGCGCACGCCGACCTTGCCGAAGTCGTGGAGCAATCCGGCGTAGCGTAGCTGCTTGAGGTCGTCCGCCTCGAAGTGGACATCGGCGAACGGGCCCTCGCTCTGCTCGTTCATGAGCTCGGCCATGGCACAGGTCAGCTCCGTGACGCGCACCGAGTGCCCGGCCGTGGTCGGGTCCCGGCGGTCGATCGCCGTCACCGCGGCCTTGATGAAGCCGGCGAAGAGGTCCTGGATGTCCCGGTAGAGGCGACCGTTCTCGATGGAGACCGCGGCCTGCCCGGCGAGAGACGACACGAGAGTCACCTCGCGGTCGGTGTACGGGAGCACGACCCGGCTGGCGTCTTCGTCGGTGCGCACCGATGCGGCCCGATCGCGCTTTCGATTGATGAGCTGCAGCACCCCGACGACGTTGTCCTTGTGGTCGAGCATGGGCACCACGAGCATCGACTTGGCGCGGTAGCCGTATCGCTCGTCGTAGACGGCCCTGTTGAACGAGTACGGAAGCTCGTCGGACAGCTCGTAGACGTCGTCGAGCACGAGCGGCTTACCCGAGACCGCGGCGTACCCGGCGATGGAGTGCTCGTCGAGCGGGAGCGTGAAGTCGACGGGGGGGAGGTCCGGGAGCGTGTCGTTCTGGGCACCCAGGAAGTGCAGCAGCTCCCGGCCGTCCTCATCGCACTCGACCAGGTAGAGGCTCCCGGCGTCCGAGCTGGTGAGGGCCCTGGCCTGAGAGAGGATCGTGTCCATGAGGCGGGTGGGATCGCGCTCGCTCATGAGCAGGGCGCCGATCCGGTTCAGCTCCCTGAGCTCGGCGCGGGCGCGGTCGAGCTCTGCGCGAGTCCGCTCCAGATCGGTGAGCGTCTCGTCGTCCCGGGTGGTGGCCTCGGGGTCGGTCATCGCGGACTCCCGGCCGCCCGGTCGAACGCCCGGCGGGCACCCTCGGGGTCGCCCAACTCGGCGAGGACCTCCCCGTGGAGGCGATGCAGGTCGGGGCTCATCGGGACACCGTCCCGACGGAGCGCGTCGAGGGCGTCGCTCGCCGCGTAGAACAGGTCGAGCTGACGAAGGACGATCGCCGCGAGCACCCGGCCGTCCCCCGACGGGTCGAGCCCGAGCATCCGGATCGCGTCCATGTGCGTCTCCAAGGTGTCGGACTCTCTCGCGGAGGCCATGCGGAACTCCTGCTGTGGGAGTGGGCGGCCCCCGTCGCGCCCTCCGACGAAAACGGTCCATGCGTACGTTGCGCCGGGGATGAGCTCTGGCGTGCCGGGGGGGGCGGTCCAAGTGGTGTCGGCGCCCACGTCGAAGATCTCCGGGCGACCGCCCTCGACCCGTCGCAGCATCAGCTCGTAGCGCGCGTCCGGCGTGGCGGACCAGAGGAACGAAGGCCGGCCGGGCAGGACGGTCAGCCCGTTGGCGGGGGCCAGAAGCGACGTCCGTCCGGGGATCGGGCGGATCATGCCCTGCCGACCACCGAAGGTCGCGTCGAGCGAGGCGGCCTGAGCGAGCGTCGCGACGGCCCGGGCGAACAGGTCCGCGGGCTCGGCCGTCGACGGGGCGGCGAGCGTGGTGGGCTCGTCCACCACCTGCTGTGCCCCCGACCGGATGACGAGGAGCGCGCGGGCGGAAGGCTCCGGAACGACCCGGTCGCCGGCCAGGAGGCGCTGCCCGGCGGCGGCCGGAGCCGAGCCCTCCCCTCGCTCCACGCGCACCTGGCCCTGGACCCTGACGACCAGCGCGACGGGATCGTCGGCCGCCGGCGGCCCTTGTTGGGCCGAGGCGGCCCGAGGCTGAAGGGCGAGCGCGAGCGCGAGGGCGGCCACGGCAGCGCGGCGCCGACGCGTGACGGCGCGCGCGTGCCGTCGACGCAGATCTGGCTCCTGCGGGAGCATGCGGGGTGTGGGCATCGTCGGCATCCCTCGAATCTCCTACTTCTCGGTCCGCTGCACCACGTAGTCCCATGAATCGGGCGGCGGTGCGGCGAGGTGCTGCCGGCAGCGCGAGAGATAGAGCTCGCTCGGCCCGTCGCCGGGCCATACCGCGAGCGCGGCCTGGAACCGGGCCTGCGCGGCCTCCCAATCGCGGGCCCGGTAGGCCTCGAGTCCCTCCACGTACGACGCGAGTGCGTCCGTGCGTCCGGGGGGCAGAGCGCTCCCGGCCAACTCGATCACCTCGTACATCACGACGGGCCGCGACTTGCCCTTCACCTTCACGAGATCGAGCTCCCGGACCAGGAATCGCTCAATCCCGGCGGCCTCGAGCGCGTCCCGGGAGGCGATGATCGCGGTCCCGTACGTATCGTTGGCCGGCTCGAGTCGGGCCGCGAGGTTCACCGCGTCTCCGATGGCGGAGTAGTCGAAGCGGTCCTTGCCACCGACGTTGCCGACGACGGCGTCCCCGGTATGGACACCGATGCGGGCGCGCAGCCTCGGCCTCCCGTCCTCGTTCGCTCGCCACCGGGCGTTCAACTCGCGGAGTCCGCGCTGCATCGTCACCGCCGCCCGGAGCGCCCGCTCGGCGTGATCCGGCACGTCTCGGGGCGCGTTCCAGAACGCCATGATCGCGTCGCCGATGTACTTGTCGAGATATCCACGCTCGTCGAGCACCACGCGCGTCATCTCGTCGAGATACTCGTTGAGGAGCGCGACGAGCGCCTCGGCATCGAGGCGCTCGGAGAGGCTCGTGAAGCCGGAGAGGTCGGAGAACAGGATGCTGAGCGGCCGCGTCTGGCCCCCCAGCGCGAGGGAGGCCGGGTCGTCCGCGATCTCGGCGACCACGTCCGGGGAGAGATACTTTCCGAATGCGCTCTTGATGAACCTCTTCTCCCGCCCCTCCACGATGGAGACCCACCCCACCGCCCCCACGTAGGAAAGGAGCGCGGAGACGGCCGGCGACGCGACCGGAACCCAGAGGAAACCAGCGCCCAGCTCCAGCACCTCCACGCCCGGCAGGTACACGACGCCCGCCCAGCCCCAGAAGGCCCATGTGACGACGCCGAGAATCGCCGCCACCGTTGCGACACCCCCCCACGCTGCACCGAGCAGGAAGGTGGCGCCGGCCGCGATGAGCGCGACCGCCAGGAGCATCACGGCGTGTGCGCCGCCCGACATCGGTCGCACGTAAGAGCCGTCGAGCATGTTCTGGAGCGCGTTGGCATGGAGCTCGACGCCGAACATCCAGGTGTACGGCTCCCGCTCGGCTTCGGGCGCCTCCGCCCTCGCGGGGGGAAGCGCCCCGTAGAACGGGGTGCGGAACTTGTCCTCGTCGTGGAAGCCCGTCCCGACCAGCACGATCTTGTCGCGGAAGAGCTCCGGCGCGAACGACGCCGTCACGGGGACGGTCCCGGACGCGGCGGCCGGAAAGGTGCCGGGCGGCGCTCCGGCGTCCGGGCTCGACGGCGGACCGACGTAGCGGACGCGGAACGGTACGATGGACCCGTCCTCGGGCACGCGCCCCACCGCTCGGGGCAGTCCAGGAAGCTGGAGACGGCCGGTCCGGTCCGCCTCGTCCAGAATCGAATCCACGTCGAGGGCACGCGACCGGGCCCAGAGCGCGAGGGCGAACGACGGCTCCAGCCCTCCGTGCGACCGCACGGCGAGCGCGCCGTCGCGGAACGTCTCGAACGCGGCAGGGAGCTCCGCGGCGCCGACGTCCGCCGCCACGTCGGCGAAGTGCGGATGGGGCGGCGCGACGGTGGGGCCGTCCGGGCCGCGCTCGACCGGGGCCGCCAGCACGACGTTCCCGGCGCGCTCGATGGCGTCCCGGAGCCTCGCGTTGCCCTGGTCCATCGCGTCGAGGCCAGGGAAGAGCCGGTCGAGGTAGACGTCCAACCCGATCGTCCGGGCGCCGGCGTCGGTCAGGGCGTCGACGACGTCCGCGATCGCGCCCCGGGGGAACGGCGAGATCCACGGCCAGCCGAAGTCGGGGTCGAGCACGGACAGCTCGTCGAACATGACCATCACCACCTCGCCTTCCCGGCCGCCGAGCGCCGGAACGAGGGACTCGGACGTGGTGCGCTGCCGCAGGTCGAGGGTGAGGTCCTCGAGCGCGCGGAGCCCGGTGAGGTTCCCTGCTGCGTCGAGGCCCGCCGCCGCGAGCGCGGCGACGACGGCCACCGCCACGAGCGCGGCGACGCGCCGCCGCCCCTTCAGTCGGCCCATGGAGCGATCGGAGAACGCTGTAGGAACACTAGTTCCGGATGCGGTAGACGAGCGAAGCGGAGCCCCACGACCCGAGCAGGACTCCCGGGCCGTCACGGCCGGCGGCCTCCTCCACGGCCTCGCGCACCGAGGCGGCGAACGCGGCGTCGCCGTACGCGTAGGTCTCACCCTCCGGGATCTCGATCTCGACGGGGTCGCTCGTGACGAACGCGCGGACGAGCCCGCCTCCCACCGGCGGGAGCGCCTCGAAATAGACGCCCTCTTCGTCGGGGTACACGAGCTCGACGCCGGCCGGCACCCTGAGCGAAGGTGTCTCGGCGTTGGGGATGAGCACCGCGACCGTCCCGTCCGTGCCGAGATCCACCAGGGTCAGATACCCGGCTCTCTCCGACCGGACCCGGAAGTCGATGCTCTCGCCGAGCCCGAAGGTGGTCCGGCCATCGGCCATCTCGAGGGTGACGTCGAAGCGCTGCCCCGGGTTCTCCATGTCGCCCAACCGCTTGGACGCGGCCTCCCGGCGGAGGACGTCCGCCAATACGCCGACACTCGTGGCCCCGGCCGCCAGGCCGTCGTGGCGCACGAAGCCGTCCGCGCCGACCACGCGCACCGCGTCGCCGGCGCGGCGAAGCAACAGGTGGCTGAAGCCGTCGGGGTCGTCCACGAGCGCCACGCCGTCCCCCTCGGTGATCGCGCCGTCGAGGGCCCTCGCGAGCTCGGTGTCGACGGACGCGACGTTCACCAGGAGGGGGCGCCGGGGATAGACGTACGAGACGAGCCGGGCGGTCTCTCCCCCGCCCGGCCGGCCGGACACGACGTCCGCCAGCACGGATCGCTCGGTGCTGGCCGTCACCACGAGGCGCGCGCCATTTTTGGATTCGAGCACGGAGCCTGGCGTGATGCCGAGCGCGACGCCCCCGCCGAGCTCGACCCGCTCCCCGTCCACCCGCAGGACCGGGAGGCCGGCCGAGGCCCCTCGCTCGGCGCCCTCCACGTGGAAGACGGGCGAGCCCTTCAGCTCCACCTCTTCCGAGAGGCGCGGGTCCTGCTGGAAACGGTTCCGCTTCATCGCCTCGGAGGTCCGTCGGAAGACCTCCTCGTACGTCGCACCCGCCGGGGCTCGCCACAGCTCGCGCACGAGGTGGGTGGTGAACGCGCCGCCGTGGAAGGCCTCCGCCCCGTCCTCCGCGGGGAAGAACACGTCCACGGCAGCCTGGTCCGCCTGGGCCGCGGCGAGCTCCAGCACCGCTCGGCGTCCCGCGTCGAAGCCCGATGGGTCGGCCTCGGTCCCGACCGAGCGGGTGCGCGCTCCGGGCGGCCTGGGAATGGCCGAGAGGTCGCGCCCCAGCTGCCTGGACCGGCTGAATGGCGTGACGTCCCGCGTTCCGGTCCCGGAGTTACAGTTGTCCAAGATGACGACGACGTTCTCGGTGGGCAGCTGGTCGAGCCACGCGCCGAAGAGGTCGTCGGGGATGTCCATGTCGGTTCGGTCCGCGAGGACGTCCGCGGGTGCCAGCGTCTCATCGAGTCCGTCGACCTCGTCACCGTCCTCGTCCCACATCTGCGACCCGTGCCCGGCGAAGAAGACGATCACGTTGTCGCCCGGGGCGGCTCGCTCGGCCAGCCAGCCGGTGACTCCCTCCTCGATCGCCTCCCGTGTCGCATCGTGGTTCAGGAGGAGCTGCACGTTCTCGGCCGGCACGAAGCCCCGGGTCACGAGCACGTCCCGCATCCGACGGGCGTCGTGCTCGGCGCCGGGGAGGTCTCCGCCTTCGACGTCGTCGAAGTGGATGTAGTCGCTGATGCCGATGAGGAGGGCCCAACGGGTCGGCGCCTCCTGGGCGGGCGGCCGCCCGAGGGCGAGCGTGGAGAGCAGGACGGCGCCGAGCAGGGGCGCTCGCCGGCGGACCATGCCAGGGCTCCGCAACACGCTTCGCCTCATGAGCGAGCCCCCACCGTGAGGGCGCTTCCCTCGACCGCGGCCTCGACGTCGACGGTCGGGTCCCGGCCCTCCGACCGCACGTCGGCCATGATGCGGTCCAGCGCGTCGTCCGTGCGCTCGGGATCGTGGTGGAAGAAGAGCAGCTGGCCGACGCCGGCGTCTTCCGCCAGCCGGAGCGCCTGGAGGAAGGTGGAGTGGCCCCATCCCCGGCGTCCCCGATACTCGCGCTCCGTGTACATGGCGTCGTGGATGAGCACGTCGGCGTCACCCGCGAAGCGCACCATCCGGTCGCGCCAGTCGGCTCCGAGCTCGTAGCCCTCTCCTTCGAGCTCGTTGTCGGGCACGTAGCAGACCGAGCGTCCCCCGACCTCGACCCGGTAGCCCAGAACGTGCGAAGGGTGCTTCACCCGCAGCGCATGCACCGTCGCCCGCCCGATGCTCAGCGTGCCTTCCGATACGGTCTCGAAGCGGAGCTCGGCCGCGGCCGAGTCGAGGGGTACGGGGAAGAAGCGCGGATCCATCTGACGCTCGAAGAGTTCCCTGAGGCTGTCGACCCTCCGGCCGGGCCCGTACACGTGGACGGTGCTGTCCCGATCGTGCAGGGGGCCGAAGAACGGGAAGCCCTGGATGTGGTCCCAGTGGTAGTGGGTCAGGAGGAGCGCGTGGTCCTTCACGCCCTCGCGCACGAGGTCCCGGCCGAGCGACCGGATTCCCGATCCGGCGTCGAGCGTCAGCGTCACGTCGTCGTACCGGATCTCGACGCAGCTCGTGTTGCCTCCGTACCGCACCGTGTCCGGCCCGGGGCTCGGGATGGAACCTCGGACCCCGCGGCACCGCAGCGTGACCTCCGCTCGGGTTCCGGTCGTGGCGGAGGGTGCCTCCACCGCGGATGATGTCGGTTCCGGCAACGGAACTCCCGGTTTCATGTGGCAGCCGCGAGGGGCTCGGCGTATCCTTCAATGTACATTGGCGCTCGCCCGCAGGCATCGAGATCGAACCCACGGAGTTTCCTTCCATGAATGCAGGACCCATCGGCACCGCCCCGGCCGACGTCATAGCGTCGCTCCGGGCCAACCCCCTCCTGGCCAGCGTTTCCGAGGCGGCCCTGGCCGAGATCGCCGAGGTCGTGGTCCGGGAAACCCGCACCCAGGTCGGCGCGGCTCTGAAGGACGTGGAGCTCTTCGAGGGTCTGGCCGACGAGGACTTCGAGCGGATCCAGGAGATCGCGGAGCCGGTGGTGCTCGACACCGACACCCGACTCTTCGAGGAGGGAGACGCCGGCGATCGCTTCTACGTCGTCGTGCGGGGCGCCGTGGAGTTGACCAAGAACGGTGCCGGGGACGAGCCGGAACGCCTGGCCGTCCTCAGGACCGGCCAGGCCTTCGGCGAGATGGCGCTCCTGAACGACGCGCCCCGCTCGGCCACGGCGCGAGTCACGGAGCCGAGCTACCTGATCGGCATCGGGCGGGAAGCCTTCCTCGAGACCCTGGGTCCGGAGACGCTCGCGTCGCGACTCCTCCGCAATCTGTCCAAGGCCCTCTGGGCCACGTCGGTGCGTCTCACGCACAAGGAAGTCACGACAGCGGACGCTTCCCGGGAGGACTCTCCGCGCGAGGCACTCACCGAGTACAACCGCATGGTCCGGAGCCGGCTGCTGCCGAGGGGCACGCCGAGCCTATCCGGATACGACCTGGCGGGCGTCACCGTCACCAGGGACGACGGCGAGGGCTCGGCGGTGTGGGACTGGTTCCTCCTCTCGGACGGACGACTCGCGCTGGCCGTCTTGAAGACGGACCAGTCCAGCCTGTCCTCGGCCCACCGACTCCTCGCCGTGCGCGGGCTGCTGCGCGACTTCGCGGCAGACCCCGTTCCCGGTCTCGGCGCTCTGCTCAGCCGTGTGAACCGGGGGCTGCGGGCGGGGTGGGTCGACGGCATCTCGGGGGCGGTGAGCTGCGGCCTCCTGGCCCTCTCCGACGAAGGGGTCGAATGGGCCAGCGCCGGTGGCGCCGCGGGAACGGTGGTGCGCGCCGACGGATCGCACGACGACCTGATCCCCGACGAGCCGGCCCTCGGCTCGGACGACGACCTCGAGTTCAGGTCGACGCGCATCCGGCTCGGCTCGGGCGACCATCTGTTGGCGTTCAGCGAAGGACCGAGCGACTCCGTGATCGTGGGCCGGAAGTTTCTCGCCTCGAAGGGCAGGTATCCGGGGGCGAAAGAGCGGTTGGCCAAGCTCGCGGAGCGGGTCGATGAGTCCGATGCCGGACTCGACGGCGTGTTCGAGGTGACCGCGATCCTGGTGGGACGTACCGGCGCCGACGACGGAGCCGGCACCCGGTCGGGCTCGGACGCCGTGGCCAGAGCGGCCGCGGCGTTCGATACGGCCGTCGCCGAGGAGAGCGGCGAGGAGGGGTCGGAGGGGTCCTGACCCGGACCGTTGGCGGATCATTCGTCCTGCGGGCCGGTACTTCACGGTCCCTACCACCGGAAGGGTGTTGAAGGAGTGGGGTGGGCCGCGCACGAGGGTCTTGCGGATATCGGGCAAGGAAGGGCGACGAATGCGATGTAATAACATCGGGGAGGAGCCATGACGCAGTCCGATGCCGCAACCCCCTCGTGCCCTACGGGTTGGGGCGGCACAGCCCCACCTCCGTCGTTGGCACGCCTAGACGTAGCGCGTTGCTATGCCGTCGTCGTGCCGCCTAGGATCTGGGGCTGAGGCGCGCCCGGGGCACCCGTGCGCAGCATGGGTCCGGCCCGCCCCACTCCTTCAACACCCTTCCAGAACGAGACAGAGGAAAACATGGCCGCCACCGAGAAGGACGTTGAGAAGGCGCTGAAGGGCGTCAAGGATCCCGAGCTGGGGATCGACCTGGTGGTGCTCGGGCTCATCTACGACATCGAGGTCGACGGCGGCGACGTGAAGATGATCATGTCGCTGACCTCGCCCATGTGCCCCGTCGCCGGTGAGATCGTCGAGCAGGCCAAGGAAGCGATCCTGGCCGTCGACGGTGTGGAGACCGCGGATGTCGAGCTCACGTTCGATCCGCCATGGACGCCCGAGCGGATCCCGCCGCTCATCCGATCGTCGCTGGGACTCTAGCGGCGTCCAAGGTACTTCCGCGGGGGCAGCCGTGGCCGGTTCATCCGGTGGCTGGCGTTCCACGGGGGATTGCCGGAGAGCTCGCGTCACCGCACATTCGTATCACACTCTTTCGTCTGTCGAGGCGAAAGTGTCATACCAGAGAGGGCGATCATGACCCAGTTCACCGACGAAGAGCTCATCCAGAAGGTCCAAGACGGTTACATCGTCGAGAGCCCCGAGGAGATGACCGAGGGGTACAAGAAGGCGCTCACGGTCCAGCTCACCGTCCAGGCGGACACGGAGCTCATGAGCGCCCCCGCGTACTGGATGGCGGCCCGCTACGCCCCGTCCAACAACACGCAGGTCGCGGCGCACGCCATCATCCAGGACGAGCTCGCCCACGCGAACATCGCCTATCGACTGCTCGAGGACCTCGGTGAGTCGAAGGAGCATCTCGTCTACGGGCGCCAGCCGCACGAGTTCAAGCACCCCTACGGCTTCGACCAGCCCCTCGACAACTGGGCCGAGCTGGTGGTCGCCACCGGGTTCTTCGATCGCGCGGGCATCACGCTGCTGACGGACGTCCACGAGAACACGTCGTACGGTCCGCTCAAGCGCGCCCTCGTGAAGATCTCCATGGAGGAGACGTTCCACCTGCGCCACGGCGAGGTGTGGATGCGCCGTCTCGCCAAGGCGGGCGGCGAAGCGCGTGAGCTGGTCCAGCGCTCCGTCGACTGGATGTTCCCGATGACCATCGAGTGGTTCGGGCTCCCCGATGACATGAAGCGTCACTCCGGCCAGCTCGACTACAAGCTGAAGGGGCTCACGAACGACCAGCTCCGCCAGGTGTGGATGGCGTCCACGGTGCCGCTCTGCGAGGAGCTCGGCCTGGACGCGCCCGCCCACTGGGACGAGGAACAGAACAAGTACGTGCTCGACTACCCGTTCCCCTGCCAGTACAGCGAGGAGGAGAAGCGCTGGCTGTTCGAGGAGGGCGAGATCTCCTGGGATACCGTGTTCGAGCGCTGGAAGGGCCGCGGTCCCATGAACGAGGCGTACGTCGAGTCGATCCAGCGTTCCCGGGGTGAGGTCGATCGCTGGTTGAACGGCCGCGCCGCGTAGGCCGGGATCCGATGACCGTCCTTCCCATCGCGCCGGGCCGTGACGCGGGCCTGCCCATCGAGGTTTCGTCGCACAAGAGCGGAGGCCGCGACGTGTGGACCGGCCCGCTCGACGAGGTCCCGGACGATGCGCTCCAGGCGACCTGGGACGCGCTCGGCGAAGTGCTCGACCCCGAGATGCCCATCAGCCTCGTAGACCTCGGGCTGATCTACGGACTCGAGCTCGAGGACGGCGTGGTGAAGATCCAGCTGACCTTCACCGCCACGGCGTGCCCGTGCATGGAGTTCATCCGGGAGGACATCCGTGACCGCCTCGAGCCGGAGCCCTGGGTCGACCGGGTCGAGATCGAGGAGGTCTGGAGTCCACCGTGGACCACGAAGATGATCACCCCCGAGGGCCGCGCGAAGCTGAAGCGGTTCGGGGTCACCGCCTGAGCGACCGAGAGAGAGATGCTGGAAATCACATACGACGTGTTCGCACGCAAGGACCGAGGCGACGTTCTGTCCCACATCGGGTACGTCGACGCCCTGGACGACGAGACCGCCAAGGTCTACGCCTGGACGACCTACTCCGAGCAGAACTGGTTCGAGATGTGCGTCGTTCCCCGCGCGGAGATCATTCCCGTGAATCTGGCCGAGGGGCCGTTCGCCAAGGCCCGTGGAGGAGCGTCATGAGCACCGATACCGTGCTGGACGTCGCGTCGCTCGACGCCGACACCCGCTCGGCGCTTGAGCGCCACATCCTCCGACTCGCCGACAGCAAGCGCCTGCTGGGCATCCGGTACTCCGACTGGAACCTCGGGGCGCCCACGATCGAGACCGGCATCGCGATGTCGTCGATGACGCAGGACGAGTGGGGACACGCCCGTCTGCTCTACTCCATGCTGAAGGAGCTCGACGTCGACCCGGTCGCGATCGAGCACGAGCGGCCGGCCGAGGATTACCGGAACCTCTCGTCGCTCGACAGCGAGTTCCCCGACTGGGCGGCGACCGTGGCGGCCATCGTCATCGCCGACGGCGCGCTGCGGACGGCGATCGGCGCGTTCGCGAGGGGCACCTTCGAGCCCGCCCAGAGCCGGTGCGCTAAGATGATCTCCGAGGAGGAGTTCCATACGAGTCTGGGCGCGGCCTGGTACCGTCGTCTGGCGGGCTCGTCAGACGAGGCCAGGGCGCTGTTGCGCGCGGCCACCGACCGGTTCCTGCCCGAGGCGCTCGCGTGGCTCGGTGCGGACGACGCTCCGACGGCCCTGCTGGTGGAAGCCGGCGTGACCGAACCCGGCTCCGATCTGGTCGCGTCCTTCGAGGACGCCGTGCGTGACGTGCTGGCCCTCGGCGGGGTGGACGTCGACACCGTCCAGCCGGCGTCCCTCGACTGGGATGAGAGGCGCGGCCGGGGACCCGGCCGTCCGGACGAAGACACCGTCGAGCGCGCACGTGGGGACCGCAACCGCGCGTTGCTGGTCGAGTGAGCAAGACGCCGCCGTTCCGCGATCCGGGCGTGCCGGCCGGAGCACGTGAGGGGTCGAGCGACGCGGCGGCACGGCGGGAGGAGTCCCCGGACTCGATGCCGGATTCGCCGGAGTGCCCGTTCTGCGAGGGCACCGAGACGGAGATCATGAACGCGTTCGGCTCGCACGCTTCGGTGAGCACCTACTGGTGTCGCGCTTGCCGGAGCCCGTTCGAGATGATGCGCTGGCGGCGCTGAGCGCCCGCCAGCCCCACCGGCTCACTCCTCTCCGACCAGCTCCACGTCTTCCAGGAAGTCCCTCAGCGGGTTCGCGACGGCGACCGCCCGCTCCCTGATCGCCTCGGTCATCGCGCGCCGTCCCTTCGCACCCGTGAGGTGGCGCGAGACGGCCTCCCCGAGCCGGATGTCCGACTCGGCGGCCGCCTGGTGGTACTCGGCGTACCGCGCGCTCACGCGTTGCTCGAAGAGCGGGATCTGAGCTTCCGGCGTCCCGTGGAGCACCATGTCCTCGAAGACGGCCCGGTGCATGGAGTCGAGCCCTTCACGGATCAGCTCGTCGGGCGAACGCCGCAGGAACGCGAGCTGCGCGCCCCTCGTGTGGGCCCACATGAAGAAGATGAGCGCTTCCTCGGCTGTGCGATGCGCGCTACCATCGTCGTCATACAGGGTGTCGACGTCGGGCAGCGGCGTCTCGACGTCTTCCTGGGAGACGAAGTCGGAGAAGCTCTCCCATACGAGACGGGCGAGATTGTCCCCGAGCTCGCTCGGGGTCATCGTTTGAGGGGCGCGAAATTCGCGTGTATCGTCAGTCAGCGTGCTCTGCACGTCCAGGTTCCATCGGTTGCAGGGTTCCAGTTGTCCCCAATTCCGGACCAAGGACCTCACAGTGTCAAGGTTATCGATCCGAACGACTCGCCGAAACGCACCCCGCGCGGGTGCCCGGAAACGCCCAGGACTGCGTCAGGGCTCGCTTCTCGGGGTCGCGGCCGTCGTCGTGGCGGCCGGCGCGTGCAGCATGTCCGGTCCGGAGATTCCGCCGCCCAGGCCCATCGTGGTCTATTCCGGTGAGCGGATCGTGGCCGACCACGAGCACATGAAGGTGGTCAACGAGTGGGTGACCCGCCAGCAGCGGAACATCGTCGAGGACCCGAGCTTCTGGGTCATCGGCGAGGCGGTCACGGAGGACGTCTACGTCTGGGAGGGGCTGCGCATCTCCAACGATTCCGTGTGGGCCCAGGTCGATGTCCGGTCGCCCGATACTCGCCTCGTGCACGAGCTCTACGCCCACTTCCATCTCATGAGCACCATGGGCAGACAGGAGGAGTGGCTTCCCGAAGCACCCGACGCCGTCGGGTACGAGCTGGAGCGGGCCATCCTTCTGCGGTGCGCGGACGCCTGGAAGCTCGGTCGCTCGAGCTTCGACACCGCCCCGTACGGCCCGTTGGACGAGCTCATGTACGCCGCGGATGCGGGCTACCTGGACGCCTTCGTCTTCACGGCCCGACCCGACGAGTTCGCATCCTCACGGGCAGAGTGGGCCCGCGAGAACCCCGGGCGGGCGGACGCCTACCGAGAGTGGTTCCTCGACACCTTCAGCCGCGAGCCTCCGGGCCTGCGGTCGGAGTGAGGTCGGAGAAGACGACTGCGGAAGATCAGGCCGGGCGGACTTCCCACCGGAGGCCGACGGGACCGTTCTCGTCCAGCTCGGCGACCTGCACGTCCACGCGTCCCGTGCGGGCGAGCCGGTCGTCGCTCGGCTTTCCGCCGAACACCGCGAACCCGTCGATGCGGATCCGGCAGCGGGTCCCGTCCGGGGACACGGCGAGCATCTCCCTCCCCTTGAGGGACTTCACGGACGGCGCGTCTCCCGAGTGGAGCCTGAGCCGAAGAATGCGTCCGGAGTGGGGCGCGTCCATCGCGTCGAGCACGCGGAAGACGACACCTTTACCGGTAGTGGTAGTGGCTGACATGACGGGAAGATTACCCCGATGACCGCATCCGGGGAAGACGGAACGCGCTCGGAGCTGTCGCTGTCCCCCGAGCACATGCTCGAGCTGGCGGAGCGCGCGGCGCGGCTGACCGTGGCGCGGGTGGACGGGCTCCCCCGGGAGGCCGCGTGGCGAGGCGCTCCGCGCGGTGAGCTCGCCCCCCTGCTCGGCGGCCCGCCGCCTGAGGAGGGTCGGCCGCCCGAGGAGGTCCTCGACCGGGCGGTCCGCGACGTCCTGCCTTTCGCTGCCCGGGTCGATCATCCGCGCTTCTTCGCGTTCGTGCCCTCGAGCGCGACCTGGCCGGGCGTGCTCGCGGACTTTCTGGGCTCGGGCTTCAACATCTTCCAGGGCACGTGGTTGGGGTCGAGCGGTCCCAGCACGGTGGAGCTCTCGGTCATCGATTGGTTCCGGGGCTGGATCGGATATCCGGAGGGTGCCGGCGGACTCTTCACCAGTGGGGGGTCGGCGGCGAGCCTGGACGCGTTCGTCGCCGCACGGGAGGCCGCCGGGGCCCCGGCACGGCCCACCGTGTACATGAGCGACCAGAGCCATACGGCCCTGGTGCGCGCGGCCCGCATCGTGGGTGTGCGGCCGGAGCACGTGCGCATGATCCCGTCCGACGAGCGCTTCCGCATCGACATGGAAGCGCTGGCGAAGGCGGTGGAACGGGACCGTGAGGCCGGGCTCGACCCCATCGCGATCTGCGCGAACGCCGGCACCACCAACACCGGCTCCGTCGATCCCATAGACGAGCTCGCGGATCTGGCCGAGGAGCTCGGCATCTGGCTTCACGTGGACGGCGCGTACGGGGGCTTCGCGGTGCTGACGGAGCGGGGGCGCGCGCTGTTTCGTGGCCTGGAGCGTGCCGACTCCATCGCGATGGACGCGCACAAGTGGCTCTACCAGCCCTTCGAGGCGGGATGCCTCATGGTGAAGGACGTCCGGACCCTGGACCGTGCGTTCTCCGTGCGTCCCGAGTATCTCCAGGATGCGGACTGGGGGACCGAGAATCCGAACTTCGGCGACCGGGGCCTCCAGCTGACACGATCGTTCCGCGCGCTCAAGGTCTGGATGTCGGTGCAGACGTTCGGGGTGGGCGCGTTCCGCCGCGCCATCGATCGAACCCTGGATCTCGCCGAGCAGTGCGCCGCGTACGTGCGCGGTTCGGAAGTGCTGGAGCTTGCCCACCCCGCGTCCCTGGGGGTCGTGTGCTTCCGGGTGCGCTCGCCCCGCGGAGCGTCCGACGCCGTCGTGGAGCGTCTCAACGAGCGTGTCCAGGCGCGCGTCGTCGACTCCGGGTTCGCGATGATGTCTTCGACGCGTCTCAAGGGAGCGTACGCGCTCCGTTTCTGCATCCTGAACCACACCACCACCTGGACGGACGTGAGGGAGACCCTCGAGCGACTCGAGCGGCACGGGCGCGAGATCCTGGCCGAGATGGACCGATGACCGGAGCTACCGAGGTCGACATCCGGCCGCGTAGCGGCGCTCTCTCCCGCTGGATCCTCGCGGGGGCGACCTGGGGCGTGGGGCTCGCCCTCTACTTCGTCGGCGGACTCCGGCTGCTCGACACGATCCTCCTCACCGTCATGCTCGTCGTGCTGCCCGGCCTCGCGTTGGCGCAGGCGGCGGTGCTCGAACGGCTCCCCTTCGACCGGATGGCGGCCTACTGGAGCTCCATCGCCACGCTCTGGGTGCTCGGCGCGACGACCTGGCTCGTCGGGACGCGCGGCGTGGGCCCGGAAGGGATCGCGCTCAGGCCGCTCCCGTTGGGATCGCTTCTCGCGTGGACCGTCGGACTCACCGTGTTCGGGGTCGCGGTCATGCTGCTCTCTCGCGGTGTCGGGCGGGCGCTGGGGCTCGGGGAGAGCCCGGTGCTCGGCAGGCTGCTCCCGCGCACCGGAGGGGAGAAGCGGGTCTTCCTACTCTTGTCGGTCGCAGCGGGCGTCGGAGAGGAGGTCGCGTTTCGTGGTTTCGCCATCCCGGCGCTCGCCGTCGCGATCGGCCTCCCATGGAGCGTCGCGGTCACCTCGGCGGTCTTCGGCCTCCTACACGCCTATCAGGGGCCCATCGGGATCGTCCGCACGGCCCTCATGGGCGGAGCCCTCGCCGGCGGGATGCTGATCTCCGGAAGCCTGTTGCCGGCCATCCTCGCGCACGTGCTCGTAGACGTGGTTGGGGGGCTGGTCATCGCGGACCGGTTCGTCGAAGACCCTTGCCGGAACGACGATCTCGAACAATGAGTACAATATGAGGAGCCTCCGGCGATCCGGAGGCCACATCGAGCGCCGGATGGCACCGTGATCCTCCAGTTCAACTACGAAGAGTTGACCGCCCTGAAGGCCGGGGCGAACGGCCTGCTCCGAGAGGGCGAGCCGGGGGGCGCCGCCGTGCTCGCGCCACCCGAGGATCGCGTGAGGGTCGAAGCGTTCGTGACCCGGCTCGACGGAGACGTGTCGCTCGAGTCCCTCGCGGAGGTGCGAGAGGTCCAGGCGGCGATCGACTCCATCGTCACGTGGCTGCGGCTGGAGATGGAGACGTCCGTGCTCGCCACCCATGCGGCCGCCGAAGGCGCCGTGGCGGCCTACTTCGATTTCGCGCACGTCTTCACGGTCGCGCATCGCGTGGGTGAGATGGCCGCGGAGATGGAGGCGCTGATCGAGCTCATGACGGGCGCACCGCCGACGACCGAGACCGCTCGCCTCCTGCACTTTCCCGACTGACATGACGCCTCCGGACACTCGCATTCGCTCGCTCGAGCGCATGCTCGAAAAGCGCCCCGACGACGGCCGCATCCGCTTCGCGCTGGCGGTCGAGCACCTGAACGGCGGGCGGACCGAAGACGGGGTCCGGGAACTCGAGACGTATCTCGCGTCCTCGGACGACGAGGGGAACGCGTGGGGCCGTCTGGCGCTCGCGCTCATCGATCTCGGAAGACTGGATGAGGCGAAGGATGCGTTTCGAAAGGGGATCGAGGCCGCGGAGCGGCATGGTCATCCGACGATGGCGGAGGAGTTCGCCGCCGAGCTCGAGGGTCTCGACCCGTGACTGAGGGCCGGGGCGCGAGCGGCGTCGCGGCGAACGGGGACGGATTCGCGGAGGAGGCCCTCCCCCATCTCGACGCGGTCTATCGGTTCGCCCTGAGGCTTTCGGGCTCTCCCGACCAGGCCGCGGACCTGGTACAGGAGACGTTCCTGCGGGCCTACCGCGCATGGGGCCAGTATACGCCGGGCACCCGCGCGAAGAGTTGGCTGTTCACGATCTGCCGCAACGTGTTCCTGAGGGGTCGGGAGCGGGCGAAGCGGCACGACGACCTGGTCGAGAAGCACACCGAGCGCGACGACGCGCTCCCCGACCCGGTCAATCCTCTCTGGTCCACCATCCAGTCGGTGAGTCCCGAGGCGGACTTCTTCGACTCCATCGTGGACGAGGAGATCCTCAGGGCCGTCGACGACCTGCCGGAGGAGTTCCGCACCGTCGTCCTGCTGTCGGATCTGGAGGGACTGGCGTATCAGGAGATCTCCGACCTCCTCGAGGTTCCGGTCGGCACGGTGAAGAGCCGGCTCTTCCGGGGGCGCCGGCGGTTGCAGGAGGCCCTGTACGAATACGCGGTCGAGATGGGACACATTCCAGCGCGGGCGTCGTCCCGTGAGGGAGGTTGAAGCGATGTCTTCTTGTGGAGATGGGATCACGTGCCGCGAGGCGATCACCGTGGTTCAGGAGTTCCTCGACGGAACGCTCGAGGGTGTATCGGCGGATCGTGTCCGAGCGCACTTCGACATCTGCTCGCGGTGCTATCCGCACCTGAGGTTCGAGCGGTCGTTCCGTGAGGCGTTGGCCCGCGCGAGCCGCGGTGAAAGCGCTCCTCCCGAGCTGAAGCGCAGGGTCGTCGACCTGCTGGCCGGCGTCGGCACGGACGAGAACCCCGAGACGTAGCACCGCTCGGCCGCGGCCTCCCCGGCCAGCCCATCGGGCCGTCCCATCCCCGGGTTGCGGCCCCCCTCCCAAGGTGAGAAGCTTCGGGCCGCGGCGCGGCCGCACCCGGTCGAGAGGCTTGCGTTGGCCCTCCGCCGAGACCCCCCGCGGCTCCGCGCCCGCCCATCGTCATCGGCGTTTCACCCACCGGAGTTTGCATGGCAACCGCCTCGAAGCGTGAGCGGATCCTCCCCCGCCTCATCGAAGAGGAGATGCGCGAGTCGTTCCTCGATTATTCGATGAGCGTCATCGTCCAGCGCGCACTTCCCGACGTCCGCGACGGACTCAAGCCCGTGCACCGGCGCATCCTGTACGCCATGCACGAGATGGGGCTCGCGCCCGACCGGCCCTACAAGAAGAGCGCGGCGGTCGTCGGTGACGTGCTGGGTAAGTACCATCCGCACGGTGACTCGGCGGTCTACGACGCGCTCGTCCGGATGGTGCAGGAGTTCTCGCTCCGTATGCCGCTCATCGACGGCCAGGGCAACTTCGGTTCCATAGACGGCGATTCCGCGGCCGCCTACCGGTACACCGAGGCGCGCCTGGAAGAGCTCGCGGCCGAGCTCCTGGACGACATCGAGAAGGACACCGTCGACTTCCAGCCGAACTTCGACGATCAGCGGAAGGAGCCGGTCGTCCTTCCCGGGCGCTTCCCGAACCTGCTCGTGAACGGCTCCTCCGGGATCGCGGTCGGGATGAGCACGAACGTGCCGCCGCACAACCTCGCGGAGGTGGCGGCCGGGGTGCGTCAGCTCGTGGTCGATCCGGACTGCACGGTCGACGACCTCATGCGGCACATCCCCGGGCCCGACTTCCCGACCGGCGGCTTCGTGGTGGGCCGCGACGGTATCGAGGAGATGTACAAGGAGGGCCGGGGCCGCGTGATCATGCGCGCCCGGGTGGTGAAGGAGTCGCTCCGGGGCGGGAAAGAGCAGCTGGTCGTCACGGAGCTCCCCTACGCGGTCTCCAAGACGAAGATCATCGAGCAGATCGTCGCGCTCTCGAAGAAGGGGAAGGTCGACGAGATCTCCGACGTCCGGGACGAGACGGACCGGGACGGGATCCGGCTGGTCATCGAGCTCAAGCGGGGCTCGGACGCCGGGGCGGTGCTGGAGCGCCTCTACCGTGGGACCTACCTCCAGTCGACGTTCGGCGCCCACATGATCGCGCTGGACAAGGGCCAACCGCGCGTCTTCACCCTGAAGATGATGCTGGAGCGCTTCCGCGATCACCGCCTCGAGGTGATCCAGAGAAGGAGCCGGCACGATCTGGAGAAGGCCGAGGCCGAGCGACACGTGGTCGAGGGGCTCCTCGCCGCGCTCGATCACATCGACGAGGTCATTCGCATCATCCGCGCGTCGGCTGACCGGTCCGAGGCGTCCGACCGGCTGCAGGAGCGGTTCGGGCTGAGCGAGATCCAGGCCGACGCCATCCTGAACATGCGGTTGGCGAGACTCACCGCACTGGAGCGGGAGCAGCTCGAGGCTCGGCTCGCGGAGCTGAAGGAGAGCATCGCGCACCTGCGCTCCCTGCTCGATTCGGAGGAGCTGCAGCTCGAGACCATGCTCGACGAGCTGAACGCGGTCGTGCGCGAGTACGGGGACAAGCGTCGCACGGTCCTGCTCGACGAGGCGGACGACGAGCCGGGGTCTTCGGTGTCGCTCGACGACCGGATGGCGGACGAGGACGTCGTCGTCACCCTGTCGCACGAGGGCTTCGTGAAGCGCATCCCCATGCACCTTTACAAGCGGAGGGTGGGCTCCGGGAAGCCGTTGGCCGGTATGGAGCGGTACGAGGACGACTATCTCGAGCGCGTCTTCGTCGCGCGGTCGCAAGGGTGGGTGCTGACGTTCACCGAGCAAGGGCACTGCCACTTCCTGCCGGTGCTCGACGTGCCCGAGGGCGCGCGGGCGTCCCGGGGGCAGTCGGTCTACGCGCTCCTGGACGGCGCCGACCGGAGCGACCCGATCGTCTCCATGATTCCGGTGAGCGACCTGGACCGGGACGACCGGTATCTGGTGTTCCTCACCCGCCAGGGGCTGGTGAAGCGGACCGTGCTCTCGGAGTTCTCGAATCCGCGGAGCGGCGGCATCAAGGCCGCCGGCCTCAAGGACAGTGACGCGGTCCTCGACGTGGCGTTCTCCGACGGGACCGCGGAGCTCATCCTGCTCTCTCGGGACGGGCGAGCGATCCGGTTCCCCGAGGAGGACGTGAGCGTCTTCGGGCGTACGGCCCAGGGGGTGAAGGGGATGGGGCTGCGTGACGACGACGAGGTCATCGGTATGCTCCTGATTCGTCGGGATGCCGCCGTTCTGATGGTCAGCGAGGACGGGTTCGGGAAGCGGACGCCGGTGTCCGAGTTCCCGTTGCAGAAGCGGGGCGGACTCGGCACGATGGCCGTACCCGGAGACGCGAACGTGATCGTCGGTGCGCTGGAAGTCGTCGACGCCGACGAGGTCATGCTCGTGTCGGCCGGAGGGCAGGTCACCCGTTTGAAGGCCGAAGTCGTTCCGGTCCAGGGGCGACGCACCCAGGGGAAGCGGGTCGTCAAGCTGGAGGCCGGAGACCGCGTGGTCGAGGTGACCCGTGCCCAGGCGGAGGGTGACGAGGCCGACGGGGGGCTGGCTGATGACGACGGGGGAGGTGGGGGCCGCGAAGGCGAGGACGACCGTGGCGATGACGGGGACCGGCCCGACGCAGGGGTCGCCACCGACCCGGACACGGGCGACACCGTCCTGCCGGAAGACCAACTCGATCTACTCGGCTGAAGGAGTGTGACGATGAAGGTTCTCGTACTCGGCGGTGGGGCTCAGGGGTCGGCGTGCGCGTTCGACCTGGCCGGTTCGGACGACGTCCAGGCGGTCGTGGTCGCGGACGTGGACGTGAGCCGGCCGGCGGATTTCCTGCGCCCCTATCTGGACGGGAAGCTCACGCTCCTCGAGATCGACGCCTCGGACGAGTCTGCGCTCGAGGCTGCCATGGCGGGCTTCGACGTCGTGGCGTGCGCGCTCCCGTACCACTTCAACCTCGCCGCCTCCCGTGCCGCGGTCCGGTCCGGCGCGCACTTCTGCGATCTCGGTGGGAACACCGACATCGTGAATCGTCAGATGGAGCTCGCCGGCGCCGCGCGTGAGGCCGGGGTCTCGGTGGTCCCGGACTGCGGCCTGGCGCCGGGCATGGTGAACATCCTGGCGCGTGGCGGGATCGACGCGCTCGACGAGACGGAGTCGGTGACGATCTATGTGGGCGGGCTCCCACGGCATCCGAAGCCGCCACTCAACTACCGGGTGGCGTACTCGCTCGAGGGCGTTCTCGACTACTACACGACGCCCGTTCTCAAGCTCGAGGACGGCCGCGTCGTGGAGCGGGAGGCGCTGACGGAGGTGGAGACGCTGGACTTCGGACCCCCGCTCGGCGAGCTCGAAGCCTTTCTCACGGCCGGAGGCATCTCACGGATGCCGTACGAGTACGAAGGGCGTGTCCCGGCGATGTCGTACAAGACCCTCCGGTATCCGGGGCACGCGGCGCTCATGAAGGCGATCCGGGATCTGGGGCTGATCGACGATGCCCCGCTCGAGGTGGACGGGTGCACGGTGACCCCGCGGGATGTCTTCATTAGGACCGTCGGCCCACGGCTGACCGACCCCGACGAGGAAGACCTGGTGGTGCTGAGGGTCGAGGTCCGTGGACGCAAGGGGTCGGAGCCGGCGCGTGTCCGGTTCGACCTGCTCGACCGGGCGGACACCGAGCGCGGGATCAGCGCCATGATGCGAACCACCGGCTACTCGTTGGCGGCCGTGGCGCGGCTCCAGGGCGCGGGTTCGGTCGCCGCGGGGGTCCACACGCCCGACGCCTGCATCCCGATGGAGCCCTACCTGGAGGCGCTCGCGCGGAGGGGCGTGGACGTCCGTCGCACGGAGGACGCGGGCGGGCGGTAGAGGCGGCGGTCGATTCCGTCCCATTCCGACATTCCAACGACCGCGCCGGGCCGAGAGGTTCAGGGAGCGGAGCGGTAACCCTGCGGTGCGCCGGCCTCGATGGCGCCGGGCCTGCGCACCGCAATCCGCTGCAGGGCGCTTTCCCGGGGTAGATCGACTGAAGCCGGCGGGTGCGATGCCTGAGTGCCTCCCATGGGGCCCCCATCCTTGGGCCCCTCTCCTCTCGCTTCAGCCCTCCGGAGAGAGCGTGGGCACGTCCGAGGGCGTCGCGAGCCTCTCGACCAGGGCCGCGGCCAGATCGATGATCCGCTCGAGCCCGTCGCCGTCCACCTTCTCCCAGTCGTCGCCCGGCCGGTGA
This sequence comes from Longimicrobiales bacterium, assembly GCA_041690395.1. Taxonomy (GTDB): domain Bacteria; phylum Gemmatimonadota; class Gemmatimonadetes; order Longimicrobiales; family Gaopeijiaceae; genus JAWLHJ01. The sequence continues at coordinate 2,500 of JAWLHJ010000001.1, read as the reverse complement.
TAGTCCGGGTGCGTGCCGGTGAATAGATGGACGACCGGAATGCCGGCCGCGTCGAACGACGCATGATCGGACGGCCCCGATCCGCTCGGATTGGACTCCAGCGCCAACGGCCGCCCGATCGACGCGTTCGCGCTCTCGATCAGCGCAGGCCACTCGGCGGCGGTACCTGTGCCGTTCACGGTCAGAGGCCCGTCCTCCAGGCGGCCCACCATGTCGAGGTTGAGCATGGCGACGGCCCGCTCGAGGGCGACGGTCGGCTGTTCGACGAAGAAGCGCGATCCCAGGAGTCCACGCTCCTCACCCGTGAACGCGATGAACACCACGGTGCGGGCCGGCCGAGCCCTGGACACGGCGCGGGCCGCTTCGATCAGCGCTGCGGTGCCGCTCGCGTTGTCGTCCGCTCCGTTGTGGATGCGGCCTTCCCGCTCTTCGAGCGAGCCCTCGCCGCCGAGCCCGAGATGATCGTAATGGGCCCCGACGATCACGTACTCCGACGCCGCGAGCGGATCCGTTCCGGGCAGCACGGCGACGACGTTCCTGGCTTCGGACACGACGGGTCGCACGTCGGTCTCGATGCGGCCGGTTGCGCCACGCTCCGCCGCCGCGCGGATACGGGCGGCGCGGCTACCCGCGACCACCGCGACGGGAATGCCGACATCAGCCGCCGTTTCCTGGCTGATCGTGGGCGGGACCTCCTCGCCGGGAAGGAGGATCAGAAGCCCGGCCGCGTCGCGACCGGCGGCCACCCGCGCCTTGAAGGCCGGATCGCTCCTCAGGGTCGGCCGATCCGGGGTGTCCGGGTCGCCCCACTCGACCACCGCGATCCTGCCCGTCAGGTCGACGCCCGTCGATCGGTCCGCTTCGGAGCCCGGGCTCGACACGCCGAAGCCGGCGTAGACGAGCGGCGCCTCGACCCGGGCGCTGGCGGAAACACCGATCGGCGCCCAATCTGCCTGCACGGTCAGACCTTCGCCGTCGACCTGAAGCGTGTTCGTCTGACCGAGCTCCGTGCCTGTTCGCACGGGAAAGGCGTGGAAGTAGCTTCCATCCGACCCAGCGGGTCGCAGGCCGATCTGGCGGAACGCTTCCACCAGGTACGTCGACGCGCAGCGCTCTCCGGCGCTCGCCACGGCGCGGCCGGCGAGATCGTCGTCGGAGAGATACCGAACGTGGGCCATGGCGCCCTCCAACCCGTCGACGACCGCTTCGGGGATGGGGCAGCGTTGAGCCGCGAGCGGAGCCGACGATGCCAGGAGCAGCGCCAAGACCGTGATTCCCAACGATGAACCGTTCATGAGCAACAAGGAGATGAGTCGTGCGCCATGGAACCCTCGCGTTCGCGATGATGATCGCGCCCCTGCTGGCCGGGTGCGGATCCGGCGACGATGGAGGCCGGGACGCGGCCACTGACGACCGGCAGCCCAGCAGCCTGGCCATGCCCGGCGAGGATCGGCTCGGGAATCTCAGGCAACTCACCTCCGGAGGCGAGAACGCCGAGGCGTATTGGGCGTTCGACGGGTCGGCCCTGGTGTATCAGGCGCGCAAGCCGGGCATGGAGTGTGATCAGATCTTCATCCTCGACCTCGAGACCCTCGAGTCGACGGAGGTGAGCACGGGGGAAGGACGCACTACGTGCGCGTACTTCTACCCCGACGGGGAGCGGATCATCTACTCGTCTACCCATCACCACGACGCTTCGTGCCCCGCTTCTCCGGACATGTCGATGGGGTACGTGTGGCCCATCTACGACACGTACGACATCTTCTCCGCGAATCTCGACGGCACGGATCTCCGGCAGCTCACCGAGACCGACGGCTACGACGCCGAGGCGACCGTGTCCCCCGTCGGTGACCGTGTGGTCTTCACGAGCGTGCGGGACGGAGACCTCGACCTGTACTCGATGAACCTCGACGGCAGCGACGTCCGTCGGCTGACCGACCGGCTGGGGTACGACGGGGGCGCGTTCTATTCCCCGGACGGCTCCCAGATCATCTGGCGTGCGCACTATCCGGAGGAGGGCGAGGAGGCCGACGACTATCGGCGGCTGCTCGGCGAGGGCCTCATCCGCCCGGGAGACCTGGATATCTGGGTCATGGACGCGGACGGCTCGAACAAGCGACAGGTGACCGACCTGCCCGGCGCGAACTTCGCGCCGTACTGGCATCCGGACGGGGAGAGGATCCTCTTCAGCTCGAACCACGAAGATCCGCAGGGTCGCGAGTTCGAGATCTACATGATCGGGCTGGACGGGACCGGACTCGAGCGGATCACCTACTCGGAGGAGTTCGACGGATTCCCCGTGTTCAGCCCGGACGGACGGTACCTGGTGTTCGGGTCGAATCGGTTCAACGAGGGGTCGAACGACACGAATTTGTTCCTGGCGGAGTGGGTTGAGGACTGAGGGGTGAGGGGGGGACGGCGCGGGAGACTCGGGGTCTCCTCGGGGCGCTTCGCTACGGATGCTTCGCATCCGATCCGCTCGGCGACCCCGAGTCTCCCG